>NZ_JFJY01000002.1 GCF_002115785.1 Thalassospira sp. MCCC 1A03138 | reverse complement strand
AGCATGGCATTGTCCAGCATTTGATCGGCCAGAAGCTTCTTCAGCCTGGTATTCTCATCCTCCAGAGCCTTCAAACGTTTGGCATCAGAGATGTCCATACCGCCGTATTTGCCTTGGTATTTATAGAATGTCGCTTCCGATAACCATGACGACGACAAACATCCTCAGTCTTCTGACCGCTTTTCTGCTCCCGGATAATCCCGATAATCTGCTCTTCTGTGAACCGTGATCACTTCATCTAGTCTGTCTCCTTACTGATGACAGACTCTACTCATTTCTGGAGGAGTTTTAAGGGCTCAGGTCATTGTGTCAAAGCCAGTTACTGCTTTTTGTTGCCGGTTGTGAAACCAGAAGTAAAGTCACGCCAACTACCGTCTTCGCCCACTTTTTGCGACCGCGCAAGCGCGGCCTTGCCAAGTGAGCGGACCGGCAGGTTCTGATGAGCATGCAGCATGAAATCATGCCAAAGCTTGGCTGGAAGGTCTCCGCCAGACACATCATCCATCGGACTGCCGTTATCATTCCCCATCCAGACCCCTGCAACCAGTTCAGCGGTATAGCCAATGAACCACGCATCACGGGAATCCGATGTCGTGCCCGTCTTGCCCGCAGCAGGGCGATCAATTATCGCATTGCGTCCCGTGCCCTTGGCAACGACAGATGACAACATATTGTTCATTTCCCCCGCGTGCAGCGGGTTCATCAGACGGACAGGAAATTCGTCATTGCGCTCATATATAACTTCGCCGCCCTGACCGACAATTTTACGGATCGCATGCGGAAACACCGAAAATCCGCCATTGGCGACGATGGCATAGGCACCGGTCAGCTCAAGCATCGAAACCTCGCTGGTTCCCAGTGCGAGACTTGGTTCACGTCCGAGTTTGGCAGAAACGCCCATATCGTGAGCCTTTTTGATCACATTATCCAACCCGACTTCCATGGCGACCTGAACCGCGATTGAATTATTCGATGTTGCCACCGCATCGCGGATCGACATGGTGCCATGGTGCTTGCGATCAAAGTTTCGCGGTTCCCATCCGTTAACGGATATTGCCATGTCGCGCATCCAGTCGTTCGACCCGATCCCCTTATCCAAGGCTGCCAGATACACAAACAGTTTGAACACGGAACCGGGCTGGCGCCGTGCCTGTGTCACACGGTTGTACTGGCTTTCGAAATAGTTGCGCCCCCCAACCATTGCGCGAATGGCCCCATCCGGGGTCATCGCCAGAAGGGATGCCTGCCCTACATGCTTTTGCTGCGCAACGGGGCTTGCCAAAGCACGTTCAAGATTGAGTTCGGCAATTTCCTGAAGACGGGAATCAAGTGTGGTGTTGATCGTCAGATCCTGATCAACGTAACCGATGTAATCACGGACACGATCAAGCACCCAATCGGTAAAATACCGAACACCGGGCCCGCTTTTTCCCTGTCGAGTGGTACGGACAGTCCGCTGTTTGGCGCGCTCGGCACGCGCGCCAGTAATCACGCCGTTTGATGCCATAGCATCGAGAACAATATTGGCACGTTTTGCGGAATCTTCTGGATCAACCAGCGGGTTGTAACGACTTGGCGCCTTTGGTAGTCCGGCCAGAACCGCTGCCTCATAAAGATTAAGTCGTCGTGGGTCGGTTCCGAAATAGTGCCGGGACGCGGCATCTATGCCATACATCCCCGATCCGAAATAAATACGGTTCAGGTAAAGCGACAGAATCTGTTGCTTGGAAAATTTGAATTCCAGCCAAAGCGCCAGAAGGACTTCTTCGATTTTGCGGCCGAAATTGCGTTCAGGTGACAGGAATAGGTTTTTTGCGAGCTGCTGGGTGATCGTACTGCCGCCTTCTGCGATACGACCGGATGTCAGATTGACCCAGCTGGCACGCAGAACCCCCAGAATATCAATACCAAAGTGATCGTAAAACCGGCGATCTTCGATGGAAACAAACGCCTGTCCGACATAGTCCGGCAGATCTCCGACCTCTACCGGGCTACCATAACGATCACCGTAAGAGCCAAGTACAACACCATCAACACTAACCACGCGGATGGAAGGCTTACGTTCGCTGGCAACCTCGAAACTTACCTTTTCAGGCAGTCCGTAACCGTAATAGGCAACCACTCCGCCAGCAATAACCAGCGCCCAGATCCCCATAATAACAATAAAACGTGCAATCGCCTCGGGCCCGGGGATCATCCCACCAAGCTTGCTTAAAATGCCCGACCCGCTTTTCTTGCTGCTTGTGCTGCTACCGCTACTAGCACGCTTCTTGCGTTTGCGCGGCGTCGTTGCACCCTTGCGCACGGTTTGCCGTCGTTTAAATGGTCTTTGGGCCACTAAGCACCTTTGATATCAAATAGGGACGCCGGTTTGTGCCCGTGAACGACCGATCTGTCAACGTATCAGCCAGACAGACAGAAGACAGGCGACACAAAGCGTCAAACAGCATCACTCAGCCGTTTCGACTGAAATTTACAGGTTATGCCCCAACGTCGGCAGAAGACCCCAATCCCCTGCTCATTCGATGATTTTACCGCTTTTCGTTCAACAAATCGCTTTTCCACATATCCGTTACGCCATTATTCTCACGGCGTCGTTGTGATGCAGCTCGAATCATCGAACGAATTGGTAAACCATCATGTGCATCCAGCATAAATAACCGCCAAAGAGACGCAAGCTCTACATCGCCGCGGATTTGCGGAATTCGGCTATTATCGTCATTCCCAGCCCAAACGACCGTAATCAGGTCGGACGTAAAACCAGTATACCATGCATCCGATGCACCGGTTTCGGCTGTACCATATCCCGCAAACGGCCGGTCTAGACGAAGCCGGGGGTCTGTGACACTGGAAAACAGGGTATATGCCCCCTGAGTGGCAGCGTCTGTCAAACGTGACGGTGCTGCTTGTTGAACACGTTGGTAAACCACTTCATTTGTGGCCACAAACATCACCTTGTTCACCAAGCTTAATTGTACCGGTTGACCAGAATTCTGGGGTAAAGCATGGATAGAAGCAATATCGGCGAGTGTCACAGGATCGAGCCCGACAACTGTTCGTATGTCGTTTGACAATGGGCTCTTGATACCGATTTCCCGAGCATAGTTGCGAACATTCAAGAGACCAAACTGATCCGCCAAATTTACCGGAACAGTGTTCACGTCACGCACAAATGCTTCGCGTAGAGAAATCTGACCGCGATATTCATGATCAGGATTGACCGGGCGCCACCCCCCTGCCGCCATGCGATTGTCCCTCACCCACTGCGCCGGATCACTATTCTCGTTCAGGGCGTAATAGTAAGGGATAATTTTGATCATTCGACCTGGAAAATGTTTTACATCCCACGCACGGTTGGGATGGAATGGGCTGTATGTTACCCCTCCGACAATCGCGCGAACGCGGCCATCTGGACTTATTGAAATCAATGCCGCCTGATTAACTCCGTTTGGCTTCAATCGCAAATTGGCAACTTCGCGCACAACCTTCTGTGCTTGTCTTTGAACTGACAAATCAATGCTGGTGGTAACTTCGATATCACGACTTGTATAGCCAATACGCTCGGCGACTTCGTTCATGACCATATCGACGACGTAGCTTGATACCACCCCATCCTCGTACTGGACGTCCAGCTTTGGCTTTAACAAAGTGAGGGCTGAAACACGATCAAGCTCGATATACTTGTAACGCCCCATATTCAGGAGAATTTCATTGGCCGCATTCGCGGCATCACTGGGATGGTATAGAGGATCGAACTTGATAGGGTCATTCATCGCTGCAGCTAAAACTGCAGCCTGATGCAATGTTATCCGCTCTGCTGGGCTGCCGTACCAGATGCGTGATGCCGCAGTAATCCCAAAAATACCGCGCCCCATATAAGTACGTTCAAGGTAACTGCGCAGTATGGTCTTCTTGTTAAATTTCAGCTCAAGCCATAAAGCGACAAGAAGTTCCTGCAAATGGCGGCCAGAACTGACTTCCGGGGTTTTAAAGAAGCTTCGGGCCACCTTCATTGTTATGGTTGATCCGGGGACGTCATTACTTTTGAAAATCCGGATGAAATCACTAACAGTCACGCCCAGATGGCCGTAGAAATCGGGATCAGATGCAGCGACAAATACGTTTTGTATTCTTTCTGGAATTGTCGTCAGCGAAACATCCTGACTGTATCTTCCCCTTACAATCTCAAGCGTGGCCCCGTCAAAACCCATTACACGAACTTCGGGACTCCTAATCATATTTCGACTGAAATCGAGATTTGATTGGATTAGTAACATCGTCGCCAATGCTGCGGAAAATGTTAAGAACGTAGATAGGACAACGATCAACATACTTCGCCGCCTGCGTCGTATCCTGATGATACGCAGTTCACGCTCTGTAATTTCCTGCATTGCCGCCTGCGCGGCATTTGCGCCACCGCGTTGCGGTTCGTCCCGTTCTTCTTCTGCCACGCCCGGTTCCGCTTTTCCCACAGGTTTACTATGCCAACGCACAGTAAACCGACAAGCCATTAAGAAAGTACTTCTCTCAATATGAATTGAGAGGTCCGAAATTGGGGGGGGCGGATCAATAGAACCAGTTTAAATATTCGCTGCGAGGTATGAGCCTAGATGCTACCCTGCACCCCATAGCTTAAATTCTTCAATACTTTGCGCAGGATATCTTAGTATAAGTATATCAGACGGGAAATTATCACCATCCACATAAAAGACTAAATCATTTACGAGAACAGTAAAACATCAAATAAAAATCACCATTTCGAATCAAAGGAAATAATTTCTGAACATTATTTAAATATTTTTTCTCTTGAAAATATATCCTTTAAAATTCGACAAAAGCTTTCCGAAACCAATAGTACCATCCAGCGCGCCAAAAGACGATATTTCCTCATAATCATTATCAATATTTTTCTTTATATCCTGCTCTGAAAAAAGCCGGATTGGATATTCAGATTTGTTTATTGATTTTGGCACAATCTGGCTTGAAATAATGGTATTACCATTCACCAATATTGGTGTCCGATCAACGACAATATATGGAACTTTAAGAGCAACCATAGATTTTAATAAATCATCAGGGTTACTTAGATACTGTAAAGTACCTGATATCAGCGCTACATCCGGAGTAAAATTTGAACCTACTTCAGCCAAGCTCTGAGCAAACTTAAGTTGGTCATTTTCGAATTCTTCTTTACCGATTTTGACAAAATTTTTCTGCTCAACAACAACCCATTCAATATCTTTTAAGCCTTCAAGAAAATCTCGACACTGGTAATAAGAACTGCCAAGGGCCCCTCCGTAGTCTAACACCTTTAAACGGTTGCCATTCTCAACCGCTGCACGAAGCAATGTCGCGATAAGGGGAAAAGGATAGGGTATTGCATCAAAAATAACGCCATCTCTCTCCGACTTAGCCCGTCCGTCAACAACCTGCTTAGCAGCCCACCTAACTCTATCAAGTATCTCAGTTGCTTCGTAACCTTTAGTGGCTTCCTGAGCAGCTTCCCAATTTTCAAAATTCCCACGAAACACTATTCCACGATTGAAATAGCACGAGTAAGCTTTGACAAATATTGGAGGCATCCAGTTTCGTAAAATTTTTTTCAAAAAACTCATTTCAATAATCTCTTTATTTTTCTTACAACTCGGCTAAGCACTTTATCTCTTATGTTTTCCCGTTTTAACTTCAAGAGAAAATCACGCCAGGCCTCCCGAGCTTCGTCAGATTCTACAACTGGAATATCCTGTAAATCCGGGCAAGTTTCGGACAGCGACTGATCATAAATATCATTTTCGCCGCAATGTGTTCCAGTACCATCAAAACCTATATTTTGGGTCATAGATTTCCCAGGATATACAGTCAGCCCCCCCGCCAGAAGAACTGATGCGGACCAACGAATAGCCCAAGAATCATTCTTACCTTCGATTTGCTTTTTCAGCATATCTGTGTAGGGAAAGGCACCGTCAAAATCGAATTTTCTTTGTAAATTTCTTGCTTTCAATTCTCTAAGCAAGCTAGCACCGTCAGCCTGATAGAATTTCCAGCTTCGCCCCCAAACAGCCCATCCCCAACAATCCGGAAGAGACAGAAAGAAGCTATTTTCCAACTTTCTGTCTGTTGGAAATACATAGCATCCAACACTGAAGACTCTCGTGTCATGTTCGTACTTTTTAAGTGCTGCGTTAACCCAGCTCAGAAAATGTCGCGAAACTATTACATCATCCTCTACAACGGCCACAAAGCCGTACTCGTTGCATAATTGACTTACGCCGTCGACAATAGAGGCCGATAAACCCAGGTTATGATCTCGCTCAATTACGGTAACACTGCGAAAGCCTGAAACCCGTCGGCAGAACGACCGGACTTCTGTTACAGCATCAACATCGTCGGGACTTTTGGCGCCATCACAGAAAATAAATAAATCTGTTTCACTCGCAAGAGTATTCTCCTGCAAGCTTTTCACAACCAACCGCAAATGTTGGATGCGACGATAGGCGAATAAGGCTACCGGACAATTCAATTAGTTAGCACCTTTAATTCTGCAAATTTCTTTTCGACAAAAAGAAAAGAGTTATAAGTCTTAGCGAAAAAAACATACCCCTTTGACATCAAAAATGAATATACGTCACTGTTTTGAATATATTCAAAACTAATTTCATGGAGCAAACACTCAACTAAAACACATTTTGGTCGATACTTAACCCAGTCATTAGACATTAAGACCTTGAGATCTAAGCCTTCGACATCTATTGACATAAAGTCAATATCAACGCCAAAAGGTAAATGCTTCTCCAGAATCGAATCTAGCCTTTCAACATTTACTTCTCGCGTCGTCAGTATTGTGTACACGACGGTTTCATCTCGAGACTGGGCCAAATCTGAGTCAAATGTATTAAGTGCAGGATCATTAAATTCATAATATACAAGTTTTTCAGGACAGTCCGAAACACCGACGCATAGATTTATATCCCTTGGTCTTTGCTTCTTAAAAACAGCTTCTGCTGATGGATTTGGTTCTATATTAATGCCCGTCCAACCGGATTGATAAAAATGAAACGTGTTCGAAAATCTTCTAGGATGATGGGCTCCAACATCTACATAAAACCCATTCTTTTGCGCGCTAAAAAGTCGAGCTAGGATAGCGTCCTCGCCCTCTTGAGAATAAAAAACCCTTGCATTCGGATCAAGTATACGCGCAATAAGAGGAAGCCTTTTCCCAAGTAGCCACCTCAAAGAGTTCAAAAAAAATCTCACAGCCGACCTCCTAAAATCCAAGAAGATTATCATTATTGTAAAAAATATTTGCTCTCCACGTCTGAATATTAATTGGACCAGGAAAGTCTATTATTTTGAACTCTTTTTCAGAAATAAAAGTCAATGCTTCCTCATATTCGGGAACATTGCTGTTATCGATTATAAGAACACCATTTCTTGACAAAGCGGGTAAAGAGTTTTTAACGCAATTTACACGATCTCGGCCATCTGTGAATATGACATCAAAACAATCACGATATCCCAATACTTTTTTTACAATAGTCCCCTCCATATTCCAAAGCTACCAGGTTGGATTTTACATTCGCGGGTAAAGATGCGGAAAGTCTGTCATACCAAACTGAATCATGTTCACATGTCGCCACTTTCCCAGCGCGATCAGTCCACCATAATGCTGAGCCACATGTCACGTGTTCAAATACGGAAGAAATACCGCTAGGTAGCCTATCTTCCAGAAATATCAAACAAGGGTAGGTAATCCATGGAATTGGGTTCCCCTCCGCAATGATCGGAATACCTTTCTTGCGACTTTCGAACCAACCCATTTCAAGCAAGTCCCCCTTGTCCCGAAGAGAAAACAAAGAGTAGAGCTTCGTTCTCCCCCCAAAATTACTTATTATTTCTTTAAAAATTTGCATAATTTTTCGCTCCCCTTATGAAATTAATAAGATTAAGAGGCAGAATGGATCGACTGATTATGAAACATTGACCTCGTGACGAATCAAAAAGTATCAAAGAAAATGCAGAAATATAAAAAGATATGACAGTCGCAAACGCCGCTCCAAAAGCACCCCATATTGGTATAAATAAAGCATTCATAACAAGATTTACTACCAATCCAATAGCTGTTCTATAAAAAGATATCCTTTGTAAATTCTCAATAACAAGATACTGACTGCTTGCAACACCTAAAAAGACAGCCATTGTCGCCCAAGTATGGGTTCTTAGCACCAAGGCAGTCTCTTGATATTGATGGCCATAAATTATCTGAACCAAATAATCTGCAAATAGAAAAATAAAAATTGAGACAATAAAACTTAGTAAAATCATAAACTCATACAAAACACGCAGTCGAAAAATGTAAAGATCTCGACTTATCTCACGCGCCCGAACCAAAAAAGGCTGTAGGGACGAAATGAATGCTGCTGGCAGAAAATACCAAATCTCTGAAATGCGGAGCGCTGCAGTATAAATACCTACAGAGCGGTTAGAACTTAATTGCCCCAGCATAACAAGGTCCACCCTCATATAAAGAGCAGCGCCGGCAGCAGAAAGTAACAGCGGCCACCCCTCTGCCAGTATTTTCTTCGCTGTTTCAAACTTGTATGACCAGCTGAAACCGACTTTATTTCTCTTTAACAGGAAAAAATACGTAAGCGCTACCGCAGAGAGTATTGCTTCTGCCAAGCCAACCCAAGCAAAGGATATTAGAGGAGAATCGTTAAAAATAAGAATTATTCTTAGAATGGCAGATAGAACACAAGAGAATGATTTAGCCAATACAGCATACTTTGATTTAACGATAGATTGAAAATACAAGCTCACAACATCAAATGGCAAAAAGAACATACTCATCGACAATATAATTGTAATACTTACTACCGTTTCATCATTAGGCCTGAGAATAAAAACAGATGATATGCAACATATTACAGCAATCAATGAACCAGATAACTTTAAAAAGAAAGTTATTCCAATTTTCTCACCGACCCTGTCTTTCTCTTTAACCAAATCGCGTACAATATTGCTGTCCATTCCCAGTCCAGCTAAGACACCGAACATCCCAACAATTGCACTTGAATAACTAAGCTTCCCTAAATTTTCTGGCCCCAAATATCTGGCAATAAAAACACCTACAGTTAACCCAACAATTGCCCTGATAATACTCTCAAACACAATCCAGCTTGTATTTGACATAAAGGAATATAATCCGGTTTTTTTTAAAACCGAAAATGATTTCATAAAACCACTCATTTATGATTTATTCACTCGAGTACCAAAAGGATAGATTTAGAATACTCCGCAGCGCTTTCTACTCATTATAGCGCATATATTTAAAGCCATGTGCCTTCACAAGCTCATCTCTCTCAGCGGCTTTTAAATCCTCGATGACCATCTCGGACACTAGCTCCTGAAAGCTTGTTTTCGGCTGCCATGCCAGCTTGGTTTTCGCCTTTGTAGCGTCGCCAAGTAACGTCTCAACCTCAGTCGGTCGAAAATATCGTGGATCCACTTCCACAATTAGCTTTCCATTTTCATCATATCCTTTCTCCATAACACCTTGGCCACTCCAAGAGATATTCATGCCGAGTTCGCATGCCGCCGCATTCACAAAATCACGGACGCTGTACTGCACACCAGATGCAATGACAAAGTCCTCCGGCTGTTCCTGCTGAAGCATTAACCACTGCATTTCGACGTAATCCCTCGCATGCCCCCAATCGCGTTTGGCATCAAGGTTTCCAAGGTAAAGGCAGTCTTGAAGCCCAAGCTTAATACGGGCAAGTGCCCGAGTAATTTTTCTCGTGACAAACGTTTCACCACGTATCGGACTTTCGTGGTTAAAAAGAATCCCGTTACACGCGTACATCCCATACGCTTCTCGGTAGTTCACAGTAATCCAGTATGCATAAAGCTTTGCAACGGCATACGGACTGCGGGGATAAAACGGTGTCGTTTCTTTTTGGGGTATTTCCTGAACAAGGCCATACAGCTCAGAAGTGCTAGCCTGATAATAACGGGTCTTTTTCTCCATGCCGAGTATTCTTAACGCCTCGAGAATCCTCAGCGCGCCCAAAGCATCGGAGTTTGCGGTATACTCCGGCTCCTCAAAGCTAACCGCAACATGACTTTGGGCAGCCAGATTATATATTTCGTCGGGCTGCGTTTTCTGAATAATCCGCGTGAGGCTGGAACTATCCGTCATATCGCCGTGATGCAGGAAAAATCGCAAACTTTTTTCGTGCTGATCCCGGTAAAGATGGTCTATTCGATCCGTATTAAATAAGCTTGTACGGCGCTTAATACCGTGAACGATATACCCCTTTTCCAACAAAAACTCAGCCAAATACGCGCCATCCTGGCCGGTTACACCTGTAATAAGGGCGACTTTATTTTCTTTGTTCACAGCGTTACTTTCGTATTTTCAAGGTAATTTTCGTATGTCTTGGCGAGCCCATCGATCAAGGATAATTTCGGTTTCCATCCAAGATTAGACATTCGGGAGACATCCAACAACTTGCGGGGTGTGCCATCTGGTTTTGATGCATCAAAAATCACCTCGCCCTCAAACCCAACAGCATCCATTACTTTCTGAGCCAGATCTCTTATAGTAATATCTTCACCACAACCTACGTTATACATACCTTCACGAACCCCGTTTTGCATTAGAAACACACAGGCATCCGCAAGATCATCAACGTAGAGAAATTCGCGTCTAGGAGCCCCAGTCCCCCAAACAATCATTTCCTTTCCGCCTTGCACTTTTGCCTCATGAGCCTTACGCATCAGCGCTGGCAAAACGTGCGCATTATTCAAGTCATAATTATCATTCGGTCCGTAAAGATTAGTCGGCATCACGCAAATATAACGTGTTCCATACTGCAAGTTGCAGCTTTCACAGAGTTTAAGCCCGGCAATTTTAGCTATCGCGTATGGTTCATTGGTTTTCTCAAGCGCACCAGTAAGCAAGCTATCTTCTTTGATTGGTTGCGGGCAGTCTCGAGGATAAATACAACTAGAACCCAGAAAGCACATATCTTTGATACCGGCTGACATCGCCCCCCAAATGATATTATTCTGAATTTGGAGATTAGAATAGATAAAGTCAGCTCGATAAGTATTGTTCGCGTGAATACCACCTACTCTGGCAGCAGCCATGAATATATAGTCCGGCTTCTCTAATTTAAGAAAGTTAAACACCGCCTCTTGGTCAAGAAGATTGATCTCATCCTTTGATCGCAACAAAAGATTATTATAACCAAGAGATCGAAGTTTGCGGACAATAGCGGATCCGACCATACCACGATGGCCCGCAACAAATATTTTACTTCCTACCATTGTAGTCCTCAAAACGCACGATATCATCTTTTACAAGATAACAACCCGGTTGATACCCAACGATTTTCATCGCGGATCTCTCCGGGTTTGCCAACGTATGCCATACTCCCAACAGAATGCGAAAAACAATCATCGAAATATCGAAGAACTTTTCAGCAACTGTTTGTTTTTCTTTCACGCCATATATGACTGTCCAGCTCTTAAGCTATTTTTGACGGATGAAGTGCGACAACAAGATATATAGAAGCACTCTAATATTGAAACCAGTCCCGTCGTCAGCTCCAGTATTTGCAGCCACCTACTAGCTCATCTGGCGCGTCAAAAAGACCATTTCCAATTCCTCATCGCCTCAAAAGCCTATTTAATTCTGGATACTTAATCTAATAAACCGCCTTGCAGATCGCTCAGAGTTTTCGCTATTTGCGCCAGCTGCGCTTCAGTAAGGTTATGAGTTGAGGGAAGGTAAAGCCCGTTTTCCCATATACGGTCTGCAACCGGGCAAGGTACGTTTCTGAAACCTGGTATCTCCTGCAAACATGGCTGTTGGTTCATGGGGCAGAAGAACGTGCGTGTATCTATGCCGTGCTTCCTGAGGCTCTCACTTAACTGATCCCGTGACATTCCAAATTCATCACCAATGACTACGGCGTACATCCAGTAGACGTTGTACGCCCATTCTCTTTCCACAGGCAGCAAAAGACCAGGAATGTCCTCTAGAAGAGAATTGTAGGTATGCGCAACGCGACGCTTTTCATCCACTATATGTTCGATACGACGCAGTTGGGCCAGCCCCATCGCAGCTTGGTAGCCCGTCATTCGAAAATTGTAGCCAAGCTCCTCATGGCGAAATCTGGGTGTTGTAAAAGCAAGGTTACGCAACAACCGCAACCGCTCAGCCAAGGCTTTGTCATTAGTAACCACCATACCACCCTCACCGGTGGTAATTACCTTGTTCGCATAAAAGCTGAAGCACCCCATATCACCAAAGCCCCCGGTCTTCCGACCGCGGCAGGTGGCGCCGTGTGCTTCGGCACAATCTTCGATAACTATCAAATCGTGCTTTCTTGCCACTGCCATCAGCGCATCCATATCTACAGGATGCCCAAACAAATGGACGGGGATGATTGCTTTTGTTTTCGGCGTTATAAGTGATTCGATTAAATCTAGATCAAGATTCCAAGTTCCCTCTTCAGAGTCGACAGGAACTGGAATTGCGTTGTTGTGAGCTACAGCCAAGGCCGTTGCAATATTTGTGCTGGCGCTTATCAGTACTTCATCACCAGGTTGGATACCCGCTGCGGCAACAGCAAGATGAAGTGCCGTGGTACCATTTGAAACAGCCACACCATATTCGCAACCGCAAAACGCGGCGAACTCAGCCTCGAAAGCTTCCAAATAATGACCAAAAGTCCCTGACAACTCACCTTTACGTAACGCATCTGTAACGTAAGAAATTTCTTCTTCGCCAATAATTGGCTCAAACACTGGAATCATGGTTGTTTGACCTCTATCTCAACCTTGTCAAACTCGTCCCCCATAAAAGGCCCTTGCTTGACGCTAATGCATTGCATGTCTTCGATTACGTGGATGGCATGCGCACCATGAATAAGCACGATTGCATCACCAGCATTAAGTATGACCTCACGGATTAGCACTCCGTCATCATCAAACAACTGAACGCCAACAACCCCTCTTTGAACCACGAACATCTGCTGCAGATCACGTACGGTTCTCTCAAACTCACGATGGAAATGAGGTGGTTCTTGGTATCCTGCCTCATGCGCCAACAGTCCAAATTGGAATGACGATTCTGGAGGAGAGAAAAAACGGGTTTTTTCAACTTGGGCGGTGGCCCATATAATCTCGGCGTACCGGGTACCCTGGTATTCTACAATTTCATGACTCATCAGCCTATCTCCTAAAGAACCGTCCATCCAGACTGATCTATTCGTATTGGATTGGCACTACAGCGCCAAAAAACTTCCTGCCGCAACATCCCAGGACTGAATGGAGTGTCGTACTTGACCACTCGGTATGCTCGATAGGGGAAATGGCTGCTAAAAAGAGCATCCAGTTCTTCAATCGTTTCGAAGAACTGAAGGTGATCATGCCCCTCCAAACCTAAAGATTCAGAACCTGCAAAGACCCCATCCTCTGAGAGAACTTCCACTATTTTTGCGAGCACTATGTGGGTTGTCTCGGCTGCAAAATGCCCGATTGCGCCATCCCAAACCACTATGTTGTAATCTACAGACGGAAATGGTGTATTTACAGCATCACTCAATCGATAGTCGATTTTTGGAGATGCGTTCAAGGACTTTGCCGTCTCGATTGCAGTAGGGTCAATATCGATTGCATCAATGTGCGCGCAGCGTTTTGAATAGAAGCGTTTCGCAAAAAAACCGTCTCCGCACCCTATATCAAGCAACCGATCATGGTCTTTTATAAGCTCAGAGACAAAGAAACCACGGTAATATGGGAATATGCTGGTTCCGCCCTCTCCATAAATGAAGTCAAAAAAACCGATCCTATGACTGAAGAAATGCGGTTGTTCGCGAGCCCAAGACCACTCTCTCCGAAACACACTGCGGTAGTGCAAGCTTAAAAGCTTTACTAGAACTTTTTCGGACAACCGCCCGCCAAAAAAAATGCGTTCAAAAAGCCCAAAAGCCTTTTTTCTCAAAATCGTCAATGAGCCGTTTTCTTTCTGATTATCCATTTAAATTCCAAATATTTCTGAAATATTCCCAGTTAACTGCTTTTCCACGTCAAAGACTGGCATCTGAGATATTTCCTCAAGTCTTTTACCAGCCGGCAAGTAAGTCAACCCGCCGTCAGGGTGGCGCGACTCGCGGAATTTTGCCTCGACAAAACCTTCGGAACATTTCAAAGCCCGCAGATTACCCAACTTATCCCTACGCACAAAGTAAGCATTATTTCCCGCACTGTTGCATCCAACGAAGACGTATCCACGACGCTCGGCTAGCATGCAAAGCGATGCCAACGACGCTCCCCAATACAAATTGGAATAATGCGCCGCACCTCGCTGGAATTTTGGATCGTAAGGAACAGTAACTGCGAGCTCATCCCCAAAGACACTATTATACTCGCAAATCACAATGATTGGATCCACGACATCGATAGCATCCCAAACCCAGTAGTCGTTCCCGTCAATATCCACGCTTAAGATTCCGATTTCACCTTCGAAACCGTTGCTAGAAAACAGCTCGTTCACGTTGTCTTTATCGATGAAAGCAGCTATCGCCGTGAGATCGTATCGCCAAAAATGAGTGTCTGATACTACCTTGCTGATGTTTTTGCTCGAACCATCCAGGATCAACCCACTCCAGTTATCATTCATGAGCAAAAACCTAGTATTAGACTCTTGGTAATCTTGCACACCAAATTCGATAAATCTCCGCGCACCTTCTGGAACATCTACCTGCTGCAGTAGATATTGAATAATGCCATCATCACCGAATTGAGAAAAAACCTTGAACTCCGCGTCAGAAATCTTTGGCAGAGCTTGGTGCGATTTCATTTGATTGGCTATCTGTCGCCCCAATAGAATCTTCGTTTCTACAATCTGCTCACGAATCTCGTAGACACCGACAGCCCTTGCACATGACTGCAGGCATTTGAAGAACCAGTTTTTTACACTCATAATATTTCCTAGGCTCACAAAATCTATACTGGCTCAGAAACTTAGCTTACGCGACCGAAATAGCATAAGTGTTTAGCATCATCACCACCTGATTTGTTAGATTGTCACCTGCTTCTGATAAATTGATCAAAATCAGAACCTTAAATCTAAGGCTAACAAGATGAATTAAATTTTCATTTCAGTTAAACGATAAACAGAACCGCACTGGTTCGGCTCCTCTATAAACGGTCGGACCACATTGCAAAATGCCAGCCGAAACCAGACCCTAAGCAAGATTGCTGCACTAAAATAAAAGCAGCTCTCTAAGCAGGAAATTGAGAAATTATTGAACAGCATAAAAATCCCAGTTAATAAATCAAATTACATAGCTCGCCGGAAGGAGGCAATTATCTGGCCCCATAGAGAAACGCGCACGATACAAGCAAGGCGGATAAAATGGCCTGCATCCCACATCAAAACTCAATTATTCTAAGAACATTATCGATATAGTACCGCATTTTGACTAGAAATTTGGTTAATATGCCTACTTTAAAAGCTGTAAAACAGGTGCTTAATTGTGAAAATTGGTATTTGCTTGGGAAATTTCCATCAAGATACAGGTGGCGCTTTCACATTCCAAAATGAAGTGTTTAACGCTATTTTTCCCTTTATACGTGATAGCAATCACAGTTTTTTCGCATTAACTGAAAATGATACAATTTTAAAAAATAACAATGAAAAATCAAAAGAAATAGAACATCTAAAAATAGATACAAGTTCACTGGATAAATTTAAGAATAATTTATCGAGTTACTCCCCTTTAATTCGCCGACTACTAAGAAGCCCGGGTCCACTCCAACGCACAGCTTTAAAGCATGAGCTAGATCTTCTCTGGCATGTTGGAGGAGGTGCGCACGAAGTTACCGACACACCTTATATAGCAACAGTGTGGGATCTTCAGCATCGCATGACGCCCTGGTTTCCGGAAATGAGTGCTCTTGGAACATGGGATGCAAGAGAACAGTCATACAAATATTTTCTGCAACGTGCCTCCTTCATCATCACAGGAACAGAAGTTGGCAAACAAGAGCTGATGCAGTTATATGGGATACCAGCGCCTAGGGTAAGAATACTCCCCCATCCAACACCAAGCTTCGCATTAAGCTCAGCAAAACAGGAAACAGATATTCGCCAGAAGAAAGGGATCAGCGGCGACTATGTGGTTTACCCGGCCCAATTTTGGCCGCATAAAAACCACGCGAATTTGCTTTTAGCTCTGAAAGAATTACGTGAAAGACACGAAACCAAATTGCAGTTGGTCTTGGTGGGTTCCAATAAAGGAAACGAGAACTACATCAGGCAGCTTGCAGAAGACCTAGGCTTAACCAGCCAGGTTGTGTTTTGTGGATTTGTATCAAAATCAGAGTTGATCGATTTGTATCAAAATGCTCAAATGCTGGTCTATCCCAGTATTTGTGGTCCAGAGAATCTCCCTCCTCTCGAAGCATTTGCTTTAGGATGCCCCGTCGCTGCGGCCGACATTCCGGGAGCGCGTGAACAACTCAAAGACGCAGCTATTTTCTTTGATCCATTGGCCCCCTCTGACATAGTAAAAGCAATCCACACTGTTTACACCCAAAAATCTTTAGCGTTAGATTTAAAGAAAATGGGAAAAATTCGAGCGGAAAGCTGGAAGCCCCATGATTTCTGCTCCGGCATCTATGAACTGATCGAAGAATTTTCCAAAATTAGAAGAAATTGGCTTCGGTAAATTAAAAATGAAATTTTCTATTGTCACCCCAAACTATAATTCCGGTCAATTTCTAGCGGAAACAATCGAATCTGTTTTGATTAACCTGAAGAAAGGAGATGAATACTTCGTAATTGATGGTGGATCGCATGATAATAGCGTTGATATCATCAAAAAATACGAAAAACATATAACCGGCTGGGTCAGCTGCCCGGACAACGGATACGCTGATGCTATTTCAAAGGGATTTGCACGTGCAACCGGTGATATTATGGCTTGGATTAATTCAAGCGACCTGTTGCTCGATGGTGCGCTTGATACAGCGCGCGAGAAATTTATAAAATCCGATGTTGATTGGATATTTGGTGACGATTATTACATCGACGAAACCAGCCACGTCTTGTTTCGAAGCTGTGGTGGAACAAGCAACATAGAGAAAATGATGTTATATGGGGCATGGACTCCTCTTCAAGATGCTTGTTTTTGGAGGAGTTCTTTATACCACAGCGTTGGTGGCATAAATTCTAACATCAAGTATGCGGCGGATTTTGACTTCTTCCTTAAACTTTCCAGCATTGGAAAATCGGAATACATTCCAAAAGTTTTCAGTGCCTATAGAAAACACTCCAATCAAATCTCAATTGGTAAGTCGACCCAATACAAAGAAGAGAAGAAAGAAATTTCAGAGAAATTCAGTAGAAATTATGAAAAACGATTATCGAGGTATTATTACTTTGCTTGGGCAAGAGTCAGAGCAAGGATATTCCAAAGATTTATCAATTCGCATGCTGAAAAAGGCACACATATTTCCAATTGTAGGTGCGTGCGATAGTTATGCTTAGAAAAAACAAAAATCTAATAAAGAACTGGATTACTTCCCTGAATTTACACAGTTTCTTTATATGTTTATTATATTTTCCCTCCTATTTTCTGGACTGGAGGCGATTTGTAGCACTAGGAGGGAAAGCTAGTTTCTTGGATAGCTATCCTTGCCTAGGAGACAAAACTTCTCAAACAAGCTTTGATCCCCATTATTTTTATCAAGCGGCTTGGCTGTCACGCAAACTTGCAAGCAGCAAACCACACAATCACGTCGATATAGGTTCAGACATTAAAACCATCAATGTTTTATCAGCTTTTGTACCTGTCGAATTTCTCGATTTTAGACCACTAAATGTAAACATCTCCGGCCTCACATGCCTTGGTGACGATTTACTAAATCTGTCTAGAACAAGCAGAAGCATAAGCTCCCTGTCTTGCATGCATGTGATTGAACATGTAGGCCTTGGCCGCTATGGAGACCCCATAACCCCGACCGGCAGCTTGCAGGCCGCGAAAGAATTAGAACGCGTTATCTCTCCTGGGGGGAGACTGTATATTTCTGTACCCGTAGGCGAAGAGAAAGTGTGTTTTAATGCACATCGGATATTCGATCCTGTAAAGTTTATAGATATGTTTCCCGAACTGGATTTAGAGAGCTTCAGCTTTGTAGACGATCTCGGCAACTATTTCGAGAAAGCCGAGCCTTTAGATGCAGCGGATAATTCTTACGCATGCGGTATGTATGTATTTGTTAGGAAGTCATGAAGTCAGTTCGTAAAGCAATACATTCAGTTTGGGCTTACAACCTATATGAGCGAGATATTTGGGTATCTTCTCAGTGTCGCCAACTTCCGGCAGGAAGCAAAGTCTTGGATGTCGGCGCGGGATCATGTCCATATCGGAATCAATTACAGCACTGTGAATACAAAACCCAAGATTTTCAGCAGCTAACCTCCAGTCAGCTGCGAAATGGTTCTTATGGTCAAATAGACTATGTATGTGATGCATCTTCTATCCCAGTAGAAGACGCTAGCTTTGATGTAATTATATGCACCGAAGTATTAGAACACATCCTTGAACCAATTAAAGTGATAGAAGAGTTCAGCAGAATACTTAAACCGGGTGGGAAAGTTTTACTTTCTGCGCCACTCGGATCAGGGATACATCAAGAACCACACCACTATTATGGTGGTTTCACGCCTTTTTGGTATAAATCCGTTTTGGAAAGAAATGGATTTAAGGAAATCCAGGTTGAAGAAAACCGAGGATCTTATGCGTTTTTCTCTCAAGAGAGCATACGGTTTGTCGCATCCACTAAGCCGTGGAAGTTAAAAACGAACGTTATAAGTCGACTACTGTGGTTACCAATATGGATCGCGCTATCACCAATTCTTGCCATAGCAATACCAATTATCTCTCGCATACTTGACAAATATGATGCGGAAAAGAAATTTACGGTTGGATATCACATAGTCGCACAAAAAGGATTTAAATGAGAATTCTCTGTGTCTTTGGAAAACATCAATATGGAGATCCAAGCAGAGGATTGGGCATAGAATATGTTTCATTTATACCTGCTCTAAAGAAACTTGGCCATGAGGTGCTTCATTTCGAGTCATGGGACAAAGATAATTATAGAGATTTTTCGGATTTGAATAAGAAACTCTTAGAAACAGTTATTACATTCGAACCGGAAATAATTCTAACTGTTCATATGAGCTACGAAATATGGGCGGAAACTATCGATATTATCTCGGCAAGAGATGGCGTTAAAACCATTTCTTGGGCAGCGGATGATTCGTGGAAGTACAAAGAAGTTTCTAAGTTTATTGGCCGTCACTACCACGTGATGACCACCACATATGATTATATAGTTCCTCGCTATCATAAAGATGGCATTAGAAACGTTTTGCTAACTCAATGGGCTGCACCGGAAAATTGGCTTTCTGAGCCTCTATCCGCAAAAGATTGTCAGTATGAAGTTAGTTTTGTAGGGGCAGCTCACGGCTCACGGATCAAAAGAGTAGAAGAGCTAAAGAAAAACGGTATAGAAGTGGCATGTTTTGGTCACGGATGGCCTGCAGGACCCGTACCCGCAGAACGAATACCGTTCATTATAAGAAACTCAAAAATAAGCCTTAACTTTGCCAACTCGTACGGTGAGAACCAAATTAAAGCAAGAACGTTCGAGGTGCCTGGTTGCGGTGGGTTTCTAGTTACGGAAAATGCTCGGAACATCGAGAAATTTTACGAAAATGGTAAAGAAGTCATAATATTTGATACCGATAAAGAGTTGGAAGACCTAATAAAATATTATCTAGCAAACCCAGAAGAAAGAGACGATATAGCCCAGAACGGCTTCTCCAGAACTGCCAGAGAACACACATATGTCAATAGAATGAAATCCATTTTGAATTACTCCTCATCAATAGAGGCGTATGACGTGAAAAAAGACAACAATGGCACCCTTGAAAAATCGATAAAAGATCATAGAAAGACATATTTATTAACTGTTATTAGAAAAATCATTTGCGGATTACTTTGCGTAATTTTTGGAAAAAGACGTGGCCCAAGAGCGGCGCGTAGACTGGTTTTTGAACTTTCTTGGAGATTTCTAGGGCACCACACATTCACAGCAAAAGGAATTCCAGGACGAATGTTTCCCGACTTATAATGGAAGCTTTTCGTTCTATGTCGATAAATCGCGACAATCAGAAATAATAATCCAATATAGCATAGTGAATATTTATTTGTCTGAATAATTTAATTACACACATAAAACTAAAATATAATTTCATTACTTGATTTTTATACATATCATTAGCATCATCCGATGAAATGCTATGATTATTGAGTTAGGGATTTTGGTGATAAGATAAATAATAATATATCCAACCATTCTTCTCGCGAAAATATCCATAAAAAGCATAAATAGAGATGTTTACATGAAAAACACTCCCCTAGTCAGCATTGGAATGTCTGTTCATAATAGCGCCAATACTATTTCGGCAGCAATTAATTCAATATTGAATCAATCTTACCCATTTTGGGAACTAATTATAATTGATGATGGGTCCACAGATAACACGAGATCTATTATCGATAAATTCTCGGATAGCAGAATAAAGTTCTCCCACCATCAAAATTGTCGCGGTCTAGCTTATCGACTAAACCAAGCAATAGATACTTCAGCCGGAAAATATTTCATGAGAATGGATGGTGACGATATTTGTTTTCCGGAACGCATCCATAAGCAAGTTGATTTTCTAGAGTCACACCCGAGTATAGATTTACTTGGAACTAGCTTGCTTATCTTTAGAGATAACGGAGAAGCAATCGGCGTCCGCGACCTTCCATCAGATCATAAATCTATTTGCAAAAGCCCATTGTCCGGGTTTGAGTTACCTCACCCTACTTGGATGGGAAAAATAGAGTGGTTTAGACATTTCCGGTATGATGAGAATCAGTTTAAATCACAAGACTATGATGTGTTACTGCGATCTTATAAGCATAGCTGTTTCGCCGTATTACCCGAAGTCCTTCTTGGATATCGGGAAGATTTTTTCAATTTTCAGAAGCGTATTGTTAGTAGAAAATTCACAATAATATCGCAAATAAAATGCAGCAGAACCCTTCCTGATTACTTGAAACTAATTTATTCAATAACCTTACAAATTGCAAAATTATCGATTGATTACCTGTTCATCGAAGTATTTAAGAAAAATTCGAAAATTTATACTACAAAACTGAAAGCAAGCAAGGAAACTGAAAAATTATGGAAAGAAACCTGGGATACATGCAATTAAAATAAAACTATATAATCCCTCTGCAATAGAAAGCACAGGGAAAATCCTTTGGCGAATACGTACCAAGATTTATAAGATTATCTTTTCAAGGTTCAACATTGGAAGACTTGATCCGAGAACTGGCAATTGAAGATTCGATGCAACTCCCCATTAAGAAGAAGCATCACCGAAACCTCTCAGAATCTGTTTATGCATGCGCAGGAGCTAATATCCGTATTCGGCAACCAGACAGTTCGTCGCAAAAATCTCAGCATAAAAGATAGAACAGAGCGCACTCATCTCAATCAGATGAACTTGCTCTGCCCATTCTAATTTTATGCGTCAATTCACAACACGTGTGAATTGACGCATAAATCCAGAAACTCAGACCACCGTTTGCCAACGAAACCTCGAACTTTGCGACACATTATGCTGAAAAGGTTTGAAGCATAATCTTGGAATTCTCTCTATTCCTTATAAAATTCATAAAATCAAATGCTTACAGCATATCCAATTTGAGAAAAACGCTACAAATTTCGAAGATTATGTGTCGAATTCACTTGTAGTGTAATCTTGTTATGCATCGAACCGGATATCACGCTCCAAGATACTCATTGAGGCTAGCGTTGAGTATAGCCTTTCTGAGGAGCACCTAATTCGACATGCTGTTTAGCAGTTTGGCTTATGAAGCTAGCTAAGTCATCGATCAGCTCAAAATCAATCTTTGTCCCAATAGCACACTCCCATACAATTGCAGTGCGCCAACCCAAGTTATGCAATTCCTCTATCGCTGTTTTATCTCTCTTGGTATTGGCCGCAAATTTCTTAGTCCAGAAATCAGTGTTTGTTGCCGGTGTCGTCGCTTTCTTGCAGTCCGGATGACGATGCCAAAAGCAACCGTGCACGAAAATCACAACTCGCCACTTCGGCAGCACTATGTCCGGTGAGCCCGGCAACAGACGTACATTGATTCTGTAGCGATAGCCCACAGCGTGCAGTGCTTTTCTCAGCAGAACCTCTGGTTTCGTGTTTCTGCTCCTGATGCCAGACATCATTCTGGAGCGTGTTTTAGAGTCAACTATATCCATGATTTCACAAACATAGCGCAATCAAGCTTATTTTCCACCTGGTGACACTTGGTGAAACCTGGTAAAAGGCTCGACATTATGGGGAGAAACGATGTCCAAAGATTTTGCCATCATTGATTTGTTCGCCGGGCCAGGAGGGCTGAGTGAAGGATTTTCAAGGGCAGGACGCGACAAGGAAACCCCAATGAAGACCCATCTCTCAATCGAGATGGATGACCATGCAATTCAAACGTTGCGACTGAGGGCCTTCCTGCGGTCCTTTGATCGATTTCCTCAAGAATATTATGTCGCTCTCAATAGTGGTCTTGAGCTTCCTGACTGGGCCGACCTCTATCCCAACAATTGGAAAGTTGCGGCTAAGGAGGTACGTCAACGCGTCTTGGGGAGCGACGGTGTATTCGAGGAACTAGCGACCGAACTAGACCAAGTGCGCGAACGTCATCACGGCGATACAATCTTGATCGGAGGACCTCCCTGCCAAGCATATTCGTTAGTTGGAAGATCGAGAAATCGGGGCAAGGCAGGTTACGTTCCCGAGGATGATAATCGGCATTTTCTATATCGCGAGTATGTGCGCATTCTAGACCGGCTTCGCCCTGCGGCCTTTGTGATGGAAAATGTTAAGGGGATGCTCTCGAGCCAAATTAATGGCGGTCGGATTTTCAGCAAAGTCCTCGATGATCTTGAGGAGGCGGGAGACGGGTACCGTTTGTTACCGCTCGCAACTTCCGCCCCTCTCGATGGCTCCCGAGCTTCGGCCAAAGACTTTCTGATACGGTCAGAAGACTTTGGAGTTCCCCAAGCCCGCCATCGAGTTATCATTCTCGGAGTTAGGGTGGATCTCGCTCAACGCCTGAAACTCGACGGTCCACTTCTCGGCGCTACCCAAAAGCAAGTGGACGTGGGCACCGCAATTGACGGTCTTTCACCGCTCCGCAGTGGACTCAGCCGTGGCGATACAACAGAAGCTTGGAAAGCTGCTGTTCGTGAACAGGCTATACGCATTGCCAGAGCTGGAAACACTCCAGAAGAAGTAAGGAATATCGCTCAAAGGATTTCTTCTGCCACCAAATTGCCTGAAGCAAGGTCAAGTCGCGAGAAGGCGATTGCTGGCAATATGCCAAAACATCTCCTTAGGTGGTTCGATGATGAACGACTTCGGGCAACGCTGCATCATGAAACCCGAGGACATATCCCGGAAGATATCGGTCGCTACCTTTTCTCTTCCGCTTTTTCCAGCTCGTACTCACGTTCCCCGAAACTGGACGAGTTTCCAGATTTTTTGCAGCCGGCTCACAAGAACCGTGATTCTGGCCATTTTTCCGACCGTTTCCGCACCCAACTGAGTGGACGCCCATCGACCACTGTCACAAGTCACATATCCAAGGATGGTCATTATTTTATCCATCCCGATCCCGGCCAGTGCCGCTCACTCACCGTAAGGGAGGCTGCCCGCTTGCAAACATTCCCTGACAACTATTTATTCTGCGGATCTCGAACCAAACAATATCATCAAGTGGGCAATGCGGTACCACCGTACCTAGCATGGCAAATAGCTAAAGCAGTTTACAAAGTTTTGGGATAAAGAAGGCCTAAATGTTGGCTTGATCAGAAGGGGCGAAAGCGATCTCTAGCCAAGCACCTCAACCGGGGTGCCTTCTTCAGCCAATCGGTCGATAAGAAGTTTCATCGCATTCCTTTCAGGTCTGGAAAGCGAGATATTTCCAACGGCCAATTTCGCCAAGGCGCTATTCGATTTGTCGGTAAGAAGATGTTTTTCTTTTGCATTTTTGCGAACGATATCCGCTTTTGCGACAATCGAAAGCAGTACGACATCAAGATTAATCTCGTTATCGATTTTTTTCGTGTTACGCCCGTCTTTTCTCAAATCTTTTTCTTCATCGACACTGACCAAAACATGTTCAGGGAGAGCTGTCACATCGAAGTCAGCCTTTGACACTGCCTCCCAGCAAGCCTGCATTTTGCAGTACTCGCCCACATTTCGCACGTTAGTGGGGGTGCTTCTAATCGCACGTGCCACTTGAGGCGCAAGCGTAATGATGAACTCTTGAAGCTCATCAGGTACATCCTGCGACGACCAGATGATATCCCAGTTGAGCGACGCCTGCCCAATGCTCCGTACATGATGAGCAAGCCAAGCCATCGTATAGGCCACAGTCTGCGACTTGAAACCGCGATCAAGCTGATACCAATCCGATTGCGCGATCATCTTGTCAGTCCACCTGAACAACAGCGCCATAGAGCACGCATTTTTGAACCAAGTTTCGTTGTAGTCGGCCTGATGGGTTTTCCATGACTTCACCGTTTCGTCAGCGAAATGCATAAAGCATTTCTGCGCGCCTTTAGAGACAATATCAGGACGGCAATGGAAGGTGACCACGTATTTTGCGAGATCCGTTTTGACCATGACTTTAGCCTTGGGAAACTCAACCTGGTACTTTCGTCTTTCCGACTGGCTAGCATAGGCCATACCATCTTGGTACTGGCCCCGCGCACGCTCATAGAACCATTTCTCTCCTGAGAGCGCCCCATCCCGAGGCGGAGCTGCGAGAACCCGCGAATAGCGTTCCATCTGCAAATGAAATCGATGGTTTGAGAAGAAATCTGCTTCAGAGATACGGTTTTGCGTGTTCGCATAGCGCGAAATAAGCGGGACTACTTTTTCGACGGCACTTTCGGGTACAACCGACAACTTCATTTGAACATGAACTTGGTCCAGTGCAGCCTTTCCCACATCCTTTGCATACAGGATAGAAGCTGTTGTCTGCCCTCCGTTCACGATCTGAAGGTCACGAATGGCCGAGATGGCGAGCTGACCGTCACCCAGCTCCTTGAGCTCTACCCCGGATGCCGTCGCTGTCAGACCGTTATTATAAGCGAAAAACATCTCGGGCTCTTTGCGAATCGTCGCAAGAATTCCCTTGTTTACCTTCGTTCTTGCCTGGAGATAGGTTCTTACATTCTGTTCAAGTAAACGTGCCCCATAGAGCCCATAAACTTCGGCCAACAGTTCACCTGGGATTGCCAACAGATAGGCTTCATAATCAGCCGATGAGCGAGAAGCTCTTAGACAAGGAATTGGACTACCGGAGATTTCTTCTAGATCAACCTCGATAGCTTCAGGTGCTGCCCTTGATCTCTGAATCTCAGCATACCTAGCAACGTCGAGCACTGTATAAACGACAGGAACCCCCGCAACGTTTGCCACCAGCTGTGGAGGCTTCCTAGCAACGAGGCGAGCATTGGACAATAAAATCACACGTAACCGTCGGATGGTATGCTGGTTCGAATATATCGGATAGGCAGCTGAAAACGCAGAACTACTATCTTCGAGCGCATTGATAAAATCAGGTGAGAGAGCATTCTCAAAAAAATTGGTGGCCTGCTTCAGTGCAGAATCAATCCGTGACGCCTGAAGTGACTGTAGATCCTTTCCTTCCCGGTAGTCACAGACCGCTAAATAAAGCGTCCCACGATCCGCATCAAACGCATGGCCATCTACACGATAAGGTCGAGAACCTCCTTCTTTTCTGCAATGTGCGTACTCAAGATCTATTGTGTCGCCGTTCTCGCTCGCGGCCTCGGCGTATATTTCAAAAAACGCCTCTTCCTGAAACAATCCACTTGCTTCTGCCTCAAGCATTACATCTTCGCGTAGATCCTGAAACGCCACATCCAGATCATCCATATATCAGTTTCTCCAAAGTCGAGTGCAGGTCTACTCCGTAGGGCTGACAGTCAGAAACACGGATTCTGTAACGTACTTGCTCCACCCCGTGCCTAAGTTCGGCGCGTTCTATACGTGGGAAATCACCCCTGATTTCGTAAACAGCTCTGTCCACCAGCATCCAGATCTCGTCGTCGTACTCTTCATGCGGCTCATAACCTGCTTCCAACAGCCCAATGGCAAGAAGATCAGATGCAGCACCTCCAGTAGCTTTAGCAAGGCCAACCAGTTCTTTCACAATAGAATTGAGAGTGCATGCATTGGATGTGCCGCTTGGCACTGGAGAAATGCCTTGGTTGCAAAGTAATATACGTCCCTGCACAGGATCCAACTGATCCTCAGATGAAATCGAAATCATGCGATCTGCGGTTACGACTTGAGTTTTCACCTCAAAAATCGCTGAAGAAATTACAAAGTCCTGCTCGTGCCCCTCATGCCCTGTCCAAGCGAGAAGTGCAGGTAAGATTTCCATTCGCGGCAGTAGCTCGTCTCTTAGAAACAGAAGCTCGCCGACCAAACCAATCCTCTCGCTCCGGGTTAGTCGATTGTCACGACGTCTCTTCAACATTTCGTGCCAACGATGCAGTTCTTCGAGCGTTTTTAGGAGACCCTCAGGTGATCGGGATGCCGAAATTGCATTGGTTGCGAGCATCAACCCAGTACACATCAGTGAGAAGTTCTGAAGATCCGCATCATCTTGCAGGACCACAACTAGACGCGTTCGGTCATTTGCCAAATTTTCCAGCTCGATCAACATACCCTTGACACTGGGAAGAACTGGTCTTTTGTCGACAGGTTTATCTGTATCAAGCATGAAAACAAAACGCCCACGGCAATCTCGACCGATCCGGAAATCGAGTGGATGAGCACTGTCGGCAATGAGAACATTGCGCGCGCCGATTTCGGGTGCCGGGCTAAGAGATCTCCATCGCTCAAGCATCTTGCTCCCCCAACATAGCCTCGGCGTCGTCGTCCTCTTCGAATTCGTACTGGTCTCTAAGTTGCGCCAGATAAACTGCGTTAACCTGGTAAGTGTGCTCTTTTGCCGGCTGCTTGGTCTCTGGCAGACAGAAAGACAACGTTACAGCGACATCACCCACTCTCAGTATATCGTCGGACTGTTCTTTGTGATCTTTGTCGTTACGCAGACTGGGCTCGAAGATATGAATTAGCATCAACGGGCGCTTACGAACGCTACAGGCCGCACGCTCCTTTTTGTATTGGTCATTGGCTACTCGCTGAGTTGCAATCCGTTTTTGGTCTTCATCAAGTTCAATCTCAGCATCTGGTTGATCAGCGACCCTGCTCCTCCCGCCATAAACCTTATAAGATCCATTTTTAACCAAACCCTTTTCTCGCCTTCTCAGTGAGAGATTCTGGCCCGCAAACAACAGTGGTTTACCATCAGTCTGACGCATTGGAATTGCGACATCCCAAACAGACATTTCGCCAGAAATGCGATCTTGAATGTAGTCCTGAAAAAGAGATGTATCCGAGATCTTGGAGAGATCGGCATGTGCTCCAAAATTGAACCTGTCGATCAAGTTCAACACTTCTCGA
Source organism: Thalassospira sp. MCCC 1A03138 (assembly GCF_002115785.1). Taxonomy (GTDB): domain Bacteria; phylum Pseudomonadota; class Alphaproteobacteria; order Rhodospirillales; family Thalassospiraceae; genus Thalassospira. The sequence goes on along the minus strand of NZ_JFJY01000002.1, from coordinate 610,961 downwards.
CCGTTTACATTATCCCAAAAAAGATAGCCTTTTGTCGCTTTTTTAGGGTCTCCGAACTGCTCCAAGAAAGACGACACGGATGCGTAATTTTCAGCACTTTTTTGGGTATCATTTGGCAGCGCATGACCTTCGACGTGACGAGCGGAGTAGTCTTGAGCGACAGTCAGCTTTTCTGCCGTCCGCATTTTATTGGCAGCCGTCACCCGGATTGCCAAAGGGCTTTGACGAACCTTAAGACCGAAATCCGCCGGTGTACTGTTGGCAGCTTTCATACGCTTGACTTCTCTACGAAGCTCCTCGGTAGCCTCATCTACATATTCGTAGTGATCGAAGGACATCTTTGGTAGGTACAGGCGACAAATGTGCTCATAGCCGGGGCGATAACCGAACCAGCGTGCCATCTGCATAAGTGTGTCGCTCGCCCCCACATTTCGTAGGAGATAGGATACGGTCAGTCCCTCGAGCGTCAAACCGCGGGAAAGTGCAAGACCACCAATGGCTATGACGTGAAGGCCGTGCTCTTTGTTGAGCGTATAGTCAAGCACTCCACCTTGCATGTTTACAGTACGGACCTCGATGCTCTGAATCCCTTCGTTAAGATTTGAAAGCACATCAGACCAGTTGTAGTCTAAGTCGGAGTATTCACTCTCAAAGCTTTCCTGCAATTTAGTCATCGTCTCGTCATGGATGTTATCCGGATCGAGAGAAGCATGAACCGAAACTGCATACTTTAGTTCACCAAGGTACTCATGAGTATGGCCTAAAATTTGAGTCTGAATGGCATTGAAACGGCTGACATTGATCATCATCGAACAATGTGCATGCCCCTTTCCTTGAAAAACTCGAATTGCGCGAGTTAAACAGAAAACCCGGATCGCGTGCTTCAGACTTTCGGGTAAATCACTTACTAAATCGCCACTCTTATGCTTGAGGGGCAAAAGCACTCGATAGTCATCAACAGTTTTGACCATATTCTCCCGCAAATCACCGTCTTCTCTAAAGACCCGATGCGAGCCCACATAATTTGAGGGCGGATCGAGGGCCTTGATGAAGTTTCCAGGAAACAGATCGTCATGCTCCATATCTTCGGACGTTTCAGGATCGATGAAGATGTTGGCAAAAGGTGTTGCTGTATATCCAACGTAAACGGACCTTGGGAAACGGTTCAAAATCTGCCGAATAATCCCGTTTATTGCAGTCGTGAGCTTTGGATCCTTTGCCGTGTTGATTGACGCATTGTCCGCCTCATCATCGATAAGAAGAAGCGGCAGTTCAAAACCACCAGTCTGTTCTTGATCGTCGATCCACTTCTCAAGTCTTTCAAGCACAGACTTGTTCTTCTTGGTCACAAAAATCATCGGCTCTTGGTGACCCGTCAAACCGAAATAAATTCCGTCCCTTCCGGCTTTGAAGTCTGAATCTCTGGTAGTTCCGACAGCCGGGATTCGCCTTTCTGTTGCGAACCTCTGGATCGGCAGAGACTGTTGAGCTGCGGCATTTGCAACCGAAACCTTTCCGATGAAAGTTTCATCCAAACGTTCCTGCGTTTGTGTCCGAAGAGAGTTCGTTATACCAGCAAGAAGAATGATGACTCGGTAGCCAGCGTCCGCAGCCTTACAGATCAAGGCTGAATAATTGGTTGTTTTGCCCATCTGCACGTTGCCCATGACCATCCCTCGGACCGCTTGGTACGACGGGTCTAGAGGATCACCACAAAGATCAAGGATTTCATCGGTGTCAGAATCAAGTGTTGCTACTACGCTAGATGGTAGAGTTCCAGTCTCTCGATAAAATTTACTAAGACGGTTCCAGTAATAAAACTCCAGATCGGATTTCTTTTTTGAAAGCCAAGGCTGATGTCCCTTAGAAATCACGGCACCACGTCTTTGTGTCACCCTGAAACTTGCTTGCAATTCGCGAATGATAAATACTGTTGCTTCCTCGTCGAGATGACTGAAAGGCCCTTCGCGCACAATTTCTTCGATAGTACCTTCTGGCAAACCCGTGCCACTCGCGAAAAGATCGGCGTATTTTTGTTCAATGTTCAAACGGAAATAGGCAAGTTCTGCATCATGCATCTACCACCATCCTTTCGACTTCAAATGTTCCTCGACAACAGATGTTTGGCCTGCCCACGGCTCAGTCACCTGAAGTAATTCCCACAACTTCTCGAATGATCCTTCTGAGCGCGCGAGGAGAGATGGCAAGGCCGTTTCGAGGTGTTCGATAAAAGCGTCACGACCTAGAGCGCTCTGGTTCATCATCTCAGGCCTCACAGCAAAATCTTCGCCAATGCTGATTGCCGGAAAGCAATCCTCAATAACTCCCAGTGTAGCCATGAATGATTGGGCGACTTCGGCATTCTCATGCTCAAGCAACTGCAAAATGAGGGGATGCTCGCGATTGAGGTAATATCGAACTTCACCGTTACGGACATACTTTGCCCATACTGGAGTTTTACCATCGGTAGGCTTGATCCTACCTCCGCGCGATTGAAACACTTTTCCAGACTGGCTTTTGAGACCCTTTACGATTTCTTTCAATCGTGACCGCAATCCAGATGGCAGCTGGGCTTCAGACTTATCCACCGTAATCTTCCAGATTGCGTCGAGGCTATTGGGGATGCTCACGGCTACCCTGACCAACTGAGACAACTCACCATGTCGCACCAGCCGAAACCAAGTGCCATGCATTATCAAGCGATTCTGCCGATAGATGTAGAAACCCTGGTTTCGGACGAAGCCTTCCTCACCGCCCAACCTCTCATGGTCATGTGACGAAATCTTCGAGAAATGCGGCAGGATGAAGGCCTGAACATTGAACGGTTTACCTTCCAGTTCGAGATGCTCCACTGGACCTTCCTGAGTTGCCAAATGATCGCGCAAGAACGGATCGACAGGAGCAAGCAGCCCACCATTGAACGAGATCTTCAACTTTCTGAGGCCGAACTCCCCCGCAATATAGCGGTGAAACGTAAGTGCCAATTCAGACTTGGCGTGCGCGACTATCTCGTTGAAGCCCTTGCTGCTAACCCTTCCAAACTCGGAAAGGCGGTCGCATTTGGTCCATATGACTTCAGTTCCATCACGCTCAAGAAGCTTGCTGTTCGCAATATTTTCAATTTCGAAGGGCTCGAGTATCCCCATTTTCCAGTCGGCAAGATCATCAAGATCCCAACTTGCACCAGAAAGAACGCCTTCCTTTCTCGTCAGAACAGTTAAATGCCTACATTGAGAAAGCGACGCGGACTTCATGCCCCAACCAAAGCGCCCTAAATCGTCGGGAGCGCGCTCGTCATCTGGATTTGCACTTGCAGGTCGCATGGCATCATAAAGTTCCTCTTCGCTCATGCCATGGCCGTCGTCGAGAATTCGGACTACCGGTTCGCCGTCGTGACGAATACAGAGAATATCAATAGAGTACGCCTTGGCCTTGATGCTATTATCCAACAGATCAGCAAGTGCACTTGGCAGATCGTAATTTCCAAAGCTCCGCGCAGAAGTCATAAGCGCAGCTGCATCAGGTGGATTATTTGTGTACTTCACCAAGCGTCGAATCCCTACCCAGAACATCTCCTTCTAATATAGTGATCATCTTTTTTTTCTAACGTAAATGGTTATTGTCAAAAAAGTTTTCTTCTATCGACCGTCGTTCATCACAGGGCATTAATTGTTCGATTTAATTGGCAAAAAACACGAAAGCCCGCGACAAGCGCGGGCTTCGGAAAGCGGGCAACCACTGCTGTCGTTGCGTCGCAGTCATTAGATTGGCGACATACTGAAGAAGAGTTAATCAATTCGCCCCAGTTCCGCCACCAGCCAATCCGTTTGAGCTAGCGTCCTATCCTGTCGCTGATCTTCTGAAGAAGTATTGGCGACTTCCATCAATCGCTGGCCCAGTAACAGGGCTGGTCCCAAATTCCTTCAGCTGAGCAACGACAGATCTGGCCGAAGTATTCTTATGTGCTGCCAAGCAGGAAGCTGAAATATAATTCGCTTTGAACCCCTCGATCGCATCCAATGAAACCTGCCTGCGAAGACGCCCGTCTAATGGAACAGAGATTGTTTCAAGAAATCCTTTTTGCACGAGATTACGTGTTGCCTCTTCGTTTAACCCAAGCATTCTTGCAGCTTCACGAATGGTAACAGCCCATTTGATAGTACGTTTCTCGTTATATAGAAAAGCTCGAAAGTCTGGTTCATTGAAGAACAGATCATTCAGCTTTATTCCGTTCCTAGCGTGCCTAAGAGCTTTTAGCTCTCCGCTTAGGATCGACTGTACCAAGTCAACAATACAAAGACCCTTGGCCGTACAGCGGCGCACTGCTTTATCAAAGGCTATCGGTTCTTCTGCCGAACTGTATCGGTTCGCACGATTAATCAAGGATGCAAGAAATTCCCCGATATCACACTTTTTGAAGGCCCAGTGCTGAGAACCATCAACCTTCGGCCCCTTGACGGCTTTGATCAAGCCTGCGTTCACCAGTTTCATGAGTGGGTGCTTTGAAACGCCTAGCAGTTCCTGAGCGTCATTGGTTCCAAGCAGGTTTTCGCGCGCGTTTCGGTACCGCTCAACCTCCGAGACCTCTATGACGCGAAGACATCTGCTTTGCATCTGTCTCGTGGTTGCAGCCAAACTTCCCTCGGCGATATCACGTCTCAGGATACTTGGATGAATACCAAGGCGTCGTGCTGCTTCCGCAACCGTAATAAACGACTGATCTTGGGACCATTCCTCTGACAGTCGTTTACTGGTTGGCACGACAAACCCAGCAAACCATTTGCCTTCAATGTATTTGGCAAATTCGGCCCGGATGAGATGTAGATGCTCAACTTCCTGCTGCTTACGAAACAGATTGGTGTAGAGCGATCGAAATTCTGCCTCGAGCCCGACATGTTTTCCAACGTCTTGTTCGGTGAATTGCCGCACCTCATCAAGCAGCAAGTGAAACCCGTTCGGCCAATCAGCAAGAATCACAGAAACCCGGTCAAACACCTCACGCAACGCATCAGCGGCAAGATTGTAAAACAGTTGTCGGCCGGTCCCACGCCCTCGACCTGAAATATAAGCCGCTAGGAACATCGTGTGATTCAGAAGGTCCGTGAAACTCAACTTCTGAAATGCCGGATGCAAGGAGCAGCTTTCGTCTGCCAGCTGACCGTGGAGACGCTTCTCCAGCAACCTGCAGAAACCTATTGTTTTATCGGGTGCTGAACGCGGCCGGAACGACCTCAAATCCGCACCACAGTTACACTCCAGAAGGTTCTCACGCCCCCAACCAATACGGCGATCACATTTTCTGCAACTTTCAAGCAGATATGTCCCGTGTTTCGGGCAGGCACTTAAAAGCTTGAGATCCCACACGGCACGATGGTACGGAGCTTCGCTCAAGCATTCAGGACAATAGCGAAAGGAACGCCTTTCCTGTGCACAGATATGAACTTCATGCGCCCCCACACGAACCCACCGAGGCGCCACAACTCGGTTCTGCATATTTGAAAGCTCGCGGTCCTGGAGATTTAGCGCGCTTGCCAACTTTGCAATGTCATCACGCGGCAAATATGTGCGTGGATGAATACCAAGCTGCCTCAGCATCCAGTTTGCATTGTGATAACCATTTTCCGTCGAAACCCTGAGCAGATATCCTCGGAAGCTCTCAGCCTTTTCCGGCTTAGGACGTACCAGTAGTGACCGATCACCTGACATGTGTCTCACCTTGCTGAGAGGACTTCGTTAACGTTTTGAGAACGTGATCTCGCGCTAATCGACGGGATGCATCCCGCCACCGACATATGCCTGCTCTCGGGAAGCGGGTCGATTGCTTGCCCATCCCAACTGTCGAGAAACGGATTGAGAACTGCCTTGTCTGGTACAAGGCGCTCTCTGAACGATTTGGCAAGGTGCTGCCGGGTTATTGACGAAGCATTGCATTTGGCTGATTCGTAGGCGGCACCATGGAGTAGCTTGATCAGCAGAGAAATCAAGCCTTTCGTCGCAGCATGGCAGCGGACAGCTTGGCTCTTCAAATCGCTTCGGCTTCCCAAGATATCTGTTAGCTTTCCGTCTACAGCGTCGAGAATCCTGATGAACTCTGCACGCTCCGCCTTGTCATCCCAGTCAAAGGGCGAGAGTTCTGTCTGATAACTGAAACGCCGCATCAGCTGTTCATTGGCCGACAGAACATTTCTCGAATACGGAAGCCCAACCAAAGCCACCGGGATCGATGTGTTGGAAATGAGGTTCTTGAGCCAATCAGAAACATCAAGGATTACCTGCTCGCTCTTGCGATCGATAAAGTGCTGAAACTCATCAAGGATGATGAGTTTCGTTCCGCACTCCCGGAGCAGCTTGCGAAGTCTTTTGGTTCTTTGTTCAAGTGTGCCCCGATCGGAAAGAGGGTCGCCAAGCTTATCGAGAAGCTCGGACGCCATATTCTTCATTGTCGCCGGCACAGGGATTACGGCGCTCAGAACCGGAACCAATTTACGGTCCTGGGCTTCGACAGGTTGGTTATCGACGAGAAAAGCCTTTGCAAGCGTCGACTTCCCAACCCCTGAAGGACCATGCAGAAGCATACAAACCGGCTCTCCATAGCCCGTATAGGACTGCATGCATTCATCAAGCCGTGCCAACCCGGTTTTAAAGGAACGATGGCGGATCAGCACATCACCCATCACCTGATTGATGCCAGAAAGCTTGTCTGGATTAACAGAAATGCTCATACGTCGTCCTTTCCGACCGCCTGAATACGCCGCATACCGTCAGCAAGAAAATCGTCATCTTCGACCAGGTTGTCGCGATAATCTTCCTCCTCGGCCCTTCGCACAGCATCAAATGAGATCTCATAAGAAGTGTTCGGTTCGACTATACGATCTTCATTTGGGGCTGCTTGGCTGGACGACTCACGAAACCGTCCAATCCGTGCATTGGTTGTGCGTTTCCGCTTCTTGGTCTTGGCCGATTCCTGAATAAGGTCGTGAATGTGTTCTTTGACTTTCGCAAGTTCAGTTGGATCGATCTGACGCGCCCCCATTTTCCGAAGATACTTACGAAGGATCTTGTGCGGCCATAACCCGAGTCCTTCTGCGTATTCGGGATCCAATGCCGGGACATTGAAATAGGTATTAGTTCTGGGATCACGGACATGAATGCGGCCCATATTGGTCGGGTCAAACTTCATATCTACCTGAAAATCCTTGGTAGAACTGTTGCGGAGCTCGGTCAGCGTTCTTGAGCTGTACCAAATGCCCTCTATGACGATTCCTTTGGGGTGAATTTTCCGAATTTCCTTGAAGCAGGAAAGAAGAACATTGAGGTCCTCCTGATCGGAAATAAGCCGAGGTGGAAACGTCTCCACACCTTCAGTCCATCTCTCAAGCGGTATTGCTCGTATACCCTCGTGCATCTTCTTGGCATGAATTTCCACAATCCATTTACACAAGACATGCTCAAGAAGAGCGACAGGAACGCTAGCCTCTCCAACCGCATCATTCTCAGAGCGTGCATCCTTGTTGTGAAAGGTTTTGCCCGGCGCATCACACAGCAGAGATCGGTTGATCTCACCAAAAATCCTCTCCACAACGCCTTTGGTCCATGGCGACTTCACTTTGTTATGCTGAATGGTGATACCCAGTTGGGCACACGCGATTTCCAAGTCTTTGGAATGGAATTCAGGCCCGTTGTCCGTAACAAGAACCTCAGGCACGCCATAACAAGGCCATGTGCCTTCAATGTCAGGGTAACGCTCGTTGACCCATTCCTTGGTTCCAATCGCATTGCGCAGTGCCATCATAACACTCGCTGAACCTGGCGCTTCGAAGCCGAGATAAAAGCCCAAAGGCATCCGTGAAAAATGGTCAATGATCAATGTGAGTGTTGGCCGCCCCAGTGGAATATCGAGATCCTCATCGTAGGCGATGATATCGAGAAGACTGTGGTCGATCTCTACCCGCTCAAGCGGTCGAGAGGAGAACGCACCTTTTCCCACGTGTCGCGTTTCCTTATCCGCAATGTATTTTCCATATCGACCCTTCAAGTATGTGTATGGCTCGAGTTTCTCGATTTCGCGATAAAGAGTTCTAAGCGTCGGCACCGCCAGTTAAATGCTGGTCTATATGCATTCAGTCTTTCGATTTCGACGACGACAGCAGAGTAAACATCCGTTGGCCTAGGCCTGGACGTAACCAGAAATCGCTCATTAATTACGGCCTGAAGGATTTCGAGTACCTCAGGAGAAAATCGTCGTTGTCGGTTCCCGCGGCGCTTTGTTTGCGGCACCAAAGCCACAGGATCACCGCCAGCCTGACGGTAAAGTTTGCACCAGTTATAAAGCGTTGCCACTGACGGCGGTTTAGGGTCGTTAAGTTGTGCCGCACCAATTTCGATGCTGGCTTTCACCAAGGCGGCACCACTCTCTGCAACCCTCGGCTTCTCGACCAATTTTACGTAGGCAAGCCTGCGACGAAGCTCATCGCGATCTTTTTCGGGAAGGACACTCAGGTCCCGGCGTTCTAAAACTTTGTGCTTCCGGTCACCAACGATGATGGAAGCTTCACCGTTGGCAACGGAAAACGCCAACTCAGGTCTTGGGATTTTCACCAATTGACCGTCATCTTCGGACTCAAGCTGAAGAATATCCCCTGCAAGGCAACGACGAACGGCATAGATCGTTTCACCAACAGACACCTCAGTTCCCATACCGATGCGAACAGCAACCATTACGAAGCCCTCCGCAGACAAACAGGCGTATCGTCGTTGTCAATCGGTTGATTAATATCGACGCCAAGACTGCCTTGAGCGATGAGTGCGTAGACGTGCGAGAACGGAACACCATGCTCTTTCAGATGTTCGAACAACTCTTCAAGGGTCTGAACCCCACTATCAACGAGATTGATAACAACCTGCTTACTGGCGGGATTTACGATTTCGCGCTGATACCGCAAGAGTTTGGTGATGTTTGAAAGTCGCGGTTCTTTTCGGATTTCGCGCTCGGTCATCACCATGAAATCTATGCCTTGCGCGCTGTAGTACTCCCGGAATGCCACAAGTCTCTCTTTCAAGGGGCTTGCTATGGACTGTTCGTAAGGCTTCACCTCAAAGACAGTTACGCCAGTTGTCATCTGCGCGATAAAATCGGGTGTGTATTTACGCCTTTTTCCGCTATCGAAATAAGTAAGAGGCTCTGGTTGCTCCCGATATGACAACACCGCCGGATCAAACTCCAACAAACGGATCATGTCGCGCTCGAGCTGGGACTCCCAGTGGACGACCCGACTTGATTTCAAGCTTGGGAAACGGCCGACAACGCGATGCGTTGTTCGACGGACAACCTTCCTGCTTCTTTGTGCATGGGGATCAAACATCATTCACAATCCACGTTATGATTCGTGGCATATTATGATCTGAATCAACTTTGCACAATCAAAAAATTCTGCTATTGGTGATTGAAAGAAACTTCCAACACCGTGGAAAAGAATCAAAATGAGCACACAATCGTTCGATGAACTTCTTGCAAAACTCGATAATGCCCGGGATCGCAGACTTCCATGGACAGAGATCGCAATGCTCATTAATGCGATCGAGAGAACGCCAGCAGGTAAGCAATACTCTGCAAATAAAGAACATTTCTGGGAAATGCTTGCTCAGAAAACGCGATACACACGCAACGCATTGCAACGCATGCGCTCAACACTCATCCGCGGAAATGCCATCGCAGATCGCGAAAAAATGAAACTGCAAGAAATTCTCGGACAGCGCGCACTCGAACCAAATGCCCTGTTTGACGTACTGGGTCACTTTCACACTGCAGAATTGTTCGCACGTATTCACAGTGCAGATCCAGACGCTGCACTCGATCTCTTGGCTGAGATGCGAGACAAAAAGGTCCCGGTTGTTCGCATCAAGGAAATCCTCAGTGAAGTAACGAACCGCAAATACTCTTCATCAGCCGCTCCAACGTTCCTGATGCCCAAAGACGCCCTCCACAGAAAAGACGCGCTTGCTCTGATCGATGAGCACAAGTCGCTTCTTTATGGAGGTGACGATGTCAGTATCTATTTTAAAAGATACAACTTCGAATTCGTCAGCATTGACGCTGTTGGCATTCGCTGTGGCGAGGATGGCGCCTTACAGCTGGTTGACGGCTTCATGTTCATGACCGGCTCCCCAAGAAACAACAAACTCGCTTTCCAGAACCTGCTATCAGATATCGATTATCGATCGAGCTTTTTCCGGCACGTATGGCTTTGCAGAAACAACTCGTTCCGTTGGCCATCAGAAGAAATTAATTTTGCGATTGATGCTCTGGACATTCATCAAGTCGGGATAATCGAATTTGATGAAACGGGCAGCGAAATGAAGATTGTTCGTCGTCCAAAAGGAGACACCCGGCCCTCTCGTTATTCTCTAACCCTTCGCGAAATCATGCGTCAGGGCATACCAGATTTTGGAATGGTCTAATGCCTGATCAATTATTTTCCTGACAAACGGTATTTCGTCGAACGGCCGCGTCCTTCGCAAACGCATAGATAGCCTTTGTCAACCAGGTCAGTAAGGTGGCGCGTCGCTGTCGCCTTACTAACGCTATTAATCGCAGCATATTGTGATGCGCTTATGACATTTTGATCCGCATCATCATGCAGCAACACAAGAATTCTAACTTGTTGCGTCAGAAGTCGATTTTCTGGCTGCATTGTCACGAGGCTGTTCGCTTCAACACTCCAGCTTAATCTCGGTATCGCACCTTCAAGTGCATTTTCCAAAGTTTTGAAAAACCAAACCATCCATTCCGTTATTTCCAAACCGAAAGACTGAGTTTGCTCCAACACTCGGTAATAGTTCTCACGGTCGGCTAATATGTAAGGCGCCATTGGGTACAAGACAGCATTGCTGTCTGACTGAAACAGTGCCAGGTCAGCAACCGCGCGTGCGCTCCTGCCATTGCCATCTTCGAACGGATGCAAGGTCACGAACCACAGGTGCGCCAAAGCAGCTCGCGAGACCGGGTCTATTTCTTTGCTTTCCCGACTGGAAACAAACCAATTAAGGAATGCTTCCATCTCAATTTCGACGCGTGATGCGTCAGGGGCTTCGAAATGAATTTTCCGGTCGCAGGTTCCACCGGAAACCACCTTCATATCTTCAGTTCGCCACGTTGCAGGCTGTCCGATTTGAGCTGGCGAGTAGGTCCTCTCGAACATGCAGCGCTGCCACATCCCCAATCGATGCAGAGTAAGGTCTTGAGAGGACTCGTCAAAAACGGTTGATATCAAAGCAGCGGCGTTTCCCTCCAGCAGCCCGACACTCTTGGCCTCATCGCAAGAGGAAGGTCGGCCAAACCCTCGCTCGATTTCATAGGATACTTCAGTTGCGTTTAGGTACTCGCCCTCAATTGCAAAAGAAGCAACAATGTTCTCAGTAAGTGCTTTGGTGATTAAGGCTCGTCTGCCGTTCAGCGAGTTGACCAATCCGGCCAGGTATCCCTGTTTATGATAAACAGAAGGTAAGTAGGGTTGGGTTTGCTGCCTATCCCAAGTGAAGTTGGGCCAATCACTGTGCTGCCAGTTCCATTTGCCCATCACAATACCTCCTCGTGAGCCGATTAATCACCATATTCGGCTCACATTATGACGTGAATAAATTTCACGGAAGAGGCAAAACCTACAACAACTCGCGATTTTGGCAAAAAATAACCCCCCAAGAGGCGCATCACTGAACTCCTAAGAACTGCAGGATAAGCGTGGGGGGTGTTGTTATGGAAAATATATAATACCGAGCCATCAACCTGCAATTCAAATCGCGGGATATCAGCCTACTTTCAAATTCCCGCAAACCGATACCAACTTCAAATCTGAACTGTCAGCGCTTGTGAGTTCAAGTCGAACCTTTTGGTCAACTCTATCGGCATCGTGTATTCGAGCTCTTTACCGTCACTAAGCAAATAAGACGTTGTTTGCGGTTCGCGGTATGCATCCATTTCCATCTTTGAAGCACCAACATAAAGCCCACGAATTAGACGAAAACAGCCGCTGTGGGTCACGATCACATGTGGGTTGTCGACGGAAAGCGTGGCAAGCCAATGCTTGATCCTTGTACTTAACTGATTTTTGCTCTCTCCGTCGGGGACCTGATAACCCCAAATATCACGTTGGTGTGCATCAAACTCCAGAGGACGGAGCCGAGAAATTTCTGGCAAGGTCATGCCCTCCCATGCGCCATAGTTCCGTTCCGCAATGGCATCGTTGTATTGGAAATCCGAGTACCGGATTCCCCAGCAATCGGCGAGAACAGAGGCTGTCTGACGCGCGCGACCAAGTGGACTGGAGAAATAACTAACGGCTCTATCAGCAGACAACTTCATCCAGATATCACGTGTGTTTTCGGCAACGGCGCAAACTTGTCGGAACCCGTTTACAGTGAGTGGTGCATCTCGTTGGCCCTGCAAGCGTCCTTCGATGTTCCACTGGGTTTCACCATGGCGGATCAGCACAATTGTCGGGAGTTTCGTTTCAGACATTTTCAAACCTTTGCGATCCTAATCACAAAAAAGGGCATTGAGCCGCCATGGCGGCTCAATGCTCCAATTGGTTAAAATCAATCGCGGATCAGAACCGCCTGGGCAGGGTCAAGCTTAAGCGCAACGTTTTCACCCTTTTCCATACGCTTCTTGCCACGCGTATGTCGTTCGTCGACCAACAGTTCCTGACCGTTTACATCGATCGCATAGCGCACCATCCCGCCGAGGAACTCGGCAGAAGCAACCAAGCCTGACAAGGAGTCGTTCGCACCATCAGCCGCAAACTCGATACTTTCAGGACGTACCACCAACCGTGCTTTGCCAGTTGCTTCGTCTGCATCGACCGGAATGCGAAGGTCGGCACCGCAATCGAAGCTCTTGCCCTCCGCAGATGCGACAACCTCACCTTCGAGGATGTTTGCGGTCCCAAGGAATTTTGCAACGAAGCTGTTGGCTGGATTATCGTAAACCTCGTCAGGGCGACCAATTTGCTGCACCACCCCGTCTGCCATAACGGCAATTCGGTCACAGATCGTGTTTGCTTCTTCCTGATCGTGGGTGACGAAGATCGTGGTAATGCCCAAGCGACGTTGCAACTTGAGAAGGTCCTGCCGCATTTGCACACGCAAATTCGCATCAAGGTTTGAAAGCGGCTCATCAAGAAGAAGAACACGCGGTTCCACAACGATGGTACGTGCAAGTGCAACACGCTGCTGCTGTCCGCCTGAAAGCTGCGACGGAAAACGTTCGGCATAGTCCCCCATGCCAACCAGTTCCAGTGCTGCACGGACTTTCGGCCCGATTTCTGATGCCGGAACCTTGCGTTCTTCAAGGCCAAAGGCAACGTTTTTGGCAACCGTCATATGCGGCCAAAGTGCATAGCTTTGGAACACCATGCCGACATTACGCTGCCAAGGCACAGACCCGACAATGTCCTGTCCATCAAGCTTGATCTGACCTTTCGGGGTCGGACCAAATCCGGCGATGGCACGAAGAAGGGTCGATTTACCCGAACCGGACGGGCCGAGAAAGGCAAAGAATTCGCCCGGACGAATGGCCAGATTGACCCCTTTGAGAACTTCGGTATTGCCGAATGACAGGGAAAGATTTTCGATGTCGATCTGAACCGGTGAGGATTGCATCGTGGTCATGGTGTCGGCCTCCGCGCGACGATTATTGGAAGGAGTTCTTGTTACGGTCATGCGACGTCCCCTGTGGCTTGTTCCATGCTGCTGCGCTGCTGACGCGCACGATCAACCATGCGGTGTGACAGATAAGTTGCCAGACCAACGATGATCACAGCCATGACACCCAGTGCCGCACCCGGACCACGTCCGGCCGCGGATTGCATGAACAGGTAAAGTCCATAGGCAAGCGGTGCGTCATTTTCAGTCGAAACAAGCATGATGGTTGCCGACAATTCGACCGCAGCGGTCGAGAAGCTGGTAACAAAACCGGCCACAAGGCCGCTTGCCATCAGCGGAACGACAATGCGCCGAACCGTACGGAACTTCGATGCACCAAGGTTTTCCGATGCTTCTTCAAGTGACGGCGAAACCTGCTGCAAGGCAGCGGTGCAGGAACGAAGCGCATAAGGCAAACGGCGTACAGCAAGGGCAATTACAATAATCCCCCACCAGGTTGCCATCGGCTGATCGGTGAAGGGCATATTCACGCCATAGAACACACGCAGATAACCGATACCAAGCACAACGCCCGGAACTGCAAGGGCCGACACGGCAAGGTAATCAAGCCACTTGCGACCAATCACATTGGTGCGCATCACCACGTAGGCGATGGCGGTGCCAAGGACGATATCGATAACCCCGGCAAGACCGGCATAGATCAGCGTGTTTTTGATAAAGGTCCAGGCAGAGGTAAATGCCGTGCCATAGTGGCTGGTGGTGAAGCTGTCAGGCAGGACACTAAAGGACCAGACAGACCCGAAGGACAGCAACAACAAGCCCAAATGCGGGGCCAGAACGATCCCCAGGATAGAGAAGATCACGACATAACAAAGAATTGCTTCATGCGAACGCAGATCGCGCTTGGAAAGACCGCCCCCGCCTTTTTGCGTCGTCGAATAATCCTTGCCGCGCATGCCAAGGAACGCCACCCACATCGCAAAGACCGAGAAGACAATCAGGATACAGGAAATCACATAACCCATCGGATCAGAAATACCGATCGACGAAATACGCAGATAAGCCTGCGGGGCCAGCATGGTGTTGACGTTCAGCAAAAGCGGCGTTCCAAGATCGTCAAAGACCTTGACGAAAACAAGCGACGCGCCGGCAATATAACCCGGCATGGCCAGCGGGAAGACAATGCGGCGGAACAGACGGAAACCACTTGAACCCAGCATCTGGCCTGCTTCTTCCATCGAACGGTCAATGTTCTGAAGGCTGGCACTGAGATTGATCAGGATGAACGGGAAATAGTGAATGGACTGAACGAAGATGACGCCATTCAAACCTTCCATGAAGGGAATGTCGAACCCGAACCAGTCGCGCATCAAAAGGTTTACGCTGCCATTCGATCCAAACAGCAATTGCATGGCCACCGCACCGATAAAGGGCGGCATGATCAGCGGCACAAAGGCAAGCGTCTGGATAATAACCGAACCCGAGAAATTGAAACGGGTCGTGAAATAGGCCAGAGGCAGCGCAAATGCCGACGCAAACACGACAGACATGCCCGACACATAGACCGAGTTGAAGAAGGACTGGCGGAAAAGCGAACTGTTAAAGAAGTCCTGGAAGTTCACCATCGTGAACGAACCACTGGACGGGTCCTGGAACGCCACCT
Source organism: Thalassospira sp. MCCC 1A03138 (assembly GCF_002115785.1). Classification (GTDB taxonomy): domain Bacteria; phylum Pseudomonadota; class Alphaproteobacteria; order Rhodospirillales; family Thalassospiraceae; genus Thalassospira. The sequence continues at coordinate 595,639 of NZ_JFJY01000002.1, read as the reverse complement.
GAATAACTTTCAGGACCGGCACCAGAAGGAATGTCCCAAGGAACAGGACCACAATCCCAGCGACCATGTATGGACCAAGCGAAGAAAAACGCACCGGTCGCGCAATAGCGGCGGAGGACATGAGTATTCTCCAATGTCGGGAAATTAGGCCCCTGCCAGAGAGGTCAATGTGATGAAATTCTCTGGCAGGGAGGGTGAGCATCATGCAGTCCCCGCGCATACCCCCAGCGGCTGCGTGGTCGATCTACATGATACCAGGGAGGTCAGTACGACTTAGAACATGAAGCGGGCCGTATTCGCGAGCTCGGCTGCTTTCTGGTAGTTCTGAACGATCTGGTCATCCCATTCCTGTTCGATCTCGGCCTGACGGCCTTCTACCTTGTCGGTCTGCTTTTTACGTTTGGATTTGAAGATCGCGGCAAATTCAGGATCATTTGCCTTTGCTTCGTCAATCGGCAAGGTGTGAAGAAGTGCCTTGGCATCCGCGATCAGTTTGGTTGCTTCGGCATTGGTAGCACCGCTTTCAGCCAGTGCGACTTCGGCTTCCTGGATGGCAACAACTGCTGCACGCAGGTCTTCCAAACGATAGGTGATCATCACGTCGAACAACGAGTTCACAACGTTATAACGACCTTGCGAAACCGCGGTGTCAAAGTTGACTTCGGATTTGATCGAACCGTCAAACGGGTTCGGCAGGCCCTTCGGTGCATTTGCATAAACGCTTTTATTGACCGGAAGACGCATGATTTTCGGATCGAACAACAGGCCCTGACCGGTTTCAGACATCAGGAAGTCGATGAATTTCTGTGCCGGTCCATTGTTGGGTGCGTTGTTGATCACACCGATATTGGCCGGAACAAGTGCGGTGACGCTCGGATAACGGAAATCAACAGGGAAGCCCGATGCCATCGACGAGAAACCGAAGAAGTCGATAACAATACCGATACCAAATGAACCGCTGTTGACCCCATCCGGAACACCAAAGCTGCGCTCGGTAATGGTTTTGGCGTTGCCCGACATGTCACGGATGGTCTGCCAACCTTTTTCCCAGCCTTCACCCTGAAGGATGGTTTCAATGGTCAGGTGCGTGGTGCCAGAACGCGACGGTGCAGAAATACCGACATGGCCGTTATAGACCGGCTTTGTCAGATCTTCCCATTCGGTCGGCTCGGGAAGTTTGAAGGCATCCATGTAACGTTCGTTCCACATGAAGCCATAACCCGACAGGGCAAAACCGGAATAATAGCCATCAGGATCGTTGATCGGATAACCGTTCAGTTCAGTGGCAACACCGCCGACAGAGGATTCATATTTCGCAAGAAGGCTGTTTTCTTTCAGCACTTCAAACGCATCGGGTGCCGATGCCCAAAAGATGTCGGACTGGTTGTTCTGTGCGGTTTCAATCAGGTATTTCACGCCAGACGAGGTGCTTTTATTCACGACCTCGACGGAAATCGACGGATTTTCCTTCATGAAGGCATTTTTGAAAACGTCGGTAAGATCAGACGGAAACGACGTTACAATGACAAGCTTGTCATCGGCGGCATGGGCCGTCGCAGTCGCAAGCATTGCGGCAATCGCAACACCTGTCCCCAGGTGGCGAAGAGTCTTGTGAACCATGTTGGACACTGGTTCCTCCCTATTTGGTTGTTCATTGACCGACACTGTCGGCAACCAAACAAGAGCAACGCCTATGCCAGAAAACTCAGCCCGCCAAACTCAATACAACCAATTGTAAAACAAAGATAAATTAAATACTTTCTCAACTTACCTAAGCCAAAAATGGGTCAAAATTGACACATTCTGCAAAAGATACGTGTCACTAACGACCCATTATTCAGTGCCTGCAAAGGCACGTTTGTCGATATTGTGGTGCTGCATCCGCAGATACAGTTTCTTGCGCGGGATCGACAAATAGTCGGCGGTTTCCTGAACGCGACCACCACAACGGCGCAAGGCAGATACAATGACCTTTTTCTCAAAGGCATCAATCTGATCAGGTAATGACATAATTCCGGTATCCCGCGGATCAGATGCCATCCCGGTATTTTCCAATTGCAGGGCATAACGTTCAGCCGCATTGACCAGTTCACGCACATTACCCAGCCATGACTTTCCGCGCAGGTCATCAAGATTGATTTCGCTGATTTCCGGGATGGTCAAACCATGCTTGCGACAGGCCTTGGTCACGTAATGCACGAAAAGAAGTGCGATATCCTCCCCGCGTTCGCGCAAAGACGGAATGGTCAGGGATGCAACTGCCAGCCGATAATAAAGGTCGGCACGGAAACGCGTTTCCTCGGACGCCAGCTCAAGGTCTTCCTTGGCCGCCGCCACCACGCGCACGTCAATATTGATCTGGGATTTCCCGCCAAGCCGTTCGATCACCTGCCCCTGCAAGGCACGCAAAAGCTGGGTTTGTTGACCAAGTGGCATGCTTTCGATTTCATCAAGGAAAAGCGTCCCGCCGCTGGCCTGTTCAAGCTTGCCGATACGACGACGATCTGCACCGGTAAAGGCCCCGGCTTCATGACCGAACAACTCGCTGGCAATCAGGTTTTCGTTCAGTGCACCACAGTTGATGGCAATGAACGGCCCGTCCTTGCGCGGTCCCAATTCATGCAAGGCACGGGCAACCAGCTCCTTGCCCGTCCCGGTCTCCCCATAGATCACCGTATTGACATCCGCCCCGGCAACGACGGCGATTTGCGCCCGTAACCTTTCGATTTTGGGATGGTTGCCCATAATGTGATTTTCGATTTTATAGCCGTCCGAACTGCTATTGCTTAGACGCCGGTTTTCCAAAACCAGCCGGCGCAATTCAGCCGCGCGCACCATCACGGCAAGCAATGTGTCAGGGTCGGCAGGCTTTTCGATGAAATCATAGGCCCCGGCTTTGACTGCCTTGGTCGCCATCGGAATATCACCATGCCCGGTCACGATAATGACAGGGATTTTCGGATCAATGCGCTTAACTGTGTCAAGAACACCAAACCCGTCCAATCCCGGCATCCGCAAATCGGTCAAAACCACACCAGGCCAAGTAGCATCAAGGGTCGCAACGGCAGCAGCCCCGTCTTCGAACGGATGCGGTGCGAAATCATTCAGATGCAGGGTTTCTTCCCAGGCACGGCGAATTTCGGCTTCGTCATCAATCAACAGGACTGGTGGTTTTACACTGTTATCGGTCACGTTTTAAACAGCTCCACAGTTGCGGTCGTTCCACCCTGATCACAGGTGCCTGGCAAGACCTGCAAACGGCCGCCAAGGTCACGAATGATATTGAATGAAATCGACAATCCAAGCCCCAGACCTTTGCCCGGCGGCTTGGTTGTAAAGAAAGGTTCAAACAGTTTATCGCTGACTTCCGGTGCAAATCCGGTGCCATTATCAGCGACTGAAATGATTGCCCGACGGTCGGTTTCACTGATCACCAGATGCAAGGTCGGGTCATCCTGATGTTCGACCGCATCAATGGCGTTGCTGATCAGATTGACCATAACCTGTTCAAGCTTGGCCGGGTCGGTCAGGACATGAACCGGGCCGTCGGGATAATCGCGGACAAGTTTGATATTGCCCCGCGTCACCGGGTCTTCGAACAGCGACAGTGCGTTCTCCAGAACCTCGATCGCGCTATGGCGTGTTACAGCTTCTTGCGGTCGACGGGCAAAGCTTTTCAGATGGTTCGATGTCTTGGAAAGACGTTTCACCAGCCTGTCGATATCTTCAAGTTTCTCGCGGCATTTCTCGATTTCACCGCGCTCAAGATACAGCTCGGCATTGTGGTTATAGGAACTAAGCGCTGCCAATGGCTGATTAAACTCGTGGGCAATGCTTGCTGATAGCTGCCCCAATGCGGCAAGCTTGGCCGCCTGCAAAAGTTCAGCCTGAGTTTCACGCAAATCCTGTTCGGCCTGATGACGCAGGGCAATCTCGTGGCGCAACTCGCTATTGGTTTCCTGAAGAACCTCGGCATGAGTTTCGAGTTCCTGGGACTTGTGGCGGAACAATCGCACAGCATCGGCAAGCTGCCCGATCTCGTCCATGCCATCGACCAGAACCCGATGTGCAAAGTTGCCATCGGCGATAATCTGCATCGAAGACAAAACGCGCATCAATCGCTGCAACAACTGTCCACGAATGAAGAACACCGAAAACAGGACCAACAACACAACGGTGGCAAGACCGGCCAACACCCCGAACAACTGCCCGTTTTGGACTTCCTGTTTGATCTGAAGGGATACACCTTCGGTACGCTGACCACTCTCGCGCACAGTATCTGCAACAAGCCCGCCCAACGCCTCAAGCAAGATGGCACTTTCATTCTGAAGCTGGGCATTTTGGCGACGAAGGGCCGTTTCACGCAGCTTCAGTTCAAGCAAATCACGCGGACTATCGCCATAGGATGCAATTTCGCGCCAGATTTGAAGCAGGGTGATGGAACTGCTGTTTTGCTGCAGCGCCGGCAGGTTTTCATTGGCCTCCGAAATGCTTTCCAACAGGCGCAAGCGAAGTTGTTCAATCGCCCCGAAATCATCTTCGCCAACCGCACGCAACATCAAACCCACAATCAGGTTACAGGCCGCGTGCAAACGCCCCAGTGCCTCGGTAAACCGGACTTCGTTGATTACCGGATCAGCCTGAATTTCCTGTCCCGGTGTCGCGAAACTGCGATCAATTGCCGATGTCACATTGAAATTGGCATCAATCAGCAAAGGATCAACTTCGAGCAAAAAGTCACTATGCAGACGATTGATCCTTGCCACCTGTCGGCCGAGATCATCGCGCATGGTGAACTTGCCCGCGACATTGGCATCAAGCTTTTCTACATTGCCCATCAAGGCATCAAGTAAACCGGTCAGCTTTTCAGTAAGCTCCGGCGCATAGTTCGCAAGTTCGTCACTTAGCTGTTTCAGGTCCCTGAAATGACCTTCCAGACTATTCAGGGCTTCTTGCCGGCCATATTGGGTCGTCGCACTTCCCAAGCGCGGTGTATCAACCCTGATCTCCTGACCGATTTCGGCAAAACGCGCACTTGTCGCCGTCACCGACAGGTTTTCCGATGCCAGATCGGCAACCGTCTGACTGACCCCGCCAAGGGTCAGATTTGAAATCACCGTTGCCATCACGGAAACACTGGCGATGACAAAAATCGACAAGGTCAACTTGGATTTAAGGCTGTTTGGGCGCCACTTCATTTCACGGTGCCCGTATCAAGGTGACTTTGAAACGAGTCCATGCGCGCGATCAACTCGCGGGCCGATTTGAAACGCTGACTGAAATCGTTTGACCAGCTGTCTTGCACCCGCAGTCTGCCAACAACCGTGTTTTCAGACGGTATGACATCGGAAAACACCCGTTCAAAGCTGTGTTCATTGGCCATAAAGGCCGCAACCGGAACGGATTCAAGCGCATCACGCACCGCACTCAGCAACGGTTTGGTCGCGTCAGACTGGGCAATCACCGGTGTCGCTTCCAACCGGCGCAATGATTGCCAAAGTTTTCGAAGCTCAAGCAGCCGGTGCGTGATCATGTCATCATAAAGCGCGTTGACCACCGCCATGCGACGTGCTGCCAGTCTTAGATCAAGCCCCTGTGCCGGATTGTTTGCAGACGGTAGAAATCCGGCCTGCGGCCACAATTTCGGATCAATCGGAATTCGCCGGATTTCCGGTTGCAACAGCAACTGCTGGGCGGCAGCGCCACGCAGGAAATCAACGAACTCCAGAGACCGCACATTTTGCGCCCCCAATCCGGTCACTGCCACACTGGCCGGGAAATACCAGCCAGGCGAGAAAGATTGAAATAACAGGGCATCACCAGTTTGCGGCTCAGACTGGGCCAGAAAATCGATCCCGATCCCATAGGGGAACCGATTACGTGCAACACCGTCGCGCACGCCAAAACTGCGTGCGGTGACGGTCGCAAGGTTCCCGCCAATTTGCGACAGCAAGGCCCAGCCATCCTGCCAGCCATATTGTTGCAACAGGCTTTCGACAAAAAGATGGGTGGTGCCGCTGCGTGACGGCGAACTCATACCCAGCAGGCCGTAATAATCCGGCGACGCAAGATCGGCGATTTCAATCGGCCCGTTTCCAAATGGCTGATCAGCCCCGGACATCACGCCGATTGTCGACAACGCAAACCCAAAACGTGATCCGTCAGGCGCATCTGGCTGAATACCGCCATCACCAATCGGTTTTGATACCTTGTCCGGGAACTTCGCCAAGGCATCTTGTTGATCAAGAAGTTCGAACGCAACCGGCGAACTGGCCCAAACGATATCAGGAACCGGGCGACGATTTTCGCGCACATGGGAAATCAGACCGATGGTGTTTTTATTCTGAACACAAACGTCCTCTGCACCCGTTTTCTGAACAAAAAGGTCGATAAACGGTTTGTAAAATGACGACGGATAGGACGTCAGAATGCTCAGTTCGCACGCGCCCGCTTTGCCGTATGTCGCAAATACCGCGATACCGGCAATCAGTCGGAGCACAGCGCGAAACGAAATCGCTGGCCACAAACGCATTGCGTTATTTTCCACGGATCGACGGCATTTGGGCCTGTTGTCCGCGCCTCCCGAATTGGTATTTGTTTTATATTTTTCCGACGGAGTAATACCCTGTCTGACGAACAAATACTATTCAGGAAGCCACTTCTTGGCGACCCTTTTCGACGAAATGGAACTCAGGGGCGATTCTTCGAACCAAATTTTCAGTCCATAACCACAAAAAACCATGGCTGCAAAAGTTCACAGCCATGGTTCCAACTTTACGCGTCACAGATTCTAGATTTATGCGTCACGTTTCCAGATTTATGAGTCAATTCACAACACGCCGATAATCAGACGTCTAGATTAGCAACTTTGAGAGCATTCGACTGGATGAAGTCACGACGCGGCTCAACGACATCCCCCATCAGGGTCGAGAAGACTTCCTCGGCCTCATCTGCATGATCAACACGGACCTGAAGAAGGGAGCGGACATTCGGATCAAGGGTGGTTTCCCAAAGCTGATCGGGGTTCATTTCGCCCAGACCTTTATAGCGCTGGATCGAAATTCCGCGACGGCCATATTCCATTACCGCATTAACCAGATCGACCGGACCATTGATTTTCCAGATCTTGTCCTTGGCACCGAATTCAGCACCACTTTCGAACAATTCGCGAAGTTCAACGAGCAACCCGGCAATCGCACGGCTTTCGGCCGAACGCAGGATATTGCCATCAATGACGTGACGTTCTTCGACACCGCGCAGCATACGCCACATGACGATTTCATCCTGGGATGCCTCGCCCTTCCATCCGCGATCAAAATCTTCGGACAGAAGATCAAGACGACCAGCAAGCGTATTCGCCGCTTCCTGACGTTTGGCATCATCGTCAAGCAATGCCGGGTTCAGGGCACCCGCCAGTACGGCCTGTTCGAGAATCGAAATCGGCAATTTCAGCGAAAGCGGCTCCAGCAGTCCCTTGGCCTTGCGCGCCAGTTCCACAATCCGGACCAGATCCGAACCAGCAACCTGCACGCCGCCATTGAGCGTCAGCAACGCATCTTCGGTCCCTTGTGCGGTCAGATACTGTTCCATCTCGCGGTCATCTTTGAGGTACTGGACCGAGTTACCGCGTTTGGCGCGATAAAGCGGTGGTTGTGCGATATAGAGATATCCCCGCTCAACCAGTTCGGGCATCTGACGATAGAAGAAGGTCAGAAGCAGGGTTCGGATATGCGCACCATCGACGTCGGCGTCAGTCATGATGATGATTTTGTGGTAGCGCGTTTTTTCAATATTGAAATCATCGCGGCCGATCCCGGTGCCAAGGGCGGTAATCAGCGTACCGATTTCCTGACTTGAGAGCATTTTATCAAAACGCGCGCGCTCAACGTTCAGGATTTTACCACGCAATGGCAGGATTGCCTGAAAGCCACGTTCGCGGCCCTGTTTGGCCGATCCACCTGCGGAATCACCCTCCACGATGAACAGTTCGGCTTTGGACGCATCGCGTTCCTGACAATCGGCAAGCTTGCCCGGCAGGGATGAGATATCAAGCGCACCTTTACGACGGGTCAGTTCACGTGCCTTGCGCGCCGCTTCGCGGGCCGACGCGGCTTCGACAACCTTGGTGACGATTTTGCGTGCATCCTGCGGATGTTCTTCCAGCCATTGCTGAAGCCTGTCGTTCACGATGTTCTCGACGACCGGACGGACTTCGGATGAAACCAGTTTGTCCTTGGTCTGGGATGAGAATTTCGGATCCGGCACCTTGACCGAAATCACGCAGGTCAGGCCTTCCCGGGCATCATCCCCCGAAAGACTGACCTTTTCCTTCTTCACAATTCCGCTTTCCTGCGCATAGGAGTTGATCTGACGGGTCAGGGCCGCACGGAAACCGGCCATGTGGGTTCCGCCATCACGCTGCGGAATGTTGTTGGTAAAGCACAGCGTGGTTTCGTGATAGCTGTCATTCCACTGCAGGGAAACTTCAACGGTAATACCGTCTTTTTCACCCACAATGGCGATTGGTTCCTCGATCTGCGGTGCCTTGTTACGATCGAGATATTCGACAAAAGCACGAATGCCACCTTCGTAATGCAGCTTGGTTTCAACCGGCTCGCCGTGGCGTTCATCACGCAGCGTCAGGATCACGCCAGAGTTCAGGAAAGCCAGTTCGCGCAGACGATGTTCAAGCGTCGGCAGGTTGAACTCGGTCATCGTGAAGATTTCGGCATCGGGATAGAAGGTAACTTCAGTCCCGGTCAGCGGCTTGCCCTCTGCCGTCATCGGCGCATCACCAACAATTTCCAGCGGCTTGATCGCATCGCCACCGGAGAATTCCATGTAATGCTCCTTGCCGTTGCGCCAGATGCGCAGCTTCAGCAAGGTTGAAAGCGCGTTCACAACCGACACACCCACGCCATGCAGACCACCAGAAACCTTATAGGAGTTCTGGTCAAACTTACCACCGGCATGCAGCTGGGTCATGATGACCTCGGCTGCAGAAACGCCTTCTTCCTTGTGCAGATCGGTCGGGATGCCACGGCCGTTATCGCGGATCGTTGCCGACCCATCACCGTTTAGCTGCACCCAGACAGTATCACAATACCCGCCCAGTGCCTCGTCAATCGCGTTATCGACGACTTCGTAGATCATGTGGTGCAAGCCACTGCCGTCATCGGTATCGCCGATATACATGCCCGGGCGTTTCCGCACCGCTTCAAGGCCCTTAAGAACCTTGATCGATTCTGCACCGTAATCCTGCGCCTGCTGTTCGGCGGTTTTCGGAGCTTCTGTTTCGTTGGTCATAGCGTCACAACCTCGGCATTCACGGAGTGGTTTCAGCGGTCAGGGTGGCATCTTCCACGCGGAAGAATTGCGCACGTCCGTCCAAACCTTCAAACAGCGCCCGGTCCGTGCCTGTCATCCAGGCCTGGACGCCAAGCGCCACGATTTCATCAAACAGGTAGCGGCGACGCTCTGCATCCAGATGCGCCACGACCTCGTCAAGCAACAGCAACGGACCAGCTCCGCGTGCTTTGCTCTGCAAGCGGGTATTGGCCATAATCATCGATAGCAGCAGGGCCTTTTGTTCGCCCGTCGAACACTGATCTGCCGACTGGTTCTTGGCATCATGCCACACCAGCAAATCACTGCGTTGTGGTCCGACGGAAGCCCCGCCATAGGTAGCATCGCGTGACCGTCCATCGCGCAATGCAGCCCGCATCCTGTCTTCAACCTCGATCGCTGGCAACTGCTCCAGCCAGTTTTCAAGATCCCCTGCAAGTGCAAGTCTTGCCGCCGGAAAAGGCCCAACAACCATAGTCCCGGCCCGGCCAAGCTTTGCCAGCAATTCGGCACGGGCAACCGCAACGGCAATACCGTGACGCACCATCGAATCCTCGATCGAGGCCAGCCACCTGTCGTCACCTTTGCCTTCTTTCAAAAGCTTGGCCCGACTGCGCAAACTATGTTCATACGCGGCGACCCGGCTGCTATGTTCTGGATCAAGGCCATAAACCAGACGATCCAGAAAACGGCGACGCGCCGATGGGCCGTCCAGAAACAGACGATCCATTTGCGGTGTCAGCCAGACCGCGGCACACACCCGACCCAGTGATGCCTGCCCACGCTGGCTTTCACCATCAATACGCACGGCACGTTTTTCGCGCCCCTGCGCAAGAGCCGCAGGATCAAGGCCTGATCCAACCTGATATTCACCATCCGGTGTGGTCAGGTGCGCTGAAACGGCCCAGGCCCGTACGCTACCCTCTTCTTCGCCCGGCACCCTGCGCGATATCTCGCCCAGCTTGGCTCGCCTTAACCCGCTTCCCGGCGAAAGAAGCGATAACGCTTCAAGCAGATTGGTTTTCCCGGCCCCGTTCGGACCGGTCAAAACCACCGGTGCCCCGTCAAGCGACAGGCGCAGGCTTTCGTAACACCGAAAATCACCAAGCTGTATACGGGAAACGGCAAGACGGTTCGTCATCGACGTACCGTCTTGGTGTGGAAGATTATGGGCAAGAACAGCCACAGCAAAAGTGCGCTAACCGTCAGACGCGCATCGGCATCAGAACATACAATGCCGACAGATCATCGGTATCGCGCAGAATGGTCGGCGATGATCCGTCCGACATCAGAAGGTTGAGGGTGTCACCCTTCACCTGCTTGGCGATATCGAGCAAATAACGCGAGTTGAAACCGATTTCGATGTCATCAGCATCATAATTGATTTCGAGTTCCTCGGATGCGGTTCCGTGTTCCGGGCTCGACGCAGAAAGGGTCAGGGTATTACCCGACATGACGACTTTGACCGCACGCGATTTTTCGATCGAAATGGCGGAAACGCGGTCAACAGCGTCTGCGAAAGCCTTGCATTCGATATCAAGGGTCTTGTCATTGCCAGACGGAATGACACGTTCGTAATCCGGGAACGTACCATCGATCAGTTTGGAGGTCAGAACCGCCTTTCCGAAACCAAAGCGAATTTTGGTATCGGACAATGCGATATCGACCGCTTCGCCGGTTTCCTCGATCAGCTTGCGCAATTCGCCAACGGTTTTGCGTGGTACAATGACGCCCGGCATGTTTTCCGCCCCGTCGGGAAGCGGTGCTTCGACGCGCGCCAGACGATGGCCATCGGTTGCAACCGCACGCAGGATTTTGGTTCCTTCGGCGTCTGTCGCGTGAAAATAGATACCGTTCAGGTAATAACGGGTTTCTTCGGTCGAAATCGCAAATTCGGCACGATCGATCAGACCGCGAAGTTCCGCCGCGGCAAGGCCGAAGCTAACCGGAAGCTCGCCACCGGACATGACCGGGAAGTCATCAACCGGAAGAACCGCCAGATTGAATTTCGAACGACCCGCCGACAGGGTAAGACGCCCTGCACCTGGCTCAAGCGCGATTTGCACCTGCGAGCCTTCCGGCAACTTGCGGACAATCTCGTAAAGGGTATGGGCGGGGGTTGTGGTTGCACCGGCTTCACTGACTTCTGCAGTGGTGGTTTCAATCACCTCAAGATCCATGTCCGTTGCCGTCAGAGAAAGCTGGTCATTCTCCGCCCGCAGCAAAATATTGGACAGAATCGGAATGGTATTTCGCCGTTCGACCACACTTTGAACATGGGTCAAAGATTTCAACAGAGCCGCGCGTTCAATGGTCAGCTTCATGCCCGTCCTATCCGTCTGTCAGTATTGGTTTAACAAATTGATTTATAATCGGTTTTGTCGCTTTTGCTCCACCCTTTCGGGCAAGGCAGACGCATTATAACATGCATGCTGGGAAATCGAAGGATTTTTAAGGCTTAAACCCAAGCAAACAAACCGAGTCGTTGTATATTTTCCAACACAATGCACGCAAAAGGCAGAACCCCGCGCGATGCCTGATTTTCAGCCCGTCGATTACCGTAAATATCCGACTGGAATATCAGAACGGGTCACCGCCCCTGGACCGTGACCCGTAGCGTATTTTCAAACTGCGATCAGCCTTCAAGCATACGACGCAACAGGTCGATGTCTTCCGACAGCGACGGATCGCTCACATGCAACTCTTCGATCTTGCGAACTGCATGCATGACGGTCGTATGGTCACGACCGCCAAATTTACGACCGATTTCCGGTAGGGAATGCGTCGTCAATTGTTTGGACAGATACATCGCAACCTGACGCGGGCGGGCAACTGCCCGGGCACGACGGGCGGAATGCATGTCCGACACCTTGATGTTGAAATGCTCGGCAACTTTTTTCTGAATTTCTTCAATCGAAACCCGGCGTTCGGATGCTCGCAGGACGTCGTGCAGCACGTCCTGAACCATCTCGAGACTGATTTCACGACCGACAAGCTGCGCATGGGCGATCACGCGGTTAAGCGCGCCTTCAAGCTCGCGCACGTTCGCGGTGATCTTGTGAGCCAGAAACTCCATCACACGCTGTGGCAGCTCTATGTTCTGACGCTCTGCCTTCGATTCGAGAATACCCAGACGCAATTCATAGGTCGTAGCATGAATATCGGCAACAAGGCCCGAGCCAAGACGCGAACGCAGGCGTTCTTCGATATCTTCCAGATCGGATGGCGACTTGTCAGCGGACACAATGATCTGACGCCCCTGATCCACCAGCGCATTGAAGGTGTGGAAGAATTCTTCCTGGGTCGAGTCCTTGCCCGAAATGAACTGAACGTCATCAACCATCAGAACATCGACGGACCGGAACTGATCCTTGAAATCGACGGTGTTCTTGTCACGCAAGGCCCGGATGAAGCGGTACATGAATTTTTCAGCAGACAGGTAAATCACCGTGCGGTGCGGCTGCGTGCGGCGAATATGCCATGCAATCGCGTGCATCAGGTGGGTTTTACCAAGGCCAACACCGCCATAAAGGAACAGCGGGTTGAAAGGCACCGATTCGGCTTCGGCCAGGCGGCGTGCTGCCGCATAGGCAAATTCGTTCGGCTTGCCGATCACGAAATTGTCGAATGTATATCGCGGATCAAGTGCGGCCGATATGCCGTCATCGGACATGGTGCCAATTGCCTTGCGACCGCCGGAAACCAGACCTTTTGCATTGCCCGCATAGGATGGGCTGGAACCTTCAACACCAGTCACCTCGTTCGCGACTTTATCCAGCCGTGTGACATCGTCACTGATGCGACCACGCGCACTACCATTCCCGGACTGGGGGGCACCTGAATTCGAAGCGGAGGAAGAAGGCGGGCTTTTCTGACCATTACCATTTGCCGGCTGAACAACAACGATCTCGACAAAATGGATATTCTCATCCTCGGAATGCCAGAAGGATTGAATACGATCCAGATAGTGCTGAGTTACCCAGTCACGCATTGCACGCGTTGGCGCACCAAGACGCGCAACACCGGCTTCGACCGCGATCAATGCGACGGGATCAAGCCAATAGCGATAAGCTGTCGCGCCAAACTCCGAACGAAGCTTTTCGCGAACAATCTGCCATGTCGCTTTCGCGTGATCGTCTAGTGCCGCCTGCTGGTCACCCGGAATCCCCCCGTTGGACTCCCCGAGTGCCGATTGCGTTCCCCTAACGGCGTGCTGCACTGTTAGAACCTTTCCCCGCTTAATCAATCTTCACTACCAAACAAAACGCGAAAGACAAAAAAGTACTCGCCCGCGTTGATCACAAACATGATCAACACGCCTGTCTTCCACCAAGTCTTGGAAGCGTACTCGCGCCTTTTGTTTTTTGGTTCTTCGTCTTTCGCCGCGTTGCGCGGCCAGCGAAGTCAAAACACTGTACTGATGCGATCCGCATCAGGCAAGGCGATCTTTAACAGAACGTTAAAAGGATTTCGGCACCAAAACAGTCCTTTGTTTGTGCGGTTTTTTGCGATGCCGCAACCAAGGAACAAAAGGTGATTCGACGAAATCCGGGCAGCGAAAAGGCCGTGCTACAAGCACGGCCTTCGACTCGCCATCCCGTAAGGGATAAATTAAAGCGCTTTGACGCGAGCGGTCAGACGCGAGACCTTACGAGCGACGGTGTTCTTGTGCAGAACGCCGAGCTGCGCGCCACGTGCCATTTCCGGCTCTGCAACTTTCAGCGCAGCCAGAGCGGCATCTTTGTCGCCAACGTTCAGCGCAGCCTCGACCTTCTTAACGAAGGTACGAATGCGACCGATGCGTGCACCATTAACTTCTGCACGTGCGGCGTTGCGGCGAATGCGCTTCTTGGCCGATTTATGGTGAGCCATTGCGAACCTGTCTCTTAAAACAAATGTTACGTAATTCGGAGCGCGGCTTATAGCTCCGTCGGAAACCCTCGTCAACCCCCGATACCTTCAATCCCGCTGAATTTCCGCGGTTTGCGACTCTTTACTACTGCAAGGCAGCAATGCATCGCAGGTATCAGGGTACGATCCAGCCCGAATCAGCGATGCTTGAAGTCCGGTTTTCTCTTTTCAGCAAAGGCTTTCATGCCCTCGGCCCGGTCATCGAGCGCGAATGTCGAATGGAACTCGCGACGTTCAAACATCAGACCTTCGGTCAGAGACATTTCATAAGACTTGCTGACACTTTCTTTCACCTTCATCGAAACCGGGCCAGAAAAAGAAGCAATTTTATCAGCCAGTTTCATCGCTTCTTCCATAAGCGAGTCGGCCGGGACGACTCGTGCGACGAGTCCCGAGCGTTCTGCTTCTTCAGCATCCATCATCCGACCGGTAAGGCACATTTCCATTGCTTTGGATTTGCCAATGGCACGCGTAAGGCGCTGCGTTCCGCCAGCACCCGGAATGGTTCCGATGGTGATTTCCGGCTGACCGAACTTTGCCGTATCCGCAGCAAGAATGATGTCGCACATCATCGCAAGCTCGCAACCGCCGCCAAGCGCAAAGCCCGCGACCGCGGCAATAACCGGCTTGCGGCAGCTCGCCACCCGTGTCCAGCCCTTGGTGATGAAGTCGCTCTTATAGACATCCATATAATCATAATCGGCCATTTCCTTGATATCGGCCCCGGCCGCAAAGGCCCGTTCCGATCCGGTAATGACGATGGCGCGAATGTTTTCGTCATTTTCGAACTGATCAAGCGCCCCACCGATGTCGGTGATCAATGCCGCACAAAGCGCGTTCAAAGCCTGGGGACGATTAAGAGTGATCAGGCCGACATTGCCCTTAACCTCGGCAATGATGTTCTCGTATGACATTCTGCAAATCCTTTGTCGGAGAATCGCGCCCACATTCAAAAGCAGGCCGATTCGGTCGAAACCATATTTTGATACTGTTTTACCGATTTTATTTGCTGGCCGCAACCGAGCCGGCAGGATCAAATGATAACTAGGTCGGTTTCCCGGCTCACATGCGGGTCAGGGATTTATTTCTGACATGTCGGGCAGAAGAAGGTTGATCGCCCTGCCTGTACGATTCGCCCGACGGTGCTGCCGCAACCATCGGCAAAGCAACCTTCACCCTCTCGGCCATAGACGCGGAAGCTGTGCTGAAAATAGCCAAGCTCGCCATTGGCCTGACGATGATCTTTCAGGCTCGATCCTCCAGCGGCAATCGCGTCCTCAAGAACCAACCGGATTTCCCGGTAAAGACGCTCAATCTCGTCCGGTTTCAAATCCTTGGCCAAACGGTCCGGCGCGATGCCCGATCTGAACAATGCTTCGCATACATATATATTACCAAGTCCCGCAACCAATCGCTGATCAAGCAGCACAGTTTTGATCGGACTTGCGCGTTTGGCTATTCCCGCCGCCAGAACGGTCGCATTAAAACTGTTGCCCAATGGCTCCGGCCCAATATCGGCAAGCATCTTGTGGGTATTAACCTCGTCCGCAGCAATCAGGGTGATAACCCCGAACCGCCGCGGATCGGTAAACCGGACAACCGCGCCACTCTGCATGACAAAATCGACGTGATCGTGCTTTGCAGGGGCTGGAACCCCCACCAAGGGATCATCAAAAATCGTCATCCGGCCCGACATTCCAAGATGGACCAACAGAACCTGCCCGTCATCCAGATAGCCCAGGATATATTTTGCCCGACGGGTCAGCTGATTGATCCGGCGCCCCGCCATGCGTCCCACAAAATTTTCCGGAAATGGAAAACGCAGGTTTGGACGGCGTTGCACAACGTGATCAACCACGAAACCTTCCATCACCGGCGTCAGACCGCGTGTCACCGTTTCGACTTCAGGCAATTCAGGCATTGGAAAACTCACAAAATGAATGGGTCAAACATATCTAGAACCCGGCCTGGTGATTGGCAAGCCAGCACACCAAACAACATTGTCGCCATTACAAAGTAACAATGGACGATGACCGCCAAGTACATATGATTGCGCCGTTTATTGCCACCCGGCCCGTCAGCCCCACCTTACGTGCCATCCACAGGATTTCAGTCAATGGAATTTGGCGTTGATCTTTTACTGATACTTTTTGCTGTCGCAGCCTTCGCCGGCATGGTTGATTCAATAGCCGGTGGCGGCGGATTGATTACCATCCCGGCCCTGCTCTGGGCGGGTATTACCCCGGCACAGGCTTTGGCAACCAACAAGCTGCAGGGCAGCTTTGGCAGCCTGACATCTTCAATCAACTTTATCCGTAAGGGTTATGTTGATCCGCGAGATATGGTACTGGCGATCGTCCTGACATTTGCCGGATCGGCACTTGGTACCGTGCTGGTGCAGATGCTTGATGCCAGCATCCTGCTTAAAATCCTTCCGGCTCTGTTGATCCTGATTGCGCTTTATTTTCTTTTCTCGCCACGCGTTGGTGATATTGACGCGCATCAGGTTATCAGCAAGTCGGTATTTGCCTTTACCGCAGGCTTTGGCATCGGCTTTTACGATGGCTTTTTCGGACCGGGTACCGGATCGTTCTTTTCCATCGCTTTTGTCGCTTTGCTTGGTTTCAACATGACAAAGGCAACCGCCCACACCAAGGTTCTGAACTTCACATCAAATTTCGCGTCACTTGTCATGTTCATTGCGGGTGGCGAAGTCGTCTGGATCATCGGGGTGGTTATGGCTGTCGGCTCTTTGATTGGCGCCCAGATCGGATCGCATATGGTGATGAAGGTCGGTGCACGGCTCGTACGCCCGCTTCTGGTTATCACCTCTATCGCGATTTCGATCAAACTGATCATCGACCAGTACGGCGGCACCATCATCCAGTATTGGGATCAAATGCAGGTTTGGACCGGATAAGGTTCTATATAGCTTATTTACGATGTGGCAAAGCCCGCCGAATGGTTTCCAGCGGGCTTTGCATTTGGTTTCGAAATCCGTCAGGCGCTGGCTGCGGTTTCGATAAAGGCCTCGTCCCGGCGATCAATCAGGTGGCTCCAGACTGCAAACATTAAGGCAATCACCGCAATCCCGGCACCAAGCCATGGGATATCCTGATAGGAAACGCCCTGTGTAATCGCGATACCGCCAAACCAGGCACCAGAAGCATTACCAAGATTGAAGGCTCCCTGATTAAGGGTCGATGCAAGATTGGGTGCCTCCGTGGCTTCGTTAACCACCCGCATCTGAAGCGGCGAAACCAGCGCGAAGGAAACCACTCCCCAGACAAAAACCGTTGCCACGGCCGGGATCACATTGGTGATGGTTTCAGCAAATACGGCAAGTATCGCAATCAGGAGAACAAACGCCGCGATGATTGCGGGCATCAGGCGCCAATCCCCCAGACGGCCACCGATATAGTTGCCTATCGTCAAACCGGCACCGAACAGCAGCAGAACATAGGTCACCTGCCGTGCAGAAATGCCGGTAATGTTCTGCAACATCGGGGTGATATAGGTAAACACGCTAAACATGCTGGCCGAAGCCAGAACACTGATCGCCATGGCAAAGATAACCTGGGTTTTCGCCAAAGCCCGGGCTTCGGCAATCAAGCTACCGCCCGATGCGGCGATCTTGCGTGGCAAACAGAAATAAAGTGCCACAGCCGCAAAAACCCCGATCCCGACAACCGCCCAGAAAGTCGAACGCCAACCGAGTTCCTGACCAAGTGCCGTGCCAAACGGGACACCCAGAACATTCGCCAATGTCAGACCGGAAAACATCAAGGCAATGGCCTGTACCCGTTTATGTGGCGCAACAAGATTTGCCGCAACAACAGCCCCCAGACCAAAGAATGCCCCATGGCAGAATGCGGTCACAACACGGGCCGCCATCAGAAGCCAGTAGTCCGGTGCCATCGCACACAGGAAATTGCCGAAAATGAAAATTGCCATCAGCATCAACAAGGCATGACGACGATCCATTTTTGCCGTCGCAATCGCCAGAAACGGCGCGCCAAACGTAACACCCAACGCATAACCGGTAACCAGCAACCCGGCATCGGGAATACTTACACCGAGATCTGTCGCCACATCCGGCAACAATCCCATGATAACAAATTCGGTCGTACCGATCCCGAAGGATGAGAGCGCAAGAGCAAGGATCGGAAGGTTTCCAAAGAAACCATTACGGGCAGCAGCAGTTATCATGATCAGGATGTCCAAGGGTGCATCGCACCAATGCGGGATAATGTCGGGCGACAAGTTTCGGACGTGTTTGAGAAGCGCTTCAATCAGCCGAAAGCTTGAAACGATTCAATTCTGCGTGCAGTGCACAAATTTCACCATCGCGAAATTGGCATAAAAACTATGCAGTTACGTCACAACTGAAACAGGCCCGGTTGAACACCGGACCTGCGTGAATTACAAAATGGATAAATCGGATCAGGAAAGTTCTGCAACAATGCGTTTTGCGGCCACAGCCGGGTCATCAGCTTTGGTAATCGGTCGACCAATCACCATCACATCTGTTCCCATCGCCATGGCATCGTGCGGCGTGACAATGCGTTTCTGATCATCGGTACTTGCCCAGGTTGGCCGAATGCCCGGTGTGATCAATTTGAAATCAGGTCCACATGCCGCACGTGCCGCTGTAATTTCCTGTGCGGAACAAACAACCCCGTCCAGACCGGCCTTCTGGGTCAATTCGGCAAGTTTGACAACACGATCACTGATCGGTCCCCTCAGACCAACATCATCGAGGTCAGCCTGATCCAGACTGGTCAGGATCGTTACCGCGATAACCCACGGCGCGTTAACACCGGCTTTGTCGGCGGCTTCACGTGCGGCTTCACCAGCACGTTTCATCATCTCAAGGCCGCCCGTGGCATGAACATTCACAATCCTGAGGCCAAGCGGCGTTACCGCACGCACAGCACCGGCAACCGTATTGGGAATGTCGTGGTATTTGACATCCAGAAAAATCGGCAGCCCGGCTTTTGCGACTTCACGCACGCCCTGCGGGCCGTGGGCCGCAAAGAATTCCTTGCCAAGCTTCGCCCCACCAATCACTCCGCACAAACGAGAAGCCAGATCAACTGCATGTGCAAGATCAGTGGTGTCGATGGCGCAAAAAATACGGTCTTGGGGGGCTATAGCTTGGGTCATGCGTCCTCCGGCGGGCTGGAATTTCATGATTGGCCCACGAAGTTGCGGCGGACCGGGCATGACTTAGCCGATTTTAACCGAAATACCAACCCGAATTAGGCACAATATTGGCCCGGGCGTCGCAGTCTTTTTTGTCAGGACGCTTTCTGCTGGCTGATCGCCTTGTTGGCATTTGGCGTGTCGTTGCCAGTTTCTTCCGGGCGCAATCGACGCAATTCTGTATCCATGCGCTTGACCGCACGACGATGCTTGCCATGCACCAGCCATTCATACGTCAACCCGATACCAAGCCCGATCAACAGTGCGACCATGATCGGCAGGAAAAGCGGCATATCGACTTCATAGGGCAACGGCCACAACGACAATGTCACCAACGCCCGGTTCGACACGGCAAAAATCGCAATCAGGATCGCAAGCGGAATAGAAATGATCCAATAGAGAATGCGCATTTTAACTCCTGGTGCCGACGGGCAAAAAGGCATGGTGTCATAGCCCACACCTCAGACAAGCCAAAGCATGGACCCGATAGGGTCAAATGGAAATATTTTCAAATGACTTTACAGCCACCGAGAAAACCCGGCAGGCTTGGTTTAACGCAGTTCGCATACGAACAGCAAGCCGCTCAAAACGGCAAACTGTCAGTTAAGACGCTCGCGCAGCTGCTTCCCGGTTTTGAAATAAGGAACCTTTTTCTCGCCCACAGGCACAGCCTCACCGGTACGCGGATTGCGTCCGACCCGGGAATCACGCTGTTTCACGGAAAATGCGCCGAAGCCGCGCAGCTCAACCCGATCCCCGCGTGCCAGCGCCTCGGTAATTTCGTCAAAGATCGTCGCCACGATCCGTTCCACATCGCGCTGATACAAATGCGGGTTCATCTCGGCCAGCCGGGCGATCAGTTCTGATTTTGTCATATTCAGGCCCCATCCTGTTCGTTCTGACAGATATCCAATCAACCAAAGGTTAGATTACGTCACGTCGGCGCTTTCACTCAGGTTGCCAGACAGTCAGCAACCCGTCAAGTTTAAGCCCCTCAGATGACAGCATTTTTCCGATATTTCCCTCGAATAACACCGTCATGAGGGAGTCATTCGGATAATCGATTTCAAGCGGCACAACTGCCACATCGGGTGCAACACCCTTTTCATCCTGCAGCCAACGCAAAGCTTCGCGTCGACCACCAATTTCGTCGATCAGACCGTTCGCAACTGCCTGTTGACCGGTATAAACCCGGCCATCGGCTAATTTCCGTACGGTATCAGTATCCATGCCGCGTCGTTCAGCGACCATGTCGACAAACACGCCAAACATGTCTGAAATCAGGCTTTCCATAGCCGTTCGCGCGGTATCGTCCACCGGCTCGAACGGGTTTGGCACGGCTTTCAGGGGGCCACTTTTAACCGTTAGCGGCTCAACACCCAGCTTTTCCAAGGTGCCGTTGAAATTCATCGACTGGAAAATCACACCGATCGATCCCGTCACCGTCCCGCGATGGGCGACAATATGATCGGCGGCAATGGCGGCCATATAACCACCCGATGCGGCCACGGTTCCCATTTCAGCAACGATCGGTCGGGTTGCACCAATCCGGCGCAGGCTCTCAAACAGCGCCTCGCCACCGACCATGGTGCCACCGGGGCTGTTGATATGGACAATTACGCCTGCGACATCGCTGTCTTCTTCAATCTCCTCTAGCGCATCCAGAAGATAGGGATCTTCTGTAATCACCCCTTCGATGTTCACCTCGACAATGCGCGGACCAATATTGCCCCATACGGCGTCACTTGCGCCACTGCGTGCAAAGGCGATCACGATGGCAATGATGACGGCAACGACCGCTAGGACCCGCCAGCGGAAAATCGATTTTTTCAAACGTCGACGATCAAGAAGGATATCGGCATCAAGTGCCATTTAATGTGCCCCGGTATTCAGTATGAACTAACAGCTTCAAAAACCTGCCTTTTCAAATGGTTTTTCTTCATTCGCTTGGCAAGGACAAAAACTGTTTGAAACCAAAATTCTCGCTAAAAAATGACACGGCGACGGCAAAGTCGCGTCCAAACGGGGAATTTTGAACAAAAGCGATAAAAAAACGGGCCGTGCAATGCACGACCCGTCTTCATGATCTGCCGTGGCAGACCCTGTTCGATCAGGAACAGATGCCTTATTCGGCACCTTCCTGTTTCTTGCGAAGTGCTTCGCCAAGGATATCACCAAGCGATGCACCGCTGTCAGCCGAACCATAATCCGCCATGGCTTTCTTCTCGTCAGCAACTTCAAGAGCTTTGACCGAGAGGGTAACCTTGCGGGTTTTGGCGTCGATCGTGGTCACACGCGCATCGACTTTCTCGCCAACTGCGAAACGTTCCGGACGCTGGTCCGAACGGTCACGTGCGAGTTCAGCCTTGCGGATGAAGCCTTTAAGATCGGTGCCACCAACAGCAACCTCGATACCACCATCATTAACTTCGGTAATTTCACAGGTTACGGTTTCGCCGCGTTTGATGCCGGTAACGGCTTCTTTGAACGGGTCACCCGAAAGCTGTTTGATACCAAGCGAGATGCGTTCTTTCTCAACGTCAACGTCAAGAACCTTGGCTTTGACGATGTCACCTTTTTTGTATTCTTTGATGACTTCTTCACCAGCGCGGTCCCATGACAGGTCCGAGAGGTGCGCCATACCGTCGATACCGCCCAGAAGGCCAATGAACAGACCGAATTCGGTGATGTTCTTGACTTCGCCTTCGATCTCGGACTCGACCGGATGAGCGGCCAGGAAGGCATCCCACGGGTTCGAGGTGCACTGCTTGAGACCAAGCGAGATACGGCGTTTCTGTGCATCGACGTCGAGCACCATGACTTCGACTTCCTGCGAGGTCGAAACGATTTTGCCCGGGTGGATGTTTTTCTTGGTCCAAGACATTTCGGAAACGTGGACCAGACCTTCGACACCAGCTTCGAGTTCGACGAATGCGCCGTAATCGGTGATGTTGGTGACACGGCCTTCGAATTTCGAACCGACCGGGTATTTGGCTTCGACACCTTCCCACGGATCAGCTTCAAGCTGTTTCATGCCAAGCGAGATACGCTGGGTTTCGCTGTTGAAGCGGATAACCTGGACCTTGACGGTCTGACCGATCTGAAGGGCTTCAGACGGATGGTTGATACGCTTCCATGCGATGTCGGTGACGTGCAGCAGGCCGTCAACACCGCCGAGATCGACGAATGCGCCGTAATCGGTGATGTTTTTGACAACGCCGTCAAGAACCTGACCTTCCTGGAGGTTCTGGATCAGTTCGGCGCGCTGTTCAGCACGGGTTTCTTCGAGAACGGCACGACGCGAAACCACGATGTTACCGCGCGAACGATCCATTTTCAGGATCTGGAACGGCTGCGGATTGTTCATCAGCGGGGTAACGTCGCGAACCGGACGGATGTCAACCTGGCTGCCCGGCAGGAATGCCACGGCGCCCGACAGATCGACAGTGAAGCCGCCTTTAACACGACCAAAGATGGTACCGTCGACGCGTTTGCCTTCGTTGAACTGTTTTTCCAGCTCGACCCAGGCTTCTTCGCGACGCGCTTTTTCGCGCGACAGAACGATCAGGCCATCTTTGTTTTCATAGCGATCGACATAAACATCAACGGTATCGCCGATATTAACGTCGCCTGCGCCAAATTCTTTAAGCGGCACGCGGCCTTCGGACTTCAGACCCACGTCGACGATTGCATCGTCGTCGGTGGTTTTGACGACCGTACCGGTCATCACGCGGCCAATAAAGCCCTCGTCTTCAGAACCGAGGCTTTCGGCCAGCAGGGCGGCGAAATCTTCGCCGGTGGAGAATTGTGCTTGTTCAGCGGCTGTCATTAAAGAGACTTCCTTTCGAGTGTATCGTCACTATTCCGGCCAATCGGTTGTATCCGATGGTCTTGCCACAAAATCGTGGCGGGTTTTTGCCAATCGATTTCCCGATCCCGTTCGCGAAAAACCAAACGGTTTTCCATAGACGAAAAGGTGAACGCACATGTCGTTCACCTTAGGGTAACAACCCCTGAGATCGTTCTGTCGCTTGACGGTTAAAATGCCCGTGTGTCAGTCATTCTCGCCCATATGGGTCCGAATATGCGCCATGACTGCATTAAACACCGCATCAGCATTCAGACGATCCGTATCGATGTGGATTGCGTCCGATGCCATCTTGAGCGGTGCAACGTCCCGCGCACTGTCTCGAGCATCCCGTTCTTCAAGCTCCTTGAGAACGCGCTCGTATATAGCAGCGGGATTTTTTTCCTGCAACTGTTTGAACCGACGGTTTGCACGTTCTTCAACACTGGCCGTCAAATAGAACTTGATTGGGGCATCCGGACAGACAACCGTGCCAATGTCACGACCATCAAGAACAGCACCACGTTTGCCGTCAGGCGGGCTACTGGCAAGGTTGCGCTGAAAAGCTAGCAACACCGCGCGAACCTTTGGAATCGCTGCAACTTTTGACGCTGCATTTCCGACTTCTTCGCTGCGAAGTTCTTGGCCGTCAAGATCGTTGGCGCCGAGTTTTTCGGCCACTCCGACCGCCACATCCTCGTCCGAGGGATCAAGCCCAAGCGCCAAAACCTTTGCCCCCGTCGCCCGGTACAAAAGCCCGGTATCAAGATAGGCATAGTCCATTGCCCCGGCGACTCGACGTGCCAAAGTGCCTTTTCCCGATGCTGCCGGTCCGTCAATTGCGATGATCATGCGCGGGTGCCCCTGTTTGTTTTGATGTCACTTAATACTTGTGTGCCAATAACGGCATTACGAGCCCCGGTATGTGAATAGAGAAGCCCGCCCGCGAAACAGATTACGAACCAGCCGGGGCAAGGTTGGCCCCAAGTTCGCGCATCAGCGCTTCGAAACTCGGAAAACTGGTCGCAATCGGGTTGGCATCATCAACCGCAACCGGATCATTCGCGCCCAGTCCAAGAACAAGGAACGACATCGCAATGCGATGATCAAGGTGGGTCTCAACCATGCCGCCACCCGGCACATCGCCACCCGTAACAATAAGATCGTCACCTTCGATACGATGAATGATCCCGTTTGCTGCCAGACCCGCGGCCACAGCGGCAAGACGATCCGATTCCTTAACCCGCAATTCTTCAAGTCCGCACATCCGGGTTTCACCCTGCGCATAAGCAGCAGCAACAGCCAGCACCGGATATTCGTCAATCATTGAAGGCGCACGTTCCGCCGGCACAACAATGCCGGTCAGGCGATTTTTACCACTAACAACAAGATCACCGATGGTTTCGCCGGCTTCTTCACGTTCGTTGGTGATTGTGATGTCGCCGCCCATTTCAATAAGCGTCGTGATCAGGCCGGTTCGCAATGGGTTTAAACAGACATCACGGATGGTAACCTGTGACTCCGGATTGATCAAAGCCGCCACCAGCGGGAATGCCGCCGAGCTCGGATCTGTGGGAACCACAATATCAGCCGCCTTCATTTCAACCGGACCGATCAGGCTGACAGTGCGGCCGCCATCGTCATTGATGCTGACATCAACATCGACACCGAAATGACGCAACATGCGTTCGGTATGATCACGCGATGGTTTCGGTTCGATCACTGTGGTCGTTCCGGCGGTATTCAAACCGGCAAGCAACACGGCTGATTTTACCTGCGCGGATGCCATCGGCAGCGTATAGGTCACCGGCTTTGCTTCATCAGTTCCAATGACGGCCATCGGTGGGCGACCACGTTCACGCGTGATGAATTGCGCACCGAATTCAGCAAGCGGGTCGGCAACACGCCCCATCGGACGTTTGCAAAGCGACGCATCACCGGTAAAGAAAGTGGTGATCGGATGGGTCGCAACAATCCCGGCCATCAGGCGAATACCGGTTCCCGCATTGCCCATGTCAATGACGCTATCGGGTTCCCGCAAGGCGCCAACCCCGACACCAGTCACATGCCAGGTCCCGTCATTATCGCGATTAACGGTCGCGCCAAGCTTGCGCATGGCTTCTGCGGTCGCCAGAACATCTTCACCTTCGAGCAGGCCGGTAATTTTCGTTTCACCAATGGCAAGACCGCCAAACATCAGGGAACGATGGGAAATTGATTTGTCGCCGGGAACCCGGATATCGCCTTTAAGCGCACGGGACTTGAGCGATTGAAGCGGACGTTTGGTCTGCGAAGAGCTCATCGGGCCTGCCTGTCTATTCTTGTTGTGACCATCAAATAATCGTTTTCCGACCATTGAACCGTACCTTGATGCCGCCGCAAGTCCAGGCGCAAATGGTACGTTCGATTGCCGGGGGCAAACTCGTATCATATGCGCTTTTGACGCACCAGTATCGAAGCCAAATTTTGCTTGAAGCTTATGGCGGCGCGTAGCGCAGAATCCCGCCTTTTTGAGGCTTGGAATAAAATCGGACAATTTCCTTTTGACAAGCCCGCCCCAAGATGGCAATTGGGCCAACTAGAAGAAGGTGAATTCGGCCTTCAACCCATTCTTTGATGAAACGGTATTTAAGAGGGTTTGCCGTAATGTCAGCACGCGGTAAGAAACGTCACTGCCAAGCCTGCGGTACCAAATACTATGATTTGAATCGTACGCCGGTCGTGTGCCCCAAATGCGCAACCCCGGACGGGGTGACCAAAATCAAGAAAGCCGCGGTTGCAAAGCCGAAGCCGGAAGAAGACGAAGATCTTGATGATGACGTCGATCTCGATGACGACGTCGACACCGATATTGATGACGATATCCTTGAGGATGCGTCTGATCTTGGTGAAGATGACGATGATCTTGGCGAAGTTCTCGAACATGTCGAAAGCGACGAAGACGACCGCTAGGATTTTTTAAAAATAGGTCTTGCCAAGATTTGGTGAACCTTCTAAATATCGCCCGCGCCGCAACGGAAACACTCAAAATCGTTGCGACGCGGACTAAAATGGGGCCGTAGCTCAGTTGGGAGAGCGCTACAATGGCATTGTAGAGGTCGTCAGTTCGATCCTGATCGGCTCCACCATCAAAACCCGTCGCCTAAAGCGACGGGTTTTGTCGTTTCAGTATTCTTTTCCCAAATGAAAAGGCCGTCCAAAGGACGACCTTCAAAAGCGTCTGGATGCAAAATACTGCTTAGTGCACGGTGCGATCGATTGAACGCTCCGGATCGGGAAGATGTCCAAAACCATCAAGCAATTCGGCGATACCATCTCCTGCACGAACCACCATAATACGGCCTGAAACAGGGTTCCCCTTTTCCTGTCGCAAAATTCCAATCACATCGGCAATGACTTTGAACTGGCAATCTTTCAACCAGTCATGAATTGCCTGTTCATGATGGCGGAACCTTTGCCCCGGCCCAAGATCGAACGGGAATGTGTCACCATGTTCAAGTGAGAAAACCATCAATCCACCTGGTACAATCCGCTCGTGGGCAGCCCGCAGCGCAGGGACAAGATCGCCAAGATAATTCAGAACATCAGCAGCAACCACCAAGCCATAGTCGCGATCAAGCGCATCAGGCAAATCCGTGATGTCCCCGGCAATCAGATTTCGATAAAGACCCTTTGCCTTTGCCCGGTTAATCATGCGCGGCGATAGATCGACACCGTCAATCACGTCAACATGGCCCGCAAAAACGTCCGCGACCAATCCTGTACCGCAACCAAGATCAAGAACCCGCAACGGGCGCAACAATTCCGGCAAGTATGGCCGGATGGCTTCAAAAAGAAGCTCCGGCCCACGATAGGCCAAGCGATCCCGCAACGAGATTTCAAAACGTGGTGCATAGTCGTCAAACAGGGCCCGAACATAATCAGGCGGCAAGCGATCGCGCATGGCAACCGCACCCAGCAAAGTCAGTCGAACTTCGGCTCCCATACGGTCAACCGGATCAAGAGCAAGGCACTGACGAAAAGCTTCGATCGCATTTTCGTGCTGTCCCATGCGTTCGAAAATATCGCCCAGCACAAAATGTGCTTCTTCCCAATCGGGATCAGCCGAAATTGCCGCCCGGGTCACATCGATTGCGGCCTCGGTATCATTCTGCCCGACAAGCGCCAGCGCGACATCAAGCCGCCGACTGGCCAACAAACGATCTTTGCTCATGTATATGAAGAAATCCGAAAAGGCTCCGGCCAAATGACCGGCAGCATCAAAACTCGATCATCGCTATATCAGCTGAATCCGCGCTTTTGGCAATATGGATAATATCATTTAAAATCAGATGTTTATCTAATTTTATCGCTTTTGCACGCTGCAAAATCATTTTATCTGGTCCCTCTGCATCAGAATTCACGACAAACTTCGCAGTTGATGAATAGTCTTGGATGATCCGGGCGATCACCAGAATAACTTGATTAAAACATAATGTATTAATATAAATATTTACCTCAACCTCTTGCTGCCGGGAAACAAGATGGAAAACTTTACGCCTTATTCCGCACTTCTGGGTGGTGCGCTGATCGGACTGGCTTCAGGCCTTTACCTTTTGCTCAATGGCCGCATTGCAGGCATCAGCGGCATCCTTGGAGGCCTGCTTACCAGCAAAGGCCCGACATCGGGTCGCGTTGAAAAACTTGCCTTTATCTCTGGCATGATCATTGCTCCAATGATCCTGTTGGCCCTCACCCTGATCGATGCCCAAAGCATTGTAAGCGCTTCATGGCCGGTCATTATTGCAGCCGGCTTGATCGTCGGGTTTGGCACGAGACTTGGCAGTGGCTGCACCAGCGGACACGGAATTTGCGGCCTGTCGCGTCTGTCAGCACGATCAATGGTCGCCACCCTGTGTTTCATGGGCGCGGGCATGGCCAGTACCTTTGTCATTCGTCATGTTATCGGGGGCTAAATCAATGCGTATTCTTGCTTCTGCTTTCTGTGGCGCCCTGTTCGGCTTGGGCCTAATCATTTCGGGGATGACAGACCCCCAAAAGGTTCTTGGTTTCCTTGATATCGCAGCGATCCAGACCGGAAACTGGGACCCCAGCCTTGCGTTCGTCATGGCGGGTGCCCTTGTTATCGCATTCCCGATATTTCGCTTTGCCCAATCCCGCAGAACTGCCATTTGCGGCGGGACAATAGAACTGCCGAAACGACGCGACATTGACCGCAATCTGGTTATTGGCGGGCTATTGTTCGGCATTGGGTGGAGCATGGTTGGCTATTGCCCGGGTCCCGCGATTAGTGCGCTTGCCTTTGGGCATATCGAAACAATCATTTTTGTGATCGCGATGATCGCCGGAATGATCGTGCATAAACTGATGATGAACACATTGGATCAGGCCGCAATCGCGCAAAAATAGCGAAAACCTTAACCTTTATGGCAAGTGCGCCACGCAAACCAGCCATACGCCACAAATTGCCATTCGCAGGGAAATCAATCTGTTAGCATTCAAAATTTGTGGCGACTAGTCTGGAAAGCCTGAAATCTTGCTGCAACATGCTTGTCTTTGCAGCGACACTGGCATATGTGCAAAACAACATCACAGTATGATTTCAAAGGCCTCGCATGAAAATCGGCATTCTTGAAACCGGTCTTGTTCCGGAAGAACTTCGCGATGAATTCAAAAGCTATCCATCCATGTTCGAAACCATGCTTGGCGCATTGGATCCCGAGCTTGCCTTCCAGACCTGGACTGTACTTTTGGATCAATTCCCCGAAGACCTGAATGCCGTCGATGCCTGGATTGTGACCGGATCAAAGCATGGTGTTTATGAAAACGAACCCTGGATGATCCGTTTGCAGGAATTGCTTCGCGATATCGTCGCCGCACAAATTCCTGTTTTCGGGGTCTGCTTTGGTCACCAGATTCTGGCCGCCGCCCTTGGTGGCACGGTCGTCAAATCTGACAAAGGCTGGGGTATTGGTGTTCATGAATACACCACCAGCAAAACGGCCCCGATCTGGCTTGGAAATGCGCCGGCCAAGTTCAAGCTGAACGCATTCCATCAGGATCAGGTGATAGAATTGCCCGAAGGCGCAAATGTTTGGGCAAGCTCCGAATTCTGCCCCTATGCCGCTATTCAATACGGCGAAACCGCTGCTTCGATCCAGCCGCATCCGGAATTCCAGCGCCCCTATGAAGAAGCATTGCTGAAGGCACGATACACATTGTTGCCCGAAGACGTACATTCAAAGGCAACCAAGTCACTTGACGAAAAGCTTGATAGCCAACTGTTTGCCAAATGGATGCTCAATTTCCTGCGGGGTAATCGGGCGGTTAAAGCCGCCTGACCCAGGATCGGGAAGGCATTATCCCCTTATAACGGACCGCGGCATTTCGATGGCGGTCCGTTTTGCGTTTCAAGATATAGTGATGCATGCGCAACCGGCTGGAAGTTTTCAGAACATTCCGCAATACGATTTGTTTATGATTGCGCCTGATACTGGACTTTAGCAAAATTTCTGCCAGTAAAATGGAATGCCATGATCCAGAATTTACGGCTTTATTCCGGTCTGACGCTGTTTGCATATGTCTTCATGCATCTGATCAATCAGGCCGCTGGCATCATTTCGCCCGAAGCAATGGAAGCCATCGTCCCGGTTACAACCGGTATCTGGCAATTCCCACCGCTGGAAATTCTTCTTTTATGCGCTGCGATCACGCATTTCCTTCTGGCGACAGCGCGACTGACCAGCAGGCGCTCCCTGCGCCTGCGCAAATCCGAATGGACACAGATGATCCTTGGTCTGTGCATTCCATTTCTATTGTTCCGCCATATAATCGCAACGCGGATCATCGACCTCGGATTTGGTGTCGATTCGGCGTTTGAACGTGTTTTGCTTGATCTTGCCGTGTTTATTCCGGGCCAGGGCGTATTGCATGCAATCGCTGTAATTGTCGTCTGGACCCATGGTTGTATCGGTATTCATTTCTGGCTGCGATTAAAGCCATTTTACCCGCGTTGGCGCGGTGTGCTTGGCGCATCAGCAGTACTTGTCCCGACACTGGCACTGGCCGGATTTGGCGCGGCATCCGCTGAAATCATTCGCCGGACCGAAGAAGGCGGACGCAAATATGTTTTTGGTGTTCTGGATGCCGCAAACGTCAATGACGCGGCAGTAAAATTTTATGAAAATGCACTTCTCCCAGGCACGATAATTGCCATTTCTCTGGCTTTGGCACCCTTTGTCGTGCGGCAAATTCGCCAGACCGTTGATCGCATCAAACGCGGACCGATGCTATTGATGCCCAACGGCAAGCTGATCCGCGTCGCCCCCGGGGCAACGGCACTTGAAGCCCTTCGCGATGCCGGTGTGCAGATGGCATCGGTTTGTGGCGGACATGGTCGTTGCACGACATGCCGCATCCATTGCGGATCGGGCATTGATCAGCTTGCAGCCCCCGGCAAGATCGAAGCAGCCGCGCTTGAGAGCATCCACGCGCCGCGTGGTATGCGATTGGCCTGCCAGATCAAGCCGGTAAACGATCTTGCGGTTGCGCCGTTATTGCCGCCGAACGCCACCGCACAGGATGGACGCCGCCCCGGCGGTTTGTCCGGTAGCGAACGTCAGGTTGTTTCCATATTCACCGACCTTCGGGATTCGACACGTTTGGGCGAAAAGAAAATGCCCTACGATGTACTGTTCATCCTGAACCAGTTTTTTGCCGAAATGACAGAAGCCTTACGCGAAAGTGGCGGGCTCTATGCCCAGTTCACCGGTGATGGCCTGATGGCGCTTTACGGTCTTGATACGGACGATACGGAAACCATGATCCGTGATGCCCTTCACGGGGCGGCGGGGATGTTGCGCCGAATCGAAAATCTGAATGAACATTTGAAATCAGAGCTTCCGCATACATTACGCATCGGTATTGGCATTCACATGGGCGAAGCGATTGTTGGCGAAATGGGGCCACCCGGCCGCGAAAACATCAGCGCCATCGGCGACACGATCAATACGGCGGCAAGACTGGAAAGCCAGACCAAAAAGCATGGTGTGCCGTTGGTGATATCAAAAGCAATTTTCGACCATGGGCCGATTCCATTACCTGAAAATGCGGTGATGCATGAAGTGGCCTTGCGCGGAAAGGATCAGACTGTTGCCTACTATGCACTGGAAAATATGCCCGAACTGCCGGAACGCGTTGTATGATCATCTCTGATCGGTCATGATCTGCGTATTACACAGGTCTGATATCGCATATTCCCAAGGTTTCCGCGGTTACAGTATCAATCCGGGTCTTGACTATGCGATAGAAAACCACATTTATTCGATTAGATAGATATGTCTGATGCCGAACGGGTCGGGTCAGATGTTCAGACGCCCGAAACGCCAAAAGCGTGGGGTCTGGTCGATATCACACTCGCTCTACTGAGGAGGTGCTGCCTATGTCACGAATTTCAATGTTTAACAGTCCGCTGCTGTTGGGGTTTGACCAGATCGAACGTGTTCTTGATCAGGTTTCCAAAACCAAGGCAGAAGGCTATCCGCCTTATAATATCGAGCAAATCGGCGAAAACCATCTGCGTATCACGGTCGCGGTCGCAGGATTTGCCGAAGACGATCTGTCGGTAACGACCGAAGACAACCAGTTGATTATTCGTGGCAAGCATCAGGAAGACGACAGCAACCGCATCTATATCCATCGCGGTATAGCATCCCGCCAATTCCAGCGTTCCTTTGTACTGGCCGAGGGTATTGAAGTTGTTGGCGCCCATCTTGATAACGGTCTTTTGCATGTGGATTTGAACCGTCCGGTTCCTGAACCGGTGGTACGTGAAATTGCGATCAACTCTGCCAAGAAGAAAGCCGTCTCGTCACGCACCATAGATATGACCGTCGATGCTGAAAATGGCGCAGACGCGGTCGAAGATAAAAGCCGCAAGGCGTAACAAGGAGAGTGGTTTTATGAGCAATCGCATCTCAGACCATGAGACCAAAGAAACCCGCGGCGCGGAACAGGATTTGAACCTGCTTTCGTCTGGTGATTTTGCCATGCTTGGCATTCACGATTTTGCTTATGTGCGCGCGATGGCCAATCCTGAAGACGAGAGCAACGAAACGGTCTTTGGGGTATTTACCGCCGATGGTACCCATATCGCATCGTTCGAAAGTCAGGCCGTAGCCCATGCGGCAATCCGCCAGCACGACATGGACCCGCGTTCGGTTCACTAAGACGACCCGATCAGGATATCGCGGAAATCAGAAGGCAGCCGATGGGCTGCCTTTTTGCTGGGTTTGATGAGGCGTCACCCTAACGGATTTCGATCACTTCGCCAGGTACGGCAACCCGTACCTGCGGATTTTCGCGTAGAAGTTCGGCGATCTCGCGTCTTACATCACGTTTGATGTGATAGAGCCAGAAACGTGATCCGGGCATATCAGATGCCAATTGCAGAACAGTTTCCAAATCGCAGTGCGCGGCATGTTTTGGATCATGCTTGGGCAAATATGTTTCCTGAAACACCAGATCAGCAGCGGTAAAAAGCGCTGTAGTATCGGCTGTCACGTTACCGTCACCGGAATAGGCAAAACCCTTATTTTCGAAACGCAGCAAAATTGCATGGTTCTGAACGCTGTGATCGGAACGGGCAAATTTGGTTTCGAACGGACCTATCTGCGTGGTTTCCGGCACCGCATGCCAGATAATTTCAAACGGCCACGCACTTCCAAGCCCGGCAAAGCCAAGCTCCATGATCTTTTCCAGATGATTGCGTACCGCAGGTGTCGCAATGATATGGATCGGCTTTGATCGACCGTCATCGCGCCAGTTCAGCATAACCGGCACCAGTCCGAAAACGTGATCGGGATGCATGTGGGTGAAATAAATCGCATCAATGGCATCCGGATCGGGAAACTTGCGCATCAGCAATCCGGGCACTGTTGCCCCACAGTCGATCATCAGCCTATAGCCATTTGCACTCACCACGACGGATGAGTTTTCAAAGGCGGGATCGAATGCCTCGCCAACACCCAGAACATCTATGCGCATATATTCACTCGACATTCCCCGTCACCGCGTTGTTTGCGGATCATTTGCAATGAGTGTCTATTTTTGCTGAGACAATGAACATTAGGCAAGCTGTTCAGATTTGTTTTCGCGATAAAGTCTCAAAACCGTCACCGCACAAACAAAACTGGGCGGCCGAATGCATCGGCCATCCTGCAGTTCGATACATCTGTATAGGAAATCAGACGGTTAACGCGCCAGAACTTCCGCGGCCTTGCGCGTCCGACTGACCGAGTCGGCAACCATTCCCGTGGTAGACTTGATGTTATCAAGGTTTCGGGAAAGACCATCAACCGCACCAGCCATCAACCGCATGTTTTCCGAAACACCTTCGGTCACCGCACTCTGTTCCTCTACCGCCGAGGATATGTTGGTGACACTGTCCCGCACCGTTTCTACCGAATGACGGATGGTTTCAAGAGCACCGACAACCTCGGACGATATTGACTGAATGCCCGAAATTTCATCGGAAATCTGCTCGGTCGCACGAGCCGCCTGATTGGCAAGATTTTTGACTTCGTTGGCAACAACTGCAAATCCCTTGCCGGCGTCGCCTGCACGTGCACTTTCGATCGTCGCATTCAGTGCCAACAGGTTAATCTGCCCGGCAATGTCCTGAATGACTTCAACAATGCTTCCCATCGATTCGACAACTTCCGCCATTCGCTGGGTAGAATTGTTGGCACTAATCGTCTGATCAAACGCGCGCTCCGTTTCATCACGTGACTGCGCCATGCTGCGCGAAATTTCTGCAATCGATGCCGCCATCTGCTCCGCACTGGCCGCTACAGTCTGCACCGTTTGCGAGGTTTCCTCCGACGTGCTGACACTTTGATTGGCCGAATTGCCCAAGGCTGCAATGTTGCTATCGATCTCGGTAAAGTTCTGATCAATCATGGTCTTAAGCTCAAGCAACAGAAGGGTTTGCTCAGTAATATCTGTCGCGAACTTGATCACCTTGAAAGGTTTTCCAACCGGATCAAGCACCGGGTTATAGGACGCTTCAATCCAAATTTCCTTGCCACCCTTGCCGACACGTTTGAATTGGCCAGTGTGAAAATTCCCGGTTTTGAGGGTTTCCCAGAACGAGCGATACTCAGCAGAGTCACGATATGCTGGCTCAACAAACATGCTGTGATGCTTGCCGATAATTTCATTGAGACTGTATCCCATGGTATCGAGAAAATTCTTGTTTGCCTTAAGGATAATGCCGTTCAGGTCAAACTCAATCACGGCCTGCGATTTTTCCATCGCATCAAATACACTTTGCAGGACTGCACGCTCAACGCGACGCGCTGTAATGTCGGATGCAAATTTGACGACCTTCGTCGGCTTTCCGTCTTTGCCAAGAATCGGGTTGTAAGTCGCTTCAAGCCAAATCATCTCGCCATTTTTGCGCACACGCGGCACCGCACCGGACGAAAATTTGCCGTTGCGAAGCTGTTCCCAGAATTTCCGGTATTCTTCACTACTGCTGATTTCACGCGGGACGAACATCGAATGATTCCGACCAACAATCTCCTCAATCGAGAATCCCATTGTCTTCAGGAAATTATCGTTGGCAGTCAAAACCTTGCCATCGATCGAAAACTCGATAACGGCCATCGACAGGCTCAGCGCATTTACAATCTGCTGCCCTTCCTGCGAACTGCCATTATTGAAAAGTGACGCAAAACCCATCCGGATATCTTCCTTGTGCTGTCCGGATCTCTAACTACAAACCCGGTCATTTATAGGCATGTATAAAAACAAACCGAACAATTGCGCACATGCCGCACAATTGTTCGGTTTGCAGGATACTTATACTTAAGAAGTAATCAACCACCTATTTTGGCATAGGTGCATCTACTCTGGGTTACGCCTTCAAGCAGGCCATTTTACAATATATCGGGTCAGATCAGGGTGTGCGTCATCCTCCGAGATCACCATTCCCTTAATCGACATTCCGGCCGAGATCGTAGAATCTGAGCGCCCCGTAATAAGTGGATGCCAGTCAGGCAATCCTTTTCCTTCAGCCATCAAACGATAAGCACATGTTGATGGCATCCAGGACAATGTCGTGACGTTTTCCTGCGAAAGTTGCACACAGTCAGGCACATGCTGGGTTCGATTTGGATAATCCTTGCAGCTGCAGGTTTCGCAATCCAGCAATCGACAGGCGACTGATGTGTAGTAGACAAAGTCGGTATCTTCGTCCTGAAGTTTGTGCAGACAGCACTTGCCGCAACCGTCACAAACGGCTTCCCATTCCTGTGGCGTCATCTGCTCCAACGTCTTGGATTCCCAAAACCGGGCTTTGTCTGCCTCATGCGTCGGCTCTTTCATCGTCTCTCTCGTCCGGCAATCATTTTATTGTTCAATTGTATCATATGGCGGGCTTTCAAGCTGTAAAGATCGCCAACCGAAACTACTGGCAGATCAGATGAAAGAACGAGCCGAAAACACTGCCCTTCATCAAACCGGCGCTGCCAAGGTCATCACCAGTTGCCGTAGCCATATTTCCAAGGGGCGTACCATCGGCTTTGATTGTCGAGGCATAATGAAACTCATGCCCGCGAAGGATCGTTCCAACCGCCCCCAAAGCTGTGGCCTCGGACAAAACCAGTGTTCGATATCCCAAATGCAGCTTGCGATCCGCAAAGCTCGTCACAAGGGGCAAAAGCCCAAGCATCTCGTGATGTTGGCCTGACGCATCAATCAGTGCCTCGCCCAGCACCATGTAGCCACCGCATTCACCATAGATCGGGGTATTTTTGGCTGCCATCACCGCAAGAGTCGCTTTGAAATTCCCTGCTCTCGCCAATCGTTCACCATGCAGCTCCGGATAACCGCCCGGCAGATAGACCGCGTTCGCCCCATTGCTGGGGGTTTCATCGGCAAGCGGTGAAAAGAAAGATAATTCCGCCCCCTGACGATGCCAGTCTTCAAGAAGATGCGGGTAGGCAAAGGCAAAGGCCGTGTCCCGCGCGATGGCGATATGCTGCCCCAATGGCGGGATACCGATGACCGCATCCGAACCATTACCAGACCCCACCGCAAGTTTCCTCCCGCTTACCAGACCGATCAACTGATCAAGATTGACATCCTCGGCAATAATGCCGGCCGCCTGATCAAGAAACACATCAAGCGCGTCATATTCGCCTGCCTGCACAAGGCCAAGATGCCGTTCGGGCAGCGATAATGCATCACTGCGCCGGACCGCCCCGATCACAGGAATTTCCGGAAGATGTTCGCGGCACGCCGTTTCGATCATCACACGGTGCCGATCACTGCCAACCCGGTTTAGGATCACAGCCGCAATCTTCACATCCTTGCGAAAACTGGCAAACCCGGCGATCACCGCGGCAGCCGATACCGACTGCCCCTTGACATCAATAACCAGCACAACCGGCCAGTTCATCATCGCCGCAAGATCGGCAGTCGATCCACTACCGTCCGCCGCCCCGTCAAACAGGCCCATCACACCTTCACACAGAAGAAGGGACTTGTCCCCGGCCTGCCGCTGGGCAAGCGCAACGATCTGATCACCGGACATCGCCCAGGGATCAAGATTGATACATTTTTCTCGACACGCCGCGGCCTGAAATGCCGGGTCTATATAGTCCGGTCCGGTTTTCGCCGCTGTAACACGAACACCCCGATTGGCAAGTGCACGCAAAAGGCCAAGCGTCAGAACCGTCTTGCCGCTATTTGACGAAGGTGCGGCAATAATCAGGCCCGGAAGCTGCATTGCAGATAATTCCATATTCTTCCGGTTTCCCTGAATGCCGCAACAGAAACGCGGTAATCATCCGTTCTTCTTAACGACCTCGGTAATGCCCTTTGCCATATCTTCCGGGGCTGTTCCGTAATTAAAGTGACGGATAAATGACCCATCACGTCCCATCAGATACACAAAGGACGAATGATCCATCAGATAGGCATCCGAATCCTTTGATTCCCCATCGGCATATGCCTTGGCGTAATACACACGGAAAGTCTTTGCCGCGGCTGTAGTCTGTTCAAGCGTTCCGGTCAGGCCAACCATACGTTCGTGAAAATGCGGAACATAGGCCGCAATCGCATCAACCGTATCGCGTTCCGGGTCAACCGAAATAAAGACCGGCGTTACCTCATTGGCAATTTCTGGATCAAGTGCATCAAGCGCATTGCCCATCACCTGCAATTCGGTCGGGCACACATCCGGGCAATAGGTATAGCCGAAATAAATCAGCATGTATTTCCCGCGGAAATCCTGTTCAGTGCGGGTCTGGCCATTCTGGTCAACCAGTTCAAACGGCCCGCCGATCGCCGCAGTCCCCGAACCGGAATACGTCGTTTCCGATCCCATCATCATCAATCGATAGGTCAGACCAATACCGAGAACCAGCGCAATCGCCAGAATGATCACAAGTGTTTTCTTGCTCACGCCGTTACCTGTCCTTTTGTTCCGGGATTACAAGCCTGCGCCAATCAACCGGATAAATAAGCCACTGTCTTGCGGGCACTATAAATCCGCAAAACGATCATGCAAGACCCGTAACTGTGCCACGGCTCACAATGACGTCATTGCGAATTCTCAAAATTATCCGATCTGATGAAATGCCAGCATGGCAAGGATGACAGCGTTAACGACCATAAGGCCCCGCCCAACCGGTGCCATAAAAGCACGAAAACGTCGGGTGGCATACTGGCCGATCACACCCGTTGCAAACAGCATCGGCACGGTGCCAAGCCCGAATACCGCCATGACAAATCCGCCGGTCAATGCGTTGCCACCTGCGGCCGCGAGAACCAGCGCACCATAAATCAGGCCACATGGGATAAACCCAAGCATGATCCCCAGCAGATAACCCCGCCAGCCAAATGGCGCACCAAATAGCGGTTTGATTCGATCACCAACCACACGGTTCCACCATGCCCCCGCAGCATTTCCTCCAGCCACGTTTGGAAACGGCCCCGCAAGATGTGGCACCAGACCGATTACCCCAAAGACCAGAAAGAAAAGTGCCGCACACAAAAGCAACATAGGCCCCAACCACCAGATTTTGGTCAGCACCGTGATGCTATCGGCGAAAAAGCCCGCCATCACACCAAGCAGGGTATAGGTCGTCAATCGGCCAAACTGATAAGGCAATAAGGCGGCCCCGGTAAGTCGGCGAAGCTCGCTCATCTTTTCAAGCGGCAGCTTTTCCATGCGCGACGTGACCTGACTGATCACAAATGGCCCACACATCCCGACACAGTGCGTGGCACTGCCGACAAGTCCGGCAATCAGTGCCGTCGCCAAAACACCACTGTCCTCTTGAAGGACCGTGGTGCATTGTGCCCAGCCGCTTTCGATGATGCGGATCAGTATCTGTTGTTCGTCCATGATCCACCCGGAATGATCAGTTGCGTCGATTGTGACGCGCCGATCCATTGAGAACAACGATATAGATCAATCCGGGACTCAGGATTTGGAAACGTTCGTATCCACCGGCATGGTAATAAGATCAAGGACCTGTTCGAACGGCACATACCGAACCGCTTTGACGTCATCCTGCGGCGAAAGCCAGTTCAACCGGTCGCGCAAGTCGACCACCTTGCCCAGAATACAAACTGCCGGCGGTTCCACACCGGCTTTTTCGACATCATCGGCCGCATTGGCAAGCGTTGAAATCAGAATGCCCTGATTGGGGGTTGTTGCCTGATTGATAACCGCAAGTGGTTCGTCACCGGATCGTCCATTGGCCATCAGTTCCGATGAAATACGGCGCAAATGCTTCATCGCCATATACAGCACCAATACCGGCGCCCCTTTGGCAAGAGCCGCCCAATTAATGTTATCGGGCATTTCGCCACTTGAACCGTGGCCTGTGACAAAGGTTACCGATGAATTGCAATCACGATGCGTTGTTGGAATCCCGGCATAGGCCGCACCGGCAATCCCCGCCGTAATACCTGGCACGACCCGGAACGGCACATTATGTTCAACCAGCGTCAGACCTTCTTCACCACCGCGACCAAAAACAAACGGATCACCACCCTTAAGCCGCAGAACCCTTAAGCCCTGCTTGGCGTAATCAACAAGCTGCAGGGATATATCCGTTTGCTTTGAAGACGGCCGACCACCGCGCTTCCCGGCATAAACACGCTTGGCATCCGAACGCAAAAGATTGAGAATCCGGTCATCAACCAACGCATCATAGACAACAATATCGGCCTGCTGCATCGCATTGACAGCATGAAGCGTCAGCAAACCGGGATCACCCGGACCTGCGCCGACCAGCCAAACCCAACCCGGCTCAAATACCGGAAAATCAAGACCAAGTGTCGTCATTGCGGAATTCTTTATCTCTCAGCCAACTGGTCCATCTGTGCAGGACCGGATCGTTTGGATATGTTAAACAGCATCTTGGTGCTACGTCCAACATATTAATCCGTATTTTTTTCGTTATTTACCTAATACCACATCATTTATAATGTTTAATATATGAGCTTTGTCAAAAAATGCGTGGTGCCATAATAATGGTTAACCCAAATCTTCAAAGCCATAAACCGGGATCGCCCGCCCCATGACCCGAAAACCGGACGGACCACTACGCAAGGGATGGACAACGGGGGCCTGTGCCACCGCGGCAACCCACGCGGCGTGGCAAGCGCTGTTGTCTGGCGAATTTCCTGATCCGGTCACCATCATCCTTCCCCGGGGTGAAACACCATCCTTTAACCTGATCAAGGCTGAAACCGGCGATGGCTGGGCACGGGCAAGCGTGATCAAGGATGCAGGCGATGATCCCGATGTCACCCATGGCGCGGAAATCATTGCAACAATCCGCCATGGACAACAGGGGTCCGGCATCACCTTCCATGCCGGCGACGGTGTCGGGATGATTACGAAACCTGGCCTGCCCATCCCGGTGGGCGAAGCCGCGATCAACCCCAAACCGCGCGAAATGATGACACAGCAAATCGTCGAACTGGCAAACAGGTTTAACGCGACTACCGATGTCGAAATTGAAATTTCCATTCCCGGCGGGCGGGAAATCGCTCTGAAAACCTGGAACCCGCGACTGGGAATTGTTGGCGGTCTTTCCGTACTGGGAACCACCGGCGTGGTGATTCCATTCAGCTGTTCGGCGTGGATTCATTCCATCCATCGTGGCATTGATGTCGCGCGCGCCACCGGCCGCAAACATGTTGCCGGGGCCACCGGCAAAACGTCCGAAGCAGCCATTCGGCAATTTTATAATCTGCCGGACGAGGCGATCCTGGATATGGGCGACTTTGTTGGCGGCATGCTAAAATATCTGCGTCGCCATCCAGTCGATTATATCACAATTTCAGGCGGATTTGCCAAACTGGTCAAACTGGCGCAGGGCCATATGGATCTGCATAGCAGCCGGTCCGAAGTCGATTTCAACAAGCTCTCTGATACAGTTGCCGCACTTGGCGGTGATGCCGAACTGGTATCTGAAATTGCCAACGCAAATACGGCCAAACAGGTTCTGGAACTTTGCTCATCCAGAAACGTTGATATAGCACGCACCATTGCCCTTCAGGCTGGTGAAACCGCCCGCGCAACCATCGACGGCGCTTCCGCCATCGAAATTGTCGTTGTTGATCGTGTTGGCAGGATCATCGCCCGTGCCGGA
The DNA here is from genome assembly GCF_002115785.1 of Thalassospira sp. MCCC 1A03138. Classification (GTDB taxonomy): domain Bacteria; phylum Pseudomonadota; class Alphaproteobacteria; order Rhodospirillales; family Thalassospiraceae; genus Thalassospira. The sequence continues at coordinate 554,653 of NZ_JFJY01000002.1, read as the reverse complement.
CATGGTGATTTTGACGCCTTTCTGCCTGCCAAAGGCACAAACCCGAACCTTTAAAATGAACAAGAACAGGCCCGCAACATATGACTCCCCCTCGAAACAGAGAAACCCCGCTGAACATTCTTATTTTTGGCGGCACGGGGGATGCCAACCGTATCGCTGCTGATCTGTTACAGGAATTCGGATCAGATGTGCGTCTGCAGCTTTCTTTTGCCGGTCGTACCAGTGCCCCAAGATTACCGGATGGCATCCCCGTCCGCATTGGTGGTTTTGGCGGAGCCGAAGGCATCATATCCTATCTGGGTTCGGAAAAAATCGATCTCGTGATCGATGCAACTCACCCCTATGCCACACAGATATCCAGCCACATTGCCCAAGCCTGTCACGCGGTGGCGACACCCTGCATTCAGTTTCAGCGGTCAGCATGGCAAAAAACGGATAAAGACCGCTGGATCATCGTCAGAAGCCTCGCAGAGGCAGCTCAAATCCTGCCCGAACACGGAAAACGCGCCTTGATCGCCAGCGGACGCAAGGATCTTGCCCATTTCGAAGGCTTGGAAAAAACATGGCTGCTTGTGCGGACTGTCGAGTCTCCCAAAGATCCATTCAATCTGACTCTGGGTGAATGGCTGATTGCCCGTGGTCCCTTCACGGTCGAAGGGGAAATCGAACTTCTGCAACGCCATAACATCGATGTCATCGTCAGCAAAAATAGCGGCGGTGACGCCACCGAAGCCAAGATTCTGGCTGCCCGCGAACTGAACATACCGATCATCATGGTTGAACGGCCCGGCGCAGCTCCGGTTGAACAAGCAGAGAAAACACAAGAAATAATAGAAAAAATCAGAAATACGCTTGCAAAACACTGACTCAAAAAGATATTTCTTCTCGTGATTTGGACCTTTCAGGGCGGTCCAAGCAACAACAGTCGAGAAGGGCAAAATAAGCCGCCGACACCCTGAAATCCTTTAATGGGAATTGTCATGACCGGCAAAATTGGTTTGCGCGGAAGGCTGATGCTGGCAATTGTGCCAATCGCCTTGCTCGCTGTATGTGCCGCCGCCCTAGCGGTTTTTTCTTTCCAAATTACAGAACAACAGCAAAAAGTCGTAGCAGAAGAAGCTATCCCGGCCCTGATTTCCGGCCAGGAACTAAGCGCGTTTAGCGATGCCGTCACCGGCATGGCGCGTCGTGTCACAACTGCGCAATCAGAAGCACAGTTGGAAAACACGACCAAAGCACTCGGCATGATCGAAAATCGCATGAACGATCAAATCGCCGAGTTGGCCAGATACGATATTGATGGCGAAATACTAAGCTCATTCTCCCAACAAACAGGGAAGATGATCAATAATATTAATAGCTTGTCCGATATCATGAAGTCACGATTTGACACGCAGAAAACGCGTCAACTTATCATGAGTGACATCATTCGCGCTGTGAATGAAATTGAATCGATCACAATCAGCGCCAGTGACATGGCGAACAGCAATCTGGAAAACAACTTAAGCCAGCTATATGGCCTGGTCCGCAATCCGGAGAAAACCAGAGAAGTCTTTCAAACGCTGAATACGCTTCGCGGAGAGGACGCGCCAACAACAAAGAACATGCTGGAACTGCGCGCAGTGGCACTTAAGATTCCCGCACTGGCCCGCATGATTTTCACGGCAAGCAGCCCCGAAGAACTCGACAAGATCAAGAATTTATCAACGCCGCTTATCCCCCAAATGCAAAGTGGCTCAGATGAAATTCCGTCGGATGAAGATCGCGAAACGGCAAGATCGTCGGTTGAAACAATTGCAAATGGTCTGACATCGAACGGCAGTAATAATCTGTTCAATTTGCGTCAGAACGAATTCGTTAGCGAAGCTTTGCTGACCGATCTGTTGACGCAAACAACAGAGACATCCCAACAAATGAGCCAAACCGCGCAACGACTTCTGGAAGATATGCGCGCGAAAATCAACGATGCCAATCAGGGGGTTACAACCACCATCGGCATTGCAAAAAATATCATGATCGGGGTTGCGACCGTAGCACTGATTATTTCTGCACTGATCATATGGCTTTATGTCCAACGCAACCTTTTGGCCCGTCTGATCGGATTGAACGTTGCCATGGATCGCTTGACCAAAGGAGACCTTGAAACACCGGTAACCGATCATGGCAGCGACGAAATTGCAGATATGGCATCTGCAGTCGAATTGTTCCGGGAAAACGCGAAGGAAGCAGAACGTCTTCGGGAAGAAAACAAAGCCGCAGAAATTCGTGCGGAACAACAACGTCGCGAAGCATTGCTGGAAATGGCGAACGGCTTTGAAAGCTCCGTCAATGGGTTGGTCACGGAACTGCTGTCCCAGGTTGGTGACATGCGCGATGCGGCCGACAACATGGCACATAACGCCGGTGACAACGTTCACCGTGCAATCGAAGTCAGCGAAGCATCCCAGAATGCATCCCAGAATGTCAGCTCGGTCTCGTCCGCGACCGAGGAACTGTCTGCATCGATTGCCGAAATCGAACGACAGGTTTCCAAGGCGGAGGAAGTTTCCCGCGCTGCCGTTTCCGAAGCCCGCAAATCTGATGAAACCGTTCGCCAGATGTCTGACACGGCAAATCGCATTGGCGAAGTCATTGAACTGATCACGACCATTGCTGACCAAACCAACCTGCTGGCCCTTAACGCTACCATCGAAGCCGCGCGAGCCGGTGACGCCGGCAAGGGGTTTGCCGTGGTCGCAAACGAGGTCAAAAATCTGGCATCCCAAACTCAGCGTGCAACCGAGGATATCGGCAAGCAGATCGAAGAAATGCGTTCGGTCAGTAGCGAAGCCGTCGAGATGATTTCGACCATCGCCCGGACTATCGGCGAAATCGATACGATCTCAAGCTCGATCGCAGCCGCCATGCGTCAACAGGGTTCTGCCACGGCCGAGATTGCCAGCGGATCGGAAGAAGCCGCCAACGGTGTGCGTCACGTGTCTGAAAACATGCTCAATGTATCACGTGCCGCCGAAGCGGTTCAGGACCTGTCAGGCTCAACCCGCAACACTGCCGAAGAGCTTCTGCAAAAGGCCCATCGTCTGCAAGACGAAGCCAACAGCTTTGTAGCCCGTGTTCGCGCCGGTTAGGCTGCTTGAGAATGCCTGAAATCAGCAAAAACCCCCGCCGAAATGATCGTCGGGGGTTTTAATATCAGTTCTGAAAGATTTAGTGCTTAGACGAAACGCCGGAACTCACCGCTTTTGCGCGGCGGACAGAAACGCTTCAGATAGGTCGGCGCAATTGCTTCAACGCTGTTGGGCGTAATGCCAAGCTCGGCAAAACCTTCGGCACCGTCGGAAACGACATTGTCGGTTTTAAGCAGACGAACCTGATCCGGGGTCAAAAGCGGTTTTGGCAGGAATTGCAGGAAAAACGCCTTGATCGACGCCAGCCAGAACGGCACCGGCATCAGAATGGCGCGTTGACGGGTCATCTGCAGCATATCGCGCAGAAGTCCCATAAAGCTGTATACTTCCGGCCCACCCAACTCATAGGTCTTGCCAGCAGATTTGCCCTCGACCAGTGCCGTTACGAACGCTTCGGCTACGTCGGCAACATAGACCGGCTGAAATTTCGGACCACCATCGCCAAGCATGTCGACCTTGCCTTTATCGAGTTCGACCTTCGGCAGGCCTGGCGCACCAATAACCGGCAAAACCGGGGAATAGCGCGCCATAGTGGCAAACTGGTTCAGGAAATTGTCTTCCGGACCAAAGATAACCGACGGACGGAAAATCACCGCATCCGGGAAGGCTGCGCGAACAGCTTTTTCACCAGCCAGTTTCGAAGTCGCATAAAGCGCATACGGGTTCTTATCCACACCAAGCGCCGACATATGCAGAAAGGTTTTCACACCACATGCCTTGGCTTCTTCGGCAATACGTTTGGCTGCTTTGACATGGATATTCATGAAGCTGCTGCTGCCGCGCTGATATAGAATGCCCAGCAGGTTAATCACCGCTTCCGAACCTTCAATCGCGCCTTTGATCGACTCTTCATTGCGAACATCGCAATGTACCGGAACCACCTGCCCAAGATAGCCCATCGGCTTCAGTTTCTTGACGCGCTCAAAGCTGCGGGTCGGAACGCGGACGATAAAGTCACGCTCAAGCAAACGCTTGACGATATGACGCCCGACAAATCCGGTGCCGCCAAAAACGGTTACGATACGACGATCCATGCTTGCTCTCTCCTTGCCGGCCGATGATGTCGCGATGATCCCGCCATCACGATCCGGCGCTGGGTACCATCAGGGCCAAATGCGGATATCGGCCCGATCAAAATTCCTAAGCGGTTATATACGACCCATAGGGTGCGTCAACAATGCGCTTTTAAAGCGCATGTGTCCCGCCCCCGTTGATTTTGGCCAATATTTCATCATGAAGCGCCAACAAACCCGCCTTGTAGTCGGGAAAACGGAGCTTCACACCAAGTTCGGCCTTGATCCGGTCATTGGCAACCCGCTTGTTATCTTCATAAAAGCTTGCAGCCATCGGGCTCAGATATGCCGTCTTGAAATCTTCCTCCGGCGGAGGGTCCATACCCAGCAAACCACAGGCATACGCAATCACATCCTGCGGAGGAGCGGCATCATCGTCACACACATTATAAGCTGCACCGGCATTCGGACGTTTGATGGATGCCAGAACCGTCTGTGCAATATCTTCGACATGGATACGTGAAAAAACCTGCCCGGGCTTTACAACCCGCCGCGCCCGTCCGGATCGAACCGTTTCCAGGGCATTACGCCCCGGTCCGTAAATCCCGGCCAATCGGAAACTTTGCACACAAAGATCATGACGCTGCCCCAGATCGAACCATGCCTTTTCTGCGGCCACCCGTCTGCGACCACGTTTGCCGCTTGGCATCAGGTCGTCATCTTCCGTGACGGTCGCACCGTCGTAATCGCCATAAACACCTGTTGTCGACAGATATCCGATCCATGTACCACCCGGCAGCGCGGCAAGATCACCGGCATGATGGGCCAGAACAGGATCACCATTTCCACCCGGCGGTGCAGAAATCAGGACATGCGTGACACCTTTCAGGGCATCGCGAATGTCGGCCACCGGTGCGTCGTCGGAAAAAATATGGGGCTTGATCCCCTGCGCGCGCAGTACTTCTGCCTTTTCTGCGCTACGCGTGGTACCGGCAATTTTCCAACCTTCCTCGCTCAGCTGATTGGCGACAAGGCGCGCTGAAAATCCCAATCCGAAGCAAAACAGCTTTTCGGTCATTATCAAATCCATATGCCGGGGCGATTATCTTTGTGTGTGGAACACTATCGACCCCGAGCGCCCATGACAAAAGCTTTCCGGTCGGTTTTCGGAAACTTTGAAATCACAATCATTTTCTTGCCGCTTTCATGATTTGGAATGCGGCCCTTATAAACGGCTTCTGGTCAGAATTGATAACATCCGCATATGCTGATCATTATCGATCCGCCTTGCAACCAACGCCAAACTGAAAGGCCAATCATGTCTGAACTGCTTGCACGCAAAACCCTGCGCGCATCATCCCTTGTTACGATGACTTTGTTTGGCATGGTTCTGGTTTCGCTCGGTCTGCAAAGGCAAGCCTTGGCGCAAGGCACGGATATGAGCGCGGAGGATGCCAAACAATATCAGGACTGCCTGAAACTCGCCCGCCTGAAACCCGAAGACGGTTTTGAAAGCGCCATCGCATGGCGCGATATGGGCGGCGGTGAACCGGCGAAACATTGCGTTGCGGTCGCCCTGATTGCACTTGAAAAATACGAAGAAGCCGCAACCCGCCTTGATGCACTTGCCGATGAAAGCACATCCCCCCAACAGGTTGTCGCCGGGCTTTTGGCCCAGGCCGGACAAAGCTGGATGATGGCGGGAAATCTGGAATTTGCCTGGCGCGACCAGTCTCGAGCACTTGGCATTGTTAAAAACGATCCGACCCTTTGGGTTGATAGGGCAATGGTACTTGGCATGGCCGGTCAGTATTGGGATTCAATCGATGACCTTAACAACGCGCTTGATCTTGATCCGGACAATGTCGAAGCCCTGATTTATCGCGGCACCGCATGGCGTATGCTTGAAACCTATGACCTTGCCATGGCCGATATCCAACGCGCGCTGGAACTGTCGCCCAAAAATATTCAGGCGCTTTTTGAACGTGCCAACCTGCACCGGATCAACAAAGACAATGACCTTGCGCGTCAGGATTATCTAGCTGTCATAGAAAATTCAAACGGAACCCCTGTCGCTGATGCGGCAAGAGCGAATATAGAAAAGATGGATGTTCAAACCGGATCGGAATAGGTTCTGATCCGTACTTGATATGTGCCCACTGGTTTCGGGACCATATCGCCAGATTTTCAGCCGGGGGACCCCATGCGTCGTTTGATTGCCACGACCGCCATCGCCGCGTCCATATCCATGATGCTTGCCGCAAACACTGCGCAAGCGCGTGACCAGATAAGAATTGTCGGTTCTTCGACCATCTTTCCGCTGACCACCAAGGTCGCCGAATATTTCGGCAAGACCACCGGTGAACCCGCCCCGGTGGTTGAAAGCACCGGTTCTGGTGGCGGTTTTAAACTGTTCTGCGGCGGGATCGGTGCGGAATATCCCGATATTGTTGATGCATCGCGCCAGATCACCGGGTCAGAAACCGCCATCTGTGCCGCCAATTCGGTACGCAATATCAGCGAAATCAAGATCGGTTACGACGGCATCGTGCTTATGGGAGGACGTAATGCACCGACCATGTCATTGACCGCACGGCAGCTTTATCTGGCACTGGCCCGTACTGTCCCGGTTCAGGGTGCAAGCGTTCCCAATCCGAATGTCAAATGGTCCGATATCGATGCCGACCTGCCGGATATTCCGATACGCGTCTATGGTCCGCCGCCGACATCGGGTACACGCGACCTTATGGGACAGCTTCTCATGGATAAGGGATGCGCAACTTTCAGTGACATCGCCAGCCTCGAAGCCAGCGACCCCGAAAGCTTCCGCCTTCTATGCCGCACCATCCGCGAAGACGGTGCCTATATCGCTGCCGGTGAAAATGATCGTCTGGTCATCAGCAAACTTGAGAAAGACCCGAAGTCTTACGGCATTATGGGTTTCAACAACCTGGACCGCAATCGCGACACCATGCAGGGTGTATCGATCAATGGCGTTGCCCCCGATTACGATACGATCCTTGACGGAAGCTATCCTGGATCGCGCGCCCTTTACCTGTATGTTAAGGATGATCACCAGCAACTGGTCAGAACGCTTGGCTCGTTCATTTCGACCTATACCTCGGACACGGTGATTGGCGAGGAGGGCCTGCTTGCCGAAAATGGCTTGGTCCCGCTGCCCGATGATGAACGTGCAGACGCCATTGCCGGGGCAAAGAAATTCGTCGGGAACTGAGCGCGCACAAATGAATTGGCAAAACGACCGGGCATCAGTCCGGTCGTTTTGCCATCCAGACCTGATTGGCTGCATATCGCGGCGGGCTGCCTTTGAAATCCGAAAATTCCGACACCAAAATGAAACCTGAAATCTCTAACATCAGGCGCATTTCACTACGATGAACCCATCGCATGTGATGCCAGCAATCCTCGCATCGCAGAACGTTGTCCGACGGATCAATTTCCTCGAACCGCCAATGTTCTTCAAACCGCTGGGTCAGGGGGTCGCTGGTTCGTTCCATCGCCGTGATCCGCAACCTGCTATCTTGTGCTCCAAAACCTTCTGGCATCGGAAACAGCGGCAGTTCAACACTTTCCGGATCACCTTCCGGAAGGCAATACCGAAGGTCGGGATCAATCAGATCAAGAACCAGCATCCCGCCAGGCAGTAAATGATCCGAGGCCGTCATCAGACAGCTTTTCTGATCCTCGCCATCGGTGATTTCCTGAAATCCGCGAAACGGAATAATGATCAGGGCAAATTGCCGCCCCAGATCAAATTCACACATATCGCCCTTATGCCAGACCATGTCGGGATATTTCGCGCGCGCCTGTGCCAGCATCGCGTCAGAAAGATCAAGCCCTTCAACCGCAACACCGGCCTCACGAATGGCGGCGGCAATCCGGCCGGTCCCGCAGCCCAGTTCAAGAACCGGGCCACCGGTTTTGACGGCAATATCACGATAAAACGGGATCGGATCTTCGAATAATTTGCGATCAAGCTCGGCACGAAAGTCATAGCTGGCGGCGTTAAGGCCACCTTGTGGATAAAAGCTGTCGACCTTCGAGGAACCCGTCATTCAAAATCCAGATCGGCATAATGCGGGGATGGTGGGAAGCTTGCCTGCCGGTCCGCGAGAATATCGCGCATCGCAGGTCGGCTTTTGATCCGCATATACCAATCCTTGGCACGCGGATGTTTGGACCAGTTGATGTCACCCATATAATCAATGACAGAAATCTGTGCCGCAGCAGCAATATCGGCCATGGTCAGATGTTCCCCCGCCAGCCAGTTCCGGCGTTCAAACAGCCAGCCGATATAATCCAGATGATAGGCCGCATTGGTCCGCCCGGCGCGCAGGATTTTGGTATCCGGCGTCCCGGTCGAAAAGAATCGTTTCAACAACTTCTCGCCGAGCAGATGGTCTGTAACCTCGCGGTTGAACTTGCCGTCGAACCACGCGACAAGGCGGCGGATTTCCGCACGTTCCTTGGCATCCGCCCCCAAAAGAGGGGTGTCGATATAAACTTCATCCAGATATTCGCAGATCACGGTTGAATCGCATAGAACCGTGCCATCTTCTTCCTCCAGAACCGGCACTTCTCCCGCCGGGTTCAGCGACAGAAACACATCGCGCCGCTCCCAGACTGGTTCTGCCTTAAGCTCAAATTCAAGCTTCTTCTCGGCCAGAACCAGGCGCACTTTGCGCGAAAACGGTGACAGCCAGAAATGATGTAATTGACGCATGGAATTGAAGATACCCAACCAAGGATGAATGTTTTGCAAACCGGGCCGCATATGGCGGTTTCATACCATATGGCGTCTGTGCGCCATTCATTACAGGACCGGAATTTCAAATTCTCTCAAACCACGCAAATGCGCCAATGTAAAGGCTTTGTCGCGCCAAACAGCACCAATCTTGCGCTTTTTGTCATCCGTTCAATCCGACCGGCTTCGCGCCAACGCCAAAAGCCCGGCAAGATCAAGACACGCTTCGACATGATCGGCCAGTTCATCGAGCGCTGCTTCAATCCCGGCCTCGAAATCGGTACTGCCATCACGCAACCGCCCGGCGAGCCCCGCCAGATAGGCCGACCGGAACGCATCACTGCCAAACAGACCATGCAAATAGCAGCCTGCAACACGACCGTTCACACTTTGCGCGCCATCCGCAATCCCACCTTCAAGACAAAGCCAGCTTCGGTCGCGATCCGGCCCGGCTGTCTCGCCCATATGGATTTCATAGCCACTGACCGGAATATTGGCCTCACCCCCGCCAAGTTCCGCCAGCCCGGCGGTTTGACGCAGCGTCTTGTCACCGCCCATCACGGTTTCAACGTCAAGCAATCCAAGCCCGGCTTCTGATCCCGCCGCACCGTCGATCCCTTCGGGATCATGGACCATGCGTCCCAGCATCTGATACCCGCCGCAAATGCCAATCACGTGACCGCCCCGGCGGTAATGCGCCAGAATGTCGATATCCCAACCCTGTTCTTTGAGGAAACGAAGGTCGGATGTGGTCGATTTGCTACCGGGCAAAAGCACAAGGTCGATATCGGCAGGAATAACCTCGCCCGGTTTAATGATCAGAAGTTCGACATCCGGCTCGGTCGCCAGCGGATCAAGGTCATCAAAATTCGCAATCCGCGGCAGATGCGGCACTGCAATCCTAATCAGTTTTCCACCCTTACCGGTCCGCACATAACGTCCGGCTTTTTCAAGCGCGACACCATCCTCGGCAGGCAGGCGATTGGCCCCATGCCAATATGTTGCGATACCGTAACTTTCAAGCCCCGTATGATCGCGGATGATCTGCAAGGCAGACTCGAACAGCGAGACATCACCGCGAAACTTGTTGATGATATAGCCACGCAGCCAGTGACGGTCCCCTTCGGACAGCAGGGCATGCGTGCCGACAATCGATGCGATTACCCCACCTCTATCAATGTCCCCCACCAGCACCACCGGGATTTTTGCCGCCTCGGCAAAGCCCATATTGGCAATATCAGCCGCGCGCAGATTAACCTCAGCCGGTGACCCTGCACCTTCGACAAGCACAAGATCGGCGTCCTGTGCCACCAGATCGAAGCTTTCAGTCACACGCGGCAGCAAATCGCGTTTCAGCCGGTAATAATCCCGCGCCTTCGCACTGGTCAGGACCTTGCCCTGCACCACGACCTGTGCGCCGATGTCACTTTGCGGTTTCAGCAGAACCGGGTTCATGTGGACCGATGTGGGCACCCCGCAAGCTCGTGCCTGCAACGCCTGTGCCCGGCCAATTTCACCGCCATCATCGGTCACGGCCGCATTGTTGGACATGTTTTGCGGCTTGAACGGACGCACCCGAAGCCCGCGCCGCGCAAATGCACGGCATAACCCGGCCACCAGCAAGGATTTACCCACATCCGAACCGGTACCTTGCAACATCAAAGCAGGAACAGGGCGCGCACTCATTCCGGTTTCAAAACCTTCCTGTATCTGGCTATCCACCGAAACGGCAGATCAGAACTCGACACCGATCTGTGCCTTAATACCCTGTTCGCGGAACGGATGTTTGATCATGGTCATCTCGGTCACAAGGTCCGCCGCCTCGATCAGGGTATCGGGCGCATTTCGGCCGGTCAGGACAACGTGCTGGTCGGGCAGTTTATCCGCCAACGCTGCCAGAACATCATCAAGCGGCAGGAAATCATAGCGCAGAACGATGTTGATCTCGTCAAGGATCACCATGGCAAAGCTTGGGTCGCGCATCATCTCAAGCGCCTTGTTCCAGGCTTCACGCGCCAGTGCAACATCCTGCGCCCGGTTCTGTGTTTCCCAGGTAAAGCCCGCGCCCATGGCGTGAAATTCGCAAAGATCGGGAAACTTCTTCAAAAGCTTTGCCTCGCCGGTTTCCCAACCACCTTTGATGAACTGCACAACGCCGACTTTCATGTCATGTCCGACACACCGCATCGCCATGCCAAATGCCGATGATGACTTGCCTTTGCCCTTGCCTGTATGAACGATGATCAGGCCCTTTTTGTCGATCTTCTGCGCCATCATCTTGTCGCGCGCGGCCTTGATCTTCTTCATTTTTTCATCATGGCGGGCATTCAGGTCGGTATCAGGCGTGTTGTTGTCGGTCATTGCTTCATCCCTTTGTATTTCTATCGGAACAATGCGGTGAAGCGCGCCCCCGATCAAGGACAGTTTTCGGGTTTCTGATCCAGTTCAAGATGCGCGACGACACCCTGAAAACCGTATTTTCGGGCTTCCGGGCAGAACCGGTCTGGATCGGTCCCTTCTTCGATATATTCGACCGCAAAAACCGGCTTTTTCATCTTTGCATAAGGTAAAAACGCATCCATGAAACCAAACCGAAATGATGATTCAAGCAGGGCAAAATCCATCCGGCCGACCAGTTCCGGAACCAGTTCGCCGGCATTCTTCTGCCCGATGGCAAGCCCGCGGGCATGCGCCTGCTCAATCAGCCATCCGACATAACGAAGCTGATCGGAACGTGTCAGGTCAAACCCGGTTTTTTTATTCGACCCATCCGCTTCGTAAGCATCGATATTATCCGGCTCGACACCCAGAAAACCCTTTTCCCGACACAGGTCAAACCGTGCCTCCATGATATGGGCGAATTGCTCGAACCGGCTGATATCAAGCCAGTTTTCGCCTTCCCAACCCCAATAGGGGTTGCCAATCACGTCTTTGGGGAATTCGGCATAATCGTCGTTCCAGTCCTCGACCGCGCCAACATTGATGTAGCAGATCGGGAAAATACCGGCTTCGCGCCATTCCTGAACCTGATTGGTCGTCGTTTCAAACAGATCGCTATCGGTTACGCGGATACTGCCGCCGATATCAATGTCGCCCTGCAACTGCCAATGCAACGGCCCGTTCGGGACCTTTGGCCAGTCATCCGCCGCCGCAATGCCGCTCCCCGCACCAAATTGCAAAACCAAAGCTGCAACGGCAAAAAACGCGCGCATCCATATACCCCCGGACAATCAATCTTGCGAGTTTGCCCGTCTGACAGGCTATAGACAACCACCCAAAAAGAAAGCGCGGCCGTTTCCAGCCGCGCTCTTGCACCCGTAACGGGTGCGGTCCCCCGGAACCCCACCGGGTTCGGTTCACTGACATGTCTGTTACGACTTCAACCTGATGACAATCCAAGATCGCCCGTCACCAGATCGGCCCATTTATCAGGTTCGCGCATGTCGGTATTACGCAATTCGGGGCGGCGCATCCGTGCCTTGTTGAACAATTGCAAACGGTCACCCGGTGACATCTGACGCAGGCGAAGCAATGCCTTGCGCACAGCATCATTCGGGGCATGAACCGGTTTCTGGAAACTTTTTTCGATCACTTCAAGCCGACGCTCAAGCCAGTTGCGTGTCGTAACAACATCCGCAATCAGTAATTTCAATTCGCGAACCACGGGAAAATGATTTAACGCCACATGGGCCCTTGAAATGGTTGCCCGCCAGATCTGACGCTCGACACCTTGAAGATAACGCCAGTAAATCCGCACCTTGGCATCGATTTCGATGGCTGTTTGATCTGGTCCCGGCAGATGGCGCGCCAGTTCGTCCAAGCCATCACGAAATTCTTCGATACTGACCGGTGCATGAACACCGTTAAACCGTTCACGCAGGTCAAGAACCGAACGGATCGCACCGCGGGCCGGGCGGTCATGACCCTGACCGTGCAAATCGGCGCGTAACCAGTCAGGAAGGTCGGCATCAGCAAGCAGGAAATCGACAATGTCTGCATGTCCGACATGAACCGGCAGAGGGGTCTGCAGATAGTCAGGCAAACGAACGTGTTTCGTTCTTTCCATAGTGGCCTCCTAACTCTATTGCCGATCCGTCTTTTGCGGTTATCGGCTCGATAGGTGTGCCCCGTCCCTCAACCAATTGATTAACACTTGGTTAAAAGAGATATGGTGCGAAATCGAAACGTTTCAACTCCCCGGTTTGTTCCGACTATTCATTTCAACGGTAAAATTCTCGTGATTCACGATGACGGCCAAGGCCCGGTTATGCCGTGCCATTCCCCATCAGATCGACTGATACGGAATTCCGGCGCGGCTGCCAAAGACCACGGTCAATCGCCTCGCGAAGGCGGTTGCGAATATCGCAAAACGCATCGGGATTGTGATCCCTGATGAATTCACGCACATCCGTATCGCCAAGATACGCATCATAAACCAGATCAAAATGATGATCGGCGACACACCGCGCCGTCGCGGCAAAGGCAAACAGGTAATCCACCGTCGCCGCCATCTCAAATGCGCCCTTATACCCATGGCGCATCACGCCTTTGATCCATTTCGGATTAACCACGCGGGCCCGGACAACACGGGCAATTTCTTCTTCCAAAGTTCGGATTTTCGGGCTTTCCGGACGGGAATGATCACTGTGATAGACCGTCGGCTGCCTGCCGGACAGATGCCGGACCGCCGATGTCATTCCGCCTTCGAACTGATAATAGTCATCGGAATCCAGCAAATCATGTTCGCGATTGTCCTGATTATGAACAATCGCGTCCACCCGCGACAGCCGCGTTTCAAACAGATCACGCGCCGCTTCGCCTTCTGCCCCGTTGCCATAGGCATAACTGCCCCACGCCAGATAGGCATCCGCCAGATCGGCCTCGTCTTCCCAAAGTTCTTCGTCGATCATCGCCTGCAACCCCGCGCCATAGGCGCCAGGTTTTGCGCCGAATACGCGAAATGCCGCCTGTTTCCGTGCCTGCTCGGGATTTGCCCCGGCGTCACACAGCTTTGCGGTTTCCGCTGCCACCCGAAATGCAATCGGGTTCATGTCCGGCGCTTCGTCCGCCTGTTCGGCCACCGCACGCACCGCGCTGTCAAACAGGTCAATCAAGCCGGGGAATGCATCGCGGAAAAACCCCGATATGCGCAACGTCACATCAACGCGCGGACGCCCCAACAGGGATATCGGCATGATCTCGAACCCGGTGACCCGACGCGATGCACTGTCCCAGGTTGGCCGTACCCCCATCAGGGCAAGCGCCTGGGCAATATCATCGCCTCCGGTGCGCATATTACTGGTGCCCCAAACCGAAAGACCAAGGGCCACGGGCCATTCACCATGATCCTGAACATGCCGTTCCAACAACAGTTCGGCTGATTTCCAGCCCAGTTGCCATGCCGCCGGGGTCGGAACCGTCCGTGTATCAACCGAATAGAAATTCCGCCCAGTCGGCAAGACGTCCGGGCGGCCGCGCGTTGGTGCACCCGATGGCCCCGGTTCGACAAACCTGCCTGCAAGACCGCGCAGCAATCCGGCAATCTCGGCATCGCCACAGGCTGTGACAGCTGGACGAATAGACGTTTCGATATCGGAAAGAACTTCGGTTGTCCGCTGCCATGCACTATCGGCGGCGACCAAGCCACGCACCAGATCGCGCGCTAGAAGCTCGATCCGTTCCACCGTATCACCGGTCGTTCGCCACGGACCAACATCATATCGCGCAAGGATTTCGGGCTTCAGGCCCGGCCAAAACTCGGCAAATGCACAATCAAGCGGATCAAAACCGGGATCACCAAGGATATCAGTCGCAAGGGCACGATGAAGTGACGCCTTTGGCCCCTCGCTTGCCCCGCGCGGCAATCTTGCCAGTGCGACCAGAAGGTCGGTCAAAAGATCGCCTTCCGGGGCTTTGCCAAAGATATGCAAACCATCGCGAATCTGAAGTTCCTTCAACTCGCACAGATAGTTATCAAGCTTGGCAAGCGCGCTTTCCTCATCCTCGTCCGGCTCAATCCCGCAGTCACGGTCAAGGCCGATGCGAATGGCAAGTTCAAGAATATCGCGCTTCAGGATCAGCAGTCGCCTTGGGTCAACCGCAGCCGCGTCATAATATTCATCGACCAGCGCCTCCAGATCCTTGAGCGGCCCGTAACTTTCCGCCCGCGTCAAAGGCGGTGTCAGATGATCAAGGATCACGGCGTGCGCACGGCGCTTGGCCTGTGTGCCTTCACCCGGATCATTAACGATAAAGGGATAGAAATGCGGCGTCGGGCCAAACACGGCCTCGGGGAAGCATTCTTCCGACAGCGCCAACGACTTGCCCGGCAACCATTCCATATTGCCATGTTTGCCGAAATGAATGACCGCATGTGCCCCGAAATGACGCCGCAACCAGATATAAAACGCGAAATAGTTATGCGGCGGCACCAGATCGGGCGAGTGATAGCTTTCAAGCGGATCAATATTGTATCCGCGCGCCGGTTGCAGTCCGACCACGACATTACCCATCGGCAGGATCGAAAGGGCAATTGCCGCCCGATCCGGCAGATAAAACGGATCGCTTTCCGGCTCACCCCAGGCATCTGTCACCTGCTGGCGAATGGGCGCGGGCAGGGCGGCAAATGCCGCGCGATAATCTGCAACCGGGATCGTCACCCGAACAATCCGATCAGCCAGCGACTTGAAATTATTGGTCGGCCCGGCCTTGACCGCCGCAATCAGCGCATCGCCATTTTCCGGCAGGTCATCAATCCTGTACCCGGCATCCTTCATCGCCCGCAGGGTTTCAATCATCCCGGCCGGCGTATCAAGCCCCACACCATTGCCAAGCCGCGCATCCTTGTTGGGGTAATTGGCCATGATCATCGCGACTTTGCGCATCGGGGCATCTGTTTTGCGCAATTTGACCCAATTGGCCGACAGTCCGGCAACAAAGGCAACGCGATCGCGCACCGGAATATATTTGACCAGATCAATCTGCGTCAGGGCATCCTTGCCCGCCGATCCCTTGAACGAGATGGCACGCGACAGGATACGTCCATCCACTTCCGGCAATGCGACATTCATCGCAATATCGCGCGCCGCAAGCCCGTTGACACCATCACGCCAGGACGCTTCACCACCGCCCGACAGCACAACCTGAAAAACCGGTGCGTCTACGCCGTCAAACGGTCCGCTCTGGCGTTCGACACCGGGCACCGCAAGGGAAAAACCGGTAGTGTTGAGGATCAGGACCGCTTTGGTCGCACCCAGCCATTCCTCGACCAAGGCAGCAGCGACAGGATCTTTCAGGCTGGCAACAAAAATTGGCAACGGGTTTAGTTTATTAGCCTGAAGTTCTTCAACCAGTGCATCAATTACATCCAGATTACCGGCCTGAATTAACGCACGGTAGAAGATTATCGGAACAACAGGATGATTTTGTTTCCAAATTTGTTCAATTTCTTCAAGGTTTACCGTTGTTTTTCCCGGCCAATACAAACCGGCCTTGACCAAGGATGCCGCCGGCTTCCAGTCCCAACTGACAGACGGGTTCAACTTTTCATATATAAGACGCAGTAAATGTTCAGCATTTCCCGGACCACCTTCGATCAGGTAACGCCAGATTTGCTGATACGTTGCACCCTTAACCGTCGATAGGGACAGAAGCTCCCCATCGGGTTGATCGTCACCGGGCAAAAGCACCAGCGGCACGTCATTGCGACGCGCCAGTTCGACCAGTTGTTCGATCCCGTATTCCCAATATCCTCGCCCGCCCAGAATGCGCAAGATGATGAATTTGGCCTCTGCCAGAACGTTGTCGACATAAAGATCGACCGACATATTGTGCCCCAGCTGCAAAAGGCTCGCCAATCGCAAGGAAGGGACGTCTTTGCCAAACACCGCATCCAGCCGTGCCTGCGCACCCGCCAGACAGGCAAGCTCGGACTCTGCCGCCGACAGGACAACGACATCGCCCGGGCTTTGCCCCAGATCGACGGCCTCGCTTCCATCGGTGACCAGTCCCGGCTGGGCGGCAAGTAGATGCATCGGGAACTTCCGTTTCTTTTCTCGGATATCAAGACCCTGATATCACCCGGCCTGCACATGCGCAGCCGGATGATCTCAGCGTCAAACATGACTGCGCCGCTAATCAGGACGCCTTGATTGCCGCTTCTATGGCATTGCGATCCAGACCATGCAGGCCAATCACCACCAGTTCCGACCGGCGTTTCTCGTTTGCCGCCCACGGACGGTCGAAATAACGCTGGAACCGTTCACCAACACCCTGAACGACCTGGCGCATCGGTTTGCCGGGAATATCAAGGAACCCCTTGATCCGAAGCACATCAAACTGACGCACAACATCAATCAAACGCTTCTCGAGTGCTGCGGCATCCTCAACATTATCAAGCGACACGACAAAGCTTTCAAAATCATCATGGTCATGTTCGTGACCATCGTCATGATGAGACGGACGACTATCAAGGTCGTCCTCTGCTGCCGCACCAAGGCCCAGCAAAACAGCATTTTCGACCTTTGAATGCGCAGTTGCGATAATCTTGACGGACGGGCGTTTCAGCTCGGCCCGGACATCCGCCTCGACCTTGGCAATTTCGGCATCCGTCAGCAAATCGGTCTTGTTCAGAACCACCATATCCGCGCAATGAAGCTGTTCTTCAAACAGCTCCTCAAGCGGGCTTTCATGATCAAGATTGTCGTCCGCCTCGCGCTGCGCCTGAACCGCGTGATGATCGTGGGCAAACAACCCGTCACGCAATGCTGCCCCGTCCAGAACCGCCACCACACCATCGACCGTCACCCGTGACCGGATTTCCGGCCAGTTAAACGCCTTGACCAACGGTTTTGGCAATGCCAGACCAGATGTTTCGATAACGATATGATCTGGTGGCGTTTCCCGGTCGATCAATCCTTTGATGGTTGGCAGAAAATCATCCGCCACCGTGCAGCAGATGCAGCCATTGGCCAGTTCGACAACATCTTCCTCCGCGCAGCCTGAAATGCCGCAACCATTAATAACCTCACGGTCGACCCCCAGATCACCAAACTCGTTGATGATCAATGCAATCCGCTTGCCCCCGGCATTTTCCAGCATATTGCGGATCATCGTGGTTTTGCCTGCACCAAGAAAACCGGTGATCACTGTTGCCGGAATTTTTCCAAGCTGTGCCATATTCAATTACCCTTAAATCTATGAATTCTGATCTATTTAACCGACATCGGAATGCCCGCAACCACAAGCGTCACCTGATCGGCAAGCTCGGCAATCCGTTGATGCAATCGTCCGGCATGATCGCCAAAGCTGCGCGCCATGGCATTTTCCGGCACAATCCCGAAACCAACCTCGTTCGAAACCAGAAGAACTGGGATATCCAGCCCCGGCAAAAGGTCGCAAAGCCGGTCAAACTCGGCCCCGATATCACGATCTTCCAGCATCAGATTGGTCAGCCAAAGCGTCAGGCAATCGACCAGCACCGGTTTGCTGCCGTCATGATTGCAGGCAGACAGGACAGCGCAAAGATCAAGCGGTTCCTCAATCGTTTGCCATATCTCGCCACGCGATGATTTGTGAAGTTCGATACGATTTGCCATTTCCTCGTCCCATGCACGACCGGTCGCGACATAAATACCGCCGCCTGCATGGTTGATCCGGTTTTCGGCAAACCGGCTTTTGCCCGATCTGGCACCGCCAAGGATCAGATGGATCCCGGCAAGCTGGCTGTTATCAGCCATATTCTGGGTCATACCCGCTTTCCTTCGCTTTGACCTCCCACCGAGGCCCGATTGCGTTACCCCATATCCTTACGAACAGGGATACCGATGGCTGGTTTCCTGGCTGCGGGCATGAAAGCAATCCGCCTTCCCGGCATGTTGCTTGTTCATCAACATTACCGGTGGCTGGTGACATCACATCACATCACCCGGATCACCCAACCCGTTACAGTTGCGGGGGCAGCACCGGCATCACACCGGTTTCCCATCACCAAACGGCAGCGCCGAACCTAACAGCTTTACCCCCACGACCAAAGCCCAAACTCCGACCTAGCCATAAGGTCAGTATTTGTAAGAATTGACTGCTTGTCGGCGGTTGTTCTTTAGGAGAACATAATTTTGTCACGGTGGATCAGAGCCGACAAAAGCCGCCCGCGTGACCGCCGGACATTACAAAACAAACAAAGTCCGGATGCCGAAACCGCAAAGGGTTTCGGAAAAACTTCTTGGGGTTAATTGGAAATTTGCTGACCAAATGGCAATTCATGAACAAATTCAACGAATTCGGAATCTGAAATCAACAACCTGGCAGACCGTATCACGTGAAGACATGTGGCGCGGGCTGCTGGATAGATTGAACTATAATGATCAATCCTTTCCCGAATTCCTGCAACATCATGCTGTAAATGGTGAAATATCATTGGCGCGTCGTGATGTTCGAAACATTTATGCCAGCCGTCCGACCTGTGGTGTTGTCGCGACCATCATTTGGTCGCACGCGCGTGGCATCCGCGTAAATGCGCTTTCGCTTCTGGTCCGTGACCTGACGAAACTCGTGGAATTGTTCGAAAATGACGATTTCGACGAAGATCAAATGTCACTGCTTCTGGGCCAGCCTGGGATATCCATCCCGACCGCCAGCAAAATGCTCTCAGCATGCGGCAAGAAATACAAAGGCAAACCGGCAGCCATCATTGACGACACGATCATTCAGGTTATCGAAGCACCGGAATTTGCATCCGACTTTACGGAAATCAACGAGCTTCGCGGCAAATCGCGCAGCCGGCCTATTCCCTACTACGAAGCCTATCTCGACGATGTCGCGACAATCTGCGGCAGATACGATGTATCTGCCGATATGGTAGATCGCTTTTTGTCGGAATATGCGCTTGTCGATGCGCAGGAAACCGATCAACGGAAATCCGCCTGAAAACCGATACCCTGTGGGGCTTGAATGACATGCCACACAGGGTATCGGCAGATGGGTAATGCACAGCCCCCTTTAATCAGTAACGCAAATTAACCCCGGTCACCCGCCAGCCCGGCTGATCGACGCCGGTTATATGTTCGATCCGTGTCACGCCAAGCGTATCGATATGAAATGATAAGGCCGCCTCAAGCGACAGACCAAGCGCATTGGCAAGGGCCGCGCGCACCGTCCCGCCGTGAATAACGGCCACAATATCGCGTCCGGCCCAATACCTTGTCAGCCGGTCAAATATTGGCCCAACCCGTTCGACAACGTCACTGAAACTTTCACCATTTGGAGGATGCTGGCGCGCAAAATCGGTCCAGAAACGGGTGGTTTCCCCTTTGGGCAGATCATTCCAGTGTTTCTTTTCCCATGCGCCAAAATGCTGTTCGGCAAAGCCGGTTTCACGCGTCGGAAGGATGTTTTCATCCATCAGCTCAAGAAGTTTAAGTGCGGTATCAAGCGTGCGCGAAAGGTGGCTCGTAATCCAGACCGCGTCGTTTGGCAAATGGCGTGACAGGGCACGCAATGCCTTTTCATCGGTAAGATCGACCGGCATGTCGCTTCGGCCATAGACAAGCCGTTCCGGGTTGAGAACCGGCGCATGGCGAACAAGCCACCAATGGGTTGTCACTGCTTTGTCCATTCTTCCCCCAAGGAAAAATGCGGTCGAAAAATACGACCTCGAATTTCGGCCCCGTTTTGAACGGCCCTTTTTATGATCTTATCATCAAGAAATCTGAAGTATCGCGATAAATGCAATGCCGACACATAGCTCGGAAACAATTTGGGTCATTCCCAGAACATCACCAGTATGGCCACCAATCTGATGCCGGGCAATCCATCCAACGACCGAGGCCCCGACCACCATGGCAATCAGGCACATGAACGTGGTCAATGCCCCCGCAACGATCACCACCAGAACCAGGGCAATGGCAATTCCCGCACTAACCATCCTGATGTCGGGTCGGTCAGCGCCTTTGCTAAGTCCATCTTCTCGCGCCGGGTCAAACACATAGGTCACAATCGGCATCGCCGCACGCGATAGTGTCGCCATCACAATCAGGATCGCGGCCATGCTGCCGCTTTCACCCGCTGCTCCCAGAACAGCAATACGCATAGCAAGGCATAGAACGAGTGCAACAACGCCATATGTCCCGATCCGGCTATCACGCATGATGTCAAGCTTGCGCTGACGATCAAATCCCCCGCCAAACCCATCGGCACAATCGGCAATGCCGTCCTCATGCATCGCCCCGGTCAATAGGATCAGCGTAAAGGTTGCGACAATGGCGGCAACCATGACATTGCCGGTCAGAATCTCAATGACATAGGCAGGAATAATCGCAATCCCGGCCATAAACAGCCCAACCAGCGGCCAGCACCAAACCGATCTCGCCATTGCCTGCGGACTGAAATCGCACGAAATGAAAACCGGCACACGGCTTAGCAGGGCAAGAGCCCGCCAAAAATCGCCAAGCATGCCCGTGGCGGGTGCTTCCGGCTCAGTTTGGGGCTCTCGCTGTTTGGCATCAACTTGATCATCATCAAGGCTTTGCGAATTCATTCCGGTTTGATTATGATCATTGTTCACGGGTGTTTTCCGATATTCGATCTGGCATTTTGCACGCAATCAGACTAATCATGGGCGCGACAGAAGCCAAGCAGAAGACGCTTTGCATCCTTGTCCGCCAGCCGGAGATTTTCCATGTTCGATCCCAAGCACCCCCCCCAATGTCTTGATGAAATCCGCACCCTGATGGCCCAATTGCCCGGTGTCGATGCAGAGGCTCAGGCAGCCGTAAGTACGCGCGAGCCACAATTGACCAAGCCCGCAGGCGCGCTCGGCAGGATGGAAGATATCAGCCTTTGGCTGGCCGGGTGGCAAGGAAATTCACGACCGAACATGACACGCCCGCGTGTCACGGTCTTTGCCGGAAGCCACGGCGTCTGTGCACAGGGCGTGTCGGCATTCCCGACCGAGGTCAACCAGCAGATGGTTGAAAACTTCATCAATGGCGGAGCAGCAATCAACCAGATCTGCAAAACCGTTGACGCCGAATTGCGCGTGATGGAAGTCGCTCTCGAAATCCCGACCAACGATTTCTCCCAAGAGCCCGCCATGGATGATGAAGGCTGTGCCGAAGCAATGGCCTTTGGCATGAGCGCGATCGAAAAGGGGATTGACCTTTTTGTGCCCGGCGAAATGGGGATTGGCAACACCACCTCGGCGGCTGCCATCGCCTATGCCCTGTTTGGCGGTGAAGCCGCCGACTGGACCGGACGCGGCACCGGCATCGATGATGAAACGCTTAAACGCAAAACACGCGTGGTCGGGGATGCCATCATCCTGCACAAAAATCAGTTCCATGATGCATTCGACGTTCTGCGCTGTGTCGGCGGACGCGAAATTGCCGCGATGGCCGGTGCCATTCTGGCCGCGCGTTACCAACGGGTACCGGTTCTTCTTGATGGATATGTTTCCTGTGCAGCCGCGGCAATCCTTGGCACTATTCGCAGCGATGCCCTTGACCATTGTCTGGTCGGACATGTTTCGGCCGAACCGGGCCATAAACGACTGATCGAAAAGCTTGGAAAACAGGCGCTTCTCGATTTTGGCATGCGCCTTGGCGAAGGATCGGGTGCAGCCCTTGCCATTCCGCTATTGCGGGCATCGGCGGAATGCCACAACGGCATGGCAACCTTTGCCAAGGCTGGTATCACAAGCCGCGACGCGTAATCGTTTTGATTTCGGAATTAAAAAGGTACCAGCCGTTTGCTGGCGTTATTTTTTGGTGCGCTCGCTTAGCAGATGCTCGACATGGCGACCCTGGAACATGGTGATATTGATCGAATGACCAAATTTGATCGCCCGTTCGTCATCGCAGCGACACATGATCACGCGCGTATCGCCTGATTGCGCCACAGCTTCGCGCATGGCGTTGCCGTGCTCTTCGTCCAGATTTTCCATTTCCGGGTCCCAGATCATCTTGATCATATCGACGCCAAGCTTGTTGCGATTGATATAGGGCAGCGAAAGATGGCTGATCCCGTCAATACAAATCCGGTAACCACGATCGCGGCAGAAATCACGCGCAAAGAAGAATGCGCCAAGATCGGCA
Organism: Thalassospira sp. MCCC 1A03138; assembly: GCF_002115785.1. Lineage (GTDB taxonomy): Bacteria > Pseudomonadota > Alphaproteobacteria > Rhodospirillales > Thalassospiraceae > Thalassospira. The sequence goes on along the minus strand of NZ_JFJY01000002.1, from coordinate 531,597 downwards.
AAGATATCGATCTTTTGCAGTTCAAGCACGATGGTTCCGCGCTGACCTGCCTTGACGTTGCTGTCAAATGTCAGGAAATCCGGTGACAGCAGAGTCGAAACATTCAGATTGATACTGACCGAACCGGTCACCGATGCATCATTGCTTCGCGTCAGCAACGACAACATGCGACGATCAAGAATTTCCGTCAGATGCTGAAACAACCAGCGATTGGACAAAACATTGACATCGGGCAGCAGTGTTTGCTGCAAATCCTTGATCGAAATGAACAATTCGTGAAAAACCGGCGTCGGGTTCGCATCACCGACAACCGCACAAATCGCCTGCCTGCGCATCAGGTTCGAAAGATCGGCCCTACGCAATGCTTCGTCAATACGCCCCAGTATTTTGGGTGTCAGCGGTGCACGATCATCTTCAAGCATCGGGCTGTCGTTGTGACGCTCGGCCGCCTTGCTGACCTGACGCGGACGGTTGGCGTTTGAGCGCACAAGCGTTTGTGTCAGATGCAGGAAATCCTTGTATTGCTGGGCGACATCGAAATAGTCGGCAAAGGTCGCAGGCGCGCCGCTTTCATCCTTGCCGTCACTGATCAACGGATCATCATTGAAAAGGAATTTGAGCCGGAAGATGACTGCATTGACCTCGTCAATCTCGGCCGCATCAAAGATGAAAATCAGATCCTGATTGGACAGCGTGAAAATACGCCCGGTCACATCAGGAACGATTTCTTCGAATGACGCAATTGCCGTGCGGATATGATGATCGCGCCGGTTGAACGGCAGCAGCTTTGAAAAATGCACATGAACCGCCCCCACGCCATCCTTGCGACGTTCAAGACGCCGCACATAATCGACCAGAAAGGCTTCGGGTGAGGGTAACGTGCTTTCAGACATACAGGATGACCAGATTTTCCAATGTGCAACGCGCGGCGAAAGTCCCGATTGAAATACAATAGTTCGCGGGCCGTTAACAGCTTATGTATTTATCATTGTGACAAATTGAAACCAAACCCGAAAATCAGTCATTTCCTGACGTTCCGATATTTGCCGAAAACAGCACTTTTAAAAACGATAAGTCATGGCAATGGATCATCCAAGCTGCTAGTTTCAGGCCGATTTCATCAGCCTCGAACATTCCAGAGATCAAAACATGGATATCAATGCCTTCTTCGATGCCGAATTTGACGAGCATCTTGATCTGGTCGATAAAACCCGCGAAGCCACGCGTGCGCCTTTTGCCGAACTGGTATCAATCTGCACCAACTCACTGAACGAAGGCAACAAGTTGCTGTTCTTTGGCAATGGTGGATCGGCCGCCGACGCACAGCATATCGCAACCGAATTCACGGTTCGTTACATCAATGACCGGCGTGCCCTGCCGGCCATTGCCCTGACAACCGATAGCTCGGCACTGACCGCAATCGGCAATGATTTCGGGTTTGATTATCTGTTTTCCCGTCAGATCGAAGCACTGGGTAGGCCAGGTGATGTCGCAATTGGCATTTCGACATCGGGCAACAGCAAAAACGTCAATCTCGGCCTTGAAAAGGCCCGCGAAATGGGCCTGGTCGCAACCGGCTGGACCGGTAAAACCGGTGGCGCCATGGTTGATCTGTGTGATCCGTTGATGATCGTGCCAAGCAACACCACCGCCCGTATTCAGGAAATGCATATACAGCTCGGGCAAATGCTTGTTGGCGCACTCGAACATACCCTTGGCCTGACCAAGGCCTGATCCGAACCACTTTCGACTTAACGAACAGAAGACGATACGCACATGACCGATCTCAGCCATCTGGCCCAACTGGTTGAACAACTGCCCAACGCCAAGGTGCTTTGCATCGGCGATGTGATGCTTGACCGGTTTGTCTATGGCTCGGTCACACGCATCTCACCCGAGGCACCGATCCCGATCATCCGGGTCGAACGCGAAAGTGCAATGCTGGGTGGTGCGGGCAACGTTGCCCGCAATGCGACGGCCCTTGGCGCATCGGTTCGTTTTCTTTCCCTCGTCGGTGATGATCTTCCGGGCCGGGAGGTGATGGAATATGTCGCCAATGACAAGGGTGTCGAACCCTATATCCAGATTGAACGCAACCGCCCGACAACGATCAAAACTCGCTATATCGCGGGCGGACAGCAATTGTTGCGATCTGACAACGAAACTACCGCAATGCTTGCCGCCCCAACCATCAGCAACCTGTCTGCCTTGGCTGCACAACTGGCACCCGATGTCAGTGCCATTATCCTCTCCGATTATGGTAAGGGCGTTTTGCACGGTGACGTTGTCACCGCAACCATTGCCGCCGCCCGCAAGGCCGGAAAACCGGTGATTGTCGATCCCAAGGGTACAGATTACAGCATCTATCGCGGTGCGACAGTCGTCACCCCAAACCGAGCCGAAGCCCAGGCCGCAACCGGCATCGACATTCAAAGTGATGAGGATGCAATTGCCGCAGCCACCAAAATCATCACCGAATGCGGTATTGAAAACGTCCTTCTGACCCGAAGCCAGGATGGCATGACGCTTGTCACCAGCAAAGGTGAGGCAACCCACCTTCCGACCGAAGCGCGCGAAGTGTTTGATGTATCGGGGGCCGGTGACACGGTCGTTGCCTGTCTTGCATCCGCCATTGCAGGTGGAGCTTCGCTTTCAGATGCCGCGCGCATCGCCAATGTTGCCGCTGGCATCGTGGTTGGCAAAATCGGCACCGCCGTTGTTTATCCGGACGAGCTGGTTTCTGTCCTGCATCATCATGACCTGATGATCGGCGAAGCCAAACTGATGCCACTTGACCGCATGGTGGACCGTGTCGAACGCTGGCGCCGCAAAGGCTACAAAGTCGGCTTTACAAACGGTTGTTTTGATCTGCTGCATCCGGGCCATCTGAGCCTCCTGCAACAGGCGCGATCCAATTGTGACCGGCTGATTGTCGGGCTTAATTCCGATGCGTCGGTCAAACGCCTCAAGGGCGAAGCGCGCCCCGTGCAATCCGAGGCCGCCCGTGCTGCTGTCCTTGGATCGCTTGAAACCATCAGTGGTGTGGTGATTTTCGGCGAGGATACCCCGATCACGGTGATCGAGGCCCTGAAACCCGATATTCTGGTCAAGGGTGCCGATTACACCATCGACAAGGTTGTCGGTGCGGATATCGTTCAGGGCTATGGCGGCAAGGTTGTTCTAGCCAATCTCGCCGATGGCTTCTCGACGACATCGACCATTGCGCGCATCAATCAGGGCAAAGACTAGACCAGCCCGACCCAGATCATCTTTAACACCACCGGCCACGCCGCGTTCAGAATACAGGACGTTGTGTAAAGTTTTAGCGCACGGTCGATGTCGCTGGCATCCGCATCCCGCCTGCCATCACCGATATAGGGGTCTTCGACCAGTTCCGCGCCATATTGGCGCGGCCCGGCAAGCGACAGGTCAAGCGCCCCGGCAAAGGCTGCTTCCTGCCATCCGGCATTGGGCGATTTGTGTTTTGACGCATCGCGCAGCATGACTTTCCAGGCATGCGCGCCGGAAGTTTTGCGGCCCACCAAAGCGGCAAGGCAGATTACCCCACCGGCAATCCGTGCAGGGACAAAGTTCACAACATCATCAAGGCGTGCCGCGAACTTGCCGAAGTAAAGATATCGGTCACTGCGATGGCCGATCATGGAATCAAGCGTATTGATCGCCTTATAGGCACAAAGCCCGATCGGCCCGCCCAGCACGTACCAGAACAGCGGCGCTACCACCCCGTCCGAAAAGTTTTCCGCACAGCTTTCAATCGCCGCCCGGCTGACCCCGGCCTCGTCAAGTGATTGCGGATCGCGTCCGACAATCATCGAAACCGTTGCCCGTCCGCCTGCAAGGCCATCGCGCTTTAACGCGACCGAGACGTCTTTGACATGCTGATAAAGCCCCTTTTGCGCAATCAGGATGGCAAGCAGTAGAATATCGGCAAACCGGAAAACATCGCCAAATGACGATATCATCTGGATCACGCCGCCAAACGACGCAGCACAGGCAATCACCGCCAGACTGGTGAGGCTTCCGCGTAAAAAGCGATCACTGTTACCATATCGCGGTTTGTTCAGGCGTTTTTCAAACCACGCAATCAGGTTGCCAATCCAGACCACCGGATGCGGCACCCGCCCGAACAGCCACGGGAAATCACCAAAAACGGCATCAAGCACCAGCGCCAGTACCAGCACGGTGAAAAGCGGGCCCATGAAACCGGGCACGGGGATCAAAAATTCTAGGATCGTGGTTTCCATTGCGGCAATGTGCGTCGCGTGCACATGCTCGTCAATCATCATCCGGCATTACACGGACAAATTGCCAAACAAACAGCACGATTTGCCAATCGGTACGGGCTTTGGTAAAAGTATTTCATACTTTTTGTTTTTTCTTCATACCGCACTCCAATATCCAGATCAGGAGACCTCAAACCTGTTACTTACCCCTTCCATCATTCCGGGTAGCAAGATTTGTGACCACAACATCTGCAATCGCCCGTAAAACAAACCACAACAGTTTGTATTTTCTATCCGACGCACCCTTGCGACGATTATCCAATCAGCTGTGGCTTGCATTCCGCAGGCCAATCGGTGAAAACGGGGGTGGCATCGGGTACCGTGGCGGTTTGTGACCGTCATGCACCAAAACACGAGAGAGACAAAGGAGCAGCCTTTTATGTCCCCCAAAGGCGCCGTAATGATTTGCGGACACGGTTCGCGTGATGAGCGCGCTGTTTCACAGTTCAACGCCATGGTTGAAACAATGAAGCAGACCCATCTGGCCGATTATGATGTCGAAAGCGGCTTTCTCGAATTTGCGCACCCGATCCTGCGCGATGGCTTTGAAAAACTCAAAGCTATGGGCCACAAAAAGATTTATGCCCTGCCGGGCATGTTGTTTGCCGCCGGTCACGTAAAAAATGACCTGCCAAGCGAAGTGAACAATTTCGCCCATGAAAACCCGGATATCGACGTTAAATTCGGACGTGATCTGGCGATTGACCCGAAACTTCTGCGCGCCAGTGCTGATCGCATCGAAGAAGCCCTTGCAAGCGCTGATGACGGCATCTCGCGCAAGGATACGCTTTTGATGGTCGTCGGGCGTGGCACCAATGACCCCGATGCCAATTCAAACGTCTATAAGGTCGCACGCATGTTACAGGAAGGGCTTGGTTTCGGTCGTACCGAAATCAGCTATTCCGGCGTTGCGCATCCGCGCGTCAATGCCGGCCTGCGAGAAGCCATGAAGCTTGGCTACAAGCGTGTGGTGGTCTTCCCGTATTTCCTGTTTGCAGGCATTCTGATCGACCGGATTTACACCCACACCGACGAAGTCGCCGCCGAATTCCCCGATGTTGAATTCGTCAAGGCGGAATATCTGCGCGACCATCCGCTGGTGCTTGAAAGCTTTGCCGAACGTCTGGCCGAGATCGATACCGGCGACAACAACATGAACTGCCAGCTTTGCAAATATCGCGAACAGATCATTGGATATGAAGACGACGTTGCAACACCTCAGGTCGGGCATCATCATCATGTGATGGGGATTGGTACCGACGGACATAGTCACGGCCACAACCATGGTCACGGACACCATCATGATCATTCTCATGGGCATTCCCACGGTCATTCTCATGGCCACAACCATGACCATGATCACGGTCACAGCCACGACCATAGCCACGAAACCAATAAAGCGACCGGTTCCTGACCGGTCGCCCTTCGTTCCCTGCGAAAGGCGCGGCGATGTTCGACTATCTGCGAGACCCGCAGGAAATCTATCGGCAAAGCTTTGCAACCATCGAAGCAGAAGCCGATCTCGCCCGCTTTCCCGAAGAATTGCGGCCGGTTGCCGTGCGGATCATCCATGCCTGTGGCATGGTTGAAATTGCAGATAAAATTGCATTTGGCGACAATGTCGCACCTGCTTCAATCGGATCGCTGCAAAAGGGAAGGCCAATCCTTTGTGATGCGGAAATGGTCCGGCACGGGATCATTTCCCGCCTGTTGCCCGCCGATAATCCGGTCCTTTGCACCTTGAATGCAGATGGCAATGCTGAACGCGCAGGCAAACTTGGCACCACACGGTCTGCCGCTGCCATCGAAGACTGGGTTGATCATATCGATGGTGCAATAATTGCCATCGGCAATGCGCCAACCGCGCTTTTTCACCTTCTCGAAGCCCTGATTTCGAACCGTCTGGCGAAACCTGCACTGATCATCGGCATGCCGGTGGGCTTCGTCGGGGCCGAGGAAAGCAAGGAAGCCCTGATGGCCCATGCTGGTGACATTCCGTTCGTCACGTTGCGCGGCCGGTTTGGCGGCAGTGCGGTTACCGCGGCAACGCTCAACGCATTGGCGCGGCTTGCATCGCCGGGGCAAACACCGGATGGCACGACCGCAAACCCCACCGACCCTGACAAGGGGGACGGCAAATGAACGAACAGTCGCCCCTGAACGGCAAAATCACCGTGATTGGCATTGGTGAAGATGGATATGACGGACTAAGTGCGATTGCGCGTCAGATACTTGAAACCGCCAGCGTGATTTTTGGCGGCAAACGCCATATCGCCATGCTGCCCGGATCAAATATTGCCATCCAGAACAGCTGGATTACCCCGTTCGAAGCCAATATGCCCCTGATCGAGGATTGCCTTGATAAGAACCCGGTCATTCTCGCCAGTGGCGACCCGATGTTTTTTGGTGTCGGCAGTACACTGGTTAATTATTTCGGTTCCAGATCAATTACCGTAATCCCGCACCCGTCCAGCATCAGTCTGGCCGCCGCCCGCATGGGCTGGGCGCTTGCCGAATGCGATGTGATCACGTTGCACGGGCGAGACCCGGAAATCCTGCGATCGCACCTGCGTCCGCGCGGTAAACTGATCGCGCTTAGTGCCGATGGCAGTACCCCGGCACTGGTTGCGGTCATGCTGTGCGAAGCCGGCTACGATCAAAGCCATATGACGATTTGCGAACGGCTGGGCGGCACGCAGGAACGCATCACCACCCAAACCGCCCAAACATGGCAGTCCACGGCAACCTCAATGCCCGATATCAAACCGGTTGATCCGTTAAACCTGATCATGATTGATCTGGTGGCCGGTCCCAAAAGCCGCGTTCTGGGCAATGGGGCCGGTCTTCCCGATGATGCCTTCATCCATGACGGGATGATCACCAAATCCGAAATTCGTGCCCAAACCTTGTCATCCCTTGCCCCGTGGCGCGATGCCATGCTTTGGGATCTGGGGGCGGGATGCGGTTCGGTTTCAATCGAATGGATGCGCGCCGGGGGGCAGGCCATCGCCATAGAACGCGATGCAAATCGCTGCGACCTGATCGCAAAAAATGCCATCCGCCTTGGTACACCCGATCTGATGATCCGCCAAAAGGGGATCGAGGATGTGATTGCCTTCGCCGATCAACTCCCGACACCTGATGCGATTTTTGTCGGCGGCGGCATTACGACGCCCGGTCTGATGGATCGGTGCTGGGATATCCTGCCGATGCATGGGCGGCTGGCGGCCAATACGGTCACGCTGGAAGGCGAAGAAGAATTATTACGGTTTTACAATAAAAACGGTGGCACCCTGTCTCGCCTGTCGGTTTCACGGCTGGTTCCACGCGGCAGTTTCAGGGGCTGGAGCAACCTTGCCCCCGTCACCCACTATGTCGGAGTAAAAGCATGAGCGACGCGGCCACAACACCCGCCAGCGCATTACCCGTGGCGGGTACGGCCTATGGCCTTGGCATCGGGCCGGGCGAACCCGACCTGATCACGCTCAAAGCCTATAACATCCTGCAAAAGGCGGATGTGATTGCCTATCCCGCCCTCGAAGACGGTGCCAGTCTGGCCCGCCAGATCGTCGCGCCGCATGTCCCCGATGGCCGGATCGAGATCGCCATCCGCATTACCATGGGCCAGTCCGCCGACCCGATCTATGACGCCGCCGCCCTTGAAATCGGAGAACATCTGAAAGCCGGAAAAAGTGTTGCCGTCCTGTGCGAAGGCGATCCGTTCTTCTATGGCAGCTTCATGTATCTGTTCGGCCGTCTGGCCGAGGCCGGCCACCCGGTTCAAACCGTGCCGGGTGTCAGTTCGATGATGGCCTGTGCTGCCGAGCTTGGCGCACCACTTGCCGCCAGAAACGACGTGTTGCAGGTCATTCCTGGCCCCTTGTCCGAAGAACGCCTGCGCGCGCAACTTGGCGATACCGATGCCGCCGCCATCATCAAACTTGGCCGCCACTTCGCCAAGGTCCGCAAGGTGATCGGAGAACTTGGCCTAACCGGCCGGGCGCGCTATATCGAACGCGCGACGCTTGAAACCCAGAAAATGGTCCCGCTTGGGGACCTTCCGGAAGATACCATAGCACCCTATTTCTCGATGATCCTGATCCACCGTCGCGGAGACGCATGGCGATGACGCCCCCGAATATCCCCACCGCCAGCAATACCAACCCGATCCTGCCGACGGACCCGATTGCGCCGATTGCGGTCATCTGTCTGACGCAACGTGCCCTTGCCACCGCCAAACGCATTGCCGCAAACCTGCAGGGTGCATCGGTTCACGGCCTGCGCACACGCGTTTCGATAAGCGATGTCGATGTCGCGTTCGATGATACCATTACACATCTGCAACAAACATTTTCGGCCGATCATGTGATTATCGGTGTTTGCGCATCAGGCATTCTGATCCGCGCACTGGCACCGCTTCTGGCCGGTAAATGGCAGGATGCTGCCGTCATCGCCGTCGACGAAGCCGGCAGCACTTTTATCCCGCTTCTGGGCGGCCATCACGGCGGCAATCGGCTGGCCCGCGATCTCGCCGAACGGCTGGGCGGGCAGGCGGCGATCACCACACCCGGCGATGCGATGCTGGGACTGGCCCTTGATGAGCCGCCGGTCGGCTGGCATCTTGCTAATCCGCAGGCCGCCAAACCGGCCACTGCCGCCCTTCTGGCCGGTGAAACCGCCCGGTTCGAGATCGAGGCAGGATCGGCCGCCTGGCTAACCAACAGCAATATCGAACGCAGCGACACTGGCAAGGTCGTCATTCGCACCACCGCCAAGGCGATGGAAACGAATAGCGACGACAGGAACAATCACGAGATTGTCTATCATCCACCGGTCCTGGCGCTTGGCGTCGGATGCGAACGCCATTGCGAACCGGACGAACTGATAAAACTCGCAACCGAAACCGTTGCCGCAAATGGCCTGAGTGCGCAAAGCGTTGCCTGCGTTACATCCATCGATCTCAAGGCCGATGAGGCCGCTGTTCACGCACTGGCCGATCATCTGGGCGTCCCGGCACGCTTTTATGACGCTGCAACGCTGGAAGCCGAAGCTCCCCGCCTTGCCAATCCGTCCGACATTGTCTTTGCCGAAACCGGCTGCCACGGCGTTGCCGAGGGTGCGGCACTTGCCATGATTGGCAAGGACGGCACCCTGATCGTTTCGAAACAGAAATCAAAACGGGCCACGTGTGCCATCGGGCTTGCGAGCAATGACATTGATCCGCTGCAATCCGGCCATCCGCAGGGACGTCTGTCGATTGTCGGCATCGGCCCTGGACAGCCCGGCTGGCGCAGCCCCGAAGCCAGCAGCCTGATTGCGCGTGCGACCGATGTTGTCGGTTATCAGATGTATCTTGATCTTCTGGGGCCCCTGATTGATGGAAAATCCTGCCATCATTCCGATCTGGGCGCCGAAGAAGCCCGTGCACGACACGCGCTTGAACTCGCCGCCACCGGCAGGGACGTCGCCCTGATCGGATCTGGCGATGCCGGGATTTATGCGCTGGCGACGCTTGTGTTTGAATTGCTTGATCGCGAAGATCGTTCTGATTGGAACCGGGTTGCCGTACAGGTATCGCCGGGCATTTCCGCCCTTCAGGCGGCCGCATCAAGGATCGGTGCGCCACTGGGCCATGATTTCTGCGCGATATCGCTTTCTGACCTTCTGACCCCGCGTGAAGATATCCTGCGCCGCCTCAAGGCCGCGGGCGAGGGTGATTTTGTCATTGCCTTCTATAACCCGGTATCCAAACGCCGCCGTGATCTTCTGGCACAGGCGCGTGATATCCTGCTCGAATACCGCGGGCCGGAAACGCCGGTTGTTTTGGGTCGGCAGCTTGGTCGCCCTGACGAGCAAATCACGGTCGTTCCGCTTTCGAAACTTGAAGTCGACAGGGTCGATATGCTGACCACCGTTCTGGTCGGATCGAGTAACAGCCGCCATATCACACGTGGTGAAAACAGCTGGGTCTATACCCCGCGCGGCTATGCCAAAAAGGGGCCGGACGCAGCCAACGCACCCGTCCACAGCCTCGATAACTCCAAGAATGACCCCAAAAACGATAAGGCAAACTGATGACCGTTCATTTTATCGGTGCCGGTCCCGGCGCCCCCGATCTGATCACCGTTCGCGGGCTTAAGCTGATCGAAAAATGCCCGGTCTGTCTCTATGCCGGGTCGCTCGTGCCCGAGGAAATCGTTAAGTCCGCCCCCGAAGGGGCACGCGTGATTGATACCGCGCCAATGAACCTTGATGAAATCTTGGCCGAAATTGAAAGGGCCCACGCCGCAGGGCAGGATGTCGCACGCGTGCATTCCGGCGATCCGTCAATTTATGGCGCGATTGCCGAACAGATCCGCAGGCTTGATGATCTTGGCATCCCCTATGACATCACGCCGGGCGTTTCGGCCTATGCCGCCACCGCTGCCGAACTGGGGGCGGAGCTGACGTTGCCCGATATTTCGCAAACCGTGATCCTGACGCGCACTGCCATGCGGTCATCCGCCATGCCTGACGGCGAAAGTCTGGCCGAACTTGGCCGTTCGCGGGCGACACTTGCGGTGCATCTGTCGGTCAATAATCTGGTCAATGTTGTCCGTGATCTGGTGCCGCATTACGGCGAGGATTGCCCGGTGGTGGTTGCTTATCGCGTCACCTGGCCAGATCAGCAATTCATCCACGGCACGCTTGGCGATATCCGCGCCAAGGTCAAAGGCAGCGGCATCACACGGACCACCCTGATCATGGTGGGCGAGGTCTTTGGGCGTAAGGATTTCACCGATTCCCGCCTGTATGCCGCCGATCACACCCATGTCTTGCGGCCGGCAAAACCGTAACCGAACTGTAAAGCGCCCGTTTTTTACGCAATCAACAAAACACGCCAGTTCAATTTTTCATCAAACCCTTATTTTGCCGAAAAAAGAATCATTTCAACCGTGAACATGCTTGACCGCCCCTTGCGACACCGCCTTTAATCAAAGGATAAGCAAGGGGAGTGTGCATGTTCAACGAAATGATGATGAACGATGAAGTACGCGAACCTTATCGCGCACTGGTTGACTGGATGGAGGCCAGCGGGCCCGAGACCCTCCAGCAGAAGCGACTTGAGGCAGAAACACTCTTTCGCAAAATCGGCATCACCTTCGCGGTCTATGGCGAAGGTGGCGATCCGGAACGGCTGATTCCGTTCGATCTTATTCCACGCATTTTCACCGCCACGGAATGGCGCAAGCTTGAACGCGGCGTCAAGCAGCGCGCACGCGCGCTCAACACCTTCCTTTACGATGTCTATCACAACGCCGAAATCATCAAGGCCGGGATTATCCCCGCCGATCTGGTGTTTAAAAACGCCGCGTTTGAACCGGCCGTGATCGGCATTGATCCGCCGCGGAAGGTTTACAGTCACATTGTCGGGGTTGATGTCGTGCGCGTCGGGCCGGATGATTTCTATGTGCTGGAAGATAACTGCCGCACCCCGTCGGGCGTGTCTTACATGCTCGAAAACCGCGAAATCATGATGCGGATGTTCCCGGAACTGTTTTCGAAATTACGAATCGAACCGGTCGAAAGCTATCCGGACATGCTCCATAAGACGCTCAAAAGCATTGCTCCCAAACGGTGTGATCGCGAACCCAATATCGTGGTCCTGACACCGGGTGCGATGAACAGCGCCTATTACGAACATTCCTTCCTTGCCGACCAGATGGGTGTTGAACTTGTCGAAGGGCAGGATTTGTTCGTTTCCGAAGGCCGCGTCTATATGCGCACAACGCGCGGGCCCGCCCGGGTTGATGTGATCTATCGCCGGATTGATGATGCCTTTATCGATCCACTCTGTTTCCGACCCGATTCCGTGCTGGGCGTTCCCGGACTGATGAATGTCTATCGATCAGGCGGGGTTGCCATCTGCTCGGCCCCCGGCGCTGGTGTCGCCGATGACAAGGCGATCTATACCTATGTCCCGGACATGATCCGGTTCTACCTTGGGCAGGAACCGATCCTGAACAATGTCCCGACATGGAAATGTGCAAATCCCGATGATCTGAATTATGTGCTGGAAAATCTTGGTGAACTGGTCGTCAAGGAAGTCCACGGTTCGGGCGGGTACGGCATGCTGGTTGGACCAGCTTCCACCAAGGAAGAACAGGCCACCTACGCCGAACGCATCAAGGCCGATCCGGGCGATTTCATTGCCCAGCCAACTCTTGCCCTTTCCGCCTGTCCGACCTTCGTTGAAAGTGGCATCGCCCCACGCCATGTCGATTTCCGGCCCTTCTGCCTTGTCGGCGATGACATTCGCCTGACCCCAGGCGGTTTGACCCGTGTCGCCATGCGCGAAGGGTCACTTGTCGTGAACTCGTCGCAGGGCGGCGGGGTCAAGGACACATGGATCATGGCTGATTAGGAAAAGGGAGGTCACACATGCTTAGTCGTACAGCTGACAACCTTTTCTGGTTGTCCCGTTACGTGGAACGGGCCGAAAACATGGCCCGACTGATGGAAATGGGTTATCGCATGGCCCTGATGCCGGCCGCCGGCGACGGCAACCGGTCGGAATGGGCGTCGGTTCTTTCGGCATCGGGCTGCGCACAGGGCTATGATCCCGATATGCCGCTCCGTCAGGCCGAGGTTGCCGATTACCTGATTTTCAATCGCGACAACCCGTCTTCGATCCTGAACTGCTTTGAAAATGCACGTGCCAATGCACGCGCCATGCGTACCGCCATCACCGCCGAAATGTGGGAAGCATTAAACAATGCCCTGATGGAACTGCGCCGGACGGCAATGCATAATCTTGCAAAAACCGACCTGCCGGAATTCATCGACTGGGTCAAACGGCAGGGTGCCTTGTTTCGCGGCGCAACCGATTCAACGATCCTGCGCAACGACGGATACGATTTTATCCGTCTTGGCATTTTTATCGAACGCGCCGATAACACCGCACGATTGCTAGACGTAAAATATTATGTCCTGCTGCCGGAAACCAGCATGGTTGGTGACGGGGTCGATAATTACCAATGGACGACGGTTCTGCGCGCGGCATCATCCCTGCGCGCCTTCCACTGGGTGTATCGCGATGACTATTCTCCCTATCGCATCGCACATTTCCTTATCCTCAACCCGTTCAGCCCCCGGTCACTGGCCCATTGTTCCGAACAGATCACCAACCATCTGGAACATCTGGCCCGCCATTATGGTCAACGCAGCCCGGTGCACAGTCTGGCTGTGGAAACCTATTCACTGCTGACTCAAAGCCGGATGGAAGAAATTTTCAGCCAGGGTCTGCACGAATTCCTTTCCGATTTCCTTAAACGAAATCAGGTCCTGTCTTCGGCAATTGCCGAAACCTATTATTTCGGGAGCCAGTAAGATGCGTCTGACCGTTGAACATCGCACACATTACCGGTTCTCGCCATCGGCACGCTATGTGGTGCAAAGCCTGAAACTGACGCCATCCCAGTTTGACGGGCAAAAAGTCATCCGCTGGTCGATCAAGGCCGAGGGATGTGTGATCAACTCCGAATTTATCGATGGCAATGGCGATACCATCAGCACCCTGACCGCAAGCGGCCCGATTGATTCCGTCGATGTCGTTGTGTCCGGCGAAGTTGAAACCATTGATACGACCGGTGTTCTACGCGGGCATAAGGAACGTGCCTTTCCGGCGGTATTCCTGCGCTCGACCCCGGTGACCAAATCCAGTGCGGCCATCCGTAAAATGGCCGCCAAGGTCGAAAGGAAAACCAGTGCGGATAACCTGCTTGAACGGGCGCATGCCCTCTCGGCAGCCGTTTCTGATGCCGTCGCCTATGTGCCGGGCAGCACTCATGTTCACACCACCGCCGCCGATGCCCTGGCCGATGGTCAGGGTGTCTGTCAGGATCACGCCCATGTCATGATTTCGGCGGCTCGCCATCTTGGCATCCCGGCGCGATATGTATCGGGTTATCTCTTTGCCGATCAGGATGGCAAATCACACGAAGCATCCCATGCGTGGGCGGAACTGCATTTGCCCGAACTGGGCTGGGTCGGGTTTGACCCGGCAAACCGCTGCTGCCCGACCGATTATTATATTCGTCTGGGGTCTGGACTTGATGCACAGGGTGCCACACCTATACGGGGCGTACATACTGGTGGTGCGAACGAGAATTTGGATGTAACAGTCATCGTTGCACAATCACAGCAATAGCCGGACCCGAGAATAGAAGATGACCTACTGCGTGGGCTTGATGCTCGATGAGGGGATGGTATTCCTCTCCGACACCCGAACCAATGCCGGGCTCGATAACATTTCGCGTTATCGCAAGATGTTCACTTGGGAAGTACCCGGTGAACGCGCCATTGTGGCCTTGACTGCGGGCAACCTTGCCATCACGCAGGCCGTGATGAGTACCCTGCAGGAAGCCATCGACAACCCGGAAACCGAACCCGGCGACTGTATCCTGAGCGCACCCAGCATGTTCCGTGTTGCCGAATTGATGGGCGAGGCAATGCAGAAAGTGCAGCACAAATATCAGGACACGCTCGAACAGCGCAAGGAAAGCAGCTCGGCCTCGATCATGGTCGGCGGGCAACGTAAAGGCGGGGCGCAACGCCTGTTTCTGGTCTATGCGGCGGGCAACTTTATAGAAGCCACCGAAGACACGCCTTACCTTCAGATCGGCGAACACAAATACGGCAAACCGATCCTTGATCGCGTGATCACCCCGGAAACGCCGATTGCCGATGGCGTCAAGGCCGCCTTGCTATCGATGGATTCAACATTGCGATCCAACCTGTCGGTCGGCATGCCGCTTGATCTTGCCGTCCTGCCCGAAGGATCGTGCCATTTCTCCGAACATCGCCGGATTGATGCCGAAGACGCCGGGTTCAAGGCCCTTTCGGATGCATGGTCGCAGGCACTGCGCGAAGCGTTCGCCGATATGCCTGACGAGAAATAGCACCAAACCAGGTCTCGTACTGACTTTGCGGTAACGGGATAGCGCCTTGCATGGACTGGTTATTACCTCAATCAATCCGACGACGATGCAGCCACCCCTCCACACGGGCAAGGTGCCAGGCTTGCCGCGGATGGTCATGGGTCAGAAGCCGGTAGGCCCATACCTTTATGCATCCGGCAACAACGAACCAGCCAAGCGCATACCCCCATACAATCAACGCTTGGTACCAACCGATCGGCGGCACCAACCAACCGTAAACCGCAGCCATCGTCCCGATCACCTGCGTTATCTCGGTCGCCACAAACAACTTCCAGCTCGGATAGGGTTTCTGCCAAAAGAAACCTT
This sequence comes from Thalassospira sp. MCCC 1A03138, assembly GCF_002115785.1. Classification (GTDB taxonomy): domain Bacteria; phylum Pseudomonadota; class Alphaproteobacteria; order Rhodospirillales; family Thalassospiraceae; genus Thalassospira. The sequence continues at coordinate 516,008 of NZ_JFJY01000002.1, read as the reverse complement.
TATGACGGGTCAGATAAATTGTCAGATGCCCTGCGACAAGCAGCTTAAGAAAAACAAGCACCTGAACTTCGTCGGGCGGTAAATGCAGCCAGACATCCGCAATCCATAACACACCGAACGATGACACAACACCAATGCCACCCAGCACGCAGGCCATTGTAAGGGTATTGACCATATTCCAACGAATAGGCTGCGGCGCCACATCAGCATTATCGTAAGCAATCATCATGATCGGAAAATCATTTAACAATGCCAGCAACACAATCATGATTGCCGTCACCGGGTAAAAATCAAATACTAGGATAGAGATGGTCATAAACAGCAAAACCCGGATTGTTTCTGAAATCCGAAACGTGGCGTAGCTGTTCATGCGCCCAAAAATTCGCCGGGATTCTTCAATAGCAGACGTAATGACCGAAATGCCCGGCGCGGTAAGAACAAGATCGGCTGCTGCCCGGGCTGCATCCGTCGCATTCGATACCGCGATACCGATATCTGCCTGCTTTAAAGCTGGCGCATCATTGACACCATCACCCGTCATTCCGACGATGTGACCTCGGCCCTGCAATTCGTGGACGATGGCATATTTATGCTGTGGGAAAACACGTGCAAATCCATCTGCTTTTTCCATCGCCTGCGGATCGCGTAGGCGATCATACTGATCAAAAACGTCATTGGCAGGCAATATATTTTGCCCCAGACCAAGCTGCCTCGCAATTTCACGACCAATGGCCTCGTGGTCACCGGTAATCATTCGAATATCAACGCCTTTGGCCTGCAATTCGGCAATTGTCGCCGCCGCATCCTCCCGCGGGGGGTCAAACAAGGGCAGCAACCCCATGAACTGCCATCGTCCCGTTTGGTCTGTACGGGCAACGGCAAGCGAGCGATAACCACGCCTTGCCATTTCATCAATTGCGGCCATCATCGGCGCATATTCAATCAGGCTGGACAAATCACCAATTTCGCCGTCGACAAGCAACGAAAGAACCGCCTGCGGTGCCCCCTTGGCAACCTGAAATGTCATTTCATCGCGCACAATGGTTGCTTCTGCCCTTTTACGTACCGGATCAAATTGCCGAAAAGAAACAACGTTGTAATCAGAAATCAAGTCAGCACCGCCAAGCGAGGCGTAAATCGCCCCATCAATCGGATCATGACTGTCAACTTCCGAAGCCAACGCTGCCATACGCAGAATGTCATCACGTGATGCATTACCGATCAAAACCGGTTCCCCCACCGTCAGACGATTTTGGGTCAAGGTTCCGGTTTTATCCGAGCACAGAATATCCATGCCCGCCATTTCTTCAATCGCAACAAGCCGCGATACAATGGCCTTCATTTTCGCAAGTTTCTCGGCTCCCACTGCCATTGTCACCGACAAGACCGTCGGCAAGGCAACAGGAATGGCTGCAACAGCAAGGATCAAAGCAAAAAGAAGCGTTTCCGTAATCGGATCCCCCCGATAGACAGCGACTGTCATGATCAGCGCGATCAGGCCGATCGTCATCAAAATCAGGAAATTGCCAATACGCAGAACAGCACGTTGAAAGTGCGACGCTTTTCCTGCCGTCTGGACCAAACGCGCCGTTTTGCCAATATAGGTCGCCATGCCGGTTGCAGTTACTATTGCATCCATCTGCCCCTGTCGTGCAATCGAACCGGAATAGGCAACATCACCGACCTTTTTATCAAGCGCAAGAGACTCGCCCGTCAAAGCAGATTGATCGACACGTAAATAGTCCCCGTGAAGCAGCCTCACATCTGCGGGGATAATGTCGCCCAGTTTCAAACGAACAATATCCCCAGGGACAAGGCCAGCTGCCTGAATATCGCACCATTTGCCATCGCGACATACACGCGCCTGCGGAGCCAGACGTTGCCGAAGTGCAGCAATCGCGCTGCCCGCCTTGTATTCCTGCCAAAAACCCACGCCAACATTTAAAAATAACATGATCAGAATGATCGCAAAGTCAGACCAGTGTTGAACGATAGCTGATAGGATGGCAGCAATTTCGATCATCCATGGGATTGGCCCCCAGAAAAAACCCGCCAGTTTACGCCAAACTCCAGCATCATTTTCCGGCAAACGGTTTTCACCAAACTGATGGATCCGACTCTCGACTTCCTGTGTCGTCAGACCTTGCTGCGGGTCGGTTTGCAAAAGATTCGAATTTACCGGCTCGTCGGCTTTAACCCTCTCTTGATCAAACATTGGCTCTGCTTTCTTCGGGGAAGATAAAACGATTTTAATCTTTATTGCAGTGCACAACATTGACGCGCATCAATGCGAGTCGACAATCTGCCCTGCACCAATTATCTATAAAATCATGAAAAGTGACATTGACAACACCGTTACCGGCAGGATCACCCGCGAACTGGCCGACCGCATCATCGCCGGGCATATCGCGCCGGGCACGAAATTGCGGCAAGACCATTTTGCCGAGGAATTTGGCGCAAGCCACGTGCCGGTCCGCGAAGCCTTTCGCCGCCTCGAAGCACAGGGACTAGTCGTCAGTGAACCGCGCCGCGGTGTGCGGGTCGCAAGTTTTGACATTGCCGAAGTCCGCGAAGTCGCTGAAATGCGCGCATCCCTCGAAGTCCTCGCCCTTCGCCATGCCGCCCCGCACCTGACCAGCGCCATTCTCGACGAGGCCGAGGCAATCAACCGCGCAGGCGAAAATGCCCCCGATGTCCGGGCATGGGAAGAAGCCAATCGCGCCTTCCACCGCCTGATCCTGACCCCGTGCAGCATGCCCCGCCTGCTGGCAACCATTGATGATCTGCATGCCGCAAGTGCGCGTTTCCTGTTTTCAGGCTTCCGCATGGAATGGGAAGCCCCCACCGATCAGGATCACCGTGCGATCCTCAAGGCGCTCCGCGAACGGCAGTTTGATGTTGCCGCCGCCACCCTTGCCCGTCACGTCAAATGGATTGGCACCAAACCGGGCACCAAAACCCGTTCGCGAACCCTTTCCTGACCCCTTCCTGAAATGCCTCCCGAACCTAAAATCCAAGGTTCAAATTTGATCCAGCCTGCATTTTGGCAATGCGGGGCGTCTATTCACGCATAAATTTCCAATTTTATAGATAAAAATATATTATTAAAATCAATATGATAGCTATATCGTTTCGCAAATATTCACCAATTTGGCCTGATTATCTATTTTGGGGATTGATTTCACCTTCTTGTCGCGGCGTAATTAATAGATGAGATTCCTTTTTTATCTATAATTTTGAATCCGATCCTGAGGAGGATGAAATCACCATGAGCAATGCAGTCTCCAAACCGGCCGAAACCCGCATATCATCGGGAATGAAATACAGCCTGATGGTTCTGGCCGGAATCGCCATCCTGACCGCAAGTGCCAAGATCACCGTTCCCTTCTGGCCGGTGCCAATGACCCTGCAAACCACGGCGATCATGGCAATTGCACTGACGACCGGTCCGCGCGTCGCCTGTGCAACAGTCCTGGGGTATCTGGCTGCGGGTGCTGCTGGCTTGCCGGTCTTTGCCGGAACGCCGGAACGCGGCATCGGGCTTGCCTATATGGTCGGGCCGACCGGCGGCTATCTGCTGGGCTATCTGATTGCCTCATGGCTGGTCGGGGCGCTTGCTAAGGGGCGCGGTACGCTGGCGCGCTTTGGCATCATGATGGCCGGCATGATCCCGGTCTATGTTCTGGGCCTGGCATGGCTTGCCGCCTTTGTGCCGATTAAAAAGGTTGCCGAATACGGCTTCACCCCGTTCATTCTGGGCGACACCATCAAGATCGCCCTTGTTGCCCTTGGCAGTGCCGCCTGCACCCGCCTTGTCAAACGAGATAAAGGCGGCAACGCCTGATGAACAGTCTTCCCGCACAAAATCCGGCAATCGATCAAACCATCCGTCACGACTGGACAGTGGACGAGATCGAGGCGATCTATCGCCTGCCGCTGCTTGAACTGATGGGTCGCGCCAACGCGGTCCATCGCACCCATCACGATCCCAATGCCGTGCAAAAGGCTAGCCTGCTGTCGATCAAAACCGGCGGCTGCCCCGAAGATTGCGCCTATTGCCCGCAATCGGCCCACCACCGCGAGGTCAAACTGAGCAAAGAACAGTTGATGGACCCCGGTATGGTTTTGAAAATGGCGGCGCGTGCCAAGGCCGCCGGGGCGGATCGTTTCTGCATGGGAGCCGCATGGCGACGCGTGCGCGATGGCGCGGCCTTTGATGCGGTGATCGAAATGGTACGCGGTGTCCGCAACCTCGGCATGGAGGCGTGCGTGACCCTTGGCATGCTCGAAACCCGCCATGCCGAACGCCTCGCCGGGGCGGGCCTGACCGCCTATAATCACAATCTTGATACCAGCCCGGAATATTACAGCCAGATCATCTCGACCCGGACCTATCAGGACCGGCTCGATACGCTCGCCGCTGTGCGGGGTGCCGGGATTGATCTTTGTTGTGGCGGGATCATCGGCATGGGTGAAAGCATCCAGGACCGGGCATCGATGCTCCATGTTCTGGCCGGTTTCGCGCCACATCCCGAAAGTGTACCGATCAACGCGCTGGTGCCGGTGGCCGGAACACCACTTGCCGACCGCGAGCCCGTCGATGCCCTTGAACTGGTCCGCATGGTCGCAACCGCCCGCATCACCATGCCGAAATCCACCGTCCGCCTTTCGGCCGGGCGTACCGACCTTACCCGCGAAGCCCAGATCATGTGCCTGATGGCCGGGGCCAATTCGGTGTTTTACGGCGAAAAACTTTTGACCACGCCGAACCCGCAGGAAGATAGCGATACCGCCCTTTTTGCCGCGCTTGGGCCGGTTCCGGCGTCAGCGGCCTGACAATACCCAAATCAACCCCCGAACTTGTGCGACCCATCCGCGCAAAGTTCACCTTGGCGAAGCGTCCCTCAGTCGGGCCTTCGCCATTTTTTATAAACAGGCAGAGAAGCAGGAAGGAAGGAGCAAGCGACCTATTGCACTTCGGCAGTTTCGCGTGGCTGATAGATAAATCCATGCGCCGGATAAACCCGGCCGAATGTGCCAATCGTGTTCATCATCCGCACTTCCGACCAGTCATTATTGGGTGAAACATCAACAACCGGCTGGCGGTAATGCACCTTGCCGCGTGTACGCGAATCACTGCCCCAATTGGCGTGATTGACCATGATCTTGCGATTATCAAGAATGGCGGAAACCACTGCGACATGCCCGTATTTCAAACGCGAAGTTTTCTTAAGCGCCAGAACGGCCCCAACTTCGGGTTTTTTGCCTCGGTTATAAGCATTTTTCGCCTGATCCCACCATGTCCAGGCATCGCCATAAATCTCGATACCGGAAACAGCGCGTGCATAGGGCACGCATTGCAAAAATTCATCGGTGGGCGCAAAGGGTAGCAGGCGCGACGACGGCAGGCTGACATTAGTCGCGTTCGAGACCGTATCATTTGCAAGGCCGGTATTGGGTTTCGGGGTACTCGCGGATGCAAAACATCCCGACAAAAGCACACAAAATCCGATGACTACGGCCAGCCGCATGCGATATTCCCCTTAAAAGGCATGATCAGGCACCCTAACCCGACGAGTTTTAAACAAGCGTTTACAAAGCGCCCCGAAGAACACGATCATTTTGCCGTTTCTGTGGCAGGTTTCGAAGAATCTGACGCAATACGATACAGGCGCCAAAGCCCGACAATCGCTGCGCTCAAAATCAATGTTCCCGATCCACGTGCGGTGTATTGAATGTGGCCCGCTTCCGATATCGCGCCTAGCATCGTGCCGCCCAAGGCAATCCCGCCAAAACTTGTCGCACTCCAGAAGCTCATCACCCGACCGCGCAGCTTATTATCTACGGTCAATTGCAATGCGGTTTGTGATCCGACGCCAACTGCTGTCAAACCAAAACCGGTAACTGCGACCAAAACCACGGCAAGCTCGTACCAAGGTGCAAAACCAAGCCCGAGCATGCCGTACCCCGCAGCAAAGGCCCCGATGATCGTCACCCGCTGAAAGGCGGCCGGATTAGATTTGACCCGCGACAACATGAATGTCGATGCAACCGCGCCAACCCCGCTTGCCGATGCCAGCATGCCTAGTCCTTTGACCCCCCGGTCATAAACCGCCTCGGCAAAGACCGGCATCAGCTCGACCATGCCCGTGCCCACCAGTGCGACAAAACACGATAGCGCCAGAACGGATCGGATCATCGGATGATGAATGGCGTAATTGGCCCCGTCGACAAGGGCCGCCAGAACCCTTTTGCTTTTGGCATCCGGTGCCCGTTCGACATGGATTTTGACAGTCGCCAGAACAAAGATCATCGGGATATAGGATGCCGCATTAATCATGAATGCCGCCCCGGTTCCCCATGTCGCGATCACCACACCGCCAACCGCCGGGCCAACCAGACGCGACATATTGAAATTCATCGCCGCATAGGCCACGGCACGGCTCATGAATTCCCGCTGGACAATCACCGGCACCAGCGAAAGCCGAACGGGCGTCATCGCACTGGCCAAAACCCCGTTCGTCCCGGCCAGAACCACCATCCAGAACAGGTTTATCTGCCCTGCCATCGCCAGAACCATCAACAGAAATGCGGTAGCCGCCATCATCAGGTTCAGGGTCACCGCTGTTTTACGAAGATTGACCCGATCGGCCATAACGCCAAAAACAGGGCCCAGAATGAAGGCCGGGGCGAAATTAAGGGCGGCAATCAACCCGGTCCAGAATGGTGATCCGGTCAATGACCATGCCAGCCACGACATGGCGATTTTCTGCACCCAAAGTCCTTGTGTGGTGATGCATTGCCCGACCAGAAACAGGACAAAGTTTCGATCCTGAAAGATTGATTTCCGGGGTGGCTCGACGGTTGGTGGCAGCACGGATTTTCCAGTTTTCATGACGGGGCGGGATCATGTTGTACCGGACAGCTATATTAACAACGATCTTTGATGGCCATATTTGGGGCGAAATGGCCTGTTATCCGGACAGAACGGTATTTGAAATGTCGCGTTGAGTATAGGGACAGGCAAAGGCACGTACCACAGATTGTTCGCCTGATGCGTGTATCTGGCCTTCTCAAACCCGTTCGGAAAACACATATCTGTTTCAAGCATCAGGACCTAAAGGAAACGACCGCAGTTAATCATAACGCCGATCAATTTGGCATTCAGGCCTTCGGGGCGGAAACACCCATGCATCAGAACTTCCGGGAAATCGAACGCGAGCAATTCGCGATCCGCAACCAGACTTGCGAATGGACCATACGGGCCATGACGGCGTTGCGCGCCAAAGTCGACATCAATATCAAGATGCATGGTGACCGCGATCATCTGGCCCAGGGCGACATTTTCATGTTCAACCATTTCGCCCGGTTTGAAACCTTCATCCCGCAATATCTGATCGCGCTTGAAACCGGTGTGTTCTGCCGCTCTATCGCATCGGGCGAGTTTTTTGTCGAAGACAACCGGTTTTCACGCTATCTGCGCGCCCTTGGCGGTGTCCCCAACGACTACGAACGTCTGCTACCGTTCCTGGCCGAGGAAATCCTGCGTGGCGGCAAAGTTGTGATCTTTCCCGAGGGCGGCATGGTCAAGGACCGGCGCGTTCTTGCCGCTGAACGCCCGCATCCCAAACGTCCGGATTACAGCATCTATTCCCGTTCTGCCGATCAACGGCGCGCACATCATGCCGGGGCGGCGCTGCTTGGGCTTTGCATTGACGGCTTCAAGATCGGTTTGTCGATGCTGCTTGATAAAGGCAAACACGACGAGCTTGATCGCTGGGCAGACGCGATTGATACCACGCCCGAAACTCTCAAAGCCGCCCTTGCCAAGCCAACATTGATGTTTCCGGCCAACATAACCTTTCACCCGCTGCGTGTTGACCAGAACCTTCTGGCGCGGGGCGCAGATCTTTTTGCTGGCGGACTTAGCCCCAAGATGGCCGAAGAACTGATTATCGAAGGCAATCTTCTGTTCAAACGCACGGATATGGATATCCGGCTTGGCGATCCGGTTGATCCGCGCCATCAATTCAACTGGATTGACCGGCGCATGCTGGCCCACCGGGTTGAAACCGCAAACAGCATCGATGATCTTTTCCGTCCTGCCAAAGCGCTTGAGAAAATACCCGACCGCATCACCCAATATGCCATTAGCCGCCATATCAACCCGCTTCGCGATCATTGCATGGGTGTGATGTATTCCAACCTGACACTCAATGTCAGTCATCTGGCATCGCGCCTGATCATGATGTGGCTGGCTGATGGCGTGACCGAGGTCGATATCGCCCATTTTGACCGCACACTTTATCTGGCGGTCAAGAATGTCCAGCAGGCCGAAGGCATTCATTTGCATCGCGGCATGCGCAACCCGGCGGATTATATCGGCATCTTTGATCTGAAATGCCCGCAGATTCGCGAATATATTGATGCTGCGGTTCATCTTGGCCTGATCGAACGGTCCGAAGGCAAATATTGCTTCCTGCCAAAATTGCAGGAAGAAGCCACCTTTGATCAAATCCGCATGGATAATCCGGTGATGGTCTATGCCAATGAAATGGCACCGATCAACGCCGCCTGGACTGCACTTGAAAAGGCGCGGGACGAAGTCGATCATCTGACACCACGCGATTTTGCCAAACGTCGTTTTGATGATGAAATCCGGGCATGGCAATGGAACCGCGCCAAATACCAGAAACGGAAATACGCCGCGATCAATGATCAGGAAACGGCAACCGCCGATAGCCGCCCCTATCTGTTGCTGCCCAATGGCAACGAACATTTCACCACCGGCGTTCTCGTCGTCCACGGGTTCCTTGCCTCCCCGGCGGAACTTCGCAATCTTGGTGATCGGCTGGCCGCACGCGATTATGCCGTGATGGGAGTCCGCCTTGCCGGGCACGGCACATCCCCGCACGAGTTGCAAAAACGTCCGTGGAGCGACTGGCTGGCATCGGTTCGGCGCGGCTATGAAATCCTGTCGGCCTTTTGCGACAACATTATTATTGTCGGCTTTTCAACCGGCGGGGCGCTTTCGGCCATTCTGGCGTCCGACCGACCCGAAAAACTCGCCGGGCTGGTCATGGCATCAACACCCCTTAAATTCCGCAATCGCAATCTGATGTTTGTGCCGCTGCTTTATGGTGCCAACAAACTGATGGGCTGGGTACCCTCGGCACAGGAAATGCTCAGTTTCCGGCTTAACGAATCCGAACATCCCAATATCAATTACCGTAACATCCCGATTGGCGGTCTGCACAATCTGCGCCAGGCGGTTGCCGAAATGCAAAACCGCCTGCCCGATGTTGCTTGTCCGATCCTGATTTTACAGGGCGACGGCGATCGGGTCGTCGATCCCGCCAGTGCGACCCTGATCAAACGCCACGCCACCGGATGCAGTCATCTTGAAATCCAGATGCTCAATTCGGATCGCCATGGCATCCTGAACGAGGATATCGACAATGCGGTCAATCGCGTGATCGACTTCATCTCCAAAACCGCCCCGACCAATAGCACCCTTACGGAAGCCATCCCGGCCCAATAACCTGAGGGAATGCCGGCCAAATCCCCCATTGAGCCCATGAGCCTCCGTGGGGCAGACGCCCGACGCCCACGCCCCTCCACAATGCCGCGGGTTAAATCCTCATACAAATAAAATGCGCGCGGGATTTACGATGCTGTCGCATCAAATTTCGGGTGAACTCACGCCAACGGAACCCACTTGACTCTTTGGCAAATCTGGACGACTTTGGATCCATGGATCCAAATAAAATCACTGAAACGCTTCAAAGCGAAATCGAAAACGGTACCCTTTCGCCCGGCACAATCCTGAAACAGGAACGGCTGGCCGAACGGTTCGGTGTCAGCCGCCAGCCGGTGCGTCAGGCGCTGGAACGGTTGCTGGCAAACGGGTTGCTATCCAAACGATCCGACCGCAGCCTCGCGGTAAACGGTTTAAGCGCCAACGAGGCCCACGAACTGTCGCAAATCCGCATTTCACTTGAATCGACGGCCCTGATCCTGTCGATCCCGCATCTGACACAACGCGACCTGCGCAAGGCGATCCGCCTGAACGACGATCTTTTTGAAGAAGAAGACCCGGAGATCATCGAGGAGCTCGATATCGCCTTTCACCGGACCCTGTATGCCCCCTGCGGCAATGGCCGCCTGTTGAAGATGATTGACGAATTACGCCGCGAGGCACGCCGTTCCTATCACCGGCAACCCGCAGGATCGCAGGCGCGTAAAGCGTTTTATGAAGAACATAATGACCTGCTGGCTGTATGTAACCTTTGCGATGTCAGCAAGGCCGTTGAAATCATTGAAAAACACATCGGCATCACCTTACGACAACTTGTTGAGCACCCCGAAAGTGGAGCCCCGCAATGAGCAGTTTTGGCGCAGAAGTCAGATGGCAACGCGACGGCACAAACTTTGCCGACCGCCGGTATAGCCGCGGTCATCTCTGGCGGTTTGACGGCGGGGTCGAAGTCCCCGCATCCTCATCCCCGCATGTCGTGCCACTGCCCTATTCCGTCGCCGAAAATGTAGACCCCGAAGAAGCCTATGTGGCTGCCCTTTCAAGCTGTCACATGCTGTTCTTCCTTGACTTCGCATCACGCCGGAAAATCGTCGTCGACAGTTATGTCGATGCTGCAACCGGTGTCATGGAAAAGCAGGACGGCAAAACAGTCATCACCCGGGTCGAACTTTGCCCCAAGGTCACCTATGCCGCCGCAGCGCCAACGGCCGGGGTCGAGGCCGAACTGCATCACGCGGCCCACGAGGCCTGCTTTCTTGCCAATTCGGTCAAAACCGAAATCAGCATCAAACTTGATTAGGGTAATTACCTGTCGGTCAAAACGCACGGAAGATGTGTTACTTGCGCTGCTTCACCCGTTGCTGGATGCGATGCACCACGACATCGCAATGTTTTCCGGTCGCCTGCAATCAGCCAATTCTGTGTAACCTTCTACGGCTTGGTCGCGCAAATGGCATAACGGTGCTGGGCTCTGCGTTCCAAGCCCTTGGCAAGCGTAAGGTGTTTTGACTGGGCGCGGTGAATCTGGCGCATGTTGAAATCCGCAACAACCGGATCAAATCCGGCGGTTTTCAACATCGATGTCACTTCATCGGCCCGCGCACCTTGGGAAAAATGAACGCGCGAGAGAATATCTTGATGGGTTTTCAGTTGCGGCATTTCGGCTGCTTCGCGCTTCAAGCCAAAGGATTTAAGGAAACCTGCCATTACCCTGTTCAAACTGCTGATCCAGGTCGGGGAAACAAAATCACCATCAACCACCAAAAGCTTGCCCCCCGGTTTCAGAACCCGGAACCATTCGGCAAAGGCCGCCGCCGGATCCACAAGCGTCCAGACCAGATGCCGGGTGACGATGACGTCATAGCTGTTATCGTCTTCAAGCGTGTTTTCCGCATCGCCCAGAAGGAAACGGATGTTTGACTGGCGCTGTTTCGACTTGGCGCGCGCCTTTTCCAGCATCGCTTCGGACCAATCAAGGCCAGTAACCTCAAACCCGATGTCATGCATCAAATGGCTGATAACCCCTGTGCCACTGGCAAGGTCAAGCGCACGTTTGCCGGTCCCGTCACCAAGATGCCGACGAAACAGATCGTGCCACGCCAGACGTTCCTGATCTGAAAAAATTTCGTGTCCTGGCTGTTGATCGAACGTAGCGGCGCGCATTGACCAGTATTCCTTGATCTCGTCGCGCAGATTGAAATTGCTTGAATGCGTCGTCATCGTCCGAAAAATCCCCCAATAGCCTGTCCCTGCAAAAGGCCACGCGATCTTGCGGGGATCACACGGCGGCAGATACCGCGCCAAATATCACCAAATCCATAAAAAAATCAATTATTGCGAAAAGTATTGATTTGCATTCTCAATAAATGATAATGCCGCGGTCAGGCAATCCTAAATAAGGGTACGGGGATGAAAATTTTTGGCGCTATTGCTGCCGTTGCGTTAATGGTCGCGGGGACCGTTCACGCAGCAGAAACCGTCACGATCACCGATGTGGCAGGCCGCGAAGTTTCGGTCAAAGTTCCGGCAGAAAAGCTTATTCTTGGCGAAGGTCGTCTGATTTATGGCCTCGCGACGCTTGATACCGACGCGCCGTTCAAGCGAGTCGTTGGCTGGCGCGATGATCTTAAAAAAGCCGATCCGCAAGGTTACGGCATATATGCAGCAACGTATCCGGAAATTGATAGCTTGCCGACGTTTGGCGGTATCAAGGATGGAACATTCGATATCGAACAGGCCATATCGCTTAAACCTGATGTCATTGTGATGAACCTTGAAGCGAAGGGTGCGACCGATGATGCCAGCCTTGACAAAAAACTCACTGCTGTAGGTATTCCGCTGGTCTATATCGACTTCCGTGAATCACCGATGAAGAACACAGAAACCAGTATGCGCATTCTTGGTCAGTTAACCGGTCTGGAAGCGCGCGCCGAGGAATTCATCAAATTCCGCGCCGATCATATCAAACTGGTCACTGATCGCCTTGCCAAGGCCAACCCCAAAATACCCGACGTCTTCATCGAACGTGCTGCCGGTTATTCCGACGAATGCTGCATGTCGTTTGGCAATGAGAATTTCGGTAAAATGGTTGAACTTGCCGGTGGCAAAAACATTGCAGCCGATATCATTCCGGGCACTTTCGGCACAATTAACCCGGAACAGGTTGTTGCCAGCAACCCCGACCAATTTGTCGGTACTGGCGGTGACTGGGAAGCATATGCACCCGGCATGGGCTGGGTTCCTGTTGGGCCCGGAGCTGACATGAAAGAAGCCAAACGCAAATTGATTGGCCTGACAGAACGCCCGGCATTCCGGGATATCAAGGCGACCAAAAACAACAATATCCACATCGTTTGGCATCAATTCTATAACAGCCCCTATCAGTTCGTGGTGATCGAACAAATGGCAAAATGGTTCCACCCGGATTTGTTTGCCGATATCGAACCGGAGGCATCATTCCGCGAACTGCATGAAAGATTTCTACCGATCGATTATCAGCCGGGTTACTTCATTTCCATCAGCGATCAGAACTGATTTCCATGATCTCCGATCAAACCACCGTTATGGCAGGGAGCGCGCATTACAGGGCGCGTTCCCTGCGTCGTATCCTGATCCTGAGCGGCATGACAATTGCGCTGTTCCTGTCATTTGCTGTTGATCTGGCAACCGGCCCGGCCAATTATCCGCTGGCTGATGTGATTTTTGCTCTGCTGAACCCGTCGGATGCCAGCGATCAGTTGCGCGTCGTGATCTGGGAAATTCGCATGCCGGTCGCCCTAATGGCGCTGACCGTGGGTGCGGCCCTTTCGACCGCGGGCGCGCAAATGCAAACCATCCTGGCCAACCCGCTCGCCAGCCCGTTTACGCTGGGTATCTCGGCTGCGGCCGGTTTCGGTGCAGCCTTGGCATTGGTTCTCGGGGTCGCGATCCTGCCGGCTTTTGTCGAATTCATTATTCCGATCAATGCCTTTCTCATGGCGATGGCGACCGCGTTGATCATTCATTTCTTCAGCCGTATGCGCGGTGTCACGGTTGAAACCATCGTCCTTCTGGGGATCGCGCTGGTCTTTACCTTCAACGCGCTTCTGGCGTTGCTGCAATATCTCGCCAGCGAACAGGCATTGGCCGCGGTCGTATTCTGGACCATGGGCAGTCTGGTCAAGGCGACCTGGTCCAAGGTTGCCATCACGGCCATTGCCGTTGCCATCGCCCTTCCGCTATTTACCCGTCAGGCTTGGGCACTCACCGCCCTTCGACTGGGAGATGCCAAGGCGGAAAGTTTCGGCGTCAATGTCCAGTCGTTGCGCCTGAAGACGATGTTGCTGGTCAGTATGCTGGCGGCAATCCCGGTTTCCTTTGTCGGGACCATCGGGTTCATCGGTCTGGTCGGGCCACATATCGCCCGCATGCTGGTGGGCGAGGATCAGCGTTTCTTCCTGCCGGCATCCGTCCTGTGCGGGGCGTTGATCCTGTCGGCGACGTCGGTTCTGTCAAAACTTCTGATCCCCGGCGCGATCCTGCCCATTGGGGTAATTACCGCGCTTGTCGGCGTGCCGTTCTTCTTCTCGCTGATTTTCGCAAGCCGGAGAAAATCATGGTAACAACACTTCGTCTTGAAGACCTTGGCACCCGTTATGGCCGCACCGAGGTGGTTTCCGGTGTTAGTACACCGGTTCTGACGGGAGGCGACGTAATTGCCGTCATTGGCCCGAATGCAGCGGGAAAATCAAGCCTGTTCAAACGGGTCGCCGGTCTTGCCAAGGGTAGCGGAAAAGTGCATGTCGAAACGGCGAATTATAGCCGTAACACGATTTGCTACATGCCGCAGGACACCGGATCAAACGCGGTTCTTTCTGTTTACGAGTCGGTTATTCTTGCCGCCAAACAGGGATCGTCATTGCGCGTTCAGACCGATGAACTGGCGCGGATTGACGATATTCTGGCCGCCCTTAGGATTTCTGATCTGGCGGCACGCAATCTGGGAGAGCTTAGCGGCGGCCAACGCCAGTTGGTTGCCATTGCTCAGACGCTGGTGCGTGAACCCGAAATCCTGCTGATGGACGAGCCGACCTCAGCCCTTGATCTGCATCGTCAGATGGAGGTTCTGTCTTTCATGCGTGATATCGCCAAGCGCCAGAAAATAATCGTCCTGATTGCGATCCACGATCTGAACCATGCGCTGCAATATTGTGATCACGCCATGGCGATTCGCGATGGCCGCATGGTGGCATTTGGCAAATGCGCCAATGTGATTGATCGTGATCTTTTGCGTGATGTGTATCAGGTTGATGGCCATGTCGAACGCAATTCGCTTGGTCATCCGCATGTTGTTTTGCGCGGACCGATCACCGGCAGTAGCCACACCGTCGAATACCTTTCAGAACGGATTGCGGCTCAATAAAAAGTCCGCTCACCCCGATCAGCCTGCATCTGCTTCTATCCTGTCGATGATATCGGCCATTAAGCCATGCAGCTGATCGCGGTATCCGGTTCGGGCCGAGGGTTTTGTTTCGTCCGATGTCATCGCCACGGTCAATTCAAGGTCAGGAACGATGTAAAGCATCTGCCCACCATATCCCCACGCATAGACCACATCCTGCCCGGCAAGATTGCGCATAAACCAACCATAACCGTATTCATCGCCGGTAAAGCGTGAATTTGTCCGATGCTGCCAGCTTTGATCGATCCAGTTTTGCGTGATGATCTGTCTGCCATCCGCGGTGCGCCCACCATTCCGGTAAAGTTCGCCAAAAGCCAGAAGCGATCTGGTGCTCATCGCCATCTGATTCCCACCAAAGTAAATACCCTGAGGGTCGCGATCCCATGCGGTAATAGCAAAACCGTCCAATGGCCCCAGCCATTCACGCGCCAGTTCCAGCGTGGATTTTCCGGTTTGGCGTGTCAGGATGGCCGACAGCAGGTGGCTTGAGCCGGTGGAATACAGCATTTCACCACCCGGATCGTCGGCAAACGGTCGGGCAAGGGCAGCACGCACCCAGTTCGATTGCGCGACCCACTGACCGTAATATTGCCCCGATGTCCGCCCCAGACCAGCCTGCATCGACAAAAGATGCCCGATGGTAATATCAAACAGTCGGGGGTCGGGATCGGCAGGTAACTGATCCCGCAGCAAGGGGGCGATTTTCTGATCCGTACCGGACAAAACACCACGTTCTAAGCCAATGCCAACCAATGCTGAAATGACCGATTTCGACGCGGATTTGATATTGGCCGCCTGATCAGGGGAACTGCCGTGGTATCCCTGCTGCGCAATCACATTACCGCGATGGGCGATCATCAAGGCCTGCAAGGGTTCCAAACGCCCCGCATTGGTCAGGATATCGTCAAGGTCCACCGACGATTGTGCCTTGGCTGCTAGCGGTGCCATTAACATCACCAGAAGCAGAAAGGCGCTATATCTGTAAAAGAAGCATCGTCGGATTGTCTTCAATCTTATTCCACCGGTTCGGAAACAGTCCCAAAAGATGCCAAGGCGCGTTCCATTCGGGCAGCATGGGCATCTTCGACACGCGCAAGGCTTTCAAACCAGTCGGCAATATCGTTAAAACCTTCTTCGCGCGCAATACGGGCCATTTCGGGATATCGGGATCTGGCATCGTTCTGTTCATCGGCAAATGCGGCTTCAAGGTTAAGCCTGGTGGTACCAATCCGCTGCCCGGTTGCAGGGTCCCCGACCTGTTCAAGAAATTCGAGATGGCCAAAGGCATGGCCGGTTTCGGCTTCGGCGGTAGCGCGGAACATTTCGGCAATTTCCGGATGGCCTTCGATATCGGCCTGCTGCGCGAAATAAAGATAACGACGATTGACCTGTGCTTCAGATGCGAATGCCGCACGCAGAAGTTCCTCGGTCCGTGTTCCCTTGAGCACCATTACGGGCTTCCTTTTTTGTCGTTGAAGTCTGAAATATGCGGTGTTGCTGTCACACACATAGGCAAAAAAAGGGCGACCGTTCCATGTGGAACCGTCGCCTCTGTATTTGTCTTGAAAACCCTGCCCGTCAAGCACTGAAGGGACGTTTCGCGCCATTTCAGGCGGTTTTCATCGACGCGTCATTTCGCTGTCACCGCACCGCTATATTTGCGACACAGCACTGCCGAATAAACCGACCCAATAACAATCAGGCAGCGTTGCGGGCCGACTGGCGCCGCAAACGAAACACCAGATCAACCGATGCCAATTCCGTACCACGGGGCATATTGGGGACGCGTGCAAGCTGCACCGCATCAGCGGGTATGTCGCTGAGCATGCCGTCTTCTTCGCAATAGAAGTGGTAATGCGGGGCGGTATTGGTATCGAAATAGGATCGGCCGGAATCGATCACAATTTCATTCAGAAGCGCTGCCTCGGTGAACTGGTGCAACGTATTGTATACGGTCGCCAGTGATACCTTGATATTCTGGCTCATGGCTTCGGAATGAAGCTGTTCGGCGGTGATGTGCCGATGACCATTATCAAATAGCAGGCGGGCCAATGCCAAGCGCTGACGGGTCGGGCGCAACCCGGCCTCTTTCAGGCGGTTCAAGGCATGGGTGTAAGGACGCGGGTTCGTCGTCATGAAATTGTCCCTTCATACGCTTTTCAGGACCGGCCAACGCCCGGTTCCCGATCAAATCCAAGCGTATATTAAGGAACCAAGACGCACCTTTCTTTGATTTTGATCAACTCCAATCATACCGATTTTCAATAGCCCATAGGGGATCAAACAACAAGAAGGGGTCGGAAACCCGACCCCTTCTTGATCCGTAAAAGTCCAGTGTCTGATTTGGTGTCTAATCTAATCGCCCGTGGCGATCCGGTCGACCAACTGTTTGACCGTCGGGACAAAGCCGTTGGCATAGAACGGATCTTCACCAAATTTATAGGCATTATGACCAGCAAACATCAGCTCGTTTTCAACCATCGCGCCATGCGCAATGTTCTGAAGCGTTTTCTGAATGCAGAACGAACGCGGATCGGCACGTTTGCCGGTAGTACCGCTATGCTGTTCCCAGTTCGAGAACTGGCACTGTGACAGGCACCCCATGCAATCAATCTGGTCTTTCTTGATCGTAAGTGCACTGTCAGGCGTTACAAACACCATGGTTTCATCGGGTGTCGGCATGCCTTCGGTATAACCGGCATCAAGCCATGCCCGAACCTTGTCGGCGTCATCTTCGCGGACATAAATCGGACGACCACGACGGCCCAGCGGAATACCGACATGCAGGTCGGCTTCTGCAGTACGCGAATAACGGACCTGACGATCAGAACGCTGATGCAGATCTTCAAGGAAGTCGTTGCGAACAGCCGAGCTGTAAAAACCGGTCGGGCTGAATTTATGCAGCGAGACGTCGCCGTCCTGCAGCGTCAGCAAACGGTTTTTCCATTCTTCGGAAATCTCGCTTTCCTTGGTCAGAAGCGGACGGGTTCCAAACTGGAACGCCACCGGGGCAACTTCCGGATTATCAAGCCAGTCTTCGTAGTCACGCAGGAACCAGACGCCACCCGCCATAATGATCGGAACTTCATTCAGGCCAACCGAATTCATGTATTCGCGAAGGGCTGCAACACGCGGGAACGGATCTTCGGGCACCAGCGGGTCTTCGGAATTCGAAAGACCGTTGTGACCGCCAGCGCGCCACGGATCTTCATAGACCACACCACCAAGCCATTCTGGGGTGTTTTTGTACGAACGCAGCCACAAGGCACGGAACGCACGCGCAGAAGATACGATCGGGTAATAATGCACGCCATACTGGGCTGCGATCTGCGATACCTTGTAAGGCATGCCCGCGCCACAGGTCACCCCATGGACAAGCCCCTTGGTGCCCTCAAGCACGCCGCGCAGAATTTCTTCCGCACCGCCCATTTCCCACAGAACGTTCATATGCAGGCGACCTTCACCGCCGCGCATTTCATGTGCGATCTGTGCCTGGGCGATACCGCCGCGGATGCCATAGGCGATCAGTTCCTGATGGCGCTCACCGCGGGTTTTTCCGGCATATTCGACCGGAACCAGATTGCCATTTTCGTCATAAGAATCGGCATTGACGGCGGAAAACGTCCCGATGCCACCAGCAGCTGCCCACGCGCCGGAACTTTTACCCGTCGAAACAGCGATACCTTTACCACCTTCAATCAGTGGCAAGACCTCTTTTCCCGACATGACGAGCGGTTTAAGGGCTTTCAAATTCGTCTCTCCCATTCGGCTTTTCATCGCCAGCGATGCCCCGGCATCGCATTTGGAAAACCGGACGGCGTGTTGTTGTTATCGCCGTCCGGTCTATCAGATCGGATTATTCAGCGTCGCCGGCTTCGAGATCGGCACCGGTTTCCTGGTCAACGCGTTTCATCGACAATTTGATCTTGCCGCGATCATCAAATCCAATGACCTTGACCTTGACCGCATCGCCTTCCTTGACGATATCCGAAACCTGTTTGACGCGTTCCTGCGCCAGTTCGGAGATATGGACCAGACCGTCGCGCGCGCCAAAGAAATTGACGAATGCGCCAAAGTCGACAGCCTTAACAACCTTACCATCATAGATATGGTTCAATTCAGGTTCCGCAACGATTGATTTGATCCAATCGACAGCCTGTTTGCCTTTTGCACCGTCGGTATGTGCAACAGTGATCGAGCCATCGTCTTCGATATCGACCTTCGCACCGGTTTCTTCGCAGATTTCACGAATGACCTTGCCGCCCGACCCGATAACGTCACGGATTTTGTCACGCGGGATCGAGAACTGGGTGATGGTCGGTGCATTGCCCGAAACTTCACCACGTGCTTCCGGAAGCGCCTTGGACATTTCGCCAAGGATGTGCAGACGGCCGTCACGGGCCTGGCCCAGCGCGATCTGCATGATATCCGGGGTCACCGAGGTGATCTTGATATCCATCTGAAGCGAGGTGATACCGTTTTCGGTACCGGCAACCTTGAAGTCCATATCGCCAAGGTGATCTTCATCACCCATGATGTCGGACAGAACGGCAAAATCATCGCCTTCCTTGATCAGACCCATGGCAATACCGGCAACCGGACGTGCCAGCGGAACACCGGCATCCATCATTGCAAGCGAGGTTGCGCAAACAGTCGCCATCGAGGACGAACCGTTCGATTCGGTGACTTCGGAAACGATACGGATGGTGTAAGGGAACGCATCCTTGCCCGGCATTAGCGGGTGCAGGGCACGCCATGCCAGTTTACCGTGACCGATTTCACGACGGCCCGGCGAACCCATACGGCCAGCTTCACCAACCGAGTAGGGCGGGAAGTTGTAGTGCAGCATGAAGTTTTCACGGTATTCACCGTCCAGCGCGTCAACGATCTGTTCATCCTGACCGGTGCCAAGGGTGGCAACGGCAAGTGCCTGGGTTTCACCACGGGTAAAGATCGCGGAACCGTGCGCGCGCGGCAGAACTGAAACTTCGCCAAGGATCGGGCGAACGTCGGCACCGGTACGGCCATCGATACGTTTGCCGGTCTTCAGGATCGCACCGCGGACGATGTCTTTTTCCAGATCCTTGATGATCGACGAAACCTTGCCTTTCAGGGCATCGGCGACTTCTTCTTCAGCCAGTTTCTCGGCAATGGCAGCTTTGGCGTCGGAAACAGCAGCCGAACGCTCCTGCTTGACGACATGGCTGTATGCTTTGGTCAGGCCATCGGTGCCAAGGGCAGCAACTTTTTCGACCAGTGCATCATAGCCTTCCGGCAGTTCTGCGATGTCGCGCGGTTCTTTCGCGGCGTCTTCGGCCAGCGAAATGATCAGATCAAGAACCGACTGGAACTGCTCGTGACCGAATTTAACGGCGCCAAGCATGATTTCTTCCGAAAGCTCGCTGGCTTCGGACTCAACCATCATCACACCGTCACGGGTACCGGCAACAACCAGATCAAGGTCGCTTTCCTTAACCGACTCGGTTGCCGGGTTCAGGATATATTCGCCATCTTTGTAACCGACGCGCGCAGCACCGATCGGGCCGAGGAACGGCAGACCGGAAATGGTCAGCGCCGCAGACGCACCGATCATCGCAACTACGTCCGGATCATTTTCCATGTCATGGGACAGAACGGTACAAACGATCTGGGTTTCGTTGCGATACAGCGGGTGGAACAGCGGACGGATCGGACGGTCGATCAGACGCGAAACCAGGGTTTCCTTTTCCGAAGGACGGCCTTCACGCTTGAAGAAACCACCCGGGATCTTACCGGCAGCGAATGCCTTTTCCTGGTAGTTCACGGTCAGCGGGAAAAAGTCGATATCCGGGCGCGGCGATTTCGCGCCAACAGCGGTACAAAGCACAACGGTCTCGCCATAGGTAACCATGACGGCACCATCGGCCTGGCGCGCGACCTTGCCGGTTTCGAGAACCAGCTTGGCATTGCCCCACTGCATTTCCTTGCGGACGACATTAAACATTATTTTCTCTTCCTCTTACAAACCTTCAGCGGACCCGGATAGTCATACACGAGTTCCGAACACATTAATTATGAGGCTTTCATAAAAGCTGCATAATTAATGGGTCCGGACCAAGCAAAGAGGTCGGCCCATCCGACCCTGCTTCCCCGTGTTTCCCGATCCGCTCGGGACATTAAAAAAACGACGGCGGAGGGGATCAACCACCTCCGCCGCAGTTCGATATCAGCGGCGAATACCGAGGCGTTCGATAACGGTCTCGTAACGCGACTGGTCTTTGCGCTGCAGGTACTTCAGCAGACGACGGCGCTGGCCAACCATCATGAGAAGACCACGACGGCTGTGGAAGTCGTGGTTATGTTCTTTCATGTGTTCGGTCAGGTTCTTGATCCGCTCGGTCAGGATTGCAACCTGGACTTCGGGGGAACCGGTGTCACCGTCTTTCTGAGCGTATTCTTTGATCAGCTCAGCTTTGCGTTCAGCAGTAATCGACATCAGGCATCCTTTCGCCTTTAGAGATTAAAAACACGTACAGGCCGGATTTCGCCACCACTTATCTCCGCCAACGCAACCGCGCGGTCATGGAGCATGGCGCAGACGATATCGTCCTGCACGACGGGAATTTCGAGGGCACTGCGTTTTGCCACCGGCAACAACCCGACAGGTTGCCCACTCGATAGCCGCTGCGCCTCGACTTCGGTCAGGGCCAGCGCCGGGATGTCGTCCAGCGCGGTCTCGACCGGAAGCAATTTCTCCAACACCGCATCCGGATCCATTTCAAGCAACTCCGCAAGCGGAATGGAACTCGTTTCAGGAAACGGCCCCGCCGACGTGCGGCGAAGGGCGGATATATGGCCGACAGAACCAAGGCGCAGCGCAATATCGCGCGCCAAAGACCGCATATATGCCCCTTTGCCCGAAACAACTTCGAGAACGGCATGATCGCGATCCGGCATATCGACCAGTCGAAGATCCTTGATCAGAATCGGACGCGGTTTAAGCACCACGTCTTCATCGCGACGGGCAAGATCATAGGCACGCTTGCCATTAACCTTGATCGCCGAAAACTTTGGCGGCACCTGCTGGATTTCACCAATAAACTCACCCAGCACGGCCTTTATTTCGTCTGCATCCGGACGATGATCCGAGGTGGCCGTAACTTCGCCCTCGGCATCGTCGGTACTGCGTGCTTCGCCGAATTTCAGCGTCACACGATAACTTTTGCTGCCATCCATGACATAGGCAACCGTTTTTGTCGCCTCGCCAAATGCAATAGGCAGGACACCACTCGCCAATGGGTCAAGTGTCCCGCCGTGACCGGCCTTTGCCGCATCAAGCAGACGACGCACCTGATTGACCACCGTCGAAGAGGTGATTTCCAGGGGCTTGTCGACTGCCAGCCAGCCATTGATGCTTCTACCGCGACGCCGACGCGCCATCAGTCGTCCTCATTCTCATGGTCGTCCGACCGGTCCGCCGCAAGATCCTGTGCGACATGCGGGTCACGCAGGAGGGCACCGATATGGTCGGCGACATCGAAACTTTTGTCTTCCACAAAACGCAATGCCGGTACGTATTTCATATGAACCGTACGCGCCACATGGGTACGCAAATGGCCCTTCTGCCGCGTTAGCGCCTTAAGCGAGGTTTCCGCCTCGCCCCCGCCAAGCGGCGTAAAGGATACCATCGCATTGCGCATATCCGGGCTCAAACTGACACCGGTAATGGTTACCGGGCGCCGGGTCAGGTCCGGGTCATAAATATCTCCGCGCTCAAGTGCCTGCGACAGGGCTTGGCGGATTTCCTCCGCCACGCGCAACTGTCGCTGACTTGGTGCTTTGGCCGGTTGCTTCGCCATATCGTCAATCCACCGTCTTAAAGTTCGACAGCGATTTCCTCCTGCTCGAAGCACTCGATCATATCGCCGACCTGCAGGTCATTATACTTGGCGAATGACATGCCACATTCATAGCCCTCGCGGACTTCTTTTACTTCATCCTTGAAGCGACGCAGTGTCGACAGCTCGCCCGAATGGATCACCACGTTGTCGCGAAGCAGGCGAACACCCGCACCACGCTTGACGGTACCCTCGGTAACCATACAACCGGCAATCTTGTTGCCCGAGATGGTAAAGATGTCGCGGATTTCTGCGTACCCCAGGAACTTCTCGCGAACTTCCGGCGACAGCATGCCCGACAGCATCTTTTTGATGTCGTCTGCAACATCATAGATGATCGAATAATAACGAATGTCGACATTGTCGCGACGGGACTGTTCACGGGCCTGCTGGTTGGCACGCACGTTAAAGCCGATGATCAGCGCATTTGACGCACGCGCCAGCGTGACATCGGACTCGTTGATCCCGCCAACGCCACTATGCAGGACGCGTACACTGACTTCCTCGTTACCCAGCTTCTGCAGGGTACCAATAAGCGCTTCGACAGAACCCTGCACGTCACCTTTAATAAGGATCGGCAGTTCCTTGACGTCGCCCGAGCTCGAGAACATGTTCTCAAGTGCCGATTTCTTCATCGCAGCAGCCTGCGTTTCGCGGATGCGACGCTGACGATAGTCGGAAATCTCACGCGCTTTGGCTTCGTTTTCGACAACGACGAAGTCATCACCGGCAGACGGCACACCGTTCAGACCGGTTACTTCGACCGGCATGCCCGGAATAGCTTCTTCGATGCGAACGCCATGATCGTTGACCAACGCACGAACGCGGCCCCACTCGGCACCCGTAACAAAGATATCACCGTTTTTAAGCGTACCGCGCTGAACCAGAACCGTGGCAACCGGGCCGCGACCTTTTTCCATGCGGGCTTCAACGACAACACCGTCAGCAACACGTGCCGGGTTGGCTTTAAGGTCAAGAACCTCGGCCTGAAGCAGAATGGCTTCTTCCAGCTCGGTCAGGCCAAGGCCCTGTTTGGCGGAAACTTCAAGACACTGAACTTCACCGCCCATTTCCTCGACGACGACTTCGTGCTGAAGCAGTTCGGTTTTAACCTTCGACGGGTTTGCACCCGGTTTGTCGATCTTGTTGATCGCGATGATCATCGGCACACCGGCTGCTTTCGCATGGCTGATGGCTTCGATCGTCTGCGGCATGACCGAGTCGTCAGCAGCAACAACCAGAACGACGATGTCGGTAACCTTGGCACCGCGCGAACGCATTTCCGTGAAGGCAGCGTGGCCCGGGGTATCGATGAAGGTAATCTTCGATCCGGTTTCCATCGTCACCTGATAGGCACCGATATGCTGGGTGATGCCGCCAGCTTCGCCACTGACAACGTCAGTTTTGCGCAGGGCATCAAGCAACGAGGTTTTACCATGGTCAACGTGCCCCATGACGGTCACAACCGGCGGACGACCGATCAGCTGATCTTCGTTGTCAACGGCACTGACCAGCGCTTCTTCAACATCGGCATCCGAAACGCGTTTCATCTTGTGGCCGAATTCCTCGACAACCAGCTGTGCGGTATCGGGATCAAGGCTTTGGTTGATGGTTGCCATAACGCCAAGGCCCATCAGGCACTTGATGACGTCGGCAGCACGTTCAGCCATACGGTTGGCAAGTTCCTGAACGGTAATAACGTCCGGAACGATAACATCACGCACGATTTTCTCTTTCGGCTTCTGCTGACCCTGCATACGGGCCTTTGCTTTTGCCTGCTGACGCTTGATCGAGGCCATCGAACGACGACGGCCACCTTCGTCACCGGTCATCGCATTATTGATCGAAAGCTTGCCACGACGGCGACCTTCGTCACCCTTCGTACGCGCGGCACGGCCAAGAGCTTCTTCTTCGGCGCGTTTGCGTGCGGCTGCGGTACGGGCTTCTTCCTCGTCCAGTTCCTTGCGGCTTTTCGGCTTGACGGTGGACGGATCGGCACGACGGCGTTCTTCCGGAACCAGCGGTTCTGCCGGTTCGCCAGGAATGATTTCTTCCTGTTTCTTGGCAACAGCAGCAGGCTTCGGTTTGGATTTGCCTTTGGTCGTCGATGCTTCAAGGGCTTTCTCGACTTCTTCTACAGAAACCGGGGCATCCTTTTCCAGCACAGGGGTTTCTGCCGCAGCAGCTTTTGCTGCTTCGGCCTCTTCCTGTTTACGACGTTCGGCTTCTTCTGCCTTGCGCTTGCTTTCCTCAGCGGCACGTACGGCAGCTTCGGCTTCTTCCTGCTTGCGGCGCTCTTCGGCTGCTTTCAGGGCAGCCATGCGTGCTGCACGCTCGCTATCGGTAAGATTGCCGTGATCTTCAACCGGTTCGGGTTTGGCAACCGGTTCGGGTTTTGCCGCGGGCGCCGGCGCGGCAGGTTGCTGCTGCTGTTCAGCAACCGCATCCTTCTTCACTTCACGGAAGCGGCCGGATTCGTTCTTTTCGAAAGTCCGCTTCTTACGCACTTCGACAGTCACAGATTTGGACCGTCCATGCGAGAAGCTTTGCCGCACCTGCCCAGCCTCGACCGTCTTGCTCAGTTCAAGTTTCGATCTGTTGAGGCTCAGCGGTTTCTTCTCCTGATCGCGATCACTCATAATCCGTCCAACTTCCTCATTTCCTGCGGGACCGGCATCCTTTGCCTGTCCTGTCCTGTCCGTTCTGCGCAAGCCTGCCTTCAGACCGCGCGAAATCCTTCTAGCCGCCTAAGCGAGCGACTTAACTGTTTTGCCAGTCCACCTGGCGCAACAGCCACATGTACTGCTTTTTCGCGGCCAAAGGCCGCGCCAATCTCGGCAGCATCCAGAACGGTATAAATCGGCAGATCCCGGGCTTTCGCCTCGATCTTGGATTTTCCGTCCGCAGCACCATCTCGGGCTGCCAATATCATTGCCGCGCCCTCGTCAATCTGGGCCCGGACTTTTTCATAACCGGCAACCGCCTGACCGGCTCTGCGCGCAAGCGACAGCAGATCGAGGCTTTTCTGAAGCAAAAGCTTCTCGATCCGGTCTGCCAGCGCAGGATCAATCACGACTTTTTGCCGCGCCGCCTTGGCAAAGGCATTTTTTGCACAGGCGGTATTTATCACATCCCGCGACGGGCACAACCATAATCCCCGTCCAGGCAACCGTTCCTCAAGGTCGGGAACAACCGAATCATCCGGTCCGATCACAACCCTGAGAAGGTCTTCCTTAGGCCGGACTTCGCCGGTGACGATACACCGGCGTTCCGGAACCTCGGCTACCTTGCCGCCTTTACGGTGCGACATGGCGTCCTCCGATCAGCCCTCAGGCGTCTTCGCCTTCTTCGGCATCTTCGGAAACTTCTTCTTCAAGTCCTTCGAACCAGCCAAGCTGACGACGCGCGTCCATGATCAGGTCATTGGCCTGATCCATGGTCATGTTGTCCGCATCACCGACATATTCGATCAGCTCGTCGCTTGCGAGATCCGCGAAGTCCTCAAGGGTTTTGACATCGTTCTCGCCCAGGCGAACAACAACGGCCAGCGACAGTCCGCCAAATTCGACGAGGTCATCGGCAACCTTAAGCTCTTCACGACGCTTCTGAAGACGTTCGGCTTCTTCGGCAAGGAAGTTACGAGCGCGCGTGCGCAGCTCTTCGGCGATTTCTTCTTCGAAACCTTCGATCTCTGCCAGTTCGGCCAACGGCACGTAACCGACTTCCTCGATCGAGGTAAAGCCTTCGGCGACCAGAAGATGGGCAATGACTTCATCAACATCAAGTGCCTTGATGAACATATCAGCCCGCTTACGGGCTTCTTCCTGGCGACGTTCGCTTTCGTCTTCCTCGGTCAGGATATCGATATCCCATCCGGTCAGCTGGGACGCCAGACGCACATTCTGACCACGACGGCCAATGGCCAGGCTCAGCTGATCGTCGGGAACGACAACCTCGATACGATTGGTTTCTTCATCAAGAACAACCTTGGTGACCTCGGCCGGAGCCAATGCGTTCACAACGAAGGTTGCCGGGTCTTCCGACCACTGGATGATGTCGATTTTTTCGCCCTGAAGTTCGCCAACAACAGCCTGCACGCGCGAACCACGCATACCGACACATGCCCCGACCGGGTCGATCGAGTTATCCGACGACTGAACGGAAATCTTGGCGCGCGACCCCGGATCACGGGCAACCGATTTGATTTCGATAATACCGTCGTAGATTTCCGGAACTTCCTGGGCAAACAGTTTTGCCATGAAAGTCGGATGGGTACGCGACAGGAAGATCTGCGGCCCACGCTGTTCGCGACGCACATCAAGGATCAGCGCACGAACGCGATCACCCTGACGGACAGTTTCACGCGGGATCAGTTCTTCGCGGCGCAGAATGGCTTCTGCACGGCCCATGTCGACCAGAACATTACCAAACTCGACTCGTTTGACGACGCCGTTGATCACTTCACCGGCACGGTCTTTATATTCTTCGAACTGACGTTCACGTTCCGCATCACGGACCTTCTGCACGATAACCTGTTTTGCGGTCTGCGCAGCAATACGTCCGAAATCGATCGGCGGCAGCGGATCAATCAGGAATTCACCAAGCTGGATATTTTCGTTGCGAATACGCGCCTGTTCCAGCGACATCTGGGTGAAGTCGTTTTCGATATCATCCGTGACCTCGATGAAACGGGCCAGCTTGATTTCACCGGTTTTACGGTCGATATGGGCACGGATGTCATGCTCGTGGCCATATCTGGAACGGCCGGCCTTTTGGATGGCCTGTTCCATTGCGCCAAGAACTTCATCACGATCAATGCCCTTTTCACGGGCAACGGCATCTGCAACCTGCAAAAGTTCCGGCCGCGGCATTCCCGAAGTTGCTTCCATATCCAACCTCTATTCTGCGTTTTCGTCAGACCGGCCCTTGCCGGTGACATGCGCGATCAATTCATCCGTCAGCACCAATTTCGACTTTGCGATATCAGCCAACGGCAACAATTCACGTTCGCCATCGACAATCAGGGCGACCGCATCATCCTCAACTCCATCCAGCTTTCCGCTGAAACGGCGACGGCCATTCTGGGCCATCACCAGCTCGACCTTTGCCTCGAACCCGCGCCAGACATCAAAGTCCTTGGCACGGGTCAGCGGGCGGTCAATACCCGGTGAACTGACTTCAAGGTGATAAGCCCCGGAAATCGGGTCCTCGACATCCATCAGGGCAGAGACGGTACGGCTGATTTCGGCGCAATCTTCAACATTGATGCTGCCGTTGCCATCCGCACGATCTGTCATGATCTGCAAGACATTACTGTCCTTGCCCATCATGGACACACGTACCAGTTCGAAACCCAGCGCATTGATCGACGGCTCGATAATCTCCGTGATCCGCATCATCAGCGGGTCTTTCAACTGTTGTCCGATCAGCTCAGCCATATAGCGATGCCATACCCCAAAAAGCACAAAAGAGCGGGCGAAGGGCCCACTCTTTGTCAGAATTTACAAAAAGCTTGGCGGCTTTATACAGCCGACTTTGCCAGAAATCAAGTCACGATCCTGTCTCTGCAAGCCTTTCAACCAAGGGATTTGCGCCTATGCGGCAAGCTTGCGATCTTCGATCAAAAGGGTTCGGAAAAAGTCAAAGGCAGCAATAGCACCATCAATCACTTCCTGTTCTTGTTTAGCGCTTAAAGCCAAGCCATTGACCTGATCAACAAATTCGCGCCAATGCTTGCCGCGACCGTCTTCGTGCCCAGCCAGGTGACGGGCACCAAACTCGGCATTCAGCCCGATATTTCCGGCTGCTTTCAGCAAAAATGCCGCCCCAAGCGACGAACCTTCACAAACATATAACCATCCCAGACGACCCATTCCGGTTTGGGGAACAGGAAATGGTTTGGTATTTTCAGGTAGGCTGCATTGCAGGTCTGCAAGATCTGCACAGACATGATCGAACCGACTGCGCATCGAAAGCCCGGGTATCAGGGCGTTCAGGTCACTGGCGTCATAAAGCGTTTTTACAGCGCAGTGAAACACATACTGCATCCCGACAAACCGGGCGTAGTTATCGCGGCTTTCAAACGGTGCCATTTCCATCACCATGTCATCGATGTGCTGATGGTCGCCGGTTGTTGCCTGTTTGAGGTTCTGAAGGCGGGTTTTTATCACACCGTCTGCTGTTATATCCAAAGTCATCCCGATTACCTTTCGTCCCTGTCCGCAAATGCCGCATGAATTCGCAGCCCTTCAAAGCAGAAACGATTCGGGGCGTTCGATATCCGAAACCGGTGAAAAATTATTCTTCGCGGAACGCGCGGGCAAACTGATCGGTAAGTGGTTTGGCAAGATAGCTAAGTGCGGTGCGATCCCCCGTTGCGATAAAGGTTTCAACCGGCATGCCGGGCATCAGACCTTGCCCATCAAGTTTTTCCATCTCGCCACCGGCAATTTTCACCCGGACATTATAGTAGGTTTCGCCTGTCAGTTCATCGCGTGAAAGGTCCGCTGCCACAAAGGACACCGTCCCGGAAAGTTCCGGTGTTGTGCGCTGATTAAAGGCAGTAAAACGCAGCATCGCCTTTTGCCCTGGATGGACCTGATCAATATCGCGCGGGTTGGTTCGGGCTTCGATCACCAGCTCATCCTGATCAGGCACAATCCTCATGATCCGGTCCCCGCCCGCAACCACGCCGCCAATCGTATGTATCGTCATCTGATAGACCGTCCCGTCATAGGGGGCTCGGATGTCGACACGACGCAGTTGATCGCGCAACGCAACCTGCTTTTGCATCAATTCGGCCAATTGTTGATCAATTTCACCCAGTTCCGTCAGGACTTCGGTTTGGCGGTTCCGGTCAAGCTGCAGGATCGACATTTCTGTTTCCGAGATTTGCATGCCGGTCGCGGCAATCTGTGCCGTCAACTCCCCGTGTTTGCCCCCCAGACTGGCGCGTTCACGACGCAATGCCGCAACACGGGTAATCGGTACAAGCTGCTTTTTGTAAAGCATTTCAAGCCCGTCAAGTTCATCGCGAATATGGCGGCTTTCTTCTTCATTGGCAGCTTTCTGGGCCTCAAGCCCGATGATCGTCTCCGAAAGCTGCAACAGTTTTTGCTCAAGCTGGGCCTTTTCACCCTCCAGACTTTTACGCCTTGCTTCGAATAGTTTTGTCTCGGCCGCAACCAGCTCAACGATTGCCAGGTCCTGCATACGGGCCGCGAACAAATCGGGCACGGCAACGATTTTCGCTTCGTTCCGTTCAGCAACCAGACGCATTTTGCGCGCCCGCAAGGCATCGATCTGGCTATCGACAATGCCAAGGCTTGCGCGTGCCATCGTATCGTCCAGCCGGATCAGAAGATCACCGGCCTGCACCCGATCCCCGTCACGCACGCGGATTTCACCAATAATGCCTCCGTCAGGGTGCTGCACATCCTTGACATTGCTTTCGACCACCAGTTTGCCGGTGGCAACCACCGCCCCGGAAAGATTGGCCAACGCCATCCAGCTTCCCAGACCAGCAAACAATGCCAGCATCACGGATACGCCAAACAGGGTATGTCGACGCAAACTATGCATTGCGGGGCTGACGAATGGAGTTTTTGACGACGTGTGCGACTGTTTTCGGCTCATGCGCTTTCTCCGACCTGGCGCATGGTTTTGCGCAGAATGTCGTCACGCGCACCAAAGGCAATCTGGCGTCCATCCTGAATAACCATCGCCAGATTGACCGTTGCCAATGCGCCGGGGCGATGGGCAATCATGACAACAATCGCCCCGCGTTGCCGGGCCAGACGGACCGCTTCGATCAGGGCCTGTTCCCCGACACTGTCGAGACTGGAATTGGGTTCATCAAGGACAATCAGGAACGGATCACCAAACAGGGCACGCGCCAGCCCGATCCGTTGGCGTTGCCCACCCGACAAAATAAGCCCGCCACTTCCGATCAGCGTGTCATATCCCTTGGGCAGAGACAGGACCATGTCATGCACTCCGGCCAATTGCGCGGCCTTAACGATTGCCGCAGAGTCCACATCGCTACGTAGCCTCGCAATATTGCGGGCAACAGTATCGTCAAACAGATCGACGTCCTGCGGCAAATAACCGACATGCGCCCCCAGCCGATCCGGTTCCCAGTGATCAAGCTCCGCCCCATCCAGGCGGATGGTGCCATTCTGGATCGCACCAATCCCGACCAGTGCGCGACCGAATGTCGATTTCCCCGATCCGCTTGGCCCAATAATGCCAAGCCCGTCGCCTGCTTTCAGGAACACGTCGTTGATGCGCAGCAATACGCGCCCCGGTGCGGCCAGCTTTCCTTCCACCCGCTTTGCAGGGGCCCGAACGATCAGATTGGAAACATGCAGGCTTTGTTGCGGGGCAGGCAGTCCGAGGCGTTCAGACGTTTTTTGTGTGTCGGCAAAGCAGCGTTCAAGACGTTGGCGCGATTGACGGGCACCAACAAATCCGCGCCAGTTGCCAATCGCCTGTTCGACCGGGGACAATGCCCGCGCTGTCAGGATTGAGGCGGCAACCATCACACCCGGTGTGACTTCCTGCAGGATCGCCAGATACGCACCAAGTGCCAGAACGCCGGACTGCATCGCAAGGCGAATGACCTTGATATAGGCCGAGAAGGTCGAATTGACGTCACCGACACCGGTATTGTCGCGTAAATACCTGTCATTCAGACGTGCCCAATAGTCCGTGAAACTCGCCAGCATGCCCATCGCACGAATGGCTTCGGCATTTCGACGCCCAGCTTCGACAAGATTTGCACGTGAAACGGCTTGGCAGTTCATCCGTTCAACCTGGCGACGGGTGGCAAGCTCGCTGATCAATGTCAAAATCACCAGAATGATACCGCCAATAAGGGCAAGAAAACCAAGCCAGGGATGAAAAGCAAAAACGATCCCCAGAAACAGCGGCATCCAAGGCATATCGCAAATCGCAATAGGACCCGCACCACCCAGAAACTGTCGGATTTGATCAAGATCGTTGAGCGGCCTTAAGGTTGCATTATCATTTCGCAGCGCCTGATCGAGGGTAGTTGCCAGTGCCATCGGCACAACTTGCTCATCCACCCGCCAGCCAATCCGCACCAGCATCCGCGCCCGAAGCGCATCGACAGTTCCCAGAAACAGATATAGCGCCAGCATCAGAACAACGAGCGCGACCAGCGTCGGCACACTGCGGCTCGCCAGAACCCGATCATAAACCTGCAGCATGAAAAGCGGCCCGGTCAGCATCAGGATATTTGACACGCCGCTTAACGCCGCGACCGACAGGAACGCTCCGCGCACGGATCGAATGGCGGCCGCCAACGGCGAGAATACGGACGATTTGGACAAATGTTGCGGATGGACCTGTTCGAACACGCTGTTTCCATTCCGGAAAAGAAAAAGATAGGATGGGGTGGGCACCGCTGTTCCGCGGTGCCCTGCAATCAAAGACCTTGTGCCCGTTCCGCCGCCTGCGGAGCGGGCCGCCTTCGTTAAACGAAGTCGCTTGCGTCAAGGTCGTTGAAGTCAACACCAGTCAGGGTGATGGTGCCGTTGCCATGGGTAATGAGCGCATTGCCAGCACCATCATCTCCAATCGTGACCGAGTTGTAATCGATATCGAGAAGATCGGTGCCATCGGTGAAGTCGGTAACGGTGTCATCACCGAACGATGCCGAAGTATCGAATTCAAAGGTATCGGCACCGGCATTACCGGTCAGAACGTCATCACCGGCCCAGCCGCCGATGACATCATCACCAGTGCTACCGTTGATTTCGACGCCTTGGTCAAGAGTCGATTCAAGTGTGGAAGTGCTTCCGGTATAGATGCCGGTAAGGACGCTGTTTGTGTCGCTACCAGAAAGCCCCAACCCGGAAATATCGACCGAAGAGTCGGAGAATTGGTACTGACCAGCAGTGGCATCATAAGCCAGCGTGCTGCCAAACGAAAATCCGTCGAGGTCACCGGTGATGGTGTGGGAGCTTAGATCATAGGCAAAATCAGTCGTCCCGGCAGTAGCAAGAACACCACCCGTATAAGAACTGCTGCTGTCCATATCCGCCGCGTAGTATTGTGTACCACCTAGACCAGCAGGCGCTGCGCCATCAAAGAAGTAACCGTGGTTGCCTGAACCAAGCGAAAAGTTCGCATTGAAATCGTCAAATACCGCTTGCAGATCAACACCGTTGCCCGACGAATTTGCATTCAGATCAATCGTAATCGTCATTTTGATTTCTCCTGTCAATTTGTTGCCCAACCACTGAACAACAAAATGAGAATGACTCTTATTATCTCAAATAGTCAATCAAAAAATCAATTTAAATCAATTGCTTAACTGAAAAATGCCGAATAGCCGATCAAGCAAAATGCCTGATCGGCTGGTTGGAGTTCCGATATCTGGACGGCTTAGAAATTACCGCTTAACGTGAGAACAGCGGTTCGGCCAGGAGCAGGCGCGTAGGTTCCACCAGCCCCCTGAACGTAACCTTCATCAAACATGTTATTTACTGCAAGACGCAGCGAGACATTGTCGTTCACGTCATAAGAACTGTAGAAATCGAAGACGCGATATTTGAAATATTCCCCAACGACACTTGAAAGACTCGAACTGCCGAAATTGTCCTGTGGGTAAACAAAGGTCGCTCGCATGCCCATCACAAGATCACGATCCAAAAGCCGGAATCCGCCATCTAGCGTGTATTTGCGTTTCGGGGTTGCGTAAATTCCGTAAAGGTCGCCAGCATCACCATAAATCGGATCTCCGACTCCAAGGGGACTTAGCCCGGAATTAGCGTATTGATCGTAATCAGTATCAAGAACGAACGGGTTATAGTCGCCTTGAAGATCCATGTCAGAGAGCGTTAGCGTCCCGCCGAGATAATATTCGCCCGCATCATAAGATAGCTCCATCTCGGTCCCGTTGACATAGACGGGATCTTCAAGGTTCACCATCGCAGCGGCCTGATTTGAGTTGATCAGCAGCCCAGGAATTATGGTGCTTGTTGTTGGCTGGGGCACATAGGCAATTGTCGCGTAATTCTCAATTTTCGACCTGAAATATGCAACCTTGGCACGGAAACCATCACCTTTCTGAAGAACATTATCAAATTTGAAATTGACGCCGATCTCCTTGGTTTCGGATTCTTCAGCCTTCAAGTTTGCATTCGAATAAAAAGGAATACCCACATTGCCGATATGGTCACCACTTAACATCGCTTCCTGAATTGTGGGTGCCCGCATGTTTTCGCGATAATTGGCAAAAAACTGAACACCTTCGACAGGAGAAATACTTGCGCCAAAACTCGGCGAGACCTTGCTTTCTGCAAGATCAATATCAAGCGAAGTTCCACCATCCGAGCAAAGGTTGCCAGATGCGGCTGCCGTTTCGCACCAGAAAGCATCACCGTTCAGGTCATAACGATCATATCTAAGTCCGCCGGTAATCTGGAACATATCATTCCAGCCATAGGTGGTATTGAGATACCCACCATAAACATCACGCTTGCCGCTTGGCGTCGAACCTTCGACCTGATATGCAGCGCCAGCACCACCAAGCCCGCCCATTTCGGCAGTTGTCTTGGCATTGTCGTGAAAGAATTCTGTGCCATAATCAATGCTGACACGGCTTAATCCGTCGCCGATTTTGTTGAATGCAAAATCGCTGCGGTTCGCAATATCCGCACCCGTCGTATCCAACGTATATTGGTTATCAAACGAGTCCGTCGTAACAGTGCCTGAAGCACTTAAACGTGCAGGGCGAAACTGATGATTCTCGGTTCTGGTCCAGTAAACACCCGAATTAAGGTTGATCAGGTCGGATTCTGGATTCCAGTTGTGTTTTGCCGTCAGCGTATGGGTCTCGGTTTCATTGAAATCGGTAAAAAGGTTGGTGACATCGTTTGTTTTCGCATAGTCGCTTTGGGAACCAACATAGCCGAGGTTAATCTCCTGATCCTCATCTAGGTAAATGTTTGCCTTTAGCAGACCTGACGTCTGACGCAGGAATGTGTATTCAGGCCGCGAGTTTTCCGTCGAATAATAGTTTCCATTCCCGGTGGTAAACAGACCCGGATTATGTGCACCGGCACGGTAATTGCCGATCACTTTGCGGCTGATGGTCGCCGAAATGTCAAACTTCGGCGAAATGCGTGCACCTGCCGATGCGTCGCCAGCAAAATCATAGCTGTTGGTTCCATGGCTGATATTGACCTTACCACCCCATTCTTCACCCTCATCAAGGATATCCTGGGTATTAAGCGTGCGCATGGTCACAATTCCTGCCGAAGCACCCGCACCGCCATTTTGGGTCAGATTGGATTTTTCGATATCGACTTCTGCCAGCAACGCCGGATCGATGTAGACACGCGACGTTGTCCCATGGGTCAGCTGATTATAGTTCTGACGCGCGCCGTCGATATTGACGTTCACACGCCCCATTTCCTGCTGACCGCGAACGTTGACCGTCAAACCGGGGTCACGCGCGTCATTGGAAACATCCACACCGGCAACATTGTTGAAAATCTCGCGCGCTTCGCGTACGGGCGACTTGCGCATACTTTCCTGGGTAATTACCGCTACCGAGCCCGGCGTTTCATACACTTTGTCCGATACCCCATTAGGACCAAGCGCCCTTTCAGTCGCCGTTACGGTGACCGGAACGGTTATGATTGAGGTGTTCCCGGCATCTCCCCGAACAGGGTCAATGATGGAAATGGTTGTCGGATTGACGGCGTTCCAGATCAAACCGCTTTGCGACAACATGCGATCAAGGGCTGCGCCAGCCGTCATATTCCCCTGTACGGCAACGCTTTGTATACCGTCGGGCAATGTCCCGTCCACGGCAACATCGATCCCCGATACACGCGAAAAATTGACCAATGCTATGGCAAGCGATTGTGCAGATATATCAAATGAGAGCATATCATTTGACAAGGTCACACTCCCTTCAGCGGCCTGCGCAATTTCAGCCTTGTTAGCCTGTTGCAATATTTCTGCGTCCCGGGTTTGAGCCCCCACGGCAAGCGGCATCAAAGCAATCATGCCACTGCCAACGGCTGTCAGGGCAATTGTGCGAACACCCCCAATAGGTGTACTGGATTTACGAATTATTTTGTTGGTGTCGACAATGCGACCCACCCCGTTCGAGAGCATTCTTTTTGTCTCCTGAGTCACGAATGCATATCTATGAGATTGCGTCTCATTCGTTATTTCGTTACTCAGTTAGACGAGGCTGAAATTCAGATATCTGATATTCATTGCATTGTTTTGATAATAATTTTTATTATCAAAACATTCTGACCGAACCGAAGGATCATATCGATTGGTGATTTTGGAATTTGAGAGGATCAGGCGGCGCGAATGACGGTAAGGTAATCTGTAAACCGATGCACATTGATCGATAGAACACGGGCCAGAACCGGCAGAACATCCTTTGACCGTTCAAGGTCGACCACAAGGGTTACCGGGCGGGATTTGAGTTCTTCGCCGATGATCATGATCTTGCCGTTCTGCCAGCGCTGCAAAACGCGAACGACTTCGCCGAGCGGCCTCCCCATAAAGACGAGTTGGCCGTTCCGCCATGCCAGCTCTGCCGAAAGATCAACCTCGTAAGGCCGCCCGATTTGCACATCTCGATAGCGCACGGCATTTCCCGCAGCCACTTGGGTTTGCGCGCCGCCAACACGAACAATCAACGGATTTTGTTCTGCGATTACCGTGACATCCCCATCATAAGCAGCCACGTCGAGCCTTCCGCCCCACGACCAGCTTGCGCCATGGGCAGCAGCAACAAAAAAGGCGTTGCCTGTTGCCAAATGATTGAACCATGCTTCGCCGCTATGGAGTTCGACACCCTTTACCCCGTCACGCGCGATGTAGGACATAACAGTATCGCTTGCCAGTTCGGCCTCCACACCACCGGGAAGGGAAAAACGATACCGTTCGCCGGTTACAGTCCGGATATCGGCAAAAGGGTGACGCGGAGCGAATGCCCAACCCGCACTTATGACAAGCGCTGCCGCCGTTCCCGTCATAAAGGCACGTCGACCGACCTTATTGCCTGTTGAAAGATTAAGGCTAGTGCTGCCACTCCAAAGCCTTTCTACCTCGCCAAAGGCCTCAAGATGCGCCACATCAGCCTCAACCCAGCGGGCGAATGCACGACGGTCTTCTTCGGTTTCACTGCCATCAAGCAACAGTGCAAACCAATAGATCGCCTGCTCCGACACCGTATCGGGCAGATTTGCAAGGTGATTTTCACCTG
Organism: Thalassospira sp. MCCC 1A03138; assembly: GCF_002115785.1. GTDB lineage: Bacteria > Pseudomonadota > Alphaproteobacteria > Rhodospirillales > Thalassospiraceae > Thalassospira. Next base: position 478,887 of record NZ_JFJY01000002.1, on the reverse strand, counting down.
TCATAGTCATGAATGCCGGGTTCCGTGCGTCATTGATCAGATGGTCTTTGGGCGTATCACACAAACACCCCAACTATTGGGACGAACCTGAAGCGTATATTTCTGATCCAACATTCAATTTTTTTCCGATTTATCCATTGCCTCCTTGACAAGTGTCAGGGCACGGACCATGCGGCTAAACGCGGTTTGTGTTGGAATGCCAAGTTGTTCGCCGATTTCGACGTATGTTTTGCCTTCAAGCCGGGCAAGAATGAAAACAGTCCGAAGGTTTTTTGGCAAAGCATTCAGTGAAGCCTGTAGATGGCGCAATTCCTGCCGAGACCATGCGATCTGTTCGGGGGACGGAGCGTCATCGGCAACGAATTCAAATGCTTTATCGGGTTCCTGAACGAAGGTCAGTATTCGTTCCCGCCGGAAATGATCAATCACCAGGTTTTGGGCCGTCCTAAAAAGATAGGACTGGGCAAATTGCGGATCGGGTAGCGATGGTGTGGTCACAACCCGAAGAAAGGTGTCCTGCACGATGTCGTCGGCCATGTGCCAAGACAACTTCCGCCGCTGCACAAAATGCAGCAACCGGGAGCGATAAGTTCGGAACAGTATGTTGACATCCCAGTGTGTCACGGTTCGGACCTTTGGAATTATGCGCAAAAATTGTTGTTACCTGCATTTGGCACAAGCGATTTTGCGACAATGTCATATCAGTGGAACAACATGAATATCGCACATGACAATCATTCTCAATTAAAATTTCAACTTATTGAAATTGTGCCGTTATGTTGTTCACGCAAAAGAAAGCCCGCACACAACGAAAAGCCTTTGGTGCGGGTAAGATAACAATAGAAAACCGTGCAGATCAGGAACGCTTTTTACGACGAAACCGCAAATAGTTGCACTTTTTGCCCTGACGGAGTGCCTTTTGTTCATAACGGGTTTTGACCCAATCAACGGGCGGATTGCGCCAGTCTTCGGGGCTTTCAGCAAGCCATTCGAAATCCGGATGATTGTGCATATGTTGCAGTGTCCAGGAAATATACTGCATATCGTCGCTGGCCAGCCGGAACTCGGCCCCATCTTTGAGAAGACGCGCCAGCAATGCAAGGTTTTTGGGGCCAATGAATCGACGTTCGGCATGACGCTTTTTCGGCCACGGATCCGGGAACAGCAGGAATGCCCGATCAAAGCAGGCATCAACCAACTTATAAAGCAGTGGTCGGGAATCGTCCGCAATGACCCGAACATTGGTCAGTCCGCGCTCATCGATATGGCGCAACAGGCTGCCAACCCCATCCATAAACGGCTCGGCCCCGATAATGCCGGTCTGCAGGTTCGCCTGAGCCTGGCCCGCCAAATGCTCACCACCGCCAAAGCCAATCTCAAGCCAGAGCTGTTCCGGTTTTTGCGCAAAATAGCTGTTCGGATCGACACTGCCCTGATCGGGATAGGTTATCCCGATTTTTGGCATCAGTTCATCAACCAGCGCACGGCGCGAATCCTTGAGCGGTCGACTGCCACGGCGGCCATAAAAATTCGGACGATCCGGAGTTGGTAGCGGGCGGTTGCTGTTGCGCATTGTCTTAATCTGTCAGGACGGGTTCGAAAAAGGGGCTCAAAATGAAACAGGCGACCCTGGATTTTCATCGGGGCCGCCTGCCTCATATCATGTCACACGATTTTGGCAAATCGCGCTTTGGCATTTCTGCGTATCATGCACCAAATGCCGATTTCAGATCCCCCACCAGATCGGTGCGCTCCCAAGAGAAGCGACCATCGTCCTGCGGCTGACGCCCGAAATGACCGTAAGCAGAAGTCGGGGTGTAAATCGGACGGCACAACGAGAGATGTTCGCGAATGCCACGCGGGCTGAGGTCCATCAACTGGCGCAGAACGCTGCCCAGTTTGATTTCATCCACATTACCAGTGCCATGGTTATTCACATAAAGAGCCAACGGTTTGGAAATACCGATCGCGTAGGCAACCTGAATGGTGCAGCGCTCAGCCAGACCAGCAGCAACCACGTTTTTCGCGAGATAACGGGCAGCATAAGCAGCCGAACGGTCAACCTTGGTCGGATCTTTACCCGAGAATGCGCCACCTCCATGCGGGGCCGCACCACCATATGTATCAACGATGATTTTACGACCAGTCAGACCGGCGTCGCCATCGGGACCGCCAATAACAAATCGGCCCGTCGGGTTGATGTAAATCTCGTCTTCTGCAGGCATCCATCCTTCCGGAAGGATGTTCTCGATATAGGGCATAACCAGTGAGCGGACATCAGCCTGATTAAGGCCATCTGCATGCTGGGTCGAAACAACTACCGAGGTCGCGCCAACCGGCTTGCCATCCACATAACGCAGGGTAACCTGGCTTTTTGCATCCGGACCAAACTCAGCCGATTTACCGGAATGGCGGTCTTCAGCCATTTTACGCAGGATACGATGCGAGAACTGGATCGGAGCTGGCATCAGCTCATCGGTTTCGTTACAGGCATAACCGAACATGATGCCCTGATCACCCGCACCTAGGTCTTTCTCACCAGCTGAATCAACACCTTGGGCAATATCAGCAGACTGCTCGTGGACGTGGCACTCGATTTCGGCCGTTTTCCAGTGAAAGCCCTCCTGCTCATAACCGATGGCACGGATAGCTTCGCGTGCCTTTTCGATCATGACTTCCTTGGAAACGCTCTCAGGACCGCGAACTTCGCCCGCCAAAACCACACGATTGGTGGTTGCCAGAGTCTCAACGGCAACGCGAGAATCTTCATCGGCGGCCAGAAACGCATCAACGATGGAATCGGAAATGCGGTCACAGACCTTGTCCGGGTGACCCTCGGAAACCGACTCACTGGTAAAAAGATATTCGGAAAGAGACATTCAAACCTTCTCCGGTAAAAAAGGAGTTCCACAACTGGACCGGAGGGCATCGGTACAAGTTTGCACCAATTGCGCCCACTTAGCCTTTTTTAACGTGGTGGCAAGCGGTCCAAATCCGTCCACGTATTCAATTGGGCTTATCACCCTAGCTGCGGTTTTGCCCCAATGACATTTTCGGGTCAAGAAAGATCGACGCATAAGCGTAACGCGCCTGATGCATTTCGGCCAGAAATTCGAAGGAAACAAAGAAAAAGCGCATTTGCAACTTTCTAGCAAATGCGCTTTTTGAAATCATAATTTCGGGTGTCTTCTATTTCGCATTTTCGTTATCGGCAACAAGAATGCCCATCGATTTAACCAACTCGAAAACACGCTTGCGCTGAGTCGGATCGGTGATCCGATAATATGCACGTACCAGTTCAAGGGTTTCACGGCGGTTCATCGGATCATTATCGAATGGATCCGGGCTTTCCGACATTTCGCGACGCTCATGCACGGATTTCGTCGAAATCTCGTCTGGCATGTCATCAAAGAAGAAGGAAACCGGCACTTCGAGAACGCGGGACAAATCATAAAGGCGCGAAGCCCCGACACGGTTTGCGCCACGTTCGTATTTCTGAACCTGCTGGAATGTCAGCCCAATGGCCTCACCAAGTTTTTCCTGGCTCATCCCGAGCAGAGTTCGGCGCAACCGAACGCGTGCACCGACATGAATATCAACAGGGTTCGGCTTGCCACTTGCGGTCCGGCCCCGACCTCTACCACGGGTATTCTTGACCATCGTGTTTTCATCCTTAGGCGACATTTTGTGTTGTCCTTCTCTCACTCCGACCTACCCGCTCTTATTTTTGATGGGACAATCAGGGAGCGGTTCGGTGCTTCACACAGCCGCTTTAAGGGATTTGAAGAACCTACTATATCCCAAAACGAGAACGGCTAGAAAGGTTACAATACCGTAAAATAGAATATCGCGCCACAAATAATATACTGTAGTATGGTTATACACCCCCGAAAGGGTGTGAATCATGAATCCCTCTGTTCTTAAGGGGAGTTTTGCCAGTTCCCGGCCATATGCGTCATACATCACTGATACGCCGGTATAGGCCGCCCGGACCATAGGTCGACCTTCTTCAATGCTGCGGAACCGCGCTGCTGCCAGATGCTGATAGGGACCAGCACTTTTGCCAAACCACCCGTCATTGGTAACATTAAGCAGCCAGTCAGGCTGATTAGCATCGTCAATAACAGCGCCCGGGAAAATAACCTCGTAACATATCAACGGCGAAAAACTCGGCATTCCGGCCACGTCAAGCGTCTTTGGCCCTTCACCAAATGAAAAATCCGTACGCCCGGCAGTCAGCTTCGGGATCGGAATCCATTCACGGAACGGCACATATTCGCCAAATGGAACAAGGTGAAACTTGTCAAAACTCGCAACAATTTCTCCTTGGCTATCAAGAACCTGAACGGCGTTCCAAACCTTGAAGTCATCCGTATCCCGCGGATAAGTTCTTGGTGCTCCGGTAATCAGGATATCATCGGGCCCAAGAATCGATGCCATCTGCAACCTGCGAACAGGCTGCGCTTCCACAAAGAATGTCGCAGCCGTTTCCGGCCAAATCACGATACGTTTTCGATCTGGCGCCATATCAACCGGGCGACGCGACAATCGCAGCAATTTGGCAAAATGCTGATCCTGAAGTTCGGGAATCCATTTTTCACGCTGAGGAATATTGGGTTGGACAACCTGAACCACTGGCAGATCATCGGAAACGGTTGCATCCGCCGTTGCGGGACCAATCAACGCCAAACGGATCGCACCACCGCCCCAAAGCAGAACCGCAATCATGATACCGGCCATCGCGCTTATCCTGCCAGCGCGCCCGGCAATAACCGTTGCAGGTAGCGTCGAAAACAACGCCGTAATGACGGATAATCCGTAAACACCGACAACCGAGGCAAATTGCATTGGTGCCGGATCAAAAGCCCAGACATGCGCCAGTAAATTCCACGGAAATCCGGTCAACACATGACCACGGACGAATTCCGCCACGGCCCAAAGAGTTGCCAGCATTATGGCACGACCAATGATTTGCCGCGTCAACCGCCAGCTTGCCCAAACGGCGACCATCGGGAAAATTGCCAGCCCGCCGCCTAGCCCCAAAAGAGCAAATGGAATCATCCAGCCATAGATTTCCGGCTGAACCAGAAACGCATGACTGATCCAATAGAACCCAGCGGCAAAATGCCCGGTGCCAAACCACCAACCGGCAGAAAGCGCCCCCTTGTTGCACTTAACCCCCTCAAGCGACCAGAGCAGTATAGCAAAAGCCATCGGCAAGGCCGGCAAAAAGAAGAAAGGCGGTAACGCCAAAACCGCAACCGCCCCAGACACCAACCACAGGAAGCGCCTGCGCCAACCCGAAAGGTTGGCGAGGCGCGCCGCCAGTCTGTCAATCATTCGATGATCCCTGTTTGGAACTTTCGTCACTGATCTCGGCCGGTTCGGTCCGGACCAGATGAATACGCAAACGCCGAATTCGGCGCGGGTCGGCATCAAGGACTTCGAACTGGATACCGGACGGATGCTCGATCAGTTCCCCACGCGCAGGCACACGCCCCGCAAGCGAGAAGACCAGCCCGCCCAATGTATCGATATCTTCGTCCTCGTCTTCATCCAACAGGCCGAATCCCAGCTTTTCCTCAAGGTCTTCGACCTCGTAGCGGGCATCGGCGATATAACAGCCATCGGAAAGCCGGATCAGTTTCGGTGTCTGATCAATGTCATGTTCGTCATCAATCTCGCCGACGATTTCCTCGACCAGATCCTCGATCGTGATCAGCCCGTCAATACCGCCAAACTCGTCGACGACCAATGCCATATGCGTTCGCGACAAACGCATTTCGGACAGAAGATCAAGCACCCGAATGGCGGGCGATACGAACAACACCCGACGCAAAAGGGATTGCAGCTTGAATTCCTTGCCAGCGGCGACACAGCCCAGCACATCCTTGATATGAACCATACCGGCAATTTCATCGAGGGACTCGCCATAAACCGGTAGGCGTGAATGAGCTTTTTTCACCATCACGTCAACAAGCTCGTCAAGCGTGATGCTTTTTTCGACCGCAACGATATCGGCCCGCGGAATCATGACATCCTCGGCCGTCATATCGCGGAGTGCGATGATATTTTCAAAAAGTGACCGTTCGTGAAGCGAGACAGGCTCGTCATCTTCTTCACTGCGCTCGGCAAGTTCTTCAAGTGTGTCGGAAAGCGATGCCTCGCCATTCCTTGGCTTGCCGCGCTTAAGGCCTAATGCCGATGCGACATTTCCCCACAAGGATCCGTTATCGGAATCCAGACCATTATCCCCGCCCTGGCGAGGGCTCGTACTCTCGTGGTCGTCGTCGCGCTGACTATTCTCGTTCATTGTCCTGTTTCGATATCTTGATCTTCAATCGGTTCATAGGGATCATCGATCCCCAGTGCGGCAAGAATTTGCCGTTCAAGTTCTTCCATCTCTTCGGCTTCATCATCAACCATATGATCATAGCCGACAAGATGCAGCGTGCCATGTACAGTCAGATGAACAAGATGATTTATCAGTGTCTTGTTCTGTTCCGAAGCTTCACGTTCGCATGTTTCACGTGCAATGACGATATCACCGAGCATCAGGGGCATCTCAGGCGACATCATGAAATCTGCTGCATCATCCGCACTTTCAAGCGCTGCAAACGATAAAACATTGGTCGGGTTGTCCTTGCCGCGATAATCGCGGTTCAATATCCGGACCAATGCATCGTCGGATAGCCGAACACCAACTTCGACCACCGGTGCAATGCTCAGAAGCGATGCGCCATCCCCTTCGTCAAATGTTCCATCGGTTGGAACGGCATCTGCTTCCCAAAGTGCACCATCACGCGCAGCCCCATCAAGAGCCGCACGCACAGCGTTTTCAATCGCATCAATCTCGGCCTTGGTCCAATTGCCGACTTCAACATCAAGGTCCAGATCAAGCGGTGCTGTCATCGCCCTGACCCTCGTCCTTGATTCCGCGATAGCCTTTTTTCAGTCTGTCCCGCAATGCATCTGCCGCGTCATAAGCCTGAACAATCTTGGTGACAAGCGCATGGCGAACAACGTCGCGCTGATCAAACTTGATCGTCGCGACACCTTTGACATCCGCGATGGTTTCAAGCGCATCCCGCAGACCCGATTTGGTGCCATCGGGCAAATCGACCTGAGTCAGGTCACCCGTCACCACCATCCGCGATCCTTCGCCGAGACGGGTTAGGAACATTTTCATCTGCATGGCTGTCGTGTTCTGTGCTTCGTCCAGAATGACAAAGGCATGGGCCAAAGTACGGCCACGCATAAAAGCAAGCGGGGCAACTTCGATCTCGCCACTTTCCATTCGCTTGATCACGACGTCGCCCGGCAGGGTGTCATGCAGCGCATCATAAAGCGGACGCAGATACGGATCTACCTTGTCCTTCAGATCACCCGGCAGGAAGCCAAGCCGTTCGCCTGCCTCGACCGCAGGACGTGACAGAACGATACGATCAACCTGACCCTGAATAAGCGATTGAACCGCCATGGCGACCGCCAGATAGGTCTTGCCGGTTCCGGCCGGACCAATGCCAAAGACCAGCTCGTGATCAAGCATGGCCTCGACATAATCCTTCTGGCGTTTGGATCGCGGCGAAATCCGGCGCTTTTTGGTCTGGATGGTCAGACGCGACCCGCCAAACATGTCTTTGGTCTGCCCGGTCCAGGGGTCGGCTTCGTCGGGTTCGGACAAACGGATGGCACCATCAACCGTTTCGACATCGACATGATCTATTTCCTTGTCGCGCAAGCGCGCATAAAGCTGACCTAGAACCTTTTTGGCCTGGGCCACTTTGGCGCCTTGCCCGGCAAGGGTCACAACCGATCCACGACTGGAAACCTGAACGCCGGTACCTTCGGAAAGGCGGGTCAGGTTTTCGGCCTGCGGCCCATATAAAAGCTGGGCAAGTGCATTATCTGCAAATTCGATCTGGTCGGTGTCTTTGGTCGAATACTTGGCTTTTGCCGTGTTTTTTGCCTTGGCTGAGGTGGCAGTCACGCAATTTTCCTTTCAGAATCCCGGTTTTGAACCGGGGCATCGACCAGTTCACCGCCAAGGGAATTAGGCAGCGCTTCGGTGATTTTCAACCTTACTATTTGTCCCAATGACGATTCCGGTAAACCGCTAACATGTACCGGCTGCATGTACGGGCTTTTTCCGACAAGCTGTCCCTCAAGTTTGCCATAACGTTCCAGCAGGACATCCATTTCCCGGCCAAGACAGTTTCGATTGAATTCCAGCTGCTGCTCGGCAAGAAGCGCCTGCAAACGCATGATCCGTTCGGTCTTTACCGGTTCGGGAACCTGCAATTCCATGGCCGATGCCGGGGTGCCGGGACGCGGGCTGTATTTAAAGCTGAACGCCTGAATGAAGGTGATATCGCGCACCATCTGCATCGTGTCCTCAAAATCCTTGTCGGATTCGCCGGGGAAACCCACGATGAAATCGGATGACAACGCAAGATCGGGGCAGGCGTCTTTGAGTTTAGCAACGATTTCGCGATAAGACGCGCCATCATGTTTGCGGTTCATCGCCTGCAACACGCGATCCGATCCCGCCTGAATGGGAAGATGCAGGAACGGCATCAGTTTTGGCAGGTCACGATGAGCCGCAATCAAATCACCATCAACATCGCGCGGGTGCGAGGTAGTGTAACGGATGCGATCCAGTCCATCGATCTCGGACAATTCGCGTAACAAACGGCCAAGCGTCCACTCACCACCATTTGAGGCCTCTCCGTGATAGGCATTTACGTTCTGCCCCAAGAGGGTGATTTCGCGCGTGCCCTTGCCAACAAGCTGTCGGGCTTCATTGACGACATCCATGCCCGGACGGGAATATTCCGCACCGCGGGTATAAGGCACAACACAGAAGGTACAGAATTTATCGCATCCTTCCTGAATAGCCAGAAAGGCTGAATAACCCTGCCTTGAAACCTGCTGGGGCAGATGATCGAACTTTTCCTCGGCCGGGAAATCGGTATCGATGATGCGATCACGCCCGATGGCACGATTGGCGCGCGCTACCATTTCCGGCAAACGATGATAGGTCTGCGGCCCGAACACCATGTCGACCATCGGTTCGCGACGCATCAATTCCGCACCTTCGGCCTGCGCAACACAACCGGCAACAGCGACAATCATCTTGTCCGTGCCATTAGCTTCCTTGGCTTTTTTGTGTTTACGAATACGGCCAAGATCGGAAAAGACCTTCTCAGCAGCCTTTTCGCGGATGTGGCAAGTATTGAGGATAACCATATCGGCACCTGCGGCATCGTCGACCGGCTGGTAACCCAGCGGCGCCAATACGTCCTGCATGCGCTGGCTGTCATAAACATTCATCTGACAGCCATAGGTTTTTACAAAAAGCTTTTTCGTCGCACTCACTTCTGGATCCGTTTTCTGCTTTCTCGAATACGCCCAAAAGCGGTGTGAAAGCTCACACCGCAGACCGGACATCTTCGATATCTGAAATTCCGGTTACATGAAACCCAATTCATGCAACCGGATCATACGGCAAAACGGTCAGGAGCCGAACTGACGATCCGGTCCGAACAGACGAAAATCTTCGGAAACAATGGCCAGCGGCGAAAAGCCAATCAGGTCACCGGTACGTGCATTATCAATCAGCGGAACCGGAACCCCCTGATGCATGCCGGTCAGTGCTGCATGATGTCCACGCGCAACAGCTTTTTCACACATCCGGGAAAGTTCCTTGCGCGACCCAGCATCGGCCAAGGTCACAGGCGGATGAACAACCAGCTCAACCGTTACTTTGCCAAGAGCCAGAAACTGCCACAAATGCGGCGCCAAGTCCATATCGCCATACCAGGAATAGAAAGCCCGCAAATCGCGTCCGATCGGTGCTCCATCAAGACGAGTGGCCGCAATCGAAACCGGCTGGACTTTTACCTGCGATCCATCAGGCAGGGTGCGTTCGGCAACACCGAACAAAGTCGATTTGAACGGCAGCACACGGTTGCCGTCGTTGCTGGTGCCTTCAGGGAACAGGATCAGTTTGTGCCCATCAGCAAGACGCTGGGAAATCTGATCATTCTGCTCGCGAGCGCGGGCCGGGCGACGTTCGACAAAAGTGGATCGCTGCAACTTGGCAAGCGTTCCGAAGATCGGCCAGCTGGCGACCTCGGTCTTGGCAATGAAACTACCGCGAACCAAGGCCCCCAGCACCGGAATATCGAGATAGGATGCGTGGTTGGCCACAATAATACCCGGACCGTCCATCAACTCTGCGCCAGAAACGCGAAGCTCGATATGAAGGATTTTCAGGCAAAGCGCATGATAAAACCGCGGCAGATCATCTGCCAATCGCAGTCGAAACGCAATCGCCATCACCTGAACCGGTATCAGGATCAAAGTCAGCAAAGCATAGGCTAACAGCCGGATGGCTGCACACGCATAACAGTTCACGACACCCTCGCGGTCCGCTCATAATGCTTGTAATAACGATCAGTTACCTTTTCCGTCGGTAACACGATGCAAATGTCGGTGGTATTAAACTGATGATCAACCACTGCACCGTCACCGACGAAACCACCCAATCGCAGATAGCCCTTGATCAATGGCGGCAGATCACGAAGCGCCTGTCGTGCATCAATTGCATCAATCGTCGTGCGCGCCATCGGCTCGTACCGGCCTTCGACTGCGCGCGGTCGCATTTCTTCGGGTGCCAGATGATTGTGATGCAGATAGGTCAGAACATCGCCAAAGGCATCCGGATCGGTGCCATGGAAAGATGCGCAGCCAAACATCAGCTTGATATCGTATTTGAAAACATAGGCAGCAATTCCCTGCCAGAGAAGTTGCAGGGTCGGCATCGTGCGATAGGCTTCTTCAACGCAGGAACGGCCGAGTTCCATGATCTCGCCATTGCCTTGTGCAGCATCAAGCATCGACTGGATGTGATATTCATCGGCGCTGTAAAAGCCGCCATGCTGATTGGCAACCGACTGACGCAACAGGCGATAGGTACCAACAACCCCGTCCGGCCCCTGTCCGCGATTATGATCAATTACCAGCAGGTGATCACACAAAGGATCGTAATGGTCAAAGTCGCGCTCGGCCGCGGCCATTTCGGCGCTGGGCTTTGCCCCGCGTTCCTCATAGAACACCTTGTAGCGAAGTTTCTGACTTGCGAGGATTTCGTCCTCGGTTTCGGCAAGGCGTACCTCTAGCCGCTGCTGTCGATCGTCGCTCATCGCAACTCCCTTTCGTTCATCTGCGCAGATTTTGCGCAAGTTTCGCGTCAGGGGCGAGTGAAGGCTTTGTTAAGAACGCGTAACAGGAATATGAAAAGCCACCCGCTCGGCAGGAGCGGATGGCTTGAAATCAGCGATTTTCGCAACCGGTTTGTCAGAAATCGGTTACTTTTCGTCCTTCATCGGAACGCCATAAAGCTCCAGTCGATGGCCAACAAGCTTGAAACCAAGCTCTTTGGCGATCTCTTCCTGCAACTTTTCGATTTTTTCGTTCGAAAACTCGATCACGCTACCGGATCGCATATCAATCAGGTGATCGTGATGTTCTTCGGTCAGTTCCTCGTAACGCGCACGGCCATCGCCGAAATCGTGTTTTTCAAGGATATCCGCCTCTTCAAAAAGGCGAACGGTCCGATAAACGGTCGCAATCGAAATCTTCGGGTCAATTTCAGTCGCCCGGCGATAAACGAGCTCTACGTCGGGATGATCTTCAGATTCCGACAGGACTCGGGCAATCACCCGGCGTTGGCCGGTCATTTTCAGACCCGCGTCGATGCACTTTTGCTCGATGGTTGATTCTGCAAGCATAGTCTTGTTTCTCGTTTCCGGTTCCGCCTGTCCCCAGCCAGGATGCTCCCAGGCTTTTGCTCTCATATGGGCTAAATATCGAGAAAACTGTCACATATCGCAAGGTACAAATCGCGATATTTTGTTCTCTCCGGCTTGCCTCCCGCCCAATGAAACGCTACTTCACGTTTCCGGTGCCCGATCAGGAGACAACATATGGACGACACCACGCCCGATCATAAGATCGACATCACCAACGATGTCTGCCCGATGACGTTTGTTCGCACTCGTCTGAAACTTGAAACCATGACACAGGGTCAGGTTCTGGAAGTTACGCTCGGCGCTGGCGAACCGTTGAAAAACGTTCCGCGTTCTGTCACCGAAATGGGCGACACCGTCATTGACCTTGTCGAACATGCCGACTCACCGAACACATACCGTTTAACGATACGAAAAGGTTGAACAAATCCCGCGCGTCGTCATCAAGGCCTAGACTATAACAGCTTGGCGATCAAAACCACACATTTGATGTGGATATAGCGAAATAGAATGCATCCAGCTTGCATTAATCGCCCCAGCCCAAAACACAAGCACCAAAATCACGCTCCATAACCAGCGCATCGACCTCACGCCCGGACTTCCGGCGATAGTATCTCTTGCGCCGCCCGATCTCGGCAAAGCCGCAATCACGATAAAGCGCAATCGCTAGCGCGTTATCATCGGCCACTTCCAGTAAAACCCGCCTGACACCGGTTTCGCGCAAGCGATCAAAGGTCGCAGACAGCAGTTTTCTGGCAACGCCGCGTTTACGCGCTTCCTTTGCGACAACGATGGTGTTGATTTCCGCCTCGTCCAGCACTGCCTGCATCTGGATAAAACCAAGTGGGATATCAAGGCGGTTTTCCGCCTCATTCCCCGGTGCAAAGGCCAGAAACCCGAAGGCCCCAGGCACATCAAGCAGTGCGATCATCTCGTCCGCCGACCAGCAGTCCTGATCTTCGAACCCTTCAGCATGAAGCGCACTTGCAACATTGCAAAACGCCGCAGTCAGGGGAACAACTTCAATCCCGTCTTCAACCTCCGGCTGGTGGGATGAAGCACTCATTCCTCATGTACCGGCTTGTTTTTTGCCGGTCCCTGATCCTCGATCCGGCGCGCATCGGGTACACGCAGATACATTGGAACAGGCGGCAGGTTTTCATCCGTTCCCCAGCGCGCCGCTGCAATCCGCGCCACATTTCCTGCTCGCGGTAGCCCCGGCGCCGTGCAATCATAAAACGCATCCGGCGCGTGGGCAGCCGCAGTCAAAAGGCGTGGGGTAGCATCGCCGGCCAGAAGCGTATCGCCAGGTGGGGCCATCATCAGAGCCTGTCGGGGTGCGACACATTCCGGCGCACTTAGCGGGCGTTTCTTGCCATCAAAAGCCTGGGCGAAAATCTCGTTCCGCTTGCTGTCGAGTGCGACCAGAATATTGCGTCCCTGCTGATCGCGTTCGGAAACCCCATAAGCCACCGCCTCAAGCGAACTGACACCGACCACCGGAATTTTGCGCGCCAGTCCCAGTGCACGCGCGGTCGCAAGCCCGATCCGCATGCCGGTAAAGGCCCCGGGTCCAACGGTCACGGCGATGCCGTCAACCTCGTCGAACGTGATGCTTGCCTGGCTAAGGCTTTCGGTAATGAAGCCCATCAGGTTTTCGGCCTGACCGCGTTCCATGTCTTCGTAAAGCTCGCCCTTGACCACACCATTGATCAGAACGGCTGTTGAAAGCGATGTTGAGGCAGTATCGATTGCCAAAAGCGTCGGGCCTGCTTTTTCAATGGCCCCGGATGGCGTTTGCGATGCGGTGTGATCTGCGCTATGGGGATTGTGACGCAACTGACCGGTCAGCATTTTTTTGATGTAATCGGTAAACGACAAGAACAGGGGGCCTCCGGCAATGGCGCTGGTCGAAATTACGCCACAAGAATATGATGTCGAAATTGATATTGTTTATGCCACGGATCGCAATTTCACCGGGGCACCGATCTATTCACGGCCTGCCTGCTATCTTCATCGTGATGCGGCGGACTGCCTGAAAAAGGCTGTCGCCATGGCACGACGTCACGGTAAACGCATTCGCATTCTGGATGCCTTCCGTCCACAGGAAGCCCAGAGGGCCCTTTGGAACCATACACCCAATCCCGATTTCATCGCCAATCCCGATCTTGGATCGCCACATAGCCGTGGTGTTGCCATTGATCTAACGCTGTTGGACGCAAACGGCAAGGAACTGGATATGGGGGCAGGGTTTGATGAAATGCATATCCGATCCTATCATGGAGCGGACGGGCTTTCAAAAGACGCCGAGGCCAACCGTTTGCTGCTTCTGGGCATCATGGTTAGTGCGGGTTTCGAATATTACGATCATGAATGGTGGCACTATCAGTTGCCCAACGCGCGCAACAAATACCCGCTATTTTCCGACAGTTCTCTGCCGCAAAGCATGATGAAATAATATCGGGTAGATGCCCCGAATGCGGAATTGGACAACCTAAAGAATTGCGCGTCCGCTTTCGGGATCGAATAGCGATACACGAGCACCGTCAATCATGATCCGCGCATCGGTACCGGAACTGAAATGCTGTTCGGGGCCGGTGCGCGCGGTGACTTCCGATCCGGCAACCGCAAGACGGACATACTGATCCGGTCCGGTCGGTTCGGCCAGAAGCACCCGTGCATTGGCCCCAAGATCATCAAACATCAGATGTTCGGGACGCGCGCCCAAGGTTACGGGTTGCCCGATCAGATCACGTGCGCGCGTTGGCAAACTTGCCAACGGCAACTGACCCGACCCACCATCGAATGCAATACCGTCGCCATCCTGTACCAGCTTGCCATCGATGAAATTCATGGTCGGGGCCCCAACAAAGCTGGCTACAAATTTGTTGGCCGGTCGGCGATAGACATTTTCCGGCGTATCGGCCTGCTGAATGGACCCCTTGTCCAGCACCACCACCTTGGTTGCCAGCGTCATGGCTTCGATCTGATCATGGGTGACATAGACAATTGTCCGGCCAAGCCGTTCATGCAGACGTTTCAGTTCCACGCGCATATCGGCACGTAATTTGGCATCAAGGTTCGATAACGGTTCATCAAACAGGAAAACCGATGGTTCGCGCACAAGCGCACGGCCGATTGCCACACGCTGCTGCTGGCCACCGGACAATTGCGATGGCTTGCGATCCAGAAGCGGGGTAATTTGCAAAAGTTCACCGATTTCATCGACCCGTTTTTCGATATCGGCCTTGGGCATGCCCCGCATTTTAAGGCCAAAACCGATATTCCTGCGAACCGACATGGTCGGATAGAGCGCATAGGACTGAAACACCATCGCGATATCGCGTTCATCAGGCTCCAGTTCCGTGACCTCCCGCCCTGCGATGTGGATTGATCCGCCGGTGACGGGTTCCAGACCGGCAATCATGTTCAAGATCGTCGATTTGCCGCACCCCGACGGCCCTAACAGGACCAGAAACGCACCATCCTCGATTTCGAGATTGATATCCTTCATCACGGTCAGACCGGCATAGGCCTTGGTCACACCACGCAATTCAACGCCGTTCATGTCCGTTATCCTTTCACTGCACCAGCCGCAATTCCGCGAACAAACAACCGCCCCGACAGCAGATAAACAGCCAATGTCGGAAGCGCCGTCAGCATGGTGGCAGCCATATCCACGTTATATTCCTTCTCGCCGAACTGCGATCCGACAAGGTTATTGAGCGCAACCGTCATCGGTTGTCCGGATCGCCCACCAAAGGTCAGGCCCAACAGAAAATCGTTCCAGATATATGTGAACTGCAAAATCATCGCGACACCGAGTATCGGCAACGAAAGGGGCAACATGACATGCCAGAACAAAGGCCAGAATCCGGCCCCGTCAATCCGGGCGGCTTTCAGCAGATCCTGCGGAACGGTTTTGAAAAAGTTACGAAACATCATGGTGGTAAAGGCAACGCCCCATATGACATGCACCAGAACCAATCCCGGAATGGATCCGAATATTCCCAGTTCGCGCACCATGATGATCAGGGGATAAAGTGTTACCTGTGGCGGGATGAACATGCCAACCAGAAGGGCAGCAAACATCAGATTGGCCCCGCGCATTTTCCACGCTGCCAAGGCATAACCGGTAACCGCACCAAGTCCGACCGAAAGGAAAAGCGCCGGAATGACGATTTTGACTGATGTCAGGAAGGAGGATGACAGACCACCGCAATTTCCGCCTGCGGTTTGGCTACAATCGCCAGACCATGCTTCGCGCCACGCGTCAAAACTTGGTTCCACCGGCAGGGCAAAGATGCTGCCATCACGAATTTCATCCATCGGTTTAAGCGATGTCGACACCATGATAAAAACCGGCGCCAAAATCATCAGGGCAGCAATCCCGAGCAGTCCATAAAGCGCAAGACGGTTAAATCGCATGGTCAATGCCCCCCACCGTCGCGTGCTTTGCGCAGTTCAAAATGGATATAGGGCGAAATGACTGCAATCACGGTACAAAGCAATACAAATGCACCGGCCGCACCAAGGCCAAGTTCCTGCCGGTTCAGGATATGATCGACCACAAATTTCGCCGGCAAATCCGATGAAAAGCCGGGCCCGCCGCCGGTCAGGGCAACGACAAGGTCATAGGCCTTCATGACAATCGCGCTCATCAGGATGAATACGGTAAAGAATACGGTGCGCATCATCGGCGTAATCACATGCAGATAGACCCGCCAGACCGGAATGCCATCCACCCTTGATGCCTTCCAGATATTGGGATCGACATTACGCAGCCCTGCTAGAAATAGCGCCATGCACAGCCCGACCTGCTGCCAGATTCCGGCAATGGCAAGGGTATAGATCGCCCGGTCCTGACGCACGATCCAGTTGAATTCAAACGTGGTCCAGCCCAGTTCGCGCACGGCATCCTGAAGCCCCAAACCCGGATTCATCACCCATTGCCAGATGACACCGGTTACGATGAAAGACATCGAAAGCGGCAGCATGAAAACCGTGCGAAACATACCCTCGGCCTTGATCCCGCGATCAATCAGAATCGCCAGCAAATAGCCGAAAACAATACATCCACCGATAAACAGGAAGCCGTGGATGGCGATATTCTGCATCGCCGTCCACCAGCGTTCATTAGCAAACAGACGCACATATTGATCAAACCCGGTAAATTTATAAACCGGCAACAGACGCGAACGCGTCAACGAGATCACAAAGGTCCAGATGATAAAGCCATAGAAACAGACGATGGTAATCGTCATGGCAGGGATCAGCGCCATTCTTGCCGTCCATTGCGGACGCCAGCGCCATCTGCCATCGTGCGAAGTCTTCAACGCACCCTGTGCCGGTTCGGCCATGAATAATCTCGCTTCTTTGTGAAGGCGCCGCTGCATGAGGCAGCGGCGCACCTGCAAAGCCGTGTCATTCCATCTGCCTTACTTGGCATAGGAAATCGCCTGACGGAATTCTTCCTGCCCCTGTTCCGGACTCATGTCAGCACTGTTCCAGAAATTGGAGATACTGTCATCAATTGCCCCGGAAACGGCACTTGGAACACCAAACAGACCGGTACTGACCAGATGGGTTTTCTTGTCCTGCAATGTCGCCATGGCCTTTTGTGCACAGACATCAAAACTATCACCCGGCACATCAAGAAGGGCAGGGATCGAACCCTTTTTCTTATTGAACGCAATCTGGACATCAGGCTCCAGCATCACATGCGCCATTTTTTCCTGGGCCGCCTGTGCTTCTTCGCTGTCCATCGCGGAAAAGGCAAAGGCATCAACCGTCATGATATAGGCGGTATCGATGGCCGGGGCGAAGGCACAGCCGACCGTTGTGCCCGGTTCGACACCGGCCGCAATAATTTCACCCTTGGCCCAGTCACCCATAAACTGAAACGCGGCGTCGCCGCGGATGACCATATTGGTCGCTTCGTTCCAGTTACGACCCGGGCTCGCTTCATCGACAAAGGGTTTGAGCGCTGCAAAGGTTTCAAACACCTTGCGCATGGTGTCGGATGCCAGAAGTTCATCATCCAGCGTGCTGTATAGCTTGGCGTAGAATTCACGCCCGCCAACGCCGAGAAGGACACTGTTAAACAGGATGCGTTCCTGCCACGGCTGCCCGCCAAGGCCGATCGGAATCACACCGTCATCTTCAAGCTTTTTGGCCGCATCAACGAATTCTGGCCAGCTTTTCGGCACCTCGATCCCGGCTTTTTCAAGCGCTTCCTTGTTGTAGAACATCCAGTTTTCACCATGGATGTTGATCGGGGCCGCGATGTAATCACCATCATATTTTGCCGCCTGAACGATCAATGGTGGCAGTTTTTCATCCCAGTTTTCTTCTTCGGCTACCGCATTCACATCGGCCAACAGTCCCTGATCGGCCAGTTCACGCAATTGTTGCCCAATTGAAAACTGGAAAACGGTCGCCGGATCGCCGCCCAGCATGCGGTTGACCGCAGCCGCACGGGCATTGCCGCCACCGGCAATCGGTGTATCGACCCATTTGCCGCCCTGCGCCTCGAAAGCCGCACGGATTTCGCCCAAGGCAGCCTGCTCGCTGCCCGAGGTCCACCAGTGCAAAACTTCGGCTGTCTGGGCGTGAAGCGCACCGACAGAAACACCGGCGCTCAGAAATGTCGCGAGTGCTGCGACCTTTGAAAATTTCTTCATAACGGATGTCCTCCCTAATGGATACGTTCGCGCCCGACTTCTTGATGGTCGAAAATTCGTAACGTTTCGATTTTTTTGATAGGCGCTTTATTCACTCTTGTCAATCAACAAAACCCGGCCATAATAAGGCGAAATCGACCCGGCATTATTTTTTTGCCGAAATTTCCGAAACGTTACGATTTTGGATCTGCCAACGAATGCGATCCGTGACAGGGCAAGGAAACAACCATGACCAAACCTTTTCCCAACGGTTTCCGCTGGGGTGTCTCTACCTCAAGCTATCAGATTGAAGGCGGCGCGAGCGACGACGGGCGCGGCGACAGCATCTGGGACACCTACTGTGCAACACCCGGCCGGGTCGCCAATGGCGATAACGGCAGTATCGCCTGCGACCATTACCATCGCTGGGCCGAGGATCTTGACCTGATCCGGCGGCTTGGTGCGAAGCATTATCGATTTTCGATAATGTGGCCGCGTGTCATACCGAATGGCACCGGCGAAGTTAATGAAACCGGCATGGCGTTTTACGACCGGCTGATTGACGGAATGTGCGAACGCGGTCTTGATCCTTGGCTTTGTCTTTATCACTGGGATTTGCCACAGGCTTTGCAGGATCGCGGCGGCTGGACGAATCGCGATATCGTCGACTGGTTTGGCGATTACACCGAATTGCTGGTGAAGCGGTTTGGCGACCGGGTCAAATCATGGGTTACATTTAACGAACCCAATGTGGTTGCATGGGTCGGCCATGAAGAAGGCCGCCACGCACCGGGCATTACCGATCCACGCGCAGCGATGCGCGTCGCCCACCATCTGAATATGTGCCATGCCCGTGCAGCCCGCTTGATCAAGCATCATTATCCGGATGCCCCGGTCGGATTCGTTTTGCCGATGCACAAGGCCTATACACTGCCGCATCGACGCGAACAGGACGCCCATCTGATCGATCTGTTCGAAGCCAAATGGAATGGCATCTTCCTTGATCCGGTTTATTTCGGCCGCTATCCCGAGCTGATTATTGATCGCATGGAACCCCATATTCAGGATGGCGACCTTGAAGCGATCAAAACCAAAGTCGATTTTCAGGGCCTGAACCAGTATTTCCCGAGCTATATCGAAGCCGCCGAGGGACGCGCCTGGCCGTTCAAACACGCCGAACCGCCAAAATATTTCCGCCGCACAGAAATGGGGTGGGCGATTGATGGTGACTGCTTCTATCGCACCATGAAAATTCTGCAGGAAAACTACGGCAATCCGCCGGTTTTCGTGACAGAGAATGGTGGCGCCTTTACCGATCTCCCCGGTCATGACGGCTATATCGACGATCAGGACCGCATTGCCTACTACAGTGAATATCTCTCGGCTCTTTTGCGCGCCGTTGACGAAGGCGCAAATGTGCAGGGATATATGCCCTGGTCCCTGCTTGATAATTTCGAATGGGCCTATGGCTATGAAAAACGGTTCGGGTTGGTGCATGTCGATTACGACACGCTCAAACGGACGCCAAAAGCATCCTATGACTTCATGCGTCGCGTGATCGAAAGCAACGCATTGCCTTAACCGCAAACGGGCGATTAGATTGTCCGCCAAAGAATAGATGAACGGACCTGTATATGTCAGCCACCCGCCCGAACCTTCGCACCATCGCCGACCGTCTTGGCCTGTCGGTCACAACGGTCTCGCGTGCATTGAAAGACGGGCCGGAGGTCAAACCCGATACGGTCGCACGCGTCAAAGCCGCGGCGACCGAAATCGGCTACCATCCCGATGCCCGTGGCGTCATGCTGCGCACTGGCAAGACGATGCAGGTCTGTTCTATCCTGTATTCCCCGGAAGTCGGCGATTACGGCGACCCCGGTTTTCTGGCTCAGGTTGAAAGCCTGGCAAAAGGTTTGGAGGCCGATCACTATTCACTGGTTGTCCTGGCCCAGACCAGCAGCGAAGATCCACTTGAACCCGTTCGCCGCGTGCATACGCAACACATGGCCGATGCGGTTGTCTTTTCGCGCACCACATTGCAGGACAGCCGCGCCAAATACTGCCTGCAACATGACTTTCCATTTGTCAGTTTTGGCCGGACGGAACTTTTAACCCCGCATGCCTTTGTCGATCATGACGATGAACAGGCGGCTTATGATGCGGTCAAACGCCTGATTGATGATGGCCATCGCAAAATCGGCATGATTGATCCGCCCGAAGACCTGACTTTTTTTGGCTATCGCAAACGCGGTGCACGCCGCGCCATGATCGAGGCAGGATTTGATCCAGAAAGCCTGATCTGGATGACTTCGGATGTTTCCGTCCGCGCGGCCCGCGAAGCCACCATCCGCCTGCTGACCGATCAGCGCGATGCTACTGCCGTGGTCTGCGCAAGTCAGATGACAATGATTGGCGCACTTGAAGCATTGCTGGAACTCGGCATGGACACGATCCGTGACGGAATCGGTGTTGTCGGCTTTGGCGGCATGCCGTTCCGTATGCTTTCAAAACAGAAACTTGCCTATTACTACCAGCCGCAACGCAAGGTTGGAAAAGTCCTGTCAGAACATTTGCACAGCCTGATGACCGGCACACCCGCCGAAAAACTGCAAACGCTGCTGCCTTATCGGCGGATTGATGACCTCGCCGCCTTCCGGGAAGGGGAGGATTTCTGATCCATGGCAATCAGCCTTCGTTGTCTTTCCTGATATCTTCCACCGTTTCGTCGCTACCCAGAAGCCGAACCAGCATCAGCTCGACCGGTTTTAAAACAATCAGGACAATCAACGTCAACACCGTCGCGATCACCACGATATGCCAAGCCGCAAGGGCGCACGCGATGCCAAGTGCCGCCGTAATCCAGACGGTTGTCGCCGTCGTCAGGCCGCTGACCGACATATCCTTTGGATGGCGCAGAATCACACCCGCCCCGATAAAGCCGATGCCGGTTAAAACGCCCTGCAAAATCCCCTGCACGACGCGCGATAGTGCATCGGGATGATCGATCAAATCCTCGAAATGTACAGCAACCACCGATACAACCGCCGCACCAAGTGCTACCAATGCCAATGTACGCATGCCGGTCGGCTTGCCATTCACATCCCGGTTTAACCCGATCAACATGCCAATGACTGTTGCCGCGCAAAGCCGCAGGATCATGTCGATCACCGCAATATCGAAATAGCCTTCGACGGTTGCAAGATAGGAAAGGTTGGTCATGCCGCATCCAGTTCGCGCTTAATCTGCTTTGATATATAAACCGAAACGCGCCCTGTTCGTGCATTGTTCCATCACCGGCAAACCGGGCACCGCAATATCAATCAGGCTTGTGGAACGACTCCGCTTTCAATTCCCTTGGCTTCGGCCATCAGCCAGTCAAAGAAGCGCAAAATCCGCGGGTCGCGCCCCGGTCTATCCAATGTAATCAGGACATAGTCATAGCCGGTAGGCGCCATACCGTACGGCGCAACCAATCGGCCAGCCAACAGATCATCATAAACCAGTGGCAAAGGCCCGATTGCAGTCCCCAAACGATTGACGGCGGCTTGAAGTGTAAAAAAGAAATGGTCGAAATATTGCTCACTTGCCGGACTGCTATTGCTCCCACTCGCCCGCCTCCAGATATCCCAGGCATCCGGCCGCGTACGACTATGCAACCATCGCGCATTGGACAAATCGCGAATCAGAATATCTTCCCAGCAATCCGGGTCACAAACCGGCCCGGCAAATTCCGGCCAAAGGCGGGTTACCTCGTAATCTTCGGCAATACCGAAATCAGCTCGCCGGATTGCCAGATCGCATCCCTCAACCAGTAGATCAACCGGCCCACCAGCCAGCCTTAGATCAATATTCAAGTCAGGATTGGCTTCGCGAAATGCACCCAGCCTTGGCATCAACCAGCGCATGGCAAGGCTGGGTTCGCACGATACTGACAGTATCGGCGATGCACTGTCATGGCGGTGAATTTCCTCGACCGTGCCATCAAGCCCGTCCAGCGCTGTTACGACCGACTTGAAAAGCCTTTCGCCTGCCGGGGTCAACCAGACACGCCGGTTGCGACGAACAAACAGATCAATACCCAGCCGTTCCTCGATCTGCGCGACTGCACGGCTGATCGCACCATGCGTCAGGTGCAATTCTTCGGCAGCGCGCGAAAAGCTTTGATGCCGCGCTGCGGCCTCAAAGGCAGGTAACGCAGCAAGTGGCGGCAGATTGCGCTTTCTGTGAAAATTACTCACGAAATTTCCCACGAATTTTCGATTTTCTGGTGATCTTTTCAATTTGATACTGAATCAACTCACAGATCAAGGACCACGAACATGCTCGTCATTGCCCAGATCGAAGTCATTGCCGTCGCTATCATCACCATTCTTGCCGTTATCAGCCCCGGACCGGATTTCGCCATGGTGACGCGTATTGCACTTACACGGGGTCGTCGCGCTGGTGTTCTGTGCGCCATCGGGATCGGCAGCGGTGTTTCAGTACATCTGGCCTATACGCTGATCGGGCTTGGCGTTGTATTTGCCAGTAATGCCTGGGTTCTGACCAGCTTGCGCTATCTGGGTGCTGCCTATCTGATATGGCTGGGGATATCCGCACTTTGGCCCGATGTTCGGGCTTTATTTTCGAAAAGACCCGCGGCACTTCAGGCCCGAATGACAAACAAAAGCACCAACAGGCCGGAAGAAGATCAAAAACGGAACGGATCCGCTTTCTGGATCGGCTTTGCCTGCAATGCCCTTAACCCCAAGACGATGCTGTTCATCGTTTCATTGTTCAGTCAGATGATTTCACCCGATACACCGGTTTTGATGGAAATCGGTTACGGTTTGTATATCACAGCATGCCACATGATGTGGTTTGCGCTGGTCGCGGTCGCGTTGACACTGCCTTCGGTGCAAGCGCGCATCGCAGCTATTAAAATCTGGATAGAACGTGGTGTGGGCCTGTGTCTTGCCGGACTTGGCATCAAGCTACTGACAAGCACCAACTGAATTCTTCAACGTCTTAGATAAACAGCATTTCGCCCTGTTGGCGGGCATCATTCAGAAACGTTACAACACCGCCCGTCTCGATTTTGAGCTCTTCACGTTTGGCTTCGTTTTCCAGCCCAAGTGCGCGAAGACCCATATCACAAACCATGAACTTACCATCCAGTGCGACACAGGCGGACAGCAGTTCCTCGAACGTGCCGATGCCACGTATGGAATAACTGAGATCAATCGAGGTAGCCGTTGCCCCTTCGGCCTCTGTCCGCAAATGACGCCAGCCCGACGGAGCCAGAACCGCACGGCAGGCTTCCATGGTGAAAAACAGGGTGGCCTCGCGCCCCGAAGCCAGTGCCGCAGATGCCATTACGAGTGCGTAATGAACTTTTTCAAAGCTGCCGGAAAACACCACCAGCGACAGTTTCTTCGGGCTTTCGGACTGGTTGGCGGTTTCAATGCTCATGAATGGACAAGTCCTTGATACTGGCGTTTTCGGAACAAAGCGGGCAGCCCGGATCGCGCGGGACTTTGATCTTTCGGAAGGATGCACCAAGTGCATCGACAATCACAAGCCTGCCAGACAAACCATCGCCAATCCCCATCAGTTCCTTGAGGATTTCGGTTGCCTGAATCCCACCGATCATGCCCACGACCGAACCCAGAACACCACCCTGGGCACAGGACGGAATGGCGTCTTCGGGCGGTGGACTGTGATAGATGCAGCGATAACAGGGATGCGGATCGCCCAGATGCGCCTTAAAGGTCGCAACCTGCCCGTCAAACCGAAGGGCTGCACCCGACACCAGCGTTTTGCCCGCAAAATAGCATGCATCGTTTAGCAGGAATCGTGTTTCGAAATTATCCGACCCATCGGCAATCACATCATAATCCCCAATCAGGTCCATAACATTGGACGCATCAAGCCGCACATCATGCGTCCGTACGGTGATTTCCGGGTTCATGTCGAGCATGGTTGATTTGGCACTTTCAACCTTTGGCCTGCCAAGGTCTTTCATGCCATGTGCGATCTGACGCTGCAGATTGGAAAGTTCGACCGTATCGGCATCGACGATCCCGATGATTCCGACCCCGGCCGCTGCCAGATACATCGCCAAGGGCGACCCAAGCCCGCCTGCGCCGACAATCAGGACCCGCCCGCGTTTCAGCTTCATCTGACCTGTACCGCCAACATCCTTCAGGACGATATGTCGGGCATAGCGCTGCACTTCATTTTCGCTGAAATCAAAATCACTCACACGCGGTTTCTTTCATTCATTCCAAACGGGTCTACCATTGCATATAGCGTGCGTGGCACAGACAAGAAAGGCCCGGGAAAATCCGGGCCTTCTTAAGATGCGTCGGTCAGCAAAACCGGATTACTGAAGACCTTCGAACAGCGGGGTCGACAGATAACGTTCGGCAAAGCTCGGGATGATGATCACGATACGTTTGCCTTCGTTTTCCGGCAACTGGCCAAGCTCGATACCGGCAGCAACGGCCGCACCGGACGAAATCCCGGTCGGCAGACCTTCGATGCTGGCAAGTTTGCGTGCGGTGGCAAAGGCGGTTTCATTGCCAATCGTCATGACCTTGTCAATCACATCGGTATGAAGGTTACCGGGAATGAAACCGGCACCAATGCCCTGGATTTTATGCGGGCCAGGTGCGCCACCGGAAATAACCGGGCTGTCTTCGGGCTCGACCGCGACGATCTGGATATTCGGATTATGCTTTTTCAGAACTTCACCAACACCGGTCAATGTCCCGCCAGTACCGACACCGGCAACAAAGATATCGATCTTGCCTGCGGTATCCTTGATGATTTCCTCGGCCGTCGTATTGCGATGAATTTCCGGGTTTGCCGGGTTTTCAAACTGCTGCAGCATGATCGCGCCATCAATCTCAGCAACCAATTCCTCGGCACGGGCGACCGCACCCTTCATGCCCTTGGCCGCCGGGGTCAGGTCAATCTGCGCGCCCAAAAGCATCAGCATCTTGCGGCGTTCCAGCGACATGCTTTCCGGCATGGTCAGGATCAGTTTGTAACCCTTGGCCGCCGCAACAAAAGCAAGCGCGATACCGGTATTGCCAGATGTCGGTTCGACCAGTGTTGCACCCGGCTTGATGCGGCCGGACTTTTCGGCATCCTCGATCATTGCGAGACCGATACGGTCTTTGACCGACGCCAGCGGGTTGAAGAATTCAAGCTTGCCAATCAGGTCGGCCTTCACACCCTCGGCCGCTGCCAGACGTGAAAGACGAACCAACGGCGTCGCACCAATGGTGTCGATAATGCTGTCGTAAATCTTGCCGCGAAACTCAGTCATGTTTTCCTCGCAATTTCTTGTGATTTAAAACCAACCACATTCTTGATTTGTATTTATCCCGTTTAACATCCAAGTCAATTGGGTTTAAACAGTTTTTACGCAAAACCCGGTTTGGCCGGTTTCCGATGCCTGTGTATTGGATATGAACCGCAGCGGATTTTTGTGGTTTAACGATACAACAATCCGCAGCCCGTTCCGACGACTAAATAATGAAATCCGGTGATTCCTCAATTCCGCTGCGCAGGCCTGCGTCACGCGCACGGTTGCAAAGATCCTCGACCGTGATCCGGGTCAGCGCCACCATCATTTCGTCCTGCAATTCCCGCCAAAGTGGACGGACAACTTCCTTGCCCAACGGCGATCCTGCCGGATCTTCGATAGGGTCATCGGATGTTTCCATGGACCGGATCACCGATACGATATCAGCAAGGGTGATACGCCGACGTTCACGTGCCAGACGGTACCCGCCACGCGGACCACGCACACCGACAAGAATGTCGGCACGCACTAACTGTTGCAGGGTCTGCTCAAGATAACGTTTCGGAATGCCCTGACGTGCGGTGATATCGCGGCTTTGCACCGGTTCACCCGCAGCGTTATAGGCGATGTCCACCACCGCCTCGATGGCGAACAGCATCTTCTTTGACAGTTTTAACATCGTCTCTTTCATGCTCCCCTTACAGTCCCGCTGATCCCCCCGGAAATATCGGGACTGGCGATTATCAGAGTTCACAACGCAGCAACATCATCAGATAATCCAAATACTTTCGATGATATTGCTGGTGTATTTAACGGCAATCAGACCGTTTTCCCCGCCGGTGCGGCAACACCGGTCGATCCAAAGCCACCTGCACCACGCTCCGTTTCATCCAGATCAGTAACAACGTTCCACGCCACCTGAGTTACCGGTGCGATCACAAGCTGGGCGATGCGCATACCTCGCTCGATGGTGAATGCCGCGTCACCGTGATTGATCAGGATTACTTTGATTTCACCGCGATAATCCGCATCGATCGTCCCCGGGCTGTTCAGAACCGTGACGCCATTTTTCGCAGCCAACCCCGAACGCGGGCGAACCTGTGCTTCGAACCCGGCGGGTAGGGCAATCGCAATACCTGTTTCAACCATGGCCCGTTTACCCGGAGCAATCACAAGCGTATCGTCAATCGCTGCCTGCAAATCGACGGCCGCCGACTGTGCGGTGGCATAATCGGGCAGCGGAAAATCCGCACCATGGGGCAGCTGTTTCAGATCGACAGTCAAACGCGTCATAAACAATCCTTGTCTTCACTTTTCTGGTCAGATGCGTGGCAATGCCGGACAAACACTGACCTGGTTAAATCCATAATATCATGCAAAATGCCGGATAATTCGTTCTGCCAGCGCCCGTGCCACACCGTTCTTGCCCTGGCGAGGCCAGGTTTCGTCACTGGCGGCATCCACCCCGGAAATCAGGAAAATTTCATTCTGGTCTCCGCCAAAGGTCCCGGTTCCAGGGGCGACGTCGTTTGCAAGAATCCAGTCACACCCCTTGCGCGCGCGCTTGGCGCGGGCATGTTCGATGACATTTTCCGTTTCGGCAGCGAAACCAACAACCAATTGCGGGCGTTTAGGACCTTTCTGGCTGAGTGTCGCCAAAATATCCGGATTTTCAGAAAGCTTCAGGTCTGCAATCACACCAGAGCCATCTTTTTTAAGCTTCTGACCTGCTTCTTCGGTTACGCGCCAATCTGCGACTGCGGCAGCACAAATCGCGATATCGACGGGCAGGGCAGCCAGCACCGAATCAAGCATCTGGCGGGCTGTTTCAATACGCACAACTTTGACACCCATCGGATCAGGCAGGCTTACCGGGCCGCTAACCAGCGTCACATCTGCACCCGCCGCAGCAAGAGCCCCGGCAATCGCATGTCCTTGCTTGCCCGAAGACCGGTTGGCGATGTAGCGCACCGGATCAATCGGCTCGTATGTCGGGCCACTGGTTACAACGGCCTTTTTCCCTGAAAGCGGTTTTGAAACCGGCTGTCCTTCAAGAAAATCCACAACCGCTGCGATGATTTCAGCAGGTTCCGCCAAACGACCCGATCCGGTTTCACCACAAGCCAGATCACCCGCCGCCGGCCCGACACGCATCACGCCACGCCCTTCAAGGGTCGCGATATTTGCCTGTGTCGCCGCATGGTTCCACATTTCGACATTCATCGCAGGAACGACCATCACCGGCTTGTTGGTAGCCAACAGGGCAGTCGTTGCAAGATCACCCGCCTGTCCGGTGGCCATTTTCGCAAGGATATCGGCACTTGCCGGGGCGACCAGAACAAGGTCGGCCTCACGCGACAGGCGGATATGGCCCATTTCGGACTCATCGGTCAGAGAAAAAAGATCCTGATAAACCTTGTTCTCGGTCAGGGCGGCCACCGACAGCGGTGTAACGAACTCTGCACCGCCTTTGGTCAGGATCGCGCGGATATTGATATCCCGGTCGCGCAACCGCCGGATCACCTCAAGAACCTTATAGGCGGCAATGCCGCCCGAGATGATCAGAAGGATATTTTTTCCTGCCTGCACTGTGGTTACCAACTATTTACGTTGAAGAAGTGTGATTAACACTACCTTCTCCGTTGATTGCGCGCAAGCGTCCAAAGTGATCAGAAAAAACGCCACAGGTTCGTAAAACCCATGGCGCCATTTCATTGTTCATTTTCAATGATTTATCAGGGAACGGTATAAAGCATTCCAAACCAGCGCCACCGTCCATTCGGCCCCATCGAAGTACAGTTGATCCGCCACCGCCCCGATGAAACCGGGGCATCCAGACGGATTTCAACCCGTTCATCGCCCAGCCGATTCATAGTCGGTTCGCCCTCGGAAGGGTAACAGGCTACGTGGGCTGCCTTCTGCTTGAGGGTGAAGCCGAATGCTGGCGGATTACGTTCAAGCGTGTAATTTGGCGGTGTCACATCGCTGACCGATAACGGGAGGGAATTTGCCGCCAGAATAAAGCGATCCATTTCGCCGTAATTCTCGTTCATGGCAAAGCGCGGCAGATACATCATATCCGATTCAGTACTCATCGCGCCGCTTTGCTGGCCAAATGCCGCCTTGTAACCGGCCTCCTTTACCGCTGCGACGACTTCGTCGCTGGCCTCGCCATACGGATATGCAAAGATGTCCGGGACAAAGCCCAGTTCTTCCTTGAAACGCCGTGCCGAATGCGCAAGTTCGGCCTTCACTTCCTCGATTGGCAAGCTTGGCAAGTGCGAATGATGCTGGCTGTGGCCGCCAATGGTTACCCCGTCCTTGACCAGCACGCGCAACATATCCCAGGTCATGTAGTTCTCGTACCCGGCATCAACCTGCTCGGTTGCGACGAATACCGTCATCGGGATGTTGTGCTTTTTAAAGGCTGGCCACGCAACGTCATAAACCGAACGGTAGGCGTCATCGACCGTAATACCGACGGCATAATCGGGAAGTCCTTTGCCATTTTGCATGGCATCAATGATTTCCGGGATGCCCATGACCGTATATTTGCCATTTGTAAGTTCGCGGATATGGGCTTCGAACTGCGGACCACGAATATTGGTCGACGGGAAATCGATTTCCGCGAACCGATGATACATAAACACAACGGCCGACGTCGCATCACCCGATGGTGCCTGTACGTCCCCGGAGGCATCATTGTTGCTTTGGCGATTGTCAGACTGCAACACATCAGCAGCAGGAGGTTGGACTTCTGTTGCAGTACCGTTTGTATCGGCATTCTGGGCCATGCCCGGCGAGACACCAAATGTCAGACCGACCGCAAAGGCCGTGCCGAATACCATGCAACGAAACATGTTTGCGCGTCTGGCGCGTGCAACAGCATCAGAAGTTTGCTGCCCATTGGTCTGTGCTTGCATTGCCACATCCATCTTTTTGCGACCCCACTCAATTGGTCACTGCAGCCCCCAAAACCACAGTCTTCATTTTATGGTTTCCGGTAATTATGTTTTTTGTGAACCTACCAGCGAACCAATTGTTTTTCCACAATTTCGTCACTCGGCTTGTGTATAGTTTATTGCAACCTACCTGAAAGGCACTCAATTCAACCGCAGTATTAACGGAGATTCGCATGCTGGATTCAGACGCACTCGACATTCTTTTCAATGAAGCTCGAACCCACAATGCCTGGCAGGATCGCGATGTCGATACAGACCTTCTGAAAAAGGCGTGGGACCTTACGGTTATGGGCCCGACCAGCGCGAACTGCGAACCGATGCGCATCAAGTTTGTCAAATCACAGGACGCCAAACAACGCCTGAAACCAGCACTTTCCGAAGGAAATCGGGAAAAAACCCTTGCAGCTCCGGTCACAGCCATCATTGCCCATGACATGGAATTCCATGAAAAATTACCGAAACTGTTCCCGCATGCAGATGCAAAATCGTGGTTTTCAGGCAATCATGACCTAATTGCCACCACCGCGTTTCGTAACGGAACATTACAGGCAGCCTACTTCATTCTGGCGTTACGTGCCCTTGGACTTGATTGCGGCCCGATGTCAGGCTTTGACAATTCCAAGGTTGATGGGGAATTCTTCGCGGGCACGGCGGTCAAAAGCAATTTCCTGATCAATATCGGCTATGGCGACCCCTCAAAACTGTTTGATCGCAGCCCTCGTCTTGCGTTTAACGAAGGTGCCGAAATTATCTGATTTCTATCTGAAGTCGAAACCGACGCGGGAAGGCCGCGCTAGCGCATTCGCAGATTTTTTGGCAAAATCAGATTATACACCTGTATGATCAGGGTTCGGACGACGTATTTTTTCAAGCTTTTCCGATGCTTGAAAACTGTCATCTAACTTTTATTTGATCTTTACTAGCGCATAATCATTTTAGTCGAAATTTTGTGCATGCGTTAACGCGTACCCGGAGGGGTACCCGACATCAGGAGCATCCATTGGGCTTTCGCCAGTTGTTAATGACCGCATTTGCGGTTGCATTCCCGAATGCTGCGATCTTTATCGTACTGGCATCGATGGAATTGCTAGGCTGGGGCACAGCGATTCTGTGTGCGGTCTTGGCGTGGGTCGGTGTCGCCGGGATTTTACGTATCTATTTCGATGATCTGCGCCGTGTTGCGCGTTACGCCACCGCATTGCGTGACAAGTTCCGCGGCACCCCGCCACAGCATCTTTTTTTCGGTGCGGCGTCCGAGCTGTCGTCCCTTTATACCCAAATCACCAACGCATTTCGCGAACGCATCGCCCATCTTGAAGCCCAGACCAGCACTGAT
Organism: Thalassospira sp. MCCC 1A03138; assembly: GCF_002115785.1. GTDB lineage: Bacteria > Pseudomonadota > Alphaproteobacteria > Rhodospirillales > Thalassospiraceae > Thalassospira. Next base: position 447,820 of record NZ_JFJY01000002.1, on the reverse strand, counting down.
GCCGAAATCCTTGATCACCTGCCGAACCCGGTTGTGATGGTCAACCGGCAACGCGTTGTGACCGGTTTTAATCAGGCCGCACGCGGCCTGTTCCATAATCTGGAAATCGGTCGCGATCTGACACGCTATATCCGCGATCCGATCCTGCTTGATGCCTTTGATGATGTCGCGGGCGAACGCGAACAGATGAAACATGCCGAATTCGTTCTGGCAAGCGACGCCCATCGTCATTTCGATGTTCTGACCGCGCGCCTGCCAGCCGCAACCGGGGACCGGAACTTTGTTCTGTCCTTCTCGGACCTGACAGAGCTTCGCAAACTTGAACAGATGCGCGCCGATTTCGCAACCGATGCTGGGCATGAACTACGCACCCCGCTTTCGGTGCTGCTGGGCTTTATCGAAACGCTTGAAGGCCCGGCAAAGGACGATCCCGATGCGTTGCACCAGTTCCTACCGGTCATGCGTGATCAGGGCCAGCGTATGCAGCACCTGATCGAAGATTTGCTGTCACTTGCACGGATCGAGCTGAACGAACATACACCGCCATCTGATGATTGCGATATCGGCAAGATCATCGACAAAGTCGCCCAGACACTGGCGATGAAGGCCGAAGCCAAAGGCATGGAAATCAAGATTTCCTGCGACCTCGACAACACCGAAATTGTTGGCGAGGAAAAGGAAATGACCCAAGTTTTTGTCAATCTGGTCGAAAACGCCATCAAATATGGACATCCCAAAACCAGTATTGATGTATCGATCACACTGGCCAAAAACACTCCGGGTGCATTGGCCCGTTACCGGCATGACCGTGTTCTGGCCGTTGCCATCCGGGATCATTCCGACGGAATCGCACGCGAACATCTGCCACGCCTGACTGAACGGTTTTACAGGGTCGATACGGCACGGTCTCGTGCCGTTGGCGGCACCGGTCTTGGTCTTGCCATCGTCAAACATCTGGTACAACGCCACCGCGGCACCATGATCATCGACAGCGAACAGGGGGTTGGTTCGGTATTCACCGTCTATCTGCCCGCCAAGGCCAGCGATAATATCCGCAAACTCCATACCGCCTGAACCACAATCACATATCCTTGCAGAACAGGATTTCATGACCTGCGGCAGCGGTACTCGCATCTCTGCGTTCAATTTCGCGAAACCCCAATTTTCGATACATCCCGGCAGCACTTCCGGCCTGAAGATAAACAATGTCGAAATCAAAACGTTTTGCTTCTTGCAGGATACGCTCGACAAGCGTTGTTGCAATGCGCATCCCGCGATAGCGGTAAAACGTATAGACTGCAGCAATCCATGGGCTTTTATCCGGCCATTCCTGCCCATCCTGCGGCCACAGGCTAATCATCCCGATAGGCAGGTTGGTATCGCGGTTGATCGCCAGAAGAGTCATCGGAAGACCGTCCTTCTGACTGCATTGAGCAAAGTAAGCCCTAGCATTTTCAAGACTACTCTCAGGCTTTTGCACGCCCCAACGCCCATATGCCCAAGCCGCACAGGCATCAACGCAATCAGGCCTGTCTGCCAGATAAACAATGTCATATGACATGACCGCCCCATTCAATACACATGCCCTAATTATAGTCCAAGATCAAACCGCGCAGGGTTAAAGTAAAAGGGCTAGCAATATCGTGCTAGCCCTTTGCGTATCTGGCCTAATCGAACATTTCGATTACAAAATAAACTTCGAAAGATCGGCATCCTTGGCAAGGCCATCGACCTGCTCGCGGACGTAATTCGCATCAATCTTGATCGTTTCACCGCCGCGGTCGGTTGCGGTAAAGCTGATGTCATCCAAAAGCTTTTCCAACACCGTATGCAGTCGACGTGCGCCTATATTTTCCACGGTTTCATTAACGCTGGCCGAAATGCGGGCAAGTTCATCAACCGCATCGTCGGCGAATTCCAGCGTAACATCCTCGGTTTTCAGCAGTGCGACATACTGCTTGATCAGGGATGCTTCCGGTTCCAGCAGGATACGGCGGAAATCTTCCTCGGTCAGGGCTTTCAACTCGACCCGGATTGGCAAACGGCCCTGCAATTCCGGCAGCAGGTCCGATGGCTTTGAAAGATGGAATGCCCCCGAACAGATAAACAGGATATGGTCGGTTTTGACCGTACCATGTTTGGTCGAGACACTTGTCCCTTCGATCAACGGCAGTAAATCGCGCTGCACACCTTCGCGCGATACATCACCGCCACGCTCGGAACGAGCGGTAATCTTATCGATCTCGTCAAGGAACACGATACCATTCTGTTCAACGTTTTCGATGGCCTCGGCGGTGACCTTGTCCATATCCAAAAGCTTGTCGCCTTCCTCGTCGATCAGGCGTTCAAACGCTTCCTCGACGGTCATGCGTTTTGGTTTGGTCTGGCCGCCGAACGCCTTGCCGAACACATCCGACAGGTTCAGCATCCCCATCTGTGCGCCTGGCATGCCGGGAATATCGATGGTCGGCATCGAAGAAGAACTGTTTTCCTGAACAGGGATTTCAATTTCCTTGTCCTGCAATTCGCCTTCACGCAGCATCTTGCGGAATTTCTGACGGGTATCAGCCGAGGCATTTTCACCAACCAGACCATCAAGAATGCGTTCCTCGGCCTGCATTTCGGCCTTGGCACGGACTTTCTTGCGCATGCTTTCACGCGTCAGGTCCAGAGACACTTCCAGAAGGTCACGAACGATCTGTTCAACATCACGACCAACATAACCGACTTCGGTGAATTTGGTGGCTTCGATCTTGATGAACGGGGCCTCTGCCAGTTTAGCAAGACGCCGGGCGATTTCGGTTTTGCCAACACCGGTCGGGCCGATCATCAGAATGTTTTTGGGTAGCACTTCATTGCGCATCGTGTCGTCAAGCTGCTGGCGGCGCCAACGGTTGCGCAAGGCAATGGCGACAGCGCGCTTGGCATCTTTCTGACCGATGATATGGCGATCAAGCTCGGATACGATCTCGCGCGGGCTGAAATGTTGAGTCATTAAATTTATCCGTTAGTTCTTGCGACGGAAATGCGATGTCAGGCCCGAAACGGCACCCTTATTTCGCATCCTCGATCTTTTCCAGCGTAACGCTGTCATTGGTATAAACACAGATTTCACCGGCAATCGCCATGGCTTTGCGGGCAATTTCCTCGGCACTCAGGTCCAGATCAATCAGGGCCCGCGCCGCGGCAAGGGCATAATTCCCGCCCGATCCGATGGCGATAATGCCGTCTTCCGGTTCAAGAACATCGCCCATCCCGGTCAGGACCAGCGAAACATCCTTGTCGGCCACCGCCATCATTGCTTCAAGCTTGCGCAAATAACGATCCGTACGCCAGTCCTTGGCCAGCTCGACACAGGCACGCATGGTCTGGCCCGGATGACGATCCAGCTTGGCTTCAAGACGTTCCAAAAGGGTAAAGGCATCCGCCGTTGCCCCGGCAAATCCGACGATGATCTCGCCTTTCTGGCCGATGCGGCGCACTTTGCGGGCGTTACCCTTGATCACGGTCTGGCCCAAAGAAACCTGACCGTCACCGGCAACCACCACTTCATTGCCCTTACGCACCGACAGGATCGTCGTGCCATGCCAGCTCGGCTGCGATTTTTCGCTCATAAATAATCCCTAGATTTTCATCCAATGCGTTCGATCAAGAGTTAGCACGCACAACAGCCCGGTCAAGGGCCAAGCCCCGCGAACCATCATCCCCGGATCACAAACACTGTTTCAATGCGATGGAATGCAAAAAATTCAGGACGTATTACCGCCACATGCTTTACCCTTGGACCATAAAAGAATTTCAAAGAGCGAAGGAAAATAGTCATGGGCAATCCTGACCTTGCGCAAACCCATCTTGGCAAATGCATTCTTGCCGGTCAGGGCAGGATCAAGGCTGATCTGGTCCTGCGCAATATCGGATTGCTTGATGTTATCACCGGCGCGGTAACTGAAACCGATATTGCCATTGTAGGTGACCGGATTGTTGGTGCGCATGCCACATACGAGGGCGACCGCGAAATTGACTGTACCGGTAAATTCGCCGTTCCGGGCTTCATCGACACGCATCTGCATATCGAAAGCTCGCTCGTCACACCGCTTGAATTTGATCGCTGCGTCTTGCCGCATGGTGTGACCACGGTCCTGTGTGATCCCCATGAAATTGCCAATGTTCTGGGCGCAGACGGAATTAGATACTTTCTGGATTGCGCCGAACGGTCCGTGATGGATATCCGCGTCAATCTGTCATCGTGCGTTCCGGCAACCGGGTTTGAAACATCGGGTGCGCAGCTTGAAATCGATGATCTTCTGCCATTCCGAAACCATCCCAAGGTCGTCGGGCTGGCCGAAATGATGAATTATCCGGGTGTTCTGAACCTTGATACCGGCATCATGGCAAAACTTGAAGCTTTTCAGGACGGCCACATCGATGGCCACGCCCCGTTGGTGCAGGGTACGGCACTGAACGGCTATATGGCCGCGGGCATTCGCACCGATCACGAGGCAACATCAGCCGCTGAAGCGCGCGAAAAGCTTGCCAAGGGCATGGCGATCCTGATCCGGGAAGGATCTGTTTCCAAGGATCTTGAGGCACTTGCCGAAATTCTGGATGAAAATACGTCAAGCTTCGTTGCGCTGTGCACAGATGACCGCAATCCGCTTGATATTGGTGAAGAAGGTCATCTTGATAGTCTTATTGAAAGATTAATCGGCCATTTAAAAGAACGTAATTGCCCGATCCATCATGTCTATCGCGCCGCATCGTATTCAGCGGCCCGCATTTTCGGCTTGCGTGACCGCGGACTGATCGGGCCTGGTTGGCGGGCCGATATAGCCATACTTGATGATTTGGAAACCTGTGCGGTCAGCGATGTGATTGCCGGTGGCCGTCTGGTCACCAACGGTCTGTTTGATGCCCGCGAAACCGTTGCGCCAATTGGCTTGACCTCGATGAAGGCCAAACCGGTCACCGCCGAGGCATTCATGGCCGAACCCAAACCGGGTCAGAACCAAACGCCTGTGATACGCGTCAAACCGGGCCTGATCCTGACCTTCCGAGATGAAGCCACCCTTGAAATTGGTGACAACGGCCTGAAACCCGATCTTGAAAAGGATGTGATCAAGGTGGCCGTTGTCGAACGCCACGGCAAGAACGGCAATATTGGGCGCAGTTTCGTCCGTGGTTTTGGTTTGAAACGCGGGGCAATTGCATCTTCGGTCGGGCATGACAGCCACAATATCACTGTGGTCGGTGCCAATGACGCCGACATGGCCGCCGCGGTCAATCGCCTGATTGAACTGGGTGGCGGCTTTGCCGTTGCAGATGGTGGCAGGATCACGGCCGAACTGGCGTTACCCGTTGCCGGATTGATGAGCACGGAACCGTTTGAGGTCGTCGAAAAGGACCTGATCACGCTACGCGCGGCTGCCAAGGATCTTGGCTGTGTCCTGCCCGAGCCGTTCCTTCAGGTCGCCTTCCTGGCACTGCCGGTAATCCCGCATCTGAAAATGACCGATAAAGGCCTTTTTGACGTCGATAAATTCGACTTTGTCTAAGCCATCAAACCGGACAGTTTAACAATGACAAATACCGGTTACGTTTTGTGGCCAATACTTAGCCGGTTAAACTGGCTTTTCGGCAGCTTTATTGCTAAATAACCACCCAATGGAAATGCATTGATACCTGCAGGAAAGGAGCTTTGCATGCGCAAGGCCCGCGTAGAGCGCAATACCAACGAAACACAGATCACGGTCGAGCTTAATCTTGACGGGACCGGCATCTATGATGTCGAGACCGGGGTTGGCTTCCTTGATCACATGCTCGAACAGCTTTCACGCCATAGCCTGATGGACCTTAAAGTCCGGGCCAAGGGCGACCTGCATATCGATTTCCATCACACCACCGAAGATACCGGTATCGCCATTGGTCAGGCCTTCTCTCAGGCACTGGGCGACAAAAAGGGCATCAATCGTTACGGCAGCTGCCTGCTTCCGATGGACGAGGCACTGACACGTGTGGCGCTGGATTGTTCAAACCGCCCCTATCTGATCTGGAATGTCGAATTTACCCGCGACAAACTTGGCGATATGGACACCGAACTGTTCCGCGAATGGTTCCAGGGCTTTGCCCAGGCAGCAGGTCTGACGCTGCATGTCGAAAACCTGTATGGCGATAACAACCATCATATCGTCGAAAGTGCCTTTAAGGCGCTGGCACGGTCCCTGCGCGCCGCGATCGAGATCGATCCGCGCAAATCCGATGCCATTCCCTCGACCAAGGGTGTTCTGGGCGGGTCGCTTTAACCCGCTAGATGCCCCTGATCTGATCCGATTGACCGGGTGATCCATCACCCGGAACAGGAAGCCGGTTTTCGATGAAGGTTTACACAGTCCATACCCATCCCGGCGATGCCGATCCGATGGAAAATGCGATCCTGATCCGCGAAGGCTTTAATTTCTGGGCCTTTATTTTTAGCGGTATCTGGGCGCTTTATCATCGTTTGTGGGCCGCTTTTTTTGGTCTGATCAGCGTATCGCTGATTTGCAATCTTGTGATCTATCTATTCGATGGCGGTCCGGAAATGGATTTTGCACTCGCCCTTGCTACCGGCATCGGTTTCGGCCTGATTGCCAATGACTTGCGGCGCAAAAAGCTTGCGGCCGGTGGCTGGAAGCTTGTCGAAATTGTCGCAGGCCCCAACGAAAATGCTGCCGAACATCGTTTCTTTGATCGCCTGCGTGACGGACGCGCTGTTCACGATACCCTGCAAAATGCTGCGCCCACCCCCTTATCCGGGAGCACCCCCTACCCATGAGTGTTGCGATTATCGATTACGGTTCAGGCAACCTGCGTTCTGCTGCCAAGGCGTTTGAACGCGCGGCCCGCGAAACCGGCATTTCCGCCGATATCATTGTCACCGATGATCCGGAAAAGGTCCGCAATGCCAGTCATATCGTCCTGCCCGGTGTTGGCGCCTATGCCGATTGCCGTGCCGGCCTTGATGCCGTTACCGGCATGGTCGAAGTTCTGAACGAGCAGGTCATCAAAGGTGGTAAGCCATTCTTTGGCATTTGTGTCGGCATGCAGTTGATGTCGACGGTTGGTCGCGAATTTGCCGACACCCCGGGTCTTGACTGGATCAAGGGCGAAGTGGTTGCAATTGAACCCGCAGACCTATCGCTTAAAATCCCGCATATGGGCTGGAACGAGCTGGTACTTGATCCGTCGGGCAGGAAACATACCGTGCTATCGGGCGTTTCGGATGGCGATCACGCCTATTTTGTGCACAGCTATCACATGCATGTGCAAAACCCGGCCGAGCGTCTGGCATCGGTCGAATATGGTGGAGCACTGACAGCAATGATCGGGTGCAATAACATGATCGGTACCCAGTTCCACCCGGAAAAAAGCCAGAAAACGGGTCTTACCATAATTGGTAACTTCCTGGGATGGAAACCATGACCGCACCCAGCAATACGATCGAACCCGGTGTGACCGCCGAACGCGTTACGGAACTGAGCGCCGGCGACCTTTCTGACATCGTTGATGCCTGCACCCAGGCAATCGTTGAAGGCGGAGGTTTTGGCTGGCTGACACCGCCGGATCGTCCGGATATGGAAAAATACTGGCGCGGCGTTTTGCTGATGCCCGGGCGCCATCTGTTTGTATCGCGCGTGGATGGTGTGATTTCCGGCGCGGCCCAGTTGCTTGAAACGCCGTCCAACCTTGAAGCACAGCGGCATTCAGCTCAGATTACCGGGCATTTCGTGGCACCGTGGGCGCGCGGGCGCGGTAATGGCAAGGCCATCGTGCGCAGCATCGAATTTTATGCGCGCGAACGCGGTTATTCGGTTTTGAAACTTGATCTTCGTGAAACCCAGACTGCTGCTATCGCACTTTATAACGGGCTGGGTTATGTCCGTTGGGGCATCAATCCCTATTACGCAATGGTCAACGGTAAAATGGTCGAAGGTTACTACTACACCAAGAAAATACAGGACACTGACCAGTGAATCTCTATCCGGCAATCGACCTTAAAGATGGTGCGTGCGTTCGCCTGCTGCGCGGTGATATGGACAAAGCCACCGTATTCAACAACGATCCGGGTGCACAGGCCGGTGAATTTGTCGCTGCCGGCTGTCATTGGGTCCATATCGTTGATCTGAATGGTGCCTTTGCAGGGGAACCGGTCAATGGGGCGGCTGTCGACAGCATCCTTGCCGCCGTTTCGGACAAGGCCAAAACACAGCTTGGCGGCGGTATTCGCACGATGGAAACGGTTGATTACTGGCTTAACAAGGGTATTACCCGTGTGATCCTTGGCACTGTGGCCCTGCGTAACCCCGAATTCGTCAAGGAAGCCTGCGCAAAATGGCCGGGCCGGATTGCGGTTGGTATTGATGCCCGCAATGGCTATGTCGCAGTCGAAGGCTGGGCCGAAACATCCGAAGTCACGGCCCTTGAACTGGCGCAAAAGTTCGAGGATTGCGGTGTCACCGCAATCATCTTTACCGATATTGACCGCGATGGTGCGATGGGCGGCCCCAATATCGAAAGCACAGTGGCCCTTGCCAGTGTGATTTCGACCCCGGTCATTGTATCGGGCGGAGTTTCATCGCTGGATGATCTGATAGCGGTTGCCAAACATACCGATGCCGGGATTGACGGCGCGATTTCCGGGCGTGCGATTTATGACGGCCGTATTGATCTGGCAGATGCCATCAGGGCATTGTCCTGAACGGACCCAAACAGGATAACCGATCATGTTGAAAACCCGTGTCATTCCCTGTCTCGACGTTAAGGACGGTCGTGTCGTCAAAGGGGTCAATTTCGTTGATCTGATCGATGCTGGCGATCCGGTAGAACAGGCGCGCATCTATGATGCCGAAGGCGCTGACGAGCTTTGTTTCCTTGATATCACCGCATCAAGCGACAATCGCGATACAATTTTCGACGTCGTCGCTCGCACGGCAGAAGCCTGCTTTATGCCCGTCACCGTCGGTGGCGGCGTGCGTTCGCTTGAAGATATTCGCAAACTGCTTTTGGCAGGTGCCGACAAGGTTTCGATCAATACGGCCGCGGTCAATAACCCCGATTTCGTGCGCGAAGCAGCACGCAAGTTCGGGTCACAGTGCATTGTGGTTTCGATTGACGCCAAATCGACCGGCCCGGACAAGTTTGAAATCTTCACCCATGGCGGCCGAAAACCAACCGGGATTGACGCCGTTTCGTTTGCAAAACAAATGACGGAATATGGCGCCGGGGAACTTTTGGTCACCTCGATGGACCGCGATGGCACCAAGTCGGGCTTTAACCTGCCGCTGACGCGATCCATTGCGGATGCCGTACATGTGCCGGTGATTGCATCGGGCGGTGTCGGGACGCTGGACCATATGGTCGAAGGTGTGACCGAAGGCCACGCTTCCGCAGTTCTGGCTGCCTCGATCTTCCATTTCGGGACCTATCGTATCCGCGAGGTCAAGGACCACATGAAAGCCGCCGGCATCCCGGTCCGGGAGGGATGATTATGACCGATAAACATATCCTTGATCAGCTTTACAATGTGGTCTCCGCCCGCAAGGGTGCGGATCCAGAAACAAGCTATACCGCCGGACTCTTTGCCAAAGGCACGGCAAAAATCGCCCAGAAAGTTGGCGAAGAAGGCGTTGAAACCGTGATCGCGGCCCTTGCCGAAACCCCGGAAAAAGTCGCATCGGAAAGTGCCGATCTGCTTTATCACCTGACCGTGCTTTGGGCCGATCAGGGGGTAAAGCCGGAAGATGTATGGAACATACTGGCCGAACGTCAGGGCATTTCCGGTATTGCCGAAAAGGCATCCCGCACAGATAAATAGGGTCATATCCCGTCAAGATCAGGAGCATCCCCATGGCCGTCTCTGCCTATGATCCGCAAAACATCTTTGCCAAAATTCTTCGTGGCGAAATCCCGTGCAATAAGGTTTTTGAGGACGATCACGTCCTTGCCTTTCACGATATCGCCCCGCAGGCCCCGACCCATATCCTTGTGATCCCGAAGGGTGCCTATACCAGCTATGACGATCTTGCGACCAACGCGTCGGACGCCGAAATCATCGCCTATACCCGTGCAATCGGCAAAATCGCTGCCGCGGCAGGCGTGGTTGAGGATGGCTACCGCCTGATCGCCAATACCCGCGACCATGGCCGCCAGGACGTCCCGCATCTGCATGTTCATATCATTGGCGGCAAGAAGCTGGGCCTGATGCTGCCAAAAGACTAAGGTTAACGCCCGCAAAACCAGAATTCAGGGCAGGGCAGCCACGGCATCCCTGCCTTTTTGATTTACCGGAATGTCATGACCCGAGATATCTCGTCCGCCGCTAAGATTTTCCAAAGCCTTCCGGGTGACTGGGCGCTTGTGCGAGATATTCGTCCCACAGGAAAGTTCAAAGGCGATGTGACTTTTCGTCTGATAGAGCCTGAAAAGACCGGAATTATGCGCTATCGGGAGGAAGGGGTTCTTGAGCGCGGTGATGGAAAACGCTTTGACGGTTACCGCGAATACGACTTCGTTCTGCATAAAGACCCGCCCGGGATTGAGCTTCTGTTTCGCGATCCGTTAAGCTTTAGCAATCGCTATGTCCTGCTGCAATTTGGAGAAGATGCAGCCGATGGGCTTTGTGCACACGACGTTCATCCCTGTGGTGATGATTTTTATCATCATTGCATGATCTGGCATGATGAAAATCATTTCGAAACTAAAATAAATATAACTGGCCCGAAAAAAGACCATTTGTTGCACAGCATTTATCTTCGAAAACCGAAGGCCTAGGCCGCCGCAATTTCCTTAACGTTATGAGGTTCACATGTCACTGCCCCCGTTCCATCTGGCATTTCCGATTAAATCGATTGCCGATACACGCGCGTTTTATATCGATATCCTTGGCTGTGACGAAGGTCGTTCGACCGAGGCCTGGATTGATTTTGATTTCTTTGGTCATCAGCTTTCCGCCCATGTTCGCCCCGAAGCAGGACAAAATGCCGGCCCGGGGAATGTGGATGGTGATGCGGTGCCAATCCCGCATTTTGGTGCGGTTCTGGAATGGGATAAATGGCATGATCTGGCAGATCGCCTGAAAGAAGCGGGGGTTAAATTCCTGCTGGAGCCGAAAATCCGATTTAAGGGTGAGCCAGGCGAACAAGGAACTTTCTTTGTCGAAGACCCGGCCGGCAATGGTCTGGAATTCAAGACATTCCGCGATCCGGCGATGATTTTTGCGCATTAATTGGCATTTCAGGCAGAGATGATCCGACTTTGGCTTTGATGTCGCGGAACGCTTTGCCCTGCAATGCGTTATATGATCAGGTAATATGAGCGATGCCGGTTCTGATCGGTATCCGCGACATCCCTAAATCGTCGATCCACATCATCCGTCCGTCAGGAGAATTGCCCATGTCCGCCGCCAGTTCCGCCAACGCACCCCGCAAAAACCTCAACATCCTGATTGCGGCAGCGGGCGAGGATGATCGCTGGAAAGAGGCCATGGTCGCCCGCCTGACGTACGCAAATATTGTCACCCAACATGAAAATTACGATCCCGCAACAATTGACTTTACCTTGTTGTGGAAACAGCCGCAGGGGCTGCTTAAAAGCCTGACAGGACTTCAGGCGATCTTCTCGCTTGGTGCGGGGGTTGATCATGTGCTTTCGGCCCCCAGTCTTCCGGCAGATGTGCCGGTCATTCGCCTTGAAGATGCCGGTATGGCCGATCAGATGGTGCAATATCACCTGTATGCCGCGCTGCATTTCATGCGCGATTTCGATATTTATGCCCGTCAGCAGGCCAAGGCCGACTGGACCCAGCACGATGTCGCACGTATTTCGAAATGCCGGGTCGGGGTGATGGGGCTGGGTGCACTTGGTGCGGCGGTCGCCACCGCCCTGACCCAGCTTGGCTTTGCCGTATCCGGCTGGAGCCGCACGATGAAGGCGATTGATGGCATCACCACCTATGCCGGGGCGGAAACCCTCAACGAGTTCCTTGGACAATCCGACATCCTGGTTTGCATGTTGCCGCGTACCGCCAAAACCGAGGGCGTTTTGAACGGAAACACTCTGTCCCAATTGCCAAAAAATGCCGCAGTGATCAATGCCGCGCGCGGTGCAATGATTGTGGAGGCGGATCTTCTGCGCCTGATCGATACCGGGCATCTGCGCGGGGCGTTCCTTGATGTGGCGTTAACCGAACCGCTACCCGAAAGCCATCCGTTCTGGGATCATTCGAAAATCCGCATCACGCCGCATATCGCGGCAGCGACCCGGATTGAGGAATCGGTCGATCAGATCGCCGAAAATATTGATCGCATCACCCGCGGCGAAACCCCGCGCGGCCTTGTTGATCGTAAAACAGGATATTAAGCCGCATCGTCGGTAAAGGAGCAGAATGGACTGGCATAGCCAACCATTCTGCCTGCCAACGTTAGTCACCTCGAACCGCAATCAGCTTGCCATCAGTCCTTCGACCCCATTGGCAAAAAGCTGCCCCAGCCAGTCGGTAAATACCCGAACGCGCGGTGAAAGTTGCCTGTTCTGCGGATAAAGTACTGATACCGGCATCGGTTCGGGCGGGTATCGCGGCAGGATTTCCACCAGCCGACCAGCCTTCAGATCGGCCACCGCGCGGTAATACGGGACCTGAATGATCCCAAGCCCCGCAACGGCCGCGGCCATGTATAAATCAGCCCCTGTCACTGAAATATTGGCCGGGATTTCGACCTGTCGCACAAGACCATCAATCGTGAAATCAAGAGGCATCGGCTTGGCATCGGCACCGGAAAGGAAGGAAACAACCCGGTGCTCCTGGCGTTCAAAATCCTCGATCCGTTCGGGCATGCCATATTTTTCAAGATAGCCGGGACTTGCAACCGTCACCTCGGGCATTGTTGCCAAACGACGGCCGATCATGGATGAATCGACCAGCTCCCCACTGCGCAACACGCAATCATATCCTTCATGAACCAGATCGACATACCGATCACCATCCGCCACCACAAGCGTGATATCAGGATATTCATCCATAAAACCCGGCAGGGCCGGAATGACAAACATCCGGGCCAGTGTCCCCTGAAGATTGACGCGCAAAAGCCCTTTGGGCGCACAAGGCCGAAAAAGGCCGTCGGCTTCCTCCAGCTCGCCCAGTATCCGGATACAGCGCTTGTAATAAGCTTCGCCGTCTAGGGTTGGTCGAACCTGTCGGGTGGTGCGGTTCAGAAGCCGAGTACCCAACCGTTCTTCAAGGCGCTGAATGGCGTTGGTCATCGTGGCACGTGGTATCTGAAGATCCGTCGCGGCCTTGGTAAAGCTTCTGCGCTCGACAATTCGAACGAAGTTGCGCATTTCCTCAAACCGGTCCATCGCATCTCCAATTGTTATGATTTATCGAACAGTATTGTCGATTATGGGGTAATTATCCCGAATGTCATTCGGTTCATACTCCGCCTATCGAAATTGGTTCATCACCAGGCAGGAAAAACCGACATGACAAACGCAAATGAAACCAGAACCGCCATTATCACCGGTGCCGCACGTGGCATTGGTGTGGCCCTTGCCAAACGCTTGGCGGAGGATGGCTTTGCCGTTGTTATCAACTATGCCAACAGTGCCACCAGCGCAGACGCGCTTGTCGACGAACTGACAACAAACAGCCATCAGGCGATGGCAATCAAAGCCGATATCACCGATGCCGATGCCGTCAAACAGATGTTCGATCACGCCGAAACCCGTTTTGGCGGGGTTGATGTCATCGTTAATAATGCCGGTATCATGACAACACAGCCGATCTCGGAAATGAGTGACGCGGTCTATGACGCGATGATGGATACCAATGTGCGCGGCACCTTCAACATGCTGCGCGAGGGGGCCAAGCGACTGCGTAACGATGGACGTGTCATCAATTTTTCGACTACCGCCCTTCATCTGAAATTGCCGGGTTATGCTGTTTACAACGCAACCAAGGCAGCAGTTGAAGCGATGACAGGTGTTTATGCCAAGGAACTGCGTGGTCGTAACATTACGGTAAATGCCGTAGCCCCCGGCCCGGTTGCAACCGAACTGTTCCTGAATGGTAAAACCGATGAACAAATCGCGCAGTTTTCGAAAATGCCGCCGATTGAACGTCTTGGTCAGCCCGAAGACATCTCTGGCGTCGTTTCCTTCCTGGCCGGACCGGATTCCGGTTGGGTCAACGGACAGACGCTACGCGCCAATGGCGGGCTTGCCTGATCCAAATGCCAAATTGATTGCCTTGCCACCTTTCCCCCGATCCCGCGCGTCAAGGTAATTTAACATTGGTGCCGTCCTGAATAAGGACGGCACCTTTGCCGTATCACGAAAACCCTATTACCAAAACAGGGACAAGGAACTCGCAAGAACACCAGCATGCAAATTGGCAAGCATCCGATTTTGCTTCATGATGGCGCCCAGCCCCAAGCAAGGATGCCCTTATGACCAATATTACCTTCCGCTATGCTACCCGCGAAGATTTGCCTGCCATCGTTACCCTTCTCGCCGATGACGAAAAGGGTAAAACCCGCGAAGAACTGCGCGATCCGCTGCCCGATGTCTACTATGCCGCATTTGATGCCATGCAAAGTCAAAGCACCGAAGCCCTTCCAAACAAATACCTTTTAGCATGTCAGGGGAATGACATTGTCGGTTGTCTGCAACTAACCCTGATTGCCGGACTTTCGCGCAAAGGCCGTCTGCGTGCACAGATCGAAGGTGTACGGGTATCGTCGAAATGCCGGGGTCAGAAAGTGGGAGAAAAATTGATCATCGAATCTATTTCGATTTCGAAATCACTTGGTGCATCTCTTGTGCAATTCACAACCGATAAAAGCCGAAAGGATGCACACCGCTTCTACGAACGGCTTGGTTTTGTTGCCAGCCACGAAGGTATGAAAAAGGAAATCTGAGGTTTTCTGCCATTGTGATGGCAATATTTCCCAACCTTATAGTGCTATGATTGAGATCCCGAAAACACTAGCAAACGGAGCTTAAGCCATGAACCTCTCCGAACTGCAGGAAATTGCCACTCTAAAGGGCTTCACCCACCATTTCAGTGCGACCGGAAATCATGTCACCTGCGATGGCAAAGAGGTCAGCTATTCCGCCAATGATCTGACCATTATAGATAGTCGATCCGTCGATAGCGGCACCGATCCAGGTGATGATGCTACCCTTTATATGATTAAGGCCCGTGACGGTACGCGAGGCATCCTGATCGTGCCCAGCAGCTTTTATACGGAACATGACAAAGCCGAACTGATTGACCATTTGCGAAGTCAGCAGCGCGAAAACACATCAGGTAATCCTTAACCCTGGCGGAACAGTCACTCTCTTTGCGCGTTTATCAGACAAGGATAGTAAAACGAGCAAGGAGTCAGACAATGAATCTCGCAGAACTTCAGGAAAACGCCATCCGCCACGGCTTTTCGCATCAATTTGTTTATGAAAATGGCGGGTTGCGCTGTGATGGTAATGGCCCGGTCTATGATCCGGCTGATCTTAAAATCGTACATAGCAATAGCGTCGATGCCGGAACCGATCCGGGCGATGATGCCACCCTTTACATGATTGAAGCCCGCGATGGCACCAAGGGAATGATGATCATCCCGTCAAGCTTCCATACCGATCCAGCAAAGGCACAGCTGATCGATGATCTGCGTCGGAACACACATTAACTGGGGTGTGACAGCTTTTCGCGCATTCTCACAAAATGAACACAAACCTGCACTTTTGGCGACATGAAGAATGATGAGATTGACGTCATTCTCGAAATTCGATCAAAAGGCGGTAAACGCAATGTCGGACCTGTTGCCGTTTTTTCGGGCTTGGGTGGCAGATCCCAGAAGGGTGTCAGCCATTTCTCCGTCCAGCCCGGCATTGGCAGAGCTGATTACATCCGAAATTTCCCCCGCAACCGGCTCCGTGCTTGAACTTGGTCCGGGTACCGGTGTTTTTACACGGGCCCTGATCGCGCGCGGTCTTGATGAGGGCGATCTGACCTTGGTCGAAGCCGGGGCCGAATTTGCCCGATTGCTCTCAGATCGTTATCCACGAGCCCGGGTCCTGCATATGGATGCCAGCCGGATCACCTTAAACCCGCTTTATCCATCCAACGATCTAGGTGCTGCCATCAGCGGTCTGCCATTGCTTTCCATGCGGCCCCGTCAAGTGATGGGCGTTTTGAATGGTGCATTCCGTTATCTTGGACCTACCGGTGCCCTCTATCAGTTCACCTATGGCCCACGCTGCCCGATTCCAAGCACCATTCTTGATCGGATGGACCTTCGCGCCAGCCGGATCGGAACGATCATGCGCAATGTGCCACCATCGTCCGTTTACCGGATTTCCCGCGTTGCCTGATCATCTCCGATAGGCCATATGCCGGTAACCGAGGGCTTCGGCGATATGCCCACGCTTGACGTTATCCATCCCCGCCAAATCGGCAATCGTGCGGGCAACGCGCAAAACACGGTGATACCCACGAGCTGAAAGCTTCATCTGACGCGTAGCATCCTGCAACAAAGCACGCCCATCCTCATCCAGAACTGCTGCTTTTTGCAGGACCTCGCCATCTGCTTCAGCATTGGTCAAAATATTATCATTTTTATATCGTAATGACTGGGTTTCGCGCGCCGCCAAAATCCGTTTGCGCACCACCTGCGTCGTCTCGCCCGACGCCGGAAGGTCAAGTTCTTCGGGTGTGACTGCGGGAACATCAATCTGGATATCAAAACGATCCAGAAGCGGACCGGAAAGCCGCGCCTGATAATCTTCGCCACATCGCGGTGCCCGCGTGCACGACAGATCATTATCACCCAAATAGCCACACCTGCAGGGATTCATTGCCGCCACCAGCTGCACACGCGCCGGATAGGTTACATGCGCATTGGCACGCGCAACCGATACCTGCCCGGTTTCAAGTGGCTGACGCAACGCATCAAGGACATTACGCTGAAATTCCGGTAATTCATCCAAAAACAGAACGCCATGATGGGCTAAGGAAATCTCGCCAGGGCGGACACGATGGCCACCGCCAACAAGTGCAGGCATGGATGCCGAATGGTGGGGCTGTCGGAAGGGTCGTGTGCGGATAAGACCGCCTTCGGGCAGCATCCCGGAAACCGAATGGATCACGGTAGTTTCAAGGGCCTGTCTGGCATTCAATTCTGGCAAAAGCCCCGGCAGACGAGCTGCAAGCATCGATTTTCCCGAACCGGGCGGGCCGCTCATCAATAAATTATGACCGCCAGCCGCAGCAATTTCGAGCGCGCGTTTGGCACTTTCCTGCCCCTTGATATCGCGTAGATCTGGCAATGATAGGGGAGATGAGCTAACCTTCGGCGCACATGGCCGCGACAGGATCTGAGTTCCTTTGAAATGGTTGATCAATCCGGTCAAACGCGATGGTGCCAGAATTTCAAGGTCCCCTGCCCAAAGCGCTTCCGCACCGTTATCTGCCGGGCAGATAATCCCCCGATCCAAGCCACTTGCCTGCATGGCCGCCGGTAAAATTCCGCCGACGCCGGTGATACTGCCATCAAGCCCCAATTCACCCAGCACGACAAAATTCGCAATGTCTTCGTGCCCGATCACATCCATCTCGGCCAAAAGACCCAACGCAATCGGCAGATCGAAATGCGATCCTTCCTTTAGTAAATCGGCGGGGGCCAGATTGATTGTGATGCGCTTGGGCGGCAATGCCAGCCCCATCGCTGAAAGCGCGGATCGCACACGTTCGCGCGCTTCGGAAACCGCCTTGTCGGGCAAACCAACCACGCTAAAAGCGGGCAATCCGCTTGCCATCTGAACCTGCACATCGACCGGAATTGTATCAATCCCGGCAAAGGCGACGGTCATAACCCGTGCTGTCATGTGGTGCTGATCCCCGTAACCCCAAGTTATATATACCACTTTGGCGGGAAACAGGGATCAAGGCAACAAGTCGTTTATCCCTTATGGCTCAGGCGCAACTTGCTCCGTCTTCCGATGACATATCAGTATTGATCATCCAGGGTGTGCCAAACTTGTCTGTAAACATGCCATAGCCCGGTGACCAGAAGGTTTCCTCGAACGGCATGGTGACTTCGCCACCTGACGAGAGAGTATCAAACATTTTTCTGGCGTCGGTCGCATTTTCAAAATGCAGGGATGCTGTCATGCCCTGCATTTTAGTGAAATATTCCGGTGGGCAGTCGGATGCCATCAAATGCCAGCCATCGCCCATCAGGCACGCATGGGCAATCCTGTCATTATGCTCAGGCGAGTCAGCAGCCATTGGTGTATCGCCGAATGGCATCATGATCAGTTCACCACCCAAGATGGATTGATAGAATTCAAATGCCTGGCGGCAGTTCCCATCGAAATTCAGATAGGTGATCAGTTTCATCGGGACATTCCTTTATGTGTAAAATCTGGTGGGTTTGGAGATTTACGGCTGCAACCCGAACTGAGCGGCACCGTTTTCAAAATCAAAGGGCACGGAAAAATGTTCATGCGCGATGCGCCATTCACTACCCTGCTTTTCAAGGTGGTAGCTTGACCGCATCCAGCTTGCCTGCTCGGTCCCGTCTTCCTTGCGCATACCGCACCGGATCAGGAACCGTGCAACTGCCAGATGACCGGAAACACAAATTATCGGTTCCTGCGGTTCCATGATGAATTCGTCATCGAACGCCATGCAGCGTTCCTAATGGGCACGATAGTCGTCGCGGCCCTTGAATTGTAGGGGACCAACCGCGTCATAGGAGCAGATATCATCGCTATATAACGCCATGATACCCTCGAGATCCTTGTTACGCGCTGCCGTTGACCAGCGGGTGAAAATCTCGCGGATAGCAACTTTGTCTTTGCTTTGTTTATCAGTCATGGGGCATTTCCTTGCGTTGGTGGTGCGAGGGATTGGCTAAAATTTTGCGTGAAGTTTTCAGATGCCTTTGGCGGCACGTTCAATCCCGGCGATATCGAATTTTTCCATCGACATCATGGTTGTTGCCACCCGGGCCGCAACATCCGGATCCGGATCGTTCATCAGTTCGATCAGACGAACCGGAGTGATCTGCCAGAAAAAACCGAACCTGTCTTTTAGCCAGCCGCACTGTCTGGGTTCCCCACCTTCGGAAAGGCAGTCCCAGTAATAATCAACTTCTGCCTGATCATTGCAGGACACAGTGAAGGAAACAGCCTCGGTAAACTTGAACTGCGGCCCACCGTTAAGGGCTGTGAATTGTTGACCTTCAAGCTCGAAGCTTACTGTCAAAACATTACCTTCCGGTCCGGGTCCGGCCTTGCTGCTGCGCAAGATTTTGCCGATCGTGGCATTTGGAAAAACGGACGCATAAAATTTGACGGCTTCTTCGGCGTTGCCGTCAAACCATAGAAAGGGGCTGATCTTCTGCATCGGGCTTCCTCCTTGCCGTTCAGAAGTGAATTCGAAATCAGGTGAAGCGTGGTGGCGCTTGATCAGTTTTCTCTTATTTTCCCGTTTGACAAATACGTTGATATCAACATAATTATCTGATGTCAAAAAAAGATTTCAACCAGAACGATAAAGTCCCGTTTTCATCGACGCTGATGGTGCGTGACAGTTGTCTTTGTCTGCATGTGCGGCGGGCCGCACGCACGATTGCACGCCGGTTCGACGATGCTTTTCGCCCGCTTGACCTGACTAGTGGGCAATATTCCCTGCTGATGTCGCTTAACCGGCCACACCCGCCGCACATGCAAGATGTTGCTGATTTGCTGGCGATGGATCGCACAACACTGACCGCCAATCTTAAACCGCTGGAAAGACGGGGGCTGGTTGCAATCGATATCGACCCCAAGGATAAACGCAGTCGTTTGCTGACTCTAACCGATCAGGGAATGGCGTTGCTCGTTAAAGCCTTTCCGATCTGGCAAAAAACCCAGAAAGACCTCAATGCACTGGTCACGAATTCCGATTCGCGCCACCTTTTGACAGATTTGATCAGCCTGACGAATGGCTAGGACAGAATCAGATGATCAGTCTTCGGAAGGTTCGGATTTGGC
Organism: Thalassospira sp. MCCC 1A03138; assembly: GCF_002115785.1. GTDB lineage: Bacteria > Pseudomonadota > Alphaproteobacteria > Rhodospirillales > Thalassospiraceae > Thalassospira. Next base: position 427,753 of record NZ_JFJY01000002.1, on the reverse strand, counting down.
CAGATCTTCAGATGCATCGCCATCAGTCGCATCGCCGTCACGCGGCGGCAGGAATTCCTTGCGACATGGAACAGCAACACCGTCTACAACGGTCCAGCCAAAATTGCGGAACTTGCCAAAGCTTTCTTTTTTCATCGTGATGCCGCTAGCGCGGTGCTTGCGCACTTCGGCGGAATCTTCGCCCTGAATTTTTCCGGCCCGGGCCCAAGCCCGTTCACGCATGGATTTGGTAATGTCGGTCATGAAACCCGTTTCATCTGAAAAGTTGCTGCCCGACATCATAACACATCTGGCTGCCCCGCCACGCTATAGCGTGTTTAACTGGCCCGGACAATATTGCATCCATGCAGATCAGATCTGTCGAACCGGAAGCAAATTATACCGCATCGCAAGCATGGCTGGGCGATTGGCCATGCCCGCCATCCAATGGCGCAGATCGTCTGAAACAGCAAAACACCCATCGGGCCAGCGGAAATCAACATATTCAAGGGCTGCGGCCACCGAAAGAGTGCCGATATCTGGCCTATCTGTTGTAAGGCTGCTGATCCCGACTTTTATGGCGTCAATGCTTGCATAAACCGCGGCACGATGACGATCCATTACGAAATGAAAACGTTCAGTTTCCGGGCGTTTGCTATCGGCGAATAACCGCCTGGTCGAGGACATCATACCGTCACGCAAAGTAGCATCCGTCCAAGGATCGATCATAATTTCAGAAATATCGCCTCACAATCCCAATTCGCGGACAATGATCCGCACCTTCCGTGAAAAGGGCGATGTCGGCGAATAGTAAAGCTGCATGGTAGGAACTATGGGATCCTCCCTAGATCGTTAAATCCGGTGTCCAGCCAATATTTTCCAGATGCCAGTTGGCCCGCCAGTTTTCGCCCTTTCGGTCCAGTGTCAGGTAATTGCGTGCAGCGCAATAGGTGCCAATCCGCCCAGGAAGCGGCTTAAGTTTGGTCGGGCGACCGGGCAGGGGATTATCGCCAATCCATGCCAAAAGACCAAGCACACGTGCAAACGCCAACGGCGGGGCAGTGTGCGAAATGCCCGATGCCACCAGTTGGTGAATGGACTTGCCATGGGTTTCAAACGTGCCGCGGGTCGCCACATGAATTTCCCCCGAAAGCAGGGTCATGTCATAACCGCGCTTGACGACGACATCTTCAATGGTTTCCAGAAAACGGCACCATTCCTTACGATGCCAGCGACTTTGCCACTGATCGCGCAGGTCATCTTCGTACTTCTGCGCACTGGGCATCAGATGCAGGATCGCCTCGACCAGTGACAGGCGCGGGCCAATCACCGGCACACTCGACATCAACAAAATACGATGATGTTCCGGAATCGTATCGAGTGTCGCAATCATGTCCCGCCAACCATGTTCGCCCATGATCGCATGCGGGGTCCGTTCCGACCGCAAGTCGGGCGCAATCACCGAAAATCCGGGGAAATCCGTACGCCAGCCAAGGCTTTGCCCCGAACGATCCAGTATTTTCTGCGGCAATTCGTCGGGCGCGGTGCAAAGCTGCATCAGGCAAAATGCTTCACGCGCACAGGCAAACATGCCCTTTGCGACCATGCTGTCATGAAACCATTTCTTGTGACTGCCCCAGCCGTCAAAAATGTCGTGGTCATCCCACATCATCAAAGATGGCACCCGCGCCAGTATATGGCTGATCTGCGGCTGTCCATAAATTTCAAGATAATGTTCCAGATAGAATTTCAGAACACTATTGCGCATCTCGGGGGTGAAATCCGCTGCCAGTTTCTGCTGACGTCTCGTCTTTTTCCATGTGACAATATCAGGATGGCATCCCCAGACCCCGTCGGCATAAATCTGGTCCCCGCCATGCAAAAACAGGGAAAAAGGCCGTTTTTGATGTTCGCGGGCCAAATCAATCCACAGCGCATTACGATCCGCCAAAGGTCGGTCCAAATCACCGTCTTCTTGTCCGTTACACGAGACAAACCCGATCCGAAGGTCATGAGTCAAATCGGTATTCACATAATATGTTTCGATATCGAAACTGTAACGCGCATCCGACACAACCGGCAGCTCGAAATCATAACGCCAGTAATGACGCCCGAACCGGTTCGCAAGCTTTGTCGGGGTTACAATATCCTCACCCATGATTCGAAACTCGGCCGGATCGGCTCCTTCCGGCGTCACAACAAGGGCGGCCAGACGGACCGTTTTATCGTCGCTGCCACGCGCGAACAGGAACGGGCCAAAGGTACCGTTTGTTGAAATTGCGCTGTTTTGCTTATCCGCCATGCAATCGGATTCCGCCTTGTTGATGATTGATCCCAAAACCATACGCAGAAACAGGCATTTGGTTCCAGCCTGCGGGCATGAATTCAGTCACATCAACGGATATGGGCAGCAAATTGGTGCAGAATTGCCGATGAAATCCGGCCATTTCGCGGCCATTCGTTCCGACCAGACAGGGGGCCAGAAAAAGGGGCAAATGGTTAAACCGCTTGCCCCGAAAATCGTCCCGTCGTCAAATCCGATCAGGACAGGCGGGTTTCAATCGCATCCCAGATCAGGGATTCCAGTTTCGATCCGTCAAAACGGTTTACCTCCTGAAGCCCTGTCGGCGATGTGACGTTGATTTCCGTCATATAATCGCCAATCACGTCAATCCCGACAAAGATCAGATCGCGCTTTTTCAGTTCCGGCCCAATGCGTTCGCAAATCTCAAGTTCACGCGGGGTCAGCATGGATTTTTCCGCTACCCCGCCAACATGCATGTTCGACCGTGCCTCACCCTCGGCCGGGACACGGTTGATCGCACCGACAGGTTTGCCATCGACCAGAATGATGCGTTTGTCGCCTTTGCGCACATCGGGCAAGTAAGCCTGTACCATCAAAGGCTCGCGCGACTGCGCGGCGAATAGTTCCAACAACGAATTCAGGTTTTCGTCACCCGGTTTCAGATGGAAAACACCAGCCCCGCCATTGCCAAACAGCGGCTTGACAATGATGTCCTTGAATTCCTCGCGGAAATCCCGAATACGCGCGGCCGACCGGGTAATCAGGGTCGGCGGCATCAGATCGGGAAACTCTGTAACGAAAATCTTTTCCGGCGCATTGCGGACATGACCAGGGTGGTTGACCACGAAGCTTTCCGGATGAACGGCTTCAAGCAGATGGGTTGCCGTGATGTAATTCATATCAAACGGCGGGTCCTGACGCATCAGGATCACATCGGTTTCTTTGGCGAGATCTATGATCTTTGCCTCACCCAGATCATAGTGATTGCCCTTCTCGTAACGAAGCGTCATCGGGCGGACTTCCGCCTTGATCCGACCGCGGTCATAAAACATGTCATCGGGATGATAGTGCAAAAGATCATAACCGCGTGACTGGGCTTCAAGCCCCATCACAAAGGTTGAATCCCCCTTGATATCGATCGATGCGATCGGATCCATCTGAATGGCGACGATACGACTCATAAAACGCTTTCTCCTGTTGCCGGAAAGCCGACCACTGCTGCAAATGCGGCCAAACCCGGCCAATTGTGATCATTTGCGGGCGTGACTTGACCCGGCTGGCCTTCCCGGCCAAATGATGCGATATGTTGTACATATTGTGGTTGGTTACAATTTGGCTGAATTTTTATCATTCGCCATTCCGGTTTCGCAATCGCGATCACAGAATTTCTTAAAACGAGTAGACAGGCTGTCACATGGCATTCTTCAGCAAATTCGGCAAATTCCGCATCAAACAGGTGGGCGCGCGCTTCCGCTACATGACGGCGGCATCCGTCTTTGCCACAGCCTTTGCGATTGCCGCACCGGTTTCAATCAGCCTTACGCCCGCAAGTGCTTTGGCGCAGTCAGGCGCGATAGATCAGGCAACCATCGAGAAAATCGAAAACTATCTTGAGGACATCACCACACTGAAAGGTGATTTCGTCCAGATTTCGTCGGATGGTGGCGCCGCAGAGGGCAAGCTTTATATGGAACGGCCCGGCAAGATGCGGTTTGAATACAACCCGCCTGCTCAAATCCTGCTGGTCTCCACCGGGTCTGATTTCATTTATTATGATAAGGAAATCAACGCCCCGACCTATTTCAATGTCGACGAAACCCCGGCCGGTATCATTCTGGCAAAGGACGTATCTCTGACGCGAGAGGTCAAGGTTGTTGATTTCAAACGTACCGCCGAAACCATGCGGGTTGAAATGGTGCGCAAATCCGATCCGGGTGCTGGCAGTGTCACACTGGTGTTTCAGGAAAATCCGATGCAGTTGCGTCAATGGATTGTCACCGACCCCGCCGGGGTAGAGACGACCGTGACCCTGTTCAATACCGAAGAAGGCATGAAGCTGGACCCGGCATTATTCAAATTTGACCGTATCTGGCCAAATCAGCGCGGCTGATTTCAAAATTCCCGGTCAACTTCACGAAAATGTCAAATCCGCCTGACAAAGCGGTTAAGCATTCCGATTCAAGCTCTTGCAAACATTGTTGTTTCGCAACGATCAATCGGTATGACATTTTTCACCGGAATCCACGAAATTTATCGCCAATAAGCGGCCCTGATCTATGGCAGACGGGGGTTATAGTTCCTATATGAAAATCTGTCACAAGGTTCCCGAATTTTGATGTGGGAGCCAAGTGTGAGGAACAGGTCTCCCCTACCTTTCCTCACGCTCCAGATCATCGGAGCGCTGGCGTCCGGTTCTCCCCCCCTGACCGGACGCCTTTTTTCTGCCCAACACATACGATATCCGGCGCTTTGGGCAAAAAATCTGTCAAATCCATTACCGATTTCACGGCCTGTTAATTTTGATTGCCTAGTAATGTTTGGCATGATTCCCTTGGAACGTATTTACGACAGTGCCAGCAGGATAAAATCCGCCAATGATCAATGACTTTCTCAAATCCGTTTCCCAGTTCTCTGACCCGCGTTTTCGCAAGGTTGTGTGGATCGGCGTTGCCGGCGCGTTGGCAACAATTGTCGGGCTATGGATGCTGATTGGCTTTGGCCTGAATTCGGTAACCTTTTTTGCAGATGGCGGCTGGATGGAAACTGCGGCAGACTGGCTGCTTGGCGTTGGTCTGGCATTTTTGGTGCTGTTGATGTTCCCGGCAGCGACCGTGCTGATTTCAAGCCTGCTGCTTGATCAGATCGCCGATGCGGTCGAAGATAAATATTATCCAGCCCTGCCCGACACCCGCCCGCAACCGATCACCGAAGCCCTGATCAGCGGTCTTAAATTCGCATTGACCGCTTTGGCGCTTAACATCCTGATACTGCCGCTTCTTTTGGCCGGGCCGGTCTACATCATAGCGTTCTATGCAATGAATGGGTATCTGCTTTCGCGCGAATATTTTGAACTGGTGGCCGCACGTCGTTATGATGTGCACACGGTGAACGCCATTCGCAAGAGCCGCCAGATGAAACTGTGGTTTGCTGGGATCGGCCTGACATTCCTGATGACCGTGCCACTGGTCAACCTTGTGGCTCCGATCATTGCGACTGCCTTTATGGTACATTACTCCGTCCGTCTGGGCGCGTTCGAAAACCGGACCACAGCCTGACGCCATTCCGGTGGGCATCGGATAAAACGGCGGAAACCTGAAACAAAACTGCAAGACAAGGATTTGGTCATCCCCATGTTCGGAAAGAAAAAAGCCAACAAAACAGTCGACAGCAGCCCGGCTTCGTCAGATACATCTTCTTCCAGATTGAATTCAGGCGGTCTTTCCGACAGCACAGCTTCCTCGCCGAACACGTCGACTTCGGACGAAAGTGCGAGTGCCAGCAACGATACCGCCACAAAAACAGAAAAACGTAGTGAGCCGCAGCTATTTACCCAGCCGCGCACAAAGGAAGAACCGCAAATGTCCAGCAAACCGCATTCCACCAGCTTCCGCCCGGAAATCCCGAAGCGCCCGCTTGAAATTCCGACCCGCGGCAGTGCTGGCCGTCCGAGCGCAACACCAAGCAATACCGAAGGCAAGAAGCTGACGGTTGGCCGCGACATCCGTCTGGCTGGCGAAATCGGTTCCTGCGACGTTCTCGTCGTAGAAGGCCATGTTGAAGCCCAGATAAAGGAATGCACCCGTCTTGAAGTTTCCCACGGTGGAACCTTTGTTGGCACCGCCCAGGTCGACGAAGCCGAAATCAGCGGTACCTTCGAAGGCGATCTGACAGCCCGCCGCGTCATCGTGATCGGCACGGCCGACATCAACGGCAAAATCACCTATGGTGCGCTTCAGATCGAAAACGGTGCCCGTATCAAAGGCTCGCTGGAATATGTTGAAGGCAGCGACGACGGCACCAGCCGTACCGGTCATTCGGCTGCGATCACCATTCCGCGTAAAAGCGACGACATCTGACCCGTGACCGGCACAAACCGCTCACCAATCCATACGACCCCGAAACAGATCCGGCGCGGTGTAACACACCCCGCCGGGCTTCTTTGCGCGATGATACTGATCGCGACCTCGCTTGTGGCATGTGGTGGTAATGCCATCCCGCCGGGCAGCACCAATCAGAACTATGGCAAGGCTACATCGGCCAGTTCGCCGCGCGTGACGCAGAACATCCCGAAAAAACCCGAAGCGTCTGCCACTGGTAGCACAACGGCAACAGAACCCGCGGCAAGCTCGACTGGCACGGCCAAATCGAAGTCGCCGCGTATCACGGTTGCCATTCCGCCTATTCCCTTTAAATCAATCAAGGCTGAAACCCTGATGGGTCTTTCAGAGGACGCGGTAAAACAAAAAATCGGCGAACCGGAAATGACCCGCGGCGAAGGCCCCGCTCGGGTTTGGCAATACCGTTCCGATGACTGCTCCTTTGATGCGTTCTTTTTCCCAGCTGCCGAAGGGCAAAAACGTAAAATGACCCATATGCTTGCCCGCAAACGCAAAAGTGCCGATAAAATCTCGGTCCAAGATTGCCTCGATCAGGTCGTAAAATCCCAGGCTACCCTAAACAACAAGGGCTAAAAGCCCAAAAGGAACAGGTATTTGCACCATTTTCCCATATCGCAGCCGATTTTTTCAAATTTCGCGATATACCGGTATTTCCTTGGTCGAATATTTACCTTTTCCCGTCACGCTTGGGAAAATTTCTCATAAATCCACCACATCGGATGGATTTAAGGTCTTCGTCCCGAAACTTCAGACACGATACGCGAGCCCATGAAAAAACACGCCCATCGTCTTGTCAGAAATTCGCTGGCAGGTGCAGCTGCCGCCCTTGTCGCTTTGATCTCTCAGGCTGCGATAGCGCAAAATGCGCCGCAACTGATTGATGTATATGGAAAATGGGAAGCCTATAGCTATTCCGAAAAAGGCAAAAAAGTTTGCTATATCGGAAGTCAGCCGACATCTGCCAAGGGCGACTATACCCAACGCGGCAAAATCTATGTCATGGTCACGCACCGTCCGGCGCTTAAACTGTTCAACGAGGTCAGCTTCATCACCGGCTATACCTATGAAAAGGATAGCGATGTTGATCTTCGAATCGATTCCAAAAGCTTCAAGTTGTTTACCTACGAAGATTCAGCCTGGGCCGTGAACGGTGAGGAAGACCGAAAACTGGTTAGTGCCATGAAGTCGGGCAGCACGATGGTTGTTGTCGGGAACTCGTCACGCGGCACGAAAACCACCGATACGTACTCTCTTTCCGGTTTTACCGCTGCCTATAATGCAATTTCAAAGGCTTGCGACGCCAAACCTGTTAGCTAACCCAATAGCAAACCGATAATTCCCTGCTGCGGTTTAAGGTGCTTGTAAAGCCGCATCGCGTCCAGCAAATAGCTGCAATGTGAATTTTATCGTTTGTAAATTGCCCCGGCCCCGCTATATGCGGGGCCATGGTTTATGCGCCAAAAGCATTTTGTGGGAAAACCTGTTATAGTCCCACCCGTTGCAAATCGGCGCGCATCGGATGCACAAAACCAGACACGGTACGATGCACCCGGTGACGAAGAACATACGCCGATAAACGCCAAACACCAAAGAGAGAACCCGGGATGACCGACGTCCTGTCCGAAAACGCGACCCAAAACGCTGCAAACGGTGAAACACCGTCTGGCCCGACGCTGACTGACTTCGTAACACGCGCCGCCAATGGGCAGGCTGCTGACGGACGTCGTGATCTCGTCGGCCTGTCGCGCGATCAGCTGACCGAACTGCTTCGCGAAATGGGTGAAAGCAAGTTTCGCGTCAAACAGATGTGGAACTGGATTTATAACCGCGGTGTCAAAGACATCGAAGATATGACCAACATTTCCAAAAAGCTTCGCGATCGACTGTCGCAGGACTTCTATATTGGTCGCCCGGTTCTAACAGCCGATCAGAAAAGCTCGGACGATACCCATAAATGGCTGATGAAGTTCCATGACGGTAACGAAGCCGAAACCGTCTACATCCCAGATCGCAACGAAGATCGTGGTGCTGTCTGCATTTCATCGCAGGTCGGCTGCACACTGACCTGCAAATTCTGCCATACCGGTACCCAGCTTCTGGTTCGCAACCTTACCCCTGGCGAAATCATCAGCCAGTTCATGGTTGCCCGTGACAGTTATGGCGAATGGCCAACACCTGCAAACGGTATCCGCCGTCTTTCAAACATTGTCATGATGGGCATGGGCGAGCCGCTGTTTAACTATGAAAATGTCCGCGAAGCGCTGAAAATCGCCATGGATGGCGAAGGAATTTCAATTTCGCGCCGTCGCGTTACCCTCTCGACTTCTGGCGTTGTACCGGAAATCGTGCGTTGTGGCGAGGAACTCGGTGTTGGTCTGGCCATTTCACTGCATGCGCCTGATGACGATCTGCGTAATGAAATCATGCCGATCAACAAGAAATACCCGCTCAAGGAACTGATGGATGCCTGCCGCCATTATCCCGGTATGTCCAATTCTCGCCCGATCACCATGGAATATGTGATGCTAAAAGGCGTTAACGACAAACCTGAACATGCACGCGCGCTGGCAAAGCTGGTCAAGGGTGTCCATTGCAAATTCAACCTGATCCCGTTCAATAAATGGCCGGGTTCGGACTATGAATGCACGCCGACCAACGACATCAAGAAATTCGCACATACGTTGCTTGAACTCGGCTACGAAGCACCAATCCGCTGGCCGCGCGGCCGCGATATCTTGGCAGCTTGCGGCCAGTTGAAATCCGAAAGCCAGCGCCAGCGTAAATCGCGTGTCGGCGGCTGTGGCAATGCTTCGAGCGACGAAAGTACCAATGTGGTTGCCGCGCAGTAACTACCGCGCAGAACACGGTAAACATCTGGAATTGCAAACGGGCAGGTTCATCCTGCCCGTTTTCTTTTTTGGTGAAAAATATCCACCTTTGTCACTGCCAAGAAGAAACATTTTTTATAAAAATAAAATCAATCATTTATTTCTGATTGATAATTATATCCATTTCGCCTGAAGTTTCTTCGGAGGTAAGTCGTCGGACGTTTTCATATCCGAAATATCAAGATTGATTGCCAGGACTCCGCCCAGTCCACCGACCGTCATTTCTGAAATACGGCGACCGACCCCGTCCTTGTCCAGACCGGAAAGATACGCATCACGGGCCGCCCCATCGACGAAATCAATGGCTAATGCATGGGTGAAACCCTGACTAAGCCCGCTTCCCGGTGTTTTTTGGACCCGCGGCAAAGGCCAGAATTCCCGGCGTTTCAAGGGCAACTTGCGATAATTCTTCAAGAAGGTCCGTGATCTGTGCTGCCAAAACACCGTCTCCGATCTGTAACAGCACGATGTGACGCAACATCAGGGTTTGGCCTCCGCCAGTTTGGCCTGATCAACAGATGCCGGCAGCAAAACAAATTTACGTCCCATGCGGTTCATATGACCGGCATGCAGAGCGGCATCCTCGCCTGGACCAAAGAAGATATCCCCGCGTACCGGGCCACGAATGGCGCCGCCCGTATCTTGCGCAACCATCAGACGATGAAATCTGGCATCGGCATTCATCGCATCATCGGTTTCAAGCCAGATCGGAACCCCCATGGCATGGAAACGCCGGTCAACCGCCAATGACCGCCCCGGTTCCAACGACACTCCCTGCGATCCCAACGGCCCGGCATCGGGATCATCCGGATCGGTTTTCAGCGGATTGAAAAACACAAAGGATGCGTTGGTATTCATCACATCAGCTGCCTGATCGGGATGATCGGATAACCATTGCCGGATGGTTTGCAAAGATACGGTTTCACGCGTCAATTCTCCCCGTTCGATCAGTTCCCGACCAATTGCGAAATAGGGATGTCCGTTGGTCGCCGCATATCCGATGCGCAACACACTGCCATCTGGCAAAACAACACGGCCCGATCCCTGAATTTGCAGGAAAAAGGCATCAATCGCGTCATCAACCCAGACAAGTTCAAGATCCCGCCCCGCAAGTGCACCATTTTCAATCGCCGCACGGTCATAATAGGGCTTTACATTTTTACCCTCAATCCGACCAACCAGTGTTGTGCCATTAAGGTCCTCACGAAACGCGCCAAGATCAATTGACACCATATCGTCAGGTTTCAGATAAATCGCCGTCTGGAAAGGTCCTTCGCGGGTCAGATTACCGCGCAGTTCCGGCTCGAAATAACCGGTAAACAATCCTTCGGGATCGTCGTTATTGCCCACCAGCCACGGTTTGAATCCGCTTTGGAAAAAGGTGCGTGCGTCTTCCTTGCGTATCGCATCGGGCTCAAGTGCCAGCGCGGTTTCACACAATCCGCGCCAGTCACCAACCGTTCCCATCCGCCGGTCCGGGCCAATATCGCGGTCATCAGAACGTTTGATCATTGCAGCACAGGACCGCTGAAATGCTTTCAGGCTGCCGCGCATGTCGTCAGACTGCCAACCGTCAAGATGATTGAAGTCCGTGGCACTCAGTGTCAGTGCATCTGCTGGCTTTTCCGGTACCTCTCCCCATCCGACAAAACCGGCAATATCGGTCCAAAACAGCCAGACAAGAGCACCTGTCGCTCCGATAAAAACCGCAATGAATGAAAGAAGTCGCGACAAAACCAGACGTCTTTTCAAGGCAAAACCCGCTATCTGCAAAATCCGGATCAGAACCGGCAAGATGATTTGACCCATGCTTGCCCATTTCAATTATCTGCCGCGATTTTCCGAAAACATGCTTAACAAGCCGATAATCGAAACCCACAACGGCCATCAAATCCATAAAATCAGGCAATAAAAAAGACGACCCGTCTGGATCGCCTTTATCAATTCAGTGCCAGTGGAGACCGCCAAATTACTGCGCGGTTTCTTCTTCCGGCGTTTCGGTCGCAACCAGCTGCCAGTTTGGATCGCGGCTTTCAATATTGCGTGCGAATGTCCAGAGGTCTTCGGCCTCGACCACCTGATTCGGATCGCCGGAAATCACATCACCTTCATTATTGAGGATGACTGATACTTCCTCGGACACGAATTTGATCGTGATATAGGCGGTGCGGCCCTCAAGGCTGGCATCGTGAATGGTGGCACTTTTGATTCCAACCAGCGTGGTTTCCTCGCGCTCTCCCTTTTCGGCACGAGCATCAATGGCGGCGGCAAAGTTTTTATAGACTTCGGCCGAAAGAAGCGGGTTCAGGCCATCCTTGTCACCCTTGGCAAAATATTCGACGATCATTTCGAACGCCATCCGCGCCCCGTTCAGGAAATCCTGTTGGGTAAAGTCGGGATCGGCTTTCTGGATTTGCTGCAACACGCCAAAGGCGCTGCTATCAGCAGGAACCGTTCCTTCGTTCTTTCCAACTGCCTTATCTGCATCAGGCAGGCGATATACATTATCCGTCGGCTGCGGCACGCCATTTTGGGCACCTTTGCTGTCATCCTCGTGCGAACGACGGCCAAAAACATCCGTTGGACCCTGCTTTTCCTCGCCATTGCGGCGCCCAAGGGTACTGCGCAGGCGCAAAACCAGAAAAACAGCGATCAATGCGAAAAGAATGATGTCGAAATACTGCAAGCCCGGACTCTTGATCTGTAAGGTTTCGAAAAACGCCAAAAACAGCAAAACTGCCGTGGTCGAGAAATGGTATGGACCGAAGCGAATGCAAGGGCAACTCCCGATCGCATTTAAAATGTGATCGGTTTCACCATGTTCATCCGCACAATCATCATATTGTCGCGAACATGGTGGTAAACTGCCGCATTTTCGTCCAGTTATACCGGTAGTTTGCCGCCAAATTCAGAAAGTATTTCAAGCAAGATTAAAGCGAAATAACTGAAAACCAACATGTTTATGCAATACTGCGCTTTGCGGACCGGTCCTGTCAAAGTATGTTTGCCTGACAGGCTATGATCAAACCTGATCATATCGACCAAATGCAAAGCCGAGCGGAGCAAAAATGGGCTTTTATTTTCTGGCCATCTTCGTGGCCATGCCGATCATCGAAATTGCCGTCTTCATTCAGGCGGGCGAACTGATTGGCCTGTGGCCAACGATTGGCATCGTCATCCTGACCGCTGTGGTCGGAACTTCGCTGATGCGCGCCCAGGGTTTGCAAACCCTTGCCCGTGCGCAGGCACAAATGGATCAGGGTGAAATGCCAATTGGCGAGTTGTTTGACGGCATCTGCATTCTGGTTGCCGGTGTGCTGCTTCTGACTCCGGGTTTTGTCACCGATACCATGGGCTTCCTGTTATTGGTCCCGCCACTACGCAGGGCGGTTGGTACCGGCGTCATTATGAAACTGGTTCAGTCAGGTAATATCCGCACCAGTTTTTCGCGCCGGACCTATGGCAATCCGGGTTCGTCATCAGGCGGTGCTTCTACTGGCCCAGGGCGACGTCCGGGCACTGGTCCAATCATAGATGGTGATTTCGAAAATGTCAGTCCAGCCAACGGAAATGGTGAGGGCCAAGGTGAAACGGGTCACGACGCCAATAATGATGATCCCCGCAATCTGCCACCCAATAATTCATAATATCTGGCTTCCGCCTCGTCTGGCGTAACCGATTGCATTGAACGATATCGACAGGACCCTTGGCGATGCCTCGGGTCCTGTTTTCGTTTTGGTGGCCTGTTCAATACCTTGCGGGACGCTCTTTAAACCTGAACCAGACCGCAGGCAATCACGTACGAAATGCTCATGTTTCGCCACTTATGACCCGTGCAGGATGTTACGGCGATTTTCTTGCCCGTATCCAGAAGACATGCTAGGCCATGAAAGGACATGCCGCGGGGTTGCGGCGTCAGAAACAAGCATACCAGCCAGTTTCAGATCATCTGACCATGCTGCCAATGCCTTGTCAGATACGTTCTGAACGGCTTGTTTCTGATCAAGACCGAGATTCAAGGGAGTTATACTTTAATGGCCGAGAACACCACCGGTGCAGCACAGAGCGGCGAAGAACAGAAGCCGACTGGCAACCCGATCACGATCCATACCCAGTACATCAAGGATCTTTCCTTCGAAAATCCGAATGCACCGGAAAGCGTAGCTCTGCAACAGCAGCCGAAAATCAACATCGATGTCGATGTCGAGGCGCGCACGACTCAGGATCAGAAACTTCACGAAGTTACCGTCAAGATCAACGTCAAAGCCGATGTTGCCGACAAGATCGCTTTCATTGCCGAACTTCAGTATGGTGCCGTCGTGACGCTTAATGTGGCTGACGAACATCGTTTGCCGGTTCTTCTGATTGAAGTTCCACGTATGCTGTTCCCCTATGTCCGCAAAATCATCTCTGACCTGACTGCCGATGGTGGATTCCCGCCGTTGATGATGCAGCAGATTGATTTTGCTGATCTTTTCCGCAAGAAATTTGCCAAACAGATGGATGGCCAGCCTGCTGGAAATGCCTGATTTCCTGTTTGGTACGATACCAAAACAAAGGCCGCCAAACAGGCGGCCTTTTTATTTTAATACCGAAATGATTTTCGGATGATCGATAAATCACCCTGAAATCATCCCGATCAGAACGGGCGGGCAATGACCATAAAGACAATAACCACCATCAGGATGGTTGGTCCCTCGTTCAAAATTCTGAAGAACTTCTGGGACTTGGTGTTTGCATCGGCGTCAAACATACGGCGATAGCGCGCCATCATCATATGCATCCCGGTCATCAGCACCACGCACAGCAATTTAACGTGGAACCATCCCTCGGTCATCACACCGGCCGCATGGATCAGATAACCGCCGAAAATCCACGATGCAATCATCGCCGGATTCATGATCGCGCGCAGCAACCGGCGTTCCATGACCTTAAATTTCTCGCTGGCTTCCGAACCTGCTTCCACTTCGCAGTGATAGACAAAAAGCCGCGGCAGATACAAAAGCCCTGCCATCCAGGCAATAATGCTGATGACATGCAGGGATTTGATAACGCTGTAGGTATCCATGTCTCTCTCTTCTGGTCGATTCGGGGCACGGGGAAATTGATATTGTTTGTTTCAAACAGGATAAACGTCAAATTGCCCGATCAGCAATATAATCAGGCCAGAATAATCAGGCAGGGCCCGCACCCATTGGTTGTTTGGCCACCGCACAGCTATGTTCATCCGGGCACCACCAGCCACGCGTTTCCACCGCGTAATCATCGGGTCCGTTCTGATCAAGTTCCTGCTGGGTTTCGTTGACCACATCAACCAAGCCACTGATAAAAAGCGGATGCGAACAAACCGTTCGAACACGTTCGTAAACCGGGATTTTCAGTTCATCGGCAATTTCGCGATATTCAATGTCCAGCTCGACCAGCGTTTCGGAATGCTCGGTAACAAAGGCAATCGGAACAATCACTAATGGTACGCCATCCTTGCCGGCACGTTCAATTTCATGCTCGGTCGACGGGCCGATCCATTCCATCGGCCCTACACGGCTTTGATAGCACACAAGCCAGTCCAGATCAGCAATTGCCATCTTGTCGACCACGGCTTGTGCTGATTTTTCAATCTGCGACTGATAGGGATCAGCACGTTTGGTAATCACTGCCTTGGGCACACCATGGGCAGAAAACAGCAGGCGTGGCTTGCCAACACCAAGATCGGCAGCCTTTTTTAGAGCATTTTCATACCCGGCCTTAACCATTTCAGCCGATGCATCAACAAAGCCAGGATTGGTTGGATAACAACACGCGGTTTTAATCGGCGCCGTAAGGCCAACCTTGTGACAGGCCCGTTTCCAGTCCTTGACCGAGGACCCGCTGGTGGTTGTTGAAAATTGCGGATAAAGCGGCAACAAAATCTGTTCATCCGCGCCCCATGCCTTAACCGCGGCCGCACTTTCATCGGCAAACGGTTTCCAGTAACGCATGGCAATGAAACAGCGATTTTCATAGCCGTCATCAAGCCCGTTAAGCGCTGTTTCAAGCGCATCCGCCTGATCCTTAGTCAATTCCAGCAGCGGCGATTTTCCGCCGATATAGTTATAGATCTCGCGCGCAATCGGTGCGCGGCGCGATGAAATAAGTTTTGCCAGAAAATACCGGAACGGATTGGGCAGGCTAATAATCGCGGGATCATTAAACAGATTGAACAGGAACGGTTTAACCGCATCCGGCCCATCCGGGCCGCCCAGATTGAAAAGAATGATCGCGCGTTTTTTACGCTTTAGCTCGGACATCGGCATATCCTTCATGGCGTTTTGAAACTGTCCGGTTCATCCCGGAAGCCTCGTTTGGATAAACCCGTCCCGCTTCTTTTGATCCCGCGGTCATAATGGCCAAACAGGATAGAAGCGCAACGGGTTTAAGCCATTTTACGCATTGTATTTTTCAATCGATTTGATCGATTTCAATTATCACCGATAATTTCGAATAAATTCGACCAGTTTGCCGACATTTTCAGGTGATGTTTCCGGCGTGATGCCATGCCCCAGATTGAAAATGAACGGACCATTGCGCAGCGTATCAAGAATACGGCGGGTTTCTTCGATCATCTCGTCCCCGCCGGTAATCAGATACATCGGATCAAGATTTCCCTGTACCGGTCCAAGCGGCTGAAGGTTTTCCGCCACCCATTTCAACGGAACGCCACTATCAAGACCAACAGCATCCACACCGGTATGATGTTTGAAGTCGATCAAATGCAAACCAGCACCCCTTGGGAAGCCAATCACCGGTAAATCCGGATGTACCGCCTTCAGATTTGCGACGATTTTTTTGGTCGGTTCTATCACCCAACGTTTGAACCCGTTTTCCGACAGTACCCCACCCCAGGTTTCAAACAACTGGATGCATTCTGCGCCAGCTTCGATCTGTTTCAGCAGATATTGCGTCGTAGCTTCGACAAGAATGTCGATCAGGCGTGAAAATCCGTCCGGATCGCCATAGGCAAATCGTCTGATATTGGCAAAATCCTTGCTGCCTTTGCCCTCAACCATATAGGTCGCCACCGTCCATGGTGCCCCTGCAAAACCGATCAGGGAAGTATGTGACGGAACGGATGCCGAAAGCTTTGACACTGTCTCGTAAACGGGCCCCAACGTATCGTGAATACGATCAACATCGAGGATACCGAGGCCAGATGCATTGCGAATGGCGTCGAGCTGCGGACCTTCTCCCTGCTTGAAGGCTAAATGCTGTCCAAGTGCCTGTGGTATGACGAGGATATCGGAAAACAGAATTGCCGCATCGAAATCATAGCGCCTGAGCGGTTGCAAGGTAACTTCGCAAGCAAGATCAGGATTATAGCAAAGATCGAGGAATGAACCGGCCTCGGACCGTGTTGCGCGATATTCCGGAAGATAGCGACCAGCCTGACGCATCAGCCAGATCGGTGGTACGGGCATTGTCTCACCTGCAAGGGCGCGCAAAAAGGTCTTGGTTGGTTTGGGCATGACGTTTCCTGTTTGACTGCCCGGAATTGCCTTTCAAGGGGCGTTTCCGGGTATGATAGTCCCGATCTTTTTTGTCAGACACGATAGTCTGACGTTTATGTCCGGTTTCCGGTTCCTGACCCGTGAATTGTGTCCTGAAGCCTGTCCAGGCCGTTTTTCCACCGTGTCTCTAACAAAACCTTCTTTAATAAAAAAGGATGTTGTTTGTTAGTGGTTCCCTGTGGATAACGGGGATCAAATTTGGTGCACAGTTTATCCACATTGCGACTCGGGAAAAATGATTCATCTCAAAAGGTCTTGGGGAAAACTGGGGACGACTCCGAACGACTCCCAAAGGTAAGCTTGGGAAAAGCCGTTTTTGAATAATGTGGATAACGGGGATTAATCTGGTTTTTACGTTGTTATCCCTGCTATTAGGGAAAAAATTTTCCGCTTATCCCCCGTGGGACGGATGCTTTGAGAAATTTTGTATGACGTGCAGGATAAAATCTGTGGAAAAAATTTGGCCGGAGTCGCCCCCGTTATCCACAATTATCCACAGGCCCGACTCCGTCGGTTTAATTTGTGGTTGGGATTGCAGTGCCTTGTCAGATGACAGATGATCGAAATATCGAACACCGGGTTTCGGTTAAGTGATGTGAAACGCTGGCAGATTGCAGGACTGCGATGATTGACGACGACAATATCTTTCACCTTCATCTGGTATCGGACTCTACCGGTGAAACCGTTGATGGGGTGGCGCGTGCCTGCATCGCGCAATTTCCTGATGTGCGAGCACATGAACATGTCTGGTCACTGATCCGAACCGATGCACAGCTTGCCCGTGTGCTTGCCGATATCGAATGCAATCCTGGGATCGTGCTTTATACGGTTTTCGATATGGATATCCGCCGCAAGCTCGAAGAAGGCTGTCGCCGTTTGCAGGTACCGCATAGCCATGTGCTTGATAATACCATCACCATGATGGCCGGTTATCTGGGACAGCAATCACGCGGCCGCACCGGCGCCCTTCATAAAATGGACGAAGATTATTTCAACCGGATCGAAGCCATTGATTACACGCTGTCTCATGATGATGGGCAATCGACATGGGATCTTGAAGAAGCCGATGTCGTGATTGTCGGAGTTTCGCGTACGTCAAAGACACCGACCTCCGTCTATCTGGCAAATCGTGGCATCAAAACCGCCAATGTGCCGTTTGTGCCGGGGTGCCCGTTGCCCCCGGAACTCGACAAGCTTAAAAATCCGCTGGTTGTTGGCCTGATCAAGGATGTTGATCAACTGGTATCGATCCGCAAAAATCGACTGCGCCAGATCGAGCGCGGCGAGGGTGGAGATTACGTTGACCCGGTTGCCGTGCGAAACGAAGTCCATCAGGCACGCCGTTATTTTACTGATCGCAGCTGGAAGATTATCAACGTCACCAGACGATCCATCGAAGAAACCGCGGCGATCATTCTATCGACCATGTATGATCGCCGTGGTCATTAATTCGATTAATTCAAAGACATCAGAAAATTACAGGATACCGATACATGACCAGACTGATTCTGGCGTCCAGCAGTAAAGCCCGACATTCCATGCTTACAAATTCAGGTGTGGATTGCGAGGCAATTGCCTCCATGATCGACGAAGACGGTTACAAGCAATCAATGAAGGCTGAAGGTGCCAGTGCTGCCGAAGCCGCCGAAACGCTCGCCGAAATGAAGGCATTGCGCATGTATCGACAGCAACCCGATGGTATCGTTATTGCGGCCGATCAGATGCTGGAATGCAACGGGATCTGGTTTGACAAGCCGCGTGACCGCGACAATACCCGTGCCCAGCTTCTGGCGCTTCGCGGTAAAACCCATCAACTGGTTTCGGCGGCCGTGATCTATAAGGAAGGATCACGTATCTGGGGCACCATTGATACCGCTCATCTGACCATGCGCAACTTCACCGATAAATGGCTCGAAGACTATCTTGATGCCGCTGGCGAAGAAATTTACGACTGTGTTGGAGGTTATCAGCTTGAAGGTATTGGGGCTCAGCTTTTCACCGAAGTGCGCGGTGACTATTTTACCGTTCTGGGCCTGCCTCTTTTACCGCTGATTGGCTTCTTGCGTGATCACGGTATTCTCAAGGCATAATAAAAGACATTCAGGCAGGAAATTGTTCATTATGACTTCGCGAACCCCTTATCGAACCCTGTCGGGTACCTCGCGTCTTGCCGGTGTGATGGGCTGGCCGGTGTCACATTCCAAATCGCCGCGATTGCATGGCTACTGGCTGGCAAAATACGGGATCGACGGGTCCTATATGCCGCTTCCAGTCGAACCGAAGAATTTTCAGGATGCCTTGAAATCCTTGCGAAATCTGGGTTTTTCTGGGGTCAATGTCACCATTCCGCAAAAGGAAATGGCGACGCCCGAATGTGATGAACTCTCTGATCGTGCGCGTCGCATCGGGGCGGTCAATACCGTGACCTTTGCCAAGGATGGCCGCATGCTGGGCGATAATACCGATGGGTTCGGTTTTATCGAAAACCTGCGCCAAGAAGCCCCGAATATCGATTTTGCGTCTGGTCCTTCGGTGGTGCTGGGGGCGGGTGGAGCATCGCGCGCGGTTTTGATTGCCCTGCTTGACGAAGGCAGTCCCGAAATCCGTATTGCCAATCGTACACGCAAACGCGCTGAAGATCTGGCGACCGAGATTAATGATCCTCGGATCAATGTTGTGAACTGGCCGCTTGATCCTGCAAGCCTTGCCGATGCGGCACTTGTGGTCAATACCACAAGCCTTGGCATGGTCGGACAGCCGAAACTTGAAATCGATCTTGAAGGTTTGCCGGAAACTGCTCTTGTCACCGATATCGTTTATGCGCCACTGATAACCGATCTGCTGGCACAGGCCAAAAAACGCGGCAATCCGGTGGTTGATGGGCTGGGCATGCTGCTGCATCAGGCACGGCCGGGATTCCATCGCTGGTTCGGGATTGACCCGGAAGTCACGGCAGAGCTTCGCGAATTTGTTCTTTCGCCGGATTAACCAAAATTAAGATCACAGGACACTATTTATTATGGTGATTTTGGGGCTGACCGGGTCCATCGGCATGGGTAAATCGACCGCGGCGGGGATGTTTCGTTATCTCGGCGTGCCGGTCCATGATGCCGATGCTAGCGTTCATCGTTTGATGGCACCGAGCGGGGTGGCATTTGATTCGATCATCTCGGCATTTCCCGATGTCCTAAAAGACCGCCGGATTGATCGCCAGATACTGGGGGCAATCGTTTTTGCCGATTCCGGTGCGCTGAAACGTCTTGAAGCCATCCTGCACCCGCTGGTTCGGGCTGAAGAAAACAGGTTTCTTAAACGTAACCGTCTGGCGCAAAGATCACTGGTTGTACTGGATATCCCGCTTCTGTTTGAAACGGTGGGTGAAAAGCGTTGCGATCACGTTGCGGTAGTATCAGCACCGGAATTCATTCAACTTCAACGTGTTATGGCGCGATCAGGGATGACGGACGCCAAATTTTCCGCCATTCTTGCCAAACAGATGCCGGATCGCGAAAAACGTCGCAAAGCCGATTTTATCATCCCGACAGGCTTGGGGCGTGCGGTAACTTTCGCTACGATACGAACCATCGTTGACCAACTGGAAAATCGGACCCGACATGCGTGAAATTGTCCTTGATACGGAAACCACAGGCCTTGATCCTTATGCTGACCATCGTCTGGTGGAAATCGGTTGCATCGAGTTGATCAATCACATGCCGACGGGACAGCAATATCACCAATATATCAATCCGCAGCGTCCGATGCCAAAAGAGGCATTTGACGTTCACGGCTTGGGTGACGATTTCCTCAAAGACCAGCCTGTTTTTGCCGAAATTGTCGATGATTTCCTCGAATTTATCGGCGATGATTCGCTTCTTGTGATCCATAACGCTGCGTTCGATATGAAATTCCTGAACGCAGAACTTGAATGGTTGAGTAAGCCGAAAATTGCCATGAATCGCGCGATTGATACCGTGCAGATGGCGCGCAAAAAATTCCCTGGTTCTCCGGTCAGCCTCGATGCGCTGTGCCGTCGTTTCAAGATTGATAACTCTAACCGTACTCTGCACGGCGCATTGCTCGATTCCGATCTGTTGGCGCTGGTTTATCTTGAACTGCTGGGGGGGCGGCAACACGGGCTTTTGCTTGATCCGAATGCCAAGGAAAAAGCAAAAAAGGATATCGAGAATGCCCCGCGCAGGTTGGGTCCAAAGGAAAACCACCTCGAACCACGGCCCCATATCGTCAGTGACGAAGAACTTGCTGCTCATCGCGCCTATGTTGAAAAAATGATTTCCGGTGCCTTTTGGCTCAAGCACGAAGAGGCATGATGTGATCGGCATGTTTTCCCGATATGCCGCTTTCCATCGAGTTTCTTTTTTTTGTCAGGTCGTCTTCTCTTTTTTTGAACGCCCGTTTCTGAGGTGTTCGATTTTTACCCGGCGCAATGTGACTGAATGTTTGACCGTCGCGATGCTGTTGTCGACGATCATAATCCGTGACGCCGGGGCCCAGTATCAATCTGATAATCAATCCTCGCTCCAGTCGCAGCAAACCGATAGCCTCATTGATGGCGAACTTGCCTATACCATTCACGAATCCGAGGGTGGACGGGATAAAGTCCGCCCCGAACCGGGTTATTTCGATAATCTTGTCACTACCCTGCTCAAAGATGCTGGTCTGCCCTATGTCATCGCGGCGCAAGCACCCTGGAAACGGGTTATAGAACAGGCATTGCAGGGCAATCGTCACGTGATCTATCCGACAACCCGAACTGCGGACCGCGAAAACAGTTTCAAATGGGTTGGCCCGATCAGTCGCACGATCTGGAACCTTTATGGTTATGCCGATGAGAAATGGCAGGATATGAGTTTTGACACTATCCTTTCTTCGGCGCGGATTGGGATTTTGCTTGGATCGGCGCGCGAGCTCTATTTGCGCGAACGTGGAGCACAGCAGCTTGTTTTGGTACCGCGCGAAGACCTTTTACTGCCTATGTTACATGCTGATCGTGTGGATCTGATTGCAATTGGTGGTTCGGTTCTGCGCCAATATCGCGACATTGTCGATCCCAGCGCTCAACAACGCGATATTGACGGGATTTTACCCTATCGCAGTTGTTTTCTTTATATCGCCATTAGCAACGCAGCACCGATTGAAGAGATCAAAAAACTACAGGATTCCCTAGATAAGAATAAGATAAGTGGCCAATTCATTGAATTTCGCGAAAAACATGGCTTGTCTTCGGATACCAACAGTGCATTTTTACGGGCAATGTTGAATCTCGACAATAACGGTGTTGCCTGTATTGATCTTTTTGGTCGGGATGACTGACCGAGTTATACAAAAAAGGTTGTCCGCCAGCTGATCGATATGTTCGAAAACTACGATCTGGTTTCTTTACTGACCGATGTCATGAAGATTGACACTGTTCCCCCTACGTGAGGTTATCTATCTGGAAGCGGATACTTCCCATACTTCCTGACACCCATATTGCGGTTTTGAAATCCAGCGATATCGTCTCAACTTGAGAAGAAGTATGGGCACGGTTGCGCGAATGGGAAGGAAACGGCAATATGCCGCGAACATTCCTTTGGGTGACAGGCCCGTCGCGAACAGGCGATATCGAACAGACGATACAGCTAGGCGCGCACGGACCGCGCCGTTTGCATATCGTTCTGGTGGATGACACAAAAGAAAACCCATAAAAGACGGCGCTCCGTCAGCGACGAAGAAAAGGCCCTTTGGGAAATTTTCACGCGTGATGTCAAACCCCTGCGTTCCAAACAGCGCAAGGGCAGCGACGCCGTTTTCGAACTGGACGACGATCATCCCAAAAGCAATACGGCGATGCCGCTTCCGGATGACCTGCAAGGCGAAATCAACAAGGCCGAAGAAGTCCGGGCTGCGCGCAATCTGCCATCTGCACGCAATGCTGATCGAGGCCCGCAGATAAAGAATCGCGCCTTGGCCGAACTTGAACCCGGTGTCACCGATAACATTGATAAGTCGACGGCCAAAAAATTCCAGAAAGGCCAGATGTCAATCGATGGACGTATCGATCTGCACGGCATGACCCAGGATGTCGCCCACCATGCACTGAATGCTTTTATAGAAGACAGCTGGCGGGCCGGAAAACGGTGTGTTCTGGTGATTACGGGCAAAGGATCGCGTGCTGATGAATATGGCCGCACCGGTCTTTTGCGCCAACGCACCCCGCAATGGCTAAGCGCGCCAATGCTTCGCACCCGTATTCTTGCCGTCAGCGAAGCCCGTATCCAGCACGGCGGATCGGGCGCTTTTTATGTTCTGCTGAAACGGAGACGCCCGTGACACCCTTTGGCAATCGTATTCGCGAATTACGGGCGCGGCATAATGTCACCCTGACCGATATGGCAAACGCCTTGCAGCTCTCGCCAGCATACCTTTCCGCGCTTGAACATGGCCATCGTGGACGGCCAAGCCCAGGTCTGGTGCAGCAAATCTGCGGCTATTTCAATCTTGTCTGGGACGAAGTCGACGAAATTAAACGCTTGGCACAGCTTTCCCATCCTAAGGTAACCGTAGATACCGCAGGGCTTGAGCCCGGGGCAACCGAACTTGCCAATCTTCTGTCGGAACGGATTGCCGGTCTCAGCAACGATCAACTTGACCGGATGTTGGCTATCGTTGTCGAAAAAGCACGTTAAACGTCAATTTTCTGACTTATATAAGTTTTTTGCACTGCAATAGTCTTGTCTTTTTCGAGATAATTACAACATCAAATAAAATTATAAAGATAGTAAATGTTGTCGCATATAAGTTGACTCGGTCTAAAGGTGACAGTTTGGTCGAATCTTTGTGACGTGTCCCACGGGAGCGGGATAATCATCTGGCGGACTTTGCAACATGGTTTGGGGTCCGTGATGTTTGCTTTCCTTCAGAATATCCGTATCGGGTCAAAAATGGCCCTGTCGCTTGTTCCGGTCATCTTTGGGGTGGTGGTTTTGTCGCTGGTGATTGTCAGTAGTCGCTATCAGCAGATGTCGGAACTTGGAAAAATCCGTGGTCTGACCGAGGTCGCAGGCTATATTGGAGCGACGGTACATGAATTGCAGAAAGAACGTGGGGCTTCGGCAGGCTTTATCGGATCAGGCGGGAAACAGTTCGGTGATCAGCTTGTCTCACAACGCAAGATTTCTGATGAGAAAATAGCAGCTCTTTCGGCAATACTGGCGAAATTTGATCAAACACAATATGACCCGAAACTCCGAACAGATATTGATGCTTTCCAAGTCCTGATCACCCGTATTCCATCAATACGAGATGGGGTTGATACCATTCAGGTCAGTTTGAGCGATGCAGTTGGCTTTTATACCGGCATCATTTCCAGAATGCTTTCCGTGGTCAATCTAATGGGTTCGCTTAGCAAAGACGCCGAACTCCTTCGTATTATTGCTTCTTATAACAATTTCCTCCAAGCTAAGGAACGCGCAGGCCTTGAACGAGCAACAGGTGCTGCGGGATTTGGCATGGGAAAATTCGAACCTGCCCTTTATCGACGCTTTGTGGAACTGGTCTCGACTCAAAACACCTATCTTTTGGTGTTTGGTGAATTCGCCAATGCCGATATTCGTAATTTTTACGACAAAACCTTAACTTCTGAGGCCGTCGAGGCGGTGGATAACCTTCGGGCCGTCGTGTTTGATTTTCCAGTAAGTGGTACAGTTAGGGATGTCAGTGGTGATGACTGGTTCAAAACAATCACCGTCAAAATCAACCAGTACAAAGTGGTGGAAGACTTTATTGCTTCCGATCTGGTTCGGGTAGCCGATAGCAAATATTCCGAAGCCAGCCTCTATTTTTATGCAACACTTGTCGGATTGATTTTCGTGATACTGCTTGCCAGTGTCTTTGTTCTAGTGGTGACCCGCAGCGTCACTGTTCCAATTAGGGTTCTGACCGAAGACATGAGTCGCCTTGCCGATGGCGATACAGACATTGAGATCACCGATCAGGACCGGGGCGATGAAATGGGCGAAATGTCGCGTGCGGTTGAGGTTTTTCGCATTAACTTGGTTCAGAATCGCGAACTTAGCCAGCAGAGAGAAGCAGATCGCCAGTCTCGCGAAGCCAATGCCAAACGGATTGAAGCCCTTGCTGCCGCCTTTCGGGGCAATGTAAACGGACTCCTGACTTCGGTACAAGACGCCACCGACAATCTGCGCGAAACATCAACTGAAATGACCAGCATTGTTGGTAAGACCCGCCAGCAGGCGTCGAGTGTTGCTTCCAGCGCGGAAGAAGCGTCAAGCAACGTTGCTGCCGTCTCTGCCGCGACCGAGGAACTGGCCAATTCTATCCTCGAAATCTCGCGCCAGATTTCTAATGCTTCGACTATTGCATCTGATGCCGCCGATGAAGCCCGCGGTGCAGACACCATTGCTGAAGATCTTAAAGAAGGTGCTCTTCGGATCGGTGAGGTGATCGGTCTGATCCGCGATATTGCCGAACAGACAAACTTGCTTGCGCTTAATGCAACAATTGAAGCGGCTCGCGCTGGTGAAGCAGGCAAGGGATTTGCCGTTGTGGCGAACGAAGTCAAGAACCTTGCGACGCAGACTTCGCGCGCAACAGAGGAAATCACCAGCCAGATAGGCAATCTTCAAACTGCGACCGAACAGGCGGTATCAGCCATCCATCGTATTGGTAAGCGGATCGAGGATATCGACGATACATCCTCGTCCCTTTCCGCCGCCGTGACTCAGCAACAAGCGGCAACATCAGAAATTGCGGGCAATGTTGAACGCGCCTCGGTTGGTACGACTGAGGTGTCGCAAAATATTGCCGGTGTCAGTGCTGCTACGGATCAGACAGGTCATGCTGCAGAAAAGGTTTTGGTGGCATGTGAGAGTGTCACAGAGGTCGCGGTCAATCTTCGCCGCGAGGTTGAAGAATTTCTGACATCGGTCCAGGCGAGGTAGGTGGAGCCAGCCTTGGTTCAAAACCGGGCTGGCAAGTCTTTGGAAAGTCTCTTGGCGTAGCAGATAATAGCCGCAAAGACAAAGGGGCACACAAAGGAGGGATGGCAGTTCTGCAACAGGTATAAGTGATATTGCCTTAATGGCGTGAAACACGGTTTGACTATTGGTTCAATCGGAGTTATCAATCTGCGGTGTTTCACACCCGAAGAATAAAACAGTCCTGCCTGATTCACAACTACAAGGTTGTGACTGGTCCGCAGAAACGATCATCTGCCTGACCGTCAACCGCATTCCTCTCTTTATCTCTCCTCCTTTCAATCATCGCCTTTCCCGGCAATCACAAGATCATTAAACGCACATATGCATCTTCAGGAACTCAAAAAGAAATCCCCGACGGAGCTTCTTGCCCTGTCCGAGGAACTCGAAATCGAAAACGCCAGTACGCTCCGTAAACAGGAGCTGATGTTTGCCATTCTCAAACAGCTGGCCGAAAACGATCATGCCATTTTCGGCGAGGGCGTGTTGGAGGTTCTGCCAGACGGCTTTGGCTTCCTGCGCAGTCCCGAGGCAAACTATCTTGCTGGTCCAGACGATATCTATGTCTCGCCGAGCCAGGTTAGGCGCTTTGGTCTGCGCACGGGCGATACGGTTGAAGGCCAGATTCGTTCACCAAAGGAAGGCGAGCGTTATTTCGCGTTGCTGAAGGTCGACAAGGTCAACTTTGATGCACCCGAAAAAGTCCGCCATCGCATCAATTTCGATAACTTGACCCCGCTTTACCCGGACGAGCCGCTCAAGATGGAGCGTCACCTTGATCAGGAAGGCAACAAGGACATCACCAACCGTGTGATCGAGCTTGTATCGCCTTTGGGTAAAGGTCAGCGTGCCCTGATCGTCGCGCCGCCACGCACCGGTAAAACCGTGATGCTGCAAAACATTGCGCATGCGATTGAGGAAAACCATCCGGAAGCCTATCTGATCGTTCTTCTGATCGATGAACGTCCGGAAGAAGTGACCGACATGGATCGCTCGGTAAAAGGCGAGGTCATCAGTTCGACCTTCGACGAACCGGCACAGCGTCACGTCCAGGTTACTGAAATGGTTCTGGAAAAGGCAAAACGCTTGGTTGAGCACAAGCATGATGTCGTCATCCTGCTGGACTCGATCACCCGCCTTGCACGCGCTTACAACACCGTTGTTCCGAGCTCTGGCAAGGTTCTGACCGGTGGTGTCGATGCCAACGCCCTGCAGCGCCCGAAACGCTTCTTTGGTGCCGCACGTAACATTGAAGAAGGCGGTTCACTGACCATTATCGCAACCGCGCTGATCGATACCGGCTCGCGCATGGACGAGGTCATCTTTGAAGAATTCAAAGGGACCGGTAACTCTGAGCTTATTCTGGATCGTAAACTGTCTGACAAGCGTATCTTCCCGGCGATCGATATCCTTAAATCGGGAACCCGTAAGGAAGAACTGCTGGTCGAGAAAAGCGCGCTTTCCAAAATGTGGGTTCTGCGCCGTATCCTCAATCCCATGGGGCCGCAGGATGCGATGGAATTCCTGCTCGGCAAGCTCAAATCGACCAAAAACAACGACGATTTCTTCGATTCAATGAATGGTTAATCGTAGTTCGATCCTGTAATCGAACTATCATTGAAAACCCCCGGCAATCTGCCGGGGGTTTTTGTTTGGTTCTGGCTCGCCTCGGTAAAGCAGTCTGCGTCTGCTACAAGCGGGTCCATTGTGTAGGCGTGCCAAACCACTGTGATCTACTTCGCTTGAAGCGGGACTGGCACCTGCCTACATAGCGCAAAGCATAAATAACATATTGTTTTGCAATGAAAATTACGTTTCCCTCTACACCGATTCAGACAAATCGCCTGTCGCTTCGCCCCTTCATGGCGTGCGATTTTGATCAATATGCTGCCTATCATTCCCAGCCATCGGTCTATCGCTATCTTTACGCTGCACCTCCAGCGGCAAATGCGCTGACAGAACAGTTTTCCATCGTGCTGACCGCGCACTTTGATGCTGAAGGCGATGTATTTCGTTTGGCGGTAATTAACCGGGACGATGATACCCTTCTGGGAGAGGTTCTTTTGAAACTTGCCAGCATTGCAGCCCTTCAGGCTGAAGTCGGTTATATCTTCAATCCGGATTTTTCAGGCCACGGCTATGCGACCGAGGCCGTATCGGCGATGATTGATCTTGGTTTCAATCATTTCGGTTTTCACCGGATTTTTGCTCGCCTTGACACCGAAAATATCGGATCGGTCGGCATTGTTGAACGACTTGGCCTGCGATGCGAGGCGCATCTGATCGAAAATGATCGCTTCAACGGTGTCTGGGGTGATGAATATATCTATGCGGTTCTGGCCGCCGAATGGCAGTCACGCAGCCGCAACCGGGCTTGATCGGCTACTTCTTCGTGGAATGTTTCATGTCAAACATTGGCGTTTGAAAATTCCTTTTGCGCGGTGATAGGGTTTCCTATCAACAGCAAAGGACTTTGGCGTCATGTATATGATGGAACTCGGGACGGTGATGGTCGGGATTGCCTTGGCACAGATATCGCCGGGGCCAAACATGATGGCAGTATCATCAGCCGCACTTTCCGGCGGGCGGCAGCTCGGATTGCTGAGTGCTGTGGGAGTTGCCACCGGCGTTTTCATTGATGCTTTCCCTCAAAGCCTGACGGCGATGAAGCTGGTGGGCGGGGGATATTTCCTTTATCTCGCGCTGAAATCGTTGTGGTCTTGCTTGAAAGGTTCTGGTTCGGTTGGTAGCGCGCGCGATAATCTGTATAGCCCCGCGTCAAAGATTGGTTTCACTGCCTATCGCACCGGCTTACTCGTTGTTCTGACCAATCCCAAGGCTGCATTGATGTGGGTGGCGGTTTCGATGTTTCTGGCCTCTGCCCAGGGCACGCATCCTGCATTGATCGTTATCGGGGTACTTGCGTCGTGTTCGGCAATGGTTATTTACGGTATCTATGCTCTGCTATTTTCCACTGGAGTTGCCGTTCGGGCCTACCAGGGGTTTTTCCGCGTTGTTGACGGGATTTTTGGCGCAGTATTCGGCGTAATCGGCAGCAAGATTTTGATTGATGGCATGAGCGATCTGCGTAGTTAAGCTGATTGTTTTCCCTAAGCTAAAGCCAATGTCAATTCGGCAATGTGACCATCAAGCTTCTGCCGGATCAGTTTACTGTCACCTGGTTCTACCTGAAGCTTTCCATTGCCAAGATGAAGCCCGATATGATGCATTCCGTATCGCAGGGTGATGGTGAGTTCGTCAGCCGCAACGATTTCGCAATCGGATTGGCTGTTGGCAGCCAGATGATGGGGTGGGGCGGATTTCCAGCCGGTTTGCGGTGCCAGACTGGTCAGATGCAGGGGTTCGGTGCCGGTATTTTGCAGGATCAGCTTAAGGTTCATTTCCCCGGGCATGTCTCGTTCGCCTCCTTGATTTTGGCTCTTTCATGTATGTAAGGCGCAGATTTTCGATGTCGATAGCCATCAATGCTTGCAGTGGCCGCAATCACATGTGACTCTGGTGCTGTTCTTCCACTACGTTTTCAAGGCTGATGCAGCTTTTACTGAAATCCGTCGATTTTGCCGCCCGAGCGCATCGTGACCAGCGCCGCAAGGGCCCGGCTAATGAACCCTATATCAATCATCCGATCGAGGTTTCGCGCCTGATCGTCGAATGCGAACCGGGCACGGACGAATATGTGCTGTGTGCCGCGGTTCTGCATGACGTGATTGAGGATTGCGGTGCGACCCGCGATGAAATTGCTGCCTGTTTCAACGAAATGATTGCCGATATCGTGCTTGAGGTCAGTGACGACAAAGCCTTGCCGCGCGATGACCGTAAAGCCCGTCAGATCGAAACCGCTCCGCATCTTAGTAACGGGGCTAAACTGGTCCGTCTGGCCGACAAGGTCGCCAATGTTGGCGCGATGTTGACCGATACCCCGGTTGGCTGGGATCGGGAACAGATCCTGCGCTATGTTGATTGGGCCGAGGCTGTCATTGCACCCTGCCGTATCACCAGCTCCAGTCTTTCGGACCGTTTCGATGCCATCGCGCGCGACGTCCGTGCCTGGCACACTGAAGAAGAAGAGGCAGGGGTTTAATCCTGCCTCTGGCTGTTAGCGGTCATCCCCGCGACGGGGGGAAACCGTGTTTTTCAACAAAATGCTGTCTTATGGCTTCAAAATCACCGAACCGGTGGTTTTGCGGCCTTCAAGATCGTCATGGGCCTGTTTGGCGTCCGCCAAGGCATAGGTCGCACCGATGTCGATCTTCACCACACCGGATTTCAGCACGTCAAATAGCTCGTTCGCGGTTGCCAGAAGCTCTTCGCGAGTGGCGGTATATTGAAAGACGCTCGGACGGGTCAGGAAATAGGCTCCGGGTGCGAGAGCTTTAAGAGGGACGGGTGGGACAGCGCCTGATGATTGGCCGAAACTGACCATCATGCCAAGACGTTTCAGGCAATCCAGCGAGTCGTCAAAGGTATCCTTACCGACGGAATCATAAACAACTTCAACGCCTTGGCCGTTGGTGATCTCTTTGACACGCTCGGATACCTTTTCCTCCCGATAGAGGATCGGATAATCGCAGCCCTTGGATTTGGCGATCTCGGCCTTTTCCTTCGATCCGACGGTGCCGATCACGATGGCACCCAGATGTTTGGCCCACTGGCAGACAATCTGGCCAACCCCGCCTGCCGCCGCATGGATCAGGATCGTATCACCTTTTTTGACGTGATAGGTTCGGCGCAGCAGATATTGTGCCGTCATGCCCTGCAACATGGCGGCGGCTGCAAGATCAAAGCTGATCCCATCGGGGATCTTAACCAAACCCTTGGCCGGCATTACACGTGCCTCGGCATAGGCGCCAAGCGGCTGTGCCGCATAGGCAACCCGATCACCAACTGCAAGGTCGGTTACGCCGTCACCAACCGCCTCGATCACGCCCGACCCTTCAAGCCCTAGGCCCGATGGCAGGGACGGAGCCGGATAAACCCCGGAACGGAAATAGATATCGATATAGTTCAGTCCGATGGCTTCCTGTCGCAGGCGAACTTCACCGGTACCTGGTGCACCAACCTCGACATCTTCAAAACGCAGGACATCGCTGCCGCCGGTTTCATAAAATCGGAAAGCTTTGGTCATGGAGACCTCCCGTTAATGCGCCATTTTGGCGCCTGTCTGATCAATGGACCAAGTCTATGTCAGAAAACGGCATTTTGCTATCCGGCAGGTTTGGTTTTGCCCGTTCCGACGGGTGTTAAAAGACGGTATTTCATCTGATGGAATGCCAGACAAAATTGGCTGATAGCTGCTTTGTTCAGAACAGGTTGCCCTGATCGCTTGGGATAACCAGGTCGACGCCTTCGATTTTCAAAAGCGCGCGTTTGGTTTCAAGCCCGCCATCGCCGGAATAACCGCCCGGTTTGCCGCCGCTCGCCAGAACACGGTGGCATGGAATAATTATGGGGATTGGATTAAGCCCGCAGGCCGTACCAACAGCCTGATAGGCAGTTGGTGCCCCGGCTGCAATCGCCATATCCTTATAGGTCGCGGTTTTGCCCAGCGGGATTTTGCACATTGCCTCCCATACAGCCTTGTGGAAATCGGTGCCATCAGGGGCCAGCGGCAGGTCAAAAGTATCGAGCTTGCCGGTGAAATAGGCGTTAAGCTGCGCCTTCGCTTCGCTCAGGACGGGACTTGATTCCATATCCTCGACAAAGCCCCAGTCGACCGCGACGATTTTATCGTCAAACTCGAAAACCGTAATCGCCCCGACTGGGCTGTTCATCGAAATCTGGGGCATTGGCGAAATCCTGCGGTTCGTACGGGGGCAAAAGGTAAAATAGAGATAGCGGGGCGTAAGGCGGGGAAGTGGGCCTCCAATACATGTTTCACGTGAAACATTGGAAATGGACAGGCGCCACAGCACCGTTCTTTATGCCGCGCTGGTCGGTAGATCGGCAAGCAGTTTGGCAAGGTCAGGGGCATTGGTTACCGGCGCAGAACAGACAAGTCCCTGGCAGACATAGGCGGTTTCATGGCCATCAATCGCCGTTTTGCCCTTGGCCGGGTGAAGATCGGGCAGGGCATCGGTATCGGCAAGGATGGTAATTGCCCGGTTCGGCAGATAGGCGGCAAAGATTGCGTGGCGCATTTCCAGATAAATCTGGCTGCGTTCCTTCGCGACCAGTACGATTTGAAGTGGGTTTTGCAGCATTTCAGCTGCCAGAAGCAGTCCCGGAATATTGGGGAATTGTTCGTTTAATCGCCCGGCAAAGGCGGCAATGGTGATTTCTGCCCGGTCGCGATATTTGGTATCGCCGGTCAGGGCATAAAGCCGCGCCAGATTTTGTGCCATGACCGAATTCCCGGCCGGAACCGCATTATCCATATGTGGTTTCTGCCGAACCACCAGATCATCGGTATCAGATGCCGATTGGAAATAACCACCTTTGGTGTCGGCAAACAGGTTTTCGACTGCTTCGCACCATTCGGTGGCTTCGCGAAGGTATGCATCCTCGCCAAAGCATTCATAAAGCCGCAAAGCCGCGCATATCATGTGTGCGTAATCTTCGAGCATTCCGGCATGTTGTGCCTTGCCATTGCGATAACTATGCAGGAAGCGCCGGTCATTGCTTTCGCCAGTCATCAGGCTGTTGATCACAAAATTATAGGCAAGCTTTGCATAATCAAGCCAGTCTGCGCGCTTGAACACCATTGCGGCTTCAGCCAAAGCTGTGATGGTCATTGCATTCCAGTCGGTCAGAGCCTTGTCATCCCATCCCGGCCAGATGCGCTTGTTGCGCACTGCCAAAAGCTTTGTACGTATTTCCGAAAGTTTCTTTTCCGTCGTCCGGTCCGCAAGGCCAAGGCCCGATTGCGTGCGGTTCAGGATATTTTTATGTTCCCAGTTTCCCGTGGGACTGACGTCATAGATATCCTTGAACAGGGCGGCATCATTGCCAAGAATGGCGTTAATTTCGGCTTCGTCCCAGACATAGAACTTGCCTTCTATACCCTCGCTGTCGGCATCAAGGCTGGCGGCAAAGGCTCCGCCAGGGATCCTCATATCGCGCAGGATCCAGTCGATGGTTTCGGAAATGCGGGCTTCATAAAGCGGGTTGCCGGTTTCACGCCAGACATCGCACAGAAGATCAATCAGCTGCGCATTGTCATACAGCATCTTTTCAAAATGCGGCACCAGCCATTGGTCATCGACGGCATAACGCGCAAAACCGCCACCAACATGGTCATAAATCCCGCCTTGGCACATGCGATCAAGGCTGTGGCGGACGATGTGTTTAAGATCGGTATCGTTGGTGCGAACTCCGACACGCCATATAAGGGCCAGAAGGCTTGGTTGCGGGAATTTTGGCGCACCATTGGTGCCGCCATTTTCGCCGTCCATGATCTGTAAGCAGCCATGACCGCACTGATCAATCATCGCGAGCGACGGCATCGACCCAGTTGCACCGCTATTCATTTTAATCAGCGCCTGACCGATCTGTGCAACGTTATGGCGGATGTTATCGGGCTGTTGGGTATAGATTTCTGAAACCGACTTCAAAACATCGCCAAATCCCGGGCGGCCATACCGGGCCTCCTTGGGGAAATAGGTCCCACCCCAGAACGGTTCGCCATCCGGCGTCAGGAACATGGTCAGCGGCCAGCCGCCCTGTTGGCCGAGAAGGGCCAGCGCATTCTGATAAAGCGCATCAAGGTCGGGGCGTTCTTCGCGATCAAGCTTGATATTGATGAAAAGCTCGTTCATCAGGGCCGCAATACCCTCATCCTCAAAGCTTTCATGCGCCATGACATGGCACCAGTGACACGCCGCATACCCGACCGACAGCAGGATCGGCTTGTTCGCAGCCTTGGCCTTGGCAAGGATTTCAGCACTCCAGGGCTGCCAATGCACCGGGTTGTCGCGATGCTGGACAAGATAGGGGCTTGTTTCCGAACCAAGATTATTGCGTGCGAGTTCCATACTGCTTCCTCTGTCCGATGCGCTGTTTCGATCTTTGATCAGCGTTTTTTATTCATGGCTGTTTGTTATCATCAAGCCTAAAGATCGTGGATAAAATAACAAGTGATCAGAGGTTGTTAGGGGGGTAATTTCACTAATTCTTGATGATGGTTGACACATTTGCGATAAATCATGGCAAATGACGTGCGATTGATTGAGTATGATCAAATACTTCAAACTTTCGAGATCATCTTATTGTGACGCGCAAATCCAAACATCCACTGGCAGGCAATGTCATCCGCGCACTTTGCGCGTTGGCACTTGTTATGGTGGGGTTTGCGCATCTGGTCCCGCAGTTTCCGCAAGGCAATGGAGCTGGGCAACCTGATCTTGCCTATTATGGCCTGCCAGACGGATCGATCCCGTTCATTTGCTCTGTCGCGAACCCGACAGGTGCCGATGGCGAACAGGGATCCAGTCTGACGCAGGATTGCCCTGCCTGTCGCATTATTTCCTCCATAGTTCTGCCAGTTCCGCAGCCCGGGCTTAAGGTCCGCGAACCCTATGCCAGGATTGTCTTTCCACGGGCACAGGAACCCATTTATCTCGCAGAACCTGTTTTCGCTGATATCTCGCCACGTGCACCTCCCGTCCTGATCGGGTGAATCCCGCTTTTTGCGAATGCACGAAATGACCGTGACCCCACGCGTATTACCGGGGATTGTTGCTGCGCGCTTGGTTTGCAGTGCGTTTCCGGTGGCAAGGTCGCGGTCTTGAGAAAATCCTATCAGGAAAACGACAATGAAATTCTTTGCGAAAGTTGCCATTGGCGCGATTGCCATCTTTGGTGCGACCCAGGCACAGGCCGATATCAAAATCACCGACGTTGAAGGCCGCACCATTACCCTTGAAAAGCCCGCAGAACGGGTAATACTTGGCTTTAACTTCGAAGACTTTATGGCGATTGCTGGTGACGGTGCGCTGGATCGTGTTGTTGCCATCTCCCGCCCGGTCTGGGAGGGATGGCGCCCCAAACAATTTGAGGCCTATACCGCTAAATTCCCCGAAATTGATCAGATGACCGATGTTGGCGATACCGAAGGCGGGACGTTCTCGATCGAGGCCGCCATTGCCACCCGCCCGGATCTTGCGATCCTGGCTGCCTGGCAATACCGCGCCCTTGGTCAGAATGTCGAACAGATCGAACAGGCCGGCATCCCGATTCTGGTGATTGATTACAATGCCCAGACGCTGGAACGGCATCTGGCCTCGACCCTTGCCATCGGCAAGGCCATGGGCACCGAAGACCGGGCCGAGAAGCTGGCGGCACTTTATGAATCCTATTACACCGACACACTTAAACGTGTCGGGGAATCCAATGCAGAGCGCAAAAAAGTCTATGTCGAACTGGCCAAAAAGGGCCCGTCTGATATAGGCAACAGCTATGCCAACGGCATGTGGGGTGGTCTGATTGATACCCTTGGCGGGGACAACATCGCCAATGGTCAGATTAAAAACTGGGGGCCGCTGAACCCGGAATATGTTCTGGCCAACAAGCCCGATGTTATTTTCCTGGCTGGTTCTGAATGGTTGGGCTCGCCCGGTGCGGTGCCGGTCGGCTTTGGTGCCGACCCCAAACTGGTCAATGAACGGATGGCGGCCTATCTGGCCCGTCCGGGCTGGTCGGATCTGCCGGCGGTTAAAAACGGCGAGATTTATGCGCTGTATCATGGAGGTGCGCGCACGCTTTCAGATTTCGTCTATATGCGCATGGTTGCCAAGGCGCTCTATCCTGAAAGCTTTGCCGACGTCCATCCGCGCAAGGAACTTGAGGCTTTCTATGCCGATTGGCTGCCGATTGCACCGGACGGTGTGTTTGTTGCGCGTTACGCTCCTGCCGGGCAATGAGCAACGAAGCAATGGCATTCGATACCCGGCATATTGCCGGGTATCGACGCATGGCCTTCAAACGTGCGATTGCCATGGGCATTGCCCTTGTGATTATGTTGTGGCTGGTCATTCTTGATCTGTCGATTGGGCCATCGGGCATGCCGCTTTTAGACGTTATTGATGCCGTTCTTGCCGGGCCGACTGCCGGCGACCGGGCGACGGCGACCATCATCTGGTATTTGCGCATGCCACAAAGCATCATGGCGGTGGTGGTCGGCATGTGCCTTGGCATTGCCGGGCTTCAGATGCAGACGATCCTTGATAACCCGCTGGCAAGCCCGTTTACGCTGGGCTTTTCGGCCGCCGCCGGGTTTGGCGCGGCATTATCCATCATGTTCGGGGCGGCTTTGCCGTTGCCGGAATATCTGGTGACGCCGATTGCCGCCTTTGCCATGACCATCCTTGCTTGTGTGATTGTCTATGGCATGGTGCATGCGCTGGGCGAAACGCCGGAAATCCTTGTTTTGTGCGGCATCGGGGTGCTGTTTCTGTTCCAGTCACTGCAATCGCTTTTGCAATATCTCGCCTCGCCGGAAATCCTGCAACAGATTGTGTTCTGGCTGTTTGGCAGCCTGCTTAAAGCCAACTGGACCAGTGTCGCGGTGACCAGCCTTGTGGCATTGGCCTGTTTGCCGTTCATTTTGCATGATACCTGGAAACTGACGGTGTTGCGGCTGGGCGATGCCAATGCGGCAAGTCTGGGCATTTCGGTGGGCCGGTTGCGTCGGCGAAGCTTCGTGCTGATTGCGCTTCTGACCGCGGCGGCGGTCAGTTTTGTGGGCACGATTGGCTTTGTCGGGCTGGTCGCCCCGCATGTTGCCAAGGCACTGGTCGGTGAAGATCACCGCTTTGCCATTCCGCTATCGGCCATGATGGGGGCGGTGATCCTTGCCAGTGCGTCGGTGTTTGGCAAGCTGATCTCGCCGGGCGGGGTTATTCCGGTGGGGATCATCACCGCAGTGGCCGGTATTCCCATGCTGTTTCTGGTTATTTACGCACGTAAAAGGCGGTCCTCATGAAAACGCAAATCCTTGCCATTGACGATCTGCGTGTCCGGCGCTCAGGCGCTGATATTCTGTCTGGCGTAAGTTGTTCCCTGACCACCGGGCAGGTGGTTGGTGTGATTGGTCCCAACGGGGCCGGGAAATCAACGCTTCTTTCTGCCGTGGCCGGGCAATCAGGCTTTTCGGGGGCGGTACGCTGGGATGGGACGCGCGGCAAAGGCGGCGATATTGGCTATATGCCGCAATCGTGCAAGGTTTCGGCGGCTCTGACGGCGCTTGAAACCGTGCTTTTGGGCATGCATGAACGGCTGGGCTGGCGGGTGTCGCAAAGCGATATTGCGCGCGCGACCGGCATTCTGGCGGAATTGTCCTTATCCCATCTGGCATCGCGCTGCATGACGACGCTTTCGGGCGGGCAGCAACAGCTTGTCCTTCTGGCGCAACGTCTGGTGCGCGAGCCACGTTTGCTGGTGCTCGATGAAGCGACCAGTGCGCTTGATATGTCGCATCAGATATCGGTTCTGATGCTGTTGAAACGCTATGTCTTGCGCCACAATGCGCTTGCTCTGATGGCCATTCATGATCTGAACATCGCCATGCAATATGCCGATCAGCTTATCCTGATCCATGATGGTCGGCTTGTTCATCAGGACGCTCCGGAAAATGTGCTTTCTGTTGTAAACATCCGCACCTGTTATGGGCTTGATGTCGACCTTGTGACGCGCCCGGGCGGCAGGCCGGTGATTGCACCGCTGGCGCGCGCCATAGCCTGAAACATGCTTGATAAAATCTGGGTTTTGCCGATTTAAGGGCATTCGGGCGATCTATTTTTGCCGATCTGCCGGGGGTTTTGCATCCGGCTGTCGGGTCTCTGCGTGCTTTGTGTTTGAGATGTTGCCATTCCCCGTCATAATGGCGACAACCAGACAAAGACACCGCGAACAAAAAACGCATGAGGAGATCAGGGCCATGAAAGTAACCGTGAATATTGACTGCACACCGGAAGAGGCAAGGACCTTTTTTGGTCTTCCTGATGTCCAGCCGATGCAAAAGGCAATGATGCAGGATATCGAAGACCGCATGAAAGCCAATCTAGCGGCGATGGACCCGGAAACCATGCTCAATACCTGGCTGCCGCAGGGCATCCAGAACTGGGAGCAGCTGCAAAAAGCCTTCTGGGGCCAGTTCAATGCTGGCGGCGCTGGGACCGGTAGCGGTGACAAGAAAGATAAAGGCTAGGCAGACCCAAACCCATGCGTGACCATTACTATGAGGCACATGTTTTCGTGTGCCAGAACGAACGGCCTGCTGGCCATGAACGCGGATGCTGTAATTCCAAAGGGGCGACCAAGCTTCGCAATTACATGAAGGTACGTGCCAAGGAACTTGGCCTGCCACTGACGCGGATCAATACCGCCGGATGTCTTGATCGCTGCGAACTGGGGCCGGTGATGGTGATCTATCCCGAAGGCACTTGGTATCGTTACGAGACGATCGAAGATATTGATACCATCCTTAATGACCATCTGGTCGGGGGAAAGGTGGTTGAACGGCTGCGCCTAAGCCCGGATCAATAACCGGTAAGGCGTGATGCGCGGCATCATCATTAGGACAATCACTTCAAACGGCTCCGACAGGGGCCGTTTTGCGCTTTCTGGCAACGAGAACGGTAACAAGTTGGTGCTGTTTCCAAAGATCTGCCAATCAAACTGGAAACCGGTTTCCGCGAGGATCATGTGGTGCTCAGAAAGGTGATGATATGCCGCTTTCAGCTATCTTGTGCAGCCTTAAAGCCCTGTTTGTAATTGCAGCTATATGTTGACCTTCGCAGAAGGCTGACCGATATGGACAGCCAGCAACATTTTTCTTCAGATGGCGTGACGGATAGCAGAACGGATGACGATTAACGTGACCGACAGTGGAACCCCGATCCGAGTGGGCCAGACAGACACCATATTTGCCCTTTCCAGCGGCGCTGGGCGGGCCGGGGTGGCGGTTATCCGGCTATCCGGGCCAATGGCTGGGGCGACATTGTGTGCACTTCTGGGCCGCGACAGCCTACCAAAGGCACGTCATGCGATCTATGCGCCGATCCATGATCCGAAAACGAACGAGCGACTTGATGATGCGGTGGCGATCTACTTTGTCGGGCCGGCCAGCTTTACAGGCGAGGATGTCGTCGAGCTTCATACTCATGGCGGGCGTGCGGTAATCGACGGTGTTCTTGATTGCTTGGCCGCTCGGCCGGGCCTGCGTATTGCCGAACCGGGGGAATATACCAGACGTGCCTTCGAAAATGGCAAAATGGACCTGACCGCGGCCGAGGGCATTGCCGATCTGATCGATGCCGAAACCGCGGCCCAACGCAGGCAGGCCGTGCGCCAGATGGCAGGCGAATTGGGCGCCCTTTACGAAAACTGGCGCGCGCGTTTAATGAAGGCATTGGCCTATATCGAGGCGGATATCGATTTTCCGGACGAAGATTTGCCTGGTGGTATTGTGCCGGTGGTACGTGGTGATTTGTCATCCGTTCACGGCGAGATGGATAAACATCTCGCCGACAATCGGCGCGGCGAACGGTTGCGCGAAGGGTTCCAGATTGTGATTCTCGGTGCGCCCAATGCCGGGAAATCGAGCCTTCTGAACCGGCTGGCACGGCGCGACGCGGCAATTGTGTCCGAGATTGCCGGAACCACCCGAGATATGATCGAGGTCCATTTTGATCTTGGTGGTTTCCCGGTCACCATGGTGGATACCGCTGGTCTTCGAGAAAGCGGCGATGTTATCGAAACCGAAGGGGTTCGGCGTGCAACGGCACGGGCAGAGGATGCCGATCTGCGTCTTGTTGTGGTGGATCAAGGCGATTGGCCGCGCATTGATGCAGAGGCTGCGCGCCTGATTGATGGCAATACGATCCTGCTGGTCAATAAGGTTGACGTGGCGGATACTGGCTATGTTCCGGCGGTCTGGTCTGGGCAATCAGCAGGCGGTGATCAGCTTGAGCTTCCCGTTTTGCCCATATCGGCCATGACCGGGCTGGGGATGGAAAGCCTCTTGCAACTGCTGGAGACTCGCGTAAAAGAGGGGCTCGATTTTGCGGGACCGGTACCCCTGACACGGCTGCGGCACCGCCAGGCACTTGAACGTGCCAGTGATCATCTGGATCGCGGATTGCAGACTGATATTGCCGAACTGGCGGCCGAGGATATTCGCCTCGCCGTGCGTGAAATCGGCAAGATCACCGGACGCGTCGATGTGGAAGACCTGCTTGATATTATCTTCGGCGACTTCTGTATTGGCAAATAAGATTATCAAGAATTGTTTCACGTGAAACATTGGCACTGTCGATGGCGCGTGATTGTGAATTAAGACCTGAACAAGACGCGCAAGCTGTGTGGCTTTGGCCTGATATTACAGCTTTTGCGCGATCAAGGAATTCAGCGAGGAATTCGATGTCGGATAACCGTTTTGATGTGATTGTTGTTGGCGGGGGCCATGCCGGGTGCGAGGCTGCGGCTGCGGCTGCGCGCATGGGGGCTAAAACGGCACTGATCACACATCGCGCCGATCGAATTGGCGAAATGTCGTGCAACCCGGCAATTGGCGGGTTGGGCAAGGGCCATATGGTCCGGGAGGTCGACGCGCTTGACGGTGTGATGGGGCGGGCGATTGACCGGGCCGGTATCCAGTTCCGGATGCTTAACCGGTCCAAGGGGCCGGCTGTGCGTGGCCCGCGGGCACAGGCGGATCGCAAGCTGTATCGCGAAGCGGTGCAGGACATTCTGGCTCATCAGGAAAACCTGACGATCATCGAAGGTGCGGTTCACGACCTTAAAATTGCCGAAGGCGGGGACAACCGTGTGACCGGTGTCATCACCGAAGATGGACGCGAATATGGCGCCGGGGCGGTGGTTCTGACAACGGGCACGTTCCTGCGCGGTCTTATTCATATTGGCGAAAAAACCACACCGGCGGGCCGCATCGGCGATGCGCCGGCTCTTGGTCTTTCGGAGACGTTGGAAAAATTCGGCTTCCGTTTGGGACGCCTGAAAACCGGTACCCCAGCACGGCTTGATGGCCGCACCATTGATTGGGCAAGCCTGCAGGAACAGCCGGGGGATAATCCGCCAGATCCGTTTTCCTTCCTGACCAGCGAAATTACCGTTCCGCAAATCCCTTGTCACATGACCTGGACGACCGAGGCGACGCACGAGATTATCCGTGCGAACCTGCATCGGGCGCCGATGTATAGCGGTCAGATCAAAAGCAGCGGCCCGCGTTATTGCCCGTCCATAGAAGACAAGGTAGTGCGTTTTGCCGAAAAGAATCAGCACCAGATTTTTCTGGAGCCGGAAGGGCTTGATGATCCGACGGTTTATCCGAATGGTATTTCGACCTCATTGCCTGAGGAAGTTCAGCTTGCAATGCTGGCTACGATTCCGGGGCTTGAGAAGGTCGAGATTTTCCGTCCTGGCTATGCCGTCGAATATGATTTCGTTGATCCGCGCGAGCTGCGCCATACGCTGGAAACCAAGAAAGTCGGTGCGCTGTTCTTCGCCGGGCAGATCAATGGCACGACAGGTTATGAAGAAGCTGCCGGGCAGGGACTTGTTGCCGGTGTCAATGCGGCGTTGGTTGCGGGCAGTACTGCGGGGTCTGTTGATCGTGAGTTTGTTCTGGATCGTGCCGATGCCTATATCGGTGTGATGATCGACGATCTGGTGACCCTCGGTACGCGCGAACCCTATCGCATGTTTACGTCGCGCGCCGAGTATCGCCTGATGCTACGCGCTGATAACGCCGATCAGCGCCTGACTGATCGAGGTCTTGAAATTGGTTGCGTTGCCTCGCACCGCGCGCAGGTTTGGGGCGACAAAAAGCTTGCCCTTGAAGCGGCCAAGCGGACGGTCTCTAACCTAACCGAAACGCCGAATGGCCTTGCCAAGCACGATATCAAGATCAACCAGGATGGGGTGCGGCGCTCTGCGTATGATCTGCTGGCCTATCCGGACATTGATTTCGATACGCTGACTCGTGTCTGGCCGCAACTTTCGGAAATTACTCCGGAAATCTTTGACCAGGTGTCAATTGATGCTCAGTATAAAGGTTACCTCGAACGACAGTCCGCCGATGTTGCGGCCTTCCGTCGGGACGAGGAACTGCGCCTGCCACGCGATCTTGACTTCGACAGCGTTGGTAGCCTGTCGGCGGAAATCCGGTTGAAACTCAAAGAAATCCAGCCCGAAACCATTGGTGCGGCATCACGCATTCCGGGCGTGACTCCGGCGGCAGTGACCGCTTTGCTTGGTCATATTAAAAGCCACAAGCACAAAGTTGTTCGCGGTGCCTGAGGCTCTATCAGCAATCGGGTTGGACATAAGACAAGGCAGCATATATATGCTGCTTTTTTTATCGTCTTTTGGAAGCAACTTTTGTCGAAGCCGGTGGAATGCGCAGGAGAAGGCGAACGTGAACGTATCTTGATAGGAGGGCATCTTATTTGATCGTCACCTAGAATGTTTCACGTGAAACATTTCCGTGTTTTTGCCAAAAATTTTCGGTTTCGACGCGGTTAAACGCGTTAATCTAAAAATCAAGTCTGGTGCGATT
The DNA here is from genome assembly GCF_002115785.1 of Thalassospira sp. MCCC 1A03138. Classification (GTDB taxonomy): domain Bacteria; phylum Pseudomonadota; class Alphaproteobacteria; order Rhodospirillales; family Thalassospiraceae; genus Thalassospira. Next base: position 385,389 of record NZ_JFJY01000002.1, on the reverse strand, counting down.
CGTTAACGCGGATTATAACTCAAGCATGCAATCCATTTCAGAACCCGTAAAAACATGGTTTGAGACCGATTTGAATGTTTCACGTGAAACATTGGATCGACTTGGACTTTATGCTGATCTCGTTGTCAAATGGCAGCCGAGGATCAATATCGTTGGTGCTAGCACAGCGGAAGACGTCTGGGCGCGCCATTTGCAGGACTCAGCGCAGCTTTTGCCATATCTGAATGAAGTAGTCGATAGCGGTAAGATCGTTGATTTCGGCTCCGGGGCAGGATTCCCGGGCATCGTTTTGGCTATCTTGGGCGCAAATGACGTGACTTTAATGGAATCAAACACCAAAAAAACCGTGTTTTTGCTGGAAGCGGCGCGGGTTTGTGGTGTGCTGGAGCAGACAAAGATTGCACGCGAACGGATCGAAACCGCTGCACCACGTGAAGCGGACGTTATTACGGCCCGTGCGTTTGCGCCACTGCCAAGGCTTCTGGAACTTGGTCAGCGTCATCTGAAACCGGACGGATATTATGTATTGCTGAAGGGACGTGCCTTTAAGGATGAACTGGCTGAAGCACGTGCAGCCGGATGGACATTCACTGTAACCACCCATGCCAGTCTGGTTGATCCCGAAGGCGTGGTGATGATTTTGCAAGGAGTTGACCGGTGACCGACGTTATTGATCTGCCGCTTTCAATCTCTTCCGAGGCCGGTCACCGGCCGCGGATCATTGCCGTTGCCAATCAGAAGGGCGGAGTCGGCAAGACCACGACCACGATCAATTTGGCGACCGCACTGGCGGCTGTAAACCAGCGGGTTCTGATCGTCGATCTTGATCCGCAGGGCAATGCCAGTACGGGCTTGGGCCTGCGTCCGTCGGAACGGCAGATCAGTTCCTATGACGTGTTGATCAATGGAAATACGCTGGAAGAAGCGCGCAAGCCGACCGCCATTCCACGGTTGAGCATCGTGCCTTCGGGTATGGATCTGTCAGGCGCGGAGATTGAGCTTGTCGATTTTGACCGCCGCGAAATGCAGCTTAAGGAATCGCTGGGTCGCTTACCGCATGATGTTGATTACGTGCTGATTGATTGTCCGCCATCGCTTGGGTTGCTGACGTTGAATGCGCTGGTGGCGAGTGATGCGGTATTGGTGCCGTTGCAGTGCGAATTCTTTGCCCTTGAAGGGATCAGCCACCTGGTGCGGACTATCAAGCGGGTAAAAAAGGCGTTTAATCCGGCGCTCGAAATCCAGGGCATCGTTTTGACGATGTATGACAAACGTAATAATTTGTCGGCACAGGTTGCCAATGACGTGCGCGATTATTTCGGTGATGTCGTTTACCGCACGGTGATCCCACGCAATGTTCGTGTGTCCGAGGCGCCGAGCCACGGAACGCCGGTGCTGGTTTATGACATGAAATGTCCGGGGTCACGGGCATATCTTAATCTGGCAAGCGAAGTTCTGAAACGCGAAGGGGTGAAGGCATGAGCGAGGCAAAGAAGCGCGGTTTGGGACGTGGACTTTCGGCCCTGCTGGGCGAGGAAGACGAGGATGTTGGCGCAGCGGTTGCCGGTGGTAACGAGAATACAGCTCATCCCGGCCCGGGTGGTACCACACAGCTGATTGCTATCACAGACCTGAAACCGTCACCATTCCAGCCACGCAGCAATTTTGATGATGAGGCGATTGACGATCTGGCGGCATCAATCCGCCAGAAAGGCATTATTCAGCCGATTCTGGTGCGTGCATCTTCTACGGGCGAAACAACATACGAAATCATTGCTGGCGAACGGCGCTGGCGCGCGGCACAGCGGGCACAATTGCACGAAGTACCGGTTCTGGTGCGTGATTTTGACGACCGGGAAACCGCCGAGATTGCCCTGATCGAAAACCTGCAACGGCAGGATCTGTCGCCGCTTGAGGAGTCCGAAGGTTACAGCCGTCTGATGAGCGATTTCTCGCATACTCAGGAGGCACTGGCCCAAGCGCTCGGCAAAAGCCGTAGTCATATTGCCAACAGCCTGCGTTTGTTGAGCCTGCCATCGCCGATCAAGCAGATGCTATCGGACAGGATGCTGAGCCCCGGTCATGCTCGTGCGCTTTTGGGAGCAGACAATGCGGTCGAGCTGGCGACCCAGATCGTTAAGAAGGGCCTGAACGTTCGTCAGACTGAAAAACTGGTAAAAAGTGACGGTGGTAAAACCGCGCGTCCAAAAAAGTCCTCGGCTGGACACAAAAGCGATAAAGATCCAGATACAGTGGCTCTGGAACATGACCTTAGCAATATGTTGGGGTTGGCGGTAAATATCGATTTTGACGGGGCGGGGGGCAAAATCTCTGTCCGGTATGAAACACTTGAGCAACTTGACGATATTCTCAAACGCTTGAGTCAGGGACGGTTGGGCGAATCTGTGCCGGTAAATGATGAAAATGATCCGCTTGTTCCCGAAGGTGACGTGGACAACGAGTTCGACTCGATGTTTATTGACGATGAAGCGGATGGTCCTGACAGCGATGAGGCTCTTCTGACCGACGAACTCGAATCGATTGCTGATGCGACAGAGATTGGGTTTGACGACGACGAGGATGCCGAAAATGCGTTTGCCGAAGAACCTGAGGGTGATTTGCCGATCGAGCAAGACGAAGTCAGCGAAGAGGTACTTGAGACACTGTCTGATGCGGAAGCCATGCATAACGATCATCTGGCAGGAAAGAAAGCGCAAACGCGAGGAAACTGACCAGGTTTTATCGATATTTCGTTCTCGTTAAACGGACCTGTACGACTCGATCGCCGGGGCCGTTTTCCTTTGCTAAATATTTGGGATTGTTAACGTCTTCCTTGTTTTTGACGGGCGACGGCGACCTTGATCATGGCCCGGTGTGCAATGGTTTCCGGGATGGCAAGGCCGCTTTTGCAGTCTTTTTCTGCTTCGAGCAAGATTTGCAGGGCACGTTGCAGATTGTTAAGCGCCCAATTGTTTAAACTGGCGCGAAACTGATCGGCAGCTTTGAAAAACAGGGGGGGACGCAACGATTTCATTGCCTGCTCGGCATTGGTTCCCTGGGCCATTTGGCCTTTAACCAGATGGAGTTTCTGAAAGTAGCCAATCATCATACGAAGTGCGCCAACGGGATTAAGGCCTTCTTCGACCAGACGTGTCAGGGCGCTATCAAGGCTTGCGACATTGCCCTGGGATACGGCCTGCACGACATCGTCATAATGGCGGGCGGAACTATCCCCAACACAGGCCGTCGCGCAGGCCAATGTGACCTGGCCTTCTTTCAGAGCGTAAAGAGCCAGTTTTTCAAGTTCGCTTCGTGAAATCATCCTGTCAGAGCCGAGATTGCCGACCAGATAGCGTATGGCATCGCGATCAATGCGCAGTTTGTGATCTTCCATGACGGAATTGATCAGGGCTTCGATATCCCGTCCGCTGTCGGCATAGCAGGGTAGCGCCATACCATTACCAGCTTTCTCGACCGCTTGACGCAGTTTGGATTTGGACGCAAGGCTGCCAGCTTCGATGACGATCAGGGCATCACCGGCGGGATCGGCAAGGAAATCGGCAATTACGGGGGCCTGTGCCTCGCCAATATCGCGGATTCGGATCACACGGCGCCCACCGCCGAAACTGATTGCGGCGGCTTCATCGCGCAGACGGCTTGCGTCTTCCTTAAGCTGGGCAGTGCCAAGTTCGATTACGCGGAATGGGTCCTTGAGATCCTCGACCACGGTTTTGGCAAGTCTGACCGCACGTTCTCGTACAAGCCCCTCATCCTCGCCATAGATCAGGACGAGTTGCGCCTTGGCATCGGGAGCGCGAAGGAAGTTTTCAACCTGTGCCGCCTTGAGCTTCATGGCGTGATATTACCTAACGTCCGCTGCGCAGGCCAACGGCGACCTGATTGGCAAGCTGTCGGGCAAGATTGCGGGCAGCGTCTGAGCGGGCGGCGGACTCTGCTTCTAGTGAGGCAAAGTCGGAGTCGACAAGGTTGTAAGTTGTTCGGGCGCGAAGCGTGCCTGAACGGAGTATTCTTGAGTCGGAAATTCGAGAAAGTTGGTACTGGGCGCTCAAAATGTAGTCGGCAATGGTTGCTACATTGTCCTTGGTATAACCGAGTTCGGAAGTTGATTCATCAAGAGTAATATCGAGGGTATATTCCGGCCGAACAGTTTGGCCGCGCGGGGTCAGCGTTTCGACCAGAACGTTACGTGTTATTTGTCCGATTCGGTCTTCCATCATCGATATTTTGACCCTCGCCATATCGGCCGCGGTACTGTCACCGCCTTTATCCTCGGCATAAAGAGGGCGGAATCCGCAAGCGGTGAGGCCAGTCAGGGCAAGCACGGCGATAATCGATAACAGGGCGCGCAACGTCATTCCTCGCTATTTTTTGCGTGATGGTTTGTGCCGAAAGGCGCATGACCAAGACGATACAATAGTTCCGATCCGATCAAAGGGCAAAACAGAGTTAGGTTCTTGATGAAAGAAAGTCTGAGTTCAAGATTTTTAGCTGAGTCGCTGTTATTTGAAAGAGACTTGAAGTCGCTGCGCAGGTTCGCAATGGCCGTATTGAAACGACCCTTTTCAAGCTCATCTACAATTTTGCTTTTCGGCGTATTTCGTAAACTGTGAGTCTGGGCTTCAGGCATAAAGGTAAAGGCCTGCTCGCCTATCGCCAGTTTGGTCCAAACCTGACGCAGCCAGCGCCAATGGCCGATCAGGCTGTTCTGGGTAATATGCAAAGGACGATCAAGTGGCACATCTGCGAGAAGCGAGAGGCACAAGATATCACTCCCTATCTGGGAATGAAGCTTTGTCAGATTGTTGTCGATGATGTCTGTTGAAACCGGTCCGGCATTTTTTGGCTGGCGCGGAAAATCCTTTTGTTCTTCCCAAGCAGGAAGCAGGCCAAGAATTTCGCACGCGATTGCAAGTCGCCCAACGTGCAGATCATCGCCGTATTTTGAAAATGCAGGTCTATGAAGGGCCAAGACAAACCCCCATTCACGTGTCAGCGAATGGGGGTTGTATTTATCTGACACATATATAGGTGTGTCTGGCATATCCAAACAGAATGCTTATTGTGCGGTTGCGCTGTCAATGCGCAGTTGACGCGCACGGGTCAGAATCGAGTCTTCCATTGCGGTTACGGTACTTGGTTCGACCACAGCATCTGCCCATTGGTCCGTTCCAACGCGGACCTGACGGAAGACAGCGACCTTAATCGCGTCGGAGCGAAGGGCGGTACCGAGGATATAGCCGGTAATCTTGAAACGCTCGTTTGGTGTTTCCGGCGGGCTGTACCAATCGGTAATGATTACACCGCCAAACGGATCGGCTGAATTCAGCGGCATGAAGGACAGCGTATCAAGCGATGCGCGCCACAGGAAGCTGTTCACACCAATACCGGTGCCGCCACCCTGATTTTTGTTTTCATCGCCACCCAGAAAGTTAAAGCCCTCGGGACCAAAAAGGGTGCCTTCTTTTTTCTGGTCCGCGATTGTTTGCGATCGACCGGTTGTTCCGACGCGCTTATCTCCAGGAGCTGAACCCGGGTAACTGTCATATTCCGACTGGGTCCCCGCACCACATGCTACAAGGAGCACACATATCGCCATCGAGGCAAAAGCTTTAAAGAGAGACAATCGCACGGTCCATTCCTTGTCTGAGTTATCAGAATTTCTGTCCGCACTATAGGACCGACAAGGCTTTCAGCAAACAAAAACATGTGTGCTATATATGCAACTGTTCTGCGGAAATGTATCTTTTCGATCACAGTGTTGTTGACGTGCCATAGTTTTACTGGCTCCATTACCCCCGAACCGAACGGCGAAAAGTCGTTCACCTATTTTTGTTAGGCGGTTTTCCGCACTTGCAAAGACGTTGAGGGAAAAGATGAAAAAGATTCTGTTTGCTTCCAGCGCAATCGTCGCTGTTGCTTTCGCAGGCCAGGCTTCGGCTTCTGAGCCGATTAAATTGTCGGTTGGCGGTTACATGGAACAGTGGGCTGGTTTCGCTGACCAGGACCTCGATTCAGCTGGTGGTCGTGTAAACGCGTTCCAGTCTGACACCGAAGTTTACTTCACCGGCTCGACCACTCTTGATAACGGCATCGAAATTGGCGCACGTATCGAGCTCGAAGGCGAAACCTCGACCGACCAGGTCGATGAGCAGTTCCTGTTCGTCAACGGCGGCTTCGGTCGTATCGAAATGGGTAAAAACGACAGCGCAGCTGACGCCATGGGTGTTACCGCTCCGTCTGTTGGCCCGGTTGGCCCGAACGATGGCGGCATGGAAGATTGGGTCAACATGACCGTTATCGATACCGTTCCGTCTTCAGGTGACCAGAACCGCGTGACCTACTACACCCCGAACTTCGGTGGTTTCCAGGCTGGTGTTTCGTTCGCTGATAATAGCCAGACCAACGGTTCGCTTAATGTTTCTACCACTGCCGGTTCCCAGAGCATCTATGCATCTGACACTTCTGGTAACGGTGACAATGTGCTTTCCGCTGCAGTTGCTTACTCGAATGATTTCGATGGTTTCTCCCTCGGTCTGTCGCTTGAAGGCGAAAATCAGGGTGAAGGTAACTGGTATGGTGTCGGCGCGAACGTTGGCTTCGGCAACTTCACGGTTGGTGGCTCCTACGGTCGTAAAGAAGACGACTATGGCCTCTCTTCGCGTAACAGCACCACTGGTCTCGACGATACCGACGCATTCGACCTCGGCGTTTCTTACGCCATGGACGCTGCTTCTGTTTCGGCAACCTACGCTTATCAGGAAACTGGCAGCACCGAAACTCAGGGCGCAGCTCTGGGCTTGAGCTACACGCTTGGTGCAGGCGTTGCATGGCAGTCCTCTGTCTTCTGGTTTGATGATGACAAAGCTGGTGCAGCAAGCGACAACGATGGTTACGGTGCCGTTACCGGCCTGAAACTGTCCTTCTAATTCTCTAATAGAGAGCTAGAAAAGCGAGAAGGGAGCGAGAAATCGCTCCCTTCTTTTTTGTTTTGGAAGCTTTCAGCAGTTCGGTCTGTCAGATCATTATTGTGGTCTTTGTTTTACAATTTATACCTAAAATTAGGCCTTGTCGTAGCGAGCAAACATAAGTGAATATATAGTCATTTATCGGGAGGCATTTTTCGCTGTAAGACGTTGCTTTCGGTAACTTGTAGCTTGTGGTCAGGAAATAATGACGAAAAATGGGCAGTATATGTGATCAAAATATCACATGTAATGACATAACTGGTCGATGGTCACTTAAATCAATTGACCGTAAGTCACTATATCCGTTTTACTCTCGTTCAGTGATCAGCCGACGTGTTGTGTGGAATACGGTGTTGCTGATCGGCTACAGATTATTAAGAGGGTAAGATGAAAAAGATTCTTGTTGCTTCCAGCGCGCTCGTCGCTGTCGCTTTCGCAGGTCAGGCTTCGGCTTCCGAACCGATCAAGTTGTCGGTCGGCGGTTACATGGAACAGTGGGCTGGCTTCTCTGACGAAGACACCACTGCTTCAGGTGGTCGTAAAAACGCCTTCCAGTCGGACACCGAAGTTCACTTCAAAGGTTCCACCACGCTTGATAACGGCATTGAAATCGGTGCGGTAATTGAACTCGAAGGCGAAACCTCGACTGACCAGATTGACGAACAGTACCTTTACATCAACGGTGGTTTTGGTCAGTTCAAACTGGGTAAAGACGACAGTGCTGCCGATGACATGGGCATCACTGCACCGGCAGTCGGTCCGGTTGGTGTCAACGATGGTGACATGGACCAGTGGTCGAACGTTTATCTGATCGACACTGTTCGCTCCAGCGGTGACCAGAATCGTGCTACCTATTACACCCCGGTCTTCGGTGGTTTCCGTGCAGGTGTGTCGTTTGCTGATGATAGCGGCAAAAACGGTACCGCGAACGTTTCCACTACCGCTGGTTCGCAGAGCATTCTTAGCTCCGATACTTCGGGCAATGGTGATAACATTGTTTCTGCTGGTCTGGAATTCAATCGTGACTTCGGTGGCGTATCGCTTGGTCTGTCGGCTGTTGGTGAAAACCAGGGCGAAGGCAGCTGGTACGGGTTTGGTACCAATGTTGGTTTCGGCAACTTCACCGTTGGTGGTTCTTACGGTCACACCGAAGACGATTATGGTCTGAGCTCGCGTGACACTGCTGGCCAGGATCTGGACGCATTTGACATCGGTGTTTCTTACGCCATGGATGCTGCTGCCGTTTCCCTGACCTACGGTTATGAAGATTTCGGTTCAGGTGACGTTAGCGCAGTCGATCTTGGCCTGCGTTATGCGCTTGGTGCTGGCGTTTCGTGGCGTTCGTCGGTCTTCTGGTTCGATCAGGACACCGATGCTGGTGCGAGCCGTTCGGATAACGATGGCTACGGTGTTGTAACCGGTCTGCGTCTCGACTTCTAATTCGGTTCGAATTAGTGCGATTTGAAGGGGGCGGTTTACCGTCCCCTTTTTTTTAAAATCCCGCAGCGTAGCAAAACGTTGAGCGGGATTTTTTTATTTGGAAAGTGCAGATGTTCCAGTATCGTGATGCGTTATTCAGTAGGGATATCGTTGCTATATTAATCAACTTTTGCTTGTTTTGTGCTTGGACAATAAAAATTCGCGCAGGCAAAGGGTTGCCTGCGCGATGATGTCATCTTTGGCCATGTGTGGGATAGCCAAGTTTCCAGCACTTGTTGCTTCAGCAAGGATTTAAATGACCAATAGTCATATATGCGAAGGTGATCTAAGTTTCAAGGCCTTTTGAAATAATACGATTTCCCGTGTAAGTGAGAGGTAATTTACCTCTATGTGCTTATTCTGCCACACGTATGTACAGAAAATATGTTCTGCATTCCATTATAATTGACCGCCGGTCATTTTTGTCGTTTTATGAGTCTGGAGAGTCCGGGCAGGCCAAACACCCGGTGCACACGTAAAATCAAGAGGTTAAGATGAAAAAATTATTGATCGCTTCCAGCGCGCTTGTCGCTGTTGCGTTTGCGGGTCAGGCTCAGGCGTCCGAGCCGATTAAATTGTCGGTTGGTGGCTACATGAACCAATGGGCCGGTTTTGCTGATCAGGAAGTCGGTGATCGCAACAATGCCTTCCAGTCCGACACCGAGATTCACTTTAAGGGTTCCACGACTCTTGATAACGGTATTGAAGTTGGCGCGGTTGTGGAACTGGAAGGTGAAACTTCCAGCGACCAGATTGATGAACAGTACCTGTATATAAGCGGCAATTTCGGCCGCATCGAAATGGGCAAAAACGACAGCGCGGCCGACTCGATGCAGATTGTTGCACCCGCGGTCGGTCCTGTTGGTGTTAACGATGGTGACCTCGACATCTGGGTAAACTCTTATCTGATTGACACCACTGTCCCGAATGGTGATCAGAACCGCGTTACGTACTTCACGCCAAGCATTAGCGGTTTCCGAGCAGGTGTGTCCTTTGCTGATAATAGTGAGAAAAATGGTCGCCTGAATGTAAGCACGACTCCCGGGTCCCAGAGCATCTATGGTTCAGACACCTCTGGCTCTGGCGATAACATCGTTTCCGGTGCTCTTGAATATACCGGTGATTTCAGTGGCATCTCGCTTGGCGTTTCGGCGATTGGCGAAAACTGGGGTGAAGGCAACCTTGTTGGCGGCGGTCTGAATGTTGGTTTCGGCAACTTTACCGTTGGCGGTTCCTATTCACATACAGATGATGACTATGGCTTCAGCGAAGGTAGCCGCAATCCGGACGATACCGATCAGTTCGATATCGGCGTTTCCTATGAAATGGATGCCGCAGCTGTATCTCTGACCTATGGCTATGCTGAATATGGTAATGGCAGCCGTGGTAATGGTACCGGTGAAATCAGCACCGCGGATCTTGGCCTTGCTTACACCCTTGGTGCCGGCGTTGCCTGGAAATCCTCGATCTTCTGGTTCGATGACGAAGTCGATGGCGCAGAGGACAATGACGGTTACGGCGTTGTCACCGGTCTGGCACTGACTTTCTAATTCCTAGGAATTAGCATGATTTGAAAAGGGCGGTTTTCCGCCCTTTTCTTTTTGTTCAACATCCGTGTTTCCGGCTCAGATCCCGATATCCTGACGCAGAAAAGCTAAAAAGCGGTCTTTCTGTGCGACAAGGTCGGCAACACAGGGAACCGGATTTTCGGTCACAAGCCGTTCGGCCAGTGCTCTGTCAGAATTGACAGGCAGGTTTCCGAGTTCCGACATTGGAAGTCGGAGGCTACCCATGCATCCGATTTCACCCGATGTGGTTGCGCGCAATTTTGCAAGCCCGCAGGGCGCTTCGCAGAACTCGCCTTTATAACTGCTTTGCCAAGGGTAAAGGTTGTGGTGGCGGCCCTGTAAAACGGTGGCAGAGGCCGAGCTATAGATGCCAATGCCGGGCGTCTGAAACAGCTTGGTGATATGAGCAGGTCCGCTATCGGCCAGAACGACATAATCCTGTTCCCGGATGAAGGACACGAGATTTCCGATGGTTTTGAAACCGTCAACGACGCGGATATTCGGCGTGTTGAACGACCCGATCGTGTCCTTGTATCTCTTCATTACCCCCTGATAGGCGTTGAGAATCAGAGTGGTTTCAAATCCGGATTGTGCAAGGAGTTCCGTGGTTTCGTGCACTAGTTCCGGGGGAAGGGTGCGAAGGGGGGATGAGGCCATTGGCAGGATGCCAATTTTCATACCCGATGCCAGTTTCGGCGCGCGCTCGGATGCAAGCGGGATCGGCGGAACTCCGAATGCCTCGCAAAGTGCCTCTTCCGGGTTAACTGGCATGGTCGCGATATCTTTCCAGCCTTCCATCTCGCTGAAATCGATCAGATAGTCGAATGTTTTGAGGCGTTTGGCGGAGATGAAAAGCTGAAAGATCGTGATATCGGGGATGGTGGCGAATATGTCAGACGCCGTACCGCTATTGAGCACAGCGATTTTCACGCCGGGATATTTTGTTGCAAAGGCACGTAGAAACAGAACCATGCCGACACAATCGCCAATCGCATCGTCCGGGATCAAAAACAGGACCCGTTTACGATCAAAATCAGTATCGGCCCATGCACCGCGGGCAAGGACATCAGGTTGAACGCTATCTGATATGATTTTTACTGATGGCGCATTGGCAAGAATTTGCTGGCGCAAAAGCGATGAGGCGCGTGTCAGATAGGCCGGGCTATTATCCGATGCCTGCACGAGGTTCGGGCTGACATTGGGCAGGCCGAACTGAAACGGCTGTTTTGATGAAAACCGGGTAAATTTCTTACGGGCGGGATGGTGATGTGCAGGCATTTTCGGGCGATCTCCGGTCACCTTTTGCTCGGTGTTATGTGGCAGAGAACCCGATCCCGGCCAAAGATGCAACGCCCGATCCCTTTAACAGGGCGACATTGTCAGGTTTTATGCCGCCAAGGGCAACGGGGATAAGGCCAAGACTGAGGCAAAAAGCAGTTCTTTGAAGGAATATCGAAAACGTCATGCCCGGTTGACCGGGGTGGCTTTGGGAGGCAAAAACCGGCGAGATCAGAACCCCATCGGGACGTTGATCGGGTGCGAGAAGTGCCAGCTTGCGCAGGGTTTGCAAGCTGTGGCAGGCGGATGTCACAAACATGTCGTGTGGTATTTGCCGATAGATATGCGGTCTTTTCTCGATGTGGTATTCCGGCAAATGAATACCATCGGCATCTAGGCGCAAGGCCAGTGCAAGATCATCGGCAATCAGGCAAAGGTGATCATATTGGCGACAGGTTCGCCGAACGATGTAGGCAAGGTGTGCACGGTCCTTAGGGTTGAGCCCGTAGTGTCGGAAAATGACCATGCTTCTGCGCGGCAGACCGATGATTGCCGGGATCGGATCGGGCACGCGTTTGTCGTCGGTCATCAATATGATCGGCGGGATTGGGCAATCAGGACCGCCATTGCGCAAATTGAGTTGGCGTGCCTGCTTTGCCAGTGTGGCATCCATTGATAGTATCCCGATTCTGTTTCACCGATTCCTGTACCTATTTGGGCCATCATCCATGAGCGATCAGCATCTGTCATCCGGCAATCCCGACATCGCGGCCAATCTTGCCGAGATCCAGCAAAATATCGATAAAGCCTGTACAGCGGTTGGTCGCGCACCCAGCGATGTCACCTTGATCTGTGTCAGCAAGAACCACGACGCCGATCATGTGCACCCCGCTCTTGTCGGCGGGCGGCGGGTGTTTGGTGAAAACCGGGTACAGGAAGCAGCAAGGAAATGGCCGGGCCTCAGGGATGAATTCCCTGATATCGAACTGCATCTGATCGGGCCTCTTCAGACCAACAAGCTAAAAGATGCGGTTGTGTTGTTTGATGTGATCGAAACCGTTGATCGTCCAAAACTTGCCAATGCGCTGGCAAAGCATCGCGATACGATCGGCGAATGCCCCGATCTTTATATCCAGATCAATATCGGAGAAGAACCGCAGAAAGCCGGAATAGCCCCGGCCGATGCCGATGATTTTATTATCGACTGTATCGAACGCCTGAAATTGCCGATCAAGGGATTGATGTGCATCCCGCCGGTGGATGAGGAACCGGCACCGTATTTTGTCCTGTTAGGCAAAATTGCCGACCGTCATGGTTTGGCCATTCGCAGCATGGGCATGAGTGGCGATTACGAAGCAGCAGTCCGGCTTGGCGCGACCCATATCCGTATCGGGACAGCAATTTTCGGCTCACGGGGCTATTAAATCGCCAGATGAAGCCTTTTAAAGACGGCTGCAACTCTGTTTTTATTGCTTTCGACGCAAATCTGATGCTGTAAACGCCGATTTTTCTATCTTTAAGGTGTGATTTCGGTCAAATGCCCGAATTTGGCAGGAAATGTGGATAACTGGCCCAGACGTATAAGACGCATTCAAAGCCGTTTTGTGACGAAAAAAATCAAAAATCCCGCCAAGTGGATATAGCCCGGCGGGATTTTTGCAAATTATTTGTATTTCTGCGGTTTGTCTGGGTCTGGTTATGGAACGAGCTTGTAGCCGCCAGGCTCGGTGACCAGGATCGTCGCGTTTGACGGGTCCTTTTCGATTTTCTGGCGCAGGCGATAAACGTGGGTTTCCAGCGTGTGGGTGGTGACCCCGGCGTTATAGCCCCAAACCTCGTCAAGCAGGGTTTCGCGTGTGACCGGCTTGTCGCCAGCGCGGAACAGGAATTTCAGGATCGAGGTTTCCTTTTCCGTCAGGCGAACTTTTTTCTCGGTCGTGGTTTCGATCAGAAGTTTGGCGCTGGGCTGAAAGCTGTAGGGGCCGATAACGAAAACAGCGTCTTCGCTTTGTTCATGCTGGCGAATGTGGGCACGAATGCGTGCCAGCAGCACGTTCAGGCGGAACGGTTTGGTAACATAGTCGTTGGCACCCGATTCAAGGCCCAAGATCGTGTCGGAATCGCTATCGGCACCGGTCAGCATGATGATCGGGGATTTGACCCCGGCGCGCCGCATCAGTTTGCAGACATCACGACCATCCATATCGGGCAGGCCGACATCAAGAAGGATAATGTCGTAGTAATTTTCTTTGGCGACTTCGAGGGCGTTTTGGCCACTATTGGCGACGACACATTCGAATTCCTCATGAAGCCGGAGCTGTTCGGTGAGAGACTGGCTAAGTGCCGCGTCATCTTCGACCACCAGAACCTGTTTACCTGTCGACATTCGCCATCCCTTGCTGCTTGCTAAATCCCGCCTATATTCTGGGCCTGCCGACGGTTCTTTTTGTGGCATTGTTCTCGTAGGCCCGCCATATACTTAGGATCAGAGTCTCATACTGCGTTTTGAAGAACAAACTGTTTTCGCTTTAGCCCATTGACGTGCACCCTATCCAGCCCCATACCGACCGGATCGCGATGTTGTGATCATCCGTGTATGACCCAGAAGAAACAAAGACTGCAATGACCCAATCTGCTGCCGTGCCATCAAAAGCCAATGTTTCCGCGACCGATCTGGTGACCGTATCGCGTGCTGTTGCCGATTTGCGGCGCGGTGAAATCGTTCTGGTCCAGGGACAGGCAAACAGCATTGCCCATTGTGTGGCGGTGATTGCTGCCGAACCGCTTTCCGACCACGGGTTGGCGCGCCTTCATGACATTGCTGGCAAAAGCGGAAATACCGCGATTGTTTTGCCGCGCGTGCGGGCCAGATCGCTCGGCAAGACCTGTAAAAACGATCATTTCATTGCTTTTGTCAGCGCCAAAAAATCCGCTGTTGATGCGAAAGTGTTGGCCGAGATAGCCAATCCGTTGCTGGATCTTGAAAGCATGCCAGCTGGCGCGTGGCGTCCGGTCAATATGGCCGAAAGTGCGGCCATTCGCCTTGCGAAGCTGGCTCGGTTGCTACCGGCGGTGGTGACGGCACCGGTTGACCCCGAACAGCTTGAAATGCTGTCAAAGGTGCAGAACCTTCTGGTGCTTCAGTCCGAGAGCATCAATGGATACGAAGACGCATCGGCCGCAACCCTGCGCCAGGTCAGCGAAGCACGCGTTCCGTTGGAAAATGCCGAGAACGCAACGGTTATCGCGTTTCGTCCGGAAGATGGTGGTCAGGAACATCTGGCGATTGTGATTGATGAGCCGGCAAAAGATCAGCCGGTTTTGATCCGGCTGCATTCAGAATGCTTTACCGGCGATTTGATCGGGTCGCTGAGATGTGATTGCGGACCGCAATTGCGCGGAGCGATTGCCGAAATTGCGAAAAGCGAGCAGGGCGGAATTATTCTTTACCTGCGACAGGAAGGGCGCGGTATCGGGCTTGTGAACAAATTGCGCGCCTATGCATTGCAGGACCGCGGTTTTGATACGCTGGATGCCAACGAGGAACTTGGTTTTGATGCTGATGAACGGGTTTATCGGCCAGCTGCCGAAATGCTGCGTCAGATGGGGTTTGAAACTGTCCGGCTCCTGACCAATAATCCCGAAAAGCTTACTGGGCTTGAAAGCTGGGGCGTGACGGTTGCCGAACGTGTGCCGCACAAGTTTCCGTCCAATGGTCATAACGAATTTTATCTTCAGACCAAAAAGGACCGCGCGGGCCATCTGTTTTGAGTCGCGCATAACGGAAGCCGCCTGATTATGACTGCCTGATGCTACCCGGCAGAAGATTCCGACAGGCAGTTCTGCGTCAAATTCTCTTTCAATAAATTCCATTAAAATCAATACCTTAACTAGAAACAAAACTGGCACTCCTTTTGCAAAATAGTTGGCAAGAGGAGGACAGATATGTCGATTGGTGCAGATTGGCGGCAAATATCGCCCGGTAACGGGGCAAGCATCGCAAACGGAACGGCAGGCAGCGGGTCTGCTGGATCGGGTGCAGCCGAGCAGCTTGTTGATGGTGCTGAAGAAGGCCGCAGCTTTTCCGAATATATGTTCGGAAAGGACGGCTTTGAATTCACCGATTTCCTCGATGTGATCAATCCTTTGCAGCATATCCCCGGCGTGGGCATGGTTTACCGCAGCATCACAGGCGACGAGCTTGGCAATGGTGCGCGCGTTGTTGGTGGCGGTCTGTTTGGCGGTATCTTTGGTCTGGCCGGTGCGGCGGTTGATGCGGTTGTCGATATGGCGACCGGTGAAGATACCGGTGCGCATATCATGGCGATGTTTGAAGGTGACGAGGCCCCGGCAGATCAGCCGATGATGGCCGATGCATCGCTCGAAGGTGGCCCAACTGGCGGGGCCAGCGATCTTGTCCTGCCGTGGATGGTTGGTGACAGGTCAATGGGCGGTGAGGATGGTTTACCGGTCGATCCCGCCGAACAAGCAACAATTACCGATGCTGCCCCGGTGGCCGGTGTTGAGACCCTGGCGATGAACGAACAGCCGGGTACTACGACCCAAACAGGTACCATGGCCTATAATGCGGCTGATCTGGTGACGCCTTGGGGCGGGGCGGTTCGTAATGCCAATGCCGCAGTTGCCTATGGTGCTGTTAAACCAGTCGCAAGTCCGGCCGTCTCTAATGCTCAAACCCTGACGCAATCAGTTGCCCGACAGCAGGTCGCAGCGTCGTCAGCTTCAATGTCAGCGGGCGATGATCCCGCAATACAGACCGCCCAGCGTCTTTTGGCCAAGGCAGGGGATGATGTGGCCGGAACCAATATCGACGCGCAGGATGCCGATCCGGCCGAACTGGCCGTAGCAATTGCACGTGCCGGGCAGAGTGATATTGCATCAAACATGACCATGCGCACAGCAGAGGATAGCCGCAATGGACATCAGGGCATGATACAGCGCGCATCCTTTAGCAGCGAAAATGGTGATACGGTCTGGGCACGTGCGCAAAGTTCCGGGCGGTTAAGCCGTGGAACATCGCAATTTGGCGTCGCGCCCGAAATTGCTGCCCGGGAGGCAAAGTATGCCAAGATCAAGCAGGGTGACGTAACCAAACCGGCAAATTCACAAGAAGCAGGTTTGGGGCAGCAGGGCCCCTTGAGTGCCGCGGAAATGGCCGCACGGTTTAACGCAGCCCTTGGCCGTGATCGGGCGCAAACCATGGCAAATGATGCCGTTGCATCGACCAATGCGGTGGCACAGGACAAGCCGGCATCAGGTCAGCAGATTCAGCGCGATGATAGGGCAAATTCAGAGCCCGACATAGCGCGCAATGATAGCGCAGACAGTGCCGAAATGGTCCATCCATTGATGGAAAAAGCACAAAGCCACAGCAATAGCGACGCCCCGGTCGGAGTTTGGTTCAGTCAGACCATGATGGACGGGCTTAAGAAATACCAGGCAATGCAGGAAGGTCGCCAGCAGCCCGCAGGCAATTCAATCTGATTACCCGATCATAAAGTATCAAAAAACCCGACAATCGTTTGACGTCGGGTTTTGTTTTGATTTAGTAACGAATCCTTGGCGATTTTAGCGATTAAGGAAACCGACGATTTCCTTGACCTCTTTGAGGATCGGCTGGGCAATGGCATCCGCACGTTCTGCACCCTTCGCCAGAACTGCGTCGATATAGGTATTGTCGGCTTTAAGACGTGCCATTTCTTCGGTGATTGGTGCCAGTTTTTCGACAACAACATCGGTCAGCGCCTGTTTGAAGCCCGAGAACTGGGTTCCACCATGTTCTACCAGAACGTCAGAAACATTTGCATCGGTCAGTGCGGCATAGATGGTGATCAGGTTTTTGGCCTCGGGGCGGCCTTCAAGACCCGCAGCCTCGCTTGGCAGCGGTTCCGGATCGGTTTTGGCCTTGCGGATTTTCTTTGCTAGCGTGTCGGCATCGTCGGTCATGTTGATGCGCGACATATCCGATGCATCGGATTTCGACATCTTTTTCGAACCGTCACGTAGTGACATCACACGCGTTGCCGGACCAAGAATCAGCGGATCTGGTTGCGGGAAAAACTCGACGCCAAAATCATTGTTGAACTTGATCGCAATGTCGCGGGTCAGTTCAAGATGCTGCTTCTGGTCTTCGCCGACCGGCACATGGGTTGCCTTGTAGGCCAGAATGTCGGCGGCCATCAGGCTTGGATATGCATAAAGACCAAGTGATGCGTTTTCACGGTTCTTGCCGGCCTTTTCCTTGAACTGGGTCATACGGTTCAGCCAGCCGATGCGCGCGATACAGTTGAAAATCCAGGCCAGTTCGGCATGTGCCGAAACCTGACTTTGATTGAACAGGACATGTTTTTCCGGATCAATGCCAGATGCGATCATGCTGGCAGCAAGTTCGCGGATGTTGGAACGCAGTTCATTGGGCTCTTGCCAGACGGTTATGGCATGTAGATCAACGACGCAGAAGATGCATTCGAAGTCTTTCTGCAGGGCGACCCAATTGCGGATCGCACCAAGATAGTTGCCAAGATGAAGGTTACCAGTGGGCTGAGCACCCGAAAAAACACGTTCCATAACGGTGTCGTCCATTTCCAAAAAATGTGTTGATTGATCTGCATGCTCCGCCAGGTTTTGGACACCCGCCGGCGGACGAGCCTGCAAATCTTCGGGCGGGAGTTAAGCCGCCGGACCGGATTTGGTCAAGCGGCTTGTCCCGAAATGACGGAAATAAGGTGCAATAGTCGTCTTCAGGCAGTGTTGCTGCGTTTAAGTGTTGTTTTCAGTTCCGAGAAACTGGTCGCGCCCGAAAGCTGTGCGGTGACGGCGTAAATCAGCAATCCGCCACTGACCAGCCCGGCCATGGTGATGACGCGCGTGATTGAAAGGGCGTCATTTTGCCACAGCCAGTCGATGGTAAACCACAGGGCAAGCCCCATCAGAACCGATGACAGCAAGATGCGTGGTACCCGGCGTTTAAGCCGGTCGTCAAAGGCCAGATCACCGTGTTTGTGCAGAATCCAGCCAAGCGCGCCTGCATTGATCCAGACCGAGGTCGAGGTTGCTGCTGCAATCCCAAGATGGCCGAAGGTCGGCATCAGGGCGATGATCAGAACGATATTGATCACCATGGCGGAAATGCCGATGCGGATGGGCGTTTTAGTATCTTCGCGCGCAAAGAATCCCGGCGCGAGAACCTTGACCAGAACCGACGCGGGCAGGCCAAAGGCAAAAATGGTCAGCGCCATGCCAGTCATCAGCGTTTCGCTGGCGCCAAAGGCACCGCGTTCAAACAGGACATTGATGATCGGAATACCCATTACGCCAAGCGCAACCGCGGAAGGCAGGGTCAGCAGCAATGCGATTTCTATGCCGCGATTCTGGCTATACATTGCGATTTTTGGGTCTGCCCCCTGAAGTTGACGCGACAGGGTCGGCAGAAGGGCCGTGCCAATCGCGATCCCGATGACGCCTAGCGGCAATTGATGCACGCGGTCGGCATAGTAAAGCCAGGATACGGCACCATCCGAAACAAGGGATGCCAGCATGGTATCGATCAGTAGGTTCAACTGATAGACTCCCGCACCGATCATGCCCGGGATCATGCGTTTGCCCAGCAACTTGATCCGGTCATCAATTTTGGGCAATTGCCATTTGATGGCAAAACCGGCGCGTTTGCAGGCAATCACCAGACAAACGAACTGCGCGATACCGGCAATCGCAACCCCCCATGCCAGGGCATGGGCCGGGGTTTCGGTCATCGGTGTCAGTCCCAGAAGGGCACCGATCAGACAGATATTGAGAATGATGGGCGCACCCGCTGCCGCGGCATAGCGGTGCAGGGTGTTAAGCACACCCGACATCAGGGCAACAGCCGAAATGAAGGCGAGATAGGGGAAGGTAATACGCGACAGTTCGACGGCAAGGGCGAATTTTTCCGGGTCTTCGGCAAATCCCGGTGCAAAGACATGCATTGCCCAAGGCATGGTGATTTCGATGATCGCGACCAGAAAACCGGTAATCAGGATCAGCATCGACATGGCGCGTGCGGCAAATTCGCGCGCGACATCAAGGCCGCGTTTTTCAATATCTCCGGCTAGCAAAGGTACAAAGGCGGCGTTAAACGCACCTTCGCCAAACAGGCGGCGGAACAGGTTGGGAAATTTGAAGGCGACGAAAAAGGCATCAGCCATGCCACCGGCACCTAGCATCCCGGCAATCATGATGTCGCGGGCAAAACCCAGAAGACGCGAGATCAGGGTAAAACCACTGACCGTGGCAATGGAACGTACGAGCGACATTCGCAATCAAATCCAAAAAAAGTTATGAACCAGAATATTTTTTAACCGTGGCAAAGAGTCCCACCGGGTTCGTTAGTCATGAAATCTGCCAGTCGAAGGTGAATAACTCGTAATGACGGCGGATTAGCGGTGAGTGAGAGGCGATAATTTTTGCCTAAATAGGCACACAAACATTGAACTTTTGTGAAATGGACTGTGGTTTTGTAAAAAATGCAAGTGGTTGTGACAACCGTCACAGAAAATATGCTTCAATACTCATACATTGCAACTCGCTGAGGATTCGTTGGGACGCGAGCCTCGCTATTCTGACCGGACGAGGGATAAAGGCGCTCCACCTCAACCTGCTGCATTCCGAGGAATATGATGTTACGGGACAACAGGCCATAACATCAGGTTTCAGGACCGACCAGCCCTCGTCCGTTCAAACTTCCGACACAAAATAAAAATTCGATCATGGCGCTTGCGTCATTGAACACGGATCCCTGCCGGGGCGATTTGGCGTTTGGCCAACCGCAGGGGCGGGGATTTTGTGTTTTCGGATCGGTTTTCAGCCGTTTTCCAAGGTTTGGGTCAGGGTTTCCTTGACCTGCAGGAATTTGGTGCGGCTATCAATTTTCAGACCAAACACGTCCTTGACGTAGAAAACGTCGACTGCGCGTTCGCCAAAGGTCGAAATACGCGCCGATGCGATTTGCAGCGAAAGGTCGCGTAATGTGCGTGTGACGTCGTAAAGCAGACCCTGTCGGTCGCGCGCGGTAATTTCAATGACCGTATGGGTGCGGCTGGCCTTGTTGTCGATGATGACGTTTGGCTCGACTTTGAAGACGGCGGTACGGTGCTTGTTATCCTTGATCTGGCGACGTTCGATTTCCTGACTCGGTCGCAGACGGCCTGAAATCACCTGTTCAAGCGTTTTGCGTAATTTATCGAGCTTGGATTTGTCGTTGAAGGCCTCACCATTGGTATCCTGGATAAAGAAGGTATCAAGTGCCATGCCGTCGGCAAGGGTCAGGATTTTGGCATCGACGACATTGGCGCCACACAGCGCCATCGACCCGGCAATCTGGGAAAACAGCCCGGGATGGTCGGTGGTGTGGACAATGATTTCGGTGGCATCGATATCGGTTTCAATGCGCATATCGATCGTGATGTCGGCACCGCTTGCCTTGGCATCACGGGTCAGATGGGCATGACGGACCTGGGTTTCGGTGTCAAAACTGAGCCAATAGGACGGATAACCGCGATCAATGAAGTCCTCGACATCCTGTTCTGGCCAGTTGGATCCGGACGCGGCTAGCGCATCGCGCAGCGCCTGTTGAGCACGGGCGACACGTGAATCGCGGCTATCGGCGTTCAGGCCGCCCGAAAGCAGATCATCGGTGGCATAGAAAAGTTCGCGCAGAAGCGTTGCCTTCCAGCCATTCCAGACATTCGGACCAACGGCGCGAATATCGGCGACCGTCAGACACAATAGCAAGCGCAGTCTTTCCTGTGACTGGACCAGATCGGCAAAGGCGCGAATCGTGGTTGGATCATTCAGGTCACGCTTGAACGCCGTCAGGCTCATCCACAGGTGGGCCTTCACCAGCCAGACGACGGTTTCGGTATCGGCAGGCGACAGGCCCAGACGCGGACAAAGCTTTTCGGCGACTTCGGCGCCGAGTTCTGAATGATCACCGCCTCGGCCCTTGGCGATATCATGAAGCAATACCGCGACATAAAGCACGCGGCGCGAAATCACCTTTTCCATGATACGGGTGGCAACCGGGGCTTCTTCTGCCAGTTCGCCGCGTTCTATCTGGTTCAATATGCCGATCGCACGGATGGTATGCTCGTCCACGGTATATGTGTGGTACATGTCGTATTGCATCTGGGCAACAACACGACCGAAATCCGGGATGAAGCGGCCCAGCAATCCGGCCTCGTTCATTTTGCGAAGAGGGATATCCGGCGTATCGCGGTGGGTCAGGATTTCAAGAAAGACCTCGTTCGCGGCCGGATCCTTTTGCAGTTTGTGATCAACCAGTTTTAGGCTTTGTGTTACCCAGCGCAACGTTTCGGGGTGAATGCCGACCCCGTTCTGATGGGCGACAAGAAACAGGCGCAAAATCTGGATCGGGTCACTTTGCAGGGTTTCGAGACTATCGACCGTCAGTCGATCATTGCGCAGCTGAAAACCGTCGACTTCCTTGCTGCCAAAGAAACGTGCCGGGAAGCGGATCAGCGGTTTGCGTTGATGGCGTTCTTCAAGGGCGGCACAGAAGATGCGGGTCAGGTTGCCGACATGTTTCACCATCAGATAATAGTGTTTCATGAAGCGTTCGACACCTGATGCGCCTGCATGGTCGGTATAGCCAAGCTTATCGGCAATATCGCGCTGCATATCAAATGTCAGGCGGTCTTCTTCGCGTCCGGTCAGGTAATGCAGCCAGCAGCGCACCGACCACAGGAAGTTTTGTGCCTTCAGAAAGCCTTGTGCTTCCTTGCGGGTCAGGACTTTGAGGTCGACAAGTTCAAGCGGGTTGCTGACGCGGTAAAGGTATTTGCCGATCCAGAACAGGGTATGAAGATCGCGAAGGCCGCCTTTGCCGTCCTTGACGTTGGGTTCAACCACATAGCGGGAATCACCCATGCGAATGTGGCGTTCATCGCGTTCGTTCAGCTTGCCTTCGATGAATTCAAGCCCCGTGCCCTTGACCAGTTCTTCCATGAAGCGGGTGCGGAAGGCGTTATAGACTTCTTCATCCGCCCATACGAACCGGCTTTCAAGCAGGTTGGTGCGAATTGTGATGTCCTGTTTGCCCATGCGCAGGCAGTCATCAATCGAACGGGTGGCATGACCGACCTTCAGCCCTAGATCCCAGAGCATATAAAGGATGTATTCGACAACCTGTTCGCCATGCGCGGTTTGTTTGTAGGGGAACAGAAACAGGATATCGACATCAGATTGCGGCGCCATATCGCCGCGACCGTAACCGCCGACCGCGACAACCGCCATGCGTTGCTCATTGGTTGGATTATGCAGCGGATAGACGAATTTCAGGGCGAAATCATGGATCAGACGGACAATCTGATCGATCAGGAAACTGTTGGAAAAGACCGCGTCCTGCCCGGAATTGGTTTCTTCGAAACGGGCACGGATGACCTTGCGGCCATTCTCCAGAACGGCTTTGAGGTGTTTAAGGATTTCCGCACGCTGTTTGAAGGATGTCAGATCCGCATTGGCAGCGATGGTTTCAAGCTCGGCAAAGATTTTGCGGCGGTCGATGATTTCGCGCTGTTTCTTGATTCTATACGTCACTTGAAGTGGTTTCCTCGGTCGCGTCTGGCATAAACGGGCTGGTTGCCCTTTTGGGTCCACCACAATGCATATGGCATGCCGTGTTTCCGATGCCAGTGTTAGGCTGATCGCCGGAGTTTAACATCAAAAAGCAAACAGGCACCTGCCTGATATAAGGGCAAAGTGCCTGTTTTTAATGCGTTGGCCGATATTTTTCGCGACAGATGCGAAATCAATCGCGCATGGCGCGCAAGCGATACAGCGCATCAAGGGCTTCGCGCGGGGTCATGTTATCGGGATCGATTTCAGCCACAGCATCCAGAAGGGCCTTATGTTCCGGCGACAATGCAGGGGTTTTGGCTTTCTCTTCCTGTTTGACCTGCTCGATTGCGGCAGCAAAAAGCGGCAGGTCATCGGCCAGTTTTGAAACCGCACCGCCCTGTTCGCCCTTCTCTAGGGTTTTCAGTACCTGTTCGGCGCGTTTGATCACTGGTTTGGGCAGACCTGCGAGCTGGGCAACATGAATGCCATAAGACCGATCCGCACTTCCTGCACCGACTTCGTGCAGGAAGACGACTTCGCCCTGCCATTCCTTGATCAGCATGGTGTGACAGGACAGATGGGCAAGCTTGGCGGCAAGGGCTGTGAGTTCATGATAGTGGGTTGCGAAGAGGCCACGGCATTTATTGACTTCGTGCAGGTTTTCAACAACTGCCCACGCAATTGAAAGACCATCAAATGTTGCCGTACCACGCCCGATTTCATCAAGGATAACCAGCGAACGATCGGATGCCTGATTAAGGATGGCGGCTGTTTCGACCATTTCGACCATGAAGGTCGAGCGGCCACGCGCCAGATCATCCGCCGCCCCGACACGCGAAAACAGCCGGTCAATCACACCGATATGCGCTGTTTCCGCGGGGACAAAGGCACCGATCTGGGCCAGAACCGCAATCAGGGCATTCTGGCGCAGGAAGGTCGATTTACCGGCCATGTTCGGACCAGTAATCAGCCAAAGGCTTTGTTCGCCTTCAAGGCGGCAGTCATTGGCGACAAAGGGGCTGTCGCCATTTTCGCGCAGGGCGGCTTCCACCACCGGATGGCGACCGCCACGGATATCAAAGGCAAGGCTGTCATCAATGGTCGGGCGGATACATCCCTGATCACGCGCCAGTTCGGCCAAGGCGGCCGACACATCAAGTCCGGCCAGCGCCTGCGCGCAGCGGGCAATGGCATCGGCATGTTCAAGGACACTTGCGACCAGTGTGTCAAACAGTTCAAGTTCAAGAGCAAGCGCCTGATCCCCGGCCTTGGAAACCTTGCTTTCGAGTTCGGACAGTTCGACCGTGGTGAAACGGACCGCATTAGCCATGGTTTGGCGATGTATAAATTCATCGATTTCCATCATCCGGTCAGCCTGTTTGGCTGGTACTTCGATGAAGTAGCCAAGGACGTTGTTGTGTTTGACCTTAAGGCTGGTGATGGCCGTTTGTTCGGTATATCGGGCCTGCAGATTGGCGATCAGCTTTTTGCTTTCGCTTGAAAGCATGCGCAATTCATCAAGCGGCGGGTGATAGCCACTTGCGATAAAACCGCCATCACGTGCCAGCAGCGGCAGATTCTCGCTGAGCGACCGGCGCAGCAAATCAACCAGATCGCCATGATGGCCCATACCGGTCAGATGATCGACAAGGGCAGCGGGTTGGGTCGTCAGTCCGTCATTGCCACCGTCGGGTTTGTGCAGAAGGTTACCAATCGCAAAGGCGCAGGCCAGACCATCACGCATCGCAGCAAGGTCGCGTGGACCGCCACGACCGACTGAAAGACGTGACAATGCACGTTCGATATCCGGGCATTCGCCAAGGGCAGCACGCAGATCGAACCGCAGGGCATCGCGATCATGGAAATAGGAAACCAGATCAAGGCGTTTATTGATCGTGCCTGCATCGGTCAGCGGTGCGGACAGGCGGGCGGCCAGCAACCGTGCGCCGGCGCCCGTCCGGGTTCGGTCGATGACCGATAAAAGCGATCCCTTGCGTTCACCTGATTGGGTCTGGGTCAATTCCAGTGACCGGCGGGTGGCGGCATCGATTTCCATTGCAGCACCCGCAGCCATGCGTTGCGGTGGGGCAAGGCGCGGCATCTGACCCTTTTGGGTCAGATCGACATAATCGATCAGCGCCCCGGCCGCCGAAAGTTCGGCAATTTCGAATCCGCCAAAAGCGTCAAGAGCCGCAACTTCATATAGTTTTTTAAGGCGCAGCTGGGCATTTTCGGCATCAAAGCGTGATGCGGGTTGCGGGGTGATGACGTTTTTGTATTCGGCGTAGATATCGAACATTTCCGAACGATTCAGAAGTTTGTCCGATATCAGAAGCTCACCAGCGTCAAGACGGGCAAGGGCGGCAGGAAGCCCGCCCATATCACATGGCTGAACATAAAAATCGCCGGTCGACATATCAAGCCAGGCTAGGCCGACCTTGCCGCGAACTTCGGATATGGCGGCCAGATAGTTATGGCGCCGGGCATCCAGAAGGCTGTCTTCGGTCAGGGTACCGGGCGTGATCAGTCGGACAACGCCGCGTTTGACGACGGATTTGGCGCCGCGTTTCTTGGCCTCGGCGGGGTCTTCCATCTGTTCGCAGACAGCGACACGGAAACCCTTGCGGATCAGACGCTGAAGATATGTTTCGTGGCTATGGACGGGAACACCGGCCATGGGAATTTCGTTACCCTGATGTTTGCCACGTTTTGTCAGCGCGATATCGAGTGCCTCGGCCGCCTTGACGGCATCGTCGAAGAACAGCTCGTAAAAGTCGCCCATGCGGTAAAACAGCAGGCAGTCCTGATACTGCTCCTTGATTTCAAGGAACTGCATCATCATCGGGGTCGCACCTTCGGTATCGAACGAAAGGGGGACGGTCTGAGTATCGGAAGGATCGGCAATATTGTTCATGACGAGTGTGATAGCAAACCCTGAAGGCATTGACGAGGGGATGAAACGGCCCGGGAGCAGTTTTTGACCTATGCCATTGCAATGCCTGATTTTCTGTAAAATATGTTAAGATACGCAGGCAGCAAAGTGGCACGATCATCGCCGATTTGCCGCCCTTTGACCAGTGACCAAGGAGATAAGAAGATGGCAGCAGACCAAGCGACTCGTCAGGCACCGGAACTGGTTGGATTATTCGATACAAAAGACGGTTTTGATGCTGCGGTTCGGGAATTGCGCGAGAGCGGATTTTCGCGCACGGACCTGTCGGTTTTAAGCTCCCATGAATCGATCGATGTTGCCGGGGCGGATGGTCGGTCCTGGTCCGATGTGCTGACCGCACTGGTTGGTGAGGCAAAATACGAGGTGCCTTTGGTGGCATCGGGGGCGATTGCACTGTTTGGCGGGGCGGCAACCGCGCCGGTGGCGCTTGCGGTTGGTGCGGGCGTTGGCGCCGTGGCGCTTCGCGAGTTTATCGAGGAAGTTACATCAACCCCGCATACCGAAGATTTCGCCCGCGCGATCAATGCCGGGTCGGTGATCCTGTGGGTGCGGATTGATCCCGACAAGGAGGATGCAGAAGCCAAGGCGATCGCGATTCTGAAAAAGAACGGCGCGGAAAACATTCATCTTCATCAGGGATAATCCCTTGATTTTGGGTGCGTATTTGCATTTTTCGGCATGACGAACATGGTTTGCTAAAACGTTAAAGGCGATCAGAAATGGTCGCCTTTCTTATGTACGGTTGGTGTGCGGTTAGCATATGATGCGCTGCAACATACGGAAAACGCTACGTAATTTTGCGGTTGCCGTTAACGTCGCCTTTGACCCGGGGCCAGAAGCCTGATTTATTGAGCAGTCCGGCATGATGGCTCCACACCTGATTGCCGGGTTAAAGTTTACAGGTTCTCACCGCTTTCCAACCCACCACGCAAGCGTCAGTGAAAATATATGTCAGATTCAGAAATCAAGGTTCGTGACCGTGAAGCGCTGCTGTTTCATTCAAGTGGCCGCCCCGGAAAAATCGAAATCACTCCGTCGAAGCCGCTGACCACACAGCGCGATCTTTCACTTGCCTATTCACCAGGTGTGGCGGTGCCATGCCTCGAAATCGCCAAGAATCCGGCGACGGCCTATGACTATACGTCCAAGGGCAATATCGTCGCCGTGATCTCGAATGGTACGGCCGTTCTGGGGCTTGGTAATCTGGGTGCGCTGGCATCCAAGCCGGTAATGGAAGGCAAGGCGGTCCTGTTCAAGCGTTTTGCCGATGTTGACGGGCTGGACCTTGAAGTGTCGACCGAGGATGTTGACGAGTTCGTCAATTGCGTGCGCTTCCTTGGCGCGTCGTTCGGCGGGATCAACCTTGAAGACATCAAGGCCCCGGAATGCTTCATCATCGAGCAACGCCTACGCGAACTGATGGATATTCCGGTCTTCCATGACGACCAGCACGGTACGGCGATCATTGCCGCATCCGGACTGATCAATGCCTGCGACCTGACGGGGCGTGAGCTTAAAGACATCAAGCTCGTGATTAACGGGGCTGGTGCGGCGGCCATTGCATGTTGCGAGCTGGTCAAAAGCATGGGTGTGACGCCCGATAACGTCATCATGTGCGATTCGCGCGGGGTGATTTACAAGGGCCGTGAAGACGGCATGAACCAGTGGAAATCGGCGCACGCGGCCGAAACAGATGCCCGCACGCTGGAAGAAGCGATGGACGGGGCGGATGCGTTCTTCGGCCTGTCGGTCAAGGGCGCGGTGACGGCGGCCATGGTCAAAAGCATGGCCAAACAGCCTATCATCTTTGCCATGGCAAACCCGGATCCGGAAATCAGCCCGGAAGACGTCGCCGCGATCCGAAATGACGCGATCTGTGCCACCGGGCGTTCGGACTATGCCAACCAGATCAATAACGTGCTTGGTTTCCCTTATATCTTCCGCGGGGCGCTTGACGTTCAGGCATCCACGATCAACGAGGAAATGAAGATTGCCGCGGCGCATGCGGTGGCGTCACTGGCGCGTGAAGATGTGCCTGACGAGGTTGCTGCGGCTTATTCCGGCCGTCGCCTGCAATATGGTCCGGAATATATCATTCCGGCACCGTTTGACCCGCGCCTTATCATTGCGGTGCCCAAGGCCGTGGCACAGGCCGCGATGGACAGTGGTGTTGCACGTCGTCCGATCATTGATATGGCTGAATATGAAAATCAGTTGCGCGGACGCCTTGACCCGACGGCAGCGCATTTGCAACTGATTTCCGACTATGTACGGGCGCATCCGAAACGCATCGCCTTTGCCGAGGGCGAAGAGGAAACCGTTATTCGTGCGGCTGTGGCCTATCGCAATTCCGGTTATGGCACTCCGATCCTGATCGGGCGCGAGGACCGGATCGCAGAATCGGCCAAATCGCTCGGTATCGAAAGCCTTGAAGGTGTCGAAATCAGCAATGCGGCCCTTTCTCACAAGAACAAGGAATATGCCGAGTTCCTGTATGGTCGCCTGCAGCGTAAGGGCTTCCTGTGGCGTGATTGCCAACGCATGGTCAACCAGAAGCGTAACGTCTTTGCCGCGGTCATGGTGGCCAAGGGTGATGCCGATGGCCTGATTACCGGCCTGACGCGAAACTTCCATCGCAGCTTTACCGATATCAGTTCGGTGATCGATGCCAAGCCGGGCGAAATCCCGATGGGTCTTTCGATAGCAATTGCAAAAGGCCGGACGGTGTTTATTGCCGATACGCGTGTGCATAACATGCCCGATGCCGAGCAGCTTGCCGAGATTGCGATCCAGGCGGCCGAGAAAGCCCGTCAGCTTGGTCACGAGCCGCGTGTGGCAATGGTATCGCATTCGACGTTTGGCAACCCGTGGAGTGCTGATACCGACCGTATTCGCGAGGCGGTCGGCATCCTTGAGCGCAGAAATGTCGATTTTGAATTCGATGGTGATATTGCGGTCGACGTGGCGCTTGATACTGAACTGTTGAAGCTTTATCCGTTCTGCCGTCTTTCCGGCCCGGCCAATGTGCTTGTAATGCCGGCCCTTCATGCGGCGACAACGGCGTCAAAGCTTCTCGACAAGCTGGGCGGTGGTACGGTTGTTGGTCCGGTGATGATCGGGCTCGAAAAGCCGGCACAGATCACTCAGATGGGCAGTACGGTTAACGACCTTGTCAACCTGGCAGCACTGGCCGCACACGAGGCAGAACACGGCTAAGTTGCGCTAAACAATATTGTTAAAATGGCGGAATTGCTGATGCAATTTCCGCCATTTTACTTTAAGAGGCCGGAATATAACAAAAAACAACCGGTAATCGTGGGAACGTGACGTTGAATTTTTCATGCAAATGGCGTTTTGGGCTATGCACAGTTTTTTTGATTCTGTTCGGTTGCAATGCTTCCGGGCCTTCGTCAGAACTGATTACGTCCAGCTTGAACGAACTGCACGATGAAGCCCTGATAGGCATGCTATCGCATCTGGAAAATATCGAGATATCCGATACGGAGCGAGCAGGCGACAATCGCAGCCGTGTATCTGTGCGATACGAACTGGTGTTTGACATTGATTTTGCCAATGCCATTCGCATTGTTGCCGATCCGGGAGCAGCTTCGGAAGCCGAACGTATGCGGTTTCGTGATTATCTTGGTATTCTTGGGACTGTTGAATTGACGGGCCTGACCAGCCTTTATGGTGAATTTGAAAAAGATCAGCGCTTTGACGTCGCCCGGGTCGTCGATTTCGTCAAGATTAAAGGCAAATGGATCGCGCAGCCCTGATGGCTTTTATCGTTTGGACAATAGCGTGGATCGACCCGATTTCTGCCACATCGGACTGTAACAGGTTAGTGCCATAAAACGTATTTTAGGCATAAGGAACTTGTCGATGCACAGCATCAGTCGTTTTTTTGCATTTATTCTGTTTGTTCCGGCGATGGTCGCTCTGGCTGCATGCGAGGACACAAAGACCGAGGGTCCAACGGGTGATGAAATCACTACGGCCGTGATCGAACGTTTCCGTGATGATCCTTATGCCAAAGTTGGTCATGTTGAAAATGTTACAAAGACCAACAGCATCAAAGAAGCCGACGATGAAACGACAGTTATGGTGCGTTACGAATTGGTGTTTGATCGCTCGGTCGCGGATTTTGCCGAAGACGTCACGGAAAAAGGCAAGGCCGCCGGGGACCTTGATACGGTTGGTGACACTGTCAGCGAAGCAATTGATCTGGTGAAGACCAAGATGCTGGCCTTGAAGGAAGGCGAGTTCAAGGCGGGTGACAGGCGCATTGTCGAAAGCGAGATCCGGCTGGTCAAATCCGAGAAAGGCTGGATTTACCGGCCATAGAATCTGGCGATATCCATTTACGGAAATAAGAAAAGGAACCGCGTGAAAACGGTCCCTTTTTTATGCACGATTGGTGCGATCAATCTTCAAGAAGTGCCAGAACACTTGGCGGCGGCGGTATATCGCCAGACGCGAAACCGATCCCGTCGAATGTTTCAAGACCGTTCACGCGCATAATGGCGTGAAGCGAGTCGACATATTCTTCACCACGTTCGGAATATTTGGTTAGTGTATCGGCCAGATCCCAACCAAGCACGACTTCGCCGCCTTCACGCAATTTGGCACGTTCAGCGCGCAGTTCGGCATATGCCGGGTGCGAGTTGATGTTGCGTGCATAGGCACGAACACTGTCGATCAGGCTGTTAAACGATTTGATGACGTGGGTTTTGCCTTCGGCACGATCTTCTGGGACGATGCCGTCTTCATCCCAGGCCCACTGGCCAAACAGGGCATTCCCCTTGCGCACGAAGCGCGACGTGCCCCAGCCGCTTTCCTCAGCGGACTGAGCAAGCATCAGAGATGGCGGAATGATATCGATGCGTTCAAGCAGTGCGGTGACACCGCCATCCGTCACGCGATAGCGCTTCATCATCTGATCGACCCATTCTTTTTCAGCCGCACTGATCGGGTCGCCGGAATATTTCTTGCTCTGAATAGCCATCAGGCGATCACGTCGTGCCGTGATTTCCTCGTTCACACGCAATGCCAGCGGCAGCATGATTCGAATGAAAATCTGTTTGCGCTCGTCTGCGGA
Organism: Thalassospira sp. MCCC 1A03138; assembly: GCF_002115785.1. Classification (GTDB taxonomy): domain Bacteria; phylum Pseudomonadota; class Alphaproteobacteria; order Rhodospirillales; family Thalassospiraceae; genus Thalassospira. Next base: position 354,393 of record NZ_JFJY01000002.1, on the reverse strand, counting down.
TGCCAGATCGCGCATGCCTTTGGGAACGCGTTTGATATAGACGCGTGGAATTTCCTGCACACCCGACAGGCTATAGCCGATGCTTTGATAATACTGGTTAAGCGCGATCACTTCTGGATCGCGACGGTAGAGCGGTTTGACGTTCTTTTTTTCCGGCGCAACGGTAACTGCTGCAACTTCGTCAAAGCTCATACCTTTGGGTGACGGGGTGATATCCCATCCGCCAAAAATACCAAAATACAGTAAACCTACCGCTCCAAACACTGAAGCAAGCGCAATTTTACGGTAACTGCCTTCTTTTGCGCTATTCATGTTGTTTCTCCAGGATCAGTAAAACTGTCGGTTCATGCGAGCCGTTATCTATGCCTGCGTGTCACGCGGATCGCAACCTGCAATATCGAAAAGGTTAATTTTTCCTTAACCGCGTTTGCGTTCGCGCGAGCAATGACAACGCCCGGCACCGTGATTTGTGCGCGCCGGGCGGAAAAAATTTTGCGAATCGGGAAATCAGTCAGCCATGACCGGTTCTACGGCCTGAACTTCCGGCACGTAATAACGCAGCATGTTTTCGATGCCCATTTTAAGGGTCGCCGTGCTGCTCGGGCAGCCGGAGCATGCGCCGTGCATTTCAAGGAAGACAACGCCGTCTTCGAATTTGTGGAAGACGATATCGCCGCCATCCTGCGCGACGGCCGGCCGGACACGGGTATCAAGCAGTTCCTTGATCTGGCTGACCAGTTCATCATCTCCATCTGATGCGGTGCTGGCACCGGTGGCGGCACCGGAATTCTGATCAAGAACCGGCTGTCCGGAGGTGTAATGCTCCATGATACCGCCAAGGATTTGCGGTTTCAGTGTCTGCCAGTCCTTGGCATCGTCCTTGGTGATGGTGATGAAGTCACCGCCCAGAAACACCCCGGTGATGCCTTCAACTTCAAACAGCTTGCGGGCAAGCGGTGATTTTATATCTGTATCGGTTGCCGTGAAGTTGGCGGTGCCTTGACGGCCCATAACATCTTCGCCGGGCAGGAATTTTAGTGTTGCCGGGTTCGGAGTCGGCTCGGTTTGAATGAACATGTCGGCTTGTCCTCTCACTCTGGGGGCCGGGGCAAATCTTGCCCGCACGGCGTTCCCGATTTCATCTGGTTAGGCCCTAAATGGGGCAAAAACAGGAAAAGATCAAGTCTGAGCGCGCAACTCAGGTATTCGTGATCTGACACCCGGTGCGGGGAACCTGTCTTATCGCTGCAGGATAGAGCTGATTTCGCGCATCTGGGTACGGGCGCGCAGCAGATAAAAACCAAGCCCGGCCAAGTGGTTTGGGAAAACAATGCCATCGGCCGAACCGTTGACCACAACCAGTGGATCAAGAGCTGCTGCTGCCTGCAACGAGCCGATCATTTCCGCCCAGGCTGGTGCTACCTGACGTTCATTGATGACCTGTTCGAAATCGGTGCCAAGGTCACGCAGGATCAGGCTATAGGCATAAAGACGGCCCTTGGTGGCATAAAAGACATCATCAGAAGTGCGATCAAACAGGGATGGGTCTTCGACCTTGTCATCAATCAGTGCGGATGCTGATCCAAGATCATTGGCGAAACGGTTCAGCGTTTCCTGCAGATTGTCAGCACGGCGTTCAAACACGGCCTTGCCATCCGCAAGGCGCTGATTATAACGGTTAAGCGCTGCAATAGCCTGCCGGTATTGCTGTTCGGAGGTTACACCGGGCAAAAGTGACACGCTGGGATCAAAGACCCATTTGTCACCTCTGAATTTCAGGAGGCCTGCTGCATCATCCAGATCGGGGTCAACCTGGCTTGATCCACGTGTTCGACCGATCTGATCGGACAGTTCAATCGCAAACCGTGACAGGGCATACACAATACCAGTCTGGAAGTTCGGCATATTATCCAATGCAGCACTTGGCAGGAAGAAGGGATCGTTCGCCGTCCATCGGTTCTGATTGATTTCGCGATCTATCAATGCGGATGCGGTGCTTACCGAATGGCTGCCGCCCTGATAATTACCGGTGAAATCGGGATTGTCGTCGATCTTGTGCACCAGTGCCATGCCGACCGGATAATAGATGACAGCGACCAACACAATAACGGTAAGGCTGCCCACCCAAAACTTGCGAGAGCTGAAAACACGCCTGATGCGTGCTCCGAAACCGGAAATACCGTTCTTTTTGTATAGATAATCGTCTTCAATCATGATCCGTCCCGGTCAATGGCATGCAGCATGAAACTAGGGTGTCATTGCCACAACGGCAAGTCCATGATTTTACATATCAATCCGAATATAGCTTTCAGTCGTGCACATTGACAAAACGGTTTCGAGATCTTTTTCGCCAAGCGCAACGCAGCCTTCGGTGCCGGTATAATCCGGGCGGGCAATATGCATGAAAATCGCCGACCCTTTTCCCGGGACGGTAGGATCATCGTTGTGACCAAGTACGACGATGAGGTTGTAAAGCCCGTCGTCGCGAAACAGTTTCTCATGGCTGGCATCAAACGGAAGCCGCACGGGGCGATTATAGTCCGGATGGGTAGGATCGTCGCACCAGCCATCAGAAAAGGAAATAGTGGTGACTGGAAGGTCTGTATGGGGGCTTGCGCGGCGATCAGAGCGATACATAACATAACGCAGTCGCCAGGTTCCAGCCGGCGTTTTACCGTCACCTTCGGTCTTGGCATCGGCAGAGACCACGCCGTTTTTGCCAATTGCACAGCGGAATTCCCGGTCCTCAAAGCGCAGCAATCCATCTGTCGAGACAATCATTTCTACCGGATCGGACGGCGTAATGGTTTGCAGGTTGCTTTGCATTGGTCTGAAACTCTGAATTCCGGTTGTCTAAAGTGCTGTCGCCAAAGCGTTTTGCAGAAAATTTCTTGAAGATGTTGAGAAACAACAAAGGTGAATTTGTGGCAATGCCGTATCAGCTACAATGATTGCACGCAAAGTTGATACGGGAATGCAGACTGTCAGGTTTAGCAGGTAACCAAAAATACCTTTGGAAAGGGGCGGAAGGCTTAATGCCTGCGTCAGGCGTGCTTCGCCTGCATGGAACAAATCCTTTGTCCAATAGTCCCGAGCGAATTGAGATTATGTATGTTTTTTGGTGTCATGTTCAAATGGCAACGCCCCGCACCGGAATCCGGGCGGGGCGTTAGAAAGCCATCGCACATAAATCGGCTTATTTGCCGAGACGGGCTACACCTTCTTCGATCAGTTTGGCGGCCTTCTCGGCGCCGTCCCAACCGGTGACTTTTACCCATTTGCCTTTTTCGAGGTCTTTGTAACGCTCGAAGAAATGCTGGATCTGATCGCGCAGAATCTGTGGAAGATCTTCGTGGGATTTGATATCGGTATAGTACGGATCGATCTTGTCGTGCGGCACGCAGATCAGTTTCTCATCCTGTCCGGCCTCGTCTTCCATCATCAGAACACCGACCGGACGGGCGCGAATGACCGAGCCAGCAACAACCGGTTCACGGAACATGACCATGGCATCGACGGGATCACCATCCAGGCCAAGGGTGCTCGGGATGAAACCGTAATTTACCGGATAATACATCGAGGTATGGAGGAAGCGGTCAACGAAGACAGCACCGGAGTCTTTGTCGACTTCATACTTGATCGGTCCGCCCTGCGGGATTTCGATGACGACGTTAACGTCCCAGGGAACATCTTTGCCAACGGCAATCTTGCTGAGATCCATATGGGGAAAATCCCTTTCGCTTTTTGATAAGGCTGTACCCCGTTGCCGGGGCTGTCACAACGCACAGACACTCGAAATCTATCGAGGATGCAAAAATCAGGTGGTCCTTTTATCTTGAAATTGGCGTTGTTCCAAGCCCCGCAGATAACTGGACTATTTTATGCTGAAGCGGCGATTGGAATGAGTTCACTCTGTCTCGGTTGGAAGCGGCTCGGGTCTGCTTCTAGCTCTTTAAAATACATACCGTTATTTGATTTGTTGGCGTGACGTTGCCCTATGGAGCGTCCGTGATACAGATGCAGAACAGGTGAGCAGTATTCGACGCTTTTGCGTTTCACGCCAGATCGGATCATGCGCAGCACGAAATCGGAATCTTCGAGACCATGTCCCTCATAGGCTTCGTCAAAACCGCCGATTGCCAGAATGTCATTTCGAAAGGCGGCAATATTGCACCCTTGTGCCTTTTTCCAGCATTTCTGATGCGCCCAAAGGCTTTTCTTGTTTTGCGGGAGAGGGGCAAACTGGAAGGGGCGATTGCATTGTCCCAACAAACCGAGCATGAACAAAAACGCGCGGGGCCATTTGTGAAATGAAATACGCTTTTTCATAGCGAATTCAGTGAAGCGTCGTTTGAGAAAAACGCGCTTGCCGGTCACGAAGCAGCCTGATTCGGCCACTTTTCGGTGGTTTGAGACAAAATCAGGAAGAAGACAACAGTCACCATCGGTGAAAACAACAATATCGCCCTCTGCGAGTTTGATTGCGCCATTGCGGACACGTGACAGGCGATAGCCCATATCTTCTTGCCAGAAATGTTTGATCGGCACGGGTGATTTTTTCTGCATGCGGATAATGGTATTTGCCGTCTCCGGGCCGGACCCGTCATCTGCGACGATCACCTCGAAGTTCCTGTCTTTCTGGTCGATTAACGACTGCAAGACCATCTCAAGTGCTTCGGGCCAATTATAGGTCGAAACGATCACAGAAACCTTATGCACGTAATTTCCCCCAATTACAGAACGCATTCAACCAGTATCCCCTCTGGTCCATAATGCATGGAGCCGATTTCCGCTCCGTCTCGTCAATTACAAAAAAGTTCTAGATATTAAAATCGTATATCACATGAACAGGTTACCAATTTGTGTTCATTCAGACTTTCGAGCGTTAGAACAATAATAGGCCCAAGCATGAGCAATCGTTTCACGTGGGTCTGTATATTTCGGCTTCCAGTTTAATAGTGAATTCGCTTTCGCCGGATTGGCAATCAGTTTTACGGGGTCGCCCGGGCGGCGTGCCGCGTCAGATATCGGGAACTCGATACCCGTAACTTCTCTGCAAAGCATCAATATTTCACGTACAGAACAGCCGTTGCCCGTTCCAATATTGACGCAATCAAAAAATGGTTTTGTTTTGCCTGTTATATGCTCAAGTGCCTTGACGTGGGCCGTTGCCAGGTCATCAACGTGAACGTAGTCGCGAATGCAGGTTCCATCCGGCGTGTCATAGTCATTGCCGAATATTTTTAAACCGTCTCTTCGCCCTGCCGCCGCCAATAGCGCAAGCGGAATAAGATGAGTTTCAGGATCATGTCTTTCACCGGTTCGCCTTGAAGGGTCCGCACCCGCGGCATTAAAATAACGCAGAGCAATGGAACGAAAACCATATAACGCGCAATAATCCGCGATCATTGTTTCAACCATCGCCTTTGAGCGGCCGTAGGGATTTTCAGGCTGAGCCGGTAAAGTCTCGTCAAGCATGTCGAGATTGGTGTTACCGTATATGGCGGCAGTTGATGAGAAAACGATCTGCCGACACTCATGATGACGCATCGCTTCAAGCAGATTAAATGAGCCGGTTGTATTCACCTCGTAAAAGCTGGCTGGTTCCTGCATCGAAAGACCTGCCTCAATCAGGGCAGCCATATGAATGACGGCAGCTGGTTGGAATTTTTTAAAGGTATCGTCAAGAGCGGTGCGATTACGAATATCTGCATGAACAAATGGGATATCACCAGAAATAGCATCACGGTGACCGTTCGACAAATTGTCAAGAACCACCGGCAGATAGCCACTTTCTTGCAATTTCAGGCATATATGAGATCCGATATATCCGGCGCCGCCTGTTACCAGTATTTTTTCCATAGCTTCCGTTATGTTCAATATCCAGCCAATGATTTGGTCGTATTAGAAATACAGATTAGGTGAATTCTGTCTGGCAGATCATTTCTTAAGCATTTTGCCTTTCAGTGACGCCGTATGTGGATTGATCAGTTCGCGGATCCAGTTGGCGGCGGCGATGACAGCCGGGTCTTTTTCACGGGCTGGGCGGATCAGCAGGCGATACCACCAGTGCGATACGAAATCGGGGAAATTAAGCAAGACCAGTTCCCCGCGTTCCACAAAGTTGCGGGCGATCACATCGGTGCTGGCAACAATGCCTTGTCCAGCACGGGCTGCTTCGAGTGCCCAGATATGATGGCTGAAGGTCCAGCAATCATCGAGTGAAAAGGTGGCGCGATCAAACCAGTTGGCAATCTGCGAAAATTGTTCGCTGTCGCTGTCTATCAGCAGGATATCGCGCGATCCAAGTGAGCCGACATCGATATTGCAGGGATCAAGTCCGCGCTTTTCGAGCCATTCAGGTGCAGCAAAGGCATTGTAAATTTCGGGAGTCAGAAGTTCGGTGATCCAGCCATCAAGCCCCGGCAAATCTTTTGGTGCGATCTGAAGGGCGATGTCGATTTCAAGTGGATCAAGATCATCATCAAATTCGATCTTGCGAAACTGAACGGGAATATCGGCAGGCATACGGGCCTGCAGGTCACCAAGCTCGTTTAACAGAACGGTCAGGGCAGGGGTTGCCAATGCGCCTATACGGATCGCCTTGCCCTTGTCGGGTCCGACTTCGCCGGTGATATCGGCAATGCCATCAAGGGCTTCTGTCAGGCGCGGGAGCAGACGGGTTGCCGATTTGGTCAGGCTGAGCCCTCGCCCCTTGCGAACAAACAGGACAACGCCAAGACATTCTTCAAGCTGACGCAATTGATGGCTGATCGCACTTTGGGTGACATGCAATTCTTCCGCCGCCGCCTTCACACTTTGATGGCGGGCGGTGGCTTCAAAAGCGACAAGCGCGCGTAAGGGGGGCAGTTTGCGGCGCATCGAACATTTCCGTGGGACAGGGTTTTTAGAGTTTATTCCTGTGTAACAGGCCTGAATGTGGTTTGGGGCAAAAAATTCTCATCAATGGCTGAAAACTCCTCATTCGCATTTCTCAATTTTTGCGGGCACACTGCTGAATGAAAAGGGTTTCCGGCTGATCGATAGATAGTCTCCTTGCGCCACCCCGCAGCAGTCTCCCCGCTGTCGGAAACCGCCTTTAATTCCAGAGATCAGGATCAAGTGATGACCGGGACGCTTTTGCGCCTCAGCGGCAATTTTCGCGGCGTTTTGTGGATGACGGCGGCGATGGCATCGGGCGTTTTTGTCGATGTCTGTGCCAAGCTGGTATCCCATGATGTGCCGACGGCACAAATTCTCGCGATGCGTGCAGTGACGACGGTGGCTGTGTTCGTGATCATCCTGATGTTTATTGGCACCAGGTCGATCCGGACCAAGCGACCTTATGCGCATCTGGCGCGCGGGGTTCTTTGGTACGGATCGTTGTTTTTTGTGTTCTTTGCCCTTCGCCAGATGAGTATTGCCGAGGTAAATGCCTATCTGTTCATCGAGGCCTTGCTGACCGTGATGCTTGCCGTTGTGATTCTTGGCGAGCAGTTGACGGCACGTAAAGCGATCGCAACCCTTCTTGGACTTGTTGGCGTTTGGGTGATGTGCGTTCCCAAAATGGACGGATTTGGCGTTCCATTGGGGGTTGCCGCAGCCCTGATCGGGGCGTTCTGTTTTTCCGCGCAAACGCTTTATGCCAAGGTTCTGACCCGGACCGAGACGAATTTCTCCATGCTGTTCTGGCCCCAGATTGTCGCCATCGTGATCTGGGTGCCGGTTGCCGTCATCATGTGGCAACCGGCGGCCTTGTCTGACTGGCTTTATTCTGCGGGTGCAGGTTTCTTTGCCATGCTGACCAACTACATGGTTCTGCGGGCTGTTCGGGTTGCGGATGCCAGTGTCATTTCGCCTGCAGCCTATACGGCCTTGCCGTTTTCTGTGGCAATGGATCTGATCTTCTTTGACATGCTTCCGGTGCCGGTGATTTTTTTCGGGGCGGCGATTGTCGTGCTGGCGGTTGCCTTGCTGGATTACAGAGGCGGGGTAGAACCGGTTTCGGTTGCGCCTGCCGAAGATGATGAAAGCGATGGAAATCGCAAGGCCGCAATGGCGAAAGTTTAGCCTTTCTTCGGAAAACCTGTTTATCCGTTATGAACTGTCGTCGTGTTGCTTGCGGGAATCATCGGGTGTTTCAGCCCGTTCATGCATCCCATAATCACGCATGACATGGGCGACCCGCAGACGATAATCGTCGAAAATCCGGTTACGGCCTTTGTGCTGTGCAATGCGGTGTTCGCCGACATTGCGCCATGCCATGACGGCTTCTTCATCGCGCCAGAACGAAAGAGACAGAATCTTGCCCGGTTCGTTAAGGCTTTCGAACCGTTCGATGGAAATGAAGCCGTCGATTGTTTCAAGTACCGGCCGGAGGTCTTTTGCGATCGAGAAATATTCGTTGCGATGTTGCGGGTGAGGCAGGACTTCGAAAATGACGGCAATCATGGCTTGACCAGCTCCGCATGCGGGGTAGAGGCAATTTTGAAAAACTGGCGTTCTTCGCGCAGGATGAATTTTTCACGTTGGGCGAACTGATAGTTTTCACGCCCCAGCGGGTCTTGTGATAGGCGGGCGCGATAGGCTTCATATGCTGCCAGATCCGGCAAATGATAAACTGCGTAAGCGGTCGATATTGTTCCTTCATGAGGCGCGAAATAGCCGACCAGATCAGCACCGCATCGTGGAATTGCTTCGCCCCAGTTACGGGCATATTCCACAAAAGCATTCTTCTTATAAGGGTCGATTTCATAGCGAATGAAACACGTGATCATTGACTTTATGCTCCTTTTGGCGTGGCGTTCCATTTTTCCGGTTGGAACGGGTTCGGGATAGATATCTGATTGTCTTGGATTAATGCTTCGATTAACATCGAACTATGAAAGAAGGACCCGATATTGCCCGCGTGGCTGCATTGCTTGGCGATCCGGCACGCTCAAACATGCTGACTGCTCTGATGAGTGGCCGCGCGCTGACCGCTGCCGAGCTGGCACAGGAGGCCGGTGTGACGCCGCAAACGGCGAGTTCACATCTGGCAAAGCTGGAGGCTGGTCAGATCGTTATCCCGCGAAAGCAGGGGCGGCATCGTTATTTTACGCTTTCGGGCCCCGATATTGTCGAGGCATTGGAAGTCCTGATGGGGATTGCCAGTCGGGTCGGACATAATCGGGTCCGAACCGGGCCGAGGGACCCGGCATTGCGCAAGGCACGTGTTTGCTACGATCATTTGGCCGGGGAAATGGGGGTTGCCCTGTTTTCGGGGCTTGAGGCCCGCAAACTGATTTCGACAGATCATAATGGCGTGGCTTTGACAGATGCCGGTACAGATTTCGCCGAGGCGTTTGGGATTAATCTGAATGAACTGCGCACCAGCCGCAGGCCGCTTTGCCGGGAATGCCTGGATTGGAGCGCCCGACAATCTCATTTGGCAGGGTCGTTTGGTGCTGCGTTACTGGACCGGTTTTATGATCTGGGCTGGGCACATCGAAATATGGAGTCGCGTGTGGTGATTTTCAGCCCCGAAGGCGAACGCAACTTCAAGGCGCTGTGCGATAGTTAATAGTTGTCAGACTTGATCCATCAATAGGCTGTCGACCAGTGCCGGCCGGAACCAATTCAGTCGCCAGGCCATATGAACTGTGATCAAACAAGGACGCCCCGGAACCCGGTTCCAGGTTGATCTCGACCGTTTCAGCACCAGCTTCTTCACTGGCGATTTGGACGAACCCTGCAGCCGGATAAACGTTCCCTGATGTGCCGATGGAAATGAATAGGCCACATTTGGCAAGAGCAGCATAAATGCGTTCCATTTCAAGCGGCATTTCCCCGAACCAGACAACGTGTGGGCGTAGGTCGCCGGTTTTGGTGCAGGAGGTGCAGGGAGTGTCTCGTCCCAGTGGGGCGGACCAGACCGTCAGAAGCTCGCAATGATTGCAGCGGATTTTCAGCAATTCGCCATGCATATGGATAAGGTTTTTTGATCCGGCGCGGTCATGGAGATCGTCGATATTCTGGGTTACCAGCAGAACGTCGTTTGGCCACCTGGTTTCGAGCCGGGCAAGGGCAAGATGCGCCTTGTTTGGCTGTATTGCAGGGTCAAACAGCCCTGCGCGTCTGTCATTGTAAAAGTGATGTACAAGATCGGGATTGTTGATGAATGCCTCAGGCGTTGCGACTTCGGAAATGTCATATTTTGCCCAGATCCCATCCGGGTCGCGGAAGGTATGCAGGCCGCTTTCCTTCGAAATACCGGCCCCGGTCAAGATAACAATCGTTGCGGCTTCATCGCGCAGAATATTGATAATGTCAGGACGAAGCGGCATGGTGTGTTCCGATGTCATTGTTGCAACCAGGCCAGATTAGACCCGAAATGGACAAAATAAAACGGCCCGCCGTGAAAATGGCAGGGCCGTTTAAATATTTGATCTTTTAAAACCGGTTTGCGGATTCCCGACCGGCAATCAGCCAGCGCTATCAGGCAGAGGTGTCAACATTGCTGCCAGGTTCGTCGTTTTTTGCGGCTTCCTGACCGGCGGGGTTTTTGGTGACCCCGACCATTGCCGGGCGCAAAAGGCGACCTTTGAGCACGTAACCGGCCTGCATTACCTGAGCGACATGGCCGTCTGGATAAGCAGGATTTGGCATTTCAAACACGGCTTGATGATGATTGGGGTCAAGTTTTTCCCCAAGCGGTTCAAGCTTTTCAACGCCGTTCTTTTCCAGCGCCTTAAGAAGCGTCTGTTCGGTCATTTCAACGCCTTCAACCAGCTTTTTCATCGTCGGGTCGGCATTGGACGTGTCGCCAGCAGCCTCAAGGGCGCGTCGGAGGTTGTCACCCACATCAAGCAGTTCGCGGGCAAATTTGGTAATCGCATAGTTCCCGGCGTCTTCGACGTCTTTCTTCGCGCGACGACGCGTGTTTTCCACCTCGGCGGCGGCGCGCAATAGGCGGTCTTTCAACTCAGCAACTTCTTCTTCAAGTGCTGCAACCGGATCTGTGGTGGCTTCGCCACCTTCGGCTTCGGTTGCTTCTGAGACGACATCCTCTGCGGCAGTTTCTTCTGCCGACGCGGCATCATGCAGATCGTCCTGGTTGTTCTTTGCGGTTTCCGACATGGCTAACCTGTACCTTACAATTTGTGTGGCCTGACATGCAGCACCAACGTTTATCCAATCAGTCGCCCGACCAGCTTGGCGGTGTAATCGACCAGCGGAATGATCCGGGCATAATTGATCCGGGTCGGTCCGACAACCCCGATTGCGCCCACAATGCTGCCTTCGGCATTCTGATAGGGCGAAATCACCATCGAAAGCCCCGATCCGCCGAACAATTTGTTCTCGGACCCGATGAAAATCTGCACACCTTGGGCAATCGTGGTGACATCAAGCAATTCAATCATCTGATCGCGTGCTTCGAGCACGTTGAACAGCCTTCTTACGGTTTCGAGCTGTTCGATCGTGTCGATATTTTCAAGCAATTGCGACTGACCCTTTACGATCAGGGACGAACCCTTGACCCCGCCGGCCCATGTCGCAATTCCTGCATCAATCAGTCCAGCCGACAATTCGTCGAGTTCCTGTTTGATGCGGTCGCGTTCCAAACTCATCAATTGCCTGGCGTCATCAAGTGTCTTTCCGGCCAACCGGGTATTTAGATAGTTCGACGCTTCTGTCAATGCCGAGGTCGGCAAATCGGGCGGAACATCAAGGATACGGTTTTCAACATTACCGGTCTGCGAAACCAGAACCGCAAGGACCTTGCCCGGCGAAAGTGCAACAAATTCAATCTGTTTTAAACGGATGCCATCGGTTTTCGGTGCAACCACAAGCCCGGCACAGCGTGACAGCCCCGAAAGCATACTTGTGGCCTCGCCCAGCATCTGATCAAGGGAATATCCGGCCTGCTCGCAATTTTTGGTCAATTGATCGCGCTCGGCATTTGGCAGATCACCGACTTCCATCAGGGCATTGACGAAAAGACGCAAGCCTTTCTCGCTTGGCAATCGACCGGCCGAAATATGGGGTGCAACCAGAAGCCCCATTTCCTCAAGATCGGACATGACATTGCGGATGGTCGCCGCCGAGAGGTTTTCTGACATGCGGCGTGAGATGGATCGTGATCCGATCGGTTCGCCGGTTTCGACATAGGCATCTACGATCTGGCGAAAGACCTCGCGGGATCGCGCGTTCATGTCGCCCAGCAATGTGTCGTCAAACAGCGCCATGTTAAACCTGTCAAAACCAAATGTGTTGTGTGGAATTTAGTGAGGTGGCGGGCAGGCGTCAATGAAGCTGGCAGATTGGTGATAGCCGGAGGACGGGCAAACGATGGTATCAATCAGGAAGTTAGTTCTGCCAAATCTTTGAATTCGTCGCGAATCGAGTGCCATTTACGGTTTTTGCGCGCGGATCTGAGTCATGGTGTTGCCGGGATTTTACCGTTATTTTCGGGGAAATTGCTGGACCTTTGATACGATGCTCAGTAGCTTTGGCCGCAATTTCAGCCATCGTTGATCAGCCATGCAGGTTGATCCGACCCAGAACAAAGAGGTTCAGACCCCATGCGTCCATCCGGCCGTAATTTCGATCAGCTTCGCGACGTTTCCATTGAGACAGGTGTTTCCAAATATGCAGAGGGCTCCTGCCTGATTAAATTTGGCGATACCCATGTGATTTGTACCGCGACGGTCGAGGACAAGGTGCCAGGCTGGATGCGTAATTCAGGCAAGGGTTGGATCACTGCAGAATATGGCATGCTGCCGCGTGCAACCGACAGCCGCATGCAGCGCGAAGCCGCACGCGGTGGCCAGTCGGGCCGGACCCAGGAAATCCAGCGCCTGATCGGGCGTTCGATCCGTGCGGTCGCTGACCTTAAGGGGATGGGTGAAATGCAGATGCGCCTTGATTGCGATGTTATCCAGGCTGATGGCGGAACACGCACCGCATCAATCACGGGTGCCTATGTTGCCGCCCATCTGGCGTTTCAGGGCGTACGCCGTCTTGGCTTGATCAAGGAAATCCCGTTGTCTCAGCCGGTTGCCGCAATTTCGTGCGGTATTTATCAGGGTGAAGCGGTTCTTGATCTTGATTATGCCGAAGACAGCAACGCGGGTGCGGATGCGAACTTTGTTCTGGCGGGTAGTGGCGGCATTGTTGAGGTTCAGGCGACCGCCGAAGATGTGCCGTTTGATCGTTCTGCTTATGACAAAATGTTTGAACTGGCGGAAAAAGGCTGCAGGGAACTGTTTGCCAAACAGCGAGCAGCGATTGGCATCTAAGAATTTATTCGGGCGAGCCGGGATACGGCTCGCCCGATATTGTTTTTGCGGTTTCCACCCGTCTTCGTCTTAACGACCCGAATATCTCTAGGCAGCATCATGGCCCGTCGCTTTACGGAAAAAAAACTCGTTATCGCCAGCCACAACAAAGGCAAGCTCAAGGAGATTGCCGAACTGCTTGATCCGTTCGGGATCGAAGTGGTTTCAGCAGGCGATTTGAATCTTCCCGAACCCGAAGAAACCGAAAACAGTTTTATTGGCAATGCGCAGCTGAAGTCGTTGGCGGCAACAAAGGCCGCCAATCTGCCAGCTCTGTCTGATGATAGCGGCATGGCGGTTTCCGCCCTTGATGGGGCACCGGGCATTTATTCAGCACGATGGGCCGGGCCGGACAAGGATTTTGATATGGCGATGGAAAAGGTCCAGAACGGAATCGGGAACCATCCCGACCGTCGGGCGGCCTTTATCTGTGCCTTGTCTCTGGCTTGGCCAGACGGTCATGTGGAGAATTTTGAAGGTCGTGTTGAAGGTGAAATCGTTTGGCCCAAACGTGGCCGTCACGGTTTCGGCTATGATCCGATTTTCCAGCCAAAAGGTTATGAGCAGACCTTTGGGGAAATGGACCCGGCACAGAAACATGAAATGAGTCATCGCGCGGATGCGTTTCGCCAGCTGGTCAAGGCTTGCTTCGGGTAAGGATTTTGCTGCCTGCATCGAACCTATGCACGCATCGCTGATGTAACTATCGGTGGTGCATGTTACTTTATCCGTCTTTCCCGCAGTCGAAGATCGAGAACCGCGTGTCCCTAGCAACCGCAGAAGATGTCCCTTTTGGCATCTATATCCATTGGCCTTTTTGCCTGTCGAAATGTCCCTATTGCGATTTCAATAGTCATGTTGCTGATAAGGTTGATCATGCGCGCTGGAGGGCAGCATTGCGTGCGGAACTTGCCGCAGGTGCCGCGCGTCATCCCGGCCGCACGGTCGGATCGGTATTCTTTGGTGGAGGGACACCGTCGCTGATGGATCCGGAAACCGCAGGGGCCCTGATCGCCGATATCAAAACCTTCTGGCCGGTAACCGATGACATCGAAATCACGCTTGAAGCCAATCCGGGTACGGTTGAAATCAACCGGTTCTCGTCTTTTGCTGCCAATGGCATCAACCGGGTCTCAGTTGGCATTCAGGCGCTCAATGACCGCGATCTTAAATTTCTGGGGCGGGTGCACAATGCGGCTGAAGCCATGCGTGCTCTTGATGTTGCGGCGAATGTGTTTGACCGGTTTTCGTTCGATCTGATTTATGCCCGGCCCGAACATGATCCGAAAGTCTGGCGTCAGGAGCTGCGCGAAGCACTTGAGATCGCGCGCGGTCATATTTCGCTTTATCAGTTGACGATCGAACCAGGAACGCAGTTCCATACCTTGCATCAGCGCGGTGATCTCGTTGTGCCCGATGAAGACCTTGCGACCGATCTTTATGAAATCACCCAGGAAGAAACCAAAGCCGCCGGTTATGGTTGTTACGAGGTTTCCAACCATGCCCGACCCGGGCAGGAAAGCCGCCATAACCTCGTATACTGGCGCTACGGCGATTATCTTGGCATTGGTCCGGGTGCACATGGCCGCGAAGCTGTTATTCAGCCAGATGGCAGCACGAAACCAATGGCTGTGCGCCGTCATCGTGCGCCGGAAATCTGGCTTGACCGTGTGGAAAAGCAGGGACACGGCACGCAGGAAGAGACCACTTTGGTTGCGGATGAACGCCTTATTGAAATGGTGATGATGGGGCTGCGCCTGAATGAACCGATTCCGGTGGGACGCTTCGAGCGGATTATTGGCAAAACCCCGCGCGAGGCATTGGATTCAGAACGGCTTGAAATCCTGATTGCGTCGGGTGATCTGATTTGCGATCAGGCCGGATTGCGCACGACCGATCAGGGACGGAACCGTTTGAACGGGGTTCTCAGATACTTGTTCGACCATTCGGTGTGATCGCGAATGAGCGTAAAAATCAAGATCTTCCTTATGTCTTGCGACGGGGGGCGATTTTCAAAGACGCGTTTTGCAAAACTCTCAAAAAGGTTGTTGACACTGAAGTTTGGCAGCGTATATTGCGCCCCGTTCCGGCGGGTTGCGCCGGGCAAATACCACAAGCCCCTATGCCCAGGTGGCGGAATTGGTAGACGCGCTGGCTTCAGGTGCCAGTGGCCGCAAGGTCGTGGAAGTTCGAGTCTTCTCCTGGGCACCATACCCCAGCACATTGATGATGTGCTGGGGTATTGTCGTTCTAGGACCTTTAAAGCCCTAGATACACATGACTTTTGCGTCGCGGCGTATCAAGCACTGTGTTAAGACGACGAAGTATCTGCATAGTTGAGAGTTGTAATGATTTCCTCTCCTTCTGATGGCGTGATGCCTGATGTCAGTTTTGTGCTACCGGTGTTTAACAAGGCAAATGCTTTGCCGTATTTTTTTGAGACATTGATTGCGCAACAGGGTGGGTTTTCGTGCGAGGTAATACTTGTCGATGATGCGTCAACCGATGGATCTCGTGCTGTTTTGGAGGGTTTTGCAAAGCAGTACGATTTTGTTTACGTCATTGCCAATGATGACAATGCCGGTCCCGCGATCCGGCTAAATCAGGGCGCGAAACGCGCGCGTGGCAAATATCTTGCGTTATTTGATTGTGACGAGCTTCTGGCACCCGATGCGGTTGCTGCAATGCTTGAACTTGCCCGAGAGCATGATGCTGACATGGTGCATGGGCAGGGACGCAAGACTGACGCTGTAATTGCTCTGGCAAAGGCTGACTTGATCGGTAACAACGTTGATACCAAAATATTTGACGATGCCTTGGACCGGATTTTAGGGCGAGGCATGGTGAGAATGACTTGGTTGGTTGAGCGTGAGTTGTTTGGAAAGTCGGGAGGATGCGACCCCGATATTTTCATTCAAGATGAGTCTTTGCCTTTGAGATTGTCGTACCATGCTCGTCGGGTTGTTGATGCTGATATGGTTGTGACACTTGTTCCGGACGCGGGCAGTCACCTTTCAAGCAATAAAATGCAGCAGCATCATGATCGTTTTTTTGCCTATGCAAACTTTTTACGCGCCCATCCCGAGCTGGGCTTGGCGAAGCGTCGCAAAGTGTTTGGCAAATGTATTTCTGCCGCACGTAAAGCCAAGCGTGATGGTGCGCCGTTCAATTGGCTTGATCTTCAGCTTCAATATCTGGCAAACAAACTTTCTATTGGCCCTGCTGATTCAACGAGTTTGAACCGCTTCGTGCCTGTTTTTGAACAAATTTCCGGCATCAGGAGGCCGATCAAACCGTGATTTCCGCCCAATCTTCCAGTGTGTTTGATCGCCGTATGCACATTGTTGCGACATTCTTCCTTTGCACGCTCCCAGCCTTCCTGTTGTTTGCGCGTGGCGTTGCTGATGGTGCTTTGGTTTTAATCGGACTGTTGTTTCTCGTGCGTAGTGCCGCGTACCGGGATTGGTATTGGGTGCGAGAAGTAGATATCGCGATCCTTTTGATGATCTGGCTGATCCTGAATATACTGGTTTCACCCTTTGCTGAATTTACAGGCAAAAGTTTCGGGCGATCTGCGAGCTGGATAAGGTTTGTGATTTTCTATGCGGCTGTAACGCGCTGGATTCTGATTGATCAGAAAGCCATTAGTTGGGTTTGCAAGGCTTTTATGATAACGGCTTCTGTCGCGGTTGCTGACGCGTTTTATCAGTTCTTTGTCGGTTATTCCCTGTTGGGGGGGCAGCCTATGGAAGGAGGTCGTCTTACAGGGCCGCTGGATAGACCCAATATCGGTATTTATCTGGCGAAGACTGGTTTCGCCACACTGACTCTGATAGCGGTGCAATTTGTTTCGACATCAAAACATGATAAGCTTTATGTCGCTCTGGCAGCCTTTCCGTTTTTACTCGCAATCATATTCTTAAGTGGAGAACGCACAGCAAGTGTTCTATCTCTTTTGGCAATTAGTTGCGGTCTGTTCGGGCTTTTTTTTGTTGGGGGGAAATGGCGCTATGCGGCAGTGACAATCGCCATATTTGTCGCTGCTGGAATCGGTTCGCTTCTTCTCTTAAGTGATCGCATTCTTGCACGGGTTATGGCGCTCGGGAATGTTGTTAGTGACTATAGCAATTCGATCTATGGTGAGCTGACATCACTTGGTTGGCGCTTGTTTGCGGAACATCCTATTACCGGGACCGGTATGGGAAACTTTGGTCTGGTTTGTCCGAGTTACGAAGCACAAGGCTTGATTAGCGAATGTCATCCCCATCCGCATAACTTCTATGTAGAATGGTTGTCGGATACTGGATTACTGGGCACTTTGCCTTGGTTGGCTTTTGTTGGAATACTTGTTTGGGCTGGGCTGCGCCATTTCCGTAACGGGGATCGCCAAAGTCTGGTCGCTGGTTTGTATTTCGGCACGCTGGTTCTGTCCTTATTCCCGTTAGCGGCAACACAAAGTGCATTTTCAAATTGGCCTGCGATTGTTGCGTGGAATTCGATTGCTGTTGCCGTTGCTGCGTTGCGCTTGTCTGAAAAGCATCAGGTTAAATCTGTGTGATCGATTGGGCTTTTTGCGAAATTTCATCGACGTAAAAAGCTGATCTTTGGTGAGTCTTTTGCGTCGCGACGTTGGTAATGCTGTGTTAAGACAGCGTCAAACCAGCATTCTGGAGAATTGCGATGACCAATTTCCTTCATCATGGAGACTTGCCCGACGGGCTTGATCTTGGCAAAACCGTTGCCATTGACAGTGAAACCATGGGCCTTAATCCGCATCGTGATCGACTTTGTGTGGTCCAGCTTTCGGCGGGTGATGGCGATGCTCATCTGGTGAAGTTTGACGTGGAAAGCTACGAAGCGCCCAACCTTAAAAAGCTTTTGTCCGATCCGTCGGTTTTGAAGCTGTTTCACTTTGGGCGGTTCGATATTGCTGTGATGGACAAGTATCTTGGTGTGCGGTGTGCACCAGTCTATTGCACCAAGATTGCATCCAAACTCGTGCGCACCTACACCGACCGTCATGGTTTAAAAGACCTTGTGCGGGAGTTGGTTGGAATCAACCTCGACAAGCAACAGCAGAGCTCTGACTGGGGTTCTTCTGATCTGTCAGATGAACAGATCGCATATGCCGCGTCCGATGTGCTGTATCTGCACAAGGCCAAGGAAGAGCTTGATCGTCGTTTGGCGCGCGAAGGAAGAACGGAACTGGCGCAGGCCTGTTTTGACTTCTTGCCGACAAGGGCGGCGCTTGATCTTGCTGGCTGGGAAGAGACAGATATTTTTGCCCACTGATTTGACTTTTTTGGTGTGTTGAAATTTTTCCTGGTGAGCCTGCATTGTTAATTCTGCGTCAACGGCCTTTGGCGTAAGGGAATGATCCCTGCGACATCATTAATCTGATCGTTGCTTGCCAGTGCAGATGATCCCGCCCATCTTTCCCCGTAGTTAGTTCCGCCGGGAAACGCATAAAGAAACTGATGACAGTGACCTCGAAACCGCAAAACACGCCTGAACCGGCATCGGAGAAAGACCTTGAAGTCGCCCGCCGAGTTCTGGCAATTGAAGCCGATGCACTCAGAGATCTTGCAAAATCCTTAAACGGTGATTTTTGCAAGGCAATCGATCTGATCGAGAGCCTTGCGGGCCGCCTTGTCGTAACCGGCATGGGTAAAAGTGGTCATATTGCCAAAAAGATCGCAGCAACTTTTGCGTCGACAGGAACGCCATCCTTCTTTGTCCATCCGGCTGAAGCGAGCCATGGCGATTTGGGGATGATTGGCAAAAATGATGCCGTCTTGGCCCTGTCGAATTCAGGCGAAACACCAGAACTGTCAGATATCATCGCGTATACGCGCCGCTTTAACGTGCCATTGATCGGTATGACCCGGCGTCCGGAAAGTTCGCTGGCAGCTCAATGTGATTATCCGCTGATTCTGCCCAATAGCCCGGAAGCCTGCCCGAACAAGCAGGCACCGACGACGTCGACGACAGCGATGCTGGCTTTTGCCGATGCGCTTGCTGTGACATTGATGGAGCGTCGTGGCTTCAGTGCCGATGATTTCCGCACATTCCACCCTGGTGGCAAACTGGGGCAGCGATTGCTGCGTGTTGGTGACGTTATGCATGACGTTGCGGATATTCCACTGATTGAGGAAAATGCGCTGATGTCCGAGGCATTGGTCATCATGACCGGCAAGTCATTTGGCTGTGTCGGTGTGCTGGACGATACAGGCTTGATGAGCGGCATCGTAACGGATGGTGATCTACGCAGGCATATGGCAGACAATCTGGTGGCAATGCGGGTCGGTGATGTGATGACGCGAAATCCCAAGGCGACCAAATCCGACGTTCTGGCTGTCGAGGCGCTTGCGATTATGAATGATCGCAGCATCACGGCCTTGTTTGTCGTTGATGATGCAGGCAAGCCTGTTGGCCTTGTGCATATCCATGACCTTCTGCGTCTGGGGGTTGCGTAATCCATGAGCGAAGAACGGAAGGCCGAGATCGAACGGGCCGCGCGTAATGCGCGCATGAACGATCGTCTTCCGTCCGGGCGGCGGGACGTGCGGATCAATCCGTTTCGCCGTTCGATCGTTAACATGCTGAAACTTGTGCTGCCGTTGATTGCGGCATCGCTTGTTGCTCTTGTTGTGCTGTGGCCACAAATCGAGAAGGTTCAGGAAAGTGGTTTTCGTCTTGGCTTTTCGACCACACCCGATGATTTGATGGAAAATGTTACCATGAGTAATCCGCGCTTTTTTGGCGTGGATGGGAATAAGCAACCCTTCACCGTCACAGCCAACGACGCGGTTGAGCAACCGGAAAACGGCGAGCGGCTGGCACATGTGCATCTTGATGCACCACAGGCTGATATAACGCTTGAAGATGGTTCGTGGATTGCACTTACGGCGGATGAAGGTTTTTATACCGAGTCCGATGAATTGCTTGATCTGGTCGGGACCGTGAATATGTATCACGATCAGGGGTTCGAAATTCATACCGAGCAGGCCGAGATTGCATTGAATAGCGGCAGTGCCAAAGGCAATGAACCTGTCGATGGACAGGGACCGTTCGGGACGATCAAATCTGACACCGGGTTTGAGCTTGAGGACAAGGGTGCCGTGATCCGCTTTTTGGGGAATGCTCGTCTGGTGATTTTCGATAGTGCTTTGAAAGGTAAATCATGATCGCAGTTGCGCGTTTTGCGGTGCGCCGTTTTTTGATGGCGACAGTTTTTGGGGGCGCGCTGCTGGTTCCCTCAGTGGCGGCATATGCCGATCCACTTGGTCTTGCCCAAAGTGGAAGCGGGGGGCTTGAGGTCGAATCCGATAATGGCATTGAATGGCGTCGTAACGAGCAGGTCCTGATTGCGCGAGGTAATGCGGTGGCTAAACGCGGCAATTCCCGTGTTGACGCAGATGAACTGCGTGCCCTTTATCGGGATCGTGACGGTCAAAGCGAGATTTACCGTATCATTGCCACGGGCAACGTAAAACTGTCTTCAGAAACCGATGTCGCAACCGGTGATCAGGCGATCTATGACATTGACGATGCCGTTGTCGTTTTGACGGGTAAAGATCTGCGATACAAAACGCCCAATGAAACCCTGACCGCTGAAGAAAGCCTTGAATACTGGGAAACCGAACGTATGGCGGTTGCGCGTGGTAATGCTGTTGCCGTTGCCGATGATCGTACCCTTCGCGGTGATGTTCTGACGGCACGGTTCGAAGCGGGCAAGAATGGCGAAAACGAACTGAGCCGCATTGACGGTGATGGAAATGTTACTATCCGAACGTCAACCGATTTTGTGGTTGGCAATCAAGGCGTTTATGATGCGAAAACGGGTATCGCAACCCTTGTCGGATCGGTTAAGATCACGCGCGGCGAGAACCAGTTGAATGGGGATCGCGCTGTTGTCGACCTGAATACAGGTGTCAGCCGATTGACCGCCAACGGAAATGGCGATGGCAAAAGCCGCGTCCGCGGTTTGCTTGTGCCGGAAAAAGACGACGAAAACAGCCCGGGCCAATCCGGGAATGGCAACTGACGAAGGGTCGGGAATTTGTTCTGGTCGCGCAAAAGCGGAAAATCCGACAACACACATGTACCAAAGACCGGTAGTGGCAGCAATGCATCCTCCGGTACGGGCCCGCGGCTTGTGACAGCCAACAAGGGGCTGGTGGCGCACAATCTTGGCAAGAGCTTCAAGAAGAGACCGGTGCTTAAAGACGTGTCGATGTCGGTACAACGCGGCGAAGCCGTCGGCCTTCTGGGGCCAAATGGCGCCGGAAAGACAACCAGTTTTTATATCATCACGGGTCTGATTTCTCCGGATCGGGGGAATATTTCGCTTGATGGGCGCGATATCACCATGATGCCGATGTATCAGCGCGCGCGCATGGGAATCGGTTATTTGCCGCAGGAAGCCTCTATTTTCCGTGGGATGACGGTCGAACAGAACATCATGGCGGTTCTGGAGGTCGTGGAAGATGACCGGATCAAGCGTGAACAGAACCTGGAAGATCTTCTGGCGGAATTTGCCATCGAGCATTTGCGCCGCACTCCTGCCCTAGCCTTGTCGGGCGGGGAACGCCGCCGGTGCGAGATTGCACGTGCCCTTGCGGCCCATCCGAACTTCGTTCTGCTAGACGAGCCGCTGGCCGGGATTGACCCGATTGCGGTCGGTGATATTCGCGATCTTGTACGTCATCTAAAAGATCGTGGCATTGGGGTCTTGATTACCGACCACAATGTGCGCGAGACTCTGGACATCATTGACCGGGCATATATCTTGCATGATGGTCGGGTTTTGATGGAAGGTGGTCCTGACGAAATCGTCAGAAATGATGATGTCAGAAGGGTTTATCTGGGTGATCGTTTCAGCCTTTGATCACACACCTTGTTCCTAGGGGGTTCGGATTGACGAGGGGTAGTTCATAATGGCCCTGAAGGCGCGGCTTGATCTTCGTCAGTCTCAGTCTCTCGTCATGACGCCTCAGTTGCAGCAGGCGATCAAACTTCTGCAATTTAACAACATCGAACTTTCCAATTTCATCGATAGTGAATTGCTGGAAAATCCACTGCTGGAACGCGCAGATCCGGGGCAAACCTTTGCCGAAACAGGTGACGGGGCCGTCGGGAATGGCGATCAGGGTATCGATTCTCGTACCAGCGATGATTTTGCGGATCGAGAAGATCGTTTTGGCACCGACCGCCTGACGTCAAGTGAAACCATGAGCACCGGCGATTCCAGTCCGCTCGATTGTGCGCCTGATGCCCTTTACAACGGCGAAGGTGAAATCACTCCCGATGGTGCCCCGGTTGCTGGAAACCATGATTATTCGTCGCCCTATAGCGGCGGAACGGGTGGTGGAGGCAGTGGCGAAGATCTGCCGGGCCTAGAACAGACGCTTGCCGACAAGGCGACACTTCGTCAGTCACTTGATGATCAGCTTAACATCGCGTTTGCGGATGCCATTTCACGCATGATTGGCAGCTACCTGATCGATATGCTTGATGAAAATGGCTATGTCGCCGGGCCTCTTGAAGAGGTTGCCGAGGCACTTGAGTGCGAAATGAGCGATGTATTGCGCGTTCTTGCCGTTATGCAGGGATTTGAGCCAGTGGGCATCTTCGCCCGCGACCTTGCCCAATGCCTCGAACTGCAATTGCGTGAGCTTAATCGGTTTGATCCAGCGATGGCAGCGTTGCTGGCCAATCTGGATTTGCTTGCGCGTCGTGAATTTGATCGCTTGCGCCGGATATGCGGCGTGGATACCGATGATCTTTCGGACATGATTTCCGAAATTCGCACCCTTGATCCGCGTCCGGGGCGAACTGCCGATGGGGAACCGGCAACGCCGGTCATTCCCGATGTTCTGATGCGTGCAGCCGGAAGCGGCAACTGGCATCTTGAACTGAACAGCGATGCATTGCCACGCGTATTGGTGAACGAGGATTACGCCGTAAAGATAGGACAGGGGCTGCGTAATCGCGAGGAACGAAGCTTTCTTAGCGAGAAGCTTCAGAACGCCAATTGGCTGGTAAAGGCACTGCATCAACGTGCTACCACGATCATGAAAGTCGCAAGCGAGATCGTGCGTCAGCAGGATGGATTCTTCAATTACGGCGTGTCGCATTTGCGCCCGTTGATCCTGCGCGATATCGCCGAAGCAATCGGCATGCATGAAAGCACGGTTTCACGGGTGACCAATGGCAAGTTTATGGCGACCCCGCGTGGCGTTTACGAGTTGAAGTACTTTTTCACCACGGCAATTTCATCTGCGGACGGTGGAGATGCGCATTCTTCTGAATCTGTGCGTCATCGTATCAAGTCATTGATAGACGGGGAAGATCCGAAAAAGATTTTGTCTGATGACAAACTTGTCGAGCTGCTTCAAAAGGAAGGGATCGACATCGCCCGCCGAACAGTGGCAAAATACCGCGAAGCGATGAGAATTCCCTCGTCGGTCCAGCGACGGCGCGAAAAAAAGTCGCGAGTTTCCTAGTCAGTCAAACACTGCAAAATATACCTTAAGGTATTGTATATTCAGCAATAATACCCAAATGTTGACTTGGCATTAACGAGGGAATATGGTGCGGCCTCCTGATTGAGGGGCACTGAATGTCCATATGTACTGGGAAGTCACTCAACTGGGGATAGGCGATCCATGCAAATTACGGTTATTGGTAAACAACTCGACGTTGGTAACGCACTCCGTCAACACGTCGTCGAGACGTTGGACCCTGCGGTAGAGAAATATTTCGATCACGCGATCGAAGCCACGGTGACCATCACCAAAGAGGCACATCTCTACATCACGCAGATATCGGTCCATGTCGGCAAGGGCATGTTGGTTCAGGCGAAGGCATCGGCGAATGAAGTGTATCCTGCCTTCGATTCCGCCTGTGATCGTGTCGCTAAACAGCTGCGACGCTACAAGCGGCGTCTGCGTGACCATCATACCAACCGTGATCAGTATGAGCAGGCAAGAATTGATGCGACACATTATGTGATCGCACAGGAAGACGACGATCATTCAGATGACGAACATGTCAACGGCTTCGAGCCTGTGATCGTCGCTGAAACACCGGATCGCATTGATACGCTCTCTGTTGGAGAAGCTGTTATGCGGCTCGACTTGGGGGACATTCCGGCACTTATGTTCCGGAATGGCAAACATGGCGGATTGAATGTTGTATATCGTCGTGCTGACGGCAATATCGGGTGGCTTGACCCATCCGATAAGGAGGCTGGTGCAGCGTGACGGATACAGATTCTTCCGAGCCAAACAACGCAACGCGAAAAATGGACATATCATCGATTCTTTCCCCTTCGGGGGTAATACCGGCCCTGCGGTCCGGTGCGAAAAAGGCTGTCCTTGAGGAACTTGCCGAAAAGGCAGCTGACGTCACCGGGCGTGAAGCGGGCGAGATTTTTTCCGTTTTGCTTGACCGTGAAAAACTTGGCAGCACCGGCGTAGGTGGTGGTGTCGCGATTCCGCACGGCAAGCTGGCGGATCTTGACCGGTTGCACATGATCTTTGCGCGTGCTCAGAACCCGATTGAGTTCGATGCCGTTGACGAACATCCTGTCGATTTGTTTTGCATGCTGATTGCTCCGGAAGAAGCTGGTGCAGATCACCTGAAAGCACTGGCGCGTATTTCCCGCCTTCTGCGTAATCAGGGCATGTGCGATAAGTTGCGCGGTGCGGGTTCTGCGGATGCAATCTATGCACTGCTGACACAGGATGAGGCTGAACAGGCCGCCTGAGCGTCGTGACATCAGAAGATCTGAAACCGGGTGCCATTATGTGGTGCCCGGTTTTATTTTGCCTTGATGAATAACTGTTGGTTACCCGTCTTCGTTCATCGCTGCTGCGTGCGCGGCTTTTTCTGCGGTATTCTGTGTCATCAGCCTACCGGCCAAGACAACGAGATACAGCACGGGTATGCCAATCAGGGCTGTGCCAATAAAGAACCAGCTGTAACCGAGCGCATCGACGACACTGCCCGAAAATCCGGCAAGGATTTTGGGGAACAGGGTCATGATCGAGCTAAAGATCGCATATTGCATGGCGGTAAAGGAAATATTGGTCAGGCCCGACAGGTAGGCGATGAAGGCGGCTGTTGCAAGACCACCTGACAGGTTGTCGGCCATAATCACACCAGCAAACATGATCGTGTTCGGGCCCAGATGAGCCATAATTGCAAACAGGATGTTGGTAATTGCCGAGAGAAGTGCGCCAAAAAACAGGATACGCACGACCCCGTAGCGAACCGAAAGAAGGCCGCCAAGGAAGCTGCCTGCAATGGTCATGAACAGGCCAAATGTTTTGGAAACAGCTGCTATTTCTTCCTTGGAAAAGCCCAGATCGGTATAGAAAACATTTGCCATGACCCCCATGACAATATCGGCAATCCGATAGACGC
Organism: Thalassospira sp. MCCC 1A03138; assembly: GCF_002115785.1. Taxonomy (GTDB): domain Bacteria; phylum Pseudomonadota; class Alphaproteobacteria; order Rhodospirillales; family Thalassospiraceae; genus Thalassospira. Next base: position 328,642 of record NZ_JFJY01000002.1, on the reverse strand, counting down.
CAATGAGTGCCAGCACAACTATCGCAGCCTTGCCATAGCGGTCTATGAAATCCTTAACCGGTGCGAGATAGGTTTCCTGAACCATGCCGGTTGGGGTTACGCCGACACGGGTGGTCAGCCATGCGACAAGGATTGCGGCTGCGACAGAGATGGCTAGTTTGAGAAACCCGGCGATGAAACCAGCCAGTTCGTCGATCATTCCGTTTTCGACTAAAGCCGTTTTTAACGGCTCGGTCAGGTTGCTGGCATAAATGTTGGCAATGATGAAGGCGATCACAGTCAGCGCAAACATCAGAAGGAAACGACCGTAATCGGATGTTTTATGAAAATACTTGCTGTCAGTCCGATTTACGGTGGGTTCGCGAATGATCAGCGTGGTGATAACGCCGATCCCCATGGCCAGAGCCATGCAGCCATAGGCAATTGTCCAAGCAATCGGCTCATAACTGCCTTCGGCCTCAAATAGTCCGGCAATGGTCAATGCTCCGGCACCGGCGACAATCATTCCGATACGATACCCACCGATATAGGCCGAGCTCATCATGGCTTGCAGGTCGGTATCTGCTGCCTCGATGCGATAGGCGTCAATCACGATGTCCTGTGTTGCCGATGCAAAGCCAAGCGCAACAGCAGCAACGGCCATAATAGTCAGGTTTTCGGCCGGATCGGTAAAGCCCATCCAAAGGATGGCGCCGATAATGGCGCATTGTGCAATAATCAGCCAGCTTCGCCGACGTCCAAGAACCCCATGCAAAATCGGGAACGGCAGCCGGTCAATAAGGGGGGCCCAGACAAATTTGAAAGAATAACCAAGGGCGGCCCAGCTGAAATAGGTGACAGTAGAACGTTCCACCCCGGCTTCGCGTAGCCAGATCGATAGGGTTGAGAAAATCAGCAGAATGGGAATCCCGGCCGACAGTCCCATGAACAGCATGGTAATCACGCGTGGATGAATGAACGCCCGAAATGAATCACCCCAACTGCGCAAGGCTGAGTCGTGCATTGATATTCCCCGTCTGAATGCGGCCTTGTGAGAAATTAGGGGAAACACGTTAAGGAATGCCGAAACGGTGCAGGCGATTGTATGTCTCGTCCTGAAATACGTTGTCAGCTATAGGCGCAGACAAAGGTCGACTTCGGGACGAGACCCCTTATGAAAAAGGCGCGAACATCATAACAAATGTTCGTGCCTCTCAATGTATAAGGGCCGCCCAAGCAGGCGACCCTTCTAAATCACGATCCAAACCAGTTTAAACGGTTTCGGATTCCGCTTTGCGGCTTTCGCGTTTGCGCACGTTCGGGTCGAGGTGCAGCTTGCGAATACGGATGCTTTGCGGGGTAACTTCGACCAGTTCGTCGTTCTGGATATAAGCCAGCGCTTCTTCAAGCGACATACGACGCGGCGGGGTCAGGGTGATGGCATCATCCTTGCCTGATGCGCGGACGTTGGTCAGTTTTTTGCCCTTGAGAATGTTAACTTCAAGGTCGTTGTTACGGTTGTGTTCGCCGATGATCATGCCTTCATAGACACGTTCGCCCGGATTGATGAACATCGAACCGCGATCTTCCAGACCCCAAAGGGCATAGGCAACCGCATCGCCCTGATCGTTCGAAATCAGAACACCATTACGACGACCTGCAATCGAACCTTTGACCGGACCATAGGAATGGAACACACGGTTCATCACACCGGTACCGCGGGTATCGGTCAGGAATTCGCCATGATAACCGATCAGGCCACGCGACGGTGCCAAGAACATGATACGGGTCTTGCCGCCACCGCTTGAGCGCATGTCGGTCATTTCGGCCTTGCGCAGGCTCATCTTTTCAACGACGGCACCGGCAAATTCTTCGTCCACGTCGACCTGGACTTCTTCGAACGGCTCGGACAGGACGCCGTCGATTTCCTTGATCAGAACGCGCGGACGCGAGATCGACAGTTCGTAACCTTCGCGACGCATGGTTTCGATCAGAACGCCAAGCTGAAGTTCGCCACGACCGGCAACTTCAAAGGCGTCCTTATCCGCAGTTTCCGACAGCTGAATGGCAATGTTGCCTTCGACTTCGCGTTCCAGACGGGCACGGATCATGCGCGATGTAACCTTGTCGCCTTCCTGCCCAGCAAGCGGAGAGTTGTTGACCGAGAAAGTCATGGCAAGGGTCGGCGGATCAATCGGCTGGCTTGAAATTGCACTGGTGACTTCCGGTGCGCAGATGGTGTCGGCAACGGTTGCGTCGGTCAGACCGGCAATCGCGATGATGTCACCTGCAACAGCTTCTTCCTGCGGGACACGATCAAGTCCACGGAAACCCATCAATTTCGAAAGACGACCGGTTTCGACAGTGCCATCACCACGAAGAACCTTGACCGGCATGTTAAGTTTTGCGCGGCCCTGTGCGACACGGCCAGTCAGGATACGGCCAAGGAAGTTGTCAGCATGCAGCATGGTCGCAATCATTGCGAAGGGCGCGTCAACTTCTACCTTCGGTGCCGGCACATAGTTCAGAACCAGGTTCATCAGCGGTGTCAGGTTTTCTTTCGGGCCTTCCGGTGCCTCGGCAGCCCAGCCATCACGACCGGAGGCATACAGAACCGGGAAATCAAGCTGTTCGTCATTGGCTTCAAGCGACACGAACAGATCAAATATCTCGTCGAGAACTTCTTCTGCGCGCTGGTCCGGGCGGTCGATCTTGTTGATGATCACGATTGGCTTCAGGCCGAGTTTCAGGGCTTTACCCAGAACGAATTTAGTCTGTGGCATCGGGCCTTCGGCCGAGTCAACCAGCAGAACAACACCGTCAACCATCGACAGGATACGTTCGACTTCACCACCGAAATCGGCGTGGCCCGGGGTATCGACGATATTGATACGTGTATCGCCCCACTGAATTGCGGTCGGCTTTGCCATGATGGTGATGCCGCGTTCGCGTTCCAGATCGTTACTGTCCATGGCGCGTTCATCAACACGCTGGTTGTCACGATAAACACCAGATTGACGGAACATCGCGTCGACGAGGGTGGTTTTGCCATGGTCGACGTGTGCGATAATGGCGATATTGCGCAAGTTCATTGGCGCGGACTCCAGAATAAAAATGCCGCGCGCCGGGATACATCCCTTGCGCATCGGTCAGTAAAAGTTTCAAGGCCAGTAGATATTCAGCTGCCGCAGGACCGGTGTTGCCCGGTCGGCAAGTTCAAACCCGCGCATTAGCGCAGCACTGCACATGCTGAATGTTTACTGGTCCAAAAGACAAATTGCAGTTTGGCTCGGAAGCCGCCCTGTCATAGCCAATGTCGAGGCGAATGACCAGCCTTGTGCATGCCATGCGGGGTTGATTTTTATGCAATGCCGGGTTCTTGCGCTATTAACTGGAGAAAGTCAATCTTTGTGTGCATTGCAAAACGGCAGAATACCGGCGATTGGTACAAAAGAAACGGGACGGCAACCAAATGTTGCCATCCCGTGAATTTTATCGTGAGACCATGGCGAAGGGTCAAAGAGTCTTCGCAACCAGTTCCTTAAGGTCTGCATCGGGGCGTGCGCCCATATGCGAAATCACTTCGGCAGCACAAATCGAGCCAAGGCGACCACATGTCGCAAGACTATCGCCACGTGTGTAGCCAGAAAGGAAGCCCGATGCGAAAAGATCACCTGCGCCGGTGGTGTCAATCACCTGGGCAACCGGTTCGGCATCAACCTGTATGACTTCGTCATCCGATACAATGACCGAACCTTTTTCACTGCGGGTCAGGGCTGCGACTTTGCAGTGTTTACGGACTTCCGCCAGGGCTTCTTCGAAGGTGTCGACCTCATAAAGCGATTTGATCTCGTCTTCGTTGGCAAACAGTACGTCGATATGATTATGGACCAGATCGCGGAATGATTCACGATGACGGTCGACACAAAAGGAATCGGACAGGCTGATCGAAACCTGTCGTCCGGCATCGTGCGCGACCTGTGCGGCCTTGATGAAAGCTTCCTTCGCTTCGGGGCGATCCCAAAGATATCCTTCCATGTAGGTGACCTTGGCCGATGCGATTAGTTCGGCATCGATATCATCCGGGCCAAGCTCCGTGCAGGCACCAAGGAAGGTATTCATGGTACGATGACCATCCGGTGTCACGAAAATCAGGCAGCGCGCCGTTGGGGAGCCGCTTGTTGCCGGGGTCGAATTAAAGGAAACGCCGATGGCACGGATATCGTGGCGGAAAACCTCACCCAGCTGATCGTTACGCACTTTGCCAATATAAGCACCTTTGCCGCCAAGAGCCGCAATCCCCGCCATGGTATTGCCAGCGGATCCACCGGACATTTCAAGACCTGGGCCCATTTGGGCGTAAAGACTGTCGGCGGTTTCGGCGTCGATCAGAGTCATGGCGTTCTTTACAAGGTTCAAACGGCCAAGGTCTTCTTCCTTGCAGTGAGAAAGAACGTCGACAATGGCATTGCCGATTCCGACGACGTCGAATTTGGTGTCACTCATTGACTTGAATTTCCTAAGCTTTTTTCGGTATTTCCCGACAGTTAAGGTTCGGCAAGTCATAGTGCTTGGCTGCCATCGCCTTATATGGGTCGGATGATCTGGAGCGGGAGTATAGAGAATGAAAATCGTGGTGCAAGCATCGCGACCGTTTCGCGTCCGGTCTTTTAACCCTGTGTTAAGGACGTGAGAAACTGCATCCGTAGTTTTTCACGTGGCTTTCCGAAATCAATTCCATCTTTGTTGACCGAGATTTTTTTGCGATTGTCGGAAATTGATTCGTCGCACCCTGGTCGCCGATTCCACGATGCGCAGAAAACCGCGATTTGTGACTCCTCCAAGACATGATGAGGGCTCTTTACCTATTGTTTGCCGATGTGATGTCTTTAGCGCTCTGTTGTCACTCACAAATCTGACTATAAGATCGTTTTATTTATCTTAATTATGAAATTAGCAAAGATAAGAGATGTGTTAAAATTCAAACAGACTGGTATGTCTTCATCTAGATATATATAAAATTCCTAAAAATTATAATATAGTAACATTTAATCAATCTTATTCTAGGAAAAATAGCGGTTAAGTCTGAAGTGGCTTCCCCGTGCCTTGACACTACTGAGGAGTTCAGGGTTGACCGGAATCAGGATTGTCCGAGGGATTTTTGTGATCAGTGTTTTGCGACCGGATCGGATATAGCTGCACTGGCGCATCTGAATTTGGCACGTCGCGCGTGTCATTCTTGCGGTCAGAAGATTGATGACCGAGGCGATCACGCAGTTCTTCGACAACAGCACTTATGCGGACCCGATGCATCGGGTCCTTACACAGTTCAACGAACCGGGTGAAGGCATGGAGTGCTTTTGCATCTTCGTGCAGGCGGGCGTGAAGCGCACCGAGCTGATGCCAAAGCCCATCATGGTCAGGTGCAATCAGCAAGCTGTTTTCAATCACACGCGCGGCAAGGGCCAGTTCACCCCGCCGAAGGGCCCTAACCTTTATATTGTTTTGAAGTCGTAACAATATTGCAATATCAGATGCTTCACGATAATGAGCGGGTTGCAGTTCTGCATCTAGCCCCTGAAACGCCTTCAACAACTCGCGTAACTCGGCAGAACCCAATGTGATGCCGCCATGGAAGGGATCGATCATTCTTCGCGCCCCCCCGGATTGCAGACGCAGCAGAAAGTGACCAGGAAAATCGATGCCCGTGATCTCTATCTGGCAACGTTTGGCAACATGCACGTAAAGCAAGGCGAGTGCCACAGGCAGACCGCGCTTACGATCAATGACCGACATCAGATCCGCATTCGCGATATCGTCGTAATTTTCCGCATCGCCCTGAAACTGATAGTAACCGGGGATAATATCCTGCATGGCTTGCACGATAAGATCGATGGCGGCATGGTTCTGATCTTCGTTGTCTGTTTGCACAGACAGGGTGGCAATCCGTTTTCGGACATCGTCGGAAATGACTTCCAGCAAATCGATATAGGGGGCGATATCCCGGCCGGGGTCATTCAGGCGCGCAAAGTGCAATGCGGCTTCTGCAACAGTTGCATCGGGATATTGGCCTTTACCGTAATCGGTAAGCCATTGGCGATCATTTGCGGTGATGTCCTTTTCCCGATCAATAATAATGCTTAGGTCCTCTGACGTTGGGGGTCATCCTTCAGTCTTACATGACTGACAACTCGCCTGACATAACTGGTGCCGCGCGCGTGAGCGATGACAAGGTTGCGCTCACGTTCGCTTTGCGCGATTCCCATGATATGGACGGTACCATTGATGGTTTCGACACTGTAGTTAATCGCATAGACGTCTGTGTCAAACATCAGTGCGGTTTTGATGCGGGTCGTGATCAAAAGATCACTGGCGCTGTCCATTAAACTGCTGCCTTGACCAACATTGATTTCGTTAATGACGCGGTTTACGCCATTGACCTGCCAGGCCAACTCGACCGCTTTAAGTTCGCTGTCGGTATTATCGACTGTCCCGGCAAGCAGAACTTCACCCTCAACCACTTCGATTTCGATCCGGCGAAACAGGTTTTCATCTTCGGTCAGGAACTTCTGCCAGATCTCGGCCGTGATTGCGGTATCGCTGACCGCGCCGCCAAATCCGCGTTCTTGTAGGGCGGCCACACCGGCAGTTGCACCTGCACCCACTGCAAGAGACGTGCATCCCGCAAGTGGCATAAAAGCAAGGATCACCAGAACGGGTCCTGCCTGCGCAATATAATTCCTGACTTTAACAACACGGCCCTTTGACCGTCGCAATGTGCGTGACAGCAATGTCATCTATCGGTTTCTCGCCCCGCGTTCCCCCGTCGTCTCAACTGCCAATATGAGCGCAGCCGGTTAAGGAGTTTTAAACTCGAAGCGCGGTTTGACCGATTAATGACTTTTTTCGCATGTGAGTTCGGCCCAACGGCCGGGTGTGATACCAAATGCACGTTTGAAATGCCGATTAAGATGGCTTTGATCAGCAAATCCGGTATCGCCCGCAATATCGACCAGCGGCTGGCGAAGACTGATAAGGGTACGCGCTTTTTGCAGGCGACGCATCATCAGATAACGATAGGGTGTTGTCCCAAAACAGGCACGGAATTGACGGATAAGACGATATCTATCAAGCCCTGTGACCTCTTCAAGCTCGGCGGACTGTACCGGGCGATCAAAGTTGTCCTCAAGATATTGTCTGGCCCGTTCCATGCGTTCCAACGCCAGAAAGCCAATCGGTTTCATTGAGTTTTTGGCGTGACGCGCAAGGCCGGTGGCGATGTCAGAGATAAATTGATCTATCAGAAGCGGATCAACATCTTCATCAAGATGGGCGAGCACCGAGGCAAGTGTTGCGGCCAACTGCGAGTCGGCAATGACGGGATCAGAAACAAAGGGCAGGGAAGCCGTATCCGTGCCAAGGCCCTGCCGTAGCAGTGATGGTTCGAGATAAAGCATGCGATAGCGCAAACCGTCCTCGGTTCCTGCACCTCCGTCATGGACCTCGTCGGGGTGAAGGATGATCACATTACCGGGCTGACTGGCACAGGAGGAGCCGCGATAGTTGAAGGTCTGAACGCCCTGCATGGTGATGCCCAGCGCATAGGTATCGTGACGATGGGGGGCAAACATATTACCAAAGAAAAGGGCTTCCATTCGCTCGATCCCCGGCAGCGGGGCCGCAGAAATGAAGTGCTCGCGCGGTTTGCACAAACGTTCAAGACCGTCAGATGGGGTTTGGTTTAAAGAATCCAGCATTACGGTTTTCCCGATAACCTCCCGAACCTGAAAATCAACGGATGTGCAAATGTTTGATACCAAAGTCGCCATTGTTCTTCGCAATGATCTCGAAAATTGGCAATCGCTGAATGTGACGGCATTTTTAATGAGCGGTATTGTCGCCCAGTTTCCCGAAATCATCGGGGAACCCTATAAAGACCGTGACAATAATATCTATAACCCCTTGTTCCGCCAACCTGCGATCGTTCTGTCGGCTGATGCCGTGACAATGGCAAAGATTCACCGCCGTGCCCTTGAGCGTGGGGTAACCACATCTCTTTATGTCGAAGAGATGTTTTCAACCGGTCATGACGAAGCCAATCGCGATGCTTTCGGGCAATTTTCGCCAGAGGATGCCAAAGCGGTCGGAATTGCTTTGCGCGCGGAAAAACGGGTGACTGACAAAATCATCAAGGGCGCAAAGATGCATCCATGATTATCTGATCACAGCGTCCAGGCGTTTTTCAAATGCCTGATACGCCAGCCGTTCCGTACGGCTATGATGTCAAAACGCAAATCGCCATGATGCCCTATGTTTGAGGCGAATTTTGAAAGAGCGCGGGCAATGCGTTGTTGCTGTTTGGGGCGCAAAGCATGCAGCGCATCGTCGAGGTTAGCGCGATTTTTGACTTCGATTGCGGCGATCAGATCGCCTTTTTTGACGATGATATCGATTTCGCCGACCGGGCAGCGATACCGGGTTTGGAGAATACGATAACCGCATAGCCGAAGCCACATTGCGCATAACCATTCTGCACGTCTACCGGCCAGCTCGGCCTTGCGACGGTCATATCGGCCTGTGTCACTTGTTGTCCGGGCGGATTTCATGGCTATCCCCCGGATGGTTTGGAAAGTTCAAGCGCTCGATTATAAAGATCACGCTTTTTAAGGCCGGTTTCCTTGGCCAACTGATCGGCGGCTTCTTTGGTACGCAGGGTTTTCAGAAGTTCGGTCAGGCGCGCATCAATGTCATCGGCGTCGGGTTCGGCGTCCTGTTCATTCTGCGGCCCGACAACAACAATGATTTCGCCCTTGGGCGTGCCTTCGGCTGAATAATGAGCCGCCAGATTGCCAAGTGTTCCGGTTCGAACTTCCTCAAACATTTTTGTCAGTTCGCGAGTGACGGCTGCTTCGCGCGTTTCGCCCAGCATTTCAGCCATATCGGCAAGACTGCTTGCCAGTCGTTTGGGACTCTCAAGAAAGATCAGGCTTCCGGGGATGCTCGAAAATCGTGCCAGTTCCTTTTTGCGTGCTGATGTCTTGGGGGGCAGGAAGCCAGCATAAAAGAAATGGTCACTGGGAAGCCCCGATAAAATAAGAGCCACAATCGGTGACGAGGCACCGGGGGCAGCAGTGACATTGAAGCCTTCTGCCTTGCAATCACGGACCAGTTTGTAGCCGGGATCGTTGATCAGGGGCGTTCCGGCATCCGAAATCAGCGCAAGCCCCTGTCCCTTGCCAAGGCGTTCCATGATTTCGGGGCGCATTTTGGCGGCGTTATGTTCGTGATAGGCGATCCGTTTGGTTTTTACGCCATATCGCGACAATAACTTGCCCGACGTTCTGGTGTCTTCACACAGGATAATATCGGCACGTTTGAGGATATCGAGCGCACGGAACGTAATATCGCCCAAATTACCGATTGGAGTGGCGACAAGATAAAGAGCTGATGAAAGTGGCAAGTGTCGTTCATCTGGTTTACTTGATCCGTCGCGCGCATTACCCTGCGTGCGAAACGAGCTATCGGGAGGTGAGAGTGGGTTTTCCGAAACGTCATCCGTTGCAGAATCAGGACGGGAATTCGGCATGGTGCCGGGTCGCGCGCCGGACGGCATCTGTGGTGGTCCTTTCGCTGGGGCTTGCGGCATGTAACGCGACCACGAGTATCACGGACCTGTTGGGCATGCAACGGGATGGGGCGCCTGTGGAAAAGGCAAATAACCCTGCAAACGATCCGACCAGAGCCCCCGATCAGGGGCTTATTACGGATGCCAACCCTTGGCCGGGCGATGCCGCCCTACCAGAGGGAGAGGGTCAGGAGATTCTGACGCTTTATAACGATGAAGCGGCATTAAATGAAAAGCGCGTTGCACTTCTGCTGCCGCTTTCCGGGCCAAACGAGGAGCTTGGCCGGGCGATGCGCCATGCGGCCGAACTTGCAATGTTTGATGTTGCCGGTGACGATTTCGTCCTGATGCCGATTGACACGGCAGGAACTTATCAGGGTGGGCAGGCCGCAGCCCATCAGGCGATCAATGCCGGGGCAAAGATGATTCTTGGTCCGCTTTTTGCTGAATCGGTTAGCGGTGCCAGTGAAATCGCTAAGGCCGCCGGTGTTCCGGTAATCGCATTTTCGAACAATCAGCGGGTTGCTGAAAGCGGTGTCTGGGTTAACGGCTTTGTCCCCGAAGACCAGATCGCGCGTGCTGCTGGCTATGCAACAACACAGGGTAAATACCGATTTGCAGCCCTGCTGCCGCAAAACGACTATGGGCGCCAGATCGCAGGCGCATTGCAGGGTGTTGTTTCACGTGTCGGCGGCAGCCTTGGCCGGGTCGCGTTCTATGCACCGGGGTCGGAAAATCTGGAACAGACAATTCGTGATTTTGCCAATTATGATGCCAGACGGGCAAACTTGCGGGCACGTAAACGCGAATTGCAGGCCGATGGTTCGGCAGCATCCCAACGTGCTTTGAAGCGTTTGGAAGGTGTCGATACACTTGGTGAACTTGATTTTGATGCGCTGATCCTGCCAGCAACCGGTGGCGAGCTTCGTCAGGTTTCTGCGCTGTTGGCCTATTTTGATGTCGATGGCGCGCAGGTTCAGTTTATCGGGACATTCGGCTGGAATGATCCGGGCCTGTTTTCCGAGCCAGCACTTAAGGGCGGCATTTTTGCTGCACCGGATCCCGAAAACTGGAAACTGTTCTCGGATCGCTTCCAGCGGACCTTTGGTGAACAACCCCCGCGTATTTCAAGCCTTGCCTATGACAGTGCAGCCCTAGCTGCCGTGCTGTCGCGCGATTCCGGTCAGATGACCCGCGAAGCTGTTACTAACCCGAACGGGTTTGTCGGGGTGGATGGTATTTTCCGTCTGACGGCTCAGGGACGTTCGGAACGTGGCTATGCAGTTATGCAAATCCAGCCTGATGGCGCAAAGGTTGTCGCACCGGCACCTGCTGCATTCGATCAGGTTTTCTGATCTGTTCGGATTTGGAGACTGCTGCAACGCTCTCAAACACCCGCCGGATTATGCTTCGGCGGGTGTTTTGTCTTTGTAATTACACAGGTCATTGACGATGCAGTCACCACAGCGTGGTTTGCGTGCCTTGCAAATATAACGACCATGCAGGATCAGCCAGTGATGGGCATGGGTCATGAAACGTGACGGGACCTTTTTCAAAAGACCCTTTTCAACAGCAAGCACGTTTTTGCCGTTTGCCATTCCCGTCCGGTTGCCGAGCCGGAAAATATGGGTATCAACAGCCATAGTGGGTTCGCCCCACGCAATGTTGCGGACAACATTGGCTGTTTTGCGACCAACGCCGGGCAATTCTTCAAGCGCATCCTGATCGTTGGGGACGATCCCACCATGTTTTTCAACAAGAATGCGTGCAGCAGCCATGACATTCTTGGCCTTGCCGCGATAGAGCCCAATGGTTTTGATGTGTTCGATCAGGGCTTCTTCGCCAAGGTCTAGCATGTCCTGCGGGGTTTCGACGATCTGGAACAGCTTTTTGGTGGCCTTGTTGACACCAACATCTGTTGCCTGCGCTGACAGTGCGACAGCGACCAGAAGCGTATAGGGATTGGTGTAATCCAGCTCCCCCTTAGGTTCCGGGTCGGCATCCGAAAGGCGCTGAAAAAATTCTTCTATGGCGGTTTTGCTCATCGGGCGGGACATGGATTTTAGTCTCTGTGTTGATGCCGCATTTTTGCGGTCATTTCCGGGATAAGGGAGGGTTGACTTTCCGCATTCCTGATCTGATCTCCTGCTATCAGCATATATAAACGGCTGCTTTGCAAAGGTCGAATTTTGATTGCGACGGATCTGGAAGCGTTCCAGAATTGAAACATTGGAAATGCCGCAAACCGGTTGATAGCCATGCCAGCCGTACCAAGAACAGAAAAGCCGATATTTCGGGTTAATCTGCATCCGCCGCGTTCGCTCGGCAGGCGAGCGGCACGCAATATCGTTATTGCGATGGCATGTGTCACATCGATTATCGGTCTTATTTTCTGGTTGGTCGGGGCGTGGCCGGTGATCGGCTTTCTTGGTGTTGACGTGATATTATTGTCGCTTGCCTTTTATTTCAGTTTCCGTGCAGCACGGGCGGAGGAGCGGATTGAATTGCGTCACGGCAATTTGCGGGTCACCAGAATTTCGGCGCGCGGGACGCGACAGGAATTTGATTTTCAACCCTATTGGCTTCAGGTGGTGCTTGAACGGGGTGATGATGACCAATGCGAACTTTATTTGCGATCGCATGGAAAGCGTTTCGAGATTGCGGGATTTCTGGGTGTGGAAGAAAAGACCGATCTTGCCGGGAAGCTTGATCGTCTGCTGCGTCAGGCTCGATGCAGTCCCGATCCTCGTGCAGTGTGATTAGTGAAAGTCGAGGTTTGAAGCGGGCTCTCAAGATTCTTTGACTGGTTTTGCTGTGTCGGCAACCCCGATATGCTTCCCACGAATTTCATTAACCTTGTCCGTGCAAACATCTGGAAAAGATGTAATTTCGGTCGTGGAAACGGTGTTGGAACCGGTTCAGGACACCGAAATACACGTTTCAGAGTAAAATTCACCCGAGATTCCCCGTTTTCACCGCTTGCGAGTTTTTGATGACTTTCATATATAGGTGCGCGGGGTAATTACCCCACGAATTTTGAGACTATTACAACCATTGGTCCCAGGAGGTCCTGCGCAGCGCTTAGATCGTGAAGGCTGCGGGACGGACCGGCCGCTAAAAGAGGAACTTACTATGGGCAAGATTATCGGTATCGACCTTGGCACCACCAACTCCTGCGTCGCAGTCATGGACGGCAAAGAAGGCCGCGTGATCGAGAACAGCGAAGGTGCCCGTACCACTCCGTCGATGGTCGCATTCACCAATGACGGTGAGCGCCTTGTCGGTCAGCCTGCGAAACGCCAGGCAGTGACCAACCCGGAAAACACCCTGTTTGCGATTAAACGTCTGATCGGTCGTCGTTATGGTGACCCAGAAGTCGAAAAAGACAAAGACCTTGTCCCGTACAAAATTGTCGCGGGTGACAATGGTGATGCATGGGTTGAAGTCAATGGCGAGAAAATGGCACCGAGCCAGATCGCAGCCATGGTGCTTCAGAAAATGAAGGAAACCGCAGAAGCCCATCTGGGTGAACCGGTAACCGAAGCCGTTATTACCGTTCCGGCATATTTCAACGACAGCCAGCGTCAGGCAACCAAGGATGCCGGTAAAATTGCCGGTCTTGAAGTAAAGCGTATCATCAACGAGCCGACTGCAGCAGCACTGGCTTATGGTCTGGACAAGAAAGATGGTGGCACCGTGGTCGTTTATGACCTTGGTGGCGGTACCTTTGACGTCTCGGTTCTGGAAATCGGCGACGGTGTGTTTGAAGTTAAGTCAACCAACGGCGATACTTTCCTTGGTGGTGAAGACTTCGACAAACAGATCATTGACTATCTTGCTGATGAGTTCAAAAAAGAACAGCAGATCGACCTGCGCAAAGATCGTCTGGCCCTGCAGCGTCTGAAAGAAGCCGCAGAGAAAGCCAAGATCGAGCTTTCCTCGTCGATGCAGACCGACGTCAACCTGCCGTTCATCACGGCTGATGCATCTGGTCCGAAACACCTCAACATCAAGCTGTCGCGTGCGAAGCTTGAAGGTCTGGTTGGTGATCTGATCGAACGCACCATGACCCCGTGTAAGGCCGCGCTTAAAGATGCTGGCATTACTGCAGGCGAAATCGACGATGTTATCCTGGTTGGCGGCATGACCCGTATGCCGAAGGTTCAGGAACGCGTTAAAGAGTTCTTCGGCCGTGAGCCGCACAAAGGTGTAAACCCGGACGAAGTTGTTGCCCTTGGTGCAGCAATTCAGGGTGGCGTTCTGCAGGGCGACGTCAAAGACGTTCTTCTGCTTGACGTGACCCCTCTGTCGCTGGGTATTGAAACCCTTGGCGGCGTGTTCACCCGTCTGATCGACCGTAACACCACGATCCCGACCCGTAAGTCGCAGACCTTCTCGACCGCTGAAGACAACCAGACGGCCGTGACCATCCGCGTCTTCCAGGGCGAACGTGAAATGGCTGCCGACAACAAGATGCTTGGCCAGTTTGATCTGGTCGGTATCCCGCCGGCACCGCGTGGGGTTCCGCAGATCGAAGTGACCTTTGACATTGATGCCAACGGTATCGTCAACGTGTCTGCCAAAGACAAGGCGACTAACAAAGAACAGCAGATCCGTATTCAGGCATCTGGTGGTCTTGGCGATGACGAGATCGAAAAAATGGTCAAGGATGCCGAAGCCAATGCGGAATCCGACAAAAAGCGCAAAGCGCTTGTCGAAGCCCGTAACCAGGCGGAAGCCGTCATTCATTCGACCGAGAAAAACCTTGCCGAACACGGTGACAAGGTTGATGCCGGTGCGAAATCGATGATCGAAGACGCTCTTTCTGCGCTTAAAGAAGCGAAGGACGGCGAAGATCCGGAAGCAATCACCGCGAAGGTCAACGAACTTCAGCAGGCTGCAATGAAACTTGGCGAAGCCATGTATCAGGCACAGCAGGCCGAAGAAGGTGGCGAAGGAGAATCTGCTGGCGCATCCGCACAGGCCGATGACGGTGTTGTTGATGCCGACTTCGAAGAAGTCGATGACAGCAAAAAAGACAAGTAAGGCGACCGCAGAGGTCGTCTTGAACGACGCCCTGTAAATAAAAATCGGGCCGTTCCGGACGCAGAGAATTGCGGGAACGGCCCGACCGTGTTTCGGAGTTACAGATGGCGAAAGAAGATTATTACGAGTTGTTGGGTGTTGGCAAAGACGCCGATGCTGCCGCGCTCAAAAGCGCCTATCGTAAACAGGCGATGAAGTATCATCCGGATAAAAATCCGGGCGATACCGAAGCCGAAGTAAAATTCAAGCAAGTCAACGAAGCCTACGAAGTCCTTAAAGATCAGGAAAAGCGTGCTGCCTATGACCGTTTTGGTCATGCTGCGTTTGAGCAGGGTGGGCCGGGCGGTGCCGGTGGTTTCGGTGGCGGATTTGGCGGTGGTTTCGGCGGCGGAGGGTTTGCCGACGTTTTCGACGAGATTTTCGGTGCCATGGGCGGTGGTCGCCGTGGTGGTGGATCGTCGCGCGGTGCCGACCTTCGCTACAATATGGCGATTTCGCTTGAAGAAGCGTTTGAAGGCAAAAAGGCCGAGATCACCATTCCGGGGTCGGTTGCCTGTGAAGAATGCCATGGCAGCGGCGCCGAGGCCGGCTCGCAGCCGGTAACCTGTCCGACCTGTAATGGTCATGGCAAGGTCCGCGCGCAGCAGGGCTTCTTTACGATCGAGCGCACCTGCCCGAGCTGTCATGGCAAAGGCAAAATCATCAAGAATCCTTGCAAATCCTGTCATGGTGTTGGTCGCGTTGAACAGGAAAAGACCCTGTCGGTGACTATTCCGGCCGGGGTTGAAGATGGTACGCGTATTCGTCTGGCGGGCGAAGGTGAAGCCGGTGCCAATGGTGCACCGGCAGGTGATTTGTATATCTTCCTGGATATCCAGAATCATCGCTTCTTCCAGCGTGACGGGGCGAACCTGTATTGCCGGATTCCAATCCCGATGAGCAAGGCAGCCCTTGGTGGGACCATCGAGGTGCCGACAATCGAGGGCACGCGCACTCGGATCAATATCCCAGAAGGTACGCAATCGGGACAGCAGCTGCGTCTCCGCGGCAAGGGCATGACCATCCTGCGCTCGCAGGCTCGTGGTGACATGTTCGTTGAAATCAGTGTCGAAACTCCGGTCAGACTGACCGAGCGGCAGAAAGAACTTTTGAAAGAGTTTGACGAGATTTCGCGCGAAGAGGGTAGCAACCCGGAGAGCGAAGGTTTCTTTTCCAAAATGAAGGAAATCTGGAAAGACCTGACGGATTAAGTGCTAGCCAAACCAACTGGCTGCCAAAGATGTTTAACCCCGCTCTGTTACCTTGGGCGGGGTTTTTCTTTGGCCGCATCACGTGGCCAGGGGTGGCTTTTGACAAAGTCGATGAAAGTCCGGAGCGGTGTGGGGACAAGGCGACGCCCCGGGTAATAAAGCTTTGGTCCCGGAAACTGTGGCCACCAGTCTGCAAGCACAGGGATAAGAGCACCGCTATTAAAATAGGGCTGAAGCCAGTCTTCAAACAGGTAAATGATACCTGTTCCCGCACAAGCCGCGTCAACCGACAGGTCTGTCCCGCCGCCGGGCCGGATCAGTAACTGGCCACCGGGGCTGAGTTCAATGGTTTCATCGCCGCGTTCAAATTCCCATGGATGCATGGCGCCACTGGCAAAGCGGCCGCGCAGGCAGGCATGTTCCATCAGGTCACGCGGGTGTTCCGGCATACCGTGCCGGTTCAGATATTCAAGCGAAGCCCCGGCGGCGAAACGCTGGGTACGGGGGCCGATGGGGATTGCGATCATGTCCAGTTCAAGGCTTTCGTCATAGCGAATGCCAGCGTCACACCCTTCGGCAAGAACATCGACGAAGCTTTCCTCGGTAATGATTTCAACCCGGATATCGGGATAGGCTGCCAGAAAGGCCGGAATGATGTGTGGCAGAACAAGGCGTGCGGCACTGACAGGAACGTTAAGCTTTACCGTACCAGCCGGACGATTGCGGTAGCTGTTCACCACATCAAGTGCCAATTCCATTTCGTCAAGTGCGGGTGAAAGTCGGTTGAACAATCCCTGACCAGCTTCGGTCAGGGCCACACTGCGTGTACTGCGATTGAACAGCCTTACGCCAAGCTCGGCCTCCAGTCGGCGGACCTGATCGCTTAGACGTGATGCGCTTCCGCCACTGATGCGGGCGCCTTCACGAAAACCGCCTGCGCGGGCAACGGTGACGAACGCGGTGATGTTGGGCAGATCAAGTTTCATTGTTTCAAATCCCGTACAGCTTGTTCTGATTGTATCGGATTGTTGATCAAATCTGTAGGGCTTAGCTTCGGTACAGAAATCGAATGTCTGACATGAAAGGAGATTTCCATGTCCAATGTCGAGCAAGCCGGGAATTTCAAGATCGGTGATCTAAGCGTTAAACGTATGGGTTACGGCGCGATGCAGTTGGCTGGACCTGGCGTTTTTGGCCCCCCAAAAGATCGAGATGGTGCGATCAAAGTGCTGCGCAAGGCGGTCGAAGCGGGCGTCAATCATATCGATACCAGCGACTTTTACGGTCCGCACATTACCAATCAGCTGATTCGTGAAGCTCTTCATCCTTATCAGGATGATCTTGTGATCGTGACAAAGATCAGTGCAAAGCGTGGCGATGATGGATCATGGCTGCCTGCGCTATCAGCTGGAGAATTGACAGCAGCAGTACATGATAATCTGCGCAATCTTGGGATTGATGTGATCGATGTCGTCAATTTCCGATCAATGCACGGGCTTCATGGACCGGCTGAGGGTTCGATCGAAGAACAGCTTGCCGTCTTGGCAGAATTGCAGCAGCAGGGATTGATCCGACATATTGGACTGTCGAATGTGACATCGACCCAGATCGAGGAAGGGCGCAAGATTTGTGACATCGTCTGTGTGCAGAATCAGTACAATCTGGCGCATCGCGATGATGACGGATTGATCGCTAGCCTTGCGGCTGATGGCATTCCCTATGTGCCGTTTTTCCCGCTTGGCGGTTTTTCGCCATTACAGTCAAAAGCCCTTTCACAGGTTGCCATGCGCCTTGACGCAACGCCGATGCAGGTTGCCCTTGCCTGGTTGTTGCAGCGTTCGACCAATATCCTGTTGATTCCGGGAACGTCATCGTCCGAGCATTTGACGCAAAACCTTGCTGCGGCCAGCCTGAAGCTTCCGGTTGACGCCGTTGCCGACCTTGACAGGATTGCAGCACAGTTCGTCACAACAGACTGATTGTTGATTTGTCCGACATTTGGACATTTCCGGTGATTTCATCACAGAGCGGCATGTGCTAAAGCAATGACACGTTTGAAATTGCTTGCCGGAGGAGACCGGAAATGAAAATCGGGATTGTCGGATGTGCCGGCCGAATGGGGCGCATGCTGGTCAATGAAACGGCCCAAACCAACGGCTGCGAGGTTGGCGGTGGTACCGATCTGCCAGACAGCCCGTTTGTCGGCAAGGACGTCACACTGATTGCAGGTCTGGAAGAAAGTGGCGTTCTGGTCGGTGACGATCCCAAGGCATTGTTTAAAGCTGTTGATGCGGTGATTGATTTCACCGCACCGGCTGCGACCATGAACCATGCCAAACTGGCAGCTGAAACCGGTAAAATCCTTGTGATTGGCACGACCGGGCTTTCGAATGATCAGAAAGCAGAGCTTAAGGTCGCAGCCAAAACAGCAACCATCATTTTCGCACCGAACATGAGTGTCGGCGTGAACCTTGCCTTTGCGCTGGTCGAGAAGGTTGCGGCGATCCTTGATAAGGATACGGCTGATATTGAAATCGTTGAAATGCACCACAAGCACAAGGTTGATGCACCTTCCGGCACGGCACTTGGCCTTGGCGAAGCGGCGGCAAAGGGTCGTGGTGTCGATCTGGATGCGGTTTCGGTGCGCTCACGCGACGGGCATACCGGCGCACGCGAAAACGGCACCATCGGCTTTGCAACGCTGCGTGGCGGCGACGTTGTGGGCGACCATACCGTTGTTTTTGCCTGCGAGGGGGAGCGGATCGAAATTACTCATAAGGCATCATCACGCGAAGTTTTCGCCAAGGGGGCGGTACGTGCCGCGAAATGGGCCGAGGGCAAGAAGCCCGGTCTTTATTCAATGCGTGACGTTCTGGGTCTATAAATCATCGCCAATCGACGCATTTTACGCAAAAGCCCCGGCAGTACTGCCGGGGCTTTTGTCTTGATTAAGGGTCTGGATATTGATCTGATCAGTGTGCATCCGCCCAGCTATCCCCGATACCGGCATCTGCGATAAGCGGTACGGACAGGTGTGCGGCATTTTCCATAACCTCGCGGATCACCTTAACGGCCTTTTCGGTTTCATCTTCGGGGGCCTCGAAAATCAATTCATCATGAACCTGAAGCAGCATGCGGGTTTTAAGCCCCGCATCAAGAAGGGCACCGGGAACGGCAATCATGGCGCGTTTGATGATGTCAGCGGCACCGCCCTGAATAGGGGCGTTGATGGCCGCACGTTCGCCGAAGCTTCGCCGCATCCCGTTTTTATCATTAATGCCGTTGATATGAATATGACGGCCAAACAGGGTCCTGACAAAGCCATGCTTTTTGGCGAAGTCTTTTGCCCGTTCCATATAATCGCGAATGCCGGGATAAATTTCGAAATAGGCTTCGATAAAGGCTTTGGCTTCTTTTTGCGGGATACCAAGCTGGTTGGCGAGGCCAAAGGCCGAAATCCCGTAAATGATTCCGAAATTAATGGCCTTGGCTTTGCGGCGGACCATAGGATCCATGCCTTCAATCGGAACGCCAAACACCTTGGATGCTGTTGCGGCGTGGATATCTTCGCCATTTTTAAAGGCATCCCGCAGGGCGTCGATTTCGGCGACATGCGCCAGAAGGCGCAACTCGATCTGCGAATAGTCGGCAGAAATCAGTTTGCAACCGGGTTCCGAGATAAAGGCCGTACGGATTTTACGGCCTTCCTCGCTTCGGATCGGGATGTTTTGCAGGTTGGGATCGTTTGACGAAAGGCGGCCGGTATTCACATTGGTCTGGCCATAGCTTGTGTGAACGCGGCCGGTTTCAGGATTAATGTGATTGGCAAGAGCATCGGTATAGGTGCTTTTGAGCTTTGAAAGCTGCCGCCATTCAAGGATTTTGGTCGGCAGGTCATGTCCCTGAGCCGCCAATGCTTCAAGAACATCCGCGCCAGTCTGCCATGCACCGGTTTTGGTTTTTTTCCCGCCCGGCAGGCTCATCTTTTCAAACAGAATTTCGCCAAGCTGTTTTGGGCTGCCGAGATTGAACGGTTCACCGGCCATTTCATGGATGGTTTCTTCAAGGGCAGCCATCCGCTTGGCAAAGTCATTCGACAGGGTTTTGAGCTTGTCGGCATCAATGCGGATGCCAAGGCTTTCCATTTTGGCCAGGACCGGGACGAGTGGCCGATCCAGCGTTTCATAAACGCTGGCCATGTGTTCCTGTGCAATCCGCGGCTTCAGAAGTCGATGCAGGCGCAGCGTGATATCGGCGTCTTCGGCGGCGTAATCAAGCGCCTTGTCGAGCGGCACCTGATCAAAGGTGATCTGGGTTTTGCCCGATCCGCAAACATCGGAAAACTTGATGGGTTTGTAATCCAGATGCAGTTCGGCCAATTCATCCATGCCATGGCCGTGGCTTGTGCCGTCCAGAACATAGGACAGCACCATGGTGTCGTCTATCGGGGCGACATTGATGCCGTGACGGGACAACACGATCATATCGTATTTCAGGTTCTGGCCAACCTTGAGAACACCCGGGTCTTCCAGAAGGGGTTTGAGCAAGGCAATCGCGCGATCCAGCGGGATTTGCTTTGGCACTTCGATTTCTGTCGGTGCCTCGGCAGGGGCATCGAAATCGAAACCTCCCTGTGCTTCGCCACTTTCGCCGTGACCCCGTCCGTGCCCGACAGGGATATAACAGCCATTGCCCGGTTCGGTCGAAAGCGAAATGCCAACCAGTTTGGCCTGATGGGCATTAAGCGATGTGGTTTCTGTATCGACAGCAACCGTACCGGCATATTCAGCCATTGAAATCCAGTGCTTTAGGCGGTCTTCATCCTGCACCAGTTCATATTCTGCCTTTTCGACACTGATATCATTGACACCGGTACCCGGTTCGACAATGCCATCGGCATCAACAGAGCCACCGAACTTTGCCTTTATTTTAGAAATCAGTGATTTAAAGCCATGTGTTGAAACAAAGCTTAAAAGAACATCCGGATCAGGTTCGCGCAGTTCAAAACCATCCAGCTTTTCGACAACCGGAACATCGGTTTTGAGGGTCACAAGATCGCGTGAAATGCGCGCCAGTTCGGCATTCTCGATCAGTTTTTCGCGGCGCTTGGGTTGCTTGATTTCGCCTGCACGTTCCAGCAGGCCATCCAGATCGCCATATTCGTCAATCAGTTGGGCCGCGGTTTTAATGCCAATGCCGGGCACGCCGGGAACGTTATCAACGGAATCGCCAGCAAGCGCCTGGATATCAATAACCTTGTCGGGTGTAACGCCGAATTTTTCCAAGACTTCCGGTGCGCCAATAGTACGATTCTTCATCGCATCAAACATTTGCACCCGGTCCGTGACAAGTTGCATCAGGTCCTTGTCCGAAGACACGATAATCACATCGGAACCTTCGGCCTCAGCCTGTCGGGCGTAGGTCGCGATCAGATCATCGGCCTCGTATCCTTCGAGTTCGATCGAAGGCAGGTTGAAGGCACGCGTCGCATCACGGATAAGCCCGAACTGGGGGACCAATTCTTCGGGCGGCGGCGGACGGTGCGCCTTGTATTCGGGATAGAAATCGTTTCTGAACGACTTACCCTTGGTATCGAAGATAACCGCCATATGATCGGGCTTGGTATCTTCGCGCAATTTCATCAGCATGGTACAGAAACCATATACCGCATTCACCGGCGTACCGTCCGGACTGGTCATCGGTGGCAAGGCATGGAAGGCCCGGAAAATAAAGCCCGATCCGTCAACCAGCACAACGCGACGGGGGGATTTACCGGTGGATGGCGCAGAATCTGTCATGCGTCTAATGCTCATTCATTCGTGTGATTTGATGGCCCGCAGAATGCCCGATCCAGCGGGCTAAGTCGAGTGGGGCATCGCCGAAAGCGGGAATATATTGGCTGTTTCCGGTTCTACTACTGACAGGAGACTGTCAGGAGAGAGCAAGAATTTTGACTATCGTGTCGATATCGAAATGAAAACTTCGATCATGATCGTATTCTGAGCATTTATGGCAGGATGTCGCTTTGGGCTTATCAGGACGCACAGGGATTGATATGGTCTATCGCAGTGCAACTTTCCTTCGGGAAACGGGAGAACCGGTCATTGCCGACGATGGAAGATAAACCGGTTTTCAAGCCACAAGGCATCGGCATTGAAACCGCAGAACCGACGCGCGAGCTGCATGACGACATGAAGCTGGCAAATCGGCGCAAGAAGGCCAAAAAAGCCGAACGGGTTGCGCGGTCCAACGGATCGGGATGGCGCAGGTTCTTTAGTGCGTCCTCATGGATGCGCTTTCTTATTACGTTCGGAATTTTCGGGCTTTTCCTGCACGGTTTGTTCGTTGTCTTTGGCGTTTATGACCGTAACCAGCGTCTTCCGGCGGTCGACCATTTCGTGCTGCTGATCAAACTCGTGGTGTTCATCGCACTGATGTACCTGTTTTACGCGATGCTGATGCATTACGGGCCGATCCGCCACAAGGTGCGCGGGATATTCTTCCTTGCACTCGCCCCCGTGGCGGCGGTTTGCATTTTCATGATTTATGGCGGTGGGCAGCTATTCGGTAGTTTCCTGCCGGTTTTGCAGTTCCTGACCCTTACCATTGGCGTAGGGGGATTCCTGCTTTATGTGTTGGGTTACACATGGGTTACCGGTCGCACTGTTCGGCGCGAAGCAGATCGTTATGACCGGATGGAGCATGTAGGGAACCAGATGTCGAAAGAGGGTGCCTCTGCCGGATTGCCGCCCGGTGTGGCCGGAGACCGGCGCAAGGTGCACAAAGCTGGCAGTCTTCGCCTGCGCAAGGATGATGACGGATCATCAAACGGCAGTGGCACGGGGGGTGGCAGTTCGTCAGCAGTAAACAATAAAGTGCGGTTACCGGAAATCTGATCGCGAGACGTGCCAGATCAGGCGTGATTTTCCAGTACAACACCTGCCAGATAAAGCGACCCCAAAATCAAAACTCTTTTGGGTTTTGCAACAGCGTTCTTCAGAACGGCCAACGCATCATCCAGGGTTTCGCAGGCATGTGCATTTGCGATTCCTGCCGTGGCGGCAGCATCACGCAACGTATCAGCGCTGTGGACTTCGTGATCTCCCGGGATCGGAATGCCGGCAAATGATGTGATATGAGGGGCCAGCGGTTGGAGAAATGCGACCGGGTCCCTGTTATCAAGCATTCCCATGATCGCGACGATATCGCCTTTGGGCTGACGGGACAGCCAGTCTGCGATGACTTCGGCAGCGGCGATATTGTGTCCCCCATCCAGAATAAGCTCGCACCCCTCAGGCAGGGCATCACAAAGTGGTCCGGTGATCAGCTTCTGAAGGCGTGCGGGCCAACTGGCTTGGCTGATTCCGCGCGCTATTATTGCCAAATCCGGGCCTGCGACATCGGGAATACCGGCCTTGCGGGCGGCAATAATGGCGGTTGCGGCATTGATGAATTGATGGCGACCGGGCAGGGCGGGCAATGGCAGATCAAATTCTTCTTCGGCGATACGAAGTGTGAAACCATCCTCGCGCTCGGCGGTAACGGCGAAATTCGTGATCAGGGGGCTGCCGATATCGTCAGCGTGGCGGGCAAGCGTATCAAATGCCTCAAGGCTTTGAGGCGCAAGTACACACGGCACACCCGGCTTCATGATTCCGGCCTTTTCAAAGGCGATCTTGGCAATCGTATCGCCAAGGAACCCCTGATGATCAAGCGAGATCGGCGTAATGACGGTCAGAGCCGGCTTACCAATCACGTTGGAGGCATCAACCCGACCGCCAAGACCGGTTTCAAGCAGAACAACGTCTGCCGGAATTCGGGAATAGGCCAGAAAAGCTGCGGTCTGGGTGATTTCAAAGAAGGTTATCTGTTCACCGCCATTGACCGCCTCGACTTCTTCAAGAAGGTCACACAGCATGTCTTCTGTGATCAGGTCACCCGCCAGCCTTATGCGTTCATGAAAGCGAACAAGATGGGGAGATGTAGAAGTATGGACACGAAGGCCTGCGGCCTCATAGATGGCACGCAGGTAAGCCAGCGTTGATCCCTTGCCATTGGTTCCGGCCAGATGAATGACGGGCGGCAGATTGAGGTGCGGATTACCCAGCTTGTCGAGCAAGCGGGTAATCCGACCCAATGAAAGGTCGATCACTTTTGGATGAAGCTGGCCCAGACGCGCAAGAATGGCGTCACTTCTTGGCGTTGTCACCTTCGGTCTCGGCCTTTTTCGCGGGTTTCTTTTTCGCATCCTTGATCGGAACGATCGCGGCACCCGGCTTGGTGCGACGGATCATGTCTATCAGGCGACCGATGGTTTCATTCAACTCACCGCGCGGCACGACCATATCGACCATCCCGTGATCCAGAAGATATTCTGCTGTCTGGAAATCATCCGGAAGCTTTTCACGAATGGTGTTTTCGATCACGCGACGACCGGCAAAACCGATCTGTGCACCTGGCTCGGCAATCTGGATATCACCCAGCATGGCGAAGGATGCCGAAACACCACCGGTGGTCGGATCGGTTAGAAGGACGAAATAGGGCAGACCCTTTTCCTTGACCTTCTCGATCGCGGCCGTGGTGCGCGCCATCTGCATAAGGCTTAGAATGCCTTCCTGCATACGTGCACCACCCGACGCCGGAACGATGATAAGGGCCGCATCCTGAACCGTTGCGAGCTCGGCCGCGGCAACGATGCCTTCGCCAACGGCGGTGCCCATCGATCCGCCCATGAAGGAAAAATCAAAGACCGCAACGACGGTTGCATGACCGCCGACATCGCCATGCGCAACAGCCAGGGCATCCTTGTAGGTTGCCTTGGCCTGTGCCGCTTTCAGGCGGTCGGTGTATTTTTTCTGATCGCGGAATTTCAGCGGATCGACCGGAACGCTCGGCAGTTCGATGGTCTGGTATTTACCATCATCGAACAGGAGTTCCAGACGTTCCTTGGCGGAAATGCGCATGTGATGGCCGCAATGCTGACAAACATGTTTGTTTTTTGCCAGGTCACGGTGGAAGATCATCTGTTCGCACGACGGGCACTTATGCCAGAGATTTTCGGGCACATCGGTGCGGCGAACAAGTTTCTGAATCTTGGGACGGACGAATTCTGTCAGCCACGACATATCGGATACTGATCCTTGGTTTTGCCTATATCGGTCATTTCACAGCAACGCACAGAATTAGCTGCGCGCGTTGCGTACCCCGTCTGCAAGTTCGCGAACAAGGCCTGTGACCATAGAGGCGGTCTTATCGGTGGCCTTGCCGTTTTCGTCAAGACTTTCGGCAATTTTTGATACGATTGCCGATCCGACCACAGCAGCATCAGCCTGCCGGGCAACTTCTGCGGCCTGGGTCGCGTTCTTGATACCGAAACCAACGGCAATCGGCAAATCCGTATGGCGACGCAGGCGTGCCATGGCTTCGACAATCTGGTCATTGGTTGCCGAACCGGCACCTGTAACACCAGCAACCGAGACATAATAAACAAAGCCTGACGTATTCTGAACGAGTTTCGGCAGGCGTTTGTCATCGGATGTCGGGGTTGTCAGTCGAATGAAGGACAAACCTTTTTCCACGGTCGGGACGCAAAGTTCAGCATCCTCTTCGGGCGGAAGATCGACGACAATCAGGCCATCAACCCCTGCATTGCGTGCATCTTCAAGGAATTCGGCGACGCCATAGATATAGATCGGGTTATAATAGCCCATCAGAATAATGGGCGTTTCGTGATCCTGATCGCGGAAACCGCGAACCAGCGACAGGGTCTTGCGCATATGCATGCCGGCTGCCAATGCACGGATTGATGCTTCCTGAATGGCCGGGCCATCGGCCATCGGATCGGTAAATGGCATACCGAGTTCGATGACGTCCGCACCTGCTGCAGGCAGGGCTTTAAGGATTTCAAACGATGCTTCCGGGTCGGGGTCACCTGCGGTGATGAACGTGACCAGACCGGCACGACCTTCTTCCTTGAGCTTCGCGAAACGTTTGGCGATGCGGTCCTGGCCGCCGATGATTGCGTCGCTCACAGTTCTACTCCCAGTGCTTCGGCCACGGTAAAGATATCCTTGTCGCCCCTGCCGCTCAGACACATGAGAATGATCTTGTCTTTACCCATTTTTGGGGCTTCTTTCATGATCTGCGCGATGGCGTGACTGCATTCCAGCGCGGGAATAATGCCCTCGAGTTCCGAACAAAGTTTAAAAGCTTCCAGCGCTTCTTTGTCGGTGATCGGCTCGTAACGCGCACGACCAATATCTTTAAGCCAGCTATGTTCCGGCCCAATACCGGGATAATCAAGACCGGCTGAAATCGAGTCGGCCTCTTTGATCTGTCCGTCGTCATCCATCAGCAGATAGGTGCGGTTCCCGTGCAAAACGCCTGGTTTTCCAGCGCTCAGGCTGGCGGCGTGTTTACCGGTGTGCACGCCATGACCGGCAGCTTCGACACCAACCACCTCGATATCCTTGTCATCAAGGAACGGGTGGAACAAACCGATCGCGTTTGATCCACCACCAACGGCCGCTATTACCTGATCGGGCAGGCGACCTTCCTGCTCAAGAATCTGTTCTTTGGCTTCGTTACCGATCACGCATTGGAAATCGCGAACCAGTTCCGGATAGGGGTGCGGACCCGCCGCCGTCCCGATGATGTAGAAGGTATCCTCGACATTGGTGACCCAGTCACGGAGGGCCTCGTTCATCGCATCCTTGAGCGAGCAGGAACCGGATTTAACCGGTTTGACTTCGGCACCAAGCAGGCGCATGCGGAAAACGTTCGGCGACTGACGTTCGATATCCTTGGAGCCCATATAAACTGTGCAGGGCAGACCAAAGCGCGCGCAAACCGTCGCTGTTGCAACGCCGTGCTGACCCGCGCCGGTCTCGGCGATGATGCGGGTTTTGCCCATGCGTTTGGCCAGAAGGATCTGACCGATGCAGTTGTTGATCTTGTGCGCGCCGGTATGGTTCAGGTCCTCGCGCTTGAAATAGATCTTGGCACCGCCAAGATGTTCGGTCAGGCGTTCGGCGAAATAAAGCGGATTTGCGCGACCGACATAGTGCTTCAGGTAATAGTCGAGTTCTTTCTGAAACGCCGGATCTTTCCTGGCATCCTTGTAGGCCTGCTCAAGCTCGAGAATCAGTGGCATCAGGGTCTCGGCGACAAAGCGGCCCCCGAAATTGCCGAAATGTCCGTCCGGATCCGGAAGGGCACGATAGCTGTTAAGAGCGGTTGGTGCAGACGTCATAGGATTTCCCCGTGGATGTGCCGCGAAATGCCGCGACGGCAAAGACATGCGACAGTCATTAAGTCAGCGAAAAGCTGCCGGGATCAACGATATTGGCAGCTTTGGCGCTGGTTCCTTTTACCTGTGGTCAGGCAAAACGGATTAATGGGCTGCGTGCTCGGCCTGGGATTTGTCGAAAATATATTTCTTTGAGCAGTAAGGGCAGACCACCTCGCCCTTTTCCTCAAGATTGAGGTAAACGGTGGGATGGCCAAGGTGACCTTTGCCGCCGTCACAGGCAACATTAAGGCTGCCGACTTTGATTTCTTCGGTGATCTTCATATATCCAGCTTCCCAGTTAGCACAGGCATCGGTATTGCCATCGGTTGATCATCGGCCTGAAACCGGTCCAAGAGCCATTGACCCCGCTTTCATAGGGATGATACCGATTGCGCATATTCAATCAACACTTCCGCATGGTCTTAGCGCAAACAAGCCACGCGGAAAAGAGCGGAGATCACGCATTCATGACTGCAATGCCCGACTACGCCATCGAAGTCGAAGGGCTGACCAAGCTCTATAAGGGTGCGAACGGCGAAAAACTAGCACTGGACAATGTGTCGTTGAAAATACCACGTGGTTCTTTCTTTGCCCTTCTTGGTCCGAATGGTGCCGGAAAGTCCACTTTTATCAATATACTGGCTGGTCTTGTCACCAAGACAAGCGGTACGGCAAAAATCTGGGGCTACGATATAGAAACCGAAATGCGCGCTGCGCGTTGTTCGATCGGGATCGTGCCACAGGAACTTAATCTGGATGCATTTTTTACCCCGCGTCAGGCGATGGAATTGCAGGCAGGCCTTTATGGTGTTCCCAAACCGGAACGCCGTACGGACGAGATTCTTGCTGCCCTTGGGCTGTCGGACAAGGCCGATTCCTATTCCCGTTCACTCTCGGGTGGGATGCGTCGGCGTCTTCTGGTCGGCAAGGCGATGGTCCATATGCCGCCAGTTCTGGTACTGGATGAGCCAACGGCCGGGGTCGATATCGAACTGCGTCAGCAGCTTTGGGCTTATGTGAAGGAACTGAACAAAGCGGGCGTTACGATTGTTCTGACCACGCATTACCTTGAAGAAGCCGAAGAGCTTTGTGACGAGATTGCGATCATCAACAAGGGCAATGTGATTGCCCATGAAGACAAGCGCAGTCTTCTGCGTCGTATTGATCATAAAACCCTGATTCTAACAGTTAAAAATGCACTCAATGCCGTGCCCGAGGAACTCACCCCTTGGGGGGCGGAGCTTAAGGGCGCAAACCAGATCGCGCTGAATTACCGGCCCAGCAATACCCAGATGGCTGAAATCCTTAATGCCATTCAGGGTTGCGGTCTTGCAATTACCGACCTGTCGACCGAGGAAGGCGATCTTGAAGATATCTTCCTGATGCTGACACGAGATAATGACAAGGCCCGTGCAGGCAAGGCTGCCTGATTTTCAGGGTGTCACGCCATCCTTCAAAACCCTGCAAGTTGCTTGCAGGGTTTTGTTTTTTGGCCTTAATTTGATCTGTAAATGCAAAGCAACATGATTTGGGGGCGGCAATTCATTACATTCAGAAGGTATTTTCATGGTTTGTCGGGCTTGGGTTCGCATTTTGGCTAGCGGGCTGCGCGCCGACGATAATTCCCGCTGGCGATCCGATCGCCAGCGTTAGAATGACCGAAAATGCGTTTATGGCGTCTGATGGGGCGTCTTTGCCGTTGCAGTATTGGGGGCCGGTTGATGATCCGGATGCGGTAATTCTTGGTCTGCACGGATTTGGCGATTATGCGAACGCGTTTGACGAAGCCGGAACGGCGTTAGCTTCTGAAAATATTGTGCTTTTTGCCTATGATCAGCGCGGATTTGGCCGCACGGCGACACGGCCATTTTGGGCGGGAACGCAAAGCCTGATCAATGATGCATCTGATATGCTCGTCATTCTTCGCATGCGATATCCGGGGCGACCGATCTATTTGATGGGGGACTCGATGGGGGGCGCAGTTGCAATTGTGACAGCTGCGTCGCGCCCCCAATGGATGGACGGGGTTATTCTGGTCGCACCGGCAGTCTGGAACCGCGACATGATGCCATGGTATCAGACAGCACCATTATCGATGATTTCCAATAGTTTGCCTTGGTTGCCTCTGTCGGGGCAGGGGCTTGATATATGGCCGTCTGACAATATCGAAATGCTTCGTCGTCTATCTCGTGATCCGTACATGATGAAATCGGTGCGGGTCGACATGGTTGCAGGACTGGCAGATTTGATGGATTTGGCGCAGCAGCGCGGTGGCGATATCGATATTCCGACACTTTTGATGTCAGGTCAGCAGGATCAGGTTATTCCACCAGGGGCGGTTGCCGCGATTGCAGATAACATGCGGGCGTCAAATAGCGATCAAAGCACGATTTGTCTTTATCGCGACGGCTATCACATGCTGTTGCGGGACCTGAATGGGCCAACGGTAATCGGCGATATCGGACGCTGGATAAAGGGTGGTGGTACCGCGCGGGATTTTTCGTGCCGGGTCAACTGATTGCATTTTGACCGGGGATCACCGATCAGGTAGCATTTTTAATCAGTTGCATATGGTTGTCATGCTTGTTACGCGGTGCGACCATCACGATATGGCACCTATCGCCTTTGCGTATTTGGTGGTGCTTTCAGCCATGTTTTTCGGAGGATCAGGACCGGCATGCTAAGGACCGTTCGGGCGAAGTTCCTGGGTGTCGCGGCCTTTTTTGTCGTGTGGCTTGTGGTGGCTACCGGGTTCTCCGTCATTCAGTCGTTGGGGATCAATGGTGACCTTGAAGCGGTGTCGCGCTATGTCACGCCGGTGAAGGATGCGCTTTCCGATGTGCGTTCCCGTCAGCTTGAACAGATTTCGCTGATCGACCGTTATATGCGTGTGGTCGAGAATGAAGGACCGGATGCATCGCTTTTAAGTGGCATCGAAATCGAAATTGATGCCAAGCAGACCCAGATCGAACAGGCTTTTCGCAAGGCGTTCACATCGGCAGCCCTTGGCCGGGCACAGGCATCAGGTCATTTTGATCAGGGCGTCTTGCTTGATCTTGATGTGCGGATGCGTGAATTTGCCGATATTGCCGCCCAGTTCAATCTGGGTGTTGAACGGCTGCTTGGCCGGGTACGCGATGGTGATCTTGACGATGCGCAACGTCAGGAAAATCTGGTGCGTGGCATTCATCGCAATATAGTGCTTGATCTGCGCAGCGAGATTTTGCTGCTGGAAAAATATTCCAGCGAAACAGTCGAAAATGTCTCAGCCCGCGAAGATTTCCTGATCCAGGCCGAATTCATCATGATGCTGGCCGCGGTGGTGATTGGCATTTCCTTTGCCTATTATCTGGCGCAGGCAGTAGTCAAAGCGGTTCGTGATACGACCAATGCGTTAAACAGCGTCCAGTCGGGCAAGCTCGATACCAGCCTTGATTTCAAGGGCAAGGGCGATTTTGCCCGTTTGGCGGATGCCTTTAACCGCATGACGCGTGAATTGCGTGTCCGGTTCCGGATGCGCGAACGGTTTGGCAAATATATTGATCCAAAGATTATCAATAACCTGCTGTCGCAGGAAACCGCGCTTGAGACCTCGCAGAAGCGTGTAATGACGGTTAGCGTCGTCAACCTGACCAATTTTGACTGGATGGCGGAGCATATCCCGCCCGAGAAACTTGTCGATTTCCTGAATGACTATCTGACAGCCATGACCGAACCGATTGCCAATCATAGCGGCATTATCGATAATTTTGTCGGGGACCGGGTGATCGGTTTCTGGGGCCCGCCCTTCTGTGGGGAAAAAAGCCATGCCGGGCATGCCTGTCTGGCAGCGTTGGAGCAGGTGGCACGCTTTAACGCATTGAAGACCAAATATGCTGATCTGATTGGCGATCACGGGCTTGATATTCGCGTTGGTATTGCCACCGGCGAGGTCGTTGTCGGCTCCATCGGGACGGATAAATCACGGTCTTATACGGTGGTTGGCGACTGTGTGAACTATGCCAACCGTCTTGAAAAGGCCAACCGGATTTATGGTACGCAAATTCTGGCGTCGCATGAAACCGCCAGCATGGCAGCGGGCGAAATCGAGATGCGTGATCTTGACCATGTCGTGCTGCTGGGGACCGAGCATGTGGTCTATCTCTATGAAGTGCTGGCACAGTCCGGACAGCTGAGCGATGAACGTCGCGAGTGGCGCAAAACCTATGAGATGGCGATTGCGCTTTATCGCGAGGGCGAGTTTGGTAAGGCGCAGCCGCTGTTTGAGGAAGTTCAGGAGGGTATCGGCAGCGATTTTGCCGCGCAGCTCATGCTTAACCGAATGGAACGCCTGCAGCGCCGTGAACAGGACCGGGAATGGAATGGGACGTGGATTGTAAGGGATCCCTATGAGCGACGTGATGTTGAAAGCTGATCGCTGTGATATGCAGCAACCAGAATTTAATCAAACGGTCGGCAGGATGCTGATTGGTAGGGGCCGTCAAAAATCCTTGCCCGCGACGGACAAAACCTGTATCACCCAACCGCTCGGGCCGTGCTGCCCGATGCCTATTGCGCACCCGTAGCTCAGCTGGATAGAGCGTTGCCCTCCGAAGGCAAAGGCCACAGGTTCGAATCCTGTCGGGTGCGCCAATTTCCCAAGAATATTTTCAAATCCGCCCAATTAAGGGCTGGCAAAGCGTTTTTTGACCACTAATCTGCATCTTGATCAATCGCAGATGAGATGGATGAGACATGCGCGGATATCTTCATGATTTTGCCGGAACTAATGTGTTGTTCGCAATGGCAGCAAATCAGGAATATGGCCCTCATCTTGAAAAACTGTTCAAGCCGTTGATGATTGGTATTGGTCCGGTTGAGGCGGCACTTAATCTGAGCTCTGCCCTGACGGAACTGAGATTGTTGGGTGATTTGCCGGATCTTGTGGTTACTCTTGGATCAGCAGGGTCGCGCACGCTTAAGCAGGCGGAGGTTTATCAGGCGTCATCTGTGTCTTACCGCGATATGGATTGCTCAGCACTTGGTTTTGAGAAGGGGATTACGCCCTATCTTAATCTTCCGGCAGTTATGGAATTGCCTTATCGCATTCCGGGTGTCGCGGAAGCACGTTTGTCAACAGGTGCAAACGTTGTATCGGGTGTAGCTTATGACGTGATTGACGCGGATATGGTGGATATGGAAACCTATTCCATCTTGCGGGTCTGTCAGAAGTTTGACGTACCTTTGATCGGTCTGCGCGGAATTTCTGATGGCAAGGAAGAGCTTAAAAAGCTCTCGGACTGGACAGCCTATTTGCATGTCATTGACGAGAAGCTTGCCGAGGTTGTTGATAAGTTGCACAGGGCTCTTGAAAATGGCGAGATCATCTTGCCTGAACGGTAAGTGATCCCGCCGTATTTCACTCTCTGACAGTTCAACTGCCTGCGCGAATTTGATCAAGCGTCTTGATTGGGGTTAATGCCTGCGGATCAACCTGTACCTCGATAATCGCCGGTTTTCCCGAATTCATGGCACGTTCAAAAGCCGGTCCGAAATCTTCGGTCTTGGTAACGGTTTCGCCATGTCCGCCAAAAGCGACAGCGTAGGCCGCAAAATCCGGGTTGTGCAGCTGTGTGCCCGAAACGCGACCGGGATAATTGCGTTCCTGATGCATGCGGATGGTGCCGAACATGCCGTTATTGACCACGATCACGATGATGTTTGCCCCATACTGAACCGCCGTTGCGAATTCTTGGCCGTGCATCAAAAAGCATCCGTCACCGGCAAGGCAGATCGACGGTCGGTCTGGATGGGTCAGCTTGGCGGCCACAGATGCCGGAAGGCCATAGCCCATCGAACCCGAAGTCGGTGCAAGTTCGGTACGATATTTGCCATACCGGAAGAAGCGGTGCAGGAAGGCGGCATAGTTGCCGGCCCCATTGGTCACGATGGCGTCCTCGGGCAGGATTTCGCGAAGCTGTGCGACGACATGGGCCATCTTTACATCGCCCGGCGTATCAAGCGGGGTTGAGAACTTCAGATATGAAGCGTGAGCCGTTTCAATCTGTTCTTCCCGTCCACTTCCATCCACGGGTTCCATCATGGCGACGGTGCGGATGAATGATCGTTGAGATGCATTGATTGCGATATCAGGGCGATAAACACGGCCCAGTTCATCGGGGCCTGCGTAAACGTGGATCAGTTTCTGCTTCGGGCAGGGAATTTCAAGCAGGCTGTAACCGCTACTGGTCATTTCCCCCATGCGCGATCCGACAAGGATCACAAGGTCGCTTTCGCGAATGAATTTCGCCAGTTCCGGATTGATCCCGATGCCGACATCGCCAATGAAATGGCTGTGCGTGTTCGGGATATAGTCCTGACAGCGGAAACTGGTGGCGATCGCAACATTGTTTCGTTTTGCAAACGATTTAAGGTTCTCGGTGGTTTCTGCGGTCCATCCACCACCACCAACGATCATGATCGGCCGTTTTGCGTCTGCCAGTGCGCCACGGAAACGTGCGACGTCTTCGGGGGCGGTTTTGGCTTCGATCGGGACATAGGGTTTGGCATCGGCAACTGCAGCTGCCGAGGACAGCATGTCTTCCGGAAGCGCAAGCACGACCGGTCCGGGGCGACCGGAGGTCGCGATATGATAGGCGTGGCTGATATATTCCGGGATGCGATTGATGTCATCGATTTGGGTGACCCACTTACAAAGCGGTTCGAACATCTTGCGATAGTCGACTTCCTGAAAGGCTTCGCGGTCGACCATGTCCCGTCCGATCTGCCCGACCAGCAGGATCATCGGGGTGCTGTCCTGATGGGCGACATGTACGCCCGCCGACGCATTGGTTGCACCTGGACCGCGTGTCACCATGCAGATGCCAGGCTTTCCGGTCAGTTTGCCGTGCGCCTCGGCCATGATGGCAGCACCACCTTCCTGACGGCAGATGATCGGCTCGATATCGGGATGGTCGACCAGGCCATCGAGAACAGCCAGATAGCTTTCACCGGGAACAAGATAAACCCGTTCGCAGCCATGAAGGGCAAGTTGATCAACCAGTATGCGTCCGCCGTGACGCATTTCCG
Source organism: Thalassospira sp. MCCC 1A03138 (assembly GCF_002115785.1). GTDB lineage: Bacteria > Pseudomonadota > Alphaproteobacteria > Rhodospirillales > Thalassospiraceae > Thalassospira. The sequence goes on along the minus strand of NZ_JFJY01000002.1, from coordinate 294,384 downwards.
CAGTATTAGACATTTGGGGCTCCTGAGATGCGCATTGTCTTGGTGGGGCGCTTTTGCGCGTGTCCGGATTTCATCATGGTTAAACCGGCCCGTAAAGATACATGGGACGCTAAAACACGGTTTTTTCGGCTGTTATTGCAATCTTTCCAAACAGCGTGGATCGCCGACAGGAATTACGGCGTGTTCTTTGGGGGGCTACTCAAATGTGAGCGTGAACGCGAGTACCGGCAGGATCACAACAGACAGCAATGTCGCGACCAGCATTGTTGTTGCTGTTCGTTCCCGTGCAGTGTCGTAGCTTGACGCCATCAGAACAGAGTTTACTCCCGGAGGCAGTGCGGCAATCATTATTGCCGGTGCCAATGTAAGGAGCGGCAGATGCAACGCAGTACCAATCATGAATACAAGACCGGGCATCAGGCAAACTTTGGCAATCGCACCGGTTATGCTGGTGCGCAGATTTCCGCGCAGTTTTTGACCATAAATCCCTGCACCGATTAGCATGAGTGCAATTGGCGGCATCGCGGCTTTGAGCATTCCGAAGAATGTCATGGCAACCGTTGGTATAACGACACCGGATGCGGCAACGATAATGCCGCAGATAATGGCAATGATGATTGGATTACATATCTGCGCGCGCAGGGTTTTACCAAGAACTGCGGCCGGATTGCCGGTTCTGTTGCGGCTCCATTCCAGAAGCAGGATGGTTGAAGTTAAAAGGCTGACGGCATGGATGCACAATATGGTTGCCAGAACCAGCAACCCTTCATGCCCGAACAGGATATCGACAATCGGAATACCCAGCATACCGATATTGGAAAATATCGCGCCAAAGGCCAGAACAATGGCTTCGGGTGTGCTGTTTTTTCGGCCTGTTTTCAACAAAACAAAAACGGAAATCGCGGTGATGACAACAGCACCGTAATAGGCGATCCATATTGATAAATTGAATAGCTCTGAAACCCGGTTTGCCGAGATTGTCAGGAACAATGTTGCCGGGATCAGCGTCCAGAACGTCATCTTGGTCAGCCCGTCAATCGCGGTAGCCCCGATCAAGCCGATCTTGGCGAGAGCAAATCCCGCTGCAACCAGCAGAAAAATGGGTCCGAGCTGATCAATAAGGTTCAGCAGCATTGTGTTTCCTGATCTGGGCTTTTTGAAATCCGGGCGAAGAAAAAATGCCACCCGCCCCGGGAGAGAGATGAGGAAGGTGGCAAGTTCGGCAATCAATAGATCAGGCTTTTGATGGTTTGGGTACCCGGATGACCATGAAGTAGAAAAAGACAGCCGTTAGGGCGAGGAAGAAAAGACTGTCCAAGCTGGTCAGGAAAGTTAAGGGGTTTCCATCATTTAGTGACAATGCCCGCCTTAGATACTGTTCAAGATCCGGACCCAGTATGAAACCGAGCAACAGGGTGACGGTGGGGTAATTCTGTTTGCGTAAGAAAAATGCTAGAACTCCGAAAACAAGCGCCAGCATCATCTGGAAAGGTGAATAGGTCGCGACGTAGCTTCCAACCAGCGCAACGACCGCAATGCAAGAATAAAGCAGTGCCTTGCGGATCGAGACGATTTTAACGAAATACGGCCCCAATAGATAAAGGGTCAGCGGGATCAGGATCAAGGCACTGATCAAAAGGGACGCAAACATTGGTGCGATCAGATCAAGCTGTGTATCAAGAAGCCTTGGGCCCGGTTGCAAGCCATTGATGATCAGAACACCCAGAACGATTGCGGTGGTTGGATCGCCGGGAATGCCAAACATCAGCATCGGAACGAATGCGCCGCCGCACATCGAATTGTTCGCGGTTTCAGCCGCGGCAATTCCTTCGCGCGAACCTTTGCCATATTCGCCGGGTTTCTTGGATTTACGCATGGCTTCAGCGTAGGAAACGAAAGCAGCCATTGATCCGCCAGCACCGGGAAGTACGCCAATAAAGTAGCCGATCAGGGCACTTTTCAAATAAGTGAAGAACCCGATTTCGCGGATTTCATTCCAGCTTGGCAGAAAGTCTTTGCGACGGATCGGTGTCAGATTTCGGGTGTCGGCATCAATTGTCAGCGGATCGTTACTTTGCTGTGCCTGATAGAGGATTTCGCTTATGGCAAATGTTCCTATGATCAGGGGCATCATATCGATGCCTTCGACCAGCGTTTCCGTACCAAAGTTAAACCGTGCGATCGGTTGCATGACATCAATACCAATCGTCGCGATCATGATGCCCAGCAACGTTGCAACGGTTCCTTTGGCAATAGCGTCACGTTGTGAAATGACAATCACGACCAAGGCAAACAGAATCAGCGAAAACTTGCCCGGCGTCTGAATAAGCAGGGATGCTTTGGCGGCAATCGGTGTGAGAGCGATCAGAAGCAGGGCGCCGACAATGCCCCCGATCATCGAGCCAAGTGCAGCATGACCAAGGGCGTTTGCACCCTTGCCCTGCTTCATCAGTGCATATCCCTCTATTGAGGTCATCATCGATGATGGTGCGCCGGGAATGTTGATTGTGGTCGCGGTAATCGACCCGGCATACATGCCCGACATGAAAATCGACGCACACATGACAAGGGCTGGAACAACGTCAAGGCTATAGGTGATGGGTAACAAAAGTGCGATGGCAAGCACGGATGTCAGGCCAGGCACGGCACCAAAGAACGTACCGATCAGAAAGCCGATGACCATATATGCCAGTACTTCAGGTGAGGCGAGGGCACTAAACCCGCCCAGAATTTCCAGAATGAAATTCATGGTGACAGGACCTCCAGCATTGGCAGACGTACCTGGAAAATGACGGCAAAAAGGATATAGAAAACGGCTGTAATGACCGCCGAATATGCGATGCGCCAGACTTGCCCGGTCTTTTCAAGTTTGAAAAAGAACAGCAACGCATAGATATACAGAAAAGTCGAAAGCGGATAACCCAATGTCTTGAAGACGGCGATATAGATTACCGTTGCCACAACAATTTTGATCGCAGGACCAAGCGACGGCTTTTCTGTCTGCGACTCTTCGCTGATGGTTTCGTCGACGGCAACAGGCGCCTTTAGGACGTCGCGAAATACAAAACCAAGCGCAATATACATCAGGATCGATACAAGGACCGGAACGAACGATGGTCCGACCAGCCCTTCGTCAAATTGCGGGGCGATTTGTAACGCTGTGGCAAGGTAGATGGTGGTGATGATAAGCAGGAAAAGCGGAAGCACAAGAGCCCCTCTTTTTGCTGTGATGCTTGAGGCTGGCATTCGGGTTATCTCCGTTCCGGCGGGACGGCCAAAACCGGTCTGGATGGCATCATCTCGGGTGATGCCATCCGTTCCGTATTATGGGGATTACTTCTTGATAACGCCTTGGTCGACCAGGGCCTGCATCTGGTCAAACAAGGTTTTCTGGGTTTCTTTCGTCCATGCGGTTACTTCGTCGGTGCCCAGCCAGTTCGGCGAAACACCAACTTTTGATACCCATTCCTGGAATTCGCTGCTTTCCAGTGCCGCTTTATAGCTGGCTTCGACTTTGGCAACGACGTCATCTGGTGTATTGGCCGGTGCTGCAAGAACGATGAAGCTGCCAATCTGAAGATCAATCCCTTCTTCCTTCGCGGTCGGGACGTCAGGGAAGGTCAGGTTGCGGTTGTCGGAGAACTCGACAAGCCCACGAACATCACCACCTTCGATCAGGGCGGAAAAATCACCCATGCTCGTGGCAACAATATCGACCTCATCAGACAGGATTGCTTCTTTTTGCGGGGCGGCACCGCCCGGATAGGCGATCAGTTTGAATTCTGTGCCGGTCAGCTGCTGGAATTGCAGCATCGCAAGGTGCAGGCGCGAGCCTGTGTTCTGGATGCCAACCTTGATCTTGCCAGGGTTTTCCTTGGCGGCAGCAACAAGGTCGCTGACCGACTTGTAGGGTGAATCGGAAGCGACAATGATTGCATCGGGTTCACTGGTGACGCGCGCAATCAGTTTCAGTTTGTCGAGCTTGTAGGTTGGCAAAAGTCCCTGCCAAGGCACGGTGACAACGCTGTCGTATGTCAGTGCGCCAAGGGTATAACCGTCCGGACGGGCCTGCATGACCTGCATGATGCCGGTTGCGCTGATGCCGCCTTCAATATTCTCCGCATAGATCGACTGTCCGATATCCTTCTCGGCAATTGTACCAAGTTTGCGAACGATGCCATCGGTGCCACCGCCAGCGCCCCATGGAATGATCATTCGGATATCTTTGGTGGGATAATCGGCGGAAAAGGATTGGCTTGTGAAGCCGAGGGTTAACGCCAGAGTCGCACCAGCGACTTTAAGAAATGATTTCATGTGTTTCCTCCGTGATCGTTTTTTGCCCTTACAGAAGGGTAATTGATTTGTGTCGGGCGGCGGCGGTTATTGCTTCTTTTTACCGACGTGATGGCGATTTTTAATTCGTCATATTTATTATTATTTTTGAAATAGTCATCATATATATGGTTGTCAGACAACTATGAGGTTGTTGTAACTTTTATTTTGATGGGATGCCTTGTTTAGCGCGATGTTATCGAATGTAAAAAACATGTGCTCGATGATTGAACTCTAGAAAATAGAAGCTGTAATGTAAATAACATAATATGAATTTTTAGAATCGGTGATTTTTGAGGTCTTTCGCTGCCTCTGATAGTCAATCCGTCACGAATTCATCATATGAAATCTGGAAGGTGTTTTCAGGTATTGAAAAGCCCGAGCGCGAAAATGTCTGCCACGGCTCCATGCCTGCTGATCACACATCACAAAGGCCTGACGAGCCTTCCGCTAAAAATACCGTTCAGTGATGTGAATAATATCACCAGGCAATACAATGCTTTGCTCGTTGGCCTGAATCTCGACGCGATTATCGTCGCGGCCACGCATGATAATGATGTCATCCTGATCGGCGCGATAAGTGTAACCGCCACCAAGCGCGACGGCATTCAATACGTTCATTCCTGAAGTATATCCGTACTCACCGGGCTCATCGACTTCGCCAATAATATAGACGGGGCGGAAATGAAGAACATCAATAGATACAACGGGATGGCGTAGATAACCGTCTGCTAGGGCATTGGCGATGGTTTTCTGTGCGGCTTGTGGCGTGAGGTCGCGCAACTTAACCGTCCCGATCAAGGGCAGAGTGACAGATCCGTCCGCACCAACCGAGAAATCACCTGAAAGAGATTCCTCGTCGAAAACCGTGATGCGCAGCTCATCACCGCTATCAATCGTGTAGATGGTCTGGGCATGAGCGCAACTTAAAGCCGTGAAAAAAAGGATTGCAGTCAGAATTATGCTTTTCATGACATCACATTTTTAGCCGAAGCGTCAGCAAAGCACGATTACGGCGGTAATCGTGGCCCGTTTCGTTTGATCGGCGCTGGTCATATCGCCAAGAACCATCAATATCCGTAAAACGGTTCAGTTCATAACGCAAGCTCGCGCCAAACCGAGTTATTCTGTCAATACGTCCTGCACCCTCAAACCGATCCCGCTGATAACCGCCGTTAACCCGGAAATGTAACCAGCGGCGCAGTTCGTGTTCAATACCAGCATCGAAGCTTTCACCGATAATTCCGCTGGCACCGGTAACGGTGGTTTCCCCGATTTCGCGTTTGGCACGGAAATCCAACACAGTCATACGTGTAATATTCCATGTTGCTGCAGCCCGAAGTGAAAATCCCTCGTTGTTTTGTAAACGGTAATCCTCATAAATTTGCGACATCCATCCAGTCCCGATATCGGCTTTAATCAGGTCGGTCAGGTCAAATGTCATGCCACCCAGCAGCCGGTAACCGTTTGAATTGCGAAAAATACCCTGATCGTCGGGGGTACTTTCATATTCTCGTTGGTTCAAGGTGGTTTCGCCATAAGCTTCGCGGCCTAGTCCCAGTTGATACGAAGCCCGCATGATCAGCCGCAATTCAAGCCGATCCCGATCATCATTATTGGCAATGTCACCATTGGTGAGCGCGGTATCGTCAAAATCAAGCTGCCGAAAGGCCATGGCGGCTCGGTAGTGAACATCACCGGCAAAATAGCGAAGGGCAATTTCAGTATTTTTCTCGTCATAGGTGACGGGTTCGCGGGCACCGGTCGGAATATCCTCACCGCCACGATCTTCGTGACCTTTGGCGATACGGAAATCGCCATCAACAGCAAATGCCGGGCCGATATCCGATCCGGCGGAAACACCAAGTTCACCATCCAGATAATCATCTTCGTCTGATTTGGTATAAAATCCCGCATCACCAAGAGCTTCAAGCCGCAAGCGGACCCGTTGCCAATTTGATTGCAAGGTTAAAGCAGGTAATACCCGGCTAATGGTGTCGGACTTTTGGTAGCTATCGGACAGAAAAATATTGTCGTTGAATTCCTCTGTCACCGAAAGCGATGGCGCTAAATCAAAAAGGCCAAGCTGAATTGTTGTATCTCGCCTGTTCTTTTGTGTCGGTTCAGACTTTGCAAAAGCCATAGGATTGAAACAGTTAGCCAGCAGAATGCTGAAACATAGTGAAGCGGTCTTAAAGCCAGCGTTTTTCATCCGGTACGACATGATGACAGCGTTTTAGGGGATGTGCGCTTAGGGCCATTCACCCAGTACCAAGGGCGCGTGACCGTGAAGATCAAAATAAGTATGTCAGATGTCAAAGATTGCTGGTTGATATAGAGAAGATCACAGTCAAGGCGGCTTTTCAGATCAAAACTAGACTGAATTGGGCCCCGCCAACCATTGATCTGGGCCAGGCCTGTAATGCCAGGTGGCACCTGATGGCGTGCATCATAAAGCATAAAGTGCCTGGCGAAATTTTGATTGTCAGCCGGTGTATGCGGGCGCGGGCCGACAAGCGACATATCACCGCGGATGATGTTGAAAAGTTGCGGTAGCTCGTCCAGACCCCAGCGCCGAATGAAATTACAGAATTTTGTCGGTGGCAGAGGTGTGCCTTCCGGGCGTATCGAACCCCAAAGAGTGCAGAACTTATAAATATTGAAAGGTCTGCCAAGATACCCGATGCGAACCTGTTTGAAAAATACGGGGCCACGATGATCGCATTTCAGGGCTATCGTTATTAAAAGTAGTAAAGGCAGGGCCGCGATAAGTAAGGTTGTGGCAACTGAAAGATCAAAGAGCCGTTTCGGCAAAGGACTTTGGCCGTGTAAGCCGAATGTTTGCGAGCTCCGCCCCGAAAGCCTCATTTGCATTTTCTGTTCCCCGCCCGGAATGTGCAGGAAAAGATTAGCGAATTAATCGTAAGACGCCAACGCTTTATAACTAAAGGTTGTTTAAACGCTTTTGACGATATCGTTCGAACCACTTTGCCATGATTGGTGCCAGCAATACGATCTCGAAAATGCGGACGATATGATGGAAAGCAACAAAGCTTGGTTCGACATTCAGCGCCAGCGCGATAAGGGACATTTCCGCAACGCCACCCGGTGCGAAGGCGAGCAGAACAGCAATATAATCAAGATCCAGCCAGTCAGAAACAAACCAGGCCACTCCGCCGGTGAAGGTAAGGATCAGCACAGTGGCAAAGATCGAATAACCTGCAAGACGGGCGAGGAAGGAGAGCTTTACCCCGGCAAAGCGACTGCCAATTGCCGAGCCGAGGATCAGAAGGCTTCCGGCCAATAACCATCCGGGCAGATTGCCCTCCACAAGGCCGGTTACATGCAAAACCATGCTGGCCATCATGGCGCCGGTCATTTCGGCGGCGGGAATGCCGATTTTTCGGAAAATCAGGACGGTTGCAATCGCACAGAATGCCGTGATCAGTCCCTCGGACAACGTCATCTGGATGGCTTCGCTATCGCCATGGCCACTTGCGACGACACCGGTGATCATAAGGACGATCAATGGTGCTGACATGACCAGAAGCAGAACGCGCAAACCCTGTGTGAGGGCGATTTCCTGTTCATTGCCGCCTGCTGCAGCACCCAGAACCACCATCGGTGTCAAACCGCCCGGAGTTGCAGAAAACAGGGCCGTTGCGGGATCAAGTTTTGCGACTTTGCTGTAAAACCATGTGACAACAAGGGTGATGATCGGAACGTAAAGCAGAACCGCAATCATACTGATCGGCCATCGGGCCGCCTGATCAAGGGTATCTGGAGTAAAGGATGTGCCGAGAAATACGCCAATCACACCCAGAATAACGGAGCGAAATCGCATCGGGATACCCATGCGGACACGCAGTAGGCTGGCGACAAATGTCGCGAGCATTGGCCCCATCATCCAGGCAAGCGGCATATTGATGCCGTGTGCGATCAGCCCGCCCAAAAGCCCTATGCCAAGTGCCACAAACAGGTTTTTGAAAAATTTCGGGGTGAGGCTGCTGGAAAGGCGGTTGATCCAACTGTCGTCTGCGGGCCTTTCCGGCGGGACGCTCATTATTATGCCTCGGCCTTGTTCTTGTTGATCTGGTCAAGGAAGCCGTCGATCGCATCACGCAGGCGGGCAGCTTCGGCATTCAGGGTGTTTGTCGCACGCGAAACGTTTTCCGATCCGGTGTGAACGCGGGCGGTTTCCGTGTCCAATGCACCAACTGCATCGGCAACCGTCCGCATGCCACCATTGGCATCATGGATGCTGGTCGAAATGCCATTGGTCGAGGCTTGTTGTTCTTCCACCGCTGCCGCAATGGCTGCGGCTGATTGATCAACTTCACCAATAACGTTGGCAACGGATTCAAGAGCACTGACAACATTGTCCGTCAGACTGCGGATTTCTTCGACCTGTGCCGAAATGTCCTCGGTCGCGCGGGCGGTTTGTGATGCAAGGTTTTTAACCTCGCCTGCGACAACGGCAAAGCCTTTGCCTGCGTCACCGGCACGTGCTGCCTCAATCGTTGCGTTCAATGCCAGAAGGTTTGTCTGGTTGGCGATGTCTTCGATCAGCGTAACAATATCACCAATTCGCTGGGTTGCTTCGGTCAATTGTTCAAACAGGGCGCGGGAATGTTCGCTTTCATTGCGGGCGCGTCCGGCAACTTCGGCTGATTTCTGTGCCTGTTGGCCAATTTCACCTATGGCCTCTGACAGGCTGGCGGTGGTTTGTGATACAGCCTCGATATGATGTAGGACAGCTTCGGAATGATGGTTGGCATCAGCAGCACGTGCGGTGGCCGATGTCGCAATCTGTTCCATGTCGTTGGCCGAGCCATTCAGTGACCCGAATTCACGATCAAAGCCGCCAAGGGCTTCCTGGACAGCACGCTGGAAATTATCGGTGGCCTGAACCAGTTCAAGCTGGCGTTCGCGTTCTATCTTGCGCACGCGTTCGCGTTCATGGCGAAGGGTTTCAGCTTCTTTTGACTGGTCGCGCAGCACCGTTACCGACCGTGCCACGACACCAATTTCATCGCGGCGCTGAACGCCGCGGATTTCAATATCAAGGTCGCCCTTAGAAATCTGTTCGATCAGTTGCGCAAGATCGGTCATCGGGCGCGAAATACGTCGTGAAACAAATACCGATACGATTGCCGCGATAAAGATCACGACAATTGCGACAATGACGAAAACCTTCTGAAGCGTTTCGGCCTGTGCCTGGGCATTGCCAAATGATGTGGTGGCAACTTCCTGAGATTGCGCGAGAATTTTCTGCAACGGTACTTGCAGTGCGCGGAATGATTCATCGGCACGCGCAATAACCTCAAGCGCGCCATAGATATTCATCTCGCTTTCGATCAGGAACTGATCGACTTCGTTCATATAGGTGTCGTAGGCGGTGGTAAATTTATCGCCACCGACTTCTGCCAGACGTTCGGCAAGCGGGGCCAGTTCGGTAGACAGATTACCGGCCTTTTCGCGAAGTTCGGGAACAGCGGCGGCATTAACGCCGTTGGAATCCCACGTCAGAATGCGGAAAAGCGTTCCGTGCGCCTCATTTAAGGCGTCGCTGAGTGTCAGCGCATCTGAACGGCGTTCATAAGCTTCGACGCGAAGGTTATTTAGCGTTTCCTTCTCGCTTTCCAAAGTCAGGACCGTTGCGATACCCATCGCAATGATCACAACCATCAGAAAAACAGGAACCAAAAGGGTTTTGGGGCCGATTGCCAGATTATCAAGAAAACGCATCGCTTCTGGATCCTTCGCGTCGAAGATTTTCGGTCTTACATTTCACCGTCGTTTGGAACGGCTTTGCGGTTGCGCAACCACTGACGGGTGTTTCCGACGAGCGGTGCCAACAGGAAGGCAATGCTGATCAACAGGATAACCAGTGTGATCGGACGTTCCCAAAGGAAGGAAATCGAACCATCACTGATCATCAATGCGCGACGCAGGTTTTCTTCCATCATTTCGCCCAGGATGAAGCCCAGCAGCATGGGGGCCATCGGATAATTCAACAGGCGCAGGCCAATGGCAATTGCCGCGGCCAAGACCATCATGTGAATATCCATGGTGTTAAACGTCACCAGATAAACACCGATCAGCGAGAAGAACAGGACGAACGGAACCAGCAACTGTTGCGGCAGTGCCAGCAAACGCGAGATGTACGGGATCAGCGGCAGGTTCAGAACCAGCAGAACGATATTGCCGATATACATCGAAATGATGACCGACCAGAACACGTCAGGCTGTTCGACGAACAGACGCGGACCTGGCTGAACACCATAAGAAATCAGCGCACCCATCATCACAGCGGTGGTCCCCGAACCCGGGATACCAAGTGTTAGAAGCGGGACGAACGAACCGGAACATGCCGCGTTGTTGGCTGTCTCCGGTGCTGTGAGACCACGGATTGATCCCTTGCCAAACTTGAGCTTTTCCTTGGCACTGGCAAGGTTGCGTTCAAGGCCATAGGCAAGGAAGGACGCGATCGTTGCGCCGGCACCCGGAAGAACGCCGGTGAAGAAACCAAGCACCGAGGAGCGGGCGATGACCGGGGTCATGATTTTGACCTCTTCCTTCGTCAGCTTCATGGAGCCGAGGTTTCTAAGTGCTTTTTGTTCGTCAGTACGGGTATCCTTGGTCGGACGCAGAATCTGCAGAAGGGCTTCGGACAGGGCAAATGTCGACATCGCCAGCAACAGGAAGCTGATGCCGTCGACAAGGTCCATGCTGCCAAAGGTGAAGCGCGCAACGCCAGCCGCCGGATCGGTGCCGATGGTTGATAGCATGATGCCAAACAGGGTCATGGTGATTGCCTTCAGAACCTGTCCCTTTCCGGCGAACGCGGAAACGGCAGTCAGGCCCAGAACCATCAATGCAAAGTAATCAGCCGACTGGAAGGACAGCGAAACCGAAGCAAGTGCCGGTGCTGCAACCAGAAGGAAGATGGCAGCGATCGTGCCCCCAGAGAAGGAAGAATAGGCCGCGATGGCAAGTGCCTTGCCGGCATGGCCCTGCTGAGCCATCGGGTAACCGTCAAACGCCGTGGCGACGGTTCCGGCAACGCCGGGCGCATTGATCAGGATCGATGATGTCGACCCGCCAAAAATCGCGCCGTAATACACACCAGCCATAAGGATCAGGCCGGTAGAAGGATCAAAGCCATAGGTGATCGGGATCATCAGCGCAATGGCCGTGATCGGACCGAGACCAGGCAACATGCCGATAAAGGTACCGGCAAAACAACCGACAACAACCATCAGAAGGTTGATCGGCATGACCGCGGTCGAAAGACCGGAGAAAATTCCTTCAAGCATTTCTTTCGCCTTAGCCCAGCATTTCGAAGATGTCGCCCGGTGCCAGATAAATCCCCATCAACTGGGATAGCAGGAACCAGAACACGAAAACGACAGGTACGGCTGCACCCAGCAGGACCTTGATGCGGCGTTCGCCAAGAACTGCAAAACCGCCCATCAGGAAGATGGTGGTCGAGATCAGGAAGCCGAGATAGCGAATGGTCAGGCCATAGAAGATCATCAATGCGGCAAGCATGATGACCGGTTTCCATTTCATGCCGCGGAATGCGGCAAGGAGGCTGCCGGCCTCTCGATTGGCCGGCAGTACCAGTTGGACGAAGGAAACCACACCTAGTACCCACGCCACGGCATTAGGGAGGGTCCGGGCATTGAACGGGGCATCTTCGTCACCGAACAGAAGCGGGATATCGCGAACATAATAGCCATAGATCAGCGCAAGGCACAAAAAGAGCAGTGCGCCGAACTTGTCACGATTGATGGACATGGCGTGGTTTCCTTCAGAGGTCTTTTTTATTGCAGGTCGGGATGGCTTATTTCAGGAAGCCAAGTTCACGCATCAGATCGCCAACCGTTTTTTCCTGATTTTCCATGAACGCGGAAAACTCGGCACGCGGCTTGTAGAACTTTTCCCAGCCGTTACGCTTGCGAACGACTTCCCATTCTTCGGTTGCCTGAACGTCTTTCAGAATCTTGGCGTATTCGTCCGCCTTTTCAGCCGAAAGAGCCGGGGAGCCGAAATAACCACGCCAGTTGACAAATTCAGCATTGATGCCGAGTTCACCCAACGAAGGAACGTCCGGAGCAGCTTCGATACGATCGGTCGAGGTCACAGCCAGAATGCGAATCTGACCTGCTTTGTGCAGTTCAAGAAGTTCGCCAAGACCGGTCGAAATGACTTCGGTTTCGCCCGACAGTAGGCCGGCAATTGCTTTGCCACCGGCGTCGTAAGGAATGTATTTCACCTGTTTGGCATCGCCGCCGCCCTGCTGAACAGCATAGGCCGCAACAATGTGATCCATACCGCCGCGGACCGAACCGCCACCAAACTTGACCGAGCTCGGATCAGCTTTGATCGCTTCGATGACATCGGTAAAGGATTTGTAGGGGCTGTCAGCCGGAACGCCAAACGCGGCATATTCAGCAACAACACCTGCAATCGGGGTCAGGTCACGGAACGACTGCGGGAATACGCCGGTCAAAGAACGGATGATGATCGGGGTGGAGTTGACCATCAGGGTGTTGTCGAGGCGATCTGCAGCTTCGATCATGTAGGCAATGGCTTTACCACCACCGCCGCCAGACATGTTTTCATAAGACGCCGTACCGACCAGACCAGATTTGGTCAGGGCTTCACCGGTACCACGTGCAGTGCTGTCCCAGCCACCGCCGGCACCACCCGGAACGATGAAGTGGATATCATTAACTTCCTGCGCTTTGGCATCAAAGGCGCCAAATGCAGCAGTTGAAACGGCAACAGCAGTTGCTGCAGCCAAGAATCCGCGACGTGAGAACATCGTCAGCTTCGTCATGTTGTCGTCTCCTCCAGACACAAAAACCTTCCCTGGCCGCCGATTGGCGGCAGGCCGATCAGTTCAGGACAAGGCATCTGCAATGAAGGTCTGGCTGCGCTTGCATTCCGGCGACATGCCGGTACCCCATGACAACAAACAGCTGAAGGCCTCCCTTGCCGATGATCCTTTTTGATTGTCCTTATATCAGATCATTCGACCTGACGGATCGGCAGCGCGAAGACGGTAACAGGCAAACCTGTCACCAACCTGTCATCGCACCAAACAGAGTGAAAAAAGTTCACAGCATTTATGATCATGCGGCAAAAGCCGCTGCGGAAAACGGTTTATGCCGACAATGCTCGTCCACACTCAAGGGCATGTTTCTTCAGGAAAAGAAGTGCTTCCTTGCGTTTCGATTGATTGAACCGGCTGACCGGTCCCGAAAGAGTCAAAACACCAAGCAGCCTGTTCTGCCGGTCCAGAACGGGTACTGCGATTGCTGATATATCCGGATCACGTTCGCCTTCGCTTTGGGAAAAACCGGCTTCAAGAACGTCAATTGCATGATCATCGACGCCATTACCCCATGCGCGTATCACGTGCCCGGCCGCGCCACGATCACAGGGGAGTATCGCACCTTCTTCCAGATGGTGGCGCAGGCTGCTGGGGGAATTTTCGCGAAACAGGCACAGGCGATTTTCTCCTTCGGGCACATAAAAAGAGGCTGTTTCGCCGCTGGCCAAAACAAGCGCCGACAGATGTGGTCGAACTACGTCATCCATACGAAATGAGCGACGATATATTGACCCCAGACGCCACAATGCTGGTCCCAGCCGGTAACGTCCACGCCCCGATATTGCCAGAAACCCCCGCGACTCTAATGTTCCGGCCAGTCGGGTGATGGTGCTTTTATACATGCCCGTGCGTTCCGAAAGGTCCTTAAGCGACAGATCGGCATCACGATCGGTAAAGGCATCAAGGATGATCAGGGCGCGTTCAACTGCGCTAACATTTTGTTCTGACATAATAAATTGAATCCCCGTGTGACTGTTCCGCCCCGGATATCGTTATTGGGCATTTTGGGATCGGTCAAAATTCTATATAATAGAACAAAATTCTACTAGACAGAATTTAAGGAAATGTCATGGATACGACCAAACCACTTGCCGGTATTACTGTTTTGGACCTGACCAACGTTTTGGCTGGTCCGTTTTGCTGCCATCAACTGGCCCATCTGGGGGCAGATGTTATTAAGGTCGAAGCACCGGGGCGCGGCGATCTGGCGCGTCAACTTGGGGCGGATCAGGGGCTGAACGAAAAGCTGATGGGTGTTTCGTTCATGGCACAGAATGCCGGAAAGCGGTCTGTGACGCTGAACCTTAAAGACCCGCGCGGGAAGGAAATCCTTAAAAAGCTGGTCGCGAATGCCGATGTGGTTGTCGAAAATTTCCGGCCCGGCGTTATGGACCGGCTTGAGCTTGGCTATGATGTCCTTTCAAAAGTTAACCCCGCGTTGATCTATTGTGCGATTTCGGGTTTCGGGCAGACCGGCCCGATGAAAAAACTGCCAGCTTACGACCAGATTGTGCAGGGGCTTTCGGGCATTATGACGATCACTGGCGAGGAAGACCGGGAAACCTACCGTGTTGGATACCCGGTGGCGGATACCATTGGCGGTTTGACGGCTGCATACGCAATCACCGCAGCAATTGCCGGACGTGCAATGGGGAGCAACGAAGGTAAAGGCAGTTTCATCGATATTTCGATGCTGGAATCCGTGATTGCGACCATGGGCTGGGTGGTATCGAACTTCCTCATTGCCGGGAAGCAGCCGACTGCAAACGGCAACGACAATTTCACATCCTCGCCATCGGGTACGTTCTGCACACAGGATGGCAAGATCAATATTGCGGCCAACAAACAGGAACAGTTTGAAGCGGTTTGCGATGTTCTGGATTTGCCAGACCTGAAAGTTGACCCGCGTTTTGTAACCCGGACAGAACGCCTGTCGCATCGCATGGAACTAAGCGATCTGCTTGAAAGAATACTCGTAACCCATTCAACAGATCACTGGGTTTCAAAATTCAACGCCGCTGGCGTACCGGCAGGCGCGGTTTTGACCGTGCCGCAGGCCCTTTCGCTACCGCAAATTGCCGATCGCGGGATGCTTGCCGATTTTACCGATGTACCGGGTGCCGAACGTGACATCCGCATTCTGCGTACTGGTATTAAGATGAATGGCGACGCGCCTTCGGTTAATGCGCCGCCACCGGTTCTGGGACAGGATAACGAAACCATTCTGGCCACTCTTGGTCTTTCCGCCGAGGAGGCCGCCACCTTGAAAGCTGAGGGCGTGCTATGAGCAATAAAACCGCAAAAGACATTGAAAACGAAGTCAGCGACTGGTGGAAAACATCCATCATCGATATGGAACCGGGCAAAATCCATTTCAGCGGTTACGCCATTCAGGACCTGATCGGCAATATCAGTTTCCCCGGTATGATTTGGTTGATGACGCGTGGAGAGTTACCATCAGAGGGACAGGCATCCTTGCTTGAGGCCGCGCTTGTCGCGGCAGTCGATCACGGCCCGCAGGCACCGAGTATCGCAATCGCGCGAATGGCTGCGACCTGCGGGGTCGGGTTGAATAACGCGATGGCCAGTGCTGTGAATGTTCTAGGTGATGTTCATGGTGGGGCGGGCGAACAGGCTGTTGAACTGTACCAAGATATTGCCGTGCGTGTGGACGCGGGCCAAAGCCTTGCTGATGCGACAGCGGCTGGTCTGGATCATCAGATCGCCGAGCACGGCAAACATATTCCGGGATTTGGGCATCGTTTCCATCCGCTTGATCCGCGTGCTCCGCGTTTACTCTCGCTTGTTGAAACGGCGGCGGTGGATGGCGTTGTCTCAGGGCGCTTTGGACAGATTGCCAGCCAGATTGAGGAAACCCTTCTGCAACGCAAAGGCAAACGCATCCCGATGAATATCGATGGTGCGACGGCAGTGATATATGCCGAACTAGGATTTGCCGCACCGCTGGCGCGTGGTTTGTTCTGCCTATCACGGTCGGTTGGGATACTTGCCCATGCGTGGGAGCAAACCAATCAGGGGGGCCGCAACAAGGGGCCAATTCCGCGTCGTCTGATCTGGAATTATGACGGTCCGGAACGTCGCCCGGTGCCATCGGAGCTTATCGGCGATTAAGCAGTGCGTCCTGCCAGCGGCTTAAAAACCGCTGGCGTTTTGCTTGATCGAGATAAACCAGAAGCCCGGGCCCTACGGGGAATGATCGGACCCGTTCGCCGTAGCGGTCAAAAATCAGCGACGAAAACGGGCTGGGTGGGACATCGGGGCGGACCGGGTTAAAATTCCCTTCATCCTGCAGGATGCTCTGGCCTTCGATAGAAAGGATATAGTCAAGGAATCTGGCGCCAGTTTCCGGGTTGCGCGCGCCGCGCGGAATGATGGCGATACGGGAATAAACAACGATGAAATCATCAGGCAGGATCACCCCAAGATTGGGGTTTCGGTGACTGAATGTTTCTGCATATGAACCCAGCAAATTGTATCCTAGGACCAACTGACCGTCGGCGATTTTTTCAAGCATCGGAGATGTGTTGGAATACAGTTTTACCCTTGCCTGACCCAGTGTGCGGACAAAATCCCATATCCCCGAAAAAAAGCGTTCATCGCGTGCCAGAAACAGGAAGCCAACCCCGCTGCGCTCGATATCATAGGTCGTGACTTTTTCGCTGAGCAGATCATCATGATCGTTCAGAAGCCGGATGAGGTCGTTACGCGTTCTTGGAGGTTCGAGATTGTTTTCGCGAAAGAACTGCCGATTATACGCCATCACGGCGGGTTCTTGCGTGACGGCAAATGCTTCGTTGCGCCAGCGCGCCCAGTTTGGCAAAGCGCGGGTCTGATCGCTTTGATGGGAAATGGCATAACCGTCATTCGCCAGTTTCATCTGCAAGTCCATCGAAGAACTGATCACCAGATCGGCGTTTGGTTCTCCAGTTTCATGCTCCGCCAGGGTCTGGTGATACATTTCTAGTGTTTGCAGCTGATGATATTCGACGCGAATTTCGGGGTTACTTTGCTGGAAGCCATCAATCACAGGGCGAAAGGCCTCGATGTCGGCCGATCCATAAATGACGACAGTTCGACTTTCCGACAACAGGTTTTGTTCCGGGTCACCGGGACCTACATTTTGCTGTGCAGGAAAAACGAACAACTCGGCAGACGCGGGAAAAACGCGGAAAATTGCTGCGCAAAAAACTGCAATAATGATAGTACTGCGCAGGTTCATTGCTTACAGGCCCTCATTAACCGATTACGCGCAGGCGTGATGCCAGATGATTATATCAAGGCTTTCCCGATCCGGCAAAATCTGGAAAATTCATGTAATTCGGGCAATATGTACCAGACCTTTCTGGTTTAACAGGGGACCGGACCCGATACAATGAGAGTCCTTGTCGTAGAAGATCACGCAGCACTTGCCGATGGCATCGCCCGCTCCTTGCAGTTGGCGGGCTATGCGGTTGATGTGATTTCCGATGGTGAGGAAGCGGATGAAATTCTGCGTACACAGGAATACGGTCTTGTGGTGCTTGATCTCAACCTTCCCAGGATGGACGGACTTGAAATACTACGTCGGTTGCGTCATCGCGGGTCAGAAAGTGCGGTGTTGATCCTTACGGCCCGCAACGATATCGATGATCGTGTGCGTGGCCTTGATCTTGGTGCGGATGATTATCTGGCAAAACCGTTTGAACTGATCGAGCTTGAAGCGCGTGTGCGCGCCCTTATGCGTCGCCATTCCGGTACGCATAATACCCGGATCACCTGTGGCCGCCTGACATATGATACCGTAGCCCGCCGTGCGATGATCGACGGCGAGGATATCGAAATTCCAAGGCGAGAACTGAATATCCTTGAGATTCTGTTGCTGCGGCTTGGGCATGTCTTATCCAAGGAACAGATTACAGACCAGCTTGCCGGGTTTGAGGATGATATCAGTGCAAACGCGGTCGAACTTTATATCAGTCGATTGCGCAAACGCGTCGAAACGGCTGATGTCAAAATCCAGACCATCCGCGGCCTTGGCTATCTGCTGAAAAAAACATGAAGTGGCGTAACGCATCCCTTCGCCGACGGTTGCTGATCTGGCTTCTGATCCCGTTGCTTCTGGTCAGTTCGCTGATGCTGTTCGAGGTGCGCAGCAATGCCGTGCATTCCGCCAATCAGGCGTTTGATCGTGCGCTTCTGAGTTCTGCACTGGCAATTGCTGATCGTGTGGTTTTGATTGGCGGCCAGATCGAGGTTGACGTGCCTTATGTCGCGCTTGAGATGCTGACAAGCTCCGCACAGGATCGGGTTTTTTATCAGGTCAGCACCGCACAAGGTAAATTCATCACTGGTTATGAGGAATTACCACCGGTTCCCGAAAAACTGATGCCACTACTTGAAGAGCCGGTATTTTATGACGCGGAATATAACGGTGAACGTGTGCGGATCGGGGCGTTATCACGGTATGTTGCCAGTGCAAGGATGGCGACCCGTTTTCATGTACTGGTCGCCGAAACTACCGGAACACGCGAAAGCCTGAGCGAGGATATTCTGGCACGTGCCGCTGTCCGGCAATTCGGACTGATCCTGATTGCGGCTCTTATTGTCTGGTTTGGGATCGGGCAGGGGCTTAAACCGCTGGCGCGATTGGAAGAGGCACTTAACCGAAGATCGCCTTTGGACCTGAGGCCGATTTTGCATGATGTTCCAACCGAAGTGCGCCACCTTGTCGGGGCGATCAACCATTTGCTGAAACGCTTGGAAAATACGCTTTCGACCATGCAGCGCTTTACAGCAGATGCCGCGCATCAGTTGCGGACACCATTGGCGGCGTTACGTACCCAGGCCGAGCTGGGACTGCGTGAAAAGGACCCGGAAAAGCTGCATGATGTTATGGAAAAGCTGGCGGCATCAACGCGTCAGACATCCCATCTTGCCAATCAGTTGCTGGCATCTGCACGGTCCGCGCCCGAAGGCCTGGCCGGACGACCCTTTGTCCGTATTGATCTGGGCGAGATCACCCGTGCGGTCACGGGCAGCAAGGTGCCCGAGGCACTGGAACGCGGTATTGATCTCGGATACGAAGGGATTGACGGGGCGGCCCCGATCATGGGCGATGCGACGCTGATTGAGGAATTGCTGAAGAACCTGATCCACAATGCGTTGACCTATTGCCCAGAAGGCAGTTCGGTTACGGTTCGGTTAATGCCCGAGGCAGGTAACACTGCATTCATCAAGCTGGTGGTGGAGGATGACGGGCCGGGCATTGCGCTTGAACATCGCAAGCATGTGTTCGAGCGGTTCTATCGCGTGTCGGATGGCGGGGAAGACGGATGTGGTCTTGGTCTTTCGATCGTGCGTGAAATCGCCTTGCGCCACGATACACATATCCGGCTTGATGAGCCGGAAAGTCACAGTGGCGCGATTTTCTCGGTGCGTTTCCGATTTGCCCCAGGCCAATAAAACATACTTTAACGGCGAAGGGCGGGGATCGTCGACAATACTGTCTTCATAAGTTGCGGTTGTCTGTTGACCCCCGTTTTGGAAAAGACCGTTTTCAGATAGGTACGCGCCGAGCTTAGAGAAATACCGATCAAATCTGCGGCCTGATCAAGCGACATTCCTTCTGCCAGCTTTTGTGTCAGTTTGGCCTCGGATCGGGTCAGACCAAAGACATCAATCAGATCATCAATTGTCGGCGGTCCCATTCGTTCCGGTTCAACCAGAATGAATACGAAACTGTCTTTCTGTTCTGCGCCATTTCTTACGCGGCGCAGAAATACCGAAAGGGCCCCTTGTTCATGATCAAGCGAAAAACCGCGTTGCATCGCAGGGACACGACCGGCGGGGGGGTGCAGAAACCGATCAAGATCATCCGGGGCATTGTCGATCAGAAGCCGGTTTTCAGGATTAACCTGCATGGCGGGTGATCGGCGTAGCATTTCCGCAGCCTGTGCATTCATATGTGAAATCGCAAGCCGATTGTCGGTTGCAATCAGCCCCAGATGAAAGAGATCCAGGAATGCCGCGGGGATGGTATCGCGGCTTTCTCCACGTTTGCGGGCGATTTCGGTTTCGATGCCCTCAAGAACCGTCTTCAGGGCGGTAGGTTTGGGGTAGAACCGAAATACACCGAATTCATTGACCGCGGTTAATGCTGATTGCAGGTCGGCATAGCCGGTCAACATGACGATGATCAGATCGCTTCGGAGATTTCGAAGCTTGGCCGCCAGCTCAAGCCCGGTCATGATCGGCATGTGAATGTCAAGGATCGCCGCCGTAACATCGGGATCACCAGAAATTTCTGCCAGCGCGGTTTGCGGATTGTTGAAATACAATCCCTGCCAATGCGGGGCGAGATGCGCGAAATTCCGCCGGTGCGATGACAGAAGATTTTCATCATCATCGACAAAAGCAATGCGGACAGGCTGATCCGACACCATTGTCATGCACACTCCACATATGGGGATATTGGTGCGTCCATCCTGACATTATTCTTCGGTATATCAAGACCTGTATGAACTGGTGAAGATCGTTCGCGCCCAGAATCTTTACGGTTTCGTACTAACCGGAGTTGTTTCAGATGAGCGTTGCTGCAGCCGGTCTTCCGACGGTTCTGATAGTAGATGATGATGAGAATCTTCTGGCTTCGGTATGCCGTTCTTTGTCCGGAAGCTTTAATTTAGTCAAATATATCAATGGTGAAGCCGCTCTGGAATGGTTATCCAAAAATCGTTCGGGTGTGAATATCATTGTAGCTGATCTGGTGATGCCGACGATTGATGGAATCAGCTTTCTGAAACGTGCATTTCGGTGCGCCCCCGATATTCCGAGGATTCTGCTAACCGGAAATATTTCGGCAGTTCCCATGCGTGAAGCAAACGGCCTGGCAAAAGTCAGTAAAATTCTGACAAAGCCGATTTCGATTTCGACCTTCAAGGAAGTGCTTTTCAAGACGATTGAGGACAAACGTAAAGAAAGTCATGCTGATCAACTCATTGCCGATACGTTGAATGAGCTTCTTGATCAATCCTTAGTCACAACCGCGTTCCAGCCCCGTGTCAGTGCCCAAGACTTTTCGCGAACGGGGGGCGAGGTTCTTTACCGAATGTCTGATGTGCATAAAGGTTATGATATCGGGAAAATCATCAGGCAGTGCCAAAATCAGCCTGTCATGGATCGTCTGATGATGTGTTTGATGGATATGACGATTAATTCAGCGCCTGTTTATCGCAAAATTCTGGGTTCAGGTGCACTGTTGTCACTTAATCTTGATTATGCCTCGGTTTGCAACAGCCAGTTCGTTCAGGCTTTGTCTGGCTTTGTTGCTGAAATGCAGAAATATGGTTTGGAAGTCGCGTTTGAAATTCATGAAATGCAGCTCGGCAAGATTGACGAAAATTTTATAAAGAACGCGAGGTTTCTCTCAGATTGCGGAATACGAATTTTTATTGATGGGTTTGGGGCTGATAAAGGGGCGTTGGAGTTGCTGCGCCACGAATTTTTTGTTGGCGTTAAACTTGATCGTCGATTGATTCGCCAGGTGATGGAAAATGACGATACGGGAAGGTTTATTTCTTGGATTGTCCAGATATGCCGACAGATTGATTATTCGGTCATCGCCACCGGCGTTGAAAATGAGGCAACAGCCCTTCGTCTCAGAAGTTATGGCGTTGATGAATTGCAGGGATATCTGTTTGGTATGCCACAACCGATTGAAGAACATATTCCAAGTATCTTTACGAAATGAACCGGCCATACAGCCATTTTTTCCGGTCCAGATATTGTTGTAACCCTTTGGCGTGACCAATGTGTAAATCAGTTTCGGAGTATAACTATGATGATGAAAACGATCATTAAATATACGATGGCTTTGTGTGTCATCGGTTTTCTCTCAACGGAAAACGCCCGAGCAGCGGGAAAGCTCATGCTCTCAAACACGGGCGGCGAAACGGTTACTGTCTCGTTTGAGGAGTTGACCAAGCTGCCTAGCACCGAGTTCTACACTTCGACCCCATGGACGGATGGTGTTCAGAAGTTTCAGGGTGTCGATTTCGACGTTCTGTTCGATACCTATGGCATCACCGCCGATACAGTCCGCGTTTCTGCGCTAAATGATTATAGCGTTATGGTTCCGGCTGGTGTCCTGCGTCGTGACAATGCCATCCTGGTTTATCGACTGAATGATGCGGAAATGTCGGTGCGAGACAAAGGGCCGTTTTGGGTTGTGTTCCCATATGACAGCGATACCCGTTTCCAGACTGATACCTATTGGTCTTATTCCGTCTGGCAGGTGAAGTCGATTGATGGGCAAAACTAGAAATTTTCTGTCAAAAATATCGAACAGGGCCATTTTTTCAATTTTGGCTCTGTTCGTTGTTCTTTATGGGGTTTTCTCGATCGCAATCGTAAGAAAGCTCGAAGATGAGAAATTTGCCTATCGCGAAAATTTTGCATGGGCAGTTTTCCAGATTCAGCGGCAGTTCCTCGAAATTGAACGATATATCGAGTATGCCCGTTCCGATGGCGTTGTTGACAGGGAGGAGCTTGAAAAGGTTTTACTGGAATACGAAATCTTTGTTAGCAGAACCCTGCTGGTCAAGCAGGGCGAAGGGTTTCAGGTTCTGGCGCAAATCCCGGAAGTTGCAGGTCTGCTAGAAACGCTTGATCAAAAGATTGCCCGCATTGATGACCGGATCGAAAGCGTATCGAATTCGACAGCATTGTTGGAATTCATCCACGAAGAACTAGAGTCGATCGACGATCCCCTGCAGCAGGCGGTGGTACGGACAACAAATTTTGTGTCGGTCTACAATGCAAGTAACATCGCAAGCGTAAAGTCGGACATAGAAATTCTTTCCTACCTATTCTTTTCCGGGATGATCGTGATGATCGGCCTGGCGATATTTGTTATTCGCCACCGTCAGCGTGCTTTTGCTGCTGATATTGATGCAAGGCGTGCCCGGCAGGAACAGGAAGTCATCGAAGAAGCGGCAGATTACGCAAAAATGCATGCTTTGGGGACTTTGGCGGGCGGGGTTGCGCATGAAATCAATACGCCTGCCCAATACATTCAGAACAATCTTGAATTCCTTTCTGACAGCTTTGACGATCTCGTTCATGCCATTCGCAAGGATGGGGGGGATGGGGCTGCCCGTCTCGAACTGGCGCCGGAACGGATCGATTTTATGGCCGAAGAAATACCACTTGCGATCCGCGAGAGTATTCAGGGGCTTGATCGGATAGCGGAAATTGTTCGTGGCATCCGAAAATTTGCCCATCCTGCAACGGACTCCGTGGAACGGATTTCCATCGCCGAGGAAATTGAAACAGCGATAACTTTGACACGTAATCAGGTCAAACATGTTGCCGAGCTTGAACAAAGCTATGACACGGACGTTACCGAAGTTGAAGGACGACGGAATCATTTGTCACAGGCCCTGATCAACCTGATCGTCAATGCTTCGCAGGCGATACGGGAATCGGGTCAACGCTCCGGTAAAATCAAACTTGATGTCACGTCGGACGCTGAGAATGTTTTCATCCGATTACGCGATAATGGCGGTGGTGTTCCCGAGGATTTACGAGATCGAATTTTCGATTATTTCTTCACGACGAAGGAACGGGGCGTTGGGACGGGGCAGGGTTTGCCGATATGTCGGAAATTGATTCAGGACGATTTTAACGGTGACCTGACCCTCTCCGCACCGGACGGCGAAGGGGCGGAATTCGTTATTCGAATTCCGAAACCTGGTGTTCGATCAACTGATGATGAAAGTGCGTTGAATTACACTGCGACCGATGAATTTTATGACACCCGGCCGTGATGTTTATGGTCGTCTGTATTGTTTGACCGGGATGCCTAGGATGTACGGTGATTGGTCAGGCTTGGTTATCGCCAAGTGGGGCACAATGACGTTCCCAATTCGCCCATTTTTGCTGGGCATCACAATGGGCGATGAAACCCGAAGCGTGATCATATTTTGCCGCCCGGATATGACGGTCATTGCCAAACTTGCGGGCAAAATGCTGGGCTGCATAAACGACTAAAAGAGACAGAGAGTCGCGGGTTGGCGCAGCTTCGGGGCGATGATGAAAAGCAATGTTTTCGATAATTTCGTGTTTGAAACCCCAGAGAGCGGCCAAGCATGCCGATACGGCAGGATGAGACACTCCAATCTCGCCGATCTCAGTGGAAATGATATCGCATTGATCGTCGTCGGCCTGCTTGCGGCTTAAAGCAACCTGATCGGGTATTACATGCTCCATCACATTCAGACCGATATGACACAGCAATGCTGCTGCCCGAACCAGATCAATTGTTTCTGAGGGCATGCCTTCAAGTCTTGCGATCCCGGCCGCCATATTGCCCAGAATAAGACAGCGATCTATTGGCTGGTCGATATCGTCAGGATCAAATCTGGTTTGCTGTCCATGCAAGGTCCAAATGACACATAGTGCCTTGATGGTTTCAAGGCCGAACAGGTCAATCAGGGTAACGAGATCCGGACCCTCCGTTGGCAGGATCAGCTTTTCGCGCCGCGCCATTTCGCATACCAGCATAATAAAACCAGGATTTTCAAAGGAGAATTCCTGTAGTTCGTTCTGACTGTGTGGTCCCTTATATTGCAGAATTGTATGAAGCCGGTGAAACACCGGGGGCCAGACAAGTTCAGCAGGCATGCGGTACAGAATATTGATCAGCTGGGGGTCTCGCAGATAATTGCGCAGTATCAGGCCACGTTCGATGGCATGAATAACGTCCTGATCACTGCAGGGCTTCATCAGGAAATGATGGGTTGCCGCAAGACCGGTCTGGATCGCCTGTTCATCGGCGTAGCCGGAAAGCAGGATGCGTGCGGTATCCGGATATTTCCGGGCAACAGACCGAAGCAATTCTGCACCGTCCATCTCGGGCATGCGCATGTCTGAAACAATGACATCTGCACTATGCTGATCCAGACTTACGAGTGCTTCTGCGCCGCTTGTACAAAACCGCAGTTTCCAATTGGGGCGTTTGGACACGATACGGCGGCGTAATCCGCTGAGGACATGGGGATCATCATCGACGAAAATGATTGAAGCGCTTTCTGGCATCCCGGCTCCTTCGTGGAAGGGTTCAGGCAATTGCAGCCATCAGGCTGGCAGCATCGCAGGGCTTTGACAATACAAATGCCGCTCCGACCGATACGGCTTCTTTACTCATATCCGGATCAAAAAAGCCGGTCAGCATGATCATGCGGGTACCCTCGGCATGTTTGATTTGTCTGCGCTTGATCTCATAGAGCGTTTCGATCCCCGACATGCCGGGCATCATGTAATCAATTAGTATGACGTCATAGCTTTGCTGTTTTCGGGATAGTTGCGCCATCATCTGAAGTGCGGCCTCACCGTTTTCTGCGACATCGACGGATTGTGCGCCGCCGCTGCGCAGAACCCTACGTATCGAGAAGCGGACTTCAATACTGTCGTCCACAATCAGGAACTTTTTCTGGGCGTTCGGTTTGCCAAAAGCATTGTCACCCTTACAGCGACGCAAGCCATCGGCAATGGCAATATCATTGTGGCTGTTGGATTTTATCGCGTTCATTTCTTAAACTCTAACCGTAATGGTGTCCTGAAGACCGGTTGATCAAAATGTTGGTTCAGCTGGTAGTCTTTTATGTGTGGATTTTACGCCGGTTGGTAAGGGGCACATATCCCTATATAGGGAGGGGAAATAAAAAAGGGCTGCCAGTAAAGGCAGCCCGAAGTCGTTGTTCAGGGAAGAGGAAAGATCGTCGCGTTAGGGCGAGCAGGATCAGAATTCGACACCGATCTTGCGATCTACCGAGTATTTGCCGCCGCCACGGATCAGGATCGAAAGCGCCATCAGGCCCCAGAAAAGTGGCATTTCAAACCCGGCATTGTTCCACGCATAACCGTTTGGCAGGTGAATGGTAATGGCAACCGCCATGAAGGCAATCACAGCGGCAGCCACCGGGCGGGTCAGCAGACCGATGGTCAGCATCAGACCACCCACGAATTCCAGAAGCCCGATCAGCAGTGCAAAAAGCAGACCCGGTGCAAAGCCGATGCTTTCAAGCCAGCCAGCGGTACCTTCAAGGCCATAGCCGCCAAAGGCACCAAACAGTTTCTGGGCACCGTGCGGCATCAGAAGAAGGCCGGTGGTGACGCGAACGATCACGGGTGACAGGGGTTCGAGTGCCGCCCAAAGATTGCCAAGGGCCGGGATGATCGTACGCGGTTTGGTGTTTGCAAGAGATGACATATTCATTCTCCATCGAAAAGTCGGACCGGGAAACCGGTTCAGGCGACCATGTCAAAAACAAGAGCTTCGGCTTCGGTTGCGTCGCTGAAAATCAGTTCGTCTTCGTCCCGGATGGCGGCACCATCGCCGGCCTTCAGGGTTTCGCCATTCACGCTCAGCATGCCGCGCGCTACCTGAACCCAGGCAATCCGGCCCGGTTCGATTTTATGGGATGCTGTTTCACCTTCACCGAGATGGGCAACGTAAAGATCAACATCCTGATGAATGGTGATCGATCCATCCCGGCCGGTGCGGCTGCCGATCAGTGACAGGCCCGAACCCGTATCGGAACGTGCGATTTCCTTTTCCTCGTAACCCGGTTCGAGGTTCGCTGCTTCTGGAATGACCCAAATCTGCAGGAAGTGCACCGGGTTTTCTTTCGAATGGTTGTATTCCGAATGACGGATACCCGTTCCGGCCGTCATGCGCTGCAGGCGGCCCGGGCGGATAACGGAACCGGTGCCAAGGCTGTCTTTGTGTTCAAGCGCGCCATCAAGCACATAGGAAATGATTTCCATATCCTTGTGGCCGTGAGTGTCAAAACCGGCACCGGGGATAACCCGGTCTTCGTTAATCACACGCAGCGGGCCCCAACCCATCCGTTTCGGATCGTAATAGTGACCGAAGGAAAAAGTGTGATGGGAGTCAAGCCAGCCAAACTGGGCGCGGCCACGGTCTGCGGATTTGATCTTGGTAATCATGTTGGTCTCCATCGCTGGGGTGTCGTTTGTTGGAGCCAGAATACGCTTTTCGCAAAAAGTGACAATTATCGTAATAATGTGCATACTGTCGCATAATCAGCGACAATAGAACAGATATAGGCATAGCGGAGCCCTTGGATGGACAAGCTTGGAAGCTTGCAAACCTTTGTAAAAGTTGTCGATGAAGGCAGTTTTGCTGCGGCGGCACGTGCGATTGGTCAATCACGGTCCCAGGTTAACCGGGCGGTCATTGCGCTTGAGGAAGATTTGGGGGTGCAGCTTCTGAACCGCACGACGCGTCAGGTTGCCGTCACGCCAAGCGGCCGGGCTTTTTATGACCGGGCCAAAGCCGTGCTTGCCGATTTGCATGAAGCAGAAGAAGCCATTCGCGAAAACCGCGAAACGCCATCGGGTGATATGCGCATCAATGCGCCGATGTCATTTGGCACGCTGCATCTGGGGCCTGCACTGGTTGATTTTGCCCGGCAATATCCTGACATCCGGGTCGAACTTGCCCTATCGGACCGTTTTATCGACCCGGTCGCGGACGGGTATGACATGACTGTGCGGATCAGTCAGCCCAGTGAAACACTGGCACTGATTGATCATGAAATCATTCCGATGAACCGGGTTTTGTGTGCTTCACCGGACTTCATCCGAAAGCATGGCGAACCGGAATCTCCGCGTGATCTTGCGACTTTGCCATGCCTGCATTACGGCAGCCTGCCAGCCGGTTCGAGCTGGAAGATGAACGGTCCGGACGGGCCGGTTTCCGTGCAGGTGAATGGCGTTTTCTGCTGCAACAATGCCGAAGTTCTGCGCGATGCAGCACTTGCCGATCTGGGTCTGGCATTATTGCCAACCTTCATTGCCGGGCCGGATTTGCAAAGTGGCAATCTGGTCAGTGTTTTGTGTGATTACAGCCCGCCGGAACTGTTTCTGTATCTGCTTTATCCGCCCAGCCGACAATTATCGGCACGTATCCGGCTTTTGGTCGATTTTATTTATGACCGTTTTGGCGGTCAGCCCCACTGGGATCTGGTGCAATAAAGAAGGGGCGGGAAATCCGAACCCTTGCAGTCCACGTACCAGATATTAGGTTTTGATCAGGCCCTGGTGGTACATGGATATGACGAGTTTTGGCATGCCGACCCTGATGATGGTGTCACATGGTAACAGCGGCAATGGCGGCGATCCTGCGGTGGCGCTGGCGGATGCCGTGCGTGATCATTGGGCAGGGCCGGTACGCCATGGCTATATGCGCAGTACACCGTCGGTTCCTGATCAACTGGCAAAGCTGAAGCGCGATCACGAGGCAGACGATCTGATCGTCTTTCCGTTGTTTTTCAGCGAAGGATATCTGGTTTTTGAGGAACTGCCGCGCAATTTGCGCGATGCCGGACTTGATCGTGCGGTTATCCTGCCGCCTGCAATCAACCTGCCGGGTTTTACGGCCATGGTTGCCCGCCATGTTCAGGCCGCCCTGTTGCGGCGCGGCTGGGATGGATCGGAAACATCGGTATTTCTGGTGCCGCATGGTCTGAAAACCCTGACCGAGCCACTGCCGGAAACCGTCAGATTTGCCAAAGAACTTTGCAGCGTCTGCGCCGGAAGCGAGATTTGCATTGGCAATATCGAAGGCGATCCGTCACTGCGGGACTGGCGAACAATCGGGTCGCGCAAGCATGCGCTGATTGTGCCGATGCTCGCAGGCGGTGGCATGCATGCCTGCACGGATTTACCGGAAATGATTGCTGCACAACCGGGCGAGACGATTGAAATACTCGCTCCGATTGGCGAATGGGCGGAATTGCCTGATCTGATTTTGGCAGAGGCAGCAAGGTTTGTGCGCCATAGGCCTGATCGATCAAAGGGGCTGCATCGCCCGATTGCCAAAAGCCGGGTCGAGAACGGCGCAGGCCTGATTTAAGGTCACGCGACCCGTTCAGCCAAGACCCGGTTTGACCTTGGTTTCGGATGCCTTTTTAAGCAGATAATCGCGGAATATTTTTGCCGAACTGGTCAGGGTATCTTCGCCGTCATGCACGATTAGCAACTGGCGTTTGGCCCAGTTATCGGCAATCGGTGCGCCGGAAATATTCATGTGATCAATGTAACCGGCAACCGAGCTTTGCCGCAGGAAGCCGATGCCAAGTCCGGCGGCGATCATCTGGCGCAAGGATCCAAAACGCATGACCTTGATATGCGGATGCATATCGTGATGCAGTTTTCCTGCCGCGTCGCTGATCAGATCATCAATCACACCGCCTTCATGCAGGGAAATGATGTCGTATTTTGCGGCTTCGGCAAAGGTAACCGGGGCCGGATTGGATGGATCGGGGATGAGCGGATGGCCCTTGGGGGTCACGACCCAGATCGGGTCGTCGCAAAAGACGTGGCTTGAAAGTCCCTGACAGGGGCCGTTATCGGCCATGATCGCCAGATCGGCACGGCCTTCGCGCACCGCATCAGATGACTCGCGCGATGTCAGTTCACGGACATCGACGGTCACATCGGGAAAATCACGTTGAAAATCGGCCAGAAAAGCAGGCAGTCCGGTGAGAATGGCCGAGGTCACGGCAGCAAGATAGATCTTGCCCTTTTCGCCGGTATTGAAATCGCGCAGCTCGTTTGACAGGTGATTAAGATCACCCAGCAGCTTTTCGCCGTAGCGCGCGAAAATCGCACCTTCTTCCGTCGGTTCGACACCGCGCGGCAAACGGCGCAGCAGCTTGACGCCAAGCATGGCTTCAAGTTCGCCGATGCGGCGACTTACAGCCGATGTCGCGATATGTTCGCGCCGGGCGGCTTCATTGATGCTTCCGGCGCGCACAATGGCGACAAACAACCGGATCGTGACGATATCAAACTTTTGCATTCAACCGTTTTCGGTTGTTTGGTTGAAACCGTCAAGGGCGATGAATTGACAGCATCTTTTGGATGCCAATCCTCAAACCCGCAGGGTCAGAGAGGGCGAATTAGCCCTCGACCTGACGCCATGCATTGTTCCACTCGGTCATCAGTTCATCATGGGTGCGTGCTTTCGACGCTTTCATGATCACGGCGACCTGAAGCGCATGAACAAGGTTGGTGAACCAGTTGACGCGAACTTCGCGTTCGATGGTGGTGGTGTCTTTAAGTGCAAGCGTTGCCATGGTTAGGTTCCTTTGCGTCTGGGGTGATTTCAGATGTACCAGACGCCGTTTGAACCCACTATTCTCGTTTCACCGCTATCCCGTTCTTGTTTGGAGAACGATAGATATAACTAATTGATATTAAATGATTAATTTATATCGCAATGCACAATATATTACCAAACGCGCATGGTCCAAAATGTTGGATTTATCTGCTATAGCTTACCAAACAGGATTTACCAGAGGTCGGCAACATGAGTGATGTGGATGACAATCTTGCCTGGGAACAGGCGCATGGTAGCGGGCTTCAGGCTTATCTGGGCTATCAGGTTGTTGAATGGGAAGAAGACCGTGCGGTGGTCGAGCTTGAAATCAGGGATCATCACCGCAATCGTGCGGGTATCCTGCATGGTGGCGTGATTGCAACCCTGATGGATACGGCGTCGGGCTGTGCCGTCTGTTACTGCGCTGTTCCGGGGAATGTCCGCAAATCGCTGACCCTGTCACTCACGACTAATTTCATTGGCATGGCAACTGGTGGCACGGTGCGGGTTGAGGGGCGCAAACAGGGTGGCGGGCGCAAGATCGTCTTTACCGAAGCCACCGCCTATAACGCGGCGGGCGAGGTGATCGCAATCGCGACCGGCACCTTCAAATACCATCGCGGCAGCGAGGACCCGAACGGGGTGCCGCGCGACGCATAGGGTTTATGAAAATACAGGACGGCCCCGTAGGGGCGCGGCCTTTGACGCTATGTAAAGCTTTTTCAAAAAGTTCTTGATTTGTTCTTTTAATTATGTCATAAGAGTCAAGTCAACGGGAGAAATGCACCCGGACCAAAACCCGTGAAGCGCCTTGTGCGCCTCGCGGTTTTTTGCGTTTGGGGCCGGATCGAAGAGGGGGGCAGGATGCAAGGGCAAAGATTGAGGCAGGGCAGCGGGGCAATCCGCAGGATATGGGGCGGCGGATGGCGGAGCCATTACGGCGGTGTTCCGCGCCGGTTCTAACACGCTTTTAACACCCTTATTTATCATGACGGGAGAGGTGCGTCTTATCGGGGAAGCGACCCCGAATTTGCCGAAAGTGGCAGCAATGGCAGCAGTGGCAGCAGTGATTTGTGGCCCGTCGGTGGTGGACAGGTTGGGGGCAGTGCGCCCGAAATCCGTCTGCTGGTGAAAATGACGAACGCCCGAAGTTTGTCCGGGCTCGGTGGTCGTGGCGTTGCCGGAAGAGCCGGAGCAGGCAGCGAGGCCGTGGGCGGTCAGTGGTCCGACTGTTGGCGGGGCTGGTGGAGGTCCGAGATTTGTCCAGTATTGCCGGAAGTTCTGCATCGCCGGAAGTCGCTGTGGAGGATTTGCTGGAAGAGGCAGCAGGGACGGCATCGGGCCGTCTATGAGCCGCTTATTGGTCGGGCTGTTGGAGGTGCGCTTTTGTTCGGGCAGGGCATTGGGTCTGTTTGCGGGAAAGTCACCCCTGTTGCCGTGCTTTCGGAGGCTGGCGTTCCTGTCCTGCCATTGTCTTTGGGATGATCCGGGCGTCCTCAACCGTTTCGTGACCGGTTATCAGGCAGAGGGACTTGCCTGATCTTTCTGCCGCTCAACGCAAAAGGGCGCGCCATTATGACGCGCCCTTGGCTGATTGATGGATATGGCCGGGATTATTTCGGCATCTGCCATTTGCCGTTTACAAGGCGCGGGATGTTGAGCGGGTTCGCGTCCTTGAGGGCTTCGGGCAGCAATGCGTCCGGGAAGGCCTGATAGGAGACCGGGCGGATGAAACGTTTGATCGCGAGCGACCCGACCGATGTTGCACGGGAATCCGTGCTTGCCGGATAGGGTCCGCCATGGACCATGGAATGACAGACTTCGACCCCGGTCGGCCAGCCATTGATCAGGATGCGGCCAGCACATTTTTCAAGGGCGGGGCGCAGTTTCCCGGCCAGTTCGGCATCGGCGTCAATCATATGGATGGTCGCGGTCAACTGCCCGATCAGGGTTGCCGACAGGGCAACCATTTCTTCGGGCGTGTCGCATTCGACAATGATGCCAGCCGGGCCGAACATTTCCTCGGCCAGTTCCGGGTTGGCCTGCCAGTCGGCAGCGGTGGTGCGGAAGATCGCCGGGCTGCCTTCGAACGGGCCGTCGCTGTCGCGGCGTTTAAGCGCGCAGGTTACCTTGGCGTGACCGGCCATGGCGTCGGTGACATGATGATAGGCGCTTGAAACGCGGTCGGTCAGCATGGCAGCACCGCCAACCTGACCGAGTTCGGCGGCAGCGGTTTCGACAAAGGCATCAAGGTCGGCACCTTTGAGTGCGATCAACAGACCCGGATTGGTGCAGAACTGGCCAACACCCATGGTGAGCGATCCGACCCAGCCCTTGGCGATTTCAACGGCCTTGGCACCCATGGCTTTGGGCATCAGGAAGACCGGGTTGTTGCTGCCGAGTTCGCCATAGAACGGGATTGGTTCCGGGCGGGAGACGGCAATATCAAACAGTGCACGACCGCCACCGGTCGAACCGGTGAAGCCAACCGCCTTGATCAGCGGATGGGCAACCAGTGCCTGACCGACCTTGCGGGTGCCGCCATGGATCAGGCTGAACACGCCTTTGGGCATGCCGGTTTTTTTAACCGCGGCTTCGATGGCCTTGGCAACGACTTCGGACGTGCCGGGGTGGGCAGCGTGGCCCTTGAACACGACCGGGCAACCGGCGGCCAGTGCCGATGCGGTGTCACCGCCCGCGGTCGAAAATGCCAGCGGGAAGTTAGACGCGCCGAAAACACCAACCGGGCCAAGTGCCTTATGCATGACGCGGATGTCGGGCTTTGGCAGGGGCTGACGATCTGGCTGGGCGGTTTCAATGCGGGCTTCGAACCATGATCCTTCTTCGATCCAGTCGGCAAAGAAGCGCAACTGACCCACGGTGCGGCCGCGCTCGCCGGTCAGGCGTGCCGCGGGCAGGGCTGATTCGAGATTGCCGATTTCGGTGATTTCATCGCCGCGTGCATCGATTTCATCGGCAATCGCGCGCAGGAAGGCCGCGCGTTTGGCCGGGAGCATCGCCGCAAATTCTTCGGCACAGGCATTTGCCGCCTGAACCGCCTGATCCACCAGTTCCTCGGTGCCGTGCTGGAACTTTGTTGGCAGTTTTTCGCCGGTCGACGGGTTGTCGGCCTGAAACACATCCGGACCGTTCAGCCATTCGCCTGCAATATAGTGCTGTCCATTCAGCATGGAGCCTCCTGTGGGGTTGGCGTGTTTGTATGATGATACCGTGCAAAGGGTTGGGCGGTGGATCTCGGTAATCCTGCAACGCCCGATTTACGCGGTTTTATTCGGCGGCAGCTTAAGAAATCGGGGATGGGATGTAAATATCATATTATATGACAAAAATGCCGTCGGCAGCCGCCAGTAAAGATTCAAACAGTTAAGCACTATTGGATAATTTATACAATTATAATTGGCCAGAGAAAGCTACGGGCGTGTGTGCCCGCGGCGGACATGGCAGTGAAAGACTGCCGTTTGGTCGGGGGGCTGATGCTTACGCTCAATCATCAGAAGATCAGGCTTCCAAAGATGATCATACAGCCCCGTACAGCTATGAAGATATCAAGTCTCAATATCGTGGGGTTAATGCTGCTATTTGTTGATGCCAAGAACTATGCAGATTGGTGAAAGGAGCAGGAAGAGAAAGAGGAGTCAAAACCAGATAGTGAGTAAAATAACTTGTAAACATGATCTTCTGAACCCGTCTGTCTTCCTGTTGAAATTAGTCAGACGGGCTTTTGTGTTTGTGATCAAGAAATATTGACTATTGTCTGAAAAATACCAAATATAATTATCTATAAATAAGCCGCGTTCAGAACATCAGGTTCGTAAGTGAATGGCATCCGATATAGATAAAAATGAGCTAAAACTCAGAGAAATTTGGAATCAGGGTAATATTCCCGTAATTTTGCGTCGGGGAGGAAAAGGCCAACGCTTGCGTTTGCGGTTACCTTTTTCAAAAAGCAATCGATTATGGTTGCAAAACGGCAGAAGTAATTCACCAACATGGGTGGCCAATGGTAATTACTGGGAAGTGCCCAAGGCATGGTTCAATGATTTAGTAGAACGTTCCCTTGAAAGATATGGCAAGCTCTATGTAATTCAGCCCTATCGTGAGCAAGAAAAATGTGCCCCTGCATGTTGGAATGCGCAAGGACATGAATGCCAATGTTCTTGCATGGGAGCGAATCACGGTGCCGGTAATGATGAGAGTTGGTTTGTTGTTTCAGAGACTTTTGCGACGCGATGGGGAGATCAGCAAATAGCTTGCCGTTTAATGCTTCGTAGAGAGTAATAAAGTCCATACTTCGCATGCAGAACTGCAGTTGTCTCTTGTGGTGTAAGGTATTTAATACCACAAGAGACAACTGTAGGGCGGTAACTGGAAAATCCCGACTGATAACGGGTCGGTTTAGCTGGCGACTGATTTGGGATTTCGGCCAAAGATGCTGGCGAAATCGGTTTTGGCCGGTTTGGGGCGTTGAAGCTGCAACCGGTCGCGAATGGCATCAAGGTGTTTGGCCATTTCAGCGGCGGCTGCGTCCGGATCACCACCCAGAAGGGCGTTTAACAGCGTTTCATGTTCCGAGTGAGAGCAATCCACCGGTTGCGGGCTTTCATACATTGCAATGATCAGGGAACTGCGCAGGATCAGACGTTCCAGAAATTCCTCGATCACCAGATTGTCGGCAAGGCGGGCCAGCAAAAGGTGGAATTCCCCGGAAAGAATGATCGCGGCGCGATGATCGCCGGCGTGATGGGCCTGATGTTCGCGTTCCAGATGTTCGCGGATCTGGCTTGCGCGGTCGGGCGTCATCTTGGCGGCGATTTTACGAACCACGCCGTCCTCGATCATCCGGCGGGCCGAAAAGACTTCGATGGCCTCGTCAATGGTCGGTTCGGCGATGAAGGCCCCGCGATTGGGGACCAGATTGATCAGCTTGTCATGGGCGAGCTGTAAAAAGGTGGCCCGGATGCGCGCCCGGCTGACCGAGAATGTTTTGGCAAGATCCTCTTCGATCAGTTTCATGCCCGGTTCCAGCCGCCGGTCAAGAATGGCGCCCAGCATTTCCTGATAGATCAATTCTTCCGGGCGAAGTTTACCGCTGCCTTTATAGGGTGTGGGCTGTGCGGGGTTGGCCATCGCGGCGCATCTTTCCGGTTGTTCATTCGAGGGGTCAATTCTTTTCTACAAAATTGTTGACGATCTGCAAAACAAAAAAATGCGGCAATCGTTTTGAATGAGTCGCAACGGCGTTGCCCTCAGTTTAATCAAAAGAATGCTGCTGTGCAAAAATTGCGCACAAGTTGCGTATGAATCGGGCATTGGCGGGTTTCATCGCCCTATGGTTTTGGGTAAACGTCCCGCAAAACTGCCGATCCTGAAAGTGGCATGCAATTTGCCTACAATCAAAATATGGATTGTTAACAATTTTGCATGCAGTAACGGGTGGGCGCATGAAGGGTAACGGGGCCATTGAGTTGATCGCTGTCAGTAAGCATTACGGCAGTACCATCGCAGTCAAATCGATCGACCTCAAGATACCGGCAGGGGCCTATTGCTGCCTGATTGGTCCATCCGGCTGCGGCAAAACCACGACATTGCGCATGATCGCCGGGCATGAGGTGATCAGCGAAGGTGATCTTCTGATCGGGGATCGCAATGTGACCGAGCTTCCGCCGGTCAAGCGCGGCACGGCCATGATGTTCCAGAATTATGCATTGTTCCCGCACATGACCTGCATGGAAAATGTCGCGTTCGGCCTGCGGATGCAGGGCATTTCCCCGGCAGAGCGCAATGAACGGGCCAAGGAAATGCTGGCGCGTGTCCATATGGAAAAGTTTGCGGATCGCAAGCCCGATCAGCTTTCGGGTGGGCAGCAGCAGCGCATTGCGCTTGCGCGTGCACTAATCACGCAGCCCTCCGTCCTGTTGCTGGACGAGCCGCTTTCGGCCCTTGATCCGTTCCTGCGGGCGCGGATGCGTGATGAATTGCGCCGCCTTCAGCAGGAGCTTGGCATCACGTTTGTCCATGTCACCCATGCCCAGGATGAGGCGCTTGCGCTTTCGGACATGGTTGTTGTGATGGAAGACGGTGTCATTCGCCAGAAAGGCACGCCCGAGGAAATATTCAACAAGCCGCGTTCGCGCTTCATCGCCAATTTCATGGGCGGTCAGAATATCTTCAAGGGAACGGTTTCGGAAAGCAGCCCGGCGGGAACCCTTCTGACCCGTGGCCCCGATAGTTTCTTCCTGCCCGGATATGGCGATGGTGCCACGGGCGAGGATCTTGAATTCACAATTCGTACCGACCTGATCGGACTGGGTGAAACAGCGCCCGGTGATGCCGAAAATGGTCAGATTCCCGTCGAAATCACAACGGTCGAGTATCTCGGCCTTTGGGTGCGGATTGTGGCGACGACCAATGACGGCAAGGAAATCACCCTGATGAAGACCGAAAGCGAATTTCGGCAGGCGCCCGTGCGCCGGAAGGAAAAGTTCATCGCCTACTGGAAACCCGAACACGCGCATGTTCTGGCCTAAAAAAACATCATTTATCAGGAGCTTCACATGACGACCGACAATTCCAAAACGACGAAAAACCTGCTTTCCACCAAGGAAGTCACCCGCCGCGGTTTTGTTAAAGGGGCGGCTGCGACTGCCGGTGTCGCGATTGGTTCAGGTGCGATCACCGGTTTCCCGACCATCTGGGCGCAGAACATCAAGGATGTGACGTTGCGCCAGTTCGGCACGGGTGTTTCAAACATCAACGCGGTGGCCGACAAGGTTAAGGAAGACCTTGGCTTCACGCTTCAGATGACGGCCCTTGATTCCGATGCGGTTGCGCAGCGTGCGGTCACCCAGCCGAAATCGTTTGATATTGCCGATATCGAATACTGGATCTGTAAGAAGGTTTTCCCGGCGGGCACCATGCAGCCGATGGATACCACCAAGCTTAAAAACTATCAGTATATCTCCAAGCTGTTCATCGACGGCAAACTGACCCCGGATTCCGAGATCGCACAGGGCACGGCACCGCACACGGTTGGCTTCGTCGAAGGTGCCGACAGCGTTGAATTTGCATCTGCACCGACCCAGTGGATGACCCTTGTTCCGACGATTTACAATGCCGATACGCTGGGCATTCGCCCGGACCTGATCGAACGCCCGATCAATAGCTGGGCCGATTTGCTTGATCCGGCATTCAAGGGCAAGGCA
Source organism: Thalassospira sp. MCCC 1A03138 (assembly GCF_002115785.1). Classification (GTDB taxonomy): domain Bacteria; phylum Pseudomonadota; class Alphaproteobacteria; order Rhodospirillales; family Thalassospiraceae; genus Thalassospira. Next base: position 256,736 of record NZ_JFJY01000002.1, on the reverse strand, counting down.
TCGATCCTGAATATTCCGTCCATCGGGATCATGGATGCGGCCATGGTTTGCGAAGCCATGGGCGAAGTCACCTATGGTGACAAGGGCAACATGACCCAGGAAGAAATCGACAAGACGATTGCGATCATGATCGATGCCAAGAAAGCCGGTCAGTTCCGCGCCTTCTGGAAGAGCTTCGATGAGTCGGTCAACCTGATGGCATCGGGCGAAGTCGTGATCCAGTCGATGTGGTCACCGGCGGTTGCCGCCGTTCGGTCCAAGGGCATTGCGTGCAAATACCAGCCGCTTAAGGAAGGGTATCGTGCATGGGGTGGCGGCATTGGTTTGGCCAAGCACCTTACCGGCCTCGAACTTGAGGCGGCGTATGAATATATCGACTGGTACCTGTCGGGCTGGGTCGGGGCGTATCTTAACCGTCAGGGTTATTACAGCGCCGCCCCGGCAACCGCACAGAAATTCATGTCCGAAGACGAATGGGGCTTCTGGATGGAAGGCAAGGAAGCCCAGGGCGATATCCTTAGCCCGGATGGCAAGGTCATGGAAAAGGCCGGTGCGGTTCGCGATGGCGGCTCGTACGAGGAACGCATGGGATCGGTTGCGTGCTGGAACTCTGTCATGGACGAGAACAAGCACATGGTCCGCAAGTGGAACGAATTCATCGCCGCATAAGGCGTTTCAATTCGGTCGGGCGCAGCTTCGGTTGCGCCCGATATCCTGATTTCCTTGATGATTTTTCCGGTTCAAAGGGCAGACAATGGCGTTTGATATGTCCAAGCGATCGTCGTATTTCCTGATCTCGCCGATGGCGCTGATCTTTGCGATCTTTCTGGTCGTGCCGTTGCTGACGATTATTGTCGTCAGTTTCTGGGACTATGACGAATACCGCATTCTGCCCGACTTCATTTTTGAAAATTACAAATACCTGCTGGGGTCATCGGTAACCTGGCAGATTTACCTTAATACATTCAAATATGCCGCGTTGACCTGGGGCTTTACCCTTCTGATCGGGTTTACGGTTGCCTATTTCCTGGCGTTCCATGTGCGCAGCCTGACATGGCAGATTGTTCTGTTCATGTTGTGCACGATCCCGTTCTGGACATCGAACATCATTCGCATGATTTCGTGGATTCCGTTTTTGGGGCGCAACGGGCTTTTGAATTCGGCCCTGATGGGGCTGGGTATTGTGGATGAACCGCTTGAATTCCTGCTGTTTTCGGATTTTGCGGTCGTTCTGGCGGATGTGCATCTTTACACCCTGTTTATGGTCGTGCCGATTTTCAATTCGATGATGCGCATTGACCGTTCCCTGATCGAGGCCGCCCGTGATGCCGGGGCATCGGGGTTTGAAACCCTGCGCCACGTCATTGTGCCGCTATCGAAGCCCGGAATTGCAATCGGTTCGATCTTTGTCATCACGGTCGTGATGGGTGATTTCATCACGGTGCGTTTGATGAGCGGCGGGCAGAGTGCGTCGGTCGGGCTTCAGATTTCCAATGAAATCGGGTTGCTGCAATATCCGGCGGCGGCGGCCAGTGCGGTGGTTCTTCTGGTGACCGTACTTTTGATCGTGACGGCGTTGCTTCGCATGGTCGATATCAGGAAGGAGCTTTGAGATGGCGAAGACCCGTGAAAAGCGTCCGACAAGCTTCTATTTTCTGGCGGCTTTCTTTGCGCTGTTTGTGCTGTTCCTGTATGGGCCGATGCTGACGATCTTTATCCTGTCATTTCAGGGTGAGAATGGCGGTCTGACCTTCCCGATGAATGGGTTTTCGGTCCATTGGTTCGGCAACCTGTTTGAACAGCAGGCGGTCGGGGATTTTGGCGGGTCGTTCCTGCGATCCCTTAAACTTGGCCTGATTGTCATGGTGGTGACGGTTCTGGTGTCCTTTATGGCGGGGCTTGCGTTTCGCAAGCGGTTCAAGGGGGACAGCGTGATTTTCTATCTGGCGATTGCCAGCCTGATCGTGCCGTCGATCCTGATTTCGCTTGGCATCGGATTGCTGTTCAATATCGTGAGCTGGCAACCGCAATGGTTTACATCGGCCCTTGGCGCGCATCTGACATGGACCTTCCCGTTCGGGCTTCTGATCATGTTCGCGGTGTTTAACCGGTTTGATCCGTCCTATGAGGAAGCGGCACGCGATCTGGGGGCGAGCAGTTGGCAGACCATCTGGCATATTGTTCTGCCGATGGTGGCCCCCAGCCTGATTGGTGTCGCGATGTTTTCTTTTACCCTGTCCTATGACGAATTTGCCCGGACCCTGATGACGGCGGGCGCGCTTAATACCCTGCCGCTTGAGATTTACGGGATGACAACCAATGTGACGACGCCAGTGCTTTATGCGCTGGGCACGGTGACGACGGGCTTTTCGTTTGTGGTGATTGCCATAGCGCTTGGTTCGGTCCTGATCCTGCGGCATCGCAAGGGGCAAAAGGCATGACCCGGATCGCGGTTATCAATCCCAATATGTCGGTCGGGTTTACCGAGAAGGTTGGTATGCAGGCGCGCCGTATTGTCGCAGCGGGGACCGAGGTTTTGGCGCTTAATCCGCAATTCGGCCCGGCCAGTATTGAAGGCTATTATGACGAGGCGTTTGCCAGTGTCGGGTTGCTTGCGGCGATGCGCGGGCTTGAGGCAGACGGGGCATCGGGCGGGAAGATCAGCGGATATGTCGTGGCGTGTTTTGATGATACCGGTGTTGATGCCGCGCGCTGCCTGACCAAGGCGCCGGTGATGGGGTTATGCGAGGCGGCACTTAGGTTTGCGGCCATCGTTGCATCGCGCTTTGCCATCGTCACCCCGATGGCGGTATCGGTGCGTCCGCTTGAACATCTGGTGTCGAAATACGGGGCGTCGTCGCAATGTGTGGTGCGGGCGGCGGGTGTCCGGACACTGGATTTCGAGGGTGAAAATGCGGATATGGCCTATCTGGCGTTGAAAACGTCGGCGGAAAACTGCCTTGCCGAAGATGGTGCCGAGGCGATTGTGCTGGGCTGTGCCGGGATGACCGATATTGCCGATCGTTTGCAGGCCGAGCTTGGCGTACCGGTGATTGACGGGGTGAGTGCGGCGGTCAAGCTGATCGAGGCGATGGGGATGCTTGGGCTTCAGACCAGCAAGGCGGGGGCCTATGCCAGCCCGCCGGTCAAATCCTATGACGGGATATTTGCCGAGTTTGCCCCGGTGGCGTAATCACGGATCAGATTTTCGGTCAGATTTGCTTTAAGGCCTGTTCGACCTGAACCAGATGACGCCGCATGGCGTCTTCTGCGCGTTTGGGGTCGCGCTGTTCTATGGCATCGACGATTTCGCGATGCTGGGCGCTTAGGTCATTGATCAGGCGATCCGAATGGCTGCTTTCGCGCATGCGCGCCCATGCGGCTTCGCGCCGGACGGCACTGACGGCTTCGAACACTGCCAGAAACAGGGTGTTGCGGACACTTTCGGCCAGTTTCTGATGAAAGGCCGCATCCCATTTTTCATATTCGCCCTGATTTTGGGCCTTGGCGGCGTTTTCGATCATGGTGCGCATGGTGTCGATATCAGCCTGCGAGGCGCGCAGGGCGGCAAACCGGGCCATCGAGGGCTCGATCTCCTGGCGGACTTCCATGATTTCAAACGGGCTTGTTCGGGTAGCCAGACCTTCGAGCTTGCGCAGGCGTGGTGTGGGTGGGGTGCCGACAAAGGTGCCCTGGCCCTGACGGCGCCAGATCAGGCCATCAGCTTCGAGCTGATCCAGTGCCTTGCGCAGCGCACGACGCCCGACATCAAGCTGTTCGGCCAGTTCGCGCTCGGCGATGACGCGCCCGTTCTTGACGAATTCTCCCGCGGCGAAGCTTGTTCTCAGCTTTTCTGCCAACCCCTGGGTTGCTATGTCATTCATGGCTTTTTTTATCGTTATCTGGACGTTTAAATCTTATCTGTTCCGGCTCGTTGCCCGCGTTTTGCACCCTTGCGGTTTCATCGGTCCGGAACAGCATCAATCCCAATCAGATATCAGGAAATCAGATCATAGAACATGCGCAATGACGTGATGGCCAGAAACAGGCCAAAACAGATGCGAAGGGCGCGCCTTGGGATGGAATGTGCGATGCGTGCGCCGACCGGTGCGAAAAGAACCGTCATCGGGATCAGAAGGGCCGCGGCCAGAACGTTTACATAGCCCAGCGAGAAGGGTGGACGCCCGTCCACACCGATGCCGGACATGGCATAGCCAATCGTGCCGGGCAGGGCGATGATCAGGCCGATTGCGGCCGATGTGCCCACCGCGCGGCGGATGTCATATCCAAGGAAGCTTAATACCGGTACGCAGATCGTGCCGCCGCCGATACCCATCATGGCCGACAGGCTGCCCGCGATGACACCCAGTATCGCCCAGACGGATTTGGGCGGGTTTTTCTGGGTATCGGTTTCGCGATCCCGGACCAGAATCATATTGGCCGCAACCAGCAGGGCCACGACGGCAAACACGATGGTCAGAACCCTGCCATCGGCAAAGCCGCCAATCGCGGTGCCAATCAGGACACCGACGACAATTGCCGGTCCCCAGTGTTTGAGCAGGGCGATATCGACCGAGCCCTTTTTGTAATGGCTTCGGGTTGATGAAATCGCGGTGGCGATAATGGTTGTTAAGGAGGTGGCAACCGCGACCTGCATGCGCAGGCTTTCATCAACGCCCATGGTGGTCAGGAAATGATACAGCACCGGCACAATGACGATGCCGCCGCCGACGCCCAGAAGCCCGGCCATGATGCCGCCAACGATGCCGGCAAACAGCATTGCTGCACCCCACAGCAGGTACAGGCTCATGGTGCCTTCGATTTCAATCATGATGAACCAATCCAAACCAATAATGACTATCTAGGTGTATTGGTACTAACTCTGATTGGTCGTAGTTGGCAAATGTTTTGCGCTGTTAATCAGCTTAATCTGGCAATTAATCAGCATTAACCAGATTTAATAGTTGCGAACCAAATGCAAGAATGCCAACAATATGGCGACAAAATGAACAAACCAAATATAAATTGGTTCAGACTCAGGTATCAAATCTCATCAGGAGGCAGAACATATGTTCCGCAAGATTGCCGTAGCCGCCGGTTTGATGGCCGCTGCCTTTGCTGCACCCGCGCAGGCGCAGAGCTATCCCGAAAAACCGATTGAATTCATCGTGCCGTGGGGCCCGGGTGGTGGCAGTGACACGCTGATGCGTATCGTTGCCCAGGGCCTTACCGAAGAAACCGGTCAGGCCGTACCGGTTATCAACATGCCCGGCGTGGGTGGCAATGTCGGCCTTGCCGAATTCGCCAAGCGCCCGGCAGATGGTTATACCATTTCGCAGATTCACGAAGGTCTTCTCGTATCGAACCAGACCGGGATTACCGACCTGAATTGGGACAGCTTCATTCCGGTCGCGCTGGTGGCGTCCTCGCCGCAGTATCTGACGCTTTCGAAGAACGACAATTTTTCGAACTTTGAAGAACTGGTTGCCTATGCCAAAGCCCACCCGGGTGCCGTTCGCGCCGGTGTGACGCTGGGCGGGATCCCGCATGTTCATATCGCGATGATCGAAGAAGCCATGGGGCTTCAGTTTTCCTATGTCGGTTACACCGACACGGGTGAGCGTATCCGTGCCCTGATGGGTGGCAACATCGATATCGCGATTGGCGATATCTCGTCTGCCAAGCAGTTCGTCGACAATGGTGATCTGATTTATGCAGCCGTTGGCACCGAGGAACGCACCGATGACGCGCCGGATGTCCCGACGCTTAAGGAACTTGGCATGGATGCCGAGCTGGTGATCACGCGTGGTGTGGTTCTGCCGAAAGGCACGCCGCAGGAAACCGTTGATGCGCTTGAAGCCCATATCGAAAAGGTCATGCAGCGCGAAGACGTGATTAAGCTGATGAAAAATGCCGGTGCCGATCCGGTGTTTTATGGTCAGGAAAAATACAGCGCCTATCTTGATAAGCTTAACGCGACCATCGCGAAGCTTGTAGGCAAGCTCGAAGGATGACCGTCAAGGTGACGGAGGCAGCAGCAGCGGATACAGGTGTATCCGCTGCTTCGCGCGCCCGCACCGAATTGGCGCGGCTGATCTCCTATATCGTTTTTGGTGGCGTTTCTGTTGTTCTGTCCTCGATGGCGGCCGGTTTGCCGACGTCCCGCTGGGAACCGCTGGGGGCGGGCACGTTTCCCAAGCTTGTTTTTGCCCTGCTGGCGGTGCTTTGCCTGATTGCGGCTGTTCGTTCGATCATTGAAATCGTGCGGGCGGGGGGCCTTGCGGGTGTTGGGGCTGCCTTTACCCAGTGGCTTTATGTGCGTCGGGTCGCCATTGGTCTGTTTGTCCTGTTCGCGGTTTATCTTGGCGTTCTGCCCTGGACCGGGTTCTCGCTTGCGAGTTTTGTCTTTCTGCTGATTGTGCAGTTGATGATTGCGGGTGTTTCGCGACGAACCGTCATTCAGTCCATCATCGCCGCCCTGATTTTTTCGGTCGGGTTGAACCTGCTGTTTGCAGAAGTTTTCAATGTGTTCTTACCGCGCGGTGTTCTGTTCGCGGGTTAGGCGGGAAAGTTTAAATTATGCTGGATGCGTTTCTTGCCGGGGCCCATCAGGTATTTGCCTTTGATACCCTGACATACATGCTGATCGGGTCGGTTGCCGGGATTATTGCCGCGGCGATCCCCGGTTTTACCGTAACAATGGCAATTATCCTGACGCTGCCGCTGACCTTTGCCATGGAACCGTTGCAGGGGGTGTCGGTGATGCTGTCGGTTTATGTCGGTGGGTACACCGGCGGCCTGATCAGTGCCGCCCTTCTGGGGATTCCCGGAACGCCAAGTTCGGTCGCGACCACCTTTGATGCCTTTCCGATGGCGCGCAAGGGGGAACCGGGCCGGGCCCTTTCACTGGGTGTATGGGCGTCGTTCTTCGGGACGGTGATTTCGACCATCGTTCTGATCGTTGCCGCCCCGCCGCTGGCACTGATTGCGGTCAAGCTTGGCCCGTGGGAATATTTCGCGCTGATCGTCTTTGCGCTGACGATTGTCGCAAGCCTTGTCGGGAATTCGTTAATCCGTGGTTTGATCGCGGGCGTCATTGGCCTTGGCATTGCGACCATCGGGCCGGACCCGATGATGGGTAAATCGCGCTTGACCTTTGATACCGATCTTCTGATGCCGGGCTTGCCGTTCCTTGTGGTGCTGATTGGTATTTTCGCGATCAGCCAGCTTCTGAGCGAGGTCGAAATTCATGGCAAGAAAACCAATCAGGCGCTGATCCCCGATGTGATCGACTTCAAGACATGGAAAGTCATGCGCGAAGTCCTGATGGCACCGGTCAATCTGTTCCGGTCGTCGATGATCGGGGTTTTGATTGGCGCGCTGCCCGGTGCAGGTGGATCCATCGCCAATCTGCTGGCCTATGATCAGGCCAAACGCAGTTCCAAAAACCCGGAAAAATTCGGCGAAGGCTGTGCCGATGGTGTGGTCGCATCCGAAGCAGGTAACTCTGCCACGGCGGGTGGCGGTCTGATCCCGATGATTGCGCTTGGTATCCCCGGTTCTGCGGTTGATGCCATTCTGATGGCGTCATTGATGGTGCACGGTATTTCGGTTGGTCCGCGCCTGATCATGGATCATGCCGATCTGGCCTATGGCATGTTCATTGCCATGATCGTTTCCAGCCTGATGATGCTGGTGGTGTGTGTCGCATCCATGCGCCTGTTCCTGCGGGTGACGGACATCCCCAAGCAGTTCATCGTGCCGACGGTCATCATTTGCTGCGTTATTGGGGCGTTCGCGCTTAATAACCGTGTGACGGACCTGTATCTTCTGGGAATTATCGGGCTGGTTGGTTATGGCCTGAAAAGCCTTGATTATCCGCTCGCACCGCTGGTGCTGGGTGTGATCCTGGGGCCGATTGCCGAAACCAATCTGCGTCGCGCATTGATGAGCGATCCGGACTGGACGACCTTCTTTACCCGTCCGATTTCAGCCATCCTTCTGGCGGCGGCGTTGCTGTCGGTTATCTTCAGCGTCCGGTCCATCCTTAAAATGCGTAAAAAGAACCGTCCCGCCACCGATGAACAGGACGGCGATTAAGCCGATTAGGAGACTCCAATGAAACTTCGTCACGACGCGCTTTATGCCTCACGCCGGTCACCGGTGCTTGCGCGCAATGTTGTCTCGACTTCCCAGCCATTGGCCGCACAGGCCGGTTTGCGCATGTTGCTTGTGGGCGGGAATGCCGCCGATGCTGCGCTGGCATCGGCCATTGCATTGACGGTGCTTGAACCGACCGGCAACGGGCTTGGTTCGGATGCCTATGCTATCATCTGGGATGGCAAGGAACTGCATGGCCTTAATGCATCGGGTCGTGCGCCTGCTGCATGGTCGCCGGAACGTTTTGCCGGGGCGGATGCCATGCCCCAGCGTGGTTGGGAGGCCGTGACGGTCCCCGGTGCGGTTTCCGCGTGGCGCGAAATTTCTGACAAGTTCGGCAAACTGCCGTTTGAAAAGCTGTTTGAACCAGCCATCGAATATGCCACCCGTGGTTTTGCCGTTTCCCCGATCATCGCGACCCTTTGGGAAAAGGGCGGCGATCTTTTGGGTAAGCAGCCGGGCTTTGCCGAGGCATTCCTGCCCGGTGGCAAGGCACCGAAAGCGGGTGAATTGTTCATCAACCGTGCGATTGCCGAAAGCCTGACCGATATCGCCGAGACCGGTGGCGAGAGTTTCTATCGCGGTCGGTTGGCAGCCAAAATTGCGGCTTTTGCCAAGGAAAATGGTGCGGTGCTTACCGAGGAAGACCTTGGCAATCATAAAACCGACTGGGTCGGAACGATTTCGCAAAGCTTTGGCAAGGTGAAGCTGCATGAAATCCCACCAAACGGGCAGGGGATTTCGGCCCTGATTGCGCTGGGTATTTTGCGTCATACCAACATTGCCGATTATGCTCCGGACTCGGTCGAGGCCCTGCATCTTGAGATCGAGGCGATGAAGCTGGCCTTTGCGGATATGCATGAATATGTTGCCGATCTGGATCACATGCGCGATGTGACGGTCGAACATCTGCTGTCGGATGATTATCTGAAATCCCGTGCGGCATTGATTGATGCCAGCAAGGCGCAGGATTTCAAGGCGGGTGCGCCAAAGCATGGCGGCACGGTCTATGTCACGGCGGCGGATGAAAGCGGCATGATGGTGTCGTTCATCCAGTCGAACTATATGGGTTTCGGGTCCGGTGTGGTTGTGCCGGGCACATCGATCAGCCTGCAGAACCGTGGTTTCGGTTTCACCCTGAAAGACGGTCATCCCAATCAGGTGGCTGGCGGAAAACGCCCGTTCCAGACGATCATACCGGGTTTCCTGATGGGGGACGACGGCAATCCGGTCATGAGCTTTGGTGTCATGGGCGGCCCGATGCAGTCACAGGGCCATTTGCAGATGACACTGCGGACGCAGCTTTGGGGGCAGGACCCGCAAACGGCGGCGGATGCACCGCGCTGGCAGGCGCTTTCCGGGCTTGAGGTTGCCGTTGAGTCCTCGGTCGGGGCGGATGTGATTGATGCCCTGAAAGCCAAGGGGCACGCGATCAAGGTTGAGGCCCCCGACAGCACCAATTTCGGTTTTGGCGGAGCGCAGCTTATTGCGAAAACCGATGCCGGATATGTCGCGGGTTCTGATCCGCGCAAGGATGGATGTGCTGTCGGTTACTGATTTTCCTATCCTGATTCAGATGAGCTCCCCTTAATTCATCTGAGAAAAAGGTCGGTCATTCATTTGACCGGCCTTTTCTTTTGAAAATCTGACGGGCTTGGTCATTCTATATTTTTGTTCCCGTCAAGATAGAAATCACCGCATTTCAGGGGGATAGCCCATGCAAAAATGCCGCTTTGAGTCTCGCCCGGACAGGCGTAAAGACGCAGGATGCGGAATTTGAAATGTTGGCAGCATCGGATTCTTATCAAGATGCTGTCACATTGCTGCCCCGTTCTTTAAGCAAAACATCTTTGGCGGGAAATTCGCCGATCGGTTGGAAAACTCAGACGGGAAATATGTACAGATTTCAAAAGCGTGTCACCAGTGTCTCGGTTCATGCTCTGCTTGCGGTTGCGCTAGCAGGGTTTTTAACGTTTGGGGCGGGCGATTTTGCACGTGCCCAGGACACTACCGCCAAGGAAACCCCGTCCGGGACACAACCGGCTGCATCGACGCAAGCCAACCCGGAAAAACAGCCCGATGGCAGCGCGGATAGCACCGCCGCACCAGCATCCCCATCGCCGGAGCAAGCCGGGCAGGTTGAGCCGGTTGATGCCAGTGCCACGGCCGAGACCGCCAATGATGGTTCTGCCGGGGTACAGGATGGCCCGGAAAAGCCGGCTGTTTCTGTACCGGTGGCATTTGATCCGGCACTGGTGATCGAGCGGGCGCGCAATCTTGCAAAGCAACCGTTCGAGAACCCGCATCGTGAGTTGCCCGAAGCACTGGCAAATCTTAGCTCTGAGAATTACGCGAAAATCCGCTTCAAATCCGAGCGTGCCTTTTTCAGTCAGGCAAATTCAGGTTTTGCACTCGACCTTTATCATCCGGGCAACATGTATGACGTGCCGGTTGCCATAAACCTTATTCGTGAAGGTCAGGTGCAGGCTGTGCCGTATTCGGCGGGGCTGTTTGATTTTGGCGAGACCGGCCTTTCGGGTAATGATTTCTCCACACAGGGATATGCCGGTTTCCGTCTGCGTTATCCGCTGGGTAATGTTGCAGGCAGCGATGAACTGGCGACCTTCCTTGGCGCTTCCTATTTCCGCATTCAGGGACGCGATCAGGTTGCCGGGCAGATGGCGCGCGGCCTGACCATTGATCTTGCCGGTCCGTCCGGCGAAGAAATCCCTGTATTTCGTGAATTCTGGATCGTTGCGCCCAAAGAAGGCGAGCGTACGATCACGGTATTTGCGCTTCTTGATAGTGTGCGCGTAACCGGTGCCTATCGGTTCGACATTCGCCCGGGCGACAACAGCAAAGTCGATGTCAGCAGCACCCTGTTTTTCCGCGATCGCGTTGAAAAGATCGGTCTTGCCCCCTTGAACAGCATGTTCCTTTATGGGGAACAGAAACGGCGCCGGTTCGAAGATTATCGCGGAGAAGTTCATTCCAGCGACGGGCTTCTGATCAATAATGGCAAGGGCGAGTGGCTTTGGCGGCCGCTTGATAACCCGGCCAACTTGCAGATCAGTTCGTTCCTTGATGAAAATCCGCGTGGTTTCGGGCTTTTGCAGCGTGACCGGAACTTTGACCATTATCAGGACCTTGATACCCGTTTTGATCAGCAGCCCGGTTATTGGGTGACGCCAAAAGGCGATTGGGGCAAAGGCCATGTCGAACTGGTCGAAATTCCAAGCCCGAGCGAGAGCAACGATAATATCGTCGCTTTCTGGGTGCCGCAGAACAAGCCCGAAGCGGGAACCGAGCTGACATTCGAATATCAGATTGCCGCGACACAGGATGGAAGTGACCTGCACAAACTTTCGCAGGCGACCGATACCCACATCATGCATATTCCGGCAGGCGGCAATGATGAGCAGGCGGCAACCCGTTTCATATTGAATTTTGCGGGTGAAGAGCTTGAATATTACCTGACTGATCTTGAGAATCTTAAGGCGAATATCAGCGCGTCCAATGCCGAAATACGCAATGTCCGTATCATGAAAGATCCGGAAAATGGCGGGGTTCGCGTGATGTTTGATCTGATTGGTACGGGCGAAGCCCAAAGTTCAAATTTACGTGCCTTCCTGCAATATGACGACAGGGTACTGAGTGAAACCTGGACGATGCCGTGGGTGTTTTAACGCCTTTGGCCCCACCACGCGGGCACAATTGCCCGCGTGGTGCGTTTTGCCCGACAGTCGCAAGTTGAATTCAGGGAAAAGTAAAACCTTATGAACCGGATTTCCGATCCCATGCCTGATAGCGCAGCCAATCATGGCGCCCACGAGGATGACCTTGACCCGACAGTTAAGCTGAGGGGGCCGGGTGTTGGATCACGGCGTATTTTCCTGTTCGGGGCATCTATTTTCTCGACGGCTTATGCCGCGTGGCTGATGGCGGACGTATTGGGTGCGGATCAGCTTACCGTCATGGAAATGGTGGTGATTGCGTTCTTCATGATCAATTTTGCATGGATTTCGCTGTCCTTCTTTACGGGGATTGTCGGGATATTCCTGCGCGGGTTCGGGTTGGATGCCATTACGCTGAAACGGTTGAAGCCGATTGCGCGCAAAGGGTCGTTGAAATCCAAGAACGTGATTGTCATCCCGGTTTATAACGAAGACCCGGACCGGGTGTTTGCCGGGTTGCGTGCGAGTTATGAAAGCCTTGCCGCGACGGGCGAAATTGATGCGTTTGATTTCTTTGTTCTGTCCGATACCCGCGACCCGGATATCTGGATCGCCGAGGAAGTTGCATGGGCCAAGGCCTGCGCGGATCTGAAAGCGCGCGGCAAGATATTCTTCCGCCGTCGTGCGGAAAATACCGAACGCAAATCGGGGAACCTTAAGGAATTCTGCGAAACCTATGCGACGCATTACGATCACATGATCGTTTTTGACGCCGATAGTGTGATGTCTGGCGAGGCCATGGTGAATATGGCCTATCTGATGGAAAACAACCCCGATGCCGGGATCATCCAGAGCCCGCCGCAGCCGACCGGCCGTCAGACCCTGTTTGCCCGTATCCTTCAGTTCATTTCGCGCGTTCATGGCCCGACCATGTCGGCCGGTCTGTCATTCTGGTGCATGGGCAGTTCGAACTATTGGGGGCACAACGCGATCATTCGTGTGCAGGCTTTCATCGATTGCTGTGGGTTGCCGGTTCTGTCGGGCAAGCCGCCGATGGGCGGGCATATCCTGAGCCACGATTTCGTCGAAGCCGCCTTTATGCGCAAGGCAGGCTGGCGTTGCTGGCTGATCCCGCAGCTTGAAGGTAGCTGGGAAGAATTGCCGCCGAACCTGATTGATTATGCAATCCGTGATCGCCGCTGGTGCCAGGGCAATATGCAGCATGCGCGGCTTCTGTTTGCGCCGGGATTCAGGCCGCTTAGCCGTTTGCATTTCTTTATGGGTGTCATGAGCTTTGGCTCCTCGCCGCTGTGGCTTTTGCTGTTGCTGTCTTCGACGATTGCGACGCTGCAGAACACGCAACTGACCTATAGCTTCTTCCCCAGCCAGTTCACGATGTTCCCGCAATGGCCGGTTGATCGGTCGTTCGAGATGCTGGTGCTGCTGGTCTTTACCATCGGTATGCTGGTGGTGCCCAAAATCATCTCGATCCTGATGGTTTGCCTTGGCCGTGACCGGAAGAAATACGGTGGGGTCATGGTGCTGGCGAGCGGTATCCTTGAAACGCTTTATTCCGCATTGCAGGCACCGATCATGATGATGCTGCATGCGCAGTTCGTGTTTTCGGTTCTGACCGGCAATCAGGTGGGTTGGGACGCGCAGGAACGTGATGATACCGGTGTGCCGTTTAAGGCCGCACTTAAAACCCATCGGACGATCATCGTGATCGGCCTTATCTGGGGGGCGGTGGCGCTGTTTGTGGATACGGCGTTCTTCTGGTGGCTGTCGCCAATTCTGGCGGGGCTTGTTCTGGCGCCGTGGCTGACGCATTGGTCAAGCAGCCTTGCCATCGGGCGTGCCGCGCGCCGGATGAAGCTTTTTGTGACACCGGAAGAAACCGAATCACCCGAAGAACTTGCGACATTGGCGCGCCTGACGGCGGAAGCACCTGATGAGGATGTCAAAGACGGGTTGCTGCGCCTGATCGAGGATCCGTTTGCCAACGCATTGCATTCGGCCCTTTTGCCCGCGCGCAAACCCGACCGTCGGACCCAGATCGAGATCGGGATCATCTATGAAAAGCTGGCCCGGTTGGGGGTCGAAAGCCTGACACGGGACGAGAAGCTTAAGATCCTGTCGTGGCCGGTCAAGCCGCTTGACCAGATCATGGCGGGGAAAAAGGACGAAAATGCAAAGCTGCCTGCTAATTCGTCATAGTGCATTGATTTTCTTGCATGGGTCGCGCCACAAAAACGCCCCGATTTGATCAAAATATGCCGCGGTTTTTCGGTGATCATAATCCTTACCAAAGAGTTAATCGCCGATTGTCGCCATTTAGCCCGAAGGGGCCGCAAACATGACTGACCTGACCATCGCATCCAAAGGTTACGCCTACGCTGCTTTTGAATCTGCCGCAGTGACCCGTCTGATCGACGAGACCGCGCGTGCATGGTTGCGCTCGTTTAGCGTTGATAATCCGCACGCCCATCAGCGTCTGGTGAACGAGTTGCGTACCGCGTTGCAGCAGGACTCCGTTGCGACAACGGAAAAAGAAAGCATGCAGGACATCCTTGATCAGGCGGCCCACGATGCCATCGCAAGCTGGTTTGCCGATCTGAGCGGCCAGAACAACTGTTTTGGTTCTTCGGGCTTTGCCATGATGCGCTGTGCTTTCCTGTCGGCCAACTGCGACAAGGCATGGTCCGAGCGTTTTCTGGATCGTGAGCACAGCAACAATGACCTGGCCCTTGCCCTGTCGGTACAGATGATGTGCCCGACTCCGGCGGTTAAAAGCTGTGTGATGCCGCGCCAGTCGCTGGATCGTCGCGCCGCGTCCTAAGAATTTAAAGATTTGCGCTGACTTGTCTTACCCTCAACGTCACTTGCGCATTACCAACGAAGCACTGCCATAAAGGCGGTGCTTTGTTGTTTGTGCATCGGGCCAAAAAAGAACCCGCCCAAAAGGGCGGGTCGAGTTCAGCGGGCGAGTGGGACCTGATCCCGATTGAAATCAGATCCCGATGACGTCAGGGCACACACTCCCCAACGCCGACGAAAAAGGGTTCAGGCGGCCTTGCGTGCCGCGGACAGTTTTTCAAGAAGCCGGGCGACGGCCGGATCGTTTTTGCCGTTCCGGTCCATTTCAAGGAAGAAGTCCGGGTAAGGAGCCTTGCCCGGTGTCAGGTTGTAGGGTTCGAAATCGGTGATCCCGATGGCTTCGAGCACGCTTTCATCGGTGAAGAAGCCCCCCGTAACGTCGCGTGCGGGGGATGTCAGGATGGCGTGCGCGGCATCGGCAAGGATTTCGGGGCTACGTGCGCGACCCTGTTCAAGACCGGGGATCATGTTAAGGGCGGCGGTTTCGATCACGGTTACGGGCCAAAGCGAGTTGACAGCGACACCTTCGTCTTCGAATTCGGCAGCAAGACCCAGCGTCACCAGGCTCATACCGTATTTTGAAATCGTATAGGCCGTGTGATTGGCAAACCATTGTGCCGACAGGTTGGGCGGTGGCGACATGGTCAGGATATGCGGATTATCGGATTTCATCAGATGCGGCAGGCAGGCCTGCGCGCAGGCGAAACTGGCCCGGGTGTTGACCTGATACATCAGGTCAAACCGTTTCATCGGTGTTTGCAGGGTCGGGGTCAGATTGATCGCACTGGCATTGTTGATCAGGATGTCGATCCCGCCAAAGGCATCAACGGTTCTGGCGACGGCATCGGCGATCTGGTCTTCTTCGCGAATGTCGGTTTTAAGGGCGAGTGCCCTGCCACCGGCTTCCTCGATCTCGGCGGCAGCACTGTGAATGGTGCCGGGCAGTTTGGGATGGGGTTCATCAGTTTTGGCGATGATCGCGACATTTGCCCCGTCGCGTGCCGCACGCAGCGCGATTGCCTTGCCGATCCCGCGCGATGCGCCGGTGATGAACAGTGTTTTGCCAGCTAAACTTGCCATGATTTTCTTCCCTGAATTTTCTTATGATTTGCCAAATTGCGGGCTGCGTTTTTCGACAAAGGCGCTGACACCTTCGCGGAAGTCGTGGCTTCCGGCGCAATCGGCGAAGGCGGTGGCTTCCAGTTCCAATTGTTCGGCCAGATCATGTTCAAGCGCGGTGTTGAGCAACGCCTTGGTTCGGGCAAGGGCGTCGCGCGGACCGTCGGCAAGGCGTGTCGCATATTTGGCTGTCGCCGATGCCAGTTGATCGGCGGGGACGACCTTGTTGATCAGGCCGCATTCGTGGGCGTCGGTCGCGGTGAACCGGTCACCCAGAAAGGCGATTTCCTTGGCCTTTTTCATGCCGACAAGGCGGGGCAGCGAATGGGTTGATCCGCCGTCGGGTGATGTGCCGATATGGATATAGGCCAGTGTGAAAACGGTTTCCTCGGCAGCAACCGCAAGGTCGCAGGCATTCATCAGGCTGATGCCAAACCCGGCAACCGCCCCTTCGAGCTTTGCAATAACCGGACGGGGCAGGGCGGTTAGGCGGATGATGATGTCATGGACCCGGTTGATCATGGTTTCGATCTGGGGGCGGGATTCTTCGGCCGGGTTTTGCGACAATTCATAAAAGAACTTAACATCGCCGCCCGCCATGAAAGTGCCGCCTGATCCTTCGATAATGACCGCGCCGATATTGGCAATTTCCGCCTCGATCCGGTCAAGCGCGGTGCCAAATCCTTCGATCATGGATTGATCAAGCGCATTCATCCGGTCGGGCCGGTTCATTGTGATCGTTGCGATCTGATCGGTGATCGACAGCAAGACGGCATCATTTGAAGTCATAAGAATTCCTCCCGCGGGTTTGTGCCCGGTTATTCTTGTCAGGCGGCAAGCCGTGCTTCGATGGCGGTTTCCATGTCCGGCCAGCCTGAAAGCCAGTCGGGCATGACCGGTGACGTTTCATCCGCACCCACCAGCCTGCAAATCTGTTCGGGCGGGACGATGCCATCGGGGCCGACAAACACGGCTTTCACAACGCCAAGTGCCAGAGTTTTGCCCTTCGCGGTAAAGCGCTGTTCCAGATAGAAACCCTTTTCGTCCCAATAAAGGGCCTGGGTTTCGAGTTTGAAGCGCTGAAACGGTTTGATCGCGCGCTTGAACCGCATGGTGGACCCGGACACGACCGGCTGCCATTTGCGTTTAAGCATCTGTCTGGCAATGCCGTTGCGCAGGATCAGTTCGGTGCGTCCGAGATCCATCAGGGCGAAGTAGCGCGAATTGGTCATATGGACATTGATATCCAGATCCAATGGCCACGCCCGGAATGACAAGACAGACGGATCAAGCGGATGCAGACCGGGCCGCAACCAGGACAAGACCAGCACACGGATCAGTCGGAAAATCAGATTCACGACAGGCTCCTTGTGCCGATATATGCCGGTTGAGGGATGCGGCCCGTTTGCATGATCAGAACAGATCCTCGTCCAGTTCCATCATGGTGTCGGACCCGGCCATCATCGCGCTGAACAGCGCGCCGGACTGCGGCAGGATGCGTTCCATATAGAATTTGGCGGTGATCAGTTTGGCCTTATAGAAACCGTCCGGATCGTCGTCCTGTTTCGCCAACGCGATTTCCGCCATGCGGGCCCACATGTAGCCAACCGCGACCAGACCAAACAGACGCAGGAATTCGGTGGCTGCAGCCCCGGCTTCGTTCGGGTTTTTCATGCCGCGTTGGGCCAGTTCACCGGTTGCCTGCTGCAAACGCATGAAGGCCTTTGCCAGTGGCTGGATGAAATCGCCAAGCCCGTCCTTCGAGACATTGGCTTCGATATATTCCTGTACCGGGTGGAAGAAGCGCCGAAGGTAACGACCGGCCTTTGCCGGCATTTTACGCCCGACAAGATCAAGGGCCTGAATGCCGTTGGTGCCTTCGTAAATCTGGGCGATGCGGGCATCACGAACATATTGTTCCATACCCCATTCCCGGATGTAACCGTGGCCGCCAAAGACCTGCACGCCGAGATTGGTGTTATCAAAGCCCCAATCGGTGAACAGGGCCTTGACGATTGGCGTCATGAGCTGGACGAATTCGTCGGCTTCTTCGCGTTTGACCGGATCGGCATGGTGTTTGGCGGTATCAAGCGCGCGCGCCACCCATATGCCCATTGCCCGGCATCCTTCGTTGGTCGCGCGTGCGGTCAGAAGCATCCGGCGTACATCGGGATGTACCAGCAGGGAGTCGGCAGGTTTGTCGGGGCTTTTGGGGCCGGTCAATGCCCTTCCTTGCAGGCGGTCACGGGCATAGGCAGCCGCCCCCTGATAGGCGGCTTCGCCAAGTCCAAGACCCTGAATACCGACCGAAAGGCGTTCCTGGTTCATCATGGTGAACATGGCGGGCATGCCCTGATGGGGTTCGCCGACCAGATAGCCGATTGCGCCATCAAAGTTCATGACACAGGTGGCGGATGCCTTGATGCCCATCTTGTGTTCGATCGACCCGCATTTGACCGCGTTGCGATCGCCAAGCGATCCGTCATCGCCAACCATGAATTTCGGGACCAGGAACAGGGAAATGCCCTTGGTCCCCTTGGGCGCATCGGGCAGTTTCGCCAGAACCAGATGGATGATGTTTTCCGTCAGGTCATGTTCCCCGGCCGAGATGAAAATCTTGGTGCCGGAAATGGCATAAGACCCGTCTTCACGCGGTTCGGCCTTGGTCTTGATGATGCCAAGATCGGTACCGCAATGCGGTTCGGTCAGGCACATGGTGCCAGCCCACGTGCCTTCGACCATTTTCGGAAGATATTTGTCCTTCAGTTCGTCCGAGGCGTGGCTGTGAAGGGCGGCATAGGCCCCAAAAGACAGGCCCGGATACATCCCGAATGACAGGTTGGTCGAACAGATCATTTCCTCGACCAGGGCATTGATCGTTTTCGGCGCACCCTGACCGCCATAGGCGGGATCGCAGGCAATGCCGGTCCATCCGCCTTCGGCAAAGGTCTGATAGGCTTCCTTGAAGCCCTTGGGCGTGGTGACAACACCATCATCCCAATGACAGCCTTCCTCGTCACCTGTGCGGTTGATCGGGAACAGGAGTTCCTCGCAGACCTTGGCGGCTTCTTCGAGAACGGCATCGACGACGTCCGGTGTGAAATCCTCGCATCCGGGCATCTGGTTGATGTCGTTATAGTCAAACAGTTCGGTCAGGACGAAGCGCATGTCGCGCAGCGGTGCTTTATATTGGGCCATTTTTCTGTCCTCCTCGTCCTAGTTTCGCAACGGCTTGCCGGTCAGAAGCATATGTTCGACCCGGGCCATGGTGCCTTCGTTGCGGACCAGACGCATGAAGCCTTCGCGCTCCAGTTCCAGAATGTCGTCTTCGGAAAGTTCTTCGGTGACGTCGGTGTCACCACCGGCCAGAACCCTGGCAAGTTCACCTGCGACGACACGGTCGTAATCGGTGGCCTTGCCCAGACGATAGAAACCATCAACCGCCATTTCGAAGGCGACCCGTGCGCTTTCGCCGGGCAGGCGATAGGTGAATTCTTCGGGGGCTTCGTAACCATCGACCATGGAAAGCGCGCGCGCCTTGGCATCGGCCAGCAGACGGTTGCGGTTCATGGTGATGCCATCACCCTCGCGGAAGAACAGGTTTTCCTTGGCTTCCATTGCGGATTTGGCAACGGTTGCCACCGAAATGATTTCAAACGCCTTGGCACTTGGTGCCATCGGGCCCTTGGGGAATTTCGGGTTTTCGGACCAGCGACGGATCATTTCCTTGCACCCGCCCCAGGCCGGGATCAGGCCAACGCCGGGTTCGACCAGACCGATATAGGTTTCCCCATGGGCCTGTACGGCATCACAATGCAAAAGGACCTCGCAGCCACCACCCAATGCCATGCCGCTGGGCGCGCCAACAACCGGGAAGGGCGAATATTTCAGGGCCTTGTAGGTTTCCTGACCGGTTTCAACGAGGTTTTCGATTTCCGGCCACGCGGCGATATTGGCGGCAAACAGCGCCAGACCAAGGTTGGCCCCGGCGGAGAAATTACTGCCTTCGTTATAGATCACCATCGCCTTGAACTGCTTTTTGACAGTCCGGATGGATGTCTTGATCATGCCAAGAACATCGGCATCAAGCGCATTCATTTTGGTATGGAATTCAAGGCAGGCGACGCCGTCACCGATATCCCAAAGCGATGCGGCGCGGTTGCCGACAACCGGTTCGGATTTGCGTTTGATGTCTTCAAGCAGAAGAACACCGTCCGGACGAACGACGTCGGCATATTTGCCATCAAAACCAAGGAAGAACAGCGTGCCGTTTTCGACCTTGTAAAACGATTTTCCGGCCGCCTTTTTGAGTAATGCCGGGACCTCGATACCGTCCGCTTCAAGCATGGCAATCAGGGTATCGACCCCGATGGCATCGATCAGTTCGAACGGACCGGTTTTCCACGCATAGCCAAGTTTCATCGCGTCATCGACATCGACAATCGAATTGGCGGCTTCTTCGGCGATGAAGGCGGCATAGGCAAGGGTTTTGGCCATCACGGCACGACCATAAAGGCCCCCCTTGTCCTTTGCTTCCATCATTTTGCGCGGGTCTTTACCGGCAGAACGGACGCTTTCAAGGCGGGCTTTTTCCGATCTGGCGAATTCACCGGTCTGAAGATTGACCGATTCCTTGACCTTTTCGCCACCTTCACGGTTCAGACGGTAAAAACCGCCCTTGCCCTTGCGACCGGTATAGCCATCCGCGATCAGTTTGCCGACCAGATCGCTTTCGCGGTAAATCGAGTGGAACGGATCGGATTTATCAAGGGCACCTGCCATGCTGGATTGCACATGGGGCATCAGATCCAGACCCACCAGATCCATCAGGCCAAAGACACCGGTTTTGGGAATACCGAACGGGCGACCGATGACGCTGTCGGCTTCTTCGACAGTCAATCCCCGATCCATCGCTTCGACCATGGCGGCCTGAATCCAGTAGACACCAAGGCGGTTGGCGATAAAGCCCGGCTTGTCATGGCAGATGACACAGGTCTTGCCCAGTTTATGATCGGCAAATTGCTCGACCATGTCGATGACGCCGTTTCGGGTGACGTTTGATCCGACCAGTTCCAGCAGACGCATATAGCGCGGCGGGTTGAAGAAATGCGTGATGATGAAATCCTGTGCAAACCCGTCGCCCATGCCATCGATCAGTGTGGCCAGCGGAATGGTCGAGGTGTTTGACGAGACAACCGAGCCCTTGGCGCGAACCGCGTCAATCTTGCGATACAGATCCTGTTTGATATCAAGGCGTTCGATGACGGCCTCGACGATCCAGTCACATTTGGAAAGCTTATCAAGGTCGTCCTCGATATTGCCGCACGTGATCAGCTTTGCCACACGTTTGGACATGAACGGGGCCGGATCGGTTTTCAGCATTTTGGCAACCGCACCTTCGGCCACCGCGTTGCGGTTTTTTGATCCTGCGGGAACGATATCAAGCAACAGCACGGGCGTGCCCGAGTTGGCGATATGGGCGGCAATCCCAGCCCCCATAACACCGGCGCCGATAACGGCGACCTGTTTGATGCTGGTCATTACATCGCCTCCAGAATGGTCGCGATCCCCTGACCCCCGCCAATACATTGCGAGGCAAGTGCGTATTTGCCGCCTTCACGTTTAAGAAGGGCGGCGGCCTTGCCAACGATACGCGCACCCGTTGCCCCCAGCGGATGCCCGATGGCCAGTGCGCCGCCATCGATATTGACGGTTTTGATATCCAGGCCAAGGTCGGAAATGCTGGCCATTGCCTGCGACGAGAATGCTTCGTTCAGTTCAACGACATTAAGGTCGGATGCCTTGATACCAGCGCGCGCCAGTGCCTTTTTCGAGGCACCAACCGGGCCGATCCCCATGATTTCCGGCAGGCAACCGTCAACAGCGACAGATTTGATCCGTGCCAGCGGTGTGAGGCCGTGTTTTTTTGCGTATTCCTCGGAGCAGACCAGAACGGCAGATGCACCGTCGGTCAGCGGCGAGGATGTGCCCGCAGTCACAACACCATCCGCCTTGAAAGCCGGTTTCAGATCGGCCAGACCTTCGGCTGTGGTGTCGCCGCGAATGCAGCCGTCTTCGGCGATTGTGCCATCGGGGCCTTCAATCGGGATGATTTCATCGACAAATTTTCCTGCTGCCTGTGCGGCGGCGGCCTTTTTATGGCTTTCAACGGCAAAGGCTTCCTGATCGGCGCGCGACAGGCTGTATTTGGTTGCGACGTTTTCCGCCGTATCACCCATGCCCATATATGCCTCGGGCATTTCCTTATACAGGGCCGGGTTCGGCATCGGGTTGAAGCCCATCATCGGCACGCGTGACATGCTTTCGATACCGGCACAGATAAAGGCATCACCGGCACCAATCGCGATTGCGCCTGCTGCCTGATGGATCGACTGCATGGATGATCCGCAGAAACGGTTGACCGTAACACCGCCGACCGAGCGCGGCAGACCGGCAAGGAACGTGATCAGGCGGGCGACGTTAAGACCCTGTTCGCCTTCGGGGAAGGCGCAGCCCAGAACCAGATCCTCGATCGTGTTGGGATCGATACCGGTTTTATCCACCAGACCTTTGACGACCTGTGCCGCAAGATCGTCAGGACGGACCTTGGCAAGGGCACCTTTGCGTGCCGGGGTGAAAGGCGACCGGACATATCCGGCAATAACGGCATTGGTCATGGCGAAGTATTCCTTCCTGAGCTGTCAGCGATTCCGGAAAGCAATTGTTACGCTACCGGATCGAGTCCTTTTTCTTTAAGCGCATCAATCGATTGTTGTTCGATGTCACGCAATTCATCCAAAGTGATGTCCAGTGCCTGGCGTTGATCTTCCAGGGCTTCTATCCGTTCCCGAACCCGGGTCAGCAGCATTTTGATCTGCTCGGCCTGGGTGGGGTCTGCGCCATAAAGATCCAGATAATCTGCAATCTCCTTCAGCGTGAAACCCAGCCTCTTGCCCCGCAGGATGATCAGCATTCTTGCCCTGTCCTGACGGGTATAAATCCGGGTGGTGCCAGCGCGCTGTGGTGCTACGAGACCCTTTTGTTCGTAAAACCGGATGGTGCGTGGTGTGACCCCCAGATTCTCCGCCAGTTCGGGAACGGTATAAAACCGGTCGTCAATTTTCGTCATTTGATCGCCCTTATGGTATATATTTTTATCTTTACGTCAATTAGTTTACGTTAACGTCACTTGGATTTTTTCCATTCTGTGTGACGTGACATTAACGTATTGAATTATTGTGCTTTTCCCTCGCGCTTCAGGCGCTCTTCCTCGACCAGTTCCTTCTTCGACAATTTGCCGACCATGGTTTTTGGAAGTTCTTCCCTGATCTCGATTTCGCGCGGCATCTCGATTCTCGAAATCTTGTCGTCAAGGAAGGTTCGAAGATCTTCGGCGGTTACATCGGTGACATTGTCCTTCAGACGTACAAAGGCCTTGGGCGCCTGACCGCGATATTGATCCGGAACGCCGATTACGGTGACCTCGGCGATCTGTTCGTGCAGATAAAGCGCTTCTTCGATGGCGCGCGGATAGACATTGTAACCGCTGCACAGGATGACGTCTTTAAGCCGATCAACCAGAAAGATATATCCGTCCTGATCGGCATAGCCCACATCGCCGGTCTTGAGCCAGCCATCGACAAAGGTTTCTCTGGTTGCCGTCTCGTTCTGCCAGTATGCGGGCATCACCTGCGGACCGCGAACGCAAACCTCGCCTTTCTCGCCGGTCGGCATGATTTGATCCGGTCGGTCAAGCGACCTGATCTGGATTTCGGCGCCGGGCATCGGAATGCCGATTGATCCTTCCTTATTCACG
This sequence comes from Thalassospira sp. MCCC 1A03138, assembly GCF_002115785.1. GTDB lineage: Bacteria > Pseudomonadota > Alphaproteobacteria > Rhodospirillales > Thalassospiraceae > Thalassospira. The sequence goes on along the minus strand of NZ_JFJY01000002.1, from coordinate 233,090 downwards.
CCCTTGACCGGATTGCATGTGCAGACCGGGCTGGCTTCTGTCAGGCCATAGCCTTCGACCAGTTTGGCGCCGGTGATTTCTTCAAAACGGTGTTTGACTTCAACAGGAAGCGGCGCGCCGCCCGAAATGCAGCAACGGACCGAAGACAGATCATGTTTGAGCGTTTCCGGCGAGTTATTAATCGCCGTGTAGATCGTCGGCACACCGGGGAAGATCGTGACGTTTTTCTTGTCGAGTGCCTTTAACAACGCATCAAGTTCAAAGCGCGGCTGCAGAACAAGTTCCGCCCCGAGATTGATCGATGTGTTCAGTGCCACGGTCATGGCAAAGACATGGAAGAATGGCAGCACACACAGCGTGACTTCGTGCCCCGGATTTGCATCGGGCATCCAGCGTGTCAGCTGATCGACATTGGCGCTGAGATTCCCGTGGGTCAGCATTGCCCCCTTGGGGCGACCGGTTGTACCACCGGTATATTGCAGCACGGCCAGATCGTTGACCGTTACGTCGGCAACGAAGTTTATGGGTTTGCAGTCAGTCAGTCGCGAGAAGGGGATATGACGCAGATCCCTGGGGATTTCGGCAAGCTCGCTGCGTTTGAACAGGCTGAAAAGAACGCTTTTGACCGGGGGAAGGATATCGCTCATCTCGCAGACGACGATCCGCTTCAGGCAGGTTACATCAAGGCAATCGGCAACCTTGGAATAAATCTGCTTCAGATTAAGCGTTACCATCAGGCGGCAACCGGAATCCTCGATCTGATAGGCGATTTCGCGCTTGGCATAAAGCGGGTTAAAATTGACAACGACACCGCCGCATTTCAGCACGGCATAATAGCAGATCACGTAGTAAGGCGTGTTGGGCAGGCACAGCCCGACCTTGTCGCCTTTACGCACGCCCAGCTGATGAAAGCCTTCGGCGACGCGATCAATTTGTCTGGAAATGTCTTCGTAGTCGTAAATTCGACCCAGGAAATCAAGACATGGGCGCGTGGCAAAACGCTTTGCCGCATCATCAAAAATCTCGTGAACCGGGCGCATGCGCACCGGCGAGCTGACATCGACACCATTTTGCAGGACAGGCGCGTCTTGGACGTTTATTTGGTTCATACGCGTTAACTCCATTACGTTAACGTCACTTTGCGGGCAAAAAAAACCGCCCGATGCGGAATGGCAAGCCGCCATCCCGCATCGAACAGTATAACCGATCAGAACTGGAATTTCGCCTGTAGAGCGATGATGTCGACCTCTGATTCGTATTCACCTCTGAAGGTGCCGACATTGGTTTCTGTGTGATTGACGGTTGAGTTGTGGGCAAAGATATGAGTGTAACCGAGACTTACGTCGGCCCAGTCTGCGACTTTGTACGATGCGCCAAGAGATAACCAGTAACGGTTTGAATCCGGAATACGAACAGAACGGTATTCGTCAGATATGGGTGTCTGATCGTAGGCCACACCACCGCGGAAGGTCCAGTTTTCATCGTAGCGATATTTAGCGCCGAGCGAATAGAACCAGGAACTGCTCCAGTTATAGACGTCAGCAGTGCTGTTCTGGTTTCCAGCGAAGTTGACGTTGGTGTCGCCACCATATCTGAAGTTCAGTGTTCCAATCGATTCCCAATTGGTCCACTGACCATCAGCCATGATCGTCCATTTTTCCCCAATATCCTGTGCAATGCCAAAGGTAATGTATTCGGGGGTGGTAACTTTGGCTTCTGCCGTTTGATTACGGTACCCACCAGCTTGGGCAGCGCTATCAAACGTGATGTCGCCTTTCAGGTTGTGGGTGATTTCCGAAACATAGGATGCCCCGATACGGGTGCCGGTCGGCAGTTCCCAGTTCATACCGGCAGTCCAGCCTGCGGCAAGGTCGTCACCGGTAACATCGCCATTACCCTCGCCGGCACCAAAGCCCACGGCTTTGGCCAGACGTGCATCCATATATTGGATCTGCGCCCCGCCACCAACGGAAAGTCCATTGTCAAAACGGTAGGCCAGAACGGGTTTGACGTTCGCTGTTTTGATGGCGGATGTGGTGCCGAAGAAACGACCGGCAAAGTCGCTTTCATAGTCGGTTACTAACCCCCAAGGTGTTGTGAGCGAGATGCCCAGATTAAGCTGGTCTGTCAATGTCCAGACGGCATGCGCATTTGGAACAAGGGCATCCTGACCCATATCTCCGTAGGTAGCGTTTGATACGCTGCCTGCCGCGTTAGTAAGTGTGCTTGAGGTAAAGCTGCCGCTTTTGAGTTTCACATTTGGCATTACAAGGCTTGTGCCCACCGAATAGGTCGATTCTCGGAGTTGGCCAACAGAGCCTGGGTTGAAGAATATTTGCGATGCATCATCCGTTTGTGTGGACATGCCAGCAAAGGACGAACCCTGTAGACTGCCACTGACTTCGCGAAGCTGAAAGCCTGAAGCATGGGCGCTGCCGCTTGCCGCAAGTGCGCAGATGAGTGCTGTTCCGGAAGCTGCCCCCCACAGGCAGCTTTTCTTGAATTTGGACGTCATGGGTTTCTCCCTGGATCATAACGGTTTTGAAGAATGCGCTTTTTGCGCCCGCTTTTATTTTTGAAGGTCTTTGGCATCGACCCGGATAAAGTCGATGTCGTAACCCTTTCTTTCGAAGCTTGTTTTCAGAAGCCTGCCGTCATCGCCATACCAGAGATCGCGTTGGACATCCCCGGTCATGACATAGTGTGTGGCGGGTATTTCCCGGTTATTGATGGCAAGTGTTTCTGTCCCGGTTTTCCGGGTTGTCACAGCGTAAGGTTCGGCATTGATTACGCTGTAAAGGCTTGTTTTCGTGGTGATATCCTCGCGCCAGAGCGTAAGGGGCCATGCGCCGTCACAGGCATCGCGTTTCGCAACACCCTTGCCGGCGACCTCGAAACAGTCACCTTCATATTCAGCCTTGTAGGTATATGGGGAGCCGTCATCATTTGTATCGGTATCAACGGACACAAGTTGATCGTTCCGCCATTTTTCAAGGCGTGAATGGCCATATTGGAATTGAAGGAAAAGGACTTTCACATCGGTGCGCGTGGTGATGGTGGCGGTATAACCATCGGGCGTGTCGGTGATTTCGACCGTTTCAAAGCCGATGGGTTCCCCATCCTTCAAGACCTGATAATTCAGTGTTTCGTCGGCATGCGCCGATGAGATTGCACCAAGGCTTCCGATCAGGCCGGCGGCCAAAGTGCAAAGAACGGTGCTTTTGATAAAGCTGTGCCGCATCCCTGTTCCCCTGACGTTAGAAATCAATCCAGCATGGATGAAAGTTTTGCCGCGACTCCCATGGAGCCCTTGATCTTGAGCTTGCCCATTGTAAAGGCGAGCATCGGATCAAGTTTGCCGGCAATCATCTTTTCCAGATTGGCTTTCTTGATTTTCAGGATGCAGTCCGCGTCGCTCATATCGTCATCACTGATTTCCGGCTCGGGGCCGGTCGCATCAATGACTATATGTCCGTCTTCGCCGCAATCAAAGGCAACCACGGCATTGAGGCCGCGCAATTGCGGAAGTTTCTGTTTTACGGATTCGAGGATATCCTCCACGAACGCCTCCCTGTGAAGCTGATGTTGTTTTTCTGTTTATGTCAGCACTGTAACGCAAAGTGACGTTAACGTAAAACAAATTACGATATGGATAGTTGGGCTCCTATTAAGTCACTGATCTGGATAAATAATCGACCGCAAAATTGCGGTTCCAGACAGCAAAAAGGACCCGAAACTTCCGGGTCCTTCAATATACAACTACGCGTATAGGTAGTATTTCCGGCAGGCGATATCAGGATACGATCTGCCAGCTTCCATCCGGTTGCATGCAGGCTGTGCCATAGCTTTGCTGCTGATTTCCGCCAATGACAGTTGTTGCCGTATATTCGTGACAGTAACGTCCCGCCGTATTTTGCCATGTCCGGGTTGGTGTCATATCAAACTGGCGTTGCGACTCCGGGTTGATCCAGCGGGCCGTCTGTCCGTCCGGAATTTGTTGAAGGGCATATCCCGTGCAGGCGACATCGGCCTGATCAAGGCTTTGCCCGACGGAGTACCCAGCCAGAAGGCCAAGGATCGCACCGCCAATCATGGCAACGTCACGACCGCTGCCTTTGCCAATTGTCGATCCGATTGCGGTTCCCGCACCGCCACCAATCAATGCGCCAATCACATCGCGGTTGCATCGCAGGAAATTCCCGTCTGATACGAACATGTCGGATCGATATCCGCGGTCATAATCCCTGCGATGGTGTTTATCATGATGCTTTGCACGGTGACCGTGCGCCGGTGCCCAGGGTGGCGGGTCGGCAAAGGCCGTCGCCGGAATGGCAACCGGTGCGACGATGCCAACAGAGACCGCAGCGGCCATAATGCGTCGGGACCATTTCAAGCCTGTCACTTCCGGCGTTCCTCATTCTCATGAAGGATATAACCCGCACCGGTGCCCACGACCCCGCCAATTAAAGCCCCGCAGGAAATACATCCGCCCGTGACGGCTGTGCCAACAACGCCAACACCGGCACCAATGGCGGCGCCGCTCAGCATTTTCTGGTCCCTGTCACCCAAACCGCTACAGGCCGATAATCCCAGTGTGCTGGCAACGGCCAATGTAATAGCTACGTTTCGCATCTCTCGTGTCCTTCCCATTTTGTTTTATCGTGGTGGCATTCCGGGAAATGGATACGCCGCCGATCAGACAGTCTGATCGGGCAATAAGGAAGGCATCGGGCGGCTTTAAGGAGAGAGTGCGGCAGATAAGGTAACAAAAAGGCATCGGGGAATGCCTTGATTCAGAACGCGTTTTCGCCTGTGATTGATGCGATTTTGAAACATCATTTGCGTTGAAACGGTTCAGACATCCCGCTAGCTTGATGGTGCGATCACGAGCGCGATAACAAAACCGCCAAGATACCAAGGGAAACATCATGACATTTGCGGCCTGGTTGTCCGTTGCGACAATCTGCATCCTTGGCGCGATGACGCCCGGCCCCAGCCTTGCGGTTGTTTTGCGATATTCCGTCGGGCAATCCCGTCAGGCAGGATTTGCCTGTGCGGTGGCGCATGGTTTGGGCGTCGGTTTTTATGCCGTCATTACCATGACCGGCCTTGGCATACTTTTCCAAACGGTTCCGGCATTTCGCAATATCGTCAGCGTCCTTGGCGCGCTTTATCTGATCTATCTGGCGATCAAGGCCTGGCGTGCGGCAGGGTCAGGCGCACGGTTCGAGTCTGATCAGGGTGGGCAGGTTGCAGATACAATGACGCAGGCGGCACGCGATGGTTTCATGATCGCGTTTCTGAACCCGAAGATTGCGCTGTTCTTCCTTGCCCTGTTCAGTCAGTTCGTGTCCCCGGAATTTGAATGGGGCGGTAAATTCCTGCTGGCTTTCACCGCGGCGGGGATTGATGCCGCCTGGTACTGCCTTGTTGCGGTCGGCTTATCGCATGGCGCGGTTTTGCCGTGGCTGCGCGCACATTCGATGTGGATCGAACGCATCATCGCAATATTGTTTGTCGTGATTGCGATGCGGGTCATCATTGGCATATTGCCGGTTTGATCAAACGAGTTTTTGATCGCCTGGTTAGCCTGTCTGCAACGCAAAGCTTTTCACTTCTTCGATGATCCAGTTCCGGAACGCCCGCACCGTCGGGCGGTTCCAGCGGGATTCCGATGACACGAGCCAATAGGCATAGGGTGTCGGGGCGCAGATTTTGAACGGTTCAATCAGATCGCCATTGCGCAATGCGTCCTGAATGATGACGGGCCAGCCAAGCATCGCACCGTGGCCCGCCATTGCGGCCTCAAGTGCGAGATATCCGTCGGAAAATGTGATTTCCTGCCCTGAAAGCGGTTCATCCGTTCCGGCGGCATCCAGCCAGTCCTGCCAGGCGAAAAAACTGAGGCGGTCGACAATGCGGGGCCCGCGCGCGATGTCGGCCGGCTCGCGAAAGCGGTCCTTGAGTGACGGGGCGCAAACCGGCAGCATTTGCTGTTCAAGAAGCTTGTGCGCCCGCAATCCTTCCCAGCCACCGCGACCGAACCGTACCCCGATGTCAACATCGTCACGATCAAACGATGTCAGCCGATTGTCGGTTGAAATCCGGATATCAATTTCCGGGTGGCGGTCACGGAACCGGCCAAGACGCGGCACCAGCCATTTTCCGGCAAAAATCACCCCGGTTGTCACGGTCAGGACGTTTTCGTCCTGCCGCGTTGCTGCGGCAATGCTGTCGCGGATGCGGGTAAATGCATCGCTTAATCCCGGCAGTAATCGTTGACCCGCTTCAGTCGGGATCATGCCCTTGTCGGTTCGGGCAAAAAGCTCCAGCCCCAGAAATTGTTCAAGCGTTTTAAGCTGCTGGCTAACTGCACCTGGCGTGACGTTGAGTTCGTCGGCCGTGCGCAGAAGTGTTCCGTTTCGGCCAATCGCCTCGGCGGTGCGCAGACTGTTTAACGGGGGAAGCGGTGCTCGTTTCATTTTAGAAAATCTAAAATCATTTCAAAATAGATGAATTGAACCATTCACGCGATCTGTTGGAATGTCAATCACGCAATGCCCGATGATCCCGGATCGGCAGAGCAGAAGATTTAGTTCATCTAAAGGTGGAAGGTGAAATGAAGGATTTCCTGTGCGGTCTTTTTCAGATGTTCTTTGCGCCACCGGCTGAGCCCGATCCCTTGGCTGGTTTCACGCCCCGGATGCTTGACGATCTGCCATTGCGTCCGTGCGGTGTTTTTACGGGCTACCGTCATTTTCAAAATACAGGAGAACACAATGAACATCGCGAAAACGATGAAAACCCACCCGTATCATATCGTTGATGTTTTTGCGTCATCGGTGCTTGGCGGCAATCCGCTTGCGGTGGTGATGGATGCGGATGATTTATCGACCACGGTGATGCAGGCGATATCGCGCGAGTTCAATTTGTCTGAAACGACCTTCCTGATGCGTCCGAAAACTGCCGGCGGTGCGGATTGGAAACTTCGCTCGTTTACCGGGGCTGGGGTCGAGGTTGGTGGAACCGGTCATAATGCTTTGGGGGCATGGTGGCTGCTTGGTCATCTTGGTTTGTTACCCGCCGGTCAGAGGGAATTTACCCAGGAAATCGGTGGTCGTGATCTGCCTGTTGAAGTCCTGAAAGGAAAAGACGGGATTACTGTGACCATGGATCAGGCGTCGGCGGAAGCGCGCGCGGTTCTATCTGATCTGGATGCGCTTGCCTTGGGGCTTGGTGTTTCGCGTGACGACATTGGTATTGGCAATGTGCCGGTGCAAACCGTTTACACCGGGACGGCACATCTTCTGGTCCCGATGCGTAGCCGATCTGTCATTGCCAATGTGGAGCCCGATGTGCGCCGTCTGCGCGATATTCTGGCAACGGTTGGGGCGGAGGGGATTTATCTGTTCTCGCTTGATCCGGAAGACAGAAGCATGACCGCGCATGCGCGTTTCTTCAATCCGACTGCCGGTATTGTCGAGGACCCGGCAACGGGCAGTGCCGCGGGGCCGCTGGCCTGGCAACTGGCAAAGTACTGTTACGCGGATGCGAACGCATCGGTCAGAATCATACAGGGCGTTGAAATGGACCGGCCCAGCGTGATTCGCATCGAGCTGGATGGTGATTTCATCAAATTGTCTGGTGGTGCGGTGCTTGCGGCATCCGGGGAATTATTTGTGTAAGGGCGGCTTCGTTTTTACAAGGGTGACCGGCGGGGAGGGCTTGCTTTGCCTTGCCGGTAATTCCCAATTGTCGGATTTGCGTTGAGCGACCCGGTTTCTGCGGCTAGCATGCGGCCAAACAAAGCAAAATTCTGGAAACGTTCGAAAATCTGCCAAAAGTGCCACGGGTGACACATATATTATGTCCCCATGTCGCGGACAAAATCAGACAGGTTCTCGTACTGCTTCGTTGTTTTGCAGTTCGTTCACGCAATTTCGGGCTTTCAGGCCCGTGATACTCAGGCTTTCCCCGCCACCACCCTTGCCGGAGTATTCCGATGACCCAAAATCAGGACGGTGTTGCACCGTCTGAAACCTTGTCTGCTGTGCCCCCGGCGCAGCAGAATGAAGACACGCGATCAGCCGATCCTGCGTCACGCGGATTTCGTCACCTTGGTCCGCATATCGGCTTTTTGCTGGCGCTTTTGCTTTTGGCAGCGAACATGCGCGGCAGCATCGTTGCCATGGGGCCGCTTGCCGAGATTGTCGGCGTTGATTTGCAGCTTTCGGGCGTGCAGCTTGGCCTGTTGACGACCATCCCGGTTCTTAGTTTTGGTGTGCTATCGATTTTTGCGCCGCGTCTTGGGCAGCGGTTCGGGTTGGAGGCAACGCTTCTGACCATGCTGCTGTTTATTGCGGTGGGGCAGGGGCTTCGCGCAACGGGCAGCTATGGCATCATGATTGTTGGCACGATCATTCTTGGGTCGGCGATTGCCGTTTTAAATGTGCTGACGCCGTCGCTGGTGCGGCGCAGTTTCCCGACCCGTGTTGCTTTGATTACAGCGCTTTACACCTTTACCATGTCGACCGGTGCGACGGTTGCGGCATTCGCTGCCATTCCGATACGAAACGCGGCGGATGGTGATTGGCGGTATTCATTGGGGATCTGGGCGGTGTTTGCCGCCTTTGCCTTCCTGTTGTGGCTGCCAATGTTGCGCTATCGCCACAAGGGACCGGCACCCGTTTCTGTCACACAGGTTTCGCTTTGGAAAAATGCCGAGGCATGGTGGCTTGCGCTGTTTTTCGGGTGTCAGTCCCTGATGTTTTATACCGGCACCGCATGGGTCGCGAAGGTCTTCATCGATAGCGGCATTTCAGAGGGTGAGGCCGCAACCCTTCTGACCATCTTTAACGTGTTTGGCATTCCGTCCGCGTTTGCCGCCCCCCTGATCTATTCAAAAATCGCCAACAAGAAACTGGCGATGGTCATTTTGCATGTTCCGCTGATGATCGGTATTCCCGGCTTTGTTTTTGCCACGACCGAGCTTCCCTATCTTTGGGCGTTCTGCATGGGGCTTGGGCAGGGGGCGATGATCAGTATCGCCTTGACGCTGGTGGGTATCCGCGGGGCGGACCCGCAGACCTCGGCCCGGTTGTCGGGTATGTGTCAGTCGGTTGGTTATTTGCTGGCGGCTATCGGCCCGGTTCTGTTTGGCGCCCTGCATGATCTGCTTGGCAACTGGGAGGCGGCCTTGTCCTTCCTGTTTGCGATTGTGTGCGTTCAGATGATTGCAGCGCTGCGTGCCGGGTCGGCCGCGAAGATCGGCGGATAACGTTTCACGTATCGCCTTCATCAGAGTTGATTGCCCGGACATTAAACCGTCCGGGCTTTCTTTTGCGCGGGGGATGAGGTTATTCGGCGGCTTCGGCAAGCGGGGTGATATTGCGCGCTTCGTTTGCCAGTTGATCGAGTTTCTGCAGGACTTCGTGGGTTGCGGTTTCCATGCGGGCGAAGGCCGTTTCCGCAGCAACGATATCGCGATTCCTGAAGGCCGTGATCGCCGCCTGACCGGCTTCGTGTTGTGCCAGATGCGGTGCCCGGATCGCGTCAAAAGACGGCAGATGGCGGAACGGTTTTGATGCCGGGCTGTCATACCATTTGCCAAACCGGCAGGCTTTGGCATCGCCCATGTGGATATCGGCACTGCTGCCCAGTCCGGCCAGAAGTTCGGCAACGGATTTGAAGAAGACGGCATGCTCGGCGCGGGCACTTCGTATGGTCCGGTTTGGAATTTCATACTGAACGAGTTCGGAAACCTGTGTTTCGATCAAGCCTTCGACCTGTCCGATAACGCCGATGGCGGACCGGATGGCCGCAACCTGCCCACCGGTTTGCCCCGCGATGCCGGTAATGCCATCGCGGACGGCATCGGTTGCCTTGTTCTGTTCATCAAGGATGGTTGAAATATCGGCGATACGACGCGTCGTGTCTTCCATCTTGCTGCCGATGTCACCCATTTCGCGGGCAACATCATTCATCACATTCTGCCCGTGTGAAACGGCATCATTGCCGCGCGCCATGGCATCGACGATGCCCTGTGTTTCGCCCTGCAGATTGACAATGCGGCTGCGGATTTCCTCGGTCGCGCGTGCGGTCTGCTGGCTAAGCGCCTTGACCTCGCCCGCGACGACGGCAAATCCCTTGCCGGCTTCGCCCGCGCGGGCGGCCTCGATTGTGGCGTTGAGCGCCAGAAGGTTGGTTTCGGCGGCAATTGCCTCGATCGATGCGACAATTTCGCCGATTTTTTCGGATGCCTCGGCCAGGGCATCGACCCGGCCGGATGCATCGGAAACCGCATGTGCGATGTCATCCATGCTGCCAACGGCTTCCCTGACGGTTTGCTGGCCGTTGCGTGTGGCGGTGATGGCATCGGACGCGTTATCGGCAGCAGCGCGGCCATTTTCGGCGATGTGGCTAATGCCTGAAACCATTTGATCAATGGCAGCCGAAATAGATTGTGCCTTGCGGTCGACATCTTCGATGACATTCATCATGCGGGCATTGGATACGGCACTTTGGTTGATCGCAACCGACAGATCCATCGTGCGATCAAGCTGCTGATCGGCAAAGGCGTTTTCCGATGCATTGTGGCGTTTGACGGCACTGGCATCGCAATAGGCGGTCAGGGTCAGTTCGATATCAAGCAGCATGACCGATGTCAGCGAAGTGACAATGCTTGCCGCCTGACCGGCGTTCCATCGATGGCGGGTAATGATCGCCTCGATCAGGGCATCGGTGATCGCATTATAGGTCGCGATGTAAAGTTTGGGGGTAATGCCGTGGGTTTCGTGGGCCTGGCCGATCTGGCTGGCCTGGATGACGAACGCCTCGTCAATCTTGCCATCAAACAGGTTTTTCCAGTGATTTTGCAATGATTTCGTCAGGGACGCGATGGTCGCCTCCGAAAGCGGGGTGGCTTTCAGGTCGTCACTTTGGCTGATGGTTTTGTAAAAGCCTTCGGCGCGTTTGGCCGATTGATCGTGGATCAGCCCGGATGCCTTGCGCAAGGTGCCAAACGTTCCGGGCAGCACATTATAAAGATCCAGACGATTTTCCAGTTGCGACACAACCAATTCCCCTTACCCCGGTCTGACCGCGCGGATGGCGGTTCTTATACATATGGGTGGGAACTTTAGGGTTGGTGAATTCAATCGGCAATGAAATTCGTTGTCGGGATATATCCGTTGGAAGATGTCATGCGGCGTTTGACTGTGCTGTTTCAGCCCGACAGGTTGCAATGATCCAGTCACGGAACGCCCGAACCGCAAAGTTGTTTTCCTTTTCTTCGGGGTAAACAACGTAATAGGCATGCCGGTTGGGGATCGATACGTCAAACGGGGCGACAAGCCGCCCGTTATCAAGTTCTTCGCGCACCAGAAATTCCGGCAGAAGGGCCAGCCCCAGTCCGGCCACGGCGGCCTGGATCACCATGTGGAAATGCTCAAACCTCGGACCGGCAAGTTCATCCACAACCGCAACGCCGGTTGCAGCCAGCCAGTCCTGCCACGCACGTGGACGGGTGGAATGTTGCAACAGGGTGCAATTGCGGACCCGTTCACGCGCAATTGGCAGATCGTCATTTTCCTTAAGGATTTTGGGCGCGCAAACCGCAATCAGGGTTTCACCCATCAGACGGTGAAACACGCAGCCGGGCATGTTGTCCTCGCCAAAATGGATGGCGATATCGATGCCTTCGCGGGTGAAATTGAATTCGCGGGTCTGGGTGATCAGGTTAAGCTGGATATCGGGCCATGTGGTTTTGAAATCCCCCAGTCGCGGCACCAGCCAGCGTGCGCCAAAGGTCGGCAATGTCCCGACATTCAGCATCCCGCCCGCATCGGAATAGGCCATGACCTGCAGGGTTGCGGCTTCTGCGCGATCCAGAAGATCGCGCACCTGTGCGGCATAGGCTTCGCCCGCCGCGGTTAGCTTCAGGCGCTTTTTCACCCGACGAAAAAGATCCCGGCCCAGATATTCCTCCAGTGCGCGGATCTGGCGGCTGATAGCACTTTGCGTCACATTCAGTTCCTCGGCCGCACGGGTAAAGCTCAGATGCCGGGCAGAGCTTTCGAAAAATTGCAGGGCAGTGAGGGACGGCAGGACGCGACGCATGTGTTTTTATCCCCAAGTTCATTACCAAATGGAATGATATGGTGCGAATATATCGTTTGTGAGATTTCCTGCCAAGCCTTAGCATTTCAATGGTTCGGAACCCCTCGTGCCACCACATGATCCTTCCGGACAGTAAAATTGATCGGGTAATTGATAATATTACGGAAGGAGAGGCAGAAGTGCCCCAGCCAGTTAAATCCCCGCTAGACAGCCAGCTTGGCGCTGTTCTTAAAGCTGTTCTTGGTGCGGAAAAGGCCGATTATCTGTTTCGCATGATTGATGTGAATGACCGGCTTTTGGCCGATCCTGCGAATGAGGCCGGAAAAGTCAGCCGCCTGACGATGGCACAGGCGCTTAACATGATCTTGTTTGATGGTCTTCTGGAAGCCGTTCCCGAAGGCAAAGCCTATTCCGAGGATAAACTGGCCGCGGGCGAGCCGATCATTTTCGATCATGGTGCCATTCGTACCGTTGATGGCCCGGCGACCGGCGCATTGCCGCGCGGTCATGTTGCCATGGCGCGCATTCTTGCCCCGCTTGGATTTGATGTTGCCGGTGTTTATCCGCTGTCGCGTTTGAAAATGACGGGTCGGGCGTTTTGCCATGCTGATGAACCGGAACTGATTGCGCAGTTCTTTGTGTCCGAACTTCATGTCGAAGAATTCAGCCCGGCCTTCCAGCAGGCGGTTGCCAATACGGTTGGCAAATCGGTTGATCCGCTGTCGCCCGGTGCCAAGGTCCTGCTGGATCAACTGGCTGCTAACGGCACTGTCAACTTTGCCGATGCGACCAAGCTTCTGCCGGTTCTGGTCAAATGTTTCGGCGCGCAGCACGGCCCGGTAGCCGAGGCCGATTATGAGGTCCTTTTGGCAGAGTCGGCAGAAATGGCGTGGATTTCGACCGAAGGCAATGCGTTCAACCATGCAACGGATCGGGTTGACGATATCGAGGCGGTTGCCAGCGAACAGCGCGCCAAAGGCCGCCCGATGAAGGAAAAGGTCGAAATTTCAAGCACCGGATCGGTGCGTCAGACCGCATTCAAAGCAACCCGTGTCCTGCGTCAGATGCGTGATGCCAATGGCGATCTGGTGACCCGTGATGTGCCCGGTTCCTTCTATGAATTCATCAGCCGTGATCACGTGCGTGATGAGGCGACCGGGGAACAAAAACTTGATCTTCGATTTGACAGCAGCAATGCACAGGGCATCTTTAAAATGACTGCCGGAAACGCGGCGGCATAAGAAAGCAAAAAAGACCGGAATGCCGGAACGGATTATACCGTTCCGGTTTCAAAACATTCTATCGGGTGACAGGCGATCATGGGATCAGTGGACGAAAATTATGATGTCATCATTGTTGGCGGGGCGGTTATCGGAAGCTCCGCCGCGTGGTTTTTGACCGGCCGGGATGATTTCAAGGGCCGGGTTCTGGTCATTGAAAAAGACCCGAATTATGAATTCTGTTCGACAACCCTGTCGGCGGCATCCATCCGTCAGCAGTTTTCGACCCCGATCAATATTGAAATGTCGGGTTTCGGCATTGAATTCCTGCGCAACCTGAAACGTGATCTTGATCCGGAAGTCGATATTTCCTTCCATGAAAAGGGCTATCTGGTTCTGGCGACCGAGTCCGGGCGCGATATCCTGCGACAGAATCACGCAACCCAGACCAAGCTGGGGGCTGATATCGTCTGGATGGAGCCCGATGAACTGGCGGCCAAATATCCGTGGATGAACACATCCGATCTGGCGGCGGCCTGCTGGGGCCGTACCGGCGAGGGATGGTTTGATGCCTATTCCCTGATGCAATCCTTCCGCAAACAGGCCCGCCGTCAGGGGGCCGATTATATCGATGGCGAAGTCGTCGAGGTTCTGCGCGATGGCGATCAGGTCACGGGTGTGGTCCTGAAAGACGGACGGCGGTTTGGTTGCGGGGCGCTTGTCAATGCGGCGGGAACCGGTGGATCCAAAGTTGCCCGCATGGTGGGGCTTGAAATCCCGGTGGAGCCTCGCAAACGCTGTATCTTTGTGTTTGATTGCCGTGATGCGGCCGACATCAACGCGTCCTGCCCGATGCTGATTGATCCAAGTGGCCTTTATGTCCGTCCCGAAGGCGATCTTTTCATTACCGGCATTGCGCCGCCCGCGGATCGTGATCCGGAATGCTGGGACTTCGAAGTCGATTACAGCCTGTTTGACGACATCGTCTGGCCGGGACTTTACGAGCGTTGTGAACGGTTCGAGGCGATCAAGATGGTCAATGCCTGGGCCGGTCATTATTCCTATAACCTGCTGGATCAGAACGCGATCATCGGTCCGCATCCGGAGGTAAAGAATTTCTTCTTTGCCAACGGGTTCTCGGGCCATGGCTTACAGCAAAGCCCGGCAGTTGGCCGTGGCCTTTCGGAACTGATCGTCGCAGGCCATTACCAGACCCTTGATATGTCCGTGTTCGGCTATGAGCGCATCCGCGACAATGCCCCGGTTCTGGAATTGAACGTAATTTAAATCGATTTCGCAACGAATATTCGAGATCAATAACTTAACGATGAAAGCCGGAGCAACCCCACATGCCCCGTGACGATATGACCAACCAGACACAAGATGCCGCGATTGACGCCGCCACCATCACGGCACGCCAGAAACACAGCGTTTCAAATGGTATTCGCACTCTGCACCCGATTTATCTGGATCGGGCGCTGAATGCTGAAGCCTGGGATATCGACGGCAATCGCTATATCGATTTCATCGGCGGGATCGGGGTGCTGAATACCGGGCATCGCAATCCGGTCGTCATGGCCCGTGTGGCACAGCAGTGCGAACGCTTTACCCATTCCTGCTTTAACGCGTTGCCGCATGAACCTTATGTCGCGGTAACCGATTGGCTGGAGCAAAACTGCCCGATTGAAGGTCCGGCAAAATCGATGCTGACCAATTCCGGGGCGGAGGCGATGGAAAATGCCCTGAAACTTGCCCGTGCCTTTACCGGCCGGACGGGTGTTCTGGCCTTTGAGGGGGCGTTTCATGGCCGAACGCTTGCGACCCTTGCGCTGACGGGCAAAACCAAACCCTACAAGACCGGGCTTGGGCCGCTTCCGGGGCCGGTTTACCATTTGCCATATCCCTGCCGTGAAACCGGTGTATCGGTGGCCAATGCAATGGACGCAATTGCCAAATTATTTGCCGTATCGGTCGATCCGGGCAGTATCGGTGCCGTGGTGATCGAACCCGTGCAGGGCGAAGGTGGTTTCAGGGCGTGCGACGCGGCCTTTCTTGTCGAACTGCGCCGTCTTTGCGATGCCAATGGCATGGTTCTGATTGCTGATGAAATCCAGTCGGGCTTTGGCCGGACGGGTAAGATGTTCGCCATCGAGCATGCCAATGTCTGCCCCGATATTATCGTGATGGGCAAGGGTATTGGCGGTGGCTTCCCGCTGGCGGCGATCACGGGGGCCGAGGATGTGATGAATGCCCTGTTGCCCGGTGGTCTGGGCGGGACCTATTCCGGTAATCCGGTGGCCTGTGCGGCGGCGACCGGTGTGTTCGAGGTGCTGGAAACAGACGGCATTTTGAACCGTGCCAAGCAGCTTGGCGAAAAATATGCCACCCATATTGCGTGGTTACGTGATTTGCCCGGTGGGCAGGTCATCGGTGCAATGCGTGGAATTGGCGCAATGCGCGCCTTCGAACTGGTTGCAGATGACGGGGCACCGTCGCCGAAACGTCTGCAAACATTATTGCAACTGGCTCGTGCAAGCGGGCTATTGTTGATGCCAAGTGGTGAACACGCCAATGTGGTGCGCCTTCTGGCCCCGCTGACCATTCCGTTCGAACAGGTCGATGAAGCTTTTGCGATCATCGGCAAGTTGCTGCCAAAGCTGGCGGCGGTATCGGATGCGGATGACCGGTCGTGATCGCCGTAAAATTCAAAAAGAAGGGAGCTTAACCGTGAGTTTCAAAAACATTCTGACCGAACTGGGCCTGTCCGAGGCCGAGATTTCCAATGGTACGCTTAAGGTTCAGACCCCGGTTGACGGTTCTGAAATTGCGGCTGTTGCCGAGACCGACCCGTCGGAAATGAACGACATCATTGCGCGTTCGAAAAAGGCATTTGCCCAGTGGCGTCAGGTGCCCGGCCCGCGCCGTGGTGAACTGGCCCGTCTTCTGGGCGAGGAACTGCGCGCGGCCAAGGAACCGCTGGGACGTCTGGTGTCGCTTGAATGCGGCAAGATCTATCAGGAAGGTCTTGGCGAAGTTCAGGAAATGATCGATATCTGCGATTTCGCCGTCGGCCTGTCGCGCCAGCTTTACGGTTTGACCATCGCGTCCGAACGTCCGGGCCATAAAATGATGGAAAACTGGCATCCGCTGGGCGTTGTTGGCGTCATCTCCGCGTTTAACTTCCCGGTTGCCGTCTGGTCATGGAACACTGCGCTGGCACTGGTCTGCGGCAACGCGGTGATCTGGAAACCGTCGGAAAAAACCCCGCTGACAGCCCTTGCCTGCCAGAAAATCTTTGAAAAGGCGTTGGCGAAATTTGGTGATGCCCCGGAAGGCCTGCATCATGTTGTCATCGGTGATCGCCGCATTGGCGAGGCCCTTACCGACAGCCATGATGTGGCACTTGTTTCGGCAACCGGTTCGACCCGCATGGGCCGCGAAGTTGCCCCGCGTGTGGCGGAACGTTTTGGCCGGACCATCCTGGAACTGGGTGGCAACAACGCCATGATCGTTACCCCGTCTGCCGATCTTGATATGACCGTGCGTGCGGTTGTCTTCTCGGCGGTTGGGACCTGTGGCCAGCGTTGCACATCCCTGCGTCGCGTGATTGTCCATAAGGACGTCAAAGACGAATTGCTGCCGAAAATCGTTGCTGCCTACAAGTCTGTCAAAATCGGTGATCCGCTTGCCGATGGCACGCTTGTCGGTCCGCTGATTGATGAGGACAGTTTCAACAACATGCAGACCGCGCTTTCCAATGCCAAGAAAGACGGCGGTACGGTCCATGGTGGTGAACGCGTGTTGGCTGATCAATATCCGAATGCCTACTACGTCACCCCGGCGGTTGTTGAAATGCCGTCGCAGACCGAAACTGTGCGCAACGAAACCTTTGCGCCGATCCTGTATGTGATGACCTATGAAACGCTTGAAGAAGCCATTGCGCTTCAGAACGGTGTGCCACAGGGCCTGTCATCCTGCATCTTCTCGACCGATCTGCGCGAAACCGAACTGTTCCTGTCGGCTGTTGGTTCGGATTGCGGTATCGCCAACGTCAATATCGGCCCGTCGGGTGCGGAAATCGGCGGTGCGTTTGGCGGTGAAAAAGAAACCGGTGGCGGACGTGAATCGGGTTCGGACGCATGGAAAGGCTATATGCGCCGTGCGACCAACACGATCAACTATTCCCGCGAACTGCCGCTGGCGCAGGGGATTAAGTTTGATATCTGATCGCGCGTTTGATTGTGCTTTCAATAAACCCCGTCGGTTTTCCGGCGGGGTTTTTGTTTGGGCGTTCTGAAAAAAAAAACGGCCCCCGAAGGGACCGTTCTCTCTAATTCTGTTTCCAAGCTTGGCTTGATTAGCCAGCTTTGGAGAAACGTTCTGCAACATATTCCCAGTTCACCAGGTCGTTGATGAACGCTTTGACATAGTCCGGGCGCGCGTTGCGGTAATCGATGTAGTAGGAGTGTTCCCACACATCGCAACCAAGCAGCGGGGTCTGACCGTGGACCAGCGGGTTTTCCGCGTTCGGGGTTTTGGTCACGACCAGCTTGCCGGATTTATCAAGCGCCAGCCAGCACCAGCCAGAACCGAACTGGGTTACGCCAGCCTGAATGAAGGCTTCCTTGAAGGCATCGACAGAGCCGAAATCTTCAACGATTTTCTTTTCCAGTTCGCCCGGAATGTTGCCGCCGCCGTTTTTCTTCATCATCTGCCAGAACTCGATATGGTTCCAGTGCTGGGCAGCGTTGTTGAACAGGCCGGCTTTGGATGCATCGCCATAGGATGCAACAACGATTTCTTCGAGCGACTTGCCTTCAAGGCCGGAACCTTCGAGCAGCTTGTTGCCGTTCACAACATAGGCGTTGTGGTGTTTGTCATGGTGAAACTCAAGGGTTTCAGCCGACATGACCGGTGCAAGCGCGTCATAAGCGTAAGGGAGTGCAGGGAGTTCAAGAGCCATGATACAGATCCTCGACTTTCGTTATTGGTTTGTGCGGTCAGCACAGGGCTTCCGCAACATATCCCCATTACCACCTGCCGTAAAAGTGAAAATCCCATGCAACCTGTTGGAAAACTTGTTGCTATGGATGATCACTGTCTTTTGGCTGGTTCGGAAACGGGCATGATGGAAAACCTCGTGGTCTTAATCCTCGGCCTTTATCTAGGACAAAGGAAGCAGCGCGCAATGCCTTGGACAGCTTTGCGATATTCCATACCCTTTAAACAAGCTGAGGCGCGCATCGTTCCATGGACGCGAAAATATTTTGAATTCTGCGAATGTCTGCCCGACAGGCTTCTGCCGTCGGGCGTCATGTACCCCGAGCCGGATAACCGGTTAGCCTGCTATTCCTTATAAAGGCTGACCATGTTCTGAATATCGGTGCCATTGCGGATCATCACGTCATATTCCCCCTTTTGCAGGCGGGAAATATCGATACGGCACGGGAAAGAGCCGCAATCTTTGTTCAGCGCAATCGATCCGTCCTGAAAGGACAGGATGACTTCGCCTTTTGCCTGATCAGCATGGATGGTGACACTGTCGGTGGTCGCTTTCGGTGCGACACGGATTGCAGCCAGTGCGGCTGTCGTCACTGTCAAAACTCCGACGAGGGCGATTACAACCGGCTTGCTGCGCAAAGATCTAAACATGATGTTTCCTCGCGCTTCTTTTTGGTGATGCAAAGATGCGCGGTGAAGACGGGAAAATGGGGGCGCAAATGCGGCATTTCAGTGCCGAATGTTTCGATTTTCCAACCGTCACATGTAAAAAGCCCCCTGAACAAAAGGTTAGGGGGCTTTCTACAATCAGTTGAGATGCGAAATTTTTATGAAATCTCTATTTCCGGCGTTCCATTGCGGCCTTGAGAGCCGCAGCCATGGCACCACCGTCATTTCCGGTATTGCCCTGACCGCCTTGATGATTTCCGCCGCGTTGCGGGTTGTGCCGCCCGGTGTTTGTGCGTGCCTGATGGCCGGGATTGCTTTGATTGCCACGGGACTCGGTACGCTTTTCACGGGTGCCTTCATAATCCGGGGCCGATTTCATCGACAGACCGATACGTTTGCGCGGCGCATCGACTTCCATGACGGTAACCGACACGATCTGCCCCGCCTTGACGACTTCACGCGGGTCGGAAACGAATTTGTCCGCCAGTTGCGAAATATGAACCAGCCCGTCCTGATGGACACCGATATCCACAAATGCCCCGAAATTGGTGACGTTGGTGACGGTACCTTCAAGTTTCATTCCGGTCTTGAGGTCCTTGATCTCGTTCACGCCATCGGTGAATTTCGCGGTCTTGAATTCGGGGCGCGGATCGCGGCCGGGTTTATCAAGTTCGGCCAGAATGTCGCGGATGGTTGGGACGCCGAACACATCATCGGCATAATCATCCGGGCGCAGGGTTTTGATGAAGGGCGAGTCGCCAATCAGCTCTGCCAGCGGTTTGTTGGAACGGGTGCTGATACGTTCCACCAGTTTATAGGCTTCCGGATGCACCGCCGATGCATCAAGCGGGTTTTCTCCGCCACGAATGCGCAGGAAACCGGCGCATTGTTCGAACGCTTTGGGGCCGAGGCGTTCTACCTTGCGAAGGTCCGCACGTGACCGGAACGCGCCATTGATATCGCGATAACCGACAATATTGCGCGCCAGCGTTTCCGAAAGGCCGGCAACACGGGTCAGAAGCGGAATGGAGGCGGTGTTGAGGTCAACCCCCACACCGTTCACGCAATCCTCAACCACGGCATCAAGTGATTTGGCCAGTTTGGTTTCCGATACGTCGTGCTGATACTGCCCGACACCAATGGATTTTGGTTCGATCTTCACCAGTTCTGCCAACGGGTCCTGTAGGCGGCGGGCGATGGATACCGCGCCACGCAGCGACACATCCAGATCCGGGAATTCCTCGGCGGCAAATTGCGACGCGGAATAAATCGATGCACCGGATTCGTTGACGATGACCTTGGTCGCCTTAAGGGCCGGGAAGCGTTTGAGTAACTGACCGGCGAGATCGTCGGTTTCACGCGAATAGGTGCCATTGCCAATCGCGATCAGTTCGATCTTGTGGCGGGCGGCAAGGGCGGCCAGTGTATTCAGCGCGCCTTCGACGTCATTGCGTGGCTGGAACGGGTAAACGGTTGCGGTATCAACCATCTTGCCGGTGGCATCGATCACGGCAACCTTGACACCGGTACGCACCCCCGGATCGAGGCCCATGGTGGCCTTCTGCCCGGCCGGTGCGGCAAGCAGCAGGTCTTTGAGGTTATCGGCAAAGACCTTGATCGCGTCTTCTTCGGCGCTGTCACGAAGGGTGCCAAACAGGTCAAGTTCGATGGATAGCGACAGTTTGACCCGCCAGGTCCAGCGAACCGTATCCACCAGCCATTTGTCTGCGGCACGGCCACGATCCGCAATACCGACATGGGCGGAAATCATGATCTCGGCCCGGCCCTGCTCGGTGCGGGGGCGGTCTTCGTCGGCTGCACCGAGTGTCAGTTTAAGTTGCAGGATGTTTTCGTTGCGCCCCCTGAACAGGGCCAGTGCGCGATGTGACGGGCAGGTTTTGATTTTTTCGGAATGTTCGAAATAGTCGGAAAACTTGGCACCTTCGGCCTGTTTGCCATCAATCACGCTGGCGCTGATTTCGCCGTCATTCCACAAAAGATCGCGCAGCTTGGCGACCAGATCGGCATCCTCGGCAAAGCGTTCCATCAGGATTTGACGGGCACCATCAAGGGCGGCCTTGGTATCTTCGACGCCTTTTTCGGCATCGACATATTTGGCGGCTTCGGTTTCCGGATCAAGGTTCGGATTGCCGTACAGATCATCTGCCAGCGGCTCAAGCCCGGCTTCGCGAGCGATCTGGGCCTTGGTGCGGCGCTTTTTCTTGTAGGGCAGGTACAAATCTTCAAGGCGGGTTTTGGTATCTGCCTCGTTGATGGCCTTTTCAAGTTCCGGCGTCAGTTTTTCCTGTTCGCGGATGCTTTCAAGCACGCTTGAACGGCGTTCTTCCAGTTCGGTCAGATAGCGCAGGCGTTCTTCCAGCGTACGAAGTTGGGTATCATCAAGACCGCCGGTTTTTTCTTTGCGGTAGCGCGCAATGAATGGAACGGTGGAGCCCTCATTGAGCATCTCGATGGTGGCAATGACCTGTTCCGGCCGGCATGAAAGTTCTTCGGCGATACGCTGGGGAATTGGACGCATGGTTTCTCCTTGGTTTGCTCGTCTGCCTGAAATAGCGGCTTTCGGGCAGGGGGGAAAGAGCCAGTTTCGGATAAATGGCTGTCTGCATGTTTGGTGGATTTTGTCGTTGAAATCCCAAGCTGCTGAAATCGAACGGATTTTGGAAATCCTGCCAGATATTGCTGCCCTATAACTTGCCCCGACGGTGCAGGCGGGCTATTTCTGGGATAGCAGTTCCATCGGGCAGTCCCGACAACCGGAGAATAAGGATGGCCGGAAAGTTCCGCGAGACCGTCATTCACGAGGTGCCTAAAGAAAAGGCCGAACCGAAAACCTCGGAAGAAAAGAATGAAGCCATTGCCGGTGCAGACATGGCGCCTGTTCTGTCACAGGATGCAATCAATGCGCTGGCTGAAGCCAAGGCCGCCAAGGAAGCTGCTGCAAAACAGCGCGAAATCGGCGGGCCCAAAGGCCCCGAGCCGACCCGCTTCGGTGATTGGGAAAACAAGGGGCGTTGCATCGATTTCTAGTTTATTTGTGAGTTTAACCTAGTTGGCCGTTCCATAAAGGACGATCTTTCCAGTCTTCGGGAAAGCCTATGGCCGATATGAAAACCGTCCGAGGTCTTGAATCTATCAGTTTTTCAAGGCGTTGTGACCAACGGTATCGGCCATCATGATCTATCTTTTTGAGCATAATTTGCATAATTGCAAGTCGCGCATAGCATGAACCATTTGGTTGCAAGTCATCTAAATAAGCTCGGGCCTGTCTAGGCTTGTTAACAATGAGTTCAGCGTTCCAAAGTCGCCAATGGTGAGCGCAAAAGTTTCTCAATGTTGATAAAGACTTAAACCACGAAACGCACAATTTTTCTGAAAGAGAAAATTCCCTAGCTATCTCTTTCCTGTATTGCAATTTTAAATCTGCGTAGATCATTGATATCGTGCCGAAGGTTGATGCTTCTGTAAGACACCAGATAGGCGGAAGGTCAGGGGTTGAGTACTGATTCTTGTAATGTGTGATAGATAAGTGCTTTCCTTCTGCACCAAGTTTCTTAACTTTGGCTACCGCTTCGGCTGAATGAAAATACCCGGCATCATAGTAGAAGTGGGGGCCTCCGTGAGCGCCCATTATATTTATTATGTGAGCCCTTAGTGCGACTTCAATGCGTTCAATTGCATCGAGACATAGGAGTCGTAGTTCACGATCAAAGTCATATAGCTCAACGATGTCTTCAAAGCGGACCCCATCATTAAACTGTTTCCCGGTTTCTAAGGGGCGCATGTATATTTTTAGTCTGTAATAACCAACGCATTGAAGGCAGTGAGCCGCATATGGCTCATCATCAATGATAAGGCCTTTATTCCTTAGAAAACTAATTAGCTCAGTTGTTGATTTTGCAGGCTTCTTGAATGTTCTACGAGCCATGATGAGCTCTTTGTATCGTGCAAAAATAAACCCCCTGGTGCGCTTCGTCGAGAGGCGTGGGGGTTCTGATTGATTGGAAATATGAGTCAGCAGAGATAAATCTTCAAGCAAAAATGTTGAGTAAATACAAACGTGCTATGCAACATAGTTTATAAACTATGTTGCATAGCACGTTTGTAAGTTAAAATCAAGTTGGAAGAGCAAATTTAGTGATCTGATTTTAAAGGGAAAATTTTTATCGAAAAATGCAATATGTTGCGATAACATGAGAGTATGACCGATAAAGATCCCATAATTGAGAAGTTGGAAGAAGAAAAGCGCCATTTGGAGGCGCGTGTGAGAGATATTCGTGCTGAAATAAATGCGCTGAATAACCTTATTCTGAGGCGCCGCGCTAGACATAGTGCTCAGAATAAAGATCAACAGGTCAATCTAAAGAATGTAGATCGATTATTTTTTGAGACTGCTATCCTTGAGTTGCTGAAGAGGACCAAAAAGGGCGCACGAACTTCAGAAATATTCAGCGAGCTTAAATCGCAAGGAATTGGTGTTAATTACAATACGCTAAGAAGCTATGTTTCTCGGATGTCCGAGAAAAAAATGATCAGAAAAACTGGTCAATATTGGCAGCTGGGTTTCGAGGATAAATAAATCACCGGGTTAATTCTCCCCGGTGATTTATCGAATCTATTTCGTTTAACTATCCGCGAATGGCTTTGATGTTGTTGGCATATTCGGATGGGCCGCCTTTGAAGGTCGCGGAACCGGCAACCAGAACGTTTGCCCCGGCTTCGATCACCTTGGGCGCGATTTCCGGGTTTACACCACCATCGACTTCAAGGTCGATATCACGGCCGGTCGCGTCGATCATCTTGCGGATGCGTTTGATTTTTTCAAGCTGGCTTGGAATGAATTTCTGGCCGCCAAAGCCGGGGTTGACGGTCATGACCAGAACAAGGTCAACCATGTCCATGACATATTCGATCACGCTTTCCGGCGTCGACGGGTTCAGCGACACCCCGGCTTTCTTGCCCAGCGACTTGATCAGCTGAAGCGAACGATGCAGGTGCGGGCCTGCTTCGGCATGGATGGTGATGATGTCTGAACCGGCGTTGGCGAAGGCTTCGATATAGGGATCGACCGGTGCGATCATCAGATGAACGTCAAACACCTTGTCGCTATGGGGGCGCAGTGCCTTGACCACATCCGGGCCGATGGTGATGTTGGGCACGTAATGGCCGTCCATGACATCGATATGGATGTAATCCGCCCCGGCGGCATCAACCGCGCGGACATCAACGCCCAACTGGGCGAAATCGGCGGAAAGGATCGAAGGTGCGATTTTAATGGCGTTTGATGCGGTCATGGCGCGGCAAAGGTCCTGAAGCGGGTTGGGATATGGGAATTTCGCGGTTCTCATACCCCAAAAACGCGGTCCTGTCACCCAAGCGGCGCGAATGGCTGTCTTGATCTGTATCGTTCAAGATACCAATCAGGATTTCTTGACCAACCGTGCGCAGAAGAAACCATCAATCCCGCCATATTCCTGCATGTGAAGCGGCAGGATGCGAAGCTCTCCGGCATCGTTGATCGCCTCACTCCAGCCGCCAAGTTCGTCGGCGGTAATCGGTTTGCGTTCGTAATTGGGATGATCGGCCAAAAATGATTTGACCTGATGCTCGCCCTCTTCAGGTTGCAGTGAACAGGTGCAATAGATCAGCTCGCCACCAACATTCAGAAGCTTGTCAGCCTGATTGAGCAGCTTGGTCTGGATCGGCAAAAGCGATCGCATCAGTTTGTCGTTCTGACGCAACAGAATATCGGGATGGCGACGAATGGTGCCGGTTGCCGAACAGGGGGCATCAAGCAAAACCGCATCGGCACGTGGCGTATCAGGGGCCAGATCGGTGGCGTCCCCGATAACAACGGCGGCACCGAGTTCAACCCGTTCAAGGTTTTCATAGACGCGTTTCAGGCGGCCCTCGGATTTATCAACGGCAATGGCCTGTGCACCAAAAGCCGCCAGCTGCATGGTTTTTCCGCCCGGTGCAGCGCAGAGATCATAAATGGTTTTGCCCTTGTGAGCCGAAAACAGCTTGGCCGGCATGGATGCCGCCGCGTCCTGCACCCACCATTTACCGTCTTTATAGCCCGGCAGGTTGCGGATGCGACGCCCGCCTTCAAGCCGGACCGTGCCGGTTGGAAGGACGATACCGTCCATTTTTTCCGCCCATTCGGCGGCCTCGGCCGGGTCTTTGATCGAAAGGTCAAGCATGGCATAGCCAAGGCTTGCCTGTGCAATGCCCTGGGCCACGTCCGCGCCATAGGCCTTTTTCCATGATCCGCGCAGCCATGCCGGAACGTTCAATTGCCAGTCTTCGACATTTTCAGGCCATTCAAAGCCGTCGCGCTGCAAACCGCGCAAGACGGCATTGATCAGTTTGGTGTACCGATGAAGTCCGGCATCGCGCGCCAGATTAACCGTGCTGTCAACAGCACCGTGATCGGCCGTATCCATGAAAAACAGCTGGGCGATACCCAGACGCAGGATGTTGGTCAGTCGTGCGGCGGTGCGATCTTGTGGCGGGTGATAGCGTGGGGCCAGCATGGCATCAATTTCACCCAGATGGCGCAATGTCGTGCCCAGCAATTGGCGCAAAAAATTGCGGTCCAGTGACGGCAGGCCAAACCCGTGTTTTGACAGAAGCTCGTCCAGTGTGATTTCCCCCCCGCGCAGTTCCTGCAGGGTTTTGAGCGCCAGCATCCGGGGATCGGGAAGATCGGCCGGTTGGCTATGGTGTGGCGCGTGGCGGTTGTCCGGACGGGCGCGGCGTTCTGTCAAAGGAATATCTCCGGTTTCGGGTTGTGGCTTGTAAGTAAGCGCCCTTTGGGGGGCTGTAAAGCACTTAGCCGCGCGATTTCTGGCATGGCTGGCCTGCTGGATATGGTTTGTCGGCTACTTAAAAGCCTTGCGATGGGGACGAGTGCCCGGTAATCCAGACGGATGATTTGAACGGAACGGGCGATACAGATGTCTTTTGCCGCACTTGCGATTTTTTCCGGCTGCTTTCTGATCGGCTCTATGGTGCTGACCTGGGCGGTGTTGCTTTATCTGCGGCGCAAGGCGATTCTGGATATGCCCAATCATCGTTCCAGTCACGCGGTGCCAACCCCGCGCGGTGGTGGATTGGCCGTGACACCGCTTTTGGTGTTCATGGTCGGAGCGGTTTTTTTATGGTCGGGGAATGCTGATCTGCCTCAATGGGTCATGCTCGCCGCGGCTGCGGCGCTTGGCACGTTAAGCTGGTTTGATGATCGACATGATCTGTCGCCCGCTATTCGTTTTGCCTGTCAGTTCGTTGCCGTGATCGTCGGTGTGTTTGCGATTGACAGTCCTGTCCTGCAAGGGCTGGTGCCAATGTGGCTGGATCGTGTTCTGGTGGTTCTTGCCTGGGTCTGGTTCCTTAATCTTTTCAATTTCATGGATGGGATTGACGGCATTACCGGCGTAGAGGCAGGATCCATTGGCGCGGGCGTTTTTGCTTTGGCGCTTTTGATGCCATTGCCTGAATTCATTGATCTTGGTTATATCGGGCTTGGTATTCTGGCGATCATGGCCGGATTCCTGATCTGGAACTGGCATCCGGCGAAACTTTTTCTGGGCGATGTCGGATCGGTGCCGTTGGGGTTTGTTCTGGGTTGGTTGCTGCTTGAACTGGCGGCACGTGGTGCGTGGATGCCAGCTTTGATCCTGCCGCTATACTATCTGGTTGATGCCACCTTTACGTTGATAAAGCGCGGACTTCGGGGGGAAAAGGTATGGCATGCCCATCGTGAACATTTCTATCAGCAGGCAACCCAGCGCGGAATGAGCCACGCGGGGGTTTCTTTCCTGATATTGCTGACCAATCTGGCACTGATCGTTGTGGTGTTCTTGCCGACAGATGCAGAGATATTCGAACGGCTGGCAATGGCCACGATGATTGTCGTTTTCCTGATTGCGGGAATGAAATTGTTGCCGGTCAAGACAGTCAAAACACAGTAGTTGTGAGTGCCGCTCGTTCGGATAGCTTGACTTGTTTCAGGCCGGACGCGAAAAGAAAAACCGTGTCCCTGCCAAAGGCTTGCGGCTAATATGAACCACACCAGTATTCCGGTAAGGAACCGAATGTCGCGTTTATTCCAACGTAGCCAGATTGCCTTTGTCCATGATGTGACAATGGCGGCTGTTTCATTGCCCGCAGCACTTTATCTGCGCGTGGGCGATGGTGTGGTTTTTTATAATCCGCAGAACATTCTGTTTTCGGCATCAGTCTTTACCGTCATCGCCGCAGTCTCTTTCTGGTTTTTTGGTCTTTATCGCGGGATTTGGCGTTATGCGTCTTTGAACGATCTGACGCGAATTGCCAAGGCGGTAACAATTGCCGTTGGGTTATTGTTTCTCGTGCTGTTCCTGACTGTGCGGCTTGACTGGTTGCCGCGATCAACACCGATTATTCAGTGGTTCCTCTTAATGGCGCTCCTGGGCGGGTCCCGGCTGATTTACCGGATTGCCAAGGATAAAACGTCTGCCCGCGAAATGGTGCGGCAGGGTACCCATCGGTTGCCGGTTCTGTTGATTGGTGCAGGCGACGAGGCGGAAGCCTTCATTCGCGAAACGCGTCGTTCAGCAAATACACCGTTTGATGTTGTCGGGATTGTTTCGCTGACCGATAGCCGCGTTGGGCGCAACATGCATGGTGTTGACGTGCTTGCGACCGTAGACCGTCTTGAGGAGATCCTTGGCAAGCTCGCCAATAGCAAGCGTGGGCTGCCGCGCCGTTTGGTTCTTACCGGTGACGCACTGCGCCACGAAGATATCACGAAATGGGTCGAGGTTGCTGATCAAAGGGGCATCACCCTTGCGCGCCTGCCAAAGTTGAATGATCTGCGGGAAGGTCTTGCCGACCCACTGCAAATCCGCCCCGTAGCGATCGAGGATTTGCTGGGCCGTCCGCAGGCGCGCCTTGATCGAGACAAGGTTCGTCAGATGATTGCCGGGCATCGGGTGCTTGTGACCGGTGCGGGTGGATCAATCGGGTCGGAGCTGGTGCGGCAGATTGCTGCCTATGGTCCGGAAAGTCTAACCTTGCTGGATGCGGGGGAATACAATCTTTATGCCATCGATATGGAGATGGCGGAAAAATATCCCGATCTTCCGCGTGAAAGTATTTTAGGCGATGTTCGTGATCGAACCCGGATCGATCAGGTTTTTGCAAAGCAAAAGCCGGAGATTGTTTTTCATGCCGCAGCTTATAAACATGTGCCGCTGGTTGAACACAATCCCAATGAAGGTATTCTGACCAATACGTTGGGCACCCGCAACGTTGCCGAGGCATGCCGTGCGGCCGGGGTTGGCACCATGGTTCTGATTTCAACGGACAAGGCCGTAAATCCGGCGAATGTCATGGGGGCGTCAAAACGTTTGGCGGAATGCTATTGTCAGGCGCTTGAGACGCTGCCAGCGGATCAGCGTGGCCCGACGCGGTTTGTAACGGTTCGGTTTGGCAATGTGCTGGGCTCAACTGGATCCGTCGTGCCCCTGTTCCGTCGCCAGTTGGAGGCCGGCGGTCCGTTGACGGTGACGCACGAAGGCATCACGCGGTACTTCATGACAATTGCCGAAGCGGTGGAACTTGTTTTGCAGGCCGCCGAACTTGGCAAACATGGTGTCACCGATGGTGGCAAGATATTCGTTCTTGATATGGGGCGCCCGGTAAAGATTATCGATCTGGCGCGTCAGATGATCCTGCTATCGGGCCTGCGTCCGGGCAAGGATATCGATATCAAGGTAACGGGATTACGCCCCGGCGAGAAGCTTTACGAAGAATTGTTTCACGATGGTGAGCCACCAGAGCCGACAGAAACGGATGGTGTCATGCTGGCCGCACCGCGGGTCGTTGATTACGCCCTGATCAAACAGGTGTTCGATGAACTTGGGCAGAGCGCAGTCAATCGTGATACCCACAAAACGCTGGAACTGATGGGGCGTCTTGTCCCCGAATTTCAGCCGCCCGAGATTGGGGTTAAATCCTTTTTTGCAGATAGCGATCCGGGAAAACTCGATCAGGCGGTTAGTGGTCAATAATCTGATGTCTGTTTAAAGACGGCACGTCTGCGCAGTCCGGCCTGCGGCCATGCAACATTTCGGGGTCCACATTTTGGCGCGTGCGTGATAAAGCTCCGCGCGAAACATGGTTCGGACTCATTGATCATGTGTCGGCCCGAATGAAAATCAGCGGTTTTCACTCATCATAAAGCCGATTGCCCGCAAACGTCATTACCCCGTATGCACCAATAGCAATACGGAGTAGGCCGATATATCATCAATGGGTCCGGGGCCTTCATCATTGACGATGTATTGAAAGCGAACCCGATGACTGCTCGTATTGCGCGCGCGCTGATCTCCGTTTCCGACAAGACCGGTCTGGTCGAATTTGCCAAATCCCTTCATGAACAGGGTGTTGAAATCCTGTCGACCGGTGGTTCTGCCAAGGCCATCGAAGCGGCCGGTATCCCTGTGAAGGAAGTTGCCGATCACACCGGTTTTCCCGAAATCATGGACGGTCGCGTCAAGACTCTTCATCCGAAGATTCACGGCGGCCTTTTGGGCCGCCGTTCTCTTTCCAGCCATATGCAGGCGATGGAAGATAACGACATTTCACCGATCGATCTGGTTTGTGTGAACCTTTATCCGTTCGAGGAAACCGTTGCCAAGGGTGCCGATTTCGATACCTGCATCGAAAATATCGATATCGGCGGACCGAGCATGATCCGTTCGGCAGCAAAGAACCATGAATCGGTTACGGTTGTTGTCGATCCGTCTGATTACGACCGCGTTACTGCCGAGATGAAAGACAATGCCGGTACCACGACGGCTGAAACCCGACGTGTTCTGGCTGCCAAGGCATTTGCCCGCACGGGGGCCTATGATTCGGCCATTTCAAGCTGGTTTGCTGGCGAGCTTGGCGAAACCTTCCCGCAGCGCCTGAATGTTTCTGCCGAACTGAAACAGACCCTGCGTTACGGCGAAAACCCGCATCAGCAGGCAGCATTCTATACCAACGGTAAAAACCGTCCGGGCGTTGCCACCGCGACCCAGCTTCAGGGTAAGGAATTGTCATTCAATAACCTGAATGACACGGATGCGGCGTTTGAGCTGGTGTCCGAGTTTGATGAAAAACCGGCTGTTGCCATCATCAAGCACGCCAATCCGTGTGGCGTTGCCGAGGGGGCAACTCTGATTGAAGCCTATAACAAGGCCCTGTCTTGTGATCCGGTTTCGGCCTTTGGCGGCATCATTGCCATTAACCGTACCCTTGATAAAGCGACTGCCGAAGAAATTGCCAAACTGTTTGCCGAAGTCGTGATCTGCCCGGATGCCGATGACGCGGCGAAGGAAGTTCTGGCAGCGAAGAAGAACCTGCGTCTTCTGGTGACCGGTGGCATGGCGGATCCGGAAGGTGAAGACATGACGCTTCGCTCGCTGGCAGGTGGCTATCTTCTTCAGAACCGCGATGCCGGTCGCGTCAAGCGTGACGCGCTTAAAGTTGTCACCAAGCGCAAGCCGACCGAAGCCGAACTTGATGATCTGCTGTTTGCTTTCCGCGTTGGCAAGCACGTCAAATCAAACGCGATTGTTTATGTCAAAGACGGCAAGACGGTTGGTGTGGGTGCCGGCCAGATGAGTCGTGTTGACAGTTCACGGATTGCCGCATGGAAAGCCGAAGAAGCTGGTAAAAATGCGGGTGAAGGCGAATTGCGTACCAAGGGATCGGTCGTGTCGTCTGATGCGTTCTTCCCGTTTGCAGACGGATTGCTGGCCGCAGTCAATGCCGGTGCCACAGCGGTTATTCAGCCGGGCGGTTCAATGCGTGACGAAGAAGTCATTGCGGCTGCCGATGAACACGGTATTGCCATGGTGTTTACCGGTATGCGTCACTTCCGCCATTAATCTTTGGTTTGAACCTTAAGCAAACAGGCCGCAGACATTTTATGTCCGCGGCCTGTTTGTTTTGGTGCTTATTGCAGGAATATTAAAGTCAAACAGCCGTCGCAGGATGTTCACCTTTTGCGGCGTTCACCGTTTTATCAGTCGGATCGGCGTTTTCGATCATTGCACCATCCTGCTTTATTGCGGCAGGCTGTCTTGGTGTTGCCGGGCTGGATGCTGGCTGGTCATTGTGAACGCGCATTGGTGCGCGCCAGTCAATGCTGCCAAAGGAATGACAGGACGGGCAGGTTACCGCCCATTTATCTGTTTCCGTACCACATGCACCGCACCGCCAGCCGGGGTCGGGATTGGCGTGACTTGCCTTTACCAGCAGCTCACGTGCTTTTGCGGCATCTTTCTTTTCACGGAATTCCAGATCAGCCAGAAGACGGTAGTGACGTGACTGCGCCTTCTGGGCGATGGCCTTTTCCAGGTTGCTGCGTGCCATGCCCCACAAATCGGCAGAAAGTGCGGCTTCGGCAAGCAAAAGCTGGCTTTCTACATGTTCCGGATTGGCGGCAATCAGCTTTTCGACAGCTTTGACTTTTGCCAAGGCGTCTTCGGAAAGACTGTCCAGATAGATTTTACCCAAGGCCGCGGATGGTGATGTTTGCCAGCTTTGCTGGGCAACGTCGCGCGCTTTCGCAGGCTGATCAATGTCGGCATAAAGCCGGGCCAGAAGAACAGCCGCGCCGGTAAAGTCCGGGCGCGCGTTCAAAGCTTTGCGCAAAAGTTTGATGGCTTCGGCATTTTCACCATCCGTTATTGCGTCTTCAGCTTTGGCTGTAATCAGAAGTGCGCGGCGACGTGTCAGTTCATCTTCGTTAAAGATATCTGCCTTTTGGGCATCCACCAGCAGGGTCAGGGCCCGGTCCCAGCGTTTTGCACCCAGTAACAAATCAAATAACGTTACAAGCACGGACGGGTTGCGAGGACGCAGGCGGTGGGCCCGTTCCGCATAATCGAGTGCCTCCGACCGGTTATCGGACTTCAGCGATAACTGCAGTAAACCGCGCAACCCGAAAAATGCTGAATCAGGCTTTTCCAGCATTGCTTCAAATTGACGTTTGGCAGCCTCGTTGTTCCCGTCAAGTTCGGCTGCTTGGGCTGTTAACAGGCGGGTCAGGGTATCGTCTTCAAGATACCGGTCGACCGCACGGGTATGCTTCAATGCTTGTCGAACATCACCAGATGCAAGTTCCAGCAATCCCATGGTAAGGGCCTGCTGACCTTTTTTGCGACGACGACTGCCCAGAATACGGCCAAGCCAATTGGGAGAATTGGCAATGGCGGACCAACAGCGCCACAGGATGACCAGAACCCCGGTCAGAACAAGAAGGCCAAGGGCGACCATGCCAATAGAGCCATCAAACCTGTAGCCGAGCCAGACGATGGTCATTGTACCGGGATTATTGGCAAACCAGACCGTGCAGGTGACCAGAATTGCAGTTATCAGAATGAACAGGCCAAGACGGATCATTGGCTGTCCCCCGTATGTGCGGACCCATCACCGGTCAGAAGATTGATCGCATGTGCACTGAGCGTTGCGATGGCACCGTTCAACACCTGACGGCTTTTGGCGTCTTCAAGCCACTCGTTGACGGCGGCCTTGGCATTGTCACCTTCGATACCATCAAGGGCGGCAATGGCACCATCAAGATCATCACTTTCAAGCGCTGTTTCTGCGCTCACCAAACGTCCATCGAGCGATTCTTCGCCGACAACATCAATACGCCTAACCGGAATCAGCTTTTTGATATTGGCCCAGGTCGCGTCAAGAACACTACCGGAATGGTCGTCACTTGATGCCTGCACGGCTTTCTGTGCCATTGCCGGAAATGACTGGCGCAGCTTTTCGATGGTGGGCGCGCCACGATCGGCAAGCGGTTTCAGGGCAGATATCTGTTCTGCAATTACGGGATCGTCCGAGCCGCTGCGTTCCAGCTGATTAAGCGCGATCATAAACGATCCGCCGCGCTGCACGGCATCGCGCAGGATCGTAACGGCCATGGCAATGGCCTGGCCACGGCTTTCAACCCGAAGACCGGCAGTTGCCCGCACTTCTTCTTCCATGGTTGACAAACGTGCTGACAGATCGCGCATTTCTGCTGCAACACCAGAAAGTTCTGCTTCGACCCGTGCCAGTTCTTCAATCGGTGCGGTGCGGGTTTCAATTTCTGCCATCCGGCGTGCAACCGTGGAGTTCAGCGAATCGCCGCGTTCACTGTCAAGGCGTTCACGCAAGGCGTTGATTGTACCTTCGAGACGTGACAGGCGTTCGGTCAATGCCGTATCGACAACGACTGTTTCATCACCTTCGGGTGTTGTTTTTTCATCGCTCGGGAACGCGCTGTCTGACGGCTCGGACAGGTTGTCTTCATTGCCAATCATTGCATCGCCACGTTCAGGCGCAGCAGGCGTTATGCTTGGTGAAGTTCCGGTTGCATCATTGGCAGATGTGGATGGTGTGGGACTATCGGCTGGCGGCTCGCTACCAGTTCCTGACGACTGGTTATCTGGCACGTTTTCCGGTGTGATCTCGGCCAGGATTTCAGCAGGCACATACTGGCTCAGAACGGGTTCCGCATCACGCCACCAAACGGCGCGTGTCAGCCATCCGGTGACCAAGGCACCGGCAATAATGATCACAAACAACAGGATTGCCCGACCACCACGCTTTTTTTGCACGGTTTTGTCTGTCTTGTCTGCGGCTTGCTTGTCGGCAACAGTCTTTTGGCTCATACCCGGCTTGATTTCGGGTTTTGCATCTGCCGTTTTGGTGCCGGACTTCTGGCTGTCTGACTTTGAGGTGGTGTTTGACGTGGATGAAGGTTTCGCACCTTCTGACCCACCCGACGTCGTTCCCGGCTTTTGATCAGCAGGTTCTTTGGCAATATTTGCATTGCCCTTGCTATCAATGGAAATGGTTTCGGACGAGCCGGATTTTGCCTCGGCTGGGTCTGTGGAAGCGTGGGTTTTTGGCGTTTCTGGTTTTTTCACTGTCGGACCATTGCAGTTTGCGGTTGTTCCGAGACACCACTTGGCGCGGAAAAGTCAGGCGAATGCGTTCTCTAGTGCCGAAAGAAGGTATTCCTGTGTCGGGTGTTGTGCCACTTCTGTCTTTAGCCATGTAAGGACGCTTAGGCGATCTTGCACTGCCGAACTCAGACAAATTGCACGTGTACCGACCAGATCTTTTTGCAGTTTGTGTCTTTCAATCAGCTTAACAAAGCTTTCCGCCGTACGGGGAGAGAAAAATAAAACTGCATCAATATGATGGGCAGAAATCGCGCTGACGACCTCATCTGGAAGACAATCGGACGGAACGGCATCATACATGGTTTGCCTGCGGATATCGAAGTTTCCGTCTCGCAAAAGTGATCCCAGATCTCCGGCGACCTTGCGGGCCGCAGGATGGAATAATGCACCGTTTGTCGGATCAATCTGATCTTTGATCAGGCGTGCCAAATCGTGAATGTCGCCGTTAGCACTTCGTATATCGGTGAAACCGGCCTGTTGTGCGGTGCGGGCAGTCGCATCACCTACACATAAAGCCGGATAATGCCGGTCATCACATTGCCGGGTAAAGGCACGCACACCATTGGCAGAGGTAAATATCAATGCCTGTACATCAGCAAGATCAAGCTGATCCGGGTTTTGGGGAAACTCGATCCGCAACATCGGCGCCGAAAGCAGGCGATAACCACGTTGCAAAAGCGTGGTTTCGAGTTCCTGCGAATCGGCTTCCGGCCGGGTATTGAGGATCAATGGTCCCATAGTCTCCCCGCTGATATTCCAGATCGCGCAATTAAGCCGACTAGGCCGAGATAAAGTCTGACCCGCCACGTTCTTTGAGCTCGTTACCGGCATCGGTTCCGGCGGCTGCGGCATTTGCCAGGTCCGGGTCATCAATCATTCGTTCAGTATCCAGTCGTTCGCTGCCATCCGGGCGCACAATGCTGACCCGTAAACGCATTCTGCCATCCGGGAGATATTCGGCAAGAGCAGCAATAGGGGTGCGACATGAACCGTCGAGCGCACGTAACGCCGCGCGTTCAGCCGCGACGCGGATGGCCGATGCCGGGCAGTTCAAAGCAGAAAGCCAGTTGTGCGTTTGGTTGTCAGTTTCGCGAATAGTAATACCGATTGCCCCTTGGGCAACAGCGGGGAGCATGTCGTCCTCGGAAATTGCAGCAGTTGCAACTTCTGGACGGTTTAGCCGGTTCAAACCTGCCATTGCCAGAAGTGTGGCATCCACCTGACCCTCTTCAAGCTTGCGAAGGCGGGTTTGGACATTGCCACGGAATGTCACAACCTTGAGATCGGGATATTTATTAAGGATCATTGCTTGGCGGCGTAATGATGCCGAGCCGATCACCGATCCGGCAGGCATTTCGGCAAAGCTTTTGTATTTCAGAGAAATAAACGCATCTCGCACGTCTTCGCGCGGCAGGATCGTTGGCAAAATCATGCCATCTGGCAGCACCGTCGGCACATCCTTCATACTGTGAACCGCAAGATCAATCTCGCCGCCCATCAGGGCATCATCAATTTCCTTGGTGAACAACCCCTTGCCACCGATTTCCGACAATGCGCGATCAAGAATCTTGTCGCCCGTCGTTGTAATAACGGTAATGGCAATCGCGCCCTCGGCGGCGAGTTCGGGATGCGCTTTCGCAAGCTTGTCGCGGACTTCATGCGCCTGAGCCATCGCCAGGGGAGAGCCACGTGTGCCGATGCGGAGTTTTACGGTATCAGATGTGTTTGTCATGAGCCCGAGTTGTAGTCATAAAACCGATTGAAAACAAGGGCGGTAGCGTATGCCACCTTGCCCAAACCGGATCGGATTATAATGATGAATGTCCCTGTTTCATTGACTTATGTGGTAGTGTTTTTTCTCTGACGCTTTTCCTGCATAGGGCAAATGCATTGCCTTGGGGTGGAAAGCGGGTGCTGTTTAGGCTACATCACTGCCAGAATTTTCCCACACAGGATGCGTCAATCTGACGCGACTTATTGCCGGATTTGCAAGAAATGATCGTATTGGGTATCGAAACCAGTTGTGATGAAACGGCGGCAGCTGTCGTGAATGACAAGCGTGAAGTTATGTCCAACAGGGTGCTTTCGCAGCTTGACGATCATCGTCCTTACGGTGGTGTTGTTCCGGAAATTGCGGCGCGGGCGCATCTTGAACATCTTGACCGTCTTGTCGCCGAAGCGATGGATGATGCGGGTGTTGATTTTACCGATCTTGATGCCGTGGCCTGCACAGGTGGCCCCGGTCTGATTGGTGGGGTGATGGTGGGGACCATGACCGCGAAGGCGATTGCCTTTGCCGCGCAGAAGCCGTTTCTGGCGGTCAATCATCTTGAAGGTCATGCACTTACAGTGCGCCTTACGGATGATGTTGCATTTCCATACTTGCTGTTACTGGTTTCCGGCGGGCATTGCCAGGTCCTGATCGTTGAAGGTGTCGGCCAATACAAACGAATTGGTACAACCATTGATGACGCGGTAGGCGAGGCATTCGACAAAACCGCAAAAATGATGGGACTTGGTTATCCTGGGGGCCCTGCGCTTGAAAAAACGGCGGAGGCCGGGAACCCGGACCGGTTTGGTTTGCCCCGACCGTTACGCGGGCGTCCCGGGTGTGATTTTTCGTTTTCGGGTCTTAAAACGGCGGTTCGTAACTATCTGGACGGGTTCCCGATAGAGCAGCAAACTGCCGAAGTCAAAGCTGATCTGGCGGCTTCGTTCCAGCGGGCGGTTGGCGATACGCTGATTGATCGGACGCGAAATGCAATTTTTGAGTTTATGCGGGATTATCCGGCAGGTAAGGCGCTGGTTCTTGCCGGTGGTGTGGCTGCGAACAAATATCTGCGTACCCGTCTGACAGAATTGACCGATCAGGCAGGCATGACGCTTGTTGCGCCACCGTTGGAGCTTTGTACTGATAATGCCGCCATGATTGCCTGGGCCGGGTTGGAACGTTTTCGCCTCGGTCAGCATGACGAACTGGATTTCAAGCCGCGACCGCGCTGGCCGCTTGACCCCGAGGCACCAAAGCGTCCGGGTGCGGGCGTGAAGGCCTGATCTTTTCCAAACACCAACTGTTCGAATATTTATCATCGGGGTCGAGAAGAACTATGTCGGATAAGCGCATAACGGTAGTCGGCGGCGGCGCATGGGGTACTGCGCTGGCCATTCAGGCTGTTCGGGCTGGTGCTGATGTCGAGCTTGTGCTGCGTGATAGTGCACTGGCGGAACGCATCGACAATTCTGGTGAAAATGACCTTTATCTACCTGGCGTGAAGCTTCCGAAAGCATTAAGAGGGACAATTGCGATTGATGGATTGCGAGAGTCAAACGCGGTTCTTCTGGTTACACCGGCACAGCATCTTCGAAGCACTTTGATCAAGCTTGCCCCGCATTGGCCCGAAACGCTTCCTGCCGTTATTTGCGCCAAAGGGATCGAAAAAGGGACCGGTGCCTTGATGGCGCAGGTCGTAAAAGAAACACTCGGGAATGTGCCTGTTGCGGTTCTATCTGGGCCGACATTTGCCCAGGAAGTCGCGAAGGGGCTGCCCGCAGCGATTACACTTGCCTGTTCAGACAGGAATTTGGGCAAGGATCTGGTGGAATTGATCGGTACGTCGGCGTTTCGGCCCTATTTCAGTACCGATGTTGTTGGTGTTGAAGTTGCGGGGGCTATCAAAAACGTTCTGGCGATTGCAAGCGGTGTTGTTGCCGGGCTTGAGCTTGGCGATAATGCGCGTGCGGCCCTGATTACCCGTGGCCTTGCCGAAATGTCGCGATTGGCAGTGGCGATGGGGGGCCGGATTGAAACCATGATGGGGCTGGCGGGACTTGGCGATTTGACGCTGACCTGTACCGGTACGTTGTCGCGTAATTACACCTTCGGGTTTGCCCTTGGTCAGGGTGCCAAGGCCGAGGATATTCTAGCCGAACGCCGTTCCGTGACCGAAGGTGTTCATACTGCTGCGTCAATTACGGCCGTTGCGTCGAAATACGGTATTGAAATGCCGATCTGCAGTGCTGTGGATCAGGTCGCCAACCATGATGCGGACCTGCGAAGCACGATCAATGCATTGTTGCAGCGCCCGTTTCGCGATGAGCTTGAAACCGGAAAATAATCCGGTCACATCCACGCTATCAGCCTTTGTTCGGCTTGAGCCTTTGAGCAGGTTCTGTCAATTTACCGGTATCAAAACCAATTTTGACAGGAAACGCTGCCATGCATTTTTACATTCGCTGTGTCGACAAACCGGAGCATCTTGCTGTGCGCAAAGCCAATCGTGATGCGCATCTTGCCTATATCAAGGACGGTTTTGCCGACAGGATCGTTGCAGCAGGCCCCACACTTGATCCCGATCTTGAGGGCATGAATGGCTCGGTCTTCATTATCGAATTTGACACCCAGGCCGAAGCCGAAGAATTTGCTGCCAATGACCCCTACGGCAAGGCAGGTCTGTTTGAATCCGTGATTATTCGTCCGTTCAAAAAGGTATTCTGATCCATGGCATACTGGCTGATCAAAACCGAGCCGGGAAGCTGGTCGTGGGACGATCAGGTCAGGAAAGGTGTCGAGGGATGGGACGGGGTTCGCAACCATCAGGCGGCAAAAAACCTCAAGACCATGCAGATCGGTGATCTGGCTTTCTTTTATCATTCGGTGAATGAAAAACGGATTGTCGGCATTGTCGAGGTTGTCCGCGAAGCCTATCCCGATCCAACTGACACCAGCGGTAAATTTGTTCAGGTTGACTTCAAAACCGTCAAACCGGTGCCAAATCCGGTGACGCTGGCTGATATCAAAGCTGATCCGCGATTTGCCGAATTGCCGTTGCTCAGACAATCCCGTTTGTCCGTCATGCCGATAGATGATGCATCCTGGACAGCGATTTGCGAGATGGGGGGTGTTTCGGGATGACGGTTGAGCTGCCGCCCCCCGGAACAGTGTTATGCGAACTTTCCGATCTGGATGCCACCGGGGCCAAGGGCATATCGCTTGATGGAAATCCTGGCCGGGCCGGGATTTTCATCGTGCGGGACGACGCAGGGGTTTTCGGTTACGTCAACAGTTGTCCCCATATTGGTGTGCCGCTTGAACTTGAGCCGGATGAATTCATTAGCAATCTTGGCAATGAGATCATCTGTTCGACGCATGGCGCACGTTTCAGGATCGAAGATGGCCTATGCGTATCGGGTCCTTGTGACGGCGATATGCTGGAACCCGTTGCCGTAAAGATCGAGAATGAGAAAGTCGTTCTGGCCTGAAATTATGCGTCATCATGACGGTCTTAGCCGACCGTCACCTTTTGGATAACCTCATCAAGATATTTGGTGATGACATCAAGCTCATCCGGTTCGGACAGGCGATGATCACCGGTTTTGATCAGATCTATACGGACATCTTTGGAAACCAGTGCTTCTGCCAGACGAATGGCAGTCTGCCACGGGACATCCGGGTCCTGCATGCCCTGGACAAGGCGCACCGGGCATTTAAGTTTGATCGGGTTTCGCAAAAGGAGCTGATTTCTGCCGTCTTCGATCAGGGCATGCGTGATCGTATAGGGATCGTCGCCATATTCGGTGGGCTCAATCAGCGCCCCTTTTTCGACGATTTCGGATTTCTGGGCATCGGTGAATTGCGCCCACATAAGGTCTTCGGTGAAGTCGGGGGCTGCCGCAATGCCAACAAGACCGGCGATGCGTTCTTTCCGCGCCAGTGCCGCCAATAGCATGATCCAGCCACCCATAGATGATCCAACCAAAACAAGTGGACCCGAGGTGATTTCGTCAATAATGGCAATGGCATCGCGGGCCCACTGTCTAATGGTGCCGTCTTTGAATGCGCCTGCCGATTGTCCGTGACCCGAATAGTCAAAGCGGGTATAAGCCAGCCCCTGCTGTACGCAATGGGCCTCGAGATGGGTGGCCTTGGTGCCGGTCATATCGGACATGAAGCCCCCCAGAAACAGAACACCAGGCTTTTGTCGGCCTTGTACTTCTGTCAGCTTGCCGGGAGTCGCATGGTATGCGATTTTTAATCCGTCAGGCCGCTCGAGATACTGAGGCGTCGGCATGTCATTTGTCATCCGGGAAGGGTATCCTTGGGTGTTAGTGGTTGGAATTGCATGAGCGCGTCAGAGATCAAGACCCAGTCAGTTTATCGTCCGGAACAGCAGGTGCAAGGTTCGGCTTATCGTCCGGCCGTAATTCTGCAAGTTCTGCCGGAACTTGATACCGGTGGTGTGGAGCGCGGTACGGTTGATATTGCGCGTGCCATTGTTGATGGTGGTGGTGTTGCGCTGGTTGCCTCTCAGGGCGGGCGGCTTGAGCGGGAGCTGGATCGGTTTGGTGCCCGTCATATTACCCTGCCACTGAAGTCAAAAAATCTGTTTACCATGCGCCGCAATGTTGATGCGCTGGTTGATCTTATCCGTGCAGAGGGTGTTGATATTATTCATGCGCGTTCGCGCGCGCCGGCTTGGAGTGCCTATTTTGCTGCGCGCAAGGCGGGGATTCCCTTTGTTACGACATTCCATGGCACTTATTCCGGTCATAACAACCTGTTCAAAAAGCGTTATAACGCGATCATGACAATGGGTGATCAGGTCATCGCCATTTCCAATCATATCGCGGACCATATTCGCAAGTTTTATAAAATGGACCCGGCGCGCCTGAATATCGTGCCGCGCGGGACCAATACCGATTTGTTCAATCCGGAAAATGTCAGTCAGGAACGCCTGATTGCATTGTCAAACCAGTGGCGTTTGACCGGTGAAGAATATGTCATCATGTTGCCGGGGCGGATCACGCGCTGGAAAGGGCATTGTTTCCTGATAAAGGCATTGCCCGCAGTATTCGAGGCACTTGGCCATCGGAACGTGCGTTGCCTGATGGTTGGTTCCGATCAGGGTCGCACGGCTTACCGTGATGAAGTGCTGGCTTTGACCAAAAAGCTTGGCCTTGAGGATATCGTGCATATCGTTGATCATTGTGCCGATATGCCGGCGGCCTACATGCTGGCGGATGTCGTGGCATGTCCCTCAATCGAGCCCGAGGCGTTTGGCCGAATTCCATCCGAAGCGCAGGCCATGGGGCGTCCGGTTGTTTCGACGGCTCATGGCGGTGCCATGGAGACGGTCTTGCCCGGTGAAACCGGATGGCTTGTTACGCCGAATGAAGTTGAGCAATTGTCTGTCGCATTGACGCAGGTGTTGCGGTTGACCCCGGAAAAGCGTGCCGCTTTAGCGCAAAAAGGGCGAAAGCACGTTATTGAAAACTATTCCCTGACACAGATGGCGGAAAAAACCCTGGCGGTTTATGAAAAGGCGCTGAAAAGCGCGATCAGGAACGCTGCATGACAGAAACGATGACTTCGGACATGCCGCAAGATGCTGAAATCGTCGCGGGTGTGATGCCGGATGCCAGGCAGGAACGCATCCTTGTCATCAAGCTGTCTGCCTTGGGGGACATTATTCTTGCCATGGGGGCGTTTGCCGCGATTCGATCCGCGCACCCGCGTGCTCATATCACGGTTTTGACAACCCGGCTTTATGTCGACCTGATAAAATCAACGGGTTATTTTGACGCCATTGCAATAGACCGGCGGCCAAAGCTTTATCAGGTGCGTGAGGTTCTTGCGCTGCGCCGCTTCCTGCGCAATGGCAACTTTGATCGGATCTATGATCTGCAAACATCAGATCGCAGCGGATTCTACTATCGGCTTTTCTGGCCGGGTAAAACCCCGGAATGGTCCGGAATTGCCAAGGGATGTTCGCACCCGCATGACAACCCGGATCGTGACAGTTTGCATACCATCGACCGTTTGGCGGATCAGCTGCATCGCTCCGGGATTGAAAATGTGCCACCGCCGTTTATTGCCGGGTCGGATATTGATCTGGAACGTTTTGGCGTTCGCAGTCCCTTTGTGCTCATTTGTCCAGGCGGGGCACCGCATCGTCCTGATAAACGCTGGCCTGCCGAGCGGTTCGGTCTATTGGCAAAAAAGATCGCCGATTATCGTCTGACACCGGTGCTGATCGGAACCGATAAGGAAGCCGAGGTTCTTGGCAAAATCGATAGTATGTGCCCCAAGGCGCGAAACCTGATGGGGCGTACAGGGTTTCTTGATATTGCGGGACTTGCGGCACGCTCAGTTTTGGCGATTGGTAACGATACGGGGCCGATGCATATTGCAGCAGCGGCAGGGGCGCCTTCTATTGTGCTGTTTTCACGGGACTCCGACCCTAAAAAAAGTGCGCCGCGCGGAACCACGGACAACGCAGTCAGCATTGTCAGAGAGAATGACCTGAGGGAATTGACGGTTAATCGGGTGATGGATGAGGTGCGTCATCGCCTTGATCTTGTCGATTAATATCGCCGTTTCTGCCATGTCGGTCGTGCGTCATTGAATGCGAAGGACTTCAAGGCTTTGAATACCGTTGCACAAGGCTAAAATCATTGCTTTCTGATGACGGCCCGATATGCTAGGCAAAGGTCCGTTTTGCAGTACGCATGATCGGATGTGCTTTCCGGCGACTTATTGCATCACCAGCGACTTGTTTCTGTGCTTTTTTGTTTGATTACCAAAGGAGATTATCCATAGCACGACCACGTAAACCGATGCAGCCGACCAAGGAAGGTCCGCGCGTCAATGAGGATATCAAAGCCCGTGCCATTTGTGTCGTAGACGCTGAAGGCAATATGTCTGATCCAATGACGGTTCGTGAAGGCATTGAAATGGCGATGGAAGCTGGACTCGACCTTGTCGAAGTCGCTCCGAATGCCGAGCCTCCCGTCTGTAAGCTGATCGACTACGGCAAGTTCAAATACGAACAAAGCAAGAAACAGAACGAAGCCAAAAAGAAACAGAAGGTTATTGAAGTCAAGGAAATCAAGCTCCGTCCGAACATTGATATCCATGACTACAATGTGAAGCTCCGTGCAGCGCAGAAGTTTCTTGGCGGTGGAGATAAGGTGAAAGTCACGTTGCGTTTCCGTGGACGTGAAATGGCTCACCAGGACCTTGGTCTTGGCATGCTGCAGCGTTTTTCGGGGGATCTTGAAGATCTTGCCAAAACCGAACAGATGCCGAAGATGGAAGGCCGCATAATGATTATGGTGCTGGCGCCGCGTTAACCCGCGGCGTTTTGCCTTTCCAAGCAAGAGGGAATGCCATGGCAGCCGGGAATGATCTTCTGATCGTCGGGGTCGATGACGACCCTAAAAGTCTCGTGCTTCTGAAACGAATCGTCGAAAGTGGCGGATACAGTTTTGTTGGCGTTTCCTCTGGCAAGGAACTTCTGGAAGTCCTGAAGACAAAAAAGCCGCGCATCATCCTGATGGATATCATGATGCCCGGCATGAACGGCTTTGAAACTTCGCTTCGGGTTCGGACGGGTTTCCCTGATCGTGCCTGTGCAATCATCTATGTCACGGCTCGTCAGGGCGAAGAAGATTTGCGTGGCGGTGTCGCCGCGGGTGGAAATGACTTCGTCTTAAAGCCGATCAATCGCGAAAAACTGCTGAGCCGAATCGAGAAGTGGATCGGTCGAGTTCACACAATTAAAACAGCGGTTTAACATATTTCTGCCGGGCTGACATCGATCTGCCGCCAGGTATTGAGTGCATACTTATCGTCCGGCTTTTTCCCTGACTTTCACAATACGATTTCGGATCACGCAGATATGCGAGGATCTCTGCCAACGGTGTGTTGTTGTGACCGTTTCAGTCTGATCTTTTACGCGATGTGGTGAAGCGGGGGAAATCGCGGGTAACAGGGGCGAAAAGGTCCTTGAAAAAGGAAGGGGTGGAGTCTATAACCACCCGTCCCCAAAACAGGTGGTGAGGCTGGAAAGATCATTGATCTTTCAGGGCATGCCCAGCCGCCGTGGGGAATTTCGTGTTTCATTGCTTATGCAAGGATAGAAAAATGCCCAAGATGAAGACCAAAGCGAGCGCTAAAAAACGCTTTAGCCTGACCGCAAAGGGTAAAGTTCGTCGCAATGTCGCTAACAAGCGCCACCTGTTGACTGCGAAACCCACCAAGATGAAGCGCCAGGCACGTGGCACGGAGATTCTCTGTGACGCAGATGCCCGCATCGTCAAAAAATTCCTGCCGTACGGTTAAGGCTAAGGAGAGTTAAATGGCTCGTGTAAAAGGGGGCGTGTCTTCTCACGCCCGTCACCGCAAGGTTATCAAGGCTGCCAAAGGTTATCGTGGTCGCCGCAAGAATGCTTACCGCACTGCTGTGCAGGCCGTTGAAAAAGGTCTGCAATATGCATATCGCGACCGTCGCGTTAAGAAACGCCAGTTCCGCAGCTTGTGGATTCAGCGTATCAACGCCGGTGCTCGTGAAAACGGTCTGAGCTATTCGCAGTTCATGAACGGCCTTAAGAAGGCCGGCGTTGAACTGGACCGCAAAGTGCTTGCCGACATCGCCGTGCGCGAACCCGATGCTTTCAAAGCTCTGGTTACCCAGGCGCAGGCTGCACTCGGCTAATAAACCTTTTGCAAAAAGGTTTAATCGGCACTTGCCTGATTTGATCGGGGGCGGCCATATTGGCCGTCCCTTTTCTTTTGTTTATCCCAATTCACTTTAAGCAAAGCATCGGAAGTTATGGAAAACATCGAAGCATTGCGCGAAGAGGTTCTGGCCGAAATCGAAAAAGCAGCCGACTTGCAGGCTCTTGAAGATGTTCGTATCAGTGCTCTTGGCAAAAA
Source organism: Thalassospira sp. MCCC 1A03138 (assembly GCF_002115785.1). Taxonomy (GTDB): domain Bacteria; phylum Pseudomonadota; class Alphaproteobacteria; order Rhodospirillales; family Thalassospiraceae; genus Thalassospira. Next base: position 188,352 of record NZ_JFJY01000002.1, on the reverse strand, counting down.
GGGCCGCATTACCGGCCTGATGAAAAACCTTGGCCAGATGGATCCGGATCAGCGCCGCGAATTCGGTCAGACGCTGAACACGGTCAAGGATCAGGTTGCCGAGGCGATCGAGACCCGCAAATCCGGCCTGGAAGACGCGGCCTTGAACGCACGTCTGGTTGGCGAACGGATCGATGTAACCCTGCCTTCGCGCATGGACGAGACTGCAGGCCGGATTCATCCGATCAGCCAGACGATGGACGAAATCATCTCGATCTTTGGCGAGATGGGCTTTGCGCTTGCCGAAGGTCCGGATGTCGAAGACGATTTCCATAACTTTACCGCCCTGAACATCCCACCGGAACACCCGGCGCGCGAGATGCAGGATACCTTCTATCTGCCCGAGCAGGAAGACGGGTCGCGCCTTGTGCTGCGCACCCATACCTCGCCGGTGCAAATCAGAACCATGCAGAGCAAAACCCCACCGATCCGGATCATCGCGCCGGGGCGGACATATCGTTCCGATAGCGATATGACCCATACGCCGATGTTCCATCAGGTCGAGGGACTGGTGATCGACAAGAAAACCCATATGGGTCACCTGAAAGGGTGCCTGCTGGAGTTTGTTAAAACCTATTTCGAACTGGATGAAGTTCCGGTTCGCTACCGTCCGAGCTTCTTCCCGTTTACCGAGCCGAGTGCCGAAATGGACATTGGCTGTTCGCGCAAGGGTGGGGAGCTCAAGATTGGTGAAGGCGACGACTGGCTGGAGATTCTGGGCTGCGGCATGGTTCATCCGCGCGTTCTGGCGGCTTGTGGGCTTGATCCAAATGAATATCAGGGCTTTGCCTTTGGCATGGGGATCGAACGTATCGCGATGCTGAAATACGGCATTCCCGATCTTCGCACCTTCTTCGATACCGATCTGCGCTGGCTGAAACATTACGGTTTCGTGCCGCTGGATGTACCGAACATGGTGAGAGGCTAAGATCATGAAATTCACACTCGATTGGCTGAAGCAGCACCTCGATACCGATGCGTCGATTGATGTTATCGCTGAAAAACTGACCGATGTCGGGCTTGAAATCGAAAGCGTCACCGACCGGGCCGCAGCGCTTAGGGATATCCGTGTCGCCTATATCGAAGAAGCTGGCCAGCACCCGGATGCCGACCGCCTGAAACTGTGCCGGGTGAATACCGGTGATAAAATCATTCAGGTCGTTTGCGGTGCACCGAACGCACGAACCGGGATCAAGGTTGCACTGGCACAGCCGGGCGCGATCATCCCGATTGACGGTTCGAAACTGAAACCGGGTAAAATCCGCGGCGTCGAAAGTCAGGGCATGATGTGTTCGACCCGCGAACTTTGCCTGGGTGAAGATCACGACGGCATCATCGAGTTGCCGGAAGATGCCGAAATCGGTGCACAGGTTGCAACGGTTCTTGGTGCGGACGATCCGATCATTGAAATCGGCCTGACCCCGAACCGTCCCGATTGTACCGGTGTACGCGGGATCGCACGTGATCTTGCCGCTGCCGGTCTTGGGGCGCTAAAGGCAGATCCCCGTCAGGAAGCGGTTGCCGGATCGTTTGATAGCCCGGTGGGTGTCACGATTTCAGCCGATATTGCGAAAAATGGCGCAGCCCCGGCATTTTATGGTCGCTATATCCGTGGTGTTAAAAACGGCGAAAGCCCGGCATGGCTGAAAGCCCGTCTTGAAGCCATCGGTTTGCGGCCGATTTCGACTCTTGTCGATATCACAAACCTTGTGACCCATGATCTTGCTCGTCCATTGCATGTATTTGATGCCGACAAGATGTCGGGTGACATCAATGTGCGCTATGCAACCAATGGCGAAAAGCTTGCTGCACTTGATAACAGGGAATACGAGCTGTCCGACAGCATGGTCGTGATTGCCGATCAGGCAAAGGCACTTGGCATCGGTGGTATTATCGGCGGTGAAGAAACCGGTTGTGTCGAAGACACGGTCAATGTGTTTGTCGAATGTGCCCTGTTCGATCCGATCAGTGTTGCAAAAACCGGTCGCAAACTGCAGATCAATTCCGACGCGCGTTACCGGTTCGAGCGCGGCGTTGATCCGCAATCAATTGTCTGGGGCATGGAAGTTGCCACCCGTCTGATCACGGAACTTTGTGGTGGCGAAGTTTCGCACGTGGTCAAGGCCGGGGAAGTTCCTGCGCCCCGGAACAGCTTTGATCTTCGCATTGATCGCATCCGGGAACTGGGTGGTGTTGAAGTTGACGCCGATCAGGCGATTGCAATTCTGAAGTCGCTTGGCTTCGAAGTCAGCGGTTCTGCGCCGGTTATTACAGCTGTTGCACCGACCTGGCGTCCGGATGTTATCGGCGAAGCCGATCTGGTCGAGGAAGTGCTGCGCATTGTCGGATATGACAAAATACCGACGGTGCCGCTGGAACGTGAAACCAGCCTGCCGGTTCCGGCCCTTAGCCCGTTCCAAAAGCGGGTCGGTCTGACCCGTCGGACACTGGCTTCGCGCGGCATGTTTGAAACCGTCACATGGTCGTTCACGGACTCGCGTTGGGCAAAACTGTTTGCGGATTTGAAACCGGGGCTGTTCCTTGCCAATCCGATCAGTTCCGATCTTGATGTGATGCGGCCCAATGTGCTGATCAACCTGATTGCTGCAGTCGGTCGCAATCAGTCGCGCGGCTTTGCCGATCTGGCACTGTTTGAAGCCGGTCCGGAATTCTTTGGCGATCAGCCGGGGGATCAGCGTTTGGTTGCGGCCGGTTTGCGGTCAGGATCAACTACTCCGCGCAGCTGGACAGGGTCCCGTCGGGATATTGACCTGTTTGATGTCAAGGCGGATGCCGAGGCATTGCTGGAAGCCCTTGGTACTGCCGCAGCCAACGTGCAGGTGAATGCTGATGGTGCCCCGTCGTGGTATCACCCGGGCCGATCAGCCGCCTTGCAGCTGGGACCGAAAAACATCCTTGGCTATTTCGGTGAACTGCACCCGAAAGTATTGAAAGCTTTGGGTGTCAAAGGGCGCGTCGTTGCGTTCGAGCTGTTCGTTGAAAACGTTCCGATGCCAAAGAAAAAAGGCACCGGTCGCCCGTTACTGAATGCATCAAGCTTCCAGTCGGTCGAACGTGATTTTGCCTTCCTTCTGGATGCGGATGTTCAGTCCGAAGCCATTGTCAAGGCAGCACGGAATGTGGACCGTAACCTGATTTCGGATGTCACGATCTTTGATCTTTATGCCGGCAAAGGTATCGAGGATGGCAAGAAATCGATTGCTTTCTCGATCACCTTGCAGCCGACCAAGGCAACCCTGACCGAAGAAGAAATCGACGGGGTTTGTAAAAAGGTTGTCGCTGCTGTCGAAAAGGCAACAGGCGGTTCTTTGCGCGCCTAGGGTTTTCCCCGACAAGCATAGTAAAAACGGGTCGCCTGTCTGGCGGCCCGTTTTTTGTTGTCCGAATGTGGGAATGTGCGCGAAGGCGCAAGGAAGCTATCCACCTGGTCGTTTACGCAAGACGGCAAATTCTTCTTCATCAAGGTCGACGGCCACGATGTCCGGACCATTGGTGTAAATCCGCCATTCCATATCGGTGTCATCGCATTCGATGTTAAGTTGATCGATCATGCTGTTCCATGTGCAGCTTTCCCAGTCGTCATCCGCTTCAAGCCGACCGGTTCCGTTATCGGACAGATGCATGACCAGCAGTTCTTCATCCTCGTCAACTGAGTAAACAGCGTAAGTTTCGTTTGCGAAACGGTAGTTGATTTCTTTGCCATTCAATTGCCGCCATCCGCGCGGCATAGGGGCATGAACATCGCGCTCGGCAAACAGGCTGGCCAGCGATTGCATGTGGCTGTTTGGCATGGTTCGCATGTCCGAGCCACATGCTGCCAGAAGCAACAAACCAGTCAATGAAAGTGCCGTATAGAAACGGGTGCTAGTCATACCATGCTCCGTCGTGGCCGATGGTCATCAAGCGGGCAGGTTTTACCGACCCGCTTTGTGCTGTCTGTTCCAAAGCAAGATGCTTGCCACCCTTGGACTTGGGGGGCCTTTATGGCTTCCCGCGCAGAGTGAAGACAAATGTGGCACCGGGATCGGTCAGGGGGCGGGTCGTATCAAGCCATATCCGGCCGCCATGCTGTTCTGCAATTTTCCGGCATAGTGAAAGCCCAAGCCCGGTTCCGCTGAACTCATCTTTGTGTAAACGCTGGAACAGGCGGAAAATACGATGTGCATGTTCCGGATGAATGCCAATTCCATTATCGCGAACCGAAATACGCCAGAATCCGGGCATGTCGGGATCTCGCACGGCATGAATATCGATGTGAGGCGGGACGCCCGGGCGACGATATTTGATCGCATTCGACAGCAGGTTCTGGAATAGACGTGACAAACTGATCCGATCACCGTTGATCACGGGCAGATCATTATGGGTAATGGTTGCCTGTTCCTGAACAATAATGGCCTTGAGGTCGGCTTGCGCTTCGTTAAGCACCTGATTGCAGTCGAGTTCCGCCATTTCATCATCGTTGCTGCCGGTTTTGGCATATTCCAGCAAATGGCTGATCAGTTTATGCATGCGCTTTGCGCCATCGACCGCATAGTCGATATATTCGTCCGCTTCCTGGTCAAGTGATCCGCCATAACGGCGTTTCAAAAGCTGGGTATAGCTTGCGACCATGCGTAATGGCTGTTGCAGGTCATGGGACGCGACATAGGCAAATTGCTCAAGGTCTTCATTGGTCCGCTTGAGCTGATCAAGGGTATCGCGAAGCTTGTTTGCATTTTCGACAAACTGGGTCACGTCGCGTGCGCTGCTGAATGTCATGCCCTCGAACGGACCAATGCCGTGCCACGCCAGCCATCGGGTTTCCCCGCGCTGATCGGAAATACGTAAAACCAGTTCTCTTTCCTGTGTATCGCCACTTTGCCGGTTTATGAAACTTGTGCGGATAGTTTCCCGGTCTTCTGGCAGGAAAAGAAATTCGACCGGCTTTCCGATCAGGTCATAGACCGCCTTGCCAACAAGTTCGGCCAATGCGGGGCTGAGGCCTTGCAGAATGCCTTCCATGTCGACGGCGATCGCAGGTTCTGGCGTATGATGCAGATAGGTTTCGAACGGGTGACAAAGTTCCTGCTGCGGGGCGATTTCCAGCAAAAGGACGGTAATGGTTTCACTATCTTCTTCCTGACGGCGTTGAGCCATCAGATAAAAGCGCTGAGTTTGACCGGCCGATGTCAGTATATCGACCATTGTGCCGATACGATTATCTTGCCACTCGTTGTCAATCAGCGGACTTCTTAGCTGTGCCCGCGATGCCTCGCCAAGACGTGACAGAAATGCATCGGCGGTTGGTTTGACATCGCCAAATTCAAGGCCGAGTATTTCCGGCCAGTTCAGACGAGATGTAAGAATTCCCGACGGGTTCTTTGACGACCAGCTTAAAATCGCACAGCCGCAATCAGACAGCGTGTTTTCTGAATCGTTGAAATGCTCGGCCAGGTCGGCGGCGCGCAAATGCTGTCGTTTCAGGCGCTGCCACAGCCAGACAGAAAGTCCCGCCATAATAACCAGCACGATCAGGAACAACGAGGCGTGAAGCATGATGGCTTCGCGCCAGTTGCCCAATAAAATGTGCCGCGGAATGTAGGTCACAACGATACGGTCAAGCTGCGGCAAAATACTGTAGGCCATCAGCATCACGGTATTGCCATGCATGCAAAGCAAACTGCCGCGATATGCCTTTTGTTCGTTTATCTCGTCAAAAAGATCATCAATCAAATGGGCCGGAATGGTGCCGTTGATCTGATTGCGATCAGTATCCAGAACGCCAACGGAAAGATCGGGATTTTCATCAATGACGCGTTGCAGGTCGATTGTGCTGTTTTGCATCAGCACGGCACTCAGATGATAAGTGATGGCCATCATTTGCGCTCGCGCCTGATCAATCGCACTGTCGTATAGTGTTTTCTGGATAAAGAAGAAGGAAAAAAGCAGGATCACCATGCCGGTCATAGTGAGCGCAGCCAGACGCTTTCGCAGTTTGCTTAACCCGCGTCGGGACAATGAGGGCTCGATGGATGTCAGAAACATTTTCTTTATTGCACCCTTGCCTGATCCTGCCTAACTGCCCCGTGATCAAAGCCTATGTTTTTTTGGTCGGGTTGAAAAGCTTTCAACCGGCAATAATGCGGATGATCTCATATAAAAAATCGCGCAGTGACAGCAACTTGCTCTTGTTCGGGGTATGTTGTTGCCATCAGGAAGGGACGATCATGCAAATCCGGGGCAGGGTGAAGGCGAATTCGCAGAACCTGATTCAAACACAGTGCTTCTAATTGAAGTTAAAAACCCCTATAAACCCGCTGTTGGCGATTGGTTTTTATCGCCAGGACGGCCAAGACGATCCGAAATTGCCGGTATCGCCCGCTTGCTCCGCGGCAGCACAACTTTTACTGCCGTGCCTTTCCAGATGTCGCTGCCTTGTGCAGGGCTGGCTGACCGGGATGGTGCAAACGGCGTGACACCGGCTTTGTGATAAATGATCGATGTGAAATGCGATCAAGTTTTGGCAAAAACCGAACCGAATTTTTGACATAACCATCGCCCAGTGCCAGAAGCAGCCATATGACCGATCTTAAGAACATTCGAAACTTTTCGATTATCGCGCATATCGACCACGGTAAATCGACCCTGGCCGACCGTCTGATCCAGCTTACCGGCGGTCTTACCGATCGCGAGATGTCCGAGCAGGTCCTCGACTCGATGGATATCGAACGCGAACGCGGGATCACCATCAAGTCGCAGGCCGTGCGTTTGAAATACACGGCCAAGGATGGTCAGGAATATACCCTGAACCTGATGGATACGCCGGGTCACGTCGATTTTGCCTATGAAGTGTCGCGTTCGCTTGCCGCGTGCGAGGGATCGCTTCTGGTGGTTGATGCCGCACAGGGTGTCGAAGCGCAGACGCTGGCCAACGTTTATCAGGCAATTGATAACAACCACGAAATCGTGCCTGTCCTGAACAAGGTTGATCTGCCCGCCGCAGAACCGGACCGCGTCAAGGAACAGATCGAAGAAGTGATTGGCATTGATGCCAGCGATGCGCTGATGATTTCAGCCAAAACCGGCCTGGGCGTGCCTGATGTGCTCGAAGCACTGGTGCATCGTTTACCTGCTCCGACGGGCGATCCGGCGGCACCGCTTGAAGTCCTGCTGGTCGATAGCTGGTACGATTCCTATCTGGGTGTCATGATTCTGGTGCGTGTCAAAGAAGGCACCCTGAAAAAAGGCCAGAAAATCCGCTTCATGAACGCCAAGGTCACCCACACGGTTGACCGTGTCGGCGTGTTCACGCCCAAGCCGCTTGCGCTTGATGAAATGGGGCCGGGTGAAGTCGGCTTTATCAATTGCGGTATGAAAACCGTTGCCGAATGCGAAGTCGGCGACACGATTACCGAAGAAAAACGTCCCTGCGCAAAACCGCTTGCCGGTTTCAAACCGTCCATTCCGGTGGTGTTCTGTGGCATTTTCCCGGTTGATACCAGCGAATATGACGTGCTTCGCGATGCGCTTGAAAAGCTGCACCTTAACGATGCATCCTTCCAGTTCGAGCCGGAAAACTCGACCGCACTGGGGCTTGGTTTCCGCTGTGGCTTCCTAGGGCTTTTGCATCTGGAGATCATTCAGGAGCGTCTTGAACGCGAGTTTGAACTTGATCTGATCACCACGGCGCCATCGGTTTCCTATAAAATCTCGATGACCAAGGGCGAAGATATTCTGCTGCACAACCCGGCGGATTTCCCCGATGTCACCAAGATCAAGGCGATTGAAGAACCCTGGATCAAGGCATCCATCATGGTGCCGGACGAATATCTTGGCGGCATTCTGACGCTTTGCACCGAACGTCGCGGTATTCAGCAGGATCTGACCTATGTCGGGAACCGGGCGATGGCGGTGTACAAGCTGCCGCTGAACGAGGTGGTGTTTGATTTCTATGACCGCCTGAAGTCGATTTCGCGTGGTTATGCCAGCTTTGATTACGAACTGGCCGGCTATGACGAAAGCGATCTGGTCAAGGTATCCATTCTGGTCAACGAAGAGCCGGTTGATGCGCTTGCATTGATGGTTCACCGTTCTGCTGCCGAACATCGGGGCCGCGAGATTTGCAAACGTCTTAAGGACCTTATCCCGCGCCAGATGTTCAAGGTCGCCATTCAGGCAGCCATCGGCGGTAAGGTGATCGCACGTGAAACGGTTTCTGCGATGCGTAAAGACGTGACAGCCAAATGTTATGGCGGTGACGTGTCGCGTAAACGCAAACTTCTGGACAAACAGAAGGCCGGTAAGAAAAAGATGCGCCAGTTCGGCAAGGTCGAAATTCCACAGTCGGCCTTTATCAACGCCCTTAAGATGAGCGACGATAAATAAATCGATATTACGGTATCGAAACAAGGGCTGCATCCCATTGTGGATGCAGCCTTTTTCTTTGAGGGCTTTCGGCAATTCGTGCCATGCGTTATGGATAGGTCGTCATACTGTTTTGTTGCAGGAGCCCGCCATGGATCTTGAAATTCTTCAACGCCAGGAAGCCATCCTTGTCTTTGATCGCTTTGACGAGGAAACGGCGTGGGAAATCGGATCGGCCCTTGTGGCGGTTGCACGGGCACAGAATGCCCCGGTCGTCGTCGACATCCGTACATCTGATCGCACCCTGTTCCACGCGGCCCTTTTGGGGGCAAAACCCGCCAATGATTCCTGGGCATATCGCAAAAGCAATCTGACGCTTCGCGAACATCAGTCATCGATGCAGTTTGGATTGGCGTTGAAGGCCAAGGGCAAAACGCTTGCCGACCATGGGATTGATTTCGCCGATTATGCCGACCACGGCGGCAGTTTTCCGGTTCGCGTCAAAGGCGTTGGCGTGATCGCGGCAATCACCGTTTCCGGCCTTGCCTCGCACGAGGATCACGGCATGATTGTTGGTGTTCTTGAAGATTTTCTTGGGGTTTCGGCTTGATTCGGTTCGGTTTCGGATATCGGGTTATCGGCCAATGATCGTCAGCAAACTTTCAGATCGGCAGGACGGGCTTCTGCCCATTTAAGCAGGGCATCCAATGCGGGGCACAATGATTGGCCCCATTCGCTCATGCGATATTCGACCTTGGGCGGCACCACCGGATAAACTTTGCGTTCGATAATGCCATCGGCTTCAAGCTGTCGAAGTTGCTGAGCGAGCATCTTTTGCGAAATGCCGGGGATCAGCTTTTCCAGATCTGAATAACGTTGCACCTTGCCGCCAAACAGATGGAAAAGAATGATCAGCTTCCATCGACCTTCAAGCATTTTAAAGATCGTTTCGACGTCTGATGCCGCAGTGACCGGCGTGTAGGTCTTCGCCATGCTTCAAGCCTGTTAGTTACTTACTTTAAAGTACGTACTTCCCAAAATGGGAGTTTGTTTGAAAAATGCCTGTCTGACAAGCAAGCAGACAGGAACAAACGAAATGATCAAACTCCCCGAACCGATCATCGCATATTTTGATCCCGCCAATAGCGTTGCGCAGAAGGTTGCGGCTTTCAATGACACTGCAATTGTCGAAGACGAAAACCAACGCCATCAGGGACGACCTGAAATCGGGAAGTGGATGGCAGACGCCAAAGCAAAATACAACTTTGTGGCCGAGCCGATTGACGTTGTTCATGCAGATGAAAAATTTGCCGTGAAAGCCAAGGTCAGCGGTGACTTCCCCAACAGTCCGATTGAGCTTGATTACCAGTTCGAACTTGCGAATGGCGGGATCGAAAAGCTTCTGATCGGTTAGGCGACCGCGACTTTTGGCACAACTTTCCCAGTAAAATGAGCGACCATAAAATGTTTCAGCTTCCAGATCCTGTGCAGGAATTTGCGCAGAAACGCATAGTTGTGACCGGCGGCACCAAAGGTACAGGAAAGGCCGTTTTTGAGCGCATGCTGGCTGGCGGGGGAACCTTGATTACGGCAGCCCGCGGCGAGAAGCCCGATGATATCGCCAGCGATTGCTATGTGCAGGCGGACCTTTCGACCACGGCCGGCGTCGAAAAACTGGCCGCAGCCGCACGCGAACGCATGGGAGGGGTTGATATCCTGATCCACGTTCTGGGCGGGTCATCAAACCCGTCCGGTGGCTTTGCCGTAATCGACGATGCCGGTTGGGAAAAGGAACTGAACCTTAACCTGATGTCGGCTGTGCGACTTGATCGCTGTCTGGTGCCCGAAATGATCGCGCGTGGCAGCGGTATTGTTGTGCATACATCGTCAATTCAGCGCCGTTTGCCGCTATTTGACGCAACAACGGCCTATGCCGCAGCAAAAGCAGCACTTACGACTTACAGCAAGGTTCTTTCGAAGGAAGTTGGTCCCAAGGGCGTGCGGGTTAATGCTGTTGCGCCGGGGTGGATTTATACCGATGCATCAAAGGCGATGGTCGAACGGATTGCCGAAGGCGGCAGTATCGGCGAGGAAGCCGCGCGCCAAAGCATCCTTGATGCATTGGGAGGCATTCCATTAGGGCGTCCGGCGCAGCCGGAAGAAGTGGCTGAATTGATTGCTTTTCTGACATCAGATCGGGCGTCATCAATTCATGGCGCGGAATACACCATTGATGGTGGCACGGTGCCGACGGTCTAGGAAAAGTACAATGCTGCCCGGTCAGCTGGACTGATCGACATGTTCGATATCGGGATCAATTCCGGCAAAACTGGGCAGGGCTGTGCTCATCCATAGATGCTTTTTGGCTTTGAAAGGCGTCGGGTCGTCGAAGCTGCCAAGCCTGAAATCGAGGAAGTCGGGATAATCGCCGTGCCGCCAGGTAAGGCTTGATCCGCATTTCGGGCAAAATCCGCGAAACCGGTTGGGCGAACTTTCAAACTCGGCCGGTTTGCCATCCCATTTCAGGGTTGCCGTCGGAAAGGTAACAAAGGTCGAAACACCCGACCCGCTGTCTTTACGGCACATGCCGCAATGGCAGTGGTTGCCGCCCGTTGGCTCGCCCGAAACAGAAAAGCGCACCGCACCGCACAGACAGCCGCCAGTATGAAGATCGGTGGTTGTGGGCATGGTGCGCTTTTCCTTTTTGATCAGGGCTTATTCCGCCGGAACGCCCGTCGTGGTGGAATATTCGAAATGGAATTCCTTATCGGGGAACAGGTAGCTGCGCGCGGAATGGATGGCGCTGGCCCCTTCGGCAAAGCCTGACAGGATCAGTTTCAGTTTGTGGTCATAGGTTGCGATATCGCCAATCGCGAAGATGCCCGGAACCGAAGTTGCCATGGTGGCCTGCGTGACACCAATATGGTTGCGATCAAGGTTAAGGCCCCAATCGGCAATCGGGCCAAGTTCCATGGCAAGGCCAAAGAACGGCAACAGGTGATCTGCTTCGAGTGCAAGTTCCTCGCCCTTGAGCGTCGCAACGACGACGTGGGAAAGCTTGCCATTGTCACCCTTGAGGCTCTTGAGCTGATAGGGAATGACCATCTCGATCTTCCCGGCTTCGGCCAAGGCCTGCAATTTCGCACTGCTGTCCGGGGCGGCGCGGAATTTCGGGCGACGATGAACGACCATGACTTTTTCGGCAATGTCATGAAGGGAAAGCGCCCAATCCACAGCCGAATCACCACCACCGGCAATAACGACTTTTTTCCCGGCAAAATCGGCACGGCGTTTGACGTAATACTGAACGCCGCCGCTGCCTTCGTAATCTTCAAGGCCTTCCATCGGCGGTTTGTTCGGGCCAAAGGCACCGCAACCGGCCGCAATCACAACCGCACCCGCATCAATGATGGTGCCGACCGAGGTTTCCAGCGTGAAACGGCCATCGTCACGTTTTTCAAGTTTTACGACCTGCTGACCGAGATGATAGGTCGGTTCGAACGGGGCGGCCTGCTTGGCAAGCTGATCAATCAGGTCCTGACCGGCAATCTGGGGATGGGCCGGAATATCGAAAATCGGCTTTTCCGGATAAAGCGCGCTGCATTGTCCGCCAACCATATCAAGCGCGTCGATGACATGAGTTTTAAGCCCAAGCATTCCGGCTTCGAAAACGGCGAAAAGACCGACAGGGCCGGCGCCTATGATGGCAATATCGGTGCTGTGCGACGCGTCTGACATGTTCATTCCATCCAAATAACATCAGGTCGATAAAAGCGACGGTAAATCATAGCCTAATCTATACATGTGCGAGATAGCATTTGGGACCGTTTATCGCAACGTAAACCGGCCTTTCTTGCAGGTTGTCCGGCAAACTGCTGCCTGCGTTATACGATGCATGTAAAATCATTGCGAAGGGTGGGCCCATCACCCTACAACTAGGATCAGAACACAATTATTCGACGGATATCATGAGCAAGACAGTCACTGTCAGTGATCAGAAAGGTACCGAAACCCTTGCCGGGCACCTTGCCGCCCTTGCAAAAGCCGGTGATGTGATCCTGATGCACGGGACGTTGGGAATGGGGAAAAGTGCGTTTTGCCGCGCCTATATCCGCGCACTTGCCGGTAATCCGCATGAAGAAGTCCCAAGCCCGACCTTCACACTGGTTCAGATTTACGAACTTGATCCGGTCCCGGTCTGGCATTTCGATCTTTACCGGCTTTCCGATCCCGAAGAAATCCACGAACTTGATATCGAGGACGCCTTTACCGATGGTGTCAGCCTGATAGAATGGCCTGACCGGTTGGAATATCTGACACCGCAAGACCGGCTTGATATTCATATCGAACCCGGATCAAACCCAGATGCGCGCGTTTTTCAACTGGTCCCGCATGGCGAGGATTGGGAAAAACGGATAACAAATCTGCCCGGGGTCGCATCATGACCGTGATTAGACGTCAGGATGTAATCGACAGATTTCTGCGCGAAAATGGCTGGGCTGATATTGAACCCGTCGCATTGGTTGATGATGCATCGGCGCGAAAATACTACCGTCTGGATAATGGGCGACAGACCGCCCTTCTGATGGATTTTCCGCCTGACGCGATCAGTGTCGACCCGCACGGTATTCATGAAAACCCGGAACGTCCGGCTTCGGTCACGCCGGTTATTGCAACGACATCACTGCTGTCGCAAGCCGGTTGGCGTATCCCCGCGATATATGCAAGCGATGTTGCGCTTGGCCTTGTCCTGATCGAGGATTTTGGCGATCTGACCTTTACCCGCGCACTTGATCTGAGCGGGGCCTCCAAACCGGCACTTTATCTGCGCGCGGTGGATCAGCTCATCACCCTGCACCGGTATTGTGATACCCGGTTTGAAAGTGCGGATTCCGGGCTGGTCCGATACGCGCCAGACAATTTCAAGCGCATGCTGCAAAGCTTCAAGACCGATTATCTGCCATTGATCGTGACGGATGACGCAAAGCGTAGCCGGGCCATCGTCGAATTTGATGCGATGCTTGAGGCCGTGTTGCCGAACTGCTGGAAATCCGGCGAGGTGATCATTCACCGCGATTATCACGTTGATAATCTGATGCTGGTTGAAAATGACGAGGGCGGCGAGGATTGCGGCATCATTGATTTTCAGGATGCGGCAATTGCCCCGCGGCCCTATGATCTGGTGTCGCTTTTGCGCGATGTGCGTCATGATATCGGTGTCGAACTTGAAAACAGCCTGAAAGACCGATATTGCGCGGCCTTTGAAAATCTTGATCGTTCCGATTTCGAAATGTCTTATGCTGCCTGCAATATGGTAAGGAACTTCAGGATCTTGGGCCGGTTCGGCTGGCTCGCGATCAAGGCGGGCAAACGACGCTATTTCGATTTCATCCCGCGTTGCTGGGAATTGATCCTGCGCGATGCAGACCGCAATCTGCCTGAATTGGCAGCGTGGATTGCACATCATATCCCGGTTGAGGCACGAATGGCTCCGTCACTGGCCAACTCGCAGCAATCGTCCGAACAGGGGGCATCCTGATGAGGGATAGGAACGCAAAGGCGCAAGCAATGGTTCTGGCTGCCGGGCTTGGCAAACGCATGCGTCCGATCACCGATCACATGCCAAAGCCGCTGGTGCCGGTTGCAGGCAAGCCGATGCTTGATCACGTACTTGATAAGCTGGCCTTGGCGGGCTTTGATCAGGCTGTGGTCAACAGCCATTATCTGGGACAGATGATTGTAGATCATGTTGCCAGCCGGACAATGCCAAGGGTTCTTTGCTCGCCCGAGGAAGACCTGCTTGAAACAGGCGGTGGGGTGAAAAAGGCCCTGCCGATGCTTGATGATCAGGCCGTGCTGGTTGCCAACGCAGATGTTTTCTGGACCGAGGGCGCGGAGCCGCTTTTTGATCGCCTGACAGAGGCATTCGATCCGGACCATATGGATGCATTGCTTGCGATCTATCCGGTCGAAGGGGCGTTTGGTTATGACGGTGCTGGTGATTTCTTCTGGCAGGTCGATGGCCGTTTGAAGCGTCGCGGCGATGCCGTGTCTGCCCCATATTTCTTTACCGGTGTTCAGATTCTGTCGCCGCGATTGTTTGAAAATACCCCTGATGGCGCATTTTCATCAAATCTGGTTTACGACAAGGCATTGGCATCGGGGCGTTGCTTCGGTCTGGTTCATGACGGGGATTATTTCCATATCGGCACGCCAGAAGCATTGGCCGATGCCGAAATCGTCATCGCAGATGCATTGGCACATGAAAGTACCGCCAGAATGGCAAAAGCAGCCAAATCCGGGGGCGATTGATGGCGGATCTGTTCGATTATATGGACGCCGCCGATACCTTTGCCGCACCGGCGGCACAGCCGGAAAACCTGTTTTATATTCCGCCGGGTGCCGCCTTTGCCGATCTGATTGCAAAACAGCTGATTGCCGAAACGGCCAGCCAGCCCGTTGCCTTGTCCGACTATGTCCTGATGGTGCCCAATCGCCGTTCGGCCAAGGTGATGCGCGATGCGTTTCTGCGTCAATCAAATGGCGCGGTGACGATGCTGCCAACCATCCGCGCGCTGGGCGAGGCGGACGAGGATGAACTGGCGATCTATGGTGCCGGTGGGGAACAGGCGGCCCTTGATCTACCGCCATCCATTCCCGATCTGCAACGGAAATTGCTGTTAACCCGACTGATCATGAACCGGCCCGATCACAAGGGCGATAAACCAACTGCGGATCAGGCCGCCCGTCTTGCCGGCGAACTGGCGCGATTTCTTGATCAGGTGCAGATCGAAAACTGCAAATTTGATGATCTTAAGGGGCTGGTGCCTGCCGAATTTGCCGAACATTGGCAATTGACGCTGGAATTCCTGCAAATCCTCACGTTGCACTGGCCCGCCATTCTCGAAACCTATCAGGTCAGTGACCGGGCTATGCGCCGCAATGCCCTGATTGCCGCCCAGATCACGCTTTGGCGCGAAAACCCGCCCGCGACACCAATCATTGTCGCAGGCTCAACCGGCCCGTTTCCAGCATTGCGCGATCTGATGAGCGCGGTTTTGAACATGCCGCATGGTCGTGTGGTCCTGCCGGGTCTGATGACGGGCTTGGGGCGTGACGACTGGCAGGCGATTGGCGAGGATGCCACCCATCCGCAACATCTTTTGGGCACGACATTGCGTCATATCGGGCGTGATCCGGCGACGGTTCTGCTTTGGCCATCGGTGCCTGCGGCGAACCCGGCCCAGGAAGAACGCCGCCGTTTGGCCCGCGAAGCCCTGCGCCCGGCACAAACCACCGATCAATGGCGCCATGCTGGCAATTTCGCATCCGATGTGCTTGATGGTGTGCTGCGTATCGATTGTTCCGGTGCCCGCGAGGAGGCGGCGACAATTGCCCTTCTGATGCGTGACGCGCTTGAAGTGCCGGGCAAGACATGCGCACTGGTAACACCCGACCGGGGACTGGCACGGCGCGTGGCAACCGAACTTCGCCGCTGGGAGGTCGAGGTTGATGACTCGGCCGGTATCCCTTTGCACGACACCGCACCAGCCATTTATCTGCGCCTTGTCGTGCGCGCCGTGCAGGAACAGTTTGCCCCGGTGCCCTTGCTGGAGCTTCTGAAACATCCGCTCAGCGCGGCAGGCTTGCCGCCCGAACAGTTCCGTGTCCTGACCCGGCAGATGGAACAATATGTTTTGCGCGGTGCGCGTCCCGGTCCGGGTTTGGACGGGTTGCAGGTGGCGCTGGATGGCTGGCGTGACGAGACGATTGATCGTATCACCGCGTCCGGTGCGGATAATGCGGCCCCGCGGATTGAACGCATCCGCGATGATCATGCGCGACTTTCCGATCTGATTTCCCGGTTTGAAGACAGTCTTGCGCCTTTGCTCGATCTGATGGATGAAAAATCGATCTCGCCGGTGGGGGCCCTGCGCAGTCACATCATGGCCGCCGAAGCCCTTGCC
Organism: Thalassospira sp. MCCC 1A03138; assembly: GCF_002115785.1. GTDB lineage: Bacteria > Pseudomonadota > Alphaproteobacteria > Rhodospirillales > Thalassospiraceae > Thalassospira. The sequence continues at coordinate 171,982 of NZ_JFJY01000002.1, read as the reverse complement.
GCAAGCGACGTGCAGGATGGTGTCGAACGGCTTTGGCGTGGCGAGGCGGGCGAAGCCCTGGCTGATTTCGTCCACGAATTATTGCAGGCCCTGACAGATTTCGTTCCGATGCCGGGTATCCGGTATGCAGCCTTTCTGGATGCCTTGATGGCTGATCGTGCGGTGCGTCCGCGTTATGGCAAACATCCGCGCCTGTTTATCTGGGGCACGGTCGAAGCCCAGATGCAACAGGCCGATCTGACCATTCTGGGCGGTTTGAACGAGGGTGTCTGGCCGCCCGAAGCCGGGGCCGATCCATGGATGAGCCGCCCGATGCGGCGTAATTTCGGCCTTCCGGCACCTGAACATCGCGTTGGTCAGTCGGCCCATGATTTTCAGCAGCTATTTTGCGCGCCAGACGTTGTGATGACCCGGGCCCTGCGCGTTGAAGGCACGCCAACTGTGCCGTCCCGCTGGTTGTTACGGATTGAAAACATTCTTCGGAAGTCGGGCGTTTCAATGGAAAAGCCGGATGCCCATGGGTGGCGTGCCTTGGCCGATCTGCTGGATGAACCGCGCGATGACATGCGCCGCAAAATTGGCCGCCCGGCCCCGACACCACCGGTTTCGGTCCGGCCGCAGCGCTTGTCGGTTACCCAGATTGAAACATGGATGCGTGATCCGTATGCGATCTATGCCCGGCATATCCTTGGTTTACTCAAACTTGACGGGGTGGACGAAGATCCCGGCGCGGCGGATTACGGCAACCTGATCCATGATGCCCTTGATCAGTTTATTTCGAGATACCCCGATCATCTGCCACCGGATGGCGAACAGGAATTGATCATGATCGGGCGGGCGGTGTTCAAACCGCTTGCGGCCCGGCCCGGCCTTTGGGCGTTCTGGTGGCCACGGTTCGAGAGGATTGCCCGCTGGTTCATCCAGACGGAAGCCGCGCGCCGGGATCATGTGCGCAGATCCTATACCGAACAATCCGGCACGCTTGAAACCGCGACCGGGTTCGAAGTTTATGCCCGTGCGGACCGGATTGACATGCTGCGCGATGGCGGGATCGCGATCATTGATTATAAAACCGGCATGCCGCCCAGCCAGACAGACGTTGCCAATGGCTTTGCCCCGCAATTGCCGCTTGAGGCCGCGATTGCGCAGGATGGCGGATTTAAGGATGTCCCTGCCGGTCCACCGGCTTCCATGGCGTTCTGGAAGCTTTCCGGTGGCGACCCCGCAGGTGAAATCCGCGAGATTGATACCAAACGCATGAAAACCACCCCGGCGGAGCTTGCACGTGATGCGGTGGCCGGGGTCAATGCACTTGCCACCGCATTTGACGACGAAAACACACCTTATCTGAGTGTGCCGCACCCGGATCATGCGCCAAAATATTCCGATTATGTTCATCTCGCACGCCTGCGCGAATGGATGGGCAGCGAGGATACGGAGCAAGAGGACAGCAAAGATAATGGGGCGCGCGACGCATGACCGAAATTCGCGGCACCGATCCCAATATCCTGCAACGCAATGCGTCCGACCCGATGGCCTCGGTCTGGGTGTCGGCATCGGCCGGTGCGGGCAAGACAAAGGTTCTGTCGGATCGGGTGTTGCGCCTGATGCTGTCGGGGACCGAACCCCATCGTATTCTGTGTCTGACCTTTACCAAGGCTGCGGCGGCGGAAATGGCCAACCGTGTCAATGAACGGCTGGGTCATTGGGCCACCATGGAAGATCGTGAACTTCATGACGATCTTTTCAATCTGGCTGGCACCGCGCCAAGTGGCGATGAAACGCGTCGCGCGCGCCGCCTGTTTGCATCGGTCCTTGATGCGCCGGGCGGGATGAAAATCCAGACGATCCATGCTTTTTGCCAGTCATTGCTGCGTCGCTTCCCGCTTGAGGCCGGTCTGGCACCGCATTTTGAAATCATGGATGACCGGACTGCGGCCGAAACCATGGCCGATGTGCAGGAAGAAGTGCTGGCTTTTGCCCGAAATGGCCGGGACGACGATCTGGCGGATGCCCTGTCGGTCGTGACCGGACAGGTCCGCGAAGGTGCCTTTGGCGAAGTCATGGGGGAACTGGCGCGTGAACGTGGCCGTTTGAAACGCATGCTGGCCCATCATGGTGGTGCCAACCGGATGCGCGATGCGGTCTACGCAGCCCTTGGTGTTCCGGTCGGGCAGGACGAGGATGCTGTATTGCGCAGGGCCCTGTCTGATGATGCGTTTGACCGCGACGGCCTGATGCGCGGGTTGGCCGCGTTGGAGGCCGGGACCAAAACAGATCAGGACCGCGTCCCGGCACTGGCGCAATTCCTTGAAAAAACCGGTATCGAGGATCGGCTGGCGGTATTTTCAGATTATCGCGGTGTTTTCTTTACCGCCGCGGGCGAACCACGTGCCAAGCTGATCACGAAAAAGGCCGCCGAAAATCACCCGATGGGAGCCGACGCACTGGAAGCCGAATGTGCGCGCCTGATCGAAGTCGACCGTTTGCGCAAGGCCGCAGCCCTGGCCGGGGCCACGGCGGCCCTGATCAGCATCGGAAATGCGATGCTGGATCGTTATGCCGCCAAAAAGGCCCTGCATGCCCGCCTTGACTATGATGATCTGATCCTGACAAGCCTGCGGTTGTTGCAACAACAGGCCGGGATTGCCGGGTGGGTTTTGTTCAAACTCGACGAAGGTCTTGACCATATCCTGATTGACGAGGCACAGGACACCAACCCCGAACAATGGGAAGTGGTGCGCATTCTGGCCGAGGAATTCTTTGCTGGTGCCGGGCAGCATGATGAAAAACCACGGACAATCTTTGCCGTTGGGGATGCGAAACAATCGATTTACAGCTTCCAGCGCGCCGATCCCGAAAAATTCACCCAGATGCGGGCCTATTTCCGCGAACGAGCACGCGAAATCGAAGCCGAATGGCGCGAAGTCCCGATGAACATATCCTTCCGTTCGACCGATGCGGTTTTGGGCACGGTAGACCGGGTTTTTGCCGGGATGATCGCGAAGCAGGGGGTCGGCGACGATGGTGCTGATGTCAGCCATAGTCCGTTCCGCGTCGGGCAGGCCGGGCGGATTGAATTATGGCCTGCGGTCGAACCGCAGGAACGTGACGCCGAAGACCCATGGACGCCACCAACCCGCATCGTGCGCCTCGAAGACCCGGAAATCAGGCTGGCACGGGTCATTGCCGGGCGTATCCGCCATGCCATCGATACGGGCGAGAAACTGATATCGCGGGATCGTCCGGTGCGGGCAGGTGATTTCATGATCCTGGTGCGGCGTCGTACCGCCTTTGTCGATGAGGTCGTCAAGGCGCTGAAGGAACGAAACGTTCCGGTCGCCGGTGTGGACCGCATGCAGATCACCGATCAGCTTGCTGTGATGGACCTGATCGCCTTTGGCCGGTTCCTGTTGATGCCCGAAGATGACCTGACGCTGGCCGAGGTGCTCAAAAGCCCGCTGATCGGGTTTGATGATGATCAGCTATTTGCAGTCGCCCATAACCGTCCGCGCACCCTTTGGCTTGCCTTGCGCGAAAAGGCGGGCAGTGATGATGCCAATCCGGCTTTCCTTTCGGCCTATCAATTCCTGTCGAAATGGCTGGGGCGGGTTGATTACGAACGGCCGTTCGAACTGTTTGCCGAACTTCTGGGCGGGCGCGGTGATGATGCGCGCGGGGTGCGCGCACGGTTGGTCGGGCGGCTCGGGATCGAAGCAAACGACCCGATTGACGAACTCCTTAACCTTGCCATGGGCTACGAAGCCGATCATGCGCCGACCTTGCAGGGGTTCCTGCACTGGCTGATGGCAGGCGACGCCGAAATCAAGCGTGACCTTGAACAAAGCGGCCGTGATGAGGTCCGGATCATGACGGTGCATGGGGCCAAGGGCCTGCAGGCGCCCATCGTATTCCTGCCCGATACCATGCAGGTACCAACACAGGCGCCCAACCTGTTCTGGCAGGAAGATCGCGACCTGATGTATTGGCTGCCACGTGTGGCATTGGAAACCGATGTGGTGTCGCGTCTGCGTGACGGTATCGCGATCAAGCGCGATCAGGAATATAACCGCCTACTGTATGTGGCGCTGACGCGCGCCGAAGACCGGCTTTATATCTGCGGCTGGCAGGGCAAGCGCAAGGCACCCGATCATTGCTGGTACAATCTGTGTCAGCAGGCCATGGAGGGCTACGCCCGATCCGAGCCGTTTGATTTTTCCGATTTTTCCGGGTCCGGCTGGACGGGGGATGGCTGGGTATGGGAAACCGATCAGCGCGAAGCTCCCCGGGCCGACAAGGTCGAAACCGCAAGCGGTGCGACAGATTTGCCCAAACGGACCCTGATTCGCGATATCGCCCCGATCGAGGCCTTTCCGCCCAAGCCATTGGCACCCAGCCGTCCGCTGGAAGAAGAACCGTCTGTGCAATCGCCATTGGGCGGTGACCAGGGCCAAAGCTTCAAACGCGGGCTTCTGATTCACAAGCTGCTTGAATTGCTGCCGGACCTGCCTGATGCCAAAAGGCGGGCGGCTGCCGAACGCTTCCTTGCTCAGCCGGTTCATGCGCTTGATGCAGACCAGCAGCGCGAAATCACCAATGAAACAATCGCGATTTTTGAGAATCCCGAATTCGCACCTGTTTTTGATGCCGGATCAAAGGCCGAGGTGCCGCTGGTCGGGATCGTCGGCGGGGATGTCGTTTCCGCACAGATTGACCGTCTGGTCGTACGTGAAAACGAGGTGATGATCGTTGATTTTAAAACAAATCGTCCGCCCCCGCGCGATGTCGAGGGGACACCACGTGCCTATCGTCGGCAGATGTCGATTTACCGGGCCGCATTAAGCCAGATGTATCCGGACAAACGCATTCGCTGTTTCATCCTTTGGACCAATGGACCATGGATGGTAGAGCTGCCTGAACACATCATGAGACTGTAACGCGCTTGACGTTTGCGTCAGTGCTGCCTACCTTTGCCTCCATACAGCGGATCGAGGTGAGCGGTTTACCCCACTTGGCCTCGTAACAACCAGGAACTGATAGTATGACCACGATTAAAGTATCCGATACTTCGTTCGATTCCGACGTTCTGGGTTCCAACGACCCGGTTCTCGTCGATTTCTGGGCGGAATGGTGTGGCCCGTGTAAACAGATTGCGCCGTATCTGGACGAAATTGCTGGCGAACTGGGCGGCAAGCTCAAGATTGCCAAGGTAAACATCGACGAAAACCCGAACACCCCGGCGAAATACGGTGTGCGCGGTATCCCGACCCTGATGATCTTCAAGGGTGGCGAAGTTGCAGCGATGAAAGTTGGCGCGCTGCCGAAAAGCGCTCTGGTTGACTGGATCAATCAGTCGATCTGATCATCTGATCGGTGACGATCTTAAAACATCAAAAGGCGGGCTGTGTCATGCAGCCCGCCTTTTTCTATGACCTGTAATCGGAGACCTGTATCAGATTGATCATGCCGCCCGGATGTTGGCCAGGAAATCGTTGATTTGAGACATCAGGACGTGTGACTTGTCGCTAAGGCTTTCCGCAGCATCCATGACTTCACCAGAAGCGCCTCGTTCGTCTTCGGCAGAGTGCCTGAGGCCGTTGACATTGCGTGACACTTCCTTGGTTCCCTCGGCGGCTTCGGACACATTACGGGCAATTTCACCCGTGGCGGCATCCTGTTCGCTGACGGCTGCGGCAATTCCACCTGCAACTTCGTTCAATTCGTTCATCCGACCCGAAAGGTGCTGGATAGCGCCCAGCGCATTTTGTGTCGATGACTGGATATCGTTGATCTGGGTTGCGATGTCTTCGGTTGCGCGGGTGGTTTGATTGGCAAGGTTCTTGACCTCCGCGGCCACCACGGCAAACCCTTTACCAGCTTCTCCTGCCCGTGCTGCTTCAATGGTCGCATTCAGTGCAAGAAGATTTGTTTGTTCTGCAATCGACTGGATCAATTCAACAACTTCGCCAATCTTGTCGGATGCATTTCCGAGTGCAGCAAAGATAGAGCTGGCTTCCTCGGCTTCTTCGGCACCCGACTGGGCAATCTGCGAACTACGATTGACCTGAAGTGTGATTTCATCGATCGCGGCGGCAAGCTGTTCGGCGGCGGAAGCGACAGTGTCCACATTTGCCGACGCTTCTTCTGTTGCCGCCGCAACAGCGGTGGCTTGGTTGGTTGTCGACACCGATTGATCCATCATGTGGCTGGCTGTGCTGCGAAGCTGCGTCACCGCTGCATTAACAACTGTAAGGTTCCCGGCAACCTCTGTTTCAAAGTTGCGGACCATTGCATCGATCTTTTTGGCACGCTGAAGCTGTGCTTCCTGGTTTTCCTGCTGTTCACGTTCAAGTTTGTCGGCTTGAAGACGATTCTCGCGGAAAATCAGCAATGCCCGTTGCAGGTCGCCAATTTCATCTTTGCGATCTGAATTTGTGATGGCGATTTCGGTATTGCCGTTTGCCAGATTGTTGATCGCGGTGGTAATCGATTTAAGCGGACGAGATGTCGACCGGTCGATCATGACGCCGAGTACAGCGATGATGAAAAGCATGGCAAATGCGACCACAATGTTGGCAATCGCGCGCTGCCAGAATAATGCATCAACATCATCAATATAAATGCCGGTGGCAACGATCCAGCCAAACGGCGCGACTTTGGCATAGGAAAGTTTGGGGAATGTGCCTTCCTTCCCCGGCTTGTTCCAGGTGTACGGGACAAAAACACCGTCGCGCTGTCCGGCAGCCTTTGCCAATTCTACAAACAGGGCAATTCCGTTCGGGTCCTTGATGTCACGGCCTTGCTTGCCATTCAACTGTGGCTGGACAGGGTGCAAAACAATTCTGGTATCCGGCTTGAATACAAAAACGTAATTGTCATCGCCAAAACGTTGCGCATTCAAGGCTGCTAGCGCCTGCTCTCGGGCATCTTCATCCGACAATTGTCCGTCTTTGGAAAGTTGCTGATAATGCTCCAGAGTCGTGTTGGCCATTTCAACAACATTGCGAACAGTGTTTTTACGATCATCAACCATGGTCGCGCGAAGGTTGATTAAATCAATTGCTGAAAGAGTGGTCAACGCAAGCGCAACGAGCACCAGAACCAGTCGTAGTTTTGTCGATATGGAAAGATTGGATAGGGTCATGAGCGTTTCCAGATAAGCCGTTGGTGGCATTCACGCCTCATCTCCAAAGCGTGTGGGGACGATGTTTCTGCCTGTTGTGTTATTCTTTTCCGGTTTTAGGCTTTTTCTAGACTGGAAATCTTGCGATAGATCAAAATCAACTGAAAGTTGCTTTTTGTCTTTTCCGAATGTGCCGTCCTAAAATACGTTGACGGTTTTCAGGACGGCACAGCTGAAAGTTCCGTATCAGATTGGCTTATGCCGCCCTGATATCATTCAGAAACTGTTTGATTTGCTCCATCAGGTTCTGCGATTTGCTGTTCAGGCTGCCGGATGCCGCCAGAACCTGACCGGATGCTTCACGTTCTTCTTCGGCGGCCTTGCGCAAGCCGACGACGTTTTGCGCGACATCCTTGGTGCCGGTTGCGGCTTCGGCAACGTTGCGGGCGATTTCGCCGGTTGCTGCATCCTGTTCACGTACGGCGGCGGCAATGCTTGCCGAAACCTCGTTCAGTTCCTTCATCCGACCCGAAAGGTGCTGGATCGCGCCCAGTGCATTCTGGGTCGATTCCTGAATGCCGCCGATTTGACCTGCAATGTCTTCGGTCGCGCGCGTGGTCTGGTTGGCAAGGTTTTTGACCTCGGCCGCAACCACGGCAAAGCCTTTTCCGGCATCACCGGCACGGGCGGCCTCGATTGTGGCGTTGAGTGCCAGAAGATTGGTTTGCTCGGCAATCGACTGGATCAGTTCAACCACTTGCCCGATTTTGTCGGAAGCCGTTCCAAGTTCAGCAAAAATCGTACTTGCGTCATCGGCTTCGTTTGCACCCGACTGTGCGATATCAGAGCTTCGCGAAACCTGCGACGTGATTTCATCGATGGATGCCGCAAGCTGTTCTGCCGCGGCAGCAACGGTATCGACATTGGCTGCTGCCTGTTCGGTTGCCACGGCAACGTTGGCCGCACGGCCCGTGGTTTCGTCAGACTGGCTGGCCATGCCTGTTGCCGTGGTGCGTAATTGCTCCAACGCGCTGTGAACCGTCGACAGATTGCCTTCGACTTCGATCTCGAAACTTTTAATCAGCTTTTCGATCTTTTCTGCGCGGGCAATCTGAATCTTGTGTGTATCTTTCTGCTCCTGTTCAAGCTTTTCGGCCTTTTCGCGGTTTGACCTGAAAACATCAAGCGAGCGGGCCAGCGCACCGATTTCATCACGTCGATCTGTTTCGTTTGTGGTGACGCTGGTATCGCCTTGGGCCAATCTGTTAAGCGCCTCGGTGATCATTCGCAAGGGTCGGGTTGTTGATCTGTCAATCGCAAGTCCAGCCATTCCGATGACGATCAGCATGGCAATCGCAACAGCGATGTCATTGATGGCGGTTTGCCAGAAAATGTCATCAACATCATCGATATAAACGCCGGTTGTTATCACCCAGCCCCACGGCTTGAATGTTTCGGCATAGGCCAGTTTGGGAAATACCCCGTCATGCCCCGGTTTGTTCCACTCATAGGTCAGGAAACCGCCTTCGGGATTACGGGCCGCCTTGACCATTTCATCAAGGATCGGGACACCGTTGACGTCAATTACCTGTTTGCCGTTCTGACCGTTCAGTTTTGGCTGGATCGGATGCAGGATAACCTTGGTATCAAGACCCAGTACAAAGACATAATTATTGTCAGCGTAACGGGCATTCTGAATAAACTCTGTTGCACGGGTCTGCGCTTCTTCGAGGGTGATCTCACCGGATTTGGCGAGCTGATCATAATGGCTAAAGATCGAACGGGTCATATCGACGACTTGCCGGACATTGGCTTTCTTTTCTTCGACCAGTGCAGATCGCAGGGTCACAAGATCAAAGACCGCCAGACCTCCCAGCGAAAAAGCCGTCATTACCAGTACCATCCGCAATTTGGCGGAAAGCGAGAAATTGGAGAGTTTCATCGGGTTCTCCGTATTTGGATGTAAACGGCGGAAACTGCATGCAGCAAAAGCTGTCAGATCAGCATAGCTGCAACATAGGGTTGTACAGATGTGCGGTTTTATAAAAAGAGCTTTGCCATTTGTTCCTGATCGAAATCAGAAAACCCGTGATAAAATGAAGAATCCTCAGTGAAATCAGTATCGCGGCGAGATCCGTAAATGAAAGAGGGATGCACATGGCATCCCTCTTTCATTTGTTGATGATATTTTTGGTTGCAGGAGGATCAGTATTCGTAAGGTGATCCGTCCATGTTTTCCATCAGGACTTCACGTTTGCCGACATGGTTGGCCGACGAAACAATGCCGTTTTCTTCCATCTGTTCGATGATGCGGGCTGCGCGGTTATACCCGATAGACAATTTGCGCTGGATAAAGCTGGTGGATGCCTTCTTCTCGCGCAGGACAATGCCGACAGCCTGATTATACAGATCATCATCCGATCCATTCCCACCGCCGTCTGAACCGCCGCCACCGGCCATATAAGCCGCGACCGGATCTTCTTCCGGTTCTTCGGTAACGGTTTCAAGATAGGCCGGATCGCCCTGATCGCGCAGATGGGCGACGATGCTTTCGACTTCCTCGTCCGATACAAACGGACCATGGACGCGCTGCAATCGGCCGCCTTGGCCCATATACAGCATATCCCCCTGACCCAGAAGCTGCTCGGCACCCATTTCGCCAAGAATGGTCCGGGAATCGATTTTCGATGTCACGGAATAGGAAATTCGGGTCGGGAAGTTTGCTTTGATCGTACCGGTAATAACGTCCACCGACGGGCGCTGGGTCGCCATGATCAGGTGCAGGCCAGCGGCACGGGCCATCTGTGCCAGTCGCTGGATCGATGCCTCGACATCCTTGCCCGCCACCAGCATCAGATCGGCCATTTCGTCGACGATAACCACAATAAACGGCAGTGGCTCCATCGGCAGTTCCTGATCTTCAAAGATCGGTTTGCCGGTTTCGGGATCAAAGCCCGTCTGGACGCGGCGCGTCAGCTGTTCGCCCTTGGCGGCTGCTTCCTTGATGCGTTTGTTATAGCCCGCGATGTTACGCACACCGACCTGGCTCATAGCGCGATAACGGTCTTCCATTTCGCGCACCGCCCATTTAAGGGCAACAACCGCCTTGTGCGGGTCGGTCACAACCGGCGTCAGAAGATGCGGGATACCGTCATAAATCGACAGTTCCAGCATCTTCGGATCGATCATGATGAAACGGCATTCTTCCGGCTTCAGGCGATAGAGCAACGACAGGATCATCGCGTTCACACCAACCGATTTACCCGAGCCGGTGGTACCGGCAATCAGCAGGTGCGGCATCTTCGACAGGTCGGCAATTACCGGTGTGCCGCCGATATCCTTGCCAAGGCTCATATTGAGTTTGCCGGTATTCTTTTCGAAATCGCTTGATGCCAGAATTTCGTGCAAATGTACGGTTTCGCGGCGTGCGTTTGGCAATTCGATACCGATGACATTGCGCCCCGGTACCACCGCGACACGGGCAGCAATCGCGCTCATGGAACGTGCGATATCATCGGCCAGACCGATCACGCGTGATGACTTAACGCCTGCTGCCGGTTCAAGTTCATAAAGGGTAACAACCGGCCCGGGGCGAACCTGAACGATTTCGCCCTTGACGCCGAAGTCCTGAAGAACGGTTTCCAGAAGGCGGGCATTTTGCGCCAATGCTTCCTGATCAATCTGGGTTGCGTCTGCCGGGTCGGGTTCATGCAAAAGGCTAAGCGGCGGGAATCGGTAATCGTCTGATCCAAGATCAAACGACGCCTGACGCTGGGCCGATGCTTTTTCGCCGGGCTGCAATTTTGCCGCCGGTGCGGCGACGATATGAACCGGCGGGGCGTGGTCGGCTTCATTGTAATCATCATCGAAATCATCGTCGTCATTGTTATGCGACGATGTTGCGGCTTGCAGGCGGGTACTGATGGCAGCACCGAGGCCGGGTTTCCTCTTATCAAGTGACGGTTCCTGACGCATGCGCGGATTACGGGCGGCTGTCCGTTCGCCCGGGCGGTCATCTGTTGAATTGCCAGGAATGCCGCGGCCGATTGCGGAAATGATACCGCCTGCGATACGCGACAGGATCGAGCCGACTTTCTGCCATTCAGACATGTGATAGGCCATGCAGAACATGGTCAGGAAAAGACCAAGTATCATTGCAATCAGCGCAATCAGCGGACGTGCACCTGGCACGCCAATCATTTCGAACCCGTATTGAAGCTTGGAAAGCAGTAGATCACCGGCAAAACCACCAAACCCGACCGTGAGCGGCCAGTGCATACCCGGTCGGACCGCGGCAGCCGCGGTGGCGACCATCAGCAGGGCAAGCGGTAAAACCAGAAAACGTGCCCACATCCAGTTGAACGGCCGAACCGCAATCAGCCGCAGACCCCAGCCGAGGATCAAGACAGTAAGCAGCGCCGATGCCAGACCAAGCGTGCGCAACAACAGATCGGCGGTATAAGCCCCGAATGTTCCAAGCGGGTTAAAGATCACATCGCGATCAGCCGCATGGTTGAAAGACGGATCACCGGGATGAAAACCGATCAGCATCATGAAAAGTGCGATTGCTGCGCCAACCAGCGCAAGCCCGCAAAGCTGCAATCCGCTTCGTTTCAGCAGATTGACAAGACTGCCCGGCATAAAGGCGGTGCTGCGTGCGAGAAGGTTGGACTGACTGCTCATCGGGGTATCCGTTGTCGTTTCGTCGCTGTTGATCGGGTAGACTTGGTTCAGCTCAGAGCATCGGCGATACGTCGAAGCCCTTCGCGGGTGGTTTCAAGGTCATGAACAAGGGCAATGCGGATAAAGCGTTTTCCTGGATTGTTGCCATCTGCATCCGTGATCGACAGATAACTGCCCGGAATGACTTTTACCCCGGCTTCCATCCATATTCTTTTGGTTGCTGCTTCATCATCACCGACATCAAGCCACAGGAAAAAGCCCCCCGGCGGGCGATAGAAACCAAACCGGTTGCCAAAAATTTCCTGCGCGACATCAATCTTGGCGCGATAAAGATCACGGTTTTCCGATGCGTGGGCATCATCGGCCCACAGTTCGGCGGATGCGGCCATGATCGGCATCGGAATCGTCGCCGAGCAATAGCTGCGCAATGCGTTGAAGCGTTTGATAATCACGGGATCACCGGCAACGAACCCTGAACGAAGGCCCGGCGCGCTGGATCGTTTTGACAGGCTATGGAAAACAACGACATTGTCCATGCGTCCCTGTGCCGCACAGATTTCAAGGGCACCAACCGGGGCCTCACGGTCATAGATATCGGCGTAGCATTCATCCATCGCCAGAACGAAATCATGTTCCTGCGCCATTGCAATAATGCGTTCAAGATAGTCGCGTGATGCAACGGCCCCTTGCGGGTTCGCCGGTGAACACAGGAAAAACAGGCGACACGCCTTAAGCGTTTCGATATCGATCTGATCAAGGTCAGGCATGAAACCGGTTTCCGGATCTGCTGCCAGCGGCACCATTTCCGCATCATTAAGGACTGCCGCACCGCAATAGACCTGATAGAACGGATTGGGCAAAAGAACCTTGGGTTTCGGGCCGGGCTGATCCTGCGGAATGACACAGGTTGCAATCAGATAAAGGGCCTCGCGTGTTCCGGCGACCGGCAGGATATGAGCATCCCGATCAATCATGCCATCCGGCAGGTCATAACGGCGGTCAAGCCATCCCTTGATCGCACTGCGCAGTTCCGGCGTGCCGTTTCCGGGCGGGTATTTGTGCCAGAGGCTGGCGTATTTCACCATGGCCTCGGTGATCATCGCGGGGGGCTCGTGCTGCGGCTCGCCAATCGACATCACCAATGGCGTCTTGCCGGGTTCTAGCCCTTGTAACAGGGCAGCAAGCCGTGGGAACGGATAGGCGGGCAATTGATCAAGGCGCTGGTTAAACATCGCGTTCGGCATTCCGGTCATGAATGGATCCGTCACATATCAACAGGCGTCAAAATGCAGGTATCCGCAAAATGTGGGCAATCTCCCCTGACTTTACCCCTATGCCAAAAATACAAAGAAAGATTTAAGGGCAAGGGTTGGAATAACGAAAAAGCCCGGAAAGATGCGCTTTCCGGGCTTTTGACAGAAAATCTGGGCAAAGAATTGGCAGATCAGCTTGCGCGCAGATCATCCTCGGGATAGGCGCCGATTTTATGGATCGATATATCTGCACCATCGAACTCGTCTTCTTCGGACAGTCGAAGGCCGATGGTCCGTTTGATCATGCCGTAAACCACAAATCCCGAAATTGCGGCAAAGCTTGCTCCGATCAACGATCCGGCAAGCTGGGCGCCGAATGAAACGCCCCCCATGCCGCCAAGGGCTTCGAGCCCGAAAATGCCACATGCGATGCCCCCCATCAGGCCGCACATGCCATGTAACGGCCAGACACCCAGCACGTCGTCTATCTTCCATTTTGCCTGACACTGATTAAAGCCCCAGACAAACAGAACACCCGCAATACCGCCAGTCACCAATGCGCCGATCGGGTGCATGACATCCGACCCGGCACAAACGGCAACCAGTCCTGCAAGTGCACCGTTGTGAACGAAACCGGGATCGTTACGTCCGGCGACCAGTGCCGTCAGAATGCCCCCAACCATTGCCATCAGCGAATTGACCGCGACCAGCCCGGTAATGCCGCTAACCGATTGGGCCGACATGACGTTGAAGCCAAACCAGCCAACGCAAAGTACCCATGATCCGAGTGCCAGAAACGGGATGTTGGAGGGCGGAATACCAACCAGCCCGCCGGTTTTGGTGTAACGCCCGCGCCGGACACCAAGCGATATGACAGCACCCAGTGCGATCCAGCCGCCAACAGCATGGACAACAATGGAACCTGCAAAATCGTGGAAAGGTGTGCCAAAGGTGGCCTCAATCATATCCTGGAAGCCAAAACTATTGTTCCAGACCATGCCTTCAAACAGCGGATAAAAGATGCCAACCAGAATGGCGGTGGCAATAAGCTGGGGATAAAACCGCGCCCGTTCGGCGATACCACCGGAAATGATGGCAGGGATTGCGGCGGCAAAGGTCAGCAGGAAAAAGAATTTGACCAGATCATAGCCGCTGGACGCGAAAGGATGCTGTCCGTCAACCATCGCAGATCCGCTAAGAACCGCGGCATTGCTAAAGAAATCAACTCCATAGGCAACGCCATAGCCGATGAAAAAATAGGCAATGGTGGAAACGGCAAAATCGACGATGATTTTAACCAGGGCGTTTACCTGGTTTTTCTTGCGTACGGTTCCGACTTCAAGAAAGGCGAAACCGGCATGCATGGCGAGCACCATAATAGCGCCCATCAGGACGAAAAATACGTCCGAGGCGGTCTGGAATGCCTCCATCGGGCAACCCCCATTTGTTAAATGCGTTTCCTCACGGTCCGGTCTGCGGGGCGCAGCCGGATTCTTGTTCAGGGGCCCCAACATCAATTTCTGTGCCAACAGGGTAATATGATTGATTGGGACAATGGGAAACGGGGCTTTGCCGGGGGAAAATCGATCACGCTGATATCCGGCGGCGTAACAGCCGGATCGGATCGCTTGCATGTCTTGTGATCATAATTGTGCCTAAAAAGGCAGCATGGGAAGAATACAAAAAGCCCGCCAATGGGAAATGCCAAGGCGGGCCAGTTGGTCTGACAGGCTGGGTGCCATGCGAACATGGCACCCGTCAGGAAATCTGATCGCTTAGAAGCGCTGCGAACCTTTACCGAATTCAGGATAAGCTTCGAGGCCAAGCTCGACAGCATCGCTGCCCAGTGCTTCTTCTTCTTCGCTAAGGCGAATGCCAACCGTGAATTTCAGGATCAGCCACACGATTGCTGATGCAACAATGGTGAAGGCACCCATCGCAACAACACCGGTCAGCTGAACACCAAACGATGCACCGTCATTGGTAAACGGAACAGCCATGGTGCCCCAGATACCGCAGACAAGGTGAACCGAAACAGCGCCGACAACGTCATCGATTTTCAGTTTGTCGAGCAGCGGAACTGCAACAACAACCAGAATACCGCCGATGGCGCCGATGATGATGGCGGAACCGATGGTCGGGGTGTCCGGGCCAGCAGTAATCGAGACCAGACCAGCCAGTGCACCGTTAAGTGCCATGGTAAGGTCGACCTTTTTGTAAAGGATCTGGGTCAGGATTGCTGCGGCAACAACGCCACCGGCAGCAGCCATCGAGGTGTTGCCATAGATGTTGGCAATCGCGATAACGTCAGCAGCCGAACCCATTGCAAGCTGCGAACCACCGTTGAAGCCGAACCAGCCGAGCCACAGAACGAAGGTACCAAGTGTTGCCAGCGGCAGGTTCGAACCGGGCATCGGATGAACCGAACCGTCCGCACCATATTTGCCTTTACGTGCACCAAGGATGATTGCGCCGGTCAAAGCCGCCCAGCCACCAACCGAGTGAACAATGGTCGAGCCTGCGAAATCGGCAAAGCCCATTTCAGACAGCCAGCCACCACCCCAGGTCCAGGAACCGGTAATCGGATACATAATACCGGTCAGGACGACGACGAAAATCATGAAGGGCCACAGTTTGATACGTTCGGCAACGGTGCCGGAAACGATCGAAGCTGCGGTTGCAACGAACACCATCTGGAAGAACCAGTCGGAGGTTGCCGAATACCCGCCAGAGAAATCGCCACCAAGTGCAGCAGCGTCATCAGCGCTCCACAGGCTGAGCGAACCGATCCAGCCGGAAACGTCCATATACATAAGGTTATAACCGATCAGGTAATACATGATACCTGCAACGGCGAAGAGGGCGATGTTTTTGAAAAGAATGGTCGATACGTTTTTGGTCCGCACCAGGCCGGATTCCAGCATGGCAAAGCCGGCGGCCATCCACATCACCAGCGCACCGCTAAACAGGAAGCTGAAGGTGTTGAGGATGTATTGGGTCTCGGCCGGAACGCCCGCGTCCTGAGCAAAGGCCGGTGATGTGATTGCCAGCGCAGCGGCCCCGGCAAGAGCGGCAAAGCCGGTTTTCTTCATCGGAATGTTCATAATGTCTCCCCTTGTCTCTGGACTTACAGGGCGTCGTCGCCGGTTTCGCCCGTGCGGATACGTACCGCCTGGCTCACATCAAGAACGAAAATCTTTCCGTCCCCAATTTTCCCGGTCTGAGCAGTTTTGGTGATGGCTTCGACAACCTGATCAACCAGATTATCCGTGATCGCGACTTCCAGCTTCACTTTGGGCAGGAAGCTGACCATGTATTCAGCACCACGATAAATTTCGGTCTGGCCTTTCTGGCGGCCAAAACCTTTGACTTCAGTCACCGTCAGGCCCTGAACGCCAAGCGCACTAAGTGCTTCGCGGACTTCATCGAGCTTGAATGGCTTAATGACAGCAGTAACGAGTTTCATAATATTGCGACCTCCCGGCATATCCGTTGAGTACCGACGTGGTAATCACGATTTCGCAGTCGCAACCTACAAACCAAGAATCGTGCCAGATTCGAAATTCATCTTTTAAGTGATTGAAATAAAATGATTAAGTGTGGTTAACGGGTAAGTCTTCACCAAAGGCGAGTGGGTTGGAGAATACAAAATGTGCATAGATTTTGGCGCTGTTTAAAATTTGTGCATATTTTTTAATCAACCTTGACGCTCTGGAAAATCCGTTTTTAGTCAATGCGATGTCGCTGCCTGTGGGTTTTGCCGGGATAACCCAAGGTGCATGATCAGGGATCAGGACCGATAAAACCTGGGTTCTTCCACCAATTGGGTGATCAATTTGTCGCTCTGGCTTGTGATGAAGAGGTCCGCGGGTTAAATCAGAAGCACCATTCGGCAGTTTTTGCGTATAACCTGTTGGAAAGTGATATGGCTTTGCGGCGATCTCTGATGTCTGCGGCCACAGAAGAAAGTAAGGGTTTGCATAATGGGTGCTTCGGAAATGATCCAGACCGATGTCATTATTCTTGGTGGTGGCCTGAATGGTGCTGCGATGGGGCTTGCTTTGGCTCATGGCGGTATTCGATCTGTTGTCATTGACCAGGCTGACCCGAAAACCATCCTCACTGCCAATTATGACGGACGTACTTGCGCCATAGCTGCGGCTTCCCGGTCCGTGCTTGATGTGATCGGTGCATGGAAATACATGGCGGACGAAGCCGAACCGATCCTTGATATCAGGATTGCAGACGGCGTAAGTCCGCTGTTCCTTCATTATGATCATAAAGATGTCGGAAACCAGCCTCTGGGCTACATCGTCGAGAATCTGATCACGCGTGGCGCGCTTTATCGGGCTATTGCCGAAACCGATCTGGTCGAAATGATCGCACCGGCACGTGTTGAAACCATTGCACGTGATCAGGGCGGCATGACGGTTACATTGTCAGATGGCCGGTCTATCCGCGGCGCGTTGGCCATTGGCGCCGAAGGGCGCAATTCGATGCTGCGGAATTGGGCGGGCATCAAGACCTACCAATGGAGCTACAAGCAAAGTGCGGTGGTCTGTACGGTCAAGCACAAGGTGCCCCATAACGGTCTTGCCGTGGAGCATTTCCTGCCCGCTGGCCCGTTTGCGATTTTGCCGATGACCGATGATCGTTGTTCGATTGTCTGGACGGAAACAACCGATCTTGCCAATTATCTTGTCAATCTGGACGAGGAGACGTTTGTCGACGAACTGCATCGGCGATTTGACGGCTATCTTGGTGATCTTGAAGTCATTGGCCCGCGTTTCTGTTATCCGCTTGGCCTGCAGCATGCCTATCGCTACACCGACCCGCGTATTGCCCTGATCGGGGATGCGGCACATGGCATGCACCCGATTGCCGGGCAGGGGCTTAATATGGGGATACGCGATGTCGCCGCCCTGGCGGAAATTCTCGTCGAAGCCCGCCGCCTTGGCCGCGATATCGGTGGTTCTGATGTTCTGGCTGAATATGAACAATGGCGCCGGTTTGACAACACCGTGATGCTGGCGGTGACCGATTTGACCAATCGGCTGTTTTCCAACGATGTTGCACCGGTGCGCTGGGCGCGCGATATCGGGCTTGCTGTGGTTCAGAAAATCCCGCCGCTCAAAAAGACTTTCATGTCCCATGCCATGGGATATGCCGGGACTCTGCCGCGCCTGATGCAGGGTAAGCCTCTTTAGATCCTCGCCACGTAGATGCTGATTGACGCAAAAGGCGATCTTTTATCTCCAAAGATCGCCTTTTGGTTTGGTTATCTGCGCGCAGTTAATAACAATTCAAAATTGTGTCGCTTTTTGTCGTGCTGTGTTGATTTGAGTCAAGCTTTTCGCATTTGCGAAGATGCAGTGTCCCCGTGACGTATTTTTGAATGCAGGGGATAAACATGACACTTACCCGGAAATTGATGGCCACTGTGGCCAGCTGTGCTGTTGTTGGCACGATGATGATTGCGGCAACTGGCGCACAGGCGCAGGAAGCGGCATTTAAAACGAAACAGGCAGGCGATATTGTGATTCGCGGTCGTGTTGTCGGGGTTGTTCCGGACGAAGACATCACCAGCGGCACGCTTGCGGGTGAAGGCAAGGTTGATGACGATGTTATTCCTGAAGTGGATTTTTCCTACTTCATTACTGATAACATTGCGCTGGAACTGATCGCTGGTACCTCTCAGCATGACGTGACTTGGAATACCGGGTCCAGCAATCTGGACCTTGGCAGTGTGCGTCTGCTGCCGCCGACTTTGACCGCACAATATCACTTCATGGCTGATCAGCGTTTCAGCCCGTATATTGGTGCCGGCATCAATTACACATTCTTCTATGACAGCAAACCGGGTCAGTTCAATTCCGTCAAATATGACGATGGCTTTGGCTATGCCTTCCAGGCCGGTTTTGACTATGCGATCTCCGGTCCGTGGTCGCTGAACGTTGATGTTAAAAAGATTTATCTGAATACCGACGTGTCGGTAAATGGTGGCGCCACCAAAGCGGATGCCGATCTTGATCCGTGGCTGTTCGGTGTTGGTGTCGGTTACCGCTTCTGATCACTGCCGACGGCAAACTTTCCGGTTTGTTGTCTGATCCCAAGAACGGTCCTGTCACATGGCAGGGCTGTTTTTTGTTTATGGGGCCGGATCAGAGGGGGGGGCTGATGCCTTAACGCCGTACGGGATCGCGTGACAGGCCACGCATCTCGAGTGCACGAAGGTAATCAGTCCAGAGCTGATCCTGATTGGCATGCAGGTCACGCAGATATTGCCAGCTGTACAATCCGCTATCATGCAGATCATCAAATGTAAGGCGCACCGCATAGTTCCCGACCGGGACGATGTCGATAATGCCGACATGGCGACGCCCGGGGATGATTTTCTTTTCGGACGGATGATGTCCCTGAACCTCGGCAGACGGGCTTTCGACCCGCAGAAGTTCGGCACTGAATTTTGACGTCAGCCCATCATCCCAGATAATTTCCAGAATGTGGTCGTCACGCAGATAGTTGATTTCAACCGGACTGAACCGCGGGGTAAAGCTGTGTTCCGACATGAAAGCCGTCACAATCAATCTTCGATGACGCGTGCTTCGTCGGGCAGCATGATCGGAATGCCGTCACGGATCGGATAGGCAAGGCCCGCCTTAACGCTGATCAGCTCATTCTGTTCGCGATTATATTCCAGCGTTTCCTTCGTGACCGGGCAAACGAGGATTTCAAGCAGTTTCGGGTCTACCGGGCTATGTGTCGCGGTCATTGTCTGGCCTTCATATCACTTTAATTGGTGGCTGTTTGCGGGGCCCGTGGATGGGCCGCCATTTCCAGTAAGGTTGTCAGCATATCGCCGCGATCATACAGGCTTGCGCATTCGAGCAAAGCCTGTTTTTCAAGCGGGCTGAGCCGGCATCCCATTGCGATGGCGGTCACCAGCATTTCATCATCGGTATCGCTGAGCGTATCCCAGCAGGAACGCAATGAATGCTGGGCAAAATAGCCTTCCATCGCCTGTCGAAGACGATCGCGATCGATGGGCTGCAAATCCGGCGAGGGCAGCAGCAGGTCATCCTTCCATGCCGCAAAATCACCCAGAACGGCACGATATCCGCCTTTTTGCATTGGCAGTTCTTCGATGATGTTGAATCTGCAAACACCCGTCAAAGTGATCAGGAAACGACCATCATCCGTTTCGCTGAACGCCGTGATGCGACCCGCGCAGCCGGTCTGGAATACCGGCGGGTTGTCGGGGTCCATGTGATAGGTGTTCCGTCCGTCCGGACGTGGCTGAACCATGCCGATCATGCGGTCCTGTCCCAGTGCATCCGTGATCATGTTCAGATAGCGGGGCTCGAAGATATTGAGCGGCAGATGGCCACGCGGCAGCAAAAGCGCGCCACTTAACGGAAAAACCGGCATTGTATCTGGAAGATCCGAGAAGCTGGGATCAAAAGGACCGCATATGCTCATGAAAACAAAACCGTCGAGAGTGCGCGGCGCCCCGCAACGCTGGCCGGGTCCATCGGCCCCCAGGCCTCGAAAAACTTGATCAGCTGGGTGCGACCGGCATCGTCGTTCCAGCCGCGATCCTTGCGAATGATCGCAATCATGGCGTTGACGGCTTCATCACGCTTGTTCGTGGCAAAGCAGGCCATGCCCAAATCAAACTGTGCCTGCAGGTCTTCCGGATTGGCGGCCACTTTGGCGCGCGCAACATCAAGGTCTTCCTTGCTGTAGCCGGTTTCCGCCAGTTCAAGCGCACTGATCGCGGATGCAATTGGTGCTTTCAGGCGATCCGCTTCGGCCATGTTATCCACAAAATGGCGGGTTTCTTCAATTTCACCCATCGCTACCATGCAGCGGATCATGCCGCCGATTGCTGTTTCGTTTTGCGGTTCACGTTCAAGGACGCCAACATAAAGGCCGTGGGCTGTTTCATGGTCGTCATCTGCAAGTGCGCCTGCCGCCTGATCCAGAATTGCGGCAATCGGGCTTTCGATCGGGCCGCCTGCTAGGCGCTCGTAAAAGGCGCGGACTTCGCTTTCGGGCTGCGCACCCTGAAAACCATCAACCGGACGGCCGCCTTTGAAGGCATAGACCGTCGGAACCGATTGGATGCGCAATTGCATCGCCAGTTCCTGGTTTTCATCGATATTGACCTTGACCAGCTTTACGCGCCCGCCAGCTTCACGTGTGACCTTTTCGATGGTCGGGGTCAGGCTTTTGCATGGACCGCACCAAGGGGCCCAGAAATCGACGACAACAGGCACTTCCATCGAGGGTTCGATGACGTCCTGGACAAAGGTTTCTACGCCGCTGTCCTTGATCAGGTCTTTGTCCTGTCCGGCGGTGGGGGCGGCATTCGCAGCGGTGGCGTCAAGAATGATGGACATTATCGTTTACTCTCTAATTCTGAATTCTAGATGATGCCGCAACCGCTGTTCGACAAGGGGCTCCAGCATAACATTAGGAAAATCTTATAGTTTAATGTTTCGCGGTAAAAGGCTTTATGAGCATTTGTTCGGAATCAGAACGAACCAATTTCCTCGTCAAAATCAACAATTCTGATTTCATAGCCAAGACTGGTGATAAATCGAAGCAGATCATCCGATTGAATTGTCGTGGTTCTATCATTCCGCAAGGGGTGGAAGTTAAGAATGTCGCCTTTGGCCAGCTTCGCATCGAGGGCGAAGTTAACCTTGCGCGAATGATCGTTGATCAGGGCAAACGGCGTGACCGATCCCGGAATGACGCCAAGCGTTTCAAGCAGCAGTTCCGGTTTGCCAAACGAAAGGCGCGCGCAGCCCAGTGTCTTGTGCAAATGGTTCATGCGGATTTCGGTATTTTCCTCAGCCACGACAAGCCACAGGGCATCCTTCTTGTCTTTGACAAAAAGGTTCTTGGAATGAAGGCCTGGCAAATCCCCGCGCAGCTTTTGCGAATCCTCAACCGTAAACAGGGGGACATGCTCGTGCGTGCTGGTTTTGATCCCAAGATTTTCGAGATAATCGAAAAGTGCGGTTGATGGATCACTCATCCTGTTTTCCTTCTGGCTGGGTCGCGCGAAGATGGTCAGATTGCAATTAGGACGCAAATTGCAGCATGTTGGCGTGATTTCCCCGTTTTAAGGGTAAAAAGTCAAGGAAAACCGCCATTTTGGATGTGGCGGCGATTTGATGGAAAAAAGGGTTGCAATCACGTTTTGTTGGGCTATTATCCGCGCCGCTCCACAGGGGCAGGAAATACTGATGAATGCGGGCGTAGCTCAGGGGTAGAGCATAACCTTGCCAAGGTTAGGGTCGAGAGTTCGAATCTCTTCGCCCGCTCCATCAGGTGGTTTCCTTAATCATGCTTTCATGATGATGCGGGCGTAGCTCAGGGGTAGAGCATAACCTTGCCAAGGTTAGGGTCGAGAGTTCGAATCTCTTCGCCCGCTCCATGATGAAAGTTAAAAAAGGCTGTCCTTTGGGGCAGTCTTTTTTGTTTCGGTCTTGCGGTTCCTTGTCAGATGTCGTTTTTTGAAAAAATGCACGACAATCAGGACAACGATTACCCCCAAAACATTATCTGGACCGTCGGTTATGCCGGGCATGACCGGGACAGTTTGCTTGCCCTTTTAAAAGGGCAGGGCATCACGGCGGTGGCCGACATCCGGACTTTCAGGGGATCGAATTACTGGAAGGCATTTGACACCGATACCTTTGGCCCGTTCCTGCGCGAGAACGGTATTGCTTACGTTTTCATGGGGGATGTTCTGGGCGGAAAGCCGCAGGACCCGACATTGTATCCCGATGGTCGGCTAAGCTACGACCTGATGGCAGCGCGCCCGGAATTCAAAGCCGGGATTGATCGTTTGATATCAGGTGCGGGCAAATACCGAATCTGCCTGATGTGTGCGGAAAAGGATCCGCTGGACTGCCATCGCACATTGCTGATCGCGCCGGCGCTCAAACGTGCCGGGTTTGATTTGCGGCATCTGGTTTCCGACGGGCGTGTTGAAACCCAGGCCGAGACGGAAAAGCGCATGATTGCGATCAATAGCGGCGATACGGCAGATTTGTTTGCTGCCAGCGCACCGGATCCCGATGCAGAACTGGTTCTGGCCCTTCAGAAGCAAATTGTAAAAGCGGCCCCGCTTGCTGATGACGCAATAAAATCCAGAAAACGGCAGAATAATTTCTAATATTTCATGTATTAAAACACGTTATCGCCATTTTTTGAAAATGGTCATTTTGTATAATTCAAGTTTATATTTCATTCTATTTTACGAATGTTGATGTGTGCGGGAATATATATTTAAATCTGCAGTTGATGTTGTCAGTTGCAGGAGGGCGTTATGGCACTCGTTACCGGAACAGAAGGCAATGATAGCATTGTCGGATCAGGTGATAATGACACGATTTATGGGCTGGCGGGCGATGATCAGCTTTATGGTGCTGGCAGAGATGACGAGCTGACAGGCGGACCGGGGGCGGATTTGCTTGACGGTGGCCCCGGAGGACGTGATAGCGCCAATTACGATACCGATACCGCAACAGAAGGCGTCATTGTTGATCTGCAAGCCGGAACCGGTCATGGCGGCGAGGCGCAGGGTGACCGGCTTGTTGGCATCGAAGTGGTTGAAGGAAGTCCGTTTGACGATACTGTAATCGGCGATGACGCAAGCAATGTGCTTTGGGGGCGCGGTGGCAGCGATTTGCTGCTGGGCGGTGACGGGGACGATTTCCTGTATGGTGATTATCTGGGCAATGATCCCGGCAATGACACCCTTCTGGGCGGTGCGGGGAACGATACCCTCACGGGACGCGAAGGCGAGGATACCCTGCTGGGCGGTGACGGGGATGATATGCTAAGCCCCGGTGCCGATGCGGACTATGTCGACGGCGGCACTGGAAGCGACACACTGCGTTACAATGGGGACAGCGGCGTTTCGATCAACCTTGAAACCGGTGTTTTTCAGGGCGGCGAAGCCGAAGGCGACGTTGTCCATGATATCGAAAATCTATACGGCACAATCCATGATGACCTGTTGATCGGCGATGCTGGTCGGAATGTTCTGCAGGGGCATTTTGGCGACGATATTCTGCGCGGTGGCGACGGGCATGATGTCCTGCACGGTGGAAATGGTCACGACATCATCGAGGGTGGTGATGGCAACGATTTCCTGCGCGGCAACAGTGACAGATATCCGCAGGATGATGGCCCCGACACGTTTTTGTGGCGGGTGTTCGAAGGCGGTGCCGAACGTGACCGGATTGCTGATTTTGAAACCGGCCCCGATGGCGACAGGCTCCAGCTCGGAACCGAGTTTCAGGAAAAAAGCGGCATCCATGACTTTGCTGATTTTCTAGAGCATGCAGAGGAAACGGACGCCGGGTTGTATGTCGATTTTAGTGATGGTCGGCATTACGATTATGGTGTCCTGATTGAAAATACCGATCTTGCCGATTTCAGCGAGGACAATATCGTGTTCGAGGACAGCATGATCGGTTAAAGGCAAATTGCTTTAGCCCATGATGTTATAGCCACCATCGATATGGATGACGTCGCCCGTGATCCCGCGTGACCGGTCACTGGCAAGGAAAGCGGCCAGTTCGCCTATCTCGTCGATGGTAACCAGCCTGCGTCCCGGTGCCCGGCTTTGGGCGGTGGTCATAAGGTTGTTGAATTCGGCAATGCCCGATGCCGCGCGTGTCAGAAGGGGGCCGGGTGAAATCGCGTGGACCTGAATGTTTTTCGGGCCAAGCTCGGCCGCCATGTATCGGGTTGCACTTTCAAGCGCGGCCTTGACCGGGCCCATGACCCCATAATGGTCAATAACCCGTTCCGATCCCATATAGGTGACGGTCAAAAGTGCGCCGCCGTCGATCATCAACGGCTCTGCACGCTTTGCCAGTCGCTGGAATGAATGGCACGAAATATCCATCGCGGTCAGAAAGCCGTCGCGTGAACAGTCGATCACGCGTCCATGCAGATCATCTCCAGGGGCAAATGCGATGGAATGCAGGACAAAATCCAGTTTTCCCCATTGATGGGAAATTGCCTCGAACAATCGATCCATCTGGTCTTCGTTCTGAACATCAAGCGGGGTGATGATCGTGGTGTTTAGTCCCTCTGCCAAGGGGCGGACATGCTTTTCGGCCTTGTCGTTCAGATAGGTGATCGCAAGCTCTGCACCCTCCCGGTTGAAAATTCGGGCACAGCCATAGGCAATCGATTTGTCGTTGGCAATTCCGACGATAAGGCCCTTCTTTCCTGCCAGCACTTGGCATCTCCTGCTTTGAGTTGTTTTGCGGATGCGAAGCGGACTCCTGATTCGCGCGCCAGACAAAGCTTAGATGATTTTGCGATGCAGCAAAGTGTAAAATTCTGTGACAATCCCCAAATGGAATACAGGGTTCCGTTGATCGGAACCTATTGAGTGAACGATTTTTTTTTGTGCAGAAGCATAGTTTTTAGGCAGATGATCCGCTATGTGTAGCCATGGAAGGAAGCTGCAGTTTTCCGTCATTTCCGGGTGTGGGGAACTTCAGGTTGTCTTCCCAAATACATGTGACATCCGAGGTGTGTAGTGCCGCCCGCAAAGGTCGGCACTTCGGTTCTGGCAAACAGAGCCGATAAAAAGGGAAATTGGACATGAAAGCCCGAAGCGACGACCCGAAACGGGAAGTCATCGACAAGGTTGTCGAACAGATCCAGCAACGCTTGACCGGTAAGATGGCGAAGGATGCAGAAGCATTCGTTCGCCTTTTTTACAAGGATGTACCGCCTGACGACATGGCAGGTCGATCCGTCGACTCGCTCTATGGCGCGGCACTGACATTATATAAATTCGCGCAAAAGCGCCCATCGGCCAATGCCGCCAAGATCCGGGTCTATAACCCCGATCTTGAAGAGCACGGCTGGAAATCCGATCACACCGTGATCGAGATGATCAATACGGATATGCCGTTCCTGGTGGATTCCGTAACGTCTGCCCTTAACGAATTTGACCTGACTGTCCATCTGGTCATCCATCCGATCATGCGTATCGAACGTGATGATCGTGGTGAATTGCAGTCGGTCGAAGCGGTCGAGAATTCGGATGCGCCACGTGAATCCGTGATGCATCTTGAAATTGACGAGCAAACCGACGAAGTCGTTCTGCGAAAAATCCGTGATCGTCTGGAAGACGTTCTTACCGATGTCAGTCTTTCGGTCGAGGATTGGCAGGCGATGCTGTCAAAAGTCGCTGAAGTTCTTGATGGCATCAGAACCGCGCCAACCGGTATTTCCGCCGAAGACCAGAAGGAAGCCCAGGATTTCCTCGGCTGGGTCCATAACGATCACTTCACCTTCCTTGGCTATCGTGAATATAAATTCAGCGGTACCGGCAAGAAGGCCAAAGTGGACGTGAATCCGCAAAGCCAGCTTGGGATTCTGCGCCGTGAAGGGACGCATATCTTTGACGAACTGCGCCAGATCGGCAATCTGTCGACCGAGGTGCAGGCCTTTGTCGCCCAGCCAAGTCTTCTGATGGTGACCAAGGCCAACAAGCAGTCAACCGTGCATCGTCCGGTGCATCTCGATACGATTGTCGTCAAGCAGTTCGATGATGAAGGCAAGGTTGTCGGTCAGCATCTGTTTGTCGGTCTGTTCACCTCGGTTGCCTACAACCTCAGCCCGCGCCTCATTCCGCTTCTGCGCATGAAGCTTGCCGAAACCATCAAGCGTGCCGGCTTCCCGCCTGCCAGCCATGATGCCAAGGCGCTGGTCAATATCCTTGAAACCTTCCCGCGCGACGAACTGTTCCAGATCGAACTTGATGATCTGTATCATATCTGCATGGGCATCCTGCATTTGCAGGAACGCCAGCGGATTGCCCTGTTCGTGCGCCGTGATGCCTTTGAACGCTTCGTTTCCTGCCAGGTCTTCTGCCCGCGGGACCGGTTCTCGACCAAGCTTCGCATGAAGTTCCAGTCGGTGATCGAAGCCGCCTTTGATGGCAAGGTGACGGCACATTACACATTGATCGGCGATAGTCCCCTTGCGCGGTTGCACCTTCTGGTCAAAACCACGCCGGGTGAATTGCCGGAATACAATGTTACCGATATCGAACGCCAGCTTGTTGAAACCGCGCGCGACTGGGCTGATACGCTCCGTCAGGTGCTGGTCCGTGAAATGGGCGAAGAACGCGGCTTGACCCTTTATCGTCGTTACGGCGAAAGCTTCACCGGCGATTATCGTGATCGTTTCGGTGTTGATACCGCGGCTCTTGATATCGACCGTATCGAGGATGTGATCAAATCATCGGACTTGCGGGTCAATCTGTATCGCCCGATCGAGGCGGCCGAGAATGAACTGCGCTTCAAGATTTATAATCCCGGTGCGCCGGTGCCCCTTTCCGATGTATTGCCGATGCTTGAAAATATGGGTCTTAAGGTCATTACCGAAAACCCGTTTAAGGTCGAGCCGCGCGATACGGATGTGAATGTCCGCATTCACGATTTCGGGGTGCTGGTTGACGGCGAATTCCACCTGCATGATGTGCGTGACAAGTTCCAGGAACTTTTCATTCGCATGTGGCACGGCGAAATCGAAAACGACGCCTTTAATCGTCTTGTTCTGCTGGGGGGCTTGCATTGGCGCGAAGTCGTCATCCTGCGGACCTATGCCCGATATATGCGCCAGATGGGATCGGCCTTCTCGCAGGATTACATGGCCAAAACACTGGCCAATAATGCTGGCTTGGCGGCAACGATTGTTGATCTGTTCATTGCGCGCTTTGATCCGGATCGTGATCCGGGGCTGGCCGTCGAAGCCGAGGCCATTGAAGGCGACATTATCACCCGCCTTGAAGATGTGATGAACCCGGACGAGGACCGCATTCTGCGCGCCTTCCTCAATCTCGTTCAATCAACGCTTCGCACCAACTATTTCCAGTATGGCAAGGACGGCAATCCGAAACCCTATCTGTCGGTAAAATTCAATTCCGGCATGGTCGAAGATCTGCCGCTTCCACGTCCTTGGCGCGAAATATTTGTCTACTCGCCGCGGGTAGAAGCCGTCCATCTGCGTGGTGGCCCGGTCGCGCGTGGTGGTATCCGCTGGTCGGATCGTCAGGAAGATTTCCGCACCGAAATTCTGGGTCTGGTCAAGGCCCAGATGGTCAAGAACGCGGTGATCGTGCCGGTTGGCTCCAAGGGCGGCTTTGTCGTTAAACGGCCCCCGGTCGATGGCGGTCGCGAAGCGTTCCTTGAGGAAGGCATTGCGTGTTATAAAACGCTGATGTCAGGCATGCTTGATATCACCGATAATATTGTCGGTGGCGACATCATCCCGCCGGAACGTGTGCGTCGTCTTGATGATGATGACCCCTATCTGGTCGTTGCTGCCGACAAGGGTACTGCAACCTTCTCCGACATCGCCAATGGTGTGGCCCGTGATTATGGCTTCTGGCTTGACGATGCCTTCGCATCGGGCGGCTCGCAGGGCTATGACCACAAGAAAATGGGCATTACCGCGCGCGGTGCGTGGGAATCGGTCAAACGTCACTTCCGCGAAATCGGCAAGGACATCCAGAAAGAACCCTTCACCGTTGCCGGTGTGGGCGATATGTCCGGTGACGTGTTTGGCAACGGCATGCTGTTGTCCGAACAGATCAAACTGGTTGCCGCCTTCAACCATATGCATATTTTTGTCGATCCAAATCCGGATCTGGCGAAAAGCTTTGCCGAACGGCAGCGCCTGTTTGATATGCCACGTTCAAGCTGGGCCGATTACGACACCAAGGTCCTCTCGAAGGGCGGCGAAATCTTTGACCGCAAGGCCAAGACGCTTGATCCCTCGCCTGAGGTTCGCAAGCTGCTTGATCTTGGCACCGGCAAGGTAACACCGGCCGACATGATGAAAGCCATCCTGAAATCCGATGTCGAACTTCTGTGGTTCGGCGGGATCGGGACCTATATCAAATCATCGACGGAATCGAATGCCGATGCCGGGGACCGCGCCAACGATGCCATCCGCATCAATGGCAAGGATATCCGCGCAAAGGTCGTCGGCGAAGGTGCCAACCTAGGCTGCACACAGCGCGGCCGTATCGAGTATGCCCATGCTGGTGGGCGTTTGAATACAGACGCCATCGACAATGCGGCGGGTGTCAACTGCTCGGACCACGAGGTCAATATCAAGATCCTTGTGGGCGAGGTAGTGGCCGCCGGCGACATGACCGAAAAGCAGCGTAACAAACTGCTGGTCGAAATGACCGATGAGGTCGGCGATCTGGTGCTGCGTGACAACTATCTGCAAAGCCAGGCGATCTCGAACGCCTTTGCCGGGGGCGGGGATGCGCTTGATGCGCAGGTTCGCCTGATCCGGATGCTGGAACGCGAAGGTCGTCTGAACCGGGAAATCGAATATCTTCCCGATGACGAGGAACTGGCACGTCGCACGGCCGCCCATCAGGGCCTTACCCGCCCGGAAATCTCGGTTCTGATGCCCTATGCCAAGCTATGGCTCTATGACGAGGTGCTTAAATCCGATCTGCCGGATGACCCGATTCTGGTCGAAGAACTGGTGCGGTATTTCCCGACGGCTGTCCGTAAAAAATACAGCGCGGCGATTTCCAGCCATCGTCTGAAACGCGAAATCATCGCGACCGTGGGGACCAACAGTCTGGTCAACCGCGTTGGCGGCACCTTCGTGCATGACATGATGGAAGCAACCGGGCTTTCGGCGGTGGATGTTTCGCGCGGCTATCTGATTACCCGTGCGGTTTTCGGCCTGCGCAAACTGTGGTCGGGTATCGAGGCCCTTGATAACAAGGTTGATGCCAAGGTCCAGATCGCGATGTTCTCCCACATCAACCGCATGGTCGAAGATGTGACCCTGTGGTTCCTGCGCAATTGCGAGGAATTGAATGTCGGGGCGAAGATCGAGCTGTTCCGTCCGGCGGTTGCCAAGGTGATCGAGGCCTTTGACGATATCGTTCCTGCTGATGCGGCCTTCCGCACGACCCTGGATCAGAAATCGCAATCCCTGATCGATCGGGGCGTGCCCGAAGATCTGGCGCGCCGTGTGGCGGCAATGCAGCAGATGGTCGCGGTTTGCGATATCGTCCGCATCGCCGAGGCAACCGGGCGTGATGTGATTGATGTCGGGGCAACCTATTTTGCCATCGGGGCACGCTTCCAGCTTGGCCTGCTGCGTGCAGCAGCCGAGTCCATAGAAGCCGAAACCCATTGGCAGAAACTGGCGCGTGCCGCCGCGATTGATGACCTGTTCGGTCATCAGCGCGAACTGACGCGTGTTGTGCTTTCTTCTGGCACGAACGGCACGGTTGGTGGTGATCTGGTCCGGAAATGGGTCGATGATCATCAGCGTGGTTGTGCGCGGTGTGATCAACTGATCGACGAACTGCGTGCCGCAGGGCAGATCGACCTGTCGATGATCACGGTGGCAAACCGTCAGATCAGGGCAATGGTCGGCGGCTGATCGGCCCGGCACGGATTTTCGCAAAAAGGGGGCGCTTCGGTGCCCTCTTTTTTTGACTTCGCCGGGGTGTGGATATCTCCCGAAATGTCAGGAGCACCCGGATGCCAGTTGGTTGGCAACTTTTTTAAAGCGGGTGCTGACCACGAAGTGATTGAATCGATTTAATTTACTGCCATTCTCCTGCCGTTTTTATATGATGAAAACCAAATGAAGTCAGGGGATGCCTTGAAAAATACCAACCGGTACGTATATTGAATACAGAAAAAGAGAAAAATGGTGTGAAAATGAGGAACGCTGCCGAGACCCGGACAAAATTGCTGGAGACCGCAATACAATTGCTATGGACCAGCAGCTATCACGATATTGGTGTCAGTGATGTCTGCAAGCATGCAGGGGTCACCAAGGGCGCATTCTATCATCACTTTGATAGCAAGGCCGCCCTGTTTGCCGCCTCTGCCCGCCATCACTGGGACAAGGGCAAGGACGAACTCAGGGCCATCTTTTCCCCTGAAATCGCCCCGCTTGATCAGCTGAACCGCTATATCGACCTGATCATGAACAAGCAGAAAAAGCAGGGTGCACCGGGTGATACAGAAGTCTGTGTCTGTCCCATCTTTACTGCCGGTGGCCAGGTCGGCCCCGAAGACATCGAAATTCAGGACTGTTCACGCGAACTGGCCGAGGAACAGATCAAGTATCTTGCCTCGATGATTCGCGGCCTTAAAGGCGAAGGCATGCTTTCGGGCGATGCCGACGTTACGACTCTCGCGCGGCTTGTTTTCCAGTATGTGCACGGTTTACTGACTTACGGCAAAGTTTTTAACTGTGCTGATACTGTTCGGTCTGATCTGCGTGTTGGCATCTGCCGAATCCTTGATTTACGCTGTGAATACAGGAAGGTAGAGACAGATAATACCTCTCTGTCGGCTGCCGAATAATTTGCAGAATTTAGAATTTCTGTAAATTTTTTTCATTTTGCCCTTGCTAACAAACCGATCGGTACGCATCTTCCCGCTATTCTGTCCGCGAATGCGCGGGTCACGCTATTGGGAAATGGAAAGATGCAATCACGATCCAAACTTAGAATGTTGCTGCCTGCCACAGCTGCAATCGTTGCGATTGCTGCCGGTGGTTACGGGCTGAGCACCATAGGCACCGCCGATGCCGACGAAGCCGTCGCACAGGCTGCACCGCAAATCACCCCCGTCACTGTCCAGGACGTGCACAGCCAGTCCGTCAGGCTTTGGAACAATTTCTCCGGCCGGCTGAGTGCGGTCGAGGAAGTCCAGCTTCGCCCGCAGGTCAGTGGTGCGATTGTCGATATCCGCTTCGAAGACGGCCAGATCGTCAAGGAAGGCGATATTCTGGCAGTCATCGATCCCCGCACATACAAGGCCGCCGTTGACGAAGCCAAGGCCGAACTGGCCGCTGCCCGCCAGACCCTGTCGCTTGCCGCCAAGGAGAAGGCACGCGCTGAAAAACTGGTGGCCAATGGCACCGTTTCCAAACGTGTCTTTGATGAACGCGTCAGCGCCGAACAGGTTGCGCAAAGTCAGGTTAACCGTGCGCTTGCCCAGCTCGAACTTGCCGAAATCGAATTTGACCATGCCTTCGTCAAGGCACCGATTGATGGCCGTGTCAGCCGGGTCGAACTGACCGTTGGCAATCAGGTGAATGCCGGGCCGAACGCACCGGTACTGACCACGATTGTCTCGACCGGTAAAATCTATGCCGATTTCGATCTGGACGAACAAACCTATTTCGCCAGCATCTATGACGCCAACAAGGTCGGCGGTGCAGCACAGCAAATCCCGGTTCGCCTGACTGTCGCCGGTGGCGAAACCATTTCAGGCTTCGTTCACAGCTTTGATAACCGGATTGATACCCGCACTGGTACCATCCGCACCCGTGCCCTGTTTGAAAACAGCAACGGCGCCTTACTGCCCGGAAGCTTCGCCAGCCTGCAACTCGGCACCTCGGCCGAACAGGATGTCATCCTGATTTCACCAGAAGCAATCAGCACCGATCAGGACCGTAAATTCGTTTACGTGGTCCAGTCGGATAACACGGTTGCCTATCGTCAGGTGACGTTGGGTTCCGAAGTTGACGGGCGCCGCATCGTGACATCCGGGCTTGAACCCGGTGACATGGTGATTGTGAACGGGATCATGAAAGTTCGACCCGGTATGCCTGTTGCTCCTGAAATTCTGCAGGCCTCGGCATCCTGACGGATGCTTGACTGCGCGCAAAGACTAGGCTGACCGTTATGCAGAATATATCCAGATTCTTTGTGGATCGCCCGATTTTCGCTGGCGTTCTATCCGTCCTGATATTGTTATCAGGTTTAATTGCCATGCTGAATTTGCCGATTTCCGAATATCCGGAAGTCGTGCCGCCGACCGTCGTGGTCGAAGCGCAATTCCCCGGTGCAAACCCGGCTGAAATTGCGCAAACCGTCGCCTCCCCGCTTGAAGAACAGATCAACGGGGTCGAGGGGATGCTGTATGTCAACTCGCTGGCAACGACCGATGGCCGTCTCAGCCTGACCGTGACCTTTGAAATCGGAACCGATCCCGATCTGGCACAGCAAAAAGTCCAGAACAGGGTATCGCAGGCCGAACCGCGTTTGCCCGATATCGTCCGTCAGCTTGGCGTGACGGTGTCAAAGCAGTCCCCGGATCTGACGATGGTGGTGCATCTGCTCTCGCCAAATGACCGCTATGACATGCTTTATCTGCGCAACTACGCGACCCTGAATGTCAAGGATCAGCTGGCGCGCATCAAGGGCGTCGGGCAGGTCGGTCTGTTCGGGTCGGGTGACTACGCCATGCGCATCTGGCTTAACCCGGACAAGGTTGCCGAACGCGGCCTGACCGCGGGCGATGTTGTTTCGGCCATTCAAAGCCAGAACGTGCAGGTCGCGGCGGGTACGATTGGCGGCGCACCGTATGACACCGGTGTGCAGTTCCAGTTGCCGATCAATGTTCACGGGCGCCTCGAAACGCCCGAGGAATTTGCCGAAATCATCATCAATCGTGACGAAGACGGCACTGTAACCCGTCTTGGCGATGTCGCCCGCGTGGAGCTGGAAGCCCAGCAATATGCGCTGCGTTCCCTGCTTGATAACAAATCGGCCGTCGCCCTTCCGATCTTTGCATCGCCGGGTTCCAACGCGCTTGAAATTTCAAGCAACGTTCGCGCAACCATGGCGGAGCTTAAGGAAAACTTCCCCGAAGGTCTTGAATACAGCATCGTTTACGATCCGACCGTCTTTGTTCGAAGCTCGATCAAGTCGGTGATCAAAACCCTGCTCGAAGCCGTCGCCCTCGTTGTTGTGGTGGTGACAATCTTCCTGCAGACATGGCGTGCCTCGATCATTCCGCTGCTGGCTGTGCCGGTGTCGATTATCGGGACATTTGCCCTGATGCTGTTGCTGGGGTTCTCGATCAACGTACTGTCGTTGTTCGGTCTGATCCTCGCCATCGGGATCGTGGTCGATGATGCCATTGTGGTGGTCGAAAACGTCGAACGTAATATCGAACGTGGTCTGTCACCGCGCGATGCAACCGTGGCCGCGATGCGCGAAGTGACCGGGCCGATCATTGCGACCTCGCTCGTGATCACCGGCGTCTTCGTTCCGATTGCCTTCATCAGTGGTCTGACCGGTCAGTTCTATCAGCAGTTCGCCCTGACAATCGCCATCGCAACGATCATTTCAACCATCAACTCCCTGACGCTCAGCCCGGCTCTGTCGGCACTGCTGCTGAAACCTCATGACGCACCGAAAGACTGGCTGACCCGTGCCATGGACTTTGTCTTTGGCTGGTTCTTCCGCTGGTTCAACCGGTTCTTCAATCGCAGTACGGAACTGTATGGCGGGGGTGTCAAACGGCTGCTGGGGATGAAAACCATCATGATGGCGGTTTATGCCGGATTGCTGGTTCTGACCTGGCAGGGTTTCCAGATTTTGCCGTCCGGCTTCATTCCGTTGCAGGACAAGCAGTATCTGGTCAGCTTTGCACAATTGCCGCAGGGCGCGACACTGGACCGCACCGAAGAAGTCATTCGCGAAATGTCTGAAATCGCATTGGCGGAACCCGGTGTTGAAAGTGCCGTGGCCTTCCCCGGCTTGTCGATCAACGGCTTTGTGAATAGCTCAAGTGCCGGCATTGTCTTCGTGGCGCTGACCGACTTTGCCGAACGCAAATCCGATGATCTGTCGGGGCTGGCGATTGCCGGAAAGCTGCAACAGAAATATGCTGCCCTTGACGAGGCCTTTGTTGCCATCTTCCCGCCACCCCCGGTTCAGGGTCTTGGCACGGTGGGCGGTTTCAAACTGCAGGTGCAGGATCGCAGCGACCAGGGATATCGTGCGCTTGACGACGCCATGAAACAGGTACTGGCCAAGGCATGGGCCGCACCTGAACTGACTGGTGTGTTTTCAAGCTACAATATCAATGTCCCGCAATTGCAGGCCAATCTTGACCGTACAAAGGTCCAGCAGCTTGGCATTCCGGTCGATGAAATCTTCCGGACCATGCAGATCTATCTGGGCTCCATGTATGTCAACGACTTCAACCAGTTCGGCCGCACCTATCAGGTGATCGCACAGGCGGACAAACCCTATCGCTCAAGCCCCGAAGACATCCTGCGTCTGCAAACACGCAACGCGGATGGGGATATGGTGCCGCTTGGCAGTGTTCTTTCCGTATCGGAAACATTCGGTCCAGATACCGCCATGCGTTACAACGCCTTCCGTTCGGCTGATCTGAACGGCAACGCCGCACCGGGTTACTCCAGTGGCGAGGCCGAGGCCGCGATTATCAAAATCCTGGAAGAAACATTGCCGCCGGGAATGTCCTATGAATGGACCGACCTGACCTATCAGCAGATTCTGGCGGGTAACACGGCAATCTTCATCTTCCCGATCTGTATTCTGCTGGTCTTCCTTGTTCTGGCGGCCCAGTACGAAAGCCTGACCTTGCCGCTGGCGGTCATCCTGATCGTCCCGATGAGTACGCTTTCGGCTGCCTTTGGTGTCTATCTGTTTGGGGGTGACAACAACATCTTCACCCAGATCAGTCTGTTCGTTCTGGCCGGACTGGCATCAAAGAACGCCATCCTGATTGTCGAGTTCGCCCGCGAACTTGAACATCAGGGCCGGACAACCGTTCAGGCGGCAATCGAAGCCAGCCGCCTGCGCCTGCGGCCGATCCTGATGACGTCGCTTGCTTTCATCATGGGCGTTGTCCCGCTGGTGATTTCAAGCGGTGCGGGTTCCGAAATGCGCCAGGCCATCGGCATCGCCGTCTTCTCGGGGATGCTGGGTGTGACCATCTTCGGTCTGATCCTGACACCGGTGTTCTACGTGCTGGTGCGCAAGATGGGCCGACGCAACGAGGTTCGTTCACTTGATGGGGCTGACGCGCAGTAGCCCGCAGAGTAACGAAAACCGTTGCATAACAGCCGGACCATAAAGTTCCCCCGACCCCGTGGTCCGGCTGTTTTCTTTTCTTTCCTGTGACGTTGATCTCATCGAATTCCGGTCGTGCTTGCCTTGGCGTAACTTCTCCCTATCTTCTGGCCGGAGTATTCGTCAAAGGAAGTGTCGACCATGAATTATGTGCGTACAGGTTTGCTGCTGGCCGGTTTGACTGCGCTGTTTGGTGTGGTTGGCATGATGATTGGCGGGCAACAGGGCATGATCATCGCATTGCTGTTTGCCGGGGCGATGAATGTGTTTGCCTATTGGAATGCGGATTCCATGCTTCTGCGCATGCGTGGCGCAAAACAGGTGGATGACCGCACGGCACCTGAACTGGTATCGATGGTGCGCGAACTGGCGCAAAATGCCGGGCTGCCGATGCCCAAGGTCTATGTGATCGACAATCCCCAGCCCAATGCATTCGCCACCGGGCGCAATCCCGAAAATGCAGCCGTCGCCGCAACCAGCGGCCTGATGCAGTTGCTTGATCGCAACGAGATTGCCGGTGTGATGGCCCATGAACTGGCTCATATCAAAAACCGCGATACCCTGACCATGACCATCACCGCCACCATCGCCGGGGCGATTTCGGCCTTGGCCAACTTTGCCATGTTTGCCGGGATGTTCGGCGGTGGTCGCAATGACAATAACAATCCGCTCGGCGGGGTCGGGATGATCCTTGTTGCCATTCTGGCACCGCTTGGCGCGATGCTGGTGCAAATGGCAATCTCGCGTACCCGCGAATATGAGGCCGACAAGATCGGGGCGGAAATCTGCCGCCATCCGATGTGGCTGGCATCGGCGCTGAACAAACTCGACAAGGGTGTTCGGGCCATTCCCAATATGGATGCCGAACGCAATCCGGCGACCGCGCATATGTATATCGCCAACCCGCTTTCGGGCAAAGGCGTGGACAGTCTGTTCTCAACCCATCCGAGTATGTCCAACCGTATTGCCAAATTGCGTGAAATGGCGGGCGCGCCACAATCGGCAACGACTGCACCGGCAAAATCCGGTCCGTGGTCCGGGGCGGCAAAGGACCGCCGGGTGCGTCGTCGTCCCTGGAATTAATCTAAGTTACTAAAATTTGGGGGGATTTCCCGACCCCGACCTATACAAACCTCGCTATTTTTATCCTTCGGTATGGTGTGAAATGCGATGGCGTATGATTGACGCCGCCGCCGCCGCACGAGAATATATCACAATCGTCTAAGTCAACCTCCGGCAACGGACGGATGGCAACAGATGTTTGAGAAGGGGATAAATGGCGGGCTTCTGGTCTATGGTCGGGCTTGTTTTCAAGTCCATCTTTACAACCGGGGAAACGGTTGAAAACGGTTCTGCGTCGGTCGACGGACCGGACGAACGCGTCGAACCATGCCTGTATGCCGTTGCCCACTTTGTCCCCGAAGATCCATCCGGAACGCCATTGCCCGATCAGGTTGGTGACTGGGTGAAACGCACCCTATCGGATATCCCCGATACTGCGCCACTGTCGTTGGGACGGCATTTCACAATCAGCACCGATATTGCCGATGCCTTTCAGGCCGTGCGCGAAGCCCATGCCGGTGTGTTGAATATCGCCCGGCGTCAGGATGCCACGGCGGTATTCTGGGGGCAGACCAATCCGCTAAGCGGATTGCTGGAAGTTCATTTCAGCAACGATATGCTGGTTTCGCCCCTTTATGAATTGCTGCTGCCATTGGTTCACACCTTCCGTCAGCCACAGCATAAAGATACGGCAGCGGCCCTTCATATCCTTCTGACATGTGAATTACTGGCGCGTGCGCGTGGCCGTGATCTGCGCGCGTTGCAGGTGGCACGCCTTGCGTCTCACCTTGATGACCTTCAGGAACGGATCAATAACGGCGAAAACTTTGCCGATGTCGGGCAGGGCGTGACAACCGCTTATGCCTTTGGCGCGGTTATGCTGGCCGAAACGGGTGAACGCAGCTATTGCCTCAGCGCCATCCGGGCAATTGAACCGATTGTCCGTCAATTCCTGACCCTGGCCACGGAAACGCCAAAAGACACCAAAACGATCAAAAAGCCGACCGGTCTTCTACATGAACGGATCGTTCAGCAGGAAACCGTTGAAACCATAAGAAAAACCGAAGACATGTTGCGCGGGGTTGCGGATCTGTCACTGATTGATCCGGAACGGTCGGCGATCATGGCGTTGTATGGCACGCTTTTGAACTGGTCGATGGTAAGCAATATGAACGCGCGTTCAGGCGCAACAGCCATTGGCGTCTGGAAGCTTCTGGAACGCCGGTTTGAATTGATGGCGGGCACGCCGGTTTCGCGCGCGAATGCCATTGGCAAACTTGGCGAAGCCACGATGATCCATGCCAAGGAAATTGATGATATCGAAATGGCCGAAACGGCCAGTGGCCATTATCGTCGGGCGCTGGGACTTGTGAATGCCAAGGCCCACACCGTTTTATATGCCCAGATTGCCTATGGTCTGGCGGAGTCTGTTGTCGCCCAGTCCACGATTGGCAGCATCGGTGTCGTTGCCGAACAGGTTATTCCGGTCTTTCAGGCGGCTCTTAAAGTCTGTTCAAGACGCGATCATCCCTATCTTTGGGGGCGGGCGATGTTCGCGCTTGGCAGTGTGCAGTTTTCCCTCGGTGCTGCGGAAAAGGACCTTAAGACAATTTCGCATGCACGGATGAATTTCTCTCAGGCTTACGAAGCTTTCGACGAGGCTGCTGCACGCGGGGCGGCGCGCGCTGCCTCGGGCAGTTTCACCCGTGCCGAAAACATGATGCACCAGCTTTCGCAACGCCAGGCCGTAATCGATGCGACTGGCGGCGCAGGAGAAGCCAAGGCTTCGTAAGGGATTTCCGGCAATTCGAAATCAGACAAAAGAAAACCCCGCAGCCTTTCGGATGCGGGGTTTTCCGACTGCGAATGCCGGGGATCAGTTCTATTCGCGATTACCGAAGAACTGAAGCAGCATTACGAACAGGTTCACGAAGTCCAGATACAGCTGCAGGGCGCCAAAGATGGCTTTTTTGCCTGCGGTCGCCTGATCATCGTGCGCATGATAGCTTTCCTTGATCCGCTGGGTGTCATATGCGGTCAGACCGGTAAAGATCAGAACACCAGCACCAGAGATCACGAACTGAAGCATCGTGCTGCCCAGGAAGATGTTCACGACACTGGCCAGGATGATCCCGATCAGACCCATGAACAGGAAGCTTCCCCAGCTCGACAGGTCTTTCTTCGTCGTATAGCCGTAAAGGCTCATCGCGGCGAAGGTGCCTGCGGTGATGAAGAAGGTCCGCGCGATGCTTTCACCCGTGTAAACGAGGAAGATCGACGACAGCGACAGACCCATCAGAGCCGCATAAATCCAGAATGTGGTTTGTGCGGCACCAAAGCTCATCTTGTGGATGCGGAAGCTCAGGAACAGGACGAGGCCGATCGGGGCCAGCATCACGATCCAGTGCAAGCCGGTTCCGAAAATCGCCTGCATCAGGGTAGGGCTGGTCGACACAGCCATCGCGACGATACCGGTCAGGGCAAGTGCAGATGCCATATAGTTGTAGACACGCAGCATATAGGCGCGGAGACCTTCATCAATCTCGGCCGCCGACCGGCCAACCGAGACGTCATAGCCGCGTTGACGCGTTTCAAAAGCCATTGAAATCCCTCTTTGATCCATAACGGGCAGAATGTTCATAGAACTCTGCAATGCTGAAAATATGGCAGGATTTCCGTGAAAAGCAACGGTTTGGCCAATTGTCCTGCCCTTGGGACTGACAATGTTGTGATCTTGTTCACTCTGTCCCGAAGTGCGATTTTTTGGCCGTTTTGGTCTATAATTGCGTATCCTTTTACAGGATCGGTACTGTTGCGGGCGGTTTTGCCCCGGTTTGGGTCGTCGATGGGAAAAAAAGTTTTCGATAACAACGGCATATTGAAAACCTGTGGATCGAACATATTCTTGTTCATCTCGCGGGCGGGGCGTGCGTCGTTGCTCGGTCTTGTCCTGTCGCTTTTCGCCGTTTCCGTCGCATCGGCACAGAATCCGAATTTCGTTGCCTCCAAAAAGGCAAACGAGGTGCCGGTATTTGATGCGGTTTATCCCGAAGATGAATTTTGTGCGACGGCGGGTGTCGGTGGCCTTTGTGCCGCCGAACCGGTGGATGTGCCCGAATTTGACGCCAATTTCATTTATCGTTTCGTTGCCTACGAAGCACAGCGGCCGTTTGACCGGTTTTCATGGCAGGCAATGGTTTCGCTGGTCTGGCCTTACGATGGTGACGGGAATCCGATTGATGCCGGTTACCGGCACCCCGATGCCGGGCGTGCATGGTGGGAAACCTATCGTGACAAATATTCATTGTTTGCCGGGGCGTCGGCGCCCGATGATCAATGCCGCAAGGACCTGCCTGACGGATCTTTGCTGCTGTCGGCCTTTGTGCAGGCGTCCGGTGACGTTCTGATTGATCAGGCGGGAAACTTCGTTCTGTACGAAACACGCGTGAATGATATTGCCGCTGATTATATCCGTTGGAATGGCCTTGATAGTGCTGCTGGCCGCATGGCCTTTGCCCAAAGCGGCCAGTCTGTCGCCTTCCCGATTCTAAAGCTGTCTGCGGGGGCGGGAGCCCCATCGCTTGAAAATGCCAATCTGCTGGCCAGCGACAAGACGGCTTTCAAGCCCGGCGCGCAGATGATCAAGTTCGCCTGGCGCATCATGACCGATCCCGCCGATCAGGAACGCTATTATACAAAACCGGCCCGGATCGCCGTTGCGGCAAAGGATGCCATTGATGGCAGGGCCAAATGTCTGGATGTGACGGTCGGGATGCTCGGTTTGCACATCGTTCAGCGTGTCAAAAGCGGCAATGGGGATCGCTGGATATGGTCGACTTTCGAACATGTCGATAACGCACCACTGGCATCAAATGCACGCCGCCCCAACAGCATCATCGCCAATGACCTGTTCCCCGACGGTTGTCTGGGCCCAGACAAAACAGATCGTGATTACGTTTTTTATGACGGTGTCGAGCGTGCCGACCATCTTGCCAATCAGATCGTACAATCCGATTTACGCTGGGCGGACGAGCCACCCTATGCCCGTGATCCGGATGGCAATCGCGTCACTGCGCCCGATATCGTCCGTTGCTGGCGGCTTTTTTCCGGAACGGCAGAGGCGAATTTCGTCTGGCAGCGGAAACTGGGTGACAGTGTCTGGAAAAACTATTTTCTGGTCGGCACCCAATGGATCGGAAATGGGGGCGGGGCCCCGTTCGGGGTGGGGGAAGTTCCCCGATTCTTAAGTAACGTCGCCCTCGAAAGCTTTATTCAGCATCAAATGGATGGCACCTGCCTTGGATGTCATTCCACCGCGTTTACCGACGCCGGACAACCGTCCAATTTTACCTTCCTGCTCGATCCGGGTCGCTAGCGGGTACTGCGTCATGTGGTGCCGGTCGGATCACGACAAAATGGTTCATATTTGCCGATGCATCGACTAGCATGTGCCGACCAAAACGTCGTGAAATCAAAAAATCAAAAAGACGTGGCGGATACAGGGAGGAAACATGCTACCGGTTCGTGCGGATTACGCGTCGGTGCGTTCGGATTTTGTCTGGAACGTGCCTACTTATTTCAATATCGGTGTTGATGTTTGTGACAAATGGGCAGACGATCCGGATCGTCTTGCGCTGATGTATCGCAGGCGCGATGGGTCGCGACGCGATTACAGCTTTGCCCAGCTCAAACGTCTGTCGAACCGTTTTGCCAATGTCATGCGCCGTCACGGCATTCGTCGCGGGGATCGGGTCGGTATTCTGTTGCCGCAAAGCCCCGAAACCGCCGTGGCCCATATCGCCACCTATAAAATGGGTGGCATTGCCGTGCCGCTCTTTGCCCTGTTTGGCGTCGAGGCCCTTGAATACCGGCTTGGCAACTGTGCCGCAAAGGCACTGGTGACCGATCAGGAAGGGGCGCGCAAAATTGCTGAAATCCGTGATCTGCTTCCGGCCCTTGAATATGTCTATGTCATTGATGGCGCGCCTGAAGGCTGTTTTGATTTCAAGGCTCTCTCGGCCGAGGCCAGCGACGATTTCGAACCGGTCAAGACGCGGGCTGATGAACCGGCCCTGATCATTTATACATCCGGCACCACCGGCCAGCCAAAGGGCGCGCTGCATGCCCATCGCGTGCTTTTGGGTCATCTGCCCGGTGTGGAAATGTCGCATGACTTCTTCCCGCAGGATGGCGATGTTATGTGGACCCCGGCCGACTGGGCATGGATCGGCGGGTTGCTTGATGTCCTGCTGCCGGCCTGGCATCACGGCAAACCGGTCGTGGCCCACCGTTTTGAAAAATTCAGTGCCGAGGCCGCCTTTGACCTAATTGCCGAATATGGCGTGCGCAATACCTTCCTGCCGCCAACCGCGCTCAAGATGATGCGCGCCGCCGGTGATGATGTGGCGGTAAAGTTCAAATGCAATATACGTTCAATCGCAAGCGGTGGGGAAACATTGGGTGCAGAACTTCTGGATTGGGGGCGTCGGGTGTTTGGCGTCACCATCAACGAGTTTTATGGCCAGACCGAATGCAACATGGTGGTCAGTTCCTGTCAGTCGATCATGACCCCCAAACCCGGCGTCATGGGCCGCGCGGTGCCAGGGCACGAGGTCGCGGTGATCGATATGGCCGGGAATGTGCTGTCCGCTGGGGAAATGGGCCGGATTGCGGTTCGGTCACCCGATCCGGTGATGTTTCTGGAATATTGGCGTAACCCCGAAGCCACCCGTGATAAATTCATCGGGGAATGGCTTCTGACTGGCGATATGGGCGAACTTGACGCCGATGGCTATATCCGTTTTGTCGGGCGCGATGACGATCTGATCAGCTCGGCAGGCTACCGTATCGGTCCGGGCGAGATCGAGGATTGCCTGATCGGCCATCCCGCCGTGCGCATGGCCGGTGTGATCGGCAAACCCGACGACCAACGCGGCCAGATCGTTAAGGCCTTCGTCGTGCTGGCCGACGGGGTCGCACAAAGCCCGGAGCTTGAGGCCGATATCCGTGATTTCGTCAAAACCCGTCTGGCGGCGCATGAATATCCGCGCGAAATCGCCTTCATGGACCAATTGCCAATGACGACAACCGGCAAGGTTGTCCGTCGCGCCCTTCGCGATCTGGCATAATTCCAGCCGATACCAGATCAAAATGAAAAGGGCCGGTTTGTAATGAACCGGCCCTTTTTGTTGTTCTGTGCTGATGTTACTCGTTGCGCAAAAGCGGTGCCGCCGGGCTGCGTAACGCCTGCCAAGTCCCGATGAAGCCCGCCGACAGGGTCGCCGCCAGGCCAATCGCAATCGGCCCAAAGATCGTCATCGGCAGGAACGTCCAGCTCGCTTCCATGATCAGCACCAGAACCGACCAGGCCGCAAGACTGCCAAACAGGGCGGCAATCACCCCGGTGGCAAGGCCCAAAATCCCGTATTCCAGCGCATAGGCATAAAGGATATTGCCGCGCGTCGCCCCAAGCGTCTTGAGGACAACCGCATCATAAATCCGCTTGCGCCGTCCGGCGGCAACCGCTCCGGCAAGGACCAGAACCCCGGCGACAATCGCGATTGAACTGGTCGCGTTAAGCGCCGTTCCGATCCCGGCCAGAATGGCATTGGCGGCCTCAAGCGCCTCGCGCACCCGGATGGCCGACACATTGGGGAAATCCATGCCAATCATGCGATCAACCGGTTCTTCCATGTCGCGCGGCATATGGGCGGTCGCAATCAGGCTATAGGGCGCCTTGTCGATCAGGCCCGGCGAAA
This sequence comes from Thalassospira sp. MCCC 1A03138, assembly GCF_002115785.1. GTDB lineage: Bacteria > Pseudomonadota > Alphaproteobacteria > Rhodospirillales > Thalassospiraceae > Thalassospira. Next base: position 128,149 of record NZ_JFJY01000002.1, on the reverse strand, counting down.
ACACCATCGCGAAATTCATCCGAAGGCTCTGCCATTCGATTTCGCGCCAATTGGCAATTTCGGCGGTGATATCCCGGCCCAGCACATTGACGGTCAATGTATCGCCGGGCTCCAGCGAAAAGGCCTCGCCAATATCGCGCGAGATGGAAACAAGCGGTTTGGCCGCATCGTCATAATCGGCCGGCCACCATTCCCCGCGCACGATCTGGGTTTCGGGCGGCGGGCTTGCGGCAAAGGTCAGGCCACGATCCCCGCGCAGGAACCAGCGATCATCCCCCGGACCAACATCATTGGCATCCACCCCGTCAATCGCAACCACCCGACCGCGCAGCATCGGTGTTTGTTCGATATCCGAAACATTATCTTTTTCAAGAAGCTGCGTTTTGAACTGATCCATCTGATCAGGCCGAATATCAAGGAAGAAGAAGGCCGGGGCCGAGTCCGGCAGATTTTCGTTGATCTCGTGATCAAGGTTGCCCTCGATCCCCGAAATCGTCACCAGAAGCGTCAGACCAAGACCAAGCGACAGCGCAATCGGCACCGTGCTGGCACCCGGCCGATGCAGGTTCGCCAGTGCCAGACGGCTAAAGGCATTCCGTCCGCCGGTCATCCGTTTTGAAAGCGATACAATTGCCTTGCCCGCGGCGGCAAAAACCGCAATCGCCAGAAGCGATCCGGCGATAAAGCCAATCGCGATCTTCTGGTCCGTTGCGGTAAACACGGTCAGCAACAGCAACAGGATAAGCGGCACACCAACATAAGGCAGATCGCGCTTACTTAACGCGCTGCCATTCATCAGTCCGGCACTGGCGCGGAACAATCGGGCAGCGGGAATTTCACGTGCACGCAAAAGCGACGGCATCGCAAAGACCAGTGTGGTCAGAACGCCAAACGCCGTCGCAATCAGAAGCGATGGCAATGCCGGGCCCAATGTCACATCAATCGGCAAACGCCCGGCCAGAAGCGGCGCAATGACCGCCGGTGTGACCGCCCCGATCAGAAGCCCGATGCCAATCCCGACAAGCGACAGCATCAGGATTTGCAGGAAGTAAATCCGCAACACCAAACCATGTGATGCCCCGATGGATTTAAGCGTCGCGATAACGGATGTTTTGCTTTCGATATGGCTGCGCACCGCATTGGCAACACCAATCCCGCCAACCAGCAATGCCGAAAGCCCCACCAGTGTCAGAAACAGCGTCAGCCGTTCGATAAACCGCCGCAGGCCCGGATTGGCATCCGATACATCACGCACGCGCCACCCGGCATCTTCAAACTGCGCGTCAAGCCGGTCGCGAAACACCTTTGGCGTTTCCGCATCATTCAAATCCAAAGCGTAATAATAATTGATCAGGCTGCCCGGCTGCACCAGTCCGGTCTCAGAAAGGGCATCCATCGACACCATCAAACGCGGGCCGAAATTGAAAAAGCCAACCGCCTTGTCGGGTTCGGTCGCGATCACGCCACGGATCTGGACATCAATATCGCCAAGGCGAACCGTATCGCCAACCTTGATCTTCAACCGTTCCAGAAGCCCGGCCTCGGCAACACCGCCCCAGACACCGTCCTTTTTGGCAAGTGCGCCGTCAAACGCAATACCGTCGGCAAGTTCCATCTCGCCAAACAGCGGATAGACATCGTCAACCGCCTTAAGCTCGACCAGCCTGCGCTGCTCCGGCCCATAGGCGGTGGCGCGCATGGTCGCAAGCTCGCCCATGCGTTCGGTATTCTCCGAAAGCCAGGTCTGCTGTTCCTCGCTGGCGGGCATATGCACAAGGCGAAGCTCGACATCCCCGCCCAGAAGGGCACGGCCATCGCGCTCAAGCGCATTTAAAACGGATTCCGAAACGTTTCCGACCGCGGCGATTGAACCAACGCCAAGTGCCAGACAGGCCAGAAAAATGCGAAAGCCCGAAAACCCGCCGCGCAATTCCCGTCGGCAGACCCGCCAGGCAATCGACCACAGCTTTTCCGCCCCGTTGGTGGATTGGGAAATACGGCTCATATGTCGGCATCCTGTTGCGTAACGATTTCCCCGTCGCGCAGCATGATCGACCGGTCGCACCGCGATGCCAGCCCCGGATCATGCGTAATCAGAAGCAATGTCGAACCCTTGCGTTTCGCCAGATCAAACAGCAATTCGATAATCGTTTCACCCGTGGCCCCGTCAAGGTTGCCGGTCGGCTCATCCGCAAGAAGCAGTTCCGGGTCGGTCGCAAGCGCACGCGCCAAAGCCACGCGCTGCTGCTCGCCACCACTCAACTGCCCCGGATAATGCCCGATGCGATGACCAAGTCCGACGGCCTTAAGCTCCGCCTCGGCGCGCTCAAACGCATCCTTGCGTCCGGCAAATTCCATCGGAAGGGCCACGTTCTCAAGGGCGGTCATGGTCGGCACAAGGTGGAAGTCCTGAAACACGATGCCGACATGATGGCGGCGATAAAGGGCCAGACCATCTTCATCAAGCTTGCGCAAATCCTCGCCACAGATATTGATCGTGCCCGCCTGCGCCTGTTCCAGCCCGGCAATCACCATCAAAAGCGATGTTTTGCCCGATCCGGACGGCCCGACAAGGCTGACACGTTCGCCGGCATCAATCTGGATATCGACCCCTTTGAGGATATCAACAATCCCCGCCGGTCCCTTAAGGCTCAGCTTAAGCCCGGAAACATCGACGGTACGCTGACGCCCGGCCTCGGTCGTGGCCGTGTTTTTATCCGCGATAGTGGCAGTTTCGGTAACACTCATTACAGGTCCAATCGGGCTAAGGCATTGCAAGGTTAGGCAAACGGGTTAAATAACTGTACGGAATTTAGTATCGACGGTTCAAACTTGTTTATCCGAAGGGAGCCAATAGGTAACCAATGAGTGACCAGCAGGTAACCAACGGGTAACCGTCCGTGCAGGATGACAAAACATAAGGTGAGATTTGTGGCATATACGCTGTTCGGGCAAGACCCGGCTGTTAACCAGTTCACTTTCAAACAAAAAACCGGACTTTTGGGTCGACTTTCCTACCGGTTGTTCCGCTGTGCCGGTATGGCTTTCGGCATTCTGATCGGCGCCATGAGCCTGTTTGGCATTCATGATGCCCAGGCGGCTGACAATGCCGCAAACACTGCTTCGGGCAATGCCCCGCAAACCCTGATGCTTTATGGTGACAGCCTGATGGCGGGTTACGGCCTCTCGCACGAGGATGGATTTGCCCCACGGCTTGAAGCCGCCCTTCGCGATGCCGGCCATAACGTCAAGGTCATCAACAGTTCGGTTTCCGGCGATACGACGGCGGCGGGTCTTTCGCGCCTTGAATGGGCGCTGGTTGATGATCCCGATGTGGTGTTGCTGGAACTGGGTGCCAATGACGCGCTTCGCGGGGTCGAACCATCCCAGACCCGCGAAAACCTTGATGAAATCATCGGCAAACTGCGCGACCGCGATGTCGCGGTCCTGCTGGCCGGAATGATGGCACCACCCAATATGGGCAAGGAATACGGGGCTGAATTCAATGAAATCTACCCCGAACTGGCGGCTGAATATCAGTTGGCCTTCTATCCCTTCTTCCTTGATGGGGTCGCCGCCGATTCCAGCCTTAATCAGGATGACGGCATCCATCCCAATGCCGACGGGGTCAAGGTGATCGTTGAACGCATCCTGCCGCAGGTGATTAACGTGCTGGAAGCCGATTCCTGATTTTGCAGATCATCTGACGATCCAAAGGCTGTGACGCCCGTCACAGCCTTTGTCGTTTTTGGGCGGATTTCTGAAAAACCTTTCAATAACAATATGGTAAAGGGTGTCAAAATGCACCCGGACGGGTGTGGAATCGCCCCGCAGGCACGGCAATTTCGTCGAAATCCAATCAAAAAACTACATTCGTAGATAGAATTAGGAAACAAACCGAAACGATACTCTCGCCATAGCCGTGATCAATGACGATGAAACTGGAAATTCCGATTTAATCAAATTAAATCAATTGTTTGATGTGTTCCGGACAAGGGTTCAAAGTCATCAAAACGGACCCGAAAACGGGCAAAAACCGCTCAAAACACTTGATCAGGTGTGAAATTAACACACCATTTACTTTCGGTTATGTTTCGAATATTGCCACCTGCAACTGCATTTGTAGGTAACACGCTTTGGCATGACCACGACGCAGCAGACCGGCACACCGGATGGATGAAAATGCCGGAAGCCCACCCAACTGCAATGCACTTCCGGAAATTCCGAATAATCATTTTATAACAATGAATTAGCCGAAAATTGCCGCGTTCCCTTGTGCCCGGAAGGCCGTCGCGGATTTTTGCTGTTGAAACACCAAAGATGCGCCCGGCGAATTTCTGCAAAACCAAAAATATCATTTAATATCAATGCCTTAAACTGGGTTGTCTTCTCAAGATATCAACCAAAACCCGCCGATTTTCCCTGTGGATGAATCGGAAGCGATTCAATTTTGCCTACAAACGCAGTTGCAGGCCGAGTCCCCGACCGCTACACTTTGCCTCAACATGCAGTTTCACGAGCGGCAATATCTGAAAGCGTGATATAACAGGCTGATTTTACAACTAAAAATTGGCCGGGGATGATGAGGGGGCGATAAGGGGCGATGGCAACACAATCTGTCAAACAATCCTATACCATTCCGTGTTCATCGGTTTTCCGTGATGCCGTTCTGGCGCTGGCGACCAAGCGCGGTGTGAATGCCGCCGATCTGGCGCGTTCCGTCATGCTGATTGTGCCCGAAGGCGCGATTGAGGATTACGAGGACCCCGGCGATCCGCCCCCCGGTGACCGCGAAACCATCGTCCTGAAATCCGGCCCCGCCGAAGGCCGTCCCTGGCGGCGCAAACCAAGGCTGCAACTGCGTTTGCCACCGGGGCATTCAATCATCACTGTGCGCAAGGCGCTCAATATGGCGCTGCATTTCGACAAGGGCGAGGTCAAGATGCGCGTTGAAAAGGCCGATATCCTTGCAGCCGAACGCAAGGCACTGGAAGAAGCCCACGCCATCAGAAAACGGCAGGCCGAACCACCCGTCGAGCTTCTGCAATCGCGCGAGGAACTTGAACGTCTGCGCGCCATTGTCGATAATCTGGCGTTCGAACCACTTGATCGTGGGGTCACGACCTTTAACGAAGCCCTACATGTCATGGGCTTTGCCCCCAATGCCCGGCCCGACATGAAGTCCATCCGCACCAAATATCGCATTCTGGCCGCCATTCACCACCCCGATAGCAATTATGGATCGCACCAGCGCATGACACAGCTTAATGCCGCGATGGACCTGTTGCGCCGACATATTGCCTGACGGGGCAGGGCTGAAATCTTTGGTCGCCCATTGTGAATGGTCCACCGGAATGCTTAGATAACCACAAGACCAAGAGAACGGACCGCCACATCATCAGGCAGGTTTTCAAAAAGCGGGAGAATGCATGACGGCTGAATTTCATGCGGCACATGCCAGCGGGGAAAATTGGGCAGCAGTCGCCACCGAACTGGCCGATCAATTGCAAACACAGCCATTGCCGCAACAGGCACTGGCTTTTTTATATGTGTCCGAGGCACTGGCCGCCGACCTTGGCAGCATCCTGACTTTCCTGCGCTCCCGCCTGTCGCTTGAACACTGGGTCGGCACCGTCGGGATTGGTGTGTGCGGGTCTGGCCGCGCCTATTTCGGCGTGCCGGCGGCATCCGTCATGGTCGCCCAGATCGACCCGGACGATTTTCATATTTTCGAACCGCTTAAAACCGATGCCGATCTTGATGCGCCGGAATTGCAGCGCGCGATTGACCGCCTGCAACCGATATTTGGTCTTGTCCATGGTGATCCGGCAGCACCCGAAAGTCTCGCAACACTGTCCGAACTGGCACGCATCGGATCAACCTATCTGGTGGGCGGCATTGCATCGGGCGAACGCGGTGCCCCGCAAATTGCCGACAGGGTCGTCGAAGGCGGCCTTTCGGGGGTTTTGTTTGCCGACAAAACGATTGTGCAGGTCGGCATCAGTCAGGCCTGCACACCGGTCGGGCCCGTTCATCGCGTGACCGAGGGACGCGAAGGAATTATCGCCACCCTTGATGATCGCCCGGCGCTGGAAGTCTTCAAATCGGAAATGGAAGCCGATGGCAGCGAACAATCCATCGCCTCGGGCCGCTATCACGTTGCCCTGATGGTGCCGGGGTCGGACACCGGCGATTTTGTTGTTCGTAACCTGATGGGGGTCGATCCGCACAACAACCTGATGGCCATCAGTGGCGATGTGCAGGTGGGCGATACCATCCGTTTTGTCCGGCGTGATGGTGTTGCCGCCGAACAGGATCTGCGGCGCATGCTGGCTGATCTGCAAAAGCGCCTGCCCGGCAAACCGCGCGGCGCGCTGTATTGCAGTTGTGTCGCCCGCGGGCCGCATCTGTTTGGTACCGAAAGCCGTGAAATGATGATCATCCGCGATGAAATCGGCGATCTGCCGCTTACCGGATTTTACGGCAGTGGCGAGGTCTGCAATGATCGCTTTTACAGCTATACCGGGGTTCTGACCCTGTTTATCTAGGCTCTAATCGGTCGAAATTTCATTGCAATTCCATGATGTTGCAAGAAAATTTGCGCTAAAAGCTTTCATCACTCCGCGACCGGGATATATTCATACCATTGAAAATAAAATGCGCCCAATCAGGGCGCAAAAGGGGATTGATCTATGGAATATCGTCGATTGGGACGAACTGACATCAATGTCAGTGTCATTTGTCTGGGCACCATGACCTGGGGTCAGCAGAACAGCCAGGACGAAGCTTTCGAACAGCTCGATTACGCCACCAGTAACGAAGTCAATTTCATCGATACCGCCGAAATGTATCCGGTTCCGGCGATGGAAGAAACCTTCACCAAAACCGAAACCATCATCGGCAACTGGCTTGAAAAACGCGGTCGCCGCGATGATCTGGTGATCGCCACCAAGATTGTCGGCCCGGCCGAACGTTTTCCCTATGTCCGGGGTGGCCCGCGCCTGACCCGCGCGCAGATCAACGAGGCGATTGACGGTTCGCTCAAGCGCCTCAAAACCGATTATGTCGATATCTATCAGCTCCATTGGCCGGACCGGAATTCCAACTTCTTTGGCAAGCTCGGTTACGTCCATGACGCGAACGAGGAATTCACCCCGATCGAGGAATCCCTCGAAGCCCTGCATGATCTGGTTCAGGCGGGCAAAATCCGTCATATCGGCCTGTCGAACGAAACCCCGTGGGGCTTGATGAAGTTCCTTGAACTGGCCGAGAAAAAAGGCTGGCCGCGCGTGGTTTCGGTGCAAAACCCCTATGGGCTTTTGAACCGCACCTACGAGGTTGGTCTGGCGGAATGCTCGATCCGCGAAGATGCCGGTCTTCTGGCTTATTCGCCGTTGGGCGGTGGCGCATTGTCGGGCAAATATATCGGCGGTGCGCGGCCTGAAGGCGCGCGGACAACCATCTGGCCGCAATATTTCGGCCGTTACCTGACGGAAAATGGCATCAAGGCGACAATGGCCTATGTCAAACTCGCCAAGGATAACGGTCTTGATCCCGCACAGATGGCGCTGGCCTATGTCAATACCCGCCCGTTCCTGACCGCCAACATCATTGGTGCGACCAGCATGGAACAGCTCAAATCCAATATCGGCTCTGCCTATGTCGAACTGTCCGACGACGTTCTGGCCGAGATCGAGAAAATCCAGACCACCTGGCCGAACCCTTGCCCGTAAGGCAGGTACGAACCAGATTAGTCTGAGATACATTTAGAAGGAGGCGGCGCATGTCCACACTGATCTCTGGCAAGGAAGCCAATCTTGGTCCCCTGTCCGTGCGCCGCGTCCTGCCACATCGGGATGTCCGGTCTGTCGGTCCGTTTGTGTTTTTTGATCGCATGGGACCGGCATCGTTCGAACCGGGGCAGGGTGTTGACGTTGCCCCGCATCCCCATATCGGGCTTGCCACCGTCACCTATCTTTTCGACGGTGCGATCCGCCATCATGACAGCCTTGGCAGTCTTCTGGAAATCCAGCCGGGCGATCTCAACTGGATGAGTGCCGGGCGCGGCATCACCCATTCCGAACGCGAAACCGATGCGGTACGCAACAGCCATCATAAACTCGATGGCCTGCAATTATGGGCGGCCCTGCCCGAAGACGAAGAAGAATCCGATCCGGAATTTTTCCATATCGCCAAGGACGACCTGCCGATTATCGAGGATGCCGGTTTGCATATGCGCCTGATCGCGGGCGAGGCCTTCGGCAAAACCGCGCCGGTTCCGGTCAAGTCCAAGCTGTTTTATCTTGATGTCCGCATGGATGCCGGCGCGCAGCTTCTGCTGCCCGGTGAAAATCAGGAAGCCGCCCTTTATGTCGTTTCCGGCAGCCTGCGCATTGATGGCGATCTGTATGAACCCGAAAACTTCATCTATATCGCGCCGGAAGAAATTCCCGATATCGTCGCCCAATCCGATTGTCGCGTGATGCTGCTCGGCGGGTTGCCGGTCGGCTATCGCCATATCTGGTGGAACTTCGTTTCCAGTTCCAAGGAACGGATTGATGCGGCCAAGGCCGACTGGGCCGCGGGCCGCTTCTCGCAAATCAAGGGTGAGGACGACATCATCCCGCTTCCGGGCCGTTCGACCGGCTAAGTGCCGCAAGACGGCCCGATCCGCGACAAAATTTCCACCCGCCAGGTTTCCGTGCGTGAGTTCCGAATATGCGTTTGTTTGTTGGCGTCGAAATACCGGCTGATATTGCCGACGACCTTTACCCGTTGGCGCGCGGGATCAGGGGGCTCGATGCCCAGACCCCGGAAAACATGCACATCACGCTGAAATTCATCGGCAATGTCGATCCCGGTCTGGCCCGTGAAATCGATGCGGCCCTGTCCGAACTCCCGTTCGAACCGTTCGATCTTCGCGTGCAGGGCCTTGGCATCTTTGCGTCTGCCCGCAAACTGCGCATTTTCTGGGCCGGTGTCGCCGATCAGCCCGCCTTGCACAGTCTTGCAAACCGGGTGGAAAAGGCATTGCTTCGTCTCGAAGAATGCCCGGACATGGACATGCGCAAATTCAACCCGCACATCACCCTTGGCCGCAACCGCGACGCCGCCCGTGCGACCGTCGAACAGGCGGTGGCCGACAATATCGACCTGACCTCGCGCAGCTTCACCGTTGATCGCTTCTGCCTCTACGAAAGCCACTCCACCGCCGATGGCCCGGAATTTCGGGTGGTCGCGGCCTATGACGGATCAAACGGGTAAGGCTTCCATTGCCCTGTTTTCCCCCAATGACCACGGCAACATGACAGCGACAACAGCAGGACATCCAACCCCAAACCGGGCACCCCGCAACTGACGAAGCCCGAACAAACCTGGGGTCCCACAGACGACCATGATGCTCACGGCCTGCGCCACAGCGACTTCCGGCGAGGCAGGACTTCGGGCAACGCCGGACAAATCCCCACCTTTCGCCAGCCTCACCACCAGACGCCCCCAGCCTCGCTACCGGTTCCGGCCCCTTCGCCAATGTCACGACCATAAAGCCCGGACAAACCTCGGGCCTCCAGCAACCTCGCCAACTGACGCCTCACAGACCGCCCACCGGCTCGTTGCTCGCTCTGGCCACGGCGGCAACCTGCCACGCCGCCATCCAGACACACCTCGGGCGGCTGCCATTTTCACCAGCAGACGGATTTCGGGCATACTGCCCCCAGCCTGTCTACCACCGACGGGCCACAATCCGATGCCGTCACTGCTGCCATCGCTGCCGCTTCCGGCAAATCCGGGGTCCTTCCCCGATAAGACGCACCTCTCCCGTCATGACAAATAAGCGTTTTCGAAACCTGTTAGCGTCTGGTCAGAATGCCACCGTAATGGCTCCGCCATCCGCCGCCCCATATCCTGCGGACTACTCCGCTGCCCTGCCTCAATCCTTGCCGCTGCATCCTGATCACCTCTTTGATCCGGCTCCAAACGCAAAAACCCGCAAGGCACAAGGCCTTGCGGGTTTTGGTCCGGGCGCTTTTCTCCCGTTGACTTGACTCTTATGGCACAATTAAAAGAACAAATCAAGAACTTTTTCAGGAAATCTGAAAAAGGGGCGGATATGCGCATAAACCAAAGGCTCTTCGGGAGGATCTAAAGCGCCGTATGCATCCGATATCCCGGCGCAAACACCAGCCGGGCCGAGGTAATGCCCTTTTCCCCTTCCCAGGTTGTGCGTTCGATCAGGAACAGCGGTTCATTCTTTTGGGTGCGCAGGATTTTGGCTTCGTTTTCGGATGCCAGCACAGCGGAAAATGAAATGTCGCCCTTGGTGTAGGGGGCATGAAGCACCAGCCATTCATTGGCACTGATCTTTGACAGATCAGCATCAACAATTTCCGGCGTGGCGGCGACCGAAACCCAGCGTTCTTCAAACATATAGGGTTTGCCATCCGCCAGATGCAGCGACGTGATATGCAGCATGTCGCTATTGGCGGTGACGCCCAGATTGGCGCAGATTTCCGGCGGCGGCGTGCGGCGTTCGCTTAGCAGCAGGCCATAGGTATATTTCTGGCCGCGGCCCTCGATCTCAAGCCGTATGACCGGGATGTCAAGCCGCGCACGCCGGACCGGGTGGGCGGCGACACGGGTTCCGGCCTTGCGGCGGCGATCAAGGAAGCCCTCGGCGGCAAGTTCACGGAGCGCCCGGTTGACGGTCGCACGTGCGCAGCCCAGTTCCTCGGCCAGTTCGACTTCCTTGGGGATCTGGTCGCCGGGCTTCCATTCACGGGTGTGAATGCGGCGCAGGACCTCGTCATGGACCGATTGCCAGTTTGTCAGTTCCGTGGTGGTGCTCACACCGCTTCCTTGAGTTGTTCCATCACCTTGCGATACCGGCCTGTGATCGTATCATGTGCGATATGGCGGCCCTCGGTCACGACATGGCGACCGGCCGACCAGACATCACGCACCATGCGATCATCTCCGGCAAAGACATATGTATCGAGGATCGTATCGCCTGTCCGACCGATAAGGTCAACTGCCGTGCCATCAAGCGCCATCAGATCGGCCAGCGCACCAACCTCGATCCGGCCGGCATCGCGGCCTGCGGCTTGTGCGCCGCCTTTGGCAACCGCATCAAACAACCGGCGTGCGGTGGATTTTTCCGGGGTGGCAAGAGCAGCACGCGATCTATCGCGAAGACGCTGGCTGTATTCCAGTGTCCGGAGTTCTTCGGAAAGAGCGATACGGATGTTGGAATCCGATCCGACACCAATGATGCCTCCCGCATTCAGGTAGCGCACACCATCAAAAATACCGTCGCCAAGGCTGCTTTCGGTGATCGGGCAAAGTCCGGCAACCGCCCCGGTTCTGGCGAGTCCAAGCGTCTCGTGTTCCTGCATCTGCGTGCAATGGATCAGGCACCAGTTTTCACCGACATCGGCATTTTCAAGCAGCCATTCGACCGGGCGCTTGCCCCAGGATGCCTCGACCTCCTCGACCTCGGCGACCTGTTCAGCCAGATGCATGTGAACAGGGCCGTCCTTTGACAGGCGCGTGGTGGCGATCAGATCCTCCCGCCCCACGGCACGCAGCGAATGGGGGGCAACACCCATGCGGGTGTCGGACGGCAGGGATTTTAACGCCTTTTCGCTTTCCTCATACAATTTGGCAAAGCGTTCCGGATCATTGCCAAACCGGATTTGTCCCGCGCCAAGCGGGCGTTTGTCGCAACCGCCGAACTGGTAATGCACCGGTAGAAGCGTCAGGCCAATACCGGTTATGTCTGCCGCCGCCGCAATGCGTTCGGCCATCTCGGCGATATTGTCATAGGGGACACCGCCCGGTTGATGGTGCAGGTAATGGAACTCGGTATTGTTGGCGTAACCGGCTTCGAGCATTTCCATTTGCACAAAGGCGGCAATGTCCTGCACGTGATCCGGGGTGAGCTGATCCAGGAAGCGGAACATCAATTGCCGCCATGTCCAGAAGGTATCACGGGGATCGGGGCCGCGTCTTTCGGTCAATCCGGCCATCGAACGCTGAAACGCGTGACTATGCAGGTTTGATATCGCGGGCAGAAGCGTGCCAACGCGGTTTCCGGTGGCAGGAGAATCGGCCTGAACCCTAGTGATTCTGCCGCTTTCATCGATCTCAATCAGAACGTTGTTTTCCCAACCCGAAGTCGTAAGTGCCTGATTTGCCCAGATAACCGTCATTGCCTATACCCGTCTTGACAGTGATATTATGTACGTACATATTATATTTAATAACAGACTTATCAAGGGTGAGCTTTACATGCTTTTGGGAAATGCGAAAATTGTCGCGATCGATAAAGCGCCGGGCAAAGATCAACTGTCATATTGCATGATTGATAATGGTGCCGTCGCGATCGAGGGCGAGAAGATCGTCTGGGTCGGCGATGCCGACGCCATCCCCGAAGACTATAAAGACAGCAAAAAATTCCCTTATCGTGACCTTGGCGGGCGGTTGGTCACACCGGCCCTGATTGATTGCCATACCCATGTCGTGCATGGCGGCAACCGCGCCGTTGAATTCGAAATGCGCCTGCAAGGCGCAAGCTACGAGGAAATCGCCCGGGCAGGCGGCGGCATTGTCTCAACCGTAAGCGCAACGCGCGCCGCCAGCGTTGAAGAATTGCTGGCAAGTGCCCTGCCGCGGGTTGATGCACTGCTGGCCGAGGGTGTTTGCGTGATCGAGGTCAAATCCGGCTACGGTCTGGACCGCGACACGGAACTGAACATGCTGCGCGCAGCTCGCGCGATTGAAAAACATCGTTCGGTCCGGATCAAAACGACCTTTCTTGGTGCCCATGCCACCCCGGCGGAATTCAAGGGGGAACCGGATCGCTATATAGACGAGGTCTGCATCCCGACTTTGCGCGCCGCCCACGCCGAAGGGCTGGTCGATGCGGTTGACGGTTTCTGCGAAGGCATCGCGTTCGATACCGCACAGATTGCGCGCGTGTTCGATGTCGCCCGCGCGCTTGGCATCCCGGTCAAACTGCATGCCGAACAGCTTTCAAATATCGGCGGTACCAAACTGGCGGCAGATTATGGTGCGCTGTCGGTTGATCATGTCGAATATGCCGATGAAGAAGACGCGATGGCGATGGCCAAATCCGGGTCGGTCGCGGTCCTGTTGCCCGGCGCGTTTTATACCCTGCATGAAAAACAGTTGCCGCCCGTCGTCGCCTTTCGAAAGCATGGCGTGCCAATGGCGGTCGCCACCGATTGCAATCCGGGCACGTCGCCACTGATGTCGATCCTGCTGACGATGAATATGTCCTGCACGTTATTCCGCCTGACCCCCGAAGAAGCCTTGGTCGGCGCAACCGCCCATGCCGCCCGTGCACTGGGACTGTCCGATACCGGTCAGGTCAGGGCGGGCATGCGGGCTGATCTCGCGATCTGGAATGTGTCGCACCCGGCAGAGCTTTCATACCGCATCGGGTTCAACCCGCTGTTCGAACGTATTTTTGGTGGAGTTCCGGTCGCGCGCTAGGCGCGTCGAAACCCTGCCCACGCGCCCCGAAACCTGTATTCGACAAGGATGCAAAATGACCGTCACCCTGATCCCCGCGTCTGTGAAACTGGCCGATCTTGAACATATCTGGCGCAGTCAGGCCGCCGTAAAGCTGGACCCTTCGGCCAAGGCCGGGGTCGAGGCCGCCCATGCGATGGTCCGTGCCGCCGCCGAAGGCAGTGATGCGGTTTACGGGGTCAATACCGGTTTTGGCAAACTGGCATCGGTCAAGATTGCGGCCAAGGATACCGAAACCCTGCAACGCAACCTGATCCTCAGCCATTGCTGCGGTGTCGGGGATGCGCTTGATATTCCGACGACGCGTCTGATGATGGCGTTGAAATTGCTGTCGCTCGGCCGGGGTGCATCGGGTGTGCGCTGGGACATTATCGACCTGATCGAGGGGATGCTGGAATATGGCGTAACCCCGGTTGTCCCGTCGCAGGGCTCGGTCGGGGCGTCGGGTGATCTGGCACCACTTGCCCACATGACGGCCGTCATGATCGGGGCTGGCGAAGCGGTCTATCGCGGTGAAACCATGGCTGGTGCGGATGCCCTGAAAAAGGCAGGTCTGACGCCGGTGGTCCTTGGCCCGAAAGAGGGTCTTGCCCTGATTAACGGCACACAGTTTTCAACCGCATGTGCATTGGTCGGGCTGTTTTCAGCCTGGCGCAACGCCGCAAGTTCGATTGTGACCGCCTCGCTTTCGACCGATGCGATCATGGGATCGACCGCCCCGCTGGTGGATGAAATCCATACGCTGCGCGGTCATCCGGGGCAGATCAATGTCGCGCGGTCGATGCGTGCATTGATGGACGGATCGGAAATCCGCGAAAGCCATCGCGAAGGCGATACCCGCGTTCAGGACCCGTATTGCATCCGCTGCCAGCCGCAGGTGACCGGGGCGGCCATGGATTTGCTGCGCTTTGCCGGGCAGACGCTGGAGATCGAGGCCAATGCGGTCACCGATAATCCGCTGGTCCTGAAAGAAGATGGCCGGATTGTTTCGGGCGGGAATTTCCATGCCGAACCGGTGGCCTTTGCCGCCGATCAGATCGCCCTTGCCGTTGCCGAAATCGGGGCGATTGCCCAGCGCCGCGTGGCATTGATGGTTGATCCGACACTTTCCCATGACCTGCCGCCGTTCCTGACCCCCGATCCGGGTTTGAATTCCGGCCTGATGATTGCCGAGGTCACGACGGCGGCGCTTATGAGCGAGAACAAGCATCTTGCCAATCCGTGTTCGACCGACAGCACGCCCACCAGTGCTAATCAGGAAGACCATGTATCGATGGCCGCCCACGGCGCACGCCGGCTGGCGCGGATGAATGCCAACCTTTCCTACATTCTGGGGGTCGAGCTGATCTGTGCGGCACAGGGCGTTGAATTCCGCCATCCGCTTAAAACCAGTGCCGGTTTGCAGGATGTCCTGGCGATGGTCCGCAAAGACATTCCAAGTGTCGAGCAGGATCGATACATGGCACCTGATCTGGCGAAGGCGGCGGAGCTGGTCATCAACGGCAGCCTTGTTTCGGCGGCGAAACTTTCGGGTTTTGTGGTGGGGGGCAACGCATGACCAAGAGCAATCCGGTTGAAGTCAGGCACGGCGATGGTCCCATCGTTCTGGGATTGCCCCATACGGGGACCTATGTTCCAGACGACATTGCCGCAAAACTGAATGATCGCGGGCGCGAACTTGCCGACACGGATTGGCATATCCACACGCTTTATGACGGGCTTCTCGATAATGTCACGATGGTTCGGGCAACGTTCCATCGTTACGTGATCGATGCCAATCGCGACCCGGCAGGGATAAGTTTATATCCCGGTCAGAACACCACGACCTTGGTGCCGTTGACCGATTTTGATGGTGAAAACATCTGGGATCAGGCACCTGACGAGGATGATATCGCATTTCGGGCACATCTTTTTCACAGCGCCTATCATCAGGTATTGGCAGGCGAGCTTGACCGGGTGCGTGAAAAGCACGGGGTTGCGATCCTCTATGATTGCCATTCGATCCGCTCACACATCCCGTTCCTGTTTGACGGGAAGCTTCCCGATTTCAATATCGGCACCAATCTGGGCACGACCTGCGATCCGCTGATCGAGGTGGCAACGCGTGATATCTGTGCTGCGGCACAGGATTACACCAGCATCCTAAATGGCCGTTTCAAAGGCGGCTGGACCACGCGCCATTACGGTCGCCCCGATATCAATCAGCACGCTATCCAGATGGAACTGGCGCAATCAACCTATCTTCAGGCCGAGGCCGCACCCTGGGCCTATGACGAAAGCCGTGCCGCAAAACTGCGCACGCATCTGACTTCCATTCTTGAAAAATTGGCCGAACTGGCCCCGACGTTAAGAGGCAAATCATGAGCAACAATCCGCGGCATAACCAGCGCGACGTCTATCCGGCAACCGGCACGGAAATCACCGCGAAAAGCTGGCTGACAGAAGCACCGATGCGCATGTTGATGAATAACCTGCATCCGGACGTTGCCGAAAATCCGCATGAACTGGTGGTTTACGGCGGTATTGGCCGGGCGGCACGTACCTGGAAGGATTTTGATCAGATCGTTGCCAGCCTGAAGGAACTGGAAGATGACCAGACTCTTTTGGTGCAGTCGGGCAAGCCGGTGGGCGTGTTCCGCACCCACAAGGATGCACCGCGTGTTTTGATTGCGAACTCCAACCTTGTGCCGCATTGGGCCAACTGGGATCATTTCAACGAACTCGATAAAAAAGGTCTGGCGATGTATGGCCAGATGACGGCGGGGTCGTGGATTTATATCGGATCACAGGGCATCGTTCAGGGCACCTATGAAACCTTTGTCGAGGCCGGGCGTCAGCATTATGGCGGCAGCCTGAAGGGCAAATGGATCCTGACGGGTGGTCTTGGCGGTATGGGCGGCGCACAGCCATTGGCCGCCGTTATGGCCGGTGCATGCTGTCTGGCTGTGGAATGCGATGAAACGCGGGCCGATTTCCGCCTTCGGACCCGTTATGTCGATGAAAAAACCCATTCGCTGGACGAAGCACTGGCGATGATTGATCGCTGGACCAAGGCGGGCGAGGCGAAATCGGTTGCCCTGATCGGCAATGCCGCCGATGTGTTCCCGGAACTGGTCAAACGCGGCGTTCGCCCCGATATCGTGACTGATCAGACATCGGCCCACGACCCGGTGCATGGTTACCTGCCGCAGGGCTGGTCTGTCGCGGAATGGCGCGAAAAGCAGGAATCTGATCCGAAAGCGGTGGCAAAGGCCGCGCGTGCATCCATGCGCGTTCAGGTCGAGGCGATGGTTGCCTTCCATGATGCAGGTATCCCGACCGTCGATTATGGCAACAACATCCGTCAGATGGCCCTCGAAGAAGGGTTGGAAAATGCCTTTGCGTTCCCGGGCTTTGTCCCGGCCTATATCCGGCCGCTGTTCTGCAAGGGGATCGGACCGTTCCGCTGGGCGGCGTTGTCGGGTGATCCCGAGGATATTTACAAGACCGATCAGAAGGTCAAGGAACTGATCCCGGATGACAAACACCTGCATAACTGGCTGGATATGGCGCGTGAACGCATTTCGTTCCAAGGCTTGCCCGCGCGTATTTGCTGGGTCGGTCTGGGGCAGCGTCACCGTCTCGGGCTTGCCTTTAATGAGATGGTCAAAAATGGCGAACTGAAAGCTCCGGTGGTGATTGGTCGTGACCATCTCGACAGTGGTTCGGTTGCAAGCCCGAACCGCGAAACCGAGGCCATGAAAGATGGTTCGGATGCGGTCAGTGACTGGCCGTTGCTTAATGCGCTGCTGAATACGGCATCGGGCGCCACATGGGTCTCGCTGCATCATGGTGGCGGTGTCGGAATGGGCTTTTCGCAGCATTCCGGCATGGTGATTTGTTGTGACGGCACGGAAGATGCCGCACGCAGGGTCGAACGCGTCCTGTGGAATGATCCGGCAACCGGTGTGATGCGTCATGCCGATGCGGGATATGAAATCGCACTGGATTGCGCACGAGAACACGGGCTTAATCTTCCCGGGATTCTCGGCAAGTAATCTGACAAAAGAAGGGCCGGGGGCAAATGCCCCCGACCAATCAGGGTTCTTCATCAAGGAGGCTATATAAAATGAAAAGACGTGAATTTCTGACCGCCGGTGTTGCGGGTGCCGGGGCTGCTGCCGTTGCGGCGACCTTTGCCACCCCCGCCATTGCACAGGACAAGCGACAGTGGAACATGGTGACCGCATGGCCCAAAAACCTGCCTGGACCAGGCGTTGCCGCACAGAAACTGGCTGATCGCATCACGACCCTTTCGGGTGGCCGGATTGAGGTCAAGTTGCATGCCGCCGGTGAACTGGTGCCGGGCAACGGCGTGTTTGACGCGGTTGCCGAAGGGACCGCGGACATTTATCACGCGGTTCCGGCTTATTGGGGATCGAAATCCAAGGGCATTCTTCTGTTTGGTTCGCAGCCGTTCGGCCTGCGCGCGGATGAGCAGGTTGGCTGGTTGACCCATGGTGGCGGTCAGGAACTTTATGACGAGATTTATGGTCAGTTTGGCCTGAAACCGTTCTTGTGCGGGAACTCCGGCCCGCAGTGGGCTGGCTGGTTCCGTAATGAAATCAAATCGGCCGAAGACCTTAAGGGGCTTAAATTCCGCACCACCGGCCTTGCCTCGGAAATGTGTGCCAAGCTTGGCATGGCGGTTCAGGCCATGGGCGGGCGTGATATGTTCCAGGCATTGCAGTCCGGTGCGCTTGATGCGGGCGAGTTCATCGGTCCGTGGTCCGACAGTGCGCTTGGCTTCTATCAGGTTGCCAAGAATTACTATTGGCCCGGCGTGGGCGAGCCGTCCTCGGCCGAGGAATGCGCAGTGAATGCCAAGGCATATGCCGACCTTCCCGACGACCTTAAGGCCGTGGTCAAATTTGCATGTGACAGCCTTTATAACGAGGTCTGGACCGAGTACGAGACCAAACATGCGATGGCCCTGAAACAGCTTGTTGCCGAGCAGGAAGTGCATGTGCGCATGTTGCCCGATGATGTGATCGAAGCAATGGGCAAGGCCGCAGCCGAAGTGATTGGTGAGCTTCGCGAAAGCGATGATGCGCTGACGCGCAAAACGACTGAGAGCTTTGTTGCCTATCGTGATCTTATTGGCGGCTACATGACCTATGCCGATAATGGTCAGATGAATGCGCGCGCCAAGGTCCTTGGCTTCTGATAGAACTGAAGACCGGCGCGGGTTTTGCTCGTGCCGGTTTTGTCGTTTCGCGGGGGATTTCATGCAACGCCTTGCTGATGCGCTGGATCAGGTGAACCAGTGGACCGGGATGACCGTGCGGTGGTTCGCACTTCTGATGGTTCTTTTGCAGTTTGCCGTGGTTTTGCTGCGCTATGTTTTCGGGTTCAGTTCGATCGCGTTGAATGAAAGCGTGCTTTACCTGCATTCCGGGCTTTTTATGCTGGGCGCGGGTTATACGCTTCTGGTTGATCGGCATGTACGGGTCGATATTTTCTATGCCGCGGCACACGAAACGACCAAGGCCAGGATTGATGCCTTTGGCTATGTCGTGCTTGCGATCCCGTCGATGGCGACGTTGCTGTACTGGTCATGGCCATCCGTGGTTAATTCCGTTTCGATGCTGGAAGGCGCGATTTCGGTGGGGGGGATTCCGGCCGTCTGGTTGCTTAAATCCCTGATTCCGGCCTTTTGTGTTCTTTTGATTATTCAGTCGGTTGCCTGTCTTCTGCGGCAAATTATCATTCTGCGGGGGCGTGCCGCCTGATGGAATATCTTGATTTATTGATGTTTGCGGCCCTGATGGGCTGCATTTTGCTTGGTTTCCCGGTGTCGTTTTCCATCGCTGGTGTGGCGGTGATTTTTGCCTTTATCGGCTGGGCGACGGACGCGATGAATATTGCGTTGATGGGTGCCCTTGGCCAGCGGGTGTTTGGCGTTCTGACCAATGATGTGCTGATTGCCATTCCGTTATTCGTTCTGATGGGCGTGGTGCTGGAAAGATCGCGCATTGCCGAAGACTTGCTTCATACCATGGGCCGGGTGTTTGGCCAGTTGCGCGGTGGTCTTGGTATTTCGGTCGTGCTGGTGGGGGCGTTGCTGGCGGCATCGACGGGGATTGTCGGCGCGACGGTGATTGCCATGGGCATGATTGCGCTGCCGACCATGTTGCGCACTGGCTATAACCCGAAAATGGCATCGGGGCTTGTATGCACGGCAGGGACATTGGGGCAGATTATTCCGCCGTCTACGCTTTTGATCATTCTGTCTGATGTGATGTCATCGGCTTATCAGCAGGCACAGTACGAACAGGGCAAGTTCACCATCGAAACCATTTCGGTCGGGCAGATTTTTGCAGGGGCCCTCATCCCCGGTCTGACGCTGGTGGTGATTTATATTGCCTATATCCTGTTGCGTGGTTTTTTCCGGCCAAATGATATGCCGCCGGTCAAAAGTGACGATGGCCGCCCGGATATGGGCGAGGTGATACGTGCGATCCTGCCGCCGGTGATGCTGATCATTGCGGTTTTGGGCGCGATCCTTGGTGGTGTCGCCACCCCGACAGAGGCCGCATCGGTCGGCGCGATTGGCGCGATCCTGATGGCCGGTGTGCGGCAGGGAGCAAACCGGAAGCTGGTTCTGGCGGGAACTGCGGCCCTTCTGATCCTTGCTGTTATGGTCGGGATTGCCCCGGTCCGGTTTCAGCGAAATGATCTGACCGGGTTTGATTATGTTCTGGGCGCGGGATATGTCGTTCTGGCGATTGCCGGCATTGCCGCGATTGCCGCATGTCTGAAACAGGCATGGAAGGCGGACGTTCTGAAATCCGCACTGACATCGACGATGACCGTAACGGCGATGATCTTTGCCACCATCCTGACCGCCAGCATGTTTTCGCTGGTATTTATCGGGTTGGGCGGCGAAGACCATGTGGCGGAAATCCTTGAATCCATGCCAGGTGGCCCGATGGGGGCGCTGTTCTTCTGCATGGCGGTGATTTTCGTTCTGGGCTTCTTCCTTGATTTCGTGGAAATCACAGTGATCCTGCTGCCGCTGATTGCACCCGGACTGATCATGATGGGTCATGATCCGGTGTGGCTGGCGATCCTGATTGCGATCAATCTGCAGACGTCGTTCCTGACCCCGCCATTCGGGTTCTCGCTGTTTTATCTGCGCAGTGCCGCGCCTCCGGAAATCACCACCGGACAGATTTATGCCGGAGTGGTGCCGTTCATAGCACTTCAGGTGTTTGGCATTTTCGTAATCTGGTTGTGGCCGTCTTTGGCGCAATGGTTGCCAAGCGTGGTTTTCTGAGCATCTACTCAAAAGCGCCTCGTGATCTTGTCCGGGGCGTTTTTGTTAGCTAAAGCGGTAGGGCCCAGTCCTGCCGGACGGTGCGGACCACCAGTTTGGAGGTATAGGTCTGGATCGGGATATCGGCATAGGTTTCAAGGAAGTGATAGATGTAGTCGGTATATTCCGTCGCATCGCGGAATTTGGCGATCATCACAAAATCAAAATCACCGGCGATCAGATAGCAATGCTGGATTTCAGGCCGGTTTTTGAGGATCTGCTGCATGCGTTGATCGATATCGGCGCTATCTTTTTCCAGCTTTATCAGAAACATGGCAGTGACCTGAAAGCCGAGTTTCTTTTCATCAAGGATCGCGCAGCGCGCGCGAATGACCCCGTCGCTTTCCAGTTTCTTGATCCGTCGATAGCAGCTTGTCGGGGATAGCCCGACGCTGTCGCTAAGCGATTCCAGACTTTGCGTACAGTCTTTCTGGAGCTTCGCCAAAATCTTCAGATCAATCGCATCTGCCATAAATCCTGCAATAGCCCCCTGAAATTGCAAAAACCCCATCACTATTCGCCCAACTTTGCAAAATTTCTCCGTACGGAAGGGCTAAACTTAACACTACCTAAAGTGGAGAAAACTTCAATAAAACTCATGGGGTTATTCGGGGAAGGCGATGATTGTAGCGAAACCGACATGGAATTCTGACGTTAAAAACCTGTTTATCGCGCCATATTGGATTGCGCCTAATGAGCGAGATGCCGTGGCGCGGTGCTGGATCGGGTGCATGCGCGGTTATTTCATCGATCTGGATCAGGCGGATTCAGTCAAGGAATGGTCGGTGACGATTTATAATCATCTGGCATCGCGCAGCATGCCATTGACCACCGATCAGACTCAATTCTGGCCGATTGATGCGCTGGAAACCTTCCGGCTTTGGGTTAATCAGGGGTGGCGGGTTGATCAAACTTCCCCGTTCGATCCAGCCGACCGCATACCGCCGCCGGATTTGCCGCAAAAGGTCAAGCGTATCCGGGCCGATATCCGGTCGTTAAGTCAGGACGAGCTTGGTGCCTATCGTGCCAAGCTTGACGATATCATGCAGATTGGCAATCCGGACCGCGGCGCACCGTGGCAGATATTTGCCTATATCCACACCAATTGGTGCCTGCATTATCAGGAAGCTTTTGCGCTTTGGCATCGGGCGTATCTTCTGTATCTGGAAGAACTGATCGATTGTGCGATCCCCTATTGGGACTGGATGGCACAAGATGCCAGTGTCGATGGCAGCTCCGAAGCGGGGTTGCCCCAAGCGTTTCTGGACGAAACATATATCCATCCCGGCACCGGCAAGAAGCGCCCCAACCCGTTACGTTATGCAGCGGCCAAGGACGGCAATTCCAAACTGTGTGCGATCGGCAAGATGAGCGGACCGGACTGCAAATACGTCCAGCGCAATCCGTTATTTTACACATCCGGTGATACCGACAGGGTGGAACGCACCAAGTTTTATGCGATGGCGCGGATTTTCCAGCAGCAGGTCGTTGATGCGCTGGAATTCGAAACTTTCAGCACGCCGCAGGGAGTTCCCGGTTACCCGTGGGCCAATATCCCGGCGTTTCACCCGCCGCAGCCCGATAATCTGTATCCGTATCGCGATGTCAATTTTGACGGTCTTTATGAACAGCCTCACGACAATTATCACGGCTGGCTGGGGCCGGATATGGGCGACAATGCCTATACCGCGTTTGATCCGCTGTTCCTGTCCTATCACGCCAATATCGACCGGATGCTTGAAGTCTGGATCCGCAATCATTCCGGCGCGCAATTCACCACCCAGACACCGCTTCAACCGTTTTTGGGCGCAGGTGCGACGGATGTAAGTTATTCCAGCGCAGACCATTGGCGCTATACTTCAATCGGTGAAATGGCGCAGGATAGTCGCCGTATCGGATATGACTATGGCGAACCTGTTGCCAAGCAGTTCACAGGTGATGCGGCGCGCAAGAAATCCCCGACGGCAGTAAAGGCGAAGCCACCTAAACCGGGAAAGGTGGCAAAAGAGGCCGGTGTTTCCGCCGATCCGTTTGTCGCAACACGGGCCGAAGCCAAGATCATGGACGATGGTCCATGGGTGGTCTTTGACGATGTTCATTGTACCCATGACAGCTATCTGATCGATGTTTTCATCAATCAGGCCGACGCGACCCCGAACGACGCGACAAGCTGCAACATGCATTATGTCGGCCGGTTCAGCCGGATCGGCATGGGGCTTGTCGATGATAAAGGACGTTGTGTGACACAGGGTGTGTCACGTGTTCTGAATGCCGGGCCGACCATCTATTCGCTTGATCTTCGCCCCGAAGACAAACTGCAAATTTCCCTTGTTGTGACCCACCTCGATACCGGCCGTGTTGTGACGGCTGACGAGTACAAAGCGCTACCCGGCTTTATTCCCCAGCTGGTTTGGGGGGATCCGCGCCAACCGATTATTGGACAGATGGCACCGCGCGGCTGCTGTTCGCTTCATTGATCATAACCGTGACCCAGGAGACCGAAAATGAGCACACCCTTTGCCAGATTTACGTCGCCCGCCCATCAGGCGCCCAAGGATTACAAAAAGCTTGGTATGGAAAACGAACTGCCGGCTTTTGAAACCGACTGGAACAATAATGTCGCCGGCTGGACCGAGATGGCGATCATTGGTGATCCGTGGTCGAACCTGAATGATGCGCCACGGGCGGATTACTATAACCCGCTGACCGAGGGATTTGGTGAAGCCGGTGACGCAGTCATCAGTTGGACCCCATTCCCCAACCGCTTGATCGCCTTTCTGACCCCACCCGAGGCATCCAACAATCCCCAACTGCATCGGCCATTGACCATGGACGAGGTCATGAGCCTCGCCGATAGCGGTGAGATCTCCGTCGATGGCACGCTTTACAAGCTCTATGATCCGAGCGGCTCGGCTCCGATCCTGAAAATCCCGGCAAAACGGTGTCCGGAAATCGACTGGACCGGGGAATATGTTGATTTCTCGCCATCTGGCCCACGTGGTTGGTTGGATGAATATTGCGAATGGTCGATTACCTATGATGCGTCGGGCAGCAAGATGCAAAGCGTCATGTTTACCTGCGAAAACCCGGCTTATTACCTGACGATGTGGCGAATCAATCCCGAGGCGGTTCTCGGCCTTTATCAGATGTATGTTGATCCGGCTGTCAAGCTTGAAGACCTTTATTTGCGTTACACGGTTGATCAGCCGACCGGTAAAAAGGGTGATCCGGTCATGGATCCGACCACCGGACGCCCGGCCTATGACGTGACCAACAAATGGAACCGCGGCACGGTGCGGGTTCCCGGCCAGTCGGGCGGGGCGCTGCATCTGACGTCAGGCCCCAATACGCTGAGTGCTGAAATTTACCTTGCCGCGGCGGCAACCATTCAGCGTCCGGATTTAAGCAGCCGCGATCCGCAAAGCCTGATTTGTTGTGCGCAATACGGTCAGAACTATCGCAATTCCGATCCGCATATCGGTTTTATCGCCAACCGGGCGGCGGCACGTTACCGTATTTCGCTGACCGATCCAGTCGGGCTTTATATCCAGCAGCCCCAGAACCTTTCAAACTGGAAGGGCCCGAATGGCGAGGATGTAAGCCAGTACTGGAAAATTACCCGTGGCACGGCGGGAACCGGTCCGAACAATTCGGACCAGATACTGCATGCGGTGTTTGATATTCCGCCAAGTGCCGGTTTCACGATCAATGACTGCACGATCGATGGTCAGAAGATTGCCCATATTGGCGATATCGCCAACCAGATGAAAATTGCCCTTTCGGCAACGCAGATGACCCCGAGCCAACCGTTGCAACCACCTATGAAATGCGTTTCAAGCCGCAGCAGCGGCAGCATGCAACCCTGGCCGGTTCAGTTCGTGCCGATTGATCTGTTTTATGGGGAATCTCCGACCGATCTTCCGGCATTGATGGTGCCGGGGACGGTGAACAGCTTTGTTCTGATCGTGCAGGGAGCGGATAAAAACACCACGATCGGCAACGCGCGGATTGAGTTTTCCAACCCCGGGATCAAGGCCAAAGTGACCAAGTTCCTGCCAGATGCATCGGCGATTCCGGGCCAGACCGACGGTGGCGGTACGCAGGGCTTCATTATGGATGTTGCCGTATCGTCATCGGCAAAGCCGGGATCCGTCAGCCTCCGGGTTCTGAACCCGAATGAACCGGCCAATCCATCGGATGCCGATCATCCGTGGGAAAGTGGTTTGGCGGTTATTCCAAGTCATTAACAGGGGCGGGGGACGCATCCGGGGTGGGGGCAAGGTTTTGACTGATCTGCCCCGGATGCTGTTTGCGACAGAGGGAGCCGTTATGATCAACCGATTACATTTGGGGGCAGGCTGTGTGCTTGCGGGTTTTTGTATCCTGGCGATTGCAGGACTTCTTTGGGTGATTGATGTTCCGGCTGGCAGGGCGGATGAAATCAATATCAGCCGGGTGACGGAAATAGCCCAATCGGCACAGCAATGCCCGGATCAACTGGTTTTCGATCCGACAAGCGGGTCGTTCATGACCAGTGACAATCTTTTCCTGCCAACCCAGCAGGGTAATAATTGTTATGCTTGGCAGATGTTCATCGCGATGAACTGGCCGGTCAGCAGTTCATGGCCGGGAACACCATCGACCGCAGGTGAGCCAGATCAAAGCGTTTCGGTGGCAAATTGGGGGGTACCGGAAAATCCGACCTCACCCTTAACCAGCGTACCGGTCTGGGGCAGTTTCAAGGATGCGCAGGCGATCTTCCTGCCTGATGCGGCCAAGCCGACCGATTGGGGCGTGCCGCAAGCCGTGCCGTCGGGATGTAAAAGTGACCAGATGTTGCTGGGCTATCCGGCTGGTTCAGCAAAGATTTTAACAACGCTTTCAAAAAATGCGGTCAATACCGCCCATCGGTTCCATCTTTCAAGTGGTACGCGTGATACCCAGTCCGACGAGATCATGGAAGCCACCGGCGGATGGCTGACAGATCAGAACGGCAATCTGGTGTTTTTCGAACGCAAGGTCGGCAAGGCCGAGTTCGATTACATCATGAACAATACGCTTTATGACGCTGCCGATCAGATGCGGGTCGCAACCAATGCTGATGGTAGACATCCGGCGGGATTGTCCCTGCCAAGTGGCAAGTTCCTGCGTGTTCCACCGACGGAACCGCAAGGTCAGGATGCGCTTGGAGCGTTCGAGATCAAGGCAGCGTGGCGGGTCCTGACAGGGCAAAGCGACATTTATGACCGGTATCTGACATCGGTTGCATGGCTGAAACGTCCTGATACCGGTGAATGCAGCCAAGAAGTTGTCGGTTTGGTCGGGCTTCATATCATTCACAAGACCGATACATTCCCCGATCTGATCTGGGCAACCTTCGAGCAGGTCGACAATGTGCCCGACGGGCAGGCAATTTTACCGCCTCGCGGATATTCCTTTAACAACCCGAATTGTACCGGACCGGATTGCAAACCCAATCAGCCGCGCATTGACTGTAACGATCAGAACCAGTGCAAGGACCTTTATCCCCGCGATCAGCCCGTACAGGTTACGCGCGAACAGGCCCTAACCAGCGAAATGGATACGCTAAATGCCGGTGTTGCCCAAAAGATCGCATCGCAAACCGGTGGGAAATCGGTGTTTCAGTATTACAAGCTGGTCAATGTGTTGTGGGATGGCAGCCCAAGTCCCCCAGTCATGGAGCCCGGTGCGAATGCATCGATACCGCTGCGCTATGGCACCTTTGAGTCCGAGGGTAATCTGAAAGTCGCCAATACAACCATGGAAACCTACATCCAGGATCAGTCCTGCGATTTTTGTCATGCCAATGCGACGATTGCTGGCAGCGATACGCTGGCATCGGATTTCTCATTCATTTTCCGCGATGCCGGATCTGCGAAAAACCCGTCACTGGTGGATGAGGTAAAACAATTCATGGAGCAGGCACAATGATCGGACCTCTTGTCTTCAGGAAACCGGCGATAATGATCGCGGTTGCCGTTACCATTACCATGTTTTCTGGTTTGGTGGAGATGGCGAAGGCCCATCCGCCGATGGGTGAAATGACCCATACCAGTAATGGGGCCGAAGCCGATGCACCGGGCAATCACGGCATGTTTATGGTTGGATCGGAAACGCTGTTTTTGTTGCAT
This sequence comes from Thalassospira sp. MCCC 1A03138, assembly GCF_002115785.1. GTDB lineage: Bacteria > Pseudomonadota > Alphaproteobacteria > Rhodospirillales > Thalassospiraceae > Thalassospira. The sequence goes on along the minus strand of NZ_JFJY01000002.1, from coordinate 101,089 downwards.
ATGCCGATGTTCACTCAGGAAAAGCATATGTATCAGATGGTCCTGCGTGCGCATCTGGCCGATGATGCGATGGCGCTATATCGTAAATTACGCGCCGCCAATCCCGACAAGCCCTATAACCTGATCAATGTTGATGATGACAAATTCACCTTGCCCGATATCAAATCGGGCAAGGTGACAAGCTTTACCGCGACAATCTATGACGGTTATTCCAATGCAGGCGGCGGGACACCTGGGCCGGTATTACTGGATAATGTTCCGGTCGAAATTGATGACGTAGTGATTTTTCGGCATTTCAATTTCGGGATCGATCAACCGGTCGAGCTCGTCTATTACCTGTTTGGCTATGGGGATGAGGCTCATCTGACGCATTATATCGCCCGGGATCCTGATTTTCAGAATATTCTGACATTGCCGTCGCCGCCCAATGAGTTTTCGCAAACCCAGATCGAAGCGGGGCTTGAGCTTGATTTTCCCGGGATACCAACCCAACCATTGGGGTGCAGTTCACCGCTGCAAGCCAAGGTTTATGACACCCTGTTTCAGGGGAGAGAAGATGCACCGGTACGCCTTGATCTGAGTCAGGGCGTGCATGATATCTGGTATTCGACCGGCAATCTTCTGAATGCCAAGGATCCGTGCCCGGAATAAGGTGTCGGAATAAGGGGCCGGAATAGGGTGATCGCATTGCTGATACGCAACCGGACGGATGGTTCCCATCCGTCCGGTTGCAGTTGCGGGCAAGGCTGCCTTTCATGCGGCTTGTCAAGCAGCGCGCCTGTGTTTGCCTTCGCTAACTTCCTCGACGATCTTGGAAACAAAGGCATCAAGATCGTTGGGATTGCGCGACGTGATGATGGCCTGATCGCAGACCACCGGTTCGTCGCGCCAGACTGCACCGGCATTTAGCAAGTCGGTTTTGATCGAACTGTATGAGGTTGCTGCACGCCCGCGCAGGGCACCGGCTTCGACCAGAAGCCATGGGCCGTGGCAAATCGCCGCAACCGGCTTGCCTGACGCGACAAATTCGCTGACCAGACTGACGGATGCCTCGTCATTACGTAGAAGATCGGGGTTGATCTGACCGCCGGGGATAACCAGCGCGTCATAATCGTCGATATCGACATTTTTGACTTCGATATCGACCTCAACGGTGTCGCCCCAGTCCTTTTTATCCCAGCTTTTGATCGGGGATGATTTGGGCGATGCGATTTTGACATCGGCCCCATGGGTCGAGAGCTTATCGAGCGGAACGCGCAGTTCCGACCGTTCATAGCCGTCGGTAGCGAGAATAAGAATCTTTGCGGTATCAATCGCAGGCATAACGTCTCTCCTTTCATTGATGTCGAGCGTTACACCTCACCAACGGCTGTGATTTCAAAACGTTCCAAAATTTCTTGTGGCAATTTTATGCCCATCTGCATGCTGCGCGCTAACGCTGGGCTTTGTTGACATCACGGGGGCGCAAACTAGTTTTCAGGTAGGTTCGATTTCCGATGCGAAGGATAGAGGCAGGATATGGCACGCATTTTCATTATCGGCGTCACGGGTGGTATCGGGCATCGTCTGGCACCGCTTTTACTGGCAAATGGGCATCAGGTTACGGGCCTGCATCGCAAACCCGAACAGGCCGACAACCTCAGGAATGCGGGGATTACGCCAGTTCTCGGTGATTTGATGGAACTGACGGCAGAAACGCTCGCTCCTTTGATCCGGGGCCACGACATTGTTGTTTTTTCATCCGGGGCGGCAGGAAGCGGCCTTGACCGGACCACGCGGATTGACGGCGACGGACCGGGGCATGTGGTGGCCGCGATGAAGCAGGAAGGCATTTCGCGGCTTTATCTTGTTTCTGCCTTCCCCGAAGCCGGGCGCGGCAAAGCCCCCAACCCGCGGTTTGAACATTACATGACCGAGAAAAAGCGCGCCGATGCGGATGTTGCGGCATCCGATGCTGATTGGGTGATCCTCCGGCCGGGAACATTGTTGCATGAAGATCAGGACGGGCGCGTGAACGCCGGATTTGCGATTCCTTACGGCACGGTCAAGCGTGGCAATGTTGCGCAGTTTCTGGCCAAATTGATTGAAACCCCGGAAATCCGGCGGGAGATTATCGAACTGACCGATGGTGGAACGGAGATTTCCGATGCGGTAAATCGGATCGTCCGGAAATAGGTTGACTTCGTCTTTATGCTTCCGGGTTTTCGGTTGTTCTGCTGTGGCAGCTTCGGCTAGGGTCGGCAAGCCGTCAATTTCAAACACCGGAATATCATGCAGATCGACCTTGCCAGCTTTGTCCCACAGTCTGATCGTGACCTGGAAAATCACCTACGTATCAGTGACTTTATCGCAGGTGAACCCAAGGCATTTGAAAATGATCCGGTAACGTCACATGTCACGGGATCGGCCTTTGTCGTGAATGAAAAGCGCAGTCATGTGGTGCTGACCCATCACCGGAAGCTTAAACGATGGCTTCAGCTTGGCGGGCATTGTGACGGAGTGCGTGATGTGTTGTTTGTTGCCCAGCGCGAGGCTTATGAGGAAAGCGGGCTTTCGTGGATACGGCCCCTGTCATCTGCGATTTTTGATATCGACATTCACGAAATTCCAGAAAATGCCAAGGGACCAGCGCATCTGCATTATGACATGCGGTTCCTGTTTGAAGCCGATATGCGCGATCCTCTGAAGATCACCGATGAATCCGATGATCTGGCATGGGTGGCGCTTGACCGGCTGGAGGATTACACCGACGAGCATTCGGTTCTGGTGATGCGTGACAAGCTTCGGGGTTTTGCCCAAGGTTAACGGAGCGGACAATTACAGCCGCGACATTGCCGGATCATCCTTGTTGGTGCGCGCATCATTGCGGTCAAGCTGATAGCTTTCATGAACCTTTGCCATGCCGGCAATGCGGCCTTCGGCCACTTGGGCGTGCAGCATGTCGATATCGCGACGGCGAAATTCATCAGCAATCTGATCAATGACATCATGTTCGGTTTCAAGCATTGAAAGCCCGTGCCGTGCCATGGAAACACCCGTATCAAAGGTTTCACGATAAAGCTGTTCGACGCCAAGCCCGATTTCCATCAGATCAAGTGCATGGTTACGATCATAAACGCGCACCAGCAATCTCGGTTTGGGAAACAGTTCGCTGATATATTTGGCGGCCTGTGTGGTCGCGTCACGATCATTTATACACAGACAGATCAGATCGGCATTCGCCGCCCCGGCGGTGGCAAGAACATCACTTCTCCGGACATCACCGAAATAGACCTTGTTGCCATAGAGGCTGGCCATCTGAATGCGTTTCGGGTCGTTGTCGATTGCGGTGGCATTGATGCCGCGGGCTGCCATGACACGTGAAATGATCTGTCCGAAACGGCCAAAGCCGACAATGATCACTGATTGCAGTTCAGCTGTTTCAACGCCGTCGACATCGGGCTGATCATCCTTGCGAAGCTTGGCCGACAGTTTTTCGGCAATCGCACCGACAAGCGGGGTGGCAGCCATCGAAAGGGTGACGATGGCGGTCAGAAGGTTGGCGCGTGTGGAGCTGATGACCGCAAGCGATGTCGCCAGACTAAACAGGACAAAGGCAAATTCGCCGCCCTGAGGGATGGCGACCGCAGTCCGCCACGCGGTTGCGTGACATTTGCCAAATATCCGGGCCAGTCCATAAACGACGATCCCCTTGATTGCCATCAGACCAGCAACCGATGCCAGGACGATCCCGATATTATTCGCGACAAGCGGCCAGTTGACCGACATGCCGACCGCGATGAAAAACAGACCGAGCAGAATGCCGCGAAACGGTTCGATATCGGTTTCAAGTTGGTGGCGATATTCGGAATCCGCCAACATGACCCCGACCAGAAATGCGCCAAGTGCCATAGAAAGCCCCACGGCCTGCATCAGAAGAGCGGCGCCAATCACGAGCAGCAGTGCCGCGGATGTGAAGATTTCCTGCGCGCGGGTCAGGGCGATGATGCGGAAAAACGGATTAAGCAGATATTTCCCAGCCCCGATGACCAACGCAATTGCACCGATGGTTTTGGCTATATAAATCCAGTCGGTACCGGCTGCGTCGCCATCACTTATCGGGCTGAGCCACGCGACAAGCGCGATTAGCGGTACGATAGCAAGATCCTGAAACAGCAGGATTGAAAAGGCTGTGTTGCCATGGTCGCTGTTAAGCGTGCCCTTTTCTTCAAGGATTTGAAGGGCAAACGCGGTTGAGGACAAGGACAGGGCAAGGGCGGCAATCATCGCCTGCTGCCATGGCCAGTCAAATGCAATCAGGGCGGTGTAAAGAAGGGCGGCAGTGATGGCCACCTGCGCCATCCCCAGCCCGAAAATCTCGCTTTTCATTGCCCACAGGCGTTGGGGGCGCAATTCAAGACCGATAATAAACAGCAGAAGAACAACGCCAAATTCGGCGAAATGCAAAACTTCTTCCGGTTCCGCAATCAGGGCAAGGCCAAACGGCCCGATCAGTGCCCCCGCGCACAGATAACCCAGCACGGAACCCAGACGCAGCTTTTTGAAGATCGGTACTGCAACCACGGCCGCACCGAGGAAAAGAACCGCCGTATGCAGAAAGCCGCCTTCAATTGTCGCCATGTTTTGCCACGTCCCTATGATGATTTAGGTATCTGATTTGTGCCTTGCTGTGCAGTTTAGCGGGCAATAAGAAACAGGACACACAAAAGTTGTGTGCGCATTTTCGTATTTCACATCGAAGAAGGGGAGTTTTTTGCAGCTTTTGGTATCGCTGCGGCCCGCAGGCTGCAAAGTGGCAGAGAGGAGGGGATTCGAACCCCTGAGGGGCTTACACCCCAACACGCTTTCCAGGCGTGCGCCTTAAACCACTCGGCCACCTCTCCACATGCGATCTTCTATATATCGCGAAAGCGGGCGGACATTAGCCGACCCGATCCCGGTTGACAAGGCAAAATCCCTTACTTTTTGATGTTTGTTCTGGTCACTATCCAAACAGCGAACAAATGCCATTTTTACAATCACTTGACGGATAAAGTTGTAGCAATTTGTCCAATATTTACTTCTTGTTGATTAATCGCCTCTAAGGTTTCAGGCTATGGTTCCAGATGTACCGGGACGATAGGGTGATTCGCAGAAACCTTTATGCTGACGGGGCAAAGCCGTCGGCATGTCTGTGATGATAACGAAAAGTTCAGACCGGGAATTCGGAGACGGCTATGTGGCTTTTCAGAGCGTTGGGATGGATATTGCTGTTTTCCAGTCTTGCTGTACTGGTCGGTGATGGCATTACCTCGCTTCAGATGGGAACGTTCCGCTTTGTCGCGGCGGGGGAGCTCTGGTATCGGTTGGATGCCGGAAGCCTGAACCTGTTGCAGTCCGTGATTCAGCGCTATATCTCGGCCTGGATTTGGGACAATGCGTTTGTACCCGTGCTATTGGCCCCGGCGTTTGTCATATTGCTGGTGCCCGGAATACTTCTTTTGCTGGTGATGCGAAAACGCAGGCGTCAAAAGTTTTTCTAAGCCGTTCCTGCCGGTCTTCCACCGTTTTCAATACCGTCTCTGTCTTTCGCTTGTCTGATCGCTGCGTGCGCGGCACACTGTGCGTGATCGGGCAGGATCACAAGATGGAAAACAGCGATGAAAGCATGGATATGCGAGGCTTTCGGCGAAGCGCCGATGCTGATCGACTGCGAAGAACCGATCGCACAAGCCCATCAAATCATCATCGATATTGCCGCCTGTGGCGTTAATTTTGGCGATGCCCTGATTCTTGAGGGAAAATATCAGAAACGCCCGACTGGTCCTTTTGCGCCGGGGTTTGAAATTGCCGGGACCGTTTCTGCAATTGGGACGGACGTTCAGGGTTTTAACATTGGTGATCGGGTCATGGCCCTGCCTGACTGGGGTGGATATGCTGGTCGGATTTCAGTTGATGCCAGACTTGTGACGGGGCTACCCGACAATGTTGAATTCAATGTGGCGGCTGCATTCCATATTGCATATGGCACGTCATGGTTTGGTTTGAAGTATCGCGCCAATTTGCTGCCGGGTGAAGTGGTTCTGGTTCATGGGGCTGCCGGGGGTGTTGGCCTGACGGCGGTGGAATGCGCCAAACTTCTGGGCGCGACCGTGATCGCAACCGCGGGTGGGGCTGATAAATGTGCCATCGCCAGAGCGCATGGTGCGGATCATGTAATTGACTACAAATCCGAAAGTATACGGGCTCGGGTACAGGAAATCTGTGCCCGCATCGGGCGCATAGGTGTCGACTTGGTTTATGATCCGGTCGGGGGCGATGTGTTTGATCAGAGCCTGCGCTGTGTTGCGCCGGGCGCGCGCATCCTTCTGATCGGATTTGCTAGCGGATCGGTGCCGCAAATTCCGGCCAATATCCTTCTGGTCAAGAATGTTGCTGCACTGGGCTTTTATTTCGGGGCTTATCTTGAACAGAACCCCGATATCGCAAAGGCTGGCATGGCCGAGCTTTTGGAGCTGCTGTCGTCTGGGGAAATATCGCCGTTTGTGTCTGCGACATATCCGCTGATAAACGCGATGGAGGCACTTGCGGCGATCCGTAGCCGGACGGCAACAGGGAAGCTTGTGATCCGGTGTCGGGAATGAGTTCGTCACCAAGGTGATTATTCTATTAATCAAATCCTTGAAATTTTATAGGATGTTGCCGTCTCTGATAGCATTGCTGCTTGCAGGCTTGTTTTCGGGCTTGCCGCAGCACCTGTTGATCCATTGGAATTTATAGATGTCCGAAATCCGGAAAAAGCCAGACGCGCCGCAACCGTCCGACAAAACACGGGCGCAATATGAAACTTTTCCCTATCCGGCGCGTGACCCGAAAGATGAGGACAAGCGTCTTGTCGTAGGGTCCCCCGGGAATTGGGACGAAGTGGTTCATTTCGTGTTTGGCGGCCGCGATCCATCGGCTGATGGCAAAAAGATAAAAGTTCTTGTTGCCGGGGGCGGCACCGGGGATGCGTTGGTGATGCTCGCGCAGCAGGCGCGTGATCGCAAGGCCAAGGTCGAGATTGTTTATATCGATCTTTCGGAAAGCTCGCGCAAGATCGCTGAGGCCCGGATCAAGCGCCGTAATCTTGAAAAGAGTGTCAAATTCGTTACCGGGTCGTTCGTTGATCTGGCCGGGCAATATGGGCCGTTTGATTATATTGATTGCTGTGGGGTGCTTCATCATCTGCCTGATCCGGACGCTGGTTTAAAGGCGTTGGCAGATGCGCTTAAACCCAGAGGCGGTATGGGTTTGATGGTGTACGGCGAACTTGGTCGGATCGGCGTCTACCATATGCAAGAAATGATGGAACGCCTCTCGGCCGAGGCCGGTGGGCGGAAACGGCTTAACCTTGGCAAGGCATTGTTCGATTCACTGCCGGCTACAAACTGGCTGAAGCGTAACCCGTTTGTGAATGATCATCTTCAGGGCGGTGAGCCCGGGTTTTACGATCTGCTTTTGCATCAGCAGGATCGGGCCTATCGCGTGGACGAGGTTTTTGATTTTGTCGAGAAGGCCGGTTTGCGGCTTCAGCAATTCATTGAACCGATGCGCTATGATCCGACGACCTATTGTTCGCGCCACGACGTTCTGGACAAAGCCGTGCATGTGCCGTTTCGCAAGCGCGCGGCATTGGCTGAATTGATGGCGGGCAATATTACCAAGCATCTGTTTTATGTTGTCAAATCGGATAACAAGATCAAGCCACCGGTCCCGGATCGTCATGCCGTGCCGTTTTTTGTGCGTGTTGACGGGGCTGCTTTGGCCCGCTCTGTCGCGAAGACCGGCCATATCAAGATTAATTTTACCGGATTGTCGGTAACGCGCAGTCTTCCGCCAGCAAGCCCGGGGATTCTGTCACGCATCGATGGCAAACGCACGGTTGGCCAGATTTACGAGCTGTTTGACCCAAGCCCAGATAAATATGAATTCGATGCCCAGTTCGCAGTGATGTATTCGGTGCTGAACGCCGCGAACCTGATGTATCTGCATCCGTCAAAATAATCCGTCTTGCAGATCCGATCAGGCAAAAGAAATGCCGACCATCGGGGGATGGCCGGCAATCAGGGATACAAAACCGTCAATAGCGGGTGCGGGTCTCGGTTTTGCGTGTCGGGAGGCTGAAGACGCTTGTCAGGGCTTCAATAACCTGCAGAGGGAAAGAAAGTGGCCCCTGCAAGCGGAAAAGTCGGGGAGACATAATAAATACTCTCGGTTTGGCGCCTTTAAGCGAAATGCTCAGGCTTTCCAGAACGGCTTGGCTGCTTCGATACGGGCTTCATATACGTCCCAGCCAATGTCGCGCAGCAGATGGCTGTCCATCGTCGCAAGCTTCTGGCGGAGAACATAACGTTTTGCCCACTGACGCGGCAGTTCCATAACATTTGCGGTGTTTTGGTGACGGCGGGTGGTGACAAAAGCACTGGCATCTTTGGTGATCGCGACCATGATCTTATTCCTTCAATCTATCGGCCAGCTCTCAGTTTGTATGCGGCCTGAATGTGTTTCGTTTTGCTAAACCCAGAGTTACGCCTAAAAACACTTGCTCTCAAACCATCTTTTGTCATCATTGGATGAGTTTTAATCATGCAAGATGATCGTCATGAAACGCCGCCCATTGCCGTTAAACGCGCTTCGTGCCTTTGAAGTGGCCGGTCGACTTGAAAGTTTCACCAAAGCTTCACATGAGCTTAATGTTACACAAGGGGCGGTCAGTCGACAGGTCCAGCACCTGGAGGATGTGCTGGGGCGGCAATTGTTCGAACGTCATCACCGCCGATTGAAACTGACCCGGCCGGGTCGGAACTTGCTGGCGTCCCTGACGGCGGCATTCGATTCGATCGAACTGGCGGTTTCGCGTATCGAAAACCGACCTGATGATACGCAGCTTAAGGTCTTGTCGCCCTTGACATTTGCCATGCGCTGGATCGTGCCGCGTCTTGGCCGGTTTCAGATGGAACATCCTGACCTGCAGGTACAGCTTGGCACCTATAGTGACGATGCCGCCCCGGTTGATTTCAATGAAACCGATATTGCCATCCGCTTTGCTGATACGCCGGGCGACCAGCTGGTGCATGAATTTCTGACCGGCGAACGGCTTTTGCCGGTATGTCATCCCAATCTGGCAAAGCAGCTGAAAACACCGGAAGACTTTGGCAATGTGACTCTGCTGCATTGTTCGGCACAGCGTGAGGATTGGCGCATCTGGTTAAAGGGAACCGGGATTGAGGGCGTCGACCCGGACCGGGGACCTGTTTTTGCGACCCTTGATATGGCAATGGAGGCCGCGGCCAGCGGATTTGGTGCAGTAATTTCCGATCCGGCGATGATCGGGGAATATGTTGTGACCAATAGACTTATGGTGCCGTTCGATTTGCCGGTTGATAGTCCCTATGCCTATTCGCTCTGCTATCCCGAAGGAAGGTTGGAGCGGCGGAAAGTGAAGGCATTTCGCGATTGGTTGATGAGCGAAATCAAGATCGAGACAGGCAGGCGCAAGCTTGCGCAAAAAGAATCAGGAACGGAATGACAGTTTCAAGATGATGCCTTGAAATTGAACCATTTTATTCCTCATTATGAATATGTCGTTTGGACCAAATGGATTTGCGGACGTAACGTCGGTGTAACCGGTCCCGTTTTCTTGTCGGGAATTGTCCGGAACCTCCCGATCATTGCGTCCGTAATGATGTCAGATGGTTCAATGATGCGTATTGGCCCTGCCGGGGTTCGGGCTTCGAGCCGGGCACATTTCAGGAATAAATATGACGCGGCAAGAAGGCGAGACGTGCATCGCACGGAAAAACGGGAGCCGGGGAACGTTCTCCCGTTATGTCGGGGGTATGCTTCTGGCGGTTGTGGTCGGGTTACCAATCGCAATGGCCGGTCCGGCAGCGGCACAGACAGGCGACAAGCCCGACATTACACCGGCCCCGACAGTTCCGGTGGCCGAGGAACAGCTCAGTCCGCTAACCACTGCGTCACATGGCATATCGCTTTATGGTGATCTGAAATACGGCCCTGATTTTCGGCATTTCGATTACGTCAATCCGGATGCGCCCAAGGGCGGGACGCTGGTGCAAAGTTCCATCGTCTCGTTTGATACATTAAATCCCTTCACGCTGAAGGGGACGGCAGCAAGCGGCCTTGGGCTTATGTATGACAGTCTGATGGTGTCGAGTGCGGATGAGCCTTCGTCACTTTATGGTCTGATTGCGCGCAGCGTTGAATATCCGGTTGATCGATCCTTTGTGATTTTCCATCTTGATCCTCGGGCACGCTTTCAGGATGGCACTGATATCACCGCCGAAGATGTGGTGTTTTCATTCAATATCCTGATTGAAAAAGGCAGCCCGGTTTACCGGCAGTACTACTCGCAGGTCGATAAAGTCGAAGCGCTTGACGATCTGACGGTGCGTTTTGATTTCAAACCGGGCAATAATCGCGAATTGCCGATGATTGTTGCCGAACTTTCCATCATGCCAAAGCATTACTGGGAAGGGCGGGATTTTTCCAAGACGACCTTTGATCCTCCTGTCGGCAGTGGGGCCTATAAAATCAAGTCTTTCGAGGCCGGTCGCCAGATCACCTATGAACGGGTCAAGGATTACTGGGCGGCGGATTTGCCGGTCAATCGCGGCAGCAATAATTACGATACGCTGCGGTTTGATACCTATCTTGATCCCGATGTATCACGTCAGGCGTTCTTTGCCGGTGAATACATGATCAGAAGCGAACATTCATCGCGCGAATGGAGCACGGCATACAACACCCCGGCAATCCAGAACGGCCAGATCAGGAAGGAATTCCTGCCTGACAATCTGCCAAACGGTATGCAGGCCTATGTGTTTAACACACGCAAGCCCCTGTTTTCTGACATCCGTGTTCGGGAGGCGCTGCAATATGCGTTTGATTTCGAGTGGCTGAACCGGGCGATGTTCTATGGTGCGTATAAGCGCAATGTCAGCTATTTCGCCAATTCGGAACTTGCTGCAACCGGCGTGCCGGAAGGCGAGGAGCTTGATATTCTGAAAGGATTCAGAAGCCAGCTGCCGCCCGAACTGTTCACCCAGCCGCCGCAATTGCCCAACTTTGATGCACCCAATGGTCGACGCGAAGCATTGCGTCATTCGATGAAGCTTTTGCAGGAGGCGGGTTGGGAATTGCGCGACATGCAACTGGTCAACAGCAAGACCGGCGAGCCGTTCCGGTTCGAGCTGATTATCCGCCAGCCGGGGATTGAGAAAATCGCGTTGGTTCTTAAAGCCCGCCTGCGTCAGCTTGGCGTGACCATGGATATTCGCATGATTGATACCGGGCAGTGGGTCAATCGTATTCAGGCCTATGATTTTGATATGACGACTTTCTGGTGGACGCAAAGTCTTTCACCGGGGAACGAGCAGCGATTTTTCTGGTCATCGCAGGCAGCAGATCAGCCGGGCAGCCGGAATTTTGCAGGTATCAAAAATCCGGTTATTGATGAACTGATCGATCTGGTTATCGAAGCAGACAGCCGCGAAAGCCTTGTGCAGCGCGTACGCGCGCTTGATCGCGTGTTGCAGTGGGGATTTTACGTGATCCCGCAATATTATCTTGGCGGGGATCGGATGGCCTATTGGGATGTGTTCGGGCGACCTGACGAGGTGCCGCTTAAGGGAACATCGGTCATGACATGGTGGATTGATCCCGAAAAGTCGCGGCAGCTTAAGAAGGGGGGGTACTAGGCCATGCTGAATTACATCCTGCGTCGTCTTTTGCTGATCCCGGTGACGCTGTTCGGGATTATGGTTCTGAACTTTGCAATCGTGCAATTCGCGCCGGGTGGCCCGGTAGAACAGATGATTGCCCAGTTACAGGGCACGGATGTTGCCGCAACCGCGCGCATCAGCAATCAGGGGGCTGATAGTGGCGGCGGCGGTGGTGCCAGCGGGGGAAACAATTTTTCCTCGACCTCGAACTACCGTGGGGCTCAGGGACTTGACCCCGAGATCATCACCCAGCTTGAAAAGCAGTTCGGGTTCGATAAACCGGCTTATGAACGTTTCTGGATGATGATGAAAAATTATCTGACGTTCGATTTCGGCCAAAGCTATTTTCAGGATCGCGATGTGGTCGATATCGTGATCGACAAGATGCCGGTCTCGATATCGCTTGGCCTTTGGTCGACATTGATCATCTATATCATTTCCGTGCCGCTTGGCGTTGCCAAGGCCGTGCGGGACGGATCGAATTTTGATGTCTGGTCATCGGCGGCGATTATTATCGGTTATGCCATTCCGGGCTTTCTTTTTGCCGTGATGCTGATCGTGGTGTTTGCCGGTGGAACCTATTTCGATCTGTTCCCGTTAAGGGGGCTGACATCATCGAATTTTGATGAATTGTCGCTTTTGGGCAAGGTTGCGGATTATTTCTGGCATCTGGCATTGCCGATTACGGCATTGACCATTGGCGGATTCACCACGCTTACGATGCTGACCAAGAACTCGTTTCTGGATGAAATCAACAAACAATATGTGGTGACCGCGCGGGCCAAGGGATTGACGGAAAAACGGGTTCTGTACGGACATGTCTTCCGCAATGCGATGTTGCTGGTGATTGCCGGTTTTCCCAGTGCATTGATCGGGCTGCTATTTACCGGCTCGGTCCTGATCGAAGTGATTTTCTCACTCGACGGACTTGGGTTGCTGGGTTTTGAAGCCGTGATGAAGCGTGATTATCCGGTAATGTTTGCGACACTTTATCTGTTTACGTTGTTTGGTCTTGTTCTGAACCTGATCAGTGACCTCAGCTATCACCTGATTGATCCGCGGATCGACTTTGAAGCGCGGGAGAATTGATCATGCAAAACATCATTCTTTCGCCGTTGAACAAACGCCGGATCGCAAATTTCCGTTCCAACAAGCGTGGATACTGGTCGCTTGTTATTTTCACGATCCTGTTCGTCATCTGTCTGGTCGCTGAGCTGGTGGCCAATGACAAGCCGATCTTCGTCAAATATGACGATAACTGGTATGTCCCTATCCTGTCAGACCACCCTGAAACCGTTTATGGCGGCGATTTTGACGTCGAGACGGATTTCTATGATCCCTATATCCTTGGCAAGATCGAGGAACACGGTTTTGCCATCTGGCCGCCGATACCGTTTTCTTACAATACCATCGATTTTGAAATGCGCGAGGCACAGCCAGCCCCGCCATCGTTCAGGCATTGGTTTGGAACAGATGATCTTGGGCGCGATGTTCTGGCGCGCCTGATTTACGGGTTCCGGATTTCGATCCTGTTTGGCCTTGCCTTAACGGCGATAAGTTCGGTAATCGGGATCGCGGCCGGTGCGGTACAGGGTTATTTCGGTGGCTGGATTGACCTTGGTTTCCAGCGTGTGATCGAAATCTGGTCCGGATTGCCGCAGTTGTTCATCCTGATCATTCTGGCCAGCCTGTTTGCGCCCGGTTTCTGGACGCTTTTGTTCATTCTTGTGCTGTTTAGCTGGATGAGTTTGACCGGGCTTGTGCGTGCAGAATTCCTGCGGGCGCGCAATTTCGAATATGTTCGGGCCGCGCGCGCATTGGGCATGACCGATTATCGTATCATGTATCGCCATGTTTTGCCGAACGCGATGGTGGCAACGATTACGTTCCTGCCGTTTGTGTTGAACGGTTCGATCGTGGCCCTTACATCGCTTGATTTTCTGGGGTTGGGCATGCCGCCCGGATCGCCGTCGCTTGGCGAGTTGCTTGCACAGGGTAAAAACAACCTTCAGGCACCGTGGCTTGGCATGACGGCGTTCTTTGCAATCGCGATTATGCTGAGTTTGCTGATCTTTATCGGCGAGGCGGTGCGCGATGCCTTTGATCCACGAAAAACCTTCTAGGGGAACGGTTATGACGACCAATCAATCGACACAGCCGCTTCTGGAAGTAAGGCATCTTTCGGCAAGTTTTGCCGGTGTTCCTGCGGTCAAAGGCGTTTCGTTCACCATGAAGCGTGGTGAGACCATGGCGCTTGTGGGGGAAAGCGGATCGGGTAAATCGGTGACCGCACTTTCCATCCTGCAATTGCTGCCCTATCCGCGGGCCAGCCACCCGGGTGGTTCTATCCTGTTTGACGGGCAGGAAATGGTCGGAACGGATGCGAAAATTCTGCGACAAATTCGCGGCAACCGGATTGCAATGATTTTCCAGGAACCGATGACATCGTTAAACCCGCTGCACAATATCGAAAAGCAGATCGGCGAGGTGTTGCTGCTTCATAAGGGATTGCGCGGTGCCAAAGCACGGGCGCGTATTCTTGAGCTGCTTGATCTGGTGGGTATTCCCGATCCGGCCTCGCGGCTTAAAGCATTGCCGCATGAATTATCGGGTGGACAGCGCCAGCGCGTGATGATTGCCATGGCATTGGCAAATGAACCGGAATTGCTGATTGCCGACGAGCCGACCACGGCCCTTGATGTAACCATTCAGGCGCAGATACTTGAATTATTGAAGGATTTGCAGGCCAAGCTAGGCATGGGTTTGTTGCTGATTACCCATGATCTTCAGATCGTGCAGAAGATGGCCGATAATGTCTGCGTCATGAAGGATGGCGAGGTGGTTGAGCGCGGCACAGGCCAGGGGCTTTTTGACAACCCGCAGCATCCTTATACCCAAAAGCTTCTGGCGGCAGTGCCAAGTGGTAATGCCCCGCCATTGCCCGAAAATGCAAAGGAACTGATCCGAACCAATGAGATTCTGGTGCGGTTCCCGATTGGCAAGAAGGGTATTTTGGGGCGTCCGGAATATTACCTTGATGCTGTAGACCATATATCGCTTACCCTGAGGCAGGGCGAGACGCTGGGTATTGTCGGAGAAAGCGGATCGGGCAAAACGACTCTGGCGATGGCGATCTTGCGGCTTTTGTCGTCCACTGGTGATATCTGGTTTGACGGTAAAGATGTGCGGCAGTTTTCCGGGGCGGATTTGCGGGCCCTGCGCCGCGACATGCAGGTGGTGTTTCAGGACCCGTTCGGATCCCTGAGCCCGAGGATGTCAATCAGCCAGATCGTGGGCGAAGGGCTTGAAATCCATCATCCGGAAATGTCGCGGCAGGAGCGTACCGAACGCATTGCCGAAGCCCTGCGCGAAGTTGATTTGCCGGTAAATGCGATGGACCGGTATCCACATGAATTTTCCGGCGGACAGCGCCAGCGTATTTCGATTGCGCGTGCACTTGTTTTAAAGCCGCGTTTCATGGTGCTTGATGAACCGACCTCGGCACTTGATATGTCTGTACAGGCGCAGATTGTTGATCTTTTGCGCGATCTTCAGGCGCGCCACAAGATGGCCTATCTGTTTATCAGCCATGACCTTCGGGTTGTGCGTGCGCTTTCGCATCGGGTGATGGTGATGCAGGGCGGGCGGCTTGTCGAAAGCGGAAATGCCGACGAAGTCTTTGAAAATCCGAAAGAATCCTATACAAAGGCTTTGTTGGCAGCAGCGCTTGATTTGCGTGCTGCGGGGCTGGAGCTTGTGCAGAGCTGACCCCAAATCGGAACTTGACGGGACAATTGGCGTTCGTTGGGTATTGCGTAAAATTAATAACGGGCTGAAAGCAAACTGTTCATGACCGAACCGGCAAGAAAACCGAAAGCGTTCAGGAACTACCTTTTCAAATCGCTTTTGGCGATGGTGATCGGGATTGTGATGTTTGGCCCGGATGCACAGGCATCGGGCGGTGGGCAAGAGGGGGCAAAGCCGTCTGAAAGTGCCGAGCCAAAAGAACCGCAAATTCCAGAAACGGTGATCGAACCGGATTCAATTGCGCTTACCGTTGTTTTGCCCAAGACCGGCGCGATCCGGCAAATGGTGTTCTATGTCTGGCTTGAAGCATCAAGTGTTGCTGATCGTGCGGTCATCGAGCAGGCAGAGCCAAAATTATTGAATGCGTTCCTGCGAGATCTGCAACGCATCATGTATCGCGATACCCAGAACCGATACGAGAAACTTGAAGCAGGCAAACGTGGTTTTGTCTATGACGGGCCGGAGCTGATTGCACCGCCACCGCCCAAAACGCCAGAAGAACTCGAAGCAGAAAAAGAAGCCTCAGAAGCGGCGAAAGAAAAGGGCGAGGAAATCAAATCCGAGCCACCGTTCTCTCCGTTCCGTCCAACAACCAATAGGTATTTTGCAGCACTTCAAAACCGGCTTCTGGCAACCGCACGCGGCATCGTGCCGCCAGAATCAATTCGTTCGGTTCAGGTGCGCAAATTTTATGATAACTGGCCCGGCGACAAGAAGCCTGGCCGTTAAGGTTATTTTGCCCGCCTAAAGGCATCCCCGCCGATACCGTATCGGCAATTCAAAAAATTTTCTTCTCCTTACCTGAATGATTTTTGTTCGGTGTGATCCATTGCCGGGTTACCTGTTTTCAGGATGCCTGATCGGCAGATGCCAGCAGTGTACAGAGTGCACTTGTATGGTGACATGGGCGTGATATTCCGTCTTGATTGAGTAATCCGGGGGATGAAATGTCGATTGAAACATGGCTCAGCTTTTGCGCACTTGTATCGCTTATAGTGGCAACACCCGGGCCCAGTGTCCTGATCGGCATGTCGCATTCGTTACGTTATGGACCGCGCCCGACCATGATTACCGCCCTTGGTGATGTGACCGCAAACATGATCCAGATGGTGATTGCCGCGGTTGGCTTGGGGGCTTTGCTGGCGACATCGGTGACGGCGTTTGGCGTTGTCAAATGGTGCGGCGTCGCGTTCCTGATTGTCATCGGTCTGACGGCAATCCTGCGAAAATCCAAGGCATCAAAAAATTATAATGATACCGAAACAAAAATCAGAACAGGGTTTGAGCCGGTACGAAAACGCCGGTTATTTAGTGAAGGTTTTCTGGTTGCAGCGGGGAATCCGAAAGCGATCGCGTTTTTTGGTGCATTGTTCCCGCAGTTCATCGATCCTTCGGTGGACCTTTGGCCGCAATTGGTGATCCTTGGGATCACGTTTGTGATTTTTGATTACACATTCGTAATGATGTATGCGCTTGGCGCCGCAAGACTGATGCCATGGTTATTGAAACGTGGTGGAAAAAACACGATTGGCCGGATCAGTGGCGGTGTTTTGATTGTTGCCGCCCTGCTTTTGTCCCTGATTGACATGCCTGAAAGCGTGGCGCGGACCCGCTAAGCCGAAAGTTGGACGGGGTATTGTTTCTTGGCGTCAAAGCTGCGTGTTTTGGGTTCGTGACCCAGGTGATTATCAGTAAGTTTCTGATATTAAACACTTAAAATATATTCTGTTTGATGAAATACAGAAGATTCGAACAAACCAACTGGTCTGTTTGATGTCTATTCTTACGTATGAGAAGGGAGGGTGTTAGATTTAGGGCAGATTTTCTGTCCCATTTCCCGAACTTTGGTATTCAAACCAGTTATTGGCGATTGAATATCAATTCAATTTCGCCTGACCTACTGTCACGAAACCGGAACGCCATCGGATCAAGAAATCGATCTATTCGGTTTTCTTCCCCGCGGACACGATAATATCGCCAAATTCGCGCAGGAAGACAGAGCCCTTCACAGTACGCTGAATCAGAACGGAGCGACGATCATCTTCGTCGACCTTGCGTTTGACCATGCCAAGTGAACTGAGGCGGTCAAGCGCACGTGTAATCGCCGGTTTGGAGATATTCAGGGCGTCGGAAAGGCCCCGAACGGTATGCGGGGCCGGGGTCAGATAAACAGTCAGCATCAGGGCCATCTGGCGAGCCGATAGGTCGGGAGAGTCCCGACGCACGCTTTCAACAATCGCGATACGCCATAGGTCAAGCGCCTGAGACGGTTTGATCTCGATCGACATGCCTGTGCCCAACAATTAATTTGTTACGAATACGTAACCTGTCTACCTGACCCCTGCGCGGATGTCAAAGGTCTAATTGGGAAAATCGAAATGTTTACTTTTCGTAACGATCCGCAATAAGCTTGAAAGCGGCCCGAATTCCTTGGGCTTCGCCGCCTTCGGGACGTCCGGGACGTGCCGAAGGATTCCACGCCATCAGGTCGATATGGGCCCAGGCTTTTGCACCTTCTGCGAAGCGATCAAGGAACAGAGCCGCAATGATCGCACCGCCATAGGGCGAACCGGAAATGTTGTTCATGTCGGCTGCCTTGCTATCGAGCATCGGACTATAATCATCCCACAGCGGCAAGCGCCACATCGGATCATTCAGCGCCAGACCATTTTCCAGAAGGCCATTGGCAAGGTCGTCATTGTTGGAAAACAGTGCCGGCAGGCCAAGTCCCAGTGCAACACGTGCAGCCCCGGTCAGAGTTGCGAAATCAAGCAGGATTTCGGGATCCTCGGCCGCGGCTTCGGTCAGGGCATCGGAAAGAACCAGGCGACCCTCGGCATCGGTATTGCCAACTTCGACGGTGATGCCCTTCCTGGTCTGAAGGATGTCGCTTGGCCGGTATGCCTTGCCCGAAACCATGTTTTCAACAGCCGGGATCAGAACACGCAGGCGCACCGGAAGACCCGATGCCATGATCATACGGGCCAGACCAAGAACCTGTGCCGATCCCCCCATATCCTTTTTCATCAGAAGCATGTTGGTTGACGGTTTGAGGTCATAGCCGCCGGTGTCAAAGCAGACACCCTTGCCAACCAGTGTGACCTTGGGCGCGTTTTCATTACCCCAATGAAGATCAATCAGGCGGGGGGCACGATCGCTGCCTTTGCCAACCGTGTAGATCGCCGGGAAATTGCGTTTGTTCAGGTCTTCGCCAATGATGCTCGTCACCTTTGCGCCAAACTCCTCGCCAAGGCGACGTGCGGCGGCCTCGAGTTCTTCCGGCCCCATATCATTGGCCGGAATGTTGATCAGGTCGCGTGCAAGTCCGATACCACGCGCGATATTTTCAGCACGTTTGGTCGCATCGTTTGACGGAATGGCAAATAGCGCACGTTTCGCGGTGCTGGCTTCTGATTTGCGGTAGCGATCAAAACGATACCCGCCAAGGTAAAGACCAAGAACGGCCTTTTCGCATATGACTTCATTTTTTGTAACATCATCTGTCAGGATATATTCACCCGCGGGCAGTGCAGTCGGAAGTCCCGCAAAATCCCATTGGGTTTTGGCATCGTCGACATAGCTGATCACGATGGTCTGATAGGTACCCGCGTCACCGGCAAGGGCAAGATGGGTGCCGCGTTTGCCGTCATAGCCGGACGAGGCAATCCATGCCTGATGAGCATCGGACTGTTTGCCGAGCCATTTTTTGAAATCGGATTCTTGAACTGCCGTGATGCAGACCGGGTTGGAGGGCTTTTCAGACGAGATAATGTGATCGAACAATTTGATACTTCCCTTGTGGTGACGTGTTGGCAAGAGTGGTGGGGCTGCTATCGCGAGATATGAATTCGATCTTACGGATGCCACCGTCAATCGGCAATCTCCCAAAAGAAAACCCCGCATCTGGAAATGTAATTCAGGATGTGCAGGGTGACAGCGACATTGATTGCCAGACCTTGAAGGATCATTTGCCGGATCGCCAAATTCGAACATGGCCCGGCGACTGAACGGCCTTGAACCGGGTTTTGAATAACCCGATAGTGTTGGCCGTCTGCTTTTGGTTTGAATGAAGGATACCTTCCCATGGAAACGCGCCCCATTCTGTATATCGGTAATAAAAACTATTCTTCGTGGTCGCTTCGCGCGTGGCTGGGCCTGCGTGTGGCGGGGATCGATTTCGAGGAAAAGCTGATCCCGCTTTATACCGAAGAATGGCATGCCAAAGCCGAAGTCTTTTCGCCGAGCAAAAAGGTCCCCGCACTTTTTGATGGCCGGAAAACCATCTGGGAAGCGTTGAGTATTCTGGAATATTTTGCCGACAGTCGACCTGATGCGATGTTGTGGCCGCTTGATCTTGATGTGAGGGCGATTGCGCGGTCTGTATCGCTTGAAATGCATGGTGGGTTTGGTGCGATCCGTAGCAACATGCCGATGAACTTACGCAAAACATTGCCCGGGCGTGGCCGAAGCGAGATCGTCGAAAAAGAAATCGCGCGCATCTGCGAGATTTTCAAAACATGCCGCACGCAGTTTGGTCAGGGGGGAGACTTCCTTTTTGGGCATTTTTCGATTGCAGACGCGATGTTTACGCCGGTGGTGACCCGGTTCAAAACTTATGACGTGTCGCTTGATCCCATCGGTAATGCCTATATGGAAGCCATTCTTGGATTGCCTGAAATGGTGGAATGGTATCGCGACGCCATGGCCGAGGAATGGGTTGTTGCCGGTGGCGAACTTCCCGACGCATAGTTCGATACCCCAAAACAGGAGCATGCAATGGCCGGATTAACCGGCAAGCTTCCCGAAATCGATCCGCCGGGTGGTGACCCCGCACTTGACGATCTTTTGGTCAATGCCCGGGCCTGTCGGATATGCGAAAGTGCATTGCCCCTGGGCCCCAGACCTGTCGTGCGGATGGCGGCGGGTGCCAAAATCCTTGTGATCGGGCAGGCACCGGGGACGAAGGTGCATGAAACCGGGCTGCCGTGGAATGATGCATCGGGGGACCGGTTGCGCGATTGGCTGCAAATGCCGGTTGAGGATTTCTATGATCCGGGCAAGCTTGCCATCATGCCGATGGGATTTTGTTATCCCGGCCGGTTTGAACGTGGTGGCGATTTGCCACCGCGCCCCGAATGTGCACCGACATGGCATGATGCATTGCTAAAACATTTGCCCGATGTGGGATTAACACTTCTGATCGGGCAGTATGCGCAGGAACGTTATCTTGGCCCGCGCCGGGCAAAAAGCATGACCGAAACGGTACATCTATTTGCCGAGTATTTGCCAGACGGGTTACTGCCGATGCCGCATCCAAGCTGGC
This sequence comes from Thalassospira sp. MCCC 1A03138, assembly GCF_002115785.1. Taxonomy (GTDB): domain Bacteria; phylum Pseudomonadota; class Alphaproteobacteria; order Rhodospirillales; family Thalassospiraceae; genus Thalassospira. The sequence goes on along the minus strand of NZ_JFJY01000002.1, from coordinate 80,194 downwards.
GCAATACCGGCTGGATCAAAAAGAACCCGTGGTTTGAAAGTGACCTTTTACCGGTGTTGCGTGAACGTGTGCATTGCCTTTTGAAATAGGGACTGCTTTGCGCCGTTCAATATTTGGCAAGTTTCCGGTGTCATGGTCAAATGGGATCAAGCAAAAAGCAGGAGGTCACAATGAGCAAACTGGACAAAACCGCCATCGAAGCTGCGCTTGTTAAACTCGATGGCTGGAAACTGGCAGAAGACGGGTTATCAATCGGCAAGGTTTACATGTTCGGTGATTTCAATTCGGCATTTGGTTTCATGACGCGCATCGCGATACAGGCCGAAAAGATGGATCACCACCCGGAATGGTTCAATGTTTATAACAAGGTGGGGGTCACGCTGACAACTCACGACGCGGGTGGCGTGACGCAAAAAGACATCGATCTGGCGACTTTTGCCGAAACGGTTATCGCCCACTAGGTGCCGTTTCGGACGGTAGGGGCTGATCCTTGATCAAAGCTGGAAAATAAACGCCCTGCCATTGCGGGACTGGCAGGGCGTTTTTCGTGGCAGCGATTCCCGTTTGGGGGGGGGCTGGCTTATTTGGGCTCCAGCCTTACCGCGCCATCGATGCGGATCGTTTCGCCATTAATCATTTCATTTTCACATATATGCAGTGCCAATCGGCCATATTCCGCCGGATCGCCAAGGCGCTTGGGGAAGGGAATGTTGGCCGCAAGTGCCTGCTGCATGTCGTCGGGCAGGGCGGTGACCATGGGCGTGCCAAACATGCCCGGAGCAATCGAAACGACACGGATGCCGTGCCGGGCAAGTTCGCGCGCTGCTGGCAAGGTCATCGCGGCAACGCCGCCCTTGGATGCCGAATAAGCGGCCTGCCCGATCTGACCTTCGTAGGCGGCGATGGATGCGGTATTGACGATAACCCCGCGTTCACCACCTTTTGTCGGTTCATTGCGGCTCATGGCGGTTGCGGCAACGCGCATCATGTTGAATGTCCCGATCAGATTAACATTGATCACGCGCGCAAATGCATCAAGATCTGCCGGGCCTTCGCGACCAACAATGCGTTCGCCTTGCAGGATGCCTGCGCAATTGACCAAAATGGATGGAATGCCTTGGGTCTTGATAACGTCGGAAATCGCGTCTTCGACGCTTTTGGCGTTTGATACATCAACCTCGTAACCGATGCCGTCAAGTTCGGCTGCTGTTGCTTTGGCGCCTGCTTCATTCAGATCAAAGGCCGCAATCTTTGCCCCGGCGCCTGCAAGCACGCGCGCGGTAGCAGCACCCAAGCCCGATGCAGCCCCGGTGACAATGGCAATGGATCCCTTGACCTGCATGACATGAAATTCCCTGTTTTGATCCCGATAAACAAATAATAGGTAATTCTATACCAAATTATTTGTTTATCGGGCAAGGGCATTTGACCGTCTGAGTTCAGGGGGAAGAGTTTGGATGTTGCGGTGTGGGTGTGGTCCCGGCTGGCCGGGTGGCTTTCGAACTGTTCAGGCAATTTTGCGTTCGCGCAAGGCAACATAGACTGCCGCTGCGATAATCAGGGCACCACCGGGAAATATCCAGATGTCGGGGACTTCGCCAAACAGGATCAGGGCCAGAATGGCGATGATCGGCAGGCGCAAATAGGAAAATCCGACAAAGAAGCTGTAATCGGCAAGTTGCAGAGCTTTGACATTGCAAACCTGCATGACGTTCATCATCGCGGCCGCCAGCACCATCAGGCCAAGCACATGCCAGCTTGGCGTTTGCCAGACAAACAGTGCCGGAATTAAGGAAACTGGCGTTGTAATCAGCATCAGGTAAAACAGAAGGGCGGTGGTGCTTTCGGTGGCAACCAGTTGCTTGGTGATGAGCCCGGCACTCGCCATGCAGATGGCTGCGGCAATTGGCAGAAGGCTTGCCGGTTGCATGGCGGCCGTTCCGGGCTGAATGATCAACCCAACACCAATAAATCCGACAAAAACAGCAAGCCAACGGTGAATGCGGATGGTTTCGCGCAGGATCAGCGCGGCCAGAATGGTGCCAAATAACGGGACGGTAAAGTTAAGTGTCGTGGCCTCGGCCAGTGGCAGATAAAGCACCGCCAAGAACCACAAACACATTTCCGATGCCGACAGAATACCGCGTAATCCAAGAAGCGGCAGGCGTTTGGTGCGTAAGGGGGCAAATCCACCGCGCATAACTACTGGTGCGATCATCAGCAGTCCGAACAGAAATCGCAGGAATACAGCCTGATAGGGGTGGAGTTCCTTGGTGGCAAAACGAATTGTCAATGTGAAGCAGGCTGCAAGAATCGCTGCCGACAGGGCGTAAAAACTGGCCTGTACCGTAGCGGGTTGTTTTTTGAACCAGTTTTTCATCTGCGCTCTGGCCCATTAACATTTTGTCTATTATCGCGTGAGAGAGGCGGGTCAAGGTCAATTGCCGCGGCTGACGGGCCGCGATTGATCCGCCTTGCTTCTTTGGCGAGTTTGGCTTCGCGCCGTGCAATGAACAGTGCGGACCCGATGATCAAACCCGCACCAGGCAACAGCCAGATTTCCGGGACCTCACCGAACATGACCAAGGCGATGGCGACAACAAAGGGCAGGCGCAGATAGTTGAAGCCGACGACGAAACTGTAATCGTATATTCGAAAAGCATTGGTGTTACAAATCTGGGTGATGTTGGCGATAAACGCACCCAGTGCCATCAACCCAAGCGCCTTCAGGCTTGGTGTCTGCCAGACGAGAAGCGCGGGGATAAATGTCAGTGGCGTGGTCAACAGCATCATGTAAAGCACGATGGTTGTACTGTTTTCAGTTCTGGACAACGACTTGATCGTCAACCCTGCGCTGGCCATGCAAAGGGCGGCGGCAATTGGCAGAAGGCTCGCCAGTTGCATGGTTTCGCTGCCGGGGCGGATAATGATGACGACACCGATAAAGCCTGCCAGAAGGGCGGCTACGCGGTATTTTCGAACCGTTTCACCCAGAAATATTGCGGCAAGGACGGTACCAAACAGCGGGACGGTGAAGTTTAGCGTCGTTGCTTCGGCCAGCGGCATATAGGCAATGGCGGAGAACCAGAAGCTCATGGCCCCCATCGACAGCAAAGCGCGCAACAGAAACAGCGGCATCCGCTGGGTTTTCAGCTGTGCAAAACCGGACCGGAGCGCGATGGGAGCGATGAAAAGAAGCCCAAATAAGTTGCGAAAGAAAACAGCCTGCAGCGGGTCGATTTCACGGGTTGCTATGCGGACAATCACCGAAAACAGGGCGGCCATAAGCGATGCAATCACGGCGAAAACAGATGCCTGAAGATAGGGGGGCAGGCTGTTGAACCACTTACGCATCAATGCGTCCTGTTTTGTTTCCTGTATTGCTTTCGGGGGTGCCTTCCGGATCTTCGGGCGGGTTGATGGTTTTCGCCTTGGTGACCGGGATCGCCTGAGAATCCGCGGCTGCCGTTGTCGGCATACGACGGCGGCGTTTTTCGTTTTTGGCCAGAACAGCTTCGCGGCGCGCGATATAAAGGGTTGAGCCAATGATCAGCGACGCCCCGGCCCAGGTCCAGAAATCGACGGTTTCACCAAACATGATGAAGGCAAGGGCCGCGACAAATGGCAGACGCAGGAAATCGAAGGCCATAACATAGGATTGGTCGGCCGTGCGATTGGCGCGCACAAAAAGCTGTTGTCCCGCAGTCGCCAGAACGGCGATTGCAAGAAGTACCCCAACCTGTTCCCATGTCGGATTTTGCCAAAAGAAAAGGGCCGGGATCAGTGACAGGGGCGTCATGATCATGCCCATCCATGTGACGATGGCGTTGGCACTTTCACTGCGCGAGAGCATCTTGACCGTTGTTACGGCAAAGGCAGTAAACAGGGTCGCCAGAAGGGCAAGTATCGCACCTGTTTCAAGCGTTTGTCCGATCGGACGCACAATGATCATTGCGCCAATAAAGCCGAGTGCAACAGCCGTCCAGCGGCGCGCCCTGACGGTTTCATGAAGGATCAGGGCCGCAAGGATGGTGGTCAGGATCGGGACCGTGAAATTGATCGCGATCACCTGTGCCGCCGGGGCAATGGCAAGTGCCGAAAACAGGCATAGCATTCCGGCCAGTCCGATGACCGCCCGGATGAAATGCAATTTCAGTTTAAGCGTACGCAGACCAACCAACCGGTCGCGCAGCATCCAGGGGATCATTGGGATCAACCCGAACAGATTACGGAAAAAGGCGGCTTCAAACGGATGAACTTCGCGCGTGATATACCGGATAAGCACCGCCATTGCCGCAAAAAGGATTGCAGCACCGGTCATTAAAAGGGCGCCGCGAAGCGCATCGTCATCCGGAGAAACACGAAAAAGATGCATGATCATCAACGAATAAGGCCGATTTTATAAAAAATCCAGTCTTGATCAGCGAAATAGTCCCACCATTTGTTGATGGCGACCCGAAAGTTTCATGCCTACACAGTTTTCGTGTAAGATCGTCTGATATTGATAAAAATTCTTCAGGGGGATGTTTTATGGACGCCATTGATCGCAAGTTGATCGACATTTTGCAGGATGACGCGTCTTTGTCTTATTCGGCGCTGGGGACGAAGGTCGGCCTTTCTGTTTCGGCGGTGAATGACCGTGTGCGCAAATTGCGCGAGCAGGGGGTTATCAAGGCTTACCGCGTCGAAGTTGACGGCAATGCGATTGGTCGCGCGCTTACCGCAATGGTCTGGTTGCGCACCGACCCGGCCAAGGGAAACAAGAAACTGGTCAAGTCGCTGATCAAGGCGGACGAGGTTCTTGAATGTCATCACATGACCGGCCGATTTGATTTTCTGTTGAAATTGCGCCTGCGCGATACTTCTCATCTTGAAAGCTTTGTGACGGACACGATCAAGGAAGTCCCCGGCGTGGTCGAGGTTATTCCGGAAATTGCCCTGTCTACAGCCAAAGAAACCGGCTTTGTTCCGGCAATGCTTGATGGCGATAAATGATTGGCTGTGCTGAATTGTAACCGATGGAGAGAATTGATTTCATTTGCCTGATATTTGACCAAATATCGGGTAATCCTGCCGCAAGAATGCCGCCTTTGGGCGCTTTAAGCACATCATTGCAAGATGTGTTGCCGTAACGCATTTCAAACTTTCCTGTCTTAGAAAACATTCGACAGGAACCTGACGGGTTTTTCGACCTGTCTCACGATAATGACAAACAGGATGGAGACGCGAATATGATCGAATCGATGAATCTGGTGATCCTGATTGCATCGGTTCTGGTCGTTGTTGCGGTCTTTACCAGTCTGATCAGTTTCCGGGTTGGTGCACCCTTGTTGCTTGTTTTCCTGTTTGTCGGCCTTGGTGCTGGCGAGGACGGGATTGGAGGCATCAATTTCGATAATGCGCCGCTGGCTTATTTTATCGGGTCCATTGCGCTTGCGATGATCCTGTTTGATAGCGGATTTGAAACCCAGCTTCGAACCCTGAAGATTGCAGCCGCACCCTCGCTCGTACTGGCGACGGTCGGGGTCATGTTGACCACGTTTGTCGTTGGCGGGGTCACTTGGCTTGTGCTTGATGTGCCATGGCTGGTGGCCTTGTTGTTCGGGGCGATTGTCAGTTCGACGGATGCGGCGGCGGTGTTTTTCCTGCTGCGTGTTGGCGGGATCAATTTGCGCGATCGTACGCGCAGCACACTTGAAGTCGAGTCCGGCTCGAACGATCCCATGGCGGTGTTTCTGACCATTTCGCTGGTCGAACTGATCATGCAGGGCGGCGGGGATAATCTGGCACTGGAACTGCTTGAACGGTTTGTCCTGCAAATCGGACTTGGGGCTGTTCTGGGTCTGCTGGGTGGCATGGCCATTGTCCAGATGATCAACCGGGTCAAGCTTGAACCCGCACTTGTTCCGATTGTCACGCTTGCCTGCGCGCTTAGCCTTTTTGGCGCAACCAGTATCGTTGGTGGCAGCGGGTTTTTGGCAGTTTATGTCGCCGGTCTTTATGCCGGCAACAGTCAGATGCGCATGAGTGTCGGGGTGCGCCGGTTCCAGCACGTAACCACCTGGCTGGCGCAGATCGTGATGTTTGTCACCATGGGGTTGCTTGCAACACCGTCACAGTTTGGTGATGTGATCATTCCCGGGGTTATTCTGGCGCTTGTACTGGTGTTTGTCGCCCGCCCGGTTGCGGTATGGCTTTGCCTGATGTTCTTCAACTTCTCACGCAATGATACCGCCTTTATTTCATGGGTTGGTTTGCGCGGGGCGGTTTCCATCCTGCTTGCCATCGTGCCGATGGTAGAAGGTGTTGAATATGGCCAGCTTCTTTTCAACACGGCCTTTATTGTTGTGATCACGTCGCTGCTGTTGCAGGGGTGGACAATCCGGCTGATGGCGCGCTGGCTGGGCATTATGATTCCGCCGCGACACGGGCCGGTCGATCGTATCGACCTTGAACTGCCGGGCAACGCCAATCAGGAGATTGTCGTTTATCGCGTTCACAGCGAAAGCGCGGTGGCAACCGGGCAACGTATTCCGCGCTGGGCACGGCCGAGTCTGATTTTGCGTGATGGCAAATCGTTACGCCCACACAGTGCCGGGCGCATCGAAGGCGGTGATCAGGTTTATATCATTACCCCACCGCGCCATGTCGAACTGCTTGATCAGTTGTTCGCCGGTCCGGCCGAGGGGGCAAATGACGTCGACCTGTTTGGTGATTTCAGTTTCCCACCCGATACCCGTATTGCTGATCTTGCCCGTTTGTATGGCTTTGTGGTTGGGGGCGCGGACGAAGAAGCGACCGTTGCCGAAATCCTTGAACGCAACCTTTCGGGCGATATCGAACCTGGGGACCGGGTTGCCTATGGCATAGTCGAACTGATTGTTCGTAGGATTGATGATACGCACGAGATTGTCGAAGTTGGCATGGCGGTCGAACAGAAACCGGTCAAGCCCAAACGCCATCTGCCGATGTTCCATTCGCGCACAGAATTGCTGGCAATCTGGAAGGAATGGCAGCGTCGGCGCCTGCGCGAAAAAATGCGCAAGAAGCGTGGTGATGATGTTCTTGATACCGATGAGGCCAAAGAACCCGGAGATGACATGTCGGTTGTCGACGATGCCGCCAATGATGGCGAAAATGGTGATATCGGGCCGGTGCGGGCAGAATCGGGAAAAAGCGATAAATCTTAGAGATGGGGCGAAAATACCATTAGCATGACTAATGAATAGATGAGTTTTGCTGGTTTGTGTGTTTGGCAAAAACTGCCCTAAATACCGACGATTGATTTCGTTGGAGTGCCGTCATGGGCCCGCTTGGATTATATAGTGTTGTCGTTCTGATCTGGGGAAGCACCTGGATCGCAATCCAGTATCAGCTTTCGGTCGGACCGGAACTGGCTGTTGCCTACCGTTTTGTTCTGGCGGCAGTAATTTTGATGGCATGGTGTGTTATCCGCCGGTTGCCTATGCGCTATTCCCTGCGTGATCATGTGTTTATGGCGGTCCTTGGCATATGCCTGTTCTCGCTGAATTACGTACTGATTTACATCGCAAGTGCGCATTTGACGTCGGGTCTTCTGGCGGTGGTGTTTTCGACCATCGTAATCATGAATATGATTAATGGTGCACTCTTTTTCAGGCGACGCCCGGAAACCCGGACGTTGATCGGTGCGGCAATCGGGCTTGCCGGAATTTCGCTGGTGTTCGCGCGAGATCTGGCAACGTTTGATCTGGCAGCAGGTGGTAGCGTCGGTTTTCTGGTATCGCTTGCGGGTAGTTACATTGCGTCCCTTGGCAATATGACTTCGGCACGTAATCAGGCGCGCGGCATTCCGGTCCTTCAGGCGAATGCTTATGGCATGATGTATGGCTCGATCCTGTTGATCGGATACATCCTTGCTGCCGGTATTCCGTTTACCTTTGACACCAGCCCGTCTTTTATTACCGCACTGATTTACCTTTCCCTGTTTGGCTCGGTTCTGGCGTTTGGCTCCTATCTGACACTTTTGGGCAAGATCGGCCCGGATCGTGCGGCATACAGTTCCGTCATGTTTCCGGTAGTAGCGCTATTACTGTCGACCTGGTTTGAAGGGTTTGTCTGGGACAGCAATATCGTTCTAGGCGTTGGCCTGACTTTGCTGGGTAATATCGTGATCCTGACCAAACGGATGCCCAAACCGCCCGTCCTTGCCATGAACATAACAGCAGATGCGACAGGTGGTGCTAACCAGACGACAAGCCCCTGCAACGCAAAGGCCAGATAAAGTTTTTGAAGTGACGGGGGGAGGCGGAATCAAGATGGATGAAATATTATGAACGGAGTTGCCTACTTTCAACGCATGGCCAATTATAACGCGTGGGCGAACCGGCATATTCTGGACGCATGTTCGGGTCTTGAAGCGGGCGAACTTATCGCCCCGAGGGATGCTTTTTTCCCGTCGATCATCAAGACACTGAACCATCTTTTGGTAGCGGATCGTCTGTGGTTGGGGCGTCTGGTCGGGGTGCCTGAGCGTCTGGCGCTCGATACCGTGCTGCACGCCGGATTTTCAGAATTCCGAACCGCGCGTGAGGCACAGGATTCCAAAATCATCGCCTTTACCGAACAACTTGACGCGGACACATTGGCAAGTGATCTGTCCTATCAATCGATGCTGGCCGGGGCATATACACTGCCGCGCGAGATTGTCTTGGCGCATATGTTCAACCATCAAACACATCATCGTGGTCAGCTTCATTCCATGCTGATCGAGGCCGGTGCTAAATCACTTTCGATGGATCTGGTTTACTATTGCCTGGAGGTCGATGCGTGATGGCAGATCTTCTGATTCAGTACACGCCGTTTCTGGTTTCTGCCCTGTTGCTCAATATCTCGCCTGGGCCGGATCTGGCTTATATCAGTGCCCAGACCGCGATCCATGGTCGCAAGATCGGGGTATTTTCCAGTCTTGGCGTTTGTTCCGGTGCGTTTGTCCATGTGGTTGCCGCAGCCCTTGGGCTTTCGGCCATTCTGGCGACATCGGCACTGGCATTCTCGGTGGTGAAATGGGTTGGTGTGGCGTATCTGGTGTGGCTGGGGATCGGCGCCTTGCGCAGCAGTTTTGCCAAGCGTGGGCCGGATGATGCGTCATCTGAAATATCTGCGGTAAAGCGGCCTCCGATACCCACCATGACAGCGTTTCACGCATGGCGTCAGGGCGCGATGATCGATGTCCTTAATCCTAAGGTCGCGATTTTCTTTATGGCGTTTCTGCCCCAGTTTGTTAACCCCGCGGCGGGGGATGGTGCGATCCAGTTTCTGGTGCTTGGCACATTGGTCAATGTGATCGGCTTTTGTGTCGAGACGGTCGTGGTGTTTGCCATCGGATTTGCCGCGATCCGCCTTCGGGGTAACAGGTCGCTCGGTATCTGGCTGCAACGTTCTCTTGGCGGGATGTTTATCGCGTTGGGTGTCCGGCTGGCGCTGACCGAGCGGTGATTTATCGAATTCGTCACCCTTCGTTTCCAACCGGTTGGGAAGGATGACGATGCCGGGCCTTCGCATTCAGGCGCAAAGGTCCTTGGTCCGGATTGGTAGCCGGGCCCTCTGGATTTTGCACTCCATCCAGAGCTCTCTTAATGCAAACCAAGACTTGCGCCCGGCTGGGGATATCCTCAGGACCGGGCGTTTTTTTTAAGGTTGATGGTGTAGGCGTGGAGTACCGGTTTTAAACCATGCCTTTGCGATTTTGCCATTTTCGATCAAATACATGCAGATCACGTCGAGTTCGCCGGGGCCTTGATCAAAGGTACGCCGGACTGTTTCATAATCCACTACCATATTACCAACTGTGACACGTGAAAGCAGTTTTCCGAATAGATCGGGTTCTAGAAAACGTGTGATATGACGCGCACGTATTTCCTCCGCGCCATTGGCCAAGAGCGTGTCGGGGAAGGCGTAATATTGGCAATCATCGGCCCACCAGCGCATGAAGGCTTCGATGTCTCGTGCATTGTAGGCATCAAGTTGTCGTGCAACTGGGTGAGTGATTTCGGGGGCGGTATCATCGGACATGTCAGTTGCTCGCTATATGATGGCTTTGTATTGGACAATCAGTGGCGTCGGTGTTGCTTCTCTTGCAGATATCCGACCAGCAAGTTCGATAATGGTGCTGCCGACAGGCCATGAGCGATGACGCTGATTGTAACAATCATCACGGCAGCTGCGATCAAAGGATCATACCCCTTGGGGGCAATCATTGTGCTCATGATCAGCAGGTAAATAATCGATGCGATACCACGCGGACCAAACCAGCCGATATAGAGTTTTTCAGCTAGACTGTAGGGGCTGCCGATCATGCAAATCCACACGCAAAGCGGGCGCAGGATCGCGAGGCTGACAATCGAGAAGATCAGCATCTCCCATGTCCAAAGCTGATACACAGCCGGGATAACCACCAGACCGAAAATGAAGAAGGTCAGCATGGTAAGTAGTTCTGATTCTGCTTCGCCAAAGCTTTCGATGGTTTCGCGGACCTGTTCTGACGAGATGTTAAGAGCAAGGCCACCTGCGAAGGCCGCAACGAAGCCATTTCCGCCAAGTTTTTCGCTGAGGAAAAAGATGAACAGCGCAGCGAGCACGCCGAGCAACCTTTCGAAGCGGTTGATAATGGTGTTGGTTGTGACCGCGTGATTGACGATCTGGCCGATGACATATCCGGCCAGAAGCCCGACCCCGGCGCCGACGGAAATTTCAATCGCCGCCTCTGTCAGCCAATTGTTGCTGCTTTCGCCAACAAGGTCGGCCTCGAGCAATACGACCGCAGTGAATACCGGCAAAACCAGCCCGTCATTCAGGCCACTTTCGATATTGATGCCCTGCCTGACTGGATCGGGAACCGACTTGTTTTCCAATACGGGGCGGCCAAGAGCGGCATCCGTTGGGCTGACAATCAGAGCAAGGATCAGTGCCGGAAGAACTCCGATCGATGGATGAAGACCAATGATAAAGGCCCATGTTACGCCGATGGTCAGAGGCAACCCGATCAGAAGCAAACGGTTGGCAAGCCGTATCGCAGGTTTTTCCTTGCGATAGTCTAGGACCGCGGCGTCAAGGAACAGAATGATCGCCAACGTCATTTCGGAAAACCCGGTGGCGAAATGGATGCGATCAGCAAATGGGGCCAGTGGTGGCTCATGCCATATGCCTAATGGCAACGCGATCAACGCACCCGTTAGAACCATCATCATCGGCGAGGATATGTTACGCCGCTGCAATCTACGTGATTGTAAACCGTAAAGCAGTCCCGTTCCGAGAAACAGGATGATGACCCATTCGAACATGATGCAGCCTAACTGATTGGTTCATGGGATATATTGCCGCAATTCAAGGCAAATACCAAACATCAAAGGCGGAAAGCGAAGGTTGGGCGGCGAGATCAGGCTGTTGCTGTCCGGATGGTGGAAAGAACACCCTGATGGCAGCGTGCGTCGCCGCTGGCGATGACGGCACCGTCACTGAAAATCGTGAGCGGTTTGCCCTGCCAATCGGTCATGACGCCACCAGCACCTTCGACGACCGGGACAAGGGCGCAGAAATCATATGCCTGTAAACCGCACTCAACCACCGTATCGGCAAAACCGAGAGCAACAAGGCCATAGGCATAGGCATCAACGCCGTACATCGGCTGACGGCATTTGTCCGACACTGCCTTGTAAGCGCGCGCCGAGGCATCGGTGCGGAACAGTTCCGGTGCGGTGGTAAAGAAGGTTGCCGTATCAAGCGTTTCGCACTCGCGAGCGCTGATTTCGTTACCATTCATCGTGCTGGCGCGACCCATAACACCAACCCAGCGTTCATTGGTGATGGCCTGATCAATAATGCCAAGAACGGGAACACCTTTGTGGCACAGGGCAATAAGTGTTGCGAAACTTGGCTTGCCAGCGATGAATGACTTGGTGCCGTCAATCGGATCAAGGACCCAGACAAAATCGGCATCAATATTGTGGCGGCCATGTTCTTCGCCAAGAATTCCGTGATCGGGAAGTTCCGCAATCAGGATTGCCCGCATCGCGGTTTCAACTTCGCGGTCGGCAATGGTCACCGGGCTTGCATCGGCCTTTACGTCGACAGCAACAGGGGTGCGGTAATACTGATGCACGACCGGACGGGCGGTATCGGCCAGTTTGTGGGCGATCTCCAGAAAGTGGTCGAGGTTTTCCATGAAAACGCATCCCTGCTTGAAATGGTTGGCCGCAAACGAAAACAGGGGACAGTTACCTGTCCCCTGCAAAAAATCAATCGATTATCCGGTGAATTTTCCAGCCTTTTATTGGGCGGGGGGCGCGCCTTCTGCTGCGGGCTCTGCCGGCGCGTCAGCGGTAGGTGCTTCTTCAGCCGGGGCGTCCGCGGATTCTGCTGCCTCGGCTGGTGCATCTGCTGCAGCGTCGGTGCTTTCACCTGAGGCGGCTTCTGCCGGATCAGGATAAGGCAGCGGATTGTCCGACTTGCTGTTCAGCCATGCGATGACAGCAGCGCGGTCTTCGGCCTTTTTCAGGCCCCCGAAGCTCATTTTCGTCCCATCTACATAATCACGCGGCTTGTAGAGGAAGTGGTTCAGCTCTTCCCATCCCCAGGTTCCACCGTGGTTTGCCATGGCGTCGGAATAAGCGAAGTCGTCCTTGTGGGCGAACTTGTTACCGACGATACCATAAAGGTTCGGACCGGTTTTGTTCGGGCCGCCATTTTCGGCGTCGTGGCAGGAAGCACATTTTTTGAAGACTTTCTCGCCTTCGGCAAGGTCAGCAGATGCCAGCATTGCAAAAATCGGTTCTGGCCCAGCCGGTTCCGCCGGTGCGGCCGCCGGTGCGTTGGCACCAGCCATCAGATCCTCGGAGAACGGGTAAACGGGCGATTCCAGTTCTTCGGGGTGGACAAGAGCACTTCCGATCTTGCCAACAACTATAACCAAAAGCACAGCACAGATAACACCGGCGACGATCTTGTTGATTTCCATCGTTTTCATGACGGGATCCCTACAGCCTAATCACTCTCAGGTTTCTTTTTAACAGCTGACCCATGCGCCCCCAAAACGCTCTTAAAGATTACAAGAGCGCGCATGCGACAGCAGGTCAGACCGGTCGGAGGGAAACTATACGTTTCAGAGATTTGCATCAACCTTTCTTAAACATAAAGGCGAAAACAGACGAGATATAGCTTCGTCATATTCAATTCCGTCTTTCGCAGAATCCCCAAAACCGGCTATTGTCCCGCCGATTCACGACATTGCTTCTTGCACAGGTGATCAGACGCGCGCTTTGCGCGAGATCAAAGCAGGATCAAGCCAGACCGGAGGCCTACATGACTACGCCGCGCAACCCCGTTGTCGTTATTCCTGCTCGTATGGCATCGACACGCCTGCCCAACAAGCCGTTGGCTGATATTCACGGCGAACCGATGATTGTTCATGTTTGGCGCCGGGCAACCGAGGCCGGAATCGGTCCGGTTATCGTCGCGTGCGCCGAACAGGAAATTGCCGACGCGGTAACGGCGGCTGGTGGTCTTGCCGTTTTGACCGATCCGGATTTGCCAAGCGGATCGGATCGGGTGCATCAGGCGCTGCAAAGCTTTGACCCGGATGGAAAATACGACGCCGTGGTCAATGTTCAGGGTGATCTTCCGACGATTGATGCAGCAGATATTCGTGCGGTTTTTGATCCACTTGTCGATCCGAATGTCGACATCGCGACTCTGGCGGCTGAAATCACGCGGCAAGAAGAACGTACAAATCCCAATGTGGTGAAGGCGGTAGCGGCCTTTGGTATTGGTCGTGTGGCGCGTGCGCTTTACTTCACGCGGGCAACGGCCCCGCATGGCGATGGGCCGCTTTACCATCATATCGGTCTTTATACCTATCGCCGGGCAGCACTTGACCGGTTTGTAAGTCTTCCACCGGCCGAACTTGAAATGCGTGAAAAGCTTGAACAGTTGCGTGCACTTGAAAACGGCATGATGATCGCAGTTGCCCTTGTGAACGGTGTCCCGCTTGGCGTTGATACTCCCGAAGACCTTGAACGCGCACGACTTGTGCTGGGCGCGTAATTAGGCTTTTCTATGTTTTGTCTGGCGGTAAAGCCGCGAGGCATGACATGGAAATCATATTAGATATCAGGAAGCAACCAGATGACTGCCCAACAACGTATCGCTTTTCAGGGAATGCACGGTGCCTACTCCGATCAGGCAGCGCGGCGCGCCTTTCCGGGGGCGACGACCGTACCTTGCCGGACGTTTGAGGGCGCATTTGGTGCATTGCGCGATGGCGATGTTGATTTGGCGGTGATTCCGATTGATAACACCCTGGCCGGTCGCGTAGCGGATGTTCATCACATTTTGCCCGATTCCGGGGTGCATATCATTGGCGAGACGTTCCTGCGCATCAACCACGCGCTTGTCGCAGTTCCCGGTGCCAGGATTTCGGATATCAAGGAAATCCGAAGCCACGTTCACGCGCTGGGCCAGTGCCGTAAAATCCGTCAGGAACTTGGCGTGAATACCGTTGTCGGGCCAGATACGGCAGGCTGCGCAAAGGAAGTGGCCGATCTGGGCGATAAAAGCATTGCTGCGATTGCCCCTGTTCTGGCAGCAGAGATCTATGGCCTTGATGTGCTGCGCACCGAGGTCGAAGATGCGGCACATAATACGACTCGTTTCATCATTCTGGCGCGCGAGCCGCTTGATATCGCCAATGACGGCACGCCGGTAGTGACAAGCTTTGTCTTCCGCGTCCGTAACGTAGCGGCGGCCCTTTACAAGGCGCTTGGCGGTTTTGCGACCAATGGGATCAACATGACCAAGCTTGAAAGCTATATGGTCGAGGGGCATTTCACCGCAACCCAGTTCTTTGCCGAGGTCGAAGCCCATCCAGAACAGCTTGGTCTGCGCCATGCGCTTGAAGAACTTCAGTTCTTCTCGCACGAGGTCCGGATTTTGGGTGTTTATCCGTCTCATTCCTTCCGTCGGGAAAATGATCTTCCCGCCGAATAGATCGGCTTAGATCCTTTTCGATAAAGAAAACGGGCCATTTCGCAGGAAATGGCCCATTTTTCTTAAGCCTCATTCGTTTTGTTTGAGGCTATTTTCTTCGCAGGAATCAATTCTCAGCCTGCTTGATCAGATCGTTCGAGAAGCGGTGAATGATCTGTGTCAGTTCCGAAGACCGCGACGAAAGTTCTTCGGACGCGTTGCGCAGATCGCCCGCATGGGTGGTTGTGCTTTGCGCGTTCTTCATGGTTTGATCGACACTATACGAAATCTGTTTGACGCCATCCGCACTGCGATTGGCATTGCCCGCTATTTCCTGTGTGGCTGCACCCTGTTCTTCAATTGCCGCCGCAATGGCGGTTGACGCAGACCGGACCTGATCAATGGTTTCCGACACGCGCGAAATACCCGTAACCGCACGCTCGGTACCTTCGACGATGCCGTTGATTTGGGCTGCGATTTCCTCGGTCGCGCGCCCGGTCTGGGTCGCAAGGTTTTTGACTTCGCTTGCGACCACCGCAAAGCCCTTGCCCGCATCACCTGCACGCGCGGCTTCGATGGTTGCGTTCAGGGCCAAGAGGTTGGTCTGGCCCGCGATGTCGTTAATCAGGCTGACGATTTCCTTAATTTTATCAACGGCTTCGGACAGGCCGCCAACATCGTCAGAGGCGCTCTGGCTTTCATGCGTTGCGCGTTCGACAGTGTTTGACATCTGGGAAATCTGAACGTTGATTTCCGTGATCGAGGAAGAAAGTTCCTCGGTCGCGGCGGCAACCGCGTCAACATTCTGCGAGACGGATCCGGCAGCAGATGCAACCTGCTGACTCTGATCAAGAATGCCTTCGGCGTTGTGTGACATATTGACTGCAAGTTCACCGCTGCGTTTAACCGATTGGTCAACGGCACCGGCAATACCACCAACTTCGCTCTCGAGTTTTTTGGCGATGTTGCGGATATTGGTGCGTCGTTCTTCTTCGGCTCTCTGTTTCTGGATTGCGGCGTCTTTTTCAAGCTGCTGGGCCTGCGCAGATTTGTCACGCAGGGCAAGAACGCCAGATGCCATGTCGCCGATTTCGGTAAAGTTGGAATCCGTATCCACCGGCGCCTGATAATTGCCTTCGGCGATTGTGGCGATGGATCGGTTCAGACCGACAATGCTTTTGGTTATGCGGGTTCCTACGAACCAGGACAAAACGCCAGCAATGACAATAGCGATCACCGAGATAATCGCGATGCGCTGCATCACAGACTGAAATTCTGCCGCGACGTCATCCATATAGACGCCCGCACCCAATGCCCAGTTCCAGCCCGGAATCGGACGAACATATGCGGCCTTTTCGACCAAAGTATCGCCCATGCCGGGTTTTTTGGTTTCATAGGTTATCACGCCACCACCGGCCTTGGCGGTTTTGACGATCATCTGGCGCACTTTGCTGTCGGGGTTGCATTTGCCGACATCTTCGGGGCTGAGCGGATCAAGAACCATGCAATGGTTATAATCGGTGGCGTATATGTAGTTCTCCCCATCAAAGCGATACGCATTGAGCAATGAAAGCACTTCTGCCTTGGCGGCGTTTTCATCCATATCGCCCGCTTTGACCTTGGCAATATATGAATCAACGATCGTTACCGCGCCCTCGGTCAGATGTTCGATCTGTTCGAACTTACCGTTACGCAGGCTGTTTTGATAATTCAAAGCGACTGTCGCGATAATCGCGAGAAGTGTCAGCAGGCAGATGGCCGGGATCGAAAAAATCCCCGTAACAACCCGAAAACGCATATTTCTTCCCCTTACGCGTTATTTAAGCGACCGATAATGCACGCAAATTAGACATGCATAGATTAATTCCGCGTTACATATTGGAATGGTGAATGCGTTTTTGCATGGCTGCCCGGCGCAGGGATTGATTGACTTTGTTCCGGTGTACCTGTATCACCCGCTTCATTCCTTCGCTTGTAGGGCAGATTGAGCTGTCAGGAACTGTGTGAAAAGGCGAGGGCGGCGATGACGTGATGACGTCATGGCCTCATCATATGCCTCTCATGCAGGGTCCGAAGCAGCGGCTTGATCGCCGTGCACCGGTCGCTATTGCTGTCGAGCAGGCACATCATGGCGCGAACATGGCGCCGACCGGATTTTGAAGGACTTTCCTTTATGACTAATTTTGAAGGGCTCAACCTTATCGAGCCCCTGCTGCGCAACGTTGAAGCTTCTGGTTTCACCGCACCGACCGAGATTCAGGCAAAAACCATTCCGGCTTTGCTTGAGGGTCGTGACCTGATGGGGATTTCCCAGACGGGCGGTGGTAAAACCGCTGCATTCTGCCTGCCGCTGTTGCAGCGCCTTGCCGAAAACCCGAAGCGCCCGGCACCGGGCCAGCCGCGCGCGCTTATTCTTGCGCCGACGCGTGAACTGGTAAACCAGATCGGTCAGTGCCTGCGTGATTTCAAAAAAGGCATTCGCCTGTTCTCTTCTGTTGTTTACGGTGGCTCGCCGATGGGCCCGCAGATTCAGGAACTGCGCCGTGGCGTTGACATTCTGGTTGCGACCCCGGGTCGTCTGCTTGACCACATGTCACGCAATACCATTCGTTTTGATGACATCGAGGTCTTCATTCTCGATGAAGCCGACCGTATGCTCGATATGGGCTTCTCGGAAGACGTTCTGACCGTTGCCGAAGTGCTGCCGCGTGATCACCAGACGGTGATGTTCTCGGCAACCATGCCGCCGGCTGTCAAACATCTGACCGACCGTTTGCTGAGCAATCCGGTTAAGGTTGAAACCGCGCCGCAGTCCAGCGTAACCGAGCGTGTGACCCAGCGCGGCATGTTCGTGAAACGTCACGACAAGACCTCGCTTCTGGTTCAGTTGCTGAAACGTCAGGAAAGCGAACGCGTTCTGGTTTTCACCAAAACCAAAGCCGATGCGGACGAACTTTCGTTCCAGCTGCGCGATGAAGGTGTCGATACTGATGCCATTCATGGTGACAAGCAGCAGCGTATTCGCCAGAAAATCCTGCGTAACTTCCGTAATGGCCAGTTCCCGGTCCTGATTGCAACTGACGTTGCGGCACGTGGGATTGACGTTCCGGGCATCACGCATGTCATCAACTATGACCTGCCGACCGATCCGGAAAACTATGTGCACCGTATCGGCCGTACCGGCCGCGGCAGTGCCGAAGGTATCGCGATTTCGTTCTGCGAGCCGCGTGACGTTCGTCATCTGCGCAATATCGAACGCGTGATTGGCCAGCAGGTCGAGATCGACGAAGATCATGAATTCCATTCTTCTCCTCCGGCCCGTTCGTCGGGCGGCGGCAGTCGCGATGGTGGTCGTGGTGGCCGCGCCGGATTTGGCGGCGGCCGTGATGGCGGTCGTGGCCGTGGCGGTTTCGGCGGCGGTCGTGACGGTGGTCGCGATGCTGGCCGTGGTGGTCGCGGTGGATTTGGTGGTGGCCGTGATGGCGCCCGCGACGGTGCCCGTTCATTCGGCGGCCCGCGTCGTGCGGAAGGTGACCGTGATGGTGCGCGCCGTTTCGAAGGGGATCGCGAAGGTGGTCGTGCTTTTGGTGGCGATCGTGATGGCGGTCGTCGTTTTGGTCAGTCAGATCAGCCGCGTGGTGATCGCGGTGGTGATCGTCCGGCCCGTTCGGATCGTAATGACCGTAGCGGTGACCGTTTTGATCGCAAACCGCGTTTTGACCGTGCTGCTGCCGACCAGCGCCCGGATCGTGCCGAGCGTTCTGATCGTACCGAGCGTTCTGATCGTACCGAGCGTACGGATCGTGGTACCAACTTCCGCCCGCGTGGTGAAGGTGCACCGGCACGTGATGGCGAGCGTCGTTTTGCTGACAAGCCGCGTGGTGAACGCGGTTTCAAAAATCGTGATCGCGATACCCGCGGTCGTGATTTCAGCGATCGTCCGCGCCGTGCCGAAGGTGGCCGTGGTGAAGCCCGTGGTGGCAACCAGGGCATGAAACGCCGTTCCGCCTAAGGTATTTTCCGTTTCCGGCTCTGGTTGGAATATCCGGGAAATCTGAAGATTTTAAAAGAAGCCTCCGCTTTGCGGGGGCTTTTTTGATTTCAGTATCATCCAGCGGTTGGTGCGTGATTGTGTTAATGTGCGAAAAAACACATTCCAGATGATGAATATGATCGTGTGCCTTCCTACATAACGCATAAAATAATCGACGCTGCGCGATTAGCGATGCAGTTGGAGAGTGGTGGATATGGATTTGATGACCCGGACAGGGCATTTGGCGTCCATTTGCGTTGCTGGTTTAATCGCAGCAAACATTGCCCATGCCAAGGACGCCTCACAAAATTTTGCGGTCGATAATGGTGGCGTGCGGGATTGCAATCATTTGATTGCATCGGGAAACCCGGATTACCCACCCTATCTTTGGCCAGCCGACGATGGTTCTGGGCATCTGATTGGTGCGGCTGCTGAGTTCCTGCAGCGGGTTGGTGATGCCGCAGGTATTAACATTGAAGTCGTCAATACCGGTAGTTGGGGGCGTGTGCAGCAGCACATGCGTGAGGGGGGCATTGATATGATCGCAGGTGCCTTCTTTACGGTGCCGCGACTTGAATACATGGATTATTTTTATCCGGCATTCCAGGGGACGCGCACGGTCATCTGGACCAAAGCCAACATTGATATCAATTATCGCCAATGGTCGGATCTGCGCGGGCTTGAGGGGCTTACAGTCATCAACAACAGTTTCGGGCAGGAATTCGACAGCTATGCGGCCCAAAACCTGACCATTCGGGAAGTTCCAAGCCTTGAACAAGGTTTGAAGATGCTGGATCGTAATCGCGGAGAGTATCTGATTTACGAAGAGTTCCCGGGCAAAGCTTTTGCTGCGCGGGAAAAGATTGACGATATTCGCAGCTATGACATCGCTGTAAGCGAAGAAAGCCTGTATCTGACCA
The DNA here is from genome assembly GCF_002115785.1 of Thalassospira sp. MCCC 1A03138. GTDB lineage: Bacteria > Pseudomonadota > Alphaproteobacteria > Rhodospirillales > Thalassospiraceae > Thalassospira. Next base: position 60,241 of record NZ_JFJY01000002.1, on the reverse strand, counting down.
TGTCGCATAAGTCGCCCTGCAATACCGGCGCGATGCGTGGCCGTATCGCTCAGGCACTTTTCAAGCTTGTGGGCGACGGTGTGATGGATGAAATGCTCGAAGCCAGCGTCGCCCGCTGGAGCACCGGCACAAACTGATCCCCGATGAGCCTTCCATAAAGATGAAAACCGGCCTTTTGCCTGTTGTTATCATAAATAGGTATAGTGATGCGGCTTTTGATTTGACGTTTACGTTAACGTAAACTACAACGGATTTGCTTCATAACCCGTGATGACCGGTGCTCGATATATTGAACCGGCATGACTGCAGGCAGGACAGGACTGCAAGATGGCACAGTTTGAGCCGCAAAATCCGAACTATGATGCTGAAGTCCGGCATCGGTTTTCTCAGCAGCCCTACAATCTTTCGATCGGGGCCGAGGTCGTTGATGTGAAGCCGGGGCGGGTCGAGATTGTCGTGCCCTCGCGCGCGGATCTGATCCAGCATAACGGCTATTTTCATGGCGGCCTGATCGCCGGGCTTGCCGACATCGCGGGCGGCTTTGCTGGATGGAGCCTCGTTGCCGAAGATCAGGGCATGCTGACCATCGAATACAAGCTTAACATCGTCGCGCCGGGGATGGGCGATCAGTTGCGCGCGGTTGGCGAGGTGGTTTCACGTGGTCGGTCGATCATTGTCACCCGCATCGATGTGTTTGGTATGAGGAATAGTGAGTCGGTTCTGTGCGCGACGTCGCTTCAGACGCTCAAGGTCATGAAGCTGCCGCCGGAATTATTAAGTAACGCTGCATAATCGGTTTGATTATTCACTTTTATCAAAAAATCAAAACACCCAGGGCAGGAACAGTAACATGGCATTTTTCGAATTTCCCGGACTGAAATTTGATCTCGGAGAGACCGCAGAAGCGATCCGCGAAACCGTTTCATCCTTCGCCGAGGCAGAAATCGCGCCGCGCGCGGCCGAGATTGATGAAAAAAATGAATTCCCCAATGATCTGTGGCGCAAATTTGGCGATCTTGGTCTGCTGGGAATGACGGTCCCCGAGGAAGATGGCGGTACCGGTCTTGGCTATCTTGAACATGTGATTGCCATGGAAGAAATCAGCCGTGCATCGGCATCGGTTGCACTTTCCTACGGGGCCCATTCCAACCTGTGTGTCAATCAGATCAAACGCAATGCCAATGCCGAGCAAAAGGCAAAGTACCTGCCGAAGCTGATGAGTGGTGAGCATGTCGGTGCGCTTGCCATGAGCGAACCGGGATCCGGTTCCGATGTGGTGTCGATGAAATTGCGGGCGGAAAAAAAAGGTGACCGTTTCATCCTGAATGGCAACAAGATGTGGATCACCAATGGTCCGGATGCCGATACGCTGGTGGTTTATGCCAAAACGGATATGGATGCGGGGCCCAAGGGTATTACGGCATTTATTATCGAAAAGGGTTTCAAGGGTTTCTCGACGGCGCAGAAGCTCGATAAACTGGGGATGCGGGGGTCAAACACCTGCGAACTGGTTTTCCAGGATTGCGAAGTACCCGAGGAAAATATCCTTGGGAATTTGAATGGCGGCGTTCGTGTTTTGATGAGCGGCCTTGATTATGAGCGTGTCGTTCTGGCCGCCGGACCGACCGGCATCATGCGGGCATGCATGGACGTGGTCGTGCCCTATATTCATGAACGCAAACAATTCGGCAGGGCGATCGGTGAATTCCAGCTGATGCAGGGCAAGATGGCCGACATGTACACCACAATGAATGCCTGCCGGGCCTATGTTTACGAGGTCGCCAAGGCATGTGATCGTGGTGAAACATCACGCAAGGACGCGGCGGGAGTGATTCTTTATGCTGCCGAAAAAGCGACCTGGATGGCGCTTGAAGCCATTCAGGCGCTGGGTGGTAATGGTTATATCAATGAATACCCGACGGGACGTTTGCTGCGCGATGCCAAGCTTTACGAGATTGGCGCAGGCACTAGCGAAATTCGCCGCATGTTGATTGGCCGTGAACTTTTCGGCGAAACCGCCTAATCCCCATATTTGGAATACAGGATCAGATCCATGAGCAATTCAGACCCCATCGTTATCGTTTCCTGTGCCAGAACCCCGATGGGCGGCCTGCAGGGGGACTTCGCAACCGTTACCGCATCCGAACTGGGCGGCGTTGCCATCAAGGCCGCGCTTGAACGTGGTTGTGTTGCAGTCGACGATGTTGACGAAGTCATTATGGGTAACGTTCTGCCCGCTGGTCAGGGACAGGCCCCGGCGCGTCAGGCTGCATGGAAGGCGCGTATCCCGCGTTCTGCCGGAGCAACCACGATCAACAAGATGTGCGGATCGGGCATGAAGGCCGTGATGTTTGCCCACGATATTCTGTGCGCAGGCAGTGCCGATGTCATGGTTGTTGGCGGCATGGAAAGCATGACGAATGCACCATTCCTGTTACCCAACATGCGCAGCGGACAGCGTTACGGGCATACCCAGGTCTATGACCATATGGCGTTGGACGGGCTTGAGGACGCCTATGAAAAAGGTCGTTCAATGGGCACCTTTGCCGAGGCGACGGTTGATAAATATGGCTTTACCCGTGAACAGCAGGATGATTACGCGATCACGTCACTGACACGTGCGCAAAATGCGGCGAGTGCCGGGCATTTCGACGCGGAAATTGCCCCTGTGTCATTTACCACCCGCAAGGGTGATGTAACGATTGCCACCGATGAACAGCCGCCCAAAGCAAAACCGGAAAAAATCCCGACCTTGCGTCCGGCCTTCCGTAAGGATGGCACCGTTACAGCAGCCCATTCGGCATCCATTTCGGACGGGGCAGCGGCACTGGTGATAATGCGCCAGTCCGAGGCAGAAAAACGTGGTCTTAAGCCCATGGCAAAAATCATGGGTCATGCGACCCATGCGCAGGAGCCGTGCTGGTTCACGACCGCCCCGATTGACGCGATCAAAAAGGTTTTGGCGAAAACCGGTTGGTCCAAGGATGACGTTGACCTTTGGGAAATCAACGAAGCCTTCGCCGTGGTGGCAATGGCAGCAATGCGCGATCTCGACCTTGAACATGAGAAAGTCAACGTTCACGGTGGTGCTTGTGCACTGGGCCATCCGATTGGTGCGACCGGCGCGCGTCTGCTGGTGACTTTGATCCATGCACTTAAAGCCCATGGTGGAACCAAGGGGGTGGCATCACTTTGCATTGGTGGCGGCGAAGCAACCGCGGTCGCCATAGAGCTTTTGTGAGGCAGATTAAAGTTGTTCTAAAAATCGGTGATTGGGGCTACCAACTTGCGCGAATTCACCCTATTTTGTCGCCAGAGTGATTGACGAGGATGAGGGAATTCGCGTGATGTCAAAACCGACAGTCGACCGGATGCTTGCCGGATTTAAAAGCTTCAAGGCGATGTATTACGAGCAACGCCCTGAACGCGTAGAAGATTTGGTCAATATGGGCCAAAAGCCGGAAGTTCTGCTGATTGCCTGTTCGGATTCACGTGTCGATCCGGCCATTCTGACCAATGCAGAGCCGGGCGAGATGTTCGTGATCCGTAACGTTGCAAACCTTGTTCCGCCTTATGAACCCGATGAAAATTATCACGGGACGTCGTCGGCGATCGAGTTCGCGGTTCGTGACCTCAGGGTCAAGGATATCGTGATTCTGGGGCATTCGGCGTGCGGCGGCATGCAGGCACTGGTCGAACATGGTGAAGCGGGCAAGGTGCCCGATCGTGATTTTATCGGCGAATGGGTCAGCATTGCGAAATGCTGCCTCCATCACGGGCCGGATGTGGACAAGGTGTCGCGGCATTCGATCCGTAATTCGCTTGAAAATCTTATGACTTTCCCGTTCATCAAGGAACGGGTCGATGCCGGTGACCTTAACCTGCACGGGTGGTGGTACGGCATGAAAGAAGGAATCCTGTGGCGCTTTGATGCCGAGCAGGACAAATTTGTTCAGGGCGAAGAATAGGCCCGGCCTGACGAAACGATCTTCTGATCGCATGGCTGGTGCATCGCCCAATTGGGAGGGTGACCGCCATGCGGTTGGAAGAACATCAGATCATGGTGCGCGATACCGCGCGCGAGTTCGCCGAAAATGAACTCAAACCTCATGCCGCAAAATGGGACATCCACCATACCTTTCCGGCCGAAGCGATTGCCGGATTGGGAGAACTTGGCTTTTTGGGCATGCTGGTGCCCGAAGAATATGGCGGGGCGGGCATGGATCACGTCGCCTATGCGCTGGCACTCGAAGAAATAGCTGCTGGCGATGGGGCAACATCGACCATCATGTCGGTGCATAATTCGGTCGGGTGTATGCCGATCCTGAAATTCGGTACCGAAGATCAGAAAGAAAAATATCTGGTCCCGATGGCGCGTGGCGAAAAGATCGGCGCATTTTGCCTGACCGAGCCGCAAGCCGGATCGGATGCAAGTTCCTTGCGGACGCGTGCCGTGCGCGACGGAGATGACTGGATTATCAACGGCTCCAAACAATTCATCACGTCTGGCAGTGAGGGTGATGTGGCGATTGTCTTTGCCGTTACAGACCCGGAAGCAGGTAAACGCGGTATTTCGGCCTTCATCGTGCCAACCGATACGCCGGGCTATGTCGTTTCGCGGGTCGAGGAAAAGCTTGGCCAGAATGCATCGGACACCTGCCAGATCACCCTTGTCGAATGCCGGGTGTCCGGTGAAAACATGCTGGGTGAAGAAGGGCAGGGCTATAAAATCGCGCTGGCGAACCTTGAAGGTGGGCGCATCGGCATTGCCGCCCAGTCTGTCGGCATGGCGCGTGCCGCATTTGAAGCCGCTCGCGACTACGCCAATGAGCGCGAGACGTTCGGCAAAAAGATCATCGAACATCAGGCGGTGGCATTTCGCCTTGTCGATATGGCCACCAAGATTGATGCCGCCAGGCTTTTGGTCCATCGCGCTGCCGAACTTCGCGACGATCACAAGCCCTGTTTGACCGAGGCCTGCATGGCCAAGATGTTCGCATCCGAAATCGCTGAAGAAGTGTGCTCGTCGGCAATTCAGATTCATGGCGGTTATGGCTACCTTAAAGACTTTCCGGTGGAGCGCATTTACCGTGATGTGCGTGTGTGTCAGATTTACGAAGGCACGTCCGACATTCAACGCATGGTGATTGCAAGGTCGCTTGCCGATTGATGGCAAACCAGCAATAAAGGGGTACGCAAAAGTACCCCTTTTCAGGATTAAACAGTGTCGCAATCAGAACTGATATTGCAGTCCAATCATGAACTCATGTGCCCGTAGGTCAAACCGGGCAGGCTCCACGCTGGTCGCCGTCCCCACCGAATTAATAAATTTGTCGCCACCGCGAGCTTCGCCCATGTCAAGGAAGCGGTAGGACATGTCGAGCGTCCATTGGTCGGAAATCGCGTACCCGACACCCGCACCAATCTGCCAGGCCAAATCGTTATGCGTGTCGCCGGTAGTGTAACTATCATTGTCGTTTACAAAGAACATTTTTTCCGTCTTGTTCCGGGCCAAGCCGATACCGCCTTGCACGTAGGGTGAAAAGGCACCGAGATCAACGCCAGCAATACTTAATGGGTCAACATAAACGTTCACCATTGTCGTCCAGTTGGATGTTTCGAAAGCACCGTCATTTAGCTTGTTGCCTGATTTGTTCGGGATGCCATCCGCGTCACGATAGTCATCTGCTGCGGACAGTCGATTACCATGAGATACCGTGATGTCGGTTCGCAGATAGTCCGTGAGCTTGAGCCCCGCACCGATCTGGTAGCGCGATCCTTTATAGCTTGTCATTTCGATCGAATCGCGTTCAACCGGGTCGTCAAATTCGGCTCTATCGTCAACCGTGATGGAATACCCCAGATCGGCCCGCAGATAGGGTGCGAACAACCAGTCATCTTCCGCATGTGCCGTGCTCGGCGGCAAGGTGGGGAAGAGAAAAGCTGGGATGAGTAAAACGCAGATCGTGCGGCAGAGACGAACCATCGGAGATTTCATCATGGCGGGGCTCATTGGTTTTGACCTGCATTATTTTGAGATAATATTAGAAATTTAACTTACAATTTCATCGTGCTGTCAAAATGGCAACTTGAATCAATCATTGGCCGCTACGCTGCGGAGCTCAGGACATCTGATCGCGTATGTGACCCGGCAAGTCTTCTGTTCGGGAAACAACGCTCGGCGATGCTTGCGCACATGAAAACGGCGGGCAGTGGGCTTGGGGCGGACGTCACTAAGAAGCGCTCTGGCTCGGTTGCCTTGGGGGCGACGAAAACCGATCCAGAAAACGTCGTGCACGCGGCAGCGCATCGTGCAGGAATTGTTGCGGTTCACGGAGCCATAATCCGTCAAATTCGCGGGATTTGTGTTCCGATATCAGAACGTCACGTGGGAGTGGTATTATGTCGGCATCCCACCCCGGCCAACGTTGTCGGGCGCGTCGGAAGCAATGATCCATGAGGCGCTTGTGGTTGCTGTATCCGTGATAGTCAAAGACCCAATCTCCGCCTGAGACGATGATGTGATTGCCGGGAAGGTTATCTTTCGGATGGAACCAGATTGGAGTGAGTTCGCCGGTCGCGTCAAAGCGTTCGATGAATGCGTGGGCAAGGATATGGCAGGCACCACACGCAAAGAATACTCTGTCAGGCAGGTTCCAGCGCATTGCCGGGTCGCTCTTGCGATAGTTTGGGGTGCGGGGCTGATACATGCTTATGGTCCTGAGCGCCCCGGCAGCAGATCGTATTTTTCCAGAAGTCGACGGAACTGATGGTAGTTCAGATCAAGCGCCTTGGCGGCTTCGGTCTGGTTATTCGCGTTTCGACGCAGGGCGCTTTCAAGCAGTTTGATTTCAAATTCTGCAACCTGAGATTTGAAATCTGTTGTGCCGGTGGGGGCAGGTTCTTCGGGTGTGCCTGCTGTGGTAGGTGGTGCATCACGGTTGGTTTCGGTCCAGATGCCTTCGAATGGGTCGAGTACGATATGCGCAAGCGGATTTTCATCATCTTCAGCCAGATAAAGGCTGCGTTCGACCGCATTGCGCAACTCGCGGACATTGCCGGGCCAGGAATGGCTGAGGAGTTGGCGCGCCGCTGTTGGTGTGAAGCCGGCAAAAACCTGTCGTGACAGGCGTTTAGTCATTTCGAGCGCGAACTGTTCGGCAAGTGGCAAGATATCATCAGACCTTTGGCGCAGCGGCGGAACAGCGATCACGTCAAAGGCGAGGCGGTCGAGTAGGTCGGCGCGAAACTTCCCGGTTTTGGCCAGTTCGCGCAGGTTTTCATTTGTCACACCAATGACGCGGGCATCAACTTCGATCACTTCGGAGCCGCCAACACGTTCAATCTCGCCATATTCAACAACGCGCAGGAGTTTTTCCTGCACCACCGGGCTGGCGGTGGCGATTTCATCGAGAATGATGGTGCCGCCATGCGCGCGTTCAAATCGCCCGACATGACGTTTGGTTGCCCCGGTAAAGGCCCCGGCCTCGTGCCCGAACAGTTCGGTATCAAGCAGGGTTTCAGGTAGGGCCGCGCAATTGACCTTGACCAGCGGGCCTCCCCAGCGTCGGGAGAGGTAATGCAGGCGTGATGCAATCAGTTCCTTGCCCGATCCTCGCTCCCCGATCACAAGGCATGGCCGTTCGATCGGTGCCAGACGTGAAACATGTTCAAGGGCGGCCAGAAAAACGGGGTCTTCGCCCAATATCGGTTGCAAGCTATCCATTTCGCGAAAAACGTTATCGAAAAAAGACAAAATTGTCGCGATAAAAGTTAACTGGATAAGGTCGATAATTCTAAGTCATTGATTTTATTAGATGTCAAAACTGGCACGGCATTTGAAATAGAGAGATCAGAATTTTTACGTCCCCCGTATTTTTAAGGAGATCAGACAATGGGCGTGTTTTCGCGTTTGTCCGATATCGTAAATGCCAATATCAACTCGCTTCTGGATCGTGCCGAAGATCCGGAGAAAATGGTTCGGTTGATGATCCAGGAAATGGAAGATACCCTGGTTGAAGTCCGTTCCGCCGCGGTCAAGGCGATTGCCGACAAGAAAGAAGTCGAGCGCAAGCTCAAGAAGCTTCATGACGGTCAGCTTGAGTGGGAAGGCAAAGCGGAATTTGCCATTTCCAAAGGCCGTGACGATCTGGCGAAAGGTGCGCTGATGGCGCGTCGCCGTCTGGCCGATCAGAGCATCGTGCTGGAGCGCGAGCTTGAAGTGATCGAGGAAACGCTTGGCAAGTTTGACGATGACTTGAACAAGCTTCAGAACAAGCTTAACGAAGCCAAGGGCAAGCAGCGTGCGGTTGAAATCCGCATGCAGACTGCCGAAAAGCGTGTCAAGATGCGCGAAAAGCTGCATTCGGGTCAGATCGATGAAGCATTGCTGCGCTATGAGCAGATGGAACGCCGCATTGACGAGCTTGAGGCCGGTGCGGACTCCTGGGATCTTGGTCGCGGGCAGAGCCTTGGAGAACAGTTCGAAGACCTTGAAGCCGAGCTTGGGATCGAGGACGATCTGAAAGAGCTTAAAGCACGGGTCAAGAAAGACAAATAATCAGCGGTTCGCGTGTTTCGATGCGATAAGCTGCAACAAAGGTTGAGCTGACAAAGATGTGGGCGATTGCTGTACCGTTAATTGTGTTTGTTGTCGTTGTCGGCCCGGTTTGGGTTGTGTTTCACTACATAACACTTTGGAAACGGATGAAAGCCGAACAGCAAAAATCCAGTCCGGAACAGGTGGCGAAGGAAAAGGAAATCGTCGTCACGCTCAAAGGCCGGGCAGAACGCCTTGAAAATCGTGTCGAAACACTTGAACGCCTGTTGGATGCCGAGGTTGCCGAATGGAGGAACAGGATATGACTGCACAGCAAGCTGCTGCCGGTGCCGGCTATCAGCGCGGTCACAAGAAACATCGTCATGGCGGTTGCCGCTTCCGGCGTGAGGGCCAGGACGGCAAGGAGTGCGGTGGCGTCATTCGCCGCACGACCCGGGGAATTGCCGAAAAGTTTGGTATCCCACGCAAAGGTGTGCTGATCGCCTTTATCCTGATCCTGATTTTCAGCTTCCCTGTTGGCGTGATGCTGTTTGCCCTTGCGTGGGCCTATGTGCATCATCCGGAATGGTTTGACGGTCTGCGCGGCAGGTTTCGCGGGGCCGGTCGGCCGGGATCATATAATGCCTCGACCGCGCATACAGACGCGCCAGAAGAGCGCCCGACCATGGGTGTCGATTTTGAAGAGCCCTGGATGGAAGACCTTCGCGAGAAATTCGATGACCTTGAACGTCGAACCGGTTCAATGGAAGGTTATGTTGCTTCCGGTGATTACCGGCTGGCCTCGGAACTTGAAAAGATGAAAAAAGACGATGCCAGCGGCAAGAAAGACGCCGATGGCAGTGACGATGATGCTTCGACCTCCCCCAACGATAAAGCGTAACCGATGCTGCGATGACATCGGTATCAATCCCCCCTGCTTCGCAGTGATATTGAGTTATCCCGCAGCTTCACCTTTCGAGCCGGACCTGTTTCTACGGGTTCGGTTTCTTTTTTGTGTTCATGTTCGTGATCGCAACTATTTGCTGAAAAATAACCAAATAGCATTTATCACTATACCTAATTTAAAGGTTTTCTGACTAGCTTGGTGTCCTCTGGTGATATCTGGCGGGAAAGCCTGCCAGCAAAACGGGGGGATATGGCGGCCATGATCGAGCATCCGGGCGAACAGGATTTTCTGCATCGGTTGATGCTTGATAATCCGTGGTGGGATGGCATCACCGATGATCTGGTTCATGATCTGCCGCAGCGTGCGTTTTTCAAACGGTTCTGGGCCGCAATTGAAAAAAACGACGGAACAAAGGCCGTTGTTTTAACCGGGCCGCGTGGGGTGGGTAAGACCGTCATGTTGCGTCAGGCCGTTGCCGAATTGCTTAATGCCGATACACCACGTCGACATGTTTGCTATATCTCGCTTGAGCACCCGCTGTTTCTTGAAATCGATTTGCCGCGACTGCCAAAAATACTCCGTTCCATGCGGGGCATATCGGCAGATTATCCGCTTTGGCTGTTTATCGACGAGGTGTCCTATCAGCGCGATTGGGAAGACCGGGTTGCAAAATTGCTGGTGGCGGACCCGATGTTGCGCGTGGTTGCGGTTAGTGCGTTGGCACCCAATCCAAACGCGCTTGGTCATATTCAAGGCCTGTTTTTACCGCCTTTCAGTTTCGCCGAATATCTTGAGCAGCGGGGGATCGCGCCGTCAGACGTCTTGCCGCAAACACCCAATGTCGGGCGCTATACCGCCGATATTCCCGATGGCCTGATCGAGCTTAACGACCTGTTCGAAGCCTATATTAACGAAGGCGGCTTCCATGATCGTGACGGCGAGGCGGGGGCAATCCATCGATCGCTTCATTCTGATCTTCCCGGGTTGCACGGCATTTCAAGTCCATCGGATTTGCACCGTCTGTTTGTGTTGCTGGCCTATAACACCGGTGCGGAATTCTCGATCGAGACCTTGGCGCGGGAACTTGATATCGCCAAAAATACGCTGCGCCGTTATCTTGAGTATCTTGAAAGTGCATGGCTGGTGCGCAGGCTGGAACGTGTCGATCAGGATGCAAAACCGTTTCAGCGCGCGGTGGCATTTAAGGTCCATCTGATTCACCCCGGGCTTCGTGCCGGATTGATCGGTGCCAAGGCCGCGGACAGTGGGACAATTACAAGACTGGCGGAAACCGCGATCCAGACCCAGTTCCTGACGTCAAGTGTCGGGCTTGAAAGCCTTTATTACGCGCGTTGGGGGCATTACGAGGTGCCTTTCGTTTTCCTTGACCGGCGAAGCGGAACACCGCTTTTTGCCTATCACTGCCTGTGGTGTGATGAAGGCATTCGAAAGCCCAAGGAAATCCGTGCATTGGTCAATTTCCGCACCAGTCATGCCTTGCCGCTAGGGGCATTCGTGCTGACCAAGGCGCAATGGCATGGCGGCAAAATCGGTGGCGTGCCAATGCGTTTTGAACCTGCGAGTGTCCTGGCACTTCGGATCGGGCTGGAATTCTCGCAGCTTTGAGCGGCGTCACAGTGCTGGGTTGATGGCGTCTGTTCCGGGCAGTATGCCGCAGCCCTGATGGTGGCGGCAGGAACTGCTAGGACAAGGCAAAGGAGGTCGTTTATGACGACACTTTCAAAGCTCTCCCATACTTTTGTCGCCGCGATCCTGCTGGTTTGGGGGCTGTTGATGATCAATGCCACATCCGCGATGGCTCAGGTCGTGTGCCCGGTCGGTACGATCACAAATGTGGGGCTGCCCGACATCAATGGCGATCACGTTTTCTGTGGCGAGATAAACAGCAAAGGCAAGGCTGTCGGTTTCCATTCCCGTCCCGGCGGAAACAACCCTGCGGGTGGGGGGATAACGAATGTCGTGATCACCCAGCCAGCGAATCCGATGGGAATTTACAACATATCCTTTCAAAAGAACGGGGTTCAGAAATCGATTTCGACAATGTTCCCGGACAGCTGTTCCCAGGATGAGGTTGTGAACTCCATTCTTTATGCCGAGGCCAATCAGGAAGCCTGTCCGGCCGGAGCACCCGGCTGGGTGGTGTGCGGGAAAAATCGACCGGATCCGGTGATGGCTACACAGGGGCCGTATTGCGAAGGTGACGACGATTCAAACCGTTTTTACATCGCGGTTGGGGTAAATGGCGGAAGCATCAACACCGCGTTCCCGCTGCGTTAACCTTGAAATGTGAGGCTTGAAAATGGCAGGCGGTGAAATGATGGTACCTGATTGGCCCGGCAGGATTGTTGGCGATGAAGGGCATGATCGCATCGCCGCCTGTCTTGTCATGGATATTCAGAATGCCCCGGAATGGGCGCAAATCGTGCTTGATCGGCTGGATGCAGTGATCAATAGCGGCGAAGGCCATTGGGAGATGGCAATGAATGCCTATATTTTGAAAGTGGATCCGGCCATTTGTGAAATTGCCCCGGCATATGAAGAGCACGGCGAAGAAATTGTCTGGGTGCCGTCTTCCGAATTTCGGACGGCACTGGTCACATGGATAAAACAGATGGATAAATCAACGGGTTAATCAGCCGATAAACAATTTCATCAATGCTGGTGCCAAATTTGACGTTTTGTGGGGACAAAGTCGTGACTTCAGGGTTTTGGCGGCGTTTGGTGCCGGTATTATTTCTGCTGCTTGTCGCAGTATCGGTGCCGTCGGCGGCATATGCCGAGGAAAAAAACGAGCCCGATGATCCGCTTGTCAAATTTTTGCGGCAATATGTCGAGCAGGCCGGTTTGCCGGGTGCAGTAATCGGCATTGGTTATGGTGACGGTCAGATGCGCTTTGCCGCAACCGGGTATGCATCGGTAAATCCCGACACAGGCATGACGCGCGAACGGCAGTTCTATATCGGGTCGCTGACCAAAATGATGACTGCGGTGGTTGTGTTGCAGTTGGCATCTGAAAAGCGGATCGACCTTTCCGATCCGATTGCCAAATGGATTCCTGCGGAATTCCGCGACAAGATTGCCAATGCCAATGTTGCGACCGTTCGTGATCTTTTGCGCAATAGTTCAGGCATTCCCGATTATCTGGATGGGGAATTTTTCTTTGAGCTGGTCGGGCGCGATCCCCAGCACGGCTGGCGCAATCGCGAATTGCTGCCGCTGATTGCGGGCCGTGAAGCACATTTCAAACCCGGTACCCAATATAACCCGTCCAACAGCAACTATATCCTGCTGGGGGTCCTGATAGAACAGGTCGAAGGCGATCACATCGAAGCGGTGTTCAATCGACGGATTTTTGAGCCAGCCGAAATGCGCAATACATCCTTTGGCCGGTATCCGCGCCCCGATGATCTTGCGCGCGGCTTTGATGACGCCAATGGGGATGGCAAGCTTGAGGATGTGACCGATTTTGATGTCGGCGATCAGCTTTCAGATGGTGGGGTGATTTCAACCGCAGAAGATCTTTTGAAATTTGGCCGGGCGCTGTTTGCGGATGGTATTTTGCTGGGCGCGAACGCGCTGGAGCGGGCCACGACGGATACATTGTTCGCCGGCGAAGGTTCCTATGGCTATGGCATGATGATCGGCAAAACCGATTGGGGACCTGTTTGGGGGCATGACGGGGTTTATTTCGGTTATTCCGCGGAATTTTCGTGGTTCCCCAAACAGGATGTCGCGATTGTTTTCTTGTCCAATGGGCGCGCGTTGAACGAGGTGCCACCTGTAACGGGCCTGCTGTTGTCGGGCCTGTTTGGCAAGGCGCAATAGCTCAGTACAATTTAAATAATTGAAAATAATAGATTAATTATTCATCGCGAGCATGCGGGCGGACATTCATGCTTACAGTGCATAACTGATAGGATTATAATAGTTAGAATTCTATCTAATTTCTCTGTTATGCTTTGCATCATGGAAAACAATGATCTTGATACCCCTTATCTGAGTCTTGGAAGCACGTTGATGCGTGTCGCGCGTTGCTGGCGTCGCGAGATCGACAGCACATTGCAATCGCACGGCTTGTCTCAAACCATGGTGATGCCCCTGATTGTTCTCAATCGGGCAGCCGGTCCTGTACGGCAAGGTTTGATTGCGGATGAAATCGGCGTCGAAGGCCCGTCTCTTGTGCGGGTTATTGATGCGCTGGAACGCGACGGACTTATTTCGCGTGTTTGCGATCTGAGCGACCGGCGCGCCAAAATGGTTGCACTAACGGCAGCAGGTAAAGACAAAGCGGCCGAGATCGAGATCATTCTTGCCGACATCCGCAACGAACTCACGGCCGATATCGACCCCGAAAATCTTGCAACTACTCTTGATGTCATGCAGCAATTGCTTGGCAAACTGGCGCAACGCGATGGCGACGCTTAGGGTGCGGGGGATAAGATGTTTGCAAATATTCTTGCCCTGCGTCCCAAAGGTGCTGACTGGCTGTTTTCGGCAAAAACGTTTGCCGCGGCGGTTCTTGCATTGTTCATTGCGCTGGCCTTTGATCTTGATCGGCCTGTCTGGGCGATGGCAACGGTCTATATCGTTGCCCATCCTTTGTCCGGTGTTCTGGCGTCCAAGGCACTTTATCGTGTGATCGGAACGATCATTGGGGCGGTTGCGGCGATTGTAATGGTGTCCAATCTTGTGAATGCGCCGGTTTTGCTATCGCTTGCGCTCGCACTTTGGGTTGGGGGCTGTCTTTATCTTTCCCGACTGGACAGGACTCCCAAAAGCTACCTTTTCATGCTGGCGGGCTATACCGCGGCGATTGTCGGTTTTCCGTGCGTAACGGACCCCGGGATTATTTTTGATACGGCCGTTGCGCGCGTTCAGGAAATTTCGCTTGGCATTATTTGTGCCACGCTGGTCAGTCATATCATTTTTCCCCGCCATGTCGGCCCGGTCGTTGCGGCACGGATTGATGGCTGGATGAGAGATATTGCCGACTTGGCAAAGCTAAGTTTTGATGCCGGTTCTGATCCTGAAAAGTTGCATCAGGACCGGACACGCATCGCGGCAGATATTGGCGAATTGCACGGGCTTTCTGTTCATCTGGGATATGAAAAGTCCCGATTTGCTGGGCGAACCCGCCAATTGCAGGCCCTGCAAAGCGCGATAGCCGCTCTTTTGCCTGTGCTTTTCGCCGTGCATGACAGAATAACCGCGCTTGTCGATTACAGTGGGAGCATCCCCAAAGATTTGCGGGCCATTCTTGATGATGTGGCGATCCATATGGCAACCGGCCACTACGATGGTTTATCAGCGCAGGCGCTTCATGCGCGAATTGCCGCATATGGTGCCGAGTTTTCGAATGCATCGGAATGGGATGGCCTGTTGCAGTTTAATCTTTGTAATCGTCTGCATCGGCTTTTGAATTTTTATTCCGATTGCTGCCGGTTGTGGGATGGGTTGCGTGTCGACAATGTTCCAGCCGACGTCGTGGATCGCTGGCGTGATAGTGCGCAGGAGCGGGCTTTGCATCGCGATTACGGTGTTGCGTTCCGGTCCGGCATGACGGCAGTGATTGCAACCTTGCTTGTATGCGGTTTCTGGATCATGACGGCATGGCCTGCAGGCGGGACGGCGGCGATGATGGCAGCAGTCGGCGCCAGTATCATGTCGTTCCTTGATAATCCGGTTCCGGCATTGAAAGGCTTCATCCGTTATACCGCGATGGCAATTGTTGTCGTGATTATCTACAGCCTTGCGATTCTGCCCGGCATTGATGGCTTCCCGCTTCTTGTTGTCGCGTTTGCACCCTATTTCCTTCTGCTGGGGGTGTTGATGACTTCCCCGCAGACATACGGGTTTGGTCTGGCGATGCTGGTCAATGTCGTGATGATCCTGAATGTCGATACCAGTTACAGCAGCAACTTTGCCACCCTGCTTGATAGCGGTCTGGCATCGCTTGCCGGTTTTGCTGTCGCGGCACTTGTTACGGCCTTTGTGCGCAGCGTGACAGTCGATGCCAGCATTCGGCGGCTGGTGATGTCAAACTGGCGCGACATTAGTGCTATTGCGCGCGGGACGCTCCGTTTGCCACGCATGGTCATGATCCGCCGTTTACTGGATCGGCAGGGTTTGATTTTGCCCAGATTGGCATTGGCACCAGACCATCGCGATACTTTGATCCGCTCAATGCCGGAGGTCTCGATTGCTGCCAGCATTTATGACCTGCATCGTTTCAAGGCGCTGGCGGATCAAAGGATCGCAACCAAGCTGGATGTGGTTTTGCGAAACATGGCGCGTCATTTTGACAATCGCCGTCGAGATTTTGGCGCACTGCCCGATCCTGTGATCCTTGATGAAGTCGATAATATCCTGCGTGAAGTTGTGGCAATTTCACCCACACCGCTTCGCGCTAAATTGCTGGTCCCGCTGATTGCGCTGCGCCGTGCCTTATGCCGCGCGGGCGCACCGGTGCTGAATCGTCAGGCAGATAAGGCATTCGTGCCCGATCTGCCATCCCTGATCGGAGAAACCGCATGATCAATCCGACGGTCGATATTTATGGCGTGTTTGTACCCGCCTTTCTGGTGATGGCGCTTGGCGCCTGGTTCTTTCTGAAAGTGCTGCATGTTGGTCTTGCGCGGATCGGTTTTTACAAGATAACCGCGCATCCAGCTTTAACGGATCTGGCCATGTTCGTGCTGATCCTGACGGCACTTTCGGTTCTGTTTGTTCAATAGGTGACGATATGAAACCGACTTTTGCCAATTCCCTTCGCGTTCTGGTGACGTTTGTTCTTGTTCTGACGGCATCTGCTGGCGGTTATCAGCTTTATGACTACTACATGAATTCTCCTTGGACCCGGGATGGACGGGTCAGTGCCGACGTTGTAGCAATTGCGCCGGATATCGCTGGTCTGGTCAGTGAGGTGCATGTTACCGATAACCAGATTGTTCACGCCGGGGATTTGCTGTTTTCCATTGATCCCGCCCGTTACCAGGTGGCCGTCGATCAGGCACAGGCGAAGCTTGAAAGTGCCATCGCCGCACGGGATCAGGCCCAGCGTGAAATGAAACGCTACAAGGGGCTTGATAGCGACGTTGTGTCGCGCCAGAAAAAAGAACAGGTTGCAACCAATCTCGCGACCGCACAGGCAGATATGGATCTGGCCAAGGCGGATCTTGATCTTGCCGTTTTGAATCTGGCACGCACCAAGGTTGTTGCCCCGGTTGATGGCATCCTGACGAATTTCTCGTTGCGTCGGGGGAACTATGTTGGTGCAGGGCAGGCGATTGCTGCTCTGGTCGATAGCCAGTCATTTTATGTCGCTGGCTATTTCGAAGAAACCAAACTGCCGCGTATCGCAATCGGCGATCAGGTTGAAGTCCGTCTGATGGGTGAAGATAACGCTATTTACGGCCATGTCGTCAGCATCGCAGGCGGTATTCAGGATAGTGAACGGTCGGGTGCAGGGGGAACCCTTGCAAATGTCAAACCGACCTTTAGCTGGGTTCGCCTGGCGCAACGTGTGCCGGTGCGCGTATCGCTTGATAACGTCCCTGAAAGTGTCCGCCTGGTTGCCGGGCGCAGTGCGACGGTGACGGTGATGGAGGCACGTGGTGCCACTTTCCCGAGCCTTTGATGGGTGGGATTTTTAGGCCGTTTTCTGATCGGCAATATTATGCCGCAGCGCAAAAGATGGCTTGCAGTGCAAAACAAGTTTCGGTAATTTTCGGAAACAATATTGATAATTATTGAACAAAAATTATCAAACGGGAGATGACAGATGGCTGCAATCGCACGTCCACGCCGCAGTGTTCTTTATATGCCGGGTTCAAACGCCCGGGCACTGGAAAAGGGGCGCAGTCTGCCTGCTGATGGCCTGATCCTTGATCTTGAGGATGCAGTGGCACCCGACGCAAAGGATGTTGCCCGCGATCAGATCGTTGCCACGCTGGCAGAAGGTGGTTATGGCAAACGTGAAATCCAGATCAGGACCAACGGATTAAACACCCCGTGGGGATATGCCGATATCGTGGCTGCGGCCAAAACATCGGCTGATGCCATTCTGCTGCCCAAGGTCGAAAGTGCCGATACGGTCCGGCAGGTCGCGACCATCATGGAGGCCGAAGGCGCGCACGCAGATATGCGTATCTGGTGCATGATGGAAACGCCACTTGCGATGCTTGATGCCAGGGAAATCGCAGGTGCTCACCCGCGTCTTGGTGGTTTTGTGATGGGAACATCCGATCTGGCGAAGGATCTGAACTGTGCCCATACGCCTGATCGTTTGCCGATGATCACAAGCCTTGGCCTTTGTCTGCTGGCAGCACGTGCCTATGGCCTTGCGATTCTTGATGGCGTTCATCTTGATCTTTCGGATGATGATGGTTTTGTTGCGTCCTGTAAGCAGGGGCGCGAAATGGGATTTGATGGCAAAACGCTGATCCATCCCAAAACCATTGCGGCTGCTAATACCGCATTCGCCCCAGCCGAAAGCGAGATTTCCTGGGCACGCAAAATCATTGCCGCCCATCAGGAAGCGGCACAAGAGAGCAAAGGCGTTGTCGTGGTCGATGGTAAACTGATCGAGAATTTGCATGTTGTTTCGGCCAAGCGTCTGGTCGCAATGGCAGATCAGATTGCGGAAATGGACGCGGCTTAAGCCCGGTCACATAGCCGGATAAAAAGCGCGAAAAGCGCCGGTTTCAAACCATCAGACCAAGCGCCATACATGCAGGGAGGCACCATGGCATCGAAAACAAATACAGGAAATTACTTTGAGGATTTCCGCATCGGTCAGGAAATGCGCCACGCAACACCGCGCACGATCACGAGTGGTGACGGTGCGCTTTATACCGGGCTTTATGGTTCCCGTTTTGCGGTGCAGTCGTCTGATGAGTTTGCCCGGCGGATCGGGTTTGATCGTGCGCCTGTGGATGATTTTCTGGCGTTTCATATCGTTTTTGGCAAAACCGTGCCGGATGTGTCGTTAAATGCGGTTGCCAATCTTGGTTATGCTGGTGGGGTGTTTGGCGTGCCGGTCTATCCGGGCGATACGGTCAGTACGGTATCGACCGTGATCGGGCTCAAGGAAAACTCGAACGGCAAGACCGGTGTGGTTTACGTCAATTCCGTCGGTCGTAATCAGCGTGGCGAGATGGTGCTGGATTACAATCGCTGGGTCATGGTGCGCAAACATGACGAAAGTGCCCGGGCACCTGAAACAGTTCTTCCTGAATTGCCAGGGGTTGTTGCGCCAGAGGCATTGCAGATCCCCAAAAGCCTTGATCTGTCGGCCTATGATTTTGAACTGGCCGGATCGCCCCATCGCTGGGATGATTATGCGATTGGCGAGAAAATCGATCACATTGATGGCATGACCATTGAGGAAGCCGAGCATCAGATCGCCACCCGGCTTTACCAGAACACTGCCAAGGTCCACTTTGATCAGGTCGCGGCATGTGCCGGGCGGTTTGGCAAGCGGCTGATTTATGGCGGGCACATCATTTCATTGGCACGGGCATTGTCCTTTAATGGGCTTGGCAACGGTTTCCGAATTGCCGCGATTAATGCGGGTGCGCATGCCAACCCGGCCTTTGCCGGGGATACGGTATTTGCCTGGTCCGAGGTGCTCGACAAGTTTGAAATTCCCGGCCGGCGTGACGTCGGGGCCCTTCGTTTGCGTCTAGTTGCGGTGCGGGATGGTCAGGCATCTGACTTTCCGTTACGTGACGCCGAAGGAAAATATGACTCCGGCGTTCTTCTGGACTTTGATTATACGGTTTTAATTCCCAGATAATCTGGCAGCTGTAGTCTTGCGTAATAAGGTCTAATTGTGCGATTGCTAAAAGCACGTTACGCCGTTTTCTGCGTAAAGGGGAAACCCTTGGCCTTCCCGCGGGTCGCAAACGGCATATGAGAGGTCAACCTACGTAGTTTAACCGAGGCGAAAACGGAATTTGATCGCGGATTTCTTTGGATTTCAAAGGTGTCTAGATTGACTCAATCCCGTTGCATGGGTAAATAAACCCTGCTTTCCCGCCAGCTACTTTGAGAAGAGGCAAATCCGCTATGAGCAAAGCCAATCGGCCGCTGTCTCCGCACTTGCAGGTGTACCGGCTTCCGATGGCAGCCAAGATGTCCATTTCGTTCCGTGCGATGGGTGTCGGTCTTGCCATTGGTTTCGTATTTCTGGCGTCCTGGCTGATTGGTGCCGGCGCTGGTCGTGACGCCTTTAACGGCTATCACGCATTTTTCACCTCGTGGTTTGGTCTGCTGCTGCTGTTCGGTTGGACGGCGGCATTTTATTACCATGCTTGCAACGGTGTCCGGCACCTTGTCTGGGATACCGGTCGCGGCCTGACGAATGAGGGCGCCAGAAAAGGCAACCCGATCGTCTTTGGCGCGGCAATCGTGCTGACCATTCTTACCTGGATTATCGGTCTGGCCTAAGGCCGGGCAAGAGGGGACAAACCTGTCATGAAAATGCAATCCGATCTGGGCCGTGTTCGCGGCCTCGGTTCTGCTAAAAGTGGCTCGTCGCACTGGTGGACCCAGCGCGTTACCGCTGTCGCAAACCTTCCGCTCGGCATCTGGTTCATCATATCGATCCTGTCTGGCCATACGGCCGACTATGATGCAGTCCGTGATTGGCTGAGTTCGTATTTCCATTCAACCATGATGATCCTGATGATCATCAGTGTTTCGGTGCACTTCACGCACGGCCTTCAGGTCGTGATCGAGGATTATGTGCACAACCGTAAAGCAGAAATCGTATCGCTGTTCCTGATCAAGGCTGTGGCCGCCTTCCTGTCGGTTGCCGCCATCGTGTCGGTCATGCGTATCGTTTTTGCCGGAGCCTGAACCAATGAGCGAATCATATAAAATCATCGACCATAACTACGACGTCGTTGTTATGGGCGCAGGCGGCGCCGGTCTTCGTGCGACGCTTGGTACGGTCGAAGCCGGACTGAAAACCGCCTGTATCACCAAGGTCTTCCCGACCCGCTCGCACACCGTTGCGGCGCAGGGCGGCATTGGTGCATCACTTGGCAACATGTCCGAAGATCACTGGCAGTGGCATATGTATGACACCGTCAAGGGCTCCGACTGGCTCGGTGACCAAGACGCGATCGAATATATGTGCCGTAATGCTGTTCCGGCTGTTCATGAACTTGAACATTACGGCATGCCGTTCTCGCGGACCGAAGATGGTAAAATCTATCAGCGCCCGTTCGGTGGTCATACCCGTGATCACGGTAAAGCGCCGGTCGAACGTGCCTGTGCTGCGGCTGACCGTACCGGTCATGCCATGCTGCACACCCTGTATCAGCAGTGCCTGAAACACAAAGCCGAATTCTTTGTCGAATATATCGCTCTTGATCTGATCATGGGTGAAGACGGATCGTGCAAAGGTCTGGTCGCCTGGGATCTTGACACCGGTGAAATCCATCGTTTCAACGCCAAAATGACCATTCTGGCGTCGGGCGGTTATGGTCGCGCATTCTTTAGCTGCACCTCGGCCCATACCTGCACCGGTGACGGTCATGGCATGGTCGCACGTGCAGGCCTTGGTCTTCAGGACATGGAATTCGTTCAGTTCCACCCGACCGGCATTTACGGTTCTGGCTGCCTGATCACCGAAGGTGCGCGTGGCGAGGGCGGTTATCTTACCAACTCCGAAGGCGAACGTTTCATGGAACGTTACGCACCGACCGTTAAGGACCTTGCATCACGTGACGTCGTTTCGCGCGGTATGGCACAGGAAATCCGTGATGGTCGCGGTGTTGGCGAACACGGTGAATACATCCACCTGCACCTTGAACATCTTGGTTCGGAAGTGCTGTGGGAACGTCTGCCGGGTATTACCGAAACCGCAAAAATCTTTGCCGGTGTTGATGCGACCAAGGAACCGATCCCGGTCCTGCCGACGGTCCATTACAACATGGGCGGCATTCCGACCAACTATAAGGGCGAAGTTCTGCGTCCGACCGCCGACAACCCGAACGCAATCGTTCCGGGTCTGATGGCGGCCGGCGAAGCGGCCTGCGTGTCGGTCCACGGTGCAAACCGTCTTGGCACCAACTCGTTGCTCGACCTTGTTGTTTTTGGTCGTGCATGTGGCTTGCACGCCGCCGAAGTCGTGGATGCCAAGGCATCCTACAAGGAACTCAAAACCACCGATGGCGACGAGGCTATTGCACGTTTCGACCGTCTGCGTTGGGCAAAGGGTTCTCGTCCGACCGCCGAAATCCGTCTGGAAATGCAGCGCGTCATGCAGGGCAATTGCGGCGTGTTCCGTACTGCCGAGATTCTCAAGGAAGGTGTCGACAAGCTTTCCGCGACCGCAGCAACGCTTCCTGATGTTGCCGTGTCGGATCGTTCGCTGATCTGGAACTCCGATCTCGTCGAAACGATGGAACTCGAAAACCTCATGGTCTGCGCTGCTGCAACCATGAATTCCGCCGAGGCCCGTCACGAATCACGCGGGGCACATGCCCACGAGGATTATCCGAAGCGTGATGACGAAGTCTGGATGAAGCACACGATTGCGACTGTCGATTGGGACAAAGGGTATGGCGTTGATCTGACCTATCGTCCGGTCAACAACTTCACCCTTACCGATGAAGTGTCGTATATCGAGCCGAAAGAGCGCGTCTATTAAGGCGCGGCAAGAGAGGATTTGAGAGATGGTAGAATTCAATCTTCCCGCCAATTCGGTCGTTAAAGAGGGCAAGTCGTTCTCTGCACCGGCTGACGCGAAAAACACCCGCAGCTTCAAGATCTATCGTTACGATCCTGACAGCGGTGATAACCCGCGTACCGACACTTACGATATTGACCTTGATAAGTGCGGTCCGATGGTTCTTGATGCGCTGATCAAGATCAAGAACGAGATCGACGCGACCCTGACATTCCGTCGTTCTTGCCGCGAAGGCATTTGCGGTTCGTGCGCGATGAATATCGACGGTCGCAACACGCTTGCGTGTCTGAAACCGATCGAGGACATCAAGGACGAGGTCAAAATCTATCCGCTGCCGCATATGCCGGTGGTCAAGGATCTGGTGCCCGATCTGTCGCAGCCTTATGCACAGCTCGCCTCAATCGAGCCGTGGCTGAAGGCCGATAGCCCGACTCCGCCCGATGGTGAACGTCTGCAGTCTCGTGAAGAACGCGCGAAGCTTGACGGTCTGTGGGAATGCATCCTGTGCTTCTCCTGCTCGACCGCGTGCCCGTCTTACTGGTGGAACTCCGACCGTTATCTCGGCCCGGCTGTTCTGTTGCAGGCTTATCGTTGGCTGGCTGACTCGCGTGATGAATATACCGGTGAACGTCTCGACGCGCTCGAAGATCCGTTCCGCCTGTATCGTTGCCACACGATCATGAACTGCACCAATACTTGCCCGAAAGGCCTGAACCCGGCATTGGCGATCACCGAAATCAAAAAGATGATCGCAGAACGCCGCGCCTGATCGGCTTAGACCATAAAAAAGTCTTTTTAAGACAAAAAGTTAAAGCCGCCGGAGATCGGATGATCCCGGCGGCTTTTTCTGTTTTAATACCTTTCATGAAGACAACCTGACCCGGATAATCGGGCACGAGCAAAGGCAAACCGATGAAAAAAGCGCATTGGCTGTTCCCCCTTAGCGGCGCGGCATATGGCTTCGCATTCTGGTATCTGATCGATTATCGCTGGGAGGATGACTATCTTCTGGCGAGTCTGATGACCTTTATTGCCGCACTGGCCTATTGCAGCTGGTTTGCCATTGGCGTGCGTCGTCTGCGTGATGATCTTGCGGTGAGTTTTGTTCTACCAACCCTCGCAGCCCTTCAGGTGCTGGCACTTCAGCATCTGGTCGGGTTCGACCATACCGATGATGCTGCTATTTTCGGTTTGCTCGCCTGTCAGGCGTTTTGGGTCGGGGGTGCTGTCGCCATATGGCGGATATGGGGGCCGTTGCAGACGACTGTTTTACCAAACTATCCGGATCGGGCGGCACTGGTGCCCGAAATCTGGTCAATCAAGCTGGCATTGGCATTTGGTTTGGTCGGGGTTGGTGTCGTCTGGCCCGTTCTTTATGCCTTGTCTTCGTTGTTTATGCTGGTGGGTATCGACCAGATTTGGGACCTGATCAGTGAGGCGTATGTTGCGATGCCCCTTTCGGGCGCGGCCTTTGCCACAGGTATCCTGATTGCCCGTGAAAAATCAGGGCTTCTGATCCCGGTTCGCCAGGTGATTGGCGGAATGTTCCGCATTCTTTATCCGATTCAGGCTCTGGGGCTTTTCCTGTTTCTGATTGCGGCGGCATTGGGTGGCTGGGAAGTTCTGCTGGATCAGGAATTTGGTGTCTGGTGGACCGTGATGGCCGCTGCAGCAGGGTTAAGTTACCTACTGTTTGGGGCGGTGCAGGCAGGCGAAGGTGTAACCTTGTTTGGCCGGATCGGTGATCGTGTCTTTCGCTTTACATTGTGGATGGCACCGATCTTTGCCCTGATTGCGATGGCAACGATTTATATCCGGGTGCGTGAATATGGACTGACCCCATCGCGGATTTATGCGATCTGGGCGGCGGTATTTGTCTTGATGGCGACGATATGGCTTTCGGTGGTGGCATTTGGCCGTCGCCAGTCAACCCCGGTATCGTTGCGCCGGGCTTTTGGTCATATTGCCATTTGCGGGACCCTGACGGCCTTTATCATACATCTGCCGTTGCTTGACCCGGTCAGCATTTCGGCGCGCAATCAGCAAAGCCGTCTTTTGTCGATGGCAGACTGGGATATGGCTGATCTTGCTTTCATTGCCCGAAATCTTGGAATGCCGGGTGAAGAAGCACTTGCCGAACTTGATGCCGCAAAGCCCGATATGGTGCCGCCACTTGCCGAATTGCGCAGCTATTTCGATCCTGATACCGGACGGGTGATGGTCGAAATTGACAGTATTCCGGTTTATCCTGTGGAATATCGCTTGCCTGGGGAAGCCGTAACCAGATTGCTTGAAGCACAGCTTGAATATGATCGCCGCTTTTGCCGCAAGGAAGGTTCAGGCACAGGAACCCCGGACCAGTGCGCATTGTTGCTGGTCGATCTTGACGGCGATGGAATGGAAGAAGCAGCCTTTTTCACGACGCGTGATTATGTTGATATCTATCGTTATGAGGTCGCGGATGATGATTGGCAGATTGTGACCAGTTTCTTCCATGGCCAGAACGAAATCGACCATGCTGCAATGTTACGTGATCTTGCCGATGGTAATTTCAAAGCGGTTTCGCCCCGTTATTCCGATCTTTTGATCGGTGGGGTGCCGTGGGGCCAGTATCGTTAACGCCTGCCTAATCGGGACAGGCTATGCTTTGTCATCACATGAAACAGCATCAGGGAATGACTGCTTTGTTGATCCGGACACATCATCTCATTGCGGGCCTCGCCCTTCTAACGCTGGCGGCCTGCGGCGATACCTCTGCGAAATGGGAACCCCAGGATATGTTCGCAAGCCCGGCGGAAAAGCCGGTTGACGAACGATACCGGGCGATGATTGATTTCAAGGCATTGTCGCGTGACGAGGCCGGGGTTGAATATGCCGCTGGACCGAGTGCCACCGTGCTGGGCGCTGTTGAGGAGTCTGTTGCTCTTTGTCAGGAAAAAGGTGGAAAGGGATGCAAGGCGGTCCGTGTTGGTCTGACATGGGTTGATGGTCTTGACAGCGATAGCATCAAGGCGGTGATGGAAACCTATCGCAACACCATGCTGGCAGAAGCAACGCAGGCATCGAATGCGGGGAATGCCGGTGCGGCGAACTGGCTTGCCTTCCATTATGCGGTTCGCGGGGAAAATTTGGGTGAAGCAGAACGTCTGATCAAGCGTGCCTTGCAGGTTGCACCCGATGATCCCGGTGCGCTCGATACCTACGGGCTGGTGCTTTATAAGCAGGGCAAATATCAGGAAGCAGAAGAGATATTTGTGGCTGTAAACAAGGCCATGCCGACGGCTGAACATCTTGCGCATTTTGCCGACAATGCCCTTGCGATGGGCAAAACCGAAATGGCACGCGCGGCTTATCAGCGCGCGCTTGAGGCGCAGCCAAGTGCGGTGCTGTCACAGGAAATCCAGAAACGGTTGCTTGCCCTTGATCTGGGTGGCGGCGCGGCAACACAATGATCAATCTTGTCATCTTTGATTGCGATGGGGTGCTGATCGATAGCGAAGTGCTGTCGTTTGCCGTCGATGTTCAGATACTTGCAGGCTATGGCATTGAAGTCTCATCGGATGATCTGGCGCGCCGTTTTGGCGGTGTGTCCTATGCCGGGATGGTCGACAGCCTGAATGATGAACATGCAACCGCGATTGACGCCGCGCAGTATCAGAAAGAATGTGAAGATTTGCTCGCACATCTTTTTGAAACCGATCTTCGGGCAATTAGCGGTATCGACACCTTGTTGAAATCGTTGAGCGTGCCGGTTTGTGTCGCATCAGGCAGCGATTTGGCGCGACTTGATATGTGTCTTGGGATTACGGGGCTGCTTGATTTCTTCGGGGCGCGGATTTTCTCGGTCGAGGAAGTGGAAAATGGCAAACCTGACCCGGATATCTTCCTGCATGCGGCGCGCGAATGCGGTGTCAAACCGGAAAACTGTCTTGTGATCGAAGACAGCCCCGCTGGGATTATTGCCGCCGGGGCGGCCGGGATGCGATCCGTCGGATTTCTTGGTGGCGGCCATCGCAATCCGCAAGATGCCGAAATGTTGATGCAAGCCGGTGCCGAGGATGTCGTCGGCGATGCCAGCGAACTGCACCGATATCTTGCAAATCTGCGTTTGGCAAACCGACCCTGATCGAAATCGATCAGGGTGCGATGTCTTGGTGATGCGATATCAGGTCTGCGGCCAGTCAAGTGTGACGGTGGTGCCATTGACCATCGGCAGATCAACCTCATTCAGGTTGTTGCCCGGCCCGCTGCGATCCACGATCAGAAAGTCGCTTTCTGGTTCAAGCACCAGAAGCGGGTGGTGCCAGACATTCTTGGCATAGGTCACACCCTGCGATCCATCCGAGATAAAGGCACGCAGATTTTCGGGGACGGGGGTGTCTGAACCGTCTGCCACAACGATCAGGAACTTCTGACCGCTTAGTGGCATAAAGGCCTGCGAGCCCAGCGGGTGGCGTTCCATCATTTTGATTTCAATCGGCATCGGGCGCGGTGTACCACGAAAAATGCTGATGATTGGTGCACCACCTTCATCCCCGACATCAACGCGCGATATATCGTGAAACCGCGTCGTTGTGCCCAGATTGATCTTGTATTCGTCCCGAGCTGTGGCGGTGGATATCACCTCGCCAAATGGGGCAAAGGACGCCGGTGTTAGCGGTTCGACTTTCAGTTTCATCGTTCTTATCGCTTTGCCGGTTTACCAAGAATGCGTAGGCGGCTGATCCCGCCATCGGGAATGGAATTGACGCGCAAATGCGATACCGGGCCAAGCTTTGCGATCACTGACGCATCAAATTCGTGGATATGATCGGCCTGCATTTTCTGTTCGGGCAAAATGGTTTGCCAGAACATGGATCGTGCGCGCAGCGACTTGTCCTTTTCACCATCGACATAAGCGGCCTGAATGGAAACCCGGTCGGGATAGTTACCCTTGAAATGGCAGGTATCGACGATGATTTTTTCAATCTCGCCAGGATGGCCGAGTTCAACAATCAGCCATTCGTTACCGGGTTCCCGACGACGCCGGGTTTCCCAGCCATCACCCATATTGATGCCTCTGCCCGGGACCAGAATGGCATTCGGGTTGCCATAATGGGCATCCGACCATGTCAGGACCACACCACCATTAATCATGGCTGCCAGATCAACCTGATCGGCACTGCTTGCCATTTTTGACCAGTCGCGATCCGGGCGTCCATAAACGCGTAGGCGGGCAATACCGCCATCGGGATAGATATGCAGGCGCACATGGGTGAAAACGCCCTCTGCCGTGACTTCGGCATAATGGTGGGCTTCTGCACCAACACCGGCACGTAGCCCGATCGGGGCGACGATTTCGGTCCAGGTCGCATCATCTGCGGGATCGCCATCCGGGCAATAGCATGCCTCAAGCGATGCGGCGGGCGGGAAGTTGCCGGTGAAGTGGCTGGTATCAATATCGACACCATAAATCCGGCCCGATGTTGCCAGCCGCACCACACAGTAGTCATGACCTTCCACACGTTTCCGGCGGCTTTCCCAGCCATCCATCCACTTGCCATTGTCATCGTATTTGTCCGGATAGAAAATGGCATCGGTGGTTTGCAGCATGCGTTGCTTGTCGGCAAAGAAATCATCGGTTGCAAAGATTGCCTCTGCGCCCAGACGTTCATCTGCCAGATTGACAAAACGCCGGGTAAATTCCGGGGCATCATGGTTTGTGTGGTGGCTCATGGCTTTTAAATCCTGATTATTGGTTATTTTGTTCAGGTCGGTCATTGGCGATCAAAGGGCTTCGAGGCGCAGCTTGGCGATACGATGTACCTGATGGATGGCCTCGTTAAATTCGGTTTCAACATCGTTTTTAACGCGGCGTTCGAATGCGTTCAGGATGTCGGTCCGATGGAACCCTTTGACAGCAAAAATGAACGGGAAACCGAACTTCTTCTTATAGTCGTCATTCAATTGCGTAAAACGGGCAAGTTCGTCTGGCGTGCATTGATCAAGTCCGGCACCGGTTTGTTCATTCTGCGAGGAATGCGTCAGTTCCGCCAAGGCAAGCTTGCCTGCAAGATCAGGGTGGGCGCGAAGCAGTGTCAGTTTGTCATCGTCAACCGCGCCATTTACCACGGCTGCCATGGCGTCGGCGAGTGCATCGGGGGTATCAAGGGCAGACGTGATGCCGCGATCATAAAGCTGCTTTGCGATCCAGGGGGAATGTTCGTAAACCCCGCCATACAGCGAGACAAAGGCACTTTGTGCCAATGTGCTGGGTGGTCGGGTTTCGAACAATGATTTTTCAGGTTTGGTCATAACGGCCATTTCAGTTCTTGTTTTTCTTGATGCTTATTTGTTTTCGGTAAACGGATGATGTTCACGCCAGTGACGCGCAATATCGACGCGACGTGCAAACCAGACATCATCATGACCGCGCACATAATCGACAAAGCGTTTCAGGGCTGCAAACCGCCCCGGCCGGCCGACAAGACGGCAATGTAAACCAACCGATAGCATCCGCGGCGTTTCGGCACCTTCTTCGTAAAGCGTGTCGAAGCTGTCTTTCAGATACTGGAAATACTGTTCGCCGGAATTGAAGCCCTGTATGGCGGCAAAGCGCATGTCGTTGACGTCAAGCGTATAGGGAACGATCAGATGCGGTGTGTCTGTCTGAGTTGACCAGAAAGGCAGTTCGTCGCTGTAATCATCGGCGTCATATAGGAAGCCGCCTTCTTCGGCGACAAGCCGCCGGGTGTTCGGGCTTGTACGCCCGGTATACCAGCCAAGCGGGCGCTCCCCGGTCACATCCCTGATGATGTCGATGGCCTTGTGAAGATGTTCGCGTTCAAGTTCTTCCGGGAAGTATTGATAATCGATCCAGCGATAGCCGTGCGAGCAGATTTCATGACCATCGCGCATCGCGACTTCGCCAACCTTCGGGTGACGGGCCAGTGCCATGGCAACGGCAAAGATGGTGATCGGAATTTGCCGTTCGCGGAACAGGTTCAGGATGCGCCAGACACCGACGCGCGAACCATATTCGTAAATCGACTCCATGCTCATATGGCGAACGCCTTCGCGCATGTCGGCACCGATGATTTCCGACAGAAATGCCTCGGACGCGCGATCCCCGTGCAGGACGCAGTTTTCACCGCCTTCTTCGTAATTCAGCACGAATTGGACCGCAACACGGGCCTTGCCCGGCCAGTTGGCCTTTGGCGGATTGGGGCCATAACCAATCAGGTCGCGTGCATAATTTTGTTGGGTCATCTTTGGCCTCTCCTGATATCGCAACGCCCGGCTTTGTCATGCGGGCTGTTTGGTGTAGCATTAACCATAGGTCGCAGCGCAGCAAGGAAGAACTCCTGCGCGCTGATTGATGGATGATCATGCCGCACTATCAATATGACTTTGATAATGTTCCTGGACGGGAAATCGCTTTGGCCGGTTTTTTGTTGGCTTTTAAAAGCTTTTTATCCGGCTTTGATAGTATTCTGCACGAAGCTGTGGCAATCGTTTTTCAAAGAATTATTGATATAGTTTCACTTTATCACCTCTTTCCACGATCCGTGTCCTAATGCGACCTTTTTGAAACGCTATAAGTTCGTTCGGCATAAAACGATCAATCAGATAAGCCGACCAGGGAAGAAGCGACCGACCACCGCATGAGAGAGAAAATAGGAGGCCCGGCATGGGACGACTGACTACCCATGTTCTAGATACGGCAAAAGGTTGCCCGGCGGGCGGCATCCGGATCGAGCTGCACCGTTTTGGTGACGGCCATGATGATCTGGTCGCCGAAGCTGTAACCAATGCCGACGGGCGAACCGATGCGCCAATGCTTGATGGTGCCTCGTTCAAGCCGGGCGAGTATCAGCTTGTCTTTCATGCCGGTGCGTATTTCGATGCCATCGGTCTTGATCTGCCGGAACCGAAATTTCTTGATCAGGTTGTAATCCGGTTCGGTATTTCAGATGCGCAGGCGCATTATCATGTGCCGCTGCTGCTTTCGCCGTTTGGCTATTCCACCTATCGCGGTAGCTGAGGCCATCATGACCAAACCGGCCCTTGATAAGCGCGATGATATCCGGTTTCTGTTCGGAAACGAAGAACGCAGCCTGCGTGATATCGATCCGCAAATGACGGTTCTGAACTGGCTGCGCTTAAACGAGCGCAAGACCGGAACCAAGGAAGGCTGTGCCGAGGGCGATTGCGGTGCCTGCACGGTTATTCTGGGCGAACCGGATGGAATGGGCAGCATGCGTTACCGGACGGTCAATGCCTGTATCCAGTTTATGCCGACCCTTGATGGCAAGCAGCTTCTGACTGTGGAACATCTTAAATCCGATGATGGCAGCCTTCATCCGGTGCAGCAGGCCATGGTAGAAACCCACGGTTCGCAATGCGGTTTCTGTACGCCGGGTTTTGTCATGAGCCTCTATCAGCTTTGGCTGGATGGGGGCGAGGATGACCGGGGGGCCATCAATGACGCCCTTGCCGGGAACCTTTGCCGTTGCACCGGTTACGGGCCGATCATCGAGGCCGCTCGCAAGGCTGGTGGCATAAGCGCAACCGATCCGGTCGAACAAAAACGCCGTTCCGATATCGCGACCCGATTGACCGCTATGATCGAGGGTGCAGGCATGCTGGCACTCGAAATGCCGGTGGGTCGTTACTTCGCCCCGCGCAGCAGCGATGAACTGGCCGCACTTTTGGTGGCCCATCCCGATGCGACGGTGCTGGCGGGCGGAACGGATGTCGGGCTTTGGGTGACCAAGATGCTCAAGCGGATTGATCCGATCATTTATATCGGGGATGTCGCCGATCTTAAATCGGTCCGCGAAAAGGACGGTGCTCTGACCATCGGTGCCGGTGTGACTTATAGCGATGCTCATGCTGCGCTTGGCATGATTGCCGGTGATGTCGGGGAGCTGGTCCGCCGGATCGGGTCACGGCAAATCCGCAATGCGGGGACGGTTGGTGGCAATATCGCCAATGGATCGCCGATTGGCGATACACCGCCTGCCCTGATTGCGCTGGGCGCGCGGATTGTTTTGCGCATGGGCGATATCCGTCGCGAAGTTGCCCTTGAAGATTTCTTTATCACCTATGGCAAGCAGGACCGGGCTAAGGGCGAGTTCGTTGAAAGCATCATTGTTCCGAAACCGGACGCTGGGGTGCAGTTCAAGGCCTACAAGATTTCCAAGCGGTTTGATCAGGATATTACGGCGGTTCTTGCGGCCTTTGCCATTTGGGTTGACAGCGGCAAGGTGGTCGAGTTCCGAGCGGCATTTGGCGGCATGGCTGGAACACCGATGCGGGCCAAAAAGTGCGAGGCGGCCCTGATTGGTAAGGATTGGAACGAGGCCAGTCTGAACGCTGCGCAACTGGCCCTGACCAGGGATTTTGCACCGATGTCTGATATGCGGGCATCAAAAGAATACCGCATGCTGGTCGCGCAGAACCTTCTGACCAAACTGTTTATCGAAACAACGGCACCTGAAATTGCCACCCGTCTGGTTGGCAGGGAGGCCGCCCATGTCTGACAACGCATCCAAAGCCATCGATACCAAGGACCCGGGTGAGCTTCTAGCGCCGACACCGGGGCTTTCGGGTGGGGTTCGCTCCGCCAGCAAGCATGACAGCGGTCCGAAGCATGTCGCGGGCGAAGCGGTTTATGTTGACGATATTCTTGAACCGTTCGGCACTCTTCATCTGGCCCCCGGTGCGGCGACAATCGCACATGGCAGGATCACGAAGATGGATCTGTCAAAGGTGCGATCCGCCCCCGGTGTGGTTTGTGTTCTGACCGCTGATGATGTGCCGGGTGTCAATGACGTGTCGCCCGCCCATACCCATGATGATCCGGTTCTGCCCGACGGGATTGTTCAGTTTTACGGTCAGCCGGTTTTCTGTGTTGCCGCTGAAACCCGCGAACAGGCACGCAATGCTGTCAGGCTGGCCGAGATCGAATATGAAGAACTGCCCGCGATCCTGAGCGTCAAGGAAGCACTGGAAAAACAGCAATTCGTTGCACCACCCCATGTTATTGCGCAGGGTGACGCCAAATCGGCACTGGCACGTGCCAAACATCGTCGGTCCGGGGTGATGGAAATCGGCGGGCAGGACCATTTCTATCTCGAAGGTCAGATCACCTTTGCCATTCCGCAGGAAGACGGTGATGTGCTTTTGCATTGCTCGACCCAGCATCCGTCCGAGGTTCAGCACAATATCGCCAATGTCCTTGGTCGTCCCGCCAATGCGGTAACCGTCGAAGTGCGCCGTATGGGCGGTGGTTTCGGTGGCAAGGAAACGCAGGCATCACAATGGGCGGCACTGGCGGCGATTGTTGCGGTTAAAACCGGTCGCCCGGCGAAAATGCGTTTGGACCGCGATGATGACATGGTCATGACCGGCAAACGCCATGACTTTATCGTCGAATATGATGTCGGCTTTGATGATGATGGCCGGATTTGCGGGTTGGATATTCAATATGCTGCCAATTGCGGTTTCTCGGCTGATCTGTCGGCCGCGATCTGTGATCGCGCGATGTTCCATACCGACAATGCCTATTTCCTTGGCGATGTCGAAATCCGGTCCTATCGCTGCAAAACCAATCTGGTGTCCAATACCGCGTTTCGAGGCTTTGGCGGGCCGCAGGGCATGGTTGCGATTGAACGGATCATCGATGAAATCGCCATGATGATTGGCCGCGATCCGCTTGATGTGCGGATCGCCAACTATTACGGGACAACCGACCGCAACACGACGCCCTATCACATGACGGTCGAGGATAACGTCCTTTCGGAACTGACCGATGACATTCTGGCATCTTGCGATTATCGCAAGCGCCGCAAAGAAATCGACGCGTTCAATGCGCAAAGCCCGGTGATCAAGCGCGGCATTTCAATCACGCCGGTCAAGTTCGGCATTTCCTTTACCACGACCTTCCTTAATCAGGCCGGTGCGCTGGTCCATATTTATCAGGACGGATCGGTGCATCTGAACCATGGGGGGACGGAAATGGGGCAGGGTCTGTTTATCAAGGTCGCCCAGGTCGTGGCCGAGGAATTCCAGATTGATCTCGACCGGATCAAGATCACGGCAACCAATACTGGCAAGGTTCCCAACACATCGGCAACCGCAGCCTCAAGCGGCGCGGATATGAACGGCATGGCCGCGCGCGACGCCGCGATAACTATTAAATCCCGCCTGATTGCGTTTGCGGCTGAGAAATACGGTGTTGCCGAGGCTGCCGTCCGGTTTGTTCCGGACCGGGTGATTGTTGGTGATGTGACCGAACTGGAATTTGCCGATCTGGTCAAACAGGCTTATCTGGCGCGTGTTTCGCTTTCGGCTACGGGCTATTACGCAACACCGAAAATCCATTATGACCGTGAAACCGCATCGGGTCGGCCGTTCTATTACTTCGCCTATGGCATGGCCTGTTCCGAGGTGATGATCGATACCCTGACCGGTGAATACAAGGTGACCCGCGTTGACATCAGCCACGATGTCGGCCGGTCGCTGAACCCGGCGATTGACCGTGGTCAGATCGAAGGCGGCTTTATTCAAGGCATGGGATGGCTGACATCCGAGGAATTGTGGTGGGATGATGCAGGGCGTTTGCGCACGCATGCGCCGTCCACCTATAAAATTCCCGCATGTTCGGATCGTCCGGATGATTTCCGGCTTGAGTTATGGTCATCCGGAAGAAATGTTGAAAAAACCATTCACAGATCCAAGGCAGTTGGTGAGCCGCCCCTGATGCTGGCGATTTCAGTGCATCGTGCAATTGCTGATGCGATTGCATCGGTCGGGAATTACAAGGTGATCCCGATGCTCGATGCGCCGGCAACCCCCGAAGCCGTCCTGAATGCGGTCGCAAATGTGGCAAAGGGCATGATCGCCCAAAGTCATGATGCGGTTCCGGCGGCGGGGGAATAGCATCATGCGCCTGTCCCATGACGCCCATATTGCTGTGTTGCAGTCCCCTGATCCGGTGATGCTAATCAGTGTGGCGGCCATTCGCGGGTCCACCCCGCGGGAGGCTGGGGCGTTTATGCTGGTCAGCGAAAATGCCATTGCCGGAACGATTGGCGGCGGCAATCTGGAACATCAGGTCACATTGCGTGCCCGTCAAGCTCTTGCATCGCAGGGCGATATCATTGCGGAACTGGTTCCTTTCCCCTTGGGGCCGGGGCTTGGGCAATGTTGCGGGGGCGCTGTCGATATTACATTTCACCGGCTGAACCCGATGCAAAAGCATCAGCTGGCCACCGCAATAAGCAGCACACAAAACCGCGTCGGTACTGGTCATGGTGACTGGGTATTGTTGCCGATGGGCGAAAGCCGACATCTTGAAACTGCCAGTGCTGCGGATGCCGAAGCACTGGATCGTCTTTTTACAGGTGTGCGCGGCGGTTTGTCGGGAGCGGGCGAAGAACGGAAACTTTGCCTGCGGCTTGACGACGGTGCAACACCGCTTTGGCTGTTTGGTGCCGGGCACGTCGGGCAGGCGATTGTTCAGGCACTGGCACCCTTGCCATTCGATCTTCATCTGATCGATTCGCGTGATGAATACCTGACCCTGCCAGAAACAGCAAAACTGCATCTGCATCAAAGCGATAGGCCACAGGACGAGGTGGGCGACATGCCGCTTGGTGCCTTCGCGCTGATCCTGACGCACAGCCACGCGCAGGACTTTGATATCTGTCGGGCGGCTTTGATGCGGAATGATCTTGGTTTTGTCGGCATGATCGGAAGTCAGACCAAACGTGCGCGCTTTGTCCGGCGATTAAAAGATCGCGAGTTGGGGGATGCGGAAATCGGTCGTTTGACATGCCCGATTGGAATTCAGGGCATTAGCGGCAAACAGCCGGCAATCATTGCGGCATCGGTCGCGGTGCAATTGCTGTCCGTGCGTGAAGCACGTCTGGCGCAATATCCGGTGAACAGGGTCGCACAAGATGGCCTTGCCGGATGATAAGGCCTTCATTGCAAGGCATATAAATGATAAAGGGCCGCGCCAATAGCGGCCTGATCAGGAGGATCCGTTTACCGGATCAGGAGTTCATATAGGGAGATTTGGCTGTGTGTGATGCCAAGCATAAACACATGCTCCATGCCGTGAATTTGTCGCGGACGAAAATGGAAGAAGGCTGTGGCGGTCCGTTCGGGGCAATCATTGTCAAGGACGGCGAAGTCATGTCCGAAGGCTGGAACAAGGTAACATCCAGCAACGATCCGACCGCCCATGCCGAGGTCAGCGCCATCCGCGCGGCCTGCGAAAAGCTTGGTACCTTTAATCTTGCCGGATGCGAAATTTACACCAGTTGCGAGCCCTGCCCGATGTGCCTTGCGGCGATCTATTGGGCCCGTCTTGATCGAATCTATTATGCCAATTCCCGCGAAGATGCCGCGGCAATCGGCTTTGACGATCAATTCCTGTATGATGAAGTGGCAAAACCGATCCGGGATCGGAGCCTGCCGTGCGAACATCTGGATTTAGGGGAAGCGCGTGATGTCTTTGCGGCCTGGGATGCCAAAGAAGATAAAATCGCGTATTGAGACCGTTTGATTAGCAAACCGTGAACGGGTAATACCTTCGGTGTGCGTGATCGGATCGCAATTTAGGGGTGGCAGCAGTGACGTCGACGACCGGGAATACCGGATCAGATACAGGCTTGGCTATGACAGGCGGGTCAAAACCAGCGCAGCTTGAAGTGCGCGGTGTGACCAAGGCCTTTCCGGGCTGTCTGGCAAATGACGATATCAGTTTCCGTA
Source organism: Thalassospira sp. MCCC 1A03138 (assembly GCF_002115785.1). GTDB lineage: Bacteria > Pseudomonadota > Alphaproteobacteria > Rhodospirillales > Thalassospiraceae > Thalassospira. Next base: position 24,310 of record NZ_JFJY01000002.1, on the reverse strand, counting down.
TCGAACCTGGTGAAATCCATGCCCTTCTGGGGGAAAATGGTGCGGGTAAAAGTACGCTTGTAAAAATCATCTATGGTGTGCTGCAGGCAGATCTGGGCGAATTGCTGTGGGAGGGCAAGCCAGTCACGATCCATAGCCCGCATGACGCGCGCGAAATGGGTGTTGGTCTGGTGTTCCAGCATTTCTCGCTGTTCGAAACCATGACGGTTCTGGAAAACATCGCACTGGCGATGAATGACGTGCGCGATATGGCCGCCCTGCGTCAGCAGGTGATCGAGGTCGAAAAGACCTATGGCCTGCCGCTTGATCCTGATCGCCATGTTTACACACTTTCGGTTGGCGAACGGCAGCGGATCGAAATCGTCAGATGTCTTCTGCAAAATCCCAAACTGCTTATCCTAGACGAGCCCACATCGGTTTTAACCCCACAGGAAGTCGAAAAGCTGTTTGAAACATTGCGCCGTCTTGCCGATGAAGGTTGCGCGATCCTGTACATCAGCCACAAACTGCACGAGGTCAAAGCACTGTGTCAGAAGGCGACGGTATTGCGCGGTGGCAAGGTTGTCGGCGGCTGTGACCCGCGCGAGGAAACGGCGAAATCCATGGCCGAAATGATGATTGGCCAGAAACTGACAGCACCCGATCGTAGCGGTACCCGCAAATTCGGTGATGTGCGTCTTGATATTTCCGATCTCTCACTGATCAGCGACGAACAGTTTGGCACAGACCTTAAGGGGATTGGCCTTAAGGTGCGGGGCGGCGAAATCATGGGCGTTGCCGGTGTTGCCGGAAATGGCCAGAACGAGCTGTTTCAGGCACTGGCTGGCGAAACCGAGATTATCGTCGCGCCGGACTGCATCAAGATTGATGGCAATCCGGTTGCACATTTTGGTCCGCGCCGCCGTCGTCGGCTTGGCGCGGCTTTTGTGCCCGAGGAACGCAACGGGCATGGAGCGGTCCCTGACATGAATCTTGCGGAAAACGGGTTTTTGACCGCGTTCCGGCGCATGGCGCTGTCTGCACGTGGTTTGATCCGCGAAGTCCCAACCCGTACATTTGCCGACAAGATCATCAAGACGTTTGATGTACGCACCACCGGTGCCTCTGCCGAGGCTGGAAGCCTGTCGGGGGGGAACCTTCAGAAGTTTATCGTCGGGCGTGAAATCCTTCAGGATCCAGGCGTGCTGGTGATTTCCCAACCGACCTGGGGTGTGGATGCCGGTGCGGCAAGTGCCATCCATCAGGCATTGCTTGATCTGGCGGCGAAGGGCACGGCGGTTCTGGTGATTTCGCAGGATCTGGACGAAATTTTCGCCATCTGTGATCAGGTGGTGGTGATGGCCGAAGGCAAGATGTCCGCCCCGCGGGCGATGGCCGACGTCAGTGTCGAGGAAATCGGTTTGTTGATGGGGGGACTTCACGATCTGGACGGCGACGTAACCCTGAAGACGAAAGAGCTTATCGAAGGAGATCGCGTTGGTCAGGCTTGAACCCCGTCGCCAGCATAGTCAGGCGATGGTCTATCTGTCGCCGGTTCTGGCAATTCTCATGACGCTGATAGTCGGCGGGATCATCTTTTCCTTTATGGGCAAGAACCCGTTTGATGCGCTTTACACATTTTTCATCCTGCCGATCAACAACAGCTATGGCATTTCTGAACTGTTTGTGAAGGCAACCCCGCTTGTGATCATCGCAATCGGGCTGTCGATGGGGTTCCGCGCCAATGTCTGGAACATCGGTGCCGAGGGGCAATTGACCATGGGCGCCATATTCGGCGGTGGTCTTGCGCTTTATTTTTATGACAGTGAAAGCATGTTCCTCCTGCCCGCAATGTTTGTTCTTGGGGCAATCGGCGGGGCGTTCTGGGGGGCGATACCGGCGCTTTTGCGCACCCGATTTAATGCCAACGAAATCCTGACCAGCCTGATGCTGACCTATGTCGCAACGCTGTTTCTAAGCTTCCTTGTGCATGGTCCGTGGCGTAACCCCGAAGGATTCAACTTCCCTGAATCCCGTCCGTTCCCGGATGCAGGTCTGCTGCCGGTGATTTATGACGGCACGCGCGTTCACCTTGGAACCGCCTTTGCGGTGCTGGTGGTGATTGCCGGTTGGATTTTACTGTCAAAATCCGTAATCGGGTTCCAGCTGCGCGTGGTGGGCAAGGCCCCACAGGCTGCCCGCCATGTCGGTTTCCGTCAGAAGCGCATGGTCTGGTTTACCCTGTTGCTGGGCGGCGCACTTTCCGGTCTTGCCGGTTTGTTCGAGGTCGCCGGGCCGATTGGTCAGTTGCAGCCCGCCATATCTCCCGGTTACGGGTTTACGGCAATTATCGTTGCCTTCCTTGGGCGGTTGCATCCGCTGGGTGTCCTGTTTGGCGGGCTGATTATGGCGCTGACCTATCTGGGCGGGGAATTGGCCCAGATTACGCTGGGGCTGCCAAATGCGGTGACCGGCCTGTTTCAGGGGATTTTGCTGTTCTTCCTGCTGGCCTGTGATGTTTTGACCAAGTACCGGGTTCGTTTCGGAACCCCGGCAGCCAAAGGGGAGGCCGCATAATGGATTGGCTCATTCCACTGATCCTGACCGTGATTACGGCATCGACCCCGCTTCTGCTGGCATCGACCGGCGAACTGATTACCGAAAAATCCGGGGTGCTTAACCTTGGTGTCGAAGGCATGATGCTGGTCGGTGCGATTTCCGGGTTTGCGGTCACCGCATCAAGCGGCTCTGCCATTCTGGGCATTCTGGCGGCGATCATTGCCGGGATGCTGATGTCGCTGATCTTCGCCTTTCTGACCCTGACCCTGATGGCCAATCAGGTCGCAACGGGTCTGGCGCTGACCATTTTCGGGGTGGGTTTTTCAGCCCTTGTTGGTTCCGGCTTTGTCGGCTTTGCGATCGAACCGCTCCCGGGGTTGCATATCCCGGTTCTAACCGATATTCCGCTGGTTGGCGAAATCCTGTTTGGTCAGGATTTTCTGGTTTATCTGTCGATTGTGATGGTGATTGCGGTTGGGTTCTTCCTGTCGCGTACGCGTGGGGGGCTGATCCTCAAGGCGGTTGGTGATTCGCATCATTCCGCGCATGCCATTGGTTATTCCGTGATCAAAATCCGCTATATGGCGACCATGTTTGGTGGGGCAATGGCGGGGCTTGCCGGGGCGTATCTGTCACTGTCATATACGCCGATGTGGGCCGAAAACATGACAGCCGGGCGCGGCTGGATCGCGTTGGCGCTTGTCGTGTTTGCAACCTGGCGTCCGGGGCGTTTGTTGGCGGGGGCCTATATGTTCGGGCTTATTTCGGTATTGCAGCTTCATGCGCAAAGTGCAGGCGTGCATGTGCCGTCGCAATTCATGTCGATGCTGCCATATCTTGCGACCGTGATTGTGCTGGTGATCATTTCCAGTGATCGCGCAAAGATCAGACTGAATGCACCTGCCTGTATCGGGCAGGCGTTCCGGCCCGCACAATAGGGCTGGTGAAACGGGATCGGGGTGCGTCAAAGGATACCCCGACCCGGTGGGAGGAAGTGCGTATCGGACCAACACTCAATCAAACCGGTCTTGTGTCATGCGGCCGGTTTGGCTGAGTCTTGGTCTGGACAAGAACACGTCATTGATTGCGTAAACAATTGGGTTTAAATCCTGATTAGCTGATTAACAGGGAGACCAGATAATGAATGCAAACCTCGTGAAGCGCACGCTTGCCGCCGTTGTGGCAACCGGTGCACTTGCACTCGGCATGGGTGCAGCCCAGGCTGAAGACGTCAAAGCCGGCTTTGTTTATGTCGGCCCGATTGGTGACCACGGCTGGTCCTATCGTCACGACATCGGTCGTCAGGCGATCGAGGCGGCCCTTGGTGACAATGCCACCACCAGTTACGTCGAAAGCGTTCCGGAAGGTGCCGATGCTGAACGTGTGATCCGTCAGCTGGCTCAGACCGGCCATAACCTGATTTTCACCACCTCGTTCGGTTTCATGAACCCGACTGTCAAGGTCGCCAAGCAGTTCCCGAATGTGAAATTCGAACATGCAACCGGTTACAAACGTGATGCAAACGTTTCGACCTATGCCGCGCGTTTCTATGAAGGTCGTTATGTTGCAGGCGTAATCGCTGGTAAAATGACCAAATCGAACATTGTCGGCTATGTCGGTTCGTTCCCGATCCCGGAAGTTGTTCGTGGCATTAACGCCTTCATGCTTGGTGCATGGTCGGTTAACCCGGACGTTAAAGTCAAAATCGTCTGGGCAAACACCTGGTACGATCCGGGCAAAGAAGGCGACGCAGCCAAGGCCCTGATTGATCAGGGTGCTGACATCATGGTCCAGCACACAGATAGCCCGGCTCCGCTTCAGGTTGCCGAGAACCGCGGTGTTGTTGGTTTTGGTCAGGCATCCGACATGATCAAATTCGCCCCGAAGGCACAGTTGACCGCGATTGTTGACCATTGGGATGAATATTATGTCGCACGCGCCAAGGCTGTCATGGATGGTACTTGGGAATCAATCGACACATGGGGCGGTATTGATTCCGGTATGGTGGACATGGCACCTTACACCAACATGCCGGACGACGTAAAAGCACTGGCCGAAGAAACCGAAGCCAAGATCGCATCGGGTGAAATTCACCCGTTCGCAGGCCCGATCTATGATCAGGCTGGCGAATTGCGGATCAAGGAAGGCGAAGATGCAACCGACGAAATGCTTCTGGGCATGGACTGGTACATCAAAGGCATCGATGCCGAACTGCCGAAATAATCACGATCTGCAAGCCTCTTGAGGGCTGCACGACGAACAACCCCGCATCTGGTGCGGGGTTGTTTCGTTTCAGGATTTCTTGATGCTTGTTTCCGGATCCCCCGGGCGGATGCGTTTCGGGCTGTCGTCGATTTTTTCGTAGGCGATCATTTCCATTTTCGGGTGCAGCAAGGCATAAAGTGCAGCGCGCCAGAATTTCAGTTTGACCTTGTGCTCGCGCGTCTTGCCAGCCCATCGTTCACGGAAAAGCTCCATATCCTCCCGCCGGGAAAAATAGATCACCAGATCGACGATGGGGGCGGATTGGGTCGCGCGCGGCAGTTCGATATTGCGAATGCCCATGGTCCATCTGTCGCTGCGGATATTCTTGTCCAGCCAGTCAAGCACGCCCTGGGCGGAGCGCTTTTCATGGATCACCACGCGAAATGGAAAGTCCCGAAGATCTTTTGTCATGTTGCTTCCCTGCAGACACCCCCTGATCAGAAGATCAAAAGGATGACCGCCTGACAAGACATGATCGTTGGTCGATCCTACTATTGTATGTTGGGATTGTGGGGGCCAATTATATTTATCTAATTTTTATCATCATGCTTAGTCTATGTATCACATGGATATTTTACATTTATCATTCGCGGATATATCGTTACATGGTATCCGGGCATTCAAACTGCTGTGATCTAAAATAGCAGGTAATCGGACAGAAAATCGGGGAAAGAAACGTGAGCCAAACGCCAGTCAGGGCCAAACCAACGGGCAAGGAACGTCATTTCGAGCCGGAAGAACTGATCGTCAGCAAAACTGATCTTAAAGGCCGGATTACATATGCTAACGAGGTTTTCCTGCGTCTATCTGACTACCATGAAAAGGAAGTTCTCGGGCAGCCTCATTCGCTTATTCGTCATCCAGATATGCCGCGCTGTGTTTTCAAATTGTTGTGGGATGAAATCGCCGCCGGTCACGAGATTTTCGCCTATGTCGTCAACATGTCAAAGAACGGCGATCATTACTGGGTGTACGCCCATATTACGCCCAGTCTTGACGCGAATGGCAAAATCATCGCCTACCACTCGAACCGTCGGGTGGCGGATCCAAAGGTTCTTAAAGACACGATCATCCCGCTTTATGCGGAACTCCGCCAGATCGAAGAAAGCACCGCCAACCGCAAGGACGGCATGATCGCCGCGGAAAAAGCTCTGGCGCAAAAGCTTTCAGATGCCGGTCTGGCATACGACAAATTCATTCAAAGCCTTTAGGCTGTTTGCTAATTCGAGGTTTCAAAATGTCGCTATTTGGTGGTTCTAGCAAATCGGGGATCAAAAAGGCACTGAACGTTGTTCTGGCCGCGGCCGAAGGGGATTACGAAGCGCGCATTACCAATGTCGACAGTCATCCCGACATGCGCGAACTTTTCATCGCGATCAACAGACTGATCGACCGCAATGACGCCTTCCTGCGGGAAAGTGCGGCATCGATGGGGGCTGTTTCTGAAAACCGGTATTATCGTCGGATTGTCGAAACCGGGCTTGTCGGGGCCTATCTGACTTCGGCACAGAAAATCAATGCGGCGACCGCGTCGATTGAGCAAAAACTGACCGGTTTCAATACCATCGTTGAAGAATTCAAAAGTGGTTCATTCGAAGCCGTTGATCAGATTGCCGAGGCCGCGGGCGCGCTTTCAAGCGCATCGGGTGACGCCAATCGTATTGCGCATGAAACCAGTTCGCGTTCGACAAACGTTGCCGCCGCGGCCCGTCAAACGGCGGCCAATGTCGCTGGCGTGTCCGAGGCATCCGAAGAACTCAATCAGTCGATCCGCACTGTTGCCGATCAGGCCCGTGAATCGGTAGAAATTGCCAATCGTGCAAATGGCCTGGCACGGGAAACGGATGGGCGTATCGGCCAGCTCGAAGCAGCTGCAGGCGAAATTGTCGAAGTCGTCAGCTTTATCCGCGATATCGCGGCACAGACCAACCTTCTGGCTCTGAACGCGACCATTGAGGCCGCCCGTGCAGGCGAGGCGGGCAAGGGATTTGCCGTGGTTGCAAATGAGGTCAAGGGCCTTGCCAATCAGACCAGCAAGGCAACGGAATCGATCGAGGAAAAAGTACAGGACATCCAGAATGCGATCGGAGCTTCTGTCAATTCGATCCGCGAGATTGCATCTGTCATTGATGATCTGGCCATCCGTTCGGATCTGATTTCTAATAATGTTGAAACCCAGACGGCATTGTCATCAAACATCACCCGCAATGTCGAACAGGCGTCCAGCGGCGCACAGGAAGTGACCGACAATATCACGGTGGTTTCGGAAATGGCCGGTCAGACTGGCGAGGCTGCCGATACCACCCGCGATATGGCGGGCAAACTGGCGCGGGAGTCTGAAAATCTGCGCAAGCAGCTGGGCGGGTTCCTCGATACCATCGCCGAACTGCTTTACAGCACCGCGCGCAAATAGCTACCTGTTAAGAACTTTCTGCTACGATAAGGGGATAGATGCCCCTTATCGCCTTTGCCGGAAAGGAAGTCAGTCATGCGTGTGTTTTTTAATTCCCGCCACGATGCCCATGACGGGAATGGTGAAATGCACCATGGGCGTTTGATTCCATGCTTTGAAAATTCCCGCCGTATGGCAATTATCCGTGATGCGGTGGCCCACTCGGTGCAGGCGCAACTTGTTGATCCGGCCGATCACGGCATGGCACCGATTGCCTCAATTCATGATGCGGATTATCTGGCCTTTCTTGAAAACGCATGGGCGGACTGGAATGCGGCGGGCAACGACCACGACGCTTTTCCCTATGTCTGGCCAACAGCCGGATTTTCAGGCGGCAAACCCGCCCATATCAGCGCGCGTCTTGGACAATATGCCATTTCGTCCGACACCCCGATTACCAAGGGAACGTGGAAGGCGGCCTATTGGGGCGCGCAAACCGTGGTATCGGCGGCCGATGCTGTCTGGAACGATGGCGAGGCATCCTTTGCCCTGACCCGCCCGCCGGGACATCATGCGCATGCCAATCGTTATGGCGGATATTGCTTCCTCAATAACTCGGCCATTGCTGCCCAGCAGATGATTGCCAAGGGTGCTAGAAAGGTTGCGATACTTGATATCGATTACCATCATGGCAACGGAACGCAGGATATTTTCTATGACCGTGGTGATGTTCTGACTGTCTCGATCCATGCCGACCCGAAACACCAGTTTCCGTTCTTCATGGGCTATGAAAACGAAACCGGTCGTCTGGACGGGCACGGGGCGAACCTGAATATCGTGCTTCCCGGCGGATCGGATTTTGGGCCGTGGTCACAAGGTTTTTCAAAGGCCATTCAGAAAATCATCACATGGCAGCCCGAAGCCCTGGTGATCGCCCTTGGCGTTGACGCTCACGAAGCGGAAACGCTGTGCGATTTCAGACTGCAAACCGATGATTTCAAACGGATCGGACAAATGATCGGGCGATTGGGATTGAAAACCGTCTTTGTCATGGAAGGTGGTTATGCCCATGACGTCATCGGGTTTAATGTCGCGGCTGTTCTGGGTGGGTATCTGTCGGAAATCAAAAAGTAATACAAACAAGAGCCGCAAAACGCCTTGCATCTATTGGGGCGTTTTGTGGATATACGGATTTGTATTAGCTCTTGTCCCATGGCGGTGTCCCGCCAAACTCGCTTACCAGAAAATCGACAAAGGCCCGCACACGTGTTGGCAGGTAACGGTTTTCGGGATAAAGCGCGTAAACCGCATGGGCTGGCGGCGTGTAATCGGGCAGAACCACCTGAAGCTGGCCGTTGCGGATATATTCGCCGACTTCCCAGTAGGATTTAAGGGCGATGCCATGCCCGTCAAGGCACCAGCGGGTCAGCACTTCACCATTGTCTGAATCCATGGATCCCGAAACCGACAGGGTCACCGGGCCTTCTTCCTGTGAGCCGAGCAGGGTCCATTGATATTGACGTGATCCCGGAAATCGCAGCAACAGGCAGTTATGATGCAACAAGTCGCCCGGCGCCTTGGGAATGCCATGTCGTTTCAGATAGGCTGGGCTTGCCACCAGCGTGCGTTTGTTGGCCGCAAGCTTGCGCACGATCAGCGAGCTTTCCTTTAACTCGGCAATGCGAATGGCAAGATCGACCTTGTCCTGAAGCAGGTCAAGCAACCGGTCGGAAAGGTGCAGCCTGATCTGCACATCGGGGTTCTTCTCAACAAATTTCGGGATGATCGGTGCGACATATTTATTGCCAAACGCAATCGGGCAGGTCAGCGTTACTGGGCCGCGCGTGGTGTTTTTCTGGTTGGCGATGGCGTTTTCGGCTTCCTGCATTTCAGCGAGAATTCGCAGGCAGTGTCGGTAATAAACATCGCCCTCGGTCGTCAGATTGACCCGGCGTGTGGTGCGGTTCAAAAGCCGTACACCTAGCCGTTCTTCAAGGCGTGCAATCCGGTTTGAAACAACCGCCGCCGAATGGCGCAGCTCGCGCCCGGCGGCAGACAGGTTTCCAAGTTCGGCTACGCGGACAAAAATCTGGATGTCCTCAAAGTCGGACATGGTGCGGGTGCTCCTGATATGGCGTTCTTGTTTTTGCTTTTTCGAATTTCAAAGCACTGTGCCATTTTAAAAAATAACTTGAAAGTCATTTCGATTATGCATCTGCCCTTAATAATAGAGCACCCGGATATGCTATGTTAGGACTCTGATTGGAATAATTCCGGATCAATGTGGTCAGATGTGTCGCATAACCGGCAAGGGGACAGCAGGGCAGTATGAGAGATGCCCTGCAAGACGGAGGTTTCAACGGGTGGATATTCTGTTTCAGGACTGGATCAATCTGATCCTGCGCTGGGCGCATTTGATTACCGGTATCGCGTGGATCGGTTCATCCTTTTACTTCGTCTGGCTGGATCTGAGCTTGCGCAAACGTCCGGGCATGGATGAAGGCGTTTATGGCGAAGCTTGGATGGTCCATGGCGGCGGGTTTTACCATGTCAATAAATGGATGGTTGCGCCGAAATCCATGCCGCCAGAACTGCACTGGTTCAAGTATGAGGCTTATTTCACTTGGCTGACCGGTTTTGCGCTTCTGGTGACAATGTATTACTGGAGTGCCGAAAGCTATCTGATCGACCCGAATGTCATGCCGCTTGGCAAATGGGATGCGATCCTGATCGGGCTTGCCAGCCTGTTTGCCGGTTGGGTGATCTATGACATCATCTGCAAAAGTGCGATTGGTAAAAGTACCGGCAAGCTTGCGTTTGCATTGTTCATCCTGATCATGGCAGCGAGTTATCTGTTTACCCATGTCTTCAGCGGTCGCGGGGCGTTTATTCATGTCGGTGCGATGATTGGCACGATCATGGCCGCCAACGTGTTTCGCATCATCATTCCCAACCAGAAAAAGGTCGTCGCTAGCCTGATGGCGGGCGAAAAACCCGATCCGGCATTGGGATTGCAGGCCAAGCAGCGATCCACGCATAACAACTATCTGACTCTTCCGGTCTTGCTGATGATGATCAGCAACCATTATTCGATGCTGTTTTCCCATGATCAGTCGTGGCTGATTGTCGGCCTGATCCTGATCATTGGCGGGTTGGTGCGCCATTTCTTCAACACGCGTAATGCCGGGGGCCGCGGTAAGGCGATTGCATGGCAACTGCCATCGGCTGCGGTGGGCATGGCGATCTTGGCGATGTTTGCATCCTATGATCCCGATGCCGCCAAGCTGGCCGATCAGGAAATCATCACCGGCGATCATGCGCTGGCGATTGTTCAGACCCGCTGCACGGCCTGTCATTCTGCCAACCCGACCGATGAAGGCTTTGACGAGGCGCCGATGGGCGTAATGTTTGATGACATCGCGCAAGTCAAAGCCAATGCGCAGCGTGTTCTGGCCCAGTCCGTTATCGGGCGTGCCATGCCGCTTGGCAACATGACCGAAATGACGGACGAGGAACGGGTACAGCTGGGGCAGTGGATCCGTGCCGGGATGCCGGAATAGCTGGTTTTGTCGAAAAAGGAAATCAAAGGGCGGCCTGCGTGACGCAGGTCGCCCTTTTTTCGTCTGGCGTCTTAAGCGCGGGTTGGGGAAGTTGGATCAGACGTCAGCGCGATAGTTCATCGGCACCCAGTCAAACATCGTGCTGTCTTCGATGACATGCCCAATACCCGGGAAGGCGATATGGCACCCGGCAACCAGATATTTTTCTGATACGGCTTCGGCAAAGGCAGCCTCGCGGGTGGTTATGGCCTGATCTGGATCGACATCAAACGCAATCGAGACGCCCGGTTCGTCAAACTGGATGACATCGCCATGGGTGATGTCGCCCCAATAAACGAACTTTTCACCTTTGCTTTCAAACCAAAGTGCACTGTGGCCCGGTGTATGACCCGGACGATGCGTTGAATTGATCAGACCTGGAACGGGTGATGCATTGACCTCGTAAGTCGAAAGCGTACCACTTTCGCTATAAAGCTTTGTCGATAAGACGGCCTGATCAAAATATTGCTTGGCACTTTCCGGGGCCTTGTTGCGATTTTCCGTGCTTAGCCAGTATTCGGCATCAAGTTTCTGTACATGCACCGTGGCGTTGGGAAAGACTTTCTTGCCGTTAAACGTCAGTCCGCCAGTGTGGTCGGTATGAATGTGGGTAATCACCACATCATCGATTTGATCGGGGTGATAGCCCGACGCGATGATATTGGCCGGTAATTTGCCAAGGGCCGGTCCCAACAGGTCGCTGGTCCCGGCATCCAGCAGCACAAGACGATCGCCGAAGTTCATAAGATAGGCGTTCACGGATGTCGTTGTCGGCGTGCCCTGGAAAGCATTTGCAAGGGCCGTGCGTGCGTGTTCGGGGCTGGTATTCAGGTACAGATCGGCAAGCGGAAACTGCCCGGTGCCATCCGAAAGTGCGGTAACTTCTACGTCGCCCACCATCAGGCGGTAATATCCGGGGGCCTGAGTACCGACCAGTGGTGCCTTTGCGCTAGCGCGCAACGGTACAAAAACGGTGCTGGCCGTCGCCCCGATGGCAGCGGCAGCAAGCGAACCTTTAAGCATGTCTCTGCGTGACAGCATCAGAATATTCTCCCTCAATCAAATGCCGGGATTTAACCGGCGGCTTGTAACGCGATAGGGAAAGGCTATATTCCAATCAGTCAGTAATCAAATCGATGCGGGTCATGGATACTATTGATCATTTCAATTTAAGGTCATTTGACCTCAATCTCATGATTGCATTTGACGCAATGATGCAAGAGCTAAGTGTCACAAAATCTGCGGAAAAGTTGCGGATTGGGCAGTCCGCCATGAGCCACAATTTATCAACGCTCCGCATACTGTTGCAGGATGATCTTTTTGTCCGTGTCGGACAGAAAATGCAGCCAACCGCAAAGGCACGTGCATTGGCCGGGCCGGTTCGGGCCGCATTGACACAGGCACAAAGTGCTCTTCAGGCGACTGACAGTTTCGATCCGGACACGGCAGATCGCATTTTCCGGATCGGTATCACCGGCGAAATGGAAATGGTTCTGTTACCGGCATTGGTGCACCATTTGCAATCAACCGCACCCGGTGTGCGTCTGGTGAGTCGTTCGATTACTGTCGAGACGGTCGATCTGATGCTAAATGCCGGGGAAATCGATCTGGCAATCGGATGTAAGGAATCCCGCCAGATCGGCGAAGTGCTGTTTGAATCCAGTGTGGCCTGTTGCTTTAATCCCGATATTTGCAAACTGACACTGCCGTTATCTCGAGAGACATATCTGGGCGCGCGCCACGCGGTTCTGTCCCAGACGGGAAATGTCGAAGGCTGCGTTGGTGATGCTTTGCAGGCGATTGGCATTGATCTTGATGTCGTTCTGGCTGCGCCGGATTTCATGCCGTTGCTTGCCTCGGCCCGGAATGCCCCGATTGTCGCGACCGTGCCGCGCCGGATCGCAGTACAATATGCGCCGTTATTTGGTTTGGTGTTCTGTGAGATGCCCATTCCGCTGAATTTTCCGCCAGTGACCATGAACTGGCCGATCTGGGCGGATAAGGATGTCGGACTGGTCTGGCTGCGTAATCGGATCAGATCGGTGATCGGCGACATTTCAACCGATCTGCCTGCCATTGCGGCACAATGATTGACCCGTTTACTGCATATAAGCAACACCGCCGGCGAACCGGTGGGGCGGGATGCTTCGGCCTATGGGCATTGTGGTGCAATAACCGCAGAAAGGCGAAACTTCCGCCCCTCAGATAAGGGCTGTGAGGGTGTAGGTCAACGTGATTAAAAAATAATCAAATTTTAATTAATGATCGAAAAGTGATCATTGAAATCGCGTGTAGCGCAAATATTTTCCATTTTCTGCCTGTTAAATAGTTGGATATTGCGTTGAGTCACCGCGATTTCTGGCGCTGCAGCATAATATTCGGAATCTGGCACGATTTTAGCAAGCACCACTGCGGTGCAATAAACTCGCAGTGGAGGCAATAGAATGAATAAGAAGCTTCAGGCGCTTATGGGCGCTGGGGCCTTGGCTTGGTCGGCAATGACCATGTCAAATGCCCAGGCCGCTGATACGATTAAAGTCGGCGTTCTGCACTCTCTCTCTGGGACGATGGCTATTTCGGAAACCACGCTGAAGGATACGGTCCTGATGCTGGTGGATGATCTGAATAAAAATGGCGGCCTGTTGGGGAAACAGGTTGAGGCAGTTGTTGTCGATCCGGCTTCGGATTGGCCGCTTTTTGCCGAAAAAGCACGTGAGCTGATTGAAAAAGACAAGGTCGATGTCGTGTTCGGCTGCTGGACCTCGGTCTCGCGCAAGTCGGTACTGCCGGTCTTCGAAGAACTGAACAGCATGCTGTTCTATCCGGTTCAGTATGAAGGCGAGGAAAGCTCGCGCAACGTGTTCTATACCGGTGCCGCGCCGAACCAGCAGGCAATCCCGGCTGTTGACTACCTGATGAGCGAAGATGGCGGCGGTGCCGAGCGTATCGTTCTTCTGGGAACGGACTATGTCTATCCGCGCACGACCAACAAAATCCTGCGTTCCTATCTGAATGGCAAGGGTATCTCCGATGAAGACATCATGGAGAATTATACCCCGTTCGGTCATTCCGATTGGCAGTCTATTGTTGCCGATGTGAAGGCATTTGCATCCACCGGCAAGAAAACCGCCGTGGTTTCTACCATTAATGGTGATGCCAACGTGCCGTTCTACAAGGAACTCGCCAACCAGGGCATCAAAGCCGAAGACATTCCGGTTGTTGCCTTCTCGGTCGGTGAAGAAGAACTGGCTGGTATCGATACCGCGCCGCTGGTTGGTCATCTGGCTGCTTGGAACTACTTCCAGTCGGTTGAGTCCGATGCGAACTCGGCCTTCATCGAAAAATGGCATGCCTTTATCGGTGACGAGAAACGCGTAACCAACGATCCGATGGAAGCAACCTATATCGGCTTTAACATGTGGAAACAGGCTGTTGAACAGGCTGGTACCACCGATGTTGATGCCGTCCGTCAGGCCATGTATGGCCAGAAAGTTGCAAACCTGACCGGCGGTACCGCTGTCATGAACACCAACCATCACCTGTCCAAGCCGGTTCTGATCGGGGAAGTGCAGGACGATGGCCAGTTTGACATCGTTTGGGAAACCGAAGGCACCGTCGTTGGCGATGCATGGTCGGACTTCCTGCCCGAAAGCGCAAAGCTGACCGCCGACTGGACCTATCCGTGGGTCTGCGGCAACTGTGAAAAACCGATGTATTGATCGGGATTGGACAGGCTGGCTGTTGATACAGCCAGCCTGTTTTTCGTTGCCCTGATGATTGGGTAACCATTCTTTTTGTAATTTTCTGACATCCGATTTTCAAAGGCTTGGTGACCATGCGTACTGTCATGACCGCTGTCCTGTGCCGTTTCCGTGTCCGCGCGAACAACTCCGTGCCTGTCCTGTTTGCCCTGGCCGCAATTTTTGCGGTGATGGTGCTGGCATCGCCGCGATCGGCACACGCATTTAGCGACGAAGAACTGCGCAATGTAACGGAACAGCTCAACCATAAAAGTTCGACCAAAAAGGTTGAAGCAATCGAGGCCATGGCCGCCGATGGCGACCCCCGCGTCGCGCCGATCCTGAACGCGATGCTTGAAGGCAACCTGTTTGTCCGCGCCAGCGATGAGCACGTCGTGATTGGCGAGAAAAAGGGTAAGGTCTGGAACCATATCGACGTCGTCAGCGGCGAGGTTGTGGGTGAGAGCGGTTCCAAGGAACTCGACAAGATCAAGATCAACAACCGTCTGCGTGGCGCGCTGCGCGATGCGTTGGCCGCCCTTAACCTGTTTAGTCAGGATATCGGCATCCGTACTGCCGCCGTCGAGCAGGTCATGGACGCCCGCGATCCGTCGATGTTGCCATTGCTGATCCGCGCGATCGAGCGTGAGGAAGATGCGACGCTTCTGGCGCGGATGGAACTTGCACGGGCGACCATGGCGCTGGCGGCCGGTGAAACCACCGAGGAGCGTCTGACCGCCATCGAAGTGCTGGCCAGCGAAACCACACCGCAAATCCGTGCGGTATTGTCGCAATTCGTTGCCAGTGCCGAAGCCGAAGGTTACCAGCCCGAAGTTGTTGCTGCGGCCAAAGATGCGCTTGCCGAGGTCGAGGGTCGGCTTTCGATGTGGCAGACGCTGGGGGATGTATATCGCGGCATCAGTCTTGGATCCGTGCTGTTGCTTGCCGCGGTTGGCCTTGCCATCACCTTTGGCGTGATGGGCGTGATCAATATGGCGCACGGCGAAATGATAATGATCGGTGCCTATACCACCTTTGTCGTGCAGCAGATTTTTTCATCTGTCATTCCGTCGGGGTCGCCATGGTCTTTGGTGATTGCGGTGCCTGCGGCATTCGTTGTTGCCGGTCTGGTCGGCATCGTGATCGAACGCTGCGTGATCCGGTTCCTGTATGGTCGTCCACTTGAAACGCTTCTGGCGACTTGGGGTGTCAGCCTTGTCTTGCAGCAGGCGATCCGAAGCCTGTTTGGCGCAACCAACCAGCAGGTTACCGCCCCTGATTTCATGAGTGGCGCGCTTGAGCTTTCAAGCGGTCTGGTGCTGACCTACAACCGGCTGTGGATCATCCTGTTCAGTCTGATTGTGGTGGGTGGGATTGCGATAGTGCTGCGCTATACCGCCTTTGGCCTTCAGATGCGCGCCGTCACCCAGAACCGCCGCATGGCCGGATCGGTCGGCATTCGCACCGGGTATGTCGATGCCCTGACTTTCGGGCTTGGTTCCGGGATTGCCGGGATTGCCGGTGTCGCACTCAGCCAGATTTCAAACGTAAGCCCAAATCTTGGCCAAGCCTACATCATCGACAGTTTCATGGTCGTGGTGTTTGGCGGGGTTGGCAACCTTTGGGGCACGGTCCTTGGTGCATTCAGCCTTGGCATCGTGAACAAGTTTCTTGAACCGGTGGCCGGTGCGGTGCTGGCGAAAATCTTTGTTCTGATTGCGCTGATCCTGTTCATTCAGAAACGACCAAAGGGGCTGTTTGCCCTTAAGGGTCGCGCGGTGGAGGCCTGATACATGACCGACTATCGCACGAAATACCAAATGACGCCGGTGATCGGGTGGCTGTTGCGTGATCGCGGCGGGATGATCCTGCTTGCGATCCTGATTGCGGCCTCCATCCTGATCCCGGTCGGCAATCTGCTCGTGCCCGAAGGATCGGCCTTTCATGTTCCGACATGGATGATGAGCCTGCTTGGCAAGTACCTTTGCTATGCGTTGCTGGCGCTTTCGGTCGATCTTATCTGGGGGTTCTGCGGGATTCTAAGCCTTGGTCACGGGGCGTTCTTTGCGCTTGGCGGTTATGCCATGGGCATGTATCTGATGCGCCAGATCGGGGACCGCGGGGTTTATGGCAACCCGGAACTGCCAGACTTCATGGTGTTCCTGAACTGGACCGAATTGCCGTGGTACTGGTACGGCTTTGACATGTTCTGGTTTGCCATTGTGATGGCGATGTTCGTGCCGGGGCTTCTGGCCCTTGTGTTTGGCTTCCTTGCCTTCCGGTCCCGGGTGACGGGGGTGTATCTTTCGATCATCACGCAGGCGATGACCTATGCGCTGTTGCTGGCATTCTTCCGCAACGATATGGGATTTGGCGGCAATAACGGCCTGACCGATTTCAAGGATCTGCTTGGTTTCTCGTTGCAGGCCGATGGAACGCGGGCGGCCCTGTTCATTGCATCCTGTGTGATGCTGGGCATCTGTTATGTCGTGGCGCGCTGCATTACCAATTCGCGTCTGGGCAAGGTTCTGATTGCGATCCGCGATGCCGAGGCGCGTGTGCGGTTTACCGGTTACCGGGTCGAATATTACAAGCTGTTCGTCTTTACCGTATCGGCCGTGATGGCCGGGATTGCCGGATCGCTTTATGTGCCGCAGGTCGGCATCATCAATCCGGGTGAATTTGCCCCGGCCCTGTCGATTGAAATCGTCATCTGGGTGGCGGTTGGCGGGCGTGGCACGCTGTATGGTGCGGTGCTGGGAGCGTTCATTGTGAACTATGCCAAGACCTTCTTTACCGGTGTGATGCCTGATTTCTGGCTGTTCTTCCTTGGCGGGTTGTTCATTGCCGTGACCCTGTTCCTGCCAAAGGGCGTGATTGGTGCGGTGCCGGCATTTGGGGCACCCGACCGGCAATCGGCGTTTAGCACCCTGCGCAAGCGTTTCCTGAACGGGCGTGCAAACGAAGGAGGCAAGGCATGAGCGAGGCAGCCGCAATCGAGATTGAAAAGGCCGAACGCAAGGCCGCCAAAGCCAATACCATCCTTTATGTCGATGGGGTTTCCGTCACTTTTGACGGGTTCCGGGCGCTCAATAGCCTGTCCTTTTATGTCGAGCCGGGCGAACTTCGCGCGATTATTGGGCCGAACGGCGCGGGCAAGACGACGATGATGGACATCATCACCGGTAAAACCCGGCCCGATACCGGCGATGTGATGTTCCGAAGCGAAGTCGATCTGACGAAGCTTGATGAGGCCGAGATCGCGAACCTTGGCATCGGGCGCAAGTTCCAGAAACCGACCGTGTTTGAAAGCCATACGGTGTTTGACAATCTGCTGCTGGCCTGTTCGGGCGGGCGCGGCGTGTTTCAGGCGCTTTTCCATCGTTTGGGCAATGCTGAGAAGCTTCGCATTGAGCAGACGCTTGAAACCATCATGCTGACCGACAAGCGGGGCGAGACGGCAGCCAACCTGTCGCACGGGCAAAAACAGTGGCTTGAGATTGGCATGCTGCTGATGCAGGAGCCGGAATTGCTTCTGGTGGATGAACCGGTCGCGGGCATGACGGATTCCGAAACCGAGCAGACCGCGAAATTGCTGCGATCCATTGCAACGGATCGGTCGGTTGTGGTGGTCGAACATGACATGGAATTTGTTCGCGACCTTGATTGCAAGGTGACGGTCCTGCACGAAGGGTCGGTTCTGGCCGAAGGCCGCCTTGACCATGTTCAGAAAGACCCGCGGGTCATCGAAGTATATTTGGGGCGCTGATCATGCTGGATGTAGCCAATATCGATCTGTTTTATGGCGCGTCGCATGCGCTTCGCAAGGTGTCGCTTAGTGCGGAAACCGGCAAGGTCACGGCGGTTCTGGGGCGTAACGGCGTGGGGAAAACATCGCTGATGCGCGCCGTTGTCGGGCAACATCCGATTGCCGATGGCGACATCACGTGGGAAGGCAAAAACATTTCGCGTGATCCGGCGTGGAAACGATCAGCCTCGGGGATCGCGATTGTCCCCCAGGGGCGCGAGATTTTCCCGCTTCTGACCGTGAAGGAAAACCTTGAAACCGGGTTTGCCGCCCTTCCGCGCGCCCTTCGTCATATTCCCGACGAAATTTTTGAACTGTTCCCGGTCCTGCGCGACATGCTGGGCCGTCGTGGTGGCGATCTTTCGGGCGGGCAGCAGCAGCAGCTTGCCATTGGACGGGCGTTGGTCACACGTCCGCGGCTTCTTGTGCTTGACGAGCCGACGGAAGGCATTCAGCCATCAATCATCAAGGATATCCAGCGCGTCATCAAACAGTTGGCGGATCGTGGCGATATGGCGATCCTTCTGGTCGAACAGTATTTTGATTTCGCCCATGAACTGGCCGACGAGATCGTCGTGCTGGAACGTGGCGAGGTGGTGCTGGCGGGGTCCAAGGATGCGTTGGATCGCGAAAAGGTGCGGTCGTATCTGACTGTTTGATCAGCATTTGCCAAAATTTTGCGCATGGGTGAATTGGGGCCGGTGCGGTAAATGGCGCGATTGCGGGCTGTGCGGTTTGGCCCGCATCTTGCTGTGTTTGCCGATGGGCCAGCCGGTCTGACCGCGGGTTAACCGGTTGTGCGACTGAAATATTCAGGTGGCTTTGTGCAGCTTCGCAAACTCGAAAACCCGGTCCGCAGCGATTTGAAGGCGGAACCGCAAATGTCAGACGCTTCCAACCCGATCGTCACCGACGGCCGGGCCGAGGTCGCGTTCAAGCCGGGCCCTGAGTCTGCGGATAAACCGGGTTTTGCGGCCCTTGATCATCTTTATTACCGCGATCCGATGAAAATCCTGTTCCCGCGTCCGATGGCCGGGGATCTGGTGACTGCCGTTCTGGTGACGACATCGGGTGGCATGGTGGGTGGCGATCATCTGGCATTTGAAGGCCGGGTCAAGGCAGGGGCATCCGCCCTGTTTACCGCTCAGGCCGCAGAAAAGATTTACCGTTCCGCCGGGCCGGATTGCGTGATGTCGGTTGAGCTGGCGGCCGAAGATAACGGCTGGCTGGAATGGTTGCCCCATGAAACCATCCTGTTTGATCAGGCGCGTCTGCGCCGCAAGACGAAGGTTTCCGTTGCCGGTTCCGGGCAGGTGATGGCCGGTGAAATCATGGTGTTTGGCCGCCTTGCGCGCGGCGAGGTTTTCACAACCGGTCTGGCACGCGATGCGTGGGATGTGTCGATTGACGGGCGGCCTGTCTGGCGCGATGCGCTGCATCTGGAAGGCGATGTTTTGCGCATGCTGGATCATCCCGCAGCCTTTGATGGGGCGCGGGCGGCGGCGACCGCCATTCTGGTCGGGCAGGGTGCCGAAGAAAAACTTGATATTGCACGCGATTGTCTGGCGCGCGCATCCGAGGGTTTGATGGATAGGGATGTGCTGTGCGCGGCAACCGCGATGAAGGGGGTTGTGATCACGCGTTTCATGGCGCGCGATCCGATGAAATTGCGCCGGGTTTACGGCGCGTGGTGGAAACAGTTCCGCCATGAAACACGGGGACTTCCGGCGCGCCTGCCGCGTCTTTGGGAAATTTAGGAGAACGGCATGAATCTGACGCCACGCGAAAAGGACAAATTGCTGGTTTCAATGGCCGCCATGGTGGCGCGACGCCGCCTTGAACGCGGTGTGAAACTGAACCATCCCGAAGCCATCGCCCTGATCACGGATTTTGTGGTCGAAGGCGCGCGCGATGGCAAATCGGTTGCCGATCTGATGCGTGACGGCGCGACCGTGATCACGCGCGACCAGGTGATGGATGGCATTGCCGAAATGATCCATGAAATTCAGGTCGAAGCGACATTTCCCGACGGGACCAAGCTTGTGACCGTTCACGAACCGATCCGCTAGGCAAAGGAAACAGGCCATGATTCCAGGTGAAATCATTACCAAAGAAGGCAGCCTGATCCTTAATCAGGATCGCGAAACCAAAACACTGACCGTCGCCAATACCGGGGATCGCCCGGTGCAGGTCGGATCCCACTATCATTTTTATGAAACCAATCCGGGCCTTGATTTTGATCGCGAGGCTGCACGTGGTTTCCGTCTTGATATCCCGGCCGGAACGGCTGTGCGGTTTGAACCGGGCCAGACGCGCGAGGTCAATCTGGTGAAATATGCCGGGTCGGGTGTGGTCTATGGCTTTAACGCCAAAATCAACGGCAAGCTGGGAGCGTAAAAATGGCTTATGAAATTGATCGCGCATCCTATGCCGCCATGTTTGGCCCGACCGTCGGCGACAAGGTTCGACTGGCTGATACCGAGCTTCTGATCGAGGTCGAACAGGATTTCACGATCCTTGGCGAGGAAGTCAAATTCGGTGGCGGCAAGGTCATTCGCGACGGTATGGGCCAGTCGCAGGCATCGCGCGACGAAGGATCGGTCGATACCGTGATCACCAACGCGCTGATCCTTGATTATACCGGCATCATCAAGGCCGATATTGGCATTCGCGATGGCCGAATTGCCGGGATCGGCAAGGCCGGGAACCCCGATGTGCAGCCCGGTGTCGACATCATCATCGGTCCGGGGACCGAGGTGATTGCCGGTGAGGGCAACATCATCACCGCAGGCGGTATTGACGCCCACATCCACTGGATTTGTCCGCAACAGGTCGAAGATGCGCTGTATTCCGGCGTAACCACGATGCTGGGCGGCGGGACCGGCCCGGCAGCGGGTACCAACGCCACCACCTGTACGCCCGGCCCGTGGCACATTGCCCGCATGTTGCAGGCAGCCGACGGATTGCCGATGAATATCGGTTTCTTTGGCAAGGGCAACGCGACCCTGCCGGGGTCATTGATCGAACAGGTCAAAGCCGGTGTTTGCGGGCTTAAATTGCATGAAGACTGGGGCACGACCCCGGCGTCGATTGATACCTGCCTGTCGGTGGCCGATGACCTTGACGTGCAGGTGATGATCCATACCGATACGCTGAATGAAAGCGGCTTTGTCGAACATACCCGTGCATCGTTCAAGGGCCGCACCATTCATACCTTCCACACCGAAGGGGCCGGTGGCGGCCATGCGCCCGATATCATCAAGCTGTGTGGGGAAGCGAACGTTCTGCCAAGTTCGACCAACCCGACACGTCCCTTTACGGTGAACACCATCGACGAGCATCTTGATATGCTGATGGTGTGCCATCACCTTGATCCGAAAATTCCCGAAGACGTCGCCTTTGCCGAAAGCCGCATCCGCCGCGAAACCATTGCGGCCGAGGATATCCTGCATGACCTTGGCGCGTTTTCGATCATTTCGTCGGACAGTCAGGCCATGGGCCGCGTGGGCGAGGTCATTTCGCGCACCTGGCAGACGGCGGACAAGATGAAAAAGCAGCGCGGCAACCTGTCGGAAGACGGGCCGGGGAATGATAATTTCCGTGCCAAGCGTTATGTCGCGAAATACACCATCAACCCGGCAATCGCACAGGGCATTGCATCCCATGTCGGATCGATCGAGGTCGGCAAGATTGCCGATATCGTGGTCTGGAAACCTATGTTCTTTGGCGTCAAACCCGACATGATCATCAAGGCGGGCATGATCATCGGGGCGGCGATGGGGGATCCGAATGCCTCGATCCCGACACCGCAGCCGGTTCATTATCGTCCGATGTTTGGCGCCTATGGTTCGGCATTGTCGAAATCGAGCTTCTCGTTCGTGTCCCAGGCCGGGATCGATGCCGGAATTGCCGCCGAGTTTGGTTTGGCAAAGCAGCTTCTGGCGGTTTCGAACACGCGCAATATCGGCAAAAAGGACATGAAACTGAACGATGCCCTGCCGAAAATGGAAGTCGATCCGGAAACCTATCAGGTGCGTGCCGATGGCGAACTTCTGACCTGTCAGCCGGTCGACCGTGTGCCGATGGCACAGCGTTATTTCCTGTTCTAGGAGCCCGGATCATGCGTCGCGCGATTGAACATATCCCGGTCAGCCAGTCCGACACTTCCGAGGTGCGCGGTACGGTAACACTTGCCTTTGCCGACCGTCACCGGCGGCGCATCCGGCTGATGGATGATGCCGGGGATGCGTTCCTGCTTGATCTGCCCCATGCGGTGCGGTTGGGCGATGGTGACCGGTTGCGTCTGGTTGATGGCGGGGTGATTGTGGTACGCGCGGTAGCCGAGGACGTCCTGACCATCACCTGTTCCGGCCCGATTGCGACGGCCAAAATGGCATGGCATATCGGCAACCGTCATACCCCGCTTCAGGTCCTGAAAGACGGGCGGCTTCGCATCATTGATGATCATGTCATGCGCGACATGGTTCAGGGGCTGGGTGGTGTTGTTTTTGCCGAAGTCGCCCCGTTCGATCCGCTAAACGGGGCCTATCACGGGCTGGGTGGCGATGGCGGTCATGGTCACGGCCACGGCAATGATCATTTCGAAGACCCGCATGATCATGACGATCACAATCATGACCACCGGCATGATCACGGCCATGACCATAGCCATGCGCATTCTCACGGGGATTCCCATTCTCATGCGCACGCCCATGCAATCGGGGAGCCGCATGACCACTGAACTTGATCCCCGTTCCCCCGCCAATCTGACGCCGGGTGGCCTGATGCGGTTGATGACATGGCTTAGCCCGTCATTCCCGGTCGGTGCCTATACCTATTCCCACGGTGTTGAATACGCGGTCGAGGATCGCCGGGTTATAAGTGCCGAAAGCCTGACAATCTGGATCGAAGGGGTTCTGGAATTCGGTGCGGGGCGGATTGATGCGGTGCTGTTTTGTGCCGCATGGCGCGCGGCACGTGCGGGGGATCTGGACGCGCTATTTGATATCGGGGTTGATGCCGATTGCTGGCGCGGGACGGCTGAAATGGCGTTGGAGGCAACCGCACAGGGGCGTGCCTTTGTCTCGACCGCGCAAAAGGTCTGGGGCGATGGCATTTTGACCCTTTGGGCCAAGCGAATGCGCGATGATGATCGTCTGCCATCCTATCCGGTTGCGGTTGGTATTGCCGCGGCCGAGGCGGATGTGCCGTTGC
The DNA here is from genome assembly GCF_002115785.1 of Thalassospira sp. MCCC 1A03138. GTDB lineage: Bacteria > Pseudomonadota > Alphaproteobacteria > Rhodospirillales > Thalassospiraceae > Thalassospira. The sequence continues at coordinate 754 of NZ_JFJY01000002.1, read as the reverse complement.
GTGATGCGCTGAGCGCGTTTTTGCACGCGATGGCGGCCAATCTGGTATCGAGTGCGGTGCGTCTGGTGCCGTTGGGGCAGACCGATGGCGTGCGGACCCTGGCGTCCCTTGACAAGGCGGTGGCGATGGCGACCGAAACCGCGATGAATACCGATCCGGTCAATCTGGGGGCGGCTGCCCCGATGGTTGACTGGACGTCGATGAAACACGAAACCCAATATACGAGGCTTTTCAGATCATGAGCTCACCCCTTCGCATTGGTATCGGTGGCCCGGTTGGTTCGGGCAAAACCGCCCTTCTGGAACGGCTGTGCAAGGCCATGCGCGACGAGTTCAATATCGCCGCGATCACCAACGATATTTACACCCGCGAGGATGCCGAATTCATGACCCGGTCGGGGGCATTGGCCGCGGACCGGATTGCCGGTGTTGAAACGGGTGGCTGCCCGCACACCGCCATTCGCGAAGACGCATCGATCAACCTTGCCGCGGTCGAGGATATGAGCGCCAAACATCCGGGGCTTGAAGCGATCTTTATTGAATCGGGTGGTGATAACCTGTCGGCGACATTTTCGCCGGAACTGGCCGATATCACCATCTATGTCATCGATGTTTCGGCGGGCGACAAAATCCCGCGCAAAGGGGGGCCTGGCATTACGCGGTCCGATCTGCTGGTGATCAACAAAACCGATCTGGCACCGCTTGTCGGGGCTGATCTGGGGGTGATGGACCGGGATGCCAAAAAAATGCGCGGC
>NZ_JFJY01000019.1:0-2500 GCF_002115785.1 Thalassospira sp. MCCC 1A03138 | reverse complement strand
AGTTCCTGAAACCGGATGCCTACAAGCAGTTGGAGCCTCTATATGGGGTGACAGCGTACCTCTTGCATAATGGGTCAGCGAGTTAGTCTTACAAGCGAGCTTAAGCCGTTAGGTGTAGGCGCAGCGAAAGCGAGTCTGAATAGGGCGATTGAGTTTGTGGGATTAGACCCGAAACCAGGTGATCTAGCCATGAGCAGGTTGAAGGTGATGTAACAGTCACTGGAGGACCGAACCCACGTCTGTTGAAAAAGACGGGGATGACTTGTGGTTAGGGGTGAAAGGCCAATCAAACCTGGAGATAGCTGGTTCTCCGCGAAATCTATTTAGGTAGAGCGTCAGACGAATACCATCGGGGGTAGAGCACTGAATGGGCTAGGGGGCCTTACCGGCTTACCAAACCTAATCAAACTCCGAATACCGATGAGTACTATCTGGCAGACAGACTACGGGTGCTAAGGTCCGTGGTCGAGAGGGAAACAGCCCAGACCGCCAGTTAAGGTCCCAAAGTTGTGGCTAAGTGGGAAAGGATGTAGGACGGCCAAGACAACCAGGACGTTGGCTTAGAAGCAGCCATCGTTTAAAGAAAGCGTAACAGCTCACTGGTCTAAATAAGCTGTCCCGCGCCGAAGATGTACCGGGGCTCAAGCCACACACCGAAACTGCGGATTTGTTCTTTATTGAACAAGTGGTAGCGGAGCGTTCCGTAAGCCTGTGAAGGTGTACCGTAAGGTATGCTGGAGGTATCGGAAGCGAGAATGCTGACATGAGTAGCGACAAAGGGAGTGAGAACCTCCCTCGCCGAAAGCCCAAGGGTTCCTGCGCAAGGCCAATCCGCGCAGGGTGAGTCGGCCCCTAAGACGAGGCGGAAACGCGTAGTCGATGGGAAACAGGTTAATATTCCTGTACCCGTGAGAAGTGACGGCCTCTGGAAGTAGTGTCTCCTTATTGGATTGGAGATGCTGCCAAGGAGGTCCAGGAAATAACTCTCACATATGGACCGTACCCGAAACCGACACAGGTGGGCAGGTTGAATATACCAAGGCGCTTGAGAGAACGATGTTGAAGGAACTCGGCAAATTGCCCCCGTAACTTCGGGAGAAGGGGGCCCACCGTGAAGGCAACTTTACGGTGGGGGCACAGACCAGGGGGTGGCGACTGTTTACTAAAAACACAGGGCTCTGCGAAGTCGCAAGACGACGTATAGGGTCTGACGCCTGCCCGGTGCCGGAAGGTTAAGAGGAGATGTGCAAGCATTGAATTGAAGCCCCGGTAAACGGCGGCCGTAACTATAACGGTCCTAAGGTAGCGAAATTCCTTGTCGGGTAAGTTCCGACCTGCACGAATGGCGTAACGACTTCCCCACTGTCTCCAACATCGACTCAGCGAAATTGAATTCTCCGTGAAGATGCGGAGTACCCGCGGTCAGACGGAAAGACCCCGTGCACCTTTACTACAGCTTTGCAGTGGTATCAGGATGTGAATGTGCAGAATAGGCGGGAGGCTATGAACCCGAAGCGCCAGCTTCGGTGGAGCCACCTTTGAGATACCGCCCTTTTGCTTCCTGATATCTAACCGAGGTCCGTTATCCGGATCCGGGACCCTGCATGGCGGGTAGTTTGACTGGGGCGGTCGCCTCCCAAAGAGTAACGGAGGCGCGCGATGGTAGGCTCAGGCTGGTCGGACATCAGCTTAAGAGTGCAATGGCAAAAGCCTGCCTGACTGCGAGACTGACAAGTCGAGCAGAGACGAAAGTCGGTCATAGTGATCCGGTGGTCCCGCGTGGAAGGGCCATCGCTCAACGGATAAAAGGTACGCCGGGGATAACAGGCTGATACTCCCCAAGAGTCCACATCGACGGGAGTGTTTGGCACCTCGATGTCGGCTCATCACATCCTGGGGCTGGAGCAGGTCCCAAGGGTTTGGCTGTTCGCCAATTAAAGTGGTACGTGAGCTGGGTTTAGAACGTCGTGAGACAGTTCGGTCCCTATCTGCCGTGGGCGCAGGATACTTGAGAAGAGCTGTCCCTAGTACGAGAGGACCGGGATGGACGCACCTCTGGTGTACCGGTTGTTCCGCCAGGAGCATCGCCGGGTAGCTAAGTGCGGAAGGGATAACCGCTGAAAGCATCTAAGCGGGAAGCCCCCTTCAAGACTAGGTATCCCTATCAGATCCCTGGAAGACCACCAGGTTGATAGGCTGGGTGTGGAAGCGTGGCAACACGTGAAGCTAACCAGTACTAATTGATCGATCGGCTTGATTGATCCCTCTTGCTAATTGAACACTTCTGACTTCTTGCGCAGCGGTAAAACCCGCCAAAGCAAAATACAAAACAACCAATATCGCATCACAAAATCTCCGATCTCTTCGCTGTGTTTCGACGGCCCGGTGGCCATAGCGGCCGGGAACCACCTGATCCCATCCCGAACTCAGAAGTGAAACCTGCCTGCGCCGATGGTACTTTGTCTTAAGGCACGGGAGAGTAGGTCACCGCCGGGCCTTC
>NZ_JFJY01000018.1 GCF_002115785.1 Thalassospira sp. MCCC 1A03138 | reverse complement strand
TGTCATGACGGGAGAGGTGCGTCTTGTTGGAAAAGGAGCGTTAGATTTGCCGGGAGCGGCAGCAATGGCAGCATCGGGCAGCGTTGAGTTGTGACCCGTCGACGGCGGATAGGTGGGGGCGGTGCGCCCGAAGTGTGGCCGGGCTCCATCGGTTGCCGGAAATGTCGCTATGGCCGGAGGTGATCAGGGCTGGCCATGAGCCAGAAGGTCGTCGGTCGATGAGGTTGGCGAAGGCACGAGGTGTTTCTGGACCTCGGTAGTTGCAGGAAGTTCGGTTTGGGGTAGGGCATATCCATCATCGGCTACGGCGGCCCTGATCCCGCAGTCATCGTGATGGAGGGTAAATGTCATCCGTCACGATGCTGTCCCGAAGCGTTAGTCTCAGGCTTCCTTCTGCTTCGAAAAGAGTCTGGGATCGCTCTGTGTTCTGGCGTGCACCCATCAATGATGGTTTCGAGGTCATGGTACTCTCGATGAGGCTGTGCCGAAGGAAGCTATGAAGAAAACTCACCAATGGGGCAGATTAAAAGCAAGATGCTTTAAGCCGAAGGTAGAGGACGGGCGATAGCTAGACTGTCGGGGGCGACAATTCTCAAATCTGACAATAAACAGCTCGCACTTATGGCGGATTTTTAATCTAGCAGGTAAGATTTCTCATCCTTAGCCTCTTTTTCAAACCGTACAAAACAAAAGTTTTCTATGGGGTTAGCGTAGCGTAAAGCGCGTAGCAAAATCCTCTATCTGCAATAAAGTCTTTGAAAAGGGCACGGATCGATGTGCCGATACCTGTTCAGATTGCAAAGTAAGCCTATTTGATCTAATTTTACGCTAATATATAAAACTGTCATGTAGGAACGTCGATGAGCTTGGTTGAAACATTAAGCCTAACCGCTAATCCGTTTGAGCATTACACTGCTGAAGCAGAGCCTGATATCGTCGAATATGCCGTTCATCCTCCTTATCTGAGAACAATTTTAGATAAAGCGTCAAATTTATCTTCATTTATTCTTTTTGGCGAGAGGGGAGCAGGAAAAAGCGCAACGAGAATCACGATTTACGGCGAAAACTGGGCCAATGTTGGTAGAGAGACAGAGCCAAAAAAGTCTTACCCTCTAACAGTTAACATTGTCGACTACAGTAGCCTTTTGCCACAAGCCAGATCTGGGAACTTGTCGGATTTAGAATTTGTTTCGATGGTTTCTTTTTTTGTTATTGAAAAGGTTCTGTCGTGGCTCTCTTCTTTGCCGGAAGAAGATCGAGAAATTTACATAAACTGTCTTCAAAAAGAAGAAAAAGCGCTCGTTTATGCCTTGCTTGAGGGATACTATTTAAACGTTGATGAGATGTCGCGCTCAATTTCCAATGAGAATGCTTTTAAGCTTTTAAATGCTGCATGGACAACTAAGAGCCAAATATGGACGAATAAAAGATGGGGGGAGATTGCAAAGATAACATCTAGTATATTAGACGCATTCTCCAAAAAGTATATTGGAAAAGAAGTTAGTGTCGAGAAAGATGCGGAAGTGATTTTGAACTCTCTTAAGTCAGGAAAAGAGGGTACTGCGCGAGCGATATTATCCAAGCTATCAGATTTAGCGCAAGCATTTGGCTTTTCGGGAGTTTGTTTGCTGGTTGATAAATTAGATGAGACAGAGTTCACGTCGAACTCCGCAGATTCGACCGCTAAACTTATATATCCTATACTCAATCATATACAGCTTATGGAAGTTCCAGGGTTTTCTTGGATATTTTTTGTTTGGGGTGCAGTTAAAGAAATCTGTACTAAAGACGGAATTAGATTAGACAAAATATCATCGGCAAACATAACTTGGGACGAACGACGTTTGCGCGAAATGATTGAAACGAGAATCAGGTATTTTTCCTCGAATCAGAGGAGTTTCTCTGACTTCTTTGATGAGGGAGTAGATGTCGACGGGTGCTTTTCCGAATTAAGCCAGCTTGCTTTAAAATCACCAAGAGAACTTATACGATTACTGGATACGATTTTGCGAGAGCATGATGCACTCGGTAGCAAAGACTTAGTATCAACAGAGACTATTCAGGTGGGTATGGATAAGTTTGTCATTGAAACTATTCACACTTGGTACAATAAAAATGCGTTAAAGCAACTCTATCGCCTCGGGACTACAGTATTTGTAAATCAAGATGTTCAGAAGAAGTTCAGTATTGGTCCGCAGGGAGCGAGAAATAAAATTATAAACTGGCAGCAGGCCGGGATGGTTGATCAAGATGGGACTGTCCCGACAGATACGCCAGGTAAACCCGTTAACAAATACGTGGTAGCGGACCCTCGAATCAAAAGAATAATTGAACGCAACTTGGATAAGGATGTGGGCGCAGATATCGAGATTGCTGATGGTGGAAATGAATAGAGATTTAAATTAAGATTGAATTTAGTGAAGGACCCAAAGTTTTGATTGTTGTTGTCGCAGTGATTCCTCATAAATAAAAAGAATCCCAACCAAGAAGACAGAGAATATTTTTTGTATTAGCAACTTGTCACCCTACGCAGCTTTAAAAACGACAGGGCGGCAACTGAGGTGAATTAAATATCCACGACCAAATCAACTCGATCTGCATTCATCACCTTGACTCGGGCTGCCAAGAACTCCTCGGCGAACTTCTCCTGATTGTCGCCCTGGCGAAGCCGCTCACCCTTGCCGCGCCACCACATCCCCCCATGCGCAATGGTACTCTCCATTCGTCGTATTCGTTCAGTCCATATCCTCCGGGTTTTGCTAGTCTTCGTGATTGCAATCATAGGATGGTTTTTGTCCTTCGGTTTCCGGGCAGGAGCCTGCTGATTGGAATGGAAGGCCGGGAAGTAATTCCGGCTTCATATAATCGGAGGAGGAAGCAGATGAGCAGCAACAGAGGTGTGGTGTATGTCGGGCCCGGCAAGGTCGAGGTCAGGAATATTGCCGATCCGGTGATGGCATCGCCCAATGGCCGGAAGCTTGACCATGCCGTCATTCTGAAAGTGATCAGTACCAATATTTGCGGATCGGACCAGCATATGGTGCGCGGCCGTACGACCGCAGAGCCGGGGCTGGTTCTGGGGCATGAAATTACCGGCGAGATCATCGAGAAGGGCAGCGACGTCGAGCAGCTTGAAATCGGCGATATCGTATCGGTCCCGTTCAACGTTGCCTGCGGGCGGTGCCGGTGCTGCAAATCGCAGGATACCGGTGTGTGCCTGACGGTGAACCCGGCGCGGGCCGGGGGTGCCTATGGTTATGTCGATATGGGTGGCTGGATCGGCGGGCAGGCGCGCTATGTCATGGTGCCCTATGCCGATTTCAACCTTTTGAAATTCCCCGACCGTGAACAGGCGATGGATAAAATCCGTGACCTGACGATGCTGTCCGACATTCTGCCGACCGGGTTCCATGGTGCGGTGCAGGCAGGTGTTGGTGTCGGGTCCATCGTGTATGTGGCCGGAGCCGGGCCGGTCGGCATGGCCGCCGCCGCGTCGGCGCGTATCCTGGGGGCGGCCGTTGTGATGGTCGGTGATTTTAACAAGGAACGTCTGGCACATGCATCAAAGATGGGCTTTGAGGCGGTCGATCTGTCGCAAAGTGATCGTCTGGGCGAAATGATTGCCGAGATCACCGGAAGCCCGGAAGTGGACAGCGCGATCGATGCGGTCGGGTTTGAAGCCCGCGGGCATAGTGGCGGCGAGCAGCCGGCGATTGTGTTGAACCAGATGATGGAGATCACGCGCGCAGCCGGGTCCATCGGCATTCCGGGGCTTTATGTGACCGAAGATCCCGGTGCGGTCGATGATGCGGCCAAGCAGGGCAGTCTGTCATTGCGGTTCGGGTTGGGCTGGGCCAAGGCGCAGTCGTTCCATACCGGGCAGACGCCGGTGATCAAATATAACCGTCAACTGATGCAGGCGATCCTGCATGACCGCCTGAAGATTGCCGATATCGTCAATGCGCAGGTGATCTCGCTTGATGATGCGGCGAAGGGTTATGAAAGCTTTGATCAGGGGGCGGCCAAGAAATTCGTGCTTGATCCGCATGATGTTCTGGCGAAGGCGAGCTAGTCGCGAGGTTTGGACTAACCCGATTGAAACGAAAAACGGGAGCCAGCAGTGGCTCCCGTTCTTTTTTGTGTGCTTGAGCCGATGATTAGCTGCGCGGTTTGAGGTTTTCCGGATCGTAAAGCGGCTTGTAGCCGATGCCGACGACTTCGACCGGGTAAATCTCGTCAAAATAGGAGACGGTCAGTTTGCGGCCTTCCTGGCAATAGTCCCACGGCAGATAGGCAAGGGCGATGTTTTTGCCGATGCTGGGGCCGAAGGCGATGGAGGTCGTGTAGGAGCGACGGCCCAGTTCATCAATCAGGGTTTTGCCGGTATCCGGGTCCATGACTGGCAGATTGCCGACCGGGTAGCGCGCCACCCCATTGGCATCCACATTGTCGGTCATGACAAGGGTGCAGAGCATGGCCGGTTGATGATCGCGTTCGCGATATTCGACATGCTTTGCCTTGCCACGGAAATCGGCCTCTTTGACTTTTGGCCGGGCAAGGGCGGCTTCGATCAGGTTATATTGCGTATGAAGGTCCGCGTTTTGCAGGCGCAGTGATTTTTCAAGACGGCGCGAATTGGCATAGGTTTCCACGCCCACAGCCATCACGCCGATGCCGCGCAGCGCATCCCAGACGGCAAGACCGTCTTCGTAGCGCATATGAAGTTCCCACCCCTGCTCGCCGACATAGGAAATGCGGAATGCGGTGACGGTTTTACCCGCAATGCTGATCTGGCGGATGGCGGCAAACGGGAAGTTTTCGATATCGAGTTCATCGGGCGCTGCGACAACCTTTTTGAGGTTTTCACGCGCGTTCGGGCCCCAGATACCGATGGTGGTGAATTTTTCGGTGACATCGGTGATGGTGACGTCCCAACCCTTGTCCTGTGCCATGCGGCGCATATAGATCAGGTCACGCGGACCGGCATCCGCGCCATTGACCAGACGGCAGCGATCCGCCATGCGGAAGACGGTGAAGTCGGCACGGACCATGCCCTCGTCATCGAGCATGTGGGTATAGATGCCCTTGCCGATATTGGCATCCCCGCCGACTTTGGCGGCACAGAGCCATTCCATCAATTCGACATGATCCGGGCCTTCGATATCGGTCATGTGGAAGTGCGACAGGTTGATGATGCCGCAATCGTCACTCATCGCGAGCTGTTCGGCGTTGGAAACGCGCCAGAAATGGCGGGTATCCCATTCATTTTCACGCACCGGCACCCGATCGGCGTATTTTTCCATAAGATGTTCGTTGGCGGCGTAACCGTGCGCACGTTCCCAACCGCCCAGTTCCATGAAATAGCCGCCAAGTTCGACTTCGCGTTCGTAAAACGGGGAGCGGCGGATGCCGCGGGCTTTTGAAAATGGCTCGCGCGGGTGGACGGGCGGGTTATAGATCTTTTTCGCGGTTTCCCAGCACCGGTCGTAAATGTATTTCTCGTCGAGCTGGAATTCATTGAAGCGCGCGAAGTCAATCGCATGGTGATCAACATGGGTGCGGCCATGGGTCATCCAGTCGGCAATCAGTTTGCCCATGCCGGGCCCGTCCTTGATCCAGATGCCGACCGCATACCAAAGGCCGCGCAGCTTCTGGCTTTCGCCCATCGACGGGCCGCCATCAGCCGAGGTCTGCAGAAGGCCGTTGAAGGAGTGGCTTTCGTTAAAGCCAAGTTCGGTCAGGATCGGGGTCAGTTCCATGGCGCGTTCAAGCGGTTCGATCACGTCTTCGAGTTCGAGATCGCGCTGGGACGGGGACAGGCGTGCCTGATCCTTTTCAAGGATTTCGCGCGGATGGACCAGACGCGGGTTTTCTTCGTAGTAATAGCCCCATTCGATCTGGCCGCCCTCGGTACTTTTGGGATCGCCGGTATCGCGCATATAGGCGGAGTTGCCCTGATCGCGCAGAAGCGGCATGCCGATTTCAACACCGGTTCCGGCAAATTCGTTATACGGCCCAAAGAAGGTTAGCGGGTGGTCAACCGGCATCACCGGCAGGTCTTCGCCGGCCATTTCGGCAATCAGGCGGCCCCAAAGACCGGCACAGACGACAACATAATCGGCATGGATCGTACCGCGTTCGGTTTTAACCCCCGTGATGCGGCCATTTTCCGTGATCAGTTCAAGGGCGGAGGTGTTGGCAAAGATTTTGAGCTTGTCACTTGCGACACCCTGATCGATCAGCTTTCCGGCGACGGTTTGCGAGCGCGGGATGACAAGGCCGGCATCCGGATCCCACATGGCACCCTGAATCTGGTCTTCTTCGAGGAGGGGGAATTTTTCCTTGGCCTCGGATGCGCTGATGATTTTGACGTTGGTGCCAAACGCCTTGCCGGAATCAACGCGGCGTTTGAGTTCGGCCATGCGGGCATCATCGCCGACACGGGCAACCTCGATCCCGCCGATGCGCGCGTAATGGCCCATCTTTTCATAGAAATCGATGGAATACATCGTCGTCCAGCAGGACAGCAGGTCATGACTTGTTGCAAAGCAGAAATCGGACGCATGCGCGGTTGAGCCGATATCGGTCGGGATGCCCGATTTGTCGATGCCGACAATATCGTCCCAGCCATTTTCGATCAGATGGTGCGATACCGATGCACCGACAATACCGCCGACGCCGACGATAACGACTTTTGCCCTGTTCGGAAATGCGGCCATTTCTCTCTTTCCTTCTTATTGCGATGGTTATCTTGTGTCGGCGGAGGCGGAATTTTGGCGATATTATTGGGTGAAGACTACGGTGCGGTTTTTGTTCAGCATCACGCGGCCTTCGAGATGGTATTTGACACCACGGGCCAGAACGCGGGCTTCGATATCGCGCCCGGTGGCGACGAAATCATCGGCTGACATGGCGTGGCTGACGCGTTCGGTTTCCTGTTCGATGATCGGGCCTTCGTCGAGGTCCGGCGTGACATAGTGCGCGGTTGCCCCGATCAGTTTCACCCCGCGTTCATAGGCCTGATGATAGGGTTTGGCCCCCTTGAAGGACGGCAGGAACGAGTGGTGAATATTGATGATCATGCCATAAAACTGGCTTGAAAGATCGTTGGTCAGCACCTGCATATAGCGGGCAAGGACGACCAGTTCGGATTTGGTTTCCTTGATCAGATCGGCAAGTTTGGCTTCCTGTTCGATCTTGTTTTCCTTGTTCACCGGCCAGTAATGGAAGGGAATGCCTTCCTGATCGGCGATTTTGCGCGCGTCTTCGTGGTTCGAGACGATGGCGGCGACTTCGGCATCAAGCCAGCCGACCTTGATCTGATAAAGCAGATGCAGCATCGCGTGATCGAACTTGGAGACCATGATGATGATCTTGGGACGGCGGGAGAGATCATCGATCTTGAGCTTCATATTGAAGCGGTCAACCGCCGGGTTCAGCATCAGTTCGATTTCGGCCTTGCTGACATTTTCCGGTGTGCTGGTGGCGATGCGCAAAAAGAACTGGTTGGTTTGACGGTCCCAGAACTGATTGGATTCAATGATATTGGCCCCGCGCGATGCCAGGGCAGAGGCGACGGTTGCGACAATGCCCGGCTGGTCGTCACAGGCGATACGCAGGGTATAGGAATGTTCGCTCACTGGATGTGCTCCGTTTCAAAGGGGTGTGACGTTCGTGTCAGAGCTGACGCTCCAGTTCGGGAAGAATGTCGAACAGATCACCCACAATGCCATAATCCGCGACCTGGAAGATCGGTGCATCTTCGTCGGTATTGATCGCAACGATGATTTTGGAATCCTTCATGCCCGCAAGGTGCTGAATAGCGCCCGAAATACCACATGCGATGTAAAGATCGGGGGCGACCACCTTGCCGGTCTGACCGACCTGCAAATCATTCGATGCATAACCGGCATCAACGGCGGCACGCGATGCGCCGATGGCAGCACCAAGTTTATCGGCAACCGGTGTCATGACTTCCTGGAACCTTTCGGCGGAACCAAGGGCGCGGCCGCCTGATACGATGATCCTGGCGGAGCCGAGTTCCGGGCGATCATTTTTCGACAGGATGTTTTCAAGGAAGGTCGAAAGACCGGTTGCGTCCGATCCGGCATCAATGGTTTTGACCGGGGCGGGGGCGTTATCGCCACTGGCGGCGGCGAAGCTTGTCGTGCGGATCGTGAGGATCCTTGTCGCATCGGTCGTCTGCACGGTTTCAATTGCGTTGCCGGCATAGATCGGGCGTTTGAAGGTATCGGGTGATACGACTTCGATCACGTCGGACACCTGCATGACATCGAGAAGGGCGGCAACGCGGGGCAACACGTTTTTGCCCGTGGTGGTGGCTGGCGCGAGGATGGTATCGTAATCGCCTGAAAGATTGACGATCAGGGCGGCGGTCGGTTCGGCAAGACGGTTTTCAAGGGCGTTGCTTTCGGCAAGCAGCACATTGCGAATGCCCGAAAGTTTTGCCGCCGCATCGGCCACGGAAGAAGCATTTTTTCCGGCGACCAGAATGTCGATATCGCCACCGATCAGGGATGCGGCGCTGAGTGCCTTGGCGGTCTGATCGGACAGGGATTGATTGTCGTGTTCTGCAAAAAGAAGAATGGCCATTTTTATCTCCGCCCGGTTTAGATGACGCCTGCTTCGGATTTGAGCTTTTCGATCAGATCGGTCACGCCAGCGACCTTGATGCCTGCCTTCCGCCCGGCGGGTTCTTCGACCTTGATCAGGCGCAGACGCGGGGAAACGGTAACGCCGAAATCATCGGGCGTTTTTGTTTCCAGCGGCTTTTTCTTGGCCTTCATGATGTTGGGAAGCGACGCATAGCGCG
>NZ_JFJY01000017.1 GCF_002115785.1 Thalassospira sp. MCCC 1A03138 | reverse complement strand
GACCCGGTTCCGTTGACAAGCGAGATCGCCGTACCGTCAAATGTAATGCTGTCGCTGGCTTCGGCATTGGTCACCGTAAAGGTCATGCCAGAAATCGTCTGGCCGCTTTCGACCGTGCTGATCGCGACACCAGAGAACAGATCAACCGCCGTCCCGCCTTCGGTAAAGGTCGGGCTGCCACCGGTGGCCGTCGCCGTCGGCGCATCATTGACCGCCGCAACCGAAACGGTTTTGGTGGCGGTATTGGAATCGTCCGTCCCGTCATTCACCGTGATCGAAATCGTTCGGTTGGACGTGGAAGGATCGTCGGATGAATTGCCAAAGGTGATGGACCGGATCGCCGCCTGATAATTGGCCGCCGATGCCGAACCGCTCAGGGTCAAAACGCCGGTGCTAGCATTGTAACTACCGGAAATCCCGTTCTGGTTGGTAAAGGCCAGAACATCCGACCCGTTCTGGAAATTGCCAGTAATAGCGATGGTGGCACCCGACATATTGGCGCTGTCCACATCCGACAGGGTAAAACTGCCATCAATGGCAACAGCCCCGGCACCCTCGGTAAAGGCGGTGGCCCCGCCCGATGCGGTTGCAACCGGCGCGTCATTCACCGCCGTTGCATCAAGCGTAATGGTGCCATCCGACGGGCCGGTATTTGCCGCATCACGAATACGGGTCGTGATCGTAACATCCTGATCCCAGTTCGCCGCGGGCGTAAACGCCACCGCCGCCAAGGCCGCATTAACATCCGTCACCGATCCGGTAACCGTCCAGACACCGGTACCCGCAGTATAGCTGGAAGTCGCGGATCCGAATGTCCCTGTTGTCAGTGTACCCGCTGCAATATTGCCGACGGTCAGGGTTGCGGTAACCGTCTCGCCGCTGTCAACGTCAGTCACAACGATATCACCAAGCGCAACACTGCCGCCATCTTCGGTAAAGGGCACTGTCTGCGTCAGATTGGTCGCCGTCGGCGCATCATTCACCGCAGTGATGTTGATCGTAACCGTATCGGCAGTACCGTTTGTCGTGCCGTCATTGGGGGTCACGGTCAGGGTTGCTGCGGTCGTATCGTTGCTGGCCGGTGTGTAGGTGATCTTGGTTGTGTCATTGAGATAGCTATTCAGGTTCGCCGCCGATCCCTGAAGGGTCATGGACCCGCTGCCTGAATTGTTAATCGTGATCCCCGTGCCGGCCGCACCGGCAATTGTCCCCCGGTCAACCGCAAGCGTCAGGGTGATGGTATCCCCATCACCATCCGACACATTGTATGCCGACAGGTCAATCGCGGTCGGGGTATCCTCGGTAACGGTAACATCTGCCGGTGTACCGCCCAGTTCCGGTGCGGTGTTGCTGACAATCGCCTTGACATCAACAACCTCAATATCATTGACACCTAATCCAGAGTTACTACCCCCATTGACGGAGGAAATCACAACACTTTTGATGTCATTCAGACTTGTTGTCGAAATCCCGCTGAACACAGAGAAATCGGTAATGGTTTGCGCGGAATCTTTAGTTGCAGCAAGAGTTCCTGTTGCTGTCGAATCATCAGCGTAAGTCACTGTGATTGTTATGGTATCATCTTGTTCTGTAAAGTACTTGAAACCAGTCAGATCAAAGCTGTAACCAGTAGCTATTGCCATGGTAAACTTTGTACCGTCACTGCCATTCCCCACCGAATCATCATTAAACGCTTGAGAATATCCGGCTCCGGGGCCTCCCAGATCATAGAAGCCATATTGAGAACTGAATGTCAGGGTTTGACCACCGACAGTTTTTATCAGGTTCGTAATACCCTCATCGCTAGAATCAAAGCTAACTGTCTCAAGAATGCCGGAATAGTCGGTAAAATCTCCGGCACCATCGACGTCGATGGTGCCGAAATGCGCTTCCAGATCCCAATCCCCGCCAAGCGACGCGGTCCCGGTCATATCGGTTGATGCCGCGACATCGGCACCGGTCAGGGTCGCAAGGGCGTTCACAAAGGCCGCCCCCTCACCACCGGCAACATCGCAGCCATAGAGCAACAGGTCACCGTCCTCGGCAAGCGCATTGCCCAACATCTGCAATTCGTCGGCGCGGCCGGTCAATTTATCCTGCGTCAGGGTTGCCGTCCCGACATGAAGCTGGCCTTCGGAACCGTGGCTGAGCAGATGAATCGCATCGTAACCGGAATTGCCCTCTGCCCACTGCGCCATCAGGGAAATACCGTCCCGCGCACCATCAAGCAGGATGATCGCCTTGCCGGGCGCAACCCCGTTGGCCAGAATTTGCCAGTCGGCGACACTGGTATCAATCAGAACCGCTTCCTTGCGACCATTGTTCTGCGACGGATCGGCGGACTGAATTTCATGGAAACCCGTTGAAGATGCCTGTGCCAGCGCTGCAGCCAGAGCAGCACTTTCCTGATCGCCCCCATCCGCAGAGGTTGTATCATCGGCACTTCCCGAAGTTGCATTTTCAGCTTCCGAGTCTGCCTGCGCCTGTTCTGCACTTTCTGCGGCCGTCGCGGCCCCGGCTGCGTCGAACATGTAACGGGGCTCAAGCGCCAGGGGCAGAACATCCGCAAAACCCTGAACGTGCAGAACGGACTGTGTTTTAATTCCCGCGCGGGTGGCACTTGTCGGCATCAGAGCCTCCGTAAAATTCAATATTTCTCAATGGTATATGTCGCGAAAAAACAGACATCCGACAACTACTCGAAAGAGTAGTTCTGTTGCGATTACTGTGATTACTGCAATTATTCAGCAAAATTTACGCAATTGTCAGAAAAAGTCAGATTTGAACCAGCGATACCATTGTAATCATCAGTGATACGCTCCGGTGCTTGAAGTCAAGGCCCTCCCAGTCCCGGCCAAGTCAAATTTTTTGAAACATATCGCAGCTTGAAATTCCACCCTGGCGTTAAAACAGGATTGCAATTTTTACGATAATTTATCCACTATGCAGTTGTGCGCCTTGCTTTGAAAAGTCGCAAGCAGGAGGACAACGGGTTTCAGGGCCACAACCCGATGCAATATCCGAAGTCCCGGATCACCTCAACACCGCCCCATCCAGAGGATGGCTGTTTTCTTTTTGTCCCAAATAAGGGGGTTTCATGCACTCAATCAGGAAATCATCATTGAAACTTTTGCCACTTGCCGCAATCGCCGGGCTGGCATTTGTTGCGACGACAACAACCGCGCCAAAACCGGCAGCAGCATGCACAGAAGAACCCTATATCGGGGCGGTGTGTACAGTTGGCTTCACATTTTGCCCACGCGGATATGTCGAAGCAAAAGGACAGATTCTACCAATTAACGATTATCAGGCACTGTATTCCCTATATGGCACGACATATGGCGGCGATGGAATAACGACCTTCGGCATACCCGATTTCCGGGGGCGCAGCCCGGTTGGCATTGGCCAAAACCCCTATACAGGCGTAACCGTCATGCCTGGACAAAAGCGCGGCACGGAGACCGTCACACTGACTGTTGACCAGATGCCAAGCCACACCCATGAAGCAATATTCGAGGCGACGACTGACCCCGTGACGGTTGTCATCCCCGGAAGTCCCGGCGATCTTGACATCACCACAACCTTTTCCGCCTCGACGGCGAATGGTGCCGATGCGACACCAAGCGCAGCCAACGACACCTTGTCCAAGGTCAACGGCGCGCCATCGCGACCCTATGGTCCGGGCGGCGGCACCAATGTACCTCTTGCCGGTGTGACAACTTCTGTTACCGGAACCCCAGCAATCCCGCAACGAACCACACAGATCAATACGGTTACCGGCGGAAAGGTCAGTGTTGGCAATGCAGGCGGCGGAGTGCCCCAGCCAAACATCCCCCCGCAGGCCGCGATCAAGTTTTGTGTTGCGACAGTCGGTTTCTATCCGCCCAGTCCGTAATGATCCCGGCACTGTATCGCGCCGTATTTTGCTGCCCGCAACACAAAGGAAAACACGATGATGATCTCAGCACGGCGATCTTTCATGGTCGCAATGGCCTTGGGAACGGCTGCCATCCTGATGAAGCCGGGGCCAGCCAAGGCCGAATGCAGCCCGAATGCGTATTTGGGCTCTATCTGCATGACCGGAATGGTCCGATTCTGTCCGGGCGGCTATGCCGATGCGAATGGAGGGCTGATGAGTATTAACGGGAACGAAGCGTTATTCTCGTTATTCTCCGACATCTATGGCGGCAATGGCCGAACCGATTTCGCCCTGCCGGATTTGCGCGCTTTCAGCCCGATTGGCGCGGGAACCGGCCCGGGCCTTGAGCCTGTTGTACAGGGTACTTTGCGTGGCAGCGAACGCCACGCCCTCTCGATCATGGAATTGCCCGTGCACAGCCATCAGGCGGACTTCACCCCGACCACGACCAAGGTGGACGTCTTTATCCCCGGACAACCGGGAAAGCTGTCGGTAAACACGCAGATTTCCGCCACCACATCCAGCGGCGCGGACGCGACACCCAGCGCGACAAACAACACTTTGTCCTCGGCAACCGGTGCGGCGCGTCTGTATGGTCCGGGCGGGGGGACAAATGTCGCGCTCGCGAATCTGGATACGACTGTTGCGGGCACGCCAACCATCCCGCCAACCATCACCGTCATTGAAACCGTCACGGGTGGCATCGTCTCGTTGGGAGACACACCGGAAAGACAGACAAAATACGTACCAAATATCCCGCCGCAAATGGCTATCCGCTATTGCGTGGCCATTGAAGGGCCTTACCCGCCTCGCCCGAATTAATACACATGGCCGGATATGGCGTTGCTTTCAAAAGAAGTATACCCAGGCAGGAAGTCTCCCCCTTCGGGCTCCGCCATCTCCGGCCACTTTACTGCCATGACAGCACTTCCCCGCCACGACTTAAGCCCGGACACATCTCGGTCATCTGCCATCCTCGCCAACGGACAACCATCGGCCTCGCCGCCCTCTCCCATCACCTCCGGCCACGGCGACATTTCCGGCAACCGATGAAGCCCGAACACATCTCGGGCCTCTGCCATCCTCGCCAACGGACAACCATCGGCCTCGCGGCCCGCTCCGATCACCTCCGGCCACGGCGGCATTTCCGGCAACCGACGAAGCCCGGACGCACCTCGGGCGCAAAGCCCCCACCTGTCTACCAACTACTGGTCTTGGCCCGCTGCTGCCATTGCTGCCACTCCCGGCAGTTTCACCTTATCCCTTCCCCAAAAGACGCACCTCTCCCGTCATGACAAATGATCGGGTTAGCCCTCTTAGTTCTCTTACGCCTCCGGCAGAATACCGCCGTAATGGCTCCGCCAGCCGCCACCCCATATCCTGCGGGGGCTCCCGCCGCCCTGTCCATTTCCATGTCTATGTCTTTGCCGCTGCATCCTGATATCCTCTTTCATCCGGCCCCAAACGCAAAAACCCGCGAGGCACAAGGCTTCGCGGGTTTCGGTCCGGGTGCTTTTCTCCCGTTGACTTGCTTCTTATGCCACAAATAAAAGAACAAATCAAGAACTTTTTTCTAAAGCCCATACATATGTAAAATCGGGTTTCTAAGCAGCAAAAGCGGCACGACAAGCAACGCCGAACAGGCAGCAAGGTCACCTAAATCGGATGCGCTATATTTGCCTTCTTCATGCAGGACACTGATCGCCCCGATTGACTTGCCCATCGCAACGACCGGGACACTGAGGCAGGCAGAACAGCCCAGACTTTTAATCAGTTCATGGTCTGGGAACGCCTCGTGCATGGCCGCTTCGTTTTTTCCGAACCATGGCATCTGATCACGCAGAACGGTTTGCCCCCATTGTGTCGGCCCCATCTTCTTTTTTGCCGATGTCGGATATTTTTCCGGATTATTTGACCAGACGCGACGGCACATATCGTCGCCATTATCCCAGGCAAAGAACGTCATCAGACGGGGTTTAAACCTGCAATCATAAATATCGGCTACTACGTCAAGCGATGCTTCGGGCTGGGCTTTCGCCGCATATGCCCCCGCCAGTCGAACAAGATCAATATCAGTCATAAAGAGTACTCGGCAACCAAAGGGCAATTTCAGGAAACCAGACAAGCAGGGCAATCGCGCCAAGCATCAGCAGGAAGAACGGGAACGCATATCTTGCCACCCGGCCCACAGACTGCCCTGTCAGGCTTTGCAGAATAAACAGATTGAAGCCAACGGGCGGTGTGATCTGGCCAAGCTCAACCGTCACAATCAGAAAAATGCCGAACCATACCGGATCAATCCCGGCCTGCATCGCCAGCGGCAATGTGATCGGCAAACTCATGACGATGATTGAAACACCATCAAGAAAAAGCCCAAGCACAAGATAGAACAGCGTCAGAACCACAATCAGCATCGAAGGGGACAACTGCCATTCACCGATAGTGCGCGCAATTTCACTTGGAATATGCAGATAGCCCATCGCGGTCGACAGAAAGGCTGCTGCAATCAGGATCGAACAGATCATTGCACTGCTGACCACGGCACCCAGCAGGGTCCGCACCAACATCGCAACCGAAAACTGGCGCAGGCAGATGGTAATCACAATCGCGCCAAACACGCCAACAGCTGCGGCTTCCGACGGGGTCGCAATCCCGGAATAGATTGCCCCCAGTACAATCACCATCAGGGTGATAATCGGCAGCAGATCGATAATCGCCCCAATCAATTCCAAAGGCTTGAACCGTGCCTCTGCCTCTGGGGCAATGCCAGGTTTCAGCACGGCACGAAAGGCAATATAGCCAGAAAAAAGCGCCGCAATCATGATGCCCGGCAGAACACCGGCAGCAAACAGGCGGCTGATCGAAACCTCGGCCAGGATGCCATATACGATCATCACGATTGACGGAGGGATCAGCAATCCGAAGCTGCCGGCCCCGGCAAGCGAGCCCAGCGATAAAGATTGATCATAGCCGCGACGCGAAAGTTCAGTTGTGGTGATTTTACCCACCGTGGCCGCCGTGGCAGCACTTGAGCCGCTAACTGCGGCAAACATGGTACAGCCCAGTACATTTGTATGAAGCAATCTTCCCGGCAACCAGTTCACAAATGGTGTCAGGCCCCGAAATATCCGATCAGAAATATCGGTCCGGAAAATGATCTCCCCCATCCAGATGAACATTGGAATGGCGGCCAATTCCCAGGTCGTGGAGTATCGATAGACGATATTGGCAGCAATGGTACCGATGCGCGATATATCCATACCGGCAAGAAGGGCAAGTGACAGACCACTCACCGCCAGAAGCCCGACAAATATCCAGACCCCGAGCCCAAGGAACAGGAAAATCAGCCCAAGAACCAATCCCGCAGCAAGAAGTGCATCCATGATAAAACCCGTTTTTTAATTACAGTTTCAGCGCGCGAAACGACATGATTTCAAAGCGTTTCGCCATCTGATGCACGATCGGGGATTGCGATGAACTGTCTGATCAGAAGCGCGATCAACTGAAGAAACAGCAAACAGAGCCCGGCAAGAATGACACCCTGAGGTATCCACATTGGCATTTCGGCAATGCTGCTGCTGACGGTACTTCGGGACCAGTCGCGCGCAACCCGGACCCACATGAAAGAAATCAGAAGCCAGGTCACACCAAGACCGACGACGCAGCTCAAAGCTTCAAGAAACTTGCGATGCCTGCCTGACACATGCCCAAGAAGCAATTCGACGCGAATGATGCTTCCCTCGCCCAACGCATAGGGCAACGCCAGAAAGGTTGCCGTTGCAACGCCATAGCCAACCATTTCATCCATGATAAAGGTCGAACTGTCGAAAACCGTTCGCAGAACAATCTCAAAAAGAATGAACAAGACCATTGCCACCAAGGTTATAGCGGCCAGGGCAGCTCCCAGCTTGGACAGGCTTTCGATGAATTTGACGAGAGATTTCATGATACTATTCGCGTTGAGCGTACCGGACACGGCATCGCCATGCCCGATACGGGTTCAAAGATATCGAGCCCTACTGTGCAAGCAGCTCGTGATAGGTGTCCAACAGTGTCTGCGCGTCGTCGCCCACGCGTTCTTTCCACTGCTCAACTTCCGGGGCAGCAGAAGATTTCAGCAGCGACAAAAGATCCGCCGAAACGTCGGTTGTAACGGTTACACCATTTTCGGCAAGCTTGGCGTAGTTGGCTTTAACCCGGGAATCCAGGGCCTCCCACCCGAATGTTTCCGCCTTTTTTGCAGCATCAAGAACAGCTTTCTGACCTTCTTCACCAAGATCATCAAAGGCATCGCGGTTCATGTGCGTGACCTGAAGCGGAAGCGCATAGTTTACTTCGGTAAAATCGGACAAATATTCCCAGAACTGCGACCCGGCACCGCCGTCAGCCGATGTCAGAACAGCATCGATGCCATTGGTCGTAAGCTGCGGAACGATATCGCCCCAGCTGAGCTGAACCGGTGACGCGCCAGCATTCTGGAGCGTCTTGGTACCAGGGGTATCATAGGTCCGAATTTTCAGACCTTTAAGTGCATCTGGTTTATCAATCGGCTTGTTGGCCCAAAAACCAGAAGCCGGCCAAGGTGCGGCATAGAGGAAAACCTGATTGTCCTCTTCGAGCGCCTTTTCATAGAAGGGCCGTGTTGCTTCATAAAGTTTGCGGGTATCTTCAATCGAGGTCGCAATGAATGGCAGCGACGAAACCAGGAAGATTGGGTTGATCCCTGACCATGCGCCCGAGAAGGATGAAGCAAGCTGTACCGCACCATCCCCGACAGCGTCATAGTGATCGACCGATTTATAGCCCAATGCACCACCATGATGGACGGTGACACTTATGTCGCCGTTGGTTTCTTCGCCAAGCGTTCTGGCAAAAAAATCTGCCGTCTGGGCGTGAATGGAGCTTACCGGATATTCGCTCGACATATCCAGGCTGGTTTCGGCATGAGCGCCGGTAACGCCGATCCCGAGTGCGACCGCAAGGACCGGAAGGGTAACGTTCTTCATTGCACTTTCCTTTTTTGAAATTCGGTGATCTTCGAACCGGACTTACAGGGAACCTGTATTTTTAAAAATGCGGCCACCCTTCATGATCAGCGGCATATGCACGCCCTGACGGGTCAGCAAGGACAGGTCGTCGAGCGGATTTCCGTCAACGACAATAATGTCGGCAAATGCGCCCGGCGCGATCACACCGATTTCACCCTCCTTGCGCAACACCTTTGCTGCATCAATGGTAGCAGATCGGATGACATCCTTTGCAGGCAGGTAACGACCGCGCAGCAGGAATTCCTCGGACTGGTGGTCATGCATCTCGCCCAGAAGGTCTGAACCATACCCCATGACGACACCCGCCTTATGCAGATGGGTCAGGCATTCAAGACCGGCACCACGAACGTCTTCGATTTTGGCAACCGATTCCTCTGGCAAGCCAAACCGGGCACCTTCACGCGCCAGCAAGTCATAAGTGATATTTGTCGGGATCACGACGGCCCCCGCTTCGCGGATCAGCTTGGCCGTTTCGGGCTTCATCAGATTGGCATGTTCAATGGATTCAATTCCGCACTCAAGCGCACGGCGAATGGCCTCGTCGGTATAGAGATGCCCCGAAACATAAAGCTGTGCATTCTTGGCTTCTTCAACCGCGGCCTTAAGCTCCTCGGTTGAGAAGGCCAAAATTGCAATCGGGTCGGTCGGAGATGACACACCACCATTTGCCATCACTTTAATGAAATCGGCCCCTCCCTTGATCTGTTCGCGCGCCGCACGGCGGACTTCATCAACGCCGTTTACAACCACGCCAAGCGAACCGATCTGATCTCTGTAGTAGTCGACAGACCGCAGGCTGTGGCGTCCGCGATAGTCGGTATGACCACCGGTCTGCGACAGGGCCTTGCCGCAAATCACGAGACGCGGCGCAGGCAAACCATCCTGCTCAACCGCTTCGACCAAACCGTAATCAGCCCCCCCCAGATCGCGCACGGTCGTAAAACCGCGCATCAACATGCGTTCCATGATCTTTGCCGAACGCAGCGCGACCAAAGAGTTCGGAAGGTCCGCGTTTTTGCCAAGATTTGTGGTGGTTGCGATGACATGCACATGGCAGTCGATCAAGCCTGGCATCACAGTCTTGCCACGCACATCCATAACTTCTGCATCCGGCGATGTGGCATCGGCCGATACTTCACAAATACGATCATTTTCAATCAGGATGTTGAGCGGCTCAGTCGGTTCGGCAATAGAGCCATCAACAATACGGGCATTTTTAATCAGTTTTAAAGTCATGATCTTTCTTCTCTGGTGGAGCAAGCGGAGATATCGATACCCAATCCGTTGGCAAACATCTGACGAAGCAGCTGGCGCCAAAAGGACAGGAGTTCATCGAAATATTCGGTATCTTTGCGGACAATGGTCTGTGCCACCATGCCGCGAAACAGGCACATTGTTGCGTTCAGGACGACTTCTGCCTGTCTTGGATCAGCATGGTATCGGCGCGAAATAATGGCCCAAATTTCGTTGAGAGAGCTGTGAAAGCCTTGAACAACCGGTATGAGGCGCGTTTTGAAAAGCGCGTTATGGCGCATTTCCGGTAGCCATTCCAAAGTTACATAAAACAGGCCATCCGCCATCAACCGCCACAGATAATCAATAATCTCATCAACAGAAATATCCTTGTCTGCGTTCTGTTCAACATATCGGCGCGTGGTTTCGATGGCTTCCTTGAGCTGATATTCGACCGCCGCAACAACAACGTCTTCCTTCGTGGCGTAGTGATGGGTCAAAGCGCCACGCGAGACATCGGCCTCTTTTGCAATTGCCGGGGTCGTCAATCGCGAATAGCCCTGCCACTGCAAAAGCCGGACCGTCGCCTCCATAATGCGTCGACGGGTTTCTGCACTTTTTTCAACTTGTGTGCGGGCTGTCCGACCGGTCATCTCGCCATCCTGTTTCAGTATTGATCCTCAGGCCGTTGATGATAACAGACACATATAAAAACAGTATAGACTGTTTGTTTTATATTATGTGCACATTCCTGATGGAAGCCGTCCCAATCTCTAAAATATTTCCATCTCCCAGTTCATCGATACGCCAAAGTCGGCAACCAGAGAGACAAAATCGGGAACAACATCAGGATCAAAAGGGTAAGGAAATCCATGGCGATAAACCATCCGACACCCCGGAATACCTCGGGCAACGTTACAAGGTTCCCCAAAGCACCTTTGATCATATAAACGTTCAAGCCAACTGGCGGAGTTACCAACCCGATCTCCAGAAGCTTGATCAGGATGATCCCAAACCAAATCGGGTCCAGTCCGGCACTGCTTACCAGCGGTAAAATCAACGGCAGGGTCAGCAGCAAAAGCCCAATAGAGTCAATCAGCATCCCAAGCACGACATAGATGACTGTCACGGCAAGGAATATCCACCACGGTTCAGAACTGACACTGAGGATCGAGTCCGAGAAAGCGGCCGGAAGTCCACTTAATGCAAGAAAGCGCGTAAAGAACACAGACCCGATAAGAATGACAAAAATGCCCGTCGCGGCAACGATGGTATCGCGCAGGGAATTCTTGATCGCGCGCCACGTCAATGTTCCGCGAACGGCCGCAATGACAGCCGCGACCGACGCCCCGATTGCCCCTGCCTCGGTCGGCGAAAATACGCCGGAAAATATTCCCCCAAGCACCGAGAAAATAAGAACAGGCAGCGGCCAAATCGTTTTCAGGGCAGCGCGTTTTTCTTCTTTCGTCGGGTTTATGACAACATTACCGGCAAGAGATGGCTTGAGCTTCACCCGCGCCATGATCATGCCCATGTAGACAAGGGCCGAAAGCACCCCCGGAATGAACCCGGCCATGAACAGCTGACCGACGGAAACCTTTGCATAAACGCCATAAAGGATCAAAAGGACACTTGGCGGAATAAGAGACCCCAGCGTTCCGGATGCTGCAATCGTACCGGTTGCAAGCCCCTTGTCATAATTGTTCCGCAGCATTTCCGGTACTGCGATGCGTGACATAGCAGATGCCGTCGCAACACTTGACCCCGCGGCCGCCGCAAAGAAGGCACATGCCCCGACACTTGCAATCGCAAGACCACCGGGCAACTTTGCCAGATACAGCCGCAGCGCTTCAAACAACCCTTTGGTCATGTTGGTTGAGGAGCAAATAAACCCCATAAGCAGAAACATCGGCGCCGCCGTCAGTTCCCACTGACCGACATATTCGAACGGCGTTGCAGAAATCATACCCAAGGCGACATTTACATTGAACATCGCCGCGATACCGCCGATCGAGACAAGACCAAGACTGATCCCGATTGGCACACGCAAAGCAATCATCGCGAGCGCAATAAGGGTCCCAATGATACCGATATCAAGATTACTCATTACTTCCCTCTTACAACGCGCGCCCGCGGGTTAAGGACTTCATCAGGTTGCACAGCACCGCCAAAACACATCCGACAAAACCGATTGGCAGCGCCCATCGGCTCGGCCAGACGTAAAAGAGAAAGTTGGACATGATGGTTTCCGAGGACTTGGTCGCGCGAATGGCATCAAGCGTGCTCTGCCAGGCAAGAAGTCCAAAAAATGCAAGCCCCGCCAAACAAGCCAGAACATAAAGAAAGACCTGCGCAGACCGTGGCATTTGCTGAACAAACAGGTCGACACGGATGTGCTGGTTTTGAAGCTCGACATATCCGAACGCAAGAAAGATCGCGCAGACCATGTAATAGTAGGAAACGACTTCGAGCGTTCCGGTTATGCCGTAATCCGAAATTGTCCGAAGCAAAACGTCGGCGGTCACATGAATCATCATGAGAACGACAAACAATGCAGACACCACAAGAAATGCGGTGTTAAGCCAAGATACAGCTCGGTACAGAAAGTTGGACTGAACTACGCCAGAACCTGAAATATCTTGATCAGGATTAAAGGACATGAATACCGCTCCGCTTCGTGCCGGAATTAAATTTCAGGCTTGGCCGACGCTCCGGGAGACAAGGGACACACTGTCGTAGTGCCAGGTGCAAAGAGCGTCGGCCAAAGGCAAATGCCGCATCCTGATGGATCCGGCAAATGGGCCTATTTTAGGCCGTAGGAAGTCGGATCGAGATCGCCATAGATTTCCTTGGCAGCGATCGCCGCGAGGGCATCGACATTACTGCGATCTGCATGTTCCAGCAGTCCCTCCCATTTTGCATAGGTGAACCGGAAATCGTCGATCAGATCCGCGCCGTTAGCGACACCATATTTTTGTTCGGCAATCGTATAAATTTCGCCCAATACTTTCTCGCGGAATTCTTCGACCGACGCCATCAGTTCGGGGGACGGCTGACTGACTTCATTGCCCTTCGCTTTAGCCTCTTCAAGTGCTGCTTCCGAGCGCGCAATGTAATTCACAGCCATGTTTGCCATGCTATAAGCAGTTGCATCCATAAGCTGCTTGCGTTGTGCTGAGGTCAGATCTGCCCAGAAACCGGCGTTAAAGCCCCATTCTGGACCAGTCCAATACATCCCGGTCGGCAGTTCGGTGGTATAAGGTGCAACTTCCCACAGAGAGCGATCAATCAGGTCATTGGCGGCATTACTTGCGCAATCAAGTGTACCCCGCTCAAGGCCGGTATACATTTCACTTGATGGAACGTTCACGGGAATACCCCCAACTTCCTCGACCCATTTTGAGACACTCGATCCGGCAGTGCGGATACGTTTGCCTTTTATGTCTTCAAGGGTGCGAACCGGCTTGCTGCAAAAAAGGATATAAGGGGGTGTTGCATAGGCACCAAGATAAACAATGCCATTATCAGCCCATTCCTTAAGCTGAACTGCGTTGTGCATGCTGAAATCTGCAGCGGCAAAGATCGCAGTCAACGGATCAGAATAGTTAAAACCAAGTTCCTGAATGGCATTTGCCACAGGCAGCTCTGAAGGCGTGTAGACCGCCGCGATGTTCGCGACATTGGCAATATTATCGCGCGCGCCCTGAAGGCTTGCGCGCGGCGCCAAAAGAACAGATCCGGTATAAACTTCAGGTGACAGATCGCCGCCCGAAATCTCGCGAACCTTTTCCGCCCATTCGACATAGCCGAATTTGCTGAGTGGATGTTCTGCATCATAAAACGAGTTGGCAATGAAGCTGGTTTCCGCATGTGCGGTGAAAGCGCCACCTGCTGCAAAAACAGCGGCAATTGCCGGAAGAATCAATTTTTTACCAAGCATCTAGGTCTCCATGTTCAGGTCGTGACGGCCACTCTGGTCTGACGTGTCTTGCTGCCGATTGCCGGATTAGGTCCGTTCGGCTTTGTTCTTGATAAAAACATACAGACTAGTCTGCTTGTAAATGTCAATATTTATAAATGGACTTGTGGGATCAAACCCGGTTGAAATAAGTTATGACGCAACAACGAAAGCAGGAGCGTTACGCCTTATGGCATTGAAAAATCAGGCATCAGAGCTCTCTGACGCGACAGAAAAAAAAAGTTCGCCCCGAAAACGTCGCACGCAGGCAGAACGATCAAGTGATACGCGAAAACGCGTATGCCAAGCGACCCTCCAGGCTCTCATCGAGATCGGGTACGAGCGAATCTCGACTCAGGAAATTGCCACTCGGGCAAAGGTATCTCGCGGGGCGTTAACCCATCAGTTCCCCACCCGCAACGAGCTGATTGTTGCGGCCTTTGATTATCTGATGCGTTCCTGGGAAAACGACTGGCCTTTTGATGACGCCCAAAACCGCCCGAGCATGAAAACCGACGAACTTATCGACGTTCTGTGGGAAAAGCTGTTCGAACCCGACAAATACATGGCGGCACTCGAACTGATGCTGGCAGCCCGACTTGACGATGATTTAGGCCGCGACCTGCGCAATACCATGGCGCGATGGACAACCAAGCGCGACAATATCATTGCTGAAATACTCGGCGTTTCTCAGGATTGCGAACGCACGCGCACCTTCATCCAGATCAATCTCTGCATGCTACGTGGGCTTGCGGTCCATAAGAGCTTCGACGATGAGCCGGATGTTGCCAAAAGAATGCTAAATCAATGGAAGGAAATCCTGCGTCATCTCGCAGAATCCGGAAAATTCCCAAATGATGCTTCCTGATACCCTCCCCCCCCTGATGCCAAGTCACGACACTGACAATCCCAAGAAAAATCAAGTGTAAGACCAAGCGCGGAAAAAAGGTCATCCGAACCGTGAAAGCTGATTTCTGCGAAAACAAAAACCATTTCACGGCCCGGGATGAAAGCTCAGATCAGGCGATATCCGCCGGCAGGACATCGCTGGGGATGTTCTGATAGCAGACCGGACGCAGGAAACGACGGATCGACAGGGTGCCAACCGACGTTGCCCCGAAATTCGTCGATGCCGGATATGGTCCGCCATGCACCATGGTGTCGCAAACCTCAACCCCTGTCGGGAAACCGTTGGCCAGAATACGCCCCGCCTTGCGCTCCAGGATCGGCAGCAACGAACGCGCATCCGCCGCATCCCCTCCATCCATATGGATCGTGCAGGTCAGCTGACCTTCAAGCGCCCTGGCA
>NZ_JFJY01000016.1 GCF_002115785.1 Thalassospira sp. MCCC 1A03138 | reverse complement strand
CAATCCGTGAAGGCGGTCGTACCGTCGGCGCCGGTGTTGTTGCGAAAATCATCGAATAATTTTTGAAGATTTGCACCATTGGGTGCTTGATCTTTGATGTGCGGGCGGATATAAGCCGCCCGCACACCCTGCCGCCCGGGCAGGACTGTGTCGGAAAGACCTGAAGAAATTCAACTTTCTGATTACCTTGTAGGAGTGTAGCTCAGTTGGTAGAGCATCGGTCTCCAAAACCGAGGGCCGTGGGTTCGAGTCCCTCCGCTCCTGCCATTTACCCGGGTCTTGGAATTGAATTTTTGAAAGCGGTGTAACCCCGACAATGGCTAAAACGTCGCCGGCACAATTCGTACAGCAGGTTCGCACCGAAGCTAAAAAGGTTTCGTGGCCGACCCGCAAGGAAACGACCGTTTCGACCATCATGGTTTTCGTCATGGTGGCTTTGGCGTCTGTTTTCTTTTTTGTTGTCGATCAGCTTCTCGCCTGGGGCGTTCAGTTGATCTTTGGTGTCGGGGGTTAAGTCATGGCGCATCGCTGGTACGTTTTGCACGTCCATTCGGGTTTCGAGAAAAAAGTCGCCCAGTCGATCCGCGAGCAGTCCATCAAGAAAGGTCTTGAGGGCGAAATCAAAGAGGTCCTGGTTCCGACGGAAGAAACTGTCGAGGTTCGTCGCGGTGCGAAGGTCAATGCCGAGCGGAAGTTTTTCCCCGGCTACGTGCTGCTGAATATGGACCTGACGGATGAGAGCTGGCATCTGGTGAAGAACACTGCCAAGGTCACCGATTTCCTTGGCAGCCGTGGCAAGCCGATGCCGATTTCCGAAAAGGAAGCCCAGCACATCCTGCATCAGGTGCAGGAAGGCGTGGAGCGTCCGAAGTCGACCATCTCGTTCGAGGTTGGCGAGGAAGTCCGTGTTTCCGACGGTCCGTTTGCATCGTTTAACGGTGTCGTCGAAGGGGTTGATGAAGAACGTGCGCGCCTTAAGGTGTCGGTTTCGATCTTCGGTCGTTCAACCCCGGTCGAGCTGGAATATACCCAGGTCGAAAAGCTCTAACGAGCTTATCAAGTGAAGTTTCTGTTTGCGTGATGCGGACAGTTTTTAAAGCGCGGGAGGTCAGCCATGACCGTACCGCGCGCTTCTGTAATGAGGTACTCTAATGGCGAAGAAAATCGACGGCTATATCAAGCTGCAGATTCCCGCCGGCAAAGCCAACCCGTCGCCGCCTGTCGGCCCGGCTCTTGGTCAGCGCGGCGTGAACATCATGGAATTCTGCAAGGCGTTCAACGCAGCGACCCAGCAGATGGAACCAGGGATGCCGATTCCGGTCGTCATCACCGTTTATTCCGACCGTTCCTTCAGCTTTGTCACCAAAACCCCGCCGGCATCCTACTTCCTGAAAAAGGCAGCAGGCATTCCGAAAGGTTCCGGTACGACCGGTAAAGGTTACATCGGAAAAGTGACCAAAGCACAGGTCAAGGAAATCGCGGAAGCCAAAATGGCTGACCTCAACGCATTTGACGTTGAAGGCGCGATGTCGATGATCGAAGGTTCTGCCCGTGCTATGGGCCTCGAGGTTGTGGAGTAAGACGATGGCCAAGACTGGTAAGCGCCTTGCCCAGGCTTATGAGGGCATCGACCGTAACACCCAGTACGAACTGACCGCAGCGGTCAAGCTCGTCAAGGATGGTGCAAAAGCGAAATTCGACGAAACCGTTGAAATCGCAATGAACCTTGGTGTTGATCCGCGTCACGCAGACCAGATGGTCCGTGGTGTTGTTTCGCTTCCGCATGGTACCGGTAAAACCATGCGCGTCGCCGTCTTCGCAAAAGACGCCAAAGCAGAAGAAGCCCAGAAAGCTGGTGCGGACGCTGTTGGTGCCGAAGACCTGATGGAAGCAATGCAGAAAGGCGATCTGAACTATGATCGCGTTATTGCAACCCCGGACATGATGGCTGTTGTCGGTCGTCTCGGTAAGGTTCTTGGCCCGCGTGGCCTGATGCCGAACCCGAAACTCGGCACCGTGACCATGGATGTTGCCCAGGCTGTTTCCGATGCCAAAGCTGGCCAGGTTCAGTTCCGCGCTGAGAAGAATGGTATTGTCCATGCCGGTATCGGCAAGGCGTCCTTCAGCGAAGAACAGCTTGTTGAAAATGCCAAGGCATTCGTTTCTGCGATCGTCAAAGCAAAACCGACAGGCGCAAAAGGTGTATACCTTCAGCGCGCCGCCATCAGCTCGACCATGGGCGCTGGCGTGAAACTGTCGATTGCAGACATCGCATCGAAGTAATTCAAGAATTCTGACCGGTCGCATGCGGCCGGTCAGGACCGGAGAGGGTTGCAAGATCCTCTCTACCTGTCTGTCCCAGACTGCAGGTGAACGGTATCTGCCGTTCTTAATCTCCTGCATAGGCAGAGGTTCCGGTTTTTAGTTTTCCCTGGTTAACGGGGCATCACAAAAGGCTTGGACATCTGGCAAACGGACGGGCGTCACAGACCGGTTCGAAAGGACTGGTCACGTCTGTGAACCCCCCATGGGGTTCAGGGCAATAAGCAATGTCGGAGACTTAAAGTGAACCGCGATGATAAAACACAGTTCGTAGCAGAAATGCGCGAAGTGTTCGAAGGTGCGGAAGGCGTTATCGTTACCCAGTACAAAGGGTTGACGGTTGCGGAAATCACCGCTCTTCGTGCGCAGATGCGTGATGCTGGTGCGGGCTTCAAGGTCACCAAAAACCGGCTTACGCGACTTGCTCTGGAAGGCACCAAATTTGCCGGTCTTGCAGACCACTTCACCGGCCCGACCGCGATCGCCTATTCGGCTGATCCTGCGTCGGTCGCGAAAGTGGCCTCAACGTTCGCAAAAGCCAATGACAAGCTCGTTCTTGTTGCTGGCGCCATCGGTGAACAGATTCTGGACGAACAGGGCGTTAAAGCTCTGGCAGAACTGCCGTCGCTGGACGAACTGCGCGCGAAACTGGTGGGTATGATCCAGACCCCGGCACAGCGTATCGCTACGCTGACCTCCAAGCCGGCGGCCCAGATTGCCCAGGTGCTGAAGGCATACGCCGAAAAAGGCGAAGCCGCGTAACCCAATTTACCAACTTATCCAAGTTCAAGCCTAGGAGTTTATACAAATGGCCGATCTTAAGGCACTCGTTGAAGAGCTTTCGAAGCTCACCGTTCTTGAAGCTGCAGAACTTTCCAAACTTCTCGAAGAAGAGTGGGGCGTTTCCGCCGCTGCTCCGGTTGCTGTTGCTGCTGCTGGTGGCGCTGCTGCCGGTGCTGCTGCTGCAGAAGAAAAAACCGAATTCGACGTTATCCTGGCTTCTGCTGGTGACAAGAAAATCAACGTCATCAAAGAAGTTCGCGCAATCACCGGTCTTGGCCTGAAAGAAGCCAAAGACCTGGTCGAAGGCGCACCGAAAGCTGTTAAAGAAGGCGCGTCGAAAGACGAAGCCGAGTCGATCAAGAAGCAGCTTGAAGAAGCTGGCGCAACCGTCGAACTCAAGTAATCGACGGCTTCTTGCCAAGGTTTGGGTCGGCGGCCTTCGGGTCGCCGACCTATCCGTCTCTACGGTGCGGGCAATGGGTGTCCGTTCTGTCGGGACGCGAAAAGGAAATTTACGGTTGACGCTGCCAAAGGTAATCGTACATAACGTAAGGCCGTTTAGGTCAGAGGTTATCTTTGACGGCGTCGACAGCCGAGGGATCAGTGATCTCATTCATGTTGGATGTCACATAACATCCACGGTCA
The DNA here is from genome assembly GCF_002115785.1 of Thalassospira sp. MCCC 1A03138. GTDB lineage: Bacteria > Pseudomonadota > Alphaproteobacteria > Rhodospirillales > Thalassospiraceae > Thalassospira. The sequence continues at coordinate 12,004 of NZ_JFJY01000016.1, read as the reverse complement.
TAATCAAGTGAACGCCCGCCCCGTACGGGGCTCGGGCGTCGTTGTGCTGTATGCTTTCTGCATAATGGCACGGGGACGAACGAGTTACGACGGTGTGGGGAGGCGCGATTAAAGGAACGATGATGGATAAGTCCTTTACCGGTCGAAAGCGCATCCGCAAGAGCTTTGGACGGATCAGCGAAGTCGCTCCGCTCCCGAACCTGATTGAGGTTCAAAAGAATTCTTACGACAAGTTTTTGCAGACTGGTACCCCGCGGGAGCAGCGGGACGATGCCGGCCTCCAGGAAGTGTTCAAGAGCGTCTTTCCGATTAAAGATTTCTCAGAGCGCGCAACCCTCGAATTTGTGTCGTATGAGCTGGAGCAGCCCAAATACGATACCGAGGAGTGCCGTCAGCGTGGCATGACCTTTGCCGCGCCGCTGCGCGTGACACTGCGTCTGGTTGTCTGGGATATTGACGAAGATACCGGTGCACGTTCGATCCGCGATATCAAGGAACAGGACGTGTATATGGGCGACATGCCGCTCATGACCGAACACGGTACCTTTATCGTGAACGGCACCGAGCGTGTTATCGTCTCGCAGATGCACCGCTCGCCGGGCGTCTTCTTCGACCACGACAAGGGCAAGAGCCACAGCTCGGGCAAGTACCTGTTTGCTGCGCGCGTGATCCCGTATCGCGGGTCGTGGCTCGATTTCGAATTCGACGCGAAAGACGTCCTGTATGTCCGTATCGACCGTCGCCGCAAACTGCCGGCGACCACGCTGCTTATGGCTCTTGAGAACGAAGAGTCCCAGGCGCTGCGTGCCCAGCGTGCCGAAGAAGGCCGCTCGGTTGATCCGTCGGAAATCGAAGGCCTGACGCCTGAAGAAATCCTCAACTATTACTATGAGTCGGCAGAATACCGCCGCACCAAGGATGGTTGGGTAACCGATTTCAATGCAGATCGCTATATCGGTCAGAAGCTGGTCTTTGACCTGCTTGACGCCGACAGCGGTGAAGTTGTTGCCGCAGCTGGCAGCAAGATCACCAAGCGTTCGGCAGCCAAACTGGTCGAGCAGGGTGTCAAACACATCCTGGTGCCGGAAGAACAGCTTAACGGCTGGTTCATGGCAGAAGACCAGATTGACGGTGAAACCGGTGAAATTCTTGCCGAAGCCGGCCACGAACTGACCGAAGGTGTGTTCGAGCAGCTGAAAGAATGGGGTGTCGATACCATTCGTCTGCTGATGATCGATCACAACAATGTCGGTGCGTATCTGCGCAATACCGTTGCCCTTGACAAGAACAGCAACCGCGAAGAAGCCCTTGTGGACATCTATCGCGTCATGCGCCCAGGCGAACCGCCCACCATCGAGGGTGCGGAAGCCATGTTCAAGGGCCTGTTCTTTGACTCGGAACGTTACGACCTTTCGGCTGTTGGCCGTGTGAAAATGAATGCGCGCCTCAATCTGGAATGCCCGGATACGGTTCGTGTTCTGCGTCGTGAAGACATTCTGGAAGTCGTCCGCGTTCTGATCGACCTGAAAGACGGTCGTGGCGAAATCGACGATATTGACCATCTTGGCAACCGTCGTCTGCGTTCGGTCGGCGAGCTGATGGAAAACCAGTTCCGTGTTGGCCTGCTGCGTATGGAACGTGCGATCCGCGAGCGTATGAGCTCGGTCGAGATCGACAACGTCATGCCGCATGACCTGATCAATGCGAAGCCGGTTGCGGCTGCTGTTCGTGAATTCTTCGGCTCTTCGCAGCTGTCGCAGTTCATGGACCAGACCAACCCGCTTTCGGAAATCACCCACAAGCGTCGTCTTTCGGCACTTGGACCGGGCGGTTTGACCCGTGAGCGTGCAGGTTTCGAAGTTCGTGACGTTCATCCGACCCACTATGGTCGTATCTGCCCGGTCGAAACGCCGGAAGGTCCGAACATTGGTCTGATCAACTCGCTGGCGACCTTTGCCCGCGTCAACCAGTACGGCTTCATCGAAAGCCCGTACCGCAAGGTTGTCGATGGCGTGGTTACCCCCGAAGTCATCTATCTTTCGGCCATCGAAGAAGGTCGCTATGTCATTGCACAGGCGAACGAACCGCTGACCAAGGAATTCGGCTTCGAGAACGAATTGATCAACACCCGTAAAGCCGGTGACCACTATATGGCCCGCTCCGAAGAGATCGACCTTATGGACGTCTCGCCGAAGCAGCTGGTATCGGTCGCATCCGCGCTCATTCCGTTCCTTGAGAACGATGACGCGAACCGCGCACTGATGGGGTCGAACATGCAGCGTCAGGCGGTTCCGCTGATCCGTTCTGAAGCGCCGTATGTCGGTACCGGTATGGAAGTTCCGGTGGCACGTGATTCGGGTGCAACCCTGATCGCACGCCGTGACGGTGTTGTTGAATCTGTTGACGCGACCCGTATGGTTATCCGCGCAACCGGTGACATTGCCGCATCGGAATCGGGTGTCGATATTTACACCCTGCTGAAATATCAGCGTTCCAACCAGGGTAGCTGCATCAACCAGCGTCCGCTGGTGAAGGTGGGCGATGTTGTCCAGAAGGGCGACATCATCTCGGATGGTCCGTGTACCGATATGGGTGAACTGGCTCTGGGCCGTAACGTGCTGGTCGCGTTTATGCCTTGGAACGGTTACAACTTTGAGGATTCCATCCTTCTGTCCGAACGTATCGCACGTGATGACGTTTATACCTCGATCCATATCGAGGAATTCGAAGTCATGGCCCGCGATACCAAGCTGGGTCAGGAAGAGATCACCCGTGACATTCCGAACGTCGGTGAAGAAGCGCTCAAAAACCTCGACGAGGCGGGCATTGTTTACATCGGCGCGGAAATCAAACCGGGCGATATCCTTGTCGGTAAAGTGACGCCGAAGGGCGAAAGCCCGATGACGCCGGAAGAAAAACTTCTGCGCGCCATCTTCGGTGAAAAAGCATCCGACGTCCGTGATACGTCGCTGCGTGTCCCGCCGGGACAGTTCGGCACCGTTGTTGAAGTCCGCGTGTTCTCGCGTCGTGGCGTTGACAAGGACGAACGTGCCCTGGCAATCGAACGTTCCGAAATCGAACGTCTTGCAAAAGACCGTGATGACGAACGTGCGATCCTGGAACGCAACTTCTATGGTCGTCTGAAAAACCTGCTGCTTGGCCAGACCCTGGTCGATGGACCGAAAGGTCTGAATGGCGAGATCACCGAAGACGCCCTTGCGGGTGTTGCACGTGGTCTGTGGCGTCAGATTGCCGTTGCTGATGACAGTGTCATGTCCGACATCGAAGCCCTGAAGAAACAGTTCGAGGAATCGATTGCTGTTCTGCAGGCTCGTTTCGACGACAAGGTCGACAAGCTTCAGGCTGGTGACGAACTGCCGCCGGGCGTGATGAAGATGGTTAAAGTCTTTGTCGCGGTTAAGCGTAAGATGCAGCCGGGCGATAAAATGGCCGGCCGTCACGGGAACAAGGGTGTCGTATCGCGCATCATGCCGATGGAAGACATGCCGCATCTCGAAGACGGTACGCCTGTCGATATCGTTCTGAACCCGCTTGGTGTTCCGTCGCGTATGAACGTCGGCCAGATCCTTGAAACCCACCTTGGCTGGGCGTCACGTGGTCTGGGTGAACAGATCGGCGAGCTTGTCGATGCTGTTGCCGATGGTCGTGCCGAGATGGACAGCCTGCGTGGCAAGCTCAATGAAGTGTACGAGGACGAGCAATACGTCACCGGCATTAAAGAGCTGAGCGATGGCGATGTTATCGAGCTTGGTAACAACCTGCGTCGTGGTGTGCCGATGGCAACCCCGGTCTTTGACGGTGCACGTGAGCCTGATGTGGTTCGCATGCTCGAAAAAGCAGGCCTTGATGGTTCTGGCCAGGTCGACCTTTATGATGGTCGTACCGGTGAGAAATTCCATCGCAAGGTGACCGTGGGCTACATCTACATGCTCAAGCTGCATCACCTGGTCGACGACAAGATCCATGCCCGTTCGATTGGTCCGTACTCGCTTGTTACCCAGCAGCCGCTGGGTGGTAAGGCACAGTTCGGTGGCCAGCGTTTCGGGGAGATGGAAGTGTGGGCACTCGAAGCTTACGGTGCTGCCTACACCCTCCAGGAAATGCTTACTGTTAAGTCGGACGATGTTTCAGGCCGTACCAAGGTCTATGAGGCGATCGTTCGTGGCGAAGACACCTTCGAGGCAGGTATTCCGGAATCCTTTAACGTTCTCGTTAAAGAACTTCGGTCGCTGGGTCTCAATGTCGAGCTCGAGCAAGACGACCTTTAATAGCTTGGCGGGCGGGTACCATTCGGGTATCCCGTCCGCCATCAAGCATCTTTCGGCCTGAAATTGGCGAAACCCGGCGAGACCGGGCATAGCGGGAGAGCCTTTATGAACGAGTTGATGAAGATCTTCGGGCAGCCGCAGGGCACCCAGAGCTTCGATCAGATCCGGATTCAGATCGCCAGCCCGGAGCGTATCCGCTCCTGGTCGTTCGGCGAGATCAAGAAACCGGAGACCATCAACTACCGGACCTTCAAACCGGAACGCGACGGCCTGTTCTGTGCGCGCATTTTTGGTCCGGTGAAGGATTACGAATGCTTGTGCGGCAAGTACAAGCGTATGAAATATCGCGGCATTATCTGTGAGAAATGCGGCGTCGAAGTGACTCTGGCCAAAGTTCGTCGTGAACGTATGGGCCATATCGAACTGGCGGCACCTGTTGCCCATATCTGGTTCATGAAGTCGCTGCCGAGCCGTCTGGGTCTGCTGCTGGACATGACGCTCAAGGATCTTGAGCGCATTCTGTATTTCGAAAACTATGTGGTCATCGAGCCGGGTCTGACCCCGCTCAAGATGGGTGAGCTTCTTTCAGAAGATCAGTACATGACCGCACAGGAAGAGTATGGCGAAGACAGCTTCCGTGCCGGTATCGGCGCCGAAGCCATCCGCGACATGCTTGCAGCGATCGATCTTGATGACGAACGCGAAACCGCGAAAATCGACCTCAAGGAAACCAATTCCGAAGCCAAGCGCAAGAAGCTGGTCAAACGCCTGAAGCTGATTGAAGCTTTCCAGGAGTCCGGTGCGCGTCCGGAATGGATGATCCTTGAAGTGATTCCGGTCATTCCGCCAGAACTGCGTCCGCTGGTTCCGCTGGATGGTGGCCGTTTCGCAACGTCCGACCTGAACGACCTTTACCGTCGTGTAATCAACCGTAACAACCGTCTGAAGCGCCTGATCGAGCTTCGTGCGCCCGATATCATCGTGCGTAACGAAAAACGTATGCTTCAGGAATCGGTTGATGCGCTGTTTGACAACGGCCGTCGCGGTCGTCCGATCACCGGTGCCAACAAGCGTCCGCTCAAATCGATGTCGGACATGCTGAAAGGCAAGCAGGGCCGTTTCCGTCAGAACCTTCTGGGTAAACGCGTCGACTATTCCGGTCGTTCGGTTATTACCGTGGGTCCGAACCTGAAACTGCATCAGTGCGGCCTGCCGAAGAAAATGGCGCTCGAACTGTTCAAGCCGTTCGTCTATGCGAAGCTTGAGCTGTACGGGATGGCAACCACTATCAAGGCTGCAAAGCGCATGGTGGAAAAAGAGCGTGCCGAAGTCTGGGATATCCTTGAACAGGTTATCCGTGAACATCCGGTCATGCTTAACCGTGCTCCGACCCTTCACCGTCTTGGTATCCAGGCTTTCGAGCCTACCCTGATCGAAGGTAAGGCAATCCAGCTGCATCCGCTCGTCTGTACGGCTTTCAACGCCGACTTCGACGGTGACCAGATGGCCGTTCACGTGCCGCTGTCGCTTGAAGCGCAGCTTGAAGCACGTACCCTGATGATGTCGACCAACAACATCCTTTCGCCGGCTTCGGGTAAACCGATCATCGTGCCGTCGCAGGATATTGTCCTTGGTCTTTACTACATCTCGATGGAACGCGACGGTCAGCCGGGCGAGGGCATGTCCTTTGTCAATATCGCTGAAATCGAACAGGCACTTGATGCCGGTGTTGTGACCCTGCATTCGAAAATCAATGCACGTTACAAAACCGTCGATGAGAACAACGAGCCGATCACCATCCGTGTTCAGACCACGGCTGGCCGCATGTTGCTGTCCGAACTGCTGCCGCGTCATCCGCGCATTCCGTTCGCGACCATCAACAAGCTGCTGACCAAGAAAGACGTGTCGAACGTTATTGACGTCGTCTATCGTCACTGTGGCCAGAAAGAGACCGTTATCTTTGCTGACCGCATGATGGGTCTTGGCTTCAACTGGGCATGCAAAGCCGGTATTTCGTTTGGCAAGGATGACATGATCATTCCGGAAGCCAAGGAAACCCTGGTTGGTGCGACCCATGACAAGGTCAAGGAATACGAACAGCAGTATCAGGACGGTCTGATCACTCGCGGTGAGAAATACAACAAGGTCGTCGACGCCTGGTCGCAGTGCACCGATGACGTTTCCGAAGCGATGATGAAAGTCATCTCGGCAACGGCAGAAGGTGACAATGTGAACTCGGTTTACATGATGGCACACTCCGGTGCCCGTGGTTCTGCTGCCCAGATGCGTCAGCTGGCTGCCATGCGCGGCCTGATGGCAAAGCCGGACGGCTCGATCATCGAGACGCCGATTATCTCGAACTTCAAAGAAGGCCTGACCGTGCAGGAGTACTTCAACTCCACCCACGGTGCCCGTAAAGGTCTGGCAGATACCGCATTGAAAACGGCGAACTCGGGTTATCTGACCCGTCGTCTCGTCGACGTCGCACAGGACAGCATCATCACCCAGCATGATTGCGGTACCGAACGCGGCCTCGACATTGCTGCGGTTGTCGACTCCGGCGAAGTTATCGAGACGCTGTCGGATCGTATCCTCGGTCGTTTCACCGCTGACGAGATTGTCAATCCGTCAACCGGCGAAGTCATCGTTCCGAAGAACGAAATGGTTGTCGAAGATCACCTTGATCTGATCGAAAAAGCAGGCGTCGAAATGGCGCGTATCCGCTCGGTCCTGACCTGTGATGCCGAAACCGGCGTTTGCGGCCATTGCTATGGTCGAGACCTGGCACGTGGTACCACGGTGAATATCGGTGAAGCTGTCGGTGTTATCGCCGCACAGTCGATCGGTGAGCCGGGCACGCAGCTTACGATGCGTACGTTCCACATTGGTGGTGCGGCACAGCGTGGTGCGGAAGTTTCGGGTGTCGAAGCCAACTTCGATGCGACTGTCAAACTGAAGAACCGTGCAGTTGTTACGAATTCGAGCGGTGTCATGATTGTCATGGCACGTAACCTCGAAATCCTGCTGATCGACAAGACCGGCCGTGAACGTGCGAAATACCGCGTCCCGTACGGTGCGAAACTGCTTGCTGATGACGGTGACCAGATCACGCGCGGCCAGAAACTGGCCGAATGGGATCCGTACACCCTGCCGATCATCACCGAGAAAGAAGGTTATGTGAACTATGTCGACCTTCTCGAGAACGTAACCATTCGCGAAGTCTATGACGAAGCGACCGGTATCGCCTCGAAAACGGTTATCGACTGGAAGAGCATGCCGAAGGCATCCGACCTTAAGCCGCGCGTTACGCTTCGTAACGAAAACGGCGAGGTCATCAATCTGGATAACGGCCTTGAAGCCCGTTACTTCCTGTCGGTTGATGCCATTCTCTCGGTTGAGAACGGTCAGAAAGTCAACGCCGGTGACGTGCTTGCACGTATTCCGCGCGAAGGGTCGAAAACCCGTGACATCACCGGTGGTCTGCCGCGTGTGGCTGAATTGTTCGAGGCACGCAAGCCGAAGGACCACGCCATCATCGCCGACATCGCCGGTCGTGTTGAGTTCGGTAAGGACTACAAGAACAAGCGCCGTGTCATCGTGCACCCGCTTGAAGATTCTGGTCTGACCGAACCGGTTGAATACATGATCCCGAAAGGCAAGCATCTTGCCGTTCAGGAAGGGGACTTCGTAGAGAAGGGCGACCAGTTGCTTGATGGTTCGCCGGTTCCGCACGATATCCTTCGCGTCATGGGCGTTCCGGCACTGGCCGATTACCTGGTCAACGAGATCCAGGAAGTCTACCGTTTGCAGGGCGTTAAGATTAACGACAAGCACATCGAAGTCATCGTTCGTCAGATGCTTCAGAAAGTGGAAGTGACCAAAACCGGTGACACCACGCTTCTGGTTGGCGAAATCATCGACCGTGTCGATTTCGATGCCGAAAACGAACGTGCCGTTAAAGAAGGCGGCGAACTGGCCGAAGCTGCACCGGTCCTTCAGGGGATCACCAAAGCATCGCTCCAGACGCATTCCTTCATCTCGGCCGCGTCGTTCCAGGAAACCACACGCGTTCTTACCGAAGCAGCCGTATCGGGCAAAACCGATACCCTGATCGGTCTGAAAGAAAACGTGATTGTGGGTCGTCTGATCCCGGCAGGTACCGGTGCGGTGATGAACCGCTTCCGTGCACTTGCCGCCGAACGCGACAAGAACGTACAGATCGAGGCAGAAGAGGAAATCGGCGACAATTTCGGCCCGCAGGCCGGTGCCGAGTCTCCGTCCTTGCCAGCCGGCGAGTAATATCGCCGCGCAAGCTTGTTAAAGAATCAGAGGCGAACCGGGAATTTTCTATCGATGCACCGGTTCGCCTCGGCGTTTGAAGCGCCAACTCGAAGGCCCACAGGGTTTTGCTTGACGCGAAATGGGGCCGTCACTAGTATGCGCCCACCGAATCTCGGGGGGTGTAGCTGTGTCGGTGCCATATCGTTTGGCAGCGGGCGGTTTTGCCCCCCCGTCGCTTGAGTGCGACTCTAACGGCCGTCGAGGGCAGGGTGATCCTGTGTAATGGGCGGTCCGTATTTGCGTTTGCAGGTTTTGCAGAGGCATGCGGTCGTTCGTCGTGCGTCGATAGAGCAGCGCCCTTGTGGCGTCCGTTAAAGTACAAAGGGAAAGTTAATGCCCACTATCAACCAGTTGATCCGCAAATCGCGGACTCCGCGCACCCAGCGCGACATGGTTCCGGCACTGGAAGCCTGCCCGCAGAAACGCGGCGTATGCACCCGTGTCTACACCACGACCCCGAAGAAGCCGAACTCGGCACTTCGTAAGGTTGCTCGTGTCCGTTTGACCAACGGCTACGAAGTCACCAGCTATATTCCGGGTGAAGGTCACAACCTGCAGGAACACTCTGTCGTCATGATCCGTGGCGGCCGCGTAAAGGATTTGCCGGGTGTGCGTTACCACATCATTCGCGGTACCCTCGATACGCAGGGTGTCAAAGACCGTAAACAGCGTCGTTCGAAATACGGCGCGAAACGCCCGAAATAAGGAGCAGCTCAGATGTCACGTCGTCACGCTGCTGAAAAGCGCGAAGTTTTGCCTGACGCCAAATATGGCGATAAGGTTCTGACCAAATTCATGAACGGCCTTATGCTCGACGGTAAGAAATCCGCCGCAGAAAAGATCGTTTATGGTGCACTGGAAGTTATGGAAGGCAAGGGTGCCGATCCGGTTGCCCAGTTCCATGAAGCCATGGACAACGTCAAGCCGAACGTCGAAGTGCGTTCGCGCCGTGTTGGTGGTGCTACTTACCAGGTTCCGGTTGAAGTTCGTTCCGAGCGCCGTCAGGCACTGGCCATTCGCTGGCTGGTTGACGCTGCTCGCAAGCGTTCCGAAACGACCATGGTCGGTCGTCTCGCCGGTGAACTGATGGACGCAGCCAACAACCGTGGCTCGGCCGTCAAGAAGCGCGAAGACACCCATCGTATGGCCGAAGCCAACAAGGCTTTCGCTCATTACCGCTGGTAATTCAGACCTCAAGATCAAGAGTCGATTATGGTACAACGTACTCCGATCTCTCGGTATCGCAACATCGGCATCATGGCTCACATCGATGCTGGTAAAACGACGACCACCGAGCGAATTCTATTCTACACCGGCAAGTCCTACAAAATCGGCGAAGTCCACGACGGCGCCGCAACCATGGACTGGATGGAACAGGAACAGGAACGCGGCATCACGATTACGTCTGCTGCGACGACCTGCTTCTGGAAAGATAACCGCATCAACATCATCGATACCCCGGGCCACGTTGACTTCACGATTGAAGTTGAACGTTCGCTTCGTGTTCTCGATGGTGCATGCGCTGTTTTCGATGCCGTTTCCGGTGTTGAACCGCAGACCGAAACCGTATGGCGCCAGGCTGACAAGTACAACGTTCCGCGTATGTGCTTTGTCAACAAAATGGACCGTACCGGTGCGGACTTCTTCCGCTGCGTCAAGATGATCAAAGACCGTCTCGGTGCCAACGCGGCTGTCATGCAGCTGCCGATTGGTTCCGAAATGGAATTCGAAGGCGTTGTCGACCTTGTTGCCAACAAGGAAATCGTCTGGAAAGACGAAAGCCTTGGCGCCGAGTTCGAATATCGCGACATCCGCGATTCGCTCAAGGACCAGGCTGAAGAGTACCGTGAAGCTCTGATCGAACAGGCTGTCGAGTGTGACGAAGCTGCCATGGAAGCTTACCTCGAAGGCGAAATGCCGTCCGAGGAAGTTCTCAAGAAGTGCATCCGTAAAGGTACGCTGAAAGGCGAACTGGTTCCGGTCCTTCTGGGCACCGCGTTCAAGAACAAAGGCGTTCAGCCGCTTCTTGATGCCGTCATCGATTACATGCCGGCTCCGGACGACATCGATGACGTGCGCGGCATCAAGCCGGGCACCGAAGACGAGCCGGACTCACGTCCGCTGAACGACGAAGCACCGTTCTCCGGTCTTGCATTCAAGATCATGAGCGATCCGTTCGTTGGCTCCCTGACCTTCGTTCGTATTTATTCCGGTATGCTTGAAGCCGGTTCTTACGTTCTGAACTCTGTCAAAGAGAAAAAAGAACGTATCGGCCGTATGCTGCTTATGCATTCAAACAACCGCGAAGAAATCAAATACGCTTGCTCGGGTGACATCGTTGCTCTGGTCGGTCTGAAGGATACCACCACTGGTGATACCCTTTGCGACACCGCCAAGCCGATCATCCTTGAGCGTATGGAATTCCCGGATCCGGTTATCGAGATCGCTGTAGAGCCGAAATCGAAAGCCGACCAGGAGAAAATGGGTCTCGCCCTTGCACGTCTTGCACAGGAAGATCCGTCGTTCCGCGTCAAAACCGACCACGAATCCGGCCAGACCATCATTTCCGGTATGGGCGAGCTTCACCTCGACATCATCGTCGACCGCATGAAGCGTGAATTCAAAGTCGAAGCAAACGTCGGCGCGCCGCAGGTTGCTTATCGTGAGACGATTTCCCAGGAAGTCGACATCGATTACACCCACAAGAAACAGTCGGGTGGTTCGGGTCAGTTCGCACGCATCAAGTTGACCTTCACCCCGGGTGAACCGGGCAGCGGGTTCTCCTTCAAGGACACCGTCGTTGGCGGTAACGTTCCGAAGGAATACATTCCGGGTGTTGCCAAAGGTCTTGAAACCTCGCTTAACAGCGGTGTGATCGCCGGGTTCCCGGTCACCGACTTCTCGGTCACCCTGACCGACGGTGCATACCACGACGTTGACTCGAGCGTGATGGCCTTCGAAATCGCAGCTCGTGCCGCATTCCGTGAAGGTCTTGCGAAAGCTCGTCCGAAGCTTCTCGAGCCGATCATGAGTGTCGAAGTTGTGACGCCGGAAGAATACATGGGCGACATCATTGGTGACCTTAACAGTCGCCGTGGTCAGGTCCGTGACATGGATTCCCGTGGTATTGCACGCGTTGTTAGCGCGTTTGTCCCGCTGGCGAACATGTTCGGTTACGTCAATACGCTGCGTTCCATGTCCCAGGGCCGTGCCCAGTTCGTGATGCAGTTCGATCATTACGCCGACGTCCCGCAGGCAGTTGCGGACGAAGTCAAGGCCAAGTCGGCCGGCTAAGGCGAAGCCAGAATAAACGGAGTTAGAAATGGCTAAAGAAAAATTTGCCCGTACAAAACCGCACGTGAACGTTGGCACCA
>NZ_JFJY01000015.1 GCF_002115785.1 Thalassospira sp. MCCC 1A03138 | reverse complement strand
AGCATGGCATTGTCCAGCATTTGATCGGCCAAAATGAACCGCGGACGGTAGAGCGCCCACTCATTTGAGCGCAGAACTTCCTCATCCTTGCCCTCAGCATCAACAGAAAGAAAATCGATCTGTTCACCCGAGGGCAAATGATTGGCAAGCAGTCTGTCCAGACGTTCAACGCCAACTTCGATCATATCCGTCAGATGATACGGAGCCTTGTTCTTTAAACTAGCTTCAGCAGCATCGAAGGTATTAAGCGCTGGCTCGTTAAAGCAGTAATATTGAAGTTTTCCAGCACATCCGGCAACTCCACATTTGATATTTATATCTCGCGGCCGCAACTTGTCGAACTTTTCCATTGATCTCGGCATCGGATCAATATTAATACCGCTCTAGCCTCTCTTGTAGAATAAGTACGTGTTCGAAAAGCGCATCGGATGATGCGCCCCAACATCGACGTAAAAACCCCACTCCTGGCCGTTAAGTAGGCGATTGAGGATCAGATCCTCGCCATCCTGTGCAAAGCAAAGATTAGGCTACATATCGGGATTGCGCATCAGCAGACGATTGATAAGGGATTGAAAAGTCATAGAAGCGTAACTTTCATTCGGTATATTCCGATATACGTCCATGATTGATCTGATAAATGCGATCTGCTGGTACCAAACTGAGGTCATGGGTAACGAAGAGTAGTGAGACTTGGCCACGCATTGCAAGCAACTCTGCCATTACTGCACGTGCGGTAGCATCATCAAGAGCACTCGTCACCTCATCCAGAATCAGCAGAGCGGGCTCTCTATATAACGCACGTGCAATTCCTAGGCGCTGGCGCTGCCCCCCCGAAAGCCCCTGCCCTCCTTCACCCAATAGGGTCTCGAAACCTTTAGGTAAATCATTTACTAATTGCAGGAGGCTGGCTCTTTCAATTGCGCGCTGTAAACGCTTTGTATCCGGCTTTTCTTCTAGTGCTATATTGAAAGCCAAGGTGTCGTCCAGAAGAGTTATCGCTTGCGGAATATATCCAACGCGTGACGGAAAGCGAGCACTCAGGAATGGAGAAAAATCTTTGCCCCCCAGAGTAAAACTTCCTGCATCCGGCGGCTGCAATCCAGCCAAAAGATCAAGCAAAGTTGACTTTCCTGCACCAGACGGGCCAACCACAGCGGTGACTTCTCCTTGAGGAATGTTGATTGAACAATCCTTTAGTACCTCTCGATCACCATAACTAAAGAATAGACCTGTGGCACTATATTCACCCGGAAAGTCTGCCTCTTGGTATTCACGTTGTTGCGGGTAGCTTACCAAGTTCTGACGCATTGTTAGCAGACCATCAACGAATGGGAGCGAATAACGAAAGCCGTTATAAGCACCCACTAAGCGCGATAATGCAGGCGCCGTACGAACAGCAATCAAGCCCAGCGTAACAACGAAAGGCGCAGAATCGTTAAGATTTGCCTCTGAAAATGCAAACCAAATCGCTGCTGCAACTACACCACAAACAAGTACAACTTCAATCGCCATACGCTGTACAGCAGCAATGGAAGTGTATTCCGCCGTCAAATGTGCGTACTTTTTAGCAAGGTCACGATTACGCAGGCTGAATGGTCTTTCCAAGCTCATGATTTTGATGTCGCGTATGGCACTCGCCATGGCAAACACAAAACGATGACGACCAAGATCCGTTTCTTGAGCACGTCGACCAAGCAACGCCACGCGACGCGATAATGGGACAAAAAATCCTAGCCCTAGGACCGCGACGAGAATCAAAAGACATAGAAAGACCGCGGGACTAGCAGTAACCAAGCCGAAGAGCACTACAATCAAAAGCACCAATTCGTTAAAGCCAGACGCCATAGATTGAAATAATAGCGATGCGTGTGCAGTATTAGAATATGAAATTCCTGCAATTTTCACCGGACTGTGCTCAAGAAAAAGTTGGTATCGCGACCCCAAAGCTTCGCGGATCAGGCTCTCGCTTGTAACACTGTTGATTCGTCCAGCAACATTAGCCTGGTAGCGAACTAATCGAGCACTCAACCAACCACGGAACACATAAACCAGCATAATACAAACACCCACTGCTAAAACAGCAGTTCTGTGTTCATGAAGCACAAAGGCGAAAGGCATCCCAGCAGTCCATTGCACCAAGCGCTTATGGAACTCCAAATCAGTGACCAGCTTTAAGAACGGAAAAATCAAGGCTAATCCGCCCAGTTCGATCAGTGAAATGGTAAGCCCGGATAGTAGCATTTTAAGCATACCACCAAAGCCAAGAAGGCTCCGAAAGAAGGAGAGCAATACCCCCAGACGGCGCCATACTAATACGGGTTTCACGACGTTTTTAACCTCAGCCGACACACAAAATCTGCCAACTTGAGCAAACCGTTTTGGATCAACGATTTCTTGACCTCTATGGCACCTCCAAGCAAGGCAACGACATATGCAAAGGCGGTGCTTATAATCGCCATCCCTAAGGAGGTTCCGATCGAAGCACTACCAGTGGATATGAGCAAGGACTCCCCAAGAAGTAGTACAGGGAAGTGCGTAACGTAAAGGCTATATGAGCAATCGGCAAGACGCTTAGATCCCGGCACCTTAATGCGGAGCTTGAACAGCATCCAAGAAATCAAAATCGCGACAAGTATATCGCGACCTGCAACCATTAGATGAACAGCGTCCTGATGCAATTGCCAAAATTCGGCTGCCGAGATAAGCGTCATGCACATTATTATGCGATTACCCCAGTCGGGGCGTCTATTAAATATATAATAGGCTAGAGCCCCGGTTAGCCACATCACTGTATAACGAGAGAAACTAGGGTTAAACGCAATCCCAGCCTTAACGACATAATAAAACACCAGAATCAAAATCAGCTTTTGAAATATCCCACGCTGACCGTTTAGCAATGCAAGGGCACAAGCAAATAATACATACAGCTTGGCCTCCATATACAGACTCCAAAGCGGGCCATTTATCTCCAGCATGCCCTGCAACATAAGAAGCGAAGTCTTAATTTCACCAGGTGAAAGATGAACAAAGTCGCGCGCTGCATATAAATCACCAGGAAGCCTGAGCGCGGTGCTACGCCCAGGCAACCCGAGGACGTCCATAACAAAAAAAACTATGATTGAAACAGCGACAGAGTAGAGAAAGACAGGATAGAGGCGGGCGAACCGGGCTGCAGCGTATACGCGCAAACACAATTTTCCATTGCGGTCAATATTTGACTCAAGAGTATGCGCGATCAAATAACCAGAAAGTATGAAAAAGACAACAACCGCGTATTCGCTTGCAAGGGAAGAGACTTTATGTAGCGGTGTGTTTAGACCAATGATGCGTAAAAAATATATTTGTATTACGTGCGAGACAAGAACTACAGCAGCAGCTCCTCCTCGTATAGAATTAAGATTATTGAAATTATAGGTCACTACCCTATCCGACACTATCAATCCTCCGCAAACGCGAGATCAGCTTTGAAGCAGCGGGTTCTCCGCCCGCGTTACTTTCGAAAAATCGGATTACTTTCTCAATTGCCGCTAGGATAGCAACTCGTTCGTTGAATCTCGCAGTATATTCATCTTCCAATATATTTTGATATAGAAACTCGTATTTTTTTTCCTCGATATCGATGTCTGCTAGGGCATCGCTAAGACCATACGGGAACTCTTTACCGTACGTTTTAAAACTACGATTTCTGTCCGTTATGATAGCGCTGGACATATGGAGCAGATGATGCCAACGATATGCTTTAGCGAGATCGTCTACACTTAAATTTTCTAGCGAATTACTAAGAAGTCCGAGGAATTGATCCTTTGATTTAGCTTTCCTAAAAAATCCAATATCCGGCGTAGTGAAGGCTATTTTAGTAATTCCCGTCACTACTGGAACGCCCAATTTGGCGGCCTCTAACCCCATTGTGCCCCATGAAGTTAGACAAACATCAGCGAACTGTAAAATATCATATGCAGAAACATCCTCTTCCGGCCACACAAAGAAAACGTTATTTGGAGCCGCATCAGCCAATGTCCTATATTGATGCATATCCTCAGCGTCTCCAGTATCACGGTGGCTTTTTGATAATCTCGGGTGCATTTTGATTATCACTTGAACATCGTGATCTCGAGCATGTTCTATAATAGAATCAAGCCACTCGTGCTGGCTACTGAATGCATCATTAGTCTCAAGCTCATCACCAAACGCGTTCGAAAGTTCCGATATAGCATCGATTTCATCATTAGAGCTTGTGAAGACCACAAATGTCTTAATATCTGTTCGAAGCCCATACTTACTAATAAGCTCTGGCAAATTGCCGGAATAGTTAGATGAAAAAATATGTCCCCCAGAGCCACTCATTCTAAAAATCAAATCAGCAGCTATTTCGTCAACAACCCCTTCTGGCAGAGGAACATCACACCATCTTTCCCATCTATTGAGTCTGCCGGACTTCTCAACTGCCCGTGTTTTGCATGACGAAAGAGTTACAAATTGTGGGTCTGCGTTAAAATGGTATGAAAACCCGGCTCGAAACGCAGACAGACCATTAATTCTTGCCCATTCACGCACTATATTTGCTGTCGAGTACTCATCTATTGAAACTACAGAACAGATGAATTTGTTTAATCCGATTTCATCAAAATAATCAATTATTCCAACAGCATCTGAAATGGAATCATCATAATAAACAATCTCACGTTCAGTAAGATCCTGACGCGAGCGATCCCTCTTAAATAAAATCGAAACATTATAGTAAACAAGACGGCCGATCGGAATGCCCTTATAACGATACTCCAATCTTTCATCTAAACTATTTCCAGAAAACTGGACTTTTTTTACTCGAGAATAACCACATTCTAAATGAACAAAATCGTTATTAACAACCGAATCTAAACTGCACAATTTGCATTTGACGCATACAATTCCGTTCCGAAAAATTGAAGAACGAACATTGAGGCCATCTTGCAACATACAAACATTTAAAAACCCGCTACACCCAAAAAAAACTGGTTCGAAACCATCCTTTCTAACTGTATTAGCAACGTTTACCATCATTTTTGCATACAATTCGACTGGCATCTCTGGCAAAAAAAATAGGACGTTATTTTTTTTATTATTCTCTTTTAACTTTTTTTCCGAATTTATTATTTTTTTGATACTGTAACCAATAATTGTCTTGATCTTTTTCCCAATGCGTCCATATTTTCTTATCATACTTTGAATTCCATTATACCCAATTAGGTGCATTAGAAAATACACCACCGACAGAATTCGGCACTCTCTTTAATAATATTGCTATTTTAATAATTTACTCTTTCTCAGAAAGAATATAATAATTTTAATTACAATATAAATTTCCTAATTTATTTTTCACAAAATATAAATTATTTCCTTCATGCGTGATAATTCAGATTTCGGACGCATGAAAGAAACATTCAGAACAACACAACATACAAAAACATTTCCCCTTTAAATCCGCTGAAAAAGCAAGTACATTAAAATTCGCAAATATAATATACTGCGAATGTTTAAAAAAAGAACCTGTATCTCATCACACGTTGTATCATAATCATACTCCTGAGCCACCAATACACAAAACCTCGCGGTCTGCGCCACAACTTTCGCTCAGGAAACTTGATACAGAAGCTTCGAGAATTTGTCGCCAACTGACCACAATCTGGCATTCCTCCACCGGTCCATTGCATCAGAAAGCTGATCATCTGTTAATCCAGTGTATTGCAAGAATACGCCCAGAGATTCTTCTGAAGGCGCCTCCGCATCATATCGATTGACCAATCTCACGGCCTCTTCCCTATCCATAAGGCCTTCACGAATCTCGTGAGCTGCATCGGAAGTTGCTCGAGCTATACCAAATTTAAGCAGCGCGAAATAATAGTGATATGGATCTATTTTATCATCAAGACTAGCATATTTTGAGAATGTTCCTTCAGAACGGCCCATTGGGTTAGGGGCAAAGTTGGTATTCTCCATACAATAGTAATAGTGCTCTTGAGGCCGCCAATCTCGATAGTAGCTAAAGAAATGCCTCTCAATATTCGAGTTCTGCAGAGTTTCAAAATTTGGCGCGCTATATATCTCTAAATCTCGGTCAGAAAAACCTCTATCCTTCCAATGGTCTAGAGGGAAAGAAGACAACCAGAATTTCTCTGCATCCTTAGGCGTAAAGCCGGTCTTAGATTCGGTTGATACATCTCCACCATATTCGGACTCTCCATTCTCACCATCCATTATGAGACCTATTCCATGCCCCAAGGCCACCTTCAAAGGCAAATAGGTTTGACCATAGATGAATGGCTGGAACGGGTCGCCAATTTCAATCGTGGACAAACGCGTCATACGCCTATGCACAAGACCATTGGGAGTATAACAAACGTTATCCAAACCCGCATGCACCTGGGCCTGAAAATTCCTTATTCCTATTTCCGTATAGAGGTGCGGAGCCCACGTCATAGTTAATGGATGCATTCCATATTTAGTTTTCAACTCCCAAGCAACGTAAACGCTGTCTTTTCCACCACTGGAAGGAACCAAAACATCAAAGCCACCATCATCTCTACGATAACGATCACATAAGTCAGCTAGTTCTTTTTCTCTTTCTTTCCAATTAATAACAGTTTTCTTTTTCTCCCAATATCTACATGCACTACAAACCCCCTCAGAATCGAAGGTAATTCGCGGCCTCTGATTTGAAATCACGCATTTTTTACAGTATGCAACTTCACATGGAAGATTGTATTTGGAATCAACATCAACTTTTTCATTGAGAAGTTCAATTTCCAAATCAGATAGAGGCGGTAATTCTGGAAGATAATCAATCATTTATTCTACCGATTTAAGTGAGTTATACAGTGAATATTCATTGTGCCCGGCGTTACATAGAAATAAGCAGACGCCGATTCATCATCATAAATGTAAATACCCGAATTCAGCACTACAGCATCTTCAGTTGAGGACATTCTATCGGTAACGTACATATCCTCACTTTGACCGATAATCCAGTATCTCTCGTGCTTGCACATGCCTCTAACAAATCCGGAAAGTCTAGTAATTGGTTTGGGCGAACCGGAAACAAGTCGCCCTCGCATTGAGTCTAGCACAACAAGTTTTCCATCCACAAAGCTTGGCGTATGGGGCTTCCATAATCCACCAATCAGCTCGACAGGCATCTGATCCGGTTTGCCCAAATTGATGGCGGCCACACCTCCATCGAAAACGCCACGCTTAAACCCTCCGCAGTAGGAGAAATAGCTACAGTACAGGAAGCCATCAAAGTAACATAGATCGTTAACATGATGTTCCGCCCCCAACTCATTTGTACTAAATCTTCTTTTATTTAGAAAATCCAAATTATCTAAGTTATATTCATATATTTCGTCTGTACCTGCATTCGCTAAGTAGATCTTTTTATCTTCTTTATTTATCGCAAGCCCGCAGAAATTCGGCTTATCAAGGCTTTTTTTTGTAATAATATTGAAATTAAGGTCAAACTTAACAAGATATTTTTCTACGTATTCCACTGCATAAATGTAGTCACCACATATCTCAAATTGTCTAAATGATCCGACTGCGACACGCTCAACATTTCCGGATGGCATATCCAGAATGAATAAACCACCTCCGACTTTACTTCCCCGAGCTCTCGTCACATCATTGTAATCAGAAGAGGAAAACAATATTCGCGCTTCATGGGACTTTATTTTCGACAAAGCTTGATAATCGCGAAAATCTGGAGAACAACTGAAGTCAACTCCAGGCACCATGCCATTATTCATTAGGTTTTCGACGATACCGTCGAAATCTCCGGCTGTAATCACAAAATAACAATCTTCTTTTGATTCCACCTCCTCAAAAGGAATAACTTTTAATCCTTTGTATATTTTTCCGTGATATTCAGTTTCTCTATCGATGATTCCAAAAACCTGGTTCGGCAACCTTGGTATAGCTTTGTGAACCCAATCTTCCGACCTTCCATATAAGTATACTTTTCGTCCATTAATCGCATTTCTGATAGAATCCCAAGTTAACCAGAACCCTTCAACATTAATTGGCATCTTTTAAATTCCTTATTTTTTGAAAAATCTCATCCGCGAAGGAACAAGTTCCTATTAAATATTGTACAGTTATCTTCATCATTTATAATCATTTAAACTTATTATCTCAACTGAATAGAGACATTGCAAACACATCTCCCATTTTTTAATTAAGAACAAACATACTATCTAACTTTTAAAAATAGGATATTGCACTAGTTTTAAATAAATTTAGCCATCTAAATAGCCAACCAATCACCACAGCTTTGAGTTTCTTCGGAATGTGTCAGCTGTACGCCTTTCACTATATCGCTCCCCAGCGAACCAGCCCTACTTAAACTTTAAGCCTCAAGACTACAAGAACTTGAGAGATTTAGATGACATAAGTCTTCAAACATGAAAAACAGAATAAATCTATAGGACAAAGCTTCATATTTGGATTTTCCCAAACAATCACACCATATATAAATATAAATCCTTAAATAAAACTCACTCTGATTTTTATATTTCACTAGAAAGCAATAAAACATGCAGATATACTAAATATTATAATTCTAATAGCCTCTCCGCAAGCCACCAATCATAGTAGGTATCAATATCCAGCTCCTCTCGAGCATCATTGACTACAATTGGCACAGACTTTTCATTAAAAAATGACCTGTTCTCTCTCAATTCTTCCGGACTAATTATATACAGCGAACCATTTACTGCATAAATTTTTTTGCCAGCATTTTCTGCGCACGACAAACATAATTTCAAGCCATGCTCTTCTATGCTAAAGCATCGATTTGGGTGCACTTTAACCTCTGATACCGCAACAACAGATTCTTTACATTTGGTGAATTGCCTAATTCCTTCAATGATAGTCTCTTTGCGCCTGAAAGGCGACGTAGGCTGCAATAGCATCACCCCGTCAACCATACCACTTTTTGCCTCATACCAATTCAATGCATGTAATACCACATCCGCAGAGGTCGCCTCATCTGTTGCTAGATCACTTGGACGCAGCCACGGAACAAAAGCCCCAGCTTGCGATCCGATTGAGGCTATATTGGCATCGTCAGACGAGACTAGCACATCGCAAACCTCCTTTATGCCCTTAGCTATATCTATAGACCAACAGATCAATGGCTTACCACCAAGAAGTTTTATGTTTTTCCCCGGCAGACGCTTAGACCCCCCCCTTGCTGGCACTACGGCAAGAATTCTCATAACTCGACAAAACTACGCAATATTTTCAACCCAACCGGCCCACTTTTTTCAGGATGGAATTGACAACCAAACACATTTTTTTTTGCAATTACGGCAGCTATTTTATGCCCCCCATACAGAACTTCTGCCATACGATCAGAGTTGTCATCCGGCAATGCCATAAAGGAATGAACAAAATAAGCAGCATCACCCTCACGATTTTTCTGCAAAATAGACCCTGCCCAAGCATCTTGCCTCGAACAAAAAAGGTCATTCCAGCCAATATGAGGAATCTTTTGAGTTTCCCCGTCAGTCGTCAAATTCGGAATGCGAACAACTTTTCCCGGAATCAAGCCAAGCCCTTCGTGAAACCCGAACTCTTCACTCCCATCGAGCAGAAACTGCATTCCTAGGCAAATACCCAGCAAAGGAACATTATTATTCGATAACTCAAGTATAGGCTCTATTAATCCCAATTTATCAAGTGCCTGCATTCCATTAGAGAAAGCACCGACACCTGGCAAAACTACCTTGCTCGCGGACAATATGTCTTCCGGATCAGAACTTACAATGACGTTTGCACCGCAATACTCCAATCCCCTCTGGACACTTAATATATTTCCAACCCCATAATCTATTACCGCAATTTTCTTTGGGATCATATCCGTCTGACCTTTAAACCTGCTGCTTCGGCCATTGCCCTAATATCGCTAACTTCAGAACGTTTGTAATGGAGAATATCGGCCATTGCGCCAGCGTCAGCTCCACCCTGCAGCGCAACATTGACGATATCGTCAGGCTTACCCATCCCGCCGCTTGCTATTACCGGCACCTGGACAGATTCAGATATTGCGCGCACCAACGACAGATCAAACCCTTTCCTAGTCCCCTCTCGGTCTATCGACGTCAATAATATCTCCCCTGCCCCCTTCTCAACACCTTTCTTTGCCCACTCAACAACATCAAGACCGGTTCGCTCTCGTCCATTATCTGTATATACTTCCCAGCGCTTCTCCCCGACCTGCTTCGCTTCAATTGACAGAACCATGCACTGGCTACCAAAACGTCGTGCAATTTTGGTAATCAGGTTTGGATTTGCCACGGCCGCAGTGTTTACTGCCACTTTATCGGCTCCTGCCCGCAAAATATCAGCGACATCTTCAACGGTACGAATACCTCCCCCTACCGTCATGGGAACGAAAATATCCTTGGAAGCTTCTTTTACAATCTCACCTAGGTGATTTCGACCATAAAGACTCGCAACAGAGTCCATATAAATAATCTCATCTACACCCTGCAAATAATAGAGCCGAGCATACTCCCTTGGATCTCCAATAACTCGGAGCCCCTCAAGATGTATCCCCTTTATTAAGTTGGGTCCTTTGATGTCAAGACGAGCAATTAGTCGAAAGTTTCTCAACTTCTACACCTTAGTAATTAATGCTCATGCCAAACAGCATGGCGTAGCTTCCATTGATTATCTTCGTTGTACCAAATATGGGGAGAACGAAACTGATCTGTCAGCAAACTGAAATATTCTCTATCCATTATTGGATTTTCAAACATTTTACTTGCCTCGGGGAACTCCTTATCCGACAAACTGAGATAAGCTAGCATCTCATCGAGAAAACGTTCCGGATACTCGTGATCAAAACGTTTTATCAACGCTACCCCCTCATCTCGAGTTATGTCACCAGATCGTATTTCTTGAGCAGCATCATAACTTGCCCTACCAATTCCAAACTTTATACCAGTAGTAAAGTAGTGAAGATCATCTATTTTGTCGTCAATACTATTGTACTTAGAATATGTACCAACAGTTCTTTCTGGCGAAGCCTGAAATCCACCATGTTCAACGGAGTAATAATAACAAGACTGCGGATGCCACTTCAAATAATACCCCAAATAATGGACTTCTATCTTCTTTTCCGCGATCTTTTGGGGGTCAGCAGGCAAATAAGGTTGCAGGTCATTTTGGTCAATACCGAAATGTGACTTTAAATCCGCAATAGAGACACCACCAAAATGAATCTTTGACTGATCCTGGGAGGTAAAATACGACCAATCTCTCTTAGAACTCTCAGTATCCCCAATCGGGTTCCCGTATTCCGCTTCATTCTCACCATAGAATACAAGAGGAATACCAAATAAGTCTGCCATCTTAGGAGCTAATGCCTTTTGTCCTAGCATAAATGGCTGAAATGGATGGAATAACAACTCCGTTGAAAGTCTAGTTAGCAGTCTATGAACTCGGCCATTCGGGGTCATTAAAAAATTGTCATGCCCGGCGTGAACCCAAGACTGGAAATTTTTCCATCCCCAATCAGTATAAACATGCGGAGACCAGGTCACTGTAAGCGGATGCATACCATATTTGTTTTTCAAAATATGCGAGGCGTAAAAACTATCTTTTCCTCCAGATCCAGGAACAATACAGTCATATGAACCGTCATTTTTGCGGTGCTTGTCGCATAGATCTTGCAGTTGCTTCTCACGATCCACCCAGTCAATGTGATTGCGCTTTCGATCCGCATAATTACATGCGTCACACACTCCATTTTCGTCAAAATGGATAGTAGCCTTCTTACTACTTTTTGTGTGATCGTATTCAACTGCAGAATTTGGACGCTGATTTGATATAACGCACTTTTTGCAATAAATAACATCTTTCGGAAGGCCATATAAAGCCTCCACAACGTTATTGCTCTTGTTATACTTTGCCAAATCTACAGCAAAAGGATATTTTATCTGATGCATTAAATACTTCTCACTTATTCATTTCTATATTTGCTTGTTTAAGATCTTCGACTCTACCCACATCCAACCATGGCTCATGCATGGGGTAGGCCATAATCCGCCCGGCATTATCATGCAGTCGCTGAAACAATGTAGGCATGTCACAATACTCATCACTTTTAAGCATCTTTAATGCTGTGTGATCGAGCGCATATACTCCGGCATTTATATGGCTTCGAATAATCGGTTTTTCTTCAAACCCAACTATATTTAAACCTTCAATTTTAACCACCCCAAACGGATTCTGCCACTCATGAATACGCACAGCCATGGTTGCCGGAACATTGTTTCTAATGTGAAAATCAAGCAACTCTCCATAACTGATATCAGTAATTACGTCCCCATTAGTTACTATAAATGGGGATTCTGGTTGCGGATTAATTAAGCTTAATGCCCCGGCAGTTCCCAAAGGATAATCTTCACTCAGATAATCAATCTGAACTCCGAATTTCTGGCCATTACCAAAATAATCTTGAATCATATGGCCCAAGTAATGGATTGCTATAATAAAGTGTTTGAAACCATCATTTTTAGCTCGATCAATTATATGCTCTAGCATAGGCTTCCCAGCTACGGGCAACATAGGTTTTGGACAGTTTTCGGTATGAGGTCGTAATCTTGTACCTTTTCCTCCAGCCATAATAACCATTAAATTTGTCCGATCGGGCTGAGTAGTAATCTCCTCCCAGAGATGCAAACCTACAACGTAATGATCAGAATTCACGACGGGGATTTGCTGGATTTTATTAGCTACCATCAGCTGCATTACAGTTTCGCGCCCCCACTCTGGTGGCACAACCAATGCATTTCGATGAACAACCGTCGCAATTGGACTGTTTAGATCCAGACCTTTTAGTAAAGCTCGTCGAATATCGCCGTCCGAGATTGTACCTAAAAGCCTACCATCCTCATCCAGAACCAGGGTAATACGAATAGATACATCGTTAAGGTTACGGATAGCATCCTGGATCGTTGAATTAGGCGGTAAAATAGCCCGCTTCCAAAAGGCGTCTTTCTGAGTCATGACAACTGACATTGAGGCAAATCGTAGAAGGACTTCTCTGCAAGCGTTGCCCAGTCAAGCTGATGCAAATGCTGCAATATGCGCTTACTTGCACCAGGCTGCCCATAAGGATGTATCGTTGAGGCCAGTCCAACCCTAAATTCTGGCGAATATAACTGTTCTATCGCAGAGCTAATGGAGCCTTTTTCGGCTGGGCAGTCGATAACACTACTTGCCCGTAAACGACCTTTCTGGCGAATACCTATGTTGATTGTTCCCTTACCCATTGCAGGAGCCTCAAGCAGCCCACTTGAGGAGTTGCCGACTACACCATCGACCTGAGCCAAACATGAGAGGTAACGCTGCTGCCCAAGAGAGGAGCAGGCAATGGCATGCGGGTGCTGTGTCACAAAGTCTCTCACCAATTGGCCCAACACTCGACCAAGAGTGTCTGCGTTGGGCAGGGTGAAAATCAGGTGCGTGTCATGCAAATCAGCCAGCGAAAATAGAAGCTCTCGCATCTCAGCCTCGGCACTTGCAGTGCTGAGCGTAGCAGGATGGAAGGTAACGAGCAAATTTTTCTCACCGAATAAGAAGCCTAACGACTCTTCCAATTCCTGCCGACTCAACAGTTGAAAGTTCGCTATAGCGTCGACACCTAATCCACCGACATTAAATACTCGTTCAGGCAGTTCACCAAGTTGAATCACCCTATCGCGATAGGATAAAGCTGCAACAAAGTGCAGGTGGGACATCTTAGTAATCGCATGGCGCAACGCATCATCAAAGGCGCCCTCTGTGAGTTCACCACCATGTAAATGCGCGACAGGAATTCTGGCTATGTGGGCAGCAGATACCGACGCGAATATCTCAAATCTGTCCCCCAACACTATCACAAGATCAGGCGACAATAATGCGAAGGCATCAGAAAAACCTATTAAGCCCAAACCTATCGATTTCGATATACCAGTTGGGCTATCGGCATCAAGCAGCATCTCTACCCGAGCGTCGACCGAAAAACCGTCCTGCTCAATCTCCTTCACAGTCAGACCAAACTGTGGTGCCAAATGTGTTCCGGTAGCAATCAACTGAAGCTGGAAAGCCGAATCGTCTCGTAACAACATCAGCAAACGGCGAAGCAAACCGTAATCTGCCCGGCTTCCCGTTACAACACAAATCCGTTTACTCATATCTCGATTATCTCATCGACCTCAAAATCACGTGGCGCCTTACGGCCCATCACCTCATCCCAACGCATCGGCGATAGACCGGTACCAGGCCGCTTGGCTGTCACATTCTGTGCAGAGTAGCATTCTCCATAACGGATTGGCCTGAGGGCCACTAACGATTTGCGCGCCACATCACGGTTGCTAATTTCGACTTGGCTTGGTTGCTTTATTCCATCACCTAATGCGATTTCTACATTGCGGATTGAGCGCACCATCAAAGCCAGCTCTTCGGGCTCCAAGCTGGCTTGGTGGTCGGGCCCTGGCATATTCCGGTCGAGGGTAAAGTGTTTTTCGATTACGGATGCACCGAGTGCGACAGCGGCTACCGAAACTTCAATGCCTTGGGTATGATCAGAATAGCCAACCTTTACATCAAATTCATCACGCAGGGTTAACATGGCACGCAAGTTGACACTCTGCATAGGAGCTGGGTACTCGGTTGTACAATGCAGCAGCGTAATCGCGTCTTTGGACGCACCGGCGTTAACCAATGCGTCTAGCGCCTGCCTCGTTTCATCCAAATCAGCCATGCCGGTAGATAGGATAATTTTCTTCCCAGCTCCGCCGATTTGACGCAGGTATGGTAAATTGGTGATCTCGCCGGAAGGGACCTTAAGCCAACCAACTCCAAGCTTAAGCAGCAGATCAACGCTTTGCATATCGAAACCCGTCGACAGAAACTCTATGCCTAGCTTTTGGCAGTGCACAAGTAACTTATTATGTGCTTGTTCGTTTAGCTCTAGCCGGCTCAACATATCAAGCTGACTCTCAGTTACAGCTGTCAGCCTCTCCTGATACCGCGCCTTTCGCGCGCTACTAGTGACTAATTTATGCGCTTGGAAGGTTTGAAATTTAACAATATCGGCACCCGCCTGAGCTGCGGCATTGATCAATTCAAGTGCTAATTCTATATCACCGTTATGATTAACTCCCGCTTCTGCGATGATCAATGTGCGCTTATTCATTGTCACCTCTCAGAACCTCACCCGGCAATATATTTTGACGAACCGGCACTCCCATACCTACTACGCTTCCCTCACCAATAACTCGTTCCTGATGAATAATGCTTCCGCTACCGACGAAGCAACCTTTACCTATGCAAACCCCTCCGTTAACAATAGCGCCGGTCGATATATGACAATGATCATCAACATTACAATCATGCTCAATAATAGCAGCGGTGTTGATGATGCAGTTGCACCCAATTGTCACACCAGCATTCACAGTGACGTGGTGCATAATAATCGAGCCAGCTCCGACTTCCGAATGGCGGGATACATAAGCTCGGGGTGAGATAATGGCAGGAAGCTCAAAACCAAGCTTCCGCAATTTAGCAAACAAAGCATGCCGAACTTTGGATGTGCGGATTTGGCCAACTGCAACAATGGCACTTACTCCAAACTTGGCAAGACCGGGCAAATCGTCATCACTACCAATCACCCGATGTTCTAGCACATTCCGCCCGACTTCTTCTGAATTACCGATCAGACCAACAATCTGGAAACCGCCATGCGCTTCAATGACGTCAAGACAAGAACGCGCATGACCGCCAGCACCAACAATAACAAGGGGTCGAGTCATTCAATCAAGCCCCATTCCAAGTGCGGATCCGCTGGGAATATTAATTATTCGGTCAGCCAAGTTTTCAGCAACCGATAAAGACGCCATGCGTGGACAACCCTCATACGCTGGCAACCGGTGCATGAGCGTCCAAGCGGGTCGGGTCATGAGACCTAATGTATTGGTTGCCGAAAGTATAGCATCGCGTTGATCCTTATTGTCCTCGGATAGCAGCAAAGTCTGAAGCCAATAATTGCTTTGACTGCCAGCAGGTTCTCGAAAAAGCTCAACGCCTGCGACTTCTGCGAAGGCTTCCTCATATGCTTGGTATAATCTACGTTTGGCATTGATAAGCTCAGGTAATTGTTCCAGTTGAGCGCAACCAAGAGCAGCATTGATATTTGGCATGCGATAATTATACCCAACCATATCGTGGCTATACTCCCAGACATGTGACTGTTTCGCTGTCGTCGTCATGTGCTTAGCTAACTTGGCCAATTCTAAGTCCTGCGTGAGGATAGCCCCCCCACCACCTGTTGTAATAGTTTTATTCCCATTAAAACTAAGTGTCCCGAGCTTGCCGAAGGTACCAGTATGCCTGTGACCATACCAACTACCCAGGGACTCAGCAGCATCCTCTACCATAACAATATTGAAATCCCTTGCTACAGCCAGGAGGCCATCGATGTCCCCGGGATGTCCGAAACAATGCATAGGTACTAAGGCCCGAATGACCCGTCCTGTTTCACGATTGATGCACAGTCCGCTGGTCATTTCGGTTTTGTCACTCAAGTACTGTCGTAATCGGTTAGCATCAATACCGAGCGTAGCGATTTCACTATCAACAAAATGTGGAACAGCACCGCAATAACTAGCAGCGTTCGCCGTGGCAACAAACGTTAGACTAGGAAGAAGCACTTCGTCTCCCTGGCGTACGCCAGCTAGCATAAGGGCGATATGCAAAGCCGACGTGCCGTTTACGACAGCAACTGCATAAGCCGATCCAGTATAATCAGCCAAGTCAGCTTCGAGCCGATCAACAAATTTACCTACTGAAGAGACAAAAGTGGAGTCTAAGCATTCCTTGAGATATCGCCACTCGTTGCCGCCAAATCGAGGTTCATGTAGCGCAGCACTTTGAACGCCCAAAACTTGCTGTAGCGCTGCGACAATGGAGTTAGCTATAGAAGCCTGCATGGAATACATCAGAT
The DNA here is from genome assembly GCF_002115785.1 of Thalassospira sp. MCCC 1A03138. GTDB lineage: Bacteria > Pseudomonadota > Alphaproteobacteria > Rhodospirillales > Thalassospiraceae > Thalassospira. The sequence continues at coordinate 2,141 of NZ_JFJY01000015.1, read as the reverse complement.
GTTGTAAATATCAAATTTATAACTGGCAAGATTGTCCGGCTGAGAGAACCAAGCCACTGTCTCCTCAAGGCCGCGACGGAATCCCTCTGCCCCACCGTAACAAGGTTGCCAACCGAACAAATCCCTTGCTTTATCGTTAGACGCCCAGAGCCTTTCGACCTCAGAACCCTTCGGACGCAAACGCGCTTCGTCTGTAGTGATCTGGACTTCGATCCCCATTACATCGGCAATTAGGGAAGCCGTATCTCCAACTGAAATCTCAAAATTACTTCCAAAGTTGACTACCTCTCCCAAGCCGTCACCTGACTCAAGGGCTGCCACGAAAGCCATAACTGTGTCCTTGACATAATTAAAGTCACGAGTAGGCGACACTGCCCCCAGATTAATCGTACGCCGTCCGTTCGCAATCTGAGTGATGATAGTAGGAATAACTGCACGCGCCGACTGCCGAGGACCGTACGTGTTAAAAGGACGAGCTATCACCACCGGCGTATTAAAAGATGCATAAAAAGAATAGGCAACCTGATCTGCACCGATTTTGCTGGCCGAATAGGGCGACTGCCCCTGAAGCGGGTGCTCCTCAGTAATTGGTACGAAGCGCGCAGTGCCGTAGACCTCACTCGTCGAGGTGTGTACAATCCTATCAATCCCAAGATCCCGGGCCGCCTGCAAGATATTCAGCGTGCCTTTGATGTTAGTATCAACATATGTATCCGGGGAATGATAAGAATAAGGTATAGCTATCAAGGCAGCCAGATGAAGCACCTTATCACAGCCAACCATAGCTTGCCTTATTCCATTTGGATCCCGAATATCACCAGAAAACACCTCGAAGTTGCCCTTAATCTCAGAGGAAACCTTATCCAGCCATCCCCATGAGCCGAAGGAATTATACATAACGAAGGCACGAACCTGATAGCCAAGGCGAACCAGTTCTTCGGTCAAATGAGAACCGATGAAACCGTCCGCGCCAGTTACCAAGACCTTGGTTTTAGATCTAATTTTTGGTGAGCTCATAATTCATCTCTGCGTCCATCAAGGCTTATATTTCTGAATAATCTCGCACACTTGGTGTAAGTCTTTTACGCTGTGACCACAGGAAATAGGCAGAATTGATTTCTCGATCTCACTTACCTGACCGCCATAGAAATTATAGTCCGGTTACCGCATATCTGGATTTTGGCATTTTGGACTTCTCATAGATTGCGATCGCCCTTCCCATTTCATCAAAATCTACAACGCCGTAACTCTCAGGATCATTGACCGGATAAGCAAAAACTGTAGCACCTTTGTTTTTTTTCAGAGCGCGTAATAAACACTTCCGTAAATCATGCCCAAAGAACAGATTATCCCCAAGAATAAGACAAAAGAGGTCTCACCACCTAGAAACTCTTCACCGATAATGAATGCCTGAGCCAATCCGTCAGGACTGGGCTGAATTTCATAGCGAACTGATATACCCCACTGGCTTCCATCTCCAAGTAACTGTTTGAATCTCGGTATATCCTGTGGCGTCAAGATTAGGAGGATTTCTCGAATAACCGCGAGCATCAAAGTGCTAAGTGGGTAGTAGATCTATTAGCTTGTCATAGACTAGCAAGAGCTGCTTGGAAATGATCTGTTTCACCGGGTATAGACACCTACCCGATCCACCGGCAAGAATGATGCCCTTCATAACGCCGTTCCTTCTTTTTGCTCAATAACACCTAAGCTCCGACGTTGGTAGATTCCATTTTGAACGCTCCAACACCATGTCACGTTGTTTAATACCACTCAACTGTCTTGCGAAAATCCAATTCAATCGTATCGACAGTCAGTAAATCATCAGTAACCTAGCAACCGTATCTCTCAAGCCCCATGAATGTTCCTGCTTGTGCGAGATTTAAAAAATACATTCGCAACGGTAGAGCTTTCTTGCAACTGCTGTGACGACAATTTTTGGGGTTTAACTACAACGCACAAACGATCTGCGAAGGCTTTCAGAACCGTGTTGTGATGGCTTGCCATCAGGCACGTTTCTCAACAGCTTCCGCCCACTGACCTGGGCCCTAACTTTTATCCACTTATAAGCAGAGCCTTTGGTTAAATTCATGCCCTGATTTGGTGTTGGGCGCAATCGTGTATCATTGGGTCGTCAAGGA
>NZ_JFJY01000014.1 GCF_002115785.1 Thalassospira sp. MCCC 1A03138 | reverse complement strand
GACCTGTAAACACCTTTTTCGAGAAAAAATGACAGAAAGTGCGAGACGCAAAATTTTTGCGCGAAACCACATATAGGTTTCACTTTTATGACCTGCAAGGCCGAGCCTGACGCCAAAATCCGGGTGCGGCGCTATTGCGCGCATGTTCAAGGCCGCTAAGATAGATATGTCCTGCCAGACAAAGCGCCTGACTTCAGCCGGAATCCGCCCCTGAATTTCCTTTAAAAATTTGCAGAACACCAAAATGAGTCGCCAGATGACCTCCAAACCGCCCCTGCCCAACCGGAAATCCCCTATCAAAGTCATTGATATGCATACCGGCGGCGAGCCGCTTCGGATCATCACATCGGGTTATCCGACGATTCCAGGGGACGATATTCTGGCCAAGCGTCGATATACCCGCGACAAACTTGATCATCTGCGGCGGTTTCTGATGTTCGAGCCGCGCGGTCATTACGATATGTATGGCGCCATTCTGGTCGAACCGAGCCTCCCCGAAGCCGATCTGGCGGTTCTGTTCATCCATAATGAAGGCTATTCGACCATGTGCGGCCACGCCATCATCGCCCTTGGCCGATATGCCGTTGATTACGGATTGGTCGCGCCTGTCGAACCGATAACGCCGGTTAATATTGAATGCCCCTGTGGGCTGGTACGTGCCGAAGTATCGGTGACCAATGGGAAAAGTGGTGCCGTCCGTTTCAAATCAGTCCCATCCTTCATGTTTGCTGCCGATGTTGAATTGGCGCTTGCCGACGGCCGGGCATTCAAAACAGATATTGGATATGGCGGTGCATTCTATGCCGTTCTGGATGCCGGGAAATTCGGCCTTGAGGTCGGGTCTTCACCGGTGCGGGACCTGATCGATCTTGCGCAGTCCGTATGCAGCGCGGTGAATGCCAGTATCACGCTAAACCATCCCGATCATGATGATCTGGCATTTCTGTATGGTGCCATCCTGACCGATGGCAAAGATGCACCTGCCAAAGAGCCAACACGTAATATATGTGTCTTTGCCGACAATCAGGTTGATCGCAGTCCGACCGGGTCGGGCGTCAGCGCGCGGCTTGCCATTCACCATGCCAAAGGGCTGATCCCAACCGGTGTAACGAGAACATTTGAAAGTGTCATCGGGTCAGATTTTGAGGGTCGCGTTTTGGACACAACCAGATGCGGGCCTTATCCGGCGATCATTGCCGAAGTATCGGGCAAGGCACATTACAGCGGTGAAGCCAGTTTCTGGCACGATGCTGATGATGAAATCGGTCGCGGTTTTATTGTCCGATAGTTCGCAAATTTCTTGCGACCGAAACTGCAAAGGGACGCGGCGAAAGCCTGCGTCCCTTTGTTGTAGATTGCAATGATCTTGTCGTCAGTTCGGAGAGCCTTCGCTGGCACGTGCGTCGCGCAGGCACTCGATCAGGCTGTTTTTCGAATTTTCGATATGGGCTTCGAGGAGTTCGACCGCATAGTCGACATCCCGCGCCTTGCAGGCATCAAGAATATGGTGATGTTCACGTTCTGCCCGATCAGTTGCCCCGGAAAGTGCAAGCTGTGCTTGTGTAAAGCGGACAGTATTGTTGCCAATCATGCGGATGATTTCGAGCGTCTTGGGCCGGTTCGACGCACGATATAGCCGATCGTGGAATTCGCGGTTAAGTTCGCCCCATTTCGAAATATCACCCGATCGGAAAGATTCGTCGTAAACAGCCAGAATATCTTCGACCGATTTGATGTCTTCGGGAGTCAGTCGCGGCACCGCATGACGCAACAATTCACATTCCAGCATTTTGCGAACTTCAAAAAGCTCTTCGATCTCGTCAAGCGAGAGATGAGCAACAATCGCGCCCTTATGGGGCTGGAACGACACCAGACCTTCGGCATCCAGACGTTGCAAAGCCTCGCGAACCGGAATGCGTGAAACATTATATTCGGTAGCAATCGCATCCTGACGCAACTGGAACCCGGCCGGGAAATCACCCGACAGAATGCGGGCGCGCAAATCTTCGGTTACCTGATCGGTAATGGTGCGGCGGGTAAAACGCGGTGATGCGGTCATTTTGGCTCTTTTTATCTGTCCTGTGCTCTATCGGGCCCGGCTTGATATCCCCAAACGTCACCGCCCCCTTTTTCTAGTCATACCGATGCGTTGGTTTAGGCGCAATACAATTGCAATCATGCTGCTACGGTATCAGGGGTTTGCCAATAGAAACCGGACCCGATCAAACGCCTATTTCACGATAAATCCATGCGCGTAAGGATCACGATCATCGATGAAAATCGTATTGTAGCCATGCTTGCGTGCCCAGCCTTCGATCCCCGGCACCACCGCGTCATAGTCTCCGACTTTTGTCTGTTCGACGACGGTGACACGGAACTGCGACCCGATAATGCTTTCATGGACCAGCTCATGCGCCGGGTCCCATTGCCCCTTGCCGACCAATTGTGCCAGACGGGCGGATGAGCCGGTTCCACAGGGTGATCGATCAATCCCCTTGTCGCCATAAAACACCGCATTGCGATGGGTGCTGTCAGGCTGGGTCGGCTTGCCGGTCCACTGTATATGCGACAGGCCCGAGATATCGGGGTGAAGAGGATGAACGAACTCGGCGACCTCGTTCAGACGGCGGCGAAGTTCCGGGCTGATACGCTGAAAATCACCCACCGTGTAATCGGCCATATCGCGGAAGTTTTCCTGCGGTTCGACAATCGCATAGAAATTTCCACCATAGGCAACATCAACCTTGATCGGGCCAAGATCGGGACAATCGACTTCGATATCCGTTTTATAAAGGAAGGACGGCACATTGGTCAGTTTGACCGATTCCACGTGATCGCCAACCTGTTTATATTCGGCAATCACAAGACCGGCCGGTGTTTCAAGGCGCAGCACGCCCAGGGTCTTGGGCTTTACCAGACCTTCCTCGATCGCCATGGTGACCGTTCCGATCGTGCCATGACCACACATCGGCAGGCAGCCGGATGTTTCGATAAACAGGATGGCAACGTCACAATCGTCGCGCGTCGGTTCATAAAGGATCGAGCCCGACATGATGTCATGGCCACGCGGCTCGAACATCAACCCGGTCCTGATCCAGTCATATTCCGCCAGAAAATGCGCCCGCTTTTCGAGCATGTTTGCACCTTCAAGCTTTGGTCCGCCGCCCGCAACCACACGCACCGGATTGCCGCAGGTATGTCCATCAATACAGAAGAAGCTGTGTTTTGCCATTTGGTGCGGCCTTATCCTTGGAAACGATCAATACGATACGGGGTCATGTTAATGGGGGCAGTCGCTTCACTCACCAGATCAGCAATAAGCCGTCCGGTGGTGGCCGCCATGGTCAGGCCAAGATGGCCGTGACCGAATGCGAAGAAGACATTTTCATGTTTGGGACTTGCCGAAATCACCGGCTTGGAATCCGGCATTGAGGGACGGAAGCCCATCCATTCGGTGCCGCCTTCGGCGCTGAGCTTCGGAAGAACTTCTTTGCCTTTGGTAAACAGGGCCTTGGCGCGATCATAATTGGGGGCAGCAACCAGACCGCCAAGCTCAACCGCCCCGCCCACACGAATACCCATTTCCATCGGCGTCAGAACAAAGCTGTCATCGGCACAAATAATCATGCGCGATAGCTTCACGCCATTATAAGGGACCGTTGTGTTATATCCTCGTTCGGTATCAAGAGGCACCGATGAACCAAGTCGCGTGGCCAGCGTTTTTGACCATGCTCCGCATGCAATAACAACCTTGTCAAAAGTAATCTGATCGCCTTGTGCCGTCATCGCGGCACGCGGTTTACCATCGCGATAAACGAAATCGGTAACTTCGGCATTCTGGAACTTCCCACCGCGTTCCAGAAAATGCTTGTAAAGGCCGTTAACAATCCTGAACGGATCCAGAACCCGGCCCCAATCCTCCTCCATCACGCCGCAGGCGAAGATCGGGGCAAGATCAGGCTCAATATCCATGACCTCATCCTTGGTCAGATCACGAATTTTGACGCCGTTACGACGGCGAAGATCAATTCCGTATTCGGCATCCCGGCGTGTTTTCTCGCTGCGATAAACACCCATAGCGCCTTCTTTTTTAAACACCGCACCGGAAAGGCCTGCTCCTGCGATCACCGGATCGTAATCTTCCCAGGCGCGGTTGAGGATGGCTGCTAATTCGGTTGCAATCTGCTCTACCCGGTTTTTCGAACTGGCGGTCAGAAAACGGATCAGCCACGGCATCATTTTGGGCAAATAGGACCAGCGCACCGAAAGCGGCCCCAGCGGATCCATCAGCCAGCCTGGCACATTTGTCCAGACCCCCGGCATGGCAATAGGCGCGCATTCCGTGACGGCAATCCCCCCAGCATTGCCAAAGGATGCTCCCATCCCCGGTTCTCCGCGATCCAGAAGGGTGACGTCATAGCCCTTCTTCAAAAGAGCCAAACCGACATTGACCCCGACTATCCCGGAGCCGACAACGACGGCATGCTGATTTGACTGTGAGGGGGACTTTGAAGCGGAAGAAGGTTTTGGCATGTTCCGGGCCCTGACTGCTTTGATGTGCGCTTTTATCTTGATCTCTCGTCTCGTGCCAGATGGCAGCAAACTCCCCTGCGAAAATCGCAGGAGAGTTCCCACTTGCCACCAAATCATACGCAGATGCAATCACGCCTTACGAAGCTGATGCGATGAATGCGTTGATTGCAAACCGAATTAAAGTTTCGGGCGTGTGTCGATGGCTTTCTGGATGGTTGAGCGAATGCGTTCCATCTCTTCGCCAACCAGCGGAAGACGCGGAGCACGGACATGGGCCTTACCCACGCCGGTCATCTCCTGTGCCAGTTTGATATATTGAACAAGCTTGGCATGAACATCCATATGCAGGACCGGGGTGAACCAGCGATAGATTTCAAGCGCTTTCTTGTATTTTCCCTCAGACAGCAGCTTCCAAAGTGCGACCGATTCCTGCGGGAAAGCATCGGTAAAGCCCGAAATCCAGCCAACCGCACCCAGAACCTGGGTTTCCATGACAAGGTCATCCATGCCACAGAACAGAACGAAACGATCACCGCAGGCATTATAGATGTCGGTAATACGGCGCGGGTCGCCGGAGCTTTCCTTGATCGCAACCAGGTTCTTCACATCGGCAAGCTGGTTGAATTCTTCTGGCTTGATATCGATGCGATAGGCACCGGGGTTGTTATAGATCATGATCGGAAGCTTGGTCTTGGCTGCAACCGAACGGAAATGCTCGATATTTTCGCGCGGATCGGCGGTATAGATCATGCCCGGCAGAAGCATCAGGCCATCAGCGCCAAGTTCTTCGCATTTCTGCACGTAGCGAATGGCAGCCTGGGTCGAGTTTTCGGCAACGCCCGACAGAACCGGTATGCGACCGTTGGTAACTTCGACAGCAAGCTTGAGAACCGCGATTTTTTCTTCCGGCTCAAGGGCTGCGTTCTCACCGACCGAGCCCAGCATGACGAGGCCGTCAACACCGGCCTTGATAAGGGCTTCGATCTGATGGGCGGTCATATCGAAATCGATTGAACCATCTTCATTCATCTGGGTGGCAACGGCGGGGAATACGCCAGTCCAGTTCACCTGCATGGAAAGTAATCTCCTGATTTGGTTGCATGCCCCACTATCGGGTCAGACCGTTTGATCGCCAAAACCCGTATATTTACAGGCCTCAATTGCATACATGTATATTGTATACAAATTTTAGAATTCGATCGCAATGGGAAATTTTAGAAAATAAAAGGCCCCGCCATGCGGAGCCCATCTTGGTTTCATAGTCTCAGTTTTCCAATTTCATTGCGGCATTAATCCAGGCTTGCCGGAGATAACATCAAGGGTCTCGCGGATGATCACTGCATCACACAGCTCCTGCTCAACCATGGCACGCGCATTCTGGCCAAACTTCTGACGCTTTGCATCATCCTCCATAAGGTTCTCAATCGCGTCTGCCAAAGCTTCCGCATCACCCAGCCCTACCAGCAAACCGGTCTGTTCCTGTTTTACGATTTCACGACAGCCTGGAACATCTGTTGCAACCATCGCCAGACCGCTCGCAGCGGCCTCAAGCAAAGACTTCGGCAATCCTTCCCGCCACGATGGCAGAACAGCCAGATCAGATTGCCTTAGCAATTCAGCAACATCGTTTCTTTTGCCAAGCCACTCTATCAAACCGTCATTCTGCCATTTCACAAGGCTCTCGGTATCGGCAGAGTCAGGGTTTACCGGATCAGAATCACCTACCAAAAGTATTCGGTAATCTCGGGCTCTGGATTTGAGGATACGCGCGGCATCAACCAGTTCCGCCAATCCCTTGGACCACAACATTCGAGCCACGAAGATCACAGTTTTGCGTAAACCATCAATTCCATCCTGCTCCCCCGGATGGAATTGCCTGATATCCACACCGGAACCACGCACGAGAGAAAGGCGCGCCTCGCGGAAGCCAAATTCACGCATCAGATCAAAATCATCCGAATTCTGAACAATGATGTGGATGGATGGGAATCTGGTATAAAATCGCAACAACATCGAAACCACAGTACGCACCAAACGCGCTTTGGTCCCGTTTGAAACGAACATGAAACCGAGCCCGGTTACCATGTTTACCGAGCGCCTCGCGCCAACCATTAACCCAGCAAGGCAAGATAAAACAACACATTGTATTGCGACATTGATAACCACATCCGGTTGCTCTCGACGGATAAGGCATGCAAGCGCCCTGATCGTCTTCAGCGATTTCAAAGGGCTAAGTCCACCGCGCGCAATCGGCACATCGATAACACGGAAACCCTCGGCCCGCAGTTGGACAGCAGCGTCATTCGCATTGCACGCGACAATCACCTCATCGCCACGTACAAGTGCAGCCCGCCCCAAACCAATCCGATGGGAAACAAAATACCAATCCTCTCCGCAGACGAATAGCAGTTTGCGACTGCGCTTAGCCGAGACATTTTTTTTCATATGACGGATTCCGTGATTATGACATCGGCTTTGCTAAACGCCTACCAAAGCCCCGTCAATGACGGATCGACCTGCACATACTGATATGATTTAATTCCTGTTCGATATTTCATCCATAACGTGCATCAGGACGATATCATGACGGATATGCGGGCATTATTACGGTTTCCCGGTGAAAGACGGCTTGCCGTGGCCGACTGCCCCGTTCCCACCCTATTGCCCGGTACTATTCTGGTTCGCACAGAGATATCTGTCATTAGCAATGGTACGGAAAGACAGCAAGCTAGCGAAACCAAAGCGTCCCTTATTAGAAAGGCATGGCAGCGGCCGGATCTGGTAGCGTTGACAATTGAAAAGTTTCGTCGCGACGGCGCGCAGGCAACCCTCAATGCCGTTAAAGGACGCCTTGGCAGACCAATGGCGACCGGATACGCCAATTGCGGAACTGTCGAGGCAATGGCCCCGGATGTCACCGACTTTGATATAGGTCAGCGCGTTGCCTGCGCGGGTATGGAGCATGCCAATCATGCAGAATATAACATTGTAGCACACAATCTCGCCTGCCCCGTCCCCAACACTGTATCAGACGAGACGGCAGCTTTTGCCACCCTTTACGCCATCGGACTTCATGCCGCCCACCAAGGAGAACTTGAGATCGGGCAGAAGGTCGCCGTGATTGGATGCGGCCTAATCGGTCAAATAGTCACTCAAGTCACAATCGCAGCCGGCGCGATTGTGACCGTGATTGAACCGTTTTCGGAGCGCAGAAAAAAAGCAGAAGAAAGTGGGGCCAAGTATACCTATGCAGATATCAGCACCGCCCCTGTTGACCAGTTCGATGCTGTGCTTGTTTGCAGTAACAATAACAAAGAAGCGCGCACCGTAATTGAATCGGCCGCAAAGCTCTGCCGTGATCGTGGCATCATTGTCTGCGTTGGAGACGTTGCCGTGAACGCACCGCGCAATATCCTGTATCGCAAGGAAATTACCATCCGGCAGGTGCGGTCCTATGGACCGGGCCGTTATGACACGAACTACGAGCAACTAGGTCAGGACTACCCGATCGGCCATGTCCGATGGACGGTAAAACGGAACATGGCGGCAGCACTATCCCTGATGGAAAGTGGAAAGCTCGACCCGGCCTCGCTTATCTCCCATCGGATTAACCTGCATGAAGCTTCTGAGTTTCTATCAGGAGGTGATGACCCGACCATAATGGCGACGGTCATTAAATATCACAGAACCGATAGCAAATCGCAACCACCAGCCCCAGTCAAAAAGATCAGCAAGCCGAATGTCATGCCGGTCCGGATCGGATTGATAGGCGCGGGAAATTATATGAACAGCGTTTTGCTCCCTCGATTAAAGCTGCGCAAAAAGGTCGCATTGAATGCGGTCGTCTCGGGCAAAGGTCTTTCGGCACTGGCCATCTCCCGGCATGTGCCGGATATAACTACCGCGTCCGATCCGGATGAAATTCTGTCAAATCACGATATCAATACGGTGTTTATTGCCACCCGGCACGATAGCCATGCTAACCTCGCCAGTAAGGCCTTGGGCGCAGGGAAACATGTCTGGCTGGAGAAGCCGCTTTGCATCCATCCGAAACAGATCGGCGCACTCAAACAGGCCGCAGGATTGAGCCAAACACAGGTATTCATGGTTGGACATAATCGTCGCTTTGCGCCGATGACAGCCCGCCTGAAACAGCATTTAGTCAAAGGCAAAAAGCAATTCCGCTATCAGGTACGTCCCAATCCACTCCCTTCCGATCACTGGCTTTACCATCATGATCAAGGTGGTAGAACCATCGGAGAAATCAGTCATTTCATTGATCTGATTGGCTATCTGACAGGTGCTGAAATGATCAGCCTTTCATGTGACTGGATTGATCGCAAGGCCGGTGACAGCGTTTGGTACATGCACTTTGCCGACGGATCACGAGGCGAAGTTTCTTATATGCATGCCGCCCGACGCAATATGCCAAAGGAAACTCTTGAGGTCCTTGCTCCGGGATTTTCCGCCACGATCCAAGATTGGCGGAAGCTTGTGATCAATGGCAACACTGTCATGCGAAAAGGCATTTTTAAAAGCCCTGACAAAGGGCACGACAACGCCATTGACTGCTTCATCGATGCCGTAAGCTCAGGCATCCACGACCAGCGAATGCAAGGGATCGCAGCAGAAATAAGCTTGATGGACCAAATCCTGTCCTCGGCCGAAGGCAGCCGTCATGATGCCCCGGCATAAAGCACAATAAGCGGCAAAGTGATCACACTGATCAGCGTCGTGATCAGAATGGTCGTGGAAGACCGATCAATACAAACATTATAGCTACCAGCAATGATTGCCACATTCGCCCCCGCAGGAAGAGCCGCAATCAGAACCACGATGGTCAACCACAGCGGTTGCAAATCAAAAATAAAATGGGCGATCAGGAACACAAGAACCGGCTGCACAAACATTTTCGCAACAGTGCACAGCATGCTTGCGGACATATTGCCACGAACGGACTGCCCATAAAGCCCGGCCCCGACCAGAAGCAACGCGATTGTGGGCCCTGCTGTCCGAAACCGTTCGAGTGTTCCATCAATCATTTCGGGCAATCGAAGATCAATCAGGGACGCCAGTACACCAAGGATAATCGCAATGATAATCGGATTGCGCAAAACCCGAATGACACTGCGAACGACATTGGGCAACCAATGCCCGCCGCCGGAACGCGAACCTTCCACGATCATCACCGTAAGCCCCAACAAGGTCAGCGGATGGATCGACAGGATAATCAGAAGCGGTACCAGACCTTCTTCACCGTATACCGCCTGAACCAGAGGGATACCGAGCAGCACAATATTGGAGAAAACCCCGCCCATGGCGGTCACAGCCGCCTCGTCCGTTCTCGCCTTAAGCCACGCCCGCGCAACCATAAACACCAGTAAAAAGTTCAGAAGTGCGCCCGCATAGTAGCTACCCCACAAACGCAAATCGAAATGCGCACTGATGTCGGATTGCGAGAGGGTTTGAAACAGCATAGCCGGAATAAAGGCATTCATCGCAAGGCGGGCAAGGAACGGAATGCCTTCGCGGCTGATGACGCGGAAACGGGTTAAAAGATAACCACACAGGATCGTCAAAAAAACAGGTCCAACTTTTCCAACGATCAGATCAAGCATCTCCCCCCCCTGGCCGCCCGGTGACGGTCCCCAAACGGTCGCCCCCCTGTATCCAATAGCAGCAGTTCTATGAAAATACGGACGAATATCCGCAAAAAGAAAGGACGGTACCACGTGGTACCATCCCGATCTTACAAAGCAATTTATGCGATGACCAGTCTGTAAAGCAACCGGACAACAGCGAAACTACTCAGCCCTGCTCTGTCATGGTTCGCTTGACCGCGCTCTTCCAGCCGCCCAAAAGATGTTTCCGGCGACCAGCTTCAAGTTCTGGTTTGAATTCAGCATCCATATGCCAGTTTTCGGCGATATGACGGAGGTCGCGGTAAATCCCCGCCTGCAACCCTGCAAGATAGGCGGCACCAAGGGCAGTTGTTTCCGTCACAACCGGGCGCTGAACCGGAATATCGAGAATATCTGAAAGGTTCTGACACAACCAGTCATTGGCAACCATACCACCGTCAACCCGAACGGCCTTGGGCGAAACACCGTCTGCCGCCATCGCTTCGAACAGATCAAAGGTCTGATAACAAACGCTTTCAAGTGCGGCACGAACGAATTCACGTGGCCCCGTGTCACGGGTCAATCCGAAAATGGCACCGCGCGCATCCGGATCCCAATAAGGCGCACCAAGTCCGGTAAAGGCCGGGACAAGATAAACGCCGTGATTATCGTCAAGCGATTTGGCCAAACCCTCGCTTTCGGCGGCCGATTTGATGATGCCAAGACCATCACGCAGCCACTGCACCGCCGCTCCGGCAACAAAAATTGCCCCTTCGATGGCATAGCTGGTTTTGCCATTCAAACGATAACCGACCGTGGTCAGCAAACGATGCTGCGATGTCACAGCATCATCCCCGGTATTGAGAATCACAAAACAACCGGTGCCATAGGTGCTTTTGATGTCGCCTGGCTCAAAGCAGCACTGACCGAATGCGGCCGCCTGCTGGTCGCCTGCCATTCCTAGGACAGGAATTTCACGCCCAAAGATATCGGCATCCACCATTCCGAAATCGGCAGCACAATCCTTGACTTCCGGCAACATGCGCTTGGGAACACGGAAGATTTCGCACAACCTGTCATCCCAGACATTGTCGCGAATATTGAAAAGATTGGTACGTGCGGCATTGGTGGCATCCGTCGCGTGCGACTTTCCGCTGGTCAAACGCCACAGCAGGAATGAGTCCACCGTACCAAACGCTAGGTCACCCTGTTCGGCCAGCGCCCGTGCACCGGTAACATGATCGAGTATCCACGCAGCCTTGGTTGCCGAGAAATACGGATCGATCAAAAGCCCGCTTCGATTATTGACATCCGTTTCAAGTTCCGGATCGCGCCGTTTCAGATCATGGCAAAGTGCGGCGGTACGGCGATCCTGCCAGACGATGGCATTATAAACGGCCTTCCCGGTTTTACGATCCCAGACCACCGTGGTTTCACGCTGGTTGGTGATGCCAATCGCCGCGACATTGGCAATATCGACCCGCGACAGGGCTTCCCGACAAACGGCCACAACTGTATCCCAAAGGTCTTCGGGATCATGTTCGACCCAGCCGCTATTGGGAAAATGCTGCGGGAACTCCTGCTGCGCGACGGCCACACATCTACCATTGGCATCGAAAACGATGGCGCGCGAACTGGTGGTTCCCTGATCAATCGCCAGAATGTAGCGTGTATCGGTCATTTCTGTTTCCTCCCAAGCCGACAGTTGGTCTGCCGTACCCTCACAGCCCTTTGCGGCACCTGATTGTCACCGAGCATTCGGCTGGTTCAACTGATTTTGTGTTTCTATTTAGAAAAAACCACACCAAAAAACAATTCGTTTTCGAAAATTTCATCAGATTTTTTGTCATCCACCCTATCCCGTTTGGCAACAGCTTCGTCAAAATGATATAGAAGACAACACTTTACGGCACGCCAACTCAGTTTGAGCATTCATCAGGAAAAACGCCGCAATGATCATCGATCTGGTCTATGGTACCCGACCCAATCTGATCAAGGCTGCGGCCCTTTATCTGGCATGGCAGGAAAAGCGTGACGATCTGCCCTTTATCCTGCGCCTGATCGATACCGGCCAACATTGGGATCCGACCCTTTCCGAAAGCCTGCGTCATTCGCTTGGTTTACCTGCCCCTGAAATCCGGTTTGGAATCGGGCAGCCGGAAAATAACCGACACACGCTTATTCAGAATGCCAATAATGCCTATTGCCGGATGCTAGCCCAATCACCGGCACAGGCGACGATTGTCATTGGCGATGTTAACGGGTCTTTGGGTGTCGCGCGCGCCGCCAAAAGGAATTCAGTTTACCTGATTCATCTGGAAGCTGGATTGCGCGGCGGGTTTGATGCCGTTGCCGAAGAAGCCAACCGGACAGAAATTGACAGCCTGTGCAATATGCACTGGGCCCCGGATGAAGCCGAAGCCAACAACCTCCATAACGAAGGCATCAATGCTAAAGGCATTCATAATGTCGGTAATATCGTAATTGATGCGATGCTTCGCTTCGGCGGGTCAACAACGGCGATCTGGTCTCCATCGGTGCAAACGGGTCCGGTTCTATTGACGCTGCATCGTGCGGAAAATATCGACAATATTGTGCGGCTGTCTTCGATCATTGATGCAATTATCGACCTTGCCCATGAAACCCCAATCATCTGGCCACTTCATCCGCGTGCGCAAGGCGCCCTTGCACAAAGCGGCCTTTGGCGTCGCATCCGTGATGCCGGAAACATCAAGATCGTAGCGCCGATGCTCTATCCCGATTTTCTGGCGACTCTTGTTGCCGCACGCTATGTGATAACGGATTCCGGCGGAATAATTGATGAATGCGCCTGGCTCGGCAAGGCGGGATGCATTTTGCGACCGACCACGGAACGCTCGACTGCACTTGAAGCGTCCGCGCTGGAACTTTGCGAACCGGCAGAGCTGGTCCAAATCACCACAAACCTTACGAACAGAACATCACCACCAGTTCCTTTCCGGCCTGCCGGTTGGGACGGTAAGACGGCTAGCCGAATGCTTAATACGCTGGTTGCTCTTAACCGGTAAAGTTTTCCGATAAATCGCGGCACGGGATTTGCAAACTTAAGTCCCATGACAGGATTTTACCGGCATTATTTTCCCATGGAGGATCGGGATGGCAACATATGACACCCTGATGAGCATCACCAACACCGCGTCCAGCGTCAAAAGCACCTATGCGGCGGCAAAAACCATTGCGTCGAACAGTCGACCGCTGCCCGAAGAGAACAAGGAAAAAAATGCCGATATCGCCTATATCAAGGAACACGGCTTCACGACTTATGTGAAAGAGCTTGAAGAGCGCAAGATCGAAGAGATGCGCCGCAAGATCCTTCAATCGATGGGCCTTGATGAGGAAAGTCTGGCCAAGATGGGCGCAACCGAACGTCAAGCCATCGAAAAAGCGATTGCTGATGCGATCGAGGAAAAGCTGAACGGCGCGACGCTCGCCAACAAGCAAAACAACGACGATGAAACACCGTCAGAACGACGTGATCGCATGCAAGCTGAAATTGCATTCAACCCGAATATGTTCGACGTTTTCACAGCCCTTCAGTCTGAACTTTCGGATGGCTCGGTCCAGTCGATCACATCCGATGACAAGAAAAAGAACGAGAACGCAGCATAACATTGTAATTGCGCGTAAAAACCAAAGGCGCTGTCATTTCGACAGCGCCTTTTTCGTTTCGGAAATCCGAAAATGCCTTAATCATCGATGCCTGCCATGCAGACATATTTGACTTCAAGGTAATCCTCGACCCCGTATTTTGAACCTTCGCGGCCGATGCCTGACTGCTTGTAGCCGCCAAACGGGGCAACTTCGGTCGCAATCACACCGGCATTGACGCCGACCAGACCGGTTTCAAGCCCTTCGGCCAGCTTCCAAATGCGGCTAATGTCGCGTGAATAGAAGTAAGAGGCCAGGCCGAACTCGGAATCGTTGGCCATTTCCAGCACTTCATCATCACTGTGGAAGCGGATCAGCGGTGCCATCGGACCGAAAGTTTCCTCGCGGAAGACCAGCATGTCGCGGTTGGCATCGGCAATCACGGTCGGTTCGAAGAAACTGCCGCCTTTTGCGTGGCGCTTGCCACCGGTCAGAACCCGGCCACCTTTGGAAACGGCGTCGGCAATCTGGTTTTCAACCTTCTCGACAGCCTTTTCCGTGATCAGCGGGCCAAGGACAACACCTTCTTCGGTGCCATCGCCAACTTTCATCGCCGATGCCTTGGCGGCATATTTTTCGGCAAATTCGTCATAGACGGCGTCATGAACAAAGATACGGTTGGCACAAACACAGGTCTGGCCGCTATTGCGGTATTTCGAGGCAATCGCCCCTTCGACCGCAGCATCGACATCTGCATCCTCGCAAACGATGAACGGCGCATTACCACCAAGCTCAAGACTGATTTTCTTGACAGTGTCGGCGCACTGACGCATCAGCAAACGGCCAACAGCGGTCGAACCGGTAAAGGTCAGTTTGCGTACAATCGGGTTCTCAGTCATTTCGGCACCGATTGTTTTGGCGTCCCCGGTCACAATCGACAAAAGCCCCTTGGGCAAACCGGCACGTTCGGCAAGGATCGCCATCGCAAGGGCAGAATACGGGGTTTCCATCGCTGGTTTGACAACCATCGCACAGCCAACGGCTAATGCCGGTGCGGCCTTGCGGGTGATCATCGCGGTCGGGAAGTTCCATGGCGTGATTGCCGCACAAACGCCAACCGGCTCTTTCAGAACAACAACCCGGCGCCCCTGTGCAAAAGTCGGAATAACATCGCCATAGATGCGTTTGCCTTCCTCGGCAAACCATTGGAGGAAAGACGACGCATAGGCTATTTCACCGCGCGCCTCTGCAAGCGGCTTGCCCTGTTCGGCCGTCATCAGGCGTGCCAGGTCTTCCTGATTTTCCATCATCAGGTCGTACCATTTCATCAAAATGGTCGAGCGTTCCTTGGCAGTACGTTTCTTCCACTGCTTTTGCGCCTTTTCGGCGACTTCAATCGCGTGGGCAACGGCATCGCGGCCCAAAACAGGCACAGTGCCAAGCACTTCGCCATTCGCGGGATTGGTGACCTGTTCGGTTTTGCCGTCTGGGGCGTCGACCCATTCACCGCCAATATAGGCTTGCTGGGTGAACAAGGACGGGTCTTTTAAAGAAACCATAGGAATGCCTCCGGAGTTTTGCTTTGGGATCGAAGCATGAAAGTCATGAACATCATCTAGTTCGATCCGTGGTGGTTGCCACATCTTCGCAAGTTAAAAGACCATTTGGCAATCGCAAACACCTCGACCGTCGCGCTTTGCAACAAGATTGCGTTGCCCATCAGCCATGGCTGGCATTTTCGCATAGTCGGCTGGCAAAACCGTAAGCTTCCGCACCCAGGGGCAAATCGCACCGGGGTAACGTTGCAATCTTATGCCATCAGGGAACAGGTGATCTGTTTTATTTTTTTTCGGATTCAAACGATTCTGATCAACTTTCCAGATCAAACCGGATCATCCCGTCATCGAACGGAGAGCCGAAACAAATCATGCAGAATCGAAGACCTTAATCATAACAATACACTACAACCCCACATTCTTATTTCGTTATCGAAAATTAAAATTCTTCATAATTTTCGCTTGCAATTATTTTGGGCGGTTCGTAACGTTTTTGACATAACAGAATGACAGTTGAGAACATCTGTCACAAATCAGGGCAATCAGGGAGGAAGCGGTTGCTCACTTCAGAAACATACGACATTGCCATTATCGGTGGCGGCATCAACGGTGCAGGCATTGCGCGCGATGCGTCCGGTCGCGGCCTTAAAGTCTTTCTTTGCGAGAAGAACGACCTTGCAAGTGCGACTTCATCGGCCAGCACAAAGCTGATCCATGGCGGGTTGCGTTATCTGGAACATTACGAATTCCGTCTGGTGCGAGAGGCCCTGATCGAGCGCGAAGTGCTTTTGAACGCTGCCCCGCACATCATCTGGCCGCTACGTTTTGTTCTCCCCCACGTTAAAGGATTGCGTCCGGCCTGGATGATTCGATTGGGCCTGTTCCTGTATGATCATCTGGGGGGGCGCGAAAAACTTCCTGGCTCCGCAGGCATCCACCTTGATCATCATGTCGCCGGTGCCCCACTGGTAACTGGCATGAAAAAGGCGTTCATCTATTCCGATTGCTGGGTGCAGGATGCGCGCCTTGTTGTGCTTAATGCCATGGATGCCCGAAATCGCGGCGCAGTTATCCGTGTCGGCACCGAATGTGTATCGGCACGTCGCGAGGGCGATCTTTGGTCTGTTGCGGTTCGCGACAGTGCGGGTGAACACACGATCAAGGCCCGCTCGCTGGTCAATGCTGCCGGTCCATGGTGTGCCGAAATCCTTGAAAAACGCGTCGAAGCGAAAAAGAAGCAAGGTATCCGCATGGTGCAGGGCAGTCACATCGTGGTGCCAAAACTGTTTGACCATGATTACTGCTATATCTTCCAGAATCCCGATGGTCGCATCGTATTTGCCATCCCCTATGAACAGGATTTTACTCTGATCGGCACTACGGACCGCGATTACGAAGGCGACCCGTCCAAAGTCGCGATCAGCAGCGATGAAATCAGCTATCTGTGCGAATTGGCCAACACCTATTTCGCTCACAAGATCGCACCGGCCGATGTCGTCTGGTCCTATTCCGGTGTTCGCCCGCTTTATGGCGATGGCTCCGAAGACGCATCCCAGGTCACGCGCGACTACGTTCTTGAAATCGATAATGGTGACAATGGTGCACCGCTTCTGAACATTTATGGCGGCAAAATCACCACCTATCGCAAGCTAGCTGAATCAGCGATGAGCAAACTTTCCCCATATCTCGGGATTGCAGATGATCGCTGGACCGATAGCGTCGCCCTTCCGGGCGGCGACATGCCAAATGGCGATTTCGAAAGCTATCTTGCTGCAATGCAAAAGAAATTTCCGTGGATTCCGGCGGCTCAACTCTACCGCTACGTGCGAAACTACGGCACACTGACCCACACCATCATTGGCGATGCATCCGACCTTTCCGGGCTGGGTACGCATCTTGGCGATGATATTTATGAATGCGAACTGCGCTATCTTGCGGCTCAGGAATGGGCACGTACTGCCGATGACGTTCTGTGGCGCCGATCCAAACTCGGCCTGCATCTGTCAAAGGATGCCCAGACCGCCATTGCGCAATGGTTTGCGACTGAAACCAAATCGAATAACCCCGTGAAAACGGGCGAAGGAACAAATGCGAAATGACCCTTACGCTTGAAAACATAACCAAGACCGTGGAAGGGGAAACCCACATCGACGACGTGTCGATGTCGCTTGAGCCGGGATCATTTAACGTCCTTCTCGGGCGGACACTGGCTGGCAAAACGACGCTTATGCGCATTATGGCCGGTCTTGAACCACCAACCGGCGGACGCATTCTGGTCAATGGCAAGGATGTCACCGGCATGCCGGTTCAGAAACGCAACGTCGCGATGGTCTATCAGCAGTTCATCAACTACCCGTCGATGAGTGTCTACGACAACATCGCATCACCGCTTAAATTGCAGGGCGTTGATGCTGCCGAAATTGAACGCCGTGTTAAATCCACCGCCGAACTGATGCATATCGAACATCTGCTGGATCGACTGCCACACGAACTTTCGGGCGGTCAGCAACAGCGCACTGCGATGGCGCGCGCCATGGTCAAGGATTGCACCCTGCTTCTGCTTGACGAGCCGCTGGTCAACCTTGACTACAAACTGCGCGAAGAACTGCGTGAGGAAATCCCGAACCTTCTGGCGGAACGTGACACCATTGTCGTTTACGCCACCACCGAGCCGATGGAAGCCCTTTTGCTGGGTGGTAAATGTGCGGTGATGCATGAGGGCCGCGTAACCCAGTTTGGCCCGACAACACAGGTTTATCACAATCCGGCCTTTGTCGAGACCGGCCTGATCTTTTCCGATCCGCCGATCAATCTGGTCAAGGCCGAGGTCCGTGATAGTGCTCTCTATCTGGCAAGCGGCCATCAGGTCCCGCTGAGCGGCCATCTTTCAGCCCTTACCGATGGACAATACACCATCGGAGTTCGCGCCAATCACCTGTCGGTCGATCAGACCAGTGCCGAATGCGTTGCGATGCAGGGCCAGGTTGAACTGGCTGAAATCACCGGCTCGGAAACCTTTGTCCATGTTCATTTCAACGACGTTTCCTGGGTGATTCAGGAAGAAGGTGTGCACAACCCGCGGCTTGGCGAGGCGGCCACCTTCTATGTCGACCCCAAACGACTGTTTGCCTATGACGCCAATGATCGCCTTGTGGCGGCACCGCCCGTTGAAATTCAAAACGGCAAGGCCGCCTGAGGTTGGAGAATTAAAATGGCACGTATCGATCTTAAAAGCCTTGCGCACTCTTATTTCCCAGACCCGAAAGGGGACGAGGACTACGCCCTTCGCCGCATGGAACATGTTTGGGAAGATGGCGGGGCTTATGCCCTTCTTGGCCCGTCAGGCTGTGGCAAGACCACTTTGCTTAACATCATTTCCGGTCTTCTGACCCCGTCCGAGGGACAGGTCCTTTTTGATGGCAAGGACGTCACCAGACTGGCCCCGGAAGAACGCAATATTGCGCAGGTTTTCCAGTTCCCGGTCATTTACGACACCATGACCGTTTACGAAAACCTTGCCTTCCCGCTGCGCAATCGTGGCGTTGATTCAAAACGGGTTGACGAACGTGTTCGCGAAATTGCCGGAATGCTCGACCTGACCGGCAAGCTGAAGCAAAAGGCGCGTGGTCTGGGTGCGGATGAAAAGCAGACGATCTCGCTTGGCCGCGGGTTGGTTCGCGACGATGTTTCGGCCATCCTGTTTGACGAACCGCTGACCGTGATCGACCCGCATCTGAAATGGGTCCTGCGCCGCAAGCTCAAGGAAATTCACAACAAACTGCGCCCGACCATGGTCTATGTGACCCATGACCAGGTCGAAGCCCTGACATTTGCCGATAAGGTCGTTGTCATGTATGGCGGCAAGGTCGTGCAGCTTGGTACCCCGCAGGAACTGTTTGAAAATCCGGCCCATACCTTTGTCGGCTACTTCATCGGAAGCCCGGGCATGAATATCATGCCGTGTAATATCGATGCCGGCGCGGCCTGGATTGATGGCAAACGCATCGCACTTTCGGATCGCCACATGGAAGCCGTTTCCAAGGCATCCGGGCAGATTGAACTTGGCATCCGCCCCGAATTCCTGCGCATCGAAACCGACAGCGGTTCCGAAGGCGATAACGGGATCGAGGTCAATATCGTCAAGGTCGAAGACCTCGGCCAATACAAGATCGCAACCACCCGGTTCGGCTCGTCCGAAATGAAGGTCAAGGTCAGCGAAGATCAGCAGATCACCGGCCAAAGCGGCATCCTCCGGTTCGCACCGGAATGGACCAAGCTTTACGCCGACAGCCAGCTGGTCGCTTGAGGGGGATGGGGAAATGAACAAGATTACCAACAACAAGGCATGGTTCCTCGTCCTGCCAGTCTTCTTTATCGTCGCAATCAGCGCAATCATCCCGCTAATGACGGTTGTGAACTATTCGGTTCAGGATATTTTCGATCCGCAAACCCGTTTCTTTGTCGGGGCGGACTGGTTCCGTCAGGTCCTTGAAGACAGCCGCCTGCATGATGCCCTGATCCGTCAGATCATCTATACCGGCAGTGTGCTGTTCATCGAAATTCCTCTGGGTATCGGCATAGCGTTAACGCTGCCACGCAAAGGCTGGGGCGTTTCCGCCTGCATGGTTCTTCTGGCTTTGCCATTGCTTATTCCATGGAACGTGGTCGGCACCATCTGGCAGATTTTTGGTCGTGCCGATATCGGTCTTGGCGGTTATGCCCTTAACATGATTGGCATGGACTATAATTACAGCCAGAACCCGATGGATGCCTGGGTGACCGTTCTTGTCATGGATGTGTGGCACTGGACCAGCCTAATTGTCCTTCTGTGTTATGCCGGTCTTCGTTCGATCCCCGATGCCTATTATCAGGCTGCCAAGATCGATGGTGCATCGAACTGGGCCGTGTTCCGGTTTATCCAGCTTCCGAAAATGCAGTCGGTCCTCGTGATCGGTGTTCTGCTGCGCTTTATGGACAGCTTCATGATCTATACCGAGCCTTTCGTGCTTACGGGCGGCGGGCCAGGTACGGCTACCACATTCCTCAGCCAGTTCTTGGTCACGATTGCTGTGGGTCAGTTCGACCTTGGTCCGGCTGCGGCATTCTCGCTGATCTACTTCCTGATCATTCTGCTGGTTTGCTGGGTTTTCTATACCGTCGTGATGAACGCCGGAAAGCGGGAGGAACAATAAAATGCGGTTCCAGAAACGTCATATCGCACTTCTTCTTTATATCGTGTTCCTGTTGCTGCCGATCTATTGGCTGTTCAACATGTCGATCAAGACCAATTCAGAAATCCTGGGCGCAATGACCCTGTTCCCGGATAATCCGACACTGGCAAACTATGCGACCATCCTAACCGATCCGGCATGGTATTCAGGCTATATCAACTCGATGATCTATGTCGGGATCAACGTTGTGATCTCGCTTCTGGTTGCCCTACCCGCGGCATATGCTTTTTCCCGATATAACTTCACCGGTGACAAGCATCTGTTCTTCTGGCTGCTGACCAACCGCATGGCACCGCCTGCCGTGTTCCTGCTGCCGTTTTTCCAGCTTTATTCAAGTGTCGGCCTGTTTGACACCCATATCGCTGTGGCGCTTGCGCACTGCCTGTTCAACGTGCCGCTGGCCGTCTGGATCCTCGAAGGTTTCATGTCGGGCATTCCAAAAGAAATCGATGAAACCGCCTATATCGACGGTTATTCCTTCCCACGCTTCTTCACCACGATCTTCATTCCGCTGATCCGTTCGGGCATCGGTGTGACGGCCTTCTTCTGCTTCATGTTCAGTTGGGTTGAACTGTTGCTGGCCCGCACCCTGACGTCGGTCGATGCCAAACCGATCGTGGCCACCATGACCCGTACCGTTTCGGCATCGGGGCTTGATTGGGGTGTTCTGGCGGCCGCGGGTGTTCTGACAATCGTGCCTGGCGCTTTGGTGATCTGGTTCGTTCGCAACTACATCGCCAAGGGCTTCGCGATGGGCCGCGTGTAATCGGAAAACAGGAAGGAATAAAACAATGACTTGGATGGCCTGGACCCCGATTACCGCCGTGTTCTTTTCCTGCATCATCCTGATGCTGATCGGAATGGGAATATGGCAGGCAGTCTCGCCGACTGTTCCACGCCGGGGCTTTTTACCCCTGACGACAACCCGCGGGGATCGCCTTTTCATCGGTTTACTTGGTGCGGCCTATATCCATCTTGGTTTTATGGCATTTAGCGATGCCGCCATCTGGATCGCATCAATCGTTGCCCTTTTCTGGCTCATCATCGTGATGCGCTGGGGCTGAATAATCCGGAACGGTACCGTGTCCTGCAACGGTGCCGTTTCTGTCGTCATTCACCACGACGGGTACTGTCTTCCCCCGTCACGGGTGAACCGGATTTTTCCGGAAGTGCAATGGAAGACAACCAGGGAGGAACGACATGATCGTCAAAGCCAAAGGCTCCTCTGCCATTCTTAAAGGCAGTGCAGTTGCGGTCGCACTCGGTCTTGCGGTATTTGCCAATCCGGCAGCAGCAGACCAGTACACCGACGCGGCAAAAAAATGGATCGATAGCGAATTCCAGCCGTCGAGCCTTGATAAAGATGCCCAGATGGCCGAACTTGAATGGTTCATCAAAGCAGCCGAGCCGTTCCGCGGCATGGAAATCAACGTGGTATCCGAAACCATCACCACGCACGAGTATGAATCAAAGGTTCTGGCCAAAGCCTTCTCGGAAATCACCGGGATCAAGCTGACCCATGACCTGATCGGTGAAGGCGACGTGATCGAAAAACTGCAGACCCAAATGCAGTCCGGTCGTAACATTTATGACGCCTACATCAATGACTCCGACCTGATCGGTACGCATTCGCGTTACGATGCGGTCGTTCCGCTGACCGACTTCATGGCAGGCGAAGGCAAGGACGTTACCTCGCCGACGCTCGACCTTGAAGACTTCATCGGACTGTCCTTCACCACCGGTCCGGATGGCAAACTTTACCAGCTTCCCGACCAACAGTTCGCAAACCTTTACTGGTTCCGCTATGACTGGTTCCAGCGCGAAGACCTGCAAAAGCAGTTCAAGGACAAATACGGCTATGACCTAGGTGTTCCGGTCAACTGGTCGGCCTACGAAGACATCGCCGAATTCTTCACCAATGACGTGAAAGAAATCGACGGTAAAAAAGTCTATGGTCACATGGACTACGGCAAAAAAGACCCGTCTCTGGGTTGGCGCTTCACCGACGCATGGCTTTCGATGGCTGGCGCTGGCGACAAAGGCATCCCGAACGGTCTTCCGGTTGATGAATGGGGTATCCGCGTTGAAGGCTGCGCACCTGCAGGTTCCAGCGTCACCCGTGGTGGTGCGGCAAACGGCCCGGCGGCTGTTTACGCTCTGACCAAGTACATCGACTGGCTCAAAGCCTATGCCCCACCAGAAGCAGCCGGCATGACCTTTGGCGAAGCCGGTCCGGTTCCGGCTCAGGGCCAGATTGCCCAGCAGATATTCTGGTACACCGCCTTCACCGCCGATATGGCTAAAAAAGGCACCCCGGTCGTGAACGAAGATGGCACGCCGAAATGGCGTATGGCACCTTCGCCGCACGGCCCGTACTGGGAAGAAGGCATGAAGCTTGGCTATCAGGACGTGGGTTCCTGGACTCTCATGAAGTCCACCCCGCCGGAACGCCGTCAGGCAGCATGGCTGTACGCACAGTTCGTGACCTCGAAAACAACCTCGCTGAAAAAGACCCTGACCGGTCTGACCCCGATCCGTCAGTCTGACCTGGATACCCAGGCCATGAGTGACATCGCACCAAACTGGGGCGGTCTGGTTGAATTCTATCGTTCCCCGGCCCGCGTCCAGTGGTCGCCGACCGGTACCAACGTTCCGGATTACCCGAAACTGGCTCAGCTCTGGTGGCAGAACGTTGCCGAAGCTGTAACCGGCGAGCGGACCCCGCAGGAAGCCATGGATAACCTTGCAACGGCAATGGACCGCGTTCTGGAACGTCTTGAACGCGCAGGCATCGGTGGTGAATGCGCACCGAAACTGAACGAGGAACAGGATGCACAGTACTGGTTCGACCAGCCCGGTGCTCCGAAGCCGAAACTTGATAACGAAAAACCGCAGGGTGAGACCGTCAAATACGACGATCTGATCGCGGAATGGAGTGCGGCCCAGAAATAATCCTGGCCACACAATTGGGGGGTGCCGGGGATGATCTATCATCCCCGGCCGTCCCGCCGATTTTTCCGACAACTGATTTGTTCATACCGATTTCAAAGCACGATCCGGCTTTATGGATTGATAAAAACCCGGGACATCCGGCAAACCGGATGCAAGCCCCCGTAAGGGGAATGTCTGGCTCATGGCGGGCAAGACAGGGAGGAAACAGTGAATACCGCGATTAGAAAACGTCGCGCTGGCCTTGGCATTCAAGGTCGGCTCATGGCTTCTTTTGCCCTGATTCTGGTACTGGCCGGTATTTCATCGGTGGTTTCCTGGATTTCGTTTGGCAACAGTCGTGCGCTTGTCGCCGACATCACCACCGACAGCCTGCCTTCAATCATCCGGCAGATGGAACTTGCCATGGATGGTGTTGGACTGGCGGCTCAGGCACCGGTTCTGGCCACATCCCGCAATGCAGATGAACTGGCTGAAACTGAGGCACGCCTTGATGCCCTGATCAGTGATGCCCGCACCCGCCTTGGCGAAATTGCCGGAACCAATCCGGAACCCCAGATGCTGCCCGTCGCCGCGGCGGATGCCGAAGCTAACGCAACTGCAGGTAACATCGAAATACCGGATCAGAATCCTGATCAAGCGCAGGAGCAGATCGGGGAGCCGACACAAACCGTTGCTATCGACGCAATTGAAACCCTGACCGCACAGCTTGACGATATTGTTGCCCGCCGCAACACACTGCATGAATTGACCATGCAGCGGCTTGAACTTGAAAAGCAGCGCGGTGATCTGACCCTTGATATGGTCTTTGCATATAGCGATCTTTCGGAATTCATCAATCCGCTGGTCGAGGTTGTCGATATCGATGTATCGCGCGGCATATCGCGTATTGCCGGGGGCAATAGCGATGCAGCGGGCGAACTTGAAGGAACCATCAAATTTTCCCAGCTAATTTCGGAAATCCGCGCCAATGTGAACCTTGCATTCGGCATGCTGACCGCAGCCATCGCCGTGCCAGAAGGCGATGCCATGGACGAGGTCCGCAATCAATGGAGTTGGGCGGAACTTCGCATTTCAGACGCGCTGGAAAAATTGCCCGATAACAATGATGGCACCCAGATAAAAAAACTGGGCGAGGCATTGCTGGTTTATGGTGCTGGCAAAGACAGCGTTTTTGATCTGCGTGAAACCGAATGGGATAATCAGTACAAAACCGAGCAAACCCTTGAGGCCACCCTGACCAGCGCCGAAGCGCTAAGCGCATCCATCGAACAACTGG
Source organism: Thalassospira sp. MCCC 1A03138 (assembly GCF_002115785.1). Lineage (GTDB taxonomy): Bacteria > Pseudomonadota > Alphaproteobacteria > Rhodospirillales > Thalassospiraceae > Thalassospira. Next base: position 68,594 of record NZ_JFJY01000014.1, on the reverse strand, counting down.
TCGATGCCAAACGTCTTGAGGTCGATAACAGTGCAGCGAATGCCCTGTCGCAGGTGGTTCGCGATCAGCAGGTGATTGCCCTGATCGGTATTGCGGTTCTGGTGATCTCGCTTCTGATCCTGATTTTCTATGTCCGGGGTAACCTGATCAAACGCCTGCTCCGCGTCATTGACGGCATGCGCCGAGTAGCGAATGGCGATCTTTCGACCGAGGTTCGCGATACCGGTCGCGATGAAATCGGTCGCATGGCCGAAATTCTCGGACAGTTCCGCGAAACAAGCCTTGCCGCCCAGCGGGCCGAGGAAAATGTCGCCCGCGAACGCGAAATCGCCGAAACCGAACGTCGCCGCGCCATGCTGGAACTGGCCGACGCGTTCGAGGCATCGGTGATGCAGGTCGCAAAGGATGTGTCACGCGAAGCCGAAAACATCCAGACAACATCCAATCAGGTGCGTGAACAGGCAGAAATCGCATCCAGCAATGCCACCGGCGTTGCCGGTGCGTCCGAGGAAATATCGATCAATATGGCGTCCGTTTCCGACGCGGCGCAATCGCTGTCCGAACGCGTGCGTGATACCGGCCTTCGTGCCCAGCAGTCGGTGAATGCCGCGACCAACGCAGTCGATGCTGCCCGTCAAACCAGCGACACCATGCACGAACTTGAAACCGGTGCCCAGGAAATCGGTGAAATCCTTAACCTTATTCAGGATATCGCCGCCCAGACCAACCTTTTGGCCCTGAATGCAACAATCGAGGCCGCCCGTGCAGGCGACGCGGGCAAAGGCTTTGCCGTCGTGGCACAAGAGGTCAAAAACCTTGCCAATCAGACCGGCATGGCAACCGACCGGATTGCCCAGCGCATCACCGGGATCCAGGCAACAACCGGTGTCGCGGTACAGGCCATCGCCACCATCCGCGATAGCATCACCGGCATTCACGAAACGGTCGGCGAAATGTCGGCAGCGGTTGACGAACAGCAGGAATTTGTCGCCGAAATCGCCAGCAACGTCGAACAATCCGCCACCGCCGCCAGCGAAATGAATGAAACGATTGCACAGGTCAGCACCGCCGCAGGCGACAATCTGCAGGCCATCGATGGCCTGCGTCAGGCAACAGATCGCCTGCGTCATCAATCGGACGATCTCGGAAAACGCGTGCGCGACTTCCTTGACTCCATCCGGTCCGAGCAAACGGTAGCAACACGACAGCAAGGCTATGAAACCATCAATGAAGCCTCCCTCCCGTGAGTGCACCTATCCGGGGCCCGATAAGGATGCCCTTCCCCCGAACGTCACGGTCGGGTCCCGGAATTTTTTCGTCCGGTTTCATTAGCCAACAAAAAACGATACACAGGAAACAGCATGAAAAATTCGATCGCGCATATCCTGAAATTCTCGGCCGTCACGGCAGGCGTCACGCTTTGCCTGATGGCGACGGCAACCGCCGCATCCCCGCTTGATGAAGGGGTAAATTCGTATCGTCACGGCAATTTCGAAGCTTCGGCCAAAACCTTTGCCCCGCTTGCCGAACAGGGCAACGCCACCGCGCAGTACCTTCTGGCCTGTCAGATGATTAACGGGGTTGGCGTCAATGCCGATGAAAAACGTGGCTGGGGTTGGATGAAAGCATCAGCCGACAATCACAATCCGGATGCCAGCATGGTCATCGCCCGAAGACTGGAAGCAACCGGCGCGAAAACCGACAATATCAGACCGCTTTATCAACAGGCCGCAGATCAGAACCAGACACAGGCAATGCTGTGGCTTGCCCTTGACGCCATGGATCAGGGCAAGTCCGATCAGGCAAAACAGCATCTGAGTACTGCATGGGAAGCTGGCGATCCGCGGGCGGCAACCTTGCTTGCCAATCGATTTGCAGACAGTGACGCCGCCCGTTATCAATATCTGCGTCAAGCCGCCGAACGTGGTGAAATGCGTGCAGCTGCCTATCTTGCTGAAGAAGCCCGCACCATTGGTGACCCCGTCGAAGCTGTTGGTTGGTGCGCCATCGCGACAGGCCTTCCAGGCCATGATCAGCATGCGGACTGGAAATCGATTGGCGATGCCGTAGAAAAAAACTGCAGTCAGTATGACAAGGATCTCTCCTCAGCTGACCGTGCTGCAAACCGCGAAAAGGTCGATCAGTTCCTTGCAAGATTCTTTTACGGCTACAACCCCTGGAAACCATGGCGCCCCTGCGCCGTGAACTAGCCAAATGAAAAAAGCCCCGATCTTGCAGATCGGGGCTTTTAATTTGCGGGCCACATTAATTAATTTGGATCGTCGGCTTTGACCGCCTCGACAAGAAGCGTACTTCCTTCAATCCCGCAGACACGGACTTTCTGACCTTCGGCAAGTTCGTCATCCGACTTCAGGACCCAACTTGATCCATAGACGTTTTGACGAACGCGGCCATTGGTCGTCTTTTCTGTCAGAACAGTCGTTTTTCCGACCAGCGATGACCGCGTGCTGCTGACATCTTCCTCTTGCGCCCCCGAACATGCGGGACGAAAGAACCGCCGCCCGATTACAAATGACAGCACACTGAACACACCAAATGCGATCAGTTGTAGTTCCACCGAGACATCGGGAACCAACAGGACAACAAAACCCGCTGCTGCTGCCGCAACTGACAACCATAGGAAAATGATTCCCGGCAGCAACATTTCAAGCACCAGCATCAGGCAGGCCAGAATCCACCAATGCCAGAACTCAATGCCCAGTTCAGAAAATAAATTCATTTTGGCAATCCCGAGATCGTTCTAGCTTTTGTTTGTCTGAGAAATCGTTTTGATCAATTCGGTCACACCGCCAATCGATCCAACAACACCAGACGCATCCAGCGGCATGAAGACAAGTTTGCTGTTAGGGCTTGATGCGATCTGGCCAAGCGATTCAACATATTTCTGGGCGACAAAGTAGTTGATTGCCTGAACATCGCCTTCTCGGATGGCTTTGGAAACCGTTTCGGTTGCTTTGGCTTCTGCCTCGGCCGTGCGTTCGCGTGCCCGCGCATCAAGCTCGGCAGCGGCCATGCGTCCTTCGGCTGCCAGGATCGCCGCAGATTTTTCACCTTCGGCGCGCTTGATGTTGGCTTCTCTCTCGCCATCAGCCTCAAGGATCAGCGCGCGCTTCTCGCGCTCAGCCTTCATCTGACGGTTCATCGCTTCCGTAAGATCCTCAGGCGGCTGTACATCCTTGATTTCAACTCGGGTGATCTTAACCCCCCAATCACTGGTCGCTTCATCAAGAACAGCCAGAAGCAGCAAGCTGATTTTCTCCCGATTTGACAGCATTTCATCAAGTTCCATGGAACCAAGGACACTGCGCAAATTGGTCATGGCCAAATTCTGTACGGCATAATCAAGGCGCTCGACCTTGTAGGCGGCATCTTTGGTATTGGTTACCCGGATAAAGACCACACCGTCGACCACAACAGATGCGTTATCGCGCGAGATCACTTCCTGACTGGGGATATCAAGCACACGTTCCATAAGGCTCATGCGCTGTCCGACACGATCAAAAACCGGGATCAGGATATGCATTCCAGGATCAAGTGTCCGCAAATACCGACCAAGCCGTTCGACGGTAATTTCGTAACCCTGCGGAACGATCTTGACGCTCAAAAACGTCAGAACAACAGCCAGAAAGACAAAAGCGACAGAAAATATTGCAAAGGTTGAATGCATGATAAGCCCTAATTATTTAAGCTGGACGCCGAATAAACGGCATTAACAAGGTCCGTTTTATTCAAAACCTCAGCGAAACGATACGTTTAAAACAAAACAGATTTAATCATAGGGATAATATGCATTTGCTATGCAAGAAAATTGTGTGAATGCCTTATCGTAAAACCATCAGATACTTGCAGTACAAGTCGAGCCTCAAAGACGCTTTTCATCGATATGTCCTGAAAGCATTTCATCAAGCGCACTGAGATCTTCGGGCGCGTTGACATTGACAAACAGAGCCATGTCGCCAGACCGCACCGGAAACGCCACATTCGCGGCCCGCATGGCACGCAGTGCCCCGCCAACGCGGCGGTCTTCATCGCGAAGTTGGGTGCCAATGATACCAGCCCCGGCGCGATGCCAGATAGCAGACAGGTAGTGATCCCGTCCGGCATGGCTGGCAAAGGCTGCCTTTTCACCGCCCTCTGTCGCCGCCTTAATCAATTGGGCGACCATATCATCGGGTACAATCGGGCAATCGACGGGAAAGGAAACCAGCCAGTCGACACCATCGGGCAAACTCAATAATCCGCCCAGAATCCCGCCCAACGGCCCCAGCCCCGGTTGGGGACTGTCTGGAACGACCGGCAGATTGAACTCAGCAAAAAATGCCCCGCCTTCGTTGCTGGAAATCATCAGGTGATTACATTGCGCGGATGCCGCGCTGATCGCATGCGCAATCAAGGGTTTGCCGGCCAGTTCACGAAACGGCTTGTTTCCGCCCATACGTCGCCCCTCGCCCCCGGCCAAGATCAATCCGGCGACTTTCGGACGATTGGATATGCTGTTTGCTTTGGTTGGCATCGGCGGGATTACGTCCATTTATTCTGATCAGGGTGGCATAGCAGCATTGCCCACGGGGCATTTGCCGTGGGGGTATTTTGCCCCTATATCGGGGTCAAAGACAATGACAGCTTGCTGTCACGCGATCGGACGACCGAATACGCCTGATGATGACGACCGGGGACGGCCCCTTTGAACCAAGAGGCCGTTATGGCTTGGATTGCATTGCTTTTGGCCGGATTTCTCGAAGTTTGTTGGGCTGCTGGCCTTAAATACTCCGATGGTTTTACCAGACCCGTTCCGACAATTTTTACCCTGATTACCATGGCCGGAAGCTTCTGGCTTCTGACCTTTGCCATGCGCAGCATTCCGCTTGGCACCGCTTACGCGATATGGACCGGGATCGGTGCGGTTGGCGCGGTGATATTTGGCATAATCGTCCTTGGCGAAGCCCTTAGCTTTGCAGGAATTATCGGGCTAAAGCTTTTCCAACCTGCCTGAATAATACGGGCGGCCCTCAGGCCTCCCGCTTTCCAAATCCCCTTGGAAGAGGATTAAATTACACGCCCGCTGGAATTCCGCTGCGTTCCACCTTGCGCGGAGACGTGAGCTCCTTCCATTTCGACAACGCCTTGTTGACCGCTGGGTACGGTTCGCGCGGGACGAACTCCCCATCACCGCATTTGCCAACGACAACGCCTTCCTCGGCAGCAATCCGGCCACGGCTGATGGTGTAGCGCGGCAGACCGGTGACTTCATGTCCTTCGAATACGTTGTAATCGATGGCAGACTGCTGATGTTTGGCAGTGATGGTTTTCGATGCCTTCGGATCCCATACGACAAGGTCCGCATTCGCCCCGACAAGGATTGCGCCCTTGCGCGGATAGACATTCAGGATTTTGGCAATATTGGTCGAAGTCACGGCAACAAATTCATTCATCGTCAGACGACCGGTATTCACGCCATAGGTCCACAGCAATGGCATGCGGTCTTCAAGACCACCAGTCCCGTTTGGGATTTTGGTGAAATCACCAACGCCCATGCGTTTCTGCTTTGTTGTGAAGGCACAATGGTCGGTTGCAACGACCTGCAGGCTACCGGATGCCAGACCGTTCCACAGACCATCCTGATGCAGTTTGCTGCGGAAAGGCGGGGACATTACGCGGCGAGCCGCGTGATCCCAGTCCGCGTTCGCATATTCACTTTCATCCAGAATCAGATGCTGAATCAGCGGTTCGCCAAACACGCGTTTACCATTGGCTCGCGCGCGGCGAATGGCTTCGTGTGCCGGTTCACAGGACACATGCACGATATAAAGCGGCACATTGGCCATATCGGCAATCATGATCGCACGGTTGCACGCCTCGCCCTCGACATCGACAGGCCGGGAATAGGCATGTGCCTCGGGCCCGTTATTGCCTGCATCAAGCAGGCGTTGCTGAAGGGTTGCAACCACATCGCCGTTTTCAGCATGCACCAATGGCATCGCGCCCAGTTCCGAACAGCGCGAGAAAGATGCGAACATTTCGTCGTCATCAACCATCAACGCGCCCTTATAGGCCATGAAATGTTTGAAGGTGTTGATACCCTTCTCCTCGACAACGATTTTCATCTCGTCAAAGACCTGCTCGCTCCACCAGGTGACCGCCATGTGGAACGAATAATCGCAAACCGCCTTGGTCGATTTGTTGTCCCACGCCTGAAGCGCTTCAAGCAGCGACTGATTGGGTGCCGGCAGGCAGAAATCGACAACCATCGTCGTACCACCGGCAACCGCCGCCTTGGTACCGCTTTCAAAATCGTCTTCGGAATAAGTGCCCATAAAGGGCATTTCAAGATGCGTATGCGGGTCAATCCCACCGGGCATGACATAGCAACCGTCGGCATCAACAACCTTGTCCCCGGTCAGGTTCTGACCGATCGCGGCAATCTTGCCATTTTCAATCAGGATATCGGATTTGTATGTCAGATCGGCGGTAACGATTGTTCCGCCACGAATAACCATGGACATGGGTGGCTCCTTGTCTGTCAGTCTGTCGTAGGGTCCGGAAAGTTGCGGGAAAGCCCCGGCATCCCTGCCCGATTTCAGTTTCGTCAGATGGTTTGTCCCCCGGCAGGTTTGTTGCACCTGCCGGGGGATCGGATCGTTACATCGACGCCTTGTCGGTAACGGCGTGGGTCCATGCGCCTTCCGGCTCTTTGGTGATAACCGGATCGGAACCGCCCGACAGAAGGCTATCCACGGTGCGCTGATAGGCCGCTTCGTCAAGCTTTCCGTCGTCATCCAGCAGCTTGGCGATTTCCTGCATCATGCGGATCTGATGTTTTTCGGTCTGGGCACCGGTTGCATCGTTATCCAGAACGATCATCGCCGCGTCTTCCGGATTTTCCTTCGCCCACTGCCAGCCCTTCATGCTCGCAGCAACAAAGCGCCCCATCTTGTCTACGAAAGCCTCGTCCTTCAGATTGTCTTCAAGAACATAAAGGCCGTCTTCAAGGGTCGCGACACCCTGATCTTCGTATTTGAAGACCTTAAGCTGATCTTCAGTGATACCGGCATCGATAACCTGCCAGTATTCGTTATAGGTCATGGTCGAAATGCAATCGGCCTGCTTTTGCAGCAGCGGATCAACGTTGAAGCCCTGCTTAAGAACCGTAACGCCTTTTTCCCCGCCATCGGTCGGAATACCAAGCTTCGACATCCAGCTCAGGAAAGGATATTCGTTGCCAAAGAACCAGACACCAAGCGTGCGGCCCGGGAAATCATCCGGGCTTTCAACACCGGTTTCCTTAAGGCAGGTCAGCATCATGCCCGACTTGGCAAAGGGCTGCGCAATGTTTACCAACGCAACACCCTTTTCTCGCGATGCCAGTGCGGATGGCATCCAGTCGACAATCACATCGGCACCACCACCGGCAATAACCTGTGGCGGGGCAATGTCCGGACCGCCCGGATTGATCGTGACGTCAAGACCGGCTTCTTCATAGAACCCTTTGTCCTGCGCCACATAGTAACCGGCGAACTGTGCCTGGGTTACCCATTTAAGCTGCAGGGTGACTTCGTCCGCCGCCATCGCCGAGAGCGATGTCAAACCGACACTTAACCCTAACGCAGTCGCAAATACTTTCTTCATTCGTCGATGTCTCCTCAGGTTATTGTCAAGTCCTCCCGACGGGCCGTCTTTTGATGCCTTTAATGGCGACGTACCCGAAATGACGGATGCCATGACGTCGCCTTTCTTTCGACGTAGGCCACAGCTCCGTAAAAGGCGGTCCCCGCCAGGGCCGCCAATGCAATTTCCGCCCAGACCATATCGACATTCATCCGCCCGACTTCGGTCGAGATACGGAAACCCATGCCAACGATCGGGGTACCGAAAAATTCGGCAACGATGGCACCAATCAGTGCCAGCGTGGAGTTGATTTTAAGTGCGTTAAAGACAAACGGCATTGCAGCCGGCAACCGTAACCGGAACAGGGTAGACCAGTAACCCGACGCATAAGTTGCCATCAGGTCCTTCTCAAGCGCGCCTGCAGCATTCAACCCGGTCACGGTATTTACCAGCATCGGGAAGAAGGTCATGATCACAATCACCGCCGCCTTCGACTGCCAGTCAAACCCGAACCACATCACCATGATCGGCGCCACACCGATGATCGGCAGGGCAGACACCATATTGCCCAGCGGCAGAAGCCCCCGTTTCAGGAACGGCACCCGATCCACCGCAATCGCAACGATAAAGGCACTGCCGCAGCCAATCACATAACCGCTGATAACGGCCTTGATGAAGGTCTGTTGGAAATCGGCAGCCAGAATGTCGGTCGAACTGATGAAACGAAGCCCAATGGCACTTGGCGCAGGCAGCAAAACCTGCGGCACTCCAAAACCAGCCACGATCACTTCCCAAAGGAACAGCAACCAGACGCCAAACGCGATCGGCACCAGAATATTGGCTGATTGCTGTTTCGCCATTTCAAGGCTGCGATAACGCGCAACCACATCAATCCCCCGCCAGACAAACGCCCAAAGCGATAGGATAAACAACCAGAACCCGGTTCCAGCATGACCGGCAATACCATAATCATAAAGCGCTGCTATCGCCTGCCAGCAACCAAACACCGCCACCACAAGTATGATCGCCGCATACTGAATGTGCCCCACACCAAGCCACGTAAATGCAGCACCGGCAATCACGCATAGTGCCATCGCCACCGCAATACCGGAAATGTCGCTAACAAAGGCGATCTGTTTGCCGCTTTCCGGATCAACCCCGCTCAGCGGAAAGATCAAAGCCAGCAAAGCCGCGATTGCTGCAACCAGACAGAATTTATCAAGTTTGATAGTGGTCATCCGCGTACTCCCATTCTGGCAAGTACACGACGTTCACACCATCCAACCATCACCACCATGATCGCGGCAACAAGGGCCGCGGTCAGCAATGCCGACCAGATCTGGATGGTTTGCCCGTAATACGACCCGGCCAGAAGACGCGCGCCCAACCCAGCCTGCGCCCCCGTCGGCAATTCACCGACAATTGCCCCCACCAGACTGATCGCAATCGCAACCTTCAGACTGGCAAACAGGTAAGGCATCGCCGATGGCAGGCGAAGCGACCAGAAAGTCTGCCATTTCGATGCATTGTAGGTCCGCATCAGATCAAGCTGGATCACCTGCGGCGAACGCATGCCCTTGACCATGCTGATCGTCACCGGGAAGAAACACAGATAGGTCGAAATGATTGCCTTTGGCATCAGTCCCTTAAGTCCAATCGCGCCGAGCACAACGACGATCATAGGGGCAATGGCAAGAATCGGAATGGTCTGGGATGAAATCACCCACGGCATCAGGCTTTTTTCAAGTGTCACCACATGAACGATCCCGACCGCCAGAAAAATGCCAAGTGCTGTACCGATCACAAATCCCAGCAGGGTCGATGAAAGCGTCACCCATGTGTGGTAAACCAGCGACCGTTTGGACGTGATCGAAGTCGCAAAAATGGTTTTATACATTTCCTGCGCGACCTGATGGGGGGCAGGAAGGATCGGCCGTTCCTGTGCCAGCGTATCTTCGATCAAGCGCGTCGTTGTCCAGGTTTCGCCGGCGCGGTTATAGCGATCAATCTGGGTCGGCGCGTTCATGAACACCGCCCCTACATACCAGATGACAAACAGCGCAATCAGAACCACCGTCACCGGGCCAGCCTGCCCGGACATCAGGCGCGACCAAAGCGACGCATCGCCGATTGCACCATTCATCGTTGCGGCATTACTCGTCATAGCTGTGCCCTGCCCGCAGCCCTTCACGCACACGATGGGCTACTTCCAGGAATTCCGGGGTTTCGCGGATATCGAGGCCGCGATCCTTCGGAAAATCGGTTTTGATCACATCAATGATCCGGCCTGGCCTTGGCGACATCACAACGATCTTGGTCGACAGGTAAACCGCCTCGGGGATCGAATGGGTCACAAACGCGACCGTCTTGTTGGTCCGCGCCCACAATTTCAAAAGCTGTTCGTTCAGATGATCACGAACAATTTCATCCAGCGCCCCGAACGGCTCATCCATCAGAAGCAGATCGGCATCGAAGCTCAGCGCACGCGCAATTGATGCACGTTGCTGCATCCCGCCCGAAAGTTGCCACGGGAATTTCTTTTCAAACCCGTTCAGTTCGACAAGTTTAAGTGCCTCGTGCCCCCGCTTGATGCGTTCTTCACGGGAAATTTCCATAATTTCCAGCGGCAGGGTCACGTTGCGTTCAATCGAACGCCACGGCAGCAATGCCGGTGCCTGAAACACATAGCCATAAGCACGATTTTCACGCGCTTCCTGCGGGGAAACGCCATTGATCGAAATATCGCCACCCGTGGCCTTTTCCAGATCCGCAATCACGCGTAACAGCGTGGTCTTGCCACAGCCCGACGGGCCGATAAAGGAAACGAACTCGCCGCGTTCGATTTTCAGATCAACATCAGACAGGGCATAGACCGGCCCGTCAGCGGTTTGAAAGGTCAACGACAGTTTTTGAATATCAACAACTGCGTCGGCGGATGCGGGCATTTGCGCCACATTATTGACGACTGCTTTTAACGTCATGGGGTATCCCCTGATCGAATGTCTCTCTAAAGCCTCCCTCAGGGTCGTTGCCCTGAACCTTGCCGACTTGTCTTTTGTCCGGTCATTTGGCGCCGGAATATAAAATGTCGGTCAAAGCAAAACGGCGAGCGGGACACGTACTCCGTTCGCCGTTAAATCTCAGTTGCCGTCGGTCAGGCGGGTATAGGTCGAAGGCCGACGATCGCGGAAAAACTGCCATGTGTTCCGCACTTCACGTACCATGGACATATCCATGTCATGCACGATCAGTTCGTCCTGATCGCGCGATGCTTCCTTTTCAATCACGCCACGCGGATTGACAAAATAGCTCTGGCCGTAAAACTCGCCAATGTTCCACGGCATTTCCCGGCCAACCCGGTTGATCGCCCCGATATAACATCCGTTGGCAACTGCCGATGCGGGTTGTTCCAGCTTCCACAGATGTTCAGAAAGCCCGGCCACCGTTGCCGACGGATTGACGATATATTCCGCCCCATTTAACGCCAGCGCACGCCAGCCTTCCGGAAAGTGTCGGTCATAGCAGATATAAACGCCAAGCTTGCAATATTGGGTATCAAACACCGGCCAGTCCGAAACGCCGGGCTTGAAGAAAAACTTCTCCCAGAAACCGGCAACCTGCGGGATATGGGTTTTGCGATATTTGCCAAGATAGGTCCCGTCGGCATCAATCACGGCGGCGGCGTTGTAATACACACCGGTAATTTCCTGCTCGTAGATCGGAACGACGATGACCATCTTGTGTTTCTTGGCCAGTTCGCACATCAACTGCGTGGTCGGGCCGTTCGGGATTTCTTCGGCCGCGTCATACCATTTCCTGTCCTGGCTGGGGCAGAAATAGGGTTGTGTGAAAACTTCCTGAAAACACAAAACCTGCACGCCCTGCCGCCCTGCCTCTTCGATATAGGGCAGATGCGCGTCGATCATGGCTTGACGAATTTCGTCTGGCGACTGTTCGGTTGAACCTTTAAGGCTCATCTGAATCAGTCCGCCTCTCAGCATAGACATCCGAGATACCTCCTTGATCTGATATATGCCATGTGTCGGCTTTTGCCGATCTTGTGGCTTGGTGCGGTCTGCGCCCCCAATTCCCATGATGGGACGCAAACCGGAAAATCGTGAAACGTAACGTCTCCTTCGGGCTTTCGCCCACCCTGCCCGCAATGGGACAGGGTTGAAATCAGTTCTTAGTCAATTTCCTTCAACACTTCGCGCAGCGTGCCAAACAGCTGATCGATATGAGATTTTTCAATGATCAGCGGCGGTGAAAGCGCAATGATATCGCCCGTGGTGCGGATCAGGATGCCCTTCTCGAACGCCTTGAGGAATGCACTAAAGGCCCGCTTGGTCGGGAAGCCTTCGATGCTTTCAAGTTCGATCGCACCGATCAGACCAAGGTTGCGGATATCCTTGACCTTCGGCAGATCAATCAGGCTGTGAACCGCATCTTCCCAATATTGGCCAAGTTCCTGCCCCTTGGTGTAAAGGCCTTCTTCCTCATAGGTCTCAAGCGTCGCGAGGCCCGCCGCACAGGCAACCGGGTTGCCCGAATAGGTATAACCATGGAACAGCTCGATCATGTTTTCCGGACCGGTCATGAACGTGTCATGGATGTCGTCAGTGGCGAAAACCGCCCCCATGGGGATCGTGCCGTTGGTAAGCCCCTTTGCAGTCGTCACCAGATCTGGCTGAACACCGAAATAATCCACCGCAAACGGGGCGCCAAGGCGACCAAAACCGGTAATGACTTCATCAAAGATCAGAAGAATGCCATGCTTGGTGCATATCTCGCGCAGTCGTTCCAGATAGCCCTTTGGCGGGATCAGAACACCGGTCGACCCTGCAACCGGCTCGACAATAACGGCCGCTATGGTCGACGGATCATGAAGCGCGCAAATACGTTCCAGATCATCGGCCAGAAACGCACCATGTTCCGGCTGGCCGCGGGTAACGCCGTTTTCGTCAGGCAGATAGGTGTGACGGATATGGTCAACCCCACCCAGCATCTGGCCAAAGGTCTTGCGGTTGCCCGAAATACCACCAACCGAAATACCGCCGAAATTGACACCGTGATAGCCACGTTCACGACCGATCAAACGGGTCCGCTGCCCGTCCCCGCGTGCCCGGTGATAGGCAATCGCGATTTTAAGCGCGGTCTCAACCGATTCAGAACCGGAATTGGTATAAAAAACATGGTTCAGATCGCCCGGCATAAGCTGCGCCAGACGGCTGGCAAGCTCGAACGCCTTGGGATGGCCCATCTGGAATGCCGGGGCATAATCCAGTTCGTCCATCTGTGCCTTGACCGCCTCGACGATCCTGGGACGCTTGTGACCGGCGTTGCAGCACCAAAGCCCGGCAGTACCGTCCAGAATCTGGCGGTTGTCATCGGTCTGGTAATACATACCTTCCGCGCTGACAAGCATGCGGGGGGCCTGCTTGAACTGGCGGTTCGCCGTAAACGGCATCCAGAATGCCGAAAGATCGTTCGGCCGGCTGATTTTCGTGGTGGCTGTCATAAAAAGGTCTCCCGTACCTTTCTTGTGCTTCCCTGACATCGTTTTGGCGGGCCAAATCAATGTCCGACTTTATTAAATAGTCAGACCGCCCCGACTGAGCGATATGTCGCACATAGGGCAGTTTGGACTACACCTGAATAAGGGTGCAGAAAAATCGTTAGCACGGGAATCTCCCATGCACTAGCGCTTTAAAGTCACCGGGAACTGGTTTCGAATTTTCGACTGCCAAATGCCATTTCAGCGACCCTGATTTTTGTTTACGGCACCGAATTTCTCTTTATCTTTCACCGGTGTTGTTCAAAATTTTGGACATACCCGGTTGGTTCGGCGCGTATTTTAAGCTTGCTTTTTAGTATCTAAAGTAGAGATTATTTTAACCTGACCAAACGGTCAAGATAAATGACGCAATTTCGGGGAACGTCGATGAGTGCAGTCAAATCCGGGCAAAACGGCGCACATAAAGCCGCCATTCGTCAGGAAAACGAAGAGCAAATTCTTGCCGCTGCCGAGCTGGTTTTTGCCGATTACGGCTTCAAGGGCGCAACCACCGCGCGGATTGCCGAAATTGCCAAGGTGCCCAAGGCCAATGTGCATTACTATTTCAGCACCAAAGAAGCCCTTTATCGCCGGATTATGGAAGACATTTGCGATCATTGGCTTGAAGCGGCAATGACATTTGAAAACAGTTCCGACCCGGCCGAAATTCTGCGCGGCTATATCGAAGCCAAGATGGATCTGTCGCGTGCCCGCCCGCACGGTTCGCGCGTCTGGGCGCACGAAATCATCCGTGGCGCAAAGTTCTCGTCCGACTACATTTCAACCACAGTCAAAAACTGGCTTGATAGCCGCGTGGTGGTAATCAATCGCTGGATCACAGAAGGCAAGATGGACCAGGTCGAACCATACTCGCTAATGTATATGATCTTTGCCACAACCCAGCATTACGCCGACTTTGCCCGTCAGATCGAAATCTTCAACAACGATCAACCGCTATCGGATACCCAATTCGCCGAGGCCAAGGAAAATGTCGTGCGCATCATCCTGAAAGGCGTTGGGCTGTCTTAAAGGCAACCACCGCAACAAAGCTGCCTACCCCAACCCCACACTAACGAATAGTTGAAAAATATCCCCATCCCCCAAATCTGAAATCGACAAACACTGATCTATTTTCAACGGGGGCCAGCATGCATTTTCAACGCGTATTCATGTACGCGATCCAATTTGGCATCATGCCTATGCTTGTTCTGATGTGCATGGTCCTGTCCGCAAGCACCAATCATGCCCATGCCGCATCTGATACCTGCAAACAGATTGTCGTTGGCGGTGCGGCAGGATGGGAACCGATTTCTTACTTCGACAGCAATGGCCATGCACAAGGCATTTCGATTGATATCCTGCGTCGATACACGCAAGAGAACAATATCAGCCTGAAAGTGCATTTTGAAATCCCGTGGAACCGATCGATCCAGATGCTAGAAGCCGGTGAAATTGATGTGATGGCAGGTGCCTATTACACGGCCGAACGCGCGATGACTTTCATTTATTCCCTTCCGTATGCATTCGATGATGTCATGGTCTTTCAGCATATTGACCGACAATTTTCCGTGCAAAATATCGAAAGCCTGATCGGTCACAGCGGTGCCCGCCCCCAAGGCGGGAGCTACGGCGATTTCATTGACCGGTATGCCATTGATAGGCTCGACATGATTTATTCACCAACCGGCAACCGCATATTCGATATCCTGATGAACGGGCGGGTCGATTATGTGTTGCTCGGGCGATATGACGGCATGGCCAATATCTCGCTTGATGGTATCGAGCAACAGGTGATTGCCATTGAACCACCGCTGGCCGTGAACGAAGTTCAATTCATGTTTTCGCGCAACAGCCCGTGCGTTCCGCACATCGCCCGGATCAACGACTTGATCACGGAACTGGAAAGCAACGGACAACTTTCCGAATGGGTCGCCCTTCACCTGCCCAAATCCAACAGCAACTGACAAAAAAAGACCGGCACAAAGGCCGGTCCAGTCTGGAGTATTCAGGGCAGGTTCTTGATATCGCCTAGACAGATTGCGTCATGACCGTTTCATCGGCCTTGGCCAGAACGGCATGCAGCAGAACCTGCCCGCCCGCGTCCGACCAATGCTTGTGAACTTCCTCTATCTCGTTATGGGAAATGCCATCAACACACGGGATAAAGATCATCGCGGTCGGAGTCACTTGCGCCAGATAGCACGCATCATGACCGGCACCCGACACAATTTCGCGCGCCGAGTAACCGCCGACCTCAACCGCGTTGCGCACCGCATCGACACAGGTTTTGTCGAACGGAACCGGCGCATAATAGAATATCTGCTCAAACTCGGTTTTAAGGCCGATCTCGGCTGCGATCTTCTCGACACCTTCGCGAAGGGCCTTATCCATATCGGCCAGGACCGCGTCGTCAGGATGGCGGAAATCGACAGTAAAGAACACCTCGCCCGGAATCACGTTGCGTGAATTGGGGTGAATCTGCATCATCCCAACCGTCGCACAGGCCAACGGGGAACGATCCAGACCGATCCTGTTGACCAGATCAACCACCCGTGCCGCCCCCAGCAACGCATCCTTGCGGGTTTTCATCGGTGTCGGTCCGGCATGGGCCTCAACACCGGTGAACCTGATTTCATACCAGCGCTGCCCCTGTGCATCGGTGACTATACCGATATCCTTGCCTTCATCCTCAAGGATCGGGCCCTGTTCGATATGGGCTTCGAAATAGGCGCCCATCGGATGGGCATCAATTGTTGCCTCGTCATCGCCAAGATAGCCGATGCGTTTCAATTCCTCGCCCATCGTCTTGCCATCGACATCAGCACGCGAATGGCCGTATTCAAGATCAAACACTTTGGCAAAAACGCCTGATGCGACCATTGCAGGGGCAAAGCGCGACCCTTCTTCGTTGGTCCAGCAAACGACTTCAAGCGGTGCTTCGGTTTCATATTTGGCTTCGTTCAGAGCCCGGATTACTTCAAGCCCCGAAAGCACACCATAAACGCCATCATATTTGCCCCCTGTCGGCTGGCTGTCCAGATGGCTACCCATCACCACCGGTGGCAGATCGGGATTGCGTCCTTCACGGCGCGCAAAGATATTGCCCATCTTGTCGATGCGGATCGTGCACCCCTCGGCCTTGCACCATTTGATGAACAAGTCTCGGCTCTCACGATCCAGATCGGTCAGCGCCAATCGGCAAACGCCATCCTTGGCGGTTTTGCCGATCTTTGCCATTTCCATCAGGCTGTCCCAAAGCCGGTCGCCATTGATCGACAGATTGCGCACACTTGGTTGAACGGTCATTTAGATA
The DNA here is from genome assembly GCF_002115785.1 of Thalassospira sp. MCCC 1A03138. Classification (GTDB taxonomy): domain Bacteria; phylum Pseudomonadota; class Alphaproteobacteria; order Rhodospirillales; family Thalassospiraceae; genus Thalassospira. The sequence goes on along the minus strand of NZ_JFJY01000014.1, from coordinate 52,101 downwards.
TCCTTTTGTCTGTCTTCCGGCTTGGGATTACTCGGCAGCCTGCCGCATCGGATTAAGCGGATGTTCCGGCCAGGTCATGTAAGGCTTGTCGGTTTTGACCGGTTCCATGGTGATGCAATCAGGCACCGGACAAATGTGATAGCAAAGGTTGCAACCAACACATTCCTCGTCGATGACAACAAACTCACGGTGCCCGTCTTCCTTCACATTCATCGCAATCGCCTGATGTGATGTATCCTCGCACGCGATGTGGCAACGGCCACATTCGATACAATTGTCGGGGTTGATCACCGCCTTGGTATCGAAATTCATGTTAAGCTCGTTCCAGTTCGCGACCTGCGGCACGGCCGCACGCGTGAACTGTTCGACACTGGTGTAACCCTTGTCATCCATCCACTGGCTCATGCCATCGATCAGATCATCGACAACCCGGAAACCATAAATCATCGCAGCCGTGCAAACCTGCACCGCGTTTGACCCCAACGCCATGAATTCAACGGCGTCTTTCCATGTGGTAATCCCGCCGATGCCGGAAATATGCAGATCACGGGTTTCCGGCGTGCGGGCAATTTCGGCGACCATGTTAAGCGCAATCGGCTTCACTGCCGATCCGCAATAACCACCATGCGTACCCTTACCATCAACAATCGGTTCGGGAACCATGCTGTCAAGATCGACCGAAATGATCGAGTTAACGGTGTTAATGAGCGACACGGCGTCCGCCCCACCTTTAAGTGCTGCCTCTGCCGACCAAAGGATATTGGTGATGTTTGGCGTCAGCTTCGTAAAGACCGGAATATCGACCGCATCCTTGACCCAGCGGGTGACCTGTTCGACCATCTCAGGCACCTGCCCGATGGCCGATCCCATGCCGCGCTCGCACATGCCGTGCGGGCAGCCAAGGTTAAGTTCTATCCCGTGCACGCCGCTTTCGGCGATCTGTTGTGCCAAATCCTTCCATGCCCGTTCTTCAATCGGGGCCATCATCGATCCGATGATCACATGGTCGGGATATTCTTTACGACATTCACGGATTTCCTGAAGGTTGACCGAAAGCGGCCGGTCGGAAATCAGTTCGATATTGTTGATACCAAGCAAACGGCGGTTCTGGTCATGATGCGCGCCATAGCGCGACGATACGTTAACCACCGGCGGATCGATGCCAAGTGTCTTCCAGACAACCCCGCCCCATCCGGCCTGAAATGCGCGAACAACGTTGTATTTCTTGTCGGTCGGCGGTGCGGAGGCCAGCCAGAACGGGTTGAGTGAATCAATCCCGGCAATTTTGCAGCTTAGATCAGCCATTTTCTCTCTCCCTTTCTGGCTTATGCGGTTTTAAGGAACGCATCGATGGCAATTGCAGCCTGTTTGCCGTCTTCGACCGACTGAACTGTCAGGTCCTCGCCACTCTTGATGCAATCCCCACCAGCAAAGATGCCAGAGGCGGTTGTCTGGTAATTTTCGTCGACCACGATCTTGCCCCCGGCAATTTCCATTCCGGCAAGGTCATCTGTTTTGATTTTCTGCCCGATGGCCTTCAGGATCTGATCGGCGCGGATTTCAAATTTCTCGCCGGTACCGACAAGCTTGCCGTCCCGAAGTTCCGTTTTCTCGAACTCCATACCGATGAGTTTACCATTTGCCTTGATCGCAATCGGCTTGGCCCAGTGGCGCACAATCACGCCATTTATCTTGGCCAATTCCTGTTCATATTCGGTCGCCGACATATGTTCGGTCCCACGGCGATAGACCAATGTGACTTCGTCGGCACCAAGGCGTTTGGCCTGAATGGCGGCATCAACTGCAGTGTTGCCACCACCAATCACGATCACATTATTGCCAACCGGCATATCGGATTTCGGTTCGGTCTGACGAAGCTGCTCGATAAAGGCAATCGCATCATCTACACCGTCAAATGCCTCGCCCGGCAGGCCAAGCTCGTTGGTCGCACCAAGCCCCACACCAACAAACACCGCATCATATCCGTCACGCAAAGCCCCAAGACTGATGTCACGGCCAAGCGCCTTGCCATATTCGATCCGGATGCCACCAATGCCCAAAAGAAATTCAACCTCGCGCTGGGCGAAATCATTGGTCATTTTGTAAGCCGCAAGACCATATTCATTAAGCCCGCCCGGCTTCGCCTTGGCTTCGAACACCGTGACATCATGGCCCAGCATCGCCGCACGATGTGCGCACGAAAGTCCCGCTGGACCAGCGCCGACCACAGCAATCTGCTTGCCAGTCGAAGGTGCACGTTTGAATGGATGGGGCAAATCAGCCCGCGCCATCAGATGATCAACCGCAAAACGTTGCAGGCTACCGATTTCGACGGTGACATCTTCTGACACATTACGCACACAGGCCTGTTCGCACAGCACTTCCGTCGGGCAGGCACGTGCACAGGTGCCCCCCATGATGTTGGCTGACAGGATGGTTTTTGCCGCCCCGTCCGGGTTTCCGGTGCTGATTTTGCGGATGAAGCCCGGAATATCGATTGATGTCGGGCATGCTGTAACGCACGGCGCATCATAGCAATACAGGCAGCGATTGCTTTCGGCCATGGCCTGCAAGGTGGAATAAGGCGGATGCAGATCGGAAAAGCCGTCATCAGCGTCGTTATGGCCAACACCATGGATCGCACCTGATTTCGAAACTTGCTTGCCCTGCAAGATGGTCATGTTTTGTCTCCCTGCCAAAAAGGCGTCATCTCCTGGCGTCAGCGAGAGACAAACAAGAATGGCATTCTCAAAAAACCAGCCGCCCTTGGAAGCCTTAAAAAAGCTTCGGATGGATTTATGGCGTATGCGGACGGGCGGGCCCGACCAACTCTGGGTCTTCTATCAATGACATTCTTGGCGTATCCGTCCGGCATATCGCCGGACTATTTCCCAGTATTCGATCTGCCGCGCTTTTATGGAGTTCGGGTTATTCCCGGTTGATAGCACGTACAGATGCCTCTCTCTGACAGATACAGCATGTCCAATCCTGATCATTTGGTCAAGATTAAAAATACAGGTTATTAAACTTGCAGTTTTATCCTGCATTTCTGTCACTTTTGCTCTTTCATCGCCAGAAAACCAGAAGGCTATAACGAATAGCTGTCCTTGACTGCTTCCATCACAACAAAGGTAGATGTGTGCGACACATATGGCAGTTCGGAAATCTTCTCGCCCAGCACACGTCGATAATCACCAATATCACGGCTGCGCACCTTGATCAGGTAATCAAACGCCCCCGCGATCATGTGGCATTGCTCTATTTCAGGCACGTCCCGCACGGCCTTGTTGAATGCATTAAGCGCCTCGGTCTTGGTATCGGTCAGGATCACCTGAACAAACGCAATATGGCTGGCCCCCATTTTTTCCGGATGAAGGATCGCCCGATAACCAAGGATGTGTTCACTTTCTTCCAACCGTCGCAGACGCAGGGCACAGGGGGTTTTCGATAGTCCGACGCGATGCGCCAGATCCGTAACCGTAATCCGGCCATTCACAGCAACTTCGCGCAGAACCGCCAGATCAATCTTGTCCAAAACACCCATTTGGCACCTCTAATGTAATTAAATTTCCTATTACAGCCAAAATAATAAGTGAAATTACCCATTCATCAAATCAACTTTGGGAAAAACCACCTGTCATAAAGTCGTATCATTAACCAACGGCAGCAAACCGCTGGCCCGGGTCGCACAGGCATCAACGACCAGCGGATGTCGGCAAGACCGGATCAAGTCCGGCGTAACGGGAGTGGAAAACCGACAACGAACAACTATCGCAAAAAGGGACTTCACCATGTCACAGACACCATCCGTGAAGCCGATCCTGATTGGCTATGACGGGACAGAGGCAGCAGACCGCGCGGTTCAATTTACCGCCAACCGGGCCGCCGCCGAAGGATGCCCGGTACATGTCATCTATGTTCTGGAATGGTCGCCATACAGCTTTCTGTCGGCCCAGGAACTTGAAGAACGCCATCAACGCCGAACCGAAGAACTTTCCCGTGCCGAGGCCACCCTTGCCCCGGCACTTCGTGTTTTTACCGACCGCAATATCCCAATGACCTACGAGGTCAGATACGGCCATTCCGGCGAACTGATCTGCCAGATCGCCAAGGAAAAGAAAGCCACACAGATCGTCCTTGGTCGAAAGGGCGGCACAGCCCTTGGCGCGCGATTACTGGGCAGCCTTGCCCTGACACTGGTTCAGGCCAGTCCCGTGCCCGTTACCGTGGTGCCCTGAACACCACCGGGTTTGCAGTCAAAAACATAAAACAATCAAAATCGGAGAGTTCTCATGTCTTGCCAGTACAAAGTCCCGGCGTGGGCCGCGGGCATAACGGCGACTATTTTCCCCTTCATGGCGATGGCGCAGGAAGGGTCGCTTGACCAGCGCATCAACGAAACCGTTGCGCCGATCTCAAATGTCATTGCCGGTACAATTTTCTATTCCGTCCCCATCGCGGGGAATGATTTCCCGCTGATCGTCGGCTGGCTTGTAATTGCCGCCGCTATTTTCACGCTTTATTTTGGCTTCGTGCAATTCCGCAAATTCGGCCATGCGATTGCATTGGTGAAAGGTGATTATTCACATCCCGATGACGCGGGCGAAGTTTCGCATTTTCAGGCATTGGCAACGGCCCTGTCAGGTACCGTTGGCCTTGGCAATATTGCCGGTGTTGCCGTCGCGGTTTCCATCGGCGGACCGGGGGCGACATTCTGGATGATTCTTGCCGGTTTGATGGGCATGGCGTCGAAATTTACCGAATGCACATTAGGGGTCAAATATCGCAATGAATATCCCGATGGGCGCGTATCGGGCGGGCCTATGTATTACCTGTCCAAAGGATTGGCCGAAAAAGGCAAACCCGGACTGGGCAAGGCGCTCGCCATCCTTTTTTCGATCTGCTGCATCGGTGGTGCAGTTGGCGGCGGCAACATGTTTCAGGCCAATCAGGCCTTCCAGCAGGTCGTCAATGTTACCGGTGGTGAAAACAGCTTCGTTGCCGGAAGCGGCTGGCTATTCGGCCTGATCATGGCCGTCATCGTTGGCTCGGTCATCATTGGCGGCATCAAATCGATTGCCAAGGTCACCGAAAAAATCGTGCCTTTCATGGCGGTAATTTATGTCACCGCCGGGCTGGTTATTATCATCAGCAATATCGGCATGGTCGGTCAGGCGTTTAGCGACATTTTCGTCGGGGCCTTTACCGGGGCCGGTGTGGCCGGTGGCGTTGTCGGGGCCTTGATCCAGGGCTTCAAACGTGCAGCCTTTTCCAACGAGGCCGGTATTGGTTCGGCTGCCATCGCCCATTCGGCAGTTCGCACCAAGGAACCGGTGACAGAGGGTTATGTCGCCCTGCTTGAACCGTTTATCGATACTGTTGTGATCTGCACCATGACAGCCCTTGTCATTACCATCAGCGGCGAACTCAATTCCGGCCTGACCGGTGTTGAACTGACATCGGCGGCATTTGCATCAGCCTTTACATGGTTTCCGCTGGTACTGGCACTTGCCGTGGTCCTGTTTGCCTTTTCAACCATGCTGTCATGGTCCTATTACGGCCTGAAAGCCTGGACCTATCTTGTGGGAGAAGGCAAAGGCAAGGAGATCATCTTCAAGCTGTTCTTCTGCCTGTGTGTCATCGTGGGGGCAAGCATGAGCCTCGGTCCCGTAATTGACTTCTCGGATTCCATGATCTTTGCCATGGCCATTCCGAACGTCATTGGCCTTTATCTGCTGATGTCGGTCGTACGCGGCGAAGTGGACCAATACTGGGCCAAAATCGACCGTGGCGAAATCCGCAAAGTCGACAAATCTGCTGCTGCCGAAGCAGAAGCCTGACCCACGATCAAACCAAAAGCCCCCTGCCTTTCGCGCAGGGGGCTTGATTTGGCCTATTCCATAACTTCCATATGCTCGTCACGAGACGGCGCCCTGCACTTTGGCCCCTGCATCAAAAGCAGCAAGGGCACCACTGCAATCACGATCCACATCATCGCCTGAAAATCATTCAGATAGGCAACCGTATTGGCCTGAGCTGTCACAACCTGATTAAGGGTGACTGCACCGGTCGCACTCTGCCAGTCCCAAGTTTCGGGCAGCCACGGGCTTTGCAACGCCATCCGGAATGGCGTCAGGGTCGCGGCAAGGCTTGCATGCATCACTTGGGTATTCTGCGTCAGCATCGTGGTCATCACTGAAATGCCGATGCTTGATCCGATATTGCGCATCAGGCTGAACATCGCCGTACCTTCGGTACGGTAATGCGGATCAAGGGTGGCAAAGGTAATCGTGCTGAGCGGCACGAAAATAAAGCCGAGCCCGATCCCCTGAATGATCCCGGTGCGGATGATCGTGAATTCGCTGACCTCGGTCGTAAAGCCCATCATCTGGTAAAGTGACAAGGCTGTCATGAACAGACCGAACAGGATCAGAAGCCGGATATCGATTTTGCCGATCAACCGCCCGACAAGCATCATGGCGATCATCGTGCCAACCCCGCGCGGCGCAAGCAGCATCCCTGCCGTCACCACCGGATATCCCATCAGATTTTGCAAAAATGGCGGCAATAATGCCAATGTCGCAAGCAACACCACACCGACGATAAAGATAAAGAACAACCCGATAACAAAGTTCCGGTCCGCAAACAGCCCCGGCTCCAGAAACGGATTTCTGGCCGTAAACATATGTACGATGAACATATAAAGGCACACCGCCGCCAAGGCCGTTTCAATCAGGATTTCCGACGACGAAAACCAGTTCTGGCTTTCCCCGCGATCAAGCATCATCTGCAACGCGCCAATCGAAAGGCTCAGCAACGCAAAGCCGAACCAGTCAAATGAAAGCCCTTTTCGTTTATCGGTTTCGGGCACAAAGGCCATGATCCCGCCAAGGGCCAAAAGACCGACGGGCAGGTTGATGTAAAACACCCAGCGCCAATTGTAATACTCGGTCAAATACCCGCCCAGTGTCGGTCCGAGGATCGGGCCAAGCATCACACCCATGCCCCACATCGCCATGGCCGAGCCATGCTTTTCCTTGGGGTATGTATCAAGCAAAACTGCCTGCGACAGCGGAACCAACCCGGCACCAAATGCACCTTGCAACAAGCGAAACACAACCATTTCCGGCAGGGAAACAGCCGCCCCGCACAACATGGAGGCAATGGTAAAACCGGTGACAGACACCAGAAACAGCTTCTTGCGACCAAACCGTGACGCCAGAAAGCCTGTCGGTGGCGTCATAATAGCCGCGGCAACGATATAGGATGTCAGCACCCAGGAAATCTGATCCTGGGTGGCGGCCATACTACCCTGCATATGCGGCAGGGCAACGTTTGCAATAGTGGTATCAAGTGCCTGCATGATCGTCGCAAGCATGATCGAAACGGTGGTCAGACCGCGTTCAAGCGGCTTGGTCTCGCTGGCCGCCGTGGCGGCTGCATTCATTGCACGGCCCCTTCGGTACCAGCTTCGGCCTGATTGATCCCGATCCAGCCAAGTGCGACGGCGGCAAAGGCCGGCAGTTCACGTTTGTGATGGGTATCCACCTCGACCTCGGTGCTCATGCCAGCCCGCAATTCAGGACCACCATTTTCAATGTCAACGGCGATCCGCACCGGGACCCGTTGCACGACCTTCACCCAGTTGCCCGTCGCATTCTGGGCCGGAATCACGGAAAATTCTGCACCGGTGGCCGGGGCAACCGAATGAACCACACCTTGCCAGACCTTGCCCGGATAGGCATCGACCGAAATCTCGGCTTCCTGTCCCGGTTCAAGATGAGTCAGATCAACTTCCTTGAAATTGGCATCAATCCAGACGGCATCGCTCGAAACAAGGCTCGCCATAGCCTGCCCTGCCTTGGCATAGGCACCTTCTTCGGGTTTGTTGCTAATCACACCGCGGAACGGGGCGATAATTTCGGTATGGGTAAGATCAAGTTCGGCCTGATCAAGCGCGTATTTGGCCTGCTGATATTGCGGCAAATCCGTAATCGGTGTGTCGTAATTTCCGCCGAGCTTCGCCAATGTGGTTTTCATCGCCCGCTGATCAAGGACGATGCGCTGCTTTGCTGCCAAAAGCGCATTTTGGGCTTCATCGAAGGATGCCTGCGACGCGACATTGCTTTTGCGCAATGCCGCCTGCCGGTCATATTTCTTTTTGGCAAAATCCAGATTGATCTTCGCCAGTTCAAGACTGCCCTGAAGCTCTTCATAGCTTTGCTTCAGCGCCTCAATCTCCTGCGCAGTGGCGGCAAGGTTGGCATGTGCGCGTTCAACTGCAATCTGATAGGGGCGCGGATCAATGCGAAACAAGACGTCTCCCTTTTCCACCCGCTGGTTTTCATGGATCAGGATTTCGCTGATCGGTCCGTCAATCTGAGGACTGATCGCAACCATATCGGCATGGATATAGGCATTTTCGGTACCGACAAACCGCCCGCCGGAATAATACCAGTATGCCCCGCCGACAATCACCGCAAGTGGTCCGGCCAGAAGCAATACGGAACGCAACCAGCGCTTCTTGCGTTTGGCAACATTCTGTTCGTTACCTGCAGATGCGCCAACATTTTCATTTTTCTCGGTCATGATACAGGGCCTTGCTTCAGTCTTTTGACTTTTTCGTTTTGGTGGGGGCGCTTTCGGGCCTTTTCTGTGGCGGTTCGGCCGCCATCAGGTTTTCATGCATCTTTCCAAGAACGGAAATCAGCATTTCCTGCATTTCCGGCGTAATACCGATCATCGCCTCTTCGCGGGCAGATGCCGCAACAACCATGATCCGTTCCAGCAACTCGGTTGCCTTTGCGGTTACATAAAGCTGCACCGCACGACGATCATCGGGGTCCGGACGGCGTTCAACCAGCCCTTCCTCGACCAGCTTGTCGATCAGACGCGCCGTCGTTATGGGCTGGATTTCGAGCATTTCTGCCAAAGCCACCTGCCGGATGCCTTCCTTGCGCGCGACATAGGCCATGGCCTGCATCTGCGCCTGCGTCAGGCCGAAATCACCAGCATGACGCATAAAATTACGCCGCATCAGGCGGGTCACGTCCTTCATCAGGAAGCCGATATTCTGTTTTGGATCGCTAAAAGACGCCAATGGGTGCCTCTGTCAAAGTAGATCGGTTGATATATAGTAAGTAATATATATTAAATTCACAAATGACCACAAGTCATATAATTTCACATCCCTTATGCAAGCCATTCATGGCTGCCGGTCATCGGGTCTGCTTTGCAATTGCGGTGAAATGTGCGATTTTGATCGGCAAGCGTTGTACGATTGTGATATGACACGCGCAAATTTACCGCCGGGTCATGGAATCCCGACGGACAGAGAGATTCCCGTATCCCAAAGAAAAGACCCGCAAGTGATGAGTAATCAATCGCGCCGTTCCGAATTGCTGATGCCCGCCGGCTCGCTAGAAAAACTGAAAGTCGCCGTCCTTTATGGGGCTGACGCGGTTTATATGGGCACGCCCGACCTGTCGCTTCGGGTCAAAAGCCAGATATCGCTTGAAGATGTGGTCGAAGGGATCGAATTTGCCCATGAACATGGCGTTCGCGTTTATCTGACGCTGAACCTGTTCTCGCATAACAAGGATATCGACAAGCTGCCGGAATATGTCGACACCGTGCGCAAGGTCCGCCCGGACGGGCTGATCGTTGCCGATCCCGGTGTTTTCATGTTTGTCCGTGAACATGCCCCGGAACTTGACCTCCATGTGTCGACACAGGCAAACGTATGTTCTTGGCAGTCGGTCAAATTCTGGCAGAGCATCGGGGCGAAGCTTGTCGTTCTGGGCCGTGAGGTTTCCTACGAGGAACTCACCGAAATTCGCGCCAAATGCCAGGACATCAAGATCGAGGCCTTCGTGCATGGCTCGATGTGCATGACCTATTCCGGGCGCTGTCTGTTGTCGAACTTCATGGCCGAACGCGGCGCCAATCAGGGGGCATGTGCCAATTCGTGCCGCTGGAAATACAAAGTCCACATGAAGATCAAGGACGGCACGGTCAAGGAACTCAAACTGACCGAGGAAAACCTCGAAATGTTTGACTTCTTCCTTGAAGAAGACATGCGTCCGGGCGAACTGATGGAAATTCAGGAAGACGAACGTGGCTCTTATATCCTGAACTCGCGCGATCTTTGCATCATGCCGAAGCTCGAAGATTACCTGAAAATCGGTGTCGATAGCCTCAAGGTCGAAGGCCGTGGCAAAAGCCCCTATTACGCAGGCCTTGTTGCACGTGCCTATCGCATGGCAATTGATGACTGGTACAAGGATCCGGAAAACTGGTCAGCCGAAGAATATATGAAGGAACTGGCAACCATCCCGAACCGGGGCTACACCCTTGCGTTTCATGATGGCCGCCTGACCAATTATGCACATGGCTATGACAGCAATACCAATGTGTCCGATTGGGAATTTGCCGGGATGATCGAGGAAGTCGAAGACGACGCCTTCATCATGTCGGTCAAAAACCGCATGCTGCCCGGTGACGTCATTGAAATCGTCCCGCCGCGTTCGCGCCAGACCATTTTCATCCGCATGTATGAATTCATCGATGCCAAAACCGGCAAGGTCGGCGAAGCGGTCCATGCCAACACCCATCCGCGCATCCGCCTTCCGTTCTCCCTGTTTGAACAGGAAGATCCTGAATTCCTGAAGCGTGAAATCCTGCCGATGACCATCGTGCGCAAGGAAAAGGCCCTGTCCGAAGACGAATGGCAACGCCTGAAACTTGATCAAGAAGGCCACAAGATCGAAATGGGCAAAGGCAACGAAGAACGCTATGACGCCAAACGCGAAGCACTTCAGACCGCCCTTGATGACCGCCAGAAAGAACGCTCTTTCCGTACCCCGCGCGTCGGCACCAAAGGATGCTGCGGCCGTGGTTGTAACGGCTGCCTGATCTTCTGGCACGATGAAAGCTATGCCAAAGCGCGTGAAATCCTTGCCAAACGCAAACAGGGTGAAATGCTGGAAAAAGACGGCAAGACGATTGCCGCTGAATAGGCATTCACAAAGCCCGGATACAGGAACGGCAGCCCAATGTGGCTGCCGTTTTCTTTTGGGCTACTTGATGGCCTTTTCGGCCTGTTGCTCCAGCTTGTCGATCCGACGAAGACCAAACCAGCCAAGCCCAAGAAACACAATCAGCAGGATAGGGCTAAGCAGCGTCAGATTGCGTTCCAACAGTTCCGACATCCCCTCGCCCAAGACATATCCAAGTGCAAAGAACGACCCGATCCAAATCAGGATCGATGCGATACTCAGCAGCAGAAACCGCATAAACGACATTGAGCTCATTCCGACCGGGAACACACTGATAGAGCGGATGGTGTTGGGATAGCGACACAGCATGATGTAGGCGACACCATAATGCTCAAACAGGCGCATGGTTTTGCCCAGCCATTTTGAAAACGAGTCAGGCAGTTTTCTGACAATCGCATCGCCATATTTCCGGCCCAGCCAGAACCTTACCATGTCCCCGACAAATGCGCCGGAAATCATCGCGATCATGGATGGACCGATCAGAAGACTTTCGGACACGACAAAGATACCGACAAAAACTGGCAGGATGCTGGCCTTGCTCACGCAGTAGGTAAAGATCAGGCTATAGACCAGTTGCTGGTGATCCTGAATCCAAAGATTGATTGTTTCAAACACGTCCGCACTCGCCTGCCTGTCCCAAAGATAAAAAGTGTTCTAGATCAGGCTGGCCTCATAAGCGAGTGTGCCGCTTCACACCCTGAATATTATTACGCCATCTCAAACCGGATCGGTTGTGCCCCCTCCCAAAGCGCCATCTTGCCGAGCTTTTCAAGGTCATCAAAATTGCTGGTAATCGTGATGAAATGGTTGCCGGCAAGCTGCCCGACTTTCGATGCGAAATGAACACCGCCATAGGCCAACAGTATTTCGGTTTCGCTGATGCCGCCGGGATACAGAATAATCTGGCCCGGTGCCGGGAAACTGGTGTGATTTTCATAACCAATGCCGAACTGATAATCGCCAAGCGGCATCCAGACACCCTCGCCGCTCCAGCGGACATGGACGGCTTTGCTTTCAAACGGCATGCAATCCATGAACGCCTTGCAGGTTTGCGGCGCCTTGGCGATTTCAAGTACACCGTCAAAGGTAAACGGGCCTGCAGTGATTTTAATCTTGGTCATCATAAATCCATTCAAACAAACATCATGATCCAGCCCCACGCAAACGCAAGGCTGATCAGGGTAATCGGGATGCCGACCCGGGCATAATCGCCAAAGCCGATGGTAATACCGGCGGCGCGGGCCTGTTCGACCGCAATGATATTGGCGACCGAACCGACAATTAAAAAGTTGCCCGACAATGTGCTGAAAACCGCAAGCCCGTGCAACAGTTTGGGCGTCCAATCCGGGCCAAGAGACAGCAACATCATCACCAGCGGCACATTACCAATCGTGTTACTTCCCGCAAGCGAAAGGGTGGCCAGCACCGCCGGGTTATCAATCCGAATCCCTGAAAGCGCATCGCGGAAAAAGGTAGCAATCGCGTCATCCCCGGCCATTACCCCGGTAACAATGAACAGCCCGCAAAACAGGGCCAGCAAATGCCAGTCGACCCGCCCCAATACCTGATCAGTACCAAGCCTTCGGCTAAGCAACAGCACAGCCACAATCAGCAATGACCAAAGGGCGCGGTCTTCGACAAAGATAAAGATCGCAATTACCGCAATCGTCGCTGCCACCGCTTTGATCAGCATCGGGCGGTCAAGCTTGATCGGGCCGCCTTCGTCCAGTGCCGAGCCATCTGGCACCGGATCAAACGCGGCCCGCGTCATCGGACCATAGGCGATCACGCCATAGACTATCAAAAGTCCAATCAGGGCAGGCACACCGCACGCCAGAAGGAAGGCTGTGAAATCAAGTTGCCCGAATTCGGCAATCATAAGGTTCTGCGGATTACCGATCAGGGTCGCGGCCGATCCGGCATTGGCTGCACATGCAACGGCAATCACATAGGGACGCGGATCAAGACGGCGCGCCATTACACCCCGTATCAGGATCGGCGTCACCGCCCAGACGACAACATCATTGGTCATCACCGCCGACAGGCCGCCGCAAATCGCAATTACCCCCGCCAGAAGCCCGCGCGGGGTCAAATCAAGATGGGTGATCCGGTTGCCGATCCAGTCAAAGAAACCGCTGGCAGCATATTGCGAAGACAACACCATCAATGTCAGCAAAACCGAAAGTGTCGCGAAATCGACCGATGTGAGTGCCGCGTCCCCGTCAACCGCCCCGCTTAGCAGCAGGACCAGCGCCCCGATCAGCGCAATCCCCGTGCGATTGATCGCAAGCCCCGGCCAACGCCCCAGCGCCATGCCGATATAGACCCCGCCAAATACGGCAACAACCAGCCAATCCAATCCGTGCCATCCTGTTTAAATTCGGCGCACAATAGCCGCCTGTTATTTATCGCTACTCTGGTAATCGGACGCGGTCAATCTCATCTCGGGCACCCTGCGGGATATGCACAAATTGCAATGCCCCATGTTGAAATCCGATAAATCACGTTCTTGCCAATCCAAAAACCGGCCATTCGCGCCACTTTGTGCGAAGCAACATGAATTGTTCGACGTTTCTGCGGTTGTCTCATGACAAAACGCCATAAAATTTCACTTGCACGCGAGGTTCAACAGGCGTACATCGCGACTTGCCCAAAGTCGCACGTGCCTGTGGTGGTCCTGCTAGATGGAACCCTGTAGGACTTACTTAAAGCAACGACGGTGTAGGGCTTTTTTGGTCTCAGGTGGTTGTCCAAATACCACCGACACTGAAGAGGCACACCATCATTGCCCTACGTGCGGACGGGAAACTCCCATCCATAGCGAGGCAAAAAGTTTCGCAAGTTCCGGTAGGCACCGGAGCTTATCAGCCTGTCGGTAGTCCGCGTTACTGCGCCTCCACCGCGCCTAAACGCATCAGGTACCGCAAGCTGCCATATCGTGGAATGGGAGAACGCCCCAATGGCAACGCAGCGTATTATCGATTTTCTCGCCCAGAGCCGACCGGAAGGTCCGTGCCTGGTTGTCGACCTTGACGTGGTTCAGCGCAACTACGAAACCTTCACCCGTGCCCTGCCGGATTCCCGTGTTTTCTATGCGGTCAAGGCAAACCCGGCACCGGAAGTTCTGAGCCTGCTTGCCGATCTTGGCAGCAATTTCGACACTGCATCCGTGCCTGAAATCGAAATGGCGATGGCCGCAGGTGCAAGCCCGGAGCGTATTTCGTTTGGCAACACCATCAAAAAGGAACGTGACATTGCGCGTGCCTACGCGCTGGGTGTTCGCCTGTTCGCCGTTGATTGCGTCGAAGAAGTCGAAAAGATTGCCCGTGTAGCCCCGGCTTCGCGTGTATTCTGCCGCATCCTGACCGATGGCGAAGGTGCCGAATGGCCACTGTCGCGCAAATTCGGTTGCGCGCCGAGCATGGCGCTTGAAGTTCTTCAGCATGCCCATCACATGGGTCTGGACGCATACGGCGTTTCCTTCCATGTCGGATCGCAGCAGTGCAATCTTGATGCCTGGAACACAGCCCTTGCAGAAGCCTCGTCGATTTTCCGCACCCTTGCCGAAAAGGGCATTGTCCTTCGCATGGTCAATATGGGTGGCGGTTTCCCGACCCGTTATCTGCGCGACGTTCCGGCAACCGAAGCATACGGTGCAGCAATCATCGACGCGCTTCACACACATTTCGGCAACCACATGCCCGAAACCATCATCGAACCGGGCCGTGGCATGGTTGGCGATGCCGGCGTGATCAAAGCCGAAGTCGTTCTGATTTCGCGTAAACATGCCGATGATCCGGTACGTTGGGTTTACCTCGATATCGGTAAATTCGGCGGCCTTGCCGAAACCATGGATGAAGCGATCCGTTATCCGATCACCACGATCCATGACGGCGGCGATGTTGCACCGTGCGTTCTTGCCGGTCCGACATGTGATTCGGCTGACGTGCTTTACGAAAAGAAACCCTACGATCTGCCGATTGCACTGACCATCGGTGACGAGGTTCTGATCGAAGCAACCGGTGCCTATACCACCACTTATGCCTCGGTGGCGTTCAACGGTTTCGCACCGCTGACCGCCTATGTGATCTAGGGATCTCATCGATGATCGTGATTGATCGCGAAAACAGCCTTTCGCACGTCGAACGTGAAAAGCTGCTTGATCGCGTCATGGGTCCGTCGCGCTTTCAGAAATCGTCTGAATTGCTGCGCCGTGGCCGCCTTCCGGCTGACGGTCTGGCGTTTGTCGCCCACGACGGCAAACACATGATCGGAACAGTCCGGTTGTGGAATGTCAAAGCCGGTCACAGCGGGTCTTCGCTGTTGCTGGGGCCGCTTGCGGTTGAAAAGGCCTATAGCGGCTCGGGCGTTGGTGCGGGTTTGATGTATGCGGCACTGAATGCCGCACAGTCAACCGGGCACAAGTCGGTTCTGCTGGTCGGTGATCCGGATTATTACGCGCGCTTCGGCTTCCATGCGGCCCCTGCCAACGGGCTTTTGATGCCCGGACATTTTGATCGCCACCGGTTCCTTGGCATCAATCTTGGCAATGGTGATGCCCTTTCGGGTTCCACGGGCATCCTTCGGGGAACCGGCCAGATGACACATTGAGTTGGCATATTGATTAAACGACCGTGATTTGATGAAAAAAGCCCCGCAGCCAGTGCTGCGGGGCTTTTCTGTTAGGGACTTTCGGCAATCAGCTCGTGCAGTTGTTACGCGACAGCCAGCCGATAAAGATGCCGTTATGTTCAAGCCGCTGGTGGCTGAAGCATTCCCCACCGGGATAGGCCCCGCTTGCCGGGGTGAAGCGTACATTGCCCTCCCCGGGCAGGCGGTTGGTGTTGGCCTCGACCAGTTCGGTATGAACTTCGCCAAGCCCGTCGGTCGGCGCAAGGCAGTCGTAGCGCCCGCCATTGCTGTTTATCGTGCGAACGCCGACCATGCCATGGTTCAACGGCCAGGCTTTCAGAACCGACGTCAGATCACCGCTTGATACCGCAAGGCAGGAATTGATTGCTGGCATCAGTTCGTTGATGAAACGGGTCCATTCCGGATTTTCCGGTTTTTCAAGCTCCGTGATATCGACGACCGGGAAATCGCCGGGGGCAAGTGCAAGCCCGGTAATTTCGGCAGAAACCGCACATTTGGTCGAACCACTCGGCCCGGTCCAGATCGCTTCCTGGCCTTTGCCACGAATTGAATACATCTCGTTGGCATATTCATACCCGGAACCGGTCCGCTTGATGTTCAGGACAAGCGGCTCACGGCCAAGAAATTCAATAACCGCCTCGCCCTTGCGCCCCTCGAAAGTAGCATAGAACCGGCTTTTATCCTCGCAGACAAAAGTCTGGCGCCCGGTAACCGGTGCCATTGCAGCTTCACCAAGGGCGGCCTCGATCCGGCTTAATGCGACCTTGCTTTGCGCCATCGCCCCGCTGACTTCATGCTCGTCCGGGGTGCCAGGTACGCCATTGACGGTTTTCGATCCCCCGGCAAAGCGGCCCATGGCAAAATCAAGATTAAGCGTAAAGTTCAGCACATCACCGTCACTTGCTCCGCCAAAATTCATGCGATTGGCATCTTCAACAAATCGCAGAAGCTTGCCATTGCGATAATAGAATTTGACATCCGACTTGCCATAATCCCCAAGATCACGATGTTCCTCCACATAGACAGGCTGCCCATCGGTAGTGACATAGGCCTTGAATGTCGCCTTGCTGTCCCCGGCACTATAACTGCCCGGGATCATCCGGAGATCAGGCAGGCGTGCCTCGATCGCGGCAACATCGCGTTCAACATCCGAACTGCCGCCATTGCGCGCGGCGGCCGCTGATCCCGGCCCGGCGCGTTTGACCATCACTTCGACATCATCGGGCGCATCATTGGTCAGCACGGGATATGCCTGATCATTGCGAAACAGAAGATCGCCATTCTTGGTCTCGATCTTTGCCTCGATCACATATCGATGGCGCGGATCGATCTGTTTGGCATCATAGGGCAGGATAAATACCATCGGCGGATTGGTCGCCGGATGGGTTATGGATGCAATTTCCATCGACGGCGCATCGGCTTTTGATACATCAAGAAGTCGCACGACAAGATTTGCACTGTTTGGTGCCAGGGCAATTCTTTCGCGGAAAACGACGGTGCCGGTAACCCGGTCCTGATTGGATTGCAGTCCGGTACAGCCCGTGACCAGAGCCAAAAGCCCGATCATCAATACCGCCTGCAACCTTCCCCAAATCCATGAAGAGAGTTTCATTATGGCCTCAGTTTGCTCGTGTTTTTATCGGGTGTAGTCCCCCGTTCGCAATCGTGACCGCAAACAACAAGAAAACCAAGGCCAAAAAGCGGCAAAATTACTGATTAAAGTTATGTTATTTCATTACGGCACTCAGGCGGCAAAACCGCCTGACACCATGGAACCCAGTACCTGCCTAACCGGCAAAGCGGTTGCAAACCTGCCCCGCCACATCGGTTTCAATCGACAACAAAGCACCTTCAAGATCGTTACCATTGCCGTCCAGCCCAACGGATGCTGACGTGATATAAAGCGTCTTGAGATCCGGGCCACCAAAAACACAACTGGTCGGCTGGGTAACCGGCAATTCGACAATACGATCCACCGATCCATCGGGTGCAAACCGGATCAGGCAACGTCCCCCCCAACGCGCGTTCCAGATATAGCCATCCGCATCCATTGCCGATCCATCCATATTCCCGCGCGCTTGCGGGCCAAAGAACGGTTTCGGGTTTGACGGCACACCGGTCGCCATATCGAAATCATAGACATCAAGCGTGTTCCTGATCGTGTCGCCAAAGAACATCTTTGTGCCATCAGCCGACCACAGCAACGTATTGGAAATCCCGATATCGGCAACAAAGCGTTTGATATCGCCACTCGGCTCGACCCGGTTCAAAGTTCCCGTCGAAACCGTAACGGGCAGGTCTTCGCCATTCGGGCCAATATTGTTTTGCATGGTCCCGTGCCAGAACCGCCCTGCCGGATCGACACGCGCCTCGTTCGACCGATTGCCGGGGTGGTCTGCATCTGGGGCAACAAACGGCATGGTCTGTCCACTTTCGGCATCCAGAAACGCCAAACCGTCGGCCAAGGCCACCAACAGCCCGCCACTCGTGCGAGGCACGATCGCCGATACTGACTGATTGAAAGTCCAGCTGCGCGATCCGCCATCGCTCGGGCGCAAGGCGAATGCTGTTTTACCGACAATGTCGACCCAATAAAGGACACCATCCTCGACATCCCAATGCGGTCCTTCGCCCAGCGTACAGCGCAGATTTGGCAGGACCGTTTTAACTTTGGACATAATATCTCCCTGAGATTCTGGCGGGGTTCCCCCGTTTTAACCTGTCCCTTTAATGCAAACCAGTCGGCCATCAAGCCACGATCCGGCGCAGGGAAATCATTATGTCTATTGCTATCGCGAAAGGGGGAAACTGAAAAGTCATTTTGTATGATGATTGACTCAAACCATGGTTCGCAATCGCAACTCGGTTGCATTTTCATTTGGTTATTGATAGGCATTCTCATATTCAGTTGCCTGCTTTGCCGGATATAATCCGTCATTTCGTATCGGCACCGACTTCTTGCGAGTTTCCGCCCAATGTTCGATCTGAAAAATGTCTCCTTCCAAAGCGAAGGCAAGAACCCGAAAACGCTGCTTGGCGATATATCGATATCCTTCCCGACAGGCGAATTCAGCGCGATTGTCGGACATAACGGATCGGGCAAAAGCACGCTTTTGAAATTGCTCGCCCGCAAAAACAAACCGGCATCCGGCCAGATCACGCTAGATACGCAAATCCTTGATAGCCACAGCACACGCGATTTCGCCCGCAAGGTCGCCTATCTGCCGCAAAGCCCGATTGTCCCAGCCCATCTCAGTGTCCGTGAACTGGTTGCCTTTGGCCGATATCCGTGGCGCGGTGCCTTTGGCCGATATCGCGCGGAAGATCACGAAAAAATCGACCGTGCCATGGAAATGACCCACGTCACCGAATTTGCCGACCGCTTTGTCGCAAGTCTTTCGGGTGGGGAACGCCAACGTGTCTGGCTCGCCATGCTGCTTGCCCAGGATGCCCCGGTTCTGTTGCTTGATGAACCGACATCCGCCCTTGATGTCGGTCATCAACGCGACATCCTGCAACTTGTCGCCAATCTTAAATCCGAAATCGGCCTTACCGTGATTGCCGTTCTGCACGATATCGACATGGTCGGACGGTTTGCCGATCATATCCTCGCACTTCGCGGCGGCCAAACGTGCTGGCAGGGCACAGCAGCCGACTTCATGCAAGCCGATACGCTTCGCGATATTTTCCAAACCGAAATAGGTGTGATCCGCTTGCCGGAATCCACTCATTATGTCAGTTACATAGCCTAGGACCCTGACCATGCGAAACCGTCTGATCGCTTCAATTGCCTGTTCCTGCATGATTGCAACCGGCATCCTTGCACCGACCATCGCCCCGACAATCGCATTGGCTGAAACCTATCGCCATGAAATGGGAACGGTAAATTTCGCAACACCCCCGACCCGGATTGCCGTATCGAACTGGTCACTGACGGAAACGGTTCTGGCCCTTGGTCTTGATCCGGTCGCCATCCCGGAGGCCGACGGATATCGCGCATGGGTCGTCGAACCTGCCCTACCCGCTGAATTTGCCGATCTTGGCGAACGCAGATCCCCTAACCTCGAAGTTCTGCGCGATAGTCACCCCGACGTCATCCTGATCAGTAACGAAGTCGCCATGGCCTATGACAAGCTATCGGCTCTTGCCCCAACCATAGTCTATTCGATCTATAACAGCGATCAGCCCGCTCTTGAAAAGGCAGAGGAGCTCACGCGCAATATCGGTAAACTGACCGGGCGCAGCGACAAGGCAGAGGAAATCATCGCGTCGGCCAATCAACGGATCATCACCGCCGCCGACCGCATCCGCAAGGCCGTTGGTGATGATGCCAAATTCTCGGTCGTACGCATCCTTGATGGTGCCCATTTCCGCATTCACGGCACCACATCGCTTTTCGGATCGACACTGGCGCGGATGGGATTTGCCAATGCATGGACTGGCCCGCTTAATGGCTGGGGCTTCAGCAATGGCGAAATTGGCGATCTTGCCAAACTCGGCCCGACTCATGTCGCCTATATCGAACCCACCCCCGATCCGGTGAAGGCCAAACTTTTTGCCTCTCCGGTCTGGAAGGCACTGCCGTTCAACCGGCAAAACACCGTCTATGAAGTCCCTGCAAGCTGGACATTTGGCGGGCTTTTGTCAGCAGCACGTTTTGCCGAACAGCTTGCTGATGCCGTGACCAAGACCACCGCACAGGGATCGTAAATCGATATGATCAGACACCTGTTTCTTCGCCTGTTCGTGATCGCCGGTTTAACCGCAGCACTTACGCCCCAAATGGCCCATGCCGATCCGATTACCATTGAACATGAGCACGGCACCCTAAAGCTTGATGCCCCGGCTAAACGCATTGCCGTGACCAATTGGGCGACAACCGAAACCGTCATTGCACTGGGGTTGGACCCGGTCGCAATTGCCGATCCCAACGATTACCTTGACTGGGTCGCCAAGCCGGACCTTCCCGAAAACTTCACCGATATTGGCCAGCGCGCCGCCCCCAATATGGAAGCCCTGCGCGCGGCCAAGCCTGACCTGATCGTGATCAGCAAGAACCTTGAAATGGCATATGACAATTTCAATGCCATCGCCCCAACCATCGTATTGTCGGTCTATAACAACAATCGCGATGCCCTGCCCGAGGCGCAAAAACTTCTCAAAACCCTCGCCAAGGCCACCGATCGTCAAGCCGAAGCCAAAGCATGGCTTGACGATGCCGATGTCAAATTTGCTGAATATGGCGATCGTGTTCGGGCCGCCATGCCGCCGGGTCACGCCCTTGCCATTACCCAGTTCGTCTCCGAAAGTCATATAGGACTTTATGGCAAATCATCTCTGCCCGGCACGGTACTTGCGAAAATGGACCTGCCGCTGGCCTATCAGGGACCAGTCAATAATTGGGGCTTTGCCAAGGGTGGCGTTGAAATCCTTGGCCCCCGTGCGCAGGATACACTGGTGTATCTGAACCCGGTGCCCGACGTGATCCGTGAAAAAGTCTGGGCATCTCCGGTCTGGAAAATCCTTGATTTCGTTAAGAATGACCGGGTCTATGAATTGCCCGTCGTATGGGCCTATGGCGGCATGCCATCGGCCTTGCGCTTTGCACGGCTTCTTGCCGAAAGCATGGAAAGCGGCCCGGTTAAATGAGCGGCCAAAAGTCCCATGAAGCGAACCCTGCAATGACCCGCGCCATCAATAGTGACATGAACCGCTTTTTCCATCGCGGCCCAACCATCCTGTGTATTGTCCTTGCGCTTTGTTCCGTTACCATCCTGATCAACGATCTTTGGCCGTTCCTGCAAAACGGCGCCGGGATGAATGTTATATTTCATCCCGACGAAACCGATTTCGACCAGATCCTGTTTCATTTCAGCACCCTGCCGCGGATCACAATGGCCTTTATCTGCGGAGCCGGTCTGGCCTTGGCCGGTGCTGCGATCCAGACGGTATTGCGCAACCCCTTGGCATCGCCGACCACCCTTGGGGTTGGTGCCGGTGTTGAATTTGCCCTGACGGTTTTCCTGCTTCTTGCCCCGGCGGCACTCGCTCCGTTCAAGGAAGCCGCTGCGCTTGCCGGTGGCATGATCGCCCTTGGCGCGGTTTATCTGATTGCATCGCGGCGCGCCAATGCGACACTGTGGCTGATATTAGCCGGGATGATCATCAATCTGATGCTGCAATCGGGTACGCAGATTTTCCTGCTGTTTAACGAACAATATCTGCAATCGGTCTTCATGTGGGGGGCAGGAGACCTCGCGCAAAATGGCTGGGACTCAACGCAGTTTGTTTTGCCCCGCCTGCTGGTTGGTGTTGCGGTTGTGCTGTTGCTGTCACGCCCGCTTGATCTTCTTGCGCTTGGTGACGACACCGCAAGCTCGCTTGGTGCGCGTGTAACCATCTTGCGACTGCTGATTCTGGGCTTTGCCGTCTTCATTACCGCATCGGTCATTTCGGCCGCCGGATTGATCGGTTTTATCGGTCTGGCGGTTCCAGCCGCTCTGCGCATTGCCGGTCTGACGCGTTCGCGCGATCTGATGATCTATTCTCTGTTGACCGGGGGCTTTGCATTGCTGTGCATCGACTTCCTTGTCCGGCAGATGAATGGGCTTGGCGGTGACATCGTTCCGACAGGTGCGGCCACCGCATTGATCGGCGCCCCCTTCATCATTCTGATCCTGCGCAAGGCACGGATCATGCCCGGCCAGCAAAGCGAGGATCACCACCCCGATCAGCAGATTGTCTCGAAAAATGTGCTGAGCCTGGTACTGGTATTCGGGCTGGTTACAGGCCTCGGCTTATCTTTGTTTGTATCGTTTAACGGCCATGATTTTGTGCTTCTGACCGGCGGTGAAAGCTTCCATGACATCCTCCTCCAGCGTTCCGAACGCACCTTTGCCGCGATCATTTGTGGTGCGGCGCTGGCGGTTTCAGGCACGTTAATTCAACGCGTTGGACGCAATCCGTTGGCCAGCCCTGAAATTACGGGCGTCAGTTCTGCTACGGCACTTGCCATGATCATCGCCCTTGTCTTCTTTGGCTTTGGGCAACGCGCCGATCTGATGTTTGTCGGGGCGGTCGGCGGGATCATTTCGCTGATCATTTTATTACTTCTATGCCGAAAATTCACCCACACCCCGCATTACCTATTACTCAACGGCCTTGCTTTAACCGCCATTTTGGGTGCTATTGTACGGATTGCTCTGACCCGCAGCGGCACACAGACCTCGATGCTGATTTCATGGCTGGCCGGCACCACATATTTTACCCGCATGGACGAAGTCCTCATCGTCGCGGGGGTTACTGTGGCCTTGCTGATTGTGGTGATTGCTGCCCGTCGTCCGCTTGAACTGGCATCATTTGGCAATGATCAGGCCACCTCGCTAGGCCTTGGCATTTCAGGCTTTCAGTTCTTCATCATGCTGCTTGCCGCCATCCTTGCCGCCAGTGCCACCCTGCTTGTCGGGCCGCTTAGTTTTGTCGGACTGATGGCACCGCATTTGGCGCGTATTGCCGGGTATCGGCTTGCGGGCGGCCATTTGCTTGGTGCGGTTCTGATCGGGGCGAATGTAATGATGGTGGCCGAATGGATGGCCAGAAACCTGCTTTATCCGCAACAACTGCCAACCGGCCTGATCGCGGCACTGATTGGGACGACCTATTTCCTGTTTCTGGCAATCCGAAAACGCTAGGGCTTTGGCCAGTTCTCAGCCATCGCATAAGCCTTTTCAAGGCTATCAGCATGTTTAATCGGAAATGGCAGCATCTTTGCAAAGTTGCTGCTCTCCAATTCTTCGACATGACCCTCGTGGTCGTGGTCATCGACCCGGATCACGCCATGCAGAAACGCCGATAACCTGTCACGATTTTGCTTGAACCAAAGGGCGGCCTGTTTGCGGGTTTCGTGATCCTGATCAGTATAGCCCTGAACCGTCATGATCAGAATCACCGGTTGTGTTCGGACCGAAAGCGCATGAAGGGCGGTGATATAGGCAGCCCCGTCTGCTTCGCTTTGGGCATCTTTCATTTCAAACAGGATAATCCCGTGACGCGGTTCCGAACTTGTAAACATTCCGTCTCCTGAACACCGCCCCCCCGGCGGGATGCCCCGCCGGGTTGCTATGCTGCTATATACCGCCAGATCAGAATTCCCGACGGAATCCGATCAGGATCGTCCGGCCAAGTCCGGCAATAGAATATCCGCGAAGGGCGGTTGCTGCCGGGTTTTCATAGCTGGTATCAAGAATATTCTCGATCCCAAGCCGCGCCGTTCCGCCCATCACCGGGTAATTAGCCGACAGGTTGAAAACCAGACTTGGTTTGATTGTCTCGTCCTCGATACGGTTACGCTGTGCCGTGTATGTACCATCGAACCGCATGTTCAGATCGTCCCAAACATAACTGTCGATATAGCCAGTGAAACGGAAGGGAGATGGAATGCGGTTGTTGGGCAGCCAGCTATCCAGGTCACCGTCATTGTTATCGTCATAGCGACCTTCGACATAAGATGCCAATGCACCGATATAAGTATCTTCCGTAAGGTCATATTCCGCATTCAGTTCCGCACCGATGATGCGTTCTTTTTCCTGACTGAGCGTATTGGTCGCAGGATCGAAATTATTGCCCCGCTCATTGGTGCTCATATACACAGCACCCGCGGTCCGGAAATTGCGCTCATTATAGCTTGCAGCAACTTCA
This sequence comes from Thalassospira sp. MCCC 1A03138, assembly GCF_002115785.1. Classification (GTDB taxonomy): domain Bacteria; phylum Pseudomonadota; class Alphaproteobacteria; order Rhodospirillales; family Thalassospiraceae; genus Thalassospira. The sequence goes on along the minus strand of NZ_JFJY01000014.1, from coordinate 27,694 downwards.
TATGTCTTGACCTTGGATGCATCGACATCAATCTGCGAGAAATTCAGGGGCACCCCCTGCGTCCCGGCACGGCGGGTATAGGCGCCGACATCAGGCACAGCAAAACCTTCGCTATAGCTCAGTGATGTATCAAACTGATCGGTCCAGTGAACCACCGCAGATGCGTTATAGGTAACGGCATCATAGGTTGTGCTACCACCTGTGAATTGCGACGCCGGGAAAAAGGCCCCAGCCACGCCGCCGACATATCGCATATAGTTCGGACGCAAGAAATCATCGACCGTAAGATCATATGTCTCATACCGAACACCGCCTGAAACATCTAGAAAACGCGTTATCGGCGCGCTCAACTGTGCAAAAACCGCCTTACCTTCCTGATCCATTGGCGCGCCGATATCCCGTCCGCTGATCGTACGATACTTGACGTCGTCAAATGTCAGATCACCACCCCAGCTAAGGGTTAAGCCGTCATACAGATCATCAAGGCGAGTATCGGTTGAGAGTTTGATGCCGTATCTCTGAGCATCAATTACCGACTGTCCGAGCGGGTCTTCGACAGAAGGACTACCCGGTAACGCGACGAGTGCAAAGTTGTAGGTCGCATCATATTGCGCACGAGAAGCCTGCTTGTACGTATCATTGTAAAACAGCTTAAGATCACCCTGCCCCAATGCACCGAAGTCGAATTCGTAGCCCGCAGTAAAATATTCGCTTTCATCCTCAAGCGGCTGCCCGTCATAAGGTGCAGAGAAATTTGGTGCAGCAGGATCTGCCCGCACATCAGGATAATAATCCGGTTTCTGGCTGAAACGTACGACTTCAGTAGAAAACGAAACCCGATGCCCATCAACGAAACTGTAGCCGACCTTGCCAAAAAGGTTCAGATTCTCGGCATTGTCAAAACTACCCTGCCCCATCATCGGGTCGGACGGCATTTGTTTCCCATAGCCGCTATACTGGTTTTCGGATGTTGATCCGGTAACACTTGCGGCATAGTCGAATTTCCCCACGCCACCGCTGCCGGAAAGAGTAAGCGACGGCGCAAGGCTGTCACCGATATCCTGAGTGAATGCTTTTACATGGGTATCGACAACAAAGATGATCTCCCCCGGTGTCCCGGTCTTGGTTACGATATTAATCGTCGCCCCGGTTGCTCCCTCTCCGTTCAGGGCGCTTGAACCCGGAATAACTTCGATGCTTTCGATCAGTTCCGGATCAATCATAGACAGAATGCGGCTGGAATTACGTAGCGGCGTATTGCGACCAATCCCGTCAACAAGCACCTGTATGTCGCGTCCTCGGAAAGTTTCCGTGCTGCTGGTCAGGGTTTGCGCATCGAACATAAAGCCGGGAACAGCATCCCGTAAAAGGGTCGAAAGACTGTTGGACTTTGCGAGTTGCGCCTCGATCTGGTCGCGACCAATTACCACGACTGACGGAGACATGCTTTTTATTGAGCGTTTCGAACGACTTGCCGAAACCACAATATCCTGCAGGATGATCTCGCCACTATCCGACTTTGCCGCCGGAATGATTTTTACGCTGTCAGCCCCGATAAACTCAAAATCATACCCGCTACCTGTTAGCAGGGTTTGCAATGCTTCCGTCGCAGTTACATCCCCTGCAAACGGCGTTGCAACCATCCCAGCAAGATCGCCCTGCACAATCAGTTGCAAACCAAACTCGGTCGCCAGTTGATCAAGTGCCGCGCGAAGACCTTGCGTTTCAATGCGGATTGTATGGACCGTATTAGCGTCCTGTGCCTGCACCATTCCGGTACTGCAGATCATCAGGACAGACACAAGTGCGCTTGTTCCAAGCAGGTGCATCATCGCGCTTTGTTCGTGTTTCAAGATCATTCCCCCCATATCTGAAAGATAATAATGCAAATCACTATTACCCTCATGACGAATGGCTCGCGGGAATGAGGAGGTCATTTTGTTTATTTTTTTGAAATCAGGTGAAAACCACCCGGATAGGCTTTATTTTCAAGGTCATAGGCTGCCATCAGAGCATTCATCGCACTGTCGGATTTTGCCAGATCGAAATTGCCGGTAACGAAAATATCGCCCATACGCGGATCAAGGATAAAGTTCTGCCCCGGCAAAAGCGGCGAAATCCGTGCGATCAATTCCTCAAGCGACATCTCGTTAACCATCCAACGACCAGTCCGCCATCCGGCAATGCGATCCACATCGCGCGTGCCATAACGCATGTCACCCGTTGGCACCTGCCACGCGGCACGCCCGGCGGAAAGCTGCGCCAAACGTATGTTGCCGTCACTCTGACGCAGATCGACCAAACCTTCGCTGACTTCCACCCGGGCGAGCCCCCCCCATTTCGAAGCCACAAAGGCGGTGCCGACGGCCTGGGCGGTAATATCATTCAGACGAACCCGTAAAGGCCGGAATTTGTCAGGAGCAACTTCAATATAAATGCCACCTTCAAGAACCGTAATATCGCGCCCGGTATCATCATATCTGACCGCAAGCCGTGTTCCCGGTTCCATCCAGACCCGTGAACCATCTGTCAGTTCGTGAATTTCGCGAACCGCACTGACATCGTTCGCCGCGATCAGATCCGGATCGCGACGAAGCCCGCCCAGCACAAACAGGCCGACGAGGACCAATCCGATAGCTGCCGCCAGCTTCGGCCGAAACCGGCGTTTGCCGGATCGCATTCCCGGCAATCGCCCCTGCCCGCCTTCAAGTGCGCCAAGGCGTTCAAGATCGGCGCGAATGCCGTCAAGATCGACGGGTTGTCTTTCAGTATTTTCCTGCGCTGGTCCCGGACTATCCGTTACGGCCATTTCCATGCTGCGCCATGTCTGGCGTGCCCGCATCAAAAGCCGCACATTGCCAGAATTTTCAGCCTGCCAGTTTTCAAAAGCCGTCTGCTCACGTCGATCCAGATCCCCCTGGTCAAGGCGGATTGCCCAAAAATCGGCAATGTCTTCATTGCTTTGGCAGTCGTCGGGATAGCGAAACTCTGTCATGGCAATGGCGGGACCCGGCAATTGATCGAATAGCTTGATATGTAAAAGACGAATGGCAACGCACAAAGAGGATATTCAGTTTGCATATCGCGCCAGCACCGTTCGACAATGTTTAAGGGCATGGCGCAAGTGTTTTTCGACCATATTGCGACTGATGCCAAGGGCTTCTGCGGCTTCCGCCGGGCTGAGATGGTCGCGCTTGCACAGCAGGAAAGCATCCCGGCAGCGCGGCGGCAATCCATCAATCGCCCGACCGACAATGGCGATACGTTGCCGGTCTGCGCTGATTTGTTCTGGAGTCACGCTACCCCCGATTGCATCGGGTATATCGGCAAGGTCGGCGGGATCGGTAAAATCAAGCGGATTTCGATTGCGACGGCGCAGCGTATCAATCGCCAGATTGGTTGCCATACGCATCAGATAGGCAGGCGGGTTGTCAACGTCGCGCGGGTCGACCGCACGTTTGCGAAGTTGGATATAAAGGTCTTGCAACACATCATGGCTTTCTTCGCCAGTGGGCAGATATTTCTGCACCTGACGCAACAGGCGCCCGTGGTATTGTTGATATATCCCATCCCAGAAACGGTCCCTGACCGTCATGTCTCTCACCGATTTAATTAATAATGATAACGGTTATCATTTTCATCAATATTTATACAGCGCACGGTTTCAGGGTCAATCCCAAAAGCAAAAGGCCCGCTTGCGCAGACCTTTGACTGTGAAGTGAGCGTTGATTTGATCAGTCTTCAAAGTGACCTTTGGCAGCAAAACCACCGCCCTGATAGATCACAGCCGGGTCGTGACGGTCTTCGACCGGGAAGGCTGCCTCGATTTCTTCACGGAAGATCTCGGAACTATCCTGCGGCTGCCAGCCGATCAGTTCGGCATGATCGTTGCTCCACCATTTGGTGCGGTTGTTCGAAACCCCATACATCACCAGATGGCCGGTCATCGGTGCATCAAACACTGCCTTCATCAGGGAAATGAAGTCACGCGGGCTCATCCAGGTCGACAACATCCGGCGATCGCGCGGCTTTTCAAAACATGACCCGATACGAAGCGAGACGGTTTCAACATCGAACTTGTCGAAATAGTAACTCGCCAAGGCCTCGCCATAGCATTTGATGACGCCATACAGACTGTCAGGGCGTAGTTCGGATTTGTCATCAAGCTTGGTCGTGCGCTTGTGGAACCCGATGGCGTGGTTCGAACTGGCAAACAGGATGCGTGGCTTGCCGTTTTTGCGGGCACCTTCATAGAGGTTATAGGTGCCAAGGAAATTGGCCTGCAGCAGGTCATCAAACGCGGCTTCGACCGAAATCCCACCCAGATGAATGATCCCGTCACAATCCTTGGTCAATTCATGGACAGCCGAACGATCCGAAAGATCGCACGGTACGACTTCCTCGCCCGGACCAGCCGGATCCATCGGCGCGATATCCGAAAGGCGCAGCACATCGGCATAGCCTTTCAGCCCCTCGCGCAGGATTTTCCCAAGGTTGCCGGCAGCACCGGTAATCAGCAAACGTTTCATTGTCTTCCTCTTTGAAGTCATCTCGCCCCACGATCAGCCACCACCAAACACAAGGTTCGGCAACGTCAGCGAAATCGCAGGCACATAGGTTGTCAGCATAAGCGCCGTCAGGATCGCCAGATAGAACGGCCAGATCGTCATGACGGCCTTCTCGATCTTCACCCCGCCAATCGCACAACCGACAAACAGGCAGGAACCCACCGGCGGCGTACAAAGGCCAAGGCCCAAATTCATCATCAGCACCATGCCGAACTGGATCGGATCCATGCCAAACTGGGTCGCCAGCGGCAGGAAGATAGGCGTGCAGATCAGGATCAATGCCGCCATATCCATGATCATGCCGGCCACCAGCAACATAAGATTGATCAGCAACAGAACCATGATCGGATTATCGGTGATCGATGTAATCGCATGGGCCAGTGCATCGGGCACCTGATAGAAGGCCAGCATATAACCATAGGCCGATGCACACCCGACCAGCAACATGACAAGAGCCGTCGTTTTGGCCGATTGCTTGACCGCAGCAACAAAGCCCGCCCAATTGAGTTCGCGATAAACAATCCCGGTAATGATCAACGCATAAGCCACACCAATCGCGCCGGATTCTGTCACGGTGAAGATACCGCTCAGAACACCACCGACAATAATGACCGCCGTGAAAAATCCGGGAATGGCACGAATGGCCGTAACCCCGACAACGCGCCATCCCGGAAACGGAACCGACGGGTAACCGTGTTTTATCGCCACCAGCCACGTGGCAAGCCCAAGCAACAGACACATGATGATGCCCGGCACCAGACCGGCCATGAACAGCTTGGAAATCGAAATCCCGCCACCGGCCGCGACAGCATACAGGATCATGTTATGGCTGGGCGGGATCATGATACCCGCAATCGACGAGGTCACCGTGACGTTGACCGCATAATCCGCACGGTAGCCTTCCTTTTTCATCACCGGAATAAGGATCGAGCCAAGCGCGGAGGTATCGGCAACAGCAGACCCGGAAATGCCGCCAAACAGCATCGATGAAAATACGTTCACAATGCCAAGTCCGCCACGGCGGCTGCCTACAAGGGCGGTTGCGAACTGCACCAGCCGGTTGGCGATCCCACCATGCAGCATCAGTTCACCGGCAAAGATAAAGAACGGAATGGCCAGAAGCGAAAAGGCACTGATCCCCGAACCGATGCGCTGAAATGCGATCAGGGTTGGCAGACCTTCGAAGAAGAAAGTCGCAAGGGCTGCAACGCCAAGCGCAAGGGCAACGGGCATACCAATGACAATAGCAATGGCAAACAGGCCCAAAAGAATGGTCATGCCCATTTATTCGGTGTCCTTATCAAGCAATTCGTCACTGTAAAAGCGGCTTTGTGCGATGGTGTTCCAGCCACTGAGGATTTTAAGGATATGTACAACGCTGTAAAAAGTGATGCCTGCCCCGCAAACCATCATCGGGATCGACCGCATGCCATCGGGGATGTGAATGATCGGCATTTTCTTGGCCCAGTTAAAGACAACAAGATCATACCCACCGATAAACATGTAATAGCCAAACACCACCATTGCGGCATAGCTGATCAGGGCCATGACCGCCGCCGCCTTGGGCGGCAATGCATCGCGGAAAAACGATACCGAAAGATGGCTATTGTCGCGGATACAGGCGGCCGCAACCGGAAAGGTGATCAGAACGATCAGGATCAGAGAAAGCTGCTCGACCCAGGTTGGGGTTTCATTGAGCACATAGCGCCCGAAAACCAGCCAGGCGAAGGCAGGAATAAGCGCCACCAGCGCAATTCCGCCGATCAGATTAAGGATTTTGGCAAGTCTGCCACCCAAACGGTCAAGCATCCCGGTGAGTTGAGAAAACATTCGCACGCCGCCAGAAATGGATTAACGAAAAAAACTGGATACAAGCGTAAAGAAGGGCGGCGAGAATGTCGCCGCCCTTCCATGGCTTGATCAATTATTTCTGGGCGTCCTGGATCGCCTTGACCAGATCGGCCAGATCCGGGTTGGCTTTGATGAAGTTGTCATAGACAGGCTTCATCGCATCCTGGAACGCTGCCTTATCCGCGATTTCGTTCACTTCGATACCGGCAGCAACAACTTTCTCTTTGGACTGTTCTGCACGTTCTGCCCAGGCAGCGCGCTGAACCTTGACCGACTCATCGGCTGCTTCCTGAAGGATTTTCTTTTCGTCATCCGACAGACCGTCATAAAGCGCCTTGTTGACGCACAGGCATTCCGGAAGGATCAGGTGCTGGGTCACGGAATAGTATTTCGCCGCTTCGAAATGGCCCGAGCTGTCATAAGACGGATAGTTATTTTCCGCACCGTCGATCACACCGGTTTTCAGCGACTGGTAAACTTCGCCATACGGCATCGGGGTTGCATTACCGCCAAGGGCACCAACCATCTGCACATACAGATCGTTGCTCATCACGCGGAATTTAAGCCCCTTGAGGTCTTCTGGCGTGTTGATCGGGTGCTTGGTGTTATAGAAGGAACGCGCACCTGAGTCGTACCAGCCAAGTGCCTGAAGGCCCGCACTTGCAAGGCCGTCTGCGATCTGCTGACCGGCGGGACCATCCATGACGTCATGCATGGCATCGACGTTTTTAAAGATGAAAGGCAGCGAAACAACGTTGGCTTCGGGTGCGACTTCACCCAACGGACCAAGGTTGAAAACAGCCCAGTCCAGACCGCCAAGGCGAACCTGCTGGATGGCATCGGGCTGATCGCCCAGAACGCCGCCGTGATAAACCTTGGCTTCAAGGTTTCCAACGGATTTTTCATTGATCAGGCGGGCGAATTCTTCCATCCCGGTCGAAACAGGATAGTCTGCCGGATGGATATTCCAGCCGCGCCATTCACTTGCTTGCGCACCGGCAACAAAGGCGACCGACATTGCCGCTGCGGCAAGTGTCAGCGTCGTGGTTTTCATAAACTTGTTCATCGATATTCCTCCCGTGACTTTATGTCGTTTAACGTTAAAGTCTTGTTTTCCCTGATGGGACCAGTTGTTGTCAGAAAACCTTACATCTTGTTACTTGTAACAACAAGTAATGGTTTTTCTGACAACCGAATTTTGCGCGCCATTTGCTTTTGCAGCGTCGCAGATGTAGTCCCGGCAGAAGCCACCTGCCGGGGTCGTCAAGCTTAGGCAACTTTCAGTGCGTCCTCGCCAAAGGCGTTGCGGATAACTTCAGCCAGCATGTCATGTTCTTCACCGCTCAGATCGGTAAGCGGGCTGCGAACCGGGCCGGTATCACGACCGATTACGCGCATGCCTGCCTTGACGATCGACACGGCATAACCCGTGCCGCGATCACGCACCGCAAGATACGGATAGAAGAAATCGGTCAGGATGCGGTTCATCGTCGCATCGTCATCAGTTTTCAGCGCGTCATAGAATTCCAGCGCCTGCTTGGGCAGAAAGTTGAATATTGCCGACGAATAGGTCGTAACGCCTGCAGCCTTATAAGCCTTGGCAAAAACTTCGGCCGTCGGCATGCCACCGATATAGGAAAGACGATCCCCCATTGTAACACAAACGCGCGTTACCAGTTCGATATCGCCGTGACCATCCTTGAAACCGACAAGGTTCGGGCATTCATCACACAATTTGGAAAGCGTTTCAGCCGACAGGATCGCATTGTCGCGGTTGTAAACGATCACACCAATCTTGACCGCATTGCAGACCGCCTTGACGCGCTCATACATGCCTTCCTGCTTGGCACCAACCAGATATTGCGGCAGCAAAAGCAGGCCATCCGCACCGGCTTTCTCGCATTCGCGCGCCAGTTCGACTGCCATGGCTGTCCCGTAACCGCACCCGGCAATGATCGGGGTATCGCCAGCAACTTCTTTCGCAACACGGACGGTTTCAACAACTTCCGCCGGGGTTAGCGAGAAAAATTCCCCCGTACCACCAGCCGCAAACAGTGCCGCTGCCGGATACTGGGCCAACCAGGCAACATGCGTACGGTAGGTGTTCATATCCAGAGAACCATCCGCCCTGAACGGAGTGACCGGGAAAGACAGAAGACCAGCACCAATTGCCGTTTTCAGATCCTGATAATGCATAAAGCGTCCTTCAATTCACAAGCTAGCGACATAACCTATGATGATTCTATAAATTCATCATATCATTGTGTCAATCATATTACTTATCAACTTTAGTATGGGTGTAAAACCGCCACTTTCCGGGATTATTCACCGTTGTCGCCTTTGTCGAAAATCATCACACAAACGCAACCTAAATCAAAAAGAGACGACTCTCGGAAATTGATATGATGACTTCATGCAAATGCACCGCTAGACTGCTGATAGCGCCACGAAAAACACCCTAAAAACAGAAGGATAGGCACAGGGAATGACCGACATCACCAAGGCAAGCCGAATTCTGGCCGATGCTTTCACCCAAAACATCCTGATTGATCCCTTGCCCGACGGTGCCAACCCGACCGACTTCGAAACAGCATACAAGGTTCAGCAGGCAACCCTTGCCCTGACAGGTGCGAAACAAACCGGCTGGAAGCTCTCGGTGGCAACACGTGCTGCACAGGCGGGGCTTGGGCTTGATGGGCCGTTGATCGGGCCGCTGCTTGATGGCCGGATTATCGCCGACGGAGCCACCATCACCACAAATGATGTCCATTTCCCGAATATCGAGGCCGAGATTGCCGTGGTCATGGCTAGCACTCCTGCTGCCAATGCTACCGCCAAAGCGATCCTTGATCACATCAAAAGCGTGCATCTGGCGATAGAGATCGCAGATCGCAGATTTACCAAAAAACAGGGACCGGTCTCGACATTGGCCGATTTGAATTCCACCGGCTATCTGGTGCTTGGCCCGGAAATTGCCGATTGGCGCGATATGGCGTTTCTGAATGGGCCGGTAGAAACGCGGTCCGATGACAAGGTTCTAGCGCAAAACAGCGACCCCGCCGCATGGCCTGATCCGTTTGGCGGATTGGCCTATCTGGTGCGGTTCCTCGCCAAACGCGGTCAGAACTTAAAAGCAGGCGATGTCATCACCACCGGGGCCTGCGCCCCGCCGACCTTGACCAAACATGGCCGTATCGAAGCGATTTTTGAAGGTGTCGGCACCGTGCGCGCCGAAATCAAAACCGCCTAAAAACGTACAGAAAATGGCAAAGGGGCCTTGCGCTGCAAACCGCATGGCCCTTTTGTTTTCAGTATCTATACATCTTCGCAGAACCGGTTGACCGACACCCCCGCGACATCGACACGCAGCATGACAAGTTTGCCTGCATCCGGGAATTCGGCACGTTTTTCGGCCGGGTAGTTTTCCATGTGACTGGTGACATAAAGCGTTTTCATGTCCACCCCGCCAAAGCACGGCATGGTCGGATTTGGCATCGGCATATCAATTGATAGCAACAAGGTACCATCAGGGGAAAACCGGTTCAGTTTGCCCGCCGAAACACCCGCACTCCAATAACAGCCTTCCATATCAACCGCCGCACCATCCGGGCGTCCGACCGTGTCGTTAAGATCAAGGAAACGCTGACAATTACTGATCGCGCCGGTCTTGGCATCAAAATCCCAGCGATTGACCCAAGGCCCACGAGAATCCGAATGATACATAATGCGACCATCGGGCGACCATGCCAGACCGTTGGAAATCTTGATCCCGCCGGCCTTGTGTTCGACTTCCCCTGATCCGGTAACGCGATACAGCGATGCCACCGGCTGCTTGTCGGCATTCTGGTCCATGGTGCCGACCCAGAATGCCCCGTCCGGGCCGATTTTGCCGTCATTAGTGCGGCTCATGTCATTATCACCATCGACCGCGGCAAGCTTTTCGCGCACCCCGGTTTTTGGATCAAACAGGATAATATCACTTTTCAGCGCCACGACCAGACGCCCCTGATCGGTCAGACCGAAACAGCCGACTTCGCTCTCGAATGACCAGCTATGGCGCTGCCCGGTTTCAATATCAAGCGCATGGATTTTCTGACCAATGATATCGGCCCAGTAAAGGCGGTTATTGTCGCCGTCCCAGTTCGGGCATTCGCCCAGTTCAAACCGTTCCTCCAGCAGAATGCGGGGCTGTTGTACGGCTGAAATATCACCTGACATGATCCGTTCCTGTATTCTTTCCGACGCAATTCGTCATACGACTTGTGTGCAGGCGCTCGGGGCAACTTGTCAACAAATTTGCGTGGAAACTTTACAGGATGTTCTGTGCGTGGAAGTCGCGACGTTACATATCACGCGCATGGTCGGTTACCCGCTGGCGGGCTTGATGCAGGTGATAGCGCATTAGCAATTCCGCGCTCTCGCCGTCCTGCCCACGAATCGCATCATAAATCTGACGATGTTCCAAAAGAACCTTTTTTACCCGTTCGGCCGATCCGGTGCGCGTGATGTTCAAGGCGACATTCATGGTTTTGGCAATCACGCCATGTAGGGACGTCAACATGGTGACAAAGATATCATTGCCGCTGGCGCGTGCGATTGACATGTGGAATTCAAAATCCGCCTGATCGGCTATATCACCGGCTGCAATACCTTCTTCAAGCATCTTAAGCGCACGTTCGATGTCGCGATGATGACGCAGTGTGGCGCGTTCGGCGGCCATGCGCGCGGTTGCCCCCTCGATCGCAATGCGGGCTTCAAAACAGCGCAGTAACCCGGCCACATCATTGATCCCGCCAAACTCGATCAACCCTTGTGGTGGTCGTTTCTTGACGAATGATCCAACTCCCTGTCGGGCATATACCAACCCGTCAGACTGCAATTTGCGCAGGGCTTCGCGTACCACGGGTCGCGACACACCAAAGGATGCACATATTTCATTTTCAGAGGGCAGCTTGGCCCCTTCGGACAGATTGCCCGATACAATCTGCTCAAGTATCTGCCCGTAAAGCTGATCCGCAAGTTTTTCACGCTTCTGGATTTTAAGTTGCAAGCCGGTCATTTCCCCAATCCCCGTCAACTTGTCATCTTGTCATTCTTACTTGTAAGTTTTATCGGCAAATTCTGAGGGGGTAAAGGGGAAGCAATCAGTCGACCAGTGAATAATCCCGCCTGCCGACCAATTCCTCGTGATCATCGACAAGGCTATTATCCGATCCGCTCAAAAGGCCTGGTGTCAGGGTCATGACGCCAGAAAGCGTATCATTATAGCCAAGCACCCTGACATCGCCGAATTCCTTGAATTCAGGACGGTTATGGACGTTTGGTACATGCGACACCGGCTCGACACAGAATGTCTGACCGTTTTCCGGGATATAGAATTGCAGATTCGACAAAGTGTCACTGGCTTCCAGAAGCAGGCTTAACTGCCGGTCTGCCCAGACCATTTCCGCCTGTTTGTTCCAGCCGATATAATGAATATCAAGCCCCTTGTGATGGCGGATCATTTTTCCATCGGCAAAATCGCGACCAAGATCGATCACCGTGCGCGTTGTGGGTAACTTGCCTTCGTCGGTTCCGAAACAGTCGGTCGCAACAAACTGTACCCATGCACTTTCGCCTCCGGGGAACCATGGATGCAACCCGATCCCGTATGGCATCGGATCCTTGCCAAGATGACGCACACCGATTTCGATTGAAATAGTATCGTTTGCGACCTTGATCTGCTGCCAGGCGACATAACAAAAACCGGTCAGCGGATCATCATGTTTGTGATTGAACCGGATGGTATCAACCGTTGGACGTTCGATATCCCAGATACTTGAAATACCAAATCCGTGAATGGCATGCGGGTCCGGTGCCCGATTTGCCGGAACATTGATGGTTTTGCCATCGAATTCGAACTGGGCATAACCCAGCCGGTTGGCAAAGGGTACCATCGGAAAACATCCAAGGTGCGAAGGATTGCCCGATGCCGGGGAATAATCGTCAACCGGACGCAACAGGTTTACCACCCCGTTACCGTCGGGACGCACCCAGTCGATCCGCGAAATGGCCCCGCCCCGCGGGACAATTCCGACCCTGAACGGACCACTGTTCCAGCGATATTCCGGTTCGGCCGATTTGGCCATTGTCGTCGCCCCATCACTATATCAAAATCATATGATGACTTTCCGTCACCAACATCGTAGGACTATTTCAGGATGTTAAATTCATCATTATTAACATCTGGTTCCGATCATAGCGGATTTGCAGAGCAAGAAAATGAGCAACAACTCCGCGCAGAACGCGCCACGAAAAGTTTCGCTGACCGAAAAGGTCATTGCAAGCCTGCGTCACGAAATTGAAAGCGGCATGCGCACGCCCGGCAGCAAACTTCCAACCGAGCCGGTTTTGACCGAACAGTTCGGCGTCAGCCGCACGGTGGTCCGCGAAGCCATTGCGGCCCTTAAGGCCGATGGTCTGCTCGAACCGCGCCAAGGAGCAGGCGTGTTTGTGCTGGCTCCCAATCCGCGCAAACTAGGCAGCACGATCTTTGCCGTCGATTCCGCGCAGATTTCCGATGTCCTGGAAATTCTTGAACTGCGCATGGCAGTCGAGATCGAGGCAGCCGGTCTTGCCTGCGCACGAAGCTCTGCCGCCCAGCAGGCCAAAATATACGAAGCCCTGCAGGAAATGACCGACTGCTTTGAACGCGGCAATCCGACCGAAAAGGCCGATTTCGAGTTCCATCGCGCGATTGCCGATGCGACCAATAACCGGCGTTATGTCGAGTTTCTCGAACATCTGGGCGATAAGACCATCCCGCGCGCGCAATTACGCCGCCGCCCTCCCGAGGTCGAAGACCAGAAAAACTATATGCAGAAAATTCTGGCCGAACATCATCGCATCTTTGATGCGATTGCATCGCGTGATGCCGAAACGGCCCGCACCGCAATGCGCGAACATCTCAGCCAGAGTCAGGCCCGCTACCAAAGCCTGCTGCGGCAGCGCTAGGCAGACTCTAGCTCTGCTTGATCAGGGTGACGATATCACGCATGTCATCGAAAACAATATCGGCCCCGGCGTCATAAAGCCGGGTCGATGCATCTTCGCGCTGCCCGGCATAATGCCCGCCCCCGATATAACCGATGCAGGTCATGCCTGCTGCCACGGCGGCCTTCACCCCGGCAATAGAATCCTCGATCACGATTGCCTGATCCGGACGAAACCCCATTTTATCAGCGGCATATAAAAACAGATCCGGTGCTGGTTTACCGTTAAGGACGAAATCGGCACTGTAAATATCGGTTCCGAACCAATGGCCCAGTCCCGTCACGTTCATTGTCCGTTCAAGCCGCTGCACCGAACTGCTTGATGAAATGCAAAACGCGATCTTGCGTTTTTTAAGCGCGGCAAGGACCGTATCGATTGCGTCTGTTTTCCGAAGTTCAACGTCGTAACGGGCAAACAGACGCTCATAAAAGAACGGCTTGAATTCGAGGGCGATGTCACGTCCGGTTTCAAGGCGGATATGTTCGATCGGGGCGGCACTTGATCGCCCGGTAAAGCGTGCTGCAACTTCTGCTAGACTTAGCGGTGCACCGTAATGATCAAGCACATCGACAAGTGTTGCCAAGGAGATCGGTTCGCTGTCGACCAGGACACCGTCACAATCAAAAAGAACGACACCCTTGCCGGTCATGATCGGTGCCAGTGTCCGGTTACGGACGTTATCTTGGACATTTCGGGGGGCCATGTTGAACCTGGCTTCATTGGGTTTGATGACAAAAGCCTATACAAATGCGAATATCACAGTCAACCAAAATGAGCATTTGACCAAATGATGCACTTTTGCTCAATTGCACGTCATGTAAATTTATTGCGGACAAAAAGATACGCGGAAATCGCTTGAAATCAGGGTCGGATTTGCGCTCAAAACGCATCACACTACCAATCGGCCCCGCGGGAGGAAGATCAAATGAGCCCTACAGATAAGTTCATCATCGGCGTGGATGTTGGCACCGGAAGCGCACGCGCTGGCGTGTTTAGCGTCGATGGAAAGTTGCTTGGCAGCGCCGCCCATGCCATCGCCATGAACAAGCCAAAACCTGATTTTGTCGAACAGGACTCGGAAAATATCTGGCAATCGGTTTGCCAGTCGGTTCGCGACGCGCTGGCAAAATCAAATATTGCCGCCGATCAGGTCGCAGCCATCGGATTTGATGCCACCTGTTCGCTCGTGATCCGCGATACTGATAACCGTCCGCTTGGCGTAACACCGGGTGGTGCGGATAACTGGGATGTTATTGTCTGGATGGATCACCGTGCCATCCGCGAAGCCGAAGAATGCACCAAAACCGGCACCAAGGTGCTAGAATATATCGGCGGCACCATGTCCCCCGAAATGGAATTGCCCAAACTGATGTGGCTGAAACGCCATCATCGTCAGAACTGGGACAAAATGGGCGCGGCATATGACCTTGCCGATTTCCTGTCTTTCCGCGCAACCGGCAGTGACGACCGGTCCTGCTGCACAATCACCTGTAAATGGACCTATTTGGCGCATCAGGATGATCCGTGGGATCGCGCGTTTCTTGATCAGATCGGCCTTGATGATTTCCCCGGCAAGGCCGGAATTAACCGCAAGGCATTGGGTGTTGGCGATCTGATCGGCAATCTGTCAGATCAGGGGGCCGCCGAACTCGGCCTGACCACCGATTGCGTCGTGGGGGCAGGCTTGATTGATGCCCATGCCGGGGCCCTTGGCACACTTGGCGAATATCTGGATGGCAATCTTGATGAACGCTTTGCCATGATTGCCGGAACATCCACTTGCCATATGGCTCTATCCTCCGAACCGCGTTTCATTAAAGGTGTCTGGGGCCCCTATTTCGGGGCGATTGCGCCGGGTCTTTGGTTAAACGAGGGCGGTCAGTCTGCAACCGGCGCGCTGCTTGATCATATCGTGGCCATGCATCCGTTTTCGCACAACATGGGCCGTGATGCGCACAAGCTTGCAGGGGAAAAGCTTATGCCCCGGATGATGGGAACACCCGATCTTGCGCCCCGACTGCATGTTCTGCCCGATTTTCATGGCAATCGGTCGCCACTTGCCGACTCAGAAGCACTCGGCGTGATTTCAGGTCTCAGCCTTGATCAAAGCGAGGAGAGCTTCCTTGACCTTTACTGGGCAACCGCCTGCGCGATTGCCTATGGCACGCGCCATATCATTGATGCCCTGAACGCAACGGGCTATGAGATCAAACATATCCATCTAAGCGGCGGACACACTGCAAGCCCGGTTCTGATCAAACTTTATGCCGACGTCACCGGCTGCAATGTCGTGATGTCCGACTGTGCCGAACCGGTCCTGCTGGGATCCGCGATGCTGGGTGCGGCGGCCCTTGATCCCGAAGGCGGTCTTGCCCTTGCATCGCGCCGGATGGCTGGCAAGGAAACCATCCACGCCCCGGACCAAACCTCAAAGGACGCCCACGATAGGCGCTATGCCATTTTCCACAAGCTTCATGCCCACCGACAGGAACTTGATGCCATGGCAGCAGGCTGATTCATAAAAAAAGCCCCGCAACATACGCAGCGGGGCTTTTCATTTTGCTCACAAGCCTCATCAGGCCTGAACGGTTTTCTGACGCTGGCTTCCCAGCCCTTCGACGCCAAGCTCCATGACATCGCCGGGTTTCAGGAAACGCTGCGGCGTCATGCCCATACCGACACCGGGCGGGGTACCAGTCGTGATGATGTCGCCCGGCTGCAGGGTCATGAATTTCGACAGATAGCTGATCAGATAGGCAACGCCGTAAACCATAGTTGCTGTACTGCCATTCTGAACACGTTCGCCGTTCAGTTCCAGCCACAGACGCAGGTTCTGCGGATCGGCAACCTCGTCCCGTGTCACAAGCCACGGGCCAATCGGGCCGAAAGTATCGTGGCTTTTGCCCTTTACCCATTGTCCGGCATGTTCAAGCTGAAACGCACGTTCGGACACATCATTGACCACGCAATAACCGGCAACATGACCAAGCGCCTCCGCCTCGGTCACGTATTTGGCTTGCTTGCCGATCACGATGCCCAGCTCAACCTCCCAGTCAGATTTTTCCGACCCACGCGGGATTTCGACATCATCATTCGGGCCGCAAACTGCCGACGTTGCCTTGAAAAAGATGATCGGCTCGGGCGGCACCTGCATGCCCGCCTCGGCGGCATGATCGGAATAGTTCAAACCGATGCAAATGAACTTGCCTGGTTTGGCAACACAGGCACCAATTCGCGGATTGCCGGAAACTGCCGGAAGTTTTTTGGGATCAAGGGCTGCGATTTTGGTAAAGGTCGCATCGGAAATGGTCTCGGGATTGTAATCCTCGATCACCGACGAAAGATCGCGGATTACACCATCCGGATCTAGAAGCCCGGGCTTTTCCGCACCGGCAGCCCCAAAACGCAGAAGTTTCATTTAATATTCCTCCCATGATCGGTTTATTTGTATTCCTCATACAAATAAACCGATCATGGGTCCAGTAAGGATCATTGATCTTGTAAATTAAAAGGGCCGCAGATTTGCGGCCCTTGTTGGGATCACGTTGTGACGATCACGCAAGGTTTTCCTGAAAAAACTCGGCCGTCCGTGCATTGGCGGTTTCTGCATCCTTCTCGTCGTAATGCGCCCCGCCCTTGCGCGCAAACGCATGATCGCGACCGGGATAGAAATGAAGCTCGGTCAACGGATGGTCATCAAGCGCATCCTTGATAACGGCCTGCGCATCGGCAGGGATATATTCATCATTCCCGGCAAGGTGAATGATCACCGGCTGTTTGATCTTCCCGGCTTCGCCGACATAATTGTTCATGCCGCCACCATAATAGACGGCAAAGGCATCGCCATCAGTTCGCGTGGCCGACAGGAAGGTCAAAAGCCCGCCAAGGCAGAAACCGACAACACCGGCCTTGCCATTTGCACCATCAATCTTGCGTGCTGCCGTCAGGGTTGCCGCAATATCCTCGACACCCTTATCGACATTAAATGCCTGATAATAGCCAAATGCCTGTTTCCATTCTTCTTCGGTCTTGTCGGTGATTTCGATCCCGGGCTCGATCCGCCAGAAGAGATCAGGACAAACCGCGATATAGCCCTGCTTGGCATAGTCATCGGCAATGCCGCGCATGACGGCATTCACGCCAAAGATTTCCTGAATAATCACCACCACCGGTGCCGGTAATTTGGCCGGCATGGCGACATAGGCATCGAAATTTCCGTCCGGCGTCTGCACGGTCAGCTTGCTGGTCATGATGGTCCTCCTTGTCGATATCGGATTTTCCGGCGACGCCGGTTGTTTCCCTGATGAGGTATTGGATCATACTGATTTCGCAAGGGCGTGGCAGAAATCCCTGTCCCTCAGATCAGTTTCGCCACGGATTAACCGCACGACGATCCACCACACCCGGTACGATCCCGCGTGCCGCGTTAGATACATGATCCATCACGTTGCTGGCTGCGATATCGTATTGACGTGCGATCATGCGCTTTTGCCGTTCAGCAAATAACGGTGCACGATCCGCCAGATCAATCGGGCTTCCGGCCGTTTCCGTCCCCGCAAGAAACGCATCGCGATCCAGCCAATCCAGTGTATTTTTCGTCAGATCAAGACGCAGCACATCCCCGTCGCGCAGATGACCGATGCCGCCACCAACGAAGGCCTCTGGTACCATATGGCCGATACACGCCCCCTTCGTCACGCCGGAATAACGGCCATCGGTGATCAGCATGCTTGATGCTTCAAGGATGCGATGATGGCGCAGGTTCTGGGACGGTGAAAACATTTCCGGCATGCCATAGGCTTCCGGCCCCTGCCCGCCAATGACAAAGGCAAAGGACAAATGCCCCTGTGCCAGCATGTCCTTTGGTGCATCCATATCAACCCGGTTGCCACCATTGCGCCGCACCACGGCAGCAATCAGGTCTTCGTCCACGCCATCGGTTTCAATCAAACGCGTCACCAGATCGGGCGAGGCAAAATCAGCGTTACAGACATGCTCGTTTTCATAATAACGCACGATGAAAACGTGATCGTCGAAATGTTCGATCAGATGGTCGCTCATACCCGATGTCTTGACCGTACAATTCTCAAAGAAACTGCCGGTCAGAACGTCAACACCGGACCGCTTGCGCACCGGCGTTGCCCGGATAACCGATTTATCCCCCAGCGACAGATCAACGGGGTTTTCAAGATTTGCAATCCTTTCCCCCCATGTCCTGCCAAGAACCGTCGGCGCATCAAGATCCATCGCCACACCAAGATCGGCCAGAATGCGATAGATGCTTTCCATGCCGCGGTTTTTGCCTTCGGCCATTTGCTGCGCCAGAACAAAGGTATCGCGGTTTTCGGTCAGGCTATGGGCGAAGATTTCCGGCACCGGCGTTTTAAGACGCACATCCTGATAATCATCAATCGTCACATCAAACCCGGCATAGCGCATCATGAAGGGCAAATGCAGCAGCATGTTGCTGCTTGACCCCGTGGCATTATGGATGCGAACGAAATTGGCAAAGTTGCGTTTCAACAGATTGCTGATCGCATATTCAGGTTTGTTGAATACCCCAAACAGCGCATCAATCCCGGCCGCCACCGCCGCATAAGGCGGCACATCGGTAAGCAATTCCAGTTCAGGCGGTGTCAGGCCAAAGGCTGCCAGCATGGTGCGCGATGAATTGCCCGTGCCGTTAAAGGCGCAAATCCCGCCCTTGGAATCACAGGTCGCCCCGGCGAGCTCGTCAAGAACCCGGCGTTCCATCTTGCCATCGATAATGCCCAGCAACCGCGCCCGGTCCAGCAACCCGGCAAAGGCTTCGTCAGACGTGCATTGCAGGATATAGCGCATGTTTTCTCGAATATCCGAACCAAGGTCATCATGCCCGGCCAGATCTGCATCATCGGCAATTTTATCTAGCAACCGGCGGGTGCCATCGGGAATTTCCCCGCCCTTCAGAACGTGGGACGGCGCAAACACCGCCCAGACAGGGGCCTGATCGCCGCGATACTTGCGCGCCTGATCGGCGGCCGCCAAACCGGCCACAACGGCGGCGGGTGATTTGTCGCACCCGGCAATCACATAAGCCGCATGATAACTGTGGCCTTCAAAGGTAATGTTCACGGCAGCAGCCGTATGGTTGCGTGACGCAAGCGAATAACTTTGGCCGATATTGTTTTGCGCCGTGCCATCGCAGATTACCGGTACATGAAACAGGAACGGCACCCCGCCCATTTCCCAGATACGAATGGCCGCCATCAAGGCCTGTGGCCGATCCAGCAAATGCGCAGGATGATCCGGTGCGCCGCCGATAATCGCAATGCGTGGCCGGTTTTCCACTAAACGCCCGACCACATCGCGGATTTCGGGCACCGCAAATTTCCGATCGCTAGCAACAACCGGGTTTTCATTCACCGCATCACGCAAAAGACGGACAACCGTAATCGGCTGATTGGCCAGCCCCTGAATACAGTCACGATAGGGATTGGCTTTTTCATCAATGGTAATGGCATTGGGGATGGATCGGGATTGGTGGGGCATGATCGACTCTGACTGCGGGATATCGGGGCTGCGGAATAATGGCGATTATGGCTTAACGTTACTTCGTTTTGGGTAGATTATCAGACAAGTCCGCCGTCGACGATAAAGCTTTGTGACGAACATGCCGATGACACGTCAGATGCGAGGAAAAGCACCATCTGTGCAACATCATCCCCGACAAGTCGACGCTTGATGCATTGTTCGGACTGAATGCGCTCTTCATCTTCCGGGCTGATCCAAAGGTCAAGCTGTCGCTGGGTAATGATACAGCCCGGAATGACCGTATTGACCCGGATACCATCAGCACCCCAATCACGCGCCAGTGCGCGCGTCATGCCAACCACACCGGCTTTGGCCGTTTCATAACCGACCAGATCGGGCAGCCCCATCAAATAACTTACCGAACTGAAATTAATGATGCTGCCCCGGCCCTTCTCGGCCATGCCCTTTGCCACGGCACGCGAACAGAAAAACTGGTGTGACAGATTGACATCAAGCTTGTCACGCCATTCATCCGGCCCGGTTTCTTCGGGGCTGTGGCGATCATCACGCGCGGCATTATTGACCAGCACATCAATCACGCCGATTTTCGATGCCATTTCGGTAACTGCCTTGGGAATTCGGGCCTGATCGCGCAGATCAAGTGACATGTAGTACGGACGAACATCCAGATCGCGTTCGATTTCGGCACACAGTTTTGCCGCAGCATCATCATCGATATCAAAAAAACCGACCCGCGCGCCCTGCACACAAAAAGCCCGGACGATAGACGCCCCGATGCCCGATGCGCCACCGGTCACAAGAACCGATTTGCCCTGTATGTCGTGATAACTCGCTGTCATGACGTTCCCTGACTTGTTTTCATCTTTTATTTTTCACTATCAAATTAAATGCTGCGCTGCACCAACTCAAATCCACATAGAATCAACTAAACATGCGGTTCAATGATGGATTTTAGCCTGAAAAGCGAGATTTTTAATTTGTTCATTAAAAAAAATTTGACAGGACGGATCGAAGGCGTCAACATTTTTTCGACAACAAAAATAAATGTCACTGCAAGACACATATCATTCAGGGAAGAAACAGATGAAAAAACTCCTCTCCTCGGTCGCACTGGCCGGTGCCGTGCTGTTTTCCGCCAACGCCTTTGCCGACGATCTGATCGTTGGTGTCAGTTGGTCAAACTTCCAAGAAGAACGCTGGAAAACCGACGAAGCCGCCATTGTGAAGGCGCTTGAAGCAGCTGGCGCACAATATATCAGTGCCGATGCCCAAAGTTCGCCGTCCAAACAGCTTTCCGATATCGAAAGTCTGATTTCGCGTGGCGCAGATGCCCTTATCGTTCTGGCACAGGATTCCTCATCCATTGGCGCTGCAGTCACACAGGCGATCAATGAAGGCATTCCGGTGGTTGGCTATGACCGCCTGATCGAAGACCCGAACGCCTATTACATTACGTTCAACAACAAGGAAGTCGGCCGTCTTCAGGCCGAAGCCGTGTTTGCCGAACAGCCGAAAGGCAATTACGTCTTCATCAAAGGCGCACCGACCGACCCGAACGCCAATATCCTGCATGAAGGCCAGCTTGAAATCCTTCAGGCCGCTATCGATAGCGGCGACATCAAGGTCGTCGGCGAAGCTTATACCGATAGCTGGCAGCCAGCCATCGCCCAGCGCAACATGGAACAGTTCCTGACCGCTGCCGACAACAAGGTCGATGCTGTTGTTGCCTCAAATGACGGCACCGCCGGTGGTGTTGTTGCTGCCCTTTCCGCACAGGGTATGCAGGGCATCCCGGTTTCCGGTCAGGATGGCGATCACGCAGCACTTAACCGTGTCGCTCTTGGCACCCAGACGGTTTCGGTCTGGAAAGATGCCCGCCTTCTCGGACAGCGCGCAGCTGAAATCGCCGTTGAACTGGCAAAGGGTACAAAACTTGGTGATGTCGAAGGCACCGAGGATTGGAAAAGCCCGAACGGTGTCACCATGAAGTCCTACTTCCTTGATCCGGTGGCGATCACCCAGAACAAGCTTGATCTTGTGATCGACGCGGGCTGGGTATCCAAGGACGTCGTCTGCAAAGGGGTTGAAAGCGGCAAGGTCGCTGCCTGTAACTAGGCAGGTTTCCTCCCTCCGACCTTGTTAAACCCCGGGGCCGGCCGCACCCTGTCGACCGGCCCCGCTGCCTGACGAGCATTTTACATGACAAGACTACTTGCCAAGATGGAAGTCGACCGCCGCCTTGTAGGGCTCGCCGTTGTGCTTCTGGTTATCTGGATCGGCTTTGATATTGCCTCCGGCGGCCGCTTCATCACCCCGCGTAATATCTTCAACCTGTCGGTTCAGACGGCATCTGTTGCCGTGATGGCCTGTGGCATGGTTCTGATTATCGTCACCCGGCATATCGATCTTTCGGTCGGCGCGATACTGGGTGTTCTTGCGATGATCATGGGGGTCGTGCAATCCGACATCCTGCCGCAATTCCTTGAATACAATCACCCGATGACATGGATCATTACCCTGCTTGTCGGGTTGATCATTGGCGCGGCAATAGGCGGGGTTCAAGGCCTTGCCGTTGGCTATCTTGGCGTTCCGGCATTTATTGTGACCTTGGGCGGACTTCTGGTCTGGCGCGGGGCGGCCTGGTGGGTCACGCAGGGGCGCACTGTTGCCCCGCTTGATCACAACTTCATGCTGCTGGGCGGCGGAATCGAAGGCACAATTGGCGCAACCTGGAGCTGGATCGTCGCAGCCATCGCCATTGCCGCAATCATCTATGCCGCCATTATGGAACGTCGCCGCCGGTTATCATTCCAGTTTCCGGTCAAACCGATCTGGGCGGAATATACCAATACAATCATCAAGGCCGGATTGGTTCTGGTGGCGATCATCACGCTGAATGCCTATCATCTACCCGAACGTGCAGCCGAACGCATTCTTGAAGATCGCGGCATTCCAGTAACGCCTGAAAACCTTATGATTTCGCACGGCATTCCGGTTCCGCTTCTGATTGTTGCCCTTGTGGCGATTGTTCTGACCATCGTTGCCAAACGCACCCGGTTTGGGCGCTACGTTTTCGCCATGGGCGGCAACCCACAGGCCGCCGAACTGGCCGGCATTAACGTCAAACGCATGACGGTTGCGGTTTTTGCCCTTATGGGGGTTTTGTGCGCGATCAGTGCGGCGATTTCATCGGCACGCCTGCAATCGGCGGGCAATGACCTTGGCACGCTTGACGAATTGCGCGTGATTGCCGCGGTTGTGATCGGCGGAACGTCGCTGGCCGGCGGTGTCGGCACCATCTATGGCGCGCTGATCGGTGCCCTTGTGATGCAAAGCCTGCAAAGCGGTATGGCGCTTTTGGGCGTCGACACGTCGCTGCAAAGCATCGTCATCGGTCTTGTGCTTGTCCTTGCCGTGTTCAGCGACAAATATTTCCACCGTCGTTATAGCGACCCGACCAGCTAGGAGTATGGGGAAATGAACGATATCAAAACCGGTCAAAGCCCGCTGGTCGAAATGCGCGACATCCATATCAGCTTTGGCGGCGTCAAGGCAGTCGATGGGGTTTCCATTGATCTTTATCCCGGCGAAGTCGTTGGCGTTCTGGGTCATAATGGCGCTGGAAAATCAACCCTGATCAAGGTTCTTTCGGGTGCATATAAGGCCGACACCGGCCAGATCATCGTCGATGGCCATGAAGCCAAAATTGAAAATGCCCGCGATGCCCGCGACAACAATATCGAAACCATCTATCAGAACCTGGCCCTTGCCGATAATCTTGACGCCGCCCAGAACCTGTTTCTCGGCCGTGAAATCGTTGATAAATTCGGCTTTCTTGACGATGCAGCGATGGAACACAAGGCGCGCGAAGTACTGCATCGCCTGAATCCGAATTTCCATAAATTCACATCACCGGTTTCGGCCCTTTCGGGCGGGCAACGCCAATCGGTCGCGATTGCGCGCGCGCTTTTGTTCGAAGCCCGCGTCCTGATCATGGATGAACCCTGCGCGGCACTTGGCGTGCATGAAACCCGCATGGTCGGCGAACTGATTGCCCAGCTTAAACGTGACGGGCTCGGTATTTTGTTGATCAGTCACGATCTTCATGATGTGTTTGATTTGTCTGATCGTTTGCATGTTATGAAGAACGGCAAGCTGGTCGGCACCGTCCCGACCAAAGATGTCACCCATGATGACGTTCTTGGAATGATCATTCTGGGTAAAATGCCCGAACATCTTATGCATCTGGCCGGGCCGGGTGCTACCAACGCCCCGAACAAAGAGGCCCTTCAATGACTATCGACTTTCCGAATACCGCCCGCGATATTCTGCCCGACGATCATGGCAATGCCATTCTGGTTGGTCGCGTCTGGGACCCGCGCGTTTCCGGCCCGACCCCGGTTGTTGTCGATCAGGGCAACCTTCGCGATATCAGCAAACTGGCCCCGACCATCAGTCAGCTTCTTGAACGCGAAGACCTGGTATCGCAGCTTCGCAATCCGTCTGGTTTCCCGCTTGTCGGTACGCTTGATGACGTTGCGGCAGCATCCAAACCCGGTGCCGGATCGCAAACCCTGCATCTACTAAGTCCCAATGACCTTCAGGCGATCAAGGCCAGTGGCGTGACGTTTGTCGCAAGTCTTCTGGAACGTGTGATCGAAGAACAGGCGCGCGGCGACGCCAGCAAGGCCGACCTGATCCGCACCGAAATCACCGGCATCATCGGCGATGACCTGTCACAGATCGAACCGGGATCGCAAAAGGCCGCGGACATCAAGGAAGTCCTGATCGGCAAAGGCGCATGGTCGCAATATCTTGAAGTCGGCATTGGCCCTGATGCGGAAATCTTTACCAAATCCCCGCCGATGTCGGCCGTGGGTCATGGCGCGCATGTTGGCCTGCATCCGATTTCAAACTGGAACAACCCGGAACCCGAAGTCGTTCTCGCCGTCAGCTCAAAGGGCAAAATCATCGGTGCGACCCTTGGCAACGATGTCAATCTGCGCGACGTCGAAGGCCGCTCCGCCCTGCTTCTGGGCAAGGCAAAGGACAATAACGGGTCTTGCGCCATCGGGCCGTTCATCCGCATTTTTGATGGTAATTTCACGCTTGAAACCGTCAAGCAGGCCGATCTTGAAATGGCGGTCGACGGACAGGATGGCTATCACCTTGATGCTGGCTCCTCCATGAGCCAGATCAGTCGCTCACCCGAAAGCCTCGCCGCACAGGCGTGCGGTAAACATCACCAATATCCGGATGGTTTCATGCTGTTTCTCGGCACGATGTTTGCGCCCACCGATGATCGCGGTGGTGCTGGTAAGGGCTTCACCCACGAAATGGGCGATCTCGTTACCATTTCGACCCCCTGCCTCGGCAAGCTTTGCAATCAGGTCGAGCGGTCCGATGCCATTGCGCCATGGACCTTTGGCATTACGGCACTGATGACCAATCTGGCCGCACGCGGATTGCTTTAACCTGCTGCATCACCAGCTTGCCAAAGCGGTAAAAAACATACCCTTATCCGGTACCGGGTTTATCCCCGGTACCGACCCCGCCTTGCAGAATAACAGGCCCCGCCCATGAGCCGTCGAACCGATTACGATACCCCGCGCCAACCGTCCCAGATCGCCATTCTGCGCTTTCTGCGTATCCATGGCCCGGCAGCACGGATCGATATCGGCAACGCCACGGGATTAAGCCCGGCAACCGTCACCTCACTCACCGCGGACCTGATTGCCCAGGGGCTGGTCAAGGAAACACAAGGCGTACCAAACACAGTAAATGGCAATAGCGGCCAAAGCGCTACACGCGGCCGCCCCAAGGTTCTGCTTGATCTTGTGCCCTCTGCGGCCAGTGTGGTTGGCGTTAAACTAACGATCAATCTGATTGAAATCGCACTGGGAAATTTCAAGGGCGAGATTGAACGCAGTATCCAGCACAGCATCAACACCCGTGATCTTGATGAAACATCCCTGGTCACAACACTTTGCGATCTGATTGATCAGTTCATCACCGATAACCGCGATATCGCTCCAAACCCGCCCATCGGGATCGGTATCGCCATCCAAGGTGTCGCCGACAGCAACAGCGGCGAAATCATCTGGTCACCGGCCCTTCGCAATCGTCACATCGCGATTACCAAACCGTTGCGCGAACGCTTTGGTGGCATTGTCCAGATGTCAAACGATGCCAACTGTATTGCGACCGCAATTACCCAGAATAATAATCTTGGCGGCAATGGCGATTTTGCCGTGATCATGCTGGGCTATGGCGTGGGTATGGGGCTTGTCCTGAACGGGGCGGTCTATAACGGGCATTTTGGCGCAGCCGCCGAATTTGGCCATATGAAATACCAGCCCGACGGGCCGCTTTGCAATTGCGGGCGACGCGGTTGTATTGAAGCCTATATCGGGGATTACGCCATTTTGCGTGATGCCAGCGGCCTTATTGACCTGCCCGATCCCAACAGTCTGCATCCCAGTGAAAAACAGATGATGGATCTGGTCAAACGGGCGCGTGACGGCCACGACGACCTTGCCGATCTGTTCCGCCACGCCGGAAAGGTACTGGGATATGGCATTGCCAATCTGATCGCCCTTCTGGGACCGGAACGCATCCTGATTACCGGTTCCGGCGCACGCGCCTATGATCTGATGGAACCCGAAATCGAACGCGGCCTTCGCGAGGCACAAGTGCCGGAGCTTCGCAGCGGACCAAAGATTATCCACCTGCCGTGGGACAAGGATCTGGCATTGCAGGGTGCAATCGGCCAAAGCCTTTTGCGCCATGATGAAAGCATGTTTGCCAACCCTCCGATAAACTGACCGGATCAATCATCCGAAATGCAAAAAGCCGCCCGAAACGGGGCGGCTTTACGCGAGATTCAGCAAAGCATAACAGGATCAGCGACCCATTTTTTTGCGCCATGCCTCATAATTGGCTTTGGTTTCGTCCTTGGTCGCCGGATACAGGCCGATGATCGGCTTGCCCGCCAGAACTTCTTCGAGAACGAAATCTTCAAAGCTTTCCATGCCGCTGCATTCTTCGGCCAGTTCGTCGGCAAGATGGGCCGGAATGACGACAACGCCATCCTTATCCCCGACCAGAACATCCCCCGGGAAAACCGGCGCGTCGCCGCACCCGATCGGCACGTTCAGATCATATGCTTCATGCAGGGTCAGGTTGGTCGGAGCCGACGGACGGTTGTGATAGGCGTGGATATCAAGCTTGCCAATACCTTCCGCATCACGGAAACCGCCATCGGTAACGATACCGACAACGCCGCGCTTCATCAGACGGGTTACAAGGATCGAGCCTGCCGATGCCGCCCGGGCATCCTTGCGGCTATCCATCACCAGAACATGACCAGCCGGGCATTGTTCAACCGCCACACGCTGCGGATGGTTGGGATCACGGAAAACCTCGATCGGGTTGCGGTCTTCGCGGGCCGGGATATAACGCAGGGTATAGGCCTGCCCGACCATGTTTTCACCTTTTGGCGCAACCGGCCCGACATCCTGAATAAACTGATTGCGCAGGCCACGTTTGAAAAGGGCTGTGCAAAGCGAGGCCGTGCTGACTTTCTTAAGCTTCTCGCGCGTTGCGTCGCCAAGGACATAATCGCTCATTATATGAACTCCGTAGGTGCGCCGGGGTCCGATCACCCCGGCAAATCAATGACATGCGATCAGGCCAGATCAGCCGGCAGG
>NZ_JFJY01000013.1 GCF_002115785.1 Thalassospira sp. MCCC 1A03138 | reverse complement strand
ATCGAAACCGTCAATGACAATGCCGGCAAGGTTTCATCAGGCACGACCCAGCTTGCCCAGACCGCCGAAAAGCTCGTCACCGAAGCCGTGTCCCTCGACGAAGCCGTCGAAAGCTTCCTTGCCGAATTGCGCCGCAGCGCCTCGGCCTGATCCAAAGCTGATCTCTACTAAACTCTGCGACCCAAATGAAAACAGCCGCCCCGATGGGCGGCTGTTTTACATCGATCAGAACCAAACAATGATCCGGATTATCGGGTCGCTTCGATATCAATGCGAATGGTGACCTCGTCGCCAACCTGGCTGGTATCGCTCCATTGACCCTGCCCGACGCCAAAGTCGGTGCGCTTGATCACAAGCGTCCCTTCGGCATCGGCTTCATTGCCCTCGATCTCAAGCTTGAAGGGTAACGCAACTTCCTTGGTCACGTCACGGATCGTCAGATCGGCCAGTGCTTCATACTGGCCCGGGCCAACTTCCCGGAACGACTTGGTTTCAAACTTTGCTGTCGGCCACTGGGCGACATCAAACCAGTCTGCTGAAATGATCTGGCTGTCGCGATCGGCATTTTCGGTATCGACCGATGCAATATCGATCAGAACGCTGACCTTCGACCCGGCAAGATCATCCGGCGAAAATACGATATCGGCGGTGAATTTATTGAACTCGCCCTCGAAATCCGCACCCAGTTGGGTACCAACAAATTCGATATCGCTGTCATCGGCTTTGACCTGCCACTGATCAGCGGCAAAGGCCGGTGCGCCAATGGCAATCGCCGGAACAACCACCGAAGCGCGCAGAATATTTTTAAACAAAGACGTCATGATCAATTCCCTTTTCCCGTCCCCGGAAGCATCCGGCGGAGCGTCGCATCGCGATTGATAAAATGATGTTTGAATGCGGCAGCAACATGAAGCCCGACAAGGCAGACAATCGCCCAGGACAATATCCAGTGCGTAAACCGCAGTTTTTCATAAAGTACCTTGTCCGGACCGACCAGATCAGGAAGGGTGAACAGGCCAAAGACACTGACCGAGAAATTCGCCGCCGACGACATCAGCCACCCGCTAAGCGGCATGGCCAGCATCACGGCATACAAGGCAAAATGCGCAAGCTTCGCCGCCTGACGTTCCCATGCCTTTTCGCCCAGCCCTTCCGGTGTCTGTTCGGTCAGACGCCAGATGATGCGTAAAACCACCAGCAAAAGGATGGTCACACCAATCGATTTATGGCGCGAAATCCATGCCAGCTTTTCCAGTCCCAGCGGCAGAAGATCCATATACCAGCCAATCGCAAACATGGTGACAAACAGGATCGCAATCAGCCAGTGAAACCCCTTGGTCACCGGACCAAAGCCCGTTTGCGTACTGCGAAGCGCCATATGTGATCCTTTCTGATCAAAAACAGACACACCGGCGGGGCCATCATCTGCCGCCGCCGGTGTGTCTGTATCATTATTTCTGTTTCAGGAACTCGGCCGAAATCTGAAGTTCTACTTCGTCGCTGACAGCCGGAACCAGATAGTTCATGCCATATTCCGAACGGGTCACCGTACCGGTCGCGCCAAAGCCAAGAACATGATCACCGGTCATCGGGTGATCGCCTTCGCCGGTCAGCGTCACGTCCAGGATCAGCGGCTTGGTTTCGCCAAGCAGGCTCAGATCGCCGGTAATGGTTGCGGTCTTTTCACCGGTCAGCTCGACCGAGGTGCTTTTGAACGTCGCGGTCGGGTGGTTTTCAACATCAAGGAAATCACCCGATTTCATATGGTTATCAAGCGCTTCAAGGCCGCTATCGACTTTGGTCAGATCGATCGAAATGATCGCCGACGAAGCTTGCGGATTTTCACGATCCAGTGTCAGTTCACCACTGGCACCACCGAAACGGCCCTGATAGTTCGAAAAACCAAGATGGTTGACGATAAAGATCACGCTGGTATGCGTCGGATCCATTTTATAGCTCTCGGCCGCCTGTGCCGACAAAGCCGCCCCCGAAAAACCGGCCACAATCGCCAGTGCAAAACCGGCCTTTTTCAACGAAGTAAACATATGCACATCCCTTGTTTCAAAATCGTTCGACGCCAATATCGCATCGCAACAAACTGACCATAGGATGACAGTCCGCAACCTCGCCCTCAAGCCGGGCAGTCCGCAACACTCATTTTCTCATATGGAAACAATCATCGGCGTTTCCGCCTTATTTTATCCAGAATGAGAACGGTCTTATATTGAAACTAAAATCACTGCACTTTGGCCGCAATTTCGCGCAACAACAGGCAAACGGCGCATCATATTAGCTGCGAATCCCCCGCATGACGTAACGTAAAACCGCTTAAAATCACGCCGTCACAAATCATCCCATCCAAACAATTGCGGCCGACATACTTTGCATCGGCCAGCATTGGGAAACAATTGATGATCGGAAGGTTTTGGGGACACATGGCGCATCACGCATTCCCGGCGGCAAGATTATTCCGCAGGTGCCGGTTGCCCCTGTTCGCTGGCCCCGGTTCCCTGATTGCCTGCATCAATGCATTCCTTGACCCAGACGTCATAAACCGGATGTTCAAGGGCTGACAGACCGGGAGTGGATGCAAACATCCAGCCGGAAAACAGCTGATCAACCGTGCCACTGGCATCTTCGCGCTGGTCCGAGATTTCAAGGAAACTGGCACTTTCCGGACGTTCTTCCGGCGGTGTGCGATAACAGGCATCCACCCGGATCGAAAGGGTGCCGAATTTAGCCACCTGCCCGACCGGCACTTCAAAGGTTGAAATACGCGCGGTGATTTTATCAAGCCCCTGAAGCTGGGCGATCTGTGCGGGGCGGTAATCCAGCGCAAAGGCAGATGTCAGGGTCGCTGCCGAAGTCATTGCGGCAACTGCTGCGCCCGCCAGAATTCTGATTTTCATGATTTAGTCCTGATCGTCTGGCTTGCCATAAGGATTGTGCAGCTCTTCAACAACGCTGCGCATCACCTGGCGGAACTGTTCCTCGTCGCAGCCCATCAGCAACGCGTCTTCCATGGCGTCCTGCATCATTTCACGCAGTTCGCCGAAATTCTCGTTCAGAACCTTGATTTTCTCCACACATGAAAGCGGCGCCCCTTTCGGGTCCTGCCATGTCGGGAAATTCTTGTTCATGCTTTCAGACTTGCTCATCAATTGGCTCCGCTGCCTTTCGATCTGCTCTGGATATCTGCCGAGAATATCGGTGTCGACATCGCGTTCCGCAAGCTGCCCAAAGGATACTCGGGGGAAACTGACCTGCAAAACCGGCAAAATCATGGCCGCCTTGCCGGTCTGCTGTTTCTGCCTATTCCGGGCTTTCCGATGAATTGCCACCCGACTCATTATTACCGCCACCTGAACCACCGCCGGACGAATAAATCACCTGCCCGATCAGCTCTTCGAGGTTGACCGACCCTTGCGTGTATTCAATCTCGCCACCCGGGGCCAGCATATCGATATCCCCGCCAGGCTCGAGCGACACGAACTTGCTACCCAGCAAACCGTCCGATGCAATCTTGGCCGAACTGTCGGTCGGCAATTCAATATCCGAACGCACCGTCATCCTGACGACGGCCATATAGGTCTGCGGATTCAATTCCTGTGCCGTGACCGAGCCAACCTTGACCCCCGAAATCCGCACATCGTTGCCAACCACCAAACCGTCAACCCTGTTGAAGTTTGCCGAAAGTTCGTATCCGTCAACAGACTCGATGCCCGCCCGGGAATAGGAATAGGCCGCAAAGCCAACCGCCACTGCGATTACGGCTGCCCCGGCAAGGCTTTCGATCAGTCTGTTGCTCATGGATACGATCCGTCTCTGGTATCTTGTTGATCTGCATATTGTCTTGTGCGACCCGAAAAAACAACCGAGTCAATCACCATTGGGCAAAACACGCTAAAAACACAACCGGGCGCCAACATGTTGTCGCGCCCGGATGCAGAATATATCGATCTTTGATCAGCCTTCCGGCGACCATGCCTGATAGTCACCGGTCGCTTTCGCACGCTGGCCGCCACTATATTCATGGCCTTTCGGGCGATAGGCATGCTTGGTTCCCGTCAGGTTCGGCAGATGTTCTTTCTGCCAGTCATAACGGTCTTCGGCCTTTTCCGACAGCGGCGCATCAACGGTGTAATGCAGCCATGCATGCCATTCAGCCGGAACCTTGGAACCTTCGGTAATACCTTTATAGATCACCCAGCGTTTCGCACGGCGACCATTGGCGGCTTTCTTTTCGGTATAATAGATATTTCCAAAACGGTCTTCGCCGACGCGTTTGCCATACAGCGCGGTAAAAATGCGGGTCCCGACGGTGGCCATGTGTGGTCTCTCTCCAGATCTGGTTCTTCCGCCTTTGGCGGCGCGCAGACAAAAGGCCCGTAAGTGCAAACCGGTGTTTGCTGGCGGGCCTGATTTCGCGGCCTGTGTCCGGCGGTCAATAAGGACCTTATATGTCGTGATGTTAGCGCAAAGTCAATGTTTCAGACAGGTGCAGATACCGCATTTCCCGCACACGGTCGCCCGAAACCGCCACAGACACACAATATGGGGTATGACTCCGCGAAAATACCGCCAAAACAACCCACAACCACTTGTGTATGCCCGACTCATTGCAACACAATCATCACGCCGCCTTGTCCACCTGTTTATCCACAGCATTTCAACGCGAACGTTTTGAAACATACCCTGCCCGGCTTGAAAATTCGCGCCGGACGGAACCAACGATTTTCACATAAATATCAAAATGTTATCGAACTTTTTCGTGCTAACAAAACAACGGAAACAAGATTGTTTGCGCTTGATGCTGGATTTCAAATCCAAACGGCGTTAGCTTGTTTTTGCGTTGTGGGGGTTATCTCGTCCCGGCACAATATGTAGTCCGAGTCTTACGGGCTTGCCCTCGCCGCCGCCGCGGCAAAAGCGCAGTATTCCGCGGGCTTGCAGCGCGTTTAAACAATCTTAACGAGATTTTCCAAACATCAAATATGCGCGGCATCAATTGAACCACTACATCTAGTGATAAAAATTGATGTCAACCACAAAGTTTGGTGGACGAGCCCGAAATTTTCCCCTTATAGTCCTGCCCACGGACAGGACGGTTCCAAGGGGGGACAACCAAGGAACCACCACCACAGATTACCGAATTCCGTTCGCCCAATCATGGCCATTTATAAGGGCCAGGGGGCAGCGTATGAGCGTTGAGCAAACTATGTAATGTTCAGGCCGTGTTGGTGCTTATGCGCACGACATCAAGTCTGACCAAAACGGAGCAGACCATGCGGATCAGCAGAAAGTTCACCCAGGAAGGTGTCAGCCCTTACGCAGACATCGATTTTCGTAAGTCATCCTGCGTCATCAAAAACCCCGATGGATCGGTGGTCTTTGAAATGAAGGATATCGACGTGCCGTCATCCTGGTCGCAGGTGGCAAGTGACGTCCTTGCGCAGAAATACTTCCGAAAGGCGGGTGTTCCGGTCGCGCTGAAACCGGTCAAGGAAAAGGACGTTCCGTCCTGGCTCTGGCGTCAGGCGCCTGACAAGGCCAAGCTTGAAAAAATGCCGTCGGAATCGCGCTATATCAGCGAAACCAGCGCCACCCAGGTCTTTGACCGTCTGGCTGGCACCTGGACCTATTGGGGCTGGAAAGGTGGCTATTTCGATGCCGAATCCGATGCGCAGGCTTTCTTCGATGAAATGCGCTATCAGCTTTCCCACCAGATGGGTGCGCCGAACTCGCCGCAATGGTTCAATACCGGTCTGCATTGGGCCTACGGCATTGATGGCCCGGCGCAGGGTCACTCATATGTTGATTTCAAAACCGGCGAACTGACCAAATCGGCCAGCGCATACGAACATCCGCAGCCCCATGCCTGCTTCATCCAGTCGGTTTCCGATGACCTCGTCAACGAGGGCGGCATCATGGATCTCTGGACCCGTGAAGCCCGCCTGTTCAAATTCGGCTCCGGCACCGGTTCGAACTTCTCGAATGTGCGCGGCGAAGGCGAAACCCTTTCGGGTGGCGGCCGTTCTTCCGGCCTCATGAGCTTCCTTAAAATCGGTGACCGCGCTGCGGGCGCCATCAAGTCGGGCGGCACCACGCGCCGTGCGGCCAAAATGGTCGTGGTGGATATCAACCACCCGGACATCGAAAACTATATCGACTGGAAAGTCATCGAAGAACAGAAGGTCGCGGCCCTCGTCGCCGGTTCGAAACTGGCCGAAAAGCACCTGACCGAGGTCCTGGCTGCCTGCACCAATTGGGACGGTGCCGCCGATTCCGAGGATCGCTTCCTGCCGCGTGCCAACCCGCAGCTCAAAGAAGCCGTGCTGGCCGCCCGTGCGGTGATGATCCCCGATAGCTATATCAACAAGATCATCGAATTCGCCCGTCAGGGCTTCACCGAAATCAGCTTCAAGACCTATGACACCGATTGGGACTCCGAAGCATACCTGACCGTTTCGGGTCAGAACTCGAACAACTCGGTTCGCGTCTCGAACGACTTCCTTCAGGCTGTTCTTGATAACGGTGACTGGGAACTGATCCGCCGTACCGATGGCAAGGTTTCCAAAACCCTTGCCGCCCGCGAATTGTGGGACAAGGTGGGCGAAGCCGCATGGGCCTGTGCCGATCCGGGCATCCAGTACGACACCACCATCAATGAATGGCACACCTGCCCGAATTCGGGTCGCATCAATGCGTCCAACCCGTGCTCGGAATATATGTTCCTTGACGATACGGCCTGTAACCTGGCGTCGCTGAACCTGATGAACTTCCGTTCGGATGATGGTGGCGTTGATGTCGCGGCATATGAACATGCCGTGCGTCTCTGGACCGTCGTTCTGGAAATCTCGGTTCTGATGGCGCAGTTCCCGTCGGATCGTATTGCCGAACTGTCCTATCGTTACCGCACGCTTGGCCTTGGTTATGCCAACATTGGCGGCCTGCTCATGAGCATGGGCATTCCCTATGACAGCGACGAAGGCCGTGCGATTGGCGCGTCCTTGACCGCAATCATGTGTGGCGTTTCCTATGCCACCTCGGCCGAAATGGCGTCCGAACTCGGTGCCTTCCCGGGCTATGCCGATAACGCCAAGGAAATGCTGCGTGTCATGCGCAACCATCGTCGTGCCGCACATGGCGAACAGGAAGGCTACGAAGGCCTGTCCATCAATCCGGTGCCGCTGGTTGCCGCCGATTCCCCCTATGCTGAACTCCCGATTGCCGCACGCGCCGCTTGGGACAAGGCACTGGAACTGGGCGAAAAGCACGGTTACCGCAACGCACAGACCACCGTTATCGCGCCGACCGGCACCATTGGTCTGGTCATGGATTGCGACACCACCGGGATCGAGCCGGACTTCGCCCTTGTGAAATTCAAAAAGCTTGCCGGCGGCGGTTACTTCAAAATCATCAACCGCACCGTTCCGGTTGCACTGGCAACGCTCGGCTATACCGAACGCCAGATCCGCGACATTGAAAAATACGCGGTCGGTCATGGCACCCTGGTCGGTTCGCCAACCATCACCCATGACGATCTCAAGGCCAAGGGCTTTGACGATGACGCGATTTCGAAAATCGAAGGCGCACTTGCCAACGCATTCGACATCAAATTCGTGTTTAACAAATACACCTTTGGCGAAGAATACTGCGTCAAGCAGCTTGGCCTTGATGCCAAGGCGCTCAACAGCATGGACTTTGACATGCTGGCCGCCCTTGGCTTCGACAAAAAGCAGATCGAACTGGCAAACACCTATGTTTGCGGCGCGATGACGCTGGAACAGGCCCCGCATCTGCGTGACGAAGACCTTCCGGTATTCGATTGCGCCAACCCGTGTGGTCGTATCGGCAAACGTTACCTGTCGGCTGAAAGCCACATCCGCATGATGGCCGCGGCACAGCCGTTCATCTCGGGTGCGATTTCGAAAACCATCAACATGCCGAACAATGCCTCGATCCAGGATTGCAAGGACGCCTATATGCTGTCCTGGCGTCTCTGCCTCAAGGCAAATGCGCTCTATCGTGATGGCTCGAAACTCAGCCAGCCGCTGAATGCGGCGCTGGTCGAAGAAGACGATTACGCCGATCAGCCGACCGCAACCAAGGCGGCCGCTGTTTCCGAACAGATCGTCGAAAAAATCATCGAACGCGTCATTCGTGGCGACCGTCGCTCCCTGCCGTCGCGCCGCAAGGGTTACACCCAGAAGGCCACCGTCGGCGGACACAAGGTCTATCTGCGCACCGGTGAATATGAAGACGGCAAACTTGGCGAAATCTTCATCGACATGCACAAGGAAGGCGCTGCTTTCCGGTCGCTGATGAACAACTTCGCCATCGCGGTTTCCATCGGCCTTCAGTATGGCGTGCCGCTGGAGGAATATGTCGAAGCCTTCACCTTCACCCGCTTCGAGCCGTCAGGCATGGTTTCCGGGAACGACGCCATCAAAATGGCAACCTCGATCCTTGATTACATGTTCCGCGAACTGGCCATTTCCTATCTGGGCCGTAACGACCTAGCCCATGTCCAGCCGTCCGACGTTCTGCCGGACGCCGTTGGCAAGGGTGTGACTGAGGGCGACCTTGGCGAGGAAGCCAAGGCCGAAGACCGCGCGATCGAAACCATCCGCAAGGTCGCATCCAGCGGCTTCGTGCGTCGCAACCTTTACGTTGTCGATGGCGGTGCCCCGGTCGAAGAACGCGTGATCATGAAGGCAACCGGCACCGATCATGCCCAATCGCATGATCATGGCCACAGCCATCAGGCCGAAACCGCCAGCATCGCAACCACCGCTGCCCCGACCAGCAGCGAAACCGCGATCCTGAACGCCAGCGAAGAAGTCATGTCGGCAACGGATGCCAAAATGGACCGCATCCGCGAAGCCCGCATGAAAGGCTACGAAGGTGACGGTTGCCCTGAATGCGGCAACTTCACCCTTGTCCGCAACGGCACCTGCCTGAAATGCGACTCTTGCGGAAGCACCACGGGCTGCTCGTAAGGGCCCCGGCACCACCGCAAACCTGATCTGATCAGTAAACCGGCCGGGATTAATGTCCCGGCCGGTTTTGTTTTTGCCCCCGGATCCAAAAAGAACACACAATGTCCCGACCCGCTTCCGACCTCGCTTTTGGCAATGAAACCGCCCTTATCGTCCTTGACGTGCAAAAGGCCATCGACGATCCGAAATGGGCGTCAAAAAACAATCCCGGCTATGTCGATAAAATCGTCGATCTGCTGGCGGCTTTTCGCGCAGCCAGCCTTCCGGTGATCCATATCCGCCATGACGAACCCAATCCTGCCTCGACCTATCACACCGATGGTCCGGGCAACGCGATCAAACCCGAAGTCGCCCCGCTGCCCGGCGAACCAGTGATTGCCAAAAACGTCAATTGCGCCTTTATCGCCACCGATCTTGAAAAATACCTGCACGATCATGGCATTACGCGTCTGATCTTTACCGGTGTCGTCATCCACAATTCGATGGATGCCTCGATCCGCGTCGCCCATTGTCTGGGCTTTGATGTCATCCTGCCGCTTGATGCCACCACCGCGATTGACGTCACCGACGCCAAGGGTGTCCGTCACGATGCGCAAACCGTTTTTGACCTGTTTGCCGCGGTTCTGGGATCGGAATATTGCACGCTTTCGACCACGGATGATGTGATAGCCGCCCTGCCCGCATAACGATAATGTGGCCCGAAAACCGGGGCCTCTATCCACTTTGCGCAAACCCTATCCACTTAGTGTCAGAAAACGACACAATCCTCCCTTTAAGCGTAGCCCTCCCCATACGCCGCCCCTAAAGCTCTTGCAGCGGACCGATCTATCGGCACCGATCAAAAAGGGATGTGGGCATGGCAAATAATGAATAAGATCAGAAGCACCTTCAAAAAGGAACGATCTGATCGTTCGCACCTCGCCGGGTGCAAATCTGTCGTGAAAAAAGGGCTTTATGCGCTGGCCCTGACGGGGTTATCGCTGCCCTTTGCCAACAGTGCATTCGCACTTAGCGCAGGCTGCAGCCAGTTAAACATTTTCTCAGGAACCTCGGATGGCTTGCAGATCTCCAGCGTCTTTAATGCGAACGAGGTCGCCAAAGTTACCTTCACACATGATAATCCCGCTGCGACAATCAACTATACCTTTACCTATAAGGACAATATTAACACTGGCAACAATCAGACGATCACGAACGGCAGTTCTGAAAAAGGCGACACCATCACCCTGTCCTTCGAGATCCCAGAAGATACCACAGACGGCCTCCTTCGCTTTGAAGGCGTCGGCGCGACATATATCATGACAGGTGCCTGCGCTCTCAAAGCAGAACCGGCCGCGTCATCCTCCGCCAGCACGTCGTCCGCCGTTATCAATGCCGTCTCACGCGCTCAGACCACAGTTATCCAACAGAATATCGGATCACGTATCGCATCCACGATCGGCAATACGGGTACGGGTATTGGCAATATCACCACAGGTGGGCTAGACACTCCCGAGATCGAGAATGCCAACCTTGTCGACATGCCCCCCAAAAACCGCAAAAACAACATCACCGACCGCGATGATGCCCTGCGTCGCATGGCGATGATGGGAAGCTTCGACAGCTCCACCGGCCTTGGCATGAATATGCTGGGACTTGGCCCGACAGATCAGGGCGATGTTGGCGGTGCCGGCGGCATTGATGGACGTGCGGCCTTCGCCACCACATCCCCCTTTACGGTTTGGGGCCATGGCTCCTTTACCTCGGTCGATAACGACCATGTCAGTGGCACCACTGACAGCCGCTATGACGGCGATGTCTGGGGCTATAATGTCGGGCTGGATTACCGTTTTGCCGATGCCCTGATTGCCGGTCTGTCGCTTGGCTATAACGACACCGACCTGACAACATCCTTTAACAATGGCAGCTATCAGGAAACCGGCTGGGTCGCATCGCCCTATGTCATCTACCGCCCGATTGAAAACCTGACCATCGCGGGCGAAGCCGGATATGGCATGGGCAATATTGATGTCACCCGCGACAATGGTGCCGTATCGGGCAATACGGACTCAGACATGTGGTATGCCGCCGTGACCACATCTTATCGGGTCCGCCCCGTTGAAACCCTGCCGGTATCCCTCACCCCGTCACTGGCCTTTATCGCCGCGCGCAAGACGGTTGATGCCTATACCGAAAGCGACGGCACCGCCAATACCACCACCCGATCCAACACCCGGCAGATCAGACCAGCCATCGAGGCGGCCTATGATTTTACACCGACCCAAAGCCTGATCATCTCGCCTTTCATTGAAACCGGCCTGATCCATGATTTCACCGATGAAATCAACAATGACAAAACCGCGTTCAATATCGGCGGTGGTGTGCGACTGTCCGACAACCTTACCGGGCTGAATGCAGCACTTGAAGGCAACTATCTTGCCGGGCGTGCGGATTACACCGAATACACCATCGGCGGCACGGTGACTTATGGCTTTACCCTGACCGGGGATGATGGCCGATCCCTTGGGATCGTCACGCCATTCTTTGCCAGCAACCTCAACGAATATGGCAATCAGCGCATCCGCACCGGATTTGGCTTTGATACCGGTCCGCTTACCAGCGAACTTGCACTCAGCCACATGATGTCGATTGCCAATGACGACGATGACAACACCGATACCAGCAGGCTAGAAATCCAAATATCGATGCCGTTCTGATCTCTGGCGGGCGACGCGGTCAAACCTGACATTGCCCGCCCATTGCCGTGCTGGCAACTGATTGGCCAAAGCCTCGCTTACGCCTGCTTTATCATCGTGTACGTAACATCTTGCAATTAAGTAAATTTTCTACTTATAAATCAACCCATGCGTGCCATTCTCTGTTTTCTAAAACCAGCAAAAGAACGGCGAAACACGCGAAAGACGATTCCAAGGGGACATATATGGGCAAACGGAAAGTATCTCTTCTAAAGAGACCAGTCGTGCTGGGGATGGCACTGATAGGCGCAGCATCAATTATTTCCACTGACGCGTTTGCAAAAAGTGCAGGCTGTACGGCGTGGACGTTTAACGGCAGCACAAACGGCGTAAGTGGTTCGACTTCGGCGTTCGAAGTAAACGAAACGCCAAAGGTCAAAATGACAAACAACAATGGCGTCGGTATACCTTATGTCTTTACCTATACAGACATCACCAACGGCAACCAGGTGATCACGCGAAGCGGCACGGTCAATGCTAGCGATACAGTGACCGAAACGATTACCATCCCACGTGACACGACCGGCGGTCGGTTAAGCGTGCTGATCAATAACGGCGTCGTTCCGTCCCTCTTATTGGACATATCCTGCGCCGAAGCGGTAGCGCCAACTCCCGGATCATCCGAAAAAAGCCAGTCCACAACATCTTCGACCGTCGTATCATCTGTCTCACGTTCCCAGACGACCGTGATCTCACAGAATATTGGTGCTCGACTTTCCGCTGTTAGCACCCCGGCTGGCACCGCAACGGGCGGATCGACCTCCGGCGGCGGGATTGGCACCGGCAGTGGCAGCGCCGGAAACAGCGATGACAATGATACAAATGCCAATCTTGTCTATGACCCGGCTTACCACCGAAGTGCCCCCAACCTGACCGACGATGATAACGCCCTGCGCCGCATCGCCATGATGGGAAGCTTTGATAGCTCAACCGGTGAAGGCATGCACATGCTGGGCCTTGGCCCGACAGATCAGGGCAATACCGGCGGTGCCAGTGGTGTTGACGGCCGCACCGCTTTTGAAACCGCATCCCCCTTCACGATTTGGGGCCACGGATCATACACGTCGGTCGATAACGACTATGTCAGCGGCACCAATGACAGTCGCTATGACGGTGATGTGTGGGGCTACAATGTCGGGCTGGATTACCGGTTTGCCGAAAGCCTGACGGCGGGTCTGTCTCTTGGCTATAACGATACCGACCTGACCACATCCTTCAATAACGGCTCCTATCATGAAAAGGGATGGGTCGTTTCACCCTATGCGATCTACACCCCCGTCAGCGGACTGACCATTTCCGGCCAGGCAGGCTTCGGCATGGGCGACATTGATGTGACGCGCGATAACAATGCGGCTTCCGGCAACACGGAGTCTGACATCTGGTACGCCCAGCTCAATACTTCCTACATGATCCGCCCGCACGAAACCGTGCCATTCTCTCTGACGCCGTCCGTGGCCTTTATCGCCGCACGCAAAACGGTTGATGGTTACACCGAAAGCAACAACACCGCCGTTGCCGGCACGACTTCGAACACCCGGCAGATCCGACCGGCCATCGAAGCCGCTTACGATCTTGCGCCAACCCCGACCCTGATCGTGACGCCTTTCATCGAAACCGGTCTGGTCCATGATTTCACCAATGAAATCAACAATGACAAAACCGCGTTTGAAATTGGTGGTGGTGTCCGGCTATCCGAATCCGCTACTGGCCTGAGCGCTGCTCTTGAAGGCAACTATCTTGCCGGTCGTTCGGACTATAACGAATACACCATCGGCGGCACGCTCATTTACGGCTTTGAACTTGTTGGCGATGATGGTCGCTCCATCGGGATCGTCAAACCGTTCTTTGCCAGCAACCTCAACGAATATGGCAGTCAGCGTATCCGGACCGGACTTGGTTTTGATACCGGTCCGCTTACCAGCGAACTTGCACTCAGCCACATGATGTCGATTGCCAACGATGATGATACCGACACCAGCAGGCTCGAAATCCGCATGTCGATGCCTTTCTGATTTCTGGCAACCAGCCGTCCGATACAATCCGCAACGCCCCCGGTCACAGGCCGGGGGCGTTGCGTTTCACCATACATCCAGCCAGATCAATTATTTACCCGCGGGAACAACTTCGCGAAAGCCGCGTTGTGATCTCAGTTAAACAAATCCCGATTTCCGGGACACGAGCAAACGCAACATAAAATAATAACAGGAGCCCCCAATGCCCATCAGTC
Organism: Thalassospira sp. MCCC 1A03138; assembly: GCF_002115785.1. Classification (GTDB taxonomy): domain Bacteria; phylum Pseudomonadota; class Alphaproteobacteria; order Rhodospirillales; family Thalassospiraceae; genus Thalassospira. Next base: position 108,885 of record NZ_JFJY01000013.1, on the reverse strand, counting down.
GTATTGCAGGCATCGTCATTTGTATCATCGGCATTGCCCTTTTGATCGTTGGTCTCAACGCGTCCGATAGTGCAGCCGATCAGCTCTCCGAAACCTTCCTTGGCAGCTATACCGATGAAACGCTCTGGTATCTGATTGCCGGTGGTGCCGCCGCAGTCGGGGGCTTCATCATGATGATGTTCGGTGCCAAGGCCCGCTAATCCTTCCTGATCCGGGTGTTGCCATTGTTTCCCCAAACCGCCCTTTCGCGTGCAATGGCAACACACTGTTGACGAACGGTGACTGGTCAGGGGGCCCAAACAGGCACATATTCGCAATCAATGTTTTGTGAATGTCGAGGTGCCCCACCATGACCAGTCCCGTTGCAAACCGCGTTTCCAGCCCCGTTTCTGCCACCCCGCAGAGCAATCTTGCGCCGATCTTCATCTCGCACGGATCGCCAATGCTGGTTGCGCGCCAAAGCACCCCGGCCTTTGATTTCTTTGCCCGCGATCTTGGTGATCTGTTCGACGGCGCACGCGCCATCCTGATCGTATCGGCCCATTGGCAAACCGCGACGCCGACCATCTCGACCGCGGCACGCCCGGACACCATCCACGATTTTTACGGCTTCCCCAAACCGCTTTATGACCTGCATTACGATGTTGCGGGCGATCCGGCACTGGCCCGCGAAATCGCCGGTCTGATCGGGGCAGAAACCGATGCCACACGCGGCCTTGATCACGGCGCATGGATGCCCTTGATCATTGCGCGGCCCGGCGGTGATATCCCGGTGTTTCAGCTCTCCATGCTGGGCCATGGCAGCCCCGCTGATCATTACGAACTGGGTAAAAAGCTGCGCGCCCTGCGCGATCTGGGCGTTCTGGTCATCGGCAGTGGTGCCATGACCCATAATCTGCGCGCCCTTGACCATAACGAGGGCCCGATTGATCCATGGGCGCAGGAATTCACCAACTGGATGCTGGGCAAACTGGCCGCCCGTGATATCGATGCCCTGCTTGATTACCGCGCACAGGCCCCTTATGCCGCCATGGCGCACCCCGAAGACGATCACCTGATGCCGTTTTATGTGGCACTCGGTGCGGCGGGTGATGATTTCGTGCCCGAAACCCTGCATGACAGTTTTGAATTCGGCAACCTTGCCATGACGGCCCTGCGCTTTTACGATCCCCAAAGCGCCATTGCGGCGGCCTGATCACACCGATCATCCCGGCCGCCCGAACCAAAGCGGGATGCCATGCTTACGCAAGATCAGACCACGCTTGAAATCAGCACCACCGGACAGGGCCTTGTTGAAATCACCGATCAGGTCCAGTCATGGACCCTTCAAACCGGCATCAAAACCGGTCAGGTGACAATCTATTGCCGCCATACCTCCGCCAGCCTGACGATCCAGGAAAACGCCGATCCCGATGTGGTGCTGGATCTTGAAACCTTCTTTGCAAGACTGGTGCAGGAAAACCCGAGCCTCTATCGCCACACCGCCGAAGGCCCGGACGATATGCCGGCCCACATCCGGGCTTCGCTGACCGATGTGTCGCTGACCATCCCGGTCACAAACGGTCGTGCGGTTCTCGGCACCTGGCAGGGCATCTATCTGTTTGAACACCGTCACGCCCCACACCGCCGCCAGATCACCCTGCATCTGATCGGGGAATAAGCCCGGCTGGCCGCCCTACGCCGCCATTTCCGGTCGGCGCAACCAGATGCCTCTGATCTGGGTGTCAAGCAGGTCGCGCAATGTCGCGCACATGTCTTCACAATCGTAATTCTCCGCCCCGACATGCTCATGGATGGTGAACAAAAACAGCGCGATAACGGTTTTGTGGATCGCTGCGGGTTCGATTGCCGGGTTCAGTTCCCCGTCAAGCTGCGCATCCTCGATCAGGCGCATCACCGCATCAATCAGGCCGCTACCGCGCATCAGCTCCTTGACTGCCCCCTTGCGCGGTGAAAACACCAACTGCTGCAAAATCACCTGCCAAAGTCCCGGCTGCAACGCGATCTGCGCAAAGCGATAGGATGCGATATGCATCAGCTTGTCGACAAAGCACCATTCGGGCTCCATCGTATGCAGCCCCTGCTTGATCGCATCGGCCAGATGGTCACCAACACTGGAAATAAGCAATTCTTCCTTGGTCGGAAAATGGCTGAAAATCGTGCCTTCGGCAACACCGGCTTCCCTTGCGATTTCGCGCGTGGATGTCCCGTCATAACCCTGCGCGTTGAAACATTTGCGCGCCGCGATCAGGATGTTTTCACGCGTCTGTTCGCGTTTGGTGGCACGGCGGTTCACACCGGTCTGCATAAGACATCCCCTGTTTAACTGAGCACACTCAATGAGCATGCTCAATTAAACCTGATGCCTGCCGCTGTCAATTGCCTGTCATTTCGGGCTGCGTTTCAAGCTCCGCCTGATAGGTGGCGTTTTCGCAAGGAGCAAAGATATCCTGCCCCTTGCGATAGACCGATGTTTCAACCCCCATCACGCCCAGCACGGTTGAAAACACATTGTCATGCGAAAAGCTGCCGGTTCTGGCCTGATCGCTAAGACAGACGCGATTGATCCCGTGATCGGCGACAAACCCGTCCGACGCCCAGACAAACATCGGCACCCGCGTCTGTTCGTCCGGGGCAAACATGTATGGCGCGCCATGAAGATACATGCCGCTTTCGCCAAGCGATTCCCCATGATCGGACACATACAGCAGCACGGTATTGTATCGGTCCTGATAGGACTGCAACCGTTCCACCAGCCTTGAAATCACAAAGTCGGTATAGCGGATCGTGTTGTCATAGGTATTGATCAGCTCCTGCTGCGTGCAGTTTTCAATATCGCTGCGCGGGCAGTCGGGGGTGAAAAACCGGTGTTCATCGGGATAACGTTTGTAATAGGTCGGCCCGTGGCTGCCCATCAGATGCAGGGTCACCAGCCGGTCGCCCGCCATCGCGGCAATCTGTTCGTCAAGACCGTCCAGCATCACCTCGTCATGGCAGGTGCCATTACCGCAATATTGCGGGAAATCTTCGGGTTTGATGTCAACATTGGGGATGCGGTCACACGCCCCTTTGCAGCCTTCGTCATTTTCCTTCCAGAACACCGAAACACCGGCCTTCGCCACCACATCCATCAGGCTTTCGCTATGGCTGGCGACCTCGCCATTGTAATTGGCATGATCCATGATCGAAAAAATGCACGGTACCGAAACCGCCGTTGCCGTCCCGCAGGACCGCACATCCTGAAACGCCAGCATCCCCGGAATTTTCTGGGTGAATTCCGATGTCGGGCGGGTATAGCCATTGGCCTGCACGCTTTGCGCGCGTGCCGTTTCCCCGATCACCAGAAACATCAAAGTCGGCTTGCCGTTGCTTGCGACCTTTACCACCTGATGGGCGTCATTGCCGACCGTCTGGAATGGCATTGATGACGATACATAACGCCGTTTGACATACTGAATACTGCCCGTCACGTAATTGACCGGCGAAACTTCCTTGCCCAGCACTTTGTGATTGCGCCCGACCGATGCGTAATCCTTGAAATAAAGCCCGGCAATCCCGCCAAAAAACACCAGCGGCACCGCAATCATCGCCACCCGTTGCACAAACCCGCGCACAATACTGCGCGGATAGCGCACCGGCAGCAGGAACAGGAAAATCACCGGCACGATCCCGGTCGCGAAAAACCAGATCGCCGATTGCACATTCAGATACGAAAACGCTTCGGCGGAATTGGTTTCGACCACATTTTCAATCATGCCGCGGTCAAACACGATACCGTATTTGACCATCGCATAATTCGCAAGTGCGCCGGTCAAAATCAGCAGGGCAAAAAACGGCTTCAAAAGATATTTGAACGAAAACGGCGTGAATAAAACGATAGACCCCAGCAGCAAAACAAACGGCGCACTGGCCGCAAAGCCAAGGTCATAGGCCTCAAGCTGCCCGAGAATTTGATAAAAATGCCCCAGAACCTTCCAGTTCAGGACAAGCGCGAAATAAACCGCCAGCCCGACAATGACAAAGCGATAATCAATCGGGGAAAAACGCAATCGCATCCGGCCAAAAAAGCGAACAGGAAGGCTGAAACGGGACATCGGCACTCGCACAAAAAGGGGCAAAATGCCCCACGCCTGCGCTGCAATGTCTGTCCTCGTTTGGCAACCGGACCAACAATGCCGGGATCAACCCGATCACGTGGGGCAACCGGTCAACAAACCGGCCCCCGATTGCTATCAATCGAAACTGACAGCAACCTGAACGGTGCCTTCATGCCTTTGCAAAAGCTGGCTCAGGCGGCTCGCTTACGCATTCTGCTTTGCCGCAGCCCCAGATAACTATGCGTCGCCAGCGTCGCGATCACGATTGATCCGCAAATAAGCGTCGTGCGGCTTGGCACCTCATCAACCACCAGCCACACCAGAAGCGATCCGAAAATCGCCTCGTTCAGCATGATCAGGCCCGCCTCGGCCGCCGGGATTTTCTTGGCCCCGGCGGTAATGAACAGAAACGACAGCGGCAACACCACACAGCCCAGCAGGATCAGCCACAGCGGATCAAGCGGCTCAAGCGCCAGCGGGTCTGCGCTTGGCGCCATCACCAATGTCGCCAGAAACGCGCCCACCATCATCGCACGCACCGCATCAATATGAATGCGCGTACCGACCACGTTGAAATAACACGCCATGCAGATCGCCGTACCAAGGGCCAGAATATCGCCAAGCGTATTAGCCCCGCCAAACCCCGCCCCGACAATCGCCGCAAGCGATACAAACACCACAACCGACGCAATCCATGTCCGCATCGCCAGAACGCGCTTGAACACAAACACCGCAATCAGGGCGGATAATAACGGGGTTGCGGCAATGATCACCAAAGTATTCGCCGCATCGGTATTGCGGATCGACAGGATGAAACACGCACTTGTGCCGCCATAAAACAGCCCGGCCAGCATTTCATCACGGGTCGGCATCATTGCATGGCGCAATGACTGACGACGTCGCATCCCGCGCCAGAACGCGATCAGGGCAAGCGTGCTGCCAAGGATCAGCAACCGCCAGAACGCGGTCGTCATGTCATCGGCCTTGACCAGCCTTACCAGAAGCGCATCGGGACTGATGATCAGAACCCCGATCAGCACCAGCCACGCACCGTGCAAATCGGCAATTTTAAACCGTCCTGATCCCATTTCGTCCGCGTCCCCTGATTGTTTTATGCCACCCGTTTCGGGCTTGGCTTTCTTGTGCGATGGATTGCGATCCATGACAAATCCAAATTTCTCATCAATCGATCAGCGTTGCTTATGGAAGGTCGCCGCCGCACGCCATCTCATGTCACGCCGCGCCACGCCATTTCACACAAAAGAAATGGTTTTGTTTGCGCGCCAACGCCGATAAGTTGGAACCGTTTTCGCCACACCAAATCACGAGGATCAAATCCATGGCCGGAAAAATCGACGCTCGCCTTGCCGAACTCGGCATCACCCTGCCCCAGGCAAACGCCCCGGTTGCCAATTACGTGCCCTATGTCCGTTCCGGCAATCTTGTGCATGTCTCGGGTCAGATCACCATGGAAAACGGCGAACTGAAATTCATCGGCAAACTTGGCCGCGACTATCAGGTCGAAGACGGCCAGAAAGCCGCACGCCTCTGCGCGCTCAACCTCATCGCACAGGTCCGTGCCGCGATTGGCGATCTTGATAATGTCAAACGCGTCGTCAAACTGAACGCATTTGTCAATTCCGATCCCGCCTTCACCGATCAGCCCAAGGTCGTCAATGGCGCATCCGACACCATGGTCGAAGTTTTCGGCGATGCCGGCAAACATGCCCGCTCTGCGGTTGGCGTTGCGTCCCTGCCGCTCGGCGTTGCGGTCGAAATCGACGGCATCTTCGAAGTCGCGTAATCGCCCCGATCCAAGGGTACAAAATCGCGCAAACATCCAAAAGCCGGGCTCATGCCCGGCTTTTTTGTTTTCCGCAAAATTCCCGCTTGACCTTACCCTTACTTGAGGTTCTATGAACGAACGCATCACGAATTCAGGAGAATTGCGATGCGTGTTTTTATTCTGGGTGGAAGCGGCCTGATCGGGACGGCAATCGTGCGCAATCTGGTTTCGGCCGGGCATCATGTTTTTGCGCTGGCACGAAGCGAAAACAGTGCCGCCCATCTTGCCGTCATGGGCGCATGGCCGATCCGGGGCGATATCCACAATCCCGGCCTGTGGTGCGATAAACTGCCCGTCGTCGATGCCGTCATCCATGCCGCATGTGATTTTTCGGCTGATATGGGCGGGGTTGATGCCGGGACGCTGATCGAACTGCTCCGCACCCTGCATCGCCAGTCCGGGCCAAAGGCCCCGGCCCTGCCGCGCTTCATCTATACCGGCGGAAGCTGGCTTTACCCGTCAAGCAAATCCGATGACGCCATCCATGATGAAACCGCGCCCTTTGCCCCGCAGCCGGGCTTTGAATGGATGATCGCAGGCCTGACCAAAATCCTGTCCGATCCGGCCCTGCATGGCATGGTGATCCACCCCGCCACGGTCTATCGCACCGATCCGCCGTCTCGCACGAGCCCGACCTTGCCGGGCGGGGCGCTTCATGACATGGCACGCAGGGCGCGCGATGAAAACCGCGTCCGGATTGTTGGCGATGGGCCGGGGGATGAAGTCGTCTGGCCGCTGATCCATGCCGATGATCTTGCCGACCTTTACCGGCTGGTGCTTGAAAACGGCGAACGCGGCCAAAGCTATATCGGGGTTGGGATCGAAGGCATCGCGACCGGCGATCTTGCCCGCCAGATCGCCCGGACCTTTGGCCGTGCTGATTGCGAGGTCGAGCATATCAGCCCCGATGACATCGCCCGCGAATACGGCGAATGGGCGCGGGGCCTGGCGCATAGCCACCGCATGACCAGTCAAAAGGCGATCCGCGAACTCGGCTGGCAACCACGCCACACCGATATCACCCGTGACCTGCAAAGCTGCTGCGGGATTTCCGCAGCAGCCTAGGGATCAGACCGTGGATCAGATCCGGCCAAGCAGGACCAGTGCGATGACAACAATCAGCACGACGCCAAGCAATCCGATGCTGCCATGGCCATAGCCGTAGCCATATCCGCCAAAACGTCCGCTAACCCCGCCAAGCAGGAAAATCACGAGTAATACGACAAGAATGGTACCGACTAACGACATTTGGTCGTCTCCTGCTGTGTTGAAAATAATCTGAAAGTCAAATCACACCCGTCACGACCGCCTTTAATCATGCGGGCCGGACGGCGTTTGTTGATGCGACAACCGCAACCAGACGCCGTCATCATGCAGATAGGTCGATGTACAAAGTGCTTCATAGATTGGGTCTTCGGCCCGTTCGGCCGATACGCAATAGGCCAGAACCGCAACATCACCCTTGCGCGTGATCGCAAGATCGCCGAACGCCACCGTCCGCCATCTTTGCGCGACCGCGTTGTTACGCCAGATCGCCTCATCCACAAGAATGCCCGCCGGATAGGGCAAAACCGCAATCGCCCCCTTGGCCGTCAGGTGATGAACACCATCCGCCCCTTCGGTCCAGAAACGTTTTTCAAGCGCCCATAGATCGTCTTTGTCTGTCATCAATTGGCCTTTGCGCACAATTTGGGAATGAATCCGGATACAAAGATCGGTCTGGTGGCGGATGAGGTTTCTATTTGCCGAACCAGAAAACGGCGATCTGCACCACCAGAAACGCAATCGCGACCATCAGATAAAGCCGGTTGCCAAGGATATCGGGCAGTATTGTGCCTTTGCTTGCGCTTGCCTGACGCGTGCGATCCACCAACTCCCCGCCGGGCAGGCCCGCAATCATTCGGCTGACCGCCTCGGCACGTCCGGCAATCACAGATGGCACATCAGTAAAGCGCGCAACAAGCCCGTCAAGCCGTTCCCACGCGGATTTTCTCGGCAGCGCCGCAAGGTCGGATGCCTCCTGCCACGGATCAAGGCCAAGCCGTGCCAGCATCGACAGAACCGTAACGCTGGTTCCTTTGCTGTCATCGCCAACCGGCATTTGCAGGAACTGGTCGTATTTTGTGTCAAGACCGATAGACGAGGAATAATGCGCCACAACAAGCCCCATAATCAGCACGGTTCGGGCTGGCCGGATGAACCGATCCCGAAGTGCTCCCCCGGCATATACCGGGGCTGAAAAAGGAACACCTGTCGGCTATTGTAGTCGACAATTGTATTTTCCGGACTGATGCAGGTTAGGGTTGTTGTTGAAAATCGTGCTGAAATCCTAATGCTTGCCGCTGATCGCGTTAAGCCCGACCACACCGCCAATGATCATCAACAGGAAGACCGCCTTTAATACGCTCATCGGCTCCTTGAAAAACATCATCCCGATCACCGCCACCGCCGCCGTGCCAAGCCCCGACCACACGGCATAGGCCGTGCTGACCGGGATCGTGCGCAACGTCAATGACAGTACCCAGAAACTGACCCCGTAAAGCAACAGGGTCAGAACCGCAAAGCGCCAATCGGTAAAACCGTTGGAAAATTTAAGCGACACCGTCCCGACCACTTCAAGGCAGATCGCACCCAACAGATAAACCCACGCCAGCATCACCAACCCCTTCACGGTCAAAGATTTCATGCACGGCCCAACATGGCCAAAACCGCATAAACCGGCAAGCATTCACACGCAGAAAAGCCCACAGGCGTCTCATAATTAGAAATATCTAAAAAACAAATTGCCATTAAACGGCGATAGACGGCAGTATAATGCGCGTAGAAGAATATATTCAGGGGGAACTCATGCTCGCACAACGATCAGCCCGCTGCCTTTTCTGGCCCAAAGGGCCAACCAACTTCAATGCTATTTTGACCATAATCGCCATCATGGTGCCCCTTTCGGCCCATGCCGCGAGCATGTCCCTCTCCGAGGCCTTGAGCAACACGCAATGTCAGGGCGTAATTCCAAACGGCAAGACCCTGAAAATCGGCGGCACATCGCCCTGCATAGATGTCGTCATCAGCGCCACTGACGCCAGCACCAACAGCAGCATCACCGCGCCACTGCGCCCCGTCGTAATCGGCTCTGGCGGCACGCTCTCCTTCAAAGACGAAACCACGACCCTCTATGCCAACTCATTCCTCGTAAAGGATGGTGGTCAAATGCTTGCCGGGTCACGTGGGGCACCGATACAAAACAAAATCACAATTATCATGGCCGGTACGTTGTCAGCATCCCCCGCCCCGATGGCCATGGGATCGACACCGATCGTAACCACGACAAACAAAACCCCGAATTCACGTGATATTACGGTCATGGATGGCGGCAAGATTGCTTTGTTTGGCGGACATGGGCTGTCGGCATGGCCCGATGGTATCAATAACGATCCCAAAGCCAGTCCCGCCTTCATTAATACCCATCGAGGCACCAATAGCTGGACCTACCTGGCCACGCCAGCAGGACCGGCAAGCTATAATGACGGCGCAAATGTCAGCGCCCCCGTGCCATCAACCAATCCCGATACAACCCTGACATTGGCAGGTGAAGTTGACTGGGCTCAGGGTGACTGGATTTCAGTCGCAACCACCAGCTTCTCATCTCATCAGACCGAAATTGTCCAAATCGATACCATAACCACTGTCACCGATCCCAATCAAAGCGCCATGACAATAACCGGCGCAACCAATGCAGCGCCCATTATTGTCACCGCATCAAGCGCGCCTGAAACTGGCGAAACGGTCACAATCACAGGTATCAAAGGAAACACCGCCACCAACGGAACATGGATCGTCACCAAACAAAGCGACACAACATTTGCGCTTAACACCGCAATCGGTAACGGAACCTATACAAGCGGTGGCACCGCGCAGGTCCAGGTCAGCCAGATCACACTCAGTCAACCGCTCAAGCACTACCATTTCGGCGGCAAGGCCCCTACGTCCGGCTTTTTCCCGGCCAATACAACCCAATCCGTTATTGCGGGCGGCAACCCGATTGATGTCAGTTTTCAATCCAAAAGCTTCTATGACAGCGCGGATCAGAATTACGGCATTGATGAACGCGCCGAAGTTGCCCTGCTGTCACGCAATATCAAACTGACGTCGGTGGCAGGCGAAGCTGGCGATGCAAATTCCTTTACCGGCGGGCATCTGGTCGCCATGGTCAGTGCCCACGGCAAACACGCCCCGATCCTTAATCTGGTGGGGGTCGAAATCGAAAAATTCGGCCAGCCCTTCGTCGGGCGCTATCCGCTCCATCTGCATCACCTGCCACAAATGACGATTACGGCTGCGACTAATGCCAGTCCCATCGTCGTCACCTCATCCAAGGCTCCAGCAGCGGGAACGATGGTGCGGATTTCCGGGGCACAGGGAAATGATGCTGCCAACGGCACCTGGGTAGTGGATAGTCCGACAACAACAACCTTTGCCCTCAAAGGGTCAACCGGCAATGGCACCCTGATCGGCACCCCTGTCTTGACAACGGATAATATCCTTGTTCAGGATGTCAGCGTTCATCATGCCTATAACAAATGCTTTGTCGTCCATCACACGGCAAATGCGCAGTTCTATAACAATGTCTGTGTTCGAACCGTGGGTCAGGGTGTGTATCTTGAAGACGGCACAGACATCACCGGCAACCAGTTCATGCGCAACCACATTGCCGGCACAATGGCCGCCCAAAGCACCTATTCCTACCCGCGCGCAAATAACAGCCAGTACTGGGATGGCGACAACCTTCAGGCCGCCAACACTAATGCCAACTGGTACACAATCAACGGCATTCCTGATACGTCTTTGTCCGGCGCAAATAGCGGAACCGGAACCGAACCCGGCCCGGACACCTATCATCCCGGCGGTTTCTGGATCACCAATCCCGGCAATGTCTTTGTCAATAATTCCGTCGCCGGATGTCAGGCACAGGGACGCGGCTATTGGATCATCACCCAGGACCCGACACAGGAAAGCGCCTATCCGGAATTTACCGGTAACCGTACACATGGTTGCTATAACGGGATAGACACCGCGCCGGATGCAATCAACAATGCCTTTAACCCGGCACCATTGCTGCAACCCGCGACATATCCGGTTTCAGGCGCATCCAATCCCCCTATTATTGTCACCAGCTCCGAAGCGTTACCAACAGGTATCAGTACCGGAGACTTTACAGTCACGATTGCCGGTATCGGGCCCGAGACCAATGGCACCTGGCCAATCAGCGATATTGATCAGACGAAAAAATCATTTGGCGTTGATAACGCCCGCCTTGCCGGAACTCCCCCAGCAGGAGGCACATGGACTTTTGAAAACCAGCCGATCCTGACGGCAGCCAAGGCCACTGCTACAAGCCCGATTGTCATCACCTTTCCCGGTGGGTCATTCCCGGTTCCGCCAAATGGGGCAACCGTCATCATCACCGGGCAAAATCCGGCTGTGAATGGGACATGGACAATCAAGGATTCATCTGCCACCGGCTTCACACTTGCAAATTCCGAAACCGTCGGAATGAGTGGGCTGCCACAGAATGGTGGGTTCTGGGCCATGCAAGGTAACATTGCCAGCATCGCCAGCGCCCCGATCACAATCACCAGCACGAATGTTCCACCGACCGGCACACAGATTACCATCTCTGATATCGGAGGTAATACCGCCGCGAACGGATCTTGGACCGCAACGAAAATCAGCAGCACGACCTTCTCGCTCGACGGTTCGAATGGCAACGGTTCCTATACCAGCGGCGGCATCTGGAGCGAAGCAACCTATCCCCCGATCCTTCTGCTGAATGGCAATACATCCACCCGGTCACGCAATCGCGGCCTATGGAGCCGCTCGATCTTTATGGCACTGCACAATAACCGGTTCGCCACCAACCCCTACGGCGTATCGCTGGCCGGCGGCGGCGGCCCCGAAGGCAACCTGCCAGGCTATTGGGATTTGGCCCATGCCAATGTCTTTGCCGGGATGAGCCGCAACAATGTGGATCGCTATCCGGCCTGCAGTTTCAAGGGGCAAAGCGGAAATAATTGGAAACAGGAATGCACCGATGTGAAACTGGCCTCAGATGCCCACTGGGGCAACTATCCCGATGCCACGATGAACATTCAGGGTTACAGCTATTATGACGGCCCGGCCCGGATTGAAAACAACCGTTTTGTCAATTTCCGCGCCGATCCGACCGGTATTCACAGCAACGATCCCGCCGCCCGTCTGCTGACCTCAACCGACATTGCCAAAATTGTTTCTGATGGCATCGTCGGGCAACTCGAAGGCATTGTAAATTCCGCTCCGGCCAACTCGGCACCATCGGCGAATTACAAAGGCTATGCAGGTGATCCGGCCACCGGCTGGATTCAGTCAAATGCCCAATCCGTTCCACCGACCCAATACATCAAGGGCAGCATCTGGGACAATGTGGATTTCAAACATCAGGTCTATGATGAATCGGTCAATATGGGCGTCTTTGAAGATGGTGATAAAACCACCGTCATCCTTGATATGGATGGCCGCCTCGCCGGGATGAAAGTCGCCTGTACATCAAACGATGCCAATTGCACCCCGCCCCCGGCGGTATCGCTCAACAACCTCGACTATTACGCCACTGATTTTACAGTGGACGAACCGCACTCTCGCGGTCCCAACAATTTCCTTGCCACTTCGCTTATGAGCCCGCATCGCTATGCGACGCTCAATATTGAATCCGTGCCAAGCCCATCGAGCGCTCCGCCATTACGGGTGGAGATCACCCGCGATATGCCAGCCTACGGGGACACAACCTATCCCAACCTGTTTCTGAACGGACGCGGCCAAAATCCCATTTATGAACCCTTTGTTATGGACCGCATGGGTTACACGGTGCATGCAAAGAATGGCACAGAAAATCAACCTTCCAGCCAAAGCCTGCAAGCATTCGAACCCAAACTTCTGTTCAGCTATACCGATCCATCGGTGAAAAAGGCGGGCCAGTTCTTTGTTAACCGGATCGGCGTGTTTGCACCGCTTGCCACCCCGTCCAGCATCAAAATCTATCGTATGCGGCGCCAGTGGGGGGATAAATATATGGGGGCCGATTGGCCGCCCGCCCCTTATGTCCCGCCGGTCGCCGCCCCGTCCTGTGACGGTACCTTCTTCACACTCACCACAACGCAACAGGAAACCGGTTGGCAGGATTGCGTTAACCGGGGCACCAATAGCGGCAATTATACCGGCGGGACAACACTCACCCAAGCGACCAGTTGGAACGATTTTGAACAAAGCTATACGGACCTTATGGCCGGGACGACAACTGTCGCCACCTTCATCGCCAACCAGACCTATTATTACGACGCCACCAGCCAGACGCTGTATTTCTATATGATCGAAGACAAACCGGTCTGGCAGAACTATGCGCCGCTCGGCACCTGTGACGCGGCAAATTATACGACCAACGAAAACTATCTTGGCCGCATTCAGGCGATCAAGACTTTCAGCAATCCCGCCAGCGTCAAGGCCGCCCTCGATGCCGCCTGTCTGGTCAGCAACAGCACCCAGCAGAAGAACGATCTTTATTCCTGTCATGAAACAGGGTGCGCGGCCTATGCTCTTGACCTCAGCTCTGCCGGGCTTTCAACCGGCACCCTCCAGACGATCACAAATGCCACCAATGCCACCGGCACCAGCCCGATCACAATAACAACCGGCACCGCCCCGCCAACCGGGTCAAAGGTAACAATCAACGGCATTGAGGGAAACACTGCCGCCAACGGCACTTGGACAGTCACAAATACCGGCGCAACGACCTTTACCTTAAACGGATCAACCGGCAAAAGCAGTGGCACCTACACATCCGGTGGCACATGGATATGCGATAATTGTGCCCCACCGCATCCGATTACGCGCACGGCCTATAACGGGTGGAATCAGTACAAGCTGGTCTATGCAACACCAACCCAACAGCCCAACGGCCTTCCCGTGGCAGGCAACTCCGCCATCGGGAATACGCCGCCCCCGACTGACGGGGCCGATCTGTCCGACCTGCAAATACCGCTTTTCGATGCCGTGCCACCACTCGGCAATCAGGTTACCTATAATTTCCTGCCGCTTTCGGGCCCCCCCTTCCCGGTAACCGAAAACTTCCCCTATCGCTGCACCCAAACGCCACCCTGGTCGCCGGTCAATGCACGGGGAACTTATTCATCGCCGACCTATCCAATCCATCATTCCATATGCTCTGCATTCGACATCACTGGTGCAACCAATGCCAAGCCGATTGTCATCACCTCAACCTTCGCACCGCCGACAGGGACAAAGATGACAATCACGGGCATTACGGGAAATACGAAGGCCAATGGTACATGGACCGTCACCAATATCACCCCGACAACCTTCTCTCTTGATGGAACAACCGGCAACGCCACTTATATCAGTGGCGGTTCCTGGCAAATTGATTGAAGGCAGAACAGTCAGGACACCATCGAATAAACAAGCAAACGGCGGATCGTTTTTTTTTCGATCCGCCGTTTGCTTTGCCCCATATCAATCCCACCCCAAAGCCATTGCGTATAGAAGGTGACCAAGGCACATTGCAGCCCGAACACCAACATGCGACACTGCGCCCGGATTTGAAGCCCGAATAAAACAGGGATAAAGACATGATCGAAACCGATATTCTGATTGCAGGCGGCGGCATCGCCGGCATGAGTGCGGCGGCCCGCTTTGCCGCTGACGGGCACAGGATCATGATCGTCGATCCCGCCCCCGCCGACATTGGCGAAGGCACGGACCTGCGCACCACCGCCTTCCTGCAACCGGGCATCGAAACCCTTAAAAAGGCCGGAGTCTGGGACGCGATCAAACCGACGGGTGCCGAACTTCGCGTCATGCGCATCGTCGATGCCGGCGGCAATGAACTTGCCCCGCGTGAAACCGCCGATTTTGACGGCGCGGAAACCACGCAGGGCTTCTTTGGCTGGAACGTGTCGAACAAGGCCGCGCGTGTTTCGCTGATGGCGAAACTTGAAACGCTGCCCAATGTCGATTTCCGCTTTTCCACAACCGTCACCGGCTTTACCGGCACTGCCCGCTATGGCGAGGCAACCCTGTCTGGCGGCGAAACCGTGCGCGCCAAGCTGGTCGTGGCGGCGGACGGCCGCAATTCATCGCTTCGCGAATTTGCCGGAATCAAGCATCGCCGCTGGGCCTATGATCAAAGTGCGCTGGTCTTTGTCGTCACCCACGACAAACCGCATGACAATATCTCGACCGAAATCCACCGCACCGGCGGGCCGCTGACCTTGGTTCCCATGCCCGATCTTGATGGCAAACCCTGCTCATCCGTCGTCTGGATGACCCCGGCCGACCGCGCCCAGCAGCTTTACAATATGGATGACGCCACCCTTTCGGCTGAAATCACCCACGACACCATGTCGATGTTCGGCCCGCTTACGGTCGCAAGCCCGCGCGCGGTCTGGCCGATGATATCACAGGTCCCGTCGCGCCTGATTTCGGCCCGTTTGGCCTTGGTGGCCGAAGCCGCCCACGTCGTCCCGCCGATTGGCGCACAGGGGCTTAATATGAGCCTCCATGACATCGAAACCCTGGCCGAGCTGATGGCAAAGGCGAAGCTCAAGGGCGACGATATCGGCGCGACCACGTTGCTCAAATCCTACGAACGCAGACAGCTTCCCAAAACGCTCGCACGGGTTGGCGGCATTGATCTGCTCAACCGCGCCTCGATGTTCGAACCCAAAACGCTCCGCGATCTGCGCTATGTCGGGCTTTCAGCCCTTAACCGCATCGGTCCGCTTCGCAAACTCGCAATCAAGGTCGGGGTGGGGAAATAACTTAGCCCCACCTGGTTCAACCATTCAAACAATCAGCTTCCCATCCGGTCCGAAAAACGGATGCGGTCCGTCATACCGGTCAAGATAGGCCAGATGCGTCATCAGGCTGTGTTGCGCAGCATCCCAGACATGCAGATGCATCGCGGGCGGCTCCATGACAAAGGCCGATGGCCCATCGGCGCGCAAATCAAACGCCACCTGATGGGCAACCGACGGGCCGATCATCAACGGCACCCCGGCCCAGATCGTATGGATCGGGCGGTGCACATGGCCACAGAAAATCGCCTTGATCCGGTCGCGATGCACCGAAACGATTGCGGCGAGTTCGTCCGCCCCCCCGCCCAGATTTTGCGCGTCCATATGGGCAATCCCGGTCCGGATCGGCGGATGATGCATGAAAATCGCGCAATCGCGCCCATCCCCGTCCAGAAGCACATCGCGCAGCCAGTCAAGCTGTGTCTTCCCTAAAACACCACCCGGTTTGCCCTCATCCAGCGTATCCAGCGCGATCAGGCGCAACGGAAAATCATCGACAACGTAATTGACGAATGCCGTCGTCCCTTTGACCGGGGTTGCATCGGGGAAAGCCGCACGAAGCGGCCCACGCCGGTCATGGTTACCCGGCACCATGAAATAAGGGATCGTCAGCTTTTCAAGGATTTCGGCCACCAGCGCATATTCTTGCTGGTCGCCAAGGTCACCAATGTCGCCGGTAAACAGCACCACATCCGGGCGCGGCCCCATCGCCATCACATGGGCAACCGCCTTTTCAAGCGCGCCTGCGGTATCCACCTTGCGATAGGCAAGCCTGCGGCCCGCCCCGATATGCAGGTCGGTCAATTGTGCAATCAGCATGTTGTTGATTTCTTTCTTTTGTTCTTATGAATGGGCCGCAACAGCGGGGAAAACCGTCAGCCGGTCGGCATTGACCCGGCAATGCACATCGGCCCCGGTTTCAATCACGTCATCGGCATGGGTATCGATTGTCACCGCCTGCGGGCCGATCCCCGACACGGTCAGACGCAACCGTTCGCCCAGATACGAAACCGCCTCGACCCGGCCGGTAAAATGCGCCTCGTCCAGATCACAGGGCGAGAGCCCGTCTGCCCGGAAATAAAGCTCCACCGCACCCTGATCGATAATCGCCCCGTGGCGCGGATCAAACGCATCGACCGCATCAAAAACATGGGCACCGATATGCAGCCGCCCGTCGCGCATCTGCCCTGTCATCCGGTTGGCCGCCCCGACGAAATCGGCGACAAACGGGTTTTGCGGCTTGCGGTAAATCTCGCGCGGGGTGCCGATCTGCGCGATCTCGCCCTTTTGCATCACCACAATCCGATCCCCCAGCGCCATGGCTTCTTCCTGATCATGGGTCACGTAAACCGCCGTAATGCCAAGCTTGCGCAAAAGCGCATTGATCTCGGTCCGCAACCTTACGCGCAGTTTCGCATCCAGTGCGGTCAGGGGTTCGTCGAGCAACAAAACACGCGGCTGCACCGCAATCGCGCGCGCCAGTGCCACACGCTGGCGCTGCCCGCCCGAAAGCTGATCAATCCGCCGGTCTGCCAGCATATCGATATGCATCATTTCCAGCATCGCATCGACGCGCGCATCGCGTTCTTTGCCCGGCACCCCATGCACCTTAAGCCCATAGGCGACGTTTTCCGCCACCGTCATATTGGGAAACAGGGCATAGGACTGAAACACCATGCCGACCCGGCGTTTTTCAATCGACTGGCGGGTGACATCATCCCCGTCAAAGCTGATCACACCGCCCGCGTCAGAAAATTCAAGCCCGGCAATCATGCGCAAAATCGTCGTCTTGCCGCATCCCGACGGACCCAGCAGAACAATCGTTTCCCCGCCCTCGATCGTCAGGTCAAAGGGGGCCAGTGCGCGTGTGCCATCGGCAAAGGTTTTCGCACAATTGCGAAGTCTGATCTGCGTACTCATAACGTATCCTCCGCCGTATCGATGCGTCTGGATGCGCGCTTGCCCCGGTCGGCAAGTGCCTGCATCGCAATCAGCAACGGCATGATCAAAACAAAGAAAATCAGGGTATAGGCACTGCCGATCTCAAGGCGCATGGATGCATAGGCATCGGCAAGGCCGACCGGCAATGTCTTGGTCAACGGCGTATGCAGCATCCAGGTCAGGTTGAATTCCCCGATGGAAAGCGTCACCACCATAAGCGCACCGGCCAGAATACCCGGCTTGGCATTGGGCACGATGACGCCAAAGAACCGCCGCCAGAACCCGGCACCAAGGCTTGCCGCCCCTTCTTCCAGCATCTTCATATCCATCGCCGCCATCACGGCTGCGACCGACCGCACCATGAATGGCAGGGTAAACAAAACATGCCCGGTCAGGATGAAAAGCCAGCTTGATCTGTATCCACTGACCCCGCCATAGGTAATCAGCAACGCCAGCGCCAATGCCAGCCCCGGAATGGCAACCGGCAGCGTCAGCAATTCCTCAAACAGCCGCATCATCCGGCTGGGCCGTCGCACCAGCACATAGGCCAGCGGCACACCTGCCAGCAATGTCACCACAAGGCACGCCATCGCAATGCCAAGCGACAGCAGGATGCTTTGCGCATAAAGGTCCCAGACCTCAAACACCCAGCGCAGGGTCAATCCCGACGATAGCCCCTTGAACACATTGACCGTCACCCCGGCAAGCGCCGACATCACCACCGGCACCACGATAAACAGGCACAGCACAATCGTAAGACCCAGCTGGCTGTAAAATTTCCAGTCACGCCGCATGATCACGCTCCCCCACCGGTGCCCGATGTCGCACCATTGCCAACGAAAACCCGCACCGCGGCCAGAACCGCCCATGTCATCGCACCCAACGCGATGCTAAGCGCCGCGGCCACCGCGATATTGGCGTTTCGGGTAAATTCGGTATAGATCACCATCGGCAGAACATCGATATCGGTCGCCAGCGTAAAGGCAGTGCCAAACGCCCCCATCGCGGTCGCAAAGCAGATCGCACCCGACGACACAAGACCGGGCATAAGACCGGGCAGGATCACATCCTTCACCACCCGCCATGTCGGCGCACCAAGCGACCGTGCCGCTTCTTCAAGCTGCGGATCAAGCTTCTCGGCCGATGCCATGACGGCCAAAATCACCCGCGGGATCGAAAAATAAAGATAGCCGACAAACAACCCGGTGATCTCATAGGCAAAGACGATCTTCTCGCCCCAAAGCGCATCCGTGACCGATCCGATCACGCCCTGCCGCCCGGCCAGCATGATCACCATGAAACCAACCACCGTCCCCGGAAACGAGAGCGGCAGGGTCAAAAGGGCCGTAATCACATTGCGCCCGGCAAACCGGTTACGCACCAGAAACAGCCCGCAAATCCCGCACAGAATAAGCGCCGTTACCGTAACGCCCCCCGACATCACAAGCGTCTGGATCAAACTGGCGAGATAACGCTCATTTGTCAGGATCACGAAATAGGTCGCAAGCCCATCCGGGCCATCCGCCACCCGCATCGCCACCAGCGCCATCGGGATCGCGAAAAACGCCGCGACGATGATCAGGCCGGGCAACATCAGCAATGCCAGAATGGCCGGGCTACCCGCCCCCGGTGTTGCCCGCCCAAAAACAAGCGGCAACAAAGACAATGGGAAAGAAGGGCGCGAACGCCCCTCTTTGATATGTTCAACCGACGACACTTACCGCACCTCGGACAGATAACGCTCGCCAAAACCGGCCTGAACTTCGGCCATCTTGGCGTAATCGACCGGCTGGGAACGCTCATATTCCGCGGCCGGAAGGAACTTTTCCGATGCTTCCGGCGACATCGCCGATGCAATCACCGGGCGCAGGAACGCATTGGCCCAATGGGCCTGCCCCGCATCCGACATCACATAATCCAGAACCTTTTTGCCATTGTCCGCATGCGGCCCGTTTTTCACCAGACTCATGACATAGGGAACGGCAACCGTGCCTTCGGTCGGGATGACAAAGGCGACATTGGCCTCGTCCTTGTATTTCGCACGATAGGCATTGAAATCATAATCGATCAGGATCGGAATTTCGCCCGACAGAACCCGCGCATAAGCGGTCTGTTTCGGCACGATCGGATCGTTTGCCTTCAATTTTTTGAAAAACTCGATCCCCGGCGTGAAATCGTCAAGCGATCCACCCATCGCCCGGTTGATCGCAACCGCACCGGCATAACCGACAAACGCGCTTGACGGGTCAAGATAGCCGACCATGCCCTTGTATTCCGGCTTCAGAAGGTCCGACCAGCTTTGCGGAACCGGCGCACCGCCAAGGGCTTCGGTATTCACAAACAGCCCAATCGTGCCAGAATGAATGGCAAACCATGCACCTTCCGGGTCTTTCAGGCCGTCCGGGATCTTGTCGAAATTGGCCGGTTTGTAATCGGCAACAACGCCTTCCTCTTTGGCCTTGATGCCAAACGAAACCCCGTAATAGGCAACATCGGCAACCGGATTATCCTTTTCCGCCAGAAGCTGCGACAGCGTCTGACCGGAATTCTTGTTGTCCTGTGGCACATCGATTTTAAGGTCGCGCGCAATGTTTTTAAGCTGCCCGCCCCAATCGGCCCATTCCGGCGGACAGTTATAGCAAATCGCAACATCTTCGGCGAAGGCGGGCTGCGCAGCCGCAACAGCAAACGCCGCACCCATGACAAGTTGTTTGAAACGCACTTTTGATCTTCCTATACTCGGGTTGATGAACGGCGTCGGGATGATCCACGGATTGATCCAATGGAGTCCCCGTCGCTTAGATGATGAGGCAGCAACAAACTCTGCGGGTTTGTCTGCCCCTTGATCAGGCCGCGCAGGAATGCAAGCGCCTGCCGGCCCATCTGCTGGGTGGGTTGAACTGCCGAACACAGCTTTGGCGTGATCAGCCCACCCACCGAAATTCCGTCAATACCGCCAACCGAAACGTCACCGGGCACCGATAACCCATGCGCCCGGCACGCGCTGATCGCGGCAATCGCCAGCATGTCGGTCGAACAGACAATCCCCGTGACCGCATCCGGCCCCAACAGCAAATCGCGCAGCGGTTCCACCAAATCGGTCTCGCCAAACCGCACCTGCACCAGATGCTTTTTCTCAATCCCGGCCTGATCCAGCGCCCGGCAAAATCCGTCATAACGCTGGCGCGACCGGTCCGAACTTTCAAACTGGCCGGCCACCATCACAAGCGACCGGTGCCCCTTGGCAATCATGGCGTTGGTGATGTCAAAGGCCGACTGCGCGTTATCAACACTGATCGCGGCGATATCGGCGCGTTCCGGCTGGTTAAACAGCAACACGAACGGGATTTTCTCGGCCAGCAGCAAATCCACCACCGGATTGTTATCCGCATTGGCAAGGGTCAGGATCAACCCATCGACGCGATTGTTCAAAAGCGCTGAAACCGCCCCCATTTCGCGTTCAGGATCATAGTTTGACGATGTCAGAAGAACCGTAAGCCCCTCTTCATTGGCTTCCTGCTCGATCCCCTGAACCGATGTGGCAAAAACCGGGTTGGCAAGGGTCGGCACCAGAACGCCCACCGTGCGGGTATGGGTCATCTTCAACCGGCGGCCATTGATGTTGGGCCGGTAATTCAGATACCGCACCGCCGCGGTCACGATTTCGGCGGTTTCCGCCGGAACCTCGCCGGGGTAATTGATCACGCGCGATACCGTCGCAATCGAAAGACCGGACTTGCGCGCCACATCGCGCATGGTGGGTTTTGACGACATACCAGAACTCCTGTAACGCCCCCACCATAGGCAAGTTACAAGTCAGTCTGATAACGCATTTGTTGCCGTTTTATGAACATTTGAAACGTTTACATTGGCAGAAAACCGGGACTTGTCAAAACGGCACGGCTCCCCGACTAACCCAATTTTCACAGGCCTAGCATGGCCTCGCCCCCTTGTTTTTCCCCGCCAAACAAAAAGCCCGGCAATCACTTGCCGGGCTTTTCGGATCGGGTCATCCCCTCAACTCTGATGCAACCGCAACTCCGCCATAAAGCCATCCGGCTTGCCGGGGCGCGGGGAATGGAGTGTTAGCTCGCCATTGATATTGCCAACGATGGTTTTGACAATCGAAAGGCCAAGCCCCGCCCCGCTGGCCTTGGTATTGGATCGTTTGAACCGCGATGTCAGGTCATCAAGGTCTTCGGGCCGCACCGCATCGCCCGCGTTCGAAACCCTGACCGTGTCGCTGCCAATCACCTCCACCATGACCTTTTCCTGATCGCTGCCATGTTTAAGCGCGTTTTCAATCAGGTTGCGCATGCAGATCGCAAAGGCATCGTGATCGATATTGGCCGAAAGCGCGGTTGCCGATCTGGCGTCAAAGGCGATGCGCCCCGCCCCATCGGCCACCCGTTCCAGATCATCAATCACAAGCCCCAGTGTCGCGCCCAGTTTCTGGTTTTCCCCGGTCGGGCTGGTGCCGACCCCGGCCTCGGCGCGGGCCAGTTGCAAAAGCTTTTCTGATAGCCGTGACAACCGTTTCAGGCTTTCCTCGGTCTGCCGGGCGCGGATGCGCCCCGGATGGTCTTCGGGCAATTCCGCCAGAAGCCGCTGCGTCTGCGCCAGCGCCGCGGCAATCGGGGTGCGCAATTCATGCGCGCTATGCGCGGTAAAGGTCCGCTCGGCACGGAGTGCAGCATCAAGCTTTTCCATCAGCCGGTTGACGGCGGTGACGATGGTGCTGATTTCCTCGGGCGCATCGTCGAGTTCAAGGGGCTGCAGATTGCCCTCGCCGCGTTCCTCGATCGCATCGCGGACGCGCAACACCGGGCTTAACCCCCGCCTGAGCGCCACGATCACGCCAATAATCACCGCCGGGATCAGCAGCACAATCGGCAGGAACTGCGCCATCACGCTTTCAAAAAGCGCCTCGCGCCGGTGTTCAAGCGGCTCTGCCACCTGAATAACCCGCATGCCCCCCAGAAGGACGGCGGTATAAATGCGGAAATCCTGCTCGTTATAAAATCCTTCGATCAGGGGGGCTTCAAACGGATTTTCCTGCGCGTTATAGGACCGGAGCAAAAGCGCTCCCCCGCCATCGCGCACCTGATACATCAGGTAATCCTCGCCAAGTTCCTCGTCCCCGTCGCCATCCCCGTGATCTTCGGTGCGGATTTCGCCCTTGGCCGGGCTTGGCAGGACTTCCTGCGCACTCCCGCCATCATGGCGTTGCAGATAATCATCAATCAGCGGCGCATAGCGATAGGCCGTGGTGACAAGGCTGTTATCGAACGCTTCCTGCATTTCGTGATACATGCTGTAACCGGCCAGAACCGACCCCGCCAGCCAGAAAACACTGACCGTCACCGTCAATCGCCGGGCCAGCATGAATTGCAGGCTGTTTTTGGCCATCTTGCTCATAAGTTCGGATCATCCTTCAATGCGATAACCAACGCCACGCACGGTATGGATCACCGCCTTGCCCAACTTGCGCCGCAGGCGGCTGATATAAACCTCGACCGTGTTGCTTTCGATTTCCGCGCCAAATTCATAAAGCGCTTCTTCAAGCTGTGCCTTGGATAAGGTCGCGCCCGGACGGCGCAGCAATTGATCCAGCACCGCCCATTCCCGTGATGTCAGATCGGTCTGCTGCCCGTCGATCACAACCGACCGGCTGGCAAGATCAACCTCGATCGCACCACCGTTATCCCCCGAAAGCCGGATCAACGGGTTCGGATTGCCCGAATAACGCCGCGCGACGGCCAGCAACCGTGCCGAAAGCTCATGCAGGTCAAACGGCTTGACCAGATAATCATCCGCCCCGGCATTCAGCCCGGCAATCCGGTCTGAAATCTGGTCCTGCGCGGTCAGGATGATGCACGGCGTCACACTGCCCGCACGGCGCATGCCGCGCAAAAGATCAATCCCCTTGCCATCGGGCAGGTTCAGGTCAAGCAACAGCACATCATAAGGTGTGCCGCGCAACATGATCTCGGCCTCGACCACACTGTCGGTCATATCCACCGCATCCCCCGACGCCAGCAAATGGTCGCGCACCGCCTCGGCCAGATAACGTTCGTCTTCCACCAGCAAAATCCGCATCGCGCCCCGCGTCCCCGTTTCCCGTTCGAATACGATCCCAAACCGGCAGATATGCCGTGCAAAGCTGACAACAACCTGAAGGCCGGACCAAACCCCGTTCAGCTTCCTGTCAGCAAACCGCGTCAGGATCACCCCATTCGATACGCCAACCATGACCGTTTCAACGTGATCTTAAAGGACCCCGACAATGAAAAGAATGCTTTTCCCGACTGCCTCTGCTGCGGCACTGACCTTTGCCCTTCTGGCGGGTGCCGCCCTGACCCTGCAATCCGCCCCGGCACGCGCCAGCGATGATCTGTGCAACGTCCCCAAAGCCGAATGGCAGCCGATGGAAAACCTTGAGGCCAAGCTGAAAGCCGATGGCTGGACCGTCAAGAAAATCAAAACCGAAGACGGCTGCTACGAAGTTTACGCCAAAACCCCGGATGGCAAACGCGTTGAAGCCTATTTCAACCCGAAAACCTTCGAAGCCGTCAAAACCAAAGAAGACTGATTGCGGCCTTCTCGAACCGCACCCCGTTGCCCCCGCTCCGGTGATCATGAAGCTCCCCACCCGAAGATCACCGGGGCAATCCGCAAAAAGGAACTTGATCGATGCAGGTAAAAGTCTGGGACCCGCTGGTCCGTATTTTTCACTGGGGCCTTGCGGCAAGTTTCGCCATCGCCTGGATCACGGCCGATGAATGGGATGCCCTGCATCACTGGGCCGGCTATGCCGCCGGCGGCCTGATTGCCTTTCGCCTGATCTGGGGTCTGATCGGGTCACGCTATGCCCGTTTTTCCCAATTCATCCGCCGCCCGTCCGTCGTGATGGCCTATCTTAAGGATATCATCACCGGCCGCGAAAACCGCTATATCGGCCATAACCCGGCCGGGGCTGCGATGATTGTCGCCCTGATCATCGGCATGATCGGCTGTGCGCTTACCGGCTGGATGTATACCACCGACGCCTTCTGGGGGGTGGACTGGGTCGAAGAAACCCATGAATTCCTTGCCAATGCGCTGCTTGCTCTTGTGCTGGTCCATATCGGCGGGGTGCTGCTGGCAAGCCTGCGTCACCACGAAAACCTTGTCCGCGCCATGATCACCGGCCGCAAACGGGTTGCCGGGTCTGACGATATTTCCTGATCGACGCACGCGATCTCCCGAACGGCCTGAAAAATCCTTTGAAATTTTCCCTCGAATTTCTTGCCGGATACGAAGCCGAACCTTGCGGGCGGGATTTTCCCCGCCCGTTTTTTTGTGTGCGGACGCAGGGCGCGTTACGCCCTATCCCCCATCACGCTCGCCGGATTGCCGACCACCGTGACGCCCGGCGCGACATTCTTGGTCACCACCGCACCCGCGCCGACAATCGCATCATCGCCGATGCAAACCCCGGCCAGGATGATCGCCCCGCCGCCGATCCAGACATTTCGGCCAATCGTCACCGGCAGCGCGATTTCAAGATGCTGCTTTCGAAGCTCCGGGTCCTTATGATGCTGCGCGCAGTAAATCTGCACATTCGGGCCCAGCATTGAATGATCACCGATGATCACCGAAGCTGTATCAAGGATCGTGCAGCCGACATTGATGAACACATCGCGCCCAAGGTGGATATTGACCCCGTATGCGCAATGAAACCGCGTTTCGATCCGAACGTCTTCGGCACATTGCGCAAACAGCGCGCGCAGCTTTGGCGCGATATTGCCACGTTCCGCTGGCGGCAGGGTGCTGTGTTCATGCACCGCCTCATGGGCGCGTGCCCGCATGGCATCAAGTTCCGGGTCAAGGCAGCTATACCACTGCCCTGCCTTCATTTTTTCAAGCTCGCTTTGGGGCATATCGATCCGGGGCGTTGTTAAGGATGGCGGGGTTCAGACTACGCCCCGCCCGCACCTCGCGCAAACAAAAGAAACCCGCATATGTGGGGGCATATGCGGGTTTTGCGGCAGGTCAGATCAGGGGGGAGACGTCTTCAAACCTGCCAGTCGGGTCTTCAGGGAGGCGGCAGAAAAACGCTTACTTCACCACAAGCCTGTAATTCGGCGTGGTATTAAGCGGGCAGCTATAAAGATACTCACCGGGCTCAAGCGTCACCGCGTAATCCTTGGTCTTGCCCTTAAGCAACCCGCCGCCCGACACCGAAATCTTCTTGCTCAGAATCTTGTCGGTCCAGTCATAATCCTTGTCGCGCAGCCAGAAACCGACCTCATAGGGCACGCCCTCATTGGCGACCCGGAAAATGTAATCACCGGGCGGCAGCGTCATTTCACCAGCCTTTGCCACCCGCGCATCACCGCTTTCGTTATTGATCGCAACGCAATCGGCTTTCTTGGTGCTGGTGTAACGATGGTTGGTGCCCTCGGGCTCCAGAAACTGGCAGGGCACCTGCGTGATCTCGATAACCTTTGGGGCGGCCTTCGACGGGGCGGCAAACCCCGCCAGCATCGCCATCGCAATCCCGCCGCCCATAACAACCGATTTCAACATCTGCTTATCTCCGGATTGATCTTTCCATCCGGTGTACCCGCCTTTGCCCGAAACCGGAAATCAAGCCCCGATCACAGCTTGGAGAGCCACGCGAGAGGCCCCTCCGGCCCGGCCCGCCAAATCACCCGTCAATCCGGCGCAAACAGATCAAGGTCCAATGTCGGCCGCTCGCCAATATCGCCACGATGCTTGCGCAGAAACTTCGCCGCCGCCTCGCGCCCCTTGTCGCGCAGCATGGTCATGAAATCCCATTCGGCATTGAGTTTGGAGGATTGATCAAGCTCCAGCATCACATCGCTTGCGATGCAATGCATCCGCATCGCGCCCCATTTGCTGGCCTCGCACGCATGGGTCGGCGCATCGTGGCGCAGGATCGCAATCATCCGAAGCTCCTTCATCAGGCTGCTGTTGAACGATACCTCGTTGAGCCGATTGGCAATATCGCGTGATGATTTCGGCACACCGGGCCGTTTGACCGGGTTGATCTGCACGAGGATCGTGTCATCCGACCCGCATTCGCGCACCAGCGGCCCAAGGCTCGGATTGCCGGAATATCCGCCGTCCCAATAGGGCACCCCGTCAATTTCAATCGCCTTGTAAATCGTCGGCAGACAGGCCGATGCCAGCAGCACATCAACCGTGATATCCGGGTTGCGAAACACCCGCCCCTGCCCGGTTTCAACATTGGTCGCGGTGACAAAAAGCTTGGCCGGGCTTTCATTAAGCGCCCTGAAATCGACAACCTCGTTCAAGATCGCGGCCAGCGGATTATCCCCCGCCGGGTTCAGGTCATAGGGCGAAAACATCTTCGCACTCATATCAAGCCACATATAAGCCAGCGAGTTTTCAAGCGACCAGTTGCCAAACAGAATATCCATCGGGCTGCGCTGAAGCGGGCTGAACCGGGCGGCTTCCGATACCGCGCGCCAGAATGTCTCAAGGTCCATCCGGGCCCCTTCATAGCCGCCCTTGGCAAAGCCCGACGTCACCACCGCGGCATTCATCGCCCCGGCCGAAGTCCCCGAAATCGCCTCAACCGTGATTTCCTCATCCTCAAGCAGCCGGTCCAGAACTCCCCACGTAAACGCCCCATGCGACCCGCCACCCTGCAACGCCAGACTGATATGCTTGCGCGGCTTCTTGGCCTTGCCGTTCCCGTTAACCTTGGCCTTGGTCTTACTCTTCGCCGTCGACTTCTTCGCACTCTCGCTCATGCCAACTCCTGCGTCATCTCACTCGCGGGCCTCGCCCACCCTGATCATATGTTGCACATGCGAAGAATTGCCAGTTTGGAAGGGTTAAAAGGATTATTCTCCGGGCTTCGCCGTATGAGCAGAAACATGGTGGTGATAAGCGTTCAACGCCTGCAAATAGAATGCTTCTGATGTTAGTGCAAAATGGCTGGGATGATAGACATTCAGGAATATCCGCCCATTGTCACAATGTACGCGATGGCTGACTTTCTTCATGTCAGGGAAAAGATATTTTTTCACCACCCGATAGGTTCCACACAAAACCACAATATCGGGCGCAATCGCATCAATCTGCGCCTGCAAAAAATGGCCATAGCGGGTGACGTGATATTTGATTTCCTCGGGTTTGCTTCTCGCCGTTCCGGTAATCTTCTTGACGTTTATGTATGAAACGGACAACGGCGCTTCAAATTCGCTTTGCCGCGCAAGTTCAAACGGCGGGATCTCTCCATCATAATTTAGCAATCCATAAGCCCATCGCCCAACCCGGGCGAGAACTTTACTCCTGCCACCACGCCATCCCGTCTTCTTGTGTGTCGCGGACCGGGAAATAGACTCTCTCACATCCCCCTTGGAATCATTTGTCTCGCGCAGAATGAACAAAACCTTCCTTCTGGCAGAAACCCAATGCTCTTGGGAAACGATGCCATCTGGAATGAATGCGCCCCCCTCACTCTCTATTTCTGCTCGCCAATTAGCTTCAAGTTCCCGCAGCTTGAGAACATAGTCGGGTTGTGCGTCTGAACTTTGCTTTTGTAGCACTGTCACTTTCCTCACCCCCACTCAATCGCCGCAGGCAAATCCATTTTTGGGGCCTGCTCCATCACCATCGCAAGGAAGATCCGCGCAATCGGTGACAGGCTTCTGCTTTGGCGGGTGATGATGCCAATCGGGCGTTTGCGGATCGGCTCGCAGAGCGGCACGAAGGCCAGTTTTCCGGGTGCTGCAAGGTCGGCAACGCGGGCGGCCAGTTCCGGCAGGACCGTGATCCCCACCCCTTCGGCCACCATCGCGGCCAGCGTGATCGTGTTGGATGTTTCGACAATCGGGCGCAATTGCGCGATCGGGTCGATCATGGTGCTGCCCGATCCGTCCGCCGCGCGGCCGCCGTTTTTGGCGTCCTCGGCACGCTTCGCATGGGCGGCCTTGGCGACCCGTTCAATCGCCCGTTCGCTGGCATTCGCCCGGCGCAAGGCCATTTGCGCCTCGGGCAGGCCAAGGGCCGCGGCCCGCTTCACCGCAGGCGATGCCGCAACCTCCGCCGGGTCAACACCGGCATAAGCGGCACCACCAGCGCCACCAACAGCGCCCCCCGCCTCACCGGCAAAGCTTCCCTGTGCCGCCATCATCGCGCGCGTGCCCGATTCCGGGCCCAGCCCGACAAACGCCTGATCAGCCAGTTCCGACCACGCAATCGCGCTGCGCTTGGCAAAGGCATGGGTCGGGCGGCACAGCACCCCGAACCGGTCGGAAAACAGCGGGCTGAACGCAATATCGGGCAGGGCATGCCATTCCCCGGCAATGCCGAAATCCGCCTCGTTGCGCGCCACCGCCTCATGCACCTCGCCCGCATTCAGCTCGTCCAGGCGAAGCCGTGCATCGGGATGTTCATCAACAAACCGGCTGATCACGCCGGGCAGAATGCGCGTCAGGACCGAGGGGGCAGCCGCAATGCGGATCGTCCCGCCAATGCCCTTGGACAGCGCATCAAGATCGCCAAGCGCCTCTTCAAACTCGCTGATCAACCGACGCGCCGTGGGTAAAAACCGCGCGCCCGTGGCGCTTAACGTCACCTGTCGCGTCGTGCGGTCAAAAAGCGGCGTGCCCGCCACATCCTCGAACTGGCGGATCGTCGCCGTCAGCCCCGATGGCGTCAGCCCCAAAACCTCCGCCGCGGCGGTAAAGGTGCCATGATCGGCAACCGCCACAAAAACCCGCATATGGCGCAAACTGATGGAAGACAGCATGTTTCATCCGCTAACTGGTTGACCGGATTGCAACACTAACGGGTAAATTGCGCGTTGTGCAGCGTTTCCTGCACGGCCCCGCTTCGCCGCGATGCCAAACCACCCCGGCCACCACCGAACCCGACGCCCTATGGACTCCCGCCTGCGCGGGAGTGACGATAGAATGTGCCCCAACCTCTCCCGTCATTCCCGCGCAGGCGGGAATCCAGTCCTCCGTGCCGCATCCGCAAAAATCGCCCCGGAACCAGCCACCCCATGGGCTCCCGCCTACGCGGGATGGGCTGAGCGGGAGTAGGCTTTTAGCTTAAAGGAAGCACTTCCTTGGAAAGATCGTCGGCAACATCAATTTCCAGAGCGTCAGATTTCTCACTTTTTCTCGGCCCTGCTCGCATTATAGTCACGGGTTGAAGAGAAAATTTCGAATATTCGTCATTGAGGCTTTTGACTATAGCCCGCAAAACAGGCCAGTTCTTAGGGTAGTCAAATCGAGACCCGAGAATGATTTCCGATACGTGTCCGACTATTCCGTGTCCTTCGACCATCGGATGAATTCGCACGAGCTGTGGTCCTTCTGAAAATCTCAAAAATCTCACTTCCTGTTCATAGGACCAATCCGCACTTTTGATAAACAGAGTATCAACTAGCGCACGCTCTTTCGTTTTATTTTCTGGATACCTTAGACTTCGCCACCCGATTTCAGACGGCAACTTGCTTATTTGATAGCCAATACACATCCCTGCAAAGGCATCTGCATAGTGCGCCCACATCTGTAGGTTATCATGCCGCAAGGTGGTGCAAAAACACGTTACCTTGTCTTGCGCTTCATCAGAAACGTGGACGAATTCATCTCCCGTTATCACATTCCGATACCCGTCCATATCGAATGGATCATTCAATTGATCTGCCCTGCTAAAATATACCTTGTAGTCACCAAGAGCAGAGACTGAATTGAGGTTAAAAGAACAGTACTTATAAAGGGTACTTCCATTGATAGACAGCACTGGATCTCCCCCCCTTAAACCGATTTCAGGCAAAGGTTCCGAAAGTTTTCCAAATAGCGAGATATCGGCCTTAAACCAAGACTCAAAGCTATTATTTAACTTCGCGATAACGTCGTTCTTTTCCGGCGCTGTCAAATTCGACTTGTCGATCATGTCCGCGTAAACATGCTGTAACAAATTATGTGCTGACGCAGAGCGTTCATGATATTTTCCGAATAGAGAAATTGCCTTTTTTAAAAGTTCGATTGCCTCTTCATAGCGGCCTAGCCCCTTCAAAGTTCTTGCACGCTCTTGATGAATGAACGGCGATTCAGGCTCCAAATCGGCAAGGTAGGTCAAAATCTCCAAGCACTTCTTGTAATCTTGTTCTTCAAAATACAGCCAATAACCGGACCACAGGTCCTCCTTTGCACTGCTTGCATTGCAAATGACTGTACTTCTTTCGACCTTGCTGATTTCAGATAAAACTCTTTGAGAAAGTCTTTCGAGTAAATTTATGGCCCGCAGGAATGTCTTGTCATAATTCCTCGCACGGAAATCACGGGAGCGTTCAGATGGGTTTGCTCCTCTTCTTTTTATTTCCCGATAAATCTCAGTTAGGCGGTCGCGATAAGCATAGTGGGATATAGAAAAGCTAGAATGCGAGTCAATCTTACCCTCTCTAATTTCCCGCCAACTTCTTTTAATATTTACCAGATTCACAACGAAGTAAAAACGAGCTTCCATCAGTTCGAAGTGCAGTTCCATGTCTGAGAGCTTAGCCTTCAACCCCACGTGATGAATTCTTTGTTCGAGGTATTTTCCATAAACAACTGCAGGCAACATCTCTTTCTTGAGATAGCTAACTGTTTCATCTGAAATGCCGTTTTTCAGCGCCTTTTTCCACATCGCCAATGCGGCGGTATAATAAGGATAACAATCTGAGAACGGCTGCATTCGATAAAACACTTCCAGCGCTTCATCGTAAAAATCAAATCTTAGGAAAAGATCCGCCGATGTTCGGTCTCGCCCAACCTCATCACGCACAAGAACTTCTTTAGCTGCCTTGGCATCACCTTTCTTCAAAAAGATGGTTGCAAGCTCAGGTGTCCGAAAGTTGTTTATGGTATCAGCGACTTGAAGAGCTTTCTCAAAACTCCTTTGCTGACAGTACAATTCAATCAGTTTTCTTTTTGCAGCTTGCGCCCAGCCACTAACGCCAGAAATGACCGTTTCAAGTTTTGCAATACTGAGGCCCACTTCACCAAGTTCGGCCAATATTTGACCTTGAAGAAGGACACATAGCTCTGATTGGTTTTCTAATTCCGATAGCCAATCGAGGAGTTTAAGCTTATCATTTCTGTGGCGTTCTCGATAAATCTCCCGTTGCACATGATTAAGAATTTCATGGAATCTTTCAGGTGCACATTTAATGGCCTTATCTAAGAATAAAATCCAATTTGTATTGTCTCCCTTCTCGATCCAAGCTTTACAGAAATAAGTGTCGAAGCTTGGCTGAGATATTTGCAAGTTCTCCTCACAGTAGGAAAATAGCTTTTCACGAACTCTATCTACAGCGCGCCGATTTCCAGAATGCCAATGAAGAATGTCCATCATCAATGCATCTTTAAAGTTTTCTTCGCTCCAAGATGCTCTATGCATTAACTCGCGTTTGATCGACTGGTATCGTTGAGTATCATTCAAAAAATCAAAAAAAACGCACAAACAAACATTCGCGCTCAGAATGTCATTTTCACAATCAGAATCGTCACGAACTCTCTCAACTGATGAGATAGCATCGTAATATTTCGCGTCCCAAAAATTGCTACGCGCTTTTTTCAATATGCTATCGAGGTCATCGGTATTCGACGAATTATTCAACATTGTCTCCCTGATCTCGAGATCAACATTATATCAGTATTCAGATGTGAATATTGCAGACACGCCAAAATCGCCACCTCACCCCGCCCGCTTCTTCGCCCCGCCATAAACCGGATGCACCGCCCTCAGGCAGTCGCAGAATTCACGTGCCATGCGCGACAGCACGGTATTGGGGAAATGCGCCATGCACATGCCGATCTTGAAGCTGAGGAAATCGGGGCGAAGCGCCTTCATCTCCCCGCGTTCTTCCCACCGGGCGGCAAAATGGGTCGGAAGGAAACTGACGAACCGGCCGCTTAAAATAAGGTGTGCGAGGCCCTCCATGTCATAGGCCGTCGCACTCGGCGGATGTTTGAAAAGCGATTGGAACGCGGTTGCCACCGAATAGCCGCGCCTGGCAAAGGTCAGCTCCGCCACATCTTCCATCGGCATTTTCGCGGTATCGCGCTCAAAAAGCGGGTGGCGCATCCCGCAATAAAGCCGCTGTTCCTCGTAAAACAGTTGCTGCATCTGCACCGCACTGTTCATCGGCTGGTTGGGCACAATCGCCACTTCCATCTGCCGGCTAAGCAACGCATTTTCAATCTGGTTGGGCGACACGATCAGAAGCGTGACATGCACATCGGGTGCGCGTTCATTAAACGCCGCAAGTGCGAGATCAAGCGCGCAATTGGGGTTTTCCACCACCGCATCGACAACGCCAACCCGCAATTCCCCGACAAGGCTGCCACGGATCGCGCCGACCTCGGCCCTGAAACTATCCTCGGCGGCAAAAAGCTTGATCGCCTCGTTATAAATCTTCTGCCCATGTTCGGTTAAGGCAAAGCCGGACCGTCCGCGCCGGCACAGCGAAACGCCAAGCCGCGTTTCAAGGGCCGACATCTGCGCACTGATGGTCGACCGCGACAGGCCAAGCTGTTCCTGCGCGGCACTAAAGCCGTTGCTTTCGACAATCGCGCGAAAAATCCGCAATTGCCGCAGATCAACATCACTTAACGGGGGAACGGTGGCTGCCATGATAGGTTGGAAATTTCCGACGTTTACTCTTGAAGTTCGATATTATTGGACACGTTACGCTGTGGCAACGTGAATGCAAGGACTTCACGGAGAAAAAACATGCCAAGCGACACCATCCCCACCGCAAAGCCCCATACCGGCCCGGTTGTCAAAACGTTCGAGCCACCATCGGCCATGGAAATCCCGCGTTTCGCCGGTGTGCCGACTTTCATGCGCCTGCCGCTGCTGGGGCTTTCCGACACCGCTCTTGAACAGGTCGATATCGCCATTCTGGGCGTACCGTGGGATGGCGGCACCACCAACCGCCCCGGTCCGCGCCACGGCCCGCGCCAGTTGCGCGACCTGTCGACCATGATCCGCCCGCGCCATCCGGTAACGGGGCTTAATCCCTTTGCCGTGCGCAATGTCGCCGATCTGGGCGATAGCCCGGTCAACCCGGCCGACATCATGGATACGCTCGATAAGGTCTGTGCTTTCATCAGCGCGCTCAAGGCCAAAAACATAGCACCCCTTTCGGCCGGTGGTGATCATCTGGTGTCCTATCCGATCCTGAAGGCGCTGGGCGCGGATCAGCCGCTTGGCATGGTGCATTTCGATGCCCATACCGACCTGTTTGACAGCTATTTCAACGGCTATCGCTATACCCACGGCACACCGTTCCGCCGCGCGATTGAGGACGGCTATCTTGATCCAAAGCGCGTCGTTCAGATCGGCATTCGCGGCACCATGTATGATGGCGAGGATGTCGAATGGGGCCTTGCCCAAGGGGTGCGCATCATCCGCATGGAAGAGGTCGAGGATCGCGGCATTGATGCCGTCATGCGCGAAGCCCGCGAGATCGTCGGCAACAAGCCCACCTATGTCAGCTTTGACATCGACAGCATCGATCCCGCCTTTGCGCCGGGTACCGGCACGCCCGAAATCGGCGGCTTCACCAGCCGAGAGGCACAGCGCATGGTTCGCGCCCTTGAAGGCCTTAACCTGATCGGGGCTGATCTGGTCGAGGTTTCCCCACCCTTTGATCCGTCGGGCGGTACCGCATGGCTTGGCATTTCGATCATGTTTGAACTGCTTTGTGTTCTGGCCACGTCACCAGCAACACGCAACCCCAACAATAAATGACGTCCATAAATAACGTCCATAAAGGGGGCCAAAGCCCCCATCCATAAAAACATCATCAGTGAACTTCACAGCGGAGACTTGAAATGAAACATCTGTTCAAAGGACTGTGCCTTTCGGCCATCGCCCTTGGTGCGGTTTTGGGCCTGTCGGCCCCGGCATCGGCCAATCAGGAACTCACCATCGCCCATTCCACATGGGTCGGTTATGGCCCGCTTTACATCGCACGCGACAAGGGATTCTTCGAAGAAGAAGGCCTTGATGTCGATCTGGTCGTAATGGAAGACGTCAAAACCCGTATGCCGGCCCTGGCCGCTGGCCGGATTGACGTTGCCGTCACCACCATCGATACTGTGCTGGCCTTCTACAGCCCCGAACACCCGTTATCCTACCTGTTTGCGCTCGATGATTCACGCGGCGGCGATGGCATTGTCGCGGGCAAGGACATCAAAACCATCGCCGACCTCAAGGGCAAATCCATCGCCTTTACCGAGGGCTCGGTCTCGCAGTTTTTCCTGAGCGTCCTTCTGAAAGACGCAGGGATGAAGCTTTCGGATGTTAATGCGCTTAACATGTCGGCCGGTGATGCCGGTGCGGCCTTTGTCGCGCAGAAGGTCGACGCGGCGGTGACGTGGGAACCGTGGCTGACGCGCGGCACGGATACCGATCATGGGCATGTTCTGGTCGACAGCACCAAAACCCCGGGCCTGATCACCGACATCATGGTCACCACCAATGACATGCTTGAAAAAAACCGTCCGGCAATGGAAGGCCTGTATCGGGCATGGTCCAAGGCGATTGCATGGCAGAAGGACAATGTCGAAGAAGCCGATGAAATCATGGCAAAGGGTGTTGGCGGCTGGCTTGAAGACCCGGCGGTGTTTGCCGAAACCCGTGCCGGTATCGTTTTCTATGACGATGCGATGAACAAGACCTTCATGGACCCGGCCAACGAAGGCGGCATTCTGGGCACCATCAAAAACGCCAAGACCCTTGGCGAAGAAGGCGGCCTGTTTACCATTGATGCCGAACCGGCAAGCCTGATTGCCGCTGACATCGTGAAGTAATCAGTACTTTCCGTCACATCGCCACTTTTCACATCGCCACCTTCCGACGACCATAAAAGAGCAAGCACCATGTGGACCAGATCGCTGTTTTCGCCCAAGACCGAAATACCGAAATCCGCCTTTATCGGATTGTCGCTCTGTTCGGTTTCTCTTGTCCTTGGTCTATGGTGCTTGCTCACCTATGGCGGCATCACGCCAAAAGATTTCCTTGCCGCCCCGCATGAAGTGATCGAAGCCGCGATCAAGCGCATCGGCAATCTGTCGCTGTTTCATCATATCGGGGCGAGCCTCTCGGTCATTCTCTCGGGCTTTATCCTCGCCTCCATATTCGCCGTTCCGATCGGCATCCTGATGGGCAGCTTCCGCGCGGTGCAGGCCTTGGTCGAACCGCTGACCGGCTTCATGCGCTATATCCCGGTATCGGCCCTGATCCCGCTCCTGATCCTCTGGGTCGGGATCGGTATCGAACAGAAAATCATGGTGATTTTCCTCGGCACCTTCTTTCAGCAGCTCATCCTGATTTCCGATGTCTCGGCCCGCGTGTCCAAGGATCTAATTGATTGCGCCTATACGCTCGGCGCCAACCGCAAACAGGTCGCCCTTCGCATTCTGGTGCCGGCCTGCATGCCCGGCGTGATGGATAACCTGCGCGTCACCATGGGCTGGGCCTGGACCTATCTGGTGGTGGCAGAACTGGTCGCCGCCGATACCGGCCTTGGCTACATGATCCTCAATGCCATGCGCGGCCTGTTTACCGATGTCATCCTGCTGGGTGTCTTTACCATCGGCATCCTGGGCCTGATCACCGATTTCATCTTCAAGGTCCTGCGCAAAAAGCTCCTGCCCTGGTCTGCGGATTTTTAAGACCATGCAAGACGGATACGCTCACATGCACCGCGACATGCCGCATCAGAAGCACAAGCAGCAACGCGCACAGCAGATGCCCCAAAAACGGCATCAGCAACCACCCGCAGCACGGCAACACCCAAAGCTTGGCCAAACGTTCTACGCTGCTGATTGCAGGGCGAAGGCAGCACTCTCCGCCCTGCGACCAAACCCGCAACACGCCAACCTCAAGCGCCCGTTCTACGCTGCCTCCTGCAAGACCCGCGCAACAAACGCGCCTCGGATATACGCTGCCCCGCGTACCGTTCCAACGCCCCACGTGGCAACGGTAGCCGCGAAAATGGCAGCGGCGGGAACGGCAAAGACAAAGGCAGCGACAGCAGCAACAGGACGGCACATGCACCTGCCACCCTCACAACCAAACCCGCAGCCCCCAAACCTTGGCCGCGAGTTCTACGCTGCCTCCCGCAAAGCCCACGCAACAAACGCGCCCCGGATATACGCTACCCCGCGCACCGTTCCAACGCCCCACGCGGCACCGCCACGAGCAGGAACGGCAGCGGCAGCAATCCCGCAACGCCCAAACCTCGACCGCCCGTTCTACGCTGCCTCCTGCAAGGCCCGCGCGACAACCACGCCCCCGAAAACACCAAGGATACCATCATGAGCATGCTCACCCTTTCCGACATCACCGTCCGTTTCGAGCCCAAGGGAAAGCCGCCGGTTCTGGCCCTTGATGATGTGTCACTTTCGGTTGCCCATGATACCTTTTCGGTGATTGTCGGCCCGTCGGGCTGTGGCAAATCAACGCTGTTGCGACTGGTGGCGGGGCTGGAAGTCCCGACGTCGGGCATGATGGCGCTGGATGGGCAGCCGATTGCCGGGCCATCGGCCGACCGGGGTATGGTGTTTCAAAGCTACACCCTGTTTCCGTGGCTGACCGTGCGCGAAAACATCATGTTCGGGCCGCAGCTTAAAAAACTGCCGAAATCCGAATGCGAAGACATTGCCGATGATCTGATCCGCGCGGTGCACCTGACCGGGTTCGAGGGATCATATCCCAAGGAACTTTCGGGCGGCATGCGCCAGCGTGTGGCACTGGCCCGTGCGCTCGCCAATGATCCGCGCATTCTTCTGATGGATGAACCGTTTGGCGCGCTTGATAGCCAGACCCGCCAGCTGATGCAGGAACTACTCCTTGATGTCTGGCAAAGCCGCCGCAAAACCGTGCTGTTCATCACCCATGACATTGACGAGGCGATCTTCCTGGGCGACGAGGTCCATGTCATGACCGCGCGTCCCGGCAAAATCAAACAATCGCTTGCCATCAACATTCCCCGCCCGCGCAGCATCGATGCCCTGACCTCGTCCGAATTCATGCATTACAAAAAAACCATCCTGTCGCTGATGCATGATGAATCGGTGCGGGCCGATACGCCGGAACCGGTATTGGCGTGACCCAGGCGAATACCGGGGCGGAAATGTGGCTCAAACAGCATCAACAAAAATCATATGATAAGACTTTTATAATTTCCCGCACCGGCGGTGCATCAAAGCCCTGAACACCGCCGTTTTCCTGATGGATCGGGACCATTTGCGCGCCAAAGCGATAGTATAATTTATACAAAATTCATTATAATCATATAATACGACTTTAATAAAACCGATGCCGGAGCCCTTTTTTGCCCCCTCGGCACGGTCGGCATAGGGCCACCGACCAGGTTGAAAAATCGGATTATTCACTAAAAATGAATAATCCTTCGGAATTTTAAATTTGTCTATTTAATCCGCCTCCTGTCAAATGGGTCAAATGACGCCGCCCGCGCGCCGAAAAAGAGACCAGAGAGACATCATGACCGCGCCCGCTCCGACCGCCAGCCCGATGACCAGATCAACCGCCGGATCACCCCCCGCCCGCCGCAGCTTTTCGCGCTTCAATCGCCTGCCGGTTCTGACCCCGGACCGGTCGCTTGACAGTCTCACACTTGGTTTCCTCAAAGCCCTTGAAAAAGAAGGGAAATTTGCCGGTGAAATCCATGCCGATTTCCCCTCACGCCTGATCAATGCGACGGATAACAGCGTCTATCAGGTGATGCCAACCGCCGTCCTGCAGCCAAAAAACTGCAATGATATCAACGTTGTGATGGAACTGGCCGGGCGTGAGGAATTCAGCGAGGTCAAAATCACCCCGCGCGGCGGCGGGACGGGCACCAATGGCCAGTCGCTTAACAACACCATAACCCTTGATACATCCAAGCATCTCAATAACATACTGGGTTTTGATGCCGAAAAGGGGCAGGTCCATGTCGAGCCAGGCGTGGTCCTGGATCAGCTTAACGCTTGGCTGAAACCGCATGGTTTCTTCTTCCCGCC
Source organism: Thalassospira sp. MCCC 1A03138 (assembly GCF_002115785.1). Lineage (GTDB taxonomy): Bacteria > Pseudomonadota > Alphaproteobacteria > Rhodospirillales > Thalassospiraceae > Thalassospira. Next base: position 70,028 of record NZ_JFJY01000013.1, on the reverse strand, counting down.
TGCCGTCTCGACCGCCAGCCGTGCGACCATTGGCGGCATGATCGGGTCCGATAGCTCCGGCAAGGGATCGCGGATTTATGGCAAAACAAGCCATTATATCAATGACATGACCACGGTTCTGATCGACGGCACCGATTTCCGCACCCACGCAATGAGTGCCGTCGAGGCCCGCGAAATCATGGCGCGTGACGACCGCACCGGTCGGCTTTATCGCAAAATCCATGATGAAATCATGCCGCGTCGGGATCAGATCAACGCGATTTTCCCGGAAATGAACCGCGGGCTTACGGGCTATAACCTCAAGGAAGCCGTTTCGGATCAAGGGGATATGAATTTAAGCTTCCTGATCGCCGGGGCCGAGGGCAGCCTTGGCATGGTCAAGGAAATCACGCTGCGCGTCATTCCGCTGCCAAAGCACAAGGCGGTCACGGTGGTGCGCTATGACAGCTTTGACAGTGCGCTTCGCCATGTTGGCACCCTTGTGCAGTTTGACCCGGTCGCCATCGAAAGCATCGATGACAAGGTCATGGAACTGGCAAAGCAGGATGAAAGCTGGCATCTGCTGGGAAAACTGCTCGGGACGGAGGATAGCTCTGTTCCGACACGCGGCTTCAATGTCGTTGAATTTGTTGGTGAAACGCCCGAAGACGTCGCGGCAAAACAGGCCGAACTGCGCACCCATCTTGATGTCAATCCGGATGCGGATTATGCCCCCATCGGCTTTGTGCAGGCAACCGATCCGACGCAGATCGCCGCCATCTGGTCAATCCGGGCGAAATCCGTTGGATTGCTTGGCAATCTGGAGGGCAAACGCCGCGCGACCCCCTTTGTTGAGGATACCGCCGTCCCACCGGAAAACCTTGCCGATTTTATCGCGGAATTCCGGGCTTTGCTCGATGCCGAGGGGCTTGATTACGGCATGTTTGGCCATGTTGATGTCGGCTGTCTGCATGTCCGCCCGCTGCTTGACATGTGTGACGAGCAGGACGAAGCGCGCCTGCGCCGTGTATCGGACAGGGTCGTTGACCTGACCAAAAAATATAACGGCCTGATCTGGGGCGAACACGGCAAGGGTTTTCGCGGCGAATATTCACCAACCTATTTCGGGCCGGAGCTTTATGATGTGCTCAAGCGCATCAAGGAAGCCTTTGATCCGGAAGGACAATTAAACCCCGGCAAGATCGCATCCCCCTATTCAAAAAACACCCCGATCACCGCGATTGACGCGGCCCCGATGCGTGGTCAGCTTGACCGCCAGATCGAAGACAGGCTGCGCGATGAATACCTCAACGCGACGCGGTGCAACGGCAACGGGGCCTGCTTTAACTGGGACCTGATGGATGCGATGTGCCCGTCCTATAAGGTCACACGCGACCGCGTTCATTCGCCCAAGGGCCGGGCGGGACTGGTCCGCGAATGGATCCGGCAGCTTTCAGTCGGCACCGATCCGCGCAATCAGGACCTTGCCGTGATCAATGCGCGCGATTTCTCGCACGATGTCTATGATGCCATGGCCGGTTGCCTGTCCTGCAAGGCCTGTGCGGGGCAATGCCCGGTCAAGGTCGATATCCCGGAAATGAAATCACGGTTTCTGGAGGCCTATCACACCCGCTACAAACGGCCGGTAAAGGACTATGTGATCGCGCAGCTTGAAAGCATTGCGCCGTTGATGGCAAAGGCCCCGTTGCTTTTCAATGCCTTGCAGTCCATCCCGCCGATGCCTTGGATTTTCAAAAGCCTGATCGGCCTGACCGATTTGCCGAAACTCAGCCGCCAAAGTGTCGGCAAAGCCCTGCGCAAACGAGGTATCGGCAAATTCAAACTGGCCGATCTTGAAGCATTATCAGATGCCGATCGCGCCAAATCCGTGGTGCTTTTGCAGGATTGCTTCACCAGCCACTATGACATCGATGTTTTCACCGCCCATATCGACCTTCTGCAAAAGCTCGGTTACCGCGTTTTCGTGCCGCCCTATCGCCCGAATGGCAAGACCTTGCATGTAAAGGGCTTCCTCAAACGCTTTGATTATCAGGCCAAACAAAACGATATCGTCTATGGCCGGTTGGCCAAAACCGGTGTGCCCCTGATCGGGATCGAGGCCAGCGTAACGCTGACCTATCGGCAGGAATATGCCCAGCGCCTTGGCAGCGACCGACCGGATTACCGCGTGCATCTGTTCCATGAATGGCTGTCCGCCGAAATCACGGAAAACCGCCTTACCCTGCCCGCAAGCAGCGGGAATGCAGGAGGTACGGCCCCGGCAACGCTCTTCCCGCATTGCACGGAAAAAACATCAATCCCCGATGTCGGCGTCAAATGGCAAAAGATTTTCGAAGCCTTCGGCATCAAACTCGCGACCGAGAAAACCGGATGTTGCGGCATGGCAGGCGTTTACGGCCACGAAACCCGCCATCAGGAAACCTCCCGCGCGCTTTATGACCAAAGCTGGAAAAAGAAAGTCGATCAGACGGGCTTGGATAACATGCTCGTCACCGGCTATTCCTGCCGCTGTCAGGTCGCCCGCTTCGAAGGGACAAAGCCCAAGCATCCGGTGGAGTATCTGACCGAACTGGTCTGACGGGTCGACTGATCCACCATCACAGGAACGGCAGCAAATTCCGGATATGATCGCCAAACGCACTGATGGCTGGGCTGCGCGCGGTGTTTGACGTCACGACCTGCAATCCAAGCTGTGGCAAGGCGGGCATTGGGGATTTGAGGATGTAAAGGTCCGCCGGGACGGCTTTTTGCATCATCACACTGATCGCAAGGCCAGAGCGCGCCACCGCGATCAGGCCGGTCAGGCTGTTGCTGGCGTAGGATATTTTATAGCGCATCCCCGCCTCATCCATCGCATCGCATGCCGCCTTGTGATCCATGGCGTTTGAGGCCGGCATCGCAAGCGGAATGGCGCCATCAGGGAAATCATGGAGTTCCAGCGCCGGTTTGCTTCCGACCCAGGCGAGCTGTTCGGTGCGCACGATCTTTTGCCGGTCATGGATTTCCGGGGTCGAGGTAATGGCCATATCGATCTGGCTGGCATGCAGCAGGCGGTTCAATTCCGGGCTTGGGGCGGACACCACCTTGATCTCGACATCCGGGTGGATGGTGCCAAAGCTTTTGAGCAGGGCCGGGAAAAACGTGATCAGGTAATCCTCGGGACAGCCAAACACCATCGAGCCATGCAAACCCTTGTCGGAAAAGGCCGAAACCGCCTCGTCATGCAGGCGTAAAATCCGTTCGGCATAGCCCAGAAACCGCTCCCCCGCCCCGGTCAGGCTGACACCGCTGCCGCTTCGGTGAAACAGGCTTTGGCCCAGCGTTTCTTCAAGCCGCTGGATCTGCATTGTCACGGTTGACTGGGTACGGCCCACCTGAATGGCCGTGGCACTCAGCGTGCCGGAATGCGCGGCCCGCACAAAGGTCGCAAGCAGTTTGAGATCAAGCAGGGTCTGCATCGCCGCACCAGCACCATATCAATTTTTCCAATACCAGAATGCCATAACTATCAATTTTACGGGGCACCTGCCAGCAGATACCATCTGGATCAATCAAAGACACATGCATGCAGGGAGCCCATCATGTCACACAACACCGATCCGAAATTCTGGGATGCCGCCAAAAAACACCTGATCCGCTATGGCGGCACGTTTGAACCCGCGATCATCGAACGCGCCAAGGGATCGTTCGTCTATGACACCGATGATCGCCCCATTCTGGATTTCACATCGGGTCAAATGAGCGCGCTTCTGGGTCATGGCCATCCGAAGATCGTCGAAACCGTGCAAAGCCAGGTCGAAAAAGTCGCCCATCTGTTTAGCGGCATGCTGTCCCGCCCGGTGGTGACATTGGCGGAGCGGTTGGCGGAACTGGCACCGGGGCTGGATCGGGTTTTGCTGGTTTCCACCGGGGCAGAGTCAAACGAGGCCGCGATCCGGATGGCAAAGCTTGTGACCGGCAAGCATGAAATCGTCGCCTTTTCCAAAAGCTGGCACGGGATGACCGGCGTTGCCGCATCGGCAACCTATAGTGCCGGGCGCAAGGGATATGGCCCGGCCGCCGTCGGGTCCTTCGCCATTCCCGCCCCCAATGCCTTTCGCCCGCGGTTCAAACATGCCGATGGGTCGCTGGACTGGCAGACGGAGCTTGATGATGCATTCAATCTGGTCGATAGCCAGTCGACCGGCAATCTTGCGGCCTTCATTGCCGAGCCGATCCTGTCATCGGGTGGCATGCTGCCCCTGCCCAAGGGATATCTGGCCGCGCTTAAGCAAAAATGCGTTGAACGCGGCATGCTGCTGATCTTGGACGAGGCCCAGACCGGCGTGGGTCGCACCGGCGATATGTTTGCCTTTGAACGCGATGGCGTGACACCCGATATCATGACGTTATCGAAAACTATCGGTGCGGGCCTACCACTGGCCGCCGTCATGACCACGGCCGAAATCGAAGACGCCGCCCATGAAAAGGGTTTCCTGTTTTACACCACCCATGTGTCCGATCCCCTGCCCGCCGCGGTCGGTGTGACCGTGCTTGACGTGGTGCGTGACGAGAAACTGGTCAACCGTGCCCGGACATCGGGCCAGAAGCTGTTTGACGGCTTATCCAAGCTCAAAGACCGCTATGACTGTATCGGCGATGTCCGCGGGCGTGGATTGATGCTTGGCGTTGAAATCGTCAAACGTGGTGCGGATGGCCAGTTCAGGGAACCCGATCATGATCTGGGGGCCACGATTGCGACCGAGGCGTTCAAAAACGGGCTTAGCATGAATATCGTCAAGCTGCCCGGCATGGGCGGCGTCTTCCGCATCGCTCCGCCGCTGACGATCAGCGACGCGGAACTCAACCTTGGCCTGTCGATCATCGCCAAGTCAATTGATGGGGCATTGTCGGGCCGCTGATCGTCCCCTCCTCGCCCCGCCAAAAAAGACAAAAGCCCGGCTGATCCCATAACCAGCCGGGCTTTTATCGTATCGGATATCTTCGCACCTAGCGCGTCAGCACTTCGGCAGCTTCGCGGGTGCGCTTGACCGAGCTCCCGACCCCGCCGGAAATCGAGCGGATTTCGTCAAGCCGCCGGGCAAGTTCATCGACCGAGACGGCCATTGTCTGCATGTTTTGCGACACGCTTTCGGTCACGGCACTTTGTTCTTCGACCGATGCCGATATGCTGGTGACACTGTCGCGTGCCGTTTCGATGGAACCGCGAATGGTTTCAAGCGAGCTGACAACCTCGTTTGAAATTTCCTGAACCCCGCTGATTTCGGCTGAAATCTGATCGGTTGCCTTGGCCGCCTGATTGGCAAGGTTTTTGACCTCGTTGGCGACCACGGCAAAGCCTTTGCCCGCCTCGCCCGCACGAGCGGACTCAATGGTTGCGTTAAGTGCGAGCAGGTTGATCTGCCCGGCAATGCCCTGAATGACTTCGACAATGCCCGTCATCGCGGCAACGACATCGGCCATTTTCTGGGTCGACTGGTTGGCACTGACTGTCTGGGAAAAGGCCCGTTCGGTTTCATCGCGGCTTTGTGCCATGCTGCGCGAAATTTCCGCGATTGAGGCGGAAAGTTCCTCGGCACTGGCGGCAACGGTCTGCACCGAGTTCGAACTTTGCGCCGCGGCGGATGTTCCGCTCATCGCGGCCTCGTCAAGGCTTACGATGTTATCGTCAATTTCGGTGAAATTGGTATCGATCATTTTTTTAAGATCGATCAGAAGCTGGACCTGCTCGGTAATATCGGTCGCGAGCTTGATGACCCGTTCGGGTTTGCCATTCTGATCAAAAATCGGGTTATAGGTCGCCTCAAGCCAGACTTCTTTGCCGCCCTTTGCCAACCGCTTGAACTGTGCGGCCTGCACATCGCCCCGGCGCAGGTTGGCCCAGAAATCCTTGTATTCGGTTGATTGGGCATAGCCCGGGGCGACAAACATGCTGTGATGCTTGCCGACAACCTCCCCTTCGGAATAGCCCATGGTTTTCAGGAAGTTGCCATTGGCCTTAAGGATTTTGCCCGTCAGATCAAATTCGATCATCGCCTGGGATCGGTCAATCGCGGTCAGAACGCCCTCGTTAAGTGCCCGTTCCTTACGGCGCACGGTGATATCGGTCGCAAATTTGATGACCTTTACCGGCTTCCCGGCCGTATTCAGGATCGGGTTATAGGTGGCTTCAAGCCACACGGTATCCCCGTCCTTGCGTACGCGCTGGAATGCATCGGCTACGAATTTTCCATCCGAAAGGGTTTTCCAGAACTGCTTGTATTCCGGGCTTTTTGCGTAATCGGCTGTGACGAAAATCGCATGCTGCTTACCGACGATATCGCCAAGCTCATAACCCATCGTCGAAAGGAAATTGGCATTGGCTGTCAGGATTTTACCATCCAGCGAAAATTCGATAACGGCCATGGATCTACCAAGGGCTTCATAGATCTGCTGCCCTTGCGATGATCCACCGTTTCCGAAAATATTGAAAGCCATACCGCCTATCCTTTTTTCACCACATTACGACTTTGGAAGGGAAAAATACCCACCCTCCGCAACAAAACCTATTCTAAAGTATTATATCAAAGGTATATTTCAAGAGGAAGAATTTTCGAAAGTGCGGTATGTCACACTTTTTCAACCAGAATCTTGGAATCAGGCGTCACACCGTTACGGATAGGTGGCAGATTGACGCTATTGACACCAAACGCGATATCCCGGTTCAATCGGGCATTCCAGTACTAGGTGAAGGGCCCGCCATGATTCGCCATATCGTTCTGATCAAATTCAAACCCGGCATTGACGAAACCGTAATAGACAGCCTGTTTGATGCACTGGCACAGCTTGGCAATGAAATAGCCGGCATGCGTGGCTTTGATGGGGGGATTTCTGTTAGCCCGGAAAAACTCGAACAGGGATTCACGCACGGTTTCTGTATCGATTTCGACGATGAAGCGGCGCGCGATGCCTATCTTGCGCATCCGACACATCAGGCGCTGGGTGCCGAACTGGTCAAAGCCGCCGATGGCGAGATTTCCGGGCTGATTGTGTTTGATCTGGAGATGTAAGAATCAGCTTTAGCCGTTCATAAGGTAAAACAGCTTTCAGCAAAGGGCAAAAGCACCGGTTGGTATTTTATCAAGCGCTGCTGGCCTTGCGAAAAAGAAGCCCTGCATTTCTTCAACACCAAGCGCCTGCATCCTTTGCGCAACATTGGCGTCTTCGACACCTTCGGCAACAACGCGCAGGCCCAGATCATGCGAAGCCTTCACGACCCACGCGGCAAATGATGATTTGAGACAATCCCCATTTGCTGTTGCGATGAATTCGCGATCAATCTTGACCCCGGCGAAAACACCGGCTTCAAGAAGCTCCACCGAGTTGCTTCCCGAGCCAAAATCATCGATGTAAATCGCAACACCCCGATTTTTGAGAATTGCGGCATTGGCAAGGAATGCCGGGTCTTTGACGATGTCGCTATGTTCGGTGATTTCGACTTCGATCCTGATATCGCAAAGCAGCATGTCGCTTCTGAAATGAAGGATTTCTTCGAGAAAGCAGTTATTGCGAATGGAATAGGGCGAACAGTTGATCGAAACGGTTGGCGAAAAATCGAACCGGGACCGGATATCCTTGGATTGCCTGCGCACTTCATTCATCACCGCTGTGGTCAGCAGATTGATGGCCGGATGTCCTTCGCAGGCCAGAATGATTTCCTCAAGAAGGAAACGTTTCTGAAGGTTAGGAAAACGGATCAGGACTTCAAGCCCGCAGGCCAGGCCGGTCTTTGTCTCGATGCGCGGCTGAAAGACAATCGAATAACCGTTATTTTTGATCGCCCGCATGACCAGCCCCGGTGTAATCAGGGTCCCGGCCAGATCAATCGCACGCGAACTCAGCGCCTGTTCGATGGATTTGCGGATCAGTTCAATCGATGCGGGCTTGGATAATATGCACGATACAAAAGCCGTGTTAATGGCCTTGTTCATTGCAGAATTATCAAGATGCCCCGATAGCAGAACACGCGGGATATTCGGCGCAATACCGACCATTTCGCGCAACAACCGCATGCCGGAAAAGCCCGGCATGGCCAGATCCGAAACAATCACGTCAACTTTTCGATGATTATCGCGAAGCCATGAAAGAGCCTCAACCGGATCGGAGAAGGAAACCACGTTGTAACGCTGCCCCAGGGCCCGCGCAACGCCACGCAACAGATTTTCGTCATCATCGACAAAAACGACGGTCGGTTTGAAGGGGTTAACGTTGTTCATATTTGCAAAGCCTTCCCGATGAAGCAGAACGCGATCCAGCAGTGCTTCACAGCCGATCGCCCATTACATGCGGGACCCTATGGCGGGACGGGATTTCAAAACATCCCCATATGGGGACTAAATCGCCCGTCCTTCCCGATATCGTCACAAACATGACACTTCATATTTGACGCCACGCCCGCATAATACCTGTGGTAGAATTTCATCCTTCACCACGGCACAGCGAAACGAGTATCGGGGGACGTCATGCGGATTGCTACGTTTAACGTCGAAAACCTGTTTGACCGGGCAAAAGTCTTTAACGATGAAGACCCCGAAGCGCATCGCGATGTGCTGGATGCCCATGCAGAGCTGAACAAGCTGTTTGGAAAACCGGTTTACAGCGATGCCGACACGGCACGCATGTTAACACTGATTACACGGCTTGGCATGTTGCGCAGTGACGAGGGAAAGTTTACCCGCATTCGCAAAATTCGCGGCCAGTTGATTTCACGCCCCCGCCCGCCCAGGCAGCCCTACATTGTTGCCGATGGCCGCGATGACTGGGTCGGCTGGTGTGAGCTTCGCATGGGGCCGGTGGACGAAGCCGCAATGTTAAACACCGCGCGCATGATCGGTGATGTCGGGGCAGATGTCCTGGCACTGGTCGAGATTGAAAGCCGCCCGGTTTTGCTGGCGTTTCAGGATTTCATGCGCGAAAAGGGCGTTTTGCCCGTGCCCTATCGCCACATGATGATTATTGATGGCAATGACGGACGCGGCATTGATGTCGGCCTTGCTACCCACGAAGGTTACCCGATTGGCGAAATGCGCAGTCACGTCGATGACCTGAAACCCGACGGTGCCCCGATTTTCAGCCGCGATTGCCCGGAATATGAAATCATCACACCATCGGGCGCACAGATCATGGTCCTGCCGAACCATTTCAAAAGCAAATATGGCGGCAATGACCCGGCAAGCCGTGCCAAGCGACTGGCACAATCATTGGCGGTTGCGGCCTATTACAATCGCCTGATCGCCGAGGGTTTTGAAAACATCGTGGTTCTGGGCGATCTTAACGATACGCCCGACAGTGCCGAGCTTGACCCGTTGCTGAACGGTACCGCTCTTCTCGATGTTTCGGCCCACCCGAATTTTACCGAGTTCGAATTCAATGCCGGTAATGGCGACCGGGGAACCGGCACGCATGGCCTTGGCAATGATGATGATAAAATCGATTATCTGTTGCTTTCGCCTGCCCTGTTTGACCGGGTGACCAAAGGCGGCATTTATCGCAAAGGCATCTGGCCGGGATCACGACCGTCACGCTGGACAACATATCCGGGCTTCACCAAAAAGCATCAGGCAGCATCAGATCATCACCTGATCTGGGCTGATATCGATATCTAAGCGCGTTGGATCACAATACCTTTCGCGACCTTCCTGATACTTTTCTAAATTGCGTAAGATCAAAGATTTACCTTGCCGTTCAGGTCAGGATCATTCCAGACTTTATCGCGTTAAAGCTATAACCTGCTTGCGATAACCCCTATATGCCGATGGCACATCCGTGGCCACAAACCCGGCAATCCTGTCTTGGAGGGCGGAATGAGCAAACTGCGCGTGCCTTTGGCGATCCTTGTCGTGATCATCGCGATTGCCGGGGGCGGTTACTATTACTGGCAGCAAAATCAGGAGACCCTTCCCGAATTCATCGCCAGCGGCAATGGCCGGATCGAGGCCGAGGAAGTCCGGGTGGCAACCAAATATGCCGGCCGGGTCGACGAGGTTCTGGTCGATGAGGGCGACGTGGTGCAAGCCGGTCAGGTTCTGGCGCGAATGGATACGGCCGAACTTCAGGCCAGCCTTGCCAAGGCCCGCGCCGAAGTTGCCAGTGCGCAACAAGGCATTTTCGAAGCCAAGGCCGATATCGCTCAGAAAGAAAGCCAGCTTTCCCTCGCGCAGCGACAGCTTGAACGCGCCAACGAGCTTGTCAAAAGCAACAATATCGCGCGTGAACAGGTCGATCAGCGCAAATCGGAACGCGACGTGGCCCAGGCCGCCCTTGCGGCGGCAAAATCGCGCCAGACAAGCAGCGAACGTAATGTCGAGGCCGCCCAGGCCGAGCTTGACCGCATTCAGGTGCAGATCAATGATTCCGTCCTTAAGGCACCGCGCGGCGGGCGGGTGCAATATCGCCTTGCCGAACCCGGCGAAGTTCTTGCGGGTGGCGACCCGGTGGTCACGGTTCTCGACCTCACCGATGTGTACATGACGATCTTCCTGCCGACCCGGCAGGCCGGTTTGGCCTTTGTCGGCAACGAGGCGCGCATTGTTCTGGATGCGGCACCGAATTTTGTGATCCCGGCCTATGTGTCATTCGTTGCCGATGATGCACAATTCACCCCGCGCGAGGTCGAAACCAGAAGTGAACGCGACAAGCTGATGTTCCGGATAAAAATACGCATCGCGCGCGAATTGCTTGAAGAACATCGCAAACGGGTCAAAACCGGCCTGCCCGGCGAGGCCTATGTCATGCTGGCCGATCATAAAAACTGGCCGGAACGCTTTACACCCAATGTTCCCGATGATGCGACACTGAACCAGAGCCTTCAGGAATGAGCAACGCTCCTGAAAATGGCGCAAGTCTTGCCGCGCGGCTGGACCATGTCCGCCACCGATACGGCCATGTTCATGCGCTTGACGATATCAGCCTTGATATCCCCACAGGCCGGACCATCGGCTTTATCGGACCGGACGGTGTGGGTAAATCCACCGCCCTTGCCCTGATATCGGGTGCGCGCAAATTGCAGGATGGCGTGGTCGAAACGCTGGGCGGACCGATGGACGACACGCGCCACCGAAACAGCGTTCTGCCCAAAATCGCCTATATGCCCCAGGGACTGGGCAAGAACCTTTATATGGACCTGACGATCCGCGAGAACCTTGAATTCTTTGGCCGTTTGTTTGGCCAGTCGGCGCGTGAACGAAATGACCGGATTGAAAAGCTGGTAAAGGCGACCGGGCTTGAACCCTTTACCGAGCGCGCAGCCGGCAAGCTTTCGGGCGGGATGAAGCAGAAGCTTGGCCTGTGTTGTGCCCTGATCCATGATCCGGAAATATTGATACTGGACGAGCCGACAACCGGCGTCGATCCCCTGTCACGTCGACAGTTCTGGGAACTGATAGACCAGATCCGCAAAACCCAAAGCGGCATGACCGTTCTGGTCGCCACCGCATATATGGACGAAGCCGCCCGTTTCGACCAACTGATTGCGATGAATGACGGCAAGGTGCTGGCAAGTGGCACAGCGGACGAGATTTTGGAGCGCACCGGGGCAGATAACCTTGAGACCGCGTTTGTAAGGCTGCTGCCCGAAGAAGAACGCAAGGGTCACAAGGACCTTGTCATTCCGCCGCGCACCACACATGGCGATGTTCCGGCCATCGTCGCCGACGGCCTGACCATGCGGTTTGGCGATTTTACCGCAGTCGATAATGTCAGCTTCCGGATTGAAAAAGGCGAGATTTTCGGGTTTCTCGGCTCGAACGGGTGCGGCAAGACGACAACCATGAAAATGCTGACCGGGCTTTTGCCCGCAACCGAAGGCACGGCAGAGCTTTTCGGCAAACCGGTCGATGGGCAGGATACCGAACTTCGCAAACGGGTCGGCTATATGAGCCAGGCCTTTTCGCTTTATGCCGAACTCAGCGTCTATCAGAACCTTGAACTGCATGCGCGGTTGTTTCACCTGCCTGCGGACCGGATAAAGCCCCGAATTGACGAGCTTTCCGAGCGGTTCGGCCTGACCGAATATCACGATGATCTGGCCGAAAGCCTGCCGCTTGGCGTGCGGCAACGGTTATCGCTTGCGGTTGCGATCATTCACAACCCGGAAATCCTGATACTTGATGAACCGACATCGGGCGTTGATCCGGTCGCACGTGATGGATTCTGGCAATTGCTGGTCGAACTTTCCCGTGATCAGGGGGTGACGATTTTCATCTCCACCCATTTCATGAACGAGGCGGAACGCTGCGATCGCATCTCGCTGATGCATGCGGGCAAGGTTCTAATCAGCGACACCCCGGGTGAAATCACGCAGAAACGCGGTTGTGACACGCTTGAAGAAGCCTTCATCAGCCATCTGGAAGAAGCCAGCGGCATTGACGATAACGCCCCCGCCCCGGATGCATCGGCGATGCAAGGCGACGGCGAAAATGGAACGACGAAATGGAAACCGGCCAAGGCATCGTTTTTCAGCCTGCGTCGGCTTTGGGCCTATTCGCTGCGTGAAACCATGGAACTGATCCGCGATCCGATCCGGTTGATGTTTGCCTTGCTGGGTACGGCGATCCTGATGCCGGTTTTTGGGTATGGCATCACGTTTGATGTCGAAAACCTGACCTATGCCGTACTGGATCGCGACAGGACCGAAACCAGCCGCACCTATCTTGAAAACCTTGCAGGGTCCCGATATTTCAGTGAACAGCCACCGTTAAACAGTAATGACGAACTTGAACAAAGATTGCTGTCGGGTGACATTGCGCTGGCGATTGAAATCCCACCCGGATTTGGCCGTGACCTTGAAGCCGGACGCAGCCCCGAAGTCGCCGCCACCATCGATGGCACCATGCCGTTTCGCGCCGAAACCATCCATGGCTATGTCGAAGGCATTCACAGCAAATATCTGAACGAACGCAGCATGCGCAATACCGGTTTGCCGGCTCAAACCCTGCCGGTCAGTATCGAAACCCGCTATCGCTATAATCAGGACTTCAAAAGCATCTATGCCATGGTGCCATCGGTGATTGCACTGTTGCTAATGTTCATTCCCGCCGTTCTGATGGCGGTCGGCGTCGTGCGCGAAAAGGAATTGGGATCAATCACCAACCTTTATGTCACCCCCGTCACGCGGATCGAATTCCTGATCGGCAAACAATTGCCCTATGTCGGGCTGGGCCTGATCAATTTCGTTCTGATGGTCGCGATGGCGCTATTCTGGTTCGAGGTCCCGATGCGGGGCAATCCGCTTACACTTGTTGTCGGGGCCTTCCTGTTTGTGTTTGCCACGACCGGGCTTGGGCTTTTGATTTCGTCCTTTACCCAAACGCAGATCGCCGCCCTGTTTGGAACCGCGATTGCGACAATGGTGCCATCGGTCATGTTTTCGGGGATGATGCAGCCGATATCGTCACTTGACGGTGCGCCCGCCGTGCTGTCGACCATCATGCCGACATCGCATTTCATGTCGATCAGCGTCGGGGTCTTTACCAAGGCGCTTGGCTTTGCCGAACTTTATCCCCAAATCCTGACGCTGGTGGTTTTCTTCCCGGCATTGACCGCCCTTTCGATGCTGCTGCTTAAAAAGCAGGAGGCGTAAAATCGATGTTTGGCAAACGGATTGAGAATATCTATCGCCTCGGCATCAAAGAGCTTTTCAGCCTCCGTCGCGATGTCGTGTTGCTGATCCTGATCTGCTGGGCGTTTTCATTTGCGATTTACAATGCTGCGACCGGCTTTTCCCATGACCTTAAAAACGCATCAATCGCGATTGCCGATCTGGACAAATCCAAACTGTCCCGCCAGATCGGTGATGCGTTCCTGCAGCCGTTTTTCAAGAGACCGGCGGAAATCAGCGAAGGCGACATCGACGCCGCCATGGATAGCGGCGAATATACCTTTGTGCTGGTGATCCCGCCCGATTTTGAAAAAGACCTGATTGCCGGTCATCAACCGGAAATACAGCTTAATATCGATGCTACCGCGATGATGCAGGCCGGGATCGGCCAAGGTTATGTCAGCAACATCATTGCCCAGGAAATCCAGACCTTCATGAGTGGTGTTTCGGCCTATGTCGCGGCCAGCCACGAACCACCGACACAGCTTGTCACGCGTTATGCCTATAACGAAAACGCGACCAGTTCATGGTTTACCAGCGCGATGGAAATCATCAACAACATCACCATGCTGTCGATCATCCTCTCTGGTGCCGCCCTTATTCGTGAACGAGAACATGGCACGATCGAACATCTGCTGGTGATGCCGCTTGATCCGTTTGAAATCATGCTGGCAAAGGTCTGGGCAAACGGACTTGTGATTCTGATCGCAAGCGCGCTATCGCTGTTTTTCGTCGTCGAACTGATGCTTGGCGTGCCTATTATCGGCTCCAAACTGTTATTCTTGGCAGGGACGATGCTGTATCTGTTTTTTGCCACCGCCCTTGGCATTTTCCTTGCGACCATGACAAAATCAATGCCGCAATTCGGGCTCCTATTTATCCTTGTCGTATTGCCGATGCGGATGTTGTCGGGCGGGAATACGCCGCTTGAAAGCATGCCTGAAACGCTTCAGAACATCATGCAATTCGTCCCGTCCAGCCACTTTGTCAGCTTTGCACAGGCGATCCTGTATCGCGATGCCGGGATCGATGTTGTCTGGCAGGAATTCCTGATCGTCTTCGTGATCGCCGCTCTGTTCTTCGCCTTTAGCGCCATGCGCTTTCGCAAAAGCATCGCGGCAATGCGATAGAACCGGAAAGCCCGGTTATCCGTGGCGAAGCTTGAAAAACAGGATGGTCGAGGCCAGCACAAGGGTAAAACCGTTGGCAATGATCACCGGCCAGTCACCACGGATCAGGCCATAAACCAGCCAAAGCGCGATCCCCGTGCACAGGATCAGAAACATCACAAGCGAGATATCAGCCGTCGAGCGCGTGCGCCAGGTACGTATAACCTGCGGCAGGAAGGCAATCGTGGTCAGTGATCCGGCAAGAAGGCCAAGGACAGTTTCAAAAGACATGATCATGGAAGGCCTCCGTCAGATCGCCCGACCCGATGACAGCGCATCAGATCGGAACAAAACGCTCGATTGAATGCATTCAACACATAACACAACCAACTTCAAGCGGGAAATATGTGAGGGCACCGTGACACGCCAGAAGCCTTGATAAGCTTGGGGGAAAGCCGGAATTTAAAGCCAGAAACACAAAACCCCGCTCGGAAACCGGCGGGGAGGAAATGGTGGGCCTAACAAGACTCGAACTTGTGACCTCTCGCATGTCAAGCGAACGCTCTAACCAACTGAGCTATAGGCCCCTGTATTTGGGGAAAGATGGTGGGCCTAACAAGACTCGAACTTGTGACCTCTCGCATGTCAAGCGAACGCTCTAACCAACTGAGCTATAGGCCCTCTAACCCATCTTTCATCTGACCGGCCTTCAAAGCGGAAGGCTTGGCCAGCGCCGTTTGTGACGGCGAGGCGGTATTTAGCCCAAGGCAGAAAAAGGTGCAACCCCTCAATTGGTTTTTTGACAAAAAATCTTCATCTATGGGGGACGGGATGGATCGCTGTTGCTATGATCATCATCCAGTTTAGGGAAGATATAACAAACGACAATGAACCAGTTGCCATCGGATCTTACCGGCAGTGGACCGGCAACCGTCATCCTGCCATCCCGGCAAACCCTGCCGGTGGTGTTTGCATCGCCCCACTCCGGGCGCCATTATCCGCAGGAATTGATCGAGATTGCCCGTATTGACTCGTTTGCGCTCCGTGCATCCGAGGATGCCTTTGTCGATCAGCTTTTTGCCAGCGCGCCCAAGCTTGGCGCACCGATGCTGTGCGCGACATTTCCGCGTGCCTTTGTCGATGTCAATCGCGGGGCGCTGGAGCTCGACCCGCGCATGTTTGATGGCCCCCTGCCTTCGGATGCGGATATTCATTCGATGCGGGCCCTCTCGGGGTTGGGATCAATCCCGCGCGTCGTCAGTGGCGGGATCGAGATTTACAAGGCGCGCCTGCCGGTCGCCGAGGCGATGCACCGGATCGATACCTATTACCACCCCTATCACAGTGCGCTTCGCAAACTGATTGACGCAACGCGTGACCAGTTTGGCTATTGCATTCTGATTGATTGCCATTCGATGCCCGGGGATTCTGTCGACAGCAGCAAAAACCGCGTTGATCTGGTTCTGGGCGATTGCTATGGAAGTTCCTGCCATCCGTCTTTGACGCGCTTTGTCGAAGATCGTGTCCGCGATCTGGGCTTTACCCCGTCGCACAATGATCCATATGCAGGCGGGTTTTGCACGCGCCATTACGGGCAACCGGAAGACCATGTGCACAGCCTGCAGATCGAGCTTTCACGCTCGCTTTACATGGACGAGGACACGATCACGCCCCATCGCGGATTTGACACCCTGCGCGAACAGATGACACATCTGATATCGTGCTTCCACGATCTTGACGGGAATCCCTTCTGATGACCACCAGCCCCGTTTCTTCCTCACCGTCGGGCAAACCGATGCCAAATGGCGACGCCTCCCTCGAGGACCTAGTGATCCGGGATGCAGAGCCAGAAGATTTTGGCCGCATCACCGAGATTTACGGCCACCATGTCCTGCATGGCCTGGCCTCGTTCGAAGAACGCGCGCCTGAAATCGCTGAACTGACATCGCGCTGGCAGCATGTCCGCGAACGCGGCCTGCCCTATCTGGTCGCCGAAATCGACGGCCGTGTCGAAGGCTTTGCCTATGCCGGCGCCTATCGCCCGAGACCGGCGTATCGTTTTACGGTCGAAGACACGATCTATATCGCGCCCGATGTCGTCGGCAAGGGTGCCGGCCGCGCGCTTCTGTCCGAGCTGATCAGACGCTGTACCGCCCTTGGCTATCGCCAGATGGTCGCCGTAATCGGCGACAGCGCCAACGTGGCCTCCATCGGGTTGCACGCACGTCTTGGCTTCCGGGTGGCAGGCACATTGCAATCGGCAGGCTTCAAACTTGGCCGCTGGGTCGATAGCGTGATCATGCAGCGCGGCCTCGGCGACGGTGACGGTAACTTCCCTGAACACGATCCGGGACGGGAAAAGTAACCCGTTACAGCCCACCCTATCGCACGACAAACCACCAAAGGCACTGGTTGGACAGACAGTGCCTTTTCTTTTGGATTGCTGAGTACCAATCAGGCAGGAAATCCCCACCCCGAAAAAGATCAGAACCGGCCTTTAACCAATGCGCGATTTGCACTGCACAATTCCGCGCAGGCGGCATAATGATATTTTCGGTGAAAATTCCTGCCCCCTGAAATCCCTGCAAATCCTTGGAATTCAGGCAAAAAAGAAGGCCGCCTGTGACAGCGGCCCAAGTCTAGGGAGGAAACGTCCAAGAAACGAGCGACAAGTCGCTCGCCGGAATGCACTGCGTCCTACCGCAGCGCACAAATAGACATTACCCATTAGATCGCGCGGACGCAACACGTTTTTGACTATTTTTTTATCAAAAAAATAAATGCACTTTTTTTGATCAAAATTTCACCAAACTGACACTTTTTCGAACTGAATCCCGCCCATCTGAGGTCACTTTTTCAGCATTGCCCCCATTCTCGACGCCGGTTCATTTGTGAAAATTTGGCGACTCACAGCGAATCAGAATGCAAGGGAATGACAGAAAACCTGCGATTCCATCGATAAATTCGAAAATTCCCCCTTCGATTCCCGTCATGAGAATATGCTCAAAACCCGCAGAAACTCTCAGTTTCACGGTTTCAGGAGCGTTGACGCGGGAAAATACATTGGAAAACATATTGGTCGAACCGGCCCGACAAAAACGGGATTCGCTCCGATACGGCATAAAAAACGGCCACAGAACGTGTGACCGACAAAAAGGCAGGATGATTGATTTCGGAAACAGGCCTAGTTCAGGGTCTGATTGACGATCTTGCCATCCGCCCGGACTGATGATTTGACCGATACAGGTTTTGCCACCTTGCGGCCCGACAGGCCATCAGCAACGATCTGTTCGCGGTCATGACGTTTTTTGGCGTCATACATCCGCTGATCCGCCAGATCGATCAGGTTATGCGGCTGTGAAATGGCGTCTTCGATCCGTTCGGCAAGGCCGTAGCTGGCCTGCTGCGTCATGCCATTAGCAAGAGCAGCCAGACCGGGTGACATGACGCGATGCATGACATCGTTCGCACGATCGAGCGTCAGATCCGGCAGAATAACAAGGAATTCCTCGCCACCCCAGCGGATCACCAGATCGGCACGACGGAACCGTTGCGCCAGATTGCGCCCGGCTTCCTCCAGAATACGATCACCGTAATCATGACCAAACTGGTCATTGATCTTTTTAAAATCATCAAGATCGACAAAGGCCACGGTCAGCGGACTGCGTTTCCGATAGGCGGTTTCAAAATTCAGTCGCAGCATTTCCATGCCAAAGGCACGGGTATAAACGCCTGTCAGCGGATCAATCGCGATTTCCTGGGCGGCAACAATCGTACGGTAAAGCTGCACCGATGCCGCCATTACCGCAAGCGGCAGCAGGACCGACAGGATCATTTCAACCGGAACATAGCCACTGGCAACCGGCCCCTGCGCCCCAAAAACCAGCAGGACGAGTATGGGCGAGACCATTATCCCCGCCTCAACCAGCGTCAAAGGCATGATCGCGACCAGAACAACGATACCAAGCAGAAGGAAACTGTGCGCGGTCAGCATCTTGGGCGAGGCATCCGGATCAAGCCCGGAAAAACCGCAAAGCAGGGTGGCAGCAATCACAAGAAACAGCATCGGCAGATAAGGCGCACGTCGTCGCCATCGGGAACTGACCGCACGATTAATCAGCACCGCAATCGCAATCCCCATGACAAGGAAGCGCATGATCACGGTTTGCGATTGCCAAAAGCCATTACCAAAAGCCCCGTCCCAGATCGGGACAAGCGCCAGCAGAACGAGGGTGAAAAAAGCCGCGAAGCGTGCCGTCAGCTGGACCGATTCCTTGCGCCGCAGATGCAGCAATTCTGCATGCCGGGGCGTGTAAAGGAAATCTCGATAGCGGCAACGCAGTGGCCCTGCGAAGCGCCGACTATCTCTTCGGGGACCAGATAGCACGCGGGTCAGCTCCAACTCATCTTTGCGAAGGAGCCACAGCAGCCCCGAAATTTTTATGATCGTTCCCTGATTTAACCGCCAATTCAACTATCCAGAAGAGGTGGCTGCATAAATTTGAATTAATTTTTAACTAACCGCGAGTGAAAAAATGCAAATAAGCACCTGTTTCAACACAAAGTCGAACGTAGATTAACGTCTCCAGGTTGTTTTTCCGATACACTTCACTCGCAAAACCCTAAGGCGAACTAAGAAACATTCGCGACTCGCAATAAAGGGCAAGGCCGTCATGCGATAAAAAGAAACCGCCACACCGGAAATCCGGTATGGCGGCAATAATCAAGGCCGATCGAAATCCTTCTGGAACAGGATCAGCCCCAAAGCGCCCGGTCCGGAAGCCCCATAACACCCTTGTCAAACGCCAGACCATTTTCACGGTCCTTTGCCATCCAAAGAGGCCCGTCAAGATCGACAATGCGCGCATCGGCAGCAACGATCATGGCCGGCGCCATCGCAAGCGACGTCCCGACCATGCAACCAACCATGATCTGCATGCCGACCTTGGCGGCAGCATCGGCAAGCTCAAGCGCCCCGGTAAGACCACCGGTTTTATCGAGCTTGATATTGATCATGTCGTAAAGCTGCGCAAGGCGCGGGATATCGGCGACGGTATGGATCGATTCATCGGCACAAAGCAGCACCGGACAATCAATATCTAGCAGGCCATCATCCTGCCCGGCAGGCAGCGGCTGTTCGATCATTTCCACACCAAGTGCGTCGAGTTCGGCCCCGATATCTTCAAGCAGTTCAATCGACCATGCCTCGTTGGCATCAACGATCAAACGCGATGTCGGCGCGCCTTCCCGAACCGCACGAACGGACTCGAGAACGTTTTCACCGTTAAGCTTTAGCTTGAGCAACGGTGCCGATGCCGCCTTGCGCGCGGCTTCACGCATCGCATCAGGCGTATCAAGGCTGAGCGTTTCTGCCGTAATCAGGCCTTCGGGCGCCTTGCGCTCAGCAAGTTCCCAGGCACGGCGGCCAAACCGCTTTGCCTCAAGGTCCCAATAGGCACAATCAACTGCGTTGCGCGCCGCACCGGCCTTCATCGCGTCCTGCAGTTCCTTGCGCGTCATACCATGCGAAAGGGCATCGGCCTGGGCCTCGATATCGGCAATCACTTTTTCGACGGTTTCACCATAACGGGCATAGGGAACGCATTCCCCATATCCGGTGAATTCACCATCGGTCAGCGTGACCTTGACGACATGGGCCTCGGTCTTGGCGCCGCGCGAGATTTTGAACGCCCCGCGCAGCGGCCAGACTTCGGATGTGACACTTATGCGCGGCACATCAGATCTCCTGCAGTTTGTCGACGATTGGTGCAACACCGGTCCGAACCGGATCAACACATGGCAGGCCAAACTCGGCTTCGACTTCGGCCAGAAGCTTTTTGGCCGCCGCATCGTCAAGCGACTTGGTATTGATCGCAAAACCGGCCACCACGCAATCGGGGTTGGTCAGGCGCGCATGCATCAGGTTGACTTCCATCGTGGTTTTCAGGTCCGGAAGCTTGTAACCCGGCAGACCGCGCATGTGGGTACGGGTCGGTTCGTGGCAGACGATGATCGCATCGGGCTGCGAACCATGGATCAGGCCCATGGAGACACCGGCAAACGATGCATGGAACAGGCTGCCCTGCCCTTCGACAACGTCCCAGTGATCGGGCTCGTTGGCCGGGGCAATGGTTTCAACCGCGCCGGAAATGAAGTCCGAAATCACGGCATCAACCGAAATGCCCTCGCCCGCGATGAAGATACCGGTCTGGCCGGTCGCACGGAAGGTTGACTTCATGCCGCGCTTTTTCATTTCGGCATCAAGGGCCAGTGCGGTGTACATTTTACCGACCGAGCAATCGGTGCCAACCGCCAAGACACGTTTGCCCGGGCGCTTTTCACCATTGCCAATCGGCAATTTTCCATCGAAGTGACGCACATCGAAAAGTTTTACGCCTTTGGCATTGGCGGCTTCGACCAGTTCGGGAATCGTCGACAGGCGCGTATGCAGGCCATTGGCGATATCCATACCGGCATCAATCGCTGCCAGAAGGGTTTCCATCCATGCCGGTCCGATAACGCCGCCACGGTTGGCAACGCCCAGAACGATGGTTTTGACGCCTGCGGCCTTGGCTTCGGCAATCGACATTTCCGGCAGACCAAGATCAGCCTGACAGCCCGGAAGGCTTAGCTGTGCGACACACCATTCCGGGCGCCACTGCTTGATGCCAATCGCGGTTTTTGCAGCCAGTTCGTCCGGTGCATCACCAAGAAACATAAGATACGGATGTTCGATTTTCATTTTACCTCCTTGACCAGCGTCCAACCGCTGCCCTTATAATCTGGGGCGACTATAACGCAACTTGGTGGGAGCCATCCAGATATATGAATTGATATCTTCGACTATCCACCGAAATGTTCGCACAAAATTCGAATATCGAAACAAATAACAAAAAAACATTCTGAATTCATCGAAGACAAACCTCCTTTCTTGTGAATTTCACCGGGAAACGCCCGGAAAAAGCAAGAAAATGCAATTTTGAAGGACTGGCGCGAAAGCGTCCGACTACACATGAGTACCGATCTCAAAAAGTGGCTTTCTGACCGCAAAATTGAAGAAGTCGAATGTATTGTCCCAGATATGTCCGGGGTGGCGCGGGGCAAGGTTCTGCCAACGCAAAAGTTTTTGCGCGGGCTTGAAGCCAAAAGCCTTGCCATCCCCGAGGCAATTTTTTCCATGACGGTCACCGGGGGTTACCCGGAAGAAACCGACGCGTTTCTGGACCCGGCGGAAAAAGACGTTGTCATGGTACCCGATCCGGAAACCATTCGCGTCGTGCCGTGGTACGAAGAACCGACAGCACAGATTATTTGCGACTGTTACCATTTTTATGGCGACGAGGTGTCGATCTCGCCGCGCCACGTTCTCAAACGCGTCCTGGCCGCCTTTGAAGAACGCGGCATGAAGCCGATCATTGCCCCGGAACTTGAATTTTATCTGGTGGCAAAAAACACCGACCCAGACAACCCGCTCGAACCGCCAATCGGTCGTTCGGGCCGCCCGGAACGGGCATCGAACGCCTTTGGCATTGATGCGATCAACGAATTCGATCCGCTGATCGAAGACCTCTATGACTATTGCGAAGCCATGGATATCGACGCTGATACCATGAGCCACGAGTCGGGCCCCGCCCAGCTTGAAATGAACTTCAATCACGGTGCGCCGCTTGAACTGGCCGATCAGGCATTCCTGTTCAAACGCACGCTGCGTGAAACCGCGCTCAAGCACGGGGTCTATGGCACATTCATGGCCAAACCGATGGGCAACCATCCGGGCAGTGCGATGCATATCCATCAGAGCGTCATCGACATCAAAACGGGCAAAAACCTGTTTGCCGATGACAATGGCGATAATTCACAGATGTTCCTGAACTATGTCGGCGGCCTGCAACGTTACCTTCCGGCTGCCATGCCGCTTCTGGCCCCGAACATGAACAGCTATCGCCGTTTGCAGCCCTGGTCGGATGCGCCGATCAACATGCACTGGTCCCTTGATAACCGTACGGTCGGCCTGCGCCAGCCTAACGGTCCGGCCAATGCACGCCGCATCGAAAACCGAATTCCGGGTGCCGATGCCAACCCGTATCTGGCGATTGCGGCATCGCTTGCCTGCGGCTTGCTCGGTATCATCGAGGAAATCGACCCGACCGCCCAGATTGAGGGTTCGGGTTATGACCGGGCACATTCCCTGCCCCGCCACATCCACGAGGCGCTGGCAAAATTCCATCGGTGCAAACCGCTAAAAGACCTGTTGGGCGAAGAATTTTCGGCCGCCGTTCTTGCCGTCAAGGAAGCCGAATGGGATGCCTACCAGACGGTGATCAGCGCGTGGGAGCGTGAACACCTTCTGCTGAACGTTTGATTGAATTCTTGCGCCGGGGCATCATCCCCGGCGCAAGAATGTTGCATGATGAATGCCTAATTTTTCACTTGATGCGAAAAATGCCCAAAAATCCATCTTGTGTTTGACAAAAACCTGAGGCATTCGAAGGATATGAAGGTCTTGGAGAAAGCAATAACAGGACCTTCAAATTTTCAAACGCTGCCACATGGGAGGCTCAGCGAAATGAAATCACTTCTTAAATCTTCAAGCCTTGTTGTCCTTGCCGCAGCCCTTTCGGGCTTTGCCGCAAGCGCATCGGCACAGGAAGTCCTTAACGTTTATAACTGGTCTGACTATATCGGCGAAGAGACCGTAGCCAATTTCGAAAAGGAATATGGCGTAAAGGTCAATTACGACGTTTATGACAGCAACCAGGTTGTCGAAGCCAAGCTTCTGGCAGGAAATTCGGGCTATGATCTGGTCGTGCCGACGCTGGCCGATGCGCAGCGCCTGATCCAGGCGGGCATCTTCCAGAAAGTCGATAAATCGAAACTGGAAAACTTTGGCAATCTGGACAAGGTGATCCTGAATCAGACCGCCAAATACGACCCGAACAACGACTATGCTGTTCCTTACCTGTGGGGTACCAACGGCATTGGCTATAACGTTGCCAAGGTTCAGGAAGCTCTGGGCGACGATGCACCGCTCGATAGCTGGGCGCTGGTATTTGACCCGCAATATGCCGAAAAGCTGTCGAAATGCGGCCTGACCATGCTTGATGATCCGGGCGAGATCGTGCCGCTGGTCAACTTCTATCTCGACAAACCGGATTCCAAGCAGTCGAACGAAGACATCGAAGCCGCGATGGCCGAACTCGAAAAAGTCCGTCCCTACATCACCTATTTCCACAGCTCGCAATACATCAACGACCTTGCCAATGGTAACGTCTGTGTATCTATCGGCTGGTCGGGTGACGTTGGCCAGGCTGCCCTTCGCGCCGACGAAGCCGGTAACGGCAACGAGATCAAATACGTGATTCCGAAGGAAGGCACGCTGATCTGGTTTGACGTAATGATGATCCCGGCGGATGCGCCTAACCCGGATCTGGCCCACAAGTTCATTGATTACATCCTGCGTGCCGATGTCGGTGCGGATCTTGCCAACTATGTCGAATATGCCAGCCCGAACGAGGCTTCCATGGAATTCATCGACGAAGATCTGAAAGCCGATCCGGGTGTTTACCCGTCGCAGGAAGTCAAGGAACGCCTGCGTTCCAAGATCGAACCGGGCTCGAAAGAACTTCGTACCCGCACCCGTCTGTGGACCAAGCTTAAAACCGGTCAGTAATCAACCGGCTGGCATTCGAACCTGATCCAAGGGGCGCTGCATCCGTGCAGTGCCCCTTTTTCGTGGCAGGATGTCTTGTGACTCGTGATGGCATTCGTGAAAGTGCGCAATGTCTCATGACTACCGCCGAAGGAAATGAAACCGCCAACAATGCACATTTTCTGAACACCCCTGCCGACTTTTCCGCCATTTAGCGCAACATCAGCCACAAAACGTTCGAAATATCGCACACCCCTCTTTACAGATTGTGGAATTGCTTCATCCTGTTAATCAGGCAAAACCAAAACATCGGACGGCAAGCTGCGGCCAATCGCGCCAAGATGCACAACCGGGCATGTCGCCCGATGTTTTGGGTATATCTCGACAACAAACAAGGGGAGAAGCTTGGTGTCGCAGGGGGCTTTGCAGAAAGCACACGAGGATGTGCACAAGACTCAGCCTTGGAACAATCCCGAAGCGGTCCCGTTTATCCGTTTCGAGAATGTGACCAAGAAATTCGGCGACTTTTATGCCGTCGATGATGTGTCGCTTGATATTTACCGACATGAATTATTTGCCCTTCTGGGCGGATCGGGCTGCGGCAAAACAACCCTTTTGCGGATGCTGGCCGGGTTCGAGGAACCGACAGCGGGCAAAATCTTCATCGATGGTGTCGATATGGCCGGGGTCCCGGCCTATGAACGTCCAACCAACATGATGTTCCAGTCCTATGCCCTGTTCCCGCACATGACGGTTGAACAGAACGTGGCCTTTGGCCTGCATCAGGACGGATTGCCGAAATCGGAAATCCGTACACTGGTTTCAGATATGCTGGCCCTTGTGCAGATGACCAAATTTGCTAAACGCAAACCCCATCAGCTTTCCGGCGGACAGCGCCAGCGTGTTGCACTGGCACGATCCCTTGTCAAAAAACCCAAGGTTCTGCTGCTCGATGAACCGCTTGGCGCACTTGATAAAAAGCTGCGTGAACAGACGCAGTTCGAACTGGTCAACATTCAGGAAAAGGTCGGCACCACCTTTGTCATGGTCACCCATGACCAGGAAGAAGCCATGACCATGGCATCGCGCATTGCCGTGATGAATGAAGGTGTGATCCGTCAGCTTGGCACGCCGTTCGAGCTTTACGAATATCCCAACAGCCGCTTTACCGCGAACTTCCTGGGTCAGGTCAACCTGATCGAAGGAACGCTTGTCGATGATGATGAAAAATACGCCGTCATTCATTCCGACGATGCTGGTGGTGAAATTTATATCGACCACGCCGTTCAGGGCCACGAAGGGGCTACGCTTTGGATCGCGCTTCGCCCGGAACGTTTGCGCCTGCTGACGGAAAAACCGACCGATACGAAATACAATTGCCTGTCGGGCAAGGTCGAAGAAATCGGCTACCTTGGCGGGCTTTCGACCTATCACGTACGCCTTGATAGCGGTTTCCGCATCAAGGTCACCGAACCCAATTCCAGCCGCCATATCGAACCACGTTACACGTGGGAAGATCGCGTCTGGGTAACGTGGGAGGCCGGGGCTGCTTCGGTTCTGAACCAATGAGCAGTGAAAAGCCAACTCTGAAACAACGTTATGATCGCCTGATGCTCAAGCATGGCCGGGTCCTTGTGATCGGCCTGCCCTATCTCTGGCTGATGCTGTTCTTCCTGATTCCGTTCCTGATCGTGCTCAAGATCAGCTTTGCCACCGCCGAATACGCCCAGCCGCCCTATAGTGCGCTGTTCACGTGGATTGACGAAGGCGTCAATATCACGATCAATTTCGGCAATTACCTGTTTCTGCTTAGCGACAGTCTTTATATATCGGCCTATCTGAATTCGATCCGGATTGCTGCGATTTCAACCGTGATCACGCTTCTGATCGGCTATCCGATGGCCTATGGCATTGCACGCGCGCAAGGTTCGCTTCGCAGTGTCCTTCTGATGATGGTGATCCTGCCCTTCTGGACCAGCTTCCTGATCCGCGTTTATGCTTGGATCGGCATTCTGGACCGCGAGGGGCTGATCAATGCGCTGCTGCTAAACCTCGGCATCATTTCCGAGCCATTGATCATGCGTCAGACCGAATTCGCGGTCTATATCGGCATTGTCTATACCTACCTGCCCTTCATGATCCTGCCGCTTTATTCCACGCTGGAAAAAATGGATGTCAGCCTGATCGAGGCCGCCCTTGATCTTGGCTGCAAGCCATGGAAAGCCTTCATGAAGGTGACATTGCCCCTATCGATGCCCGGCATTCTGGCCGGATCGCTTCTGGTGTTCATTCCGTCCGTTGGCGAGTTTGTCATCCCGGAACTTCTGGGCGGGCCGAATACCCTGATGATCGGCCGGACATTGTGGAACGAATTCTTTGCCAACCGTGACTGGCCGATTGCGTCTTCTGTCGCGATTGCGATGCTGCTGTTCCTTGTCGTGCCGATCATGTGGTTCCAGCATATCCAGACCAAGCAGGAGGAAAACGGGCAATGACCGGTAAACGTTCGACTTTCCTTCTCAGTGCTCTGGTCTTCGGCTTCGCATTTCTGTATCTTCCGATCCTGCTTGTGATCATTTACTCGTTTAACGAGGGCAAGCTGGTCACCGTCTGGACCGGCTTCTCGTTCAAATGGTATGTGTCGCTATTTTCCAATGACGGCATGATTGATGCCGCCTGGAACAGCCTTCGGATCGGGGTGATGTCGGCAACGCTCGCCCTTGCGGTTGGCACACCGGCCGGGCTTGTCATGTCCCGTTTCGGACGGTTCAAAAGCCGCACCCTGTTTTCGGGCATGGTTGCCGCCCCGCTTGTGATGCCCGAAGTCATCACCGGCCTGTCCCTGCTATTGCTGTTTGTCACCCTTGAACAGCTTATCGGCTGGCCAGCCGGGCGTGGTGTAACCACGATTGTGATCGCACACACGACCTTCTGTGCGGCCTATGTCGCGGTTGTTGTGCAATCGCGACTGGCGGGCATGGATACCTCGGTCGAAGAAGCCGCGATGGACCTTGGTGCCAAACCGGCAAAGATTTTCTTTGTCATTACCCTGCCCATGATCCTGCCGGCCCTGTTGGCCGGGTGGCTTTTGTCATTTACCCTGTCGCTTGACGATCTGGTGATTGCAAGCTTTGTCGCCGGTCCGGGTTCCACAACCCTGCCGATGAAGGTTTTCTCGTCGGTAAGGCTTGGGGTTTCGCCGGAAATCAACGCGCTTGCAACTCTGATCATCCTTGCAGTGTCGGTGATGATCGTGATTTCCAGCCTGCTGATCCTGCGGTCTGAACGCGCACGCAGCCGATCCATGGATCAGGCCACCCCGGAAAACTGAGTCTGCGATCTTTCGAACAAAAAAGCAGCCCCCGCGAAGGTGCTGCTTTTTTTATGATGCTGATTGAAAAGCCGATGGCAAAACCGAAATCAGGCCCGGTTCTGTTCTTCCATCTGACGCAGGAATTCACGACATTTCATACCCGGTGCAAGCACACGCCAGTACGACACCACCGCTTCTTCGGTTGCCACACTGAAATCGATAATCAGATTATCAAGCGCGTTCTGGCGCATCAGTTCGGCAACACGTTCCGGAATCTGTGACATCTGCCACATGCCAATCACCAATGCATAGGACGTCCGCATCAGCTTGTTGGCATTCTCGGGCGTGATGGCATACAGCTCGGACAGGGCATCTGCCGTCCGTTTCACCATGGAAGACAAAAATCTCCGATGGCTTAGAACCGCTTCATCGTCCGTCCCCTGCTCAAGAACCCCTTGTGACAGGGACGCCAGATGCAGGAATTGCTTCCGTTTGACAAGATACTGCACGAATTGTTGTGCAACACGTGCTGAATCCCGATCTTCGGGACGGCGCAACGCTTCCTGTTCAATCACTTCAAGATTGTTTTCAAACCACCCCTTCAGGAACCCGCGCAGGACTTCCAGAAAAAGGGCTTCCTTGCTTGAAAAATAAAGATACAGCGTGCCTTTGGCGAGACTGGCCTTTTTGGCGACTTCGGCTGCCGATGGCAGTTGTCCGTCCCCCTCAAGGTAAAGCGCCTCGGCTGCGACAAGTATATCGTTTCTACGTTTCAGTTTTTGCTCGTGGCTACGCGCACGAACAAGACATTCGTTTTCCATAGAGAATTATTCCCCCAACATTCTCCCTGAACTTATATTAATGCCTATTAATTCATTCAAAAGTCAAATCGCGCGGTGACTTTCGATAGATAAAATCAAAGAAACGTCGATGTAACAAACAGTTCACCTGCATTTTTTGAGCGCACGTTAGATGAACAATAGTCACCACAAAGCAATCACGAAACGTATTTGCGAACAAAAATCGCGAATCTGTACAGATTTGATTCGCTGCGGCTGCGAAGCCCCGATTGCGGCACGCGCGAAATACCTGGCGGGTAGCCTTCATACCAAAACCATTCAACCGCCCGTTCCTTCTGGCAACAAAAATGGCCCTGATTGGGCATCCCTAACCTTTTGAGTGGGTGATCTTGTTGATAAACCACGTTAAATCAAACGCGGGGAAGATTAAAATCCGCGAAAACAAGCGGTGTCATTTTTCACCACTGATCCTGAAACTGGTCTTAGAACCGAGGGGACTATGAGCACACACGACGAAAATGAACTTCCTGAAGCCAATAATGGCTCTCAGGCGGCGGCAGATATTGCTGAAAACAGCGAAAACGCCGAATACAATAACGGCCAGATTCAATATTCCGGTCGCTGGCAGGACGTTTTGAAACTTTGCTGCTGGAACACACTATGGACCATCCTGACATTGGGCATATTCCGTTTCTGGGCCAAAACCCGGATGCGCCGCTATATCTGGAGCAACATCGTCATTGATGGTGATGCGTTGGAATATACCGGCCGCGGGTTGGAACTTTTCCTTGGCTTCCTGATTGTCTCGGTCATCTTTATCCCCGCGTCCCTGCTACTGGGCTTTATCTCGGCCCAACTGCCCCCGGCTATGCAGGGATTGCAGATTATCGTGATGTATGCCGTCATTCTGTTTCTGATTTTTGTCGCGATCTATCGCGCCACGCGCTATCGCATGAGCCGCACCTTCTGGCGCGGCATTCGCGGAAAACTGGGCGGTTCGTCCTTCAAATACGCCCTGATCGGCTTTGGCAGTTTTTTGGCAGCCATCCTGTCGCTGGGCATTCTGATGCCGCTCAGCTTTATCACGCTGACCCGTTATGAAACCAACAACACCTGGATCGGCGACCATCAGGCAAGATTTACCGGCACATTTGGCCCTGCCTTCAAAAAGTGGATCCTGACCTGGCTCCTGTGTCTGGTCGCGATTGCCATATCGGGCGGCATTATTGCGGCGGCGGTAAACCTTACGCGTTCGCCATTTTATATCGTGCCGCTGGCCTTTATTCCGTATCTCGTGATCGTCTTCGGGATGGCCTGGTACCATGTATGGTGCTTCCGGTATCAAAGCGAAAATACCACCCTTGCAGGCCTGCAATTTGGCAGCACGCTCGCGACCGGGCAATATATCAAACTGCTGCTGCGCTTCCTGCTGTTGATGGTTGTGGCGGGCATTGTCTTTGTCGCCCTGCTGTCGGTCACCGGTGGTTTCGCCGCATTCTCGATCATCGCGAATAACGCGGCATCCTATATGCCACCGGAACAGATTCTGGCGATCATGGCACCGTTCTTTATCCTGATGCTGCTTGCAACACCGGTCTTCGGCATCCTGACATTTGTCGGGCTGACCCATCCGATGCTGGCACTGCATATTTCATCGCTGGTATATGACGGTAATATCGCAGAACTGCATCAGAACACGGATGCACAAAACGTTCCGCGCACCGGCGAAGGCCTTGCAGAAGCCTTTGATCTGGGCGGGATTTAACAAGGCGTTTTAATGAACAGCTTGCCCAATGCCCGTCTTTTTGACGGTAAAACATCGTTGGCAAAGAATGTAACGGTCAGCATATCTGACCGTTACATTACCCTGTATCTGCCAGATGGCGGGGAACAGGTACTGTCAAAAGACAGTGTTTATCTGTGCGAAAAGATCGAAAAGGGAAAACCGCTTCGTTTGCGAAAGCGCAAGGATGACGGATTTCGCCTGATTTTTGACGATCCGCACTCCAAGGCCTTCATTCTTGAAACCCTGCCCGGACTTGCCGTGGACGAAGCTGCTACACGGGCAAAAGTCCGGCTTTCTGCCGGTATCGTCGGTTTTTCCGCGGCAATTGCCCTGCTGATCTGGCAGGGCATGCCACTGATGATCGATCTGGTTGTCGCGGTGTATCCACGTTCAATGGAAGTGGATATGGGACGCAACGCGCGTGAACAGATCGTGGCGATCATGGGCGAAGACCGCGACGGAACAAGTGCCTGCGCAATCAGCGATCCCGCTCAACAGGTCATCACCACCATTTTGGACCGTTTTCAACAAACCGGCACACTGACATATGACTATGAAATAACCTTCCTGCGCAGTGATATCGAAAACGCTCTTGCCCTGCCCGGCGGACAGATCATTGTATTTTCGGAACTCACAAAAAAGGCCGAAAATCCCGAAGCACTGGCTGGCGTTCTGGCCCACGAAATCGGCCATACCGAAATGCAGCACGGCCTAAAAAAGCTGTTTTCCGGCATCGCGCTCGGCCAGCTTGTCCGATTGATGACCGGCGGGGCCGACCTTCCGGTTGGCTTTGTCATGGAACAAAGCTATTCCCGGGACATGGAAACCGATGCCGATCACTTTGCCCTTGAACTGATGGGCGATGCCAGCATCGAAACCCAAAGTACGGCAAAGCTGTTTCGCGCAATTTCCACCGAAAGCAAATATGCCGAAATCGCCAGTTTACTACCGGAAATCCTAAGCTCGCACCCGGAAATGACCGGGCGGATCGACCTGTTTGAACAAAGCGACATCACAGGTACGCTTGATATCAATCCGCAGGATTGGAAAGCCTTGCAAACGGTCTGCGACTAACCATGTTGGAACCGGACAGGCCATAAACCTGCCCGCCTCGCTTGAGCGGATCAGACCGGCAATTCGGTCGTGCGTTTGACTTCGCGCAGGGTGATGATGGTCTGGACGCGTTCGACACCGGGCAATTGGGTCAGGACTTCGCTATGGATGCGCTCATAGTCGGCAGTGTTGCTGTAAACCACATGCACCAGATAGTCGCTCTGCCCCGCAAGAAGGTAACATTCCACGACTTCCGGGACCGACTGGATTTCCTTTTCAAAGGTTTCAAGCGCCTCGCGGGTCTGGCGCGCGATCGAGATATTGACGAATGCATTGCCCGGTTTGCCGATGCGGGCCGGATTAAGCAGCATGGTGTAACGGTCAATCAGACCGGCTTCTTCCAGAAGACGGACACGGCGCAAACAGGCCGAAGCCGACAGATTGACCTTTTCGGCAAGTTCGGCGTTGCTGATACGGCCATCGCGTTGAAGCAGCCGCAGGATCATTCGGTCACGTTCGTCCATCTGCATTTCGAATATTCTCCCTGCCTGAGGCGGATTTTTTTAAATTATATAGCATTAATACCATCAAACTCACCGAGGATTGAAGAGAAATTGCCATAATTTTCGGGTATCCTGCACAGATAACTAAAAACGGGAAAACCGTTGTTATTGCCACGTTTGTCCGGGAGAGACACAATGCTGATTGGCATTCCGAAAGAAATCAAAAACCATGAATATCGCGTCGGCCTGACCCCAAGTTCCGTGCGTGAAGTCACGGCACATGGGCATGATGTGATCATCGAAACCAATGCTGGTGCCGGTATCGGTTGCAGCAACGATGATTACGTCTCCGCCGGCGCAAAAATCGTCGATACCGCGGCCGAAATCTTTGCCAAATCCGAAATGATCGTAAAGGTCAAGGAACCGCAGAAAGTCGAATACGAGCAGCTCCGCGAAGGGCAGCTTCTGTTTACCTACCTTCATTTGGCACCCGATCCGGAACAGACTGCCGGTCTGATCAAATCCGGGGTGACGGCGATTGCCTATGAAACCGTTACCGATAAAAACGGTGGCCTGCCATTGCTGGCCCCGATGTCGGAAGTTGCCGGACGCATGGCACCGCAGGTCGGTGCAGCAGCCCTGCAAAAGGCCAATGGCGGACGCGGCATGTTGCTGGGCGGCGTGCCCGGCGTTGCCCCGGCCAAGGTGGTTGTGATCGGAGGTGGTGTTGTGGGCACCAATGCCGCCCGCATTGCCGCGGGCATGGGTGCGGACGTCATCATTCTCGACAAGAATGTCAAACGCCTCACACAGATTGACGATCTGTTTGGCCCGCGCATCAAAACGCAATACGCCACCATCGATGATACCGAGGCACTGGTCTATGATGCCGACATGGTTGTCGGTGCCGTCCTGATCCCGGGTGCAGCGGCACCAAAGCTGATCCACAAGGACCAGCTTTCAAAAATGAAGCCGGGTTCGGTGATTGTCGATGTCGCGATTGATCAGGGCGGCTGCTTTGAAACATCCAAAGCCACCACCCATACCGATCCGACCTATATCGTCGATGACGTGGTGCATTACTGTGTTGCCAACATGCCCGGTGCGGTAGCCCGCACATCGACCTTTGCACTCAATAACGCAACCCTGCCCTTCACCCTTGCCCTTGCCGACAAGGGCTGGAAAAAAGCCTGCCAGGAAGATCCCCATCTGGCCGCAGGGCTAAACGTTCACGAAGGACGCATCACCTATGAGGCCGTCGCACGTGATCTTGGCTACGATTACATTCCGCTGACAAAAGTCCTCAACTGACCAAGCGGCGTTGCATCATACCCAAATGGCCGCCTCGTTTGCCGGGGCGGCCATTTTACAAGCCGTTCAGATCACGAACAAAGGCACGTGCGCATTTCACAAACTCATCAATAACCCGCGACATTGTGTCTTCGGGCCACGCCAATGCAAGATTGACCGCATCGGCGGGCAATTCCGGCATCGGAATATAGGCAACGCCGACATGGGGTGTATGGGTAACCCAGCTCGGCGCCACGCCAACCCCCATTCCCGCGGCAACAAGTGCCACGATTCCCAACGTGTGACCAACTTCTTCAACGATGTCCAAAGATACCCCGACATCACGCGCATGCTGGATAACCACGTTCTGGTAACTGACCCCCAAAATCGGCGCGTAGGCAATATATGGCAGCCCCGTAAAATCGCTTAGCGACAGCGTTTTGTTTCCGGAAAGCGCATGATCCGCCGGAACAAGACCCACAAAGGCCTCGCTGAACAAATTCATGATATTGAGGTTGGCCTTGGCCCTTGGCGGGCGAATAAAGGCAACATCCACCTGCCCGTCTATCATCGCATCAAGCAGCTCGTTGGTCGTCAGTATTTTGATATCAATCCGCGTATCCGGGCATTTGGCATGAAACATCCGCAGGATTTCCGGTAGACATGTAAAAATCGCAGGTGAAACACAACCAATCGTCAGCTTGCGATTTGCCTGCCCCATCACGAAACGGGCGGCCTCAACCCCCTCCTCGACACTGGATAACGCCAGCAACGCCTTTTCACGGAAAACTTCTCCCGCTGGCGTCAGGCGAACACTTCGGGTCGTGCGTTCAAAAAGTTGCCCACCGACCCGTTCTTCAAGCTGCTTGATTTGCTGGCTAAGAGGAGCCTGTGCAATGCCAAGACGTTCGGCGGCCCGCCCGAAATGCATTTCGTCAGCCACACAAATAAAATAACGCAAATGGCGTAATTCAACACGATTATTGATACTCATCAGATATAAATATACGCCATTTATATATTTGACAAGATTAATGTCCGGCTGATTTTATAGTCTCAGGAGGCGCCCTGCCAAAAAGCCGAACAAGAAGCTCGCAGGGCCATGATGGAGAGGCTAGAGATGCAATCAACTGAACCGGCATTGCCGAAGCGAAGGTTTGACCTTGCGCTTCCGCTAAAAATTCTGACCGGCGCCACGCTGGCAATCATTGTGACACTGACCCTTGCACAGGTTGTCTTTCGATACTTTTTTGACAGTCCGCTTTTATGGAGCGACGAACTTAGCCGATTACTCGTGGTTTGGATGACATTTATCGGTGCTGCCGTTGTGTGCTGGCAGGGACGTCATCTTTCCGTCGATGTTTTCGTAAATCTGATGCCGGAAAAAGTCAGAAAGATCGTCCGTATTTCCAATCAGATTCTGGCACTGGCCTTCCTTGGCGTGATGACCTGGAAAAGCTTTCGTATTGTAAAACTCGAAAACTTTCAGGAAATGAGCATCCTTCCCCTGCCCGCCGGTACGGTGCGTCTTGCCGCAACCGTTGGCGGAATACTGATGCTTGTTGTCATCCTTGCCCGTCTTTTCCTGTCAGATCGGCTTCGCAATGTGCGAACCGAAAATGACGAAAACTCGATGCTGTAAGGGCCAGAAATGACAATCGCAATTATTCTCGCCCTTCTCGTTGTTTTGCTGCTGGCCGGTATGCCGCTGGCATTTGCAATGGGCGTTACCACCACTGCCTATCTTTACTTGACCGGCATTGACGCCGGGATGCTGACGCAGCGCATGACGGCGTCAATCGACAGCTTCCTTATTCTGGCGATCCCGTTTTTCTATCTTGCGGGCGAGTTGATGAATGCCTGCCGCCTGACGGACAGGATCATCAATATGTCGCGTGCGCTGGTCGGACACATTCACGGTGGCCTGGCACAGGTCAATATTTTTGCCAGCATGATTTTCTCGGGCATGTCCGGCTCGGCAACCGCTGACACCACCGCACTCGGTTCGGTTCTTATCCCGGCGATGAAAAAGGAAGGCTATCCCGCACCTTTTTCGGCCGCTGTAACCGTTGCGTCGGCACTTGTCGGCCCAATGATTCCCCCAAGCGTTGCACTGGTGATTTACGGCACCCTTGCAAATGTCTCCATCGGGCGCTTGCTGGTGGCAGGTATCATTCCCGGTGTGGTGATCATCCTCAGCCAGATGGTATTCACCTATTTCATTGCCCGCAAACGCGGCTATCCCCGCTATGAACGCGCCAGCATACGTGAAATCGGAAACTCGATTGTCGAGGGCGGCCCTGCCCTGCTGTTTCCGGTCATTATTGTCGGCGGCATCCTGCTGGGTATGTTCTCTCCGACCGAGGCCGCGGCAGTTGCCGTGCTTTACGGTCTGGTACTTGGCCTTCTGTACCGTCACATGAATTTGCGCCAGCTTGGCAAGGTTCTTGTGGATGTTGGTCTGGGCAGCTGCCGCATCTTGCTGATTGTTGCTGCATCGGCGGCTTTCAGTTGGGTTATGGTACGCGAAAACGTTCCCCAAAGCATCGGCATCGGCATTTCGACCATCTCTAGCGAACCAATCATCGTTCTTGCGATCATTCTGCTGGTTCTGGTGCTTGTCGGGCTGTTCATGGTGGCCTCTTCGGCCGAAATCGTGCTGACCCCGATCCTTGTTCCCGTTGTCATGCAATTTGGAATCGATCCGGTTCATTTCGGTGTTCTGATGGTCTTCACCCTCATCATCGGGGGGGCCACGCCACCGGTTGGCATCCTGATGTTCATCGCTCAGGACATTGCCAAAATCTCGCATGCGCAAATGGTGCGCGCGATGATCCCGTTTTACATCCCTCTCTTCTTCGCGGTGATTTTGCTTGCGGCATTCCCGCAGATCACCCTGTTCCTGCCGAACATCGTGTTCGGCTCCTGATAGCCATCAATCGATACCGGAGCCCCAAATGACGGCCAATAAAGCTGTGCGCAAGCACTTGCTCAAAGACATGACGTTCATCGAATTTCGCGAACGTCTCAGCGAAGATCCCGTAATTCTGATTTCACTGGGATCCCAGGAAGAACAGGGGCCGATCGCCCCGATGGGTGACTACATGCTCACCGATGTTCTGGCCGGGAAAATTGCCGAAAAATCAGGTGCGATTGCCGCCCCGATCATGCCGTTTGGCTATGCTGACTATTTCCGTACGGTGCCCGGCGGCATACAACTCCGCCCGGAAACCTTCAGCGCCATCCTGACCGACATGATCGAAAACTTTACCGATCACGGCATCAATAAAATCGTGATCCTGAACGGTCACAGCGGCAACTATCCGCTGATCGATCAGGTCATTCGCAAAATCAAACGCGAAAAAGGCCTGCTGATCCCCTGCCTCAATATGTGGCGTCTGATCCCGGCCGAAATGTGGAAAGAACTGCATCCGGAAATGGGGGCAAAGGCACTCGGTCATGGTGGTGATCCGCTGACCTCTGTTTATCTGCATCTGTTCCCGGAACTGATGCGCATGGACCTTTTGTCCAAAGAAGACAGCAAGGGTGAAATGCTTGGTTTGCCAACCGCCGGCCTGGCGGGTGTCCGTTTCCGCGATGTTGAAATCGCTCTTGCCGTGGATGTTACCGATCGCTGCGGCAATGGCATTGCCGGGGGCGATCCGGCGCAATCGAGCGCCGGGAAAGGCGAAAAAATCGTCAGTTACCTCGTCGAATATTGCGCGGACTTTATCCGTCACTTCTCCGATCAGAACCCAAAAGTCGACGCTTAACCTTCATCAGGGAGTTTTGAATATGCGTAGAACACTCACAACAACGCTGTTTGCAGCAGGTCTGGCAACTCTGGGCCTTGGCCATGCAAATGCGGCCGAAGAAATCCGTTATTCCATCTGGGCCAATCCCGGCGAAGCCCAGTATGAAGGCGCGCTTGAATTCAAACGTGTCGTAGAAGAAGAGTCCGACGGTCGCTACAACGTCACGATTTACGGCGGTGAACAACTTGGCACCCCGCGTGAACTTTTCACCCAGCTTGCGCTCGGTATCACCCAGATTTCAGCCAGTGGCGATCCCGGGATCAAGGACATCGAATATCTGGCGATCCCCTTCCTGATGAAGGACCTGAAAAACTACAACGCCGTGCTTGAAACCGACTTTGGCGCGGAATGGAACAAGAAGCTGATCGATGAACGCGAAATCCGCCTTCTTGGTTTCATGCCGCGCAACCCGCGCCAGATTAGCGCGAACGTCGAAATCAATAGCATTGACGACCTCAAAGGTCTGAAACTGCGTGCACCAGAGCGTGATTACTATGTCGAATCTCTAAGCGCACTTGGTGCCAACCCGACCCCGATGGCCTTTGCCGAGGTTTATACCGGCCTGCAGGCTGGCGTTGTCGATGGCCAGGAAAACCCGATCGAAACCATCTATGCCGCGAAATTCTATGAAGTCCAGAAATCCATCGCGATGGTCGATTACATCAAAAAACCGGCTTACGTGATGATCGGAAACGGCTTCTGGGAAGGTCTGAATGCAGAAGATCAGGCACTGCTGAAACGGGCCAATGATGCATCCAATGCCGTCATTGAAAAAATGCTGCCCGAGCAGACAAAAAAAATGATCGCCGATATGGAAGCTGCCGGCATCGTTTTCACCCACCCGGATATCGCACCTTTCATCGAAGCGACCCAGTCGGTTCGTGACGAACTCGGCACCAAAATGTGGGGCGAGGAAGTCTACAAGAAAGTTGCCGAAATCGGTCAGAAGGACCTCGACTAACCCCGAGATCCCTTAAAACCACGGCCCGCCACCAAAAGGATTGATTGAAGAATGTCCCCAAGCGCCAACAGCGAAATCGCAAGAAAGATCGATGCCATTGTCGATGATATCAACGATCAGTTGATCGATATTCGTCGGGATTTGCATCGCCACCCGGAACTGGGTTTTCAGGAACAGAGAACTTCTGCGAAAATTCAGAGCCACCTTGACGATCTTGGCATTAGCTATAGCAGCGGCTTTGGAAAAACTGGTGTCGCTGCCATTATCAATCAAGCGGCGGCGGGCCGCCTTATCGGTATTCGCGGCGATATCGACGCGCTACCGATCACCGAAGAATCCGGGCTTCCCTTTGCCTCGGAAAATAAGGGGGTCATGCATGCTTGCGGACATGATGCCCACACTGCCATCGCCCTTGGTGTTGCCACCGTTCTGGCAAGACTTGGTGAAGATTTCAAAGGCCGCGCCTTGGTCCTGTTCCAGCCGGCAGAAGAAGGCCTTGGCGGCGCACGGGCGATGCTTGCCGATGGTGTCTTTGACAAACACAAACCCGATATCATGCTGGGCTATCACAATTGGCCGCTGCTTCCCGGCGGTTCGGTTGGCTGGCACCCCGAAGTCTCCTTTGCGTCCTCTGATCCTTTTGATGTGACGGTTTCCGGTCTCTCCGGTCACGGGGCACATCCGCATCTTTCCGTTGATCCCATTGTTGCTGCGGCCCAGTTCATTTCCCAGGTCCAGAATATCGTTTCCCGGGAAATCGCCCCCCTTAACGCGGCGGTGGTCACGATCGGAAAAATCGAAGGCGGTACCGCACGCAACCAGATCCCCGATACGGTGACCCTTCAGGGCGCGATCCGCACCCATTCCGAAGACGTCCGCAGCGCATCCAAGGATGCCATCACACGCATCGCCGAAGGCGTCGGCACCGCCACTCGGACAAAGATCGATGTCGAATTCCTGCAAGGTGTTGGTGTGGTCAAAAGCGATCCGGCGATCCTTGAACAGGTTGTCGCAACCGCACGCGACATCCTTGGCGATGAACAGGTCATCTGCCTACCGCAGGGCTCTATGGGTAGCGAGGATTTTGCCGAATTTTCGTCGCGTATTCCAAGCGCACATCTGCGCATCGGCTCCAAAGCAACGGATCGTGCCACAATGCTTCATCGCAGCAATTTCGATCTTGATGAAACCTGCATCGCAACCGCCGTTCGCGTGATCGCCAACGCCGCCCTGCGTCTTTCAACATCGGATTGAACCAAACTCCACCTGTCTGGAAAATCTCCCTTAAGCCAGACAAAAAAGACAGCCTCCAGAGCATATTGCTGTCTTTCACTTGGCCGGGTCTCATGACCCGGCCTTTTTTCAGGCGGTATAACGGAAATCACTTTGCCGAAACAAATTCATCTACGCTAATCTTGTCCTGAGCATTGGGGAGAAGATCATGGAAATATCGATGCTGATCGGGGCGATGGTCGCGGCCGCCATCTATACCCTGACACCCGGCCCGGCCTTTTTGGCGATGCTGGGCATTGGTGCCGCACAGGGGCGAAAGGCAAGTGCGGGTTTCCTTTTCGGGCATTTTGCCGGGGATATCATGTGGGCTAGTCTGGCGCTGGTGGCGATCATCGGGTCACGCGTCCTTGATCCGATGGTGTTTGATATTCTGGCGATGATTTGCGGAGTCTACCTGTTTTGGCTTGGTATCCGGGCTGTCACCGCCAAGCGCAAGGTCGATGGCGCGGTTGCCATCACGGTTCGCAACCCGTGGCGGCGCGGCATTATTTTCGGGATCACCAATCCCAAGGGATATCCGGTCGCGGTCGCGATGTTCACAGCCCTCCTGGCACAGGATGCCGCGTCGCTTGGCTGGGACAGCATGACGGGGCTTTTACTGGCGTCTGCCGTCGGATTTCTGGTCGCCGATCTGATCTTGATCTGGATTGTCGGACTTGGCGTGTTGCGCCGGATGTATCAGCGCCACGAAATCTGGATCGTACGCGCCACCGGGGTTTTATTTATCGGTTTTGCCGTTCAGGCAATTGCCAATGCCCTGCCCAACCTCGGCCAGAACCTTACACATGGGTTCAGCACGCTTCGCAAACCCTGATCATTCTCGCGCCAAAACAAAAGCCGCCCGGCGAACCGGGCGGCTTTTTTTGATGTTATGGTCTGAGCGACTTAAAATTCGACCTGCGTCACATCGCGAACAGCACCCTGATCGGCACTGGTTGCAAGCGCGGCATAGGCACGAAGGGCCGTTGTCACCTTGCGCTTGCGCGGCTTGGCCGGTTTCCAGGCATCCTTGCCCTTGGCTTCCATTTCCTGACGGCGCGCCGCCAGAACCGCGTCATCAACCGCAATCCTGATCGACCGGTTCGGAATATCGATTTCGATGATATCGCCCGGCTCGATCAATGCGATATCCCCGCCTGCCGCGGCTTCCGGCGATACGTGGCCAATCGAAAGACCCGACGTCCCGCCCGAAAAACGCCCATCGGTGACAAGCGCACAGGCCTTGCCCAGCCCCATCGATTTCAGATAGCTGGTCGGATACAGCATTTCCTGCATGCCCGGACCACCTTTGGGGCCTTCATAACGGATGACGACAACATCGCCTTCCTTGACCTCGCCCCCCAGAACCTTGGCAACCGCCTCGTCCTGGCTTTCGCAGATTACGGCCGGACCGGTGAATTTCAGGATGCTGGCATCGACACCGGCGGTTTTAACGATACAGCCATTGACCGCCATATTGCCAAACAGAACCGCCAGACCGCCATCCTTGCTGTAAGCATGTTCGATATCGCGGATGCAGCCTTCTTTTTCATCCAGATCAAGATCGTCCCAGTAACGTTCCTGACTGAACGCCGTCTGCGTCGGGATGCCACCCGGCATGGCGCGGAAGAATTTATGCACCGCTTCGTTCTTGGTGCGCCGGATGTCCCATTTTTCAAGGGCATCGGCCATGGTTTTGCTATGCACCGTCGGCACATCGGTATGTAGCAAACCACCGCGTTCCAGCTCGCCCAGAATACGCATGATGCCGCCAGCACGATGGACGTCTTCCATGTGATACAGCGGATGCGAAGGCGCAACCTTTGACAGGTGCGGGATCTGGCGCGACAAACGATCCATGTCGGCCATGGTAAAGTTGACTTCGGCCTCGCGCGCGATTGCGAGCAGATGCAGAACCGTGTTGGTCGAACCGCCCATGGCGATATCAAGCGCCATCGCATTTTCAAAGGCCTCGAACGTCGCGATGCCCCGCGGGGTCGCGGTAACGTCTTCTTCCTCGTAATAACGCCGCGCCAGCTTGACGGATGTACGCGCCGCCTCAAGGAAGAGTTCCTGACGCGCGGCATGCGTCGCCAGCACCGAACCGTTACCCGGCAGCGCAAGGCCAAGCGCCTCCGCCAGACAGTTCATCGAGTTGGCGGTAAACATCCCGGAACACGAACCGCAGGTCGGGCATGCCGAACGTTCGACAACCGCAACCTGTTCGTCCGAAATTTTCGGATCGGCGGCTTCGACCATCGCATCAACAAGGTCAAGATGACGTTCCTGACCATTAATGGTGACCTTCCCGGCCTCCATCGGGCCACCGGAAACGAACACCGCCGGAACGTTAAGGCGCATGGCGGCCATCAACATGCCCGGCGTGATCTTGTCACAGTTGGAAATGCAGACCATCGCATCCGCGCAATGGGCATTGACCATATATTCAACGGAATCCGCAATGATTTCACGTGACGGCAAGCTGTAAAGCATGCCGTCATGGCCCATCGCGATACCGTCATCGACCGCAATGGTATTGAATTCCTTGGCAACACCACCGGCGGCTTCGATTTCGCGGGCCACCATCTGACCAAGGTCTTTCAGGTGAACGTGACCAGGCACGAACTGGGTAAAGCTGTTGACGACCGCAATGATCGGCTTGTCAAAGTCTTCATCCTTCATGCCCGTGGCGCGCCAAAGGCCACGCGCACCGGCCATATTGCGGCCATGGGTGGTTGTACGGGACCGATATTCCGGCATGGTCGAACCTCTCTATCTTCGCGGGGTGTTTATCATTGTTACATATTTAGGGGTTCTAGCACAGTCTTCGCGCCGAATGACAGTTTTTTGCCCGAAAATTTCGTGTTTTTGCGCCATATGGAACGAATGCTACCTGAAAGATAGCAGACCTTTCCAAGGCAGCACTTTCAATCACCAGGTTAACTTTCGGTAATTCCACCACCTTCCCATCGCCAACCTACCCGAAAGACCCCAAATACTATCCCATTAGATAGGCGACGACCTCGACCACAATCCATATCTTAATAGGTGATTATCGCCGCCAGGCGATTCTCCCACTCCCATTCTCGCCCCGGCCTGCGTCGCAGGCTCGGGGTTTTTTTTATGCTTTTCCCGGCCCCATCATTCCTTTTCCTGAAACAGTGAAATGCTTTAAAGCAATGACAGAACGTTCCTTTTTCTGCATGCTGCCCCATATGACAGCGATCAGGACTGTCCATCTTACGAGGTAAAGCATATCGATGTCGGCCGATCTCAAGACCCTGCTCAGGCGTGGACTAAGCGCGCATGAAGGCAACCGTCCTGACGAGGCCGAGAAGATTTACCGTCGTGCGCTGTCGCTTTCGCCCGGCAACCCCGAAGTCGAACATCTTCTGGCAACTCTTCTGACCGGTATTGATCGCCACCGCGAAGCCCTTGAACTGTTTGATAGCTGCCTGCCGCGACTTGGTGCCAACCCGGCAGTGCGGTGCAATTTCGCGATTGCGCTGGAACGGGCCGGGCAGATCGAAAAGGCGATTGACGAATTCCGTCAGGCCATCAGCTATCATGGCGATTTCCCGACCGCCCTTTATCATCTGGCACGCCTTGAAATGCCGCGC
Organism: Thalassospira sp. MCCC 1A03138; assembly: GCF_002115785.1. Classification (GTDB taxonomy): domain Bacteria; phylum Pseudomonadota; class Alphaproteobacteria; order Rhodospirillales; family Thalassospiraceae; genus Thalassospira. Next base: position 27,221 of record NZ_JFJY01000013.1, on the reverse strand, counting down.
GGCCATATCGGGCAGACGGTGGACCTTCTGGGGCGGTTGCTGGGCCTGAAACCCGATCACTTTGACGGGCTTTTGCTGTTTGGCAAGGCATTGCACGCACTGGGGCAGGAAGAAGCAGCACTCGCATCGCTTGACCGCGCCGCCGAGGCCGCCGGCATCACGCCAGATATGATTTGCCGTGTCGGGGATGTGTCGCTGCGGCTTGGCTATCCCGGCATGGCGCAAAACCTGTATCAACGCGCGCTGAGCATCGATCCCCGCAATGTCCCGGCCCTGCACGGTTTGGGCCGTGCGCTCTCGGCACAGGGCGATTATGCCAAGGCGATCGCGATCCTTAAAACCGCCAAGCGCCTTGCCAAGGGCAGGATCGAAATCGATCTTGAAATTGCCGATATCGAATTGCGGTGCGGCGACGTCGCAAGTGCGATTGCCGAACTGACCGTGCTTGTGGAAAAACACCCGGCAAATGCGGATGCCCACACAGCCCTTCTGGCCGCGGTTGCCAGACTGCCCGATATCGGCGGGGTCGAATATCTTAAACAGGCCCGCCAATGGGCACGCAGCCACATGCCAGCCTTGCCCGAACCGAAATTCACCAACAGCAAACAGGTCGATAAACGGCTTCGCATCGGATGGCTGTCACCGCATTTTTGCGAACATGCTTCCTTCGCCCTGCTTGCGGGAGTTGCCCGGCACCTTAACCGCAACGAGGTCGAACTGTTTCTGTATTCGGCCACCCCACGCCCGGACCAAACCACCCGTTCATGGCAGGTCATGGCCGATGGCTGGCGCGAGGTTTACGGCCAAAGCCCGCTTCAGATCGTTGAGCGCATCCGCAAGGACAGGATCGACATCCTGTTTGACCTGACCGGCCCGGTCGCAAATCAGCCGATCACGGTATTTGCCCATCGCGCTGCCCCGGTTCAGGCCAGTATCGCACCAATGACGACGGGCATCAGTCAGATGGATTACATCCTTGTCCACCATCGCGCGATCCCGGCCAAACCGGCCGAAAACAAGCTGTTTTGTGAAAATGTGCAACATCTGGGATCGGGGCCTCTTGCCTATGTCGGTGCGGATGATGCCGCCATGCTCAGCCTGCTTCCAGCCGCAATTGACGAGGCCGTGACCTTTGGTTGCTTTGACCAGTTATCAAACATCAGCGACGCCAGCCTGAACTGCTTTGCCCGCGTTTTAAATAAGGTCAAAAACAGTCGCCTTGTCATTCAGGATGATGTTCTGGGCGATGCCTTTGCCAAAAAGACGATGCTGGATCGTCTACGCCAGGCCGGGCTTCACACGGATCGTGTCAATCTGATTGGTGCGGTAAACCCCGAAGATAAACCCGATCTTTACGCCCGGATCGATATCGGCTTGGCCCCGTTCCCGATGATCGATATCGCGCGCTATTTTGATATGCTCTGGCACGGTATTCCGTTTGTCACGATGGCGGGTGAAACACCGGCATCACGCGCAGGGCTTTGCCTGTTATCCGATATCGGGCTCGATGCGCTGGCGGCGGAAACGCAAAAGGGTTACGTCGAAAAGGCCGTCCTTCTGACACAGGATATCAACGCCCTTACCACCATTCGGGCAGGCATGCGCGACCGGATGAAAAACAGCAAGGCCATGAACGGTGCGGCCACCGCGCGCGAACTTGAAGAAGCCTGCCGGGATATGTGGAAAACCTGGTGCGCGTTATGATGCGCCTAACGCGCCAGAACACCGCGCGCGAAAAGTTCGGTCACTGCGGCCTGCAAATCATAGGCGATAAAGTCCGCCTCTGCCGCCTCGGGCCAGGTGGTTTCCTTTGCCCCGTGCCCGGTCTTAACGATCACCGCATGGGTGCCCGCCGCACGTCCGGCACGAATATCATTGATCCGATCCCCGATCAGAACACTATCGCCCAGCGAAATCACAAAATCCTCGGCCGCCGCAAGGATCATGGCCGGGCCCGGTTTGCGGCATTCGCTTTCACGGCGATATCCCTCAATCCCGTCGGGATGATAGGGCGAATAATAAATCCCCTGCACCGATGCCCCCGCGCGCGCCAGCATCGCAAGCATCGCCTCATGCAGGTCACGAAGGCCCGCCTCGGTCAGATAACCCCGCGCCACCGCCGACTGGTTGGTCACGATCACAACCGGAATACCGGCATCATTAAGCTGTTTGATGGCTGCGGCGGTTCCGGGAATCAGGGCAAGATCGTCAATCTTTGACAGATAATGGACTTCTTCATTCACCACCCCATCACGATCAAGAAAAACCGCAGGCACAGGATGGCGCTGATCGCGCCAGCGCGGAGCCGGATCGATGAAATGGCGGTGAACGAAATCGTATTTTCTGGGGCTCATACCTGACCCTGTCTTTTTGTCTCTGAGGCTGATTGACGGGCTAACATGCACCATCAACATCCGGAATGACAAGTTTTCACGACGCAGGTTTGCGTCGACTTATCGCGATGCGGAAAACCAACTGGTATTACCATTATTCGCTTGCCCCGCGACTATCGGTCATGACAATTTCACCCGGGGGCCATTGGGGCCAAGCCATCTGGGGATACTGAATTTCATGTTTGCCGATATCTTTGCCATTCTTGCACCGGTTTTCATAACCACGGGTCTTGGTTATATCTGGGCACGGTCCGGCAGACATTTCGATACGGGACTGGTGACATCCATCGTCACCTATTTTGCCACCCCCTGCCTGACCTTTGCCGCCCTTGCCACGGTTGATCTTGGTGCGGATGCGCTGGTATCGATGGGCACTGCCGCCCTTGCCGCGAACATCATTTTCGTTCTGATCGGCTGGCCGATCCTGAAAGTTTTCAAACTGGCCCCGCGGACCTATCTGCAATCGCTGACCTGGCCGAATGTCGGCAATGTCGGTCTGCCGCTTTGCATGCTGGCTTACGGGCAGGATGGTCTGGCACTGTCGGTTGCGTTTTTTGCGGTTTATGTGGTTTTGCAACTGACCATCGGGGTGGCGTTCGTTTCGGGCAGTTTCTCGCTTAAATCGATCATCAAGATGCCGATCATTCCGGCAACCCTGATTGCAACCGGCTTCCTTGCGACCAATACCGAAGTCCCGGCATGGCTTTACAACACGACCAACCTGATCGGACAGCTGACCATTCCGTTAATGCTGTTTACATTGGGTGTGTCACTGGCCCGCCTCCGCCCGGTTAGCCTCGCACGCAGCACCGCACTTAGCATGCTGCGCCTTGCCATGGGCTTTGCGGTTGGCGTCGGACTTTCCGAAGTCATGGGGCTTACCGGGATCGAACGCGGGGTCGTCATCCTGCAATGTTCGATGCCGGTTGCGGTGTTCTGCTATCTGTTTGCGCAGCTTTACAACCGCGAACCAGAAGAAGTCGCCGGTGTGGTCATCAGTTCAAGCTTCCTTGCCGCCATCGCCCTGCCCGGCCTGCTGTGGTATGTGCTTTAGACTGTTTATTCGATAATCAGGCGATAACTGCCATTGCCCGCACCATCGCGATAAAACCCGACAGCACATTCTGACCGTCCCTTTTGCAGGTCCGCATCCCCGTTTTCAGTTGCCAGCTTGGCAAGATGTTCGCGGCATTCGGCAACGTCATCAAACCTTGCATCCGAAATACGGATATCGGTCTGTTTCTGCGTATCGGGATAATAAACCGCCGTCACCTTTTCCCACGGGGCCGCGTCATCCGTCCAGATCAGGTCGGCCACGAAACGGCGTGATCCATCGGCAATCGTGGCGACAACCAGTGCCGTCACCGAGATCAGAAAAAGACGCCGTTTGGTTCGATCCGTCAGTCTGAATGTCATGCGCCGTCCCAACCAAGGTCGTGAAAATCGGTGCCGCGAAATTCGGCATCACAATCAAGATAATATTCGTCAAGCTGCGGCGGCTTTTGCGATGTACCGCTCAGCATCGCATGCACCTGCCCGCGATGATGGGTCTGATGCACGAAAAGATGCGATAAAACCGCCGCCGCCGTTTCATGCGCGGTCTTCCCGTTACCACGATCCAACGCCACCAGCCGAGCCGCATCGGCATCCGACAGGTTTTCACAGAATTTCAGCAATGTCTGATCGCTGTCACGCTGGGCATCGGAAAGTGCCGCGATATCGGAAAACGGGTTTTCCTCGACAAAACAGCCCCGCCCGCGCCCACCGGCCACAAGGGCATCAATGTAAAACCAGTCGACAATCAGGATGTGATTAAGCGTCCAAAGGATCGTCGGAAAGAACGATGTGCGCTCCGCATTCAGCTCCGCGTCACTCAACCGCGAACAGACCGTTAGCAAGCGATGATTGGACCACGCATTATTCCGCGCCTGATGAAAAAAGGAGGTTCCCGGCATGGCATTTTCTCCCTGCATGAAACCCCGTCCCCTTACTCGCCGGTAACGGGGTGGGCATGGTTAAGCGGACCATTGCCCTTGCCAAAATCAGGGGCGGTGCGGATCGCTTCGCGCACAAACGCCCGCGCGCGTGCCACCGCATCGCTCAACCCCATGCCCTGCGAAAGCCCGGTGGCAATCGCACTGGCAAGCGAACAACCCGTCCCATGGTTGTTTTCCGACGGAATACGATCCGCCTCAAACCCTTCGATATCGCCATCATGCCGCCAAAGGATGTCGACAATGCGATCCCCATCGGCATGGCCGCCCTTGACCAGCACCGCCTTGGCACCCAGTTCACCGATCTTGCGGGCGGCTTCGATCATGTCACCCTCGGTCAAAATCTTCATCCCCGAAAGCACTTCGGCTTCTGGAATATTGGGCGTCAGGACGGTCGCCAGTGGCACCATGTTTTTGATCAGCGCATCAACCGCATCTTCGTTCAAAAGACGCGATCCACTTTGCGATATCATCACCGGATCAACAACAATCGGAATATCGGCGGCTTTGTCCCGGATGAATTTTGCAACCGCTTCGATCACCGGCACACTATGCAGCATACCGGTCTTGATCGCATCGGCCCCGATATCATCAATCGTGACTTCGGCCTGATGGACGATCAGTTTCGGATCAATGCCCAGAACATCAAAAACACCGGTGGTATTTTGCACCGTCAGCGCCGTGATAGCGGTTGCGGCATATCCACCCAGAACAGTCACGGTTTTGATGTCGGCCTGAATTCCGGCCCCGCCGGAACAGTCAGAGCCCGCAATGATCAATACGCGACCTTTCATGATCGACCTCCAAGCACTTCTGATATTCGGTCCAGGGTCAGGCCCCTAAGATAGTCCTGCTGCCTTAACCCGCAACAGCCATGATTTCGGCAACAATGCCATCAACGATCTGTTCGACCTTGATCGCATCATCCCCTTCGGCCATCACACGGATCAGCGGCTCCGTGCCCGATTTGCGGATCAGAACACGACCATCTCCGTTAAAGGCCCGTTCGGCACTGGAAATCGCATCAACCACGCTGCTTTGTGACAGCGGATCGGAACCCGCCGCATACCGCACATTTTTAAGTATCTGTGGCAGCGGATCGAACACGCGGCTCATTTCCGAAACCGGACCTTCACGATCGGCCAGAACCGCCAGAACCTGAAGGGATGCCAGCAAGCCATCACCGGTCGATGCAAAATCCGACAGAACGATATGACCGGACTGCTCCCCGCCAACGTTGCAATCAAGGGCGCGCATCTGTTCCACAACGTAACGATCCCCGACCTTGGTACGGATCAGGCGCAACCCATTGCTTTCAAGGTAACGTTCAAGACCAAGATTTGACATCACCGTCGCAACCAGCGCATTGCCGCGCAACTGCCCGGTGCGTTTCCAATGCGTGGTGACAAGGCCCATCAACTGATCGCCATCAATCAACTGGCCTTTTTCGTCGCACATCTGAACCCGGTCGGCATCGCCATCCAAGGCAATCCCGACATCGGCCTTTTCGGCCAACACCCGGTCACACATGGTCTGGGTGTGAGTCGATCCGCATTCGGCATTGATGTTAAGGCCATTCGGCTTGGTGCCGATTTCAATGACGTCCGCGCCCAATTCCCGCAACACCTTGGGGGCGACGGAATAGGCCGCACCATTGGCGCAATCCAGAACGATCTTGAGCCCCTCAAGCGTCACCGAAGACGGCAGCGATGATTTGACCGCCTCGATATAGCGGCCCGGCGCATCATCAATGCGCTGCGCACGGCCAAGCTTGTCGGCAGCCACCAGCAACGCCGACATGTCGCTATCCATCATGGCTTCGATCTCAAGTTCGACCTCGTCGGACAGTTTGAAACCATCCGGGCCAAAAAGCTTGATCCCGTTATCCTGAAACGGATTGTGCGAGGCGGAAATCATCACACCAATATCGGCCCGCATCGATTTGGTCAGCATGGCAACGGCCGGGGTCGGCATCGGCCCGACCAGCATCACATCCATCCCCATCGACGTAAAACCGGCAACCAGCGCAGGTTCAAGCATATAGCCCGACAGACGGGTATCCTTGCCAATCACCACACGATGACGATGATCGCCACGGGTGAAATAATGGCCGGCGGCCATCCCGACCTTAAGCGCGACTTCGGCTGTCATGGGGGCGGTGTTGGCGGTTCCGCGAATACCGTCGGTCCCGAAATATTTACGGCTCATGCTCGTCTTCTCTGCTTCCATCCCCGCACATCGGCGTGCGGGTTATTTTTCCTGACGCCGGTTATATCAAAGTGTCCGCGCAATGCTACCGGCAAGTGACCGATTATACCTCTCATAAGCAACCGATCCGTTAATCGCATCCTTTACCCTTCGCTTATAAAAGCCATGACCTTACTTTTAAAACCCGGTATCTAGGATACGAAGCGTTTGAATATTCCGAAATCGGGGGCATTTTGCGGAAAACCGGTTACCGCAAGGATTATATCACAGGGATCATATTGCAGGTCATCATCGCGATGATTTTCATGACCCGCCCTGCCCTTGCCCATATTGGTCCTCATGAACTTGTCATCGGATCTTATTCTGCGGATCAGGATGATATTGACCTCGCCCCCCTGATCGAACGCCTGTCCGCCAAACGACAGGTCAGAACAGCCGCCGATGTTACGATGCTTCCGGCCGATGACTTTACGCCGATCACGGGATCATCGGGTGCGGGTTACACGCTTGAAACCGTCTGGTACCGGATGCAGATCCATGTCACCAGGGCCGGGGAAGCCCCCCTTCAACTCAGACGCTATCTGGAAATTTCCCCACCCTATCTGAACCGAGTGAGGCTTACGATACTGGATGCCACGACGCGGATGACGGTTTGGAACGATGTCGTTGGGGACCATATCCCCCCAAACCCGTCAGAAGCCCGTGGGCGACAGCATCTAAGCGCATGGCCAAACCTGTCGGCAGGAAAATACTGGCTGGTGATCGGCGTTTCAAGCAACAGCGCCCAGCTTTTGAATGCGTCTATAAAATCCGATACATCCCTGATCACCGAAAACGTGCAGGATACGTTTCTGTACGGGCTTTATCTTGGCATCCTTTTAATCGGCTTCATGGTCTATTTCACGCTGGGTCTGCTGATCCGCGACCGGGCGATTGTCTGGTACGGGCTTTATGTTCTGGCCCTGTTTACCGGAACGGCGGGCATTTCTGGCTATGCCCAGCTTCTTCTGTCCGGCACATGGCAATTTGCCAGTGATGCCATCACCGGTGCTGGCACGGCCTTCTCGCTTGCGACCAGTGTGATGATGTGGGCCTACATCATTGAACTGGACAAATACAAGCGCACCGTATTCACGGCTCTTGCGGTTTACGCGGCACTTGCAAGCCTGTGTTCCCTGACATCGGTCAGCGACCTGTACATCCATTTTGCGCGCAGCTTTTTCCTGTTCCATATCGGTGTGCTGCTGATCCTCTATGGCTATCTGTTCTATTTTGGTGCGACCAAGCCCGATGCGCCAAAGCTTCGGATCTATTTCGTCGCATTGGGATTGCCCGCCGCGGCGGCAATCGTGCATCTGTTGATGCTGATGGGCCTTGTTCCGGCCAACAGATTTACCAGCAACTGCTATCAGGTGGCATCACTTGTGCACCTGCTATTGCTTGGCATTGCCATGGCAGGCCGAACATACGCACTTGCCAGCCAGCGTGTCACAGCCGTTCAAAACAGTACGCGCGCCAATCAGCTCGCCGACGAGCAGCGCGAATTCATCACCATGCTATCCCATGAATTCCGAACACCACTGGCCATTATCCAGCGCGCCGCCGAAATGGTTTCGCTTCATGTTCGCGATGCCCCGGAAGCCATAACCAGCCGTATCGCAACCATTCGCAGAAATGCGACCCAACTGTCTGAACTGGTGAATGTGTTCCTGACAAAGGAAACACTCGATAGCACCAATTTCCGTATTTCCCCCAGACCAACCGTTCTGGCACCGTTCCTGCGCGACCTTGTCCTCCGACGTCAGCGCGAGACGTCCGATCATGACATTGAGCTTGAAGAGGTGGATTTTACCGCCGCAAGCATCGACAGAACCCTGATCGAACGCGCGATATGCAATCTGATTGAAAACGCCCGAAAATATGCCCCGGATGCCAGTGTTCGCATCGGCTTCACCCACCGCAGTGATGGAAATGTCTATATCCGCGTCACCGACAATGGCCCGGGAATTTCACCCGATGATCTGTCGCTTGTTTCCGACGCATTTTACCGTGGCAACAGATCTGGCAGCACCCATGGCGTCGGTCTGGGTCTGCATATCACCAACCGGATCATCATCGGGCATATGGGCCGCATGACAGTCAGCGTAGGCGAAAACGGTGGCACCACCATCCTGATTCGCCTGCCCTATGACCGCGAACTGACCAAAAACAACATTGAAGCGGCACGCACCACCAATCTTGATCCCCCGACGGCACCTGCCTCCGACCCGGAAAATGCGTCATGAGGCATCCGAAAAACCGACCGATGCTTTTCTGTTTCCGGCTCCTGCTGGCGCTACTGACCATGCTGTCGGTCACGGCCCCGCTGTCCCCGGCCACGGCAACAGAGGTCGGCAAACTAACCATTCTGCCGGGTATCTCGGCCCCTGTGAATTTGCATGATCACGTTCTGTGGCTTGAAGACCGGACAAACGATCTGACACTCAATGACGTTTTGAACCTGCCAATCGATGATTTCACCCCAAGTACCGGCGTGCCAAGTTTTGGCTATACCGGCGACAGCGTCTGGTACCGGCTGCAACTGTCTGTTCCGCAGGGCCTGACACAATCCCTGCAACTTGAAATTCAGCCAAACTACATGAATTTCATTGATGCCTATCTGATCAGGCAGGGAACATCTCGCCATCTTTGGCAAAGTCATATGGGCGATCATGTCCCGGCAGGCCTGCGCCCCACCCGCGGCAGCCAGCAGGTCGACCGCTTCCCGCCTCTCGAACCGGGTGATTATACTCTTTTCATCCGTACCAAATCGAACAGCACCCAGTTATTGATCGCCAAACTTTGGCCAACCGATCAACTTATTTCCAGTCTGACGCTCCGCGACGGGGCAATGAGCATCTATTTCGGTGTCATCCTGATGCTCGGCGTGGTTTACACGGTTCTGGGCTCTCTCGTCCGGGATCGTGCGATTGCGACATATGGTGTCTGTGTTGTTCTGGTGGGCGCACTGGCATCATCGGTCAACGGACTGGTGCTATCGATCATTCAGCCCGAATGGCCATATGCCAATGATCTGATTGTCGGGTTGACTAATGTGATCGGCTCGACCGCCTCTGTCTTTCTGTGGTTCTATATTCTTGATCTTGGCAAACAGAATGTTGTGATCGCGCGGATCGCTAAAGTCTATTGCGGGCTTTCGGTTGCCTGCGCTCTAACCGTGACCACCGATTTTTATGCGCTTTACGGCACATATATCGTGCCGCTGCATGCCGCGTTACTCACGACACTGTCCCTGATTGTTGCCTATCGGATCATCCGGGCGCCAAGGCAGTGGCTTTTGTGGATCTATCTGGTTGTCATTGTGATCCCGATCGGCGGGGCCGTGCTGTTGCAACTGACCCATGCCGGATTGATTGCCGCCACGCCGTTCCGGCTTGGCCTGCATCAGTTCACGCTGTTTTTCCATATGTGCGCGATGGGTATCCTCATGGGGTTCCGCCTTTCGCAGATCGAAAGGGAACGCATGAACATGCTTAGGGTCACCGCGGCAACAACATCGCTTGTCGGGGAACAGCGAAAACTGATTTCCATGCTCTCGCACGAATTCCGCACACCGCTTGCGGTTATTCAACGATCTTCCGAAATGCTTCTGCTTCGGCTGCGCGATGCCCGCAGCGACGTCACCGACCGCCTGCAACGCATTCAGGATCAGGCACGCAAACTATCGCGTCTGGTGGATATTTTCCTCAACAAGGATGGCATCGATGACGGTGACTTTGCGCTGGCCCGCGAACTGGTGCCGGTCAATCGTCTGCTGACGGACTTTGTCGCAGATACATCGCGCGCCGATGCCGAAATCACCTTGGAATGCGTCGGGACCGAACAGCTTGAAACCTATGTCGATGCCACACTGGTCGGGCTTGCGATCACCAACCTGATTGAAACCGCACGGCGCTACGCCCAAGGATCTCCAATCCGTATCAAGGTTCGTCGCAATGGCGGCTGGCTGGTGGAAATCGATATTCCCTGCCACGGCAAGGATTTGAACAGCCAGGAAATCCTGCGCATCAGTGACGCCCTCTTTCGCCAGGATATCGGGCCAACCGCAATGCAGAATGCGCTGGGGCTTCATATCTCGCAGCGCATCGTTGATGCACATGGCGGATCGATCAAATTGCGCGATAAGGGCACCGACGGGATCGAGCTATGCCTGTTGCTGCCATGCGAAGACAGCACCAGGTCGTTCGACATCTGAACGAATAACAGTCAATCAGGCGGTTTTCCCAGCACCGACAATGATACCAGGCGATGTAAAAGCATAGCCCCGCCCATATGCGGTCCGAACCGGCAATTCATCGCCCGTTTCGCGCAGGACTTTCTGACGAACGCGCCGGATCGCCGTATCAAGGTTGCGGCAATTTTCGGCCGTATCGGCCTTACCCAGCGCCATAACGATTTCCGGCCGTGTCAGCCACGCCCCGTTTGCCTCGACCAGTAATTGCACGATGGTGCGTTCCGTCGCGGTCAAAGTCGAACTGCCACCGCTTGAATTACTGAGCGTCCAGTTGAGCATATCAAGGGTCCAGGCGCCGTCGCGTTCCAGGTCTTCAGCCGCATCGTCATCTTTTTTGCCAACCCGGCGCAACAACGGCCGCAGGGCCGCCTCGATCACCGAAAGCGGGCTGTCTTTCGTCAGGTAAACATCCGCACCGGATTTATACCCGGTAAGATGATGATCCATCCCCGCAAGGGATGTCAGCATCATGATACCGCAATCAAGATTGGCGCGCGCATATTTGGCCAATTCATAACCATCGGCATCCGGCAGCATGATATCGAAAATGACCGCCGCAGGTGTTTTGGATTTCAGCGCGCGATGAAATGCTGCGCCGGTTTCACAACCGACAACATCAAAACCGCACATCTCGAGGTATTCGCACAAATCCCGATTAAGATCGGCATTGTCCTCGACCACGAAAACACAAGTCGCCATTGTTTCCTGACCCGCAGCCTTTTCCGGCTGTTCAACGCGCAGGTGCGCGCTGTATCCATTCATTCAACTTCGCCTTCGCTGTTTGCACGAAACCAACCATTTGCGCGATCTTCCTGATCGCAATTCTCTTTATCTTTAAAGGTATGTGGCGATTGGGTAAAATCCGCAAGCCCCAAGCACGATCTGTCAGAAATTGCCAGATTCACCGGATCAAAAAAAGACCCGCAATTCTGGCACCCAAAAATGCACCAGAACGGCGGGCCTTTTATAATTCGTTGTTCAAACCGGTCAACCTATACATCCATAGATTGATAGTCGAAAATGGCTATACCATTGACGTCGCGGTCGCGACCGATATCGACTGAACCGTGTCATGAACATCATGGACACGGATCATCTGAACACCGTGCCGCCATCCATTAACCGCCGATGCAATTGATCCTCCCAGCCGCTCCTTGGGGGATGCAGCCGGATCAATCTTGCCGATAAATGATTTGCGCGACGTGCCCAGCAACACCGGGCAGCCCAACCCGTGGAAAATCGCCAGACGCGACAACAGTTCCAGATTGTGCATCAATGACTTGCCAAAACCGATTCCCGGATCAACACAGATACGATCGCGCGCAATCCCCGCCCGTTCACAACTTTCGATCCGGTCCAGCAGATAGTCATACACATCCAGAACCGCACAATCATATTGCGGGTTTTCCTGCATCGTGCCCGGTTCGCCCTGCATATGCATCAACATCACGGGCCTGCCCGATGCCACAGCGACTTCCATCGACCGTTCATCACCTTCAAGCCCGGTCACGTCATTGATGATGGCCGCACCAGCCTCAATCGCGGCTTCCATCACGCCCGCATGGCGGGTATCGATGGAAACGCAATGGCCGTCTTCGGCCAGGGCCCGGATCACCGGAACAACGCGGGCGATCTCGTCGGCTTCGGACACGGCTTCCGCCCCCGGCCGGGTCGATTCCCCGCCGATATCAAGGATGGATGCCCCCTGTGCTGCCAGGGCACGCGCGTGTGCAATCGCCTGTTCGGTGGTATTGTAATCGCCGCCATCGGAAAAGCTGTCCGGCGTCACATTGACAATGCCCATCACATGGCAGGACGCCATATCAAGCCCGGCAAAATCCGCACGCTTGCTGGTCAGACGGTTCAGGACATCATTGATTTCATCCACCCGCCCGGAATTCTGGACCCAGCCTTCAAGGGCCAGCAACGGCAGGATCATGCTTTCGGCACCGCCGCCGTCGCGACGGCGGATGATTTCAAGGGCGGAAAAACCTCGGCGCGATCCGGCAAGCGGTAACGTATTGGGATCATCGGCATGGTCGATGAAACCGGTAGGTGCGTAATATAACGGTCCGTCAAAATCAGCGAAGCCCCGCACATCGGCGGGGCTTCGCAGGACCGATCCTTCGATCTTGTCCATCAGTCTCTTTCAGTTAGCTGCCCGGCTGCGGCTCCGGGGACAAATCCCCGCCACCTTCACCCGGGTTTTCCTTGCGTGCGCCACCGGTGGTCGGAACGGTCGAACGGCGTCCGCCGCCCGTGTCCTTGCCGCTACCATTGGAATGGCCCGCACGGTTGATTTCCTCGCCACGCAGAAGCGCATCGATTTCCTTGCCCGACAGGGTTTCGTATTCCAGAAGTCCCTTGGCAAGAACATGCAAATCGTCAAGATGCTCGGTCAGAACCCGCTTGGCGAAGGTATATGCCTCGTCGGAATAACGACGTACTTCCTCGTCAATGAGTTGCGCGGTTTTCTCGGAAACATTCTTGTGCTGGGCAACGCTGTGACCCAGGAACACTTCTTCCTGATTGTCCACATATTTGACATTGCCAAGCTTGTCCGAGAATCCCCACTCGGTCACCATCTTGCGCGCATACTGCGTCACCATATTGATGTCCGAGGACGCACCCGTCGTTACCTTGTCCTTGCCAAAGATGATTTCCTCGGCAACGCGGCCACCCATGGCAACCGCAAGGTCGGAAATCAGCTGTTCATAGGATTTGGAAACCTGATCGCGTTCCGGCAGGCGCATCACCATACCCAGCGCACGACCGCGCGGAATGATGGTTGCCTTGTGGATCGGATCGGATGCCGGGGTATGCAGCGCGACAAGCGCATGACCGCCTTCGTGATAGGCCGTCAGCTTCTTCTCGTCGTCGGTCATGATCATGGAACGGCGTTCCGCCCCCATCATCACCTTGTCCTTGGCATTCTCGAAATCGGCCATGGTAACGACACGCTTGCCAAGACGGGCCGCCAGAAGCGCTGCCTCGTTGACAAGGTTTGCCAGATCGGCACCCGAGAAGCCCGGCGTACCACGCGCAACCGTGCGCAGATCAACATCTGGTCCCAGCGGAACCTTGCGGGCATGAACACCAAGAATACGTTCACGGCCTTCAAGGTCCGGGTTCGGCACAACAACCTGACGGTCAAAACGACCGGGGCGCAACAATGCCGGGTCCAGAACGTCCGGACGGTTGGTTGCCGCCACAAGGATAACACCCTCGTTGGCTTCGAAACCATCCATCTCGACCAGAAGCTGGTTCAGGGTCTGCTCACGTTCATCGTTACCGCCGCCAAGACCGGCACCACGATGGCGGCCAACGGCGTCGATTTCATCGATGAAGATGATGCACGGTGCGTTCTTTTTGCCCTGTTCGAACATGTCACGCACACGCGATGCGCCGACACCAACAAACATTTCCACGAAATCGGAACCCGAAATCGTAAAGAACGGCACGTTTGCTTCACCGGCAATCGCACGCGCCAGAAGCGTCTTACCAGTACCCGGAGGTCCGACAAGAAGCATGCCTTTCGGGATTTTACCGCCAAGACGCTGGAATTTCTGCGGATCGCGCAGGAAGTCGACGACTTCTTCAAGCTCGCCCTTGGCTTCCTCGATCCCGGCAACGTCTTCAAAGGTCACACGACCGGATTTCTCGGTCAGCATCTTGGCCTTTGATTTGCCAAAGCCCATGGCCTTGCCGCCGCCGCCCTGCATCTGGCGCATGAAGAAAATCCACACACCGATAATCAGCAGCATCGGGAACCAACTGATAAGCGCGCTCATAAGCGGCGACAGGCTTTCTTCCGGCTGGGCGATAATACGAACGCCCTTGTCGTTCAGCTTTTCGACGAGATTCGGATAATCAGGGGTATAAACACTAACGGTCCGGTTATCGCGGGTTTGCGCTGTAAGAGTGTTGCCCTGGATCGTAACTTCTGAAATCTGGCCGCTGTCAACTTCGGCCAGGAAGTCCGAAAACGCCAGCGTTGACTGGCCGCTCCGTCCTGATGGCGACTGAAACAGGTTAAACAAAGCCACCAAAAGGATGGCAATGATAACCCACAGTGCGAGATTTTTTCCCATATTCATTCCAAGCTACTGATCGCAATTTGTGTTCGCCATGACGCGCAATCGCCCTGCGCACGGCCTGACCATCAGATAATGATAA
This sequence comes from Thalassospira sp. MCCC 1A03138, assembly GCF_002115785.1. GTDB lineage: Bacteria > Pseudomonadota > Alphaproteobacteria > Rhodospirillales > Thalassospiraceae > Thalassospira. The sequence goes on along the minus strand of NZ_JFJY01000013.1, from coordinate 12,156 downwards.
GGTACCTTTACGCAAGTAGGACGTCGGGTTTCGGCGACGATTTAAACCCACTTTCCCACAAAGGTGTCGGGGGTGCAAACCGCCATCGCATTCCGATTGCGTTTTCTACCCCTATGGGGGCCGTCCGGCAACCGGCGGCGGATAATACGTCGGAAATGCCCGAAACCTCAAGCCCGCCAACGGAATGCAGGACTTCTTTATCATAAAGGGCGGGTATGGATGCAAGGGCCGCACGCGGCAAATGATCCACAAATGGCGCGATTTTGCCAATGGCGGCCCGAAAGGCGCGCGTGTGAAACGCATCACAAGCCGACAGCGGCGCAATCACAAACCGCCCCAAATCAGTGTAATCCGCGGTTACCCCCGCGCCATGATCTGCGAAAAACAGCTCGAACCGATTGTCCCAACGCTGCCCGAAACCACCGCGTATCAACCCCGGATCGATGCGGACCGGATGGGCATCCACGCGCCCGATCTCCCGATAAACCAGCAAAATGCCCCCCCGGCGATGCAACACGCATCCGCCCAGACTGACCCGCGCATCTTCCTTCTCGTTGATTTGCAGCAGGGCCGCCATCAACGAGCCCAGTGCCGGCATATAATTTTCTCCGCCAACCACCCGGACAATATGCCCAAGAGCATAGCGTGCGGTTACTTCATCACCGCCAACATCCTGCCATTTCGAATAATCGATACGTGCAATACCGCAATTTGCAATCTGCACTGCCGATGCCAGAAGGTCGGCAATCCGGTATTCCGCGGTTTGGCGTGCATCGGCACCGCTTTGAACCATCTCTTTTTTCGGGCCGTCCATCATCGGGTCGTGTCTGATGCGCACGCGCTCAAAACGGACATTGCGGTTTGACGGGTCTTCGATCCAGTCCTGCTGACGAGCCCGAAGTGTTGCAATCAGATCGGCCTTGGTCACGGGCAATAAGGGCCGCAACAATCTGGTATTGCGCAGATAACGCCGCGCTGCCATCCCGGCCCGACCGATCACGCCACTCTCGCGCTGTTGCCGCATAACAAGCGTTTCACGCTGATCATCGCGATGATGGGCGACCAAAAGGTGCAGGATGCCCATTTCCCCCAAGGCGTGGTCCAGCAGGTCATAGCGGGCCTTGCGCGCCGCTTCCTGAATACCACTTTGCGGTTTGGCCCCGTCCCAGCGCAAAATACGATGATCAATGCCATGTTTTCGAAGCTGCTCCCCAACCCGGATCGCTTCCTCTGCCGCCTCCGCACGCAGGCCGTGATCAACCGTGATGGCGGTCAATTCGCCGCCCTTTGACCCGCACCATTCATGCGCCAGTAACGCCAACGCCATGCTGTCCGCGCCTCCCGAAACCGCCACGGCAATTTTCGGCCGATCTTCAAACGGGCCAAAAACATTCATCAGGCGCGAAAAGACAACGGCGTCCAATGGGGTTCCATCGGACGCCGGATCGGGATTGATCATATTTTCCGGTTGGTCTGCCATCAGACTGCGATCAGGAACAGCCGCGATTCTTGCGTTCCTGACGCGCACGGTCAAGCACGACCGCCGACGCATTCGGGAAGTTGGCAATCAGATGGCCAAACGTCGTGCAGGCATCGTCCTTCTTGCCCAGATTGCCAAGCGACATGCCAAGTTTAAGCAGGTTATCCGCCGCCTTGCTGCTATCGGGATAGGTCTGAAAACCTTCGGTAAACGCGACAGCCGCCTGATCATACTGTTGGCGAACATAAAACGTTTCGCCAAGCCAGTATTGCGCATTCCCGGCCAATGCATTGTCAGGATGGCTTTTGACAAATGCGGCAAGGGCGGTCTCAGCCGCCGCAAAGTCCTGCTTGCGCAAAAGATCAAAAGCATAACGATACTGTTCTTCTGGTGTCCCAGCCGGAAGGGCACCACTGGCACCCGATGCAGCTGCCGCACGGGCGGGCGCACCAGACCCGGTATTGGATGGGCCCGATGGCACGGCGGGCGGCGAACCCTCATTCTCGATCACACCGAACAATTGGGTACCACGGTCATCAACCCGTTGCCCCGTACCGGCGGTATTTGGCTGGACATTCGATGCGCTCGCACCGTTTGCCGCCGCCCCGGCCGCCGCCGAGGGGGCAACTGCACCGGTCTGTGTACCGCCCGCACTGGCTCCACCTTCAAGCTGGCCAAGGCGGAAATCAACATCGGAAACCAGACGATCAAGGCGATCTTCAATCTTGCGAATGCGGAAGTCGAATTCTTCGATCTGGCCGGTAAGCTGGGTCACCGCGCGTTCGATCTCGTTGATCTGAACCTGCTGGCGCGCCGCGGCCGGACTTCCATCACTTGAACCACCATCGGCAACACCACCCGAAGGAACACCCTCGCGGTAGACATAACGCTGCAACAGGTCAAGATCCTTGCGCAACTGTTCGACCTGACGGGTCATGTTGGATTCTTGCGCCCGTACCGGTGCACCGCCAAGAACAGTCATACCCAGCAGGGACGCGACGGCAAACACCGACAAATAGCCGACCGGGCGACGGCGCAGCGCCCCCTGTTTTCCCCCAACGGTTGGTGAATGCGCCGCCGCGGAAATCTGGTGCGGCAGGGCGTCATTGCGATAACCGGTTTTCGGGCCAACTCGGATCATTTTCGGGTCCTTCGTCGTAATTTCGAACATCACATTCCCAGTATCATCAAGGAACAGCTAATGTTGCAACATTTTCAGGCGGCAAAAATAAGGCGCCTGTCCCTTTCGGAACAGGCGCCTTGAAATTCAGGCTTTCACCTGCACGCGCTTAACGGATAACCGAAACAGAGCGGCGGTTTTTAGCCCAGCTTTCTTCGTCGTGGCCCAGTGCGACCGGACGTTCTTTACCATAAGAAATGGTTTCGACACGTGACGGATCGATGCCCAGAGCAACGAGGTAATCTTTCACGGAGTTCGCGCGACGCTCACCCAGTGCAAGGTTGTATTCACGGGTACCGCGTTCGTCGGCATGGCCTTCGACAACGACTTTGTACTGCGGGTATTTTTTCAGCCAAGCGGACTGAAGTTCCAGCGTACGGCGTGCTTCGCCCGACAGGTCATATTTGTCGAAGCCAAAGAATACGCGATCGCCAACATTAACCGCGAACCATTCCGGGCTGCTTTCCGAAAGCGTGCTCGAAGTGGAAGACGGCTGGTTGGTGGTCGAAACACCTTCGCCAGCAGAAGTAGCCGAGCTGTCAGGTGCAGTTTCACAGGCAGCCAGAAGTGCGGCAGCAGCAAAAACACTCAGAATCCGAAGTTTCATTTAAGTTTTCCCCTTAACACCGGACGCATTCGCCCGATTGTGGTGTTTTCCATGTCTCGCGACACCGAAAATGCCCGCGATTAATGCGAATCGCATTCAGTGCTTCGCGATGACTATACTCTTGAGATATCAGGGAATCAAGGGCGACCATGCCGGATCCGATCCATCCGCCGGTGTCACGATCTCACGCTCGTTAAAACCGGTCAAATCGATCGAATACAGACGATAGCGATCCTTGGTCCCGTCCCTGGACGGGTGCTGGCGGTGATACATCAACACTCTTCCGTTCGGTGCCCATGTCGGGCCTTCGACAAGGAAGCCCTCGGCCAAAAGCCGCTCTCCACTGCCATCTGGACGCATGACACCGATATAGAACCGACCTCCTTGTGACTTGGTGAATGCGATCAGGTCACCGCGTGGCGACCAGACCGGTGTGGCATAAAGACCACCACCGAAACTGATGCGCTGGACACCGCTTCCATCCGCATTCATCACGTAAAGTTGCTGTGATCCGCTACGATCCGAGTTGAACGTAATTCGCGAACCATCAGGAGAATATGACGGCGATGTATCAACTGCAGGATGCCGCGTCAACTGGCGTTTTTCGCGCGTACGCAGATCCAGCTGGTAGATTTCACTATTGCCGTCCAAAGCCTGGGACATCACCACGGAATTGCCATCTGGGGCAAAACGCGGGGCAAAGGTCATGCCCGGGAAATCGCCAAGCAATTCAAGCTCGCCGGTATCGATATCCAGAACATAGACACGTGGTTTATCGTTGAAGTACGACATATAAACCACTTCCTGGGCCGTCGGAGAAAAACGCGGGTTCAGAACAAGAAACTTGCCGTCCGACAGGAAACGGTGGTTCGCACCGTCCTGATCCATGATGGCAAGCCGCTTGACGCGTTTATCGCCCGGGCCCGATTCGGAGACATAAACGATACGGGTATCGAAATAACCCGATTCCCCGGTAATGCGTTTATAGATCTCGTCGGCAATCTTGTGTGCGATACGCCGCCAGTTGTTCGGCTGGGTGCGATAGGCCACCCCTGCCATCTGGTTTTCAGCCAGAACATCCCAAAGGCGGAATTCGACACGCAGAAGCCCGTTCGGTTCGGTGACAACCCGGCCATTGACGAGTGCCTGCGCATTGATCGCGCGCCACTCGGCAAAGTTCGGATTGACCGCCAGCGAACTGGCACTCTGGATAAAGGCTTTTTCGTCAATTGGCGCAAACAGACCCGATCGCGCCAGATCGGCACTGATCACCGATGTGATGTTCTGACCGACTTCGGTTTCCGAAACACCTTCACCCGGGAAACGGGTAACGGCAATCGGCATCGGTTTGACTTCACCCCGGGTGATGTCGATACGGAGTTCGGCATGCGCCGGTGCCGAGGGTACAACGGCCAGGCCAGCAACAACGGCAAGGGCACACAGTCCTGCCAGACTGCGTGTAACCCAATCTCGTTTTGATGCGTTGGTCTTGATGGTCATCCTGCCTCGCTATTTTCCACGCGTTTTGAGGGACTTATGATTTTATTCATTACAGGCCCAGCATTTCACGCATGTCAAAATTGAACGTGAATGTGCGCCACATTTCGTATTTATCCAGCGGCAGTTTCAGGGGACTGCATTGTGGATTTTGCACAGCTCGAAGAGCACTTTCTGCAATCGCACGACGAGAAGGATCGCCGCCAATCTCCCCAGAGTTGCTAATCTGTGCCTTTTGTACTGTTCCGTCTGGCCGTGCAACAACATGTATTTCAACTGCAAAGTTCCCGGCTTCCTTGGCTCCGGCCGGTGGGCTCCAGCAGCGTTCGATCTGTCTTTTGACGGCGTCAAGCTCGCTCATAGTCAAACGCGCGTCCAGACGGGTCGCAACCACCTCGCTTGCATTGTCTTCGGGCGTATCTTCCGGTGTATCCTGTGGTGTCGGCTGTGCACTCGGTTCGGTTTTGCGCACATCCTTCAGAATATCGGCAAGTGTCCGCTTCGGCTCCGGGTCGGGTTGCTTCTTCGGTTCGGGCTTCGGTTCCGACTTGGGCTCTGGCTTTTTGGCCTCAACCGGCTTTGGTTTCGGCTTTTCCGGGGTCGGGGTCGGTTCCTTCTTCACTTCCGGTTTCGGAACGGGTTTGGGTTCCGGTTTCGGCTGAGGTTTGGGCTCGACCTTCGGCTCCGGTTTCGGCTCAGGCTTCGGTTCCGGTTTGGGCTCTGGCTTTGGCGCTGGCTTGGGTTCCGGTTTCGGGGTCGGTTTGGGCTCCGGCTTCGGAACCGGCTTAGGCTCTGGCTTTGCAACCGGTTTCGGTTTCGGCTTTTCTTCGGCTTTCGGCTTTGGCAGCGCCTTGGTCGGAGCAGCCGAGAATTCATCGACTGTCACCACCTCGACCGAAATCGATTGCAGTTCCAGCGGCGTTTCCTCGAACAGTTCCGGCAAGCCTAACCAAGCAATCAGAAAGATCACCAGGTGGGCTGCCAGAGAAATCAGAACACTGCGAAACATGTCGGTTTACTTGCCCTTTGCGGGTAGCTCCGCGATCAGTGCAACTTTGCTAAACCCGGCCTCGCTGATCAGGCCCATGACTTCCATCACACGGCCATAATCAATTGCCCGGTCACCGCGCACGAAAATACGGGTATCGCGTTTATTCTCGGTAATGGCCGAAAGCTTCTCGGCCAGCGTGTCCTGCGGAACTTCACTGTCCATGATATAAAGGGTGCCATCACCGGTGACAGATACGACCAGCGGTTCGTCCTGGCCGGTCATCGGGGCGGCCGATGTTTCCGGCAGGTCCACTTCGACGCCAACCGTCATCAAAGGTGCGGCAACCATGAAAATCACCAGCAGAACAAGCATCACGTCAACCATCGGGGTGACGTTGATGTCGCTCATGGCGCGGCGGCTGTTGCTGCGACGACCGCGGCGGCGTCCTCTGCCGGATCCGGATGCGAGTTGAGCGCCCATATCAGTCTCTCGCGTCGTCGAGCTGGCGTGACAGAATCGACGAGAACTCGTCAACAAACGCTTCAAGGCGGTTGCCATAACGGTTCAGGTCACTGGAAATCTTGTTATAGGCCACCACCGCCGGAATAGCCGCAACAAGGCCCATCGCCGTTGCAAGCAACGCCTCGGCAATACCCGGTGCAACCACTGCAAGCGATGTGTTTTTCGATGCCGCAATCGACTGGAAGGAAATCATGATCCCCCAGACCGTCCCGAACAGGCCGACAAACGGTGCGGTAGAACCAACCGACGCCAAGAACGTCATATAACGTTCAACCCGGTCCATCTCGCGGCCCAGCGTGGTTTCCATTGATCGCTCCAGACGCTGCTGAAGGCGCGCGCGCATTGTTTCGCCTTTGACGCCGCGCGCGTTCGAACGACGCCATTCGCGCATTGCCGAAACAAAAATCGCCGACATCGGATCGCGCGGCTGATCAGCAATTCGGTCATACAGGTCTTCAAGCGACCCGCCCGACCAGAATGCCTCTTCAAATGTGTTTGCCTGGGCGCGCAATTTACGCAACCGGATCAGCTTTTCAATGACAATTGCCCATACCCAAACGGATGCCAGCATAAGACCGATCATAATCGTTTTGACGACCAGACCAGCCTGCAGGAACAGACCCCACATAGACATGTCATGGGCCATGACCGACTGCCCCAGCGTTACCGCGTCGACCACCTGATTTTCCATATTCTCTTCAGTCCTCGTTCACATCCAGATAGGTTGCGTAAGCCGTTCTCAATTCATCGGGCATCCGTTGCGCCCGTAACTCTTGCAGCGACACGCAGGCGAGATATATCTCGATAACCACGAGCACCTCGTCGTCCCGCATGATCTTCTGTTCGAATCCCAGCGACGCGCCCCCCAGTTTGATCAGGCGAGTATCCACAATCAGCCTGTCTTCCAACCGGGCCGCCCGGCGAAAATCGAGCGTACAGTGTCGAACGGCTATGGCAACTTTGTGGCGCTCTGCAAGGCTACTATTGCTAACGCCCAACAGGTTAAGCATCGCTGAACGCGCCCGCTCGGCAAAGGCGAGATAGTTGGCGTGATATACAATTCCACCTGCATCGGTATCCTCGTAAAACACCATTAACGGGAAAATATGCCGCTTGCCCTCGATATGACCGAGCAGGCTGTTTTCGCTCTTATCCGTCATTCCTCTGTCCCGTCTGCGGCCTTGGTCGCGCGCTGATCAAACAGGTCCGCCAACGGCACACCATTGCCTTCGCGCGGCGGCACCAGCCCCAGATGCTTGTATCCCTTGATGCCCAGCATCCGGCCCCGCGGGGTGCGCTGTATCAATCCCTGCTGCAACAGATACGGTTCGATCACGTCTTCAATCGTGTCACGTTCTTCCGACAGGGCCGCTGCCAGCGTATCGACACCAACCGGCCCGCCGCCGTAATTCCCGGCAATACAGTTCAGATAACGGCGGTCCTGGCTATCAAGGCCGAGGTTATCGACCTCAAGCCTTGTTAGCGCCGCATCGGCGATGAATTTATCGACGGGCGATTTTCCGGCAACCACCGCAAAATCACGCACCCGGCGCAACAATCGCCCGGCAATACGTGGTGTTCCCCGTGACCGGCGGGCAATTTCCATCGCCCCTTCACGCGTCATATCGAAACTCAGCAACCGCGCACCGCGCGCCACGATCTCGACCAGCTCTTCGGGCTCATAGAATCGCAACCGCAACGGAATACCAAACCGGTCACGAAGCGGCGTCGTCAAAAGCCCCGACCGTGTCGTTGCCCCGACAAGCGTAAAGGGCGGCAGATCAATCCGCACCGAACGTGCAGCCGGTCCCTCGCCGATGATCAGATCAAGCTGGAAATCTTCCATCGCCGGATACAGGATTTCCTCGACCGCCGGGTTCAGGCGATGAATTTCATCAATAAACAGAACATCGCGCGGCTGAAGATTGGTCAGAAGGGCAGCAAGATCACCGGCCTTGGCAATCACCGGGCCGGACGTCGCCCGGAAACCGACGCCAAGCTCGCTGGCAACAATCTGCGACAGTGTCGTTTTCCCCAAGCCCGGAGGCCCGAAAAACAGCACATGATCCAAGGCCTCTTCGCGGCCACGCGCGGCCTGAATGAACACATCAAGATTTTCGCGCACTTCTTTCTGGCCGGTAAAATCGTCCAGCCGACGCGGGCGCAAAGAGCCGTCCTGATAATCCTCTTCGCGGCGTTCCCCGCTAAGCAAACGGTCTTCTTCCTCGCTCACGCGCTAAGCTCCTTCAATCCCAGACGGATCAGGGTATCAAGTGTCTTGTCCTCACCGGCCTGCTGGGCGGCCTTGCCAACCGCGCCAAATGCCTCGGACCGGCCATAGCCCAGATTGACCAGCGCTGAAACCGCATCGGCCAGAACCGCGCCATCATCGACAACCGGCGCGGCATCGGCTGTGTCGATGCTCACATCAGCAAGCGGTTTGACCGATTTTGCAGATTTTTTTGACGAAGTTGCGGCGGACGATGCCACAGGTGCCGCCGGGGCCGCAACCGGGCCAAGGTTAATGCGCGCGGCCTTGTCTTTCAGTTCACCCACAACACGGGTCGCCACCTTCGGGCCAATTCCCGGCGCCCGGCAAAGGGCCGTGGTATCCTGCGCGGCAATCGCACGCAAAAGATCGGTCGGGCTTAAAACCGACAAAAGGGCCAGCGCAACCTTGGCCCCCACCCCTTGAACCGTCGTCAAAAGGGCAAACCACTGCTTTTCGGCGTTATCGGCAAAACCATAAAGATGAATGTGATCTTCGCGGACATGGGTTTCGATCATCAAACCAGCCTCGCCGCCTTTTGGCGGCAGCATGGTCAATGTTCTGCGCGATGCAAAAACAAGGTATCCGACCCCGTTTACATCGATGATGACACTGTCCTCGCCAATGAAATCGACAATTCCGCAAAGTTTTGCGATCACCTGTATTTTCTCCCCGGTCCGGCTGTTATCCCCGCAAGCGCGCGGGTTCCGGCATGTTGTGCATGACAAATCGCAACCGCCAGTGCATCGGCCGCATCTGCGCCATGGATCTGACATCCCGGCAGCAGGGTGGATACCATCATTTCAACCTGCTGCTTGGCCGCATGACCCGCACCCACCACCGTCTTTTTGACGGCATTGGGTGTATATTCCGTTACCGGAATGCCACAACGTGCCGGCGCAAGCAGCGCAACACCGCGCGCCTGCCCCAGTTTAAGCGTCGAAACAGGGTTTTTGTTAACGAAGGTTTCCTCGACCGCGGCCTCATCGGGCGTCCAGGTCGCAATCACATCCATAAGCCCGCTATGAAGCTGATCAAGCCGTTCCGCCAGCGATAGCGACTGTGTAGAGGTCACGACACCATTGGCAACATGACGCATCCGGTTGTCTGTAAGGTCGATCACCCCCCAGCCCGTGCGTTGAAGACCGGGATCGATACCTAGAACCCTGACCACGTCGCCTCACCTTATTATCATAAGCAAAATAAAATACGCCCGTCATTCAAAAGGGAATGACGGGCGTAAGCAAGCGTAATCAGTTATCAAGCGCAGCAGCGATCTCGTCGGTCCAGTTAACGTTGGTCCAGACATTCTGCACATCATCGTTATCTTCAAGCGCATCAACAAGCTTCATGATGCTCTGTGCCTGATCGATGCTGATGTCGGCCTCGGTCACCGCGCGGAAGACAAGCTTTGCACTTTCCGGATCCCCGAACTTCTCCGTCAGCGCTTCACGCACATTGTTAAGCTCTTCGATCTCGGTTTCGATGACGTGGCTCTCATTATCCGATTCCACATTTGCAGCCCCCGCTTCAAGGGCGGCCTCAAACATTTCATCCGCACCGGCCTTGTCCGCCGGATAAACGATTTCGCCAAGACGGTTGAACATGAAGCCGACCGAACCGGTTTCACCAAGGTTTCCACCGCTTTTGGCGAATGCGGCACGCACTTCGGATGCGGTACGGTTGCGGTTATCCGTAAGCGCCTCGACGATCACGGCAACACCGGCCGTCCCGTAGCCCTCGTAACGGACCTCTTCATAATTGTCGCCCTCGCCTGCACCGGTCGCCTTTTTAATCGCGCGATCAATGTTGTCTTTGGGCATGTTCTGAACACGCGCGGCGGCAATCGCTGCACGCAGACGCGGGTTGCTGTTGATATCATCACTGATTTTCGCCGAAACCGTGATTTCACGGGCGAGTTTGGTGAAGATTTTGGCGCGCTTTTTATCCTGCGCGCCTTTGCGGTGCATGATGTTCTTAAATTGGGAATGGCCGGCCATAACCTGAAACCTGTATTCTTTTCGTGTTGTCGATCAGTGCAAATCGGGCACCGGCCGGTAACTGCGGGATCTTCCCGGGCAGACCGGTCTCGCGATGATTACGCGCCAGTCCGGCGGACCGAACCGGACCGGACAAACTGACAGGCAGAAATTTCGACCGCTCCTATATCCTGTTTGCGCTTCAAGGTCCAGCTATCCGTCATCTGCCCGCATTCATCAACCGGCACGCACCGAAACCGCAAGCGCATCACCTCTGATTTATACAACTTATGGATTTAACCGTGATTTTTTGTCGCAGAACTGCTTACGCCTTGCAGTTCTGTGAATAATATTTCAATAATATCCCTTAATAAGAAAAAATAACTCTAAAGTATAACTCTTCGGGGGTTACAAACTGGGCGACGAAAAGAACAAAACACCCGTTGCCTGATCCAAGAAACCCGGACGGACACAGAAGCCGCTCGGGGAAAACAGCACAAGAAGGTAGGACAGAATGGGAATTAAGTTCGGGGTCCAAAGCAAACTTCTGATATCGTTTGCATTGGTCGGATTGATGGCGGTGGTTTCTGCCGTTGTGGGTGCCGTGTCTTTCAACAAGTTCGGCGAAGCTCTGACCACCATTACAGAAGAAAAACTGCCGCCGATCGCTGCGGCACAGCAACTGGCGACCGAAAGCGCGGAAATCGTCGCGATTGCACCGCGCATCGTCGCATCCAATTCCACAGATGAAGAACTGGCGATCAAGGAAGAACTTGATTTCCGCCTGCTGGAACTGGTCAACAAGATCAACGAAATCGAAGCCACCGGCTTCATGCCTGACGTGATTGCCACGATCAATGACAACCGCATTCAGTTGCAGGATACCCTTGGTCAGTTGCACACCGTCACCCAGGAACGTTTTGCCATTTCGACCGAAAAGGCCGAAAAACTAAGCGAGTTCCAGGACCTTGCAAAACGCTATGGCGATACGCTGAAACCGGTTCTGTCCTATACCCAGAATGACATCGCGCAGGGCAATGCCTATGCGCAGTCATTAAAAGACGATCCGTCCGCCAAATACACGGCAAGCACCGAAGAAGTCATTGAAAACTTCATCAAGATGAACGAGGCCATCAGCGCACGTTCACCGGTTCTGGAAATCGAACGTCTTGGTTCGTCTGCTGCCAACATGATCATCGCGTCAACCACCGAAACGCAGGCCGTGCGTCTGTCGATCATTCCGGTGCGTATTCGCGGTACATATTCCGATGCGCTGGCCGCCCTTGATTCCATCGGGAACGAGCGCCTGAAGAACTTCTATGTCGAACTGATCGACAAGATGCAGAAGCTCTCGGTCGGGGATGACAGCCTGCCGGAACTTCGCAAACGCGAACTTGCCGCCGCCGAGGAAAGCCAGCGTCTGGTCATCCAGAGCGGTGAATACGCCAACGCGATGCGCAGCAGCGTTTCCGAACTGGTCGCCGCCCTGAACTCCGAAGTCAATGACGCCGCCACACAGGCAAAAGTCGTCGAGAAACAAAGCCTGACGGCACTGGCCGTTGTCGCCATCGCCGCCATCCTGATCTCGCTGATCATTTACGTGGTCTATGTCCGTGGCAACCTTCTGCGTC
>NZ_JFJY01000012.1 GCF_002115785.1 Thalassospira sp. MCCC 1A03138 | reverse complement strand
CATAACCTGAAGGTCGCAGGTTCAAATCCTGTCCCCGCAACCACTTTTCTCTTCCTTGGAAAGTCTTAGATATAGACTCCAGGGATTCTACCGACAAGAGAAAAATGCCCGGAGGCGTCGCCCTATAGAGGAGGCGGCGCCTACGAGGCTATTTTATCCCAACGATTTCAATAGCTTATAAACAGCAAAAAACCCGTCGGCTGGCACCAACGGGTCTTTGAAAGGCTTAAACTGCCCACGTCAAATATGGGTTTCAGTTTAGGTGACGGGACCGCTTTGTCAAGCGCAAATGCGCCAAAACATCGCGATTTTATGCCTTCGCCGAAGATGAATGACAACGACCGAATCCATATCCGGCTGCAATGCCGGTTGGGAGGCAATCCGGACAGGTATCGCCGAACGGACAGATACCTATAAGGACCTCTTGTCTCTCGCAGACAGCTTTAACGGCACAAACGATGTCACGACAGCATCCGTCGTCGGGCTGGTCTCTCGTGCCATTGCCCAGAGATCACCCTGCCTCACAGACCTTTCCGTTCGTCTGCTTATTGTTCTGATAGAGCATGTCTATGACGAAAAAGCATGGCGCTCCGGAAGGCTCACCGTATTCCCTGGAAACAAGCGTCTTGCCGAAATCACTGGCAAGAATGAACGATCGATCCGCAGAGCTTTGGCCCTGCTTGAAGCCAATCACTGGATTATTCGCCGTTACACAGAGACGAATACCCGTGCTTCAGGCAATGCCGGCATCGATCTGCGCCCGGTTGCAGCTCGGCTCTATGAGTTGCGACAGGCGGAAAACTTCCTTGAAGAAAAAATAGAAGCGTCTCGTGAACGCAAGAGGCAGGAACGTGACGATCTGGCGCGACTGGAAGCCCGCAAGAAGGCACAGGACAGTCAGAACAAAGAGCAAAAAGAGTCCGGGGGGGAGGACTCTTCTGTCCACCGTAAATCCTACAAGCTAAATCCCGGTTCTTCGAACCTTGTACAAAGCGGGGCTTCGCAAGCTACGCTTGGGCAGGGATCGAACAATTCGATTTCCGACATTGATGTGGATACGGAGATCCTGTTCCTGATGGTTCAGGCGTCCCCGTCCCTTCAAAAGCAGCTTAGCGCAGCAGAACTTTGCGAATTGGTCGGCCCGGAGCCCTCTGGTGCCGCAATCCAGTCCGTCGTGTCCGCGGTTAGATGGATCCTCACCAATCAGGTGAAACTCAGGCCAGCTGTCTGGCGCGTGGCGCTTGACAAACACGGATGGGCGGCACTCGCGGCTGTTGTCGTCGCTGTCGATCGGCAAGGCGTTCGAGATCCAGCCAGCTATCTCTATTCCATGCTCAAAGCTGCTCGCCTGCGGGATACGGTGCGCCATAGCCTTCGCGCCCTTGAAAGTCAGGAGGGCGGCTATGCTTGATCTGGTTTCACCTGAGTGCGGCCTACCCCACACTCGCGTTGGGCGTATCGCAATGTTTCAGGCGAAAGCCCGCGCCCTCTCCCGGCTCCGCCGCTGGAATGGTGCCAGTGACGTAACCGTTGCACAGCATCTGGTCGATGCTTGCGATCGTGCCCCGCTGGAAGTGAAAAGTTACATCCTCCTCCATGACATCGAGGAAGATGAAACCGGGGATCTGATTACGCCGATCAAGCACCGAATGCGAGAGCTGGGTATCTGGGACAAGTTTGAAACCCATGTCGTCATGCCGATCCGGCGAAAATTCACACTTGCGGCCGGTCTTGAATGGCCGTGTCCGTCGGAGATCTGCGCTCAGATCGAAGAGATCGATCACCGGCTGAAGGCGACTGAATACCGTGATGCTGTCGATCAGCTGGTGGTCAGGGATTTCCGGCCGGGAGAAACACAACCCTACCCGGAATACATGCTGCCCTGGAGCCCGCAGAAGGCTGAAACCCAATTCATGGATCGGGCAACGCGCTATCTCCCCGCGCTGGGAGGTGGCAATGGGTAACATTCATCCGGTCAGTTCGATCCAGACGCCCACGGTCGAAACCTATGCCGAGCTTCAGGCTGCCTTCGATCATTTCAATGCCAGGATATTTGACGGCAAGCTTCCGGCCTGTCTGATCACGCTTCAGCGGAACAAGAGGACCTATGGTTATTATTCCCACGACCGGTTAGTTTGTGGGGAGACAGGAGAGCTTACCGCCGAGATTGCGATGAACCCGAGTTACTTCGTTGCCAGAACGATCCGGGAAACACTTTCGACCCTCGTGCATGAAATGGTGCATCAGTGGCAATACCATTACGGCAAGCCGGGCCGTCGTGGATACCATAACCATCAATGGGCCGACTTCATGGAGCGGATCGGCTTGATGCCCAGCAATACGGGGGAACCGGGCGGTCGAAGGGTTGGTGAGCAGATGACACATTACATCATCGATGACGGCCTTTTTGATCGTGCTTGCGCGGATCTGATGACGACAGAATATACCTTGTCCTGGTTCGATCGTTTTCCACCAATTGAACCGGTCTCTGTCGAGAGAGGCGGTTGCGCCAATGCTGGCGCTCTCGCCGCTGTGAACCCCACCATCAAAGAAAACGGCTCCAATCGCGTCAAATATCGCTGCCCATCCTGTTTATCCCAAGTCTGGGGTAAACCGGAACTTAAGCTTGTTTGTGGTGAAGAAGCATGTAGCGGGGCGAACTATGCCCCCGTCGGCAAAGAGGGAACGGTATGAGTAAAACAGGAATGGTATCAAGGATAACCGGCAAAATTTTGCCGGTTCTGACATGCGCGAGGGAATGTGTGTTTTCTGGCAATCATCCCAAGCGTGGTGCGGATACCAGACCAAATAAATATCGAAGCAGAACTAAATTGGTATTGAATAAATACTTATTAGGTCTTTTTCTGGTTTCGGTTTGTGGTGGCGGCCCCGCCGATGCCAGCGCTTACAATTGCTATCAATGGCCGTTGCGCGAAAGCAAAGGCAGCTACGCCTATGATGGCGATACGATCTATATCCAGATGCCGGGGCTGCCTGATCCGATAGCAAGAATGTCAGTCCGCGTAGCCGGCATCGACACGCCCGAGATCCGGGGAGCATGTGAGGCGGAAAAATCCGCAGCCATAGCGGCGCGTAATCGAGTGCGCGCGTTACTGGATCAAGCAGACCTGACAAATACCCCTGTTCAATTCTGCAATCCCGAGTGGGGCAGGTATGGCGGCCGTGTGGTCGCTTGGGTCGCAATCGGCAATATCTGGCTGCATGATCTGCTGATCGGGGATGGAGTGGCGCGCCCTTACGACGGCGGCAAGCGAGGCGGATGGTGCAATGTGTCTGAATGATCGGCGCATTTTTTGACGGCAGAAAAAAACATTGAAAAAATACTTATTTAGTACCGAATTAGTGCTTGCGACAGGCTGCAATTGCAGTATGTTTATAGTATTGAATAAGTATCAATTAAATATCAATAAGATACTTTAACGGTATTTTTTAAGAACATTTTCAATGCGGGTTCGAATGGAGGTCAAAGTGACCGAACACAAGAAGTCCCAGAGTTCAATCTGGTCAGCAGATCGAAAGATCACGGCGAGGGCATTTGAGCTAAGGGCCGCACAAGAGCTGCAATCCTTGTTGCGAGAGGAGATTTCAATCCTGCCTGCAACATTGTCAGACCAGATCAAGCCGTTTCAGATTGGCGTTCGCGCTCTCTTTGACGACCTGGCGAAAGCCGACACAACACCTGTCGAGTTGAAACTGGCCTTACAAAGATATACCGGGGCGACCGGATACCAGATGGCCTTGGGGCTTGATGGCAGTCACAGATATCGCCTTGACGGATCTGTGGATGATCCTGTGTCGGATGACAATCGCGAACATGCCCGGAAGATTGCCTTGGGCCGCTTTGAAAAGATGCGACGCAAGAAAGCAAATCCGGAACCTGATGACCGATCAGTTTCACCGCTGCCAGAACCGGCGAGGCCGGCTCGTGCAGTCCTCACCATTAATCACCGAACTGGTACCTAATAAACATATTTCCAATACCGATTATGTATTGATTTAATGCAGGAGCAATGCTGTGATTGTCATGTTTGGAAGTCGCAAGGGCGGATGTGGAAAATCGACGACAGCGGTAAATGTTTGTGCCGCTCTCGCAAAGCAGGGAAAAGATGTTGTGCTGGTTGATGCCGATCGACAAAGCACCGCAGCCAAATGGGTGACGGACCGGGACGAAAATCCGGACCTTCCCAAGGTTCACTGCATCCAGAAATACGATAACATTCGCGATACCCTGATCGATCTGAATAATCGATATGAGTATGTAATTGTCGATGCCGCAGGCAAGGACAGCCGGGAGCTTCGCACAGGCATGACAGCTGCCCATAAGCTGATCGTGCCGTTCAAGCCCTCGAATGCGGATCTCGATACATTGGATGACCTGCAAAAAATCATTGTCGAGGCGCGCGACTTCAATCCCGGGCTTGAGGTCCATGGCCTGATGACGATGGTGCCGACCAATCCAGTCATTCGTGAACGCGAAGAGGCCCGCGAATATCTGGCAGACTTTCCCGAGATCAAGTTGCTTGCAGAGGTTATCTGTGAGCGCAAGGTTTATCGGGATGCCCTGCCGGAGGGACGTGGTGTCGTCGAGATGGACAATCCCAAAGCGGCTTCTGAGATCAATGCTCTCATGCAAAGGATATTCTGATGGTCAAACGACGCGAGCAGAAGAACGCGGAAATCCCTAACGTTGATCCCGAGAAGATCGAAGAATTTGCGAGCCGGGTGGATGATGTTGCCAAGCCCGGCCGCATGGGGCGACCGCCGAAGGCTCCCGGCAAGAAACGAGATTATAAGGCAATCAGCCTTCCATTCAATCAGGCTGAATGGGAAATCCTTGAGGAGGCTGCTGAGAAAGCCGGTCGCTCCAAGAACAATTTCATCCGTTGGGCGATACTGGAAAAAGCCAAAGATTTATAATAAAAACGGTATTGAATTAGTATAAATACAGCATTTTTAAAGTTTCTTATTAGTGCTGTTTTCGGCGTGCATGGATACTAGTATTTGGTTCGTCTACTGACCGAATTGCAAGGAGGATTGCAATTTTTGGTTACAGTCTATCTCTGATAGACACGTTTGATTTACTGATTTCCGGCAAGATATTGCCGGTTTGTTTTTTTAGTTGGATGAAGGTATTTGGGGGACGGCAATGGCAGAAACAGAAATTGAATGGACCGATGCGACGTGGAATCCGGTTGCAGGCTGTTCGGTTATGTCGGCCGGTTGCACTAACTGTTATGCGATGAGGATGGCCAAGCGCCTCGAAGCGATGGGGATGGAAAAATATTCAGGCCTTACGCGAACAGTAAATGGTCAACCTGTTTGGACGGGAAAGATTCATGAGGATCATGGATCGTTGCAAACACCTCTTTCCTGGAAAAAGCCGCGCAAGATATTTGTAAACTCCATGAGTGATTTGTTTCATGATGCTGTAAGTGACAGATTCGTTGAGCAAGTATGGGAGATTATGGCAGCCACACCACATCACCATTATCAGATTCTAACCAAGCGTCCGGAGCGGATGCATGATCTGTTAATTGGATGGAAGAAACAGCCTCTTCCAAATGTTTGGCTGGGGACTAGCATTGAGAATGCCAAAGTGACTAACAGAGCTGGTGCGCTTCGCAAGGTGCCTGCCGCAATTCGTTTTATTTCATTTGAGCCCTTGATCGGCCCCGTAGGGAACATTGACCTGCATGATATTCACTGGGCAATTGTAGGCGGGGAGAGCGGTCCTAATGCCCGGCCGATCCGCGAGGAATGGATTGATCAGATTTATGATCAGTGTAGCATTCACGATACAGCTTTCTTTTTCAAACAATGGGGAACTTGGGGGGCAGACAATAAAAAACGCCCTAAAAAGGCGAATGGTCGCACTTATCGTGGACGCACTTGGGATTACATGCCTCCACAAGCATTTGCTATTTAGAGTCGTCTTCTACAAATTTTCCCTATATTAGTGGATATGGTATCTGCGCCGTAGGTTGTGTTTCCAGCCTGCCGGAGCAGGGGAGGATGCCAATGGGGATGACTTCTTAGCGGACGGGAAAATGCAGGATAATTTCAGCTGGAGACCGGGGGCACCGCTTCCTGGAATTGAGAGGCACACCCTCAGAAAGCTGGACGTGCTCAGAGACTATCTTGATGTGTACTTTGATACGGTTGTTTCAGATCCTAGGCTGGATTGCCTAAATATCACTTTGGTTGATGGTTTTGCTGGTGGTGGAGCGTATCAAAATGGAGATGAAATTGCAGATGGTAGCCCGCTAGTTCTTTTGCATGCAGTCGAACGTGCCAGAGAACGGCTCAACCGCAACCGCAAGAAACCATTAGAGATTAACGCCCGTTTTTTCTTCATTGACGATAAAAAGAACCATATAGACGCCCTTTATGAGCGGCTACATCATGAGGGTTTTTCTCCTCAAATTGGGCGAGAAATAACTGTTATTAAGGGAAAGTTCTCAGAGGAACTTCCCGACATATTGACCTCAATTAAAGCAGTCCAGCGTGCAGGACGGTCCATTTTTGTGTTGGACCAGTTTGGCTACACTGACGTGCCGATGGAAAGCATCAGATTAATATTTTCCCAACTTGAACGCCCTGAAGTTCTTCTGACTTTTGCCATTGATGGTGTTCTAAATTATCTCCAGCAAGACTCCTCCACTTTGGAGCGGTATCGCCAACTCGGGATAGACGATCATTTTATTGCTGAGTGGAATGCAAATAAGCACGACCCCGCATTGGGAAGGTTGATTTCTCAGCGTGCTCTGATGGCGAACATTCAAATGGGATCCGGGGCCGATTACTTCACCCCTTTCATGCTTTGGTCGCCAACAGACAGCCGCTGGATGATGTTTGCGCACCTGTCCCGGCACCAAGCTGCGAGAGATAAAATGCTCGGAGTACATTGGCAGGCACAAAACAGTTTCAGGCATTTAGGAAGAGGAAGCTTGTTTTCATTGGGGTTTGATACTCGATTGTTGGAGGCAAAGGATGCTCTGTTTAACTTTGCCGCACACGATAAACAAAAAATGATCCAAGAATTATTGGGGGAGGTACCCCGAGAGATCAGCATACATATGAAAGAACGCCAGTTACCCGTGGAGCATTTTTTAAGAATGATCGGCAATCGGACTGCCGCAACCAACGAAGATCTGTTCTCCGCAATTAAGGAATTGGCTCTATCCAGAGAGGTTGAGGTTATATCGAAGAAAGGCACATCAAAGAGGATTGGGTCTAGAATTGAAATCACCGACAGATTGGTGCTGCCTCTTCAGGGAACATTTTTTCCGCTTAATTAACCCCTGAGTGCTGCCAGCCGTTTTCCTCTGCTGAGAAAGATGTGATGAGAAAATATTATATAGAAAAGTCGATAGTTAAGGCTACTTTTCAGTTGATAAAAGCGATTTTTATCGTGTCGTTGTTTGTTGTTGGAATATCAAGAAATGCCGATGCTTCAATTCGTGTGGGTCAATTTTTCTCGATTTATTCAGATTCTCAAATGACACCCCAAAAGGCACAAATTATAGATTACTTGCAAGGTGTATTTGAGGGGGTGTTTATTGCTAATAAATACTCTGGGGATCCAAAATTCTGCATTCCAGATGAACTATATTTGGACCATAACGGTCTTTATTCGATAATTTACAACGCGGTCACGGCGAAGAGGCCTAGTAATCCTGAAATTGATTCGGCGTTTGTTCCAATGGTGCTTTATATCGGACTTCGGGACCAATTTCCGTGTCAATAGCCGTGTAATATATGGCTGACTGCTTTGGGAATGTTGTTAACTCCGTTTGTAGTTTAAGGCTTGGCTAAACGAAAAAAGATAACTTGAGGTCAGTGGGAAACTAAAGCTGTACCCACTTTGCAGTATGAGACGCCACGATTTCATGCTTTGCATAATTCTAGTATTAAGCCAGAGGGCGAATTATGTCTGACACCGATAATGGAGCCTTTGCTCCTACTGCTTGGACCCCGGCGAGAACAATTCTATGGAATGCGCTGCAGGGAGATGACCGTAAAGAGTTTGAGAGTTGGGTGACGAAGGGAAGTGATGCTCCTGTCCCGGAAAAATGGAAGGAACTACACATTCAGCTGCGAGGGGTTAAGCGGGAAAGTGTTGTTCCCATGTGGATAGTGGAGCACATGCGCAAGATTGGCAGAACCGACGCTGTTATAGATGCGATGTACGCCAAATTCTATCGATAGAACATCCTGTAATGAGTAATACGAAATGAGCCGCTGCACCCTGGACTCAGGAAAATACGAAGTCGCGATCGGGTGGGACAATCCACTCCAAACCTTTTTTCTGCAGGTTTTCGAGCGCGGGGCTGCTACGCCATTGATTGAGGAAGGTACAACCCATAACGCATGTATTGATCCGGCCGAACTGGTTGCTCTTGCAGAGCAATATGGTTGCTCCTTTGACAAGGATCGTTTGATAAACGAGCTAAAGCTGGACCAGTTGCACAATAGGGCTCGTGGCTATTCTATGGCTGGTTCAGAGGTGAAGCCGATTATCGGCCGGGAAGAACTTTGTCCTCACTGCAAATCCGAACTGAACCCCGGTGCTACAACTTGCCATATGTGTGGGGCTTACAAGGTTTATCTGAAAGGCTCGGTACTTGCCCCGATGATTTTTCTAGGCATTTTTGTCGTTACCATTGCAATCCTTTTCGACTCTCCCGCGATGCTCTTGCTTCTCCTGCTGATTTTTGCAGTTTATGCTGGCATTAAAAAGCGACACACTGAATATCAGGGATGGGCTCCGAGGAGCTCTGAACAATAGTCTGTAAGACGATGAATGCTGCTTTCTGTCGACGGCGATCGTGTCGAGACATTTTCCAGTCATTTGAACTCGAGCCCGCAAAATGTCCGAATACTTTTGTTCTGGCGGTTTGCTTTGAGTGCTTTTTTAATAAGAGGGAATCCGCATATGACCGAACTTAACGGCATTGCACTGATTGGAGGAAATTAATTTGCTCAAATCCATTAATTTGACCGGGTTCTTAAGCTATGGAACTTCAAGCGAAGCGATCCAACTCCGGCCGTTAAACGTCGTAGTCGGTCCAAATGGTTCTGGAAAGTCTAATCTGATCGAAGCGATTGAGTTAATTCGATCTGCGCCAAAGGAACTGCTTACACCAATTCGCGATGGTGGAGGTGTGCGTGATTGGCTCTGGAAAGGGGCTATAAAGAAACTTCCCGTTGCAACAATTGATGCAGTTTTTGAATATCCCAAAGGACCGACAAATCTACGATATGTTTTAAGCTTTACTGAGGTCGGACAGCGGTTCGAAATTCTTGATGAGAGAATTGAGAACGAGAAGCCTGATGCGGGTCACGAGAAGCCTTATTTTTATTACCACTTTGAGAACGGTCATGGGGTCCTCAACGTGAAGGGGAATGAGCGACGTTTGCAGTACGAGGAGATTGATCCAACGGCTTCAATTCTCTCACAACGTAAAGACCCTGACCAATACCCTGAACTCACTTTTCTGGGCAATAACTTCGCCAAGATGCGTCTTTATAGAGAGTGGAGTTTTGGCCGTTACACCCCTCCTCGTTTAGCGCAGAAGGCTGATTTGCCAAATGATTTATTAGAGGCTGATTGTAGTAATCTTGGATTGGTTCTGAATCGCCTTCGCAGGGAGCCGGAGATGAAAAGGAAACTCCTTGATGCTTTGCGTGTCCTTTATGACGGAATTGATGACTTCGATGTGCAGATTGAGGGCGGGACGGTACAGGTATTCTTTCATGAGGGACGTTTTACAATTCCGGCAACGAGGCTTTCCGACGGAACACTTCGATATCTCTGCATGTTAGCTATCTTGTGTCATCCAAATCCTCCTCCGTTAATATGTATTGAGGAGCCGGAGCTCGGGTTACATCCAGATGTTTTACCTAAGTTGGCGGAGCTTCTTAAAGAGGCATCGAACCGTACGCAGCTTATTGTTACGACTCACTCCGATGTATTGGTTGATGCCATGTCAGATACTCCGGAGTCAGTTCTTGTTGCGGAGAAAACCGACAGTGGAACCTCTTTAACGCGTCTTAATGCCGAAAAACTGAAGCCTTGGTTAGAAAAGTACAGATTAGGCCAGCTTTGGACGCGTGGTGAAATTGGGGGAACACGGTGGTAACTGTAAAGTTATATGTAGAGGGGGGAGGCGACGTCTCAGCGCTAAAAGCCGAATGTCGCCAAAGTTTCTCAAACTTTCTTAGTAAAGCAGGTTTTGATGGAAAAAAACCTCGCATAGTTGCCTGTGGTGGTCGTCAGAATGCTTATGAGTCCTACTGTACGGCGGTCTCAAACGGTGAAGATGCCGTTCTGCTTGTAGACAGTGAAACTGAAGTATCACCTCAACATGAGGCAGGGAATCCGGATACTTGGCAGCCTTGGAAACATTTGAAGCTTCGCGAAGGGGACGGATGGGACAAGCCAGACGGTGTGAAGGACACTGATTGCCACTTGATGACCCAATGTATGGAAAGCTGGTTTTTGGTGGATCGAAAATGCTTGAAGGACTTCTTCGGTCAGGATTTCAAGGCAGGCAAGCTGCCCTCAGTTCAGAATCCATCGGAAAAAGTGAGGAAGGCGCAGGTGTTCCAATCTCTCTCTGAGGCTACTAAAGATTGCAGAACTAAGTCTCAATATGGCAAGGGGCAGCATTCCTTTAAATTGCTTGGAGCACTAGATCCGGATGTCGTGATGAGTGGTGCGCCTTGGGCAAAGCGATTTGTTGATGAGCTGAAGAAGAAGATGGGGGGGCAGGAGGGAGCCTAGATCTTTCGGTTATTTTCGAAGCACTCCCTAATCATTTTAATCTTGGCTATGGTAAGATAGAAAAGGGGTTTACATTAGGTGCCCCTTTTCTTGAAGGCTATCGAACTGTCGGAATGTCCTGCCATCGCGTCGTATAGTTCGGGGATCTGTTATCTGTCGTCATGAACCAGTCCGGGCCGCTTCTCCTGGCTAATCGCCCGGTCATGACTGTTTCCTTGCCAAACCGGACTTCCAACTGGTCGAGTGCCTGCATGAGAGGGTTTTCCGTTCTGCATGAACCTGAAAACAAATCTCTGGGCGCATCTTCCGGCCGACACAGATCCAGCAGCAAAATCCCCGCCTTTTTTATCTGAAGGCCGTTTTGCCATATCCGACCAATATTCTCGCCGACATGCTTGCAGATCTGCCGGGTGTCGTTGCTTGCGGGGGTTAATGTCAACTCGCACCCTTTCGAGAATTGTGGTCGATCACTTCTGAAGCGGTTGCTCAGAATAAAAAGCTGAAGCCGGCACGCCACCAGTTCCAGACGACGCAGTTTTGCGCAGGCCCGACCGGCAAAAGACAAAAGCGCCTCTTTCAACATTTCCCTGTCGTCAATTTCTTTGCTAAATGATCGGGACACGCACACAGTTTCCCGCTGTGCCGGGCTGTCATCGAGATCCGAGCAGCATATGCCGCGCAACTCCCGCACGGTTTTCAAGCCACCCACTGTCATCATTTGTCGTGCTGCCTGATCCGGTATGTCGCGGAGCTGAAGGGCAGTGGTAATTCCGATGCTGGCGAGCTTTTGGGCGAATTTTCGGCCCACGCCCCAGACATCGCCTGCTTCGGTTCGTTCGAGGGCGAGATCAATCCACTTCTGATCCTTCAGCATCAGTACGCCATCAGCTTTGAATGATTTCTTTGCCAAGCGGTTCGCGATCTTCGCCAGCGTTTTTGTCGTGGATATGCCAATACCTACCGGTATGCCTGTTTCACGCAGGATCTTCGCCTTTAAATCACGCGCCCATTGATCGTGATTAATCGACATATTGTCGAGGTCGATGAATATTTCATCAATCGAGTAAATCGCGCTGTCAGGCACCTCACTCGCAACCAGTGTCATCACTCTACGGCTGATATCGCCGTACAATGCATAGTTGCTCGATTTGACGATCACATTATGCCGACGTACCAGGTCGCGGATCTCGAACAAAGGTTGGCCCATTTTGATTCCCAGCGCTTTCGCCTCGTCGCTACGCGCGATCGCGCATCCGTCATTGTTTATATTACATTTAATATAGTTTGTTATTATTCAGAGCTTTGATTTAAAAGAGTAAATACAAATATATTATTATTTTTGTTCACACAAAAACTGTTCAGTCAAATTATATAGGTGGTTAGAAGATAAGTGCATCAACACTAATTCGATGAAAATAGATTTCTGGCTACCAAGTGTAAAAAGTCGACAGATGAATTTTGGGAACGGATCAGAAGAGATTTAAAGTTCTGAGTGCTGGATGGTATGTCATTTAAAATGGGCGAGGGGTGAACTGTCCTGTATTAAAGTCAGCCTTGTCTGGTTCACCCCTCGCCCAATCAGTCAATATTGGGATGCTAGTAACTTGCTCGACGTAACCTCAGTGCATTCGCAATGACTGATACCGAGGATAAGCTCATGGCTGCAGCTGCAAACATTGGTGAGATGAGAATGCCAAAGAACGGATAGAGCAGACCCGCAGCAACAGGCACACCGGCTGCGTTATAGACCATCGCAAAGAAGAGGTTTTGCCGGATATTGCGCATCGTTGCTTCCGAGAGTTCTCGGGCTCTAACAATCCCGCTCAAGTCACCTTTGACGAGGGTGAAACCAGCACTTTCAATTGCAACATCAGCGCCCGTACCCATCGCAATTCCGACATCAGCCTGAGCAAGAGCAGGGGCGTCGTTGACGCCATCACCTGCCATGGCTACCTGATGGCCTTCAGCCTTGAGTTCCATAATTAAATTGGCTTTGTCTTCTGGGGAGACATCGGCCCGAATCTCGTCAATGGAAAGTTTATTGCCAACGGATTTTGCTGTTCGTTGGTTGTCACCGGTTGCCATGACGATTCTGAAGCCTTGCTTCTTGAGCGCCTTTAAAGCCTCCAACGTCGTGTCCTTGATCGGATCGGCTACGGAAATGAGCCCGGCAATTCTTCCATCAATAACGACATGCATTACCGTCTCCCCCATATCTCGCCGATCATTTGCTGTTTTATCAACAGCAGAATGATCGATATTGAGAGTCTGAAGGAGTTTACTATTACCTAGGGCAACCGACTTGCCATCCACCTTTCCGGTGACGCCCTGACCGGTTACAGCTTCAAAGTCCTCTGCCTTATCAAGGGACAAGCCGCGCTCCTGAGCAGCACTAACAATGGCGTCAGCCAATGGATGTTCGGATCCTTTTTCGAGCGCCGCAGCGACAGAGAGAACTTCCTCCTCCTGATAGTCTGATTGAGCGATTACACCTGCTAGTTTCGGTTTACCCTCTGTCAAAGTCCCGGTTTTATCGACGATGAGCACATCGACCTTCGCTAATCGCTCCAGGGCCTCTGCATTTTTAATGAGCACACCAATTTGCGCACCACGACCGGTAGCGGTCATGATTGACATTGGTGTTGCCAAACCAAGAGCGCAAGGACACGCAATGATCAGAACAGCGACTGCTGCGACAAGCCCGTATGACAATGACGGATCTGGTCCCCAGATGGCCCAAGCGACGAAGGCAACTAAAGCAACCAGGATAACAGCAGGCACAAACTTGCCTGCAACCGTGTCTGCAACCTTTTGGATTGGCGCTTTGCTTCGCTGAGCATTAGAGACCATATCAACGATTTGGCTCAAGACAGTATCTTTGCCAACCCGTTTGGCTTGGATAATCAGGCTGCCATTCCCGTTGATTGTTGCTCCGGTTACATCATCATCTGGATTCTTTTCAATTGGAACGGGTTCACCCGAGATCATGGATTCATCAACTGACGATCGTCCTTCAACGACAACGCCATCGACAGGTATCTTGTCACCTGGACGAACTCTCAAGCTCATTCCGACGGTCACATCTTCAAGAGGAACTTCCCGTTCAGAACCATCATCTTCAATAATGCGGGCTGTTTTTGCAGCAAGACCCAATAACGCCTTGATTGCCGAACCGGTTCGTTCCCGAGCCCCCAATTCCAACAGTTGGCCAAGAAGCACAAGTACAACGATGACAGCTGCAGCTTCGAAGTACACACCGACATGTCCCTGTGCATCTCTGAATCCATCAGGAAAAATGTCAGGAGAAATCACTGCGACGACGCTAAATATATAAGCTGCGCTAACACCCATCCCGATCAATGTGAACATGTTGAGAGAACGGTTCACCACAGAATTCCATCCACGAACCATGAATGGGAAGCCAGACCACAGGACGACAGGCGTTCCAAGAATTAACTCAACCCAAAGAGTAACGCGTTCTCCAATCATTTCTCGGATGAAACCCAAACCAACAAAGGGCCCCATCGTTAGGACAATCAGCGGCACCGTAAGAGCTGCGCCTAACCAGAATCTCTTTTTGAAGTCTTGAATCTCGGGGTTTGGTTCCTCATTTTCTGTTGGTATATCCATCGGTTCCAGTGCCATTCCGCAGATCGGACAGGAACCAGGTTCGGATCGTATGATCTCCGGATGCATCGGGCAGGTGTAGCGGCGAGAAGCGGATGACGAAGCGCTGTTTGCAGCAGATGTCTCTTCCTTTGCGGATAATACGCTTTCAGGAGAGCTATCGAACTTGCTCTTACATTTCTGGGAACAGAAGTAATATGTCTCATCGCCGTACGGTGAGCGTGGTGTATCGGAATCCAGCGTGACCGACATGCTGCAAACAGGATCGGTTGCATGTTCTGCTTGATCCGACGTTCTGTGATTATGCTGGTGCTTTTTATGATGATGCTCAGACATGGTCTGCTTCCTGCTGTTATGCCTCAATGTCACTGCGGTTTATCAATGTCCTGAGTGATCGTGACTGTGCGCCTTGGCCGATTGGTTTATCCGGTTTGACAGGAACCAACGTTCAAAAATGAACACAGCAACAATCATCAAGGTTGCAATGAGAACAATGGATGGGTCGCTTTGCAATTTCATGCCGGCGAAAACGAGCAATACGATGATGTCAAAGACAATCGCTGTAATCATAACAAAGCCGCGTGCACCTATTTCCTGCCGTAGATACTTAAAACATCCCCAGTGGATGAGCACATCCATGACGAGATAGAAAAACACTCCAAGTGAAGCGATCCGGCTTAAATCAAAAAAGATTGTCAACAGCGCTGCCACGACAACCGTGTAAACAAGCGTGTGGTCTTTGATTGAACCGGACATTCCAAAATGACTGTGTGGGATCATCTCCATATCAGTCAGCATCGCGAGCATTCTTGAGACAGCAAACACGCTTGCAAGTAAACCGGAGGCCGTCGCAACGACTGCGAGCAGCACAGTCAGATAAAATCCGGTAGGGCCCAATGCAGGCGCTGCGGCTTCGGCAAGGGCATAGTCTTTGGCTTTTATCAGTTCATCCAAGCCAAGACTTGAGCCAACAGCGAGCGCCACGAGAATATATACGACAACGCAAATCAGGATTGAGAACGTGATCGCACGGCCAACATTCTTGTGAGGGTTCACGATTTCAGCGCCGCTATTCGTGATCGTAGTGAATCCTTTGAAGGCTAGAATTGAAAGAGCAATTGATGCTACAAAACCGGCTAGAGGAAAACTCGCGCCGTCAGTTGATGACGGCTCGAACGAATATCCACCAGCCCACAGAGCTGCAATTGCAAACAAAGCAATTCCACCGATCTTCAGTGTGGCCATGACCATTGAAAACACACCAACCGATTTGTTCCCAGCTCTGTTGACAGCGTATGCAAAAATGATCAGGCAGACACCCAAGACCGGTATAAGAACTTCAAGCTCTGTCAAGTCAAATGCGCGCAAGACATAGGTTCCGAATGTTCTTGCCACCAAACTCTCGTTGATAACCATCGAAAAGGCCATCAGTAATGCTGCGCCACCTGCTATGGCTCCTGACCCGTATGCTTTTTGAAGGATCATTCCGATCCCACCCGCGGACGGGAAAGCATTTGACATCTTTATATATGTATATGCGCTAAAAGCAGTGACAAGTGCGCCAAATAGGAACGACAACGGGAACCACTTTCCTGCAAGTTCGGCAATTTGTCCCGTTAAAGCAAAAATTCCTGCCCCGATCATAACACCGGTGCCCATGGATATCGCGCCAACGAGCGAGATACTGTTTTTCTTGTATTCTGATTGATGATCCATCCCTGCCTCACATTTGATGTTGTTGGTACATAATGCCGTTTGCTTCCTGCAGCTCGCGTATATAACGAATGATCCGCGATACCTGTTCCGAACTTACCTGAGGTTGGGCTGGCATATCGCCAAAGGGCCAGTGATGTTGTTTTGCCCCGTTTTGAACAGCTAGATAGAATGCGCGATCTGAATGATGTCCCGGATTGTAGATTCTGTGCATCAGCGGCGGGCCTTGCTCTG
The DNA here is from genome assembly GCF_002115785.1 of Thalassospira sp. MCCC 1A03138. Lineage (GTDB taxonomy): Bacteria > Pseudomonadota > Alphaproteobacteria > Rhodospirillales > Thalassospiraceae > Thalassospira. The sequence continues at coordinate 106,624 of NZ_JFJY01000012.1, read as the reverse complement.
TGCCTGTTGCATTGCCTCCGTGACAAGCAACACAGTTCATATCGAAAAGCTGGTTTCCTACCATGGCTTCCTTGCTGAAACTGGGGAGCGCAATTCCGCTATCGGTCAGTTCAAGATCTTTGATGTCATCTTTCCCGGGCAGAAACGAATTCAGGGTCATGGCGATGATCCCTACTGCGAAAAAACCGATAACCAAATACTTTGGCCAATTGATTTGTTTTTTCATTTTCTTCGGGCCTTTGTTTTATGCGTATGTATCAAATATTCGAAGACACGTGAGACCAAGGGAACTAGTCAACCCTGGTCCTGTTGCTGCCGCCTATTGATTTCGCTGAACTAGCTTGGCGATACGTGAGTTTGTCGGCTAATTGCGCTGCCATCGACATAGGTATCTGGCGACACTTCAAATTTCGAACGACAGGTGTCTGAACAGAAGTAGAATACTTCACCGCCATAAATGGCTGTTTTGGCGATGCGCGGATCGACAGTTTTATGACAAACCGGGTCAACGGCGGACTGAGGGTGCTCCCATCGGATTGCCTCAGCCTGACCGTCCGCTTGTTTCTTATTGTGGGTGTGCTTTTTGTGCCCAAACATGTGAGCACCGCAACCAAAGCGCATCATCAATATGATGAAGGCTCCCCAAAGCAACCAACTGAGAATATTTTCCATTTCTCTTCGCCATCCCATAAATACCTTTAGGTATGACTGTTCCGTCTGAAAGCAGCATGGTGCAGAACACCAAGGCTCGATCTGTACGCATGCCATCGGCAGGTGCAGAACCCAGAACAGTTATTCGCTATTTGTTCGGGAGGATCAGGATATGGGAGGCTGGAAAATCCATGACCGAGATACCGGCTGAAGGGACACTTCTTCTATCCCGTTCTGTACAGGAGAAAACTCGGAAACCGGTAGGATAATCTCGGTAAGGACCGCTGATGTGGAGTGACAAGAAACCTGAGGGCAGCACGAAGCCAGGTCATGCTGGTGTTCAACGTCAAAACCATTGAGTTCTGCAGAATGCGCAGGAAAAGATCCAGTCGACGCGACTGCAATATGGGGAGCAAGCATTATAGCGCTAATCCCGACGAGCAGGATCAGTACGGCGCGTATTAGTGCTTGCTGTGCATTCATTGATCAAACTTCCTTTGGGCAGTAACGTAACACTTATGCCCTTAAATATCGAGTTACGTTGACCTACCTCAATTAAGGGGACGTTTTTTTTAACCGACTTCAGACAGAACCGTTACATCTGCAAGCCGGTTGTCCGTACTGTTGATTTCCTTTGAGATGTAAGGTTTGATTTCGGAGTATCTGACGTGAGCATCGGCTTGCGCCTGATAGTAGCGAAAGAGCTCTTTTAGCGGAGCGCCCATGTCTTTGTATGCAGTTAATACTGCGATTAGAGCCCCGAGCGTGAGATCGCCTTTTATCACCAGATACCCTCCAATTGTGTAAAAGAAGAAGGGCGTCATCTGTGATATGAAATTGTTTAAAGACTTCATGACGAACTTGTTCTTGTGGATAGAGAGACGAAGGTCGTGAAGTCGCTTGTATGACCCGTAAATATCCCGGGCACCTGGCTGGTTATCGTTTGAGATGTTCCCTATCTTCTCGCCGAGAACTCTGACTTCCTTCAGCCGCGTTCGAGACAAAGCATTAATTTTCTTCTGGAATCTGGGGATGACAAAAATCTGAAGCGGCAACAGTGCGGTTGCGGCGATGCCCAAAACCAAATCTTGCACGAGCATGAAAGTCAGAATCGTCAGGAATGTACCGCCTTGTAACAAAGGCAGCACAATCGACTCTGCAGCATATCCAGCTACGGGCTCTACCTCCTGCACAATAACCGGAATCAATTCCCCTCCTTTGGGGGATGGCTTTCGAAAGCTGAATTTTGAAATATCAAGCCGTAGGCGGCGTGACATGTGTTCTGCCAGCGCACCGGATTGCAAATTAACCTGATATTTCAGCCAGCCATGCACGCCAATCGCCAATAAAAAAAGCAGACAGAGAGTAAGTAAAGCCATCGTTTGAGAGAACTCCATTCCTAAATAGGTAACTGGAAAATGTCCTGACTCAATGGCGTTGTTGATGATCAACTTCGGAAGCTCGAGGCTCATGTAAAGAGCCGGCAAAGAGGCCGTCGCCAGTAGCCCCAGTTTTATCTGCCGCTTCCATGAAGCTCTGAATATGTACTGCAGGAGCGCTGTTCCGCTCTTTGCCGAGGGCTTTTGAGCCTGTTGCGCAAGAACAGATCTGCGGCGTCTTAAAGCCCTGTATCCCGTCGCGCTGAGAATAATAATTAGCGCAACCGGCACCCCAAACACCACCAAATGGAATACAAGATGAACCCACCAGTGTGCATCGCTTGATATGTAGTGCGTCAAGCGATGCCCCATATCGTGGACGATTTCCATCATTGTAGTTAGGTTCCTTGAGAAGGTTCGGCAAAACAGACAGGGAGGAAAGTCCTCCCTGTCGTGTGATGCTTAGAAAAGAAGGCGGAGACCGGTTACGAGGTAAGTTGCCTCGTAATCTTCGCCGTCATCTTTTGCAAAGTCTGCGGTTTTGCCGAGTTTCCGCTCATAGGCAACCCCGATATACGGTGCAACGGCACGGTCGATGAGGTCATAGCTAAGCCGCAGTCCGATCTCTGCGCTTGAAAACCCGCGTCCGACCTCAATCTCGCGATCGTCAGAGAACGCAGCATTCAGCTCAAGCGAAGGTGTGAGGATTAAACGATTGGTCAGCAAGCCTTCATACTCAACATCAAGCCGCGCACTGCCGTCTCCGGTCTCGCTGACAAACAGATCAGCGTCGACTTCAAACCATTGAGGAGCAAGCCCCATGATTCCAACGGTTCCATACCAACGATCTGTTGTGCTTGGCGTATCCAGACGAATACCGGCTTTGGCATCGAAAAAGTCGCTGATTGGTGTTTGCAGGACCAGTCTGTTCTCGAAGTTTTCGTAAAGGTCGTTTTTGAGATCACGCTCGCCTTCGCCTTGCCAACGTAACTTCAGTTCATCGGTGCCAACAAATGCATCACCATCCCAAACGAAAAGATTTTCCCCTTCGTCACCAGAGCGGTATTCAAACTGCTCCATTTGAATGCCATAAAAGATGTGATTGTCTGCTTTGGCAGTGAACGAGAAGGACAGGATCGTGGAAAGAACACCACCACCAATCGCGGCCAAAGTTAGTGTTTTCATTGTTATTGAACTCCATTCTCAAGTGCCGCGACGGCTGGACCGCCCTCTACAACCACTTTTCGGAACATGCCAGAAGCCATGTGATAGCTAAGGTGACAGTGGAAAGCCCATTGCCCAGGTGCATCAACTTCGGTTTCCGAATAAACGGTCATGCCAGGGTTGATATTGATGGTGTGTTTAACCGGATCCCATTTACCGTTGCCAGTATCGAGGATTGACCACATCCCGTGCAAATGCATCGGGTGTGACATCATGGTCTCATTGACGAACTTGAAGCGCACCCGTTCGCCATATTTCAAGCGGATAGGTTCTGCATCTTCATATTTGACGCCATTGATTGACCACGTATAGCGTTCCATGTTTCCGGTAAGGCGCAGTTCAATTTCACGCGTTGCAGGCCGTTCAGGGTACAAAGGCTTCTGTGCCTTCAGGTCGGCATAGGAGAGGAACTTTCCGCCATTGGCTGCTTTTGGTGTCAAACCACTTCCAGCGGCATAGAAGGGATCATCTTTGGACATTCCCATCTGAGAATGATCCATTCCGGCCATATTCGAATGGTCCATTCCAGCCATACCGTTCTCGTTACCACTGCCCATCGAAGAATGATCCATTCCGGCCATGCTACCGTGATCCATTCCCATGTCCGCCATTGTCAGCAACGGAGCGTCCATGCGTCTGGCTGGCATTTCAGCTTTCAACCCTTCTTGCGGCGACAACGATCCGAATGCATAACCCGAGCGTCCCATTGATTCGGCCATGATTGCATACGGCTTTTCAGCTGTCGGCTGAACAATCACGTCGTATGTTTCTGCAACCGAAATGCGGAATTCATCAACCTTGACCGGTTGAACGTTGTTGCCGTCGGCCTGCACAACAGTCATTTCAAGTCCCGGAATGCGGACGTCGAAGTAAGTCATGGCAGATGCATTGATGAAGCGCAGGCGCACACGTTCATTGGCCTTGAACAGGCCTGTCCAGTTCTGCTCTGGTGACTTTCCGTTGATCAGACCGACAAATCCCTGAACATCTTCGATGTCGGTCGGCATCATGCGCATGCTGCCCCAGTCACCACGTTCCGACAACGTCGCACCGAAGCCATTTTCAGAGACATCACTGATGAAATCGCCAAGGGTGCGTTGGTTGCGATTATAATAATCGGGCATCATTTTGAGGTTGCGCAAAATACGTGCGCCGGAATGCGGGTGCTTGTCTTTCAGGACAACCACATACTCCCGGTCGAACTTGAACGGTTCTCGCTTTTTGGGTTCGATAATGATCGAACCATACGCTCCGTCCGGCTCCTGAAAACCGGAATGGCTGTGGAACCAGTAGGTACCGCTTTGCGAGACTGGAATGCGATATGTGAATGTTTCACCAGGAGCAATTCCCGGAAAACTGATCTCAGGTACGCCATCCATCTGATAGGGGAGGATCAAACCATGCCAGTGAATGGACGTGCTTTCATCAAGATTATTAGTCACATTGATAACGGCCTCTTCACCTTCTCTCAGGCGCAAGGTCGGGCCGGGCGAAGATCCGTTATAGCCAATTGCTTTTGTTTTCATTTCCCCTGTGTCGATTGTTACGTAGTCGACTGACAGGTCATATGTTGCTGCGTTCGCTACTGATGACACAGCAATAACGCTTAGCGCACCGAGAAGGGCACTACCAAGAAACTTGTTCATTTTTTGATATCCTTTGAGCCGGGTGCGCCCGAGGGGATAGGTAGGGTTTCCCTCTGGCACAAGCCCCAAAAGCAGTGATTACTGCAGGCGTACTTTCCCAACCATGCCACTTTCATAATGGCCTGGCACGTTGCATGCGTACTCAAGTTCCGCATCTTTGGGGAAAGTCCAGATCACCTCTGCAGAATCACCCGGCTCCAAAAGCACACTATTCGGGTCGTTGTGCTTCATGGTTTTACCGTTCCCCATGTCCATTTCCATCATGTCCATGTTGATTTTGTCTACTTCAAGGGCTCCGTGTTCCATCATCATCATCATTTCTTCCTGATGATCTGCATGCATTGCTGCAGTTCCAATGTTGAATTCATGAACGAATTCACCCTTGTTTTCGATCAGAAAACGAACTGTTTCGCCACCTCGGACGATAATTTTCTCTTTGTCGTAAAAATTGTCTTCCATCGTGATTCTGATGGTGCGCCGCACATCAGATATCTCGCCTGGTGCCCCGATTTCCGATGCACCGTCATTATGACCGCCACTATGACCCGCACCCGCAAAGGCAGGTGACTGAAGACCGACAAGCGCGCCAAGAATAAAGGTTGAAACGCTAACGCGACGCATAAGGGAATTCTTGAAGTTGGGCATGTATATGCTCCTAATAGATATTCAGTAAGAAGGCCCTCGTCCCATGTTCAATCACGACAACAGTCTGCGCTGCTGTAATTCAGGCAAAACGCTGTTTCATTCGAGGAACAGTGATTGAACCAGGCAAAGGGATGTTCGGAAAATCTGAAATATCTCAGGAACGCGGAGGCTTGGCTCTAACGTCCAAACCTGCGGAAGTCAAAGTCAGGTCCTGATACCAGTATGTTACCGCAAGCACCGTTGGGCTGGAAGACAGAACACCTTCTACTTCTTTAACGAACGGGCCGCAAACCGCCATACCGCAAAGATCCGCATGCATGTCACGTCGATCATGTTGCGAGCTATCAGAAACATCGATCATGACGCCGTGATGATTGTCATGGCCATGTCCCGAACCTGCTTGCACACCCTCAACCCCCGACAGCAGAACTGTCATGGCTATCGCGATTGCAAGAAAGCAGGAAAGAATGCGCACGGAACGTTCCTTAGTGATGCATTGCAACATACGCAATATCGGGCTCCCCCGGTTTCGTCAAGTGGCAATATTGTGGCAAAGACAGACTATTTCACGAATTTACATCTGCTGCTTGAGCCATCAGCAAGGTGAAAACAATAGATTACTGCATTCGTCGCCATGAAATCACGTTATGCGCTACAGATGAACAACCTGTTGTGCTGAGTTATTCACTAATCTGCGGGTATGACTTGCTAACAATCAATTTATAGATGAAGCACAATCAAATCCTATTAAATGCTGCGTAACCCAACAATTCTCCTAGTCTCTGGATATGGGCACAGAGGTGCAGCAATAGGATTTACTGTAGTTCGATATAGACAGCATCGCATCCTTGGGATAGAAGTAAACCATGCTCAATCGCATCAGGTTTTTGACCATACTTTTGATAGCTGCTTTTGCCGTCGGGACAAGTTTCCAGACGGTCAATGCTGCTGTTATGGAGGTCGGGATGCCGATGGCGGAATTGGCAATGGACAATTGTCAGGATTGTTCTGGCAGCGGCGACATCATGCCGGACTGCGATATTGCGTGCCCTCAGGTATCAACTATCGCAATTTCGCCTGTACAAGTTGCAATACCTGCACTCGCCTCAGTCGAGCATTTCGGGCCGACAGGCAGCCTTACCGGCCGCTCAAACTCTCCCGATCCATTCCCTCCCAGAACCAACACTCTGAACTGATATCTCCTTAATCCGTTTTGGTTTGAGGATATCAGTGTCATGGGGCATCACCGCGATTTCTCATGACATGCTTCGTGCCCGCAATTTTTGTTGTGGGCCTTACAGCTTCTTCAGACAAGGTTGGAAATCATGTTTTCCGATCTACGGGTGCCAAAATGTCGGCTTTGGTCGGTATTTCTTGGCGCAGTCGCGACATGCACCAAAGCATAGCTTCAGCTTCACTCAACGAGCAGGCGGCAATCCGCCCCGGCCTTGAGCGTCCCGCTTTTACTGGTGCCCGGCCTCTGAAGATCAAACCTTATAGGATCATTGTGAGCGGGATTCGGATTACGTTCTGATGCTCCAACTCCTTGAGAAACTTGCATATGAAAAGAAATACCATAGTCGCGGGCTCTGTTTCCAGACGTGCGCTGCTTCGCGGTCTCGTGACATGTGCTGGCCTCTACCTGTTGCCAGCAACAACCCTTGCCGCGGTTAGTGAAAGCTCAAACAGTGCAATTGCTTTTGATAGCAATGCGCTGATTATTGCACGCGGGTCATTGCTTCTGTATCGCGATAGGGATCGAAACTGGATAACATTGCCGGAGATGTCGGCAGGTTCCATTCTCACACTTGCAACACATCCGGAACGGCCGGGCCGAGTTATTGGTGGTCTGGATACCGGCAGGATTGTTCTGTCTGTAGATGGCGGGAAAAGTTGGGACGTACGTGGGCAAGGACTGCCAAAAGCGGCAGTCACTGCCATCACAACTGCGGCGACAAACCCAGATACCATATATGCCGCCATTCGCGGTGACGGCTTATGGCAGAGCGATGATGCTGGTCAGTCATGGGTGTTTGTCATGGACCGGCCATGGTTAGCGAATGCCGAGCGAGATCTGACAGCACTGTCTTCAGTCGATCTGGCAACCGGAATGGGTGGGATCTGGCTATATGCCGGAACCGATACCGGTGTAACGCGTGTGCCGGATTGTTTCTGCCGTTGGCAGGATGTTCAGCCGGGCGATGCCATGGATGCTCTTGCGTCCGGAAAGCAGGCAACTCCCAAAGTACCCTTACCTGAGGGTGAACCTGTGAGTGCGCTGGTCAGTGCGGTATCGCGACCGGCCACACTTTATGCCGGATTGCCATCCGGAATTTGGCAATCGCAGGATGCGGGTGTCACCTGGTTAAAGCGTTCAGAAGTTATCGCAACAGCACTCGCGGTTCATCCGCTACGCGCTGATGATCTCGTAATTGTGAATAACGACGGGGTTTTACAAAGCCCAGACGGTGGCAGGACGTGGACCGCCATTGCGAACATATGATGATGGAGAAACAGATGAGAAAATTAGTGATTGTGACAGGTGTTGCGATTCTGGCTGTTGCCGGAAGTGCTGCATTTACAATGTTTGCTCCGGGAAAAGGAGAGGCGCAAACGAACGTGACAGTAGCTGGTGAGAGAAGCAAATCGATCACAATCTATCGGGACCCGAACTGCGGATGCTGTGATGCCTATGGCGAATATCTTGAGACCAATGGATATCAGGTTACCCGTGTCGATGATCGCGATTTCGACAAGCGATCCGTTGCCGCCGGTGTCCCGGAGCAAGGGCTGGGCTGCCATTTGGCCGAGATTGACGGATATGTCGTAAGCGGGCTGGTTCCCGCCGAGATCATTGAACGGATGCTTGATGAACGCCCGGATATAACGGGTATCACGCTGCCCGGCATGCCACCAAATGCGCCGGGCATGGCACGTGAAAAAACCGGGACGCTGAAAACCTATGCGTTCGGAGAGGACGGCATTGCCGTTTACGCCAATGAATGAGTGTTTTGGACAGATGATGGATGGTTCGATGATGGGTGGCCCGATGATGATGCTGATGATGGCAGGAGGCGGTCTTGTGTTTCTTCTGATCCTTGCGATCCTGATCATGAGCGTTCTCGCGTTGTTTAAATATCTTCGGGGCGGGAAATGAGTGCGGTATCGCCCGGATCAATGGTCACCGGATTAATGGCTGGCGTCGGCATGGCTTTGTTGTTCGGCGTGATGGATGCCAGCGCGAAGCCCGAGAATCTGACTTTTCTCGAAAAGCCGCTCACTCCGGAACAGATAGCACTGGGCAAGGATGACTATGTTGAATTTTGCGCATCGTGTCATGGCTCAAATCTTGAGGGGCAGAAAAACTGGAAGCGCCGCCTTGACACCGGGCGGATGCCCGCGCCGCCACACGATGCCAGTGGCCACACATGGCGCCATAGCGATCAGGAACTGTTTGCGATCACCAAGTTCGGGGTTGGCGCTGTCGTGCCGGGGTATGAGAGCGATATGCCTGCATTTGAGGATGTGCTGAGTGATGAGGAGATCATCGCGGTACTCGGTTATATCAAGAGTGTCTGGTCGGACGAAGAACGCGAATTCCAGCACAATCTCAATCTTAAAGACGGGAGGGCGAGATGATTGCAGTCCCCAAAGAACATCGCCCGCAGAAACGGTTCAACCGGCTGATCTATTTCTTACCGCTTGGCATAGCATTGATATTGGGTGTGGCCCTAGCGAAGGGATTAACTCTTGATCCCAACACACTCCCCTCTGCCCTGTTGGGTAGACAGGTCCCGGAATTTGACCTTCCACCGGTAAAAGGTCGAACACAAGGTTTGTCGAGTACAGATATCAGAGGTGAGGTGTCGCTGGTCAATGTTTTTGCCTCCTGGTGTGTTGCGTGTCGCGAAGAGCATCCCGTGTTTATGAAACTGGCTCGCGACGGCACCGTCCCACTGCATGGCCTGAACTATAAGGATCAACCTGACGACGCTGCAGAATGGCTCGATAGTCTTGGTGATCCCTATACGAGAACCGGCGCGGATATTAATGGACGTGTGGCGATCGACTGGGGCGTCTATGGCGTCCCCGAGACCTTCGTTGTCGATGCGAAAGGGAACATTGCATACAAGCATGTCGGGCCGGTGACGGAAAAAGTGATGGCCGAGACCATTCTGCCAAGGGTCGAAAAATTGCGTAATGAGGCCTCAGGTGCCGGAACTGCGGAGGCACCTCGATGAAGAGCCTCTTAGTGCATATGAACCTGAAAGTGGGGTTTGCCGCTGGCATCATACTGGTGGTTGTTACCACATTGACCATAGTTTCGTTACGCAACGAGAAGAATGTCACCGATCAGGCAGCGGACAATGTAAGGCAGAGTCAACAGCGCTCGTTTGTCATGCATGATGCTCCCCGGCCTCTTCCCGAGTTCGGGTTCGAAAACGTCGAAGGTCAACCCATGACATTGAGTGATTTCGAGGGAACGGTCGTCTTGCTGAATGTCTGGGCTACTTGGTGTGTTCCATGCCGGGAGGAAATGCCGACTCTGGATGCCCTGCAGGCCGAACTCGGCAGTTCGGAGTTCAAAGTCGTTGCCTTGTCGATCGACCGGGCCGGAGTGGATGTCGTGCAGGATTTCTATACCGAAATCGGTATCCGGAATCTGGACTTCTTCATCGATCCAACCATGAAAACCACGACGGCTCTGGGTATCCCCGGTTTACCGACGACGCTTCTGATTGACAGGAACGGCCGCGAGCTTGGTCGACTTGTCGGACCGACCGAATGGGCGACAGCAGAGATGATAAAATTTCTTGAAACCCACATCTACACCGATTGAGGAAGGATCCCCTATGACTGAAATACAACGGACCAAATCCGGCAATACCTCGCTTGGACATGACGTGGTTCATGCCGTTCGATACTACCTGAAGGGACGTCGCGGTTTGCTCGTGCTGGCAGGAACCGCACTTGTCGCCGGACTTGCATTTAACTGGAGCTGGCTGGTTGCCGCCGGCATCGCGCCTTTGCTCCTCTCCGTTCTGCCGTGCGTAGCGATGTGTGCGCTGGGTTTATGCATGAACAAAAAGGCCTGTTCGTCGAAAAAGAGCGCCAGCGATATCGCCCCTTCCTCCGATGAAATCCCGAAAAACAGTCTTCCCGGCAATGAGGCCGGAAGGTCCCCGGCTGCATCAGGCGCAAATATAGCGTCTTTAACTCCGCAGTCGGGACATGAGTCCACAACCGAAAGGAATGTTAAAGATGCGTAAGTCAATCAAACTCACCGCTATTGCCACAATGATGGTCGCGGGACTGGCGACAACAGCCCTTTATGCCCAGGAAGCCCAAACTCCGGACATGCAATCCCCGATGATGGAGCATGACGGCAATTCCGGCATGGGGGATATGCAGGGCATGATGGGTATGATGAAGATGATGAGCCAGATGGGTCCGATGATGGAGCAGTGTACTGAAATGATGGCTGCAATGACCGATCAAATGCCGAAGCCTTCCGACAAATAACATCGTGACATGACACCCGCCCGGGACAAATACCCGGGCGGGATTTTCTACGGGATCGTTTCATGACATCGCATAATTTCAACCGGTTACGTTTCATCCGTTCTATATTATGGGGGATGGTTGTTCTTGCTGCCCTGCTCTTTGGCGGCGCATATATCTTCCAGGCTTCCGACCGCAAGCAAATGTCGTCGGGGGCCGAAGGGACGGGAGAAGCCGCCATTCACTCTGATTTTTCCTTGACCGATCATCAGGGAAACCGTGTGACCGAAGCAAGCTTTCCGGGGCGTTGGCAACTTGTCTTTTTTGGTTTCACACACTGCCCTGATGTTTGTCCGACCACACTTGCCTATATGGCGGATGCGCTTGACCGAATGGAATCCGAAGCCGACCGTGTGGCACCGATATTCATTACAATTGATCCGGTACGCGATACACCTGATGTCATGGCTGAATATGTCGAGGCCTTTCATCCGGCGCTGATCGGATTGACCGGTAGTAAGGAGGATGTCGCTGCAGCCGCCGAGGCTTTTCGGGTCTATTACGAAAAGTTGGACGACGATACAGCACCGGACGGCTATTTGATGGCCCATTCCGGGCATCTTTATCTGATGGCACCGGATGGGCGTTACCTGACTGTCTTTCGTGAAGGAGATCAGCCGGCAGAAGACATGGCAATCCGGATTCTCGCGATCATGAATGGGAGTACAATATGAAAAGAACAGCCATCGCCCTCGTCATGACCTTGCTATCAGCACTACCGGTTTCTGCCGGAAACCTTGTCGAAATATCTGACGCCTGGGCACGTGCCACGATTCTGACATCCCGTCCGGGTGTGGCATATCTTACGATCACAAGCGCTGCGACCGACCGCCTTCTGGAAATCACCACAGCTGTGGCCGACCATGTGATGATACATGATGTCGTCACGGTCGATGATGTTCGCCGGATGCGACATGTCATGGCTCTGGATGTTCCGGCCAACCGCCCGGTCACTCTGGCGCCGGGGGCAATGCATCTCATGTTGACGGGATTGCATGAAAAACTCCGTGAAGGTGAGAAGTTTCCCATGACATTGCGCTTTGAAAACGCAGGCGAGATTAGCATTGACGTCGCCATTCTTGGCATAGCTGCCGCCGGGCCGCAGGGGGAAACAGAATGATCCGGTGGTTGTTTTTGATCCTGGCGTTGACGGCCTCACCAGCTTTTGCGAATCATCCCGGTGAACACCTTGACGAGGTGATGGCGGATAAAGAGCCATATTTTGAGGTGACAAACACCGGAAAGGTTCCAGAGATAGAACTTTTTAACCAAAATCAAGGTCGCTTTAATTTGAGCGACCTTGATGATCAGATACTTATTTTAAGTTTTGTGCCAAGGGATTGTGGTGCAGCCTGTGCAGAACAGCAAACCCTACTGGCGTCCTCTCAGGCGAGGCTGAATATTAGCCCGATGCGGGAAATGGTCACGTTCATTACCGTTCATTCCGAAGATTTTTCAGATACTCCTTCTTGGGATCTGGTGAACTGGCGGCCTGTTATGCCGTCTTCGGATATCAGTGCTGTAACTGTTGCCGATAAATTCGCCAAATTGAGCCAGCGTGACGGGTCTGCGCCGATGATTCATATTATCGATCGGAATACCCGCCATGCCGGTATTTTTCACGGCACGAGTTTCAATCAGATGAATCTGATCCTTTACGTGAACGGATTGACAAACGCTGTCCACCCCCCAAAGCCGCCTGTTGAAAAGGGGTGGCTCGATCAGTTAACAGACTGGTTCTCAAAAGTAGGAAAAGAGCCCTGAACAAAGATAGGCTTAGCACTGTTTGGTTAGCTGACCTTCCTGTTCTCTGAATACTTGGTTCCTGATTTTACGGAATACAGATTAATGCCTGAACTTTCCAATATCGGCATAATAAGCGCGTTCGCCGCAGGCCTCATATCGTTTCTCTCGCCATGCGTGCTGCCTCTGGTTCCCGGATATATCTCCTATATCGCGGGTGGTGCCTCTCTTTCGACCAGAACGGAGGCAATCCGAGTTGGTCGATTGTCATCTCTTGGTTTCAGCCTGTGTTTCGTTTTGGGCTTCACCACGGTTTTCGTCCTTCTGGGGGCCAGTGCAACAGCACTTGGTCAGGTCCTGCTCGGGTACCGGTTCGAGATGAATCTGATTGGTGGCGGCATTGTCATTCTGTTCGGGCTGTTCATGCTGGGAACGCTCCGTCCGGCGTGGATGATGCGAGAAGCACGCTTTCATCTTGATCTGCCTGGTGGGCGTGTGACTTCGGCATATGTGCTTGGGCTTGCTTTTGCGTTCGGGTGGACGCCCTGCATTGGCCCTATTCTCGGTGCCATTCTGACTGTCAGCGCCGCGTCGGCAACTGTCAGCGATGGTATTGCTTTGCTGATCGTATATTCCGTGGGGCTTGGTGTGCCGTTTCTCTTGGCAGCACTGCTTACCGAGAGTCTGTCTGTCAGATTGAAATCCATAGGACGCTTTGGGCGTTATCTCCGTGCAGCGGCGGCCTTGATCATGATTGCTATGGGGACGGCGATGATGACCGGTTATATGTCCGCCTTTGCGTTCTGGCTGCTGGAAACATTCCCGCTTTTGGGGCGCATTGGTTGACGGGCCAGGAAGAACCTTCCAACACTTAATGGCTTTCTTAGCAGTGACTTGTGCGCGCTATTTTTTGCCGAAAAATTGGAAGAAAACAGCAAAGTACACGTCGTGTGAGACACTTCGAACAAAATACTTGACCTTCCAGTGACTGGAGCCTTGATACTTGCTTAAACAGCAGACAATCAGAGGTTCAGATGCAAAACCATAATCACGTGCAAATAAAACTTGATGGCATAACCTGCTCCTCTTGCGTAGCAAGAATCGAGCAAACTCTATCCGCGATGAAAGGTGTCGGAGAAGTATCGGTCAATCAGGCGAATGAGACAGCCCGAATGAAGGTCGACAAGGCGCAAAGGCTTGTCGAGATTGCTCAAGCGCTTCAGAAACTTGGTTATGCCCCCCAATATGGCAACGTAACTCTAAGTGTGAATTCAATGTCATGCGCCTCTTGTGTTAATCGCATCTCAAAGTCGCTTGGCCAAGTCACCGGCGTAATAGACGTAGCCGTCAACCTTCCAGCTGAGACTGTAGCGGTGAAATTCCTACAGAATGTTGTCTCTCCGACTGAATTGTCCTCCCAACTGACTGCTTCCGGTTATCCATCTGAGATCAAAGAAACAACGGACAGTTCTATCAAGAATAAACAGGTTGCGCGTGAAATAGCCTACCGTACGCTTTGGGCTGCTTTGCTAACTCTGCCTATTTTTCTGACCGAAATGGGCGGTCATATCATCCCGGAACTTGCTAATGTTATCGAAAGCACGATCGGGCAGCAAACTTACTGGACGCTGCAATTTATCTTAACAACAGCAATTCTTGCCGGGCCGGGCAGATACTTCTTCATCAGAGGTGTCCCTTCTCTTCTGAAAGGTTCTCCAGATATGAACAGTCTGGTCGCACTCGGAACGGGAGCGGCTTATATATTCTCTACCGTTTCCACATTTCTTCCTGAACTTATACCTGTGGAAGTTCGCGCAGTATATTTCGAAGCCGCAGCAGTCATCATTGTTCTCATCCTGCTTGGCCGTTTTCTGGAAGCCCGTGCAAAGGGGAGGACTGGAGCGGCGATCCAAAAACTTCTGGGACTTCAAGTTATAGAAGCACGAGTACAACGCGATGGCGAAAGCGTCATTGTTCCTGTTGATGACCTTCAAGTTGGCGATGTTATTATAGTGCGCCCGGGTGAACGAATCCCGGTTGATGGTGTAATTGTTGAGGGAAACAGTCATATTGACGAGAGCATGATAACGGGCGAGCCAATTCCTGTTGCCAAACAAGCTGATTCAAAAGTCACAGGAGGAACCGTGAATGGTGCAGGAGGCTTCAGTTTTCGCGCAACTCGTGTTGGTGAAGACACAACATTATCGCAAATAATTCGGATGGTTGAAGAAGCCCAATCCACCAAACTTCCCATTCAGAGTCTGGTTGATCGCGTAACTCAATGGTTTGTACCTGCAGTCATGTTTTTTTCTGCACTAAGTGTCTTGGCATGGTTTTTGTTCGGTCCTGAGCCAGCCGTTACAATGGCGTTGGTGGCAGGTGTTTCTGTTCTAATAATAGCCTGTCCTTGCGCAATGGGGTTAGCCACACCAACCTCCATCATGGTTGGAACAGGTCGTGCAGCTGAAATGGGTATTTTGTTTCGCAAGGGAGACGCACTTCAGGAACTTCGTTCCGTTCAGATCGTTGCGCTCGACAAGACTGGTACTTTGACGGAAGGGCGGCCAGAGGTAACCGATTTTGTGGTTGCTCAAGGCTTCACAAAACTTGAAGTTTTAAGGTATGTAGCTGCTGTTGAAGCCAGATCGGAACACCCGATTGCCAACGCAATCGTATCTACGGCGCGCCGTGAGAATATTGACGCAGACCAACCAGTTACAGATTTCACCTCATTCACTGGTTACGGCGTCCGAGCAAAGGTTGATGATGCAACTGTCCTAGTTGGAACTGAACGCCTGATGCGACGAGAACAGATTGATCTCAAAGATTTTCCTGCAGTTGTTCAAAAGCTCTCACGAAACGGGCGAACAGCATTGTACGCAGCAATTGACGGACAGGTTGCTGCTGTTATCGGAGTGTCAGATCCTGTAAAGCCTTCAAGCAGGGACGTGATAAAAGCGCTTCACAGCCTTGACCTGAAAGTCGCAATGATAACAGGTGACAGTCTTGAGACTGCACAGGTAATTGCAGAGGAAACTGGAATTGATCATGTAGTTGCTGGAGTGTTGCCAGACGGCAAGGTTGCGGCCTTGAATGATCTTCGTGGAGAGGGGCGGAAGATTGCATTTGTTGGTGACGGTATTAATGACGCACCTGCTCTCGCTCATGCCGATGTTGGGATCGCGATAGGCACAGGCACTGACGTGGCAATTGAGTCGGCAGATATTGTTCTGATGTCTGGCGATCTTGGCGGCGTCATCAATGCCTTTGAAGTATCCAACCGGACGATGCGAAACATTCAGCAAAATCTGTTTTGGGCTTTTGGCTATAACACCGCACTTATCCCTGTTGCTGCAGGTCTGCTTTATCCTTTCTCTGGAATTCTGCTCACTCCTGTTCTCGCAGCAGGCGCAATGGCGTTGTCTTCGGTCTTTGTTTTAACAAATGCATTGCGGCTCCGTAAAATTGTGCCGGTAATGCGTATGTTGTGATCGCGTGATTGGATTGAGAAAGAACTGAAAAGTTCTATTAGATCGTGAGTGCGTCAAAGTACCGGTAGGAGAAGTTCTTCTCGGCAAGAACCTCTCTTACCCAATACCGGATTAAGGAGCGATTAAATGACGACCTCAAGTGATGAACAATTGGAGTATGTAGTTTTGCATGCTTTCAAACATGCCTGCAGCTGCGAAAGGCTTGATATTGCCGAATTTATGCTAAGAGCCCTTGAAAAGCTTGATCAGGAGCGAACGGAACATGACACCGTGGATCGTCCATTGATGGATGCGTATCGTGATTTGACGGCAAGCTCACAGCATCACAATAATTGATAGCTGGGGTGGTAAGGTCAATTGGAACACTTGAATTAACATTTCAAAGTATCCTTCATCTTTCAGCAAACCGAGTTTCACATGGCACGGCTTGATTCGTGTGAAGAAGAGTTGGTGGTTTTCTCAATTGGCAACTGAATGCAGCACAGGTGTTCCATGTCTGCACCCAATTAAAGAACGGGGTACAGAAACAGACTCGCCATAGGCCATTGATTGTTGCCCCAGACATTTTATCGCCTGATCCGACGCAGGAAGTACGCCAGAAATGGGCAATAGGTCATGCCGTGAGCGATTTTTGCCCGCAACGGACACTGCTCTTAACCCTTGATAGCCAGAATGCGTTTGGCGCCGTTCAGTACAATGACCCCGGCGATGGTGCCGATGATCAGGTCCGGATAATTGGACCCGGTCCACGCGACCAAAACGCCGGCGGTGATGACCCCCAGATTGATCACCACGTCATTGGCCGAGAATATCCAGCTTGCCTTCATGTGCGCCCCGCCCTCCCGATGTTTGGATATGAGCAGCAGACAACTGGCATTGGCAATCAATGCGACGAATGCGATAGCCATCATCACCAACGATTCAGGCTCACTGCCAAATACAAAGCGTCTCACCACCTCCGCTAGTGCTCCAACAGCCAGAATTAGCTGCAGAACACCAGCAAGATGCGCGGCACGCACCTGCATTCTTATGCTATGCCCAACAGCATAAAGGGCGAGCCCGTATACCGCCGCATCTGCGAAATTATCAAGAGACTCACTAATTAGGCCAGTGGACTGGGCTGCCAGGCCGGAAATCATTTCTATTAGAAATAGGAGTGCATTGATGCCAAGCAACCAGCGCAGGGTGCCTGCTTCTTGTTTGATAGAGGTAGTTGAGGCTTCGGCGGTCTTGATGGTCTCTGGATCGGCTGCGGTGCTTTCCTGAAGCGTAGCGCCTAGCCCCAAGGTCTCCAACTTTGTAGTGATAGCGGCAACTTCGCCATTGTGTACGACCTCCAACTGGTGGTTCGACAAGTCGAAGGACAAGGTCTGAATCTCCTTAAGGCCATTCAGGGCGAGGCGGATTATTCGTTCTTCTGACGGGCAGTCCATTTTTGGCACTGCATAAATACTGATCCATTGCTCTGATGCTTCGAAGGCGTTCGGTTCATCGGTATTCGATGGCGGAGGTGCATCACTACCAGAAAGGCTATCACAGAATATACTCATGACATGGTTCCACTTTAAATTACAGTGTTACCATTCAAAACTATATAGTAACTATAAGGTCAATAGGGTGGAGAGGACAAATGCGCATTGGTCAGTTGGCACGGTTAGTAGAGATCGACACACAAACAATCCGCTTCTATGAACAGCAGGGCCTATTGCCGTCGGTAGGGCGGAGAGAAAACGGCTACCGCGTCTATACCAAAAAGCATGGTCAACGGTTGAGATTTATCCGTCGCTGCAGAATTCTGGGTCTATCTCTGGCGGAGATTTCCGAACTACAGCAGCATCAGGATGAGCCTCATCAGCCTTGTAATGCGGTCAACGTTTTACTTGATGATCACATATCTCATGTGCAATCACAGATTGCCACTCTACAAGCGCTAGAAATACAACTCGTTTCACTAAGAGAAAGTTGCAAAGATGGACGGGATGTAGAGGAATGTGGCGTTCTTTCTGGGATCAATGATAAAGAGACGCATAAGAGGTAGAGGGGTTTTACTGTGGAACAAACCGAAAAACCAATATTTTACTCTTGCCGATTTAATTATATAAACAGAAACTTTTTTGGTTTATCTTGCTAAATACTTCCTATTTTATATATTACTTGGGGCGTATCCTTTTTTGTAATCTGGCATTCCATCATAAGTTTTTGTTGATATTTAGCTCAAGGATTTGGGAATAATTGAAATTTACTTCATTTGTTGGCATGCTGACAATGTTGTAAAAATTGATAACTGGCCTCTTTGTCCTTTTGATGAAGCCGAACTCACAAGCTACTACTTCAAACGTGGAACAAGGCTTCCAGAACAGGGCACTCAGGCACATCTTTTCCTGAACATTGAGCTGCCGTTTCCGCCAAAACCTGTTCGATCCGTTTCAGGTCATCAATTTTTGTGCGCACGTCAGCAAGATGGCTTTCCGTACGCTGTTTGACCTCCGAACATGTTTGCAACTGACCATCTATAAGAGTCAGCAACCCCCGGATATCTTCAATCGAAAAACCCAGATCACGGGCGCGCAGGATAAACCGCAACCGGGAAACATGTGTTTCGTCATACAGCCTGTAACCCGTTTTGCTGCGCCGCGGATCGGGCATCATGCCGGTCTTTTCATAATAGCGGATCGTTTCAAGATGACAGCCTGTCACCTTCGACAATTCTGCTCGCTTTAGTCGCCTCCCGGAATTGTGATCGTCCATGTGATCAAAACCTTCTTTAATCTGTAGCAGCTACAGACTGTATCTTAACTGCGAATCGAATTCGAGGTAAATCACATGAACGATATCAAATCGGACGACCTGTTGTCGGATGACGGGAAGCAGACAAAAAGAGGTCTGCTTGCAACTGGTGGAGTGGTCGGAGCCATTCTTGCATCCGCCTGCTGTGTCGCACCACTCCTGCTTCTGATGCTGGGGGTGTCGGGGGCCTGGATCGGCAATCTGACGGCTCTTGAACCTTACAAACCACTCTTCGCGACGGTGGCTCTGATATTTATCGGGCTGGGGTTCTGGCAGGTCTATTTCAAGACCAAGCCAGCTTGTGACGACGGGTCTTACTGCGCCCGTCCGGAATCCGCACTGATCACCAAAGCCGCCCTGTGGTTCTCAACCGTGCTGGTGGGATTGGCCCTGACAATCAACTGGTGGGCACCGCTGTTCTATTAGGAGAAATCGAGATGAAACGAACAGGCATTATTCTGGCCGGGGCATTTGCCCTGGGACTGGCTGTCATATATCCGGGAGGCTACCTCCCAACTGCGGCGCTTGCTGCCAGCGCCACAGCGCAGGATGAACAAACAACCGTTTTCGACATCGAAAACATGACCTGCGCCCTGTGTCCGGTGACGGTCAAAACCGCGATGGAAGCCGTCACCGGCGTAGAGGCCGTAGACGTCAACTTCGATAAAAAAAACGCAACTGTCACCTTCGACCCGTCAGTCGCCAATGTGGAAACCATCGGGATCGCTTCGACAAATGCCGGTTATCCGGCCAAGGCGCGGGATTAAATAATGCGTGGCAACACCATTTTCAAAACCGGGATCGTCGGAACAATTTTTGCTGTGATCTGCTGTTTCACACCAATCCTTGTTGTCTCGTTCGGGGCCCTTGGACTCTCGGCATGGCTGGGCTGGATAGACTATGTCCTCATACCCGGATTACTCCTGTTCATTGCCCTGGCACTGTACGGCTACCGACAACGAGCCCGTGCGCGCGCTTGCTGCGAGACCGATACACAACCAACCACCCGGAAAGGAAAATAATATGAACAATTGTTGTTCGACCGACAAACAGGAATATGACCTTGCTGTCATCGGCGCGGGTTCGGCCGGTTTTTCGGCGGCGATTACGGCCGCTGAACAGGGCGCAAGGGTCGCACTTATCGGCAAGGGAATGATTGGCGGCACATGCGTCAATGTCGGGTGTGTTCCCTCCAAAACCATGATCCGTGCCGCAGAGGCCGTGCATGGTGCGGGGGCCGCTGCGCGTTTTCCCGGCCTCTCCGGAAACGCTCATGTCGCTGACTGGCAGTCCCTGATCAAGGCTAAAGAGGATCTGGTTTCCGGTTTGCGTCAGAAGAAATATATCGATCTGCTGCCCGAATATGATGGTATCGATTATCTCGAAGGGGACGTTATATTTAATGACACCGGTCTTCTGCTTGACGGCAAAAAGCTTGTTGCAAGAAAGACAATCATTGCAACCGGCACATCCCCGTCATTTCCCGATATTCCAGGCATTGAGAATGTCCCCTGTCTGACCAGTACAACGGCACTTGAACTTGATCAGCAGCCACGATCACTTCTCGTGATTGGCGGCGGATATATCGGTTGTGAACTGGCTCAGATGTTTGCACGGCTCGGCAGCTCGGTTACGCTGGTGACACGGTCACGGCTTCTTCCCGAAGCAGAACCGGAAATTGCTGCATCGCTCACTCAGGAGTTAAGGAATGAAGGGGTATCCGTTCGCACGGGCCTCACCTACGAGAGGGTTGAACGGAAGAATGATAAAACGGAACTGACCATTAACGTTGATGGCCAGGCCGAGGTTCTTTTTGCTGAACATATCCTGGTAACGACAGGCCGTAAGCCGAATACAAACGGATTAGGCCTCGAAACGGCCGGAATTGAAGTAAATTCGAATGGCGGAATTGTTGTGGACGCGTACATGCGGACGACGCGTCCTGATGTATATGCTGCGGGCGATGTGACCGGGCGCGACCAGTTCGTTTATATGGCAGCTTATGGCGCCAAACTTGCGGCAATAAATGCCTATAACCGTGACGAACAGACATATGACAACACAACGATGCCCTGGGTTGTCTTCACTGATCCACAAGTTGCTGGCGTAGGTCTCTCCGAGGTTCAGGCACAGAAACGGGGCTTTGTGGTCAAGACATCTGTCGTGCCGCTTGATCTGGTGCCCAGATCACTTGCCGCCCGTGATACACGCGGTTTGATAAAACTCATTGCAGATGAAGCAACTGACCGCTTGCTGGGCGCTCAGATACTGGCACCCGAGGGCTGTGACAGCATTCAGACAATGGCGCTGGCCATACGGTTTGGGATGACCGCCCAAGAACTTGGCGACACGATTTTTCCCTATCTGACCACAGTCGAGGGCCTGAAACTTGCCGCTCAGGGCTTTGCGAGAGATGTCGCCAGACTGTCCTGTTGTGCCGGGTAACACCATGCGACGATGATAAGGAATTTACAAACGTGACACCGGACCTGTTCAACCTGATCTTTCTTGCGCTGGGCTTGGGATTTTTGGGATTTATCGAGCCCTGCACGATTGGCGCGCATATGCTGTTTCTCAACAGCCAGTGTGACCGTTCACTGCGCATGCGGGTTGGGGCTCTAGCTGCATTCATGCTCGCACGCCTTCTGGTCATGGGCGGTTTCGGCGGCGTGATCGTCATGCTGGGACAACGCATGATCGGGGTTCAGACCGGGGCATGGCTGATCTTTGGGGCACTCTATATGGTCATCGGAATTGTCTTCCTGTTCGGTGCAGGGGGACGGTTTCGGCGGCGTATCCGGATTGCGCCAGTCGGATGGCGGATCACGAAAAACCCATGGGTTCAGGGCGTTGCGTTTGGCCTGAATATTCCCGCCTGCGCCGCGCCGATCCTTTTCGGCCTGATGGGGGCCGCAACCGCAACAGGCTCCGCCGCAAAGGGTTTCATTCTGATGGCGGTCTTTGCGCTGTCGTTGTCACTTCCATTGGTACCGTTTTCGGTCGTGCCGCAACTTACTTCGCTTCTTGTCGGACTTGCAGACTGGATGCGTCCGCGCCGCTGGTTGACCGGCTTTGTTTTCGTCGCCCTTGGCCTATGGTCAATCTGGTTCGGGCTATTTGTCAATCTGGCAGACTGGGCAAAGGCATGAACTTGGGGAGGCGCCTCTCTGCTGATCTGCGGAAGTGATCTGTCGTAAGTGGGATGATTTATGGAAGATGGGAGACATGTGCATTAGGAGAGGCTTGGCGTAGACACCACGATTGATGTAAAAGGCTTGTTAAGAGTCTTCCTGTGTCGTGGAAGGCCCATTACGTATCAGAACCTTCTGCTTGTGTCATACGTACTGCCTGGCGAATTCTTGAAGCCGTTTGTCGTTCCATCTCGCGCATTTGAAGCAGCATTGCTGCCATCAGGTCTCTCGCCGTCCCGGTTTCCTGTTTTAATTTGGCGATTTCCTGACGCAGACTCATGATCTCATTTTGTTTTGATGATTTTGCTGTTGCCTCAAATGATTTCAGTCTCTCAAGCACTTTGGGATATTTGTACAGTGTTGTCCGGCTATGCCCGGCTTCGCGCGCAACCATACTTTTGTTGATTTTGGGTGTATTGCTGGAATTGGCTTTCAGAGCATGACGCGCGAGGAGCCGATCAATCGCCATCATGAATGCGGCTTCAACAGATGTGGGTGACATGGTTTCATTACCCGGGATTGTTGTTTTCTGCAGCTGCAGCTTCGGTGGTTTCAAGCTTGTTTAGCACCATAATACATTGTTCGAGGCGTTGTTTGCAGAGTTGTGCGAGAGCAAAGTCATCATTGGTTGTTGCCGTTTTCAGATCATCTTGCAATTTGGCCCGGCGGTCTTTCCAGAAGGGCAAATGAGTCTCGTCAAGGACAAGGTTTTGACATTCCCAACATAAATCCGGGCGTGCGGCCGACCATAGCGGCGCACTGATCACCCATCGGGCAGAGCAACCGATGGTACAATTCCCGGTTCCCTGTCGAAACAGGCAGGTTCCGAGGGATGTCTTTCCCCAGCGAATATCATGTGCCCGTATACCCGAGGTACGAACCAGTTCTTCAATATCGCGTGGGCGGTCATCTTCGGGACGGTTGTCCAGAGATTTTCCGAGTTGATTCGCAGTCTCTTTCAGTTTTCCACTGAGGGCCCCCGAGACGTTTTTTCTGCCGGCAATCATTTCGCCAATGAGAGAGACCGTTGACTGAACCGCAGCATCATCAAGGATCTGTTTCAGTTCTGGATCCGCATTTATATATCCCTGTTCCGTCATCGCCATACTGATGTGTTTGAAATGCTCCCGAAGCACCGGGAGCATGCAGCTGTCGCTTCGGATGACATATTGGGCGAAGGATTTGCGCCATTGATGAGAAGTAACAGTCCAATCCTTAACACCGCTTCTGACAAAGAACCTTCTCTGGCAGCGATTGACCCAACTTAAAGTATGGGCTTTCACATCTTTGGTCAGGCTTTTTGTTCGGCTAAAACCGACAATCAGTTCGTTGATGTTTCTTCGAGTGCGCCAGGGGGCGTACAACCTTTCGATGACAGATATTGCCTTGACCGGAACAGGAAGGTGATCACTCCCGACCGGGCGCAGTCCGGTGACCCAGGTGGCCGGGCGAGGCGTTTTCGTCGTCTTGTAGATATGACCGGAAAGATAAAATATCTCATGAAGACCGCTGGCCGACGGTTCAATTTTTATGCAATCGGGCAAGGCATTTTGTGCCAGTGGCGTATCAGAGGCTTGCAGTCCCAGCAATTCACTCACTCTGATACCCGACAATCCCTGGATGAGGATCAGGCACGCGTCAGTCAGAGAGTTCATGCGATCGCGTAAATGCTTCCTGTCTGGTGCATGTTTTTCGGCAACCTGCAGGTCTTTGGTGTCCGCGAAATGCCGAGCCTGTAAAATAATATCCTCTGCCGCGTCAAGCATGCACAAGGCGCTGGTCATTATGTGCAAAAATATGGGGTCGGGGACTGGCGGGACGTATCCCTGTTCCCTGCCTGCCAGCTGTTTCGCGACCTCGAACGCTGTCATGCCATGCCAGGGGGCGCTGCCCGGTACAGGAATTCCCGCCTTTGCCAGAACAGGGGCCTGATATCCCAGAGAAACAGGCAATGCGAGATGTTCCATAAGATACACGGCGTTGAGATTGGCTTTATTCTGCTTGTCGATGAGCAGGTTGTCGAGATACTGGTCAAAAGCACAGGTATCAAGCGCGCCGAAATGAGCGTAGCCGGATTTGCCCATCCAGCGAGCAAGATAAAGAACCCGTCGGGAGAGTTTGCCCATTGAGCCCGGCTTGTATCTATGCCGCTGTCTTGGGTCGACAATCAGTGACCAGACCAGTCGACGATGTGCGTCGAGCAATATCGCCCATTTCGGGTCTACGAATTTACTGCCGTCCGGCATGATGAAATCCCAGCGTATGGTGCTGGCTGCAGCGTCGTGACCTGGCGTCAGATTATCGAAGAACCATCTGTCATCATACCAGCGGGAATGGCGGTTGATCCTCGTTTCCCGCAGATCTTCCGCTGCCATGAGATGATATGCTGTAGCGGTTTGTATAGGGTTCATGTCATTCGATCAGAATGGCGTGGGTTCTTTGAATGTTTTTGGCCTCATGCCAAACACTCCTGGCCGGGAACTTGCTGAGCCAATTGTCCAGGCCCTTTTGTACCGTTGACCAATATAGCCAGCGACCTGGCGGTAAATCGTGACGTGCTTTCTCAATGGCATTGTGGAGATGAAGCAGTTGTGCCAAAGCGTGTGAATTGTCGGGGATCACGGCGGCGCGAGGACATAGCGGACACTCTCCCCAGGCGGTGCAGAGTTGTCCTGTGGACTGGGATGCGAGAGGAGAATCATAGGGGTCGGTGCATTCAAACCCCGGCGTTGCGGCGCGACCTGTATTGTTTGGAAGATTGATACGGTCATCGGACTTTCCAGATGTCCGGATATATCGTTCCCGTCGGTTCAAAAGATTGCCCAATGTTTCCCGTCTGCGGTGCCGGGCCGCTTCCGACACATAATGCGTTTCCGTTGTCTCTGTGTGCCAATGATTGAGAATTGCCTGTTGTGCCTTGATATCCCCGTTACTCAGTTGATTGACAATCTCCGAGATGGTGGGGCGAATGTTCGACAAGCTGAAATCAGGGAGTTGATTATCTTTTCTGAAAGCAGAAAGTGCGTTAGGGAAGGTGCAGGTTGCATTGAGATAATGATGAGCCCTTCCGTAATTTCTGCCCTGAAATATGAAGAGCATATCATGGTCGGGATCGTGCTCGGCATTTGGGAGGCGACGGGTCAGCTTTCCGACATTGTTGAAAATGGAAATCGGGCTATCAATCTCTGTGCTATCCTGAGGATAGGTTCGAACCTGATCGCCTCGCGCGCGTTTCTTCCCGCCGACCACCCGATATCTCGGCGCCAGTTCGGCACTTCCTTTAAGTAACGAGCTCTCCCGAAGGGCGGATTTTCGTAAAGCCAGTATGGTTTCCGGATTGAAGGCCGTCCTGATTGCCATCATCACGACAAACGGGACCAGAGAGCGCTTTGTTGCATACAGCCACGGAGCAATACCCTTGATCCCTCCGAAAAACTCGATTTGTCGTCGCCGGCCATCGCCGTCAGCAAAGAATTGTTTG
This sequence comes from Thalassospira sp. MCCC 1A03138, assembly GCF_002115785.1. Taxonomy (GTDB): domain Bacteria; phylum Pseudomonadota; class Alphaproteobacteria; order Rhodospirillales; family Thalassospiraceae; genus Thalassospira. Next base: position 80,824 of record NZ_JFJY01000012.1, on the reverse strand, counting down.
CTGTTCGTCACATAGCCACCATAGCGGTCTTCAATGATTGCCAGCAATGTTTCAAGTCTATGCTCGGTGGGTGAAGCACCCGCCTGCAGGCGTTCTCTACCTGATTTAATAAAGTCGTTTCCTTCTTCCCATTTGCGCATCCATGTCTGCATTTCTTTGATGCAGGCGCGCTCAATCGTTACAAGATCGGTGATAGCCAAAATTGGTCGATGAGCAATTTGCTCGTTTATTCCAGGCCAGGGATTTGGCTGGATATAAGCATCCCCAGGGACTTCGCTTGTATATTGTGGATTTTGTTTAAGATAGTGCAATACAACACGGAGTGGGGAGATTAACCCGGCTTTCGTTTTGCTTGTAAGCTGTTGGGTGTCGAGCCAGAAAATGTACTCATTAAAAAGAGTTGTGGTCAGATCCGACAGTTTAAAATGTGCTTTTCCCTGTTCGCACATAAAAGCAAAGAAGCGATTGAGAGCTTGAACCTTGTTGACCTGGGTAGAGGGACCAAACTTGCGAATATGCGAGAAAATGGCCGTAGCAAACGGAACAGACAGATGTTCGGCTTTCAGCCAATCGTCGCTGACATTGATCTGGGCACTGCCGCGGTTGGATTTTGCGGTACGGGGACAGTTTAGCGTGAGTTGACACAGTTTTCCGTCAGGTGACAGCTTTTGGATAACCCCGTATTCTCTCTCTTCCTTTTCCGGACGGGCCAGGTTGTTCCTGTCGAAGGCAGGTGCCGCACCCGGGCGATACGTGAGAAAAGATCTGTCCATGCGCTTTCTAGCCATCGCGTAGGGCCTTGAGATACGTATTCAGGGTATCTGTCATGAGTGCTTCCCGAATTTGTACACTCCGCAAATATGTATTGATTGTTGTCGTTATGTGACTATGGCCAAGCAATGTTCGCAGGCTGAGCCAGGGTTCTGCTTTGCCCGCGCGAACCAGTTCAAAATACATGGTAACCGCAAAGGTATGACGGAGGTGATGAAAGCTGTGCAGGGCTTCAGGTCTGTCTAAGGGGCTGGTTGTGCCGTTTTTATGGGAAGGGCATACAAGACCGGCTTTCAGAACCGCGCGCTGAAAGTGGCGCCAGATGGAATGAGCTGTCATTGCTTCACCCGGATTTCTTTTGGCATGGGCGTGATTGACAAAAAGAGCCTCGACAGATGTTTTCGCGCGTCGAACCGCACGGGCCCGTTCTGTTTTTACGTAATGTCGCAGATCATCATGGATTATGCCCGGTACGACAACTGTGCGCGGCTTCAGGCCTTTGGTTTTGTAAAGAGGCAATGCGACGTTGCTGTAGCTACCATCTTTCTTGAGATTCTTGTATTGCGACAGAGTGAGGTTGGCGCATTCGTCAAGTCGCATTCCTGTGGCGACAGCAAGGCTGGCAATGAGCCGGTCTCTGCATGGACGACGATCAGCTTTGTCTCCGGGGATCGAACCAAGTTCGGCGAGCACTCGTTGAAGAGCTTCGGGAGAAAATGCCTCAGCCGTTTCACTGTTATAGGTTCTCGGAAGCAGTTTACTCGTTTTGACCGTATTGTCGCCGGATTGAACATGCGCCATCCGGGTAATTGCATAATTTCGGGGTTTGATACGTTCTTCGTAAAACTCTTTCGCATCAAATTCAATCAAGCCTTGTCTGGACGCCCATTCATAGAAGTCAACGATGGTGCCAAGCCTGCGGCGTACTGTTGCAACAGCATATCGTTTACCGGTTTTAGGTGATTTGCTGCATAAAAGCTTGTCGCGATATAGTTCGATGTCATCGAAACAAGCAGCGTCCCAATCCCTATGAATCAAGCCTAGATATGTGAACCACTCATACAGGTCATAGGTTAAAGCTGTTTGTGTGTTTCCTACCGAGGGAATTCTCGAGGACCGGACGCATTTGTCATGGAGATAGAATAAGACCGGCTCAACAATTCTGCATCCGTCATAGACAAGATAGTGGAAACCGGTAGGGAGACTGTGGCTCTTCACTTGATCCCACTCGGTATCGCGGATGATCGTTGCAGGTCGAACGACATCCGCTGTTTTGGCAACCGTGTAGTAGGGAACTGTCAGCATGCTTCCCTCATTCCAAATGTCGGGCACCGGGTTTTGTTTGTCATCTTGAGGCTGTGATATCAGACCTTACCTGCACCGCCAGCATGCTGGCGGTGCAGGTAAGGTCTGTAGGCACAGTGGCAGCTAAACAGCCATGTTAGCAAGGAAGTTTGTGTATGTGAACAATGTTAGTAATGTCATATAACATTATTGCTCAGAACGATCATTGGTCGACCGCGCAGACTTGGATCAAAAAGACGCTCGCATGAGCAATAAAAATTATTGCAGTCGACCAAACCAATCATTGGGACGGCCAGTGCAGATTTATCAGAACGACACCCCATATCTCTGTGTCGCCTGAGCAGGGCAGGTGGGGATAGTTTGGATTTTCGGGTTCTAGCCAAGCGTCTTTACCGGATTGACGTAATCGCTTTACCGTCAGCTCGCCATTATGTACGGCAACAACCACATGGCCGCTGCGAGCAGTCTTTGCGCGATCAACCACCAGAAGATCGCCGTCGCGCATAAGGGGTTCCATGCTGTCGCCTTCGAGCCTGAAGAAGAAGGTTGCGGCCGGATGCTCTATGAACTCGTTCAGATCCAGTTGGCGATCAATATAGTCCTCTGCCGGCGACGGAAAACCTGCCGGTACACGCGCCAGGGCGAGCGGTCTGGGTAAAAATCTTATGGGGGCAAATCTGGCGATGAATGAGAACATATCAGGAACATTGTCCTAGATGTTCCTGTTGTCAATATCGATCTACTGACAGATTTGATTATCGATCAGAAGAGGGGGAACTTGCCGGGTTCCCCCTCATTGGTAAGTATCTCATGGCCCAACATAATTTCATTTTTTAGAATGAAGTCAGATTTTTGCTATTTGATTGTTCATCGGCAATCGAGCCGAGTGCTTTACGTGCCGTGTGCAGATAAAGCGCTGGCTCGCGATATACCGCGTTACTGGATTCTGCCTTGCGGAGATCCGACAGAAGGGTATCAATGCGCTGGGTCAGGTCGTTGTGATTTACAACCATGTTTGCCTCCAAGGATGTGATTGAAACTATCCCCAAGAAAGTATGTCGACCTTCTCCCCGGGTCGGACCCAGCAATCCTAATGTGCAATGATGAATGGATTTTTCGTTGTTGGTCCATATCTTGCGCGGATTATTTCATACAGCAGCCAAACGCGGTTGTTTGCATTAAGTGGATTGCGCAATCCACAAGTTGTAAAACTCAAACTAGTATTCATTCAATATATATTTGGTACTGATTAAATATACTTTGTTCATTTTTTGCTTTCGTAAGGGCGAGGTCTGCCCAGTTAGCATGCGAAATTCGCCTCTAGACGTGAAAATCAACCGTTTCAACAAGGGTATTCTGAATTTGGCATCGGTGATGCCGATGGATACACCCCGTGTTGAAAAGGAGGATACATGGGAAGATTGCTTGAATTTGGTTTTTTGTGTGCTGCGTTTCTTACCGTGATCTACAAATTGTTCTGAAGAATGCTTTGCGCAACAAATGTTCCCAGCATTTTCCATAACCTAATCGACTATGGATTGTGCAATCCAGATTGACGGCTTGAATTTTGGCAGGTGTCTCAAGCATCATAGGACCGGAACAGGTCACGGCTCTATGGATTGAAGCAGGCCAGATCAAGCACGCTCTTTCTTTCGGCTGCACTTTGGTTCGATAGACCGGTGCCGCGCCAGGCGCGACACCGGCCAACCTCACTCGCAAGCATGTATACCGGAATACGGCCCTTACGGGTAACGGTTGGCCCTGCCGATAGCATCGCGGACAACATCCTTTCAGGCACGTACCAGGTACCCTTGAGGCATTGATCTTCAGGATCGGTCGAAGGAAGGGCTTCGCCCTCTGCCGTAAAGCAGAATCAGGGTCCCTGTTCGCGCCTTAACGGTCGCGAACATCCCATATTCAGCTTGACGGCATTCACCCTTTTGAGACGACGGGAAGAAGTTGAACCGGCCAGATCGGCCAGCCAGTTGTCTCTATGGGGATCAGAACAATGCATAAGGTAACGGACAGAGATATTGATACCGCCAAGCGTATCGCCCTTGAATTTCATGCTGCAGTCAGGGCGAATGATGGTGATGCCGCAAATGAGGCTTCGAGGTCTTTCCGCGCTCTTATTACGAAGACCAATGGGGAAAATGGCAGCTTTGGCAGTTTTGCCGACGATGGGGCAGGAACAGCCATCACAGCAGCACTTGCGGCCAAAGCCGGTCAAGAGCCGCATTGGGGGCAGAACGGGTTGTTTGTTCTGGAAACCAGACATGGTCGGGCATTGGTCGATTTCACCTGTCCGCTGGATATATGCAGCAGCTTTGGGTTTACGGCCATCGATCTTGGCCTGCCCTTTATTTCCGAGACAGGATATCGCTCGCATTTCTATATGGAATGGCCGCCACTCAGCGTTAAGGAAGCAGCTGCCGCAATCTTTTGCGAATACGCAGAAGCCGAGAAGATGGCAAATATTGAAATCGAATACCGGCAGGGACGAAGCAATTCGCTGCCTGATTTCGCAAAGCCCTCATGGACAGCATTTCAGGGCATCCCAACGCAGACCGACAACAAAGGCCAAATCGGTTTTCAGTTTTGATCTGCCGGATAAAGACGACAGGAAAAAGACATGACCAAATACATATCCATCGCATTTATCACCGCCAATCGACAGCATATTGAAAGCCCGGCAATCGGTTCTACGCTGGACGCTATAAACCGGTTGCAAGAGCAATTGGCTGAACAAATAGCCGTTCATTATGACATTCGCTGGAATGGTCGGATCGAACATGAAGGTGACATGACTGATATCGGCTATATGCCAAACCGGCCGGGGCAGGAATGTCCGATGCTATTGGATCGGGCTGATCCGAGTGGAGAGTTTGGTGACGATGAACAGCCCGGTTAGGGCGGGAAGGGATATTATGATCCAAACGACATAGACGGAAACCGGCAGAATTTTGCCGGTTTCATTTCTTTTTGCCAAGTACCCGCGCCATGGCCTCAAAGTCATATTCAATTTCACAGGTTCTATACCAGCGGAGGCCCGCATGATCCCATTTTGCTGTTATGGTGTATCTCTTCATCATGTGCCGGAGCTGCGAAACTGTCTCGGGTTCACGCGACCAGACCTGCAGTCTGGATATCAAAGCGTTAAATCGTTTATGGATATCGGCGATATTTGCCGGTGCCTTTATCTCTTCAAGAGACCGCTTTAATCGCGCAATTTCAAGCTTTGCGAGGCGCATCTGTTCGGTGTTGTCGTCAAACCAAGCTTTTAACTCGGCACTGTCGCTATTCACCTTGAACGTGTTCAGTGCATGGGCGGCGCGATCTCGCATTCCTTGCAATTTTTGTTCGGCTTCGCTGATTTGCTTTTCCAGCCTGTTCCGTCTTTCCGCTATGGCTTCATGACTATAATGTGCCTCGATGTCCGCACAAGTCAGGCGCAGGGCCTCACGAATGATAACATCGCACAGCTCTTCGTAACGGATCGCACGGTTCGGGCAGCCTTTTTTCTTGCAGGAATAACGATCCGCCCAAGCCGCTGTGATTGTGGTGTCATGTTCGGCACATCTGAGACGCCCGGCAAAAACCGCAACAACCTTTCCTGTCGACTTGATCTGTCTTTGTCGCCAGTGCCTGATCCGTGTTTTTGATATCTGGTCTGTTTCTTCAGGTGATCGCATGCTGGCGGTTTTTCGATATTCCGCCACCTTGGATGACCTTTCATCCAGTTGCGCCTGAATCGCATCAAATTCCTGTTCTTCGATGATTTTCAGCTCGGGGACGGGGACTTGTATCCATTCGCTTTCCGGACGGAGAACCGCGAGCTTCTTGCCCGTCTCGGGGTGCTTGCGATATTGCATCCTGTTAAACGTCACCACGCCCTTGTAAAGCGTGTTGCGGAGCAGGCCGGTTTTGCGAATGCGCGATCCTACCAATGTCGTTGGTGCCCACTTGCCACCAGAAGGTGCCGCGATCCCTTTCCGGTCGAGAATAGTGCAGATATGCTGAAGCTTGCTGCCGGTTGAATACAGTCTGAAAATTTCCCGGATAACTTCGGCTTCTTCCTCGACAATGCGACGCTTACCTCGGATCAGTTCTCCGTTGCTGTCGAGTGCTCGAACAATTTCATATCCAAAGGTTCGTCCACCGGGAACACCACCTCTTAATACTGAAGCAATCATGCCTCGATGCGTCTTGTCTGAGAGATCCTTCAGGTAAAGAGCATTCATCGTGCTTTTCAGGCCGATATGCAGCTCGCCAATGACACCTTCAGAAATCGTTTCGACATCAATGCCAAGGAAGACCATCTTTTTAAAGAAGTTCGCTGTATCGGCCTGATCGCGGCTAATGCGTGACAGATCTTCTGTAACCACTCTGTCGAAACGACCGTCAAAGGCTCCCATGAGAAGGTTGTTTATACCTGAACGATTTTCCATATGGGCACCCGAGAACGCTTCATCATAATACACGTCTTCGATCGTATATTGTTTGGCTTCACAATAGCCCTCACACCTCAGTATCTGGTCTTGGCTGCTGGTGGTCTGGCGGTCTGTCGAATGGCGTGCGTAAATCGCAACTCTCACGTGAGGTCCCCTGCGTTTCTCTTTTTTGATTACACGGCGCAGAAACAGGTGTGCAAGCGATATGTAAGCGCAGGGTTTTCGCCCAAAATCTCGCGGACTGCAACAGTTTGGAGGGTTTCGGCCACATTGCAGGAGTTTGCAAGAGATTGCAGATGTTTGCAGAACTTCGCACAACTTTACCCTGTCGTTTCTTAGGCAGGATAGGTTCAGTACCGGTACTGAACGAGCATTTCATACTCATCCTGCCTTATTCGCACGACAAGTCGTGCTCAACGGGTAAAAAGGAAACTGACACAAGATGTTACTGTCGATAACATCAGCCGTTGGTGCATTTTGATAAAGAAGGTGGCTGGTATGGACGTTTGGTATCACGGCAGCATCTATAAGTTCGATACGTTTCCAATCTTTACACATTTCGGTACGGAGAAGGCAGGGATGGACGCGATTGGTAAACAATTGCGACGTCATCCACGAGATCGGAATGGTGGGTTTCGCCATTCCAACCTAACCGTTACTGCACCTAGGCTGCATGCTGTTGAATTTACTGAAAAAAAATGGCCGAAAGCCTCAAAGGATTTCGGCAGTACGACGAAATTGGCTCTTGCCAAAGCGCTTGACGATATTTGCGGATACTCGCGCAACAATGGTTACTTCATTCAGTTTTATGAACACCATCATCAAATTATGAAGGGCAAGGAAAAAAATGAGATCGATCACGAACTCCACTTCAATCTGGATGGCGTTAGGGATGCCTTTTTGGCTAAAGGCATTAAAGCCTTCCTATATCCGAACAATGTTGAAGACCGAGGTTCTATATCGCTTTGCGTGGTGTCGCCGAACTTAGCTGGACTAACTCGACTAAGTTACACAGAATTATCACGTGAAGACCTAGAAAGCAGTCTTGCTGGAACTTTTTTTGATCCACAACAACACATCGACAACATGTCTTTCAATAAGTGTTGGGAGATCGCTTATCCTGAGCCGGATGTTACAGAGTAGGTTTTGAAGGCATTTAGACTCTGGGGTTAAATAGACAAATGGCCGAACGTTCACCATGGGGCAATTTCCCAGCTGTTATCCGAAATGGCGATCTGGGAGAGCTGCAACAGCAGCCGGAATATACACTCGCCAAAGCTGGTGATACGGATGCTGCCCATGACTTGGCGGAACGTCTCCTGCGCAACGGAACGATTGATCAGATCCGAAACATAATAGGAAACGATCAGCCGCGAATAGTACCTGTGCTTGCTGAGGAGGCTTCCGGACATAATAAAATACCGTTGGCAATGGCGTTTGAAGTCGGCAAGAGGTTGGGGCTGGACGTTGATGTTTCTATATTCCAAACGGAGCGTGTCGCCAGAACCGGCGAAGGTGCCGATTACCGCCTTGCATTCAATCCGTCATTCGATGGTCCCGTTAAGAAGGGAGGCAAATATCTGGTTTTCGACGATACGCTGACAATGGGCGGTACTATTGCATCATTACGTGGCTTTCTGGAGAACAGGGGCGGCAATGTGATTGCTGCGGCTGTAATGACGGCGCATCTAGGTGCATTGAACATCGCCGTGAAACCAAGTATGTTAGAGGCTATTGATCAGAAACATGGCTCTGCCATGAATGATTTTTGGAAGGAGACATTTGGATATGGCATCGACCAGCTCACTCAAGGCGAAGCCGGCCACCTCCGAAAATCCCCTTCGGTTGACGCCATCCGAACTCGAATCATTGAAGCAAGATATGCAGTCTTCTCTCAAGCGCATGCAAGAAAGAGCAGTGCAGAAAGAAGCCAGCTCGACCCCGAGCAGACAGAGCGCGTAACACCCGAAATTCCCCGACCATTGGCCTCCTATCATCAGGCATTAAAAAAGCTTGAGATTATTTCTGCGCCTAGGCATGAAGTGCTTGTTGCTCAGTGCAAGCTCGCTATAGCCGAAGAGTTTTATAATAGTGGAAGGCTTGATGTACCAGGGGCGCACTCTGCTGAAATCAGAGAACAGGCTCACGAAGAGGCGCTATTACTCATGGCGCAATCTGGTCACGAAAGCGCTGTCTCGCCGTTGAGTAAGCCAAAACAAAGAATAGATAATGTAATCAAAAAGCAAACCGGACCAAAGCTCGACATGTAATGGTGCTCGCGATCGCTACTCAATAAACCCCCACCTAAACCAGCTGGACGGAGCATAAGGCCCATCATCAGAAAGATGGTCACATAGTTTGCTCATCATGACAGAAAAGTCACATCAGGGCAGCTTTTTTTCCGAGCGCTAATCAGCCGCAACGACCTCACGACGGAAGTTTTTCTCCTGTTCTCCTGAAAAAGTTGCGATGACCCTTGCTGCTAAGTTTAACGGACCCACTGTTGCCTCAAGTTGAGTCCTTCCGGCAGACGACAGAATTAGTAGCTGTCCCGTGCCATATCTCTCTGCGTCATATAGAGTTTTAAGCTTGGTACCTTCCACCCATCGGATGGTTCTAGCAGCAAGGTTTCCCAAAGAGTCATGCAACTCAAGCGGATTGGTATCACTTCGTTGCCAACCGAGTTTTTGCGCAACAAAGGGGCAAACCGTGATGGTGTCGTTGCCGAAGTCTTCAAAGAGATTTCCAGGAAGGCGGCAAACGAGGGGACTTTCCTCTCGCTTGTACATTGGCCGAAGGTAGTCGTATGAGAAAAGCCGTGGTAATCCTATGATACCTTCTGTCACATTAACATTGCTAGGCAAGATCGTTCGATGAATGTCGGCTGATGCACGAGCGGCATATACCTCGAAATAGGAATCTTCAGCCAGAATAAATTCATCCGACAATAACGTTGACTGAAGCATATAATCGCACAGCTCGAGCCATTGATTGTCGTCGATTCCGCCATACTTCTGCGTGGGTACAGTTGGCCATTCCAGCCAGTCTGGCCTAGGAGTATTCTCAGGAGGGAAGCTAAAAAGAGACGGTCCACCAATTTCATCCCAAAGAGCTCGAAAAACTCTCTGATCTACGGCATCGGCACGTTCCAGTTCTCGTACAACTTTTCCAAATGCGCGGAGACATGACGATGCCATCGGTCTCCGATAAGCAAATTGCAGATTCAATCTGCGGAGTTGTTCTAAAATCTTGTCCTCAATTTCTGGCCCGAAGGCGGCTTTCCCGCCTTCTTTGCTCATAAAGCTTGCGCATCGCCTGCGCAGCATCTCTAAAGGTACATCACTAGCATTCGTAAGGAGACGAAGTGGACCTCTTAGCATCGATGTCCAAGTCCACGGGTCATCTGACCAAATAGGTCGGTTTCCAGAGAGTAGTCCAGGGGGGGGATCGAAATTGTCTGCCTGGTCGGAGTTAGACGGAAAAAGGGTATAGAAGGCAGGTAATTCAGTTGCCGGGAGTTCTTCTATTTCCTCCTCTAAATCATTCAGCACCTTTCTCCCTATTGTCGAGACGATAAAGTCGTCATCCCCAGTGAGCATTTGTGCCTCTTTGACGACGAATGAACGCAAAGATGGCGTCGCTCGCAGACTGTCCAGTATGGCCGCATACTCGCGCAATCCATCAGGGCAGTCTCTCAAATAAAGTGCCAGCTTAGAAACGAAGTCTTCGCCTGAACTTCTATCTGAAATCAGGCGTGCAGCTCGTCGCGCATGAATGGTGACTTCTGGACAGCACAGCTTGAAAGCATAGGCAACTATGAAGGCGAGGACGTCGGAGTATGTATGAACGCTTTCGATTATCTCGACCGGTCTGGCGAACCGAAACTCGCGATATGCCTTTAGGTGCTCTTCCGTCTCATTCCATAGCTCCCGATAAGGAATGGGATCTGCAATCAGTTCAAGTACTTCATTGAGATTTAAGAAAAGCGAACTGCCGTATGTCTGGCCTGCAGAGAGCTCATTGACTAAGGAATCAAAGCCTTTGTCTATCGCGGCTTTTCCTTCTAGTTCCAGCCGAAGCTGCTGCACCGCAAGTTTCTGACCGCCCATGAATGATGACCAGTACCCGGACAAAGCAGCATTTTCGGCAATCTCAAAGTATTTCTCTGCCTGCTTACGGAGACCGAACTGTAGGTATCGGCGTGAAATTGCACAAGCGGTTTTGGCGTCTGCAATGATGTGGGGGCGCTTGGAGAGGAAATCCTCAATTTCTTTCTTGTTTGAACTCTGGATGAGAGCTTCAGCAGCGCGGGCATATGAATAATCAATCTTATCACCGTAGGTTGATTCTCCGTCGCCGACCGCAAGAAGTGCTTCTAAGGAATCCGCCTTTATCTCACCATAGACGCTGCTTTCAGAGCTATGGCTTCTCGGTTCGCCGTGTGTAACTGTGCGAAGCGTTTCTGCGACTTCAGCAGCACACTCTATCATCGGTTCGATCAAGGGTTTGGCTTCTGGAGCGAACTCCAGAATCATTTTAAGAATGCTCTCGCGTTGTGAGGGAGGACACCAGCGCTGGATCGAGGATAGAAGAATTGAGATTGGCCCCGCCCTTTCATCAGGTGTCAGCGCAGGAAGAGCTATCTTCAGGCATCGCTCAATCCCACCTGCTGCGAACGGCACGATCAGGTAAGCACACGCGATTATGGTTAAACCGGACAGAGTTCGGTCATGCTTAGCGATCGAGGCAAGCGCAGCTTCCACAATGCGCTCCCAAGAGGCCAGATCACTCTGGAGTAACCTATTAGTGACACCTGCAAGAACGCAAGGACTCACCCCTGCACCTTCCAAGACATCAGGAACCAACCGGGCTGCCGTATCAGCCCCCGCAGTTTCGTCCATACCAAGAATTAACTGCGCGAAGGCAAGGGAAGAGCCTTCCATATTGCCTGGAGAACTCGCACAGGCTTTCAGGAACGACCAAGCCCAAAAAACGTACTGTGGCTCCTTCTTAGCCCGTAACCAATAGCCGAACGTATCTTCGTGCATAACATCAAGTGTGGCACGGGCTTCGTCAATGAGGCCAATGTGACAGTATGCGTTAGTGAGTGATACATGGGTATCTACTGCCTCATGGGGAGTGCGGTCGACCCGTACCTTAGCCCGTGCACGATCAATACGCGTTTTCGCCGCATCAGCATCTCCATTGACGTCGAAAACAGCTTTTGCAAACTCGACCTGAAAACCCTCTGAGTTCGCAAGGTTATTGTTGCCGAGCATGAGCTTTTCATCGACTTTCGCAATAAATTCATTGAACGCTGTTTGCTCGCAAGTTTCGGCTATGTCCACCAGATGCTGAGCAATGCCTTTAAGAGAGCCATAAAACTGATAGGCGGTGTAATCGTGGATATCTGGCTGGGCTTGAGCAAAAAAGATGACAATGGAATTCAGCGCTCGTTTCGTCAGGCTGGTTTCTTGCTGGGAGGCAAGTGCCTTCAGAGTTCCTATCTCACATAATTTTGTGTGGGCGTTTGCCAGAAGCGTACTGTCTTCTGAGTCACGTGTTCTAGACTCTTCCGGAAGTGCAACGTCAAGAATTTTACTAAGGAAGGCAGTCTCAATTATCGCTTGTGAGAAGTCTCCTAAGTTATTTTGTATTGCGTTATGACGAGTGAGCCGGGGAACCGTTAGCGCAGAGGCCAGTTTTACTGCGAGGGTTAGATCGCCGAGTTTCCAAGCAATCAAGGCTGCAGCGCGTCTCCAAAATTGGTGGGTAGTGCCAAGCTTACTGGAGGCGAGTACGAGGCATTCACGGGCGTCCTCTTGTCTCTTTTCTTGAAATGCGAATTCTGCCGCTTGTACAGCCAAGCAGGCTATTTCGTGATCAGTTAGCTTCAGAAGTGTCTTGATTTCTGAAAAGTCGGTAATGCGTTGATCGCACACAGTTCCTAAGGCTAAGCTGAACTTGAGTTCGCGGCGCGTCTGAGAGCCTTTGTCGTCGTCTATGCTATGAGTTTGAATGACAAGGGAGTCTATCAATTCACCGAGCTTGGCAAGTGGGCGGAACCGCTGCGCTCTCTCGATCCATCCGCGCGCAAGGTTCATTGCGCTATGTGGATCGAAACCTTCTCCAGAGAAAAGAACTTCAAGGGGCTCATTTGCGAGAAACACTTGCCGAGCGCGCTCAATGTCTCCCATTAACCAGAAGTGGTCGACGAGTTTGAGCCATCCTTCGCCATTTTCTCTGTCTTCAAGAGCGTGACGGGTCGCAAGTTCAACATCGCCAAGTTTCAAAAGAAGCTCAATAAAATCTAGGCTGCTGACTGCATCAAGCCGATAATCAATTTCTTTCTCAAGTAGCAGTCGATTTAAAAGAAGGACAGGGTCACGCGTAGGATTCACCGCAGCATAGGTAAGTCGTAAATCTGTGTAGACTTCGCCGGAAGGCCGGAATGATCGAAGTGATCTTCGGAAGTAGTCAGCTGTTCCAAGCGCGAGGACTCCATCTAAATTTCCAGCGCGTGAAAGATATCGAAGCTGATACCAATATTGTGGGTCGCTGGGCTGCGCTTTGCCGGCTATCAATGCAAGCTTTGAGTGAATATCTTTCTCTGTGTTAATACTGGGCTTGCCAAACTTCCGTCCGGTTTCCTGTACTATAAATAGCCGGAAGCTGTTGTGAAAAATGGAAAGACGATCTTGCTGATCCGTCAAAAGCAAAAAACCAGCGGTCGTAATGACGTCATCGACCACCTCTTCGCTACATACATCAGCAAGTTGTTCGCATGAGAGCGTTCCTTCCGCACGCGCGAGAAGAGCTAGAGCGGAGCGAGATGATGGTGCTGTGTCGAGTTTTTGCCAAACACGCTCATATATTTGTTGTAGAGACCGTCCCAAACCATCGATATCGGACAGAATCTTCAGTGCAACTTCCGCTTCAGTGACTGAACGAAGTGCTTCAATGAAATAGCGTGCAGTCAAAGGATGACCACTAGTAATTTCAAAGAGAACCTCCCTGTCAACGAAAGAAGGAAGGTTGGCGGCATCTGCTAATGCAAATATAGATGCTTTGCTCAGTGGCTCAATCGCGACACTTCTGCCAGCCTCTTTGGTTTGTTGAATAATCGTTGTTTGTAACCCCGGGAGTTCGATACGCTGAGTGCCGAGGATAAAAATGACGCCTTCAGGAACAGCAGCAGCAGCCGGCAACTCAGCTAGAAAACTTGCTACTGGGTTTTCCTCACGAGGTACATGGTCGAGCCCGTCGATTACAATGAGTGTTTTTCTACCTGAGGTGCTATACCTGGAACCTGCCGCTTCGAGCTGTCCTACGAATTCGTTCCTCAACCCGGATAGGTTGTCGTTGGTAAACTTTGAGGCGTAGAACCCCTGGCTACGAAGCTCGGCAATTATATCGTTTAAGAATTCGCTTGCTTCTGCTCGGCCAAGGCCTTGCCGCTGGCCGGGAAGAAAAGCTAAATACCTCGATATACTGTAGCTCTGGTTAGAAAATAAACCACGTTGCAAAAGTGTGGACTTGCCGGTTCCCGGAGGCCCAATAAGCGCGATATACCCCTGCGTCGTCCGCTCAATGAGATCAATGAGTTTTCTCTCTGTAGCTTCATTTTCTTGGTAGTCCGGTGGAACTGGAAAGACGTGAAGGTTATGCTGGCTGAGCCTCGAGCGCCACCCCAACTTGTTTATCAGATCTTGCTCAGTATATCTTTGACCTGGGGTTGAGGCTCGAACAAGTCTCGGAATCAGGCTTAATACCTCTGCAGCTTTGGAACGGTCTATAGGACCAAAATTGGATAGGGCATTTGCCTGTAGTTCTCTTTCATCCTTCAGATCAAGATGGTTCAAAAACTCTAAAAAATCCAACTGATCTAGGCCAGATCTAATTCGGAGATCCGTGAGCGTGTCGCTCCAGACTGAACTCGCGATAACATCGTCGCAAAGTTCTGTACGGGAGATGAAATCTGCAAACGCTGCACTGTGACGAGCTCCCTGAGCGTTGGAGTTCGCAAGAGCAGTGTCAGAAGTACTAAAGAGACCAGCAAATATGTAGCGTAAGTTTACTTCCCCTGTTTCAACACGCTCCTTGAGGCTCAGCCAAGAAGTGGCCATTTCTGCAATGAGTGAGTCTTTTAGCTCTGTGCGGAGGGAAACATATGTCGCGCTCTTTTCACTCTTAACCTGAGTGGCAAGGATGCCCCCATTGGTGTGGAGCACCAAATCGTCGAAAATACAGGCAGCTGGTTCTGCGATCGATATGGCATTGAGCAAACCGTCCTGCATAAGTTTGTAGAGGACGCATGCAGAATATTCGTACTGTTTCCAATACCCGGTAATAGCTGTAGTTTCGCCGGTCGACTGCGCTCTATTTTTCTTTGTTACCATTACTTAATTGCTTACCATCTATCCCAGACAAACAGAAGCATACAACGTCTTCTGTCCCTAGGGTATAACTGAAGTGCGGTCTGGGGCCACACCCTAGCGATATGCAATCGGCGGATGGGGAGCAGGAATTGAAACCTATTGGAGTTGGTCCGGTGCTTAGAATGAGGAAACTGTCCTGAGTGCAATTGACTGAAAGATTTCCAATTAAGAAATACTGGATTAAGCCGAAAAATGGATCCAATTAAACACATGTTAGCTAAACCCGTTCCCTATGCTTTGGGAATTTGGGGGGGCTTATGGCTTCCAGATATAGATTTGTTGTTACTGCCAATTCTGCATCATCGATCAATTATCACCCATTCAGTTCTCATCCCGTGGCTGCTTTTTTTATTTTTTAAGAACCGAGTACCTCTTTATGGCATTGCTGGATTGTATGTAGGTATTTCTATTCACTTGGCGGCGGATTGTTTGTCCGCGACTGTTGGATTCGGGATGATCTGGACACCGTGGCCATTTAAGATGTCACTGGGGCCAGCTTCACCGGTTTGGATCTTAGTCAATGCAGCACTGGGGATTTGGCTAACATTGCAACTGGCACCAGAGAGAAAGCTCTGGACTGTTGCAGGGATGTGTTTAGCCGCATCGGGATATTCTCTACTAAACGAAATGGCAATGTTACCGTTCGTGGCTTTTAGCCTGATCTTTTCAGCCGTACTCTTCATCCGCTATAAAATGGAGAGAAAACAGGGTATCGATAAAACGGCGGCGAGTTTAACCACCGAAAGGATCAATTCCAGATAAGAGAGTTTATAATAAATATGGCTAGATGCACCGAAATACATGAAACGTAGGCTCGGAAGATGTGACAGTCTGAATGTCATATTTTGCTGTATATGACATACCTACCGATTAAATATTGTATGAGTAATATGTTGATCTGGAGCGATCTGGGATCGTCGAGGAAATCATTCGGAGCAAATGTGGCCGTTTGTTTTGTTGCCAGCGGTATCTTGCCATCTTGAGCGAGGGTTCTGAACCGCTTTCCGCTGTGATCTGTAGGCAACTGAGATATTTCGAAGAGGTAGATGTGGCAGAAAAACTTGAAGTCTTTCAAGACATGGCCATTCACGGGCCAATAGACAAACGGCCCGAACTACGCGAAGGGTTGATAGCAGCGGCAGTCGGTTCTTGGCGAGTGGATTTGAAACGGACGGAAGAGGTGGCGCACAACACCGTCCCTCTCGAGGATGTAGTCCTTTTTCAACGAGATGCCGACAACGACCATCCCGCTGTCGGATTGACTCTATGGGGAACCGAAGACGGCTATTATGTGCCTAACATCGTTCCCTTGGAGAAGGGCAGCCTCAGCTTCGCCCAATACAACGCTTTGCTTAAGGATTTTATCGCACAAATTGCTGAGCCAGTTGCTACCCAATTCGGCTTCACTATCTCGACAACCCAAGACCAGCAAACGCTTGAAGATTGGTTGTCTCTGGAAGCGGCTATAAAGTTGAAACATTTTTCGGGTGCAGCCAACAAGTCGACAAGAGCAAGTCACCCATCAGATCAACGTCGCTGGTTCGACTTTCTTGTCGCCGTTCATCGTGCTGATGACAAACCTGATGCAGATAAACTGGCTCGTTGGCTCCATGAGGTGGATGGTTGGGATCAGGATTCCGCGCATACTCTAGCGGCCGACTTCGAGACCGCTGTCGCTCTTCTTGCATATTACGAAGAGCATTGAAAGGTGATGGACGCGCATGCGATTGCATCTAAGGATGTACCAGTGTTGTGCATCGACACATGCTCTATTCTAGATATCATGCGTGACCCAACGCGTGAAACAGTTAAGCCCCATGATCGGCAAGCCGCCATAGACCTTGTGGTTGCGGCGGAAGCTGGAAATCTCATATGCCTTATGGCAGAACAGGTTGCGATCGAGTTCGCCGTTCACGATCAACCCGTCCAAGAGGAGGCGGAACGTAACCTAAAAAAACTGCAGGAACAGATAGATCGTATCAACAAGCTCTCCACCGTCTTTGGTGCTCCGGGGACCATTGATCTTGCCCATCTCGACGGTCATGTTGGGCGCACGCGTGGTGTTGTAGAAAGATGGCTCACCGAGCTCCAAAAGATAACGCCTGGAAACGGAATCCCGACCAAAGCATTCGCACGGATGAATGCGTGTATCGCTCCAGCAAGGCGCGGTAAAGATTCCTCAAAAGATTGTTTAGTCTACGAGACTTACCTTGAAGCCGTAACATCTCTGCGAAACGCTGGAGTGGTTAAGCCAATAGTGTTCCTATCTTCGAACACCAAAGAGTATCTGACAGAAAATAATATTTTAAGGACTGGGATCGCAGCGGAGTTTAGCAATATCAACCTTAAATATGTGCCAAATATGAGTGCAGCAAAATTCACTCTCGGTTTGTAACCTCCATATCAATGAAACCATGAAACGAAGGCTTGGAAGGTTTGACGGCCCGCACGTAATCGATGTCCATGTTGCAGAACGCATCAAGATGCTGCGCAAGATTTTGGGTGTCAAACAGCAACAATTGGCGGGCCTGTTTGGAATTTCTCCCCAGCAAATCCAGAAATTTGAAGCTGGGCGGGACCGTTACAAAGCCGGACATCTTCAGATGTTGTCGCAAATGTTTGGTGTTGAAATTGACTTCTTTTTTGAAGGCATTCCCGAAGACATAGAAAAAATGTCGCGTTCGGAACGTGACAAACTCAATTCAACCGCGGTCCAAAAATCAGAAATAAAAAATACAGAAGTAATTGAATCAGCCTTCATTGAAGACATTGCTCGATTATCTGAGCAGCAGCTTTTGATGGTGAGTGAAAGATTGTCCAGTTTGAAGGATGTATAGGCGAACATGCGGTTTCATTAGATCCCTCTCGTATGATCTTTTTGCCGCTTCCGAGTTGTGTCATCACCATCAACTCCAGCAGTCTTAAGAGCGTTTTTAACTGCGTCTATCTTTCCGGTTTTCAATATATCCCCGAAGGACATCTTATTGCGTTTTTTGTCCTGATCAGACAGAGGAGGGGAGAGCAAATCGGCGTCGATGGCGATTGCTGCTTTCTTCGCATGTACCATTGGCTTGTTTTCGACGGCCATGTGCGCATCCATAGCGGCAATGACAATCTTCCGATCGGGATTAAATCTGCGTAGAGTTTTTCCGACGGCTGCAAGATTTTCCGATTTCACTGACCAGACAACTGGCTTGTTCGTCAGACGGTTTAGCTCAATGGCGCTGATCAGGTCATCTGCTATCAGAATGGGGTCGTCAGGATCTTTTGATATCCGTTCCCCGATAACATGATGCAGACCTTTATCGCTACCCGTGCCGACCAAAGTTTCAACGGATCCGCTTTCATTGACGCGATAAACGGCTGCAAGGCGGTTTCCGCCGTCTCTGAGAGGGATAAGGACATTTCCTGCATCATCCACTCGAAAACCAGCCCACGCCTTCTCTGTGCCCATATCGCTCCGGGCAGAAACAACCCTCTTGTCTGGGCGGGACGCTTGCTGCCATGCAAGCCACCCATCATCGCCAACCAGGACGGCCATTTCATTACGCAAAGCGGTCATTGATGGCACTGTTTCAGGATCTGGTCGAACTTCCGCTTTCCAGATATTCCGGTGAGTTGTAACCGTGCGGCTCTGAAGGTTGCCCTGATCATCGCGATATTTTTCAACGACCTCGACTTTCTTCTTTTCGGCGATATCAAGCGTGATCCAGTCGCCCGTTCTTGCACCGGAGCTATTGACAGCAACGGCAATATCAACGCCCCAAACGTAACGTTCAGTTCCGTCCTGATCCTGCAGCTTTACAAATTCGGATTCCGATTTGTCAGGGTCAAAGTTGAAATGTGCACGACCCGTATCCATCAGACGGGCAGCAGATCGGGACGGTTCATGCAACGCATATTCCTTGAACGTTTCCGCACGTGCCGGCCGAACGATCTGAGCGGTAAATTTGTCGGCCGCTACCATCTCCCCGGGCAATTCCTCTTTACCCAGGGCAAGAACGATATTTGCTTCACTGTACCGTATGCGGACCTGTTCAAGGGCAGCATGCCAGTCGTCAGGTGTTTCAGGCACGACAACAGGGCAACGTGTTGCTCGATGGATGGCCGCTGCATCGGCATAGTCCCGTGGAATGATGACGGTATCCTTTTCATCTCGCCATGCAGGATCGATCACATGAGAGAGCGCAATATTGTCAACCGGATCAATGAGGGTTCTTTGCTTTCCTTTTTGATCGATCAGAATGACGTTTTCCAAACGGCCGGAACGGTCTTTGAGGGGGACGGCGACCTCACCATCAGGCGTAACTTTAACGCCGTAGCCTCGAATGCCGGCAGATTTAAGCCAGGATGAATTGCCGGGGGTCGCCCATTCCGGGCAGGCATCCCAGACGAGAAATGCCTCGTCCCCTGTGGCACGGGAAAAGGCACGGCGAATTTCCGTTTGATCGTCCTGGCTCGGCATCTGCACATAACCGGTACCAGGTAACTTTGCTTCGGACTTTCCTGCGACAACCGGTTTGATCAATGGACTGGATTTGCGATAGCGTTTTATCACCGACTGCAGCTCGCGAGGATCTGCGACAATCACGACGGGGCGTCGGGTTGCATCATGAATCTTTACCGCATCGGCATAATCGGCCGTGAAGATCACCGGCCCGGAATTGATCTGTTTTCTGGTGTCGATGATGTGTGTCAGCCCGCGTGCCTTGATATTGCCGATCGACATCCTTTTCTGGCCCGGGGCATATATGCGGACAGCCAGCATAAAACCGTTCTCGTCCTTGAAGGGTACAAGAAGGTTGCCGGCATCATCCAGTCGGCATCCCCGACCAGTTGAGCGAGTATCTGCCAGCCAGTTTAAGGATTTTGCATCGGCCCACTTTCCAGCTTCACGCCACGCGGCAAGGGCAGGGGCTGCGAGTTTGGAAACCGGTATCGGTCGATCATCGCCAAATACCAAATGTATGAATTCCTGTTGGGCGATGAGGAACACCATCGCGAGCGGATCGCGATAGGCTTCACTGAGCAGAAACAGCTTCCAGTTTGAAATCGTGCGAGACAGAAGCGTACTGCGACGATGAAGAGGTTGCTGAATATTCAGATATCGCCGCCAAAGAGGCGACATGCGCGGATGCCGCATTGTCGGCCGACGCTTGTAGCGTCGTTTTGGGTGCGTAGGGAGGGCGGGTTTATTATCTGTTTCTTTGACCGGGGGAACAAAATCGCCGAGCTTCTTTTCCAAGGCGGATTTGCTCATGTCACGATCGAGCGCCGAGGCCTTCATGCCCTGACCATCTGGACCGACCAGAACGAAACCGTTACCGCGCTTTTTTAGCTCGATGTCGTGTTCGGCAAGAATTCTGTGCAGATCCTGCCAGGCTTCAGCGCCGTTGATTTTTTCAAGCAGATCCTCGCGATGTTGAAGAACATGGTTCTGGAAGCTTTCCTGCCATGTTTGCGCCTCGTAATCGCGAGCTGAAGGCGACAGTTTTGGACCCTGTTTTTCTCTCTGGGCCATGCCCCGGTCGATAAAGAGGCCATATTGCTTTTCCAGTTTTCGGGAGACCCGATCAAGGATTTTGAAATCCCGAAACGGATTGATGACCTGAAGCGTGCGGGGATGGATCTTGTTAAAGGCAATATGCATGTGGAAATTGTCGGTATTGATATGCGTACCGGCCACATATTGATGTTCAGCAAAGCCGAGGCCATCGGCATAAGCAGAAGCAATATCCTTCAGATACTGTTCGGAAAGCCGATCTTTCTCGCCCGGCCGGAAAGAAACCATCATGTGATACGATTTGTCCGTGACTTCGGGTTTCATCAAGCGGACGGCATAGACTTCGCGCAAGGCCAGTTCAAGATCGTCCAGCGTCTCGCCGGCGCCACAGTTCTCAATCCAGAACTTGTCCAGTTTTTCCCCGGGTTCCTTGGCTGCCGCGATGTATTCGGCCAGTTCTTTGTAGTTATCGGGAATATCGGGTCTTTTAGGGATTTTCTTGGCGATCATTTCGCACCGCGTGCGATCGTGCGATCGATCTTGCGCACCACATCCTTCAACTCGTCCTGGGTGGATTTGATGGTGGCGGCCAAGTCATCGTATTTGCGCAAGAGATCGGCGCTTAACGGTTCATCAAGTGCCAGCTTCAGAAGGTTCCCGAGACGGGCGAGGTCAGCATTGATCTGAAGCATATCAAGGATCGCTTGGGCGGCTTCAAAATCCCGGGCATTGGGGAGAGGTGAATTCATAAGAAGCCGTCGAAACAGTTCCGATCGGCTCAATTTAAGTTGTGCCGAGAGTTCCTTCAAACGGGAGAATTCCGTTTCGTTTAAATAGGTTTCCACCTTGATCCGGTCGGTAGCCAAAATCCAGTATCCGCAAACATGAATGACAGAAGAATACTGTCGGCGACCGGAAGGCCGCCGACACAAGGATTATCAAACAGACATCTGGTTTGACTGGTTCTTTTGCTTTTTTGGCGAGATCTGCATTGATCGACTACGACTGGTTGAAATACCCAGATCGGAAAGCTGTTGCCGGATCTCGCGACGGAACAAATCGAAGCCGCGGGCAACATGCACATCGTTATGGTCGGTTAATCCCTGCAGTTGTTCATCTGCAGTAAGGGAAGGTTTGAGGATCTGCGCGTTTGATCGCTCGGCAGCCCGTTTGGCCGCTTCCAGTCCCGGATTGTGGCCGACTTTCTCAACTTTCAGGGGGTCGTCATCGGCTGCAATAACGATTGACCGGTCAGGATTTTGATTGCGCATGGTTTCGGCGATGACCGGAAGATTGCCGCCATCAAAGGCGACAACAGTGGTAAACCCGGTTGCTGTATGCAGGCTTTTTGCCGTCGCATAGCCTTCTGCGATAATCAGCGGAGTGTCTTTTTTGCCCGGAATGATATGCATCAGGCCAGATTTACGGCCATCCTTCAGGTAACGTTTTGTTCCGTCCGGAGCAATGGTCTGAATGTTCTCGATGAAACCCTTCTCGTTGGTCATAGGCACGATCAGATTGCCAGATCGGTCAACACGAAGAGTTTCCCCGGATACCTGTTTTTTCCTGAGATAAGGATGATCGCTGGTCGCCTCGATGGCGTTCATGAAGGTTCCGTAGGCACGTTTGGCAACCTGCTGATACTGGAACTTCAGTTCCTGGGCCTGTTCGGCTTTTCTTGCCGCCGATTGGGCTTTGATGCGTTCCAGTTCTTCCGGATCGATCCTGGTGCCCGTCGCCACCCACTTAACCGGCTCGGATGCTTTTTTGAAATTCATGATCTGGCCGGCCGGAATACCCTCAATAAAGCCGCGATAACTGCCGCTGGTTTGACCCTTCGCATCGCCAGCAACGGCAACGCGGTGCCATTTTCCGTCCATGCTTGGCAGGCCTTCGATCATCAGCCCCTCTTTGCGGCAGGCATCGGCAAATTCCTGCTGCGGATCAATCTTGGTCTGGTTCTCTGCAACCTTCTGCTGCCATTTGGCAAACGGCTTCATGTCGGTGCCTTCGCTGACGTACCATGATTTTTCCCGACGGTCCCATTTGGCACCAAGGCTTTTCGCCTCATTTTTTTCCCTGAATGGGACACTCAGATACGTTTTCTTTTGCAGCTCAGTATTTAGGGTCTGTTCAATGGGGGTATTCGCCATAAGACGAGCCTCCTCTTTCTTTCGCTGCCAGCGACCCAATACAGCCTTTATGGATTCTTCCGCTTCAACTTTTGGAATGATTAGGGGTTCAACATCAGATTGTCTCTTTTGAGCCATCATGGAGTTGTGTAACTTCTCCAATTCTGGAGTTATGTAAGTATGACGGTGGTTGGAGCCATCATTGTACCAGTCGTTTCCTATAAGCGTATGTTCTGTGCCGTTTAGGACAGCGTTCAGAGAGTCCGCCCCCCTACCGTGCCGAGCCACAAACTCATTCAACGCAGCATCAAAACTCTTGTAGTTTTTGGGTTCCTTCCTCCATTCTTCAATCTGGTATACTAGACCTTCTTTGAGTTGACGATTTTCGATATCGAGCGGCCTCGCTAGACGTTTCAGGAACTCGTCATTGCGCTGATCCGCAGAGACATACCAGTCTGGTACCGGAACAGAGGACTTGGCCCCGGGGCCGTCCAAATCCCACAGGGCGGATACCAACTCGCGATGAAGTGGGGATGCTGAAGCTTCCGATTGCATCTGTTCCAGCACTTTTTCCCGGTGAGATGAACCATTTAACCGGCGCTCGGATGATGCGGCATAGTGGGCTACCCAATCGATTTTGCCGAATTGTTCAGCCAGGTGGGCAAATTCGGCAAATTCTTCAGCGTAACCTGGTACTGTCTCGGCGACGCTGTGCCAGTTGGCTCGCTCAGAAGATTGTCCGAGGAAACGAATAAGATGATCCGTAGACAGGTCTGTTGCTTTCAGTCGTTCCTTGAGCTGATCCGCACTCAGCAATTCCTTGTCATTTCGTGAGCCAGAGAGCACCAACGCATCTTGCAGCTCCATCGCCCAAAGGGTTGGATGGGCATGAGGATATTTTTCAAACATGCCATCAACGGCCTGCTGTCGTCTCGCAGCTTCCCTTTCACCGTAAGACGCGCCGAGCGACATTGCTTGTTCTTCAGCCATTTCCTGTCGTTGTTCTTTGACTGGGGTAAGGGAGAGGCGCTTTTCTGGCTCCATGATCCATGTGCGAATGTTTTCTGCATCGCGGGCCGCCTGAAACAGGATGTTGCGATCCTCTTTGATCGCGGCCATCCAGCTTTTCACGTAGGGGGCATGGCGTTCCGGGTAATGTCCGAGGCCCAATTCCGTTGTCAGCATGAAACTGGCGATTTCTGCCCGGAGTTCTTCGCGGGCATAGGTTTCAGACCCGAACGGCCCGAACTCCCGGGCCATGCGAGATTGATGGCCCGTCGAATGTCCGCCTTCATGTAACGCTGTGGCGTAATATTCGTACTGCCCCTTGAACCAGCCTTTAGGCGGCATGTGGATTTCATCGCTACCTGGTTGATAAAAGGCGCGATCTCGCTGATCATGGTGGATCGGCACTCCCAACTGAGAAAGTGCCTGTTCGGCCCGTTCCACCGGGTTGAAATCGGGTTCCATGCCGACATAGGGAGCCAAACCATCAATCTGCGTGCCATTGAAAACGACAGCGTGAAAGACCTTCGGTCGATCCAACTTGAATTCGCGATACCGTTGTTTGCCCTCAGGATCGAGAACAGGATTGCCAGCATCATCTTTAATCGGCTGGCGCTCAGACCACTGCCAGTATTCGATCTGAGTACCTTTCTCCCCTTTACGCACCTGATAGCCATTGGCTTGTGCCTGGCGATATGTCACCCAACGCGGATCTGCATAACCACGAGATTCAAGCCAGATCTGATTGATGCCGCGATAGGCTTTGCCGGTGGAGGGATTAAAGGAAGGCTCGCGGACTTTCCCGGGTTCCCATGGCTTTTGCCAGGGGGCTGTACCGCGTTCCATTTGTTCAATAAGGGATTCAACGACCTGATCGCGAAAGTTCGGTTTAGCCATGACCCTTTACCTCCTCGATCGCAGTTGGATCTTCGCCGTCGAAATGGCTGTCGAGGGCATCGTCAAGGGACAGCGCCTGTTCATTGATCGCACCCATCGCTTCGGCGACATCCGGATCGACAGAAACCGGGCCTAGACCGCTTGCGGCCGAAACCGCGAGGGATGCGAGCTTGAGAAATTCGTTGTCGGTCACACGGGCATTTGCGCCCGTATTTTGTTCAGGCTGCTTCATGGGATTTCTCCATCATTGGCGAACTGTTCTGATTGACGGGATGTGGATGCATTTCAGGGGGCGGCATCTGCGAACGCCGGTTCAGCTCTTTATCAAGGAAATAAAGGCTCTGTGTTCCGTGGATTGGCGGCGAGCCGGCCACGAAAATAAGCGCATCACCTGGACGAGGCTTTTTGCCCTCCGTATCGATTACCGGCAGGCGCATGCATTCATCAGGTGTCAGGAGCGGACGGGACGTTTCCTGGATGTTGTCGGAGTTCGACCCGACAAACTGTCCGGACTTTCCGGATTGCGAACGACGTTTCTGAACGATTGTCGCCCGGCCGGTCATTTCCGAGATCAGCTTCGCTGTTTCCAGCTTGTTCGGGGTGAAGGCAATCCGCACCTTGGAGTTTGCCATCAGGGATTCATCCTTGCCGTAGCATTTATGAAGCTGCTCGACATTCTGGAAGATCATGTATGCCCGGATGCCGTAGCCAGCCATGAAGGCCAAGGACTCTTCGAGGATTTCCATCTTTCCCCATGCGGCCAGCTCGTCGAGCATGAGAAGCAATGGATGCTTGAAGCTGGCCGCAAGACTTTCTGTTTGGCGACGCAGGAAGAGGTTCAACATGATCCGGATCAATGGGCGCAAACGGTCTTTGTCGGACGGACTGACAACCAGAAAGAGTGCCATCGGCCGGTCGCCATTCATCAGATCGGAAAGCCGGAAATCGCTTACGGCGGTGTTTCTCGCAACGATCGGATCGGCAAAAACCGTCAACTGCGTTTTAGCGTTGGAATGAACGCCTGAACGTTCTTGCGGAGCCTTGATCGCCATGCTGTTTGCGCCACGACGGACTTCCTTGTTCACGTGCGCGAGGCCGTGGTCGTAATCGGCCATCGCTTCGAGGATCTTCACAAAGTTGTCCTGGGCCGACATCTGATCGTCGGGAGCTTCTTCAGAAGCCCCTTCGCGGGCGGCTTCAATCGCATCGACCGGTGGTTTCACTGTCGAAATACCGGAAAGAAACGTGTTCACATCGTCAAAACAGGCGATGCGTTTTTCTTCCTTTTTGATCTTATAGAGAACATGCAGAAGGACGACCGAGAGCCAGCCAAAGCCCTCTTCGCGCCAGTAGTTACCGGCCATGCCTTTGCCGTCCGGATCAATGATCATCGCTGCGATATTCTGGCAATCCGCAATATCGCGTTCCGTCTCAATGCGGACTTCTGCCAGAGGATTGAATCTTGACGATCCGCTGATTGCGGCCGGTTCGAACTTCTCCACACGGATGCCGAAGAACTTCAGCCATCCGGAGGTTTTCATGAAGTTCTCGCCTTTGATGTCCAGGGTAAGGCTGGAATGCACCCAGGTGAGCAGGGTGGCGATAATCAGCGAGACGCCTTTACCGGTACGGGTCGCTGCCCAAACCAGAACATGTTCGGGGCCCTTATGTCGGAGGACGCGGATCTTGCCGCGCCAGTTGCGAACCGCCCCGACAATGACGGAATCACCGTCTTTGCGAAACAGGCGGGCTTTGCGGATGTCCTTCATGGTCGCCCATCTGGCCGAGCCATGCAGTTCGTTTCCTCTACGCGAGCCGGCAACGGTATCGTTTCTGGCCTTGGACATGAGAACGCCAACTACGATCATCAGCAGCACGCCGCCGACGGCCGTATAAAATGCCGGATAGAGCATTTCTTTAGGCAAACCGGCCGGGTGAATAGCTGCAGCTCCGAGCCATTTCCACCATGCCGGGTTTCTTGGGTCGAAACCGACCTCGAAATGCCAGAGGCCGATAACGCCGGCAATCATGCCAAGAAGGATGACGACAAGGATAAAGTGACCGAGGCGCTGGCTCATGCCGCCCTCCCGTCTTTGAGGATGAAATTGTCGTTTCGCGGCTGCCAGATATCGGTAATGCGCCGGAAGCCGTCCTTATCGCGTTTGATCTGGACAACCAGATCAACCATTTCCGTCAGGAATTCGGGGATACGATCCATCTTCATACCGGCCCAGGCGATGTTCTGATCGAACTTCCGGTGGATCGCGTGTTTGGGATTGGTCGAATGGATCGTGAAGCTGACACCGGTTGCGCCGGCATTGAGTGTTCCGAGAACGGCAAAGGCATTTTTGGTGCTGATTTCCCCGAACGGGACACGATCCGGGGTAATGCGGTTGACGTGATCGAACAGAACACGCCAGTCAACCATGCCACTATTGCTATCGCTTTCACGCGCTGCGAGCAGGCCGTTGCCGTCCCAGAAACGATCGAGGAACAGTTCCATCGTGTCCTCAAGCGCAATAACGCGGACATAATCCTCTACTGACGACAGCAAAAGATTGAGCAGGGTGGTTTTGCCGGTATTGGTGCCTCCAGAAATGGCGATGTTCCATCCCTTAATCATCGCTTCGATCAGCAGATCCTTGATCTCGCTTTCGCACTTGATATTTAAGCGCTCCATGGCGTCATCAAGGAAATCGCGATTTCCTTTCCGGGTTGCCGCGATCAACTGTTCCCATGTCGGTGTGAAGGGGTGTTTACAGCGAATTGCGAGGCTCAGGCCTGATCGGACGGAGGGTCCGACCAGGCATTCAAAGCGATGCCCTTCATCGAGTGCGGTTGAAAGGATCGGGTTGGTATCGGCATTGAAATTAAGTCCGCGCCCATTCGAGAGACTTTTGCACAGCTTCTCGATGGCGGACTGCGTCAGTTCCGGATCATCGATCAGCTGCTTACCTTCACCGCGCCGGTCGACGACAATCTTGCCCGGCCCATTGAGCCGGACTTCGATCGTTCTAGGGTCGTCATAGTATTTCGCGAGCGGTGCGACGATGCGCTTGTAGATCGGATTGATTGGAAAGATGGCGTTCACCGGACCCACCCCCATCCATTTCGGCAGGCCATTTTTAGAGTGTTGTTGTGAGGCGGGTAAGACCAGTTATGGCTGCCAAGGGAGAGGTAGCGCCAATAGCCCCTTTGTCCGGAAGGAGGGCCTGCAATCGCTGCGTAAGAGTTTGGACTTGCTTGACAGGTGGCTGTCGCAGTGTCGCCAATCTGCGTGCCATCTTCACGCACCAGCTTCTTTGTGCCAACAGCACTTGACCAAGTGCAGTGATTCGACGCCGCCTGAGTCCATGGACTATCATCACTTCCCTGAGTGCCGCCTGCAATACTTATCCCGCAGTAGTTTGTGTTCGTGTATACGCCGGGATTTTGCCAGTACCATTGAGTTACATCACTCCAGGTGACCTCAAGATTACACTTGTCTCCAAGATTTAAAGGCGTTGCGTCACCTACAATGACTTTATGGGTTGTATCGTCCGGACGTTTATAGGTCTCGACTTCGTCACGCTCGTCGAAGCGGGTACATTCTTCGTAGAATGTTTCACCATTTACTGCGGGACCTTTGCCTACATAGGAGTAGGGGATCTGGGGATCACCGGGCAAGACCTGCGAGGTCAGCACGTTGTATCGACCAGTCAGGGTCTCTACGCCCTCAATATAAACCGTGACGAGGCGATATGCGAAAAGCTTGTCGTCATGTCGCTGATAGCCCGTGATTTCCTGCTGATGCAAATAGATAACACCGTTATCCTGGCACTCCGTCACCGGTTCCTGTTTGCCATCAAGCAGATAATAGAAACGTTCTTGGCCGATGCTCTGGCTGGCGCTGATATTGTGCGTCCATTTGGACGGATCCTCGCAGCCTGCCGTGGTTGACTGGATATCCTTGGCAGAAGTGTCCGGCGTGCAAGGCGTGCGATACAGTTCGAAGCCGTTGACATTGATCATCACCCGGCTTTGCAGCGTTACCTTACCGGTGTCTCGATTGATGATCGGTTCGCAGACCTGATCGCCATTGGCAGTCTTGTAAATCGTGCTGTGCGGATATTCTTCGTCGTTATCTTGGCAGGAGGTGTCCCAATCCTGACCATCCAGCGTGTAGATATATTTCGAACGGCCATAGGACTTGTTTGCTAAGAAGTCATCGCGAATGTCGCAGCCTTCGGTGGTTTCGACCAACGGCACAGGCTCTACTTCAATTGAAGCTGCACAATCGGCAACCGGAACGACTTTGCCGTTATGGTTGGTGTAAACCAGCTTGCCTTGCGGCACAGCCTGAAGGTTGACGTAATCGAGATAGACATTGCAGGCATTGCGATCTTCAACAATGTCATAGATTTTTTCAGCGTCCGGCTGGCAGTCCCCGATTTCCTTACGATTGCCGCCGCCGTCCGTGTAATAATACATGAACTGCGCGGTCGCTTTCATCGTCTCGGTATTTTCGTCGTAAGGGCAAACGGCGTAAGATTGGTTGATCTTGAACCGCTCTGAACCATCGGCGCACTCACCGTATTCTGGTGTGCCGTCAGTCGTCGTTACGACGCGGGTTTGCTGGATCGCCTGAAGCTGGTCGAGATCTGTGCGGATCTTGCATCCATCCGTCGTGATGTTCGAGCTGATGACGGGTTCCTTGCCGACATCCAACGCGCTAGGAGTGCTGTATCCAGAAGCATCCGGATTGGAACCGGCATTGCTGCCGACACTGCCTGAAGACGCGCCAACACCGGAATCAGCAATCTCTTCCTCTTTTTCCTCCTTTTCTTCCTCTTCCTGCAGGGATGCGAGGCGTTCGAGAGCTGCTTTGAGTTCCGCCTGATTACCCTCAACCGAAATTGGCAAGGAGGGATCAAGCGAGGGCTGTTCAATATCGAACTGCGCAACAAAGTTGTCGGAGTTGAGTGCCTCGACACGACTGTTCTTCTCGACACTCGAAAGCACCAGCTGACCGATCTTCATATCGTCAACTGAAACAAACCGTGCATAGGCGTTCGCAGTTACGCCTTCAGTAAGGTTTTTGGAAACACCTGGAACATCGACAAGCCCGAGATCAAGCGCGACCGGTTCATTTTCCGGAAGTTCCGTGACCTGTTTGGTTCTGGTGATGATTTTCACCTTTTGAACCAGGGCATCCATGTCGCTGCCGGCTTCATTGGTCCCGGGCTGATCGACAGGGGTGGCGACTGCAACTGCAGTTTCCGAATTGTTGTCATCAATCGACTGCGCCACCTGTGCGGATGCCGGCAGAACCAGACATGACGACAACAAAAGCAAAGCTAACAATTTGCTTTTCATGACGTTACTCCACTTCTTGGATGTACCAGTCCGTTGCCGGACGGATTTGAAGGCGTGTGCCTTGGGGAATGGTGATGATCGGTTTGAGATCGAGGCTTTTCTCAAGCATGTCGGCAGTGATCTCACCGAACTTGTTGGAGAGTTCTTCGGATGCTTTTTCGGCGGCCGCGGTCGCGACTTCTCCATCGGCATCTTCTGTTTTTGTGCTTGCGGCGGCATATCGGACAGCCGTGGAAATACCGGTCAAAAGGAAGGCATTTCCGTAACGCTGCCAAAACCTGTTATCGACTTCGCCAGCGACACCAAGCCAGCCCTGCTGGTTTGTCACGTTTGAGCCGATATTGAGGATTTCCGCCCGATGACCTGCCATCAGGATACGTTCGCAGTTAATGCCGATCTGGCTGCTGCCCATATCTTCCGGTGCCATGAAGGTGCAGACCAGCCGTGAGCCTTTGGGAACAAGGTTCATGCGGCCGTGATAGCCGAAGACATCGCGTGTGGTTTGCAGAATGACCGATCCCGGTTCACCGGCACCAACCTGTGTATTGATACCGGTTTCCAACTGAACGGGAATGTATCGATCCTGAGTAATTTTCCGGGTGTTATCCACGGGCAGGGTCGAGGTTTTGCGGGCTCCGCCATAATCTTCAGGGGGCGTATCGAGCTTTTTGAGATCGAGCGGATCAGGCGCAGGAGCGGGTATTTCAGGCATTTTGCCAACGAGCGGACTGCTTGATGATCCTGTATCTGTCCAGGCCGCAAATGTTGGGACATTGCCGGCATAAACTGGCCGTGCCCATGCTGCCTCCAACGCCAGCCGATAGGGATCGGGTGCGGGTGGAGCAGGAGCGGCAACCGGTTCAGGTTCGGGCTCCGGTTCCGGAGCAGGCGGCGGGGCCGGTGGAGCAGGCGGTGCTTCCTGCCGTATGATAACAGGAGGAAAGCGCGGCGCTGCCGGTTCCGGGGCTGGTGGCGGCGGTGCAGGCAATGCCCACGCGCTTTCGTCATCTGGTGGTAATGTTGGTGCCGGCACAGTATCTACCGGTTCGGCACAGGCTCCGCCAAAGGTCAGTCCGACAATGAGGGCGATATCGCAAAAGGCGCTCATGCCTTTATGCCCCCATATATTCAATGCACATGAATTTGAACCCGCTCTTGAGCGTGATCAGTTTCTGTGTGCTTTCAACGATGAAGGTCTGGCCCTGGACACGTGTGTTGACCAGTTCGTCAAATTCATCGACCACCACATAGGCCGTCGGTAGTTCCAGATCCTTCCACTTGTCGCCGAACTTGATGTAAGTGAATTCATCGTCTCTGAAGACCGTAACCGGTTCCAGTTCCTCATCGCCCCAGAGATTGTATTGCCCCCATCCGCGAAGATTGTCTGGATTGAACTTGGCTTCGGCAACAAAGTCGCCTTCAGGCGTTCCCGGGTTGGTGTTGACGAGCCCATCAATGGCATCTTCGACCTGAGACGAAGCGGGCAGATCCATCTTCGGAACTGAAGCAGTATTTTTACCATACTTATTTGGTACTTTTTCGGTATCTGTGTCGTTTCCCATCGGCACTTCGAGCGGTGTGTCGATTTGCACCGATCCGGCGATCCTGACGACAAGATCGGGAATGTTGTGGGAGTTCACGCCTTCGGCACGGAGATAGAACGGATAAACCCGGCCGGATTGTCCATAGACGACAAGCGACGTGTCATATCCATAGCTTGCGGGTCTGACGGCAAGCCTTCTGTCACCCCGGCGCTCGATGGACCAGCTCACTTTATCGCCGATATCGGTGCGGTCGATTTTCTCGCCACGCGGCAATTCAAGGATAGTGACGACATATTCGCGGGTGCGAACCTTATAGGTGCAGTCCTCGCACAGATCCGTCACATAGACGGCATCGCCATCTTCGGCATAATCCCATGCTTCCTGAACTTGCCCTGATGTGCGCGGCCGGATCAAAGGACCGAAATTGCCTTCAGCCTGATCCCGAGCCTGATCCACGATTGATTGCGGGACCGGCATCGCACGCTGGCCTGTTTGAGAAACGTTATTGCTGCCTGCTGTCGTCGTGCCGACGTTACTCTCAGAGAAAGGTGCCTGATTTGGCATTGGCGGCCGACCGGATGGCGTTTGCGCACTGGCCGAATGAATGACAAACAGAACGACATACCCGAGAAAGAGCAGGGTACCGATGACATGAATGGTGATACGGAGGGCTTTCGGGAGCCTCATGGAACATCCCCTTAATGCTTCTGAGTTGCCTGAAAAATCGGGTTTGCGACGGGTGGATACGTTCATCATGAACTCCCCCTGGTTCGCAAAATCATGTCCGTGACAGTGACCCCGAAAGGATTGATGTACTTGTTTTCGAGCGTGACGGTTTTGGGGCTTGTGACCATCGAGAGGTATGCCCGCAAATGAACTGGCTCGCCGATCTGGCGGCCGTCTCGTCGGTCAATGCGCGTGAAGTCGATCGCAAACTTGTAATCGCCTGTCAGGCTTGCGACCTTGTTTGAGCTTTCGATGATGATTTCCCGATCAAGCCCGTCTTTGATGGCATCGGCGATTTTCCCGCTTTTGATCCATTCATCATGGAAATTTTGCCATTCGGAACGCTCTGTCATGCGGGAGATTTCCTGCATGCGCTCTTTCTGTGTAACCGGATCGATCTCAAGGCGGGCTTTGACATACCGCCGTGCCTTGCCTTCCAGCTCCACGTCAAAGGCATTGACGTCTTCGACAACCGGCTTGATCTGGAAGCGAACAACGTCTTCGTTCGCCGGAATGATCCAGAACGGTACCTTTTCCTTAAGAGGGACCATTTCGGCGATAACGCTCACCAGAACGACGATCGATGCCAGCTGCGCGATATTCATGCCGGCCGACATCCGAAGCATCCAGGCAAGCCGCCTGTGCGCTGCCTGAAATGAAAACGGATCGGAAGCGACGGCCATTCCGTGCCGGCCATTGGTGGCAGGAATGATCTGGCCCGCTTTCTTGTCGGCTACCTGGTTGTTTTTCTGTTCGAGATATGCGGCCCTTCTGTCGCGTATATTCTCAAGCAGCTTGCCTAACCAACCCATTCAAAGCCTCCGCTGTTGAAAGGGATCGGTTCGCAAACGCAGGGGCTTTTTTTCATTTCATCGGTGCCGGTGCCCTCTTTGGGCATCTCGACTTCTTTGCCGGTGACAGCACAGCCGGTGAGGAGAACGACAGCGGAAAAAACAATGATCAGACGTTTCATTTGCTTTCTCCTTCGATAGAGGGGAAAGCAGATCGAGCTACAGCTATTTTTTCGGGGTGCTTCGAGGCTTTAGCTGAAAAAGGAAATCTGCCAAAGATGGCGGCAAATGTGCCAGTATACATGACCCATAAACCGGTCAGAATGGGCGCAAACTTGAGAGCTCCACTCTGTAAGGCCTCTGGCGTGGCTGCTGCCAAAATCTCGAAGGCGGAGATAGCTTCATTCGGTGTGAAACAGATCAAAAACAGAAAACCGCCACCGATGAAGAAACAGATAAATACCAGATAGGAGGTACCCATCCTCAAAATAAAACCCAGACAATGCGCGATTTCGGGGAGGATGGAATGACGCACATTTTTGAGCAGAGCTTTCTTATCCAAATTCATCATTTGGCACCTATGTCGTTGGTTTTGTCAGGGGATGAGGCGACGCCGGATTTCCCGGGCAGGATCGCAAGAAGAAATCGAATGCCGGTCCAGATGCAGGCCGCAAAGAACAGGAGAAGAAGCGCCTGCCTCGTGAGTTGCGCCTGATCGCGAATTTCAAGTTTGAAGAAGGCTTTGAAGAAATTCAGTGTCGCTTCCGGCTCCGCCAAGAGGCTCAAAAGCGCCAGATAAATCAGGATCAAGCCCAAACGCTTCAAACTGGAATGAAGGGATTTCGCCAGCTGCGATGCCAAGGCGAAAAGGTCGGTCTTATCCACGGTCTACCCCTCCTCTGCGAAGGGCATCCATGTATTTCCCCATGTCGCCCATCGACGAAACATTGCGCAAATCACCGAAGAAAGATGATTTGGCGTCGCCCATCATGTTCGGATTGTTCCGGCTGGCCTGCATCGCGTCGGACCAGTTGCTTGCGCCACCCTCAAGCTTGTCTGTGAATTTCATTGCGGCCTGAGCTGCAGGCGGCAGAAACGGTTTGACCTTTTTGGCAAGGCCGAATGCAGCGCCCATTGTTCCGCCGACAATCGCGGCGGCTGCAGTGTTGGTGAATTGCGATTGTGCGATTGAGTTGGCGATCGCCGTGGCTTCGGTGACGAAAATGATCCCCATGTATCCGACCAGCACAGCGGTAAAGCCCGCGCTAGTGAAAAAGGTTCCCATTGTGATGCCATCGACTTTGGACATGTCGATCACTGAAACCGAGAACAGGCAAAAACCGATCGCGATCGTAGCGCCATAGAGCACCATGCCGGCCGCCATCAGAGCTTTGAGACTTGCCCAGACCATGCCCCGCGCCCAGCCAAAACCAACGGCAAGCAATAGGAACGGGGACATTCCGGACAAAACCATCACCCGGAAAAGTGTGACCAGAACCTGACTGAGATAGACAAGGATCAGAATGAGCCAGACCAGCATGATCAAGAGCCCCGCGAGCGGTCCTGTCAGATTGCCCAGCGAGAAGGACATATAGATTTCCTTGCCCATATCCATGACAGCAAGGAAACCGTTTTCGGTCGCATACAGGAGGCGAACAATCCCGAGATATTCGTCGCCAACTTCCTTATCGTTTTCAGTTTTATATGTCTGGATAACCTTGCTGGCTGCATTTGGTGAAGTCAGCTTAAAGAGGGAGGTATTGTTACCTTCGCCCTTTAAGGGGATCGAACTATCGCCACCCGTATTCCGAGCTGCATCCATGACCAGAGACGATGCACCACTGATGGTATTGATACCGGTTTTATAAACCTGCGTTACCACTCCAGACTGGCCTGCAAGTAAACCGCCTGCTAGAATCACAAAGAACAACTCATGACCGAAATTGATCAGATCGAGCTTGCCCATGACGATTTTCAGACCGGATATCGAAACCCATAAACCGGTGACAGCCGCAAAGATCACAAGCATTGAGGGGTTCAGTGCTTCGGCCAAGCCGATCACGAACATTTCGGAGTTCTGGGCGAAAGTCAGGGCGATTGTGCAGGTCGGACAACTATCCATTTTGGCCCTCCTGATTTTGGGAGGAGGAGCAGCAAATGCGGGTCCCCTGCCGCTTGACGAGAGATCGAGACCGAATGGTCCTGACCGGTTTTTTGACTATGATCGGGCTGTTGGGTTCTGGACCGAAGTTGAGACTCTGCCTGCCTTGGAAAAGGCTTGGGAACGTTGCGAAAACAATGAAGCTTTCGCGTACTGGAATAATGTCTGGTTGATTGAGCGTGGGAGACACCAGTCCTGGGTGCTGAAAAAGCGTGCCAATGGACAAGAAGCTGTTTGGACGGCTTGGGAGAAGCGCCATGCCAACTTTGTGTATGACTACGTTCTCGAACACTACGATCCAGAAGGTATGGCGCTGGTCAAAGGTGATCTTGAGACCGTAAAATATTGTCACGATCTTCTTCGCACCTATGAAACTTGGCATTACACATACAAAGCAGCAAAGAGAAACCCTGCTCACGGAGCCGGAGTTTATGAATACGAATACAGCAACATTTCCGAACCGTTTAACGATTGGGATCGTCACTGCTTTCACATGAGAGGGCCTAAAGGCATTAACAAAGACGAATGTAACGATCTGCCCGACTGGCGCACACCGGAAGAGGTTGCAAAATATGATGCAGGGTTGGTGAACAACCAGATCGCCAGAGCGAAAACGGCACGGCAAACCGAGGAACAGCGTGCGACAAGCCGCAAAGTGGTCGAGGATTATCTCGCAAGCCACGGTGACAGCCTGTCGGAAGCTGACCGTGACGCACTCAAGGCCGCCATCGAATAAATGCAGTGAACCCGTTTTGATCGGAAGGGGCATCATTCTTCTGACCCTTCCGGTTCGTTGCCTGCTGCATTCTCGCCACCGGACATCGCTTCGTCCCATGTCGCATGCTGTGGCATGAATTTCATCAGCATGGCCGCCTGAATGCGCAGAAGCTGTGCGTTTTGCTGCTGGATGGCGGTCTGCTGGCGACTTTGATGCAGCAAGATCTTGTTCATCGTCGCAATGCGCTCGTTTACGTCTTCTGCAGCTTCGGCCTGAGCTTCCAGTTCGTCGGCGGTTTTCTGGTTATCCTCTACCTGGGCAATGACCTGATCGGATTGAGCCAATCCGGTATTGATGGCTTCAAAGACAACCGCGTTCTGGCGCTGGATAACCTGTTCGCGCGCAGTATCGCGGGCACGGATATAGGCCCTGTTTGCTTCAGGTGAAGCATCGGGATTTTTCCAGTCTGCCGGACCACTGCCGCCCCAACTTCCGCCATCGGGTACAGACCAGTCTTCAGGGCCGTTCCCTTCATCGAAAGTCCAGCTATCCGGGTCGTTGGGATCGAACCAAAGGGCTTCGCGATAAAAGGCACGACGGGCGCAAATGCTCTCCCAATCAAGCTCGTCGAGGCTCAAGCCGGGCATCAGGCCACTCAGATCCGGAAGGAGGCACCTGGCATCTTTGGAAATCTGTTGGGCAAGTCGGGCAAGGTTGACAATCGGCATGGTGACACGCCCCATCTTGCCGATCGCATTTACCTGGTCCTGAGCCGTTCGCGACAGCTTGCCCAGGATCTCCGTTTGCTCCATTAACTGATCAAGCTGCTTCTGCAGGCTGTTGAACTGTTCGGTGAGCTTGGCAAAGGACGTCGCGTCGAAAACCGGATATGTCGCAAGTGCCACGGATGGCACAAATATCAAGGTTACAGCAACGACCAGAGACTGAAGGTGGGAGCGGGTTAAAGGTGGCTTGGCCATGCATCCCCCCATTTCTGTTTGAGAGCCGCAAGCTCGGCATTGGCCTGTGGGCCGCTCTTGTAAAATCGGCGGGACTTGCCGAGTGGCGTCAGATCCACATCTGCGATGACGCTTTCCTCGTATCCCGTGGTCTCGTCGCGTTTGATAATCAGGACACGCCTGTCATTTTTCCTGCGGCTACGTGTGCGACCCTGAACAAAGAGCATTTGCTCGGCGTTCAAGTTGAAGGGACGCAAGCTTTCTTCCGTGACCTTCGAATTCGGGAAGAAGATGAAAACGGCCGTGTTTTCAATAATTGCTTCGTAACCCTCGGACTTTGTGAGGGCTGCCGGGTCCTGGAAGATCATGCCGCAAATACCGCCAAGCTTACGGTATTCACGCCACATCACCTCACTTAGGTTTCTGAAGCCGAGGTTTTGGCGCAGTCTGGCCGCTTCCTCGATGGTCATCACAAACCCGTCATCCCGGCCGGCAACCGACTTTGCAATCGCTTGGGAAATGTGCGCCACAACCGGCCCGCCAAGGGACGGATCGGCCAAAGCCTCGTTCATGTTGAGGCCGACCATGTGGGACTGGTTCAGAACACCACCGAGGCTGTCCCGAGGAGCGTTGAAAATATGACTGCGAAGGCCCTTGTTGCCCTTGTCGTCAACAACCCATTGGGCAAAAGCTTCGCGTAGGGCCGAACGACGGGCGAATGCGTAAGGGTAGATGGCATTGATCGTTCGTTCAGGCGGCTCAAGCTCAAAGGTCAATTCAACGGCATGATCAAGATCTCGGATGTCTTCCTTGTCGAGATCGATACCTGCAATCGACTTGAGAATAAGCCTTATACGTTCCCTGTTTCCGGGGGTGTCTTCGCCGACATCCAGCGGGTTCAGAGCAAGGCCGTCATAGGCCTGATAAAGCCCACCCATTGCCTCAATCATATATCTAGAACCTTCCTGTGAATCGAACAGGTAGGAACGGACATTCGGGAACTTTGCCAGCCCGCCAAGCAGATGCATCATCAGAGTGGATTTGCCACTGCCGGCCGGAGCAAAAACCAGAAAGTTGCCGAGCGTGAGCGGCTTGTTCACGACATGGAACTGGAATGCATAGGTTTGGCCGCTAGGGGTGGCAAACCAGCGAACGGGGGCAGGGCCAAGCGGGCTTTCCAGCATACCGGTTGCGGAATGCGGGAAGGCCCATATCGCTGCAATATTCTGATCGCGAAGATCAAGACTTGCCATCATCCGCCCGCCCGGGGGCAGCAAGCCACCCTTACCCGGTTTGGGCAGGCGGAAGAACCAGCAGGCAGGCGCACCGGCTGTCTGGATGGAATAACCGATACGCTGATCACCGAGAATGACGGCAATTTGTTGGATCAGAAGATCGAGCGCTTCTGCCGTTTCGGCGCGTGCAATAATACAGAATTGCGAGGCAAACAGTCCGACATTGCCCGACGCGAGATACTTGAGAAGGGCGTCTGTTTCCTTCGCTGCCGCCGGGTTACCGAACCACGTGCTTTCTTCAGATTTTTGCCGACGCTTGAAAAACATTGTGGCCTGATCGCGTCCCCAGGGCTCGCAGACCTGACTGATTTCAATGTCACCCTCCAAGGTCAGGATTTCTCCCATGAACCGGGCAGAGATCTGTTCGGGCCAATGGGTGACCGTGATGATCTTCTGGAATTTTTGCTGCGGAACATTCGTCGTTATTGTGCCGCTAATTTTGTCAAACGAGATATCGGAGGCGGGTAAACCTCCCGATATATTGCGGCTGGCAGACGGCAGGTCGTGCCGGTATTCCCCGCAGACCAGACCGTTCAGGAAACCGGTCAGCGGGCAGGCTTCGTCATTAGTTTCGGCTTTGCGCAGAACCGAAGGACGATAGGGGGCGAGCAATGCATCTATCTTTTCTTCGGCTTCACTAAGCGGGCGCATTTCCGAAGCAGAGAGCATCAGGTACCAGTCGATAAAATAACTGGCCTTGAACCGTTCGGCCTCAGCTGTTCCGATCTCGTCTAAAACAGCGTTGGGCCATGTTGCCTGATTGCTAATTTGGCGCTGGCGTTTGACGCCAATGAAGCGGATAGCAACACCGGTTTTGCCGAGCTCCATAATCAGATCAGAACGACCATGCATCATCGTGTTCTGCTCGACATCAATCCGAGCGTCGTAGCTGGTGCCTTCGATGTGCCATACCCGCGAAACGGAACCGTCCTTGTTCCGGATGGTCACATCGTCAATCTGATCGATGCAATCGAGTTCAAGCTCATCCTGTAACCAGTCTTGCTGCAGGTCGCCGAGCATCAGTTTGCGGGCAGCCGGTACGGCAAGACCAGCACCCATCAAAGATATCATTCCGGTGGAGATTACCTCGGGTCAAATCATTCTGACTGACCTCCGGCAGACAGGATAGAGAGTTTCCCTTTGCGTTTGACCCAGTATCGCGGGGCAAGAAGAAGCTGCTTGTCAAAGAATGGATCGTTACGATAACGACGAACGAGAATAAGCCAGCTGCCAACGATCCCGATTGCTCCACATGGGATTGCAAGCACCAGAGATCGGGCGATCAAGGGTATTACAAGTGCTGAAACTCCAAACGTGGCCGAGACGAAGAGCAACCTTAAAGGAAGGCCTGCGATGGTCATTTCGTGCTGAATGTGGGTCTGGACGAGGCTTGCGGCTTTCATTGCTACCTCGCGACTATTCGATGAATGATAGAAGACCGTCGGCCATCAAAGGGCCGGCGACTGCGATAATTCCGCCAATCACGCGGATAAATGCTTGTTTGGGGTCCATTTGACCTGTGAGTGCCCCCCAGCCGCCCCAAAACATTAGGCCCAAGCCGAGCATTACAGCGACAATCGCCCCGACACCTTCTGAAATCAGGTTCAGCCCGTCGACGATCCAGCTGTACCACTTCTTGTCGGAGCCACCTGCGCCACCCTCACCACCAAGATCGACGCCTTGGGCGAGAGCCTGTTCTGCAAGCATGATGGAGAGCAGAACATTGCTGGTGACAGCTCCGATGAATGATTTGATTTTCATTAGATCCTCGTCTGTATTTGAATTCGTCAATTAGCGAGCGGCCGCAAAAAGCAGACCGACGTTGAAAACGACGGCAATCAGGTTCACGGCAGTGATTATCGATAGGTACAGAAGGTTTTTCCTGAACTTGCCCGTAGCGCGATCCGCCTGACGGGCGGCCTCGTTCATGGCTTCAACACGCTCGCGAACGACATCGCCAATTGCCTCATTTTTGAAGGTCTTGATCGAAATATCGACATCGCGCGTGAAGGTGTCGGCAGCGGCTTGTACTGCTTCGGCCAGAGCTCGACGTTCCCGTTCGTTATACCGCTCTTGCTGATCAAGCCCGACACGCAGCATTGTGAAAACCAGCAGGATCGGATCGTCTTCTCCGACCGTGACCCCATGCTGCTTCCACAGAAATGTGCGAAGTTCATCGATTGTCTCGATGCTATTTGGAAGCGGCGGCATATCGTCGAGAGCAGACATCAGAGCATCGCCTCTTCCATGATGTTGAAGAGGGTGCCCCACGTTGTTCTGAGGCGCTGCTTTTGCATGATCTTGAAGTCAGGAGACGCAATAGCTTCCTCGAAAGACAACCGCGCCTGTGTCATCTGTTTGATGTCAAAGCCGTAGGTGGATTGGCGGAGTTCGGGAAGCCGGACTAGACTGTGGTAACGGTCCTTGTTTTTCTTAAAGAGGGCCGTTTGTTCGAAGCCTTCGGGCTCCATACCCGGGCGGTTTCTTTCCACCCGGCCGTAGACGAATTCATTGATCCAGACGACTACGGCAACGTCAGGAAGGTGAACCAGCACCTCCGCCAGTCCCCGTAACGTGTCATCCAGTGCTTGCCCGCCCACCAGCACACAATGCAGCCGGACTTCGTGACCGGCTTCACGCAACATTGAAAGAACCTGTGATTCCAGAAGGTAGGATAGAAGCGGCAGGAATGTGCTGGCACCATTATCGATATTGGCGGCAGCGTTTTCGGGAAGTGCTACGATGTCTTCGATCAAATAATCGAAATAGCGCGGGTTGATTTCGTCGTCCCGATCGCCAAGCTTTACAGCTTTCACCGGAAAGGCTTTATAACCGGCAAGCGTCTGATTGACCGGGTCAGTATCGAAACCCTGAGCCTCAATCTGGCGCTTGGCGTAATACTGCATCAACAGGCTGTTGATGAAGGACTTGCCGACGCCACCCTTGCCCTGAAGAGTGATGTTAATCAACGCCATCAGCGATAACTCCGTCTGAAATGATGATTTTGATACCGAGCGAACTGGCGAGTTTGAAAAGCTTCGCACCTTCAAGTTCCCCGGTACCGTTTTCGAAATTGCGATAGGTTCTTTCAGACACACCAATCAGGCTGGCGGTCTTGATCTGAGACATGCCAAGCGCTTTGCGCTGTTCATGGATACGACGATGGAAAGCGAGATAATCGGCTTGCCAGTTCATTCGACCTCCATCGGCCGAACCGGCTCTACCAGTCTTTCGAACTGATCAATTGGTAACGGGAGATCGGGGAGATCGAACTCTTCAATCTCTCCGTATGCCGGAAACGATATCTGGGGAGGCGTTTCAACAAGCACACTTTCGACCAACCACTGGGCGAGAAGCACACCAATAAAACTTCCAAGAACACAGCCGATAAAACGTGTAAGGAAGGGCGGCCAGCCAGTTTCGCCAGCAGGCAATCTCGGGGCGCTTATTTCTGCACCGGAGTGTTCGGGGTTCTCATGCGGCCAAGGTTGTTCAATCTTGCCTGACGCGAAAGCTGCCAAATGAACATTCGCTTGTGCAAGTTCCTCAAGAAGCTGAAGCAGCAGCCCAAGAGCCCACCCATCACGAATTCGGTCGTCTGCTATCTTCTCCCATTCATCCGGGCAGAATGGGTAATTCAGCGATACATGAAGGTAAGCCAGTGAACGTGCCAGAGCGTCACGCTGTTCTTCATTAAGATCAAGCGTTTCGCCACCGATAACGAATTGCAGACCGATATCTCTTGCGCTCTCGGCAAGGCGGTGAAGCGTTCGTTTGGTGATGTTGAACTGGTGAAATTGAGAAATCGCCGATATCAGGGCAGGATCGACAATGTCGACAGCTATCCGGTGTTCGGCATTCGCACTGCTTTGAGAGGTCATCAATTTGCACCCGCCCCTGACTCTTGGTCATCTTCAAAGGCTGGTGAAGATTGAACTTTCTTTCCCGTCGTTTCCGCATAGTCGCAGACTAGGCTGTCAGTGCGAGGATCCAACGTGAGTTCGTCAGATTGCAGGACAAGCGGCTTCTTTCGCTGAACCGTGATGACGCGGCACGTGATCAGACCGGCAGGCAATTGCGGATTGGGCTCAAACATCAATCCGTTGCGACCAGACGGCCATTTTTCAACATCATATACCAGCCACCCTGCAAACGCAGATGGGCTCCCCAATATGACTGCGAACAATCCTGCTACGACTAGGCGTTTCATTGACTTCCCCTAAATTTCTGTCCTTGACGCCTTAGGCCCGACCCGGTCTTCAAACCGGGTAACGGGCGGAGGCGTTGGGGCGTTTATGGCTCACCAGACCGCACCCGAAGCACGGAGGTGATTGACTTGACGGGAAGGCGGATCGTTGCCGCAGGAGGTAACCATTCTGGTCATTGCTCGGCCTCATTCGGTTGTGGATCGTCGTCCCAAATTTGCATGCGCCCTGTCTCAACCCGGCCTTCAATGGCGGATGTATCGGAGGCCTTGCCCGAGACAGGGGGAGCACTTTGCAAAACAGCCACAGCCGTATGAGCAGGCAATTGCCTGACTGCGTTGCTGGCATTGATGAGGGGAGGTTCGGGAGACGTGCTGGACGAAAGGGTGTCGAACCAGGAATAGAAGGATCGCTGGGACATGGTGATGCGACCTGCTGAACGCAGATCGAGGTAAATCCGGTTTCTGGATTTACCTTTCAGATGCTCATCGAAAATCTCATCGCATAGGGCGATGAACTCGATTTTTGCCTGTCCCCAAGTGGCGACCATCTACTACCCCATCAGGTCATTAACGACTTGACAAGGAAGAGAAAGATATGATCCCAATCTATCACGGGTTAGCGATCTAATCGCTCTATTGAGCTAAAATCTGCAAATCCCGTGGAAGTGAATCGAACATCGGCGATTGCCCCCGCAACCAACATTAAAAAAGCCTGCCCTCGTGGCGGGCTTTTTTAATGTCTGGTAGGTGGGAGCGGTCATTTTGAGCCTCTTGTTCAAACCAAGCAAAGCATCGCTTTGCGCAGGTTCAGCGTAGCGCAATGCGCGTAGCTAAATCCTCTCCTCGCAACCACTTCTGTAATAAATCGCTTCTTTGCGAGATATAACAGAGCTCTAGATAAAACACCCCGTCCAGCTTTCGCTGAGCGGGTGTTTGAGTTTAAAGACAATTTTTGTCAGACAGTTTTGATCCGTCTGATTGTCAGTCGCGTGACGTATGAAAACGTGCGACGAACGATGCCCCCAAAACAACCATTGCGATGCGGCTGATGTGACACAGTGTGACAAATGAAACTTCCAGATTGAGCGCCAAAGCAACCAGGCTCATTTCGGCCAAGCCGCCGGGGGAGAAGGCAAGGAAGATTCCTTCTATTGGTATGTCCAGGACATATTGCAGGGCAAAAGCCATGCAAAGCGCAACCACCAGCAAAATAAGTGTCGAGCCGGCCGAGGTCAGCAATATGCGTAGAATATAGCGTGGTGCGGTCCCGACA
This sequence comes from Thalassospira sp. MCCC 1A03138, assembly GCF_002115785.1. Lineage (GTDB taxonomy): Bacteria > Pseudomonadota > Alphaproteobacteria > Rhodospirillales > Thalassospiraceae > Thalassospira. Next base: position 37,293 of record NZ_JFJY01000012.1, on the reverse strand, counting down.
AAGCGGCAGCCAACAGTTGTTCCAAGCACGATCTGGGCGATAGCAATCACCGCCGAGGGAACGATGAATGCCGTTATATTCATCCAATGGAGGATGGCGCTCGCAAGCATCGGGCCGATCAGATAAGGGGCGGGCAGACGCATCAGTCGGCCGAGAAGTACTCCTGCAGCTATTGCAAAAACAAACCATGCCGCATCTATTGCGACAAGACCATCAAGCGGACGATATGCTGCAGCGCGTGTACCGGCATCAATGCCGGTTACAAGTGAGAGAAGAGGCGGCAGGCTGAAAACGACCAGAAAAATCCGGGAGGAATGCATCAATGCAATGGTGCGTTCATTCCCGCCGCGTTCGGCACCAAGCAAGACCATATCAATCAATCCGCCGGGCATGGCGGAAAAGTACCCTGTTACCGGATCAAGTTTTACGATCCGCACAAGGTAAAAATAACAAAGTGTCGCCGCGATCAGTAGATAGATGGCAAGTCCGATCAATGCTGGCCACCAATGCACAATTCCCGCCACGGCATCCGGTCCAAACTGGGTGCCCAGCATGGCGCCAATGATTGCAGACATCGGCGGCCTTGCACGTCGGGATCCCGCGATCGGTAATCGCAATATTGCCGCAAGTCCACACGCTGTCATGGAGCCAAGCATCCATGACAGCGGTAGTCCAAGCCAGGTGAAAAGACCGCCTCCTATGGTTCCGATTGCCAGCGCAAATGCAAAAGCGCTGTTGCTTTGCCATAGGGTTTTCGGGCTCATGCTGCCACGTCGTTCAAATGACAGGCCGAATAGTGATGCGGTGCAATTTCCTTTCGTTTTGGGATCTCGGTGCGGCAACGTTCCGTTGCAAAGGGACAGCGTGGATGAAAATGACATCCCGGTGGAGGATTGATCGGACTTGGCAATTCGCCCTTGATTGCTTCGAATTTCCGTTTTCCGGGTCTGATGCGTGGGACTTCAGCCAGAAGTGCCTGTGTATAAGGATGATTTGGTTTTGCGAAGACCTCTTCAACCGGGGCTTCTTCAACCACACGCCCGAGATACATGATGGCGACCCGATCTGAAATATGCTCGACAACACCAAGGTCATGGCTGACAAACAGATAGGTCAAATCAAGCTGTTCCCGAAGATCCATAAACAGGTTTAGAATTTGCGCCTGAATGGATACGTCGAGTGCCGCCACGCTTTCGTCGCATACAAGAAAGTCGGGGCGTACGGCAAGTGCGCGGGCAATGTTGACCCTGGCGCGCTGTCCGCCGGAAAACTGGTGAGGCAGGCGTCGTTTCATGTCCGGATCGAAGCCTGCTTTTTGCAGGTATTCGTCAACATAGGCGGCCCGGCTGCCTTTGATCATGCCATGAATGGCTGGCGCTTCTGATACCAGCGTTTCGATATTCATGCGCGGGTTAAGTGCGGCCATCGGGTTTTGGAAAATCATTTGTGCCGCCAGATCCGCGTCACGCAATGCACGACCATTTAACTTTGATCGGTCAGTCCCTTTCCAAAGTACGGATCCTGATGACGGTTGAAGAATGTTGGCAGCAATCCGTCCGAGCGTGGATTTTCCGCAGCCGCTTTCACCAACCAGACCCAGAACCTCGCCACGGCGAATGACCAAATCGACTTCGTCAAGAGCGTGAACTACGGGTGGCGGTTTTGCCGCCCCCAGAGCAATCGATATTCTTGTGGCGATATCCGGTTTTGAACCGAAATGGCGTGAAACCTTGCGGATTTCGAGAAGGGGGGACTCGTTTTGAGGGGTATTAGGGAGGCTCATGCGAGTTTCTCCTCGAACGGATGGAAGCAGCGATGATAGTCCAGCTCATTACCAAATTGTCCCGGACGGACCCGGCAGGCGTCGGTTGCACGTTCGCAACGGGTGCGGAATGTGCATCCTTCGGGCATGCGTGAGAGGCTTGGCGTGACGCCGGGAATCTGCGCAAGGCGAGTGCCTCGGCTGTTTTCGGATGGTACTGAACGTATCAAGCCGCGGGTATATGGGTGATGCGGTGCTTCAAGGACTGTGGTGATGTCACCGGATTCGACAATCCGACCGCCATACATGACGGCAATCCGGTCAGCCAGACCCGATACGATAGCCAGGTCATGGGTGATCCAGATGACTGCAGTTCCCTGTTCTTCCGTCAATTTCTGAAACTCGGAAATGATCTGGGCCTGAATCGTTACGTCAAGTGCGGTTGTCGGTTCGTCGGCAATGATCAGATCCGGGCGATGCAAAAGGGCAATCGCAATGGCGACACGTTGTCGCATCCCGCCGGAAAATTCGTGCGGGTAGGCATCGAGACGTTCTTCGGGGCTAGGAATGCCCACCATCCCCAACGCATCGCGGGCGCGTATCCGGGCCTGCGATGGAGAGACTTTCTCGTGCGCATGGATCGCTTCGGTCATTTGTGTGCCAATCCGCAACACCGGATTTAGCGTCATCATCGGATCCTGAAACACCATGGCAATTCTGCGTCCCCGCAGGCTGCGCATCTGTTCATAGGATTGTGTGGCCAAGTCTTCGCCGTCAAAAAGAATCTGACCTGAGCTTACCTTGCCGGGCTTGTCTACCAGCCCCATGATCGAGAAGCCTGTAACGCTTTTCCCGGAGCCGCTTTCGCCCACCAATCCAAGGACTTCTCCGCGGTTTAGCTTAAAAGAGACTTCGTCAACTGCGCGCAGGCCCTGTTTTCCGCCAATGGGAAATTCGGTGACCAGATCGCGAACATCAAGTAATGGTTTCATCGGGCATTCCTCGGATTGAGAACATCGCGCAGACGGTCACCAACAAGGTTGATGGAAACGATTGTGATCAGCAGCGCAATACCTGGGAAAAAGCTGATCCAGTACAGACCGGAAAGAAGATACTGATAGCCGTTCGAGATCAGCATTCCGAGCGAGGGTTGGGTGACGGATGCCCCAAGTCCAAGGAACGAAAGGGTTGCTTCCAGACCAATGGCGCGTGCAACCTGCATCGTTGCAATCACAATGATCGGTGCGAGACAATTTGGCAGAAGGTGACGCAGCAAAATGCGGTAGCCCGGAATCCTCAGGCAGCGCGCGGCTTCGATGAATTCCTTTTCACGCTCCACCAAGGCGGTGCCACGTGCCGTGCGTGCGTACGTTGCCCATTCGGCAATGATTATCGCAATGACGACGTTGGTTACCCCGTTCCCAAGGATGGCAAGGATCATCAGGGCCATCAGGATAGTTGGAAATGATAGCTGCAAATCCACCAGACGCATCGTCAGCGTTTCTATGCGTCCACCAGAATAGGCGGCGAGCAAACCAGCGGTCGTGCCGATAACTGCAGCGACCAGTGCGGACGCAATTCCGACAATAAGTGAGGTGCGCAAGCCATACATGATACCCGATAGGATGTCGCGGCCCTGGCCGTCTGTGCCCAGATAATATGGTACACCTGCAAAACTTTCCGAACCTGGCGCCAGACGACTGTCAAGAATGTCGAGCTGCATAAGGTCGTAGGGATTCTGCGGAGACAAAAGAGGTGCAAAAATTGCCACGAAAATAACAGCACTCAGACCGATCGTTCCGATCAACGCAGTGGGAGACGAAAGGAAGCGGATGATGGCAGGGCCTATCTTTCTGGGAGGTGGTGCATCGGCGAGCGATGCCGGGTTGTCAACGCCTGTGGTGTCGGCAAGTTTGGCATCCATCACGGATTATCCTTTTCCTTCGAGCCGGACGCGAGGGTCCAGCAGCGTATAGCAGATGTCGATAATGAAGTTCAGCGTCACAAACAGGATCACCATCATCATCAGGTAAGCGACGATCACGGGGCGATCGAGAAGATTGATGCTGTCTATGATGAGCTTGCCCATTCCCGGCCAGCCATAAATGCTTTCTGTCACGACAGAGAATGCAATTAGTGACCCGAATTCCAGACCAATGATTGTCACGACCGGGATCATCAGATTCTTGAGGATATGCACAAGAATGATCCGGGATTGACTCAGGCCCTTGGCGCGCGCGAATTTGACAAAATCCTGCATGATGACTTCCTGCACGCCGGCGCGTGTCAGGCGAAGGATGAGGGAGGTCTTGAATAGCGCCAGATTCAATGCCGGAAGAAGCAGGTGCGAAATACCGTCGGAAGTCAGGAATGACCATGGCGTACCAAACAGCATTGCGGTTTCCCCGCGTCCATTTGAAGGCAGCCATCCGAGTTGAACTGCAAATAGCAATATAAACATCAGGCCGACCCAGAATGTCGGGAGCGAAAAGCCCAGAATTGAACCCGTCATGATCAGGCGCGACGAAATTCGTTCCGGATAGAGCCCTGCATAAAGTCCGAGAGGTAGACCAACAACAATGGCAATAACCATTGCGCAAAGTGCGAGTTCAAGCGTTGCGGGCAGTCGTTCAAGAATGACCTCCAGCGCGGGACGCTTGTAGACAAAGCTGTCGCCAAAATCTCCCTGCATCAGCCCCTTTATGAAGCTCAGATACTGGCTCCATAAAGGCTGGTCGAGACCCAGATGCTTGATGACCAGTGCTCTTTCTGCCTGATTGAGATCCGGGTTGATAAGGATATCGACCGGATTGCCGATTACGTTGATACCAATAAAAACAATCAGCGTCATCGCGAAGATGACAAAGGCTGCCTGTATCATGCGCCGGATTAAGGAGGTGACCATATCCTAGCTCCTTTTTGGGGCTTTAATGCTGATCGCCATTCCATCACGCTGCGGATCTGCTGCACCAGCCGATTGCCCATCCTTCACCTGAATGCCGTGTAATGCTGCAAAAGCATAAGCCTGTGGAGAACGTACAACGGTATAGCCGTCATTGCGCAGGTCGCTTGCGACCGAATGTCGAGTTCTGTTGGATATGTCTATCGAATTGGAGACACCGACGATACGGGGAGCCGAGACGGCTTCATGAATATCCATTTTGAAATCGATCATGTTCATGATGCCTTGGGCTACGCTTGGGGCGATGTAACTGCCGCCAGGGGCGCCAATTACAATCGACGGGCTTTCGCCATCAAAGACAATTGTTGGTGCCGCGGAACTTGCGCGACGTTTGCGCGGTGCAATCGAAGCTGCCCGGCCCGGGCGTGGGTCAAAGCGCCCCATCAATCCATTATACATGAAACCCAGCCCATCCGTGATTGCACCGGAAGGACTGCCAAGGGAATGGGTCATGGCAACAGCGTTGCCTTCCGCGTCGATGACGGAGATGTGGGTTGTGTCACGCTGCGACAGGTCCAGGCGCTCGACATTGGCCCGTTCGCCGCGGCGAATGGATTCCGCCAGTTTTGCCGCATGCTCCTTTGACAGAAGCTGTTTGACGGGAACATGAACATATTCGGGATCGCCCATATGCATGTCCTTGTCGATTGTCATTCGCTTCATCGCCTCGAAGAGCGTGCGGATATGTTCTGCCGAACCGTGCGTCATGGCGCCAACGTCGAAGTTTTCCATAATATGGAGCAACTCGATCATCGGAAAACCGGAACCGGGAGGAGGGCTTGATGCAATCCTGTGGCCGCGATAGCTGCCCCATACGGGGGCTGCTTTTGAGACGGAATATTGTGCGAGATCATCCAGACCTATCAGTCCGCCATTTTGGGCGAAATCCGTTGCAATCTGTTCTGCGATTTCACCGTGATAGAAAATGTCCGAGTTGCCGCTTTCGGCAATTCTGCGCAATGTCTGCCCAAGATCCGGGTTGCGCAGAATGTCTCCTACACCGCGTACACTACCATCATTGTGGAAATAGATGCGCCTGCCTGTTTCGGAAAAGCGAAGCTTGTCGAGTGTGTTGACCTGCCCGTCACTGGTTTGATCCTTGGTCCAGTACCAGTGCATGTGAGGGCGGATCATAAAGCCTTCTTCTGCATGGCGGATCGCAGGCTTGATAAGATCGCCCCACTCCCATGTGCCGTAATCACGCAATGCTGTTTCATAGCCTTTGAGAGATCCGGGAGTACAACAGGCAAGGTATCCAATTTCAGAAATATTGTCCTCGAGTATGAACCCGAACCCGTCGCGGCTTTGGCCCAGCAGCTTGTTCAGCCACATATCCGGTGTGGATGCTGCGGGGGCAAGGGCATAGAATTCCAGCATTTCGTGAATGCCACGTTTGGGCATGTAAACCTGCATGGAACCAAAGCCACCAATCCCTGACATCTGTGGGTCGACGACGCCCTGAACGAAAGCACAGGCAAGGGCAGCATCAATCGCGTTCCCGCCGCGTTCGAGAACTTCTGCTCCGGCTTCTACGGCTTCGGGTTGTGGCGCGACAATTGTGGCATTGCGGCTCATGCACGTTTCTCCTTGAGGCGTTCGGCAAGAAAGGCCTTCACATGACCCAGTACTTTTAATCGGTCATGGGCAACGCCGGGAACTTCATCAAACGTTACATTAACCCCGGCGCTTTCAAACGAAGCCTTCAGGCTCCGAAGGCGTTCCGGACGGGTGTTTCCGGCATCGTTTGCGCCTTCCATCCAGTATTTCGATCCTGGTTCGTGCATGATTTCCCAGTTTTCAAGATCGACACTACCGACAACCATTTGCACCGGTACGCGTGCAAGGGCTTCGGCGTCGAACGGTCGACCGAATTTTTCCTGAAGGTCTCGCACGCCAACCCACCAGTCGCGATCGGGATCTAGCAGCGTGACGGAACCGGGGGCACCGATACAGGCAGCCCAAAGGTTTTCGGGACGCAGGATGGCGAAGCGATGGGTGAAATGTCCGCCGCCAGAGAAGCCGAACATGGCGAAACGGGACCAGTCCTGCTGATACTTTTCAGCCATTTCCGCGACCATCGAGAGAACGATTTCGTCATAACGGATATCGCCTTCGATCATGTATTTGTAACCAGATCGTGCGCCATCGCCACGGACATTCATTGGAAAGATCGGACACAGAATAGCGCAATCATGATACAGGCCGAACTCGGCAAATCCGTCCCGGAATTCAATGGCTGATGTGCGACCGGTACCGTGAACTGCCACCAGAAGGTCAACTTTACGGCCCGTGGCAGCAGCAGGCGGAACATATAGCAGCATATGAAAACGGGGATCGGCTTTGGACGCAAAAATAGCCGTTTCACCATAGTCATACACGGCGCGCGCGCGTGCAGCAGCACCGCTCGTTCCAAGTTCTTGCATTTTTATCTCCGTGGGAAATCGTCTTGGGGACTTCCGGGGGTGTGAATTCACCCCCGGGGTCTCGCTTTATTCCGACTTTGCGGAATTATGCACTTCATAGGCCAGCGTGTATTTATCGCCACGCGGCTTGTAGATGATATTGGATTTTGCGCCCATGACCACGTTCTCGTAGTGCATCGGGAGCAACCAGTTATTGTTGAAGACCAGTTTTGAAACTTCCTTCAAAAGCGGCTCGCGTGCTGCTTCTTCCAAAGTTGATGTGGCTTCATCAAGCAAAGCATTAACTTCCGGGATATTGATACCGCTGCCGTTATAACGCCCGGTACCTTTTTCGGCATCGCGACCGGCAACGATGGCGAGAGCTGGATTGGATACTTCGCCCGTATTTACGCCCCATGATCCCAGGAACAGCGAATATTCACCGTCCGAGTATTTGTTGGAATAAACCGACCACGGCAGGACTTCGACCTTGGTGTCAATGCCGATGCGCGAGAACATCTGGCCGGCTGCCTGCAGGACTTCGCTGTCATTGACATAGCGGCCAGACGGGCCGTGAATGGTCATGGCAAAGCCGTCCGGATAGCCCGCATCGGCCAGCAACTTGCGTGCGCCTTCCGGGTCATAGGCGACTTTTTCAACTTCTTCAGAATGACCGAAAAAGCCTTTGGCAACAAACTGATCTGCAACCGTTCCGTTTTTGCGCATTACGCGATCAACAATCGCATCACGATTGATCGCCATAAGAAGCGCTTTGCGAACGCGCTCGTCCTTGAACGGATTGGTGCCCAGTGCCGAGCCATCTTTCGCTGTTACGAACGGTGTCTGATCGCGAGCGACGTCCATGCCAAGATATACAAGACGGGTTGATTGTCCGCGAATGATGTGCATGCCATCACTGCTTTCTACACGATCTACGCCTTCCGCGGGCAAAGCTTCAATCAGGTCCAGGTCACCGGCAAGCAAAGATGCCAGACGACCGCCATTGTCGGGAACCATCCGGATGGTGACATGCGACCATTCTGAAGGGCCCGCAAAATAGTCGTCATTGCGGTCCAGCTCGATCCGATCCCCAGGGGTATAAGAAACAAACTTGAAGGGACCGGTGCCTGTTGCCGCTTTTCCGTTTTCGAAATCGGCGACAGTGGCATCTGCATAGTCAGAGCTGATGATGCGGATACGGCTTAGCGAGTTCAGGATCATCGGATCTGCAACAGTGGTCTCGACGATGACAGCATTTGGGCCATCTGCTGTCACTTCTGCAATATTGCGGGTGTAAGAGGCAAAGGCCTTGCTTTCCTTGTCTCGGGCACGGAGCAATGAAGCCACAACGTCTTCGGAGTCAAATGTTGAACCGTCATGGAATTTGACGCCTTCACGAAGCTTGAAACGCCAGTGGGTGCTGTCAAGCACCTCCCATGAGGTCGCAAGCTGCGGTTTGTTTTCGGCCGACCCGCCGCGATTGATAAGGCTGTCAAAGATATTGCGGCTTGTGGCGTTGTTGGGGGAGTTTGAATCTTCGTGTGGATCAAGCGAGGTGATGACGGCGGCCATCCCGATAGACAGGGTGGTATCTTCTTGTGCAATGGCTGGAACAGCCGAGGTTGCAAAAAGTAAAATTGCCGAGCCCGTTAAGGCACGTCGTGTCAGTGAATAAAGCACTAGGTGGCTCCCTGATTGGCTGGAGTTCGATGGGTATTTTATTTTTATTTGCGATACGTTCGAGAGAGGATCTCGTGGGGGCATGATGAAAAACGAATTTGTGGTGTGTCAAATTTATTTTATTTGAGTTTCGCTCTGCGATACATAAAGTATGGCTTCGGTTTGTCAGGGAGGTGGATTGATGGGAAATGAAAATTATAAAGTAGAATCAGTTAGTAAGGCGTTCGATCTTTTAATGGCTGTTGCTCGTGATCCGCATTCTGGAGTGACCGATTTAGCGAAAAAAACCGGCTTAACAAAATCCAGAGCATTCCGTTTGTTGCATACAATGGAACAGCGTCAGGTGGTAATTCGGGATCAGGATAACGGTTATCAGCTTGGAAATTCGATGTTGGTACTCGGAATCACGGCAAGTTCGCAAATCGATCTGGTTAAACTGGCGAACCCCATTCTTGAGGAGTTATGCCAGCGGGTGAACGAGACCGTGCAGCTAAGAATACTTGATGGCAACGAAGCTCTTTGCATCGCGAAATGCGAGCCGTCCCGTGATCTGCGTGTTCATGCGGTGGTGGGGCGCCGCCGTCCGCTTTATGCCGGGTCGCCAAAGGCGCTTTTGGCCTTTCAACCCCGAGAAACGATTGAAAGATGTGTGCCGGCAAAGCCAGAGAAATTTACGACCAACTCTTTGGGGACACGTGGCGCTATCCTTGCTGAACTATCGAAAATTCAACAGCAGCGTTATTGTCTCAGCAGGGGCGAGGTAAGCGATCAATTGGTCTCGATTGCAGCACCTGTATTCGCTATGGACGGATCGGCAATTGCAGCCCTGAACGTTGCGGCACCTGCGTTCCGAACGCATGATTCCGAACTTGAACATATAATCCGTCTGGTAACGTCTTCAGCAGAGCGACTGTCAGCAGGATTGGGGTGGCAGAAGGGGCGGATTTAAGGTGAGGTTCTTGGCGGGGTGTTAAAGGGCAGATGATAACTTTACGAAAGTAATATTCCCAAAATGAACCCCGTTTTCGAAAAATCCTCTGTCGCGTTCAAACCGCGTTATGATTGTTGCTGGCAGGCTTTTATGAGCGGATAGGCCTTTCGGAAGTTTTGATAGGCAGCGTCGAATGCAGATCGCAAACTTTCATTCGGATCAATGGTTTCATGCACTTCCGGGATGGACATGATCCTGTCAGCAGTGGCACCGGTTGCGGCAGCGATGCCAAGCCTTGCTGCACCCAGAGCCGCACCAAATTCGCCACTTTTGGGAAGAGCCAGGGGAACGCCGAGGACGGTGGCTATCAGCTCTATCCAGTAGCGAGATGCGGAGCCTCCTCCTATGGCAATGAGTTGCTTGAGTCTGGCGTTGGTTGCAGTCAGTGCCTCAAAACTGTCGCGTAAGCCAAAAGCAACTCCTTCAAGCACGGCACGCGTAAGATCTTCGCGGCTCGTTTCGGTTGCTAGACCAGTGAAGCTGCCACGGATCTCTGCATCATTATGTGGCGTTCTTTCCCCTGCCAGATAAGGGAGATAGTGGACAGTCCCGGGTTTTCTGAGATTGCCATCGAGTTTTGCAGTTAGCTCTGTTGGCTTTTGACCGGTAATCCGTGCAAGCCAGTTCAGACTATCTGTTGCCGAGAGCATAACGCCCATCTGGTACCATCGTCCAGGGATGGCATGACAGAATGTATGCAACGCAGTTTCTGGTGCCGGATGATAGCCGTCGCGTGCTGATAGCAACACACCAGATGTGCCAAGCGAGACAAATCCCTCTCCTTCATTCTGCGCGCCAATGCCACAGGCTGCTGCTGCATTATCACCCGCACCACCGGCAACCGAAACCGGCCCACCAATACCCCATTTGTCCAAAAGAGCCGGCCGCAGGCGACCGGCTTCGTCCGTGCCTTCGACAAGGCGGGGCATCTGATCTTGGCGCATGTTTCCGGCAGAAAGCAACGTGTTCGACCATGTCCGATTACCCACATCAAGCCATGAGGTGCCCGCGCTATCCGACATGTCCGCAACATATTCCCCGGTCAGGTAATAGTTAAGATAAGCAGCAGGCAGAAGAACCTTTGCGGTTTTTGCACAAATATCGGGTTCGTTTTCCCGCACCCATTCAAGTTTGGGCGCGGTAAACCCCGGAAAGACGATATTGCCTGAAATGGCACGAAACGGTTCTTTGGCATCAAGGCGCGCGGCCTGGGTATGAGAGCGCGTGTCATTCCACAGAATACAGGGGCGCAAGACCCGTCCGCTGTTATCCAGAAGTGTCGCTCCATGCATATGGCCAGCTACGCCAATGCCCCGCAGTGCGGCAAACTGCGGAAAATTATCACGCAGTTCGGCAATGGAATCTTCCAGTGCTGCAATCCAGTCGGAAGGATTTTGTTCAGACCAACCCGGGTGCGGATGGCTGGCGTGATAGTTGCGTTCCGCCGAGCCTATCGGCACACCACCGTCGTCAATCAACAGTAGACGGATACCGGAGGTCCCGAGGTCAATTCCAAGAAAAGTCATCCCAAAGCCTTCTGTGAAAATTGAAGCGGTTATTCTTTACCGATAGCACGCAACCATGTTGATGTTACGCAGGCCTGTCCAAAATTGCATCTCCAACCTCCTGAAGGCTTTCAAAGATTTTTGATGCACCGGCGGATTTAAGCAGTTGGGTTTGATGTGGGCGAATGTCGTGCAAATGCGTTCCACCTACAAAACCTATCGCTCTCATTCCGGCTGAGATAGCTCCTTTTACGCCATGCGGAGAGTCTTCAATAACAACACAATCTTTGGGATCGGTTGCAATGCCCTCTGCGGCAAGCAGGAATAAGTCAGGCGCGGGTTTGCCATTGGCGACCTGCTCGGCACTGTATGCGGTGCCAAGGAAATGCGAGGCAAGACCCGATATTTCAAGAGTTGCCGCCATTCGTCGCAAGGAGCTGCCGGTTGCCAGTGCCGTTTTCATCCCCGCATTTGAAAGCCGATTCAACAACCTTTCCGCATTCTCAATCTGTTGGAGGCGCGTTTGATACTCTGTTAGCAGGCGCGTTTCGACCCGGTCGATAAAATCGTCCGGGCAGGCCTGGCCGAGACGTTCGGAGACATGCCTGCAAATGTCTTGGATGGAAACCCCCAGAAACCGGTCACGGATATCATTAACCGTAATGCCATCAATTCCGAGGCGGCGCATTTCGGTTGCGATGACCTCAAGCGACAGGGGTTCGCTATCGACCAGACAACCGTCAAGGTCGAAAATTACTGCGGCAGGTGAATTCATCGGGCTCCCCTATATCCGCAGTTCAGTATCGCGGTCGAACAGATGCACGTTGACCGGATCAATCACATAATGAAGTTCGGAGCCGGGGCGGGCAGAAATACGCTGTTTGACGAGGGCGTCAATGAGGTCACCGTTTGATTTCGCAACGATCTGGGTTTCAGAACCTGTTGGTTCAACGACCACGACATTCATTGCAATGCCCTTGTCGCCAATATCGATATGTTCAGGACGAATGCCGTAGGTCACTGATTTGCCCGTTGGTGCGGTGGTAGGTGGTATTGGCAGGATCAGACCGTTATCGGATTCAAAGCGTTTTGTGCCGTTGTGTTCCGTTATCTTGCCATGAACGAAATTCATCGAGGGTGAGCCGATGAAGCCGGCAACAAAAACGTTAATCGGATTGTCATACAGATCCAACGGAGAACCAATCTGCTCGACCCGGCCATCACGCATGACGACGATTTTGTCAGCCATGGTCATTGCTTCGATCTGATCATGGGTGACATAGACAATCGTTGTGCCAAGACGCTGATGCAGTTCCTTGATCTCAACGCGCATGGTCACGCGCAGTTTGGCATCCAGGTTTGAAAGCGGCTCGTCAAACAAGAAGACTTGCGGATCTCGTACGATGGCGCGGCCCATGGCGACACGTTGGCGCTGGCCGCCGGAAAGCTGCTTGGGATAGCGGTCAAGAAGATGGGCAAGGTCGAGAATTTCGGCGGCGTTGGTGACCTTTTGCTTTATCTCGCTTTCCGGTCGTTTCGCCATCTTGAGCGGGAAGCCGATATTTTCATACACCGTTTTGTGGGGATAAAGTGCATAGCTTTGGAACACCATTGCAATATCGCGTTCTTTCGGCAGAACATCATTCACGATCCGTCCGCCAATCGAAATGGTGCCTTCGCTGATTTCCTCTAGCCCGGCAAGCATGCGCAACAGTGTTGATTTGCCACAACCAGACGGCCCCACCAGGACGACAAACTCGCCATCCTTGATGTCGACATTCACCCCGTGCATGACCTGAACATTGGCGTAGCGTTTGATTACGTTTTCTATTTTTACGTCGGCCATAAGGCTTCTCCCTATTGCGGCAATTCGATCTGTAATTTGACATCCGCCGGTGGGGCGGATGCTGCGATCTCGAATGCGCGCACGCTGTCTTCGAATGCGAATGTTCTGGTGATTAGGGGTTTTACGTCGATTGCGCCGGAACTCAGCATGGCAACACAACGCGGAAAGACATGGGCATAACGGAAAATATTCTCGATCCGGGCTTCCCGGATCATCGCTGCCCCTGCATCATAGCTGATCGGATCAGGCTGACCGCCAATCATGACGACACACCCACCCGGGCAAAGGGGTTCAAAAACTCCGGCGGCAGCTTTGGGCGAGCCGGTGGCTTCAAACACGATATCGGCCCCCCAGCCATCGGTGTCGCGTTTGATCACCTCGGGGATGTTTTGGGATTTGACATCAATTGGGATGATCGCCGCACTTAGGGATGCTGCTATTTCAAGCTTTTTTTCGGCAAGGTCGGCGACATACACCCGGGCACAGCCACCGGCCAATGCCGACAATGCCGTGACCAGTCCGATGGGGCCAGCCCCGATGACCACCGCGATATCGCCCGGTTTGATCCGGGCTTTGGTGGCGGCGTGGACACCCACTGCAAGCGGTTCGACCATGGCGGCCTCGGCAAAGGATACATTGTCGGGAAGCTTGAAGGTAAAGGCTTCGGGGTGCACACAGGTCGGGCGCAAAATCCCGTGTACCGGCGGGGTTGCCCAAAAGCGTACAGCCGGATCAACATTATACATGCCAAGGCGGGTTGCCTTGCTGTTGGGGTCGGGGACACCCGGCTCCATACAGACCCGGTCGCCAACGGACAGCGTTGTGACATCGCTTCCGGTTTCGATCACGGTGCCGGATGCTTCGTGCCCCAGGATCATTGGCGCATTGACCACAAATGGACCAATCCGGCCATGGGTGTAGTAATGTACATCCGATCCGCAAATGCCGACTGTATGCATCTTGATGCGCACGTCGCGTGGGCCAAGGACCTCTTCCGCACGGTCAATGGCAGGAAAATCGCGCAGGGTGATGTCGTCTTTTTTTTCCAGAACCAACGATTTCATGGCGTTATCCTTTCCTGACGATAAAGACAGCAAGAGCAAGGGCAATGGCATTCGAAATCCAGATGGACAGACCCATTGGCTCCAGGAAGCGGAACCAGAACAGGGACATTGCCACCCAGATCACGACCGAGATAAAGCATCGGTCAAAGGCATTGGTTTCGATTGGCAGAAAGCCCTGCCGTTCTTCCGGGGTCTTGGTTTTTTCGGTGTCGTCTTCAGTCAGCGAGGCTGTATCAAGCTGTGTCGCGTGTTGTTTGGTCATGGTGTTATCCTTTCACCGCGCCAAAGGTCAGACCGGCGACAATGTGTTTTTGAACCAGACCGAACACGATCAGGGCCGGGATCAGGGTGAAGACTGAAATCGTGGCCATGATTCCCCATTCGGTCCCGGTGGTCGTGACATATTCCGAGAGGCCGGTGGTCAGGGTACGGGCATCGAAATTGGTAAGTGTCGCGGCCAGCAGATACTCGTTCCAGGCAAACACCCAGGTCAGGATCAGGGTCACGGCAAGCCCGGGCCGACAAAGCGGAAAAACGATTTCGGTAATAACTTTCCATGGGCTTGCACCATCGACATAGGCGGCTTCATCCAGTTCACGCGGGATGGCGTCAATCGTCGGGCGCAGGGTCCAGATCGCAAATGGCAGGTTAAAGGTGCAATAGACCAGAATCATGCCTATCCGGGTATCAAGTAACGTGAAATCGCCAATCCGGTAAACCTGTGTCATCAACAGGAAAAGCGGCAACAGGAACACTGCGGGAGGTGCCATACGGTTGGTGATCGTCCAGAAAAAGATGGATTCCTTAGCGCGGAGATTGAAACGCGATAGCGCATAGCAGGTAAAGAAACCAAGCACTGTGCACAGCACGGCATTCCCGGTCGAAATCACCAGTGAATTGACCATGTAGCTTCGGATCAACCGATTGCCGAGAACCTCGACATAGTTCCCCCAATAGGGATTGCTGACAAGGATGTCCGGTGTGCTGAAAAGCTGAACCGCGGGTTTGACCGAAATGACAAACAGCCAATAGATCGGAAACAGGGTCAGAAGGCTGATCAATATCCAGAAAAGCGTTGTCAGTAGTGGGTTGCGCTTTTTCATCGTCTTGTCCTATCCCTTCCGGTTCTTGCGTGGGGCGAGCATGCTGACATAGAGCAGCCAGCAAACCACGATGGTCAGATACAGCACGATCACCGAAATGGTAGAGCCATAGCCGTAATTGGTCTTGGGGAAGACTTCCTTGAAGATATGCACGCCAAGGAAACGGGTGGACGATCCCGGACCACCCCCGGTTAGCATCCAGACTTCATCGACCGTGCGCAGGGCATCCATCAGGCGAATGAAAACGGTTGCGACCAGAGCCGGTGTGATCATCGGAAGGGTAATGTGCCAGAATGTCTGAGCTTTGTTTGCCCCGTCGATCTGGGCCTGTTCAAACGGATCACGCGGCAGCGACACCAGTGCCGCGATCAGGGTCAGGGTGACAAGTGGCGTCCAGTGCCAGATATCCATGATGACGATGGTCAGGAAGGCCGCGGGGGCGGATGTCCCGATATTCATCGTGATCCCGAACCATTCATCCAGATAATGGGGGATGATCCCGATGGATGGTGTGGTCATCAGTTTCCAGACCGACCCGACAATGATCGGTGCCATGATGAGTGGCAGTGTATGGATTGTGCGAAAAATCGACTTTCCGGGGAATTCCCGCATAAAGGCCTGGGCCAGCAGGTAACCGATCACCAGTTCAGAGAGAACGGCAAAGATGACAAAGGCAACTGTCACACCCAGCGAATTCAGAAATGCGCTGTCAAAGACGATACGCCGGAAATTCTCCGCGCCGTTGAAAATCATTTCGGGGGACGCCGCAAATGGATTCCATTGATGGAACGAGACGAAAACGACATACAGGAACGGCAAAACGCCGAAGAAAAACAGGATCACCAGCGTAGGGGCCAGGAGGATCCAACCAAGCTTGTTGGATTGCATCGTCAACTCCCTGGAAAAAGATGCAGTGTGGCGGTCATGATCTGAGAAGATGGATCATGCCTTGGTATGGTCGCTGCCCGGATGGACAGCGACCAAGAAAGGTTTTGGGTGACGGACTTTACTTGCGATAGCCAAGATCGGTCAGTTCGGCTTCGGCCTTTGCTGCCATCTGATCAAGTCCCTCGTCCGGGCCAAGGTCGCCCGTCAGGATTTGATACAGGATCGGTGCAGTAGCTTCGCGAACCTGTGCATGGAACGGATATGCCGGGGCGCCGGCAAACAGATATCCCTTGTCACGCAAGAGGTCATAATATCCGCCAAGTTCTTTGTTCATGGCCTGGACTTTGGGATCGTCATAGGTCGATTTGTTGGTCACACGTGGTGCGGCAACCGCCCAGTCCGGCTGAACTTCGTCCTGACCGATATATTGCAGGAACAGCATCGCGGCTTTCTGGTTTTTTGACGTTGCTGGAATGCCAAAGGCCCCCCCATCGTAATAACCGATATATCCTTTGCCGCCTTCGACTTCCTCAAGAATTCCGTCTTCCATCGGGGGCAGGGCGACACCCACTTTTCCAACCACAAGCGATTTGGATTCATCGGCTGCGATCCAGCCGGCGTTTTCACCATAGACCAGACCTTGGGCAACACGACCCGCACCGAATGTGGTGCCGACTTCCGTCCAGGTCGAAGCATTGCTTTCAGGCGGGGCTATGTCGCGCATGCTCAGCCACCACTTCATGGCTTCCTTGGCTTCGGGGCTGTTCATTGAGCCGCCATTGGCAACCGATGCGGCATAGTTGTTTTTCGCGTCAATACCCCAGTTGTACACGCCATAGGTTGGGGCAATGGTTTCAAAGAACTCGTACCAGGATGCCGGATGACCGGTATGGGCCTGTGCGGTGGTGCCCCACAGATCCAGGTCGTGATCTTCGCCCCACTTGGTGAAGAAGCGGGCGATCTCGCCATATTCTTCATGCGTGGTGGCCGGTTTTAGCTCATGCCTGGTTTCTGCCTTGAAGGCTTCCTTGATTTCCGGATCGTTGAACAGGTCGGTACGATAGAGATAGATCTTGATGAAGGCTTCCATAGGGACGCCATACAGGTGACCGTTTTCACCACGGAAGTAATCGGCAAAGGTGGTGAAGTTGTTCTCGCTGTAAGTCGGTGCCTTAAGGGACGGATTGTCGGCCAGAAGTTTGGTCGTGTCTGTCAGGAAGTCGCGCGCCAGATAGGAATAGACAATGTCCTGTTCGATAAAGACCATGTCATAGATGCCGGTTCCAGCTTCCATGTCCTTGATGGCCTTGTCATACATCTGATCCCAGGACGTGGTCTCGATATCAACGCGGATACCGGTCAGTTCCTCGAATTGTGGGGCGAGGACTTCGCGAATGTAATTGGATGGCGGTGTGGATTCCGTCACGCCATGCAGTGTGACATCCTGATAGGGGGCGGCTGCTTCTTTCCAGAATGCATCATCAGCATAAGCAGTGCTTGAGGCGACAGCCATGGCTATAGCTGAGACGCCCACTTTGAGTGCAAAATTCATTGAATATTCCTCCCGTTGATTGATGGGGGATCGCATTTGGCAGTCTTGCGCTGCGTTGGATTTGCGATTCCGGTCGCCGGAAGAATGCATATGTAATATATTTGATGCAAGTGAAAATTTTCATTTGTAATTTTTGAATTACATTTGTTAGTTTGCGTGACGTGATGATTGCACAGGGCCAATGTGCGGGGCGACAAGAGGAAATAATTCATGCCAAGAGAACCACTTGAGGATAGCGAAGGTTTCGTGACCGAGGTCTGTTGGCGCTATTACGTGAACGGCCAGACACAGGCGGAAGTCGCGCGTGATATGGGGGTAACCCGCCTGCGTGTTAATCAGGCCATTCAGAAAGCAAAGTCGCTGGGGTTGGTGAAAATCCAGATCGAGTCGCCTTTTGTAACCCGGCTTGAAGCACAAAAACGTTTGGAGCAGGTAGGTGTTGGCAAAGCGCTGGTCGTTCCGGTAGACCATAACAATTATGACTATCACGCCCCTGTTGGCGCGGCACTTGCCCACTATCTGACAACCACGCTCAAGACTGAGCCGTGGAAAAGGATCGGGGTTTCTTGGGGGGTAACATTGCAGCGCGCGATGGAGCGTTTGCCGCGTCATTCCCTGCCGGATCTGGAAATTCTTGCCCTGATGGGTGGGACAGCGGCCGGATCATCCTTTAATGCCTTTAGCATTGCTTCGGGCTTTGCCGAGCGGTTTGACGCCAACTATTCACATCTGGTTGCACCGATTTATCTGCCCGATGATGTGGATAAAGATATTTTCCTCAGCCAGGAAATCTATGCATCCCATATCGAGCGGTGCCTTTCTGCTGATGCAGCCCTTCTGGTCGTGGGGGATGTGTCCGATCTGTCATTTATGGTGAAATATGGTTTGCCAAGGGATCTGACCATGCAGGAATTGCGTGACGCGGGTGCGGTCGGGGATGTTCTGGGCCGTTTTCTTGATGCTGATGGGAACGAGATTGACCATCCGCTAAACGAGCGAACGGTCGGGGTCGACCTAAACGCGCTAGCAGATATTCCCAACAAGATCCTGACGGCGGCGGGCAAGCACAAGGTTCCAATCATTCATGCAGCAATCAAGCGTGGGCTGGTGGATACACTCGTCACAGATGATCTGACCGCAGATATTCTGTTGGAACGCATGACTTAATCAGTGACGCAGTGCATCGCAAAACGAGAAAAACAGCGGTAAACAATAAGCTGGCCATGGTGCAAATTGCGTAATCATTATCAGGGAAACGTCGCTTCATGACCGATACATTCAACGGAAAAACAGTCGTGATCACAGGGGGTGGCAAAGGCATCGGTCGTGCCTGCGCCCATCTTTTGGCTGAACGCGGTGCCTCCGTCATCGCCATGGCCAGAACACAAGGGGATCTTGATGCGCTGAATGCCCAGATCGGGGCGCGCGCGATTCAGGTGGATTTGTCGGACAGCAGGGCGGCGCGCAATGCCATGCAGACAGCGGGGACGGCAGATTTTCTGATCAATTGTGCCGGGACCAATGTCCTTGAAAGTGTGCTTGAGATGACCGATGCGGGGTATGAAACCGTGATGGGCATCAATCTGAGGGCGGCTTTGATTTGTGCGCAGGAATTTGCGCGTGCTCGGGTGAGAGCCGGTGGTGGTGGGGCGATTGTTAATGTGACATCCATTGCCGGGCATCGCGGGTTTGAGGAACATATGTGCTACGCCGCCTCCAAGGCCGGACTGGAAGGCGCGACCCGCGTAATGGCGAAGGAGCTTGGACCGTACGGTATTCGGGTCAATGCCATTGCCCCCACTATTACCATGACCGAACTTGCCGCGACGGCCTGGTCGGATCCGGCCAAAGCCGATCCGATGATGGTTCGTCACCCCCAAGGGCGTTTTGCCGAGGTAGATGACGTTGCCCGTTCGATCATCATGTTGTTGAGCGACGATGCGTCCTTCGTCAGTGGGGCCGTATTGCCCGTCGATGGCGGTTTTCTGGCTGTCTGATCTCACTCATTTCTTATCGGAGACGAATTATGGCTCAATCTCTTCAGGGCAAAGTTGCTGTTGTCACTGGCGCTGCCTCGGGCATCGGTCTTGCTACTACGCGCGCGCTTCTTGAAGCTGGCGCAAAGGTTATTATGGTTGACTACAATAAGGATGCCCTTTCTCAGTTGACGACTGAATTGGGTGCGAATGCTATTGCGCAGCATACCAATCTGCTTGATGCAGAGAGCTGTGCTGCGATGGTTCCCGAAATCCTGCAAAAGGTCGACCATATCGACATTCTGCATTGCAATGCAGGTTCCTATATCGGTGGTGACTTGACCGAAACAGACACCGCAACGATTGACCGGATGCTGAACCTGAACGTCAATGCCGTGATGAAGAATGTTCGTGATGTGATCCCGCACATGCAGGAACGCAAAACCGGTGACATCATTGTGACGGCTTCCGTTGCAGGTCATATGCCGATCCAGTGGGAGCCGGTTTACTCCGGGTCAAAATGGGCAATCACTTGTTTTGTGCAAACCATGCGTCGCCAGCTAAACAAGCACGGCATTCGTGTTGCACAAGTCTCGCCGGGGCCGGTCGTTTCGGCCCTTTTGGCAGACTGGCCCGAAGAAAATCTGCGTAAGGCCAAGGAAAATGGCGCACTGCTTGATCCCGAGGAAGTATCCGATGCGGTGATTTACATGCTGTCGCGCCCGCGTACGGTGACCATTCGCGACATGATCGTATTGCCGACCAACTTTGATATCTAACTTTACGGTTTTGGCACAGGCATCTTGAAATTTCTCGATGTGCCTGTGCCAAAGATTAACATTTGCGTTGCGGCTAACTTGTTAAACTCACCGCGAATTGAAAGATGCTATAGCAGATTGCTATTTGGCTGCAGATACCACGACTTCGATCAGGGTGTTTGCGCCAAGTTCATTGACGCCGATTGTTGCACGAGTTGGCAGAATTTCGCCGGGGAGCCATTCAAGCCACGCTTCGTTCATGCCATCTTTGGCATCGAAATCGGAAATATAAATCATTGCGGTCAGCAGCTTGTCTTTTGAAGATCCGACTTCTGCAAGAAGGGCGTCGATTTTGTTGCAGATTTCTGCGGTCTGGCCTTTCATGTCCTTGGATTTATCGTCGGCAACAAGGCCGCCAAAGTATAAAACGCCATTATATTCGACAACGCGGTGATTGATTTTGGTCTGGATGTGGCGCTTGATCATTGAAATCTCCTTGGTTTGATCAGTGTTTTGTGGTGAAACGTGAAATGTTGAAGGGCTCGATCGGGGCGTTTGTCTCGCCGGTTGCGATCAGTTCCGCCATCAATTCTCCTACCCCCGGCCCCATCTGAAAGCCGTGGGCGGAAAACCCGAAAGCGTGGAACACGTTTTCTTCGGTGGAGGAACGTCCAATGACAGGCATGTCATCGGGCATGCGTCCTTCTATCCCGGACCAAGACCGAACAATTGTTGCCGTTTTCATGACCGGGAAGATGGAAATGGCGGTATCTGCTGTTTGCTTTAGTTTGCCAAACAGCATCTGTGAGCCATTTGTCTCGGGGCTGGCGATGCCACGCAGACCCCCACCGATCACGACTGTGCCATTTTCCATCTGCTTGAATGACAGCGGACGTCCGGTTGCACCGACGACAGCATTGCAGAAACGTGGCATGCGCGCAGTTACGATCATCATGGGGGCGATGGCTTCTACGGGGGCATATTCCCCGAGCTGTTGCGCAAAATTCCCGGCCCATGCGCCAGCACAATTCAGCAGGTATGTACCGGAAAATGTGCCGCGGTCGGTAACCACCCGCCAGTTCTTCCCATCGCGTTGAACTTTCTGTGCACGGGTGTTTTCGTAAAAACGGACACCGAGTTTGACAGCTTTGCGTTGGAAGGCAAAAGTCGTCTGATAGGGCAAGGCAAAACCATCCTCAAGACTGGCCAGACCACCAATACAATGATCGGAAACAGCGGGCAGGTAGTCACGAAGTTCGGCCTGCGACAGGATGGTTTCGTGATGAAAGCCCATGTCATTGAGGACACGAACACGTTCGCGATGTGCTTCCATCTCGTCTTCGGTCTCGGCTACCTTGATCTGGGGGGCTTTTTGAAAGCCGCAATCGTCATCCACAAGGTTGCTGATCTTGTTCCAGATATTCATTGACCGGTCTGAGATCGGTACTTCCGGCAAAAGGCGTCCCAGTCGGCGGACGCCACCAGCATTCACGCCGGATGCGTGGCGACCAGCCGTATCCTTTTCGATCACGATAACCGAAAGACCGCGCAGGGCGGCATGCAGGGCTGCTGAGCAGCCATGGATGCCGCTGCCGATGACGACCAGATCGGCAGTTGATGGGGTGCTCATCGTTGATGCCCCTTACAGTGGAGTGTGGCGGGTAGGTTCTGATTCGATGGATGCCAGTTCCGACAACGCCAAAGGTTTTAGAGGCGGCCGAATACGGTAATAGTCGATTTCTTTGATATCTTTCTGGCGATGTTCTGCGATGATTGTTGCCACAGTCGTTCCACACATCCGGCCCTGACAAGGCCCCATACCGCATCGTAAATAGGATTTGACCTGATTGGGACCAGGTGCCCCAAGATCGACAGCATGGCGGATTTGTCCGGCAGAGATTTCTTCGCACCGGCACACCATGACATCATCTGCAGGGACTATGTTTTCAGGTGAGGGAGCGTACAAAGTCTCCAGAAACGGGCGAACTGCTGCGTCCTGTGCCAGTTGCACCTGTATTGCACGCTGTTCGAGCCGGGTATCCCGGCCATTCTTTTCAGCTATGCGCATGGCCACTAGTCGTCCGCGCAGTACGGCAGACACAGCGCCACCGATCCCGGCACCATCACCCGCAACAAAGACACCTTCGACTGAGGTTTCAAATCGGTCGTCAAGGGCCGGGACAAAACATTGCTGGCTTTCGTGCCAATGATGTTCACATCCCAGTAGACGGGTGATCTGCTGATTTGGGATGACGCCCTGATGCAACCCTACACCGGTTGTCTCAATGCGGTGCTGCTTGCCTTTCGATAGGAAACGGACAGCTTCAACCTTATTGGTGCCTTCGACCACAATGCTGCTTGCATCGCCATAAACCGGGACGCCTGCCTTGCTCAGGCGTCGCATCATGGAGAGTCCTTTTCGTAAATAGGAAAAGGCTTTCAATGCTTTGGGAAGGTGACGTGCTGCCTTCAGAAGTTGGCCAGACGGTACCGTTTCAACGATGGCTCTTGGCGCGTTTCCGGCTTTTAGCATTTGGTCAGCGACAAGATACAAAAGCGGTCCACTGCCTACGAGGACGACATCGTCATTGATCGCGCCCTGTGCCTTAAGGAGAACCTGCAAGGCGCCAGCAGTTGTTACCCCGGGCAGCGTCCAGCCCGGCATCGGTGTTGGGCGTTCAATGGCGCCGGTGGCAATGATGAGAGAGCCAGCGGTAACTTGTGCAGACCCTTTGCCTGCAATTGAGTAGTGGATTTGCAGTCCGGCATCGATATTCCAGACTGTTGCCGCCGCGACATATTCCGCGCTGCAGGCCCGAAAATCTGCTGCCAGGCTGCGACCAGAGACATATTCCGGGCCGAGGAGAGCGGCACGTTGATCAGGTACGGTTTCAATCGATCGATAAATTTGCCCGCCTGGTGCTGGATTTTCATCCAGAATAATTGTGCTTAGGCCGTTTCGGGTTGCCTCGATGGCTGCCGCCATTCCTGCCGGGCCGGCACCGATAATTGCAACATCATGGGTTTTCATCGGGTTGCCTCCTCAAATGCGGCTTTCTGCACGCGGATTTTCATGCCGTCTTCAGCCAGTGTCATGCAGGCTTGGCGGTTGGGAGTGCCGTCGATCTCGACAAGGCATTCAAAACACACGCCCATCAGACAGAATGGTCCTCGATCTTCCCGGGTGACGCTTGATTCCCGGAATTTCCCATGACCGGCAAGCATCAGGGCTGCGGCGACGGTTTCGCCTTTCTCGACGGTGATGGTCTGACCTTCGAATTCGATATGGATCGGATTTCTGATTTCGGTCATTACGCGCTTAAACATTGAATCTCTCCGCAGAGAACACTGACATGTAGTCTTCCAGGTGGCCCGCAGCTATCATCGGGGCCAGGTTCATGGCGTGTGCACCTGCCAGGGTTACGCCGGAATGGCAGTTGACGGTAAAGGCTCCCGGATGGGTTTCAGACTGTTCGTAGATCGGACAGCCATCCGGTGTCATGACCCGCAGGGCAGCCCATGAGCGCACCACACGCAGATCTTTTAAAAATGGGAATGTACGGATCGCCCTATCGGCGATATCCGCCATAATGGCCGACTTGGAACTGGTGTCGAACCCGACATCCTCGTGGCTATCACCGAGCAGAAACGATCCTTCGGCGGCCTGTCTGACAAAAGTGGTCGGGATGGATAGGGTCGCGGTCGGTGCTGCTCGTTCAGTGACGAGGATTTGACCCTTAAGCGGATTGACCGGCACATTCAGGCCGACCATCTTGCCAAGGGGACGGTTGCCCAATCCGGCGGCAAGAACGACCTTGTTCGCCCGGTGTGTGGAAACGGGCGTCCTGACAACAAAATCATTGCCGTCGCGTTCGATGAACTCGGCACGTGCGCCGGAATGATATACACCGCCGAGTTGCTGAAATCTGCTGTGCAGGGCACGCAATAAATATAGCGGGCTGGCATGTCCGTCATGCGGAGACCAACTGCCCCCGACGACATCGTTGCCAAGGCCGGGCAGAATGTCATCAAGTTGCTTGCGATCCAGTATCCTGGCCCCGTATTCGGGGCCATGGATATTGTGCATGCGCCTGATCAGGTCGGAATGGGTTTCAAGCGCTTCATCGGACAGGCAAAGATGGACGCCGCCTTTCTTGAAGTAATTTACATCCACTCCGGTTTCAGCGCGCAGATCTTCGGCAAGATCAGGCCAGACTTCGGTGGAACCACGGGTCCAGCGTGAATATTCGGGCATGTCGCTGCCCTTGCCCTGAAACCAGACAAGGCCAAAATTTCCGCGAGATGCTCGAAACGCGATGTCTCCTTCGTCGATGATCTCGACCGTTTGACCAAGGCGCACGAGACCATAGGCGACAGCAGCACCAACAAGGCCGCCGCCCACAACAATAGTATCGACAGACTTCATTTGGTCTCTCCCATCAGAAGACGATCAAGCCCATAGAAGCGATTGATCAATAGCATCAGGGCAACGGTGAACAGAATGACGACAGTCGATACCGATGCGATAAGCGGGTCTGTGGTCTGTGTGATATGTGAGAACAGGCGTACCGGGAGAGTGGTGGTCGAGGGATTGACGATAAAGACCGTTACCGTCAGTTCGTCGAAGCTGGTGATAAAGGCCAGTACCCAGCCGCCGACAATGCCGGGCATGATCAGAGGCATCGTTATTCGGCGGAAAACGGTCCAGTTCGATGCGCCAAGTGATATCGCAGCTTTTTCAATGGAGCGGTCCATCCCGACTACGGAAGACAATACAAGTCGAAGAACGAACGGCGTGATGATGATCGCGTGACACAGCACGAGGCCAACAAAGGTTCCGTTGAGTTCGAGAACACTAAGCAGACGGAGAAATGCGATGCCCAGAACGACAGTCGGAACAGTAAGCGGAGACAGGAACAGGGCCTGAAGTGCTTCGCGACCCGAGAATTTTTCGCGACCAATTGCCAGTGCAGCGGGAACCGCGACGATGGTGGAGACAGTTGCGGAGGCAATACCGAGTTTCAGGCTGACCCATGCGGCATCAATAAAATCGGGATTATCAAGAATGGCTGCAAACCAGCGCAGAGACAGGCCGCTTGGCGGAAATTCAAGGTAGCCAGTCGGTGTGAAGGAAACACCAATCACAACGACCAGAGGGCCGACCATAAAGAGCGTGAACAGGGCATTGAACAGGAGCGAATATCTTCCGTTGCTGATCATTCGAAAACTCCCGTGTAACGCTTCTCGATCAGTCGGTTCCAGCTCAACATGATCACAAGGACCGACGCCAGTAGCAGTACGGCAATTGCCGCACCGAGAGGCCAGTTCAGCGTATTTAGAAATTCGTCATATACAGTTGTTGAAACGACCTTTACGCGACGCCCGCCCAAGATTGCTGGTGTTGCAAAAGCGCTGGCCGA
Organism: Thalassospira sp. MCCC 1A03138; assembly: GCF_002115785.1. GTDB lineage: Bacteria > Pseudomonadota > Alphaproteobacteria > Rhodospirillales > Thalassospiraceae > Thalassospira. Next base: position 11,384 of record NZ_JFJY01000012.1, on the reverse strand, counting down.
TAGGGAAAAGACAATCAGCGATCCAGAGAGAATGCCGGGCATGGCTTGTGGCAGGACGATACGGGTAAAGACTTTGACGGGGGATGCGCCAAGGGACTCTGCGGCCTGCTCAGCAGACGGATCTCTTCGTTGAAGTGCAGCCCAAACCGCGATGATCATGAACGGGATCATTACATGGACCAGTGCTGCGACAATTCCGCCGGATGTGTAAAGCATTTTGACCGGAGACGTGATCAGGCCAAGACTTTGAAGCAGTTCATTAATAACGCCATTGTTGCCAAGCAGAATAGCCCAGCCCAAAGTCCGGACAACGACCGAGATCAGCAGTGGCCCAAGCACGACCAGCAACATGATTGACCTTGCAAGAGGTCGCATTCGAAGAAGGATGTAGGCTTCGGGAACTCCAAGGAGCACGCAGAAAACGGTTGTGATCAAGGCGATCAAAAACGTTCGAAGAAATATCTCGTAGAAATAACTGTCTCCGAGAACTTCGATGTAATTACCAAAGGTGTATACGTCCTCAATCCCGCCATAAAACGAGAAGCTGTTGAAGCTGAGCATGAAGGTCATGACGAGTGGGATCAGAAGCAGGACCAGAAAGAGAACAAATGCCGGACCACTTAAAAGCCAGGGCTTCATGTTTTGGGGGCTTTTCATTAGGCACTCTCCCGGCTTGCGGGCAGAATCTGTAGGTGTTCGGGCTGCCAGACAATGAAGACATTTTCGCCGGGTTCTGCTTCGCGTCGACCGCGATTACGCCGGACGACAAGGAGTTCTCCAAGTTTTGTCTCCAAACGGAACAACCATTGGTCGCCAAGGAATATGCGTTCAAGAACCTTGGCTTCTGTGTGGCCATCACTGCTCTCGACAATATCAATGCGCTCCGGGCGCAGGGATGCCATCACATCACCGGGTAAAAGATTTACCGATGGGCCGCTGACTTCAATGCCGTTTATCACAAGGGTGCTGGCAGTGCCTGTTGTGGAAACCAGGCGGGCATTCAAACAATTCGTTTTGCCAAGGAAGTTTGAAATGAATGTGGATTTGGGGGTCTCATAGGTGTCGAATGGCGTACCAAGTTGCATCAGGCGACCACTCTGCATCACGGCAATACGGTCACTTAATGCCATTGCCTCGGATTGATCGTGTGTCACCAGCAATGTCGTAACGCCAGCCTCTTGCTGGATACGGCGTAATTCAAGCTGCATTTCTTCGCGGAGCTTTGCATCCAGGTTAGAAAGCGGTTCATCAAGGAGCAGCAATTCCGGCTCAATAACCAAGGCACGCGCAAGGGCAACACGTTGTCGCTGACCACCAGACATTGCTTTTGGTAAGCGTTTTGCCAGATGGGAGAGTTTGACCAGATCAAGGGCTGCTGCCACTTTCTGGCGTCGGTCTGGCTCGGGTATGCCTCGCATTTCCAACCCGAAAGCAACGTTCTGTTCAACCGTCATATGAGGAAACAGGGCATATGTCTGAAAAACGATACCTAATCCGCGTTTTCGGGCCGGTATTTTCGCCAGATTCCGACCATGGAGAATGATGCTTCCGGATGTTGGTTGCTCAAAACCGGCAATCATCTGCAAAGTGGTTGTCTTGCCGCAACCGGATGGGCCTAGCAGCGATACAAATTCGCCGCGCTCAACTGTCAGGGAAAAATCCTCGACGGCTGTTGTCTCTGAAAAACGTTTGGTCAACGCCTTGATCTCAAGAAAAGACATTTCTTTCTCATATCGCGTGAGGAGGGCCGGGATCGGGAGGAGGGGCTGAGGGCGGGATGCACACAGCCCCAGGGATGTTAGCGTTCGACTTCACGTGCCCAGCGCTTTGTCCATTCTTCACGCGCGGGATTGATCACATCCCAGTCAACGGCGATCAGTTTGCCAATTTGTTCCGGTCCGTATGGCAGCACAGATGCCAGTTCATCAGGAAGAACTGTCTGATTATTGACGGGACCTGAACCCATTGCATCGGCGAGACGAACCTGAATTTCGGGTTCAAGGAGATAATCAATAAAGGCAGCAGCCTCTTCTGGAGCATTGCTATCAACCACCGGGCATGCCGCAAGCATCAGGGCAACAGCGCCTTCCTTTGGATAGGCGAATTTGGCAGGGAAGCCGGTGTCAGCCAAGGATTTGGTACGACCAGAGCCCCAGATTGAAAGAACGACTTCCTTGGACTGGAAAAGTTCAGATGCTTTGCCGGAAGAAGGTTCGAAGACCAGAACATTCGGAGCGACTTCGTCGGCCATGACTTCGAAGCCCGGGTCAATGTCGTTTTCGCCACCACCATTCAGGCGCGCCATCATGACCAGTGTATGCAGTCCATAAGTGTTCGATATGGGGGGAATAGTAAGGATCTGGCTGTATTTTTCGTCCTTGAGATCTTCCCAGCTTGAGGGAGGATTCCAGCCTTTTTCTGCAAAATATTCGGTGTTGTAGGTGAAGCCGGTTGCGACAAAGCCAATGCCAATAGAATTGGGACCGAGTTTGGCAATGTCATAGACGTTGTCCAGTACCGGGCTCTGTTTCATCGGAGCACAGAATCCCAGCGCGTCGGCTTGATACATGGGTCCATCGTCAAGAATGACGACATCAAGTTCCTGATTATCTTTCTGAGCCTGCAGTCTGGCCAGATTCTCGGTTGAGTTTCCCGGAACAAAGCGAATTTCAACGTCATGTTTTGCTTCGAATTCAGGAATAATCAGTTCCTTCATCAAAGTTTCGAATGATCCGCCATAACCACCGACGGTTAGAATTTTGCTTTCCGCCTGTGCAGATCCCATCGCCAAAAGCGATGCGCCTGCCGCAAGTGCTGCCACTAGATGTTTCATTGTGTGAATTCCCTGATGGATGAGACTATTTTTTTTATCCATCATTAGTGGAAGGCGGTTGCGCATAATATACAAATGATATTTATTGGGTTCAGTATTCCAAAAGGTTATATGAAAGATGGCTAAGGCCAACATTCGACAGATCGAAGCATTCAATGCAGTGATGAAAGTAGGTTCTGTAACCAAAGCGGCAGAAACGCTTTTCGTCAGCCAGCCAGCGGTTACCAAGCTTTTGAAATCGTTCGAGGAAAGTTGTGGTTTCGATCTGTTCTCACGAAGCACCGGGCGTCTCGTTCCGACACCGGAGGCCAAACAGCTTTACACCGAAACGCACAAACTTTTGGCAGGTGTGATTCGTGTTGAAAAAACAGCCAGATCAATTCGGAATCTGGAACGTGGAGAGGTGGCTTTGGTCGCTTTTCCCGCAATAAGTATGCAACTGATTCCCCGTGAAGTGGCGAAGTTGATCAAGACTCGGGAGGGTGTCAATTTCACTCTTTTGACCCGTACTTCGCGTAGTATCGAGGATGCCTTGATCACACGTTCCGCCGATTTCGGTCTTTCTCTGGTGCCATCGGATAACCCGGCTCTCAAATGTGAAAAGTTTGCAGAGCTTTCCATGGTTTGCGGCCTGCCCAGTGACCATCCTTTGGCTGGTAATAATGTCGTGTCTCTAAAGGATTTACAGGAGGCCCCGTTGGTGGCTTTGGGGCGAGACGATTTGTCGTTTTCGATCATAAGTTCCGCATTTTCACGGCTTGGAATTTCCATGCGCCCGGTTGCAGAGGTTCAAATGTCTGAGGCGGCGTGTGCTATGGTGAGTGCGGGCTACGGCGTTACGATTGTCTCGTCTCTTGCGTCTTTCGGGCCTTGGGATAAGGGGATTGCATTTCGACCCCTGTTGGAGCCAATCAAGTCGACAATTTGGCTGGTAACGCCAAAATTTGCGGAATTATCCAAGATAGCAAGTGAGCTGATGGAGACGATCCGTATTGCAATTCTTCAACATGAAGAGAGAGCCACATCGATACATAAAATTTAGAATCTGCATTTTATTGATTGCAGCCAAAAAAGAAGGCCCCCGCTTTCGCGGGAGCCAGTTCCAGCAGTGCCGGTTCGTGTGTTTCTGGATTAATCGTTATCGTGATGATCTGCGGTGCCGACTTGACCGTCTTCGCTGACTTTGATCCAGGTGCTGCCGAGGTGGTTGCGCATCAGGTCATTCAGTTTGACGGCATCACGACTTTCAATAGCTTTTAAAATTTCCTCATGCTCGCTAATCGCGGTTGGCCATTTTGTATTGCGCATGTTGGATCGATAACGGATGCGATAAAGTCGCGCATTCATGCGTTCATGGGTTTCAATCAGCAATGGATTTCCCGATGCCATTACAAGGGCGCGGTGAATCCGCTGGTTGAGTTTGAAATAGGCGAGGCGGTCCTTGCGGGCAAAGGCGGCAAGCATTTCGTAATGCAGGGCACGGATTTCGTCGATTTCTTCATCGGTCGCGCGTTTGCAGGCCAGTTCCCCGGCAAGACCTTCGATCCCGCCGAGAAATTCAAGCATGTGCTTGACGTCTTCGGGGCTTGGATTTGCCGCAATCGCACCGCGTGAAGGCAGAAGTTCGACAAGGCCGTCAACGGCCAGAATCCGCAAGGCTTCGCGCAGAGGGGTGCGCGATATATTAAGCTGTTGAGCCAATGTGCGTTCGCGGATCGGTTTGCCCGGCGGAATGATGTCTTGCACGATCATGTCGCGCAGGACATTTGCTGCCTGTTGGGCTAGCGGCAGGTCGCTGTTCTCCGAGATGTTTGCGAGTGGTGCATCGACAATCGGCTCGTAGGTGTCGAGGTCGGATTCTGATCCGGCGTTTAGCGTGATGTTACTCAAACCATTCTTCCCTGCGTATCGTCATTGCGCAAACTATAGGATGCGTAATGAATGAGAGCAAGGTGAAAATGGTATACCAAAAAATATGGTATACCATTTGGAGGTGGAAGAGAGTGGGCCTCATTGGTGGTGATTTCTCATAAGTAATTGTTTTATATTAAATTTTATGATTTTTTGTCAATGGGTCCGGGTCTGCGGTGATTTTTTGTTGACTCTCGGTATCTTCAATATGGTATACCAAAATTAAGCACGGCAAAGATCGTGCGTTCCCAGCTACCGGTGAACAGCGAAATAGATATAAATCGGGAGGAATACATGACCCACACAGGTCGTATCCGTAAATTTGTCGCTGCCGTAACATTTGGCAGCATCACGTCCATGTCCGCACTCGCAACTGCAAATGCTGCAGACGAGATCGTATTTGCCATCAGTGCCGAGCATGGTTCGCTTCAGGCGAATACTGCGGCTGAGTTTACCCGTCTTGCCAATGAGCGACTTGGTGACAAGGCAACGGTGAAGCTTTTTGACTCTGCCCAGCTGGGCAAGGACAAAGAGCTGATGCAGCGCCTGAAGCTTGGCACGGTGCAGATTACTTTGCCGTCGTCGACCATGCCGACCATTGCAGACAAATTTGCCCTTTTTGATTTGCCGTTCCTTGTGAAGGATCGTGACCAATTGGCAAAAATCGAAGAGTCTGTTTTCTGGCCGACCGTCGCCCCGCAGGCAGAAGAGGCCGGTTACAAAATCCTTGCTCTTTGGGAGAACGGTTTCCGTCAGATCACCAACAATGCGCGTCCGATCAATGTTCCGGCCGATCTTGATGGTATCAAGTTACGCACGCCGCAGTCCGAATGGCGTGTTGCCATGTTCTCGAGCTATGGTGCGAACCCGACACCGATGGCCTTTTCCGAAGTTTTTGTCGGGCTTCAGACCGGTGTCATTGATGGTCAGGAAAATCCGCTGACCAACATCGAGGCTGCCAAGCTTAACGAAGTGCAGAAATACCTGACGCTTTCGGGGCATATCTATTCGCCGTCTTATCCGACCATGTCGGTTACGGTCTATAACGACCTTGATCCGGAAGTTCGCGACATTCTGGTCAATACCGCGCGCGAAGTGGCCCTTTGGTCGCGTGATGCCGGTGCGAAGGCTGACAAAGCGCTGCTTGATGAGCTGACAGCAGGCGGTATGGAAGTCAATACGGCGGATCGTGCCGCCTTTGTTGAAGCTTCCAAGCCGATCTATGACAAGTTCGCATCCGAAATTGATGGCGGCAAGGCACTGGTTGATGCCGCCCTTGCGACTGCAGACTAAATCGGGCGGGGGCAACCATCCGTCTGGTTGCCCCGCATTTTCTTCCTTCGTTTTCCTTAGGAGAGAACGCGATGCAGTTCGCAGCAGTTCTGTTCCGGCGTACACTGGAAGTCTTTACCATGACATTGATCACGTTTCTGGCGTTGATCGTGATCCTGGCAGTGATCTTCCGCTATAGCGGTTATTCCCTGGTCTGGTATGACGAAGTGGCTTCGGTGATGCTGGCCTGGATTACCTATTACGGTGCCGCTCTTGCCGCTGTGCGCCGATCCCACCTTAGTTTCTCTGGCGTGCTTCTTGCCCTGCCTCTGACCCTGCGCAAGATCGTCTTTCTGATGGGCGAAGCCATCGTCATTGCGATGTTTGCTACAATGGCGTGGGCCGGCTGGTTTGTTCTTCAGATCATGGGGGGCGAAACCCTGATTTCGTTGCCCTGGGTTGGCTTGCAATTCACTCAATCGGTCATTCCGGTCGGCTGTGCGCTGTTCGTGATTGGTCAATTGCTGAGTTTGCCGGAAGCATGGCAGCGCATGGTGACGGCACTTGATGTCGAAACCGAAGAAATGAACCACGAAATTGCCAAGGCGCAGAAAAGCGATGCGCCGTTCAATGAAAGGGCAGCATGATGGCCGTTTCAGTCATTCTTCCTTTGATGTTTTTCCTGGTCTTTATGGGGGTTCCGATTGCGGTATCCATCGGTGCGGCTGCACTGGTGGGGGTCTATTCCCTGCATGGAGTTCCGGGTTTCTACAATGCCGCACTTGCCCTGTTTGATGGTGCGACCAGCTTTCCCCTGATTGCGATCCCGCTCTTCATTCTGGCGGGCGCATTGATGAACACCTCGTCGATTTCGCGTCGGCTGATCGACTTCGTTTCGGCCCTGATCGGGTTCATGCGTGGCGGTCTGGCGATGGTCAATATCGGTGTGTCGTTATTCTTTGCCGAAATTTCGGGTTCTGCGGTGGCGGATGTTGCCGCGACCGGTTCGGTCCTGATCCCTGGCATGAAGCGCAAGGGATATAAAGGCACCTTTGCGGCTGCGGTAACGTCGTCTTCGGCATCCCTTGCGATCATTATCCCGCCTTCAATTCCCATGATCCTTTATGGGGCGCTTTCGGATACCTCGATTGTGCAACTGTTTGTTGCCGGTGTCGTGCCGGGCCTTCTGGGGGCATTCGGGTTGATGTGTGTCAGCTATTACTTTGCGGTAAAATATGACATTCCGCGTGATGAACGTTTTGATCTGGCGCGCGTTCGCAAAACCTTCCGTGAGGCGGCCTGGGCGCTGACCCTGCCATTCATCATTCTGGGCGGTATTTTCGGCGGGTTGGTAACAGCGACCGAAGGAGCTGGCCTGGCGGTGGTTGCCGCGGTTGTGATCGGGGCTTTCATCTATCGGGAACTTGATTTTGCGATGTTCCTTGATGCCCTGCGCGAAGGGATCAACCAGACAGCAACCGTGATGCTGCTGGTCGCGACCTCGGCTGTGCTGGGTCTTTATCTGACCGAGGAAGGTCTGCCGCAGATGCTGGCTGCGGCGATCACCGGATTTACCAATGATCCGTTCGTTGTGCTGATGCTGCTTAATGTGCTTTTGCTTGTTCTTGGCTGCATATTGCACGGTGCTGCTGCGATCATTCTGGTGGTGCCGATTGTCTTGCCGCTGATCCAGCAGGTCGGGATTGATCCCGTGCATTTTGGCATCATTCTTACCCTTAATCTTGCCATTGGTCAGCAGACCCCGCCCGTCGCCAGTGTGCTGGTGACATCCTGTTCGATTGCCAAAACCGATATCTGGGAAACGACCAAGGTTAATGTGCCTTTCATCGGCGTGCTGTTCGCTGTGCTGATGGCGGTCACGTACCTGCCCTTCATTCCCATGACGCTTGTGGAGTTCTTTTATAGATGACTGTTAATGTGAAACCGCGTCTGGCGGTAATCCCCGGCGACGCCAACGGTATTGGTCCGGAATTGCTTCTGCGTCTTCTGTCGCGCAGTGATATTCGCGAAAGGGCGGATGTGGTGGTGATTGGCGACAAATGCCTGATTGAACGCGGCCGCAAGGATTCCGGTCTTGATATCACTCTGGCAGCAGTCAAGGATCTCCCGGCAAGCTGGCCGAAAGATGCCTATCCCTATATCGAAACATCATTTTTCGATCCGGATCAGATCAAACCCGGTGTGGTCGATGCCAAATCCGGTGCGGCAAGTCTACGCACGCTTGACGTCGCCCTTGACCTTGCACGTGACGAAAAAGTTGATGGCATTTTGTTCATGCCGTTCAACAAGGAAGCCATGATCCGTGGTGGCATGGGTCATGAGGACGAACTGCATTATATGGCCGAGCATATTGGTCATGATGGTCCGGTCTGTGAGTTCAACACCATGGAAGGCATGTGGACCAGCCGCGTGACCAGCCATATTGCACTGGCACGTGTCGTGGAAAACATTTCGGTCGACCGGATTGTTGATGCGGTTCGACTGATTACCGATGCTCTTGTCGCCAACGGGATCGATCAGCCACGGGTTGGTGTTGCTGCTCTTAACCCGCATGCGGGCGATGGCGGGAATTTTGGTCGCGAGGAAATCGACATTATCGCGCCAGCGGTAGAGAAGGCCAAAAGCCTTGGACTTCCGGCGGATGGGCCATGGCCGGCCGACACCATCTTCCTAAAGGCGCAAGCCGGGGAACTTGATGCGATTGTCACCATGTATCACGACCAGGGGCAGATCGCGATAAAGCTTCTGGGCTTTGATCGTGGTGTGACCGTGCAGGGGGGGCTTCCGATCCCGGTTGCAACGCCTGCGCATGGTACGGCTTACGACATCTCCGGCCTTGGCAAAGCCAATGTCGGGGCGACCTTGGCGGCATTTGAAATTGTCGCAAGAATGGCGGGAAGCCGACGTCAGGCCCGATTGGCCGCCTGACGATCAGTACCTGATTGTTTTTGCCGTCGGACGGGTTGCGTTCTCCCTGCGCACCCGGCCCGCGGCAAGGTTCTTATCAAAAATTCTGGTTCGATCCGGAGACCGCCCAGGACATGTGTCTTGTGTGAACGTCACCGCTTTGTTCGAAAGCCCGATTTGCGGGCACTCCATCTGAAAGGATGATTGCGATGAAAATCAAAAGTATCCGCACACGTGTGTTGCGCTGGAACGGTAAAACCGTCGCCCCGCAGGCCAATTTCTGTACCAATGCATCCGATGCACTTTTTGAGCGCGGCGACAGCATGGGATCCTTCCGGTTCCATGAATGGCTGATCTGTGAAGTTGAAACTGATAACGGTCTTGTCGGTATTGGTAATGCGGCACTCGCACCGACGATCACCAAGCAAATCATTGATACCTATCTTGCGCCGCTGGTGATTGGCGAAGACCCGTTCGATAATGAATATCTGTGGCAGAAAATGTATCGCCGTACCCATGCGTGGGGCCGTAAAGGCGTTGGTATGGTGGCGATTTCGGCGATTGATATCGCGATCTGGGACATCATGGGCAAGGCAACCGGCAAACCGGTATTCAAGTTGCTTGGTGGTAGAACCAAGGAGCAGATTCCTGTCTATGCGTCCAAGCTTTATGGTCAGTCGATTGATGCACTTGCCAAAGAGGCCCAGAGTTATGTCGATCAGGGTTTTGATATGGTCAAGATGCGCTTTGGCTGGGGGCCGAAAGATGGTCCCGCAGGCATGCGCAAGAACCTTGATCTGGTCAAAACCGTACGCGAAGTCATCGGTCCGGATCGTGATCTGATGCTGGAGTGTTACATGGGCTGGAACCTTGAGTATACCAAGCGCATGTTGCCCAAACTGGCAGAATTCGAGCCCCGTTGGCTTGAAGAGCCGGTGATTGCCGATGATCTTGCGGGCTATGCCGAACTGAACAACATGAACATCGTGCCGATTTCCGGCGGTGAGCATGAATTCACGAATTTCGGATTCAAGACGCTGTTGGATATGAATGCACTTAGCGTCATTCAATATGACACCAACCGTGTTGGCGGTATTACCGCCGCCCAAAAAATCAATGCACTGGCAGAAGCCTATCAGGTGCCGGTCATTCCGCATGCCGGTCAGATGCATAACTATCACCTGACGATGGCGAACCTGAACTGCCCGATATCGGAATTCTTCCCGGTCTTTGATGTCGAGGTCGGAAACGAACTGTTCTACTACGTCTTCAAAGGCGACCCGGTGCCAAAGAACGGCTTCATTGATCTTGATGATGATCTGCCCGGTCTGGGGCTTGAAATCGCCGAGGATGCGCTTGGTGAATTCGAGATCATCGAATAGGGGCCATGATCATGCGTTTGGTTCAATTCATTGCCGAAAACGGCAAGCGACGGGTTGGCGTTGTTGATGGTGACAAAGTCGCCCCGCTGGCCGGGGTGGATACGGTTCGCGATCTGGCAGCAATTGCCATCGACCGGGGCATGACCATGATCGAAGCGGCGGAATGCCGCTTCGATGAGGCCCGCGAAAGCTATGATGTGATTGCATCTGCAGGGCGGTTGCTGTCGCCGATTGATCATCCCGATCCTGCCCATCTTCTGGTGACGGGAACCGGTTTGACCCATTTGGGATCGGCATCGGCACGGGCAAATATGCATCAGGCCGCCAGTAAGGCCGCAGATGAAACAGACTCAATGAAGATGTTCCGAATGGGGCTTGAGGGCGGAAAGCCGCCTTCGGGTGAAAAGGGCATTCAGCCCGAATGGTTTTACAAAGGCGATGGTTCGATCATTGCGGCACCTGGCGATGATATCCCAAGTCCGTCTTTTGCCCTTGATGGCAGCGAGGAGCCGGAAATTGCCGGGGTCTATATCAATGATCCTGATGGCTTTCCGGTGCGCATCGGTTTTGTGATCGGGAATGAATTTTCCGATCATGTGATGGAGCGGCAGAACTATCTGTATCTTGCTCATTCCAAGCTTCGCGCCTGTGCCATTGGGCCTGAATTATTGCTTGGTGACCTGCCGGGGCATGTCGAAGGGGTTTCACGGGTATATCGTGACGGTGGCATTCTGTGGGAGAAGCCGTTTGTCAGCGGGGAAGAGAACATGTCTCATTCCATCGACAATCTGGAATATCACCATTTCAAATATGATCTTTTCCGGCGCCCGGGGTACATCCATCTGCATTTCTTTGGAACGGCGACGCTCAGTTTTGCCGATGGCATTCAAACCCGCGACGGGGATGAATTCGAAATCGAGGCAAAGCCTTTCGGGCGCGCGTTGCGCAACCGTCTTGCGGTGAAGCCAGAAGAGCCGGTTAAAGTCCGCGTGATCTGATCAAGCAAACGGAGAATTTGATGTCCTATAACCTGACAGGAAAACATCTGATTGCCGGCG
>NZ_JFJY01000011.1 GCF_002115785.1 Thalassospira sp. MCCC 1A03138 | reverse complement strand
GGCCCCTCGACAGACCTGTAAACACCTTTTTTGAAGTTTTTCTGAGATTTTTGCAGATTGTTTTTTTCACCCCCGAAACGGTCCGCACAAACACTGGTCTTTCCGGAGTTTTGCATTGAAATCCCTTAATCGAAGAACATGACACTCCCCCTGTGAAACAGTCGTGAAACACAGGAAATCCGGAAAAAACAATCGGATCAATGCGGGAATCCGATATGGAGTCCAATGACTTCAGTGCGAATATGAAAAGAGTTACGTTCAAATCGACACAAGATTTTCGCTTTTTTATAGAAAGCATCAGGCGTATGAGAATCGCAATACCAATCTAATCAGTCGACCCGGGCAAAACGGTTTCTCATGAAACACGATCACCCGGTTCTGAAACAAATTTGCCACCCGATATACAGAAGGTCCGAACCGTGATCGAGATTCCCCATATTGTCGCCCATCGCGGCGCGTCCATCGAAGCCCCGGAAAACACCATTGCTGCCTTTCGGGTTGCTGGTGCGCGTCAGGCCAAGTGGATTGAATGCGACGTAACGCTGAGTGCCGATAACCAGTGTGTGCTTATTCATGACGACACACTTGAACGGACCACCAACGGCACAGGGCCGATCCACAAACAGCCGTTAAGCGTACTGCGCGAGCTTGATGCCGGTTCATGGTTTTCAGACATATATAAAGGCGAACGTATCCCGACACTGAGCGACACGCTTGAAACCCTGTTCTTTATGGATATGGGGGCCAATCTTGAAATCAAGCCATCGGGCTGTGATCCCGTGCGGCTGTGCCAGGAAGTTGCAAAAGAACTCGACCGGGCAAAGAAGCTTCCGATCCTGCTTTCAAGTTTTGATGACAGTGCCGTTGCCGAAATCAGGCGGCTTTTGCCCGGCATGCCGTGTGGCTGGCTTCTGGAGACACTACCCGACAATTGGCATGACGGATATACCCAGCTTGGCGCAAGTGCGCTTCATATCGATCACAAGGCACTTGATGCCGAAAAGGCCGCTGAAATCGTTGCGGCCAATGTGCCGCTGGTCTGTTATACCGTCAATGATCCGGCCCGTGCCAAAGAGCTGTTTGGCTGGGGGGTAACATCGGTCATTACCGATGATCCCGCAAAGATGATTGCCGCAATCCCGCGTCATCCCAACCCGCAGGGCCGGAACAAATAAGCCGACAGGCAAGATAATAATCACGCGCTACACGCCACCCGCCATTGCACCGCCACCGCAATGACTACAGCGCGTCAATGATAACGAGGAAACGAAGACTATGACGATCACACCACCCGGCGCCCCACCGGGTATGCCCCCCAATCATCCGGAAGGGTTGCCACCGAATGTTCCGCCGGTTCCCCTATACCCGCATAATCGCGTTCGGCGTCATTTAAGCGAACTGTTCCGTTTGGCGCTGCCGGTTGTGATTGCGCGGCTTGGCATGCTGATCATGTCGGTTGTCGATACGATCGTTGTTGGCAATTACGACAGTGCCAGTCTGGCCTATCTCAATATTGCGCATGCACCCTTTACATCATTGATGGTTACCGGCATCGGACTTCTGACCGGGGTGATGATTCTGACGTCACATTCGGTGGGACGAAACAATCTTCTTGAAGCGGGACAGACATGGCGGGCCTGTCTGCCCTATGGCATGCTGATTGGCATTGCCTTCATGCTTGTGACCTGGAAATCCGAATGGCTGTTTATCGCCACCGGCCAACCAGACGATATCACCGAGCACGCCAGCAACCTGTCGGTCATCCTGTCGATCGGAATGCCCGCCGCAATGATCTATATTGTGTGCAGCTTTTTCCTCGAAGGACTTCAACGTCCATTACCCGGCATGATGCTGATGATCGGGGCTAATTTTATTAATCTGGTACTGGATTATGGACTGGTTTATGGCGCGTTCGGCTTTCCCGAGATGGGGGCAGAGGGCGCAGCATGGACATCAACCGTAATTCGCTGGCTTATGGCGATCAGTCTGCTTGGCTATATCCTGCTGATGCGCAGTCATGTCGATTACGGCATTCGCGATGGTTTTGCCGGTTGGTGGCGCCATTCGCGTAATGCTCGCCATATGGGATATGCCGCTGGCGCCAGCCAAGGCATGGAAACCAGCGCCTTTGCCGCCATGCAGCTTTTCGCAGGACGCCTTGGGGTCGTGGCCGCGGCAAGTTACGGTATCACCATGACGATGCTGGCATTGATGTTCATGGTCGCCCTTGGACTGGCATCGGCGACATCCGTTCGTGTCGGCATTGCCTACGGCAGACGTGACCGACCCGATATGGCATTGGCCGGGTGGATCGGGCTTTTGACGACCATGGCCGTGATGCTGCTTCTGAGCACGCCGCTTTATCTGCTTCCGGGGATGGTGGCACACCTGTTTACGCAGGACGCCACCGTGATTGCCACGACAGCCGGTGTTCTGGTTCTGATGCCGATCATTTTCCCGACCGACGGTGGACAGAATGCCGCAATCAGCGCATTGCGCGGTGCCGGGGATAAATGGGTTCCGACGATCTTGCATCTGGTGTCATATATATGTGTGATGATACCCATCGGGTACTATCTGACCTTTGTGGTCGAGCTTGGTGTTGCCGGGCTGTTCTGGGGGATTGTGATTGCAAGCCTTGTCGCGGTTAGCGGCCTTGCCATCCGGTTTGCGATTGTATCGAGCCGTCCGATCAAAGCTTATCAACATTAGACAAGCGCCTTGTCACTAAAAGAAAGGTCCGCCGAATACCCTCAGCGGACCTTTTATTTTGCGCGTTTGCCTACATGCAAAGCTATGCGCGCACCGCATCGAGTTTAAGACGCGGCATCAGCAGATCACAAAATGGCAGAACCAGCGTATCCAAAGCCGAAGCCGCCCGTGCGGCATCAATGCGGATGATGTGCTGCTCGATATCACGCTGGGTTGCAAATTCGCCCAAGGGTGAAAGTTCCGGCAGGGCTTCGACAAGGGTTTCGTAAAATGCGATCTGATCCTCGCGTGCTGTTCCCGCCGCAAGATTTCCAAGATGGTTATAAAGCGCCATCGCAAGGAACCAGCGGCAATAGGGCATCAAGCCTTGCAGAATTTCGGCACGTTGTTGGGGCTGAACATATTGCTGCAAATCGGGATCAAGCCAGACGGCATTTTGCACCCCGGCAATGAACGCATTGCGAAGAGCCGGATTGGCATCATTGAAAAACACCGCTGTTAGCCAGCCAGAAAGATCGTCAAGCGCGGCACGCCGCGTTTCCGGATCTGCTTTGCGTTCAAAATCAAGGGCGGGCATCGGGGGTTGGGCCGACATTGCAAGAGTGGCCACCGCCGGATCGATCAGAGCATTGGCAAGCCATGCCTGATGCCAGATTTGCATTGGTCTGAAATAGGGTTCCTTTTCCGCGCCGCCAGCTTCGATCCAGCTTTCAAGCAGGTGCGCCCGTCCAAGCGACATGCCGATACGAAGCGCGTCTTCAAATCCCATACCATCGCGCAAAAACGGATCGCCCAGCATATCCTCGAGCAATGGCAATGCGGCAAACACATGATCGGACCGCAGGCCCGCCCCTACCGGCTGATAATAACCGGCGGCATCCCGATGGCCGATCAAGCTGCGCGCGTGTTTGCCAAATGCCCCCCAGAAGGTCAGACGCACCGGTTCGGCGCGCTTGCGCCAAAGCGGACGAGTCACATGCCAGCTTTCGGTTTCGGTCAGAACCATCGCCATGGAACCACCCAGCCGGGCAAGGGGTTTGGCAATAGCGGCATCAAGTTCATCGGCAGAACCGACATGGCCAACAGAAAGCCGCCAACCCGGTTGTTCATGCGGATGGCGATCCAGCCACAAATGGGCAAATCCGTTTGATCCGGCCCGCTCAGCGGCAGCTGCAACCAGATCAAAGAACATGGCAATGGGTGCAGGTAATTCAGGCACATCATGATTGCCAAGCGGATCCCCGACCTGCCAGGTCCGGATCATCACATCCTCTGCATCCGGGCGATCCCGGAAGAATGGTGGCAGGAAACCTGCATACTGATCGTTTGCGGATGTATCAGTCATGGATAGCCTCGCAATCTGGACAGCGATAGTGGCGTAATGGTTGCTGGCGTGCTGATACCCAAGGAAACCAGACCGGTCAATCGCCGCCGCAATTTAATCAGGCGCGCGTCAGACCGGCATGACCAAGACTGGCTTCGCGATATACCGAAGGAGGCATCCCCACCAGACGGCGGAAATCACGGCTGAAATGCGCATTGTCGGTAAAACCACACCAAAATCCGATTTCACCAACCATCAGGCTGGTGCCAGCCAGAAGGCGGCACGCCTCGCGTACCCGCATCAGACGCAGGAGATCGGAAAAGCGGCTGTTGGCCTGTTGCAAACGACGCTGCAAAGTCCGGCCGGATGTATCAAGAGCATTGGCGACATCTTCAATCGTCCAACTGCGCCCGATATCATGTTCAAGCACAGCGCAAAGCTTTTGCACGACCGGCCGACTGTTCCCGACGGTCGGCGCCGTTCCGGGCATATTCGCCATAAAGGGATAGCCCGATGAAATCGCGACATAACTTTGCCAATTGATGCGAAAACGTAAAGCGCGCCCGACAAAATCGAGTTTCTTGATCAGTTTTCCATTTCGGATCACCGGAATGGAAGGACCATGGCTGGGCAAGATTGCGCTACTGACATTTTCGACACCGACCGCTTCGAGCAGACCAACCATGAAACCATGCATTAAAAGGTTTTCGACCCGTGCGGGCGGCTGGCCACGGACCGCACCACGATGCAGGGTCAATGATTTGCCAGCGGCCTGATAATCGGTGCGACTGCGGGCATGGGAATAACCTTCAAGCCGATGCCAGCGATCCGCG
The DNA here is from genome assembly GCF_002115785.1 of Thalassospira sp. MCCC 1A03138. Taxonomy (GTDB): domain Bacteria; phylum Pseudomonadota; class Alphaproteobacteria; order Rhodospirillales; family Thalassospiraceae; genus Thalassospira. Next base: position 125,398 of record NZ_JFJY01000011.1, on the reverse strand, counting down.
ATCAATTCGGGCGTTGCCCCTTGGCGCAACATGGTCAAAACCGGTTGCTGTTCCTTAAGCGCCAGATGACGCCCCAGCCGCACCAATACCGAAGGCCCGTTAGCCTCTTCAAGAGCAAGCAGAATGCTGCGCAGGCGAGCACTGGTTATGACCGTGCCTTCCGGCACAAGATCATATCCCTTTGGCAACCACGCCAGTTGCCGGATCAGGGCGATATGCAAACCAAACGAAACGAATTCCTGCATTACCAATCACATTTTTGAACCACCACTTGGCGCGATCATACAAACATATGAGATGGCTGTCAGCTTATCGTAGAAAATGTCACGAAGCTGTTACATTGATCATTTGGTGTTTCGCGCAGTTACCGTAGATATCATTGCGCCTAAGGCGACGAATGTGCCAGTCTGGCAAGGTACCAACCCAACGGAAAGCCATATCGTGATTAAAGTTCTGTTTGTCTGTACCGGCAATATATGCCGTTCTCCCACCGCCGATGGCATTTTCAAGGCCATGGTCGGCAAAGCAGGGATGGATGATGCTATCAAAGTCGATAGCTGCGGCCTTTCGGGATATCACGCCGGTGAACAGGCTGATCCGCGATCACGCGAAATGGCCGCCAGTCGCGGTTATGACCTATCCCTGATCCGATCTCGTAAAATCACTTCAAGTGATTACAGCGAGTTTGATTACATCCTTGCAATGGATGACAGACATCTGGCCGATATGCAAAACCAATGTCCCGCCCAGTATCACGATAAGCTGGAACTGTTTTTGGATCACCACCCGAACCGTAAAGGACAAAGCGTTCCTGATCCCTATTATGGTGGGGCACACGGCTTCAAATCGGTTTTTGATATGATTGAGGAAACGTCAGGTGCCTTGCTAACCCACATCAGGGAAAAGCATGGAATTTGAGCGATGGCATCGCCGGTAATTGCACAACGGATCAAAGACATTACCGGAAGCGAGGTTGCGGCCTATCATCAGCTTTCGGGAGGGTGCATTTCCCATGTGAAGCGGGCCGATCTTCGCGATGGTCGCAAACTCGTCATCAAGCAGGGCGGTGAGGAAAATCTGGAAATTGAAGGCCGGATGCTTGACTATCTGGGCACTCATTCCCCCATTCCATTTCCGGCCGTGTTACATGCCGAGCCCGGATTGCTGATCATGCATTTCATAGAAAATGATGGTCACATGAACGATCAGGTTCAAAGTGACCTTGCCATTCTGCTGGCCAAACAGCATCAGATTACACAGGACCGGTTTGGTTTGTCCTTTGACACGCTTATTGGCGGCCTTGATCAGCGCAATACTCTTACAGTCGACTGGATCACCTTCTTTCGCGATCACCGTCTGCTTTACATGGCCCAGCAGGCAGCAAATTGCGAACGACTGCCGAGGCATTTTTTATCGCGGATCGAAACCCTGTCGACCAAGCTTGGTGATATTTTGCCATCAGATTGCAAGCCGTCCTTGCTGCATGGTGACCTGTGGGGTGGTAACATTTTATGCCGTAAGGGAAAGATCGCCGGACTGATTGATCCGGCAGTTTATTTTGGTGATCGGGAAATCGAGCTTTCCTTCGGTACATTGTTTGGTGACCTCACCCCTGCATTCTTTGATCGGTATTCAGAAATATTCCCAATCCTGCCGGGCTTCTTTGAAGAACGCCGTGATCTTTACAATCTTTACCCACTTTTGGTGCATGTTTGCCTTTTCGGTGGATCATATGTCGGTTCCGTGGATCGCATTCTTGCCCGTTTTGGGTTATGACGGGCAAAATCAGCTTTCAAACACAACCCAGAAACAGGCTTATGAGAACCGGAATACTTATTGGCGCGGCCCTTCTTTCCGCTGTAACCAGCGTTGCTGCCTTTGCCCACGATGGGGCGACCGGCGTTGTCAAAGAACGCATGGACAGCATGAAAATCATCGGAAAACAGGTGAAGATGATGGTGCCGATTTTAAACGGCGAGCTGCCCTATGATCCTGCCAAGGTCGAACTAGCAGCGATCAAAATCAGCAGCCACGCAGGATCGGCTTTTACCGAACTGTTTCCAAGCGAAAGCACCGATACCCCATCCGAGGCATCCCCGGAAATCTGGGAAAAATGGGATGCTTTTTCCCAGCTCTCGGATGAGCTGGCGATGAATGCTGACATGCTGAAAACCATTGCCGCCAAAGATGTTGCATCAGGCAGCGGCGATGCTGGTCAGTTTAACGATGCATTCCGCAACGTGCTGCAAACGTGCAAATCTTGCCACCAGCAGTTTCGTTCCGACTGAATATAACCGTGCATATGACAAAGGCCGCCCGAAAGGCAGCCTTTGTTCATCGTAACCGAAAAATCTAGCGACCGATCATCGCGAAAAACTCGCGCCTTGTGATCGGATCATCGCGAAATGCCCCAAGCATCCGGCTGGTCACCATCGAAACACCGGTCTTGTGAATGCCGCGTGTGCTCATGCACTGATGGTTGGCGTCAATCACAACCGCAACACCGAGCGGATCAAGTTCTTCCTGAATGGTATTGGCGACCTGTGCGGTCATTTTTTCCTGAATCTGCAGGCGTTTTGCGTAAACTTCGACAACACGGGCCAGCTTGGAAATGCCAACGACCCGGCGGCGCGGCAGATAGGCAACATGCGCAACACCGATAATCGGCACCATGTGATGTTCGCAATAGGACTCAACACGAATGTCACGCAGCACGACCATCTCGTCGTAACCATCGGTTTCCTCGAAGGTACGACGCAAAATTTCTGCGGGATCCTGTTGATAGCCCGCGAAAAATTCACCGTAAGACCGCACAACACGGTCTGGTGTTCCCCGTAGACCTTCACGATCAGGATCATCGCCCGCCCAGCGAAGCAGGGTACGGACGGCTTCTTCTGCTTCTTCTTGCGATGGGCGTTTCACGGCGCTGGTTTCGCTGCACATATGGCTTCCTCTTTACAACTCTGTCCTGTGGGTCATGTGCTCCCGACCCTGATCTTGGTTCATTTAATTCAGTGTGCGCTTGCTATGCGGACTGTCGAGCGAAAATGCTGGAATTTCAATATCAAACCGGTTTCCATCCATGTCGATCATTTCATATGTCCCAACCATGAAACCGCTTGGCGTCGCCAAAGGCGCGCCGCTCGTGTAATTGAAACTTTCGCCGCTTGCCAGAACCGGCTGTTCGCCGACAACCCCCGATCCCCGGACTTCCTGGGTTGATCCACGGGAATCGGTGATACGCCAGTAACGGTTCAAAAGCTGTACAGTTTTCGGGCCCTGGTTTTCGATAACAACCCGATAGGCCCAGACATAACGATGGGTGTCCGGGTCCGACTGTTCGTCAAGGAACACAGGTTGGACGGATACTTTTATGTCGCGGGTCACGGATGAATACATGCAAAACTCCAGGCCAATTCTTATTCCGTTCCTTCTGCCAAGGGCGTTGCGCTTTTCGGCATTATCTGGGTCTTATTTAGACAGTCAACGCCCCAAGTGCCAGATGTCTGTCACCAATTAGCGATCCCGATCACATATTTTCTCGGCAAAGCAAAAGGCGGTCCGTGCAGATACGGACCGCCTAGGATAGGCTTATCGCCGAACCTGCTACCTGTTATACGCGCAACGCGGCAGACAGATCTTCTTTCAGATCATCAATATCTTCGAGACCGACGGACAATCGCAGCATGCCCTCGGTGATCCCCATCGTGATCTTGTCTTCCGCCGGAACACGCTGATGGGTCGTGGTCCATGGGTGCGTAGCAAGGCTTTTGGCATCACCAAGATTGTTTGAAATATCAATAAGCTGTAGGTTATCAAGCAACGAGAAAGCAGCCGACTTTCCACCGGCGAGTTCGATCGCGATCAATCCACCACCACGCCCCGACATCTGTTTCATCGCCAGTTCATGTTGCGGATGGCTTTCGAGCCCCGGATAGATAACGCGCGATACCTGCGGCTGTTCCGAAAGGAACCCGGCAAGTGCTGTTGCATTGCGAATATGCTGATCAATACGCAGACCAAGCGTTTCGAGACCTTTAAGCAGAACCCATGCGTTGAACGGGCTCATACTGGGCCCGGTGTGGCGCAGGAACGTTGTCAGGTGGTTATCGTGCCATTCCTTGTCATTGAAAAGGATCGCGCCACCAAGACAGCGTCCCTGACCATCGATATGCTTGGTCGCGGAATAGACAACAATGTCTGCGCCCAGTTCCATCGGCTTTTGCAGGATAGGTGTCGCAAAAACGTTATCAACAACAACTTTGGCACCGGCCTTATGCGCCAGATCGGCGACAAATGCGATATCGATGACTTCCAAGGTCGGGTTGGACGGCGTTTCAAGGAAAACGGCATCAGCCGGTTTCGACAATGCCTTTTCCCACGCAGCATGGTCTGTGCCGTCCACCAGTTCGGTTTCAACACCAAACCGCGGCAGAAGGGTCGTCAGGATAAACTCGCACGAACCGAAAAGTGCCCGCGAACCAACAACACGACCGCCCGCCTTTGTGCACGCAATCAGGGCATTCCAAACGGCGGACATGCCAGATGCGGTTGCACGGCAGTATTTGGCACCTTCGAGCAACGCCAGACGGTCTTCGAACATCCCCACGGTCGGATTGGCAAAACGCGAATACACAAAACGTTCCGGGCCGGTACCATCAAAAGATGCTTCAGCCTCGGCAGCGCTGTCATAAACATAGCCGGAATTCATGAAAATGGCTTCAGAGGTCTCATTGAACCCGCTGCGCGCCGTACCACCACGAACTGAACGGGTGGCCGCACGCCATTTATCAGAAGCCTTTTTTTCGGTTGTCATCGTCTTGCTCCTATATGCCCGGTCATATTGGGATGCGCCGGACACAAAAAAACCCTGACCGGCACGATGGGTCAGGGCCGAAGCCACGATTACCCTCTTTAGCGATTTTTTACGTGGTCGCAAGCCGGTCGACAAATCCCACGAAGCAATCCGACGATACGACTTGGTTTCCCCGACGTCAAGCATCACGCACCCGGCAATCATACCTATCCGTCTTTGAATCCATATGGGTGTTTCCCGGTGGCCTCACGCAATGGTGAAAGCAGTTCATAAACATCTCGTGCTTTTTCGCTCTATTGTTCGGCCAAGACATGCAATCCTTTGAAAACCGCTTCCCTCAGAGAGACGGTTAAGACAGTAAAATCAATGACCAAGACACATTCAATGACGTCAGAGCACACGACCAAAGATCATTCCAAGTCCGGGCAAGCGACCAGCGTCAGAACGCCACTTTGGCGCAAATTTCTGCCGGTCTCGATCCTGATTGCCGGATTGGTGCTCGCGTGGCTATTTGGTGCAGTGGATTATTTATCGTTCGAAACCCTGCGCGAGAATCGAGACATTTTGCAGAATTTCGTCGCAGATAATCCGGTTCTGAGCGTTGCTACCTTTATGGCGGGCTACACCATTGCCGTTGCCCTGTCGCTTCCGGTGGGGTCGATACTGACCATTGTTGGCGGGTTTCTGTTCGGGGCGTGGCTGGGCACGGGTTATGTCGTGATTGCCGCGACCATTGGCGCGACAGTCGTTTATCTTGCCGCACGCTATGCCTTTTATGACCTCATGCGCGACAAGGCCGGAAGTGCAATCCGTAAAATGGAAGCAGGCTTTGCCGAAAACGCATTCAGCTACCTTATGGTCCTGCGGCTTGTACCGTTATTTCCGTTCTGGCTGGTTAATCTGGTCCCGGCTCTGCTGGGGGTGAAATTTCGGTCATTTGTTATGGGCACGGCAGTTGGCATTATCCCGGGCACCTTTGTGTATGTTTCAATCGGGGATGGTTTGGGTGCACTGTTTGATCAGGGCAAGACGCCCGATCTTGGCATTATTTTTGACCCCCGCATTCTAACCCCGATCATCGGCCTGGCTGTGCTGGCAATGATCCCGGTGGCCTATAAAAAATTCCGTAACCGCAATAGCGGGGCAAACACCCGATGAGCGACATAATCAAAACAGACATCTGTATCATTGGCGCCGGATCAGGCGGGCTTTCGGTTGCTGCCGGTGCTGTCCAGATGGGTGCCGATGTTGTCCTGATAGAAAAAGGCAAGATGGGCGGCGACTGCCTGAATACCGGTTGCGTTCCGTCCAAGGCATTGCTGGCTGCGGCACACGCGGCCGAGAATGCCCGGACAGCATTTCAATTTGGTGTCGGCACCGACCCGTTGGCAATCGACTTTGCGCGCACCATGGATCATGTCCATTCTGTCATCGCCGGTATTGCACCGCATGACTCGGTTGAAAGATTTGAAAAACTCGGCTGTCGGGTTATCGAGGCCAAAGCACATTTTACTGGCCCGAACGAGGTCATCGCCGACGGCAAACGCATTCACGCCAAACGGTTTGTGATTGCGACCGGGTCACGTGCAGTCGTTCCACCAATCGACGGGATTGACGCCGTCCCGTATTTTACCAACGAAACAATCTTTGAAAACCGGATTTGCCCTGATCACCTGATCATCATTGGCGGTGGCCCCATCGGCCTTGAAATGGCACAGGCACACCAGCAGCTTGGCGCAAAAGTCACCGTAATCGAAATGGCAACGATCCTGCCAAAGGACGATCCCGATCTTGTGGCTGTGGTTCGCGATATGATCGAGTCTTCTGGCATAAGCCTGTATGAAAAGATCAAAACCAAGCGGGTGGAGACACATGACGATCAGATACGCGTTATCATCGAGCATAACGGTGCAGATATCACCATCGAAGGCAGCCACCTTCTGATTGCAACAGGACGAAAACCGACTGTCGATGATCTTGGCCTCGACGCGGCCGGGGTGACATACAGCGGGCGCGGGATCAATGTCGACAAACGATTACGCACCAGCAATTCCAAAATCTTTGCCATTGGAGATGTCACCGGTGGTCTGCAATTTACCCATATGGCTGGTTACGATGCTGGCATTGTGATTCGTAACGCCTTGTTCCGCCTGCCAGCCAAAGTCGATCACAAAGCGGTTCCATGGGTGACTTATACCAATCCGGAACTGGCACAGGTTGGCTTGAGCGAAACCGCAGCACGCGAAAAATTTGGCGATGCAATCAGGGTCGTTACCTGGCAATACGCGGAAAATGATCGCGCACGGGCCGAAGCCCGAACCAAAGGCTTTATCAAAATCGTGACCACAACACGCGGTAAAATCCTTGGTGCCGGTATTGTTGGTCACCAAGCCGGGGAACTTATCGGCCTCTGGTCGCTGGCCATATCACAGAAAATGAAAATCGGGGCAATTGCCGGAATGATCGCGCCTTATCCGACTCTTGGCGAATTGTCCAAACGCGTTGCCGGCGCGTGGTACACCCCCAGCCTGTTTAGCGAAAAGACTCGCAAGATCGTCCGCTTCCTGCTGAAATTCGGCTAGGACGGTCAGAGTGGGGGCAAGCTTCTGAAACACTGTACATTTTTCCCCGTCTCTGGCTAACATTTGTCATGGAACGCCCGCATCTCAAACTGCCCCCATGGGCCAAATCGCTATCTGCACGCCTGCTGGTGCTGACTGTCGGCTTTGTCATGCTGGCAGAGATTTTCGTCTTTGCACCGTCTGTTGCTCGCTATCGGGTCGACTGGCTCAAAGCCCATCTTGATTCCGGCTATCTTGCCGCCCTGGCGCTGGAAGCAACCCCCGATCAGATGATCCCCGATGATCTGGAAAAGGAACTGTTGTCCAATGCCGGGATAGAAGCGGTTATTTTACGCCGAGATGATCGCAAATTGCTGCTTCAGCGCGATGATATGCCCGCAAAGGTCGATCATGACGTCGATCTGACGACCTTTTCCATCCTGATGGCATTGTATGAAGGTCTTTCGACCCTGACCCAGCCGCATGATCGCATGTTGCGTGTGGTTGGCATGCCATCCATGGCACCGGACTTCGAAATTGAAATACTGGTTCATGAACACGGTCTGGCAGAAGACATGCGCAATTTCGGCTGGCGGGTGATGGGGTTATCGCTGGTGATCTCTTTCTTTACCGCTGGGCTGGTTTATTTTGCGTTGAACCGGCTTCTGGTCCGGCCGATGCGAACATTAACCAGCGACATGATCCGTTTTCGCGAAAATCCGCAGGATCAGGGATCAGTCATCGTGCCAGATGATCGTGACGATGAAATTGGCATCGCCCGGCACGAACTGGCCAATATGCAGAACGATTTACAGGCAATGTTAAACCAACGTCGTCGTCTTGCGGCTCTTGGAACCGCGGCAACAAAAATCAGCCACGACCTGCGCAATGCATTGGCAACCTCAATGCTGATGACCGAGAAGCTCGCCCAAAGCGAGGATCAGGAAGTCCGTGCTGTCGTCCCCCGCCTGTTATCATCGATGGAGCGTGCGGTTTATATAAGCGAACAAACGCTGTCTTTTGCCCGTGAAGCACCACCAACACTTGATATCGCGCGATTTACCCTGATCGAATTGATCGAGGAAGTGCGCGATCAGGTGCTGTTGCAGAATGGTGGTGAAAGTCTTCTGGCGCCGGAAAGCCTCGATACGGCCAAGGAAACCTGCAAGGCCAAAATCCATATCGAGCTGCCGCCGGAACTGATGATTGAAGCCGATTATGATCAGCTTTTTCGTGCCTTCAGCAACCTGATCCGCAATCCGTTGGATGCCGGGGCAACTGAGGTGACCATCAAACTGGCACCTGCAAATGATCAGAATAAAGAGGACGCGTTTGCTGAAATCCTGATCATGGATAACGGGCCCGGCCTACCTGAAAAGGCAATCAAAAATCTGTTTGTCCCGTTCGCCGCAACCGGCAGGAAAGGCGGAACCGGTCTTGGCCTTGCCATCGCAAGGGAACTGATCCTGGCCCATGAAGGGGACCTTCGCCTGAGCGCAACAGGGCCGGATGGCGCAACGTTTTGCGTGCAGCTCCGGGCCATAGTGTGAAGCTGTCGGCTTCCGCTAAAGAATCCATAATAATAGATTTTTTCTATCGAATTTAAATTTACATTCGATTTCACCAAATGAACTTCATTTGGCATTGTTGGGTCAAGGCGATGCTGGACCAATATCCCGATCCCCGATCCGCTCCTGACCCTAGGTCTGGCATCGCCACCTTCTCTAAAATCACGGCCGTTCAAATTCCCGGCGCGCAGCATCGATTACCGGTCGCATAAAGCATCCTTCTGCATGATCGTTAATCAAGCCCATTGCCTGCATAAAGGCATAGACGGTCGTTGGGCCAACAAACTTCCAACCCCGTTTTTTCAGATCCTTTGAAAGTGCGACCGAAATTTCAGACATGGATGCAGTCTGCGGCTTTGCAACAGAATCCTCCCTTGGCTCGAACCGCCAGAAGTAGGCAGCAAGCGATCCTTCTAGTGCCACCATTTCACGCGCACGTTTGGCGTTGTTGATGACGGCTTCGATCTTGCCACGGTGGCGAATAATGCCCGCATCCCGAAGCAGCCGCTCAACATCACGATCTGTAAACTTAGCAACAAGATCAGAATCGAAGTCATGGAATACGGTGCGGAAATTCTCGCGTTTGGCCAGAATGGTACGCCAGCTCAGGCCGGACTGAAAACCTTCCAGACAGATCTTTTCAAATAACCGGCGATCATCAACAACAGGAAAGCCCCATTCCGTATCGTGATAGACATCAAATTCAGGTGCTGCATCACACCATTTACAGCGTGTTTTGCCGTCTGCACTGATCGTTGTGGTTCCCATACTGCCCCCTCTTTTCTTATTCCCGGAGATATTACGCCATCAGGAATTCCAAACGTTCATCCGTTCTGGCCGGGGTGATTTCGATGATTTCGGCCTCGACGATTTTTTCGATGACAAACGGGTCGGCATTCAAACGTTCCGTTAACTCTTCCATGGTCGTATTGTGCGCAAGAATTCCACCACCCCGATTGGGTTGGAGATTGCCGACCACCAGAAACACGCCCTCATCAAACCCCTGGCTGATCCATTGTTTATGGCCCTCCATAAACTGCGATGCCTTCGCTCGATTCTCCGAAAACGTCAGTAAAATGGTGAACATTGTTCTTATCCCTGATCATTTGGTTGCTGCATGGTTGTTCCGGGTACGAAGCGACCGCATCTGTCCCTCCAGCCAGTCACACATCTGATCGACTTCGTACTGGACGAATTTTTCATCACCAAACGCATTGGCAAGCGCCGCCACACCCTGACTGCGCGCAAGCAAATGCATCGCCATACCGTCCGATCGTTCGGCAAAGCCAAGTCGTGTGAACTGCCGACCTAGCCAGACGCGAAAAAGGGTAAAAAGTCCCACCGCGTCACTCTGCGCAGCATGATTGAGCTTTGCCAGTTCGGCAGAAAGTGTTCCGACCGGACATCCGTAGCGTCGGATTTTTTCCCCGTTCACGATCAGAATATGAATGAAACTTCGAATGCGGGCGACCGGGTCTTCTCCGGTGGCTTCCCAGTGATCAAGCATCTGTTCGGTATTGGTCAGACGCCGATTGATCACGGCATCAAGAATCTCGTCCTTGGTTTTAAAGTGATAATAGAAATTGCCACGCGATATGCCGACCTTGGCCGCTATATCCGCAAAGGAGGTCGGCTCGAACCCCTGTTGATAAAACAGCTGATCCGCAGCTTCGACAATCCGTTCGCGCGTGCCCTGTTCCACTATCATGCCTGTTCGACCTTAATGATGGGTGCTTGAAACCCGAATAGGACAATTGCCCTATTTGAGATTTAGGACAAATGACCTAATCTGTCAATCAATCAAATCGCAACGGGTTTCGGTGACAATCAACTCAGAAAGAAAAAGAAAACCCCGCACAAAGGCGGGGCATCATGGAAGGCTGGAAGAGTAAAATCAGTCGCGCCAGAAAGCCGGGAACAGCAGCACCAGAACGGTGAAGACCTCCAACCGGCCAATCAGCATACCGATCGACATCAACCACTTCGCCCCGTCTGGCAGGGTTGCGAAGTTACCGGACGGACCGACAATCGGACCAAGTCCGGGACCGACATTGGCAATCGCTGTACCGGCACTTGAAACCGCCGTAATGAAATCAAGACCCATTGCGCCAAGAGCCGCCGCCAGAACCACAAAGCAGAAGACGAACAGGAAGAAAAAGCTGAGCACCGATTCCGTAACGTCTTCGGAAAGCGGTTTCCGGTTATAATAAGCAATGAAAACACCGTGAGGCCGCAGCATATGAGAAAGCTGAATCTTGGCAATTTCATAAAGCACCTGCAGGCGGAATATCTTGACCCCGCAGGTCGTTGAGCCGGCACAGCCCCCGATGAACATCACAAAAAAGAATACAGTAACGGCAAATGGCCCCCAAAGGCCATAATCGGTTGTGGCGTAGCCAGTCCCCGTCATCACGGAAATGATGTTAAACGACGTGTACCGAAGCGCATTCAGGAAGGTGACATCGTTTGTTTGCGAATGCCAGATGGTCAGACCCAGAATGATCGAACTGGCAATCGCAACGAACCACCGAACCTGACCGTCCATAAAAAGCGCCAAGGTCCTGCCACGCAGCATTTGAAGATAAAGGATAAAGGGCAATGCGCCCGTTGCCATACCTAATGTGATGATCACATCAACCGCAGCATTATCAAAATGCCCGACCGATGCGTCCTTGGTCGAGAAACCACCGGTAGCAATCGTCGTCATCGCATGGGCAATCGCATCAAATCCGGGCATACCCGCCCACCACAAAAGAAACGCCCAAATTATGGTGAAGCCCAGATACAAACTGGCGATACCAATGGCGATCTGGGTTGCACGCGGAAAAGCCTTATCAGACTTGTCAGAGTTCTCCATCCGGAAAAGCTGCATACCGCCAACACGCAGCATCGGCATGACGGCAATTGCCATCACAATGATTCCAATCCCACCAAGCCACTGCAAAAGTGCGCGCCACAGCAAAATGCCTGGTGGGGCAGTATCAAGTCCGACGATCACGGTCGAACCGGTCGTCGAAATCCCCGACATCGCTTCAAAAAACGCGTCCGTGTAGCTCATATCAAGGTCGGAAAACGCAAAGGGCAATGCGGATACGGCAGTCAGAACAAGCCAGCTTGTTGTGGTCAGGATAAAAGCCTGTCGCGATGTGATTTTGAGATTCTCGGTCCGGTTCATCATCACCAGCGCACCGCCGATGAACAGCGATACGGCCGATGCGGCAGAAAACACCAACCAATCCCGTTGCCCGTAATACATATCAACCAAGGCAGGGATGAACATCCCGATCGACAGGGTGCACAGCAAAATGCCAATAATGAAAAGGATTGGACGAAAATCGATCAATGAAAAGCCCCGTACCATGTTTTACGCCCGTTCCCATTGAACCGGGCATGACATGTCTTCGCGATTATCCCGACAAGCTGCACTGCATAACCGAAAAACCGGTTCGTTTGCATCATCTTCCGGCAAGCGAAGCGGAATTCTTCGCACATGCCCTGCCAATGTCCAGCTTTTAAACGTGTGGCTACTTGCTTGATCGTAATTTCATGCCTCAATCATAGAGCTATGCGTATTAGGCCTATCAGCGTTGGCAGAGCTTGTTTAACGCCAATTCCGGGTTGGCACGGCCTGCCAACGCCGGTATATCGCATGCAGGTCAAAATTCATAAACCGAAAGACAAAGCGGAAATGTCCGAACTCGCCAAAACCTTCATCCTGACGATCACCTGCCCGGATACCTTCGGGATCGTCGCCGGTGTCACCAGCTTCCTTGCCGAAGAAGGCGCGTTCGTCAACAAGCTGGAGCAATTCGGCGACCCGCAGAGCAATCGCTTTTTCATGCGCGTGAAATTCGATGCCGGTCGTGCCCTACGCACAAAGGCCGAATTTGCCGATAAATTCGCCACCATCGCAGAAAAATTCACGATGCAGTGGGAACTTCACGATTTCCATCGGAAGCCAAAAGTGTTGCTGATGGTGTCAAAGTTTGGCCACTGCCTGAACGATCTGCTGCACCGGGTTGCCTCAAACAATGTGCATATCGAAATCCCGGCCATTGTTTCAAACCACGAAGACATGCGCGGAATCGTCGAATGGTACGGAATTCCTTACTATCACCTCCCGGTGAACAAAGAAACCAAAGCAACCCAGGAAGCCAAGCTGCTTGATATCGTCGACGAACACGATGCCGATCTGGTTGGTTTGGCGCGCTATATGCAAGTTCTTTCAACCGATCTGTGCCGCAAACTTGAAGGTCGCTGCATCAATATTCATCACTCCTTCCTGCCCAGCTTCAAGGGTGCCAAACCTTATCATCAGGCGCATTCACGGGGCGTGAAACTGATCGGGGCAACTGCGCACTATGTCACAGCCGACCTTGATGAAGGACCGATCATCCATCAGGCCATCGAACATGTCGATCATACGATGACGGCCGAAGACATGGTTGAAATCGGGCGCGATATTGAATCCGTCGTATTCTCGCGCGCAATTCAGATGCATTGCGAACATCGTGTTTTCCGCAATGGCAGCAAGACCGTCGTCTTCCGTCGATAAAACACAGACGCGAAACCACAATCTCCCATAAAACCGCCAGCCTTAATGACTGGCGGTTTATTTTTTGATATAATTTACTACCTATGAAAGCAATTCGTTAATTCGGCGAAATGGCCGATAGAAAACATGAAAATTATCGAATAAATTATACTCGGGAAAAATAAAATTCCCAAAATAACAATAACTTGCAACGAATATCGTTGCCCTGAAACTACCTTGGGGGCTTTCCGTGCCGGGAAAGAAAATCTATTTCGCCGTCGTCTTATGCATTTTGCTCGTTGTCGGATTTCTGACCACGAGTTTTGTCAGCTTCTATGTCGCGCGACAATCGCTGGAACAGCAGATTTCCGAGAGCACCCTGCCACTCACCAGTGACAACATCTATTCGGAAATCCAGCGCGACCTGTTGCAACCGATATTTATTTCGTCACTGATGGCGCAGGATACCTTTGTCCGCGACTGGACGCTTGGCGGGGAAAATGATCCCGAACAAATCATTCGCTATCTCAGCGAAATCCAGATGCGCTATGACACGGTCACAGGTTATTTCATCTCGGATAAAACCCGGAACTATTATCACCCTACCGGCATGATCAAGCAGGTATCCAAAGATGATCCGGCTGATTTCTGGTATTTTCAAGCCCGCGACAATCAAAAACCTTATGAAATCAATGTTGATCACGATACCGCAGACCGGTCTCGCCTGGCCGTTTTCGTCAATTATCAGGTGCGCGATTATGATGGCAATGTCATCGGCATTACCGGTGTTGGCCTATCCGTCAACTCTGTTACCCGCCTGATAGAAACCTATCAGAAACGGTATGGCCGGACGATTTACTTTGTTGATCAGGAAGGCCGCATCACCCTGCACGGCAGTGGCTTTGGTACGTCCGAAACACTGCATGATCGCGATGGCATTCGTAATCATGCTACGCAGATTCTGACGTCTCCAGGCTCTTCGATCACCTACGAGGACCACGGTGAAACCTATTTCGTCAACAGTCGCCTTGTTCCTGAATTCGGCTGGCTATTGCTGGTTGAACAAAAGGAGCATATCGGTGATCAGCAGATTGAAACCACGTTCCTGATCAATATCGCCATATCTCTTTTGATCACCGCGATTGTCGGAATTGCCGCATATCTGACGATCCGCAATTATCAGAACCGCCTGGAAGAACTGGCATCGCGCGATAAGTTGACCGGTGCGTGCAATCGACAGGTCTTTGACCTGGTATTTGAAGGTGTGGCCAAGTCCTGCAAACGCAGGGCCGAACCGCTTGGCATCGTCTGTCTCGATCTTGATGAATTCAAAGAGGTCAACGATACCTTCGGCCATCCGGGAGGCGATGCAACGCTTAAGGAAGTTGCCACCACCATTCGCCATCATTCGCGGGAATCAGATACGCTATGCCGTTGGGGTGGTGATGAATTTGTTCTTCTTCTGCCCGGACTCAACCGGCAGGAAGCCATGACCAAGGCTCGCGAAATTGCTGATGCCATTCGCGAACATCCGATACGTTTCGGGCGGGATAACATTCTGGTCACGGTCAGTGCTGGCATCACGGAATATCGTGATGGCGAGGAGTTTGAAACGCTAATCACACGTGTTGATAATGCGCTTTATACCGCCAAAAATACCGGACGGGATCACATCTCTGTTGCCTGAATACGGTGATTTCACAAATAAAAACGGCCCCGATTTCGGGGCCGTTTTTATTTAGCATCCGTTATATCGCTTAATCCGCGATATATGCTTCAGCGATCTGGACCGCGTTCAACGCGGCACCTTTAAGCAACTGGTCACCGGCGACAAACAGTTCCAAACCATGATCACCAAAGATCAGGTTTGACCGGATACGACCCACTTCGACGTCATACTGCTTGGTCGCGTTAATCGGCATCGGATAGACATTGTTTGCCGGATCATCGACCAGTTTAACGCCCTTGGCATTCGCCAGCGCCTCCCGCGCCGCCGCCGGGGTCACAGCCTTTTCGGTTTCGATCACGATGGATTCCGAATGGGTACGCTCGGTCGGAATACGCACAGCCGTGCAGGATACCGGCAGGTTCGGCGTACCAAAGATTTTGCGGGTTTCCCAAGTAACTTTCATCTCTTCGCGGGTATAGCCATTTTCCTGGAAGCTATCGATATGCGGGATAACGTTGAAAGCCAGCGGATGAGCAAACACCTCGGCCGGGACCGGCTTGCCTTCAAGACCTGCGGCCAAACCTTCACGCAGTTCGTTCATGCCTGGCTGCCCCGCACCAGACGCCGCCTGATAGGTGGATACAAACACCTTTTTCAGACCAAATGCCTTGTGCAGCGGCCAAAGAGCCACGGCTGCAATCGCAGTGGTGCAGTTCGGATTGGCAATAAGCTTGGCAGTCTTGGCAAGATCACCATTGATTTCCGGCACGATCAACGGCACATCGTCATTCAGACGGAACGCCGAAGAGTTGTCGATTACCAGCGCGCCCTCGGCAATCTGCGGGGCGAATTCCTTCGCAAAATCACCGGAAACTGCAAGGAAGACAATGTCACACTGCTTGGCTTCTTCAACCGAAAACAGTGCGATGGTCTTAGTGCCGTAATTAGTCTCCACGGTCTTGCCTGCAGAACGCTCGGATGCGAACAGGGTGAGTTCACCCACAGGGAAGTTGCGATCAAACATAACATTGATCAGCTCGACGCCAACCGCACCGGTTGCGCCGATCACACCGACATGGAGATTTTCGGCACTCATAATAATTGTCTAACCTCGTATAAAAATTGTTGTCATTCTCGACTTACGCGATTGCTCGCGGGCCGCGCATTATAGGGATTTCTCGTGCGTTGGCAAATGCAGCTTGCTGCACCGCACGCATAGGCGGCAATCTTGAAACTCAAACGCCACCCAAAACGAGTTGTTCCATTCATTTTTATTTGGGTTTTACGCAAAATTCTGCCCTTTGGTGTTTTTCCCGACATGCGGCAGCCAAAGGGCATCATTAGAGGGTGTCGGGCCAAAGCCCCCCCCCATTGCAACAGGGAATCGAAGATCAGAAAACGCAATGCTTGGCGAAATCCGTTGCCTCGTTGGCCGTCCAGTCGCCTTTTGGTTTTGCTTTCATGTCCTCGCACCACTCCTTGCTGCCAACCTCTGGCGAACAGGCACCGAGCGCCCCGGCCACCATCAAAACCGACAAGCCAAGAACGAGTTTACGACCGGGAATGTTCCATTTTGCCATTTGCGTGTCCTTCATTGATTTGTTCTGATGAAAACTACTGCCCGTATCGGGCAAAACCACGGCAATGCTGCGGGCATTCGTCACAAATGAGCGAAATCAGTCCCGCCAGAAGGCTGGCATCAGAAGCACAAGAAATGTTTCAAATTCCAGCCGCCCAAGTACCATCGCGATATCAAGAATCCATTTTGCCGCATCCGGCAATGACTGGAAGTTCCCCGCCGGGCCGACAATCGGGCCAAGACCCGGACCAACGTTGGCAAGTGACGTCGCCGCCGCACTCATCGACGTCACCAGATCAAGCCCAGTAAAAGCCAATGCGACACTGATCGCGATATAGCTGATCGTCAGCAGGAAGACGTAGACCGTCACCGCATTATAGATGTCAGAAGTGATTTCATGTTTATCGATCCGGCTTACTATTACTGCCGAAGGACTGCGAAGCCGCATAAAATGGGCTTTAAGTCCGGTGAACACGACATAAAGCCGGAACATCTTGAATCCGCCGGCCGTAGAGCCGGAACACCCCCCGATAAAAGTCGCAAAGAAGAACAGCATGATCGCCGCTGGTCCCCATTGCAGATAGTCACCCGACGCGTAACCGGTTGTCGTGATCACCGAAACAAGGTTAAACGCAGCCATGGTCAGCGACCTGAAAAAACCGTCATCAGAAATATGCATCAGCCTCAGTGTCAAAAGCCCGGTGAAACCGGCAATGACAATCAGGAAAAGCCTTATTTGCTGATTACTTATTATCGCGCAGATATCGCGTTTGCGAATCAGAACGGCATAGGCCGTAAAAGGCAGGGCACCAGCAAACATGAAAATGATTCCGACCCAGTGCAGCGCCAAACTGGAATCGAATTTAGCAAATGAGAGATCGGATGTTGAATAACCGCCAGTCGCCAAAGTCGACATGCCATGATTGATCGCGTCAAACCAGGTCATGCCAAAAATCCGGTACAACACCATGCAGATGACACTAAGGCCGACATAAATCATCACGATTTGCAGGCACATGTCACGAATGCGCGGACTCAGCTTTTCCGAACGGTCCGAACTTTCCATTTGAAAGAGCTGCATTCCGCCAACCCGCATCATAGGCAATAATGCAAGCGCTGTAACAATAATCCCGATACCGCCCAGCCACTGCAGGATCGACCGCCAAAGTAACAACCCGGGCGGCATATCATCCAGCCCGGACAAAATTGTCGATCCGGTTGTCGTTAGCCCCGAAACAGTCTCGAAGACCGCATCGCAGAAACTGATATCAAGGGATGAAAACCAAAGGGGCAATGCCCCAGTCAGACTGATCGCGACCCATGAAAAAACTGTCAGGACATATCCCTGCCGGGCTGTCACACGCGGGCCCATTTCAGACCGGCAGGCTAGACACGCCATACCACCGAGCCCGATACTGGTCATCGACGCCTGCGCGAAAATTTTCCAGTCCGGGTTACCGTAATACAAATCGACCGCAGCCGGGATCATCATCGACACACCGATGATGATAACCATGATACCTACGACGAAAAAGATGGGTTGCAGTCGAAACAAGAACAGTGTCCGTGCCTAACTCGGGAAATCCGCTTTTACAGCCAAATGACAGCGATTGCATCCTGTTATCGCAGATGCACCATCACAGAAGGAATCAGAGCCGCAAATTTCCCGATATTGCGGGTCATTATTTTGCCGTTGTTTTCGGCTGTCCTTATCAAAGCCATTCATGCCATTCTGTATCTCGATTGCATCGCCTCTGTCCAATCACCAAACCATCGAGGTCACTTTGAACCGCTTTTTCCGCCTGATTATCCTGCTTGCCATTCCTGTTGCTTGTGCACTTGCCGTCTATTTGCAGGACAAACCGGTACACGCAGCTGGCGATAACCAGCAAAGCGATCAAATGGCGTTGAAGGCGGAGGGTCGCGATGTTCTGGTCATTGATGGTGACACGATCATGATTGACGGGGTAGTTGCCGATATTGCGGGGATCGATGCACCGGAACTTGGTCAGCAATGCCTGCATAACGGCAGCTTTTGGGATTGCGGCATGTCATCAGCCATGCAGCTTCGTAAATATTTCGCTATGGCTCCCTTTACCGTGCGCTGCTGGCCCGGTGATCAGGAACATTCCGGAAAGGACGATGATTTCCCGATTGTCGAATGCGGTATTGGAGAACGCGATGTGGCAGCAGCGATGGTCAGTGACGGTGAAGCCCTTCCGATCGAAGGATATTCCCATCGTTATGACGGTCTTTCGGAAGAGGCTGACAATGCCGGGATCGGCATTCAGGGCGGCGATATGATCCCGCCATCCGAATGGCGATCAGGCAAACGGCTTGATGGTGAAAGAGGTCGCTGCCTTTTCGCGCCTGTCGGGAATGAGCACTATGTCGGCACTCTGGATCCCCGCTATGAGAACCTTATTGCGGATAAGGCAAAACTTCTCTGCAGCGACGAGCAAGCCCGCAAACAGAACCTTTCTTACGCACCGATAGAAAAATAAGCCAAACTGATCGAACGGTTTCAAAGAGAAATCCGTCCTGTACCTAAACAGCGATCTGGCAGAAAATTATTTTGGGAAAGCTTGGAGCGGGTGAAGGGAATCGAACCCTCGTATGCAGCTTGGGAAGCTGCCGTTCTACCATTGAACTACACCCGCGAAGCGGCGGTTTTATAGCCCGGTTTCGAGGTCGGTGCAAGCCCGTCCCCGATACCGGGTTCATTTATTTTGGATGACCTAACCGTCCGCCGGAACCAGTCGCCAGACCGCACTGGCATGGTCATCCGACACCAGTATCGATCCATCAATATAATGCTTTACGTCCACCGGACGACCAACAACTTCCCCGTTGCTACGCAGGAAACCATCCAGGAAAGGATTGGTTGCCACAGGTTCACCATTGCGAAACTCTACCCGGACAACCTTGTAACCATCCGGGATCGTCCGGTTCCATGATCCGTGTAACGCCACAAGCGCATCACCATCATCAAAGGTCAGCCCCAACGCGGCATTGTGCGCGTTAAAGGTAAAGGCCGGAAAGGTGACTTCAGCCGGGGGCGTTTCATTGGAAAACTGCGGGGATCGCGTATCGTTTCCTGCATACCACGGATAACCGTAAAACAGCCCCTCGGTGGGTGCATGGTTTAACTCTTCGCGCGGAACATCATCGCCAAGGTTATCTCCGCCATTATCGGTAAACCACAAATCACCGGTGTCGGGATGAAAGGTCAGCCCGACCGAATTACGGATGCCGCTGGCATAGATTTTCGGTGCCCCGCCACTGATCGGCATGGAAATGATCGTCCCTTCAAGTCCGCTGACCCTGCAGATATTGCACGGCGCACCAACAGCAATGAACAGATGGCTTTGATCCGGCGAAAGTGCGACGTAACGCCAACCATGATGGCGCTTGTCAGGCAGGTTGGTAAACAGGATGCGCGGGCGCCCCAAAGCACTTCCATCAAAATTTGAAAGGTCGTAGGACACAACCCGGTGCTGATCGGCTACAAACAAGGTACCGGGCTTATAGGCAATGCCATTGGCCATCTTGAAGTCATCAGCAATCAGATTGACCTCCTCGCCCTTGCCATCCCCATCTGCATCACGCACGAAATAAAGATTGGGACCACGCGTTCCGACGAAAATACCCTTCAGTTCCGGGGCAACCGCGATAGAACGCGCATTATTTACCGGGGCAAACAATTCAAGCCGATAACCGCTTTCAGGCCGCAAAAGAGACATGGCTTTTTGCGTTTGCGCAGGTAGCTCTTGTGCGATGACAGGGGCCGATATGCCCGTAATCGCAAGGGCGCAGAACCCAAGCCAAAAACAGAAATGCCCGGCCCATCGGACCGTTAATGACGGTTGACGATAGCGAGCCGGGCAATTTTGATTTTGCATCGTGTCCTCCTTTTCGGTCCAACAGGCCTTGAGAAAGATACGATCAGATCTTCAAGACCGATTAGCGAACGCGCTCGGATATCGGCGCGTTAACCGAGAGTTCCATATCCCAGGGGAAATAAATCCAGGTATCCTGGGAAACCTCGGTCACAAAGCTGTCGACAATCTCGCGACCAAGCGGCTTGGCATAGACTGTCGCGAAATGTGCCTTTGGCAGCTTTTCACGTACGGCCTTCGCGGTTTTGCCGGTATCGACCAGATCATCAATGATCAGCATGTCCGTGCCATCACCTTCGATCCCTTTAAGCCATTCAAGATCGCCGCGCGTCTTGTCAGAGTAACTGCGAATGCAAACCGTATCAATCAGACGGATATCAAGTTCACGTGCAATAATAGCAGCCGGAACCAGCCCCCCACGGGTAATCGCGATAATGCCCTTATACGGACCTTTTTCCAGCAGACGCCACGCCAATGCACGTGCGTCGCGATGCATCTGTTCCCAGGAAACCGGGAAACCTTTGTTATAAGCAGCTTCGCTCACAAGCTTTCTCCTGCGCAAAAAACGGATCGCCTGCTGACTATCAGCCCCAATCATGGGAAAGACCGGACAGCGGTCGATATTCTTCGTAAATTTAAGGCGCTTTCCTACGCTGAGTCATCGCTAAAGACAAGGGCCGGGACTCTTCCTGTTTAAAGAATTGATCAGACTTTCACCGGGTGTTGGCCAAAATTTAGCCGCCAATTGTCTTAACTATACCACCGCTCCCAGCCGCGCCTTAAGAAGATTGGCAAAATCAGCGCCCAGCTTTGCAATCGGGACAGCCCAATCCCCCGGTGCTTCCTGCCGATAAATACGCATTGTCGGATACCATGGACTGTCGGTCCGCCCGACCATCCACCGCCAATCTGTCGTATAAAGCTGTAACATCCAGACCGGCACACCAAGTGCCCCGGCAAGATGGGCAGGCGCACTATCGATTGTAATGACCAGATCCATCGCCTTCATCAAGGCTGCACTGTCACCGAAATCATGAATATGTTCACCCATGTCGGTAATCAGGGCATTGGCGCCAAGTCTGGCTATGTCGCCCCGCCGCTCATCGACCTGAAAACTGTAAAAACTTGCCCCTTTCTGCGCCATAAGCGGCATCAGCAGTTCAAGGGGGCAGGATCGGTCACGCGGATTAAGCTTGCCTGCCCATATCAGCCCAACCTTAAGCACTGTACCCGATGGCGGGCTTAATCGTGCCTGCTTGCCTTTCGGCGCGCTCAGATAGGGTTCGGCAGAGACCCGATGCAGTTCCGCTTCGCTGATTTTCATGACATGCGGCAGGCTAAGGAGTGGGACATGCAGATCAAAGGGGGGCAATTTCGCCCCCTTTTCAACAATCGTTCCGACACCGGCAATCGTGCGCATCACCGGGATCAATTCCGATCTGCATTCAAGAATGATATGCGCGGCCCTCTTCCCTACCAATGGGACAAAACGAGCAAACTGGATCATATCGCCAAAGCCCTGCTCAGCACGCAGCAGCAGTCTTTTGCCGCGTAAATCGGCTTTTCCATCCCATTCCGGAACAGATTCAAGCGGGCGGATCGGATTATCGGCAAGCTTGCGGCGCGTTTCATATCCGGCCCAACCCGCTTCGTACTGGCCTGTTGCCAAAAGTGCCAGTGCCTTGTCCCAGTTTGCATCGACATAATCGGGATCAATGGCCAAAGCCTCATCAAAATGTTTGATAGCCTGCTCGAACCGATTGGTATCGCGATAAACCAAGCCAGCATTGAACGGATGCGACTTGATCGATGCATCAAGTTCCAGCGCCTTGTCATGAGCCGCCGCGGCCTCATCGAACCGCATCATTTCACGCAGGCAGTTACCCATATTTGACCAAAGCCCCGCATTGCCGGGACGGAGCTCCGCCGCCCTGCGATAGGCGACAAGTGCGGCATCAAGCCGTTTACTGCGCCTAAGCGCGACACCAAGGTTATTCCAGACATCGGGCTGATCAGCGTTTTGCCTGAGAACCGTACCATAAAGCGAAATTGCTTCTTCAATTCTCCCAGACTGATGGGCATCAAGTGCACGGGTGAACATTTCCGATTTGCCCGAGCGTCCGGCGATTACGGGTGCACCGGGGGATTGATTAGCCACTTTTTTGACCGCGTCGTTTTTTGTCTGTGGCAATTCTGGAGTTTCAGGCTTGGGAACAACAAAGCCCGGCACACTATCCGTCGAAGCTTGTTGCGCAAGATTTTTTGCAGAACCACTGGCTATCGCTTTTTTGGTTTTTTTGGCCGCACGCGGCTTGTTCATGGTTCTGGACTTCGCCATTCGGGTTCCCCGTCCCGTTAAACTGCAATCGCCGGATCATACAATGTCAAAAAGGCAGACGACCATTCCCATATGTACTCGCCCGTTGGCCGGTTGTCATCGCCAGACGATTCGCGCCGCAAAAATCAGCGAACATGCGAATAGCATTATTTTCTAAAAACAAGAACAATACCGGATGATTTTATCGCATTTAGTGAGTTTCGGACAATTTCAAACAAGTCGATTTTAATTATTTCGGTTATGTCGCGCTTTGAAGTAGCTTTTTATGAAGGACTGAAGAAAGGCGTTAAAATACTACCCAGTCCCTGTGGTGTTACACAGGGAACCAAAACAATAAATGACCGTCGGTTTGGCAATTTTCCGGAGCCGTAATTCGGAATGCCAAAAAGACGGCACCAACCTGTTCGAGCAAGCTGCGACGCTTTGAAATGATCGCGGGTCATCGATCAGGTAACGAGGGAACAAATATCATCAGGCTTCAAAGGACGGGAGACCTTAAATGGCCGAAACCAAACGATCCGGCGGCTCTGTCGGACGCAAAGTCATTCTGGTTGTGGTTGCCTTGCTGATTGTCGGCTTTGGCGCAATGATGACGATCCAGACGGTTTCGCAACGCGATGCGATGATCGAAATCATGTATAATGAGTCGGTCGAAAAAACCGAAATGCTGTCAACAGCCGTGCAACCGGGCTTTATTGCCATGGACGGCAACTCGGTCGAAAAAGAATTCCGCAAGATCACCGACAAGGAAGGATCACAGTTGGCATCGCTGGTGGCAGCCAATCCGGACGGCGAACCCATTGCGACCTATCAATCCGAAAACCTTCCCGAACACGATCTGGCTGCACTTGCCGAACCTTATCTGGAGCGGCTTGAAAACAAGGAAGTTGTCAGCTTCATCGCTGACGATGCGGTCATTGTTGCTGCGCCGATTACCAAATATTCCAAACGCCGGGACGAAGATCAGTATCGCGGCATGCTGCTGACCGCATGGAGCCTGGAGCGCGTAAATGCCGAGGTAAAACAGGCCGTCATCATCCAGTTGGCTCTTGCGGCGGCAATCCTTGCCGTCCTTCTGGGCAGCACCTGGTTTGTCCTGCGCAATCAGATCATTACCCCGCTTGTTAAAATCAATGGTGCCATGGCGGCCCTTGCTGATGGCAATCGCGACATTCACATCCCTGGCGTTCATCGCACCGATGAAATTGGCCAGATGGCGGCCTCGGTCGAAGTCTTCAAGGAAAATGCCAACCGAGTTGCCCAACTTGATCGCGAACGCGAACAGGAACGCGAGCGCGCAGAAATAAAACGGCGAGAGGCAATGAACGGCCTTGCCGGGCGTTTCGAACAGACCGTCATGGGTGTTGTCGACGGTGTATCGGGCGCATCAAGCGAAATGCAGCAAGTCGCCCAGACAATGGTTGCGGCCGTTCATCAGAACGAATCCGGTTCGCAGGCAGTGGTTGCCGCGGTTGAGCAGGCCAATCATAGCGTCGAAACGGTCGCCAGTGCTGCCGAACAGCTATCAGTTTCAATCCGCGATATTAGTGCGCGTGTAAATGACACGTCAAACATTACCGCCAACGCCAGCACCGAAGCCAATCGCGTCAATGAAATGGTTCAGGGGCTTGATGTTTCAGCACAGAAAGTCGGCGAAGTGGTCCAGATCATTCAGGCCATTGCCGAACAGACCAACCTTCTGGCCCTGAACGCCACGATCGAAGCCGCACGTGCCGGTGACGCGGGCAAAGGCTTTGCCGTGGTGGCCAACGAGGTAAAGAACCTTGCCAATCAGACAGCACGCGCGACCGAGGATATTTCAGCCCAGATTTCCGGCATTCAGGGATCGACCCAGGAAGCTGTCGGTGCAATTGATGGCATCACCAGCATCATCGCCAATCTGAACGAAATCGCATCCGAGGTTGCCGCTGCAGTTCAGGAACAGGGACAGGCGACGTCCGAAATCTCACACTCCGTCCAGCAGGCGGTCCAGAGCACGCAGGAAGTCACAAGCCATATCCATGAAATGCAGTCTGCGGCCCGCCAGACCGGCGATGCCGCCCGCCAGGTACTTGATGCCTCCGAAAAACTTGGCGCGCAATCAGGAACGCTGCGCAGCGAGGTCGGCAACTTCCTTGATGAAGTCCGCACCAGCTGATTGCGAGATTGCCGGAAACAAAAACGCCGCCCGGTCTGACCGTGGCAGCGTTTTTTTTAAAATGTCGGGTTTAATCGCGACTAGAGCAAAGGTTCCCGATCATCGGATTCGGCATCGAGCCGCATCATGATCGTTTCATTCAGGTCCTCATATCCATGCTGGCGATAAACCGGCTGCATGTCATGCGTCGCCAGCATCCAACGTTTGACCCGCGCAATATCGGGATGACCATGCAGGGCATCAAGCATCATGGATGCAATTCCGCGACGACGGTAATCGGGGTCAACAAACACATCGGCGATATAGGCAATGGCGATGAAGTCGGTCACGACGCGGGCAAAGCCAACCTGCCGTCCATCACAATAGGCGCCAACCGGCACCGACATTTCAACCGAACGGTCAAACTCGCCGCGCGACCTGCCCCGCGACCAATAAGAATTGGCAATGAAATCATAGCAATATCCAAGGTCCAGCCGACCGCGATCACAACTGATTTCAATTTCGCTCATTGCCGTCCTCTATTTGACGAACAGGGCGACTGCAAGTGCTGCAATCGCGACCCAAAGCAGGATGGATTGCTTGGAAACTCCACCGGAACTGCGCTGCCCGTTTGACCGGCCACGCATCGCGGCAACCGTATCAGGATGCAGGCGTAACCCCTGATCGGTAAAGACGGCCGATGCCTGTTCGGCAGCCTCAAGAACGCGAGGCAACCGGCGCAACATCGTCCCTGCCTGTCGGGTGGCTTCGGCAAGCTTTGCTTCCGGGCCAAGGTTTTCGCGCATCCATTCTTCGATCAGCGGACGCGACAATTCCCACATATTCTCGTTCGGACTTAAAATACGCGAAAGCCCCTCGGCAACGATCATGGTTTTCTGAAGCATCAGAAGCTGCGGCTGGGTTTCCATCCCGAAGGTTTCGGTAATCTGGAAAAGCTGCCCCAACAGGCGCCCGACCGAAATATCGGCCAGTTCCTTGCCCAGAATCGGCTCGCCGATGGAGCGGCACGCCTGCTGGAAATTTTCAAGCGACTGGTTACGTGGGACATATCCCGCTTCGAAATGTACCTCGGCGACACGGCGATAATCACGCGTCAGAAAACCAAGAAGCATTTCTGCGAGGTACAGGCGCGTCTGACGGTCAACACGCCCCATGATCCCGAAATCGACGATGCTGACCTTACCGGTTTCGTCGACAAACAGGTTGCCCGGATGCATATCGGCGTGGAAGAAACCGTCACGGAAAACCTGTTGGAAAAATGCCCCCGCCGCCTTCGCCAGAAGGGCGGAGCGATCAACACCCATGCGATCCAGGGCTTCGACATTGTCGATGCGAACACCTTTGACCCGTTCCATGGTGATCACATGTTCTGCCGTCCGTTCCCAATCGATCTGCGGCACATAATAGGTCGGATCAGCCTCGAAATTGTCGCGGAACTCGGATGCTGCCGATGCTTCAAACCGCAAATCCATTTCAAGATGCACGCTGTCTTCCAGCGTCTTGATGGTTTCAACCGGTTTGAGACGACGCAAGCGCGGTTGCGTCAGTTCGGCAATCTCCGCCACCCAGTAAAACAGATCAAGGTCACGGGCAAAGCGCGTCTTGATATCCGGGCGCAGCACCTTGACGGCAACTTCTCGCCCATCGGACGTGGTGGCAAAATGCACCTGGGCGATGGATGCCGCCGCAACAGGTGTATCATCAAACTCGGAAAACAGGGTTTCAAACGGCCCGTCAAGCTGTTCGGTAATGATCCGCTTGGCAATCTTGGCCGAAAATGGCGGCAATCTATCCTGCAGGCTTGATAAATCAGCCGCAACATCATCCCCGATCAGATCGGCACGCGTGGCCAGTGTCTGGCCAAGCTTGATGAATGCGGGGCCCAATTCTTCAAGCGCACGGGCCAACCGGCGCCCCGGCCGCAAATCGGATCGACGTGAAAATGGTGCTGTCAGTCGGGCAAAAAACGCCAGAACCTTTCCACCCGGCACAAGGGCAAGTGGAAACAGCGCATCATGACGCGCCAAAGTCCTAGCCATTCCAAGCAGTCGAAAGCTGTTGCGAACGAACCGTATCATTCAGTCGCCACCTATACCCGCCAGCCGGAATGAATGGCGGCAATACCACCGGAAAGATTGCGATATTTCACCCGTTCGAACCCTGCATCGCGGATCATGGATGCAAAAGTTTCCTGATCGGGGAACTGACGGATGCTTTCGGCCAGATACTGATATGCTTCGCGATTCCCGGCAATGAAGCGACCGATTTCAGGCAAAAGCTTGAAGGAGTATGTGTCGTAAAGTTTATCAAACCCCGGCACCACCACCTTGGAAAACTCTAGACACTGGAATTTTCCGCCCGGTCGGAGCACACGATAGGCTTCGGAAAGGGCTTCGGTAATCCGCGTCACGTTTCGGATACCAAAGGCAATCGTATAGGCATCAACCGAATGATCGGGCAGCGGCAGTTTCTGCGCATCGCCAACAGTCCAGTTGATGTTTTTCAGCAACCCATGATCCACCGCTCGATCGCGACCGACATGCAGCATTTCATAGTTGATGTCGCATACGGTGACCGAGCCGCCGCCATTCTTCAGGAACCGGAATGCAATGTCCCCGGTGCCACCGGCAACGTCCAGCAGTTTCATGCCCGGACGCGGCTTCAGCTCGTTAATGAACGTATCTTTCCACAAACGGTGTACACCGCCGCTCATCAGATCGTTCATCAAGTCATATTTGGACGCGACAGTATCGAAAACCTCACGCACCATGGATGCTTTCTGGCTTTCCGGAACATCCCGAAAACCGAAATGGGTTGTCTTTTCGCCGTTTTCGCCCCCGGCTGGGCCTGTGTGCTTGCTCATGGCCGGGAAAATAGCGCAGCAACCGCCATCTCGCCAGTGGAAAGCCACCTAAATTCGCAAATATCCTGTTGGTCGGGATCACTTTCT
Organism: Thalassospira sp. MCCC 1A03138; assembly: GCF_002115785.1. GTDB lineage: Bacteria > Pseudomonadota > Alphaproteobacteria > Rhodospirillales > Thalassospiraceae > Thalassospira. The sequence continues at coordinate 97,326 of NZ_JFJY01000011.1, read as the reverse complement.
GCTAGGACCAAATGACTTGGACGGAAGTTTGAATTGGCTACAAGACAGGACACCCCGATGAGCTGCATGGTCAAAATCTGTGGAATCAATAGCGAAGACGCTGCAATGGCCGCGATGAGTGCCGGTGCTGATGCCTTGGGCTATGTCTTTTTTCCACCAAGCCCGCGTCACATATCGCTTAACGGCGCCACTACTTTGACCGAGCGCGTACCGGACAGTATCCTTAAGGTTGGCCTATTCGTTGAAGCCGGTGACGAAGCTCTTGAAAACGCGATCAAGGCCGGTCGCCTTGACGTGATCCAGATGCATGGCAAGGAAAGCCCGGAACGGGTCGCACAAGTAAAAGAAAAATTCGGTCTGCGCGTCATGAAGGCTGTTTCGGTCAGTACATCCGATGACATTGATGCCGCTGCGGCAAACTTCGATGGCGTCGCCGATTTCCTGCTTTTTGATGCCAAACCGCCCAAAGACAGCAACTTGCCCGGTGGCAATGCCGTTAGTTTTGACTGGAATCTTCTTACCGGGCGCAGCTTCAAAAGCAACTGGATGCTGGCCGGTGGACTTGATCCTGACAATGTCACCGACGCCGTCCGTATTTCCGGTGCCCCGTGGGTCGATGTATCGTCTGGTGTTGAAAAAACCAAAGGCGTGAAAGACGCGCGCAAAATTGCCGATTTCATTCGTGCGGCAAAGGGTTACTAACGCCCTCCGGCTCCAGATCAGCATCTTCTTTAACCATTTCTGAAGCGATACCGGCAATCATCGAACGATTGCGGGCAGTCTTTCTGGCCCCGGTAGCATATGGGGTCAAATGGAAAGAACGCTTCGATCAAAGGTTCAGAATTTGCTGCATGGGGTTGATCGCCAATCGCGGCTGTCATTGACCATACATCTGATCCTTGCTTCGCTGATCGTGATCAATGTTATCTGCGTCATTCTCGACACCGTTCATGAATTGGCCGAACAGTTTTTTATACTGTTTCTGGTCATTGAGCTGATCTGCACGGCGATTTTCACCGTTGAATATGTCTTGCGCGTATGGTCGGCCCCCGACAACCCGGAATTTTCCGGAAAATGGGGGCGTTTGCGTTATATGCTGCGACCGATGGCAATGGTTGATCTGATTGCGATCCTTCCGGTCTTCTTGCTGTTTTTCACGTCGATTGATCTCCGGTTCATCCGCATTGTCCGCCTGCTTCGGCTTTTGAAATTCACCCGCTATTCTACCGGCCTTGAACTGATGCTGATGGTGTTTCGTCAGCAGATGGGCATCTTTGGTGCCGCAAGCGCGGCGCTGGCCTGCATGCTGGTTTTCAGCGCCGGTGCCATTTATCTTGCCGAACACGAAGCCCAACCTGACGCATTTGGCAACCTGCCCAGTGCCCTTTACTGGAGCGTCATCACACTTGCCACCGTCGGTTACGGTGATGTCGTACCGATCACAGCATTGGGCAAAGTCATCGCAAGTCTGATTTCACTGACGGGTATCGGCATAGTCGCGGTGCCCGCCGGTATTCTGGCATCGGCCTTTTCCAGTGAACTGCGCCGCCGCGAAGATGCATATCGCCAACAAGCCGCCCATCAGCTTTCGGGAAAACGCCTGACCGAGGCCGTGCGAAGAAGGTTGCGATCCCATCAAGACGAACTTGGCATCAGTGATGAGCAAGCCCAGTCAATCATTTCCGATATCCGCGACATTCATCACGATCACGAAGACGATCTTTTGTCCTGCCCACATTGCCACAAACCTCTGCGTTTTGAGGTTTCCGAACCGGGCGAATGATCATCTGATCAAAATGCTTGACGCCCGCCTGATCGCTGATCATAGTTTGACGCATGAAAACACACGGCATGAACCCGATCCTTATTTCCAATCGTTGGTGGTGGTCCGCATAAGCGGGCGGCCAATTATCATGCCCTGAAACAACCGGCCGCCTGATCTTCGCAGGCGGCTTTGTGTTTTCAGACCTTTTTCCTATTTGCTGAAAAGTCACATTGCTCCTGCGGCAGCGCCCCGCAAACGGAGTATTTGACGTGACCAACCCGACTTCTGAAACCAGTAGCGAATATCGATATACCACAGACGGCGGCATCGCCATTATTCGCCGCCAGACAGAAATCACCTATGAAAATGCCACCGAAAGCCTGATCGACGCGCTTGACCGGACGAAGGGTGTTTTGCTGTCTTCAAGCTACGAGTTTCCGGGTCGTTATTCGCGCTGGGACATGGGATTTGCCAAACCACCGCTGGAAATCACCGGGCGCGAACGCGGCTTTGCAATCCGTGCGCTTAATGATCGCGGCCGGGTGCTTTTGCCGGTGATTGAAAACGCCCTTGCCGATCATGCCCATATCGAAGGCCTGACCAAGGGCGATGACGGGCTTTACGGCTATGTCGGCAAAGCGGCCGATTGGTTCCCCGAAGAAGAACGCAGTCAACAACCCAGTCTGTTTTCCGTTGTCCGGGCCATTCGCGATCTCTTTGCCCACAAGGGCGAGGAACGTTTGGGTCTATACGGTGCCTTTGGCTACGACATCGCCCTTCATTTCGAACAAATTGCACTGACCCAGGACCGCAGCAGTGATCACAAGGATGTCCATCTTTATCTACCCGACCAGATGATCACAGTCGACCACGCATCCAAGGTCGCGACCCTTTTTGAATATGAATTCATTGCACCAGATGGCCATAGTACCACTGGGCTCGACCGCATTGCCCAGGATCACCCGCCATCACATGGTGCAAACGGCATCGTAGAAAATGATATGAAAGACGGCGAATATGCCGCCGTCGTCGATGATACCAAGCCACGATTTGCGCGCGGAGAACTGTTTGAAGTCGTGCCAAGCCGCGTCTTTCGGACCGAATGCAAAAGTGCCCCGTCGGAAATCTTCCGCCGCCTTAAACGCCGAAATCCGGCACCTTATGGTTTCCTGATCAATCTTGGTGACGGTGAACATCTGATCGGGGCATCGCCGGAAATGTATGTCCGCGTCACCGGCCAACGTATTGAAACCTGCCCGATTTCGGGCACCATCGCGCGCGGTCGCGACGCGATCGAGGATGCGGAAAATATCCGAACCCTTCTGAATTCGGCCAAGGAAGAATCCGAACTGACCATGTGCACCGACGTTGATCGGAATGATAAGGCACGCGTCTGCAAACCCGGCAGCATCCGTATTCTTGGTCGTCGCCAGATCGAAATGTATTCCCGCCTGATCCACACGGTCGATCACGTCGAAGGCCGCCTTCGCGAAGGCTTTGATGCACTTGATGCTTTCCTGACACATTGCTGGGCGGTTACCGTAACCGGTGCCCCCAAACGGGCCGCCATGAAGCATATCGAAACCGTCGAACGCAGTCCGCGTGCATGGTATGGCGGGGCCATCGGGGCGGTTCTGTGCAATGGCGATCTGAATACCGGCCTGACATTACGAACTGTGCGTCTCAAACAGGGTGTCGCCGAAGTTCGCGCGGGTGCGACATTGCTGTTTGATAGTGAATCTGCTGCCGAAGAAGCCGAAACAGTGTTGAAGGCATCGGCAATGATTGATGCCGTCACCCGCGATGCCAAGGACGAAGCCACCATTGATCCGACCATTTCGGGTGTTGGCAAACGCGTGCTTCTGATCGATCACGAAGACAGCTTTGTTCAAAACCTTGCCAGCTATATCCGCGCAACCGGTGCCGAAACATTAACGCTCCGCCCCGGTTTCCCTGACGAAGCCTTTGACGATTTCAAACCCGATCTGGTGTTCCTGTCCCCGGGTCCGGGACGCCCCGATGATTATGGTCTGCGCCAAAGCATCGAACGTGCCCTTGCCGCGGGGCTTCCGGTCTTTGGTGTTTGTCTTGGTTTACAGGGGATTGTCGAATTTTTTGGTGGATCACTTGGTCAACTCGACACACCGATGCATGGCAAACCGTCTAAGGTGAAACTGGACCCGTCTGATCCGTTGTTTGAAGGCCTTCCCGATGAAATCGTTGTTGGGCGCTATCACTCGCTATTTGCCGACCTGGCAAGCCTGCCAGCTGACCTTAAAGTCACCGCGCGCAGCAATGACGGTGTGGTTATGGGGATACGTCATCAAAGCCTGCCGATCAGTGCAGTTCAGTTCCATCCCGAAAGCCTGCTGACCCTGCAAGGTGATGTCGGGATGCGGATGATTGCCAACCTGCTGCGCAATCCGCACGGCATTCTGCCTGAAAAGGCGGAAATTCCCGACGCTAACGAAGGGGATCAGCGAGATGAAACGGCAGTACAGGCTGCCTGAAACGACATAGTAAACCTGATTGCCTGACCCCATGCCCTCTGCCATCGACCTCCCCCTGTCGATGAAACCGGGTCAGGAAAATGCAACGGCCGCGCCCCTCCCTCGCGGTCGTTGCTTCATTTTCATGCCTTAATCGTCGTCATCCAGCGTACCGTCAATCACGCTGTAATCCGGCGGCGGTGCCTGACGGAACTTTTCAGGGTCTGCTTTGCGTTTGTCACGCGTGCGCGAAATCCAGCCGCCATAAAAGGCTTCCGGCTTTGGCTCGGTCGGGGCACCAGCACGTACCGGGCGCGGGGCGAACCGGCCCAGACTGATCAGGCGGTCATACATCACGATATTGGCAGCAATCGCGACATTTACGCAGAAGCTCATTGGGATTTTAATGATGAAATCGCACTGATCCTGCATTTCCTGCGACAGATTTCCGCGTTCCGGGCCAAGAATATAAGCCGCGCGCGATGGATGTTTGAAACTTGGCAGTTCAATCGCATCAGGTGTCAGTTCGACACCAACCATCCGGCATCCATCGGGCAGGAACAGATGATCGTGATCCGGGAAGTGATAGTAGGGCATCTGCTCGGACGCACGTGATGTGTCGGCCACATTGGCCCGTTCATCACGAAAATCCGCATCCACCGTAAAGGCAAAGCTGGCACCAAACGCATGGGCGGAACGAAACAGCGTGCCCACGTTAAAGGGCTTGCTGGCCCCTTCGATCCCGATCCCGAAATATCCGCGCATATTGTCCTCCGTGCTGCACGCCGATGGTGCGCTCACACACACTCCAATGAAAAAACTGGCTCGGCTATAACCCTCGCAGGCGAATATGGCAAGTCAGCGGGCCGTACCCCTGCCCCGGCAGAGGATACAATCCGGGTATCGTGGAACAAAAAACACTCCGAGCCGTTTTATGATCAGGCAACCGGAAAAGCAGCATGCGGTTGGCATGCAGATAAAATTTCCGGACCGAACGAGCAAACAACCCGAAAGAAACAGGAGAACACCTGATGAATTGGGACCAGATCGAAGGCCGTTGGAAACAGATGCGTGGTCACGTCAAGCGCGAATGGGGCCGCCTCACCGACGATGATCTTGATGAGATCGAAGGCCAGCAGGAAAAACTGGTTGGCTTGGTTCAGGAAGCCTATGGCGTTAAACGCGAAGAGGCCGACCGCCAGGTCCGCAACTGGTTTGACCGCCTCTAGGGCTTTCACACCCACCAGATTACCACACGTAACAAAGCCCGCCGGATTATTACCCTCTTGATCCTGGCGGGCTTTGTGTTTTCTATGCAGGCAATCAATCCTGTTACCAGCTTGGAAAATCATGCCTGTCAAATCCCCCTGCATTGGCGTTTGCGTTCTTGACCCGGTCGCCGGGTACTGCATCGGATGCTTTCGCACCGGCGATGAAATCGGCGCATGGATGGGCATGAGTGACGGCAGCAAGAAACGGCTGCTGGAAACCGTCCGCAAACGGCGTTTTTCGACCACTTCCGAACCGCTGATCACGACCGGTGACAAAGACCTGTAACCCAGCCAGACCAGACATTGCGGACGGCAACAACCAATCCTAAATAAAAACCCTGATCATCAAAGGGGCGTATGCATGTCGAGCCTTGCACAGCAAAACGGAAATGCAGCGGCAGAACTCCGGCGTATGACGAGACGTGCCTTACATGCCGTGATGGCTACAACCGCCTGTGATCACAAACAGGTCGGCGATGGCTGGCCGGTGACGTCAATCGTTGTCCCTGCTGCGCATATTGATGGCAGCCCCATTCTGCTGATTTCCGATCTGGCGGATCATACCCGTCATTTACGACGTGATCCGCGTCTGTCGCTTCTTTTCACCGACGGCAATATCGATGCCGGACAAAGCGAGCGGATCGATACGGACAATGCCAGACTGACGATCTTTGGCCGGGCCGTTGCCGATCACGCACCGGAAACACGCCAACGCTACCTTCAAACCCATCCCGATGCCGCCCAATATGCCGATTTCGCCGATTTTGACTTTTACCACGTTGCAGTAGAGGCGGTTTACTGGGTTGGCGGGTTTGGCAAACAGCGCCGACTAACGGGAAACCAGTTTGTGATTGATGGCTGCCAACCACTGATTGATGGCCATGATGAAGTCATTTTCCAAATGAATTCCGATCATGCCGATTCGATAGCCGACATTGTCAGATATTTCAGCGATCAGGATAAGAATGACGGTTGGAAAATGGTCGCCATTGATTGCGATGGAATGGATTTGGAACGCAATTCTGCCGATTCCCGACCTTTGCGGGTCAACTTCACCGAAACAATCCGCAGCCCCGGCGAAGCGCGCGATATTCTGGTCGAAATGTGTAAAAAAGCGCGCGGTCAAATGACCTGATTTGGGCAACGAAGATTTAATTGTCACTTTCGAAAGGTGACTTTTCGCAAACGCAAAAACGTCTACGTTTTCCTTGGTATTGAGCCAAAGGACAGGTTGCTTTTGAGACACCTTTGTAACAATATGTCGCGACGCAAACGGTTAACCCACATACCGATTGTGTAGAATTGACTATTAACCCCCAGACTCAATTCCCACCAGGAGAGATCCGTGCTGCAATCAGGACCCGTTGTCAGCCGTGTAGGCCTTGAAACCCATGGCCTCAAGAATCTTGGCGCCGTTCACTGGAATTTGGACGCTGCCGGCCTCTACGAACATGCAATCCGCCGTCAGGAAGGTAAAATTGCCAAGGGTGGCGCATTTGTTGCGCTGACCGGTGAACATACCGGCCGTTCCCCGCAGGACCGTTTCATCGTCGAAGAGGAAGGCACCAAGAACGACATCGACTGGGGCGACGTTAACCGCCCGGTCAGCCCGGAAGTGTTCGAGCGCCTGTATCAAAAAGTGCGCGCTTACTTCCAGGGCACCGAACTGTTCGTTCAGGACTGCTATGCCGGTTCGGATCCGCGTTTCCGCCTGCCGGTTCGCGTGATCAACGAAAATGCATGGCACAATCTTTTTGCGCGCAACATGTTCATTCAGCCGCAGAAAGAAGAACTTCGCGACTTCGCGCCGGAATTCACCGTTCTGCATGCTCCCGGCCTGCAGGCTGATCCGGAAGTCGACGGCACCCGTTCCGAAGTATTCGTCGTCGTTTCGTTCGAACGCAAAATGGTGATCATCGGCGGCACTTGGTATGCCGGCGAAATGAAGAAATCGATCTTCTCTGTTCTTAACCATATTCTTCCGGCCAAAGGCGTCATGCCGATGCATTGTTCGGCCAATATGGGCAAGGACGGCGACACCGCAATCTTCTTTGGTCTGTCGGGTACCGGCAAAACCACCCTGTCGGCCGACGCATCACGCACGCTTATCGGTGACGATGAACATGGCTGGGGTGAAGATGGCGTCTTCAACTTCGAAGGCGGCTGCTACGCCAAGGTAATCAAGCTTTCCAAAGAAGCAGAACCGGAAATCTATGCCACAACCCAAACCTTCGGGACGGTTCTGGAAAACGTTGTGATGAACAAGCAATCGCGCGAGCTTGACCTCGACGATGCCCGTCACACCGAAAATACCCGTTCCAGCTATCCGATCGAATTCATCCCGAATGCATCGGAAAACGGTCGTGGTGGTCACCCGAAAAACATCATCATGCTCACCTGCGATGCGTTTGGCGTTCTGCCGCCGATCGCCAAGCTGACTTCGGCACAGGCGATGTACCACTTCCTGTCGGGTTACACCGCAAAAGTTGCCGGTACCGAAAAAGGCGTCAAGGAACCGACCGCAGCGTTTTCCGCCTGCTTTGGTGCACCGTTCATGCCGCGTCATCCATCGGTTTATGCCGAACTGCTTGGCGAACTTATGGAAAAACATCAGGCCAATTGCTGGCTGGTCAATACCGGCTGGTCCGGTGGTGCCTATGGCGTTGGTTCGCGCATGAAAATCGCCTATACCCGCGGGCTTCTGAACGCGGCGCTGAATGGCGAACTGGAAAATGCCGACTTCGCAACCGATCCGTATTTCGGTCTGGCCTATCCGACCGCTTGCGGCGATATCCCGGCAGAAGTTCTGAACCCGCGCGACAGCTGGTCGGACAAGGCTGCCTATGACAAGGCTGCAGCAAACCTGACGGGCCTGTTTGAAAAGAACTTCGCGAAGTTCGAAGAACATGTCGCTGCCGACGTTCGCGAAGCTGCAATCCGCAGCAACGCCGAAGTCAAAGCCGCCGAATAAGGCGACAGACAATCACCATTTCAGAAAGGCCGGTGCATGCACCGGCCTTTTTTGCTGAAACCTGAAAACTGTTTCTTGTTTCAGCCAGACGGATCTGTTTGAGCTTACAAAAAGGACCGCCGGAATGGTGACCTTTGCTGTGACTGACAGATCCTGATCCTAGTACCGCTTGGGATCATTGATATTGCGCCAGTAAAGCGAGATGTCCTTTTCGGGCTTACCGAAAAGATATCCTTGCGCATAATCAAAACCAACCTTGGTAACCATCTCCCGCATGGCATCGGTTTCAATCATTTCCGCTACGACCTCGACTTTCAATTCATGACAAAGATCGACCAGCGATTTCAGAAACGCTCTGCCTTTGCTCGCTTTCAGTGACTGCCGGATCGATTCCCCATCTATTTTGACATAATCAACATCCAGTGCACTGAGATACCGGAAATTCGATGCCCCCGTGCCAAAATCATCCAGACAGATTTCAACGCCAAAATCGCGGAACCGTGAAATCCAGGTAGATGCCGTATCAATATCCGTGATCTCGGCTGTTTCGGTGATTTCGATCATCAACTGCCCCATCGTGTCGCGATTGCGTTCAAACAGTGCAATCACAGACCGACAGAAATCCGGATTTTCGATGCTATGACCCGAAACGTTGACCGCCACGCGGGCATCGATGCCCTCGTCCAGCTGGTTACGGATCCACTTGAGGGTCCGGCGCATCATCGCCAGATCCAGCCTGTGGATCATGTTGACCTGTTCGGCAAAGCTGATCAGTCGTTCCGTCGGAATAAGATTACCATCATCATCATAAAAGCGCGCCAAGACCTCGAAATGATGGATTTCCGCAGATGGCAACCGCACGATCGGCTGATAAACCGCATCGAATTTCAGACGGTCAACCCGCATGCCGAAATCGCGCATCGCCGAAAAGGTATCATTCACCAGATTGGGGGTCTGCCCTATCAGACGCGAAAATGTAAATCCGTGCTCCTGCCGGTCGCAGAACCGGCGGATAGAATAAAGCACCCCGCGGGCCAGATCGCCAGGCGGGATCATTTCGGCCGTAAAGTCGGTAACGGACGTGGAAATCTCCACCCCCTTGCCTTCCGGATCGGCGTCCCGCGCACAATCGGCAATCCGATCTTCAAGTTCGCCAACTGGCACATCGGGCCGATGCAACATACCGAACTGATTGCCATTCAGGCGGCCCGCAGTATCCCCGGCAACAGAATGCGCCCTTAGAAATGCACCGATACTGGACAGCATTTCATCACGTTCGATCTGCTCCATGCGTTTGCAAAGCGGATCAAAGGCATTCAACGTCATCAGGGTAAATTTGTGTTCTGCACCGGTTTCGCGTTGCGCCATCAGGCGTTCAGTTACGACCCGGGAAAGGCTTTCCTCGTCCATCAGGCCGGTTGCTTCATCGCGCCTGATTGATCGCGCCACATCATGGGGCAGCGTATTAATTGCAACGCGCAGGGCAACAAAGAAATGATCGCCAAGATCGGGCAGGAAATAACCGCTCATGGAAACCGGGGCGCTTAGCTGTTCGTCCGGGCGAATAAACCGCACCTGGATGTTGTCCATCCGGCCGCGACGACGCGCCACATACAACATTTCCTGAACCAGTGGTCGGAATTGCGGGGCCAGAACCGACTGCAGGGTATGGCCTTCAATATCAGCTGCCGAACGGCCAATCATGCCATCTGCCGCACCGGATGCGAACACGATCCTCAGATCGTCATCCAGTTCAAGCAGAAGATCCCCCCACACAAACGCAAGTGCTGCGAAGCGGTTTCGTTCGTTTCGCAGTTCCGTCGTGCGACTTTTGAGAAGCTTTTCCAAAGGGTCCTCTTGCGCTGCCTCGAAATCCTTGCGACTTCCTGCCCCCAATTCAGGAAGTCACATCATCCGCAAAGACGAATTCGCCTATCATCTGCATGGCACCCTTAATAACGCCTTTACAGCACCGACAGATTTCGAACTTCGCGAATACATTTCCGGGTGCGTAACGCGCCGAAATTCGGAACATTCCCCTGGCACCGCCCGGTTCCAAACACAGATTGACTATATCTTTGTTCAGGCTGCGCTTTTTAAACCCCTACCCCGAATTATTCGAGCCTGAAATTGTTGCAAAAACCGCATGCCTACAATGCTGCATTGCGAAATCAACGTCGGCACCTTTGCAAACCGGATGTAATCCCATAATAAAGAACGTCGTGAACGCCGCGTAGCTTTGTGCCACCATCGCCCATAACCGGAATGCTTCAACATGCCCTCGATCATTTCTGCCACTACTGTCATTCCACGTATTGCGCCGGACAATGTCCTGATCTTTGATCTCGACAACACGCTCTATCCCTCGGCATGCGACCTGTTTTCGCAGGTCTCGAATCTAATCGGGCAATATGTGCGTGATACATTACGGCTTCCGGCGGACGAGGCCTATGTGATCCAGAAAAGCTATTTTCACCGCTATGGCACGACGCTTCGCGGTCTAATGACCGAACATGACATTGATCCTGCGGATTACCTTAACAAGGTTCACAATATTGATCTGTCCGTGATGGATCCTGCGCCGGAACTGGCGGCTGCTTTGGATGCGCTGCCATGCCGCAAGGTGATCTTCACCAACGCATCGCGCGGGCATGCCGAACGGGTGATGGATCGCCTTGGCATTGCCAGCCATTTCGAAACCATCTTTGACATCGTCGACGCCGACTATATCCCCAAACCCGAACGCCAGCCCTATGACCGATTGCTTGCGCGGGATGCAATTGATCCAACGCGCGCGATCTATTTCGAAGACATGGCCAAAAATCTGCTTCCGGCAAAGGACATGGGCATGACGACCGTATGGGTCCATACTGACGAGGAATGGGCGCAGGTTGGCCGCGACGATCCCAGGATCGACCACGAAACCAACAATCTGGTGCATTTCTTACGCGAACTGGGCAACGGTCCGGCCTAAAACCGGTTTCAGGTAAATTTGTCATGGTTCCAAGATTGAGCTTGGCGCCGTGATCGGGTAATTCTTGCGCGGGTCAGAATCAGGGCACCCAAAAGCCGGAACTACGTAAACTGGCGGAGTTGACTTCACAGCAGGCTTTGACCATTCTCCGCCCGACATGAAATTAAGGCTGACCGCAAGGACTTCTGAAAATGGACAGAACAGAACTTGAAGGCGTGATCAACGTCGCATGGGAAAACCGCGACGAAATCGGCTCCGCCACCCAGGGTGAAATCCGCAAGGCCGTCGACCAGACGCTTGCCGCACTTGATAGCGGCAAACTGCGTGTTGCCGAAAAGACAGACGGCAAGTGGATTGTCAATCAGTGGGCCAAGAAGGCGGTTCTTCTGTCCTTCCGTCTCAATGACATGACCACCATCTCCGGCGGACCGGGCGAAAACACCAACTGGTGGGACAAGGTCCCGTCAAAATTTGAAGGTTGGGGTGAAGCCGAGTTCAAAAATGCCGGTTTCCGCGCCGTACCGGGCAGCATTGTGCGCCGTTCGGCCTATGTCGCACCGGGCACCGTGCTGATGCCAAGCTTTGTGAACCTTGGTGCCTATGTCGATACCGGCGTGATGGTCGATACCTGGGCAACGGTCGGTTCCTGCGCACAGATTGGTAAAAACGTTCATCTGTCGGGTGGTGCCGGTATCGGTGGCGTACTTGAACCCCTTCAGGCCGGTCCGGTCATCATCGAAGACAACGCCTTTATCGGGGCGCGTTCGGAAATCGTCGAAGGCGTCATCGTCGAAGAAGGTGCCGTGATTTCGATGGGTGTATTTATCGGCGCATCAACCAAGATCATCGACCGCACCACCGGCGAAACCTTTGTCGGCCGCGTTCCGGCATACTCGGTTGTGGTTCCGGGCAGCATTCCGGGCAAGCCATTGCCCGATGGCAAACCGGGGCCGAGCCTGTATTGCGCGGTCATCATCAAACGTGTGGATGAGAAAACCCGCTCGAAAACTTCGATCAACGAATTGCTGCGTGACTGATTTCTGTCACCCGATTTGCCAATGATTTATAAGGGGCGAGGCGGAATGCCGTTTCGCCCCTTTGCACATCAAATGTTTCACTTGAAACATCCATGATGGATTTTTAATCCTACTCATTCATCAAGAAGCCAAGAGAATATCAAATGTCCGCCGCCCTTGACCTTGCCCAATCCCTGATCCGCTGCCCCTCCGTTACCCCTGCGGATGCCGGTGCGCTTGATGTCTTGCAGACGGCCCTTGAAGCACGCGGTTTTGACTGCAAACGAAAAGTGTTTCACGAAGACGGCTGGGACAGCATAGACAACCTTTATGCCCGGTTGGGTACCAAAGGACGCAATTTCTGCTTCGCGGGGCATACCGATGTAGTTCCGGCGGGCGATGTCGCAGCATGGACAGTTGATCCATTTGGTGGCGAAATCAAGGATGGCCGTCTGTTCGGGCGCGGCGCGGTTGATATGAAAACCAACATTGCCTGTTTCGTTGAATCCGTTGACGCCTTTCTGGCGACCCATCCCGATTTTGAGGAAAGCATCAGCTTCCTGATTACCGGTGATGAAGAAGCCGATGCGGTGAACGGCACGATCAAGCTGCTGGACTGGTGTGACAAGCATGGCGAGAAACTTGATGTCTGTCTTCTGGGGGAACCGACCAATCCGACTTATCTGGGTGAGATGATGAAAGTCGGTCGCCGCGGCTCCATTACCGGCTGGCTGACGATCTATGGCGCGCAGGGGCATGTTGCCTATCCGCATCTGGCAGATAACCCGGTACCGCGCATGTTAAAGGTCCTTAATGCCCTTACCACGCACGAACTCGATAAAGGCACTCCGCATTTCCAGCCAAGCAATCTGGAAGTCACTACGATTGATGCCGGAAATCCCGCGACCAACGTGGTGCCGTCGAAGGTAAGTGCCGCATTTAATATCCGTTTCAACGACCTGCATCAGGGTGTCGATCTGGAAAAATGGATCCGTGAAACCTGTGCCGCACATGCCGGTGCCCATGACCTTAAAGTCAAGATTTCCGGCGAGGCGTTTGTATCCGAGCCCGGCAAGCTTGCTGCCCTGATTTCCGATGCCTCGGAAAAGGTCACGGGCCATCGACCGGATATGAGCACCACGGGCGGCACATCGGATGCCCGCTTTATCCACAAATATTGCGAAGTCGCGGAATTCGGTCTGGTAGGTCAAAGCATGCACAAGGTCGACGAGCATGCCATGGTCGAAGACATTGAAAAACTGGTCGTGATTTACGCCGATATTCTTTCAGGGTACTTTGCGAAAGTCTGATAAAGGCCGGACAGATTTAAACGGATCGGGGGATCAGGGAAATGTCAGGAACACCAAAGGCAGCAACCAGTTCAATTCGGATTGCCAAAGGTGATATCGTCCCGAAAATCGTACTGCCCGATACAGCTGGACAACCGACCGACCTGACGGATCAGCTGATCGCGGGAAACACACTTGCGCTTTGGTTGCTGGATGACAAACCGACCAAGGAAACGTGGCAGGAAATCGACCGGTTTCTCGATCAGGTCACGGGTTGCGAAACCCTGACTTTTCTGATCATCGGCGGCACTAAAAGCCCCAGGAAGGCAGCAAAGTCAAACGCCAAGGCAACCGAGCTTTATGACGCGGAAAACGCGGTCAAAAAGCTGTTTGGCGTTACTGACCCCTCAATGCTTCTGATCGATCCAAATCATCGGCTGGTGTTCAATGCATCGCTTGCAGATGTTGATAGCGGCATTGACGTCTGCAAGGCAATCCACGCCGGAAGCAAATCCGACGTGGTCAATCGCCAGGCGCCGGTCATGTTGCTGCATGACATTCTGGAACCGGAATTGTGTCAGGAACTGATTTCCTATTGGGAAGCCGGTGAAAAGCGTGCGGATGGTGTATCCAAGGGGACGGAAAACAGCAGCACGACGAAATCCGACATCAAAAAGCGCAATGACGTTGTCCTTCTGGATGAAGTGTTGTTTGAGAAAGTCAAAAGCCGACTTGTGGGGCGGGTTATTCCGGAACTGTTCAAGGCATTCCAGTTCAGAACAGCAAGCATGGAAGCCCTAAGGATCGGGTGTTATGACGCCGCCGACAAGGGACATTTCGGTCGCCACCGGGACAATCGCACCGCATTTACCGCACATCGTCGATTTGCGGTGTCGCTAAACCTGAACCCTATAACGTACGAAGGCGGGCAGGTTCGTTTTCCCGAATATGGTCGCGGCCTTTACGCGCCGCCTGCCGGGGGTGCCGTCGTATTTTCCTGTTCACTGTTGCATGAAGCAATGCCGGTGACCAAGGGACGCCGGTTCGGGATATTTACCTTCCTAACCGATGAAGCCGGTGCGATTGCGGAACAGAAAATGATTGCACAACGCAAAGGCCAGGTCGCACCGCTTGCGATGAAACGCTGATCAAGGCCTAGACCGTGTTTTCGCCGGTCAAAGCGCCGCATCAGTTCCGCTTTTCTGCGGTGATTTAAGCCGCGGCACCGTTTTTCGCACCGAACTGAGAATCAGTTCAGCAGTTTCATCATCAACCGCTCGTCCAAGCACCATTGCACCGACCATCATCGATAGCATCGCGGTCGCATTGATGCGGTATTCCTTGCTGATTTCATCAAGTGGCGGGTTTTCAAACCATTCATCGGCTTCTTCGCGGGTCATCGGGGCTATACCGCGTCCTTCGAGTGCGAGTTTTCCGGCAAGCCTGCCACACGCCCCGCGGATCACCTTGGAAAAGGCTTTTTGCGCCCGCTCGCCCGACCGGGCAACTTCGGTTGAAAGCGTCGGCAACGCACATCCCTTGCCGGGATGATTGAGGTGCTGGTTCGACAGATAGAGATCAGCAAAGGCCGTGGTCCAATCAAGGCCGAATTTTTCTGCTTTGCGCAAACGCGACAGGATCGGTTCTGACAAAAGGTTAATACCGCTGTCTACAGTGGCGACAAACAGGTCTTCCTTGTTTTTGAAATGCGCGTAAAACCCGCCGCGCGTCAGTCCCGCATTGGCCATCACCTGATCGATCGTCACATTTTCATAGCCGACCGTTTTGAAAAGCTTGGCTGCCGATCGGATTATTTTCAGCCGCGTCTTTGGTTTGTGATCCGGACTGTAAGGCATGATCTGGCTCCGATTGAGGTGACGGGAAACAAGGCTCGCACATTTCTATAATATGTTCTTGAACATATTATGTGGTGCGCAATTCTGTTGGCAACTCTAGCGCAACGGGGCGCTGTTTCAGAGCCGCGCAACCGCAACGACACGCCACTACAGATGCAAAGGATTTTGCGATGTCCAAGGTGATCATCTACGGCATGCCGCGCAGCAGTCTTTCGCGCACGGTCCGGATTGCCTGTATCGAGAAACAGATTTCATTCGAATTCCGCACCAAAGGCATTCAATCCCCAGGTGCAGCGCCGACACCGGAATTGCTGCAATTCAATCCGTTCGGCAAGGTGCCGGTTCTGGTTCATGACAATCTGGTTCTGTACGAAACCAGTGCGATCTGCCGTTACATTGATGATGCGTTTGACGGACCGCTATTGCGCCCGGTGCGAAAGGACAAAGTGGCGCGCATGGAACAATGGATCAGTGTCGCCACGACGCGGCTGGATACACAAATCCTACGGCAATTTGTCATCCCGATGGTTTTTGCCGATACAGAACAGCGCAATGATCCGGGTTTTGCGGTCCGAATGAAGGTCATGGGCGATCTTATTGCCCATGACCTTAAAATTCTTGATCCGCATTATGATGATGGCTGGTTATTCGGCCAGCGTTTCACCATTCCAGATATGCTGATCATGCCCATGATCCACTATCTCAAAGCAATGCCCGGGGGATCGGAAATTCTGGCAGAAGTACCGAATCTGGATACGGCGTTCAAAAATTTTCAGGCGCGCCATTCTGCAGCTGTGACCGACCCGCTGTTACCGGACCGGATTTTGCGGACGGCATAGAGTCCCCCCGCACCTTCCTTTTCCTTTCCCCTTTGCGCCAACTGGATCGCGTATTGGGTGTTGCAGCCGCCCCCCTTCCGGAATCCCCCAATATGTTTCCCGGCGTCGGGGCGGTTGCCTTTTTTATGCCCGGAAAGTCAGGGTTTCCACGAGATCGGAATATAGCCCGGCAAAGCCGCAATACGGTCAAGCCATGCGAGGATGCCAGGATAGATCGACAGATCGATATCCCCCTCTTCGGCAACGTGGGTGTAGGCATAAAGGGATATATCGGCGATGGTCAACGCATCCCCCACCAGCCAGTTATGCCCCGACAGGCGTTTTTCCATAAGATCGAGCGCCTTTTCCGCACCTGCACGTTTCATCGGCACAAGAATCTCGGCATGTTCGGGCATGCCCTTGATCCCGACCCATGACCGCAAAACAGCAATCGTTGGTTCATGATCGTATTGTTCGAAGAATAGCCATTGCATAACCTCGGTGCGTTCCCACGCATCGGCCGGCAAATAAGGCGTTCCATCGGCAAGATGGATCAGGATCGCGTTGCTTTCGACAAGAACCCGACCATCATCGAATTCCAGCGCAGGAATTTTGCCATTGGGGTTGATCCGCGATATAAAGTCATGTGTGCGGGTTTCACCCTTGGTGATGTCATGTTCGACCAGATCAAATGATTTGCCAAGCAGGGTCAGCAGCAAACGAATCTTGTAGCCGTTTCCCGACGGTAAAAAATCGTGAAGTATCATCTCGGTATTCCTTTGGCACATACGGTTTCGTATTGGCCGGCCGAGGGAGATAATTGGTTCTGGCCCAGGATCAAACAATCGAATAGTTTTGACCTGACCATTCAATTTTATTGATCATTTTCGCTGATCAAAGGAAGTCGCATGGATTCCGATCTGCTCCGAAGCTTTGTCGCCTTTGCCGAATGTGGCAGTTTCAATCGTGCTGCCGACCGGATAGGCCGCACCCCGTCGGCATTTTCCATGCAGATGAAACGGCTGGAAGATCTTGTCGGAAACAAGCTGTTTGAACGGGAGGGTCGCAATGTGTTGCTGACAGCGGACGGCATCACCTTTGTCGGTTATGCAAGGCGAATGCTGTCGTTGCAGGACGAAGCCATGGGAAAAATGCGCGGTCATGATAGCAGCCGTCCGATCCGGATCGGATGCCCGGATGATTACACTCAGAAAATCCTGCCGGTGGTGCTGCGTGCAATACGCAAGGTCCATCCCGATGCCAAATTCTTCATTTCCGTCAACCCGACGATATTCCTGCGCCGGATGCTCGACCAAGGAGAACTTGATATATCCGTCATCAGCCGGTCGGAACAGGGTGAAGAAGGATATTTCTTGCGTCATGAGCCCGGTGTCTGGGTTTCATCCCCCATTCACCGACAACATCTGGCAAACCCATTATCACTTGTTCTGCCTGCGGAGGATTGCAAATTCCATGCATGGGCAATTGATGCGATTTCCAAGGCAGACCGTCCTTTTACCCTGCTTGCGACAACCAGACAGGCGGCGTCATTACTGCATCTGGTACGTGACGGTTTGGGTATTGCCGCCCTTGCTGCGACAAGTGTCACGGACGAGTTTCAGATTCTTGAAAGCCGCGATGGTTTCCCGCCATTGCCCGCAGTCGGTGTTGCCCTGATGCTGTCAGATGCGTCCCATCCGCTAGTGGATCGCCAGCTTGCCGCAACAATACAGAATTTTGTCAGCGACCATGTGGTTGATGACAGCTTGACCAAACGCGCAGCAAGCTGATTTTATTCCGCACGGGAAACGCATCCGCCGGAGTTGCAACAAAATGAACAGTCTGACATCAAAGGTTGAGGTCCTTCTCGCACAGGAAAAGTGGCAAGAAGAACGCAAGGCCCTGCGAACGATCATTCTTGAATCTGGCCTGACCGAAGACGTGAAGTGGGGTAATCTTTGCTACACGTCGGAGGGCAAAAATATCCTTATGATTTACGGGATGAAAGATGATTGCGCGCTTGGATTTTTCAAGGGCGCGTTGATGGAGGACCCTGAGGGTGTTCTTGCGAAACCGGGTGAAAATTCGCAGGCAATGCGCCGCATTCATTTTACGTCGGCGAAAGAAATCAGAGCAAAAGAAAATGTTCTGAAGGCCTATATCAAAGCGGCCATCGAAGTCGAAAAATCCGGCCTGAAGATTGATTTCAGCGAAAAGGAAAATCTTGAGCTTCCGGCTGAACTTTTGGATGAGTTTTCAAAAAATCCTGATCTTGAAAAAGCGTTCAAGGCCCTGACGCCGGGGCGGCAGCGGGGATACAATCTTTATTTTTCTGGTGCCAAACAATCGGCCACACGCAGGTCCCGAATTGAAAAATCTGTTGCCGGAATTCTTGCGGGCAAAGGTCTTCAGGATCGATAGAACCACCAGATGATTGCTTGACCCGATAACCGGCAAGCTGGTTTTATGCGCCCCCGCAAACACCACAATCATGACGGATACCATGTCCCCCAAAGCCCGCCTGAATATCTGCACGACCTGCACCGCATCCTCGACCGAAGGGGCAACGGAGCCACGTCACGGTCGGATACTGTTTGATAAAATGGTCGAAAACGGGGCGACGCTGGACATACCGTTTGAAATCAGGGCCGTTGAATGCCTGACCAATTGCAAGTCGGGCTGTTCGGTTGCGCTGAATGGCAAGGGAAAATGGGGTTATGTTTACGGAAATATTGATCCGGACAACATGATCGCTGATCTGCAGGAACTTGCCACAAAATACGCAGAAACCGATGACGGCATCGTGCCTTGGCGTGAACGTCCTGAAAGTCTGCGTCGCAATGTGATTGCCCGAATCCCGCCACTAGACTGACGGCAATTGACGCCAAAAGCTTAACCTGCTGGCAAATTGCCATGCATATCGCGCCATTCCTGCGCGATATTTCCTTCCCTTTTCACTTTCCGGATTAAATCATTGAACTCAGCCAGCGATATCGCCGACTGTTTTGAAAGAACCGCAACCAGCTCGTAGCTGAAATCAGGGCTTGGTCCAATAAATACTCTCTGACTCAGTTCCGGATTTTTTGCATAGGCTCTTGCCAGAAATCCTGCCGAAACAATGCCAACGTCACCTTCTCCGTCCAACAAATGGTCGAACAATTGTTGTTCGTCATAGTGGAACAAGACACCGAAATGATCTTGCAAATACTCAGGATTGGCGTTGAAAGAGGCAAATTTATAATGGAACCCCAGCACGCAAAGAAGCTCATGTCGGGTTACATCGTCGAACCAACTTGGCCCCGGAACGTCCTCCTTGCGGGCGATGAATAAATCATGTTCGACAACAATGGGATCAGAAAACAGAACATCCTGATCTCTCCAGTCCCAGTCGGGACTTTCCATCAGAATGAGATCGAAGCCCCCTATCGCAAGATCGTTGTAGCGACGACGTGACGATGTTTCGACCAACTCGAAAAAGTATTTCGATTGGATGGCATTGAGGTCTGCAAGCAATTCCGGGGTGAAACCTGAAGGTTTATCATTTTCAAAAAAATAGACGACGCCATATTCATAGGCGCCAACCTTAACAGGTATCGCGTTCTTGGTGTCAGCATTGGCCACTGTGGCAACCACCCAACAAACCAGTACGCTCGACATATGACAAAACCAACGAGATATCCCCTGCATCAGAAGACTCTCCCTTTTCGCACACTTTAAATCGCCAATGCCCGTCGGCCCCGGATTTTGTATCAGGACATGACGCTGATCCCTTCTATATGCGGCCTTCGCACCAATTTTCCAGAAGGTAGCGTGCGATAGAAATCGGACGGGGAAGGTTGATGCCCTTTTCGGGAAGCCCGGCAACATCGTCGCGATGCACCCACATCGCGAATTCAATTTCCTTTTCATCAATGACAATGTCGGTCGTTTCTGCCTCGGCGATAAACCCAAGCATCAAGGATCCGGGGAAAGGCCATGGTTGAGATGCAATATAACGTGCACGCTTGATGCGTATCCCGACTTCTTCGAACACTTCGCGCGCAACGGCCTGTTCAAGCGTTTCACCCGGTTCGACAAACCCGGCAAGCACGGAAACGGTACCGGGGAGGAATTGCGGAGAACGTGCCAGCAAGACATGGTCATTGTGATGGATCAGCATGATCACCGCCGGATCAGTCCGCGGAAAATGCGGGGTACCGCACTCCGGGTTACTGCATTGCAGGCGGTAACCGGCTTCCATTACCTGATTGGGATGCCCGCATACACCGCAAAACTGATGTTTCTGATGCCAGTTGAAAATGGCGCGTGCCTGGGCCGCAAGGGCGGCCTCGTCTTCGGAAAGAGCTGCCATACGGCTACGCATATCGCCAAACCCGCCACCCAATCGACGAATGGCATCATCACGATCAGAAATGATTGGCGCGATATCAATCGCGATGACGGCCTCTCCGCCATGTCGACCAATATAAATCCAATTTGCCCGTTCGATTTCAAGGTCAAGATACGGCAAGGCGGGACCTCCGACGACTACAAGCTCGTGCTCGTTCATGTCTTCGGGCCACGCAAACAAAGGGTCGCCAGCATGGCAGATCAGAATTTTAACGCTTTCCTCAGCCAGCAGCAGTTCACGCCAGTTTTCCCGGGTGCGCAACCGGGCATCGCGATCCAGATCGGTTGCTTCGTAAAACAGCCTGTCCATTTCGGGGCAATTCCTTGTTTGGATCCACCAGTACCGGGGTCGAGTCCCGGTTTTCAATATCGTGGATCAGCATATTCAGGTGACGGGTAGCGACATTAACGCGACCAAACCCGCCGTCAAAGCCACGATCACGCGATTTATCAAAAAATCAAAGCCGGGCCTTGCGTTTTATGGTTCCTTGCGCGATATAGGGGGCGAGAGGCTGGCCGTGGACGGACCGCTCGCCAACCCGGTCAGGACCGGAAGGTAGCAGCCGTAACGAGTTTTTCCGGGTCGCGGTTCAGTCTCTCACCCTTTATATCCCCCCAAAAATCACATGTTTCCGCCATGCTTTGCAGCATCATGCCTGCTATGGAATTTTGTGTGGGAAATTTCCCACTTGGTCTTTCCCATGCGGGGGCGAAGCTGCTAAAACCAAAGCACATTGAAACATGCCGGACCGGATGAATGACGGATCAGATCGACAACGCCGAAACGTCAGCACCAGAAACGCCCGAGGCTGAGGCGCCAGAGCTTGATATGGAACAGGAACCCGCCGCGGCGGCACCTGCATCTGTGACTGCGCCAAAGGCCGAAGAGGCGCCCAAAAGCGAATATCAGGTTCTTGCCCGCAAATATCGCCCGAAAACCTTTGACGAGCTGATCGGCCACGGGCCGATGGTCAAGACGCTGTCGAATGCGCTTGAAAGTGGCCGACTGGCGCATGCCTTTGTTCTGACCGGGGTGCGCGGGATCGGTAAAACCACGACCGCACGCATCATTGCGCGCGCGCTGAACTGCATCGGACCGGATGGTAAAGGCAATGCCACCATCGAGCCATGCGGTGTTTGCGAGCATTGCCGCGCGATTGCCGAAGACCGTCATGTCGACGTTCTGGAAATGGACGCCGCGTCACGTACCGGTGTTGACGATATTCGCGAACTGATCGAAGGCGTTCGTTATCGCCCGACATCGGCCCGCTACAAGATTTACATCATCGACGAAGTGCACATGCTGTCGAAAAGTGCGTTTAACGCGCTTTTGAAAACGCTGGAAGAACCGCCAGAGCATGTGAAATTCATCTTTGCGACCACCGAAATCCGCAAAATTCCGATCACCGTTCTGTCGCGTTGCCAGCGTTTTGATTTGCGCCGGGTTCAGACCGATGAACTGGCCACCCATTACAAACGCATCGCAACCCTTGAACATGCCGATATCGAGGACGAGGCGCTTGCCCTGATTGCGCGTGCTGCCGACGGATCGGTTCGTGACGGCATGAGCCTTCTGGATCAGGCGATTTCGCATGGTGCGGGCAAAGTCACGACCCAACAAGTACGCGATATGCTGGGCCTGTCAGACCGGTCGCGGATTTTTGATCTGTTTGATCAGACCATGAAGGGCGAAATCAACGAAGCGCTGGAATTGCTGGGGGCGCAATATGCACTGGGCGGTGATCCGGCGGTGATGTTGCAGGATATGCTTGACCTGACCCACTGGCTGACACGTGTGAAGCTGTCGCCCGATGCAGCCAATGATCCCGGCGTATCGCAGATCGAGCGCGACCGCGGCAAGGAAATTGCCGCCAAGCTTGCCATGCCACAATTAACCCGTGCGTGGCAGATGCTGCTTAAAGGGCTGGAAGAAACCCGCATTGCACCAAGTCCGATCCAGGCCGCCGAAATGATCCTGATCCGGCTGGCTTATGCCGCCGAAATGCCCCCCCCGGGCGATCTGATCAAGAAACTGCGCAATGATCTGAACAAATCCGGCAATGCGCCGCAAGGTGGCGGTGGCAGCAATGGCGGTGGCGGACCGGGTCCGCGCATGCAGGTGGTTAATGGCGGCGGGGCGGCGGTTGCCCATGCACGCCCTGATCCGCTGGGTGAGCCCGAACAGGCCCCGCAGCAGGTTTATGCCAAGCTGCCCGAAACCTTTGCCGAAGTCGCCGAATTGCTATCGAAAGAGCGGGAAACAACCGCACTTGCGATACAGCTTAAAAACTATATGCATCTGGTGAAATACGAACCGGGTCGCATTGAATTCCGTCCGGCGCGCGGGGCGCGTGCGGATTTGTCGAGCCAGCTTATCAAAACCCTGAACAATCTGACCGGTCATCGCTGGCTGGTCAGTGTTTCGGAACGCGAAGAAGGTGCGCCGACCCTTAAGGAACAGGAACTCGAGGAACTTGAACAGCGCAAGGCGGATGCATCACTTGATCCGCTGGTCAAGGCGATCCTTGACGGATTACCCAAGGCAAAAATCGTTGCCGTCCATCTGCCACCGGGACAGGAAGAAACCGAGGGCGAGCAGGATGACAGCGGTTCCGTTTACGATGATGCATTTTATCTCGAAGGAGACGACGAGCTATGAAGAACCTTGCAGGGATGCTGAAACAGGCCCAGCAAATGCAGTCCAAAATGCAGGAAATGCAGGAAGGACTTGTTGCACTTGAAATCGAAGGCCAGTCCGGGGCGGGCATGGTCAAGGTCATGCTGAACGGCAAGGGCGAGATGCGCGGCCTGAAACTCGACAAAAGCATTGTCGATCCCGAGGACACCGAAGTCCTCGAAGACCTGATCGTTGCCGCCTATAACGATGCCAAGGTCAAGGTCGAAGCCGCCGTTCAGGACAAGATGAAGGATGTCACCGGTGGACTGAACCTGCCGGAAGGTTTCAAACTGCCGTTCTGATCGGCAAAACCGATATCAAATTGCGGTCATGCCGCATAAATCAAAGGGTGGCATTGCGCCGCCCTTTGTTTTTGATACAAGCTATCAGAAACAGTCATCACAAGATCAACCGCAAGACGGGACCATCATGAACGGACGGGAAATCGAAAATCTGATCAAGCTTCTGTCACGCCTGCCGGGGCTTGGGCCACGGTCGGCACGGCGTGCGGTTTTGCAGATGCTGAAAAAGCCCGAAACTCTAATGATCCCGTTGTCCCACGCACTGGAAGAAACCGCCAATGCCATGACCAATTGCGGCATTTGCGGCAATATTGATGTGGTCGATCCGTGCCACATCTGCGCTGATCGCAATCGCACCCACGATGCAATTTGCGTGGTCGAGGAAGTTCAGGATCTTTGGGCGCTGGAACGTGCTGGGGCGTTCAAGGGGCAATATCATGTTCTGGGCGGGACATTGTCGCCGCTTGACGGGGTTGGGCCGGATGATCTGCGTATCGACCAGCTGATCGAACGGGCACGCGACGAAGCTGTAACCGAAGTAATCCTTGCGACCAACGCGACCGTTGATGGCCAGACCACCGCACATTACATTA
This sequence comes from Thalassospira sp. MCCC 1A03138, assembly GCF_002115785.1. GTDB lineage: Bacteria > Pseudomonadota > Alphaproteobacteria > Rhodospirillales > Thalassospiraceae > Thalassospira. The sequence continues at coordinate 72,916 of NZ_JFJY01000011.1, read as the reverse complement.
CCGAGCGCCTGATCGAAACCGGGGTCAAGGTTACACGCCTGGCGCACGGGGTCCCGGTTGGCGGCGAACTTGACTACCTTGATGACGGCACGCTGGCCGCAGCCCTTCGATCACGCAGCGCAGTTTGATCGCAAACCGTTCATGAAAACCGAAAGGCTGCATTCAATTCTGCCTAGGATATTGATAAATATACCTTTTCGGTCACGCAGAGCATCAACCGGGAACTTTTTCCGGCTTTTTTGAAAAAAGTTCTTGATTTGTTCTTTTCGTTGTGACATAAAGATAAAGTCAACAGGACAAATGGGTCTGGAGACAAAACCCGCAAAGCGTGATCCGCTTTTGCGGGTTTTTTGCGTTTCGGGCGGCAAAAACAGGAATGGGATGATGACAGGGCAGCGATCTGACGGGATGAAATGGCGGGGGCGGCGTCGCCAAAGGAGCATCACTGGCGCATGGAAAAGCCATTACGGCGGTGGTGCATCCGGGCCGTGAGGCCGTCGGATATTTGCGAAAAACGGGTGTTTATCATGACGGGAGAAATGTGTCCTTAGGGCAAGGGCGTTTGTTTGGGGCAGCGAGAGCCGGGGCGAAGTTGGCCCGGTCCGTTCAGTCCGGTCGGTGAAGCGCGACAATGCCGAGAATCAGCGGGCCCGAATTGCGCCCGGATTGGGTCGGCACTGGATCGGCTGGCCGGGGAGCCGGGATTGCTGGCGGGATCAACCGATGGATCGTTCGGAGAGGCCAAAAGACCGATCATCGATGGTGGGACGAGTGCCTGCCGTGCGACAATGCCGTTGCCCTTGGGGTGAGGTGCGTTTGCGGTGTAAACCGGGAGCAGCGGGTGTTTGGAGCAGCAGGAGACGGGATTGCCGCCCCCGCTTTCACGGGGGTAGGCTTTGCGGGAATGACAATCAGATCGGGTCAGCAGTCCGAGGCAGCATTCAATGCTGCCTTTGTTGTTTCGGACCCGGGCACCATCACCCTATTTGGTCTGCGCAATCTTTTCCGCGGCAAGACGCGTTGCCAGTTCATAGCCATAGGCACCGGCACCTGCCATCACGGCATTGGCAACCGGGCTGATCCAGCTGTGATGGCGGAATTCTTCACGGGCGTGCGGGTTGGAGATATGCAGCTCGATGATATAGCCGTCGAATGTTTTCAGCGCGTCATGAATGGCGGCCGAGGTATGGGTATAGGCACCGGCATTGATGATAATCGCCGCCGATTTTTGCCGTGCATCATGGATGAAATCGACAATGCTGCCTTCGTGGTTTGACTGTTCAAACCGGACAGAAACCCCCAGCGTTTCGGCAAGGGACGCGCATTTATCCGCGATACTTGCCAGAGTGTCATAGCCGTAGATTTCCGGCTGACGCTGCCCCAGAAGGTTAAGGTTCGGGCCGTTAATGACAAGAATTTCCGAAACGCTCATGGTTTCCTGATCCCCTGAAATGTTTGCTTATTTCGACGTCTGACTGCGCCGGTTCATACGGGTTTGCGATGCCAGCCGGATGGGTGCATTGGCCGCACCAAACCCGCGATAATCGCGACGTTCGACCAGTTCAAAGAAGAACCGGTTGGCGAAGGTCTTGGTATAGACCTGAAAATACTCGCCGTCATCATCACGATCATAAAGGATGTTGGCAGCCTTCAGTCGATCCAGAAGATCGGGATCAAGTCCAAAGCGCGCCTCGATGTCATCATAGTAATTTTCCGGGATTGGCAGAACTTCAACACCATTTTTCCGGCAAAAATCGACACTGGCAAAAATATCGCCACTTGAAAGTGCGATATGTTGCACGCCGCTTCCGAAAAACTCACTTAGGAATTGTGAATGCTGGGTATGGGGGCTTTGCGATCCGTTCAGGATCAACCGCACCCCGCCATCCTCACCCTGAACCACCTGACTTTGCACAAGCCCACCGGGATCGGGCACATCAACCGTCGGCATTTTGCCAAGGTCAAAGATCGAGGTGAAATACAGCACCCAGGTCAGCATTTCCTCGTACTGCATCGAATAGGACACATGATCTACCGATTTCAGGTTGGCATCATGTGCCGGTTTGCCTACCGGTTTCGATGCTTCGAACTCGACATCCCAGATGCGCGCCAGTTCGCTTTGATCATCAAGGAAATAGACCAGACTGCCGCCCACACCGCGGATGGCGGGCATTTCGATTTCGCCCGGGCCGACGGACTGGACAAAGGGTGATGCCAGAAGGGATTGTGCGCGTTTAAGCGATGCATTTGCGTCATCAACCTTAAGCCCCACCGCACAGACCGACGGGCCATGCACGATGTTGTAGGAATGCGCAAAACCGTCCTTGTCGCAATTGATGACAAGATTGATATTACCCTGCTTCCACCATGTCACGGCCTTGGATTTGTGGCTGCCGCGTTTTTCAAAACCAAGCCCGGCAAACAGGGCGGCAAGCTTTTCGGCGTTTTCTTCTTCGACCGCGAATTCAACAAACTCGACATTGCGGGCATACGCCTTTGGCGGCAGGGCCGTTGCCTTTTCCCCGACTTTTACACCATCAATGCCATCACCCAGATAAATCAGCGAACGAAGGCCATCCTTGGCAACGTTTTTGGTCGAGCTTGAGCGGAATTGATCATTGAAGATTTCAAGCGACAATGGCCCGTCATACCCGGTCCGAGCCAGATTGCGCATGAATTCATCCAACGGAAAATCGCCCTGTCCGGGGAAGCACCTGAAATGGCGGCTCCATGAAAGCGGGTCCATTTCAAGGATCGGTGCATCGGCGACCTGCACAAGAAAAATCCTGTCGCCGGGGATCGATGCAATCGCATCAAGCGGTACCTTGCGCGCCATGATATGGAAGGTATCAAGCACCAGACCCACATTGGGGTGATTGGCGCGCCGCACCACTTCCCAACTATCGCGATAATCGCTGATATGCCTACCCCAGGACAGGGCTTCGAACGCGATACGAAGCCCGCGCTTGGCCGCGCGGTCGCCAAGTTCGGCCAGATCCTTTGCCGCACGATCAAGCCCGCCAAGTGAATGGGGCGAGACGTTCGAACAGACCATCAAAAGATCGGTACCCAGTTCTTCCATCAGATCGAACTTGCGTTCGGCACGTTCAAACGCACGGGTACGCTGGGGTTCGGGCATGCCTTCAAAATCGCGGAATGGCTGAAAGGTTACCAGCTTCAGGCCAAGGTCACGAATGGTCTTGCCAACGTCCTCGGGGGAGCCATCAAAGGTCAGCAGATCATTTTCAAAAATCTCGACACCGTCAAAGCCGGCGGCGGCAATGGCATCAAGTTTTTCCTGAAGATCACCCGATAGCGAAACGGTCGCGATGGAAGTCAGCATTTTATCCCTCCGGGATGGTCGTGTGGTGCATCGGCACCGTCGCGCGGAAGGACTTCCGGGCACGTTGCCCGGCAGGATCGGTTTGATCAGTCCTGCGAACGGCGCCGATAGGTTTCAATGTGATCGGTCAGTTTTGCCAGTGCGGCAGTTTTGTCGCGTGCCAGCGCCAGATCACAGATGCCTCGATGTTCATCAATAATCTCCTCGGCACGGAAACCGTGCGTTTTCAGTTCGATCACCACATAACGACGGAACTGGTCAAAGATTTCACGATGCATCCGCATATGCAGATCCGACCCACAGGCAGAGATCAGGGCCTGATGAAATTCGCGGTCATACTGGCTCCAGCGGACGGTCAGTTCGCGGCTGTCCTCGGTCAGCATCCGTTTTTCGATCGCCGAAAGTTTGTGATGGGCGGCAGCAACACGGCCTTCCCATTCGACATCACCGGCATCAATTGATTTCGCAAGCCCATTGGTTTCAAGCAGCAACCGCATTGCGGTCAGTTCCTTGAAATTCGAGGGCGATGTTTCGACAACCCGAAAACCTTTCTGGCCTTCGACAAAAACAAATCCCGACGCGACAAGACGGTTCAGTACTTCACGGAGCGTATTGACGCCGGCATTATAACGATCCCGCAGCGCATCAAGCTTCAGCTTCACACCCGGCTGAAGTTCGCCATAAAGGATGTCATCGCGGATTTCGTTATAAACGGTCTCGGCAACTGTGCTGCTGCTCATGGACTTTCCCCTTACCCCGTCAATGCCTCGGGATAGGCATTGAAATATTCGACCCGGGCCACATCCCCGTCGATCTGCGCCCCGCTGAAAACCTCGAACGCTTCAATACCCTGAAAAAAGAACAGTTCAAAGCCGGTCATGACCGAAAGCCCGGCCTTTCGCGCGGAATGCAGGAATGATGTTTCAACCGGCGTGTAAACCGCGTCAAACGCCCATTTCTGTCCGCCCAGCAAAGCAGCATCAATCGGACTGCCCGGATACTGGTTCATCCCGACCGGGGTGCAATTGATCAAGCCGTCCGCATTGCGGATCGCATCGGAAAGATCGGCCTCTGCGATGAAGGCAACGTTGGCCCCGCCTGCCTTCAGGGTAGCAACCAGCTCATGACCACGGTCGGCATCCTTGTCATGAATAAGGATGCGGTCCGCGCCAAGCCCGTGCAATCCGAAGGCAACCGCAAGGCCAACGCCACCAGCCCCCATCTGCAATACCGTCCCCGGTGCCTGATCACCGAACTGCCCGCGATACCCCCGCATGAACCCGACATAATCGGTATTGTCCCCGCGCCAGCCATCTTCGCGGAACACCACCGTATTCACCGCACCAAGGGCTTCGGGAAGACGTTTGCGGCGCTGGATCAGCTTGCGGGCCTCGGTTTTGTAGGGATGGGTGACATTCACCCCGGCATAACCGTCTCTGGCGCAGACTGTCAGCTGCCCGATCAGATCAAAATCGGCGATCTTTTCACTGTCGAGATAGTCATAGGTCACATCAATTCCGCACATCCGGCCAAGCAGGACATGCAGTCTGGCCGACTGGCTGCGCGAGATGCCTTTACCGATAAGACCGAGTTTCAACATGGGGCGAAATCCTAAAATCCGAACAGGTTGGGCATGAAAGTGACGAGCTGCGGTACAAAGGTGATCAGGATCAAAACCGCCAATTCGACCAGGAACAGCGGCATGATTGATTTGATCATCCGGGCCATACCGACATTGGCGATGGCATCCGCAACAAACAGGCAAAGCCCCATTGGTGGTGTGATCAGCCCGATCATCAGGTTAAAGATCACAACAATGCCGAAATGAGTCGGATCAATACCAAGGCTGATCGCAATCGGATGAAGGATCGGCACCAGAACCAGCATTGCGGCAATGCCTTCAAGCACGAGCCCGACAGCAAGCAGCATGATGTTGATCAGGATCAGGAACATTGTCGGGCTGTCGACATAGCCCAGCACAAACGAACTGACCGCCTGCGGAATCCCGGCAAAGGTCATGAACCAGTTCGCCGCCGCAACCGATCCCATAATGATCAGGATGCTTGAAGAATCACGCATTGAGTTGGCAAAAATACCCGGCAGGTCCGATGGTTTGAGTTCGCGAAACACAAACAGTCCGACAACCAGTGCATAAAAAACGGCAAAGCTTGCGGCCTCGGTCGGCGTAACAATGCCTGCCAGAATCGAGCCAATCACAAAGACCGGCATGAAAAGCGGGATCAGACCATCCCAAAGCGCGCGCAGTTTTTCGCGCACATTCATCCGGTCACGCGGCGTGGCATAGTTGCCCGCAAATATGCGGACATAAACCGACAGCGCAATCGCAAGCAGGATGCCCGGAATAATCCCGGCCAGAAACAGCGCCGGAACGGACACATTGCTGGTAATCAGCGCATAGATAATCACCGGAATACTGGGCGGAATAATCGGACCGATTACGGATGATGCCGCCGTCAGAGCCGCGGCAAAATCGCGCGGATAACCTTCTTTTTCCATCGACGGGATGAAGATACGCCCGATTGCCGATGTATCGGCCACCGCCGACCCCGAAAGACCCGCAAAAATCACCGAAGACCAGATATTGACCTGGGCCAGACCGGCTTTGGCATGGCCAACAAGCGCATTGGCAAGATTGATGACCCGCGACGTGATTCCACTGGCATTCATCAATTCCCCGGCCAGAACAAAAAGCGGAATGGCAAGGATGGTGAAGCTGTCAAGCCCCGCAAAAATGCGTTGGGGCAGAAGATCGATGCTGAATGTCGCACCACCAATATAGATCGCAATCGCCAGCGCAATCGCAAAGGCCACCGGCGCGCCAATGGCAAGCAGAACAAAAAGGCCAAGCCCCGTGATCATGATCCCTCACCCCCTGAAGATTTGCGGGTGAAGAAAGCAATGAGACGAAACAGTGCCGCAATAACAAGGCAGACCCCGCCAACCGTCATGGCGATTTGCGCCCAATACATCGGAATTCCGATGCCCGATGCCATAATCCCACCGCGCTTGGCGGCAAAGATCAAACCGGCATGGACCAGAATGCCCCCCAGTATCAGCGTTGCGACATCGACGCCCAGCGCAAGTTTGCGGCGGATCGGGGCAGGAACGGCATCAATGAATATGCTAAACGTAATCTGTGTACCTTGCAGATAGGCAAAAGCCATTCCGAACATGGTGCCATAGATCATCGCATATTTCGCGACTTCCTCGCTCCATTGCAGAGGCGCGGAAAACAGGTAGCGGCTGACACTGCCAGCAAAGACGACGCCAAAGACGACAAGGATGCTAAATCCCGAAAGCCCGGCAAGCAGATGCCTGAAAGCATTTTCTGCGCGTTGCATAAGTTCCTCTGGATGAACACGGGAAGCCGACAACATGACCGCGACAACTGTTGGCGCCTGTCGCGGATGCGATGATCGCTGAACAAAAAGGGCAGGCCGGGCTCAAAGGAGGTCTGAGCACCCGGCCTGCCAATGCCGGTTACATAGAGGCTTCAGCCTCACCGACAGCAGATTGCAGTTTTTCGATCCATTCAGAACCGATCTCGCCCGACAGCCAATTGATAACCGCTGGCTGGGCCACATCACGGAACGCTTTCAACTGTTCCGCTGTCGGAGTTGTGACTTCCATACCTTCGGCAGCAAGTTTCGCGACACCTTCGGCCGAGTTGAACTGCTGGACCGCACGACCGACATTCGATGCAATCCCCGCCGCCCGACGCAGAAGCGCCTGATCGCCTTCGCTCAGGCCCTGATAAACGCTTTCATTGATCAGAATGAAGTCGGTTCCATATACGTGACGGTCAAGCGTCAGATATTTCTGCATTTCATAGAACTTGTTGGCATAGATCACGCTGATCGGGTTTTCCTGACCATCGACCGTACCAGTTGTCAGTGCAGTTGGAACTTCCGGCCAAGGAATCGGAGTGGGTTCACCACCAAGTGCCTTGACCATTTCGACGAACAGCGGAACCGTCATGACACGGATTTTAAGGCCATCCATGTCTTTCGGCTCGGCAATTGCGCGCTTGGAATTGGTGAAGTTGCGGAAACCGGTTTCGCCATAGGCCAAGGTGCGAAGACCGGTTTTTTCAAGGCAATGCTCCGCAAGCTGTTTTCCGAAATCGCCATCCAGAACCTTCCATGCGACATTCGCACTCGGGAACATGTAAGGGATGTCGAGAACAGAAGCTTCGGGGCAGACTTTCGAGAACGGACCGGAAATCATCGACATGGCAAGCGTGCCATCCTGGGTATTCTGCAGCAGGTCGGTTTCCCCGCCAAGCGAACCGGCCGGGAAAAGCTGAACTTCGATGCGGCCACCCGATTCAGCTTCAACAATATTTTTAAAGACCTGTGTTGCGGCACCCTTCTTCGAGGTCGTCCATTCAGCCGGATCAACATGGGCAAAATTCAAAGTGATGTCCGCAGCCTGGGCAGGTACGGCGAAAGACGCAGCAGCAAGCGAAACAGCGCCCAGCAGCGTGCTTTTGGAAACGAATTTCATTTTTTCCTCCCGAATGAAAACAATCCCGCTGGCCCGATATTATTCATGGTGTTCTGCATCGGCCCTTATCGGAATAGGGAGACTTTAAAAAATATAGGAGATTTTGTCAAATATTCTAGAATCAATATAATTTAGAACATGTTCAGCAAAACCACATTCCCAAATCCTAACCACGCCGATGCCTGTTTGATGTTATGCACCTGTCGGTATCAATATCGGCATCGCGCCATCCATCTTCCACGACAAAGACGGATCAATTCGAACTTTTTGGATGCTCTTCCTTCGCCATCCCCCTGCCGTCACAATGGAATTTGCTGTAAAACACTTGCGATGCAGCCGGTATTTCATGCTACTTTGGCCCAGCAATGCATCGATTCGATGATCGAAACGACGCCCATTTCAAAAGTGAACTCAGTGAACAGCGTTACCGGTACTGCAACACCCCAACTGGCCAAAATTGCCTCGCGCATTCTTGCGGGCAGTTTCCTGTTCGAGGATCTTGATCCCGAACTGCTTGCCCAACTTTCGAATCAGGCAAGTGTCCGCCGGATGGACGATGGTGAATTACTATTTGAAAAAGGCGCGCCTGCCGATGGATTATACGCTGTCGAGGCTGGGAAAATCCGCATTTCGACCGTTTCAGACACCGGCAAGGAAATCGTTTTGAACGTGTTGGCCCCGGGTGCGGTATTTGGCGAGATCGCGCTTCTGGATGGCGAGCCGCGCACGGCAACCGCGCGTGCTGTCGGCCCGACACGGCTTTTGTTTATTTCACGCGATGATTTCTTTGAAATCTTTGACCGCGAAGCCCCGCTCCGCCGTCATATCACGGCTCTTTTGTGCCGTCGCCTTCGCTGGGTCAGCGACCTTTTGGAAGACGCCAATTTCCTTGATCTTACCGGACGACTGGTCAAGCGCCTTTTGTGGCTGGCTGAACGTCACGGTGGCCCCGACCCGGAAGGCATCCGCATCGCCCTTCCACTGTCGCAACAGGAACTTGGCCTTATGCTGGGCGTGACACGCGAAGCGGTAAACAAGAAGCTTCGCGATCTTGAAAAACGCGATCTGATTACACGCCGTGACGGGCGTTTGGTGATCCGCGATACAGACGGCCTGAAAAACCTTCTCGCCGATGCAATCAAAAGCTGAGCCGTCTCCCAGTTCCCTGTTTGATCGACTGGTCGCCCGCGAGGAAAAGCGTGGCCTGATCCTTGTGGCGTTTCTACGCATATGCATGCTTGCCTTCATCCTGCTGCTGTTTTCCAAACCGGATTCGCCAACAGGTGAGCTATATTCGCTACTGGAAGTTCTGGGCTGGTTCATCCCGGGTGTTCTGGTTCAGCTTTTTGTCGCCTTTCGCGGCGGTAACTGGCGCTGGTTGCTTTATATTCTGGCAATCGCCGATGCGGCCCTGATCGTTTATGTGTCGGTCGTTCCAGACCCGCTGAACCCATTTGCCGATCATCCGGCATGGCTATACAGCTTTGTCGTTCGGGATCGGGGCGTTGTGTTTTCCATGATCATGATGGCACTGGTCATCATGACCTTTTCGCCGCGCCTTATCATCTGGTTCGGGTTCTGGCTTTTTGTCGCATGGAGCGCCAGCATTGTCTGGTTGATGACCCGCCCCGGTGTGATCGTCTCACAGCATTTCGGCGATGACTGGACACCAACCCAGGAAGAAATCATCACAACCTATACCCGACCCGAATTTATCGACATTTCGGCATTGGCCGAGCAGGTCGTGATTGTCGTGGTGTTTACGCTGGCCTGTGCGGTGATGGTTTCGCGGTTACGCGTCCTGATCAATCAGTTTGCTGCTGCCGAGCGCGCGCATGGCAACCTGGCACGCTATTTCCCGGCTGCCCTTGCCGATCAGCTGGCAGATCGCGATGAACCTGTCCGCATTGGTGCAAGACGTGAATGCGTGATCCTGTTTGCCGATATCATCGGGTTTTCCGGCTATGCCGAAAAACGCGATCCGCAGGATGTGATGCGGCTGTTAAACCAGTTCCATCAGATCATGACGACGCAAATCGGAGCCTATGGCGGGATTGTCGAAAAATATATCGGCGACGCCGTCATGGCCAGTTTTGGCGCATTTGACGATATGAATTGTCCGGCGGCAAACGCGTTATCGGCCGCGCAATCCATGGTCAGCCACGTCCGGGACTGGCAAAACGGTGATCTAGCAGATAGCACAACGCCACTTCAGATCGGTATCGGCCTTAATTTTGGCCCGGCGGTTGTTGGTGATATTGGCGAAGGCGAAGCCGTTACGCCCGCTGTTATCGGTGCCAGCGTCAATCTGGCAGCCCGTCTGGAACGTGCGACCAGAACCCTTGATACCGACATCATTATCAGTGACAGCTTTGCCGACAAACTTCGGTCCGAGGCACCCTCTGCCACATCCATCCTGATGCGCAGCTTTACCAAACAGGATGCAATTCACGTCAAAGGTTTCAGCCAGGCAATACCTGTTCATTTTCAGCATAAAACTCTAGACCAGATCCTTCCTCAATCTTGATACGTCCTTGATCCTGCCACTTTTTCGCGTAAAGCTTGTTGAAGAACAATACGCACCAAGCGACACAAGGGATTCGAGATGTCATCAGAATTGCGCAACCGTTTTGCCATGGCCACGCTTCTTAGCGCGGCCCTTTTTGCTGGTCCCGTCATCGGACCGGCATCCGCCCAATCCGGTGACGAAAAGACCGAAGAAACCATCACGCTTTCCGGTGAGAGCCGCAGCAAAATTCAGCTGACCGTTTACCCCGGAAATCTTGGCATGATTGCCGAACAGCGTAACGGCACGATCCCCAAAGGGGTCAAAACACTCCGGATCGAAAATTTGCCGCAAACCATCATGGACGATACCTTCCTGATGGGCGCGCAAAAAGATGCCAATCTTGTCTGGCATTCGTTACGCAATACGGCAAATGGCCCAGCGACCATGTATCGCCTGTTGCAAGATCAGGTTGGCAAAACCATTTCCATCCGACGCAAGGATGACGAACTGGTCGAAGGCACTTTGCTGTCGATTGACGGTGGCGCACTTGTTCGCACCCTTGATGGTATCGAACAGGTTCCTGTTGAACAGATCATCATCTCCGACCTGCCCGGCAACTTCGCTACCAGCCCGGCAATCGAAGCCACCATTGGCTCGGATGCGGCACTTGATCACATCTCGCTTGCCTACCTTTTGGGCGGTATTTCGTGGCAGACGGCCTATGTCGGGCAGTATGACAGTGTGGAAAATGTCCTGAACCTTTCGGCAATGGCACGCATTACAAATCAGACGGGCTCGGCAATCAACAATGCCCAGCTGCGTCTGGTCGCCGGTGATCCCAACCGGGTCAGCTACACCCCGATGGCAAAGGCTGCCCGCGGGGAAATGATGATGTCAGCCATGGCAGATAGCGCACCGGGTGGCGGCGCGCCGGATCGCGAAACCATGGAAAACCTGCATTTATATGGGCCGTTCGACGGGCTTTCGATGCGCAATGGTGATGTCGTGATGATGCCGTTGATCGCATCGCAAAACTTGCCTGCAACCCGCAAGATCACCTTTAACGGCAGTGCCAATCTTTACTATGCCGGACAAAGTGACGTGTCTGAATTTGTCCGTCCTGACCTTGAAATCGAAATTGAAAACGATGGTGGCCCGGACGAAAAAAGCCCATGGCCCGCAGGAACCGTGCGCGTCTTTGGCCAGTCCCAAAGCGGTGTGACCGGCTTCCTTGGTGAAGACAATCTGTCTTTGACGCCGGTCGGACGCAAGGCAACCATCCGCCTTGGCCAGGCCAGCAATATTTCCGGTACGCGCAAAGTCACGGCGTTTGATCGCAAGGCACGCCCAAATCTGCCTGATGAAATCACCGCCAACATGGAATGGTCGATCACCAATGGCGGTGAACGCACCGAAACCGTTACGATCCGTGAAAATGTTCCGGCCGACTGGGTTGTTACCGGCGAGGACCACAAACACACCAAGCCGCAACCAGACCTGATTGTCTGGACCATCGAGATCCCGGCAGGCAAGGAAGTCAATCTGAGCTGGTCGGTAAAAAGTACCCGATAACCTTTAAAACCGTCCACTTATCCGGTCTGGTTGCTGTCATAAAAGGCCTTGGCCAGCGGCAGCAGCAGGACCGGGTCGGGTTTCTCGCCGGTGATGCCGCACAGTTCGGTATAAAGACAAATGAGTTTGGCCAGCAGGATGAATGCCTGCTGGTTTTTCTTTCCGGCAAACACCGCAAGATTAACCAAGGCCTCGCCACATATTTCACGCGCGGTCCCGAACTGCCCGGCCCCCCGCAGTGCCAAAACAAGCGCGCCTTGCGAATATCCAAGATCAAGTCGGGCGGCTTCGCTTTGCTCTGATCGCAACCTAGCAAGCCGATCACGACGAAGTTCAACAGCCTGGCATGCGGCATCAACTGCATCCGCCCATTGCTCGGCACCGATTTCAAGGGCTGCCCTGTTATTAAGGCTATGGGCCAATCCGGCACGGGCGGCATCCGGTGCCGTTTGCAGGTGGGATGCAAAGAGTTGATCTGCCTCGTCAAACAGGGAAAGGGCTACCATCCGTTCGGATTTATCGAGTGCGGTTGCCATTTCAAGACAAAGACGTGCCAGCGTTAACGAACCGGGTTCCGTCGCCCGCAGGAATGACAGGCGCGGCAAATATCCGGCAAGTTTGTCCGACATGTCTTTTTCCTGCTTCTGCCTGAATTCCGGGACCAATGTGCGCCGGTTAACAGACGGGCAAGCACCCGTCTTGTGAAGACGGGGCAAACAGGGATAAGCTGTGATTAAGCCAAATGATCGTATCCCTGTTCAAGATTTTCGTCCTCCTTATCAGCCCCATTTTATGTGAAACGACGACCCTCCATGACCATGTCGACTGAAACCCTGCGCGCACTTTATGGAACCTGGCGCATTGCGCGCGGTGACGCCAAAGGCCTTGCTTTCTTTGATTATTCCATCGAAGCGTTCTGGCGTTCTTTCTTTGCCGCCGTGATTGTCTTTCCGGCCTTTGCGCTGTTGCGCTGGCATGATCTCGACACGGTTCCCGATGAATTCCCGGTTGGTCGTTACATGCTGGTGGAAACCATTGCCTATGTGATGAAATGGTTTGCCTTTCCGATGCTGATGCTGCATGTCGCGCCAATGATTGGCCGCGCCAATCGCTATATCGCGTTTATCACCGTCTATAACTGGTCAAGCGTCTTGCAGATGGGCGTTTATCTGCTGGCACTGCTTCTTGGCGCGGCGTTTCCGATGCTTGGCGTTGGTGGATTTGTGTTGATTGCCGTGATCGCGATGCTGATTTACGGGGTTTATATTGCGAAACTGACACTGGCGGTCCCGATTGCCACGGCAAGTGCCATTGTTGCAGCCGATTTCCTCCTATCATTAACCATCACGACAATCGGCATTCGTCTCGCACTTGGCCAGCTATTCTGACACAATCAACAAACAAGTCTTAAAATTCAGGGAGACGCATCAGAATGAAACCGGTTCTCGCCATCACCAGACGCCTGCCGGAAGCTGTCGAAAAACGCGCACGCGAAAGTTATGATCTGCGCATGCAGGACGGCGATGATCCGCTGTCACGCGATCAGATTCTTGACCTGTGCAAGGACGCGAACGCCGCCCTGGTTTCGGTCGGCGATCCGATTGATGCCGCCTTCTTTGCAGCGCTACCCCAAAAGGTCGGCATCGTTGCCACCTTTTCGGTGGGCACCGACCATATTGATCTGGCCGCGGCAAAGGCCAACGGTTTCGTCATCGGCAATACCCCCGGGGTTCTGACCGATGCAACGGCGGATATTGCGTGGCTTCTTATTCTGGGTGCCGCGCGCCGTGCCAGCGAAGGCCAGGCCGAAGTCCGCAATGCAACCTGGTCAAGCTGGCGCCCGACGCATATGATGGGCACGCAGGTTACCGGCAAGAAACTGGGCATTATCGGCATGGGCCGGATCGGACAGGCGGTTGCTAAGCGTGCACGCGGTTTTGATATGGAAGTCCATTATTTCAACCGCCGACAGCTCCCCGAAGAACAGGAGTTTGGCGCGACCTATCACCCATCCATTGATGACCTGCTCCCCCATTGCGATTTCCTGTCGCTGCATTGCCCGTCGACACCGGAAACACGCGGTATGGTCAATCGCAATTTTATCGCCAAGCTGCCAGATGGGGCCATCATTGTGAATACGGCACGTGGCGATGTCGTCAATGACAAGGATCTGATTGCGGCACTCAAATCGGGCAAACTGACCGCCGCCGGGCTTGATGTTTTTGCCGGGGAACCGAATATCGAACCGACCTATCGCGATCTGCCCAATACGTTCCTGTTGCCCCATCTGGGGTCGGCAACTGTGGAAACACGCAACGCCATGGGGTTCAGAGCCCTTGATAACATCGATGCTTTCATTGCCGGCAAGGAAGTGCCGTTCAGGGTTTGATGACTGTTGGTATATCCAGAATGCGAAAGGCGCCCGGTGGGGCGCCTTTTTTCATTCCAGATCGCTTTCCTCACCCGCGGGCAGGATACAGGAAATTTCATGACCATCCCGGCTGACCTTGACCCGGCCACCGTGGATTTCGACCACCGCGCGCACCATTGCCATGCCAAGCGCACGCCGCGCAGATGGCGATTCTCCCTCGCGCAATCCTTCAAACAGCATCGGTTGCGGTGCCTCGTCCGACAGTGAAATGCTGATATCGATATCCTCGCCCCGACGACGGGCAACCACGGAAACCTCACTGCCTTCGGGGGCGGTACGAAGCACGTTGGTCACCAGAATGAACAATGCCTGTTTAAGGCGGCGTTCATCGGCAATCATCCAGCCGATATTGCGCGAACAGTAAAGGCGTAGCGAAACGTTAAGCTCCGCCAGACGCGCCCGCGTAAGTGCTTCAAGGGAGCGTAACAAACGCCTTGGATCGACCGTATCAAGTTCAAGCGCGACCTGCCCTGATCCCAGCGTTGCCAAGTCACGCATGTCATCCACCAGTGCCAGCATGCTTTGGGCTTCGGCCCGGATGGTTTCAACCGACTGCGCGACATTACCCTGTAAATGCGGAATAAGGCGATCTGCCTCGCCATTGATATGGTCAAGCGGCCTAGTGAGCTCGCGCGATACGGTCGAAATGAAGTCCGATTTCATCTGATCGGCTGTACGCAGCGCTTCGTTGCGTTCGCGAAGCGCCCGTTCGACCCGGATCGTGTCGGTGACATCGATATAAGACATCATCACCGCCCCGTCAGGCAGCGGTACAATGGCAAAATCGATGATGCTGTTATCGGCACGTTCGATACGGCCGCTCATGGGCTCGTGGTTGGTGATACGCGCGACCATCCGGCTTTTGAATTTGTCCCAGTCTTCGCGCTCGTGCCAGTAATCACGGGCTTCTTCGACCACTTCGCTGATATGGGGCGCACCTGAAAGGAAGCTGTCTTCGAGGCCCCAGACATCGGCAAAACCGTGATTGTAAAGCCGCAACCGGCCATCGCCACTGATCACGCCAACCGCTTCATGCAGGTTTTCAAGCGTCTCGCGCTGAACCGCGATCAGGGTGTTGTAACTGCTTTCGAGGACCAGCTTGTCGGTGACATCCTCGAACGCAAACATCAGTCCGCCAAACGGATGCGGTGAAATGAACCGGCGCAAGGTCATGCCGTTTGGCAAATGCATCAAATCTTCTTCTGGCTTGAGAAGATCGGTAAAGCGCTGGTTTTCAATATTGCGGAACTGCGTGAAGTCGGTGACTTCAGGCAGTTTGCGCTCATCGCGCATCCGGCGCAGCACATCATCAAGCGACGGTTCCGCCCAGAGCCAATCCTCATCCATGTCCCAAAGTTTGGTGAACGCGGTGTTAAAGAAGATAAGCCGCTTGTCACCGCCATAAATCGCAATCGCGGTTCCAAGGTTTTCCAATACTTCAGCATGGGCACGAATATGACGCGACAGGTCCGATTGCAATTCCTCGATCGCAGTGCAATCAATCGCAAAGCCAATCAGACCATCAAGGTCTTCGGGCGTTTGCGACGGACATTCGGTAATGCGCAGAAGCTTCCGGTCACCCTTGATCACGATATGATAATCGCGTGTCATGGTTTCGCCGTTGCGCAATGCCGACGCCGCCAATGACCTGCCCTTATCGGGGATCACCCCGCCGCCTAGTTCCGCCTGTCTGGCAAGCGCATCCTTGACCGTGTCGAGTTCCACCGCGGTCGCATAGGCCGCATTACAATCAATCAAACGCAAATCGCCATCGCGCCGCCACACCGGAAACGGAAGACTATCAATCAAAAGCCGCAACCCGCTGACTTCGCGTTTGAGCGCGGTAAAATCGCCGAACTGGCTTTCGCGTTCACGGGTATGGCGGGTTTCATCACGGAACCAAAGCGCATGGGCCAGAACCGGTGAAGTCCGGTCCTTGCGTGCCATCGCCCCGGTGACGTGGAACTTGCGTTCATCAACAGCTGTTACCCAAAGCTCAAACCGCTCGTGGGTGGATTTCAGGTTTCGCACACGTTCCTTAAGGGTCCTGGCATCATCATCGCGCAACTGGTCGAGCACATCGGGGAAACGCCCATCCTTGCCAAGCTGGAACGCACGTTTCAGCGACGGGCTTGCCCCCTCGGCAAAGCCGGCCTGGCTCCAATAATAAACCGGGTCCGGCCCGGCATAGAACAGATGGGTAAATTGTTCGGTCGAATCCGCCAATTCGGATTCGTGATCTTCCGCCTCTTCAAGATGGCGGCGCATGCGCAGCGATAATCGCCACCCGATTCCCCCGGCAATCGCAGCACCACCAATTGCCGCCAAACCAACAACCAGCCAATCGCGATCACTCAGATCAGCAAAACTGCCTAAGATCGAGGCCCCGTCTGGTACAGTGCCCGCGTTCGGCGCGGCTTCCGGTGCGCTGCCAACACGGAATTTTTCCTGTGCATGCAGGTCGGCTGCGATGAAAAGCGACGTCAGACCATAGCATCCCCATTGCCACAGTCTGGACAAACCAAACCTGTTTGATCCCCCTTTGCGGGAACCAATTGGTTCTTTCCCCCTTTGATGGTTGGATGTAGCCCGTGTCACGTGTTGTTAACCGTTTGTGTTTATGAGCTATTATTATGGTGAAAACGTCTTGCTTTTACCACTGTTTCACGACGTTTTCCCGATACCCGGCCGAACGCCCGTGATCGCAGGAAAATCCGCGATGACATATACCCCAAATCGGGCTATGTCTGCGCTATTGTCGAAACAACAGCTATAACGATCTCGTCATTTCAAAAATGAGTCCCAAACCGCAGCTAGACCTTTTTGCGCCGCGCGTGGCAGCCAGACCGGCCGCGCCCCAAAAGGAGTCTGCCGCAGCCAAACCGGCGGGACCGGAAATGCGCGATCTGTTCGACACCAATTTCAACGCCGATGACATCGCCGAATGGGAACTGCTGTTTCGCGACGCGCCGCAATATAACTATCATTTCAAACGTTCGCAGATCGCATCGGCCTTTGATCGTCCGCTGCATAAAAAGCTGATCGCGTCACACGCGTTTGAACGGCTGCGGGAAATTTCGTTTCTGGGGGCGATTGATTACCTGTTCCACCCCAACGGACGCCCGGCCAATATCCGCCATTCGCGATACGACCACACCATTGGTGTTGCCCTGCTGTCGCAGCAATATTGCCGCCTGATGGGTCTTTCGGAAGCCGACCGCGACCTTCTGGGGGCAGCGGCCCTTTTGCATGATATCGGCCATGGTCCGTTTTCCCATACGCTGGAACCGGAATTTGCCCGCCGGTTCAACCTGAACCATCACCAGTTGACCGAAAAGATCATCACCGGCGAAGTTCAGCTTGATCTTTCGGTCAATCATTTACTGGTGAAACACGGTGTTGATCCGGACGAGGTCATTGCCCTTCTGTCGAAAAAATCGACCCACCCCCATGCCAGCCTGCTGTCGGGTCCGGTCAATATCGACACACTCGAAGGCATCAGCCGGACCAAGACCTATGTGCATCCGAACTATGTCCATTGCCATCCGCGCCTGTTGCTTGAGGCGGCGGTAAAGCTTGATGAAGATGCCCTGAAACGCCTTGATAAGTTCTGGCAGCTTAAAGAAGACATCTATCGCAATTTCATTTTCGGCCCGATGTGTTTTGCCACCGATCATCTTTGCCGCGAATTCGTTGTCAAAAACGCACCCGACTTTGCCGCCAATGATTTCCTTCTGACCGAAAAAGCATTTTTGCAGCGCCATCCGGCTTTCAAAAAGTTTCTGTTCAGTCTGAAAAACCGGATCGAGCTTGACGGTGTTGCCGATGTTATCGATCCGGAAATCAGCGCGGTCCTGATGGATGAAACCGCAACCAAAGTGCCCAAGCGCGAATTTCACATCAATACCAATGCCGAGGTCAAAAGCTTTGCCGATCTTGGCAAACGCTATTACGAGGAAAAGAACTCGTTCCTGCGCCGTGTCGGCAATCTGACCGATCCCGCACAACAGGCTGCTGCAGCAAGTCTGTTTGACTGATATGCTTGTCCTTCGGACATAACAGTGCCGTGCGAATTTCGCTGCATCGGGCAATCCATTGCAAAGGGAGTAACCGATATGGCCCCCAAAGCCGAAAAGAAGCGCAACCGAACCTTTGTCATCATCGGGCTTGGAACCGTTGGCAGCACGGTTGCGACCGATTTGGCACGAAGTGGCAATCACGTCCTTGGCATCGACATTAACGAGAAATCCGTCGCCGCCCTGTCGGATGTCCTGTCCGAAGCGATCATCGCCGATGGCCGCGATGAAGAAGCCCTCCGTGAGGCCGGGGTCGACAAATATGACGTCGCCCTGATTGCCATTGGCGAAGACCTTGAAGCCAATATCCTGTGCACGATGAATGTCAAAATGCTGGGGGTCAAAACCGTCTGGGTAAAGGCGATCAACAAAACGCATCATCGCATCCTGACCAAACTTGAACCCGACCGGGTCATTTTGCCCGAACAGGAAATCGGCCAGCACATCGCCCAGAAACTGCATAACCCCGCCGTACGCGATTACCTTAGTCTTGGTAACGGCATGCATGTCATCAATCTGGAAGTTCCGGAAAGCATGGCGGGCAAAACCATTGAGTCGCTTGATCTTGAAAAGTCCCACGAACTGCGGTGCCTGGGCATTTTGCGCGGATCGGAATTTATCGGCTGTGATACCGGGACCGTCACGATGGAAGCCAGTGACAAGATCCTGATCCTTGGTCGCCGCCAGAATTTGCGCGACTTCAGTGACGGCATCTGAGCCATGCCGTTTTATTTTCCGAACCGCACCGGAAAACTGATCCGAATACCACCGCCGCTTTTGCTAGCCATCCTGTATCTGGCCTTGATCCTGATCGGCGCTGTTGTTTTGGTCCTCCCTGTTGCGGTCACCCATCCGATCAGCTTTTCCGACGCCTTGTTTACGGCCACGTCCGCCGTCACCGTCACCGGCCTTGCCGTGGTTGATACCGGGTCAAGCTTCACGCTGTTCGGGCAAGCTATCATCCTGATCCTGATCCAGCTTGGCGGTCTTGGTCTTATGACATTTGCAGCCCTTGTTTTATCCGCACTTGGCTTGCCAATTGGTCTGCGTCATCACAGCTTCCTGCGCGAAGATTTGAACCAGACCTCGCTGCATCAGCTCGTGGGGCTGGTCAAAACGATCCTTGCCGTTGTGCTTTTCTGTGAATTGATCGGCGGCATCCTGTTGCTGACCGTTTTTGTCCCCGATTTTGGCTGGGCACGCGGAACGTGGTTTGCGGTATTCCATTCGGTATCGGCCTTCAACAATGCGGGCTTTGCCCTTATGCCCGACAGCCTGAGCCGATGGGCTACAAACCCGGTGATCAACCTCACAATCCCGACATTGCTTCTGATTGGCGGGATCGGGTTCAGCGTGATTTCCGATCTGTGGATTCATCGCGGCTGGCGTCATTTATCCCTGCACAGCAAATTGATGCTGACCGGCTCTGCCATTCTGATCGTCTGGTCTGTCACGATGTTTGCCATCCTTGAATGGCACAATCCCGACACGCTCGGGGCTTTTGCCAACCCGATCGACAAACTTCAAATCAGCTGGTTTCAGGGTCTGACAACCCGCACTGCCGGGTTCAACACGGTCGATATCGGATCCATTCACGACACCACCGCATTGATGTTCATCCTTCTGATGGTGATCGGGGCGGGCAGTACATCAACAGCCGGCGGGATCAAGGTCACCACCTTTATCGTACTGGTTCTGGCAACCATCGCCTTTTTCAAACGCCATAATCAGCTGCATGCCTTTGGGCGCAGCATCGGCCTTGAAGAAGTGATGAAGGTGCTGGCCCTGACGATGATTTCCATGTTCGTCGTCATGAGCGGTATCTTTCTGATCACCATGTCCCACGATGGCGATTTTCTTGATCTTGTCTTTGAAGTGACGTCGGCCTTTGGCACGGTCGGTCTTTCGCGCGGGACGACCGGCGAACTCGATACACTGGGCCGGATCGTGATCGAACTGATCATGTTCATTGGCCGTGTCGGACCTCTGACACTGGGATTCTTCCTTGCCCGTCGTGTTCCGCCGCGCATTTCCTATCCGTCAAGTCAGGTGTATCTGGGGTAATTCCCGAAACCTTCAGTCTTTCGGTTTTTCGACTTTTTCACGGATCAGGCATCGATCAACCATGACGAAAAGCTCTTTCGTGGTTGGCGGTTGCCGATCAAACAGAATGCGATAGGTCATGGGTGCGATAATACCGTCAACCAGCTGATCGACGCTGGGGGTCCATTGTCCGCGTTTTTGCGCGCGTTCGACAATCACCGCCAGTCGGCACCGCGCAATTTCCGCGCAACGCATCGTCGTGCCGTTATCCCCGGATGCAACAACATCACGAAGCATCGTCTTGCCAAGCTCGGAACCGGTTTCATCAAGATAGGCTTCTGCGAACTGTTTAAGATCGGTCGCAAGCGCCCCGGTATCCACCGGATCGTCATCCGGGCGCAATCGATCCAGTGCCGCATCCGCCAATAAGGATGGCAAATCACCCCAGCGACGGTAAATCGTTGACGGTGTTACACCCGACATCTGTGCAATCATCGGCACCGTAAGAGCCTCGCGATCATGACTCGATAACAGTTCATGAACCGCTTCATGAACTGCCTTCTGGACGCGAGCACTACGGCCACCAGTGCGTATGCCTTTGTGGACTTTCATGAAACCGACCTTAACACAAATAATTTGCGTTAAGCGAGAATTTCACGCAAACTGCATTAAACGCAAATATTTCGCTTTAAGGACGTTCCCATGCACGCCCCGTCGTCACCACCGACAAATGCACCGGCCAGATGGTTTCTGGCTTTTGTCATTATCATCTTTACCGCTGCGTCATCGGTCCCCACGCCGATGTATCAGCTTTATCAACAGAACTGGCATTTCTCGCCAACCATGCTGACACTGGTCTTTGCGATCTATGTTCTGACGTTACTGATTTCACTTCTGGTCTTCGGATCATCTTCCGACTTTGTCGGACGCAAGCCGGTTATTTTCGCCGCCCTGATAATTGAAATCGCGGCAATGAGCCTTTTTATCACGGCGGAAAATCTTACGATGCTGCTAATCGCACGCGCGGTACAGGGCTTTGCCACCGGTCTTGCCACTGCCGCCCTTGGCGCGGCACTTTTTGACAATGACCACCACAAAGGGCCAATCACCAACAGCATCGCCCCCCTGCTTGGCCTTGCCAGCGGTGCTGTCATTGCCGGCGCTCTGGTTGAATATGCCCCTATGCCCCTGCATCTAAGCTATATCGGTTTGATGCTGCTGATGATTGTGCTGGCCCTGTTTCTTTGGGGCTTACCCGAAACCGCGGCACACCGACCTGGCGTTCTAAGGTCCCTGACACCGCGGGTTTTTGTCCCCCCAGCGGCACGATCAACCATGCTGGAAATTGCCCCGGCAAATGGCAGTGCATGGGCACTGGGTGGATTTTATCTGTCGCTTGCGCCATCCGTCATCGCCAGCGCAACCAATGCTCCACCATCTCTGAGCGGCGGAATTGCGGTCGCCTGCCTGATGTTGTCGGGTGCTGTGTCCGTTCTGTTTGCGCAAAAAAGACAACCGGCTGATGCCCTTCTTGCCGGAACATTCATTCAGACACTGGGCATTGCAGTATCGGTTTCGGGTATCGGATTGGGAATGCTTTGGCTTTTTCTAGCCGGGTCACTTCTGGCCGGGTTTGGCTTTGGTGCCAGCTTCCTTGGATCGGTCAGAACCCTATTGCCCCGCGCGCAGCCACACGAACGCGGTGGCCTGATGGCAGCGTTTTACGTGATGTCCTATCTGTCATTCTGTATTCCGGCACTGCTGGCCGGCAGGATGGTATCCGTCTTCGGCCTTGTCAGAACAGCCGAAGGATATGGCATCGTCCTTGTATTCGTGACGTTGCTGGCACTGATACTGCAAATACGCAGGCGCCAGCGCCACCTGGCAACTGCGGGCAATATTTGACCTGAAAATATCTGGCGGCCCTGACAAACCTGGGCCGCCAGATATTCAATGTCAGTCAACGACAAACAATGTGGCACCCGGCTCTGTTGATGAACGATGGGCCTCGGCGTTATCAGCCACCTGATAACTCATGCCCGGTGTAAGGGTGAAAACCCGCCCGTCTTCCAGTTCGGTGACCAATTCACCTTCAAGGCACAGCAGGATATGGCCCTTCTTGCACCAATGATCGGCAAGATAACCCGGCGTATAAGTCACCATCCGCACCCGGATCGGGCCAAATTGCTGTGTGCGCCAATATGCCATGCCGGTATCGCCGGAATGCTCGGTTGGCGTGATTGACGACCAGTCGGTCGTGCCGAACGGGAGATCGGAAATTTCCATGGTAATCTTTCACGAGATATGCGGGGCAACTGCCACCAGGAACCGGATAACAATTTCATGACGCTATCGCGTTTCCAAACTTCCCGTCAACACATCCAGCCAAAGACAAAGCCCGGCACGCGGACCGGGCTTTTATAAATCTTCGTAAAATGATTTACCGGTTTTCCAGCCCGTTTTCTTCGCGCTGCTTGCGGATTTCATCTGCCTTGGCGACGATCATTTCACGCAACTCGTCCAGTCCGGCGCGCTCGGCAGTAATGACCTGTTCGCATTCGGCTTTGGCGACATAGCCATTGGCATGCGCGGCATCCCATTCGAGGACATCCTCGATCGTGCTGCTTAGTTCATCCACATCCCCAAAGGCATACCCATTAAGTGGGCGACCGACGGTTTCGTTCAGGGACGCGAACAATGCCGGATCCTGATCCGGGGCGAGATCGGGATTGCAGCCCAAAAGCGTGCGATAGCGCAACTGACCGGTATAGAACCAGAAAACCGCGTCATCACGTTCGCCTGCATTAAACTGCTTGGCTGCCAGAATGTAATAGGCCGATGGATGGCGGTTTTCGATCCCGTCGCGCAACGCATCGGGTTCCATATCCTTCATCTCCTCGGGCGATTTCATATCGGCAGACTGGGCAAAGGCAGGCATTGCCATCAGGCCAAGAAGCGGAACGGCAAGCAGGGTGCGATGAAGATTTTTGATCGGACTTCTCCATAATCCAAGGTGATTTCCAATCGGGGAAATATGCAAAAGGTCTTTTGGCCAACGGCCCCGACAAACGACATATGGCACATGGTTATTCGCCTTTAAGGCCGTTTTATCGGCAAGTAATGGCAATTATGTGCCAAGCCTCTGCCGGATTGTGAAATCCGGTCCGGTTTTACAAGGGACTCCGCAGTTATCCCATAAACGCGGTTTTAATCTTTCACCTTTAGGTCGATACTGAATTAATTGCCGCATTCAACGGAATCATTTCAACCTTGTTGCCAGATACCATCGCCAGTAATCAGGCCTATACCGCAAAGCGGCTCGACGAGATGCGAAGCGCACTCGCCAATCAGCTGCATGGCAGCGCTTTCTGCGTTGTCGTTACCGGGTCGTTCGGTCGGCACGAGGCATCAGAACAATCGGATCTGGATTACTTCATCATCGGTCGTGAAGTTGACCGTGATCTGGCCCCCCACCGTGACGTTTCCGAAATTCTTGGTGCCATGGTGACCAAAAAGGCGGCCGTTAACGGACCGTTTTCATCCTATGTCCCGGCCGAGGAACTGGTCAACCGCATCGGCCTTGATGGCGACACCAATTCGATCACCACACGCCGCCTGCTCTTTCTGCTGGAATGTGAATGGCTTTATAACGAAGTCGGCAAACGTGCCTTCTTTGACGAACTGATTGCCAACTACGTCACCGAAACGGTTACACGGGAATCCATCGCGCGTTTTCTGGTCAATGACGTCATCCGCTATTACCGCACCATCAGCGTCGATTTCGAAATCAAAACCCGCGAAGGCGACGCCAGCAAGGCATGGGCCCCCAGACGCCTTAAACTCGTCTTCTCGCGCAAGATGCTTTATTTCGGCGGCATTATCGCAGCCGCGGAAACCGCAGGTCGTGATTATATCGGTAAACGGGCGAAACTGTCGGAACTTTTGCAGTTACCGCCGATCACACGTGTTCAAACGGTTTTTGGTGACAAAAGCCTTCCCGCGCTCGAACTCTATGACCGGTTTCTGCGCGAACTGAGCGATCCGGATGTCCGCAAACGGCTTGAAAAAGTCGGCCCGAATGATCGCAGTGACACCGAACTCCGTTCCCTGCTGGATGCAGGCAAGCAGTTTTCGCGCGAGCTGATCAAACTGATGAATGATCGTTACGGCCCCGATCACCCGATCCATGAAGCACTTTTGATGTAACTGCAAACCCGATCGGGCCGTCAGGCGTTCGCCACATGCTTGTGGTAATTGGCCCGGTCCAGATCATGGACTTCAACAGTAAACTGTACATCGAAATTCCCGACCAGATTTTCCAGATGCGCGCGCACGGTTTCAAGTGCGATGGCACCAACGGCATGTTTGACATCGTCAGAGCGCCCCGACAACAGCCGCACATCAAGATGCACCATGCCATGCTTTGGCCCGCCATCAGCAATCACGACATTTTCAAGTGGCGATAAACGTGTTTTGAAACTTTCCAGATCGGCATCGGCGGCCTTGGCAATTTCACGATGCAGGCTGATCGCCAAACCGCGAAGCTGCCCGGCAATTGGCAAATTGGCGGAATATTCGATTTCAAGCTGGGGCATGGCTTGCTTCCCTGTTGTGGTGTTCTCTTTCTTACCCGAACACGCCCCCGTAAAATACAAAAAAGCCGGTCCGAATGAACGGACCGGCTTTGATGCAAAACGCGATTGCGCTTAGTAGCGGTAATGATCCGGCTTGAACGGACCAGCCTGCGGCACGCCGATATATTCGGCCTGTTCGTTCGAAAGCTTGGTCAGTTTCACGCCAAGACGGTCGAGATGCAGGGCGGCAACTTTCTCGTCGAGGTGTTTCGGCAGGACATAGACCTTGTTTTCGTAGTTCGCGTGGTTTTTCCACAGTTCGATCTGGGCCAGCACCTGGTTGGTAAAGGATGCCGACATCACGAAGCTCGGATGACCGGTTGCGCAACCAAGGTTGACCAGACGGCCTTCGGCCAGAACGATCAGACGTTTGCCATCCGGGAATTCGACTTCGTCGACCTGCGGCTTGACATTGTCCCACTTGTAGTTGCGCAGCGAACCGATCTGAATTTCAGAATCGAAGTGACCGATGTTGCAAACGATTGCACGGTCTTTCATCGCACGCATATGGTCGAGCGTGATGATGTCGATGTTGCCCGTGGTGGTGACAAAGATATCACCAACCGGTGCGGCATCTTCCATGGTGGTGACTTCGTAACCTTCCATTGCGGCCTGAAGCGCGCAGATCGGATCGATTTCAGTCACAAGAACGCGGGCACCCTGGCTGCGCAGCGACGCAGCCGAACCTTTGCCAACATCACCAAAACCTGCGACCACACCGATTTTACCGGCAACCATGACATCGGTTGCACGTTTGATGCCATCAACCAAGCTTTCGCGGCAGCCATACAGGTTGTCGAATTTCGACTTGGTGACCGAGTCATTGACGTTGATCGCCGGAACCTTGAGCGTGCCTTTTTTCGCCATTTCATACAGGCGATGCACACCGGTGGTGGTTTCTTCGGAAAGACCTTTGATGTCTTCAAGAAGTTCCGGATATTTGTCGTGGATCAGCTGGGTAACATCGCCGCCGTCATCAAGGATCAGGTTCGGTTTCCAGCCGTTCGGGCCAGTGATGGTCTGCTCGATGCACCACCAGAACTCTTCCTCGGTCTCGCCCTTCCAGGCAAAGACGGGAACGCCGGTTGCCGCAATCGCAGCAGCAGCCTGATCCTGGGTCGAGAAGATGTTGCACGACGACCAGCGAACTTCTGCACCAAGTGCTGTCAGGGTTTCGATCAGAACCGCAGTCTGAATGGTCATGTGCAGGCAACCGACGATGCGCGCGCCAGCAAGCGGCTTGGCCGCGCCATATTCTTCACGCAGCGCCATCAGGCCCGGCATCTCGGTTTCGGCAATCGCGATTTCCTTGCGGCCCCATGCGGCCAGCGAGATGTCTGCGACCTTGCAATCGGTAAAGTTCGACATGTCGTCTCCAATCAAACAAAAACAGCGCAACTGCCGACCACATGGTCTTGCAGATACGCCCGAAAATTCCTGTGCGACGGTTTTCCCGTTCGCGATAGAAGACATATAAAGATTTCTTTATATCGATTTCAAGTCTTTTCTTTGATGAATTTTCAATGCCGGAAAAATAAACGCAGATACACAGCGCCCATGCTATATGGGCTCATTCCATAACCGATTGATTTATTAGGTATTATGATCGCCGGTCAGGCAAGATCGTTGAAATCATCCAGCATCATGGCGATGCGCGCTGAATCCCATTGTTCCATCACGCGTGCTGCCTGCTGTTCTGTGTTACGGGTATCAAGTCGCCGCAGGCGCTGTTTGACCGGCAAAAGACTAACCGATGACATCGACAGATTACGCAACCCAAAGCCAAGGAAAAGCGGCGTATATCGCGGATCACCAGCCATTTCACCGCAAACACTGATCGGGATGTCGCGATCCTGCGATGATTTGATCACATCACGGATCAGGCGCAAAACCGACGGATGCAGCGGGTCATAAAGCCCGGCCACCTGATCGTCGCTACGATCAATCGCCAACGTATATTGCGTCAGATCGTTAGTCCCGATGGCAAAGAAATCGCTTTCACGTGCCAAGGCATCAATCGCAAGTGCGGCGGCCGGTATTTCAATCATGGCACCCAACGGCGGCAGAACATCCGGGATGGCATGACCTTCCTTGCGCAGTCGCTTTGCGACCGATTGGTAAATCTGACGTACACGGCTCATTTCATGAACACTAACCACCATCGGTATCAACACCCGGACAGAACCATGGAGGGATGCGCGCAGGATCGCAGCCAATTGTGTTTCAAGCAATTCGGGCTTGCGCAATGACAACCGAATACCACGCAGTCCCAGTGCCGGGTTCGGGCCGGATCCGATTTCTGCCTGCAATGACACCGCAAGCTTTTCACCACCGATATCAAGGGTGCGGATCGTCACCGGCTTGCCATTCATCCGGGTCACGATATCGGCCAGTTCAGCATATTGTTCGTCTTCGTCCGGCAGATAGTCCTTGTTCATGAACATGAACTCGCTGCGCAGAAGCCCGATACCGGTCGCCCCGTTTTCCAATGCTGCCGACAGTTCAATGGGCAATTCGATATTGGCATGCAGGTCAATTTCGACCCCATCGCGGGTCGCCGATGGGACATCGCGCAGACTCACCAGCTTGGCGCGTGCCGCCCGCCAGTCTTCG
This sequence comes from Thalassospira sp. MCCC 1A03138, assembly GCF_002115785.1. Taxonomy (GTDB): domain Bacteria; phylum Pseudomonadota; class Alphaproteobacteria; order Rhodospirillales; family Thalassospiraceae; genus Thalassospira. The sequence goes on along the minus strand of NZ_JFJY01000011.1, from coordinate 45,168 downwards.
CGACGCTGGCTATAATGGGCCAGATCATCCTCGGTCGGACGAAGGATAACTTCACCCCGACCGCCATCAACAATGATCAGATCACCGCCCGAAACCCCGCGAATGATATCGGCCGCACCCAAAATCGCTGGAATGCCAAGCGACCGGGCCATGATCGCGGTATGGCCTTCCGCCCCGCCAAGCGCGGTGACAAACGCTGTAATCTGGCCGGGTTGAAGGCGCGCCATATCGGCCGGGCTGACTTCCTCGGCGATCAGAATGGCACCTTTGGGCGCAGTTTCAAATGCCCGGTCAGTTTCCCCGATCAGGCACCGCATCAGACGCAGGCCAACCTCGCGGATGTCAGACGCCCGCGAAGCGATGTAACGATCATCAATACCGGAAAACTGGGTCGCGATGGCGTCAATAACTTCGCTAACAGCGTGCACGGCGTTCATTTTACGCGTCTGGATCAGCTCTTCAGCACCGCGCACAAGGCGCGACTGGGTCAGCATATGAACATAGGCATCCAGCAGAAAACCAAGTTCCTCGGACGCGGCCCCACCAACATTGGCTGATTGCGATTTAAGACGTTTAAGCTGTTCAATGCTTTCCGAAACGCCTTTATGCAGACGTTCGGTTTCCGTCGGGATGGCCGCCGCATCGATACGCGCGCGACTGACATCGACATATTGCCGGTCCATGACAAAGGCCCGACCTATTACAATCCCCCCCGATGCCCCAAGCCCGGTAATTACCCGGCGGTCGGACGGCGACTGGTCATCGATTGTGGTCTGGTCTTTTGGTGGAACTTGCAAGCCTGGTTTGCTGCCAACTCGTTCTTGTTGTTTCCAGAAATTCCCGTTCCCGCCTATGCGGAAATTCTATTCATTCTGCGTATTATTCTTCGTGGAACTTGGCATCAACAAGTTCGTTAAGCGCATCAATCGCCTTTTTGGCATCCGGGCCTGATGCTTCGATCTCGATTTCCGTGCCAGTCGATGCTGCAAGCATCATAAGCCCCATGATCGATACGCCCGAAACCTCTGTTCCGCGATTGCGAACCATGATCCGAGATTCGAATTCACCGGCAAGTTTAACAAATTTTGCGGCCGCCCGCGCGTGCAATCCGCGTTGATTGCTGATGGTTACGATCCGCTTTTCCGTCTGCGCCATATTTGTCCCGCCTTAGTCCCGACTTCAAGTCCCCGTCGGCAAACTTTCAAAAGATCCGGGCCATCCCCGATCGCCCGAACTTCTGTTTTTGTTGTTTATTCCTCGCCGCTTAGCAGGCGCGACGCCACATTGATATATTTCCGGCCCGCTTCCTGCGCTGCATTGACCGTTTCGGCCAGCGTGCCATCGATGCGCACCGATGCCAGTTTGATCAACAAAGGTAAATTAACCCCTGCGATCACTTCGACATTGGCCTGTTCCATAATGGAAATCGCCAGGTTCGACGGTGTTCCGCCGAACATATCGGTCAACAGCACAACACCCTTGCCATCGTCGACAGCCTCGACACTCGCAAGAATGTCGGCACGGCGTTGTTCCATGTCGTCGTCCGGTCCGATGCAGACGGCAGCGACATTTTCCTGTTCGCCGACAACATGCTGCAAGGCCGATACGAATTCCTTCGCGAGATCGCCATGGGTGACGAGCACCATCCCGATCATGCCGTTTTCTCCATCAATTCACTCCCCCGTTTTTGGTTCATCTGGCTTGTCACGATGACTGAGATGAACATCATATCCCAGACCGGCAATCCAGTCGTTTAGCATGCGCGCGATATAAACGGAACGATGCTGGCCGCCCGTACAACCGACCGCGATGGTCAGATAGCTTTTCCCTTCCTGCGCATAACGCGGCAGAACAGGGCCGATAAGGCCTTTTAACCGATCCATGAAACCGGCGAAATCCTGATCCGTTTCAATATAGGCACCAACCCGGTCATCAAGCCCGGTCAGCAAACGAAGTTCGGGATCATAATGTGGGTTACGCAGAAAACGAACGTCAAAAACAAGGTCGGCTTCGCCGGGCACGCCCTGACGGAACGAAAAGCTTTTGACAAAGATCGCCATCGCATCCTTTTCACCAATCGCAAACTGGTCCTGAAGGATCTTGCGAAGCTCGGCCGATTTAAGCCGCGAGGTATCGATAATCATGTCCGCCGTCGCCGCAATCGGCGCCATCAGGCGTTTTTCATGTTCAATCGCATCGACAAGCGGCCGGTCATGGGTCAAAGGATGGGGTCGTCTGCTTTCGGTAAAGCGACGCTGCAAAATGCCTGTCTCGGCATCGACAAAAACCACCATCGGGTTAACGCCAGGTTGCTCGCGCAAAGAGCTGACGATGTTGACAAACTGATCGACACCGAAATCGCGCGTACGGATATCAAGGCCAATCGCCAGCGGCTGATCAAGGTCGGTCCCCCCGCTCAGCAGAGCTGGCAGCAACCGCAACGGCAGGTTGTCGACCGCGTCAAAGCCGAAATCCTCGAAGATTTTCAGCGACGTCGTTCGTCCGGCACCGGAAACCCCGGTCACCAGGACAAGTCGCGTATCCTCGCTATTCTCGCCGGTGCCGCCATCGGTGTTTATCGGGCCTATTGCATTGTCTGCATCGGTCATGTTTCGAGCTGCATCTCACCTGTTGCCAAGGACAAGGCGACCTCAATCTTGGCGTCGACTGCCATATCGAATGGCCAGATTTTCCATGACGGAATCGAAATACCATAAAACGTTTCAAAACGGGGCTCGGGCATCCGATCCACCTCGGCCGGATCGGTCACCAGATCGAACAAAACCCTCACATCGCCTGCTGCCTGATGGGCAAGCCCGCGGACGATACCAATCCCGCGCACTTCGCACAATCGTGCAATCTGTGTCGGCGCGCTGGCAATCAGCTTGCCATCGCGCGCCAAAATGTCGGTCCTGTCATCAGAAACAAGCCGCCCTCCGGCCCGGACAAGCCGCAGCGAAAGGTTGGATTTGCCGCTGCCTGATGGCCCGCGCAACAAAATCGCATAGGACCCAAGCGCGACACAATTTGCATGGATTTGTGTCATAGCGGCCAAAACGATGCGCGGGTGATACCGGCTTGTCAAACGTGAAACATGCAGGTCTATCCTCATGGATAGAAATTACCGGCAATTTGACGGATTACACACCTTCTTCAAGCGGCAAGCGCAGGGTAAAGATCGCGCCTTTGACCTCGCCATCGAGGATTCGGTTCGTCGCTGTCAGGTCGCCGTTATGCGCCCCGGCGATGCGTTTGGAAATCGAAAGTCCCAGACCGGAATGCTGACCAAATTTTTCGCCTGATGGGCGTTCGGTATAGAACCGATTGAAAATTGCTTCTTCCTTGCCGGGGGGAATGCCGGGTCCGTCATCTTCGACCGTTACCACCGCCTGATCCTTATCCCGCCATGCACGCACCCGCACCGACCCGCCTTCGGGGGTAAAGGTGATCGCGTTTGAAATCAGGTTGCGGAACACCTGCACCAATCGGCTTTCAAGGGCCGGGACAATGAGGTTTTCAGGCACCGATGCCTTGACCGGCGGGCCATCCGCATCGGCGTTATAAAGCTCGCAAAGGGTTTGCAGCAAAACACGCAGATCAACTTCTTCGGTTTCTGCACGCGACAATTCGGCATCCATGCGTGAATAATCGGAAATATCGCTGATCAGGCGATCAAGGCGCTGAACGTCTTCGGCAATGATTTCCATCAGACGGCGCTGGCGTTCCGGGTCTTTCAGACGGGTAGCGGTTTCAACCGCACTGCGAAGCGACGTCAGCGGGTTCTTGATTTCATGTGCGACGTCGGCGGCAAAACGTTCAATCGCATCCATACGATCCCAAAGCGTTTCGGTCATATCACGAAGCGTTGTCGAAAGATCACCGATTTCATCGCGACGATCCGAAAGATCGGGGATGGTAAACTGACGGTTCTTGCTGCGCCGGACCCGTTCGGCCGCACGTGCCAACCGGTTTAGCGGGCGCGTAATCACCCCGGCCAGATAAATCGACAGCAGAACCGTAATACCAAACGCAAAAACAAAGATTTTCAGGATATCAAGCCGAACCGCATGCAGGGCATTTTCGATCGCATCACCATTTTTGGTCAGCATGATCGACGCCAGAACCTGCTTGAAACGCTGCACTGGCACCGAAACCGACAAAACCCGGCGCCCCTGGCTATCCACACGGACCACGCCCCGTGAATATCCGGCAAGGGCAGCACGTACTTCCGGATAATCACTGGCACTTGCGACCGGGGGATCGACATAAAGCGGAAGCGGCTGCTCGCCTTCAAAAACCGAAAGAATCCCCTCGGTCAGTTTGCGCATGATTTCGGCTAGCTGGTCATCTTCACCCGGTGCTGGCAGCTCTTCTGCCTGAACCGCACCGCTGCCAAATGTCCGGACATTACGGCTATCCGCAATCAGCTGGCCATTCGCCCCGAACAGTCGCGCCCGTGCCCCGGTAATCCCGACAAGACGGCGCACCATTTCACGCGCGACTTCAAGCTTCACCCGATTGGTCGCGTCATCGCCCTGCCCAACTGCCGACGTCGACAATGCCGCAGCATACATTTCCGCCTGCACGGCCATGGCTTCAAGTTCGGAATGGATCAGTTCCTGCTTGTAACGGCCAAGATAAAGGATACCCGCAACCAGCACAAAAAGAGCCAGCGCATTCACCGCCAGAATGCGCCAGGTTAACGGGGAAAAAAGTCCGTGACGTTCCTCTATCCGCGCAACACGGGTTTCGTGTTGCGGCACGGATTGCTGTTCAGCCGAGGCAGGTAAATCGCTCATTCAGACCCGCAATTCTGGCCGGGCCAACCGGCCCGGCACTGCGACAAGAGTGTTATGCTATCAACCCGCAACCGTTGCCGTATCGCGGTAACGGTAACCGACACCATAGAGGGTTTCGATTTCCTTGAATTCCTTGTCTGTCTCGCGGAATTTCTTGCGCAGACGCTTGATGTGACTGTCGATGGTACGATCATCAACATAAATATGTTCGCCGTATGCCGCATCAATCAGCTGATCACGGTTTTTCACGTGGCCCGGATGTTTTGCCAACGCCTGAATCAGAAGGAATTCCGTCACTGTCAGGTTCACATGCTGGCCTTTCCAGCTGCACATGTGGCGTGATGGATCAAGAACCAGTTCCCCGCGCTGAATAACGTCTTCCGAACCGCTCGGGCGAACACCGCCTGCGCGCATGATTTCGGCACGGCGCAGCAAGGTACGGATACGCTCGATCAGCAAACGCTGAGAGAACGGCTTTTTAATATAGTCATCTGCCCCAAGACGCAGACCGGTCAATTCATCGACCTCGTCATCCTTGGATGTCAGGAAAATGACCGGCATCTGGGTCTTTTTGCGAAGATGCGTCAGAAGCTCCAAGCCATCCATGCGCGGCATCTTGATATCGAGCACGGCAAGATCGGGCTCTTCCTTGGTCAACGCATGCAGCGCTTCAGACCCGTCGGAATATGTCTGGACCTCATAACCTTCTTCTTCAAGCGCCATCGAAACCGATGTCAGGATATTACGGTCGTCATCAACAAGTGCGATCTTACTCACCTGAACCTCGTCAGTTAGACAGATTAAAATTTGAAACAAGCCTAACAAAATACATCCCATTGTGGCGAAAAAATAACCACTTGAGGCATATTTGAGGCTTTGTTCATGTACGACACAAAGACCCTACCTGATTTCTGCTGCTCCACCCTATGGGAAAGCGACATTCAATATCGGTATTGCCCTGCGTCTTTATTGACTCCCCATCCCGATGCCACATAACTATCGTGCACCCGAACAGGAAAACCGGTATCCCCGTCAGCAGATCGGACGCCACAGCACCCGGTCTGAATCAAAAGACCAAACTCTAACGCGCGAGAGGCAGGATTGTTCTACTGGTTAAGCACCTATAGTCGCGCATCGTTGAGTTTTACCGGGATTATCATCGCCGGACTGGTCGTCTGGCTTGCTGTCAATTCGACCGAAACCCTTGCCATCAGCCAGTTACAGCAAACATCCCAGGCCCGCCTTGCACTTTATGAAAGCACATTGCGCGCCGCTGTCGATCGTTATCGATATCTGCCCTATGTCGTGGCCCGCAATCATGAAATCGTCAATGTCGTCACCGGAAGCGGCACCGTCGATATTGCCAACCAATATCTGCAAAAGGTCAACGGCCGGTCGGGCGCGGCCGCACTTTATGTCATGGACCGAACCGGCAAAACGGTCGCGGCAAGCAACTGGGGAACGCCCGACAGTTTCGTAGGTCAGGATTACAGTTTCCGACCCTATTTCACCGAAGCTTTCGACGGGCAGGAAGGATTTTTCTACGGGATCGGTGTGACCACCGGGCGATCAGGCCTGTTCATTTCCCATCCGATATCAAAATCCGGCGAAATTGTCGGGGTGGTTGCTGTCAAAATTGAACTCGATGAGCTTGAACGGAACTGGCAGGACGGGGGCGAAACAGTCTTTGTTTCAGATGCCGACGGTGTGATCATGTTAACCAGTCGCGGCGACTGGAAATATCGCACCATTCGCCCGCTGACCGAAACCGACCGTGAGCGCATCTTGCGCAATCGCCAATATTCCGGTCAGGAACTCCGGTCACTGAACATTGATGAAAATCCTTCTGGCGAGGATGGCTTGCTTGAAATCGGTAATGAACGCTTCCTGTTTGACATCAAACCGATCAGCGGCAGTGAGTGGAATCTGTTTTATCTGACACCGATGGACTATGTCGCAGAGCGACGCACAAGCGTCATGCTGATCACCCTGATCGGATCGGGATTGATCATACTGATTGTGCTGTTCCTGCGCGAACGTGAATTGAAACTGGCATCCCAGCGCAAATCCATGGAATTTGCCCGCATTCAGGCGCTTAACACCCGTCTTGAACAGGAAATCACCGAACGCCGCAAGACAGAGGCGGAATTGCGCGGCACACAGGATGAACTGGTTCAGGCGGGTAAACTGGCTGCATTGGGTCAGATGTCGGCCGCAATTGCTCATGAAATCAATCAACCAATTGCTGCAATCCGAACCTTTTGCGCCAGTGCCAGACTGATGCTGGAACGCGGAAAGCCGGAAAACCTGGGCCCCAATATCGAACAGATTTCTGCCCTGACCGAACGCATGGGATCGATCACCGGGCAACTTAAAACCTTCTCGCGCAAATCAACCGGCGTGCTTGAACCCGTCAATATCCGGGCCGCCCTTGATAATGTGATACAGCTGCTGTCATCGCAGTTGCATAACGAGGGCTGCGTGCTTGAACAGTCGGCATTTGACGGTGATCTGATTGTCCATGCCGATCTGGTTCGGATCGAACAGGTTTTCGTCAATATCATCCGCAATGCCCTTGATGCCATGGCCAGCATCGATGACAAGGATCCAAAGGCAAAAAAACGGATCATCATCGACCTGTCAGGAACACGCGATCAGGCCACCATTCGCATATCCGATACCGGTCCGGGCATTGGCGAGGAAACCCTTGGTTTGCTGTTCGACCCGTTCTTCACCACCAAGGATCCGGGGCAAGGGGTAGGGCTCGGGCTTTCGGTGACATACGGGATTGTACGTGACTTTGGCGGAACGATCCGCGCCTATAACCGGGCGGGTGGCGGGGCCTGCTTTGAAATACAATTGCCACTGATGCGGGGGACGCAAAAGTAATGCCGCACTCAAAAATTGATACGACCAGCGCAAAACCACAAACGGCACAGGTGATCATCGTCGATGATGAAGAAGCCCTGCGTGTTTCCCTGTCGCAATGGCTTGACCTATCAGGCTACACCATCTGTGTTCATGCCGACGCGATTTCAGCCCTTGAAGATATCACACCCGATTTCGCTGGCGTCATCCTGACCGATGTCAAAATGCCAAAGCTTGATGGCATCGCCTTTACCAAATCGGTTCTGGCAATCGACCGTGACATTCCGGTGATCCTGATGACCGGTCATGGCGATGTCCCGATGGCGGTCGAAGCGATGAAAAGCGGGGCCTATGATTTCGTTGAAAAACCGTTTGAGCCGACCGACATCCTCGAAAGTCTTGAGCGCGCGATTGAAAAACGCAAACTTGTCATCGAAAACCGCGCCCTGCGCACGCAAATCGCCCAACAGGGCACGCTTGACAGCCGCCTGATCGGCAACAGCCCGTCGATGCGTGCGCTAAAGGCCGAAATCGCCAATATCGCCCCGACCGAAGTTCCAGTTCTGGTTTCCGGCGAAACCGGTACCGGTAAGGAACTTGTAGCGCGTGCCATCCATGATCTGAGTGTCCGACATGATCGGCGATTTGTTGCCGTCAACTGTGCGGCCATTCCTGAAAGCACTGCCGAAAGCGAACTTTTCGGTCATGAAAAAGGGGCCTTTACCGGCGCAGCCAACCGCCGGATCGGTTGGATCGAACATGCCGATAATGGCACCCTGTTTCTTGATGAATTATCAAGCATGCCGCTGGCCTTGCAGGCCAAGCTTCTGCGCGTCATTGAACAGCGCGAAGTCGTCCGACTTGGGTCAAACACCCCGGTAAAGGTTAATTTCCGGCTGATCTGCGCCACCAACGAAGATTTGCCGACCGCCGTTGCTGATAAACGTTTCCGCGAAGACCTTCTGTTTCGGATCAACACATTCGAACTGCAAATCGCCCCCCTTCGCCAGCGCAAGGATGACCTGCCGCTGCTGTTTGACATTTTTGCCGAACGGGCGGCCGAAAATTTTGATCGCCCGTATGAAAAACCGCCGGCAAAACTTTGGGGCGGACTTCTGGCTCATGAATGGTCGGGAAATGTGCGCGAACTCAAAAACCTCGCGGAACGCTACGTGCTCCTGACCGGCAACGCCGAAGAACGCTGGGCGCGCCTGTTTGGCAACAGCATTGGCAATAGTGCCGCCGATCCTGCCGACAAAACCGGATCACTCGCAGATCAGCTTCGCCATTTCGAACAGCACATCATCCGCGATGCACTGACACGCCATAACGGCAACGTCAAAACAGTAATGGACGAACTCGACATTCCACGCCGCACCCTGAACGAAAAAATGAAAAAGCTGAACATTCGCCGTGATACCATTGAATAGCGATAATTTGTCCCGCAGCTTTAACGTGTTAGGATATTTGTGAATAAGGTCTATCGGCAAAAATCCGCCGAAAAAGAAATGGTACATCGGCAAGATTCCGCCGACATGATCAGGCTGATTTTTGTATCTGATTGATATATAAAAAGAAAAATAGAATCCCCGGTTGGCATGATGTTTGCCAATCACTAGGGCAAAACAATAAACAACATTCGTCAGGGAGAATAACCAATGTCCGGGAAGGCATGCTTTCATCGCATGACGCTTGATCGGCCCGATAACGGGTCAATCGCATTTGAACGCTACCGCATTTTGTCGGATTTCTGACAGCATCCTTGTGAATCAGTTTCACGGGCGATTTGCGCGTGGCGTATTTGGCGACCGGATCGGACACTGCTTTATTATCCCAACGACCTGTTAAGTGCCCACCCGACACCATATTCGTTAGAGAACAGGACGACCAGCAACTGAGGAGATACCAAAAGATAACTGCCAATATTTCTTTATTGACCGTTTCTGTTGTTATCAACGCAGTAAACACTAATCCTAGGGAGGACTAAGTATGAAATTGCGGAATCTGCTTTCTGCAGCGGCAGCACTGATGATGTTCGGTGCCCCGGCATTCGCCCAAAGTCAGCTTTCCATCGCGACCGGCGGTACCGGTGGCGTTTATTATCCGTATGGCGGCGGTCTTGCGGAACTGATCAGCAAATATGTTGATGGTACGACCGCAGTTGCCGAAGTCACCGGTGCATCTGTTGAAAACATGGGCCTTATTTCCCGTGGCGACAGTGACATTGCAATCGGTCTGGCCGACACTGTTTATGCTGGCTTCACGGGTACAGGCAAATTCGAAGGCCGCAAACTTGATAATGTTCGCGCTTTGGCTTCGATCTATCCGAATGCCGTTCAGATCGTGACAATGGCAGATAGCGGCATCAGCAGCCTTGCCGATCTTAAAGGCAAACGCGTTTCTGTTGGTGCGCCAGGTTCCGGCACCGAAGTTTCTGCCAAAACCCTGCTTGAAGCCAACGGCATTTCTTATGATGACATCGAAGAACAGCGCCTGAACTTCAACGAAACCGCCGACGCACTTCGTGACGGCGATATCGATGCAGGTTTCTGGAGCGTCGGCCCGCCCACCAGCTCGATCCTCAACCTCGCAACCACGCGTGAGATCAAGCTGATCGCTCTGAGCGACGAGGAGATCGTTGCAGCCCTTGATGCTGAACCGACCTTCGCACCTTATGCGCTGCGTAAAGGGCTCTATGACGGTGTAACCGCACCGGTAAACACCGTTTCAACCCCGAACGTTCTGTTCGTGAATGCAGAAATGGATGACGAACTGGCCTATCAGATCACCAAAACCCTGTTTGAAAAAGTTGATGAACTGATCGCCATTCACCCGGCTGCCAACGACACCACCGTTGATTTCGCTCTGAACTCGACGCCGATTCCGATGCATCCGGGTGCCCTTCGTTACTACGAAGAAACCGGTTCACCGATTCCGCCTAAGCTTTATCCATGATTTCACTAAATTGGGGGCGGCCAGCATTGGCCGCCTTTACCCTTCTGATATCGGCATGCAGCGGGCCAGCTCCATATGCTGAAACCACGCCGGGTACGGCAACGGACTACCTGGAAGTCATTGCAGCTGACGGATCGGTTTTGGCCAGAACACGAATTCCACGCCAATCTGGCTGGTGCCTTTACTGGAACCATTCGGTCACTGGTGACGGGGTTATCGATTGTTATGTCGATGATCTGGGCAGGATGGTCCTGCATCGTACATACCAACCCGATTTTGCAGCAGGTCTTGGCCATTATCCGGGTCGTGGAGTCCTGACCAGCGCCAAAGGTGGCGGATACTGGATCGAGGACATCGACGAACCTGTGCCGGGCAATGCCTATGCCCTGCGCGTCGGAAGTCTTGCAGTCGACCATCGTATCGTCACGACAGAGGGTGACGAAATATATCTTTCAAAGATGGCTGAACACACCCGTGTCACCATCCGCCTTGATACCGGGGAATAAGTTTCATGTCTGAACCGGCACCGCTTCCGTCCTTGGCGGACAAACTGCCACAACCCAAACTGGTTGTACTGGCAATTTCTGTTGTCGCCGTTGCACTTTCACTGTTCCAGATGTATGGCGCTGGGATCGAGCCGCTTGGCCTGTTTTATCAGCGTTCGATCCATCTGGCCTTTGTGATGTTTCTGGCCTTTCTGATGTTCCCCGTTTTCGGATCGAACCGCAAACGGGGCGTTCTTGGCTGGGTCATCGATCTGGGATTTCTGGCTGGTGCGTTCATTACGGGGTTCTATCTGTCCTTCTATCTGGACGAGATTTTCAACCGTGCGGGTTTCTGGACCAGTACCGATCTGATCATCGGCATCATTGCAACCGTCACCGTACTCGAAGCCAGCCGTCGTGCTGTTGGCCTTGGCATGACTGTGATTGGCATCGTTGCAATCGTCTATGCACTTTCCGGTCCACGTGGTGCATTGCCATGGCTTGGTGAATGGCTGCCCGGCATCCTTAGCCACCGGGGCGCTGATGTGGATCGCCTAGTCGGTCAGCTTTATCTTGGTCAGGAAGGCATTTATGGCCTGCCGATGGGAGTTGCAGCGACTTACATCTTCATGTTCGTCCTGTTTGGCGCATTCCTTGAAGTGACCGGTGCGGGTAAATTCTTTATCGACATGGCCTATGCGGCGACCGGCAGAAAGGCTGGCGGTCCCGCAAAGGCCGCGGTGCTGGCGTCTGCAGGTATGGGATCAATCAGCGGTTCGGCGATTGCCAACGTTGTCACCACCGGGGCCTTTACCATTCCACTGATGAAAAAATTGGGTTATCGCCCCGCACAGGCCGGTGGTATCGAAGCCGCTGCCTCGACCGGCGGCCAGATCACGCCACCTCTCATGGGGGCAGGTGCATTCCTGATTTCCGAATATACACAGGTTCCGTATCTTGAAATCGTCATGATTTCGATCTTCCCGGCGATCCTGTATCTCGGCACGGTTTATCTGTTTGTCCATATCGTCGCGCTGAAAAACGGTATGCGCGGCATGCCGGTCGAAGAACTGCCCGATTGGAAGCAGGTGCTTAAGGAAGGCTGGCAATTCATTCTGCCGCTCGGCGTTCTGATTTACCTTCTGGTGCTGAACATTTCACCGATGCGTGTCGGTTTCTGGGCGATCATTTCGGTCCTTGCGGTTGCCGCCCTGCGATACGTGATCTGGTTCTTCTATGTCGCGCCCCAGAACGGCGAAAAGGCAAGCCATGACCGCCTCAAGGCTGCACTTGCCAATGGCGTCAGGATTACAATTGCCGCCCTTGAACTCGGTGCAAAAAATGCGGTTGCGGTCAGCATGGCCTGCGCTGTTGCCGGTATTATTGTCGGCGTCGTCGGACTGACCGGTTTGGGTCTGAAATTCTCGTCGATGATGATCGCGTTTTCAGGTGGCAATATCGTTCTGGCACTGGTTCTGGTGTTGATCGCCAGCCTGATTCTCGGTATGGGCCTGCCGGTGACGGCATCCTATATCGTTCTGATCGTTCTGGTCGGACCGGCACTGTCCAACGAGTTCGGCATTCCGTTGCTGATCGCGCATCTGGTGGTGTTCTGGTATTCTCAGGACAGTAACGTGACACCGCCCATTGCATTGGCCGGCTTTGCCGGGGCCGCGATTGCCGGAGCCAGTCCATTGGAAACCAGTATGCAGGCCTGGAAATTTGCCAAGGGCCTCTATCTGATCCCGGCCTTCATGGTGTTCAATCCGGAAATCATCACTGGCGGCCCGCTGCCGCTTGTGCTCTGGACTGGCTTTACCGCGATCCTGTCGCTGGCGGCCTTTGCCGCTGCACTCGAAGGCTTCATGTTTGCCAAGATTGATCTGGTGTCACGCATTCTGATTGTTCCGGCGACAATTGGCATCTTCTATCCTGACATTCGGGCAGAGATCGCAGGAACGGTCGTCATTCTGGCGATACTGGGCCTGAACTGGTGGAAAGGCCGTCATTCGGATGGTCCGGCAGCCAAAATAGCCGCCTGATTTCCCCGCTGAAACGACTTACCTTTGATCCGAAAGCCCCCGCAAGAACATGTCTTGCGGGGGCTTTTTCGTACTATTTGCTTACATAATACCTATGCATTCGGGCAGTAGACGCTTTTCACCGCCATAGATAATATCGCCGGAAGAATTCCTCATACTATTGATTGAACCTCATGCAATTCCTCAGTCTTTTGCGTCAGGCACCCCGCCCGTTGGCATTCGGGGCGCTTCATAGTTTTGGCTCGTCATTCGGCCAGACCTTTCTGGTCGCCCTTTTCGTTCCGTTCATCGGCGCCAGCCTTTCGATCAATGAAACCGAGTTTGCCAATATCTATGCCGGGATCACCATCGCAAGCGCACTCTGCCTGCCTTTCATCGGGCGATTGATCGACCGCATCGATATGCTGCGCTACAGCCTGGCGACCATGGTGTTGCTGACCATCGGCTGCCTTGTGATTGCCGCCGCACAGTCGGCCTGGATGTTGATTGCGGCCCTGTTTATTCTGCGTCTGGCTGGACAGGGATTGATGAGCCATGTCAGCATGACCGGCATTGCGCGTTATTTTGACCGCAGCCGTGGACGTGCCCTCGCCATTGCAAGCTTCGGCTTTCCGTTGGCAGAGGCAATCATGCCCGTAACTCTGCTGGCACTTATCGCCGGATTTGGCTGGCGGGCGACCTATGCCGGGGCCGGTATTTTTATCGTGGTTATCCTGATGCCGATTGCGATACTGCTGATCCGCGATAATCCAAAATTCCGTGAGGCACCGGGCAAAACAGAAAAAGATGGCAAAGCCGCCAGTACTGATCACAGCACCGATCAGGACGCATCCCCCGCAAGCAGCCATCCGCGCCTGTTCCGGTCGCGCTATATCTGGTTCTGCATGCCGATGCTGGCCGCCCCACCGCTGGTGATGACCGCCCTGTTCTTCCATCAGGGATCGATTTCAGCCAGTAAAGACATCGACCTCACCTGGTTTGCAGCGGGCTTTACGGTTTTCGCTATCACATCGGTGATCGGGGCCTTTGGCAGCGGACCGCTGATTGACAGCCATACCGCTCGCAAGCTGTTCCCCTATCATCTGATCCCGGCCATCGGGGCGGTATCGTTGCTGGCGATCACCGAAACCCCGGTCATGATCCCGGTTTATATGGGGATGCTGGGGATCACCACCGGCTTTGCCACAACATTACGTACCGCGATTATCCCGGAACTGGTGCCACTGGATGAAATTGGTGCGGTTCGAAGCACTTTGACTGCGGTAATGGTTCTGGCATCGGCGATTGGCCCAGCGATCTATGGCTGGATGTTTGCCGCCGATATTGATATCGGCACGACGCTTTGGATCACCATCGTGGCAATGGCGGTTGTTTCGGTGCTGTCATGGATGTCGGAACGGCCGGGCTTCTATATCCCGCCGGGCGTCGCCCGCCAAACCGGTGAATAAGGCCGGGGGATTTCAAAGTCGGAAATCGACGATGAGATAAAAAAATGGCCCGGAGCTCAAAAGAGCCCGGGCCAGTCGGGAAAACAGCGTCGTCTAGGGAGGAAGACGCTAGAAAAAACGCGGTAGTCTATCGCGGGAGCGTCGTTTGGGGAGGAAGATCAAACGTCGCTCGACCGCGAGGTCGTCAATTAGGCAGCACCGCCAACGGTGCCAGCCGGATGCTTGATGTCGGCGGACTTGTCAGAGCCTTTGAACAGGCTGCGGAACAGGCTGCCGATATATTCAGCGCGAAGCTGTTGGCCTTTGCGCACGCCAGCTTCAATCTCGCTGGTTTTGATGTTCAGCTTGGTGATGTCAGCATAAGTGGTCATGGCAGACCTCCTTTGAGAATTTGGTTCATTGCGACAACGTGTCGCGTTTGATGAACCCAATCTAATTTCCTTTACGGCAGAAGAGAATTACCTCAATATGCACATTACTTGTGAATATGCGTCATAAATAGGAAACATGCCGATGGATCGCGCCGCAGAAATGGAAATCTTTGTCCATGCCGTTGAAGAAGGCAGCTTTTCAGCTGCTGCACGGACCATGCGTCTGTCACCTTCGGCGGTTTCAAAATACATTTCGCGCCTTGAAGACAGGCTTGGCGCGCGTCTTTTGATGCGCACCACCCGCCAGCTTAGCCTGACGGAAGAAGGCCGTGCCTTTTACGAGCGCGCCCGCACGATCCTAAACGAGATCGAAGAAGCTGAAGAAGTCGTAACCCAGCTTTACGCAGCCCCGCGCGGAACGTTACGTATCAACGCATCGGTGGCCTTCACCAAATATCAGGTCGTGCCGCTGATTCCGGAATTTCTGGCGCGTTATCCCGATGTAAGGATTGAATTGACGCTGGATGATAAATTCACCGATCTGGTCAACGATGGTTACGATCTGGCGATTCGCCTGTCCGCGCTTGAAGATTCATCCCTGATCGCACGCAAATATGCGGTCAACCGCCGCATGATCGTCGCATCGCCGGAATATCTGGAAAAGAACGGTATTCCGCGTAAACCACAGGAACTTGAAAACCACGACTGTCTGCATCTGTCATCGCGCGAAAGCTTTAACGACTGGCATTTCGATACCCCCGAAGGCCATGTTTCATTCCGCGCACAGGGCAGCTTTTCCGCCAATGACGGTGACGCATTGCACGAAGCAGTCGTTGCCGGACTGGGCATGGCGCGACTGGCGGAATATCTGGTCCATGAAGATATCCGTGCAGGCCGCCTGACGCCGGTTCTGACGGAATATGTTCACGATCTGGCCTGGATTTCAGCTGTGTATCCACACAAACGTCACCTGTCACCAAAGGTTCGTGCCTTTGTAGACTTTCTGGCCGAAAAATTCACCCCGATCCCGCCATGGGAACTGGGCCTGCGCGATGCGCGTTCGGTCCGCAAACCCGAAGCCGTTACCGAAACCAAGGCCATTACAGCCCCCGTTACCGGACAGCAAAGCTGAGTTCGCAAACGGTCAGGTAATCCGAAGCAGAACATCGTTCGGTCGAGCTTTGAACCGGTATTCCGACGAGGCACTAAGATCATCAAGAATGCGGGTTTCGCCAGTTCGGGTGAACTCGCATTTTTCATAAAAGCGATGCCCGGCTTCAAACCGTGTATCGGTCCAAAGGACAAGTTCGGTGCAATCGGGATGGGTTTGCACCAGCCAATCAAGGGCCTTTGTCAGCATGCGTTGTGCAACGCCCTGCCCGCGGGTGGCGCGATCCAGATAGACCTTGTGCAATTCCGCCTGCTTTTGCGCCGGATCGTATTTGATGCCAAGGCATCCCAGGACACGCCCATGCCCCTCGACCACCCAGATGCAGCCGTGATCAGCACTAAAATCATCAGCGATGGCATCAAGTTCGGAAAACTCGCCCGCACGATCAAAGATGCAACCGGGATAATCAGCAAAGACGTCCGCAATCAGGGTCGCGATCTGATCACCATCCCGATTGGTGGCTTTGCGAATGTCGAATACCATTTCCATAGACCTAACCCTGTAAGACAACGCCCTTGGCAAGCTTGTCATAGCCTCGCAGAACGGCATCGGTATCCATAACCGCCTTGCCCGGCCGTTGAATACGGGTCGGGCGCAGGGCGCCGCTACCGCATGCAATCGTCAGATGATCGTCAAGGATGGTGCCTGCCGGACCGGATTGATCGGTAACGATGGCAGCCTGCACCTTGATACGTTCCTTGCCGAATTCGAAATAGGCACCCGGCCATGGGGTAAATGCGCGGATCTTGCGTTCAAGTGCCGCAGCATCATCGGTGAAATCAAGCTTTGCCTCGGATTTTTCAAGCTTGGCAGCGTATGTCACGCCGTCTTCAGGCTGTTTGGTTGCCCGTAATCCGCCAAGCGGAAGCTTTTCAAGCGCTTCGACAATCATTTTGCCCCCCAGCTCGGCAAGATCGTCATGCAGGGCATTGGCATAAGTTTCGGACGTGATCGGAATATCACCGACCAACAGCATGTCACCGGTATCAAGCCCGACATCCATCTGCATGATGGTCACACCGGTCTTGTCATCCCCCGCCAGTATGGCGCGCTGGATCGGGGCCGCCCCACGCCAGCGCGGCAGAAGGGATGCGTGGATGTTCAGGCAGCCATATTTCGGCGCATCGAGAATAGCCTTTGGCAGGATCAGGCCATAGGCCGCGACCACCGCAACATCGAGATCAAGGTCGGCAAAGGCCTTTTTCTGCTCGTCTGATTTCAGGGAAACAGGCGTGCGGACCTCGATCCCCTGTTCTTGCGCCCATGCATGAACCGGGGTCGGCGTTTCCTTTTGCCCGCGACCGGCAGGACGGGGCGGCTGGGAATAGACACAGACAACATCATGACCGGCTGCGACCAGTTGCTTAAGTGCCACAAGGGCGAAATCCGGGGTTCCCATAAAGGCAATGCGCAGCTTGGTCATCGGTCACGTCCTATCGTCATCAATCAGGTGGTTGGCGGCAATTTGGCGTTATCTTGGCCAAATGACAAGCCAAGCCTTAAAAGGCAGGCGACCGCATTGTCAGATTTCCAAAACAAAAGGGCCGGAAAATCCGGCCCCTGAATTCTGTGATGCGTTTCTGATCAGGCAGACTTTTTCGTCTTTTGCAGCTTCTGCACTTTTTTCAGGATCATGTTGCGCTTGAGCGCACTGAGATAATCCGTGAACAGAATGCCATCAAGGTGATCAAGTTCATGCTGGATGCAGGTGGCGAGCAGGCCATCGGCCTCAATTTCATGCTCCTTGCCGTTTTCATCCAGATAGCGCAGGCCAACTTCGGCAGGGCGTTCGACATCGGCATATTGTTCCGGGATCGACAGGCAGCCTTCCTGATAAACCGATGTATCCTCGGATTCCCAGATGATTTCCGGGTTCACGAGTTTCAGCGGCTGGGGTTTGTCCTTGTCATCGGACACATCCATGACAACCACACGCTTCATCACGCCGATCTGGGGCGCGGCAAGTCCGATACCCGGTGCCGCATACATGGTTTCAAGCATGTCATCGAGCAATTCACGGATTTCGTCATTCACCTCTGCCACCTCTTCGCATTCCTGCTTGAGGCGGGGATCGGGAACAATGAGAATGTCGCGCAGGGCCATGTGTCTTTTGTCCGGTCTGGAAATCTATGCGTTCATCGCATTATAGCGAAATCAGCGCTTCGAGATAAGGTTTCGTCGCAGGTTAGTCAAGCAACAGCCCCATATTAACGCGATTAACGTGCAACTCACCCATGATCGGTACCGGTATGGGGCGTTTCATCGTCATCATCATCGGTTTGGGCCGTCAAAACATCAGAAGGTGCGCCAAGCAATTCGGTTTTGGTGATTTCGCGGACATGGGTTTCCGCATGAAGTGGTTCTTCGATGGCGCGGTCGTCGGCAACGATATGCTTTTCCTTGAGCTTGCGCGCTGAAACCAGAACCGTTCCTTCAAGCGTGCCAAGAGTCTTGTTGTAGTTTTTGACCGTGCTTTCAAGCGACTTGCCCATCAAGGCAAAGTTTTTGGCAAGAGTCCCCAGGCGATCAAAAAGCTGCTGACCGATTTCGCTGATATCGCGGGCATTTTCGGCCAGGGCTTCCTGGCGCCAGCCATAAGCCACCGCCTTCAGAAGTCCCAACAAGGTTGTCGGGGTAGCCAGAATGACACCATCGCGGAAACTGTCTTCGATCAGGCGGGGGTCTCGTTCAAGGGCCGCCGAAAAGAAGCTTTCGCCGGGCAGAAACAGAACAACAAATTCGGGCGAATCGACCGATTTCCAATAGGATTTTTTTGACAGGTCGGAAATCACCTTGCGCACATTGGTCACATAGGTGCCCATCAGGGCCTCGCGACGGATGTCGTCGTGCTTTTCATCGATCGCCTCAAGATAGGCCGATGTCGGGGCCTTGGCATCGACAACGATGTTTTTACCACCCGGCAGATGAATGACCATATCGGGCTTCTGCGCGCCTTCATCGGTATTGAAATGCACCTGTTCTTCGAAATCGCAATGTTTGAGCATGCCGGCCAGCTCAACGATCCGGCGCAGCTGCAATTCACCCCATTTGCCTGATACCGACGAACTAGACCGCAGGGCAGAGCTTAGCGTCTGGGTTTCCTTGGACAGACGGCTTTGCGATTCAACCAGCTGACCGACCTGATTACGCAATTCGCCGTAAGCTTCCTTGCGCGAATTTTCCAGTTCGTTGACCTTGGTATCAAACGCCTGCAAACGTTCCTGAATCGGTTTGACGAGGCTGTCGATGGCCTGCTGGCGCTTTTCCAGATCGCCTTTGGCCCCTTCCTGCATGCGCGAGAAATTCTCACGCGCCAGCTTCATGAACTCGTCATTGTTGACTTTAAGCGCGTCAGACGACAATGCCTTGAAGCTATCAAGCAGTTTGGTGCGCGCATCATCAAGCATTGCGAGCTTTTCGGTGGTGGCCTCGCGTTCCTTTTCCAGTCTGGTTTCGGCAATGGCGCGCTTTTCAGATTCTTCGGAAAGCCGGTTACGCGTGGTTGCCAATTCGTTTGCCAGTTCACGCCGGGCTGCATCGACCTGATCGAGTTGTGCTGCCAGCAAGGCGGTTCGCGACTCTGCCTCTGCCATCACGGCTTCTTTGGTGCGTTTGACCATCAGCACACTGAAAACCAGTGCGACGACAAGTGCCGCAATTGCGCCCGCTGCAAGAGAGATCGGATCCATATTCCCACCGTTTGGTTATAACCTGATTTCTTTGTATCTGTTTTGTTCCATTAAATCCAGAACGCAACCGATTTGATATATCGCTGTGAAACGTCGCAAAACGTCAGATCGTGACTGGCGAAATCGCAATAATATCACTATGTTTCAATTACCTACTTCAGGGAATGCTCGTTTGTCAGCATCCAGACAGGATTGCAGGGATGGATTGGTTGTGTTGCAACAATGCATCCAAACGCAAGGCAGGGAAATCAGGACGGTGCCGCGGCAGTTGCGCGCCATTTTGCCCCCCGCCTTAAGTTGTATTCCCTGAAATCCATCAGCGCACTAGCATAGGGCGCAAGCGACAGGAAACGATTTACGCCATATCGACCGGATGATCTTGCATCGCCCGTTCGGTTGTCCAGCACCAATTATTGCGACTGCGAAAACCGGTACCTGAAACGCACAAGAATATCGCACCGGCCCAAAGACCTTTCAGCGGGCAGGTAACCGGTGCGAACGTACAGACAACAGGAAACGAACAAGAGGCCACATATGTCTGCGAACGTTTATCCCGTATCCGACGACATCGCGAAGGGCGCGCTGATCGACAAGGCAAAATACGACGCCATGTACAAGCAGTCGGTCGAAGACCCCGAAGGCTTCTGGGGCGAACATGGCAAACGCATCGACTGGATCAAGCCGTTTACCAAGGTCAAGAATGTCAGCTTTGACACCAAGGACCTTTATATCAAATGGTATGAAGACGGCACGCTGAACGTTGCGGCCAACTGCCTTGATCGTCATCTGGCAAAACGCGGTGATCAGACCGCGATCATTTTCGAAGGCGACGATCCGTCCGTTTCCGAACATATCTCCTACAAAGATTTGCATGAACGTGTCTGCCGGTTTGCCAACGCGCTTAAATCGATGGGTGTGGGTAAGGGCGACCGCGTTGTCATTTATCTGCCGATGATCCCGGCCGCAGCGGTTTCGATGCTGGCCTGCGCGCGCATCGGTGCGATCCATTCCATCGTATTTGGCGGATTTTCCCCCGAAGCATTGGCCGGGCGCGTTGAAGATTGTGGTGCGAAGGTTGTCATCACATCGGACGAAGGCCTTCGTGGCGGTCGCGGTGTGCCGCTAAAACGCAATGCGGACGAAGCGCTTTCGCATCCGGGCGTCAAATCCGTCGAAAAGCTTGTTGTCGTCAAACATACCGGCAAGGACATTGCGTGGAACGATGCGCGCGACGTCTGGTATCACGAGGTCTGCGAGGCAGCATCCCCTGATTGCCCGCCGACCGAGGTCAATGCCGAAGACCCGCTTTTTGTTCTGTATACCTCGGGTTCGACCGGCAAGCCGAAGGGCGTTCTGCATACGTCGGGCGGTTACCTTGTTTATGCATCGATGACCCATCAGTATGTCTTTGATTATCACGAAGGCGATATTTACTGGTGTACGGCCGATGTTGGCTGGGTCACCGGACACAGCTATATCGTTTACGGGCCGCTTGCCAACGGGGCAACGACCCTGATGTTTGAGGGTGTGCCGAGCTATCCGGATGCATCGCGTTTCTGGCAGGTGTGCGAGAAGCACAAGGTCAATATTTTCTATACCGCGCCGACCGCAATCCGTGCCCTGATGCGCGAAGGCGAAAGCTGGGTCAACAAGGCGGATCTTTCGTCCCTGCGGATCCTTGGTTCGGTGGGCGAGCCGATCAACCCCGAGGCATGGGAATGGTATCACGAGCATGTCGGCAAACGGAATTGCCCGATTGTCGATACCTGGTGGCAGACCGAAACCGGCGGCATCCTGATCACTCCGCTTCCGGGGGCAACCGACCTTAAACCGGGGTCAGCGACGCTTCCGTTCTTTGGTGTTCAGCCTGCCCTTCTGGATAATGAAGGCAAGGAACTGACCGGCGCAACCGATGGCAACCTTGTGATCAAGGATAGCTGGCCGGGGCAGATGCGCACGGTTTATGGCGATCATGAACGGTTCATCCAGACCTATTTCAGCACCTTCGCCAATGTCTATACCACCGGCGACGGTGCACGGCGGGACGAGGACGGCTATTACTGGATCACGGGCCGCGTTGATGACGTGATCAACGTTTCAGGCCACCGGATGGGCACCGCCGAGGTTGAAAGTGCACTGGTCGCGCATTCCAAGGTGGCCGAGGCC
The DNA here is from genome assembly GCF_002115785.1 of Thalassospira sp. MCCC 1A03138. Classification (GTDB taxonomy): domain Bacteria; phylum Pseudomonadota; class Alphaproteobacteria; order Rhodospirillales; family Thalassospiraceae; genus Thalassospira. The sequence goes on along the minus strand of NZ_JFJY01000011.1, from coordinate 23,174 downwards.
GCCGTGGTCGGTGTTCCCCACGACATCAAAGGACAGGGCATCTATGCTTATGTCACGCTGAATGCCGGTGAAGAACCGACCGAAGAACTGCGCAAGGAACTGGTTCAGTGGGTGCGCAAGGAAATCGGCCCGATTGCCAGCCCCGATTACATCCAGTGGTCGCCGGGACTGCCGAAAACCCGTTCGGGCAAAATCATGCGCCGTATCCTGCGCAAGATTGCCGCGAATGAATATGACCAGCTTGGCGATACATCAACCCTTGCCGATCCGGGTGTGGTTGATGATCTGATCGAAAATCGCCAGAACCGCAAATAGACGGATCTGCGCAATTCAGACCGATCAGGACTTCAGGACAAAACCCGCCGACATTTCGGCGGGTTTTTTCGCTTTCTGTGTCATTCCGCGAAAAATACGCTGCACGGATAACGTCCCCTGCGGTTGTGCCATATTTTAAATTGGTATAGGTACAGCCTTCTGCATTGCAACACTGACCGCTAGGGACGGCTTTCATGCCGCCACATGATACTCCAGCCCCGGGGACAGACTGGGCTGTTTGATACGGAGAAATTCTGTGAATACCGATTTCCTTCCGCGTTTGCGAGCCGAATGGCTTGGCAATATCCGTGGTGATGTGCTTTCAGGCCTTGTGGTGGCACTTGCACTTATCCCCGAAGCCATTGCCTTTTCGATCATTGCAGGGGTAGATCCCAAGGTCGGGCTTTATGCATCCTTTTCGATTGCGGTGATTACCGCGATCTTTGGCGGACGCCCGGGCATGATTTCGGCCGCGACCGCGGCAACCGCCGTTTTGATGGGCTCGCTTGTACGCGATCACGGGCTTGATTACCTGCTGGCGGCAACCGTGCTTGCCGGGGTGATCCAGATGCTGGCCGGGGCGCTTCGGCTTGGAAACCTGATGCGGTTTGTCTCGAAATCGGTGATGACGGGCTTTGTCAACGCGCTTGCCATTCTGATTTTCATGGCGCAGCTTCCGGAACTGACCAATGTCAGCATCATGACCTATGTGATGGTTGCCGGTGGCCTTGCAATTATTTACCTGTTCCCGCGGATCACGAAAATTGTCCCCTCGCCACTGATCTGCATTATCGTTCTGACGATCCTGTCGCTGTTTATTGATGGTGATTTGCGCACGGTCGGTGATATGGGCGCATTGCCTGATGCCTTCCCGGCGATTTATCTGCCTAATGTGCCGCTGAACCTTGATACCTTCCTGATCATTCTGCCCTATTCGGCGGCGGTCGCGGCGGTCGGGCTTCTCGAAAGCCTGATGACCGCGCAGATCGTCGACGAGCTGACCGATACACCGTCAAACCGCATTCGCGAATGCTATGGTCAGGGGATTGCCAACTTCTTTACCGGTTTCATCGGTGGCATGGCTGGTTGTGCGATGATCGGCCAGTCGGTAATCAACGTGAAATCGGGTGGGCGGTGCCGCCTTTCGACCTTCCTTGCCGGTATTTTCCTTCTGATCCTGATTGTGGTTCTGGGCGATCTGGTGGCGATCATTCCGATGGCAGCACTCGTCGCGATCATGATCATGGTATCAATCGGGACATTCAGCTGGTCTTCGATCAAGAACCTGCGCGAACATCCACGCAGTTCATCCATCGTGATGCTGGCAACCGTCGTAACCGTGGTCGGCACGCATAACCTTGCAATTGGCGTACTGATCGGTGTTTTGCTTTCCGGGATATTTTTTGCATGGAAAATCGCGCAGATCTTTCGGGTTACCAGCACGCTTTCAGACGATGGCACGCAGCGGACCTATGAAGTGCGCGGGCAGATTTTCTTTGCCTCGGTCGAGGATTTCACCAAGGCATTCGATTTCCGCGAGGCACTTGATAAAGTCACGATTGATGTCAGCCACGCCCATATCTGGGACATTTCAAGTGTTGCGGCCCTTGATATGGTCGTGCTGAAATTCCGCCGTGAGGGAGCCGAGGTCGAGTTGATCGGTCTCAATGAAGCCAGCGAGACAATTGTTGATAAGCTGGCGATCCATGACAAGCCCGGCGCGCTTGAACGCCTGATGGGCCACTAAGGGGAACGTTCAATGACACATCTGATCGCACTGATCGATGGATCGGGCTATTCGCAAAGCGTTCGCGACCTGACCTGCTGGGTAGCCAAACGCAACGAAGCATCGGTTGAGCTGATGCATGTGCTGGGCCGTCGCGGCGTGGGCTCCGAACCCGCCGACCTTAGTGGTAACCTCAAACTTGGTGCACGTAGCGCCCTTTTGCAGGAACTGGCCGACCTTGATGAACAGAAGGCCAAGCTGGAGCTGAAACGCGGGCGGCTGTTGCTTGAAGAAGCCAAATCGGGCCTTGAAGAAGCCGGACTTTCATCGGTTTCGACCAAACTTCGCCATGGCGATCTGATTGATGCGATTGGTGAGTTTGAAGGCGATGCCGACCTGATCATCATTGGCAAGCGGGGCGAGGCCGCCGATTTTGCCAAACTGCATCTGGGATCAAATCTTGAACGGGTTGTCCGGTCCGCGACCAAACCGGTTCTGGTCGCATCGCGCGCATTCAAGCCGATCAACAAGTTCCTGATTGCGTTTGACGGCGGCGAAAGTGCGATGAAGGCCGTACGCCACATTGCGGGTGGCAAGCTGTTTACCGGACTTCCGTGCGTCTTGCTGTGCGTTGGCAAACCAACAGATAGCCTTCAGGAAAAGCTTGATGACGCGGCGACCATTTTGCGCAAGGCAGGGTACGATGTTGACGCCGGTTTCGAGGCCGGTGAACCTGAAGACGTGATCAAAAGCCGGATTGAGGCGGATGGCATCGACCTTCTGATCATGGGCGCATACGGCCATTCGCGCATCCGCAACCTGATCATCGGCAGCACCACCACCGAAATGGTTCGGTCCTGCCATGTGCCGGTAATGATGTTCCGCTAAAGCTCACATCGCAAAGCGATCCGACATAGAGCCCCGGCCAATGTGCCGGGGTTTTCTTTTGCGGATATGTGAGAAAGAAAACCCCGATGGCAGGATGACCATCGGGGTTCTGATTAGATCGCTATGCCCGGCGCCTTAGCGCAAGAGGAAACGTCCCAAATTGGCGTTGATCTGGCGTTCCAGTTCACGATCAAGGTCCATCAGCAGCGTTGCGGTTTCGTCATAGACCGCCTTTTCACGTTCGGCGACGGACATCGATTCTGCAAGGGTCCGGGTGCGAACCGCGGTTGCGGCAACTTCGCCCTTCTGGGTGCCATTCGGATCAAGAACCTCAAGCTTGGCGGAAACTTTCATTTCGACCTTTTCGGACTGATCATCAGTAAAGACGCCCGAAAAACCCTTGGTGGTTTTAAGCGCGTTTGAGGTGATGGATGCCTCGGTCACGCTATAACGCAGAATATCACTGGTGCCTGCCGTCTGGATGCGGTCATCAGGCCAGTTCATCGCCATCTTGCCAAGGCTGAACGGCAGATAGCTTTCAAGGTTGTTGTCACCCCCGACCGGATAGGCCGCCACTTTTTCAATCGGCCCGGCTGCAAATACAATCGGGTCGAGATGGCGCCAGGTCACATCGGGATAGGTCTGCACCGGTGCGCTGGTACAGGCCGCCAGAAGGGCAACAACTGCACCCGCCAGGGCCACGCGCATTCCATTGATGGACAATGCCTTCATCAAGTCTTTCTCCTGCCTCAAATAAAAACGCCACCATACCTTTGTGTGGGCATGGTGACGTTGCTTGATGATTAAGGCAAGGCTGTGACAATCAAAAACCGCGCCGATGCAGCAACTTATGCTTCATCGCCGGATTTAAGCGCACGCAGGTCGGCCTCGTTGAAGCCATAGCGCGTGTTGCAGAACTGGCAGGAAACCGCGACTTCGCCGCTATCGGGTTCGCGCATGTCCAAAAGTTCTTCAAGCGGATAGGACACAAGCGCACCTTCGATTTTCTGACGCGAACAACGGCATTTGAACTGTAACGCCGTCTGATCAAACACGCGCGGTTCTTCATCGTGGAACAGACGCCAGATCAGGTCATGCGCCGAAAGCGAAATATCGACCAGTTCGTTTTCGGTCGCACTCGCCATCAGGATCTTGGACCGGTTCCAGTCCTCGGTAATCTTTTCGGCGTCTTCCGGAGTTGCCGCTTCGCCCGACGCACTGGCCGGGAGACGCTGCAGGAACAGCCCACCAACCCACCAGTCATTGGCCTGTTCGCCCTGATGGACTTCAAGCTTGAAGGAAGCTTCGATCTGCTCGGACTGACGGAAATAGGACTCGGCGCATTCCGCAAGCGTATTGCCTTCGAGCGACACAATACCCTGATAGCGTTCGTGATCGCCGCCCTGATCGACGGTGAAGGCGATGTGGCCATGCCCCATCAGCTTGTGCACCTGTCCGCGCAGGGCATCTTCACCACCGTCTTCGGCCGCAATCATGGTGCTGAGGCGGTCTTCGTCAACACGCGCACAGGCGCGAATGTTGCCGTCGCTATCGACGTCGACAACCATCATGCCAATCGGACCGTCAGACGAGGTCTGAAGGGTAAACAGGCCTTCATATTTCAGCGCCGAGGACAGCAGAACAGCCAGCCCGATAATCTCGCCCAGCAGATGATTTGCAAGCGCAGGATAGCTGTGCTGACCGATGATGGTCTGCACCGTCGGGCCAAGCCGGGCGAAACGGCCGCGAATATTGGAATGATCCAGCGTGAAGGGCTGACAAAAATCGACAGCGATCTGCATTTTCGGGTTCCGCGTTTTTAGGTGTTCCGGGGCGTATAACAACAGCAGAACCGCATTGTCCAGCCATGTCACGCCAAAACAAAGGGGCGAACATCACTGTCCGCCCCGAAATTCTGATGCTTATTTAGTCTGCACCGTCAGGAAGGCAAGCCATTAAAGCAGTATAGCAGAACCCCTTTCTGCGCATGCAGACGGTTTTCGGCTTCGTCAAACACCACCGATTGCGGCCCGTCGATCACATCGTCGGTGACCTCTTCGTTACGATGGGCAGGCAGGCAATGCATGAAGATCGCATCCTTGTTTGCCTTTGCCATCGCGGCGGAATTGACCTGATAGGGGGCCAATGCTTCCATGCGGGCATCGGCGTCATCGTCCCCCATCGAAACCCAGCAATCGGTAACGATAACGTCGGCCCCGTCCAGCGCGCTGTCCATATCGGTCATGCGGACCTTGCCACCCTCGGCATTGGCCGTTTCGATCAGGCCCTGATTGGGGCGATAACCCGCCGGGCAGGCCATATCAAGCGAGAACCCGAATTTCGGCGACGCATGTATAAAGGATGCCGAAACGTTGTTCCCATCGCCGACCCAGGCGAATTTCAACCCATCAAGGCGTCCCTTGTGTTCCTTAACGGTCATAAGGTCGGCCATGATCTGGCAGGGGTGGCTTTGATCGGTCAGGCCATTGATCACCGGAACGGTGGCATATTTCGCCAATTCCAGCAGTTTCGATTCGTCCGTCGTACGGATCATGATCGCATCGACAAACCGCGACAGGACACGCGCGGTATCGGCAATGGTTTCACCACGGCCAAGTTGCGAACTTGCGGCATCAAGGATGACAACGTCACCGCCAAGCTGTCGCATGCCGACTTCGAAAGACACACGTGTACGTGTTGACGGTTTTTCAAAGATCAGGGCAAGTGTTTTGCCCGCCAGCGGTTTGTCACCAAACGGTGCCTTGCCTGCCTTTTCCACCGCTCCAAGTTCAAGAATATCGTTCAGCGTTCCCGCCGACATTTTGTCGAGATCGAGAAAGTGCCTGATATCAGTCATTTCAGTCTTCCTTATTGCGCCAAGGCTGCCGCGGCGGCATCGATTGCTGCCAGCGCCTCGTCGACATGGGTTTTGGTGATGTTAAGCGGCGGCAACAGGCGCACCACATTATCACCTGCCGGAACGGTCAAAAGACCCAGTTCACGCAACTTGGCGACAACATCAACATTGGTCGGCACAGTTTTCATGCCCAAAAGCAGGCCCATGCCACGAACTTCCGCGATAAAGCCCGGATGTTTGCGGGCAATGGCCGCAAGGCCGTCACGGATCAACTGGCTCATGGCAAGAACATTGTCCATGAAACCGGGTTTAAGGATGACGTCAAGAACCGCATTGGCCGCCGCCATGGCAAGCGGATTACCACCAAAGGTCGTACCATGCATCCCCGCAGGCAATGCCTGTGCCGCGCGTTCGGTCGCCAGCAACGCGCCAACCGGGAAACCACCGCCAAGCCCCTTGGCCGATGAAATCAGATCGGGCTTCATGTCCGACCATTCATAGGCATAAAGCTTGCCCGTACGGCCAACGCCGGTCTGGACCTCGTCAAACATCACAAGCAGGCCAAACTCGTCAGCCGCCTTGCGCAGCCCTTCAAGATACCCTTCAGGGGCCTTGCAGATACCACCTTCACCCTGGATCGGTTCGACCAGAATACCGGCGGTCTCAGGCGTGATCGCATCGCGCAATTCGTTCAGATTGCCAAATGCAACGCGGTCGAAACCATCTGGCATCGGGCCAAAGCCCTCACGGTATTTATCGCTGTAACCAGCCGTCAGGGTACCAAGCGTCCGACCGTGGAAGGCATTGGTTGCCACCAAAATCCGGTTCTTTTCGGCATGGCCGCTGACATACTGGTAGCGGCGCAGCATCTTGATGCCGGCTTCGTTGGCCTCCGCCCCGGAGTTACAGAAGAACACCGTGTCGGCAAAGGTATTTTCAACCAGACGTACCGCCAGTTTTTCCTGCCCCGGAATCCGGTACAGGTTCGACGTATGCCAAACCTTTTTGGCCTGTTCGGTCAGGGCTTCGACCAGATGCGGATGCGCGTGGCCAAGGGTATTCACCGCAATACCCGACCCGAAATCGAGGAATCGTCGGCCATCCTGCGCATAGAGATAAGGTCCTTCACCTTTCTCAAAGGCCAGATCGGCCCGCGCGTAGGTCGGCATGACGGGAGTAATCACTTCTTCATTCCTCAATCAGGGGTAAAAAATCATTCCTGACCAGAAGGTCAGTTCCGGCAGAATACCGTGAAGCCGCGGAGTATCAAGAGATTCCTAACCTCTGTCAACGACGCAAAACCCCGTATACGGACAGGGCTGATATGAAAAAGAGCAGCATCCGATGCGGAATGCTGCCCTTAAACGGAATTTAATGCTGAAAGCCGCACTGTTTTGGCGATCAGGCCTTAAGCTTGTAGCCGCTTTTGATCATGCGATAGCACAGAATCCAAAGCAGGACATTGACCACGGCCAAGACCACAACTCCGGTCATTACCGTGCCGTCCGAAACCCCGGTAAAACCATAGCGGAACCCGTCAATCATGTAGAAGAACGGGTTGTAATGGACCAGTACCTTGCCAGCTTCGGGCAGGTTTTCGGCGCTATAGAATGTGCCCGACAGGAAAGAAAGCGGGGTAATGACAAAGTTGGTGACAACCGCGATATGGTCGAATTTCTCGGACCATACACCACCGGCAATACCCAGAAGCGACAACATCAGCGACGCCGAAATCCCGAAATACAGGATCGCCCAGATATTGTGGATGCCGACATCAACAAAGAACGCCATGACAATGGTGGTGGCAACACCAACCATGATCCCGCGTGTCACCGCACCGAATGCAAAACCGGCAACCATTTCACCGGCCGAAAGCGGCGGCATCAGAACATCGACAATATTGCCCTGTACCTTCGAAATGATGATCGAGCTTGAGGTATTGGCAAAGGCATTCTGGGCCATGGTCATCATGACCAGACCGGGGGCAAGGAAGGTGGCGAAGGGAACGCCATTGACCGTCTCGACCGCGCGCCCGAGTGCCAGAAGGAAGACCGCCATGAATAACAGGCTGGTAACCACCGGTGCTCCGATGGTTTGCAGATGGACGTTCAGAAAACGTCGAACTTCCTTGGCATAAAGCGTCCACAGACCGAGCCAGTTGATCGCGCCCATTTGACGCGGTGCTAGCTCTTGCATGAAAAATCCTTCGGAAAAATGCAGACAATTGCCGGTAAAATAGGGAGAGTTGGGCATCAAGTGCAAGGGTGCGTATTGATCAGCATTGGATGAAATGAAAGAATCACACGAAAACCGCAGTGATTTAGCGCCTGACAGCAAGGCGGAAAAATTTGGCGGTAACGCCAGTTTTTCCCGCAAAAGTGCCGCCAAAGGCAAAGATCGCAACCCGCGCGAACCCAAAAAGCCGCGCCGGGTAACGCGCGACTATCTGATGAATTATGCCACCTGGTATCTGGAACGCTTTGCCGCGTCACGCGCCCGGCTTGAAAAACTGATGCGCGGTAAGATCAGGCTTTCGGTCGCAGAATACGGCACCGATCCGCAGGAAGCCGAAGAATGGATGAAAAGCGTTCTGAACACTTGCGAGAATGCCGGCTTTATCAATGACACCGCCTATGCCAAGGGACGTGCCAGATCGCTTTTGCGCAAGGGCAAGGCCATGCGGGTTATCGCCGCAGATCTGAACGCACGCGGCATTGCATCGCACATGATTGATGACACCATCACCGACCTCAGACAGGAAGCCGATCAGGCGGCCTATGAAGATATCCGGGGTACCGATCCCAACCTTGCCGCCGCCGCAGCCTACGCCCGACGCCGTCGGCTTGGACCATTTCGTCGGCCTGACCAGCGCGATGAAAAACGCGACAAGGATCTGGCCGCACTTGCCCGGCAGGGATTTGGCTATGACACCGCCACCCGGATCATTGATGGCGATCTGGAACACCTGAACGATCTGTTATCCATGATTGACGGCATCTGATTGCTGCGCGGGCGTTTTTCGGGCACCGAAAGACTGCGTTTCCGCATTGCGTGGAACAAATGTCACCCCGACAAGTTCCATAAAGGCGTAGACCCGAAGGCAAGACGAGAGAGATCAAGTCATGACCGCACATACACGCAAGGCAACGCTTTACCGGATGGTGATGGACGACCATATCTGCCCGTTCGGCCTGAAATCGCGCGACCTTCTAAAAAGGGAAGGATACGCCGTCGATGATCACTGGCTGACCACCCGAAAAGAAACTGACGACTTTCAGGCAGAATACAATGTCGAAACGACCCCTCAGACATTCATTGATGAAGAGCGGATCGGCGGCCATGACGAATTGCGGGAATATTTCGGCAAGCCGGTAAATGATGGCAATTCGGTTACCTATCAGCCGGTCATTGCCGTTTTCGGCATGGCGGCACTTATGGCGCTGGGCCTTAGCTGGGCCGCATTTGGCGATTTCCTGACGGTTCGGGCGATTGAGTGGTTCATCGCGACGTCGATGTGCATTCTTGCCATCCTGAAGCTTCGGGATCTGGAAAGCTTTTCGAACATGTTTCTGGGTTATGACCTGCTGGCGCAACGGTGGGTACGATATGCCTATCTTTACCCGTTTGGTGAGGCACTGGCAGGGGTCCTTATGATTTTTGGCGCCCTTATGTGGCTTGCCGTTCCTGTTGCCCTTTTCATCGGAACAATCGGGGCGATATCAGTTTTCAAGGCGGTTTATATCGACAAACGCAACCTCAAATGCGCCTGTGTCGGTGGGGACAGCAATGTTCCGCTTGGTTTCATTTCACTGACAGAGAACATCATGATGGTCGCCATGGCGATCTGGATGATGATGAAATAGGCAACAACAGACTGGTGCACTCGGGATCGAGCCCCTAAAAAGAACCGATACAGACTGCCTTTTGCGTGAAGGAGAACCATGAATATGATGGTCCGCATCTATCACAATCCGCGTTGTTCCAAGTCGCGCCAGACCCTTGCATTGATCGAAGAACAGCGAATTACCCCCGACGTGATCCAGTATCTGGATACACCACCCACCCCACAGGAATTAAAAGAAATTCTTGGCATGCTGGGCATGGCCCCGGAAGATATCCTGCGCAAGAAAGAAGCCAAAGAAGAAGGCATTGGGGATCTTCGTGGTGACACATTGATCGAGGCCCTTTGCGCCCATCCGCGCGCGATTGAACGCCCGATTGTGGTCAATGACCACAAGGCCACCATTGGGCGACCGCCGGAAAGTGTTTTGGAAATTCTTTAGCGTCACCTGAAATATCGAATGACTTCAAACGCCTGTGCCATTTCCGCACGGGCGTTTTTCGTTATTAATAAAAGTCGAACGGGCGCAAAGTCATTATGTCTAATCCAAAGACATAAATGTCGGGAGGTTGCTGATGATTGCTGCGTTTGCCCTGATCCTCGTCTGCCAACTGTTTGGCGAGGTGATATCGGAACTGTTTGACCTGCCGGTCCCCGGCCCTGTGATCGGGCTTGGGCTTTTATTTATCGGGCTGATTGTCAAACGCCGCCCGCCCAGGGTTTTGACGGATGCAGCCGATAACCTTCTGATCCATTTTTCGCTGCTGTTCGTTCCGGCCGGTGTCGGTGTGGTGACACAGCTTGACCGGCTGCGTGGGGACTGGTTGCCGATTACCGCGGCCCTGATTTTTTCCACCCTGCTTGCGATGGTTCTGACCGCCCTTCTGATGTCGAAACTTCTTCCCAAACCAAAGGCATCCGTTAGCGAAGGGGAGGCAAAATAATGGGCGAGACAGATATCACACAGCTTTGGGTTTATCTTTCAACCAAGCCGTTGACCGGCCTTACCATTACGCTTGTCGCTTATTCCATCGGGTTCTGGCTGTATCAGAAAACCGACCGCAATCCGGTTTGCAATCCGGTGGTGATCGCCATTGCGTTGATTGCGCTTCTGCTGGAAAGCACGGGCACGCCGTATGCCACCTATTTCGAAGGGGCGCAGTTTGTGCACTTTCTTTTGGGCCCGGCAACGGTCGCCCTTGCCGTGCCGCTATTTCGCCAGATGGAAACACTGAAACGGGCATTGCCGGTGATTATTTTCGGTGTGCTGTTCGGATCGCTGGTTGCGAGTGTCAGCACGGTTGTGCTGGCCTGGGTCCTTGGGGCCAGCCCGGAAACACTGGCGTCCCTGGCACCGAAATCAGTTACGACACCTGTTGCGATGGGTATTGCCGATGAAATTGGTGGTGTCCCGGCCCTGACTGCGGTTTGCGTGATCGCAACCGGCATTGTCGGGGCGACACTGGGCCCGATGGTGATGAATTTGGCCCGATTGAAAGACTGGCGGGCGCGCGGATTTGCAATGGGAGTTGCCGCACATGGAATCGGAACGGCACGGGCGTTTCAGGTCAATGAAACAGCCGGGGCGTTTTCAGGATTGGCGATGGGCTTAAATACGCTGGCCACCGCTCTCACCCTGCCATTCCTGTGGCATTGGTTCTTCGGGTGAGCCGAAACTCACCCGAAGCCCAAAGCCTTATCCGGCACGTAGCTGTTTAAGGAAGTCAGATACGGTTCTGTGCAGGGTTTCGATCTGTCCTGACAGCGCACCGACATTTGTATCAAGTTCGCTTGCAGCAGCACCGCTGCTACTAGCGGCCTGATGGATTTCCTCGATATTGCTGACGACCTCTGTCGAACCACTTGATGCGGTCGAAGCACTGTTAGCGATTTCACTAACGGCGGCATTCTGTTCCGATACCGACGACGAAATACCATTGGTGATTTCGTTGATGGTAGAAATGGTCTGCGTCACCTTTTCGATGGCTTCGACCGTCAGTTTGGTTTCACTTTGGATCGCACCGATCTGCTGGGCGATTTCATCGGTCGCCTTTGCCGTCTGATTGGCAAGGTTTTTGACTTCTTGTGCAACAACGGCAAAGCCTTTGCCTGCTTCACCGGCACGTGCGGCCTCGATCGTAGCGTTCAGTGCCAGCAGGTTGGTCTGCGCTGCGATATCGTTAATCAGGCTGACAACTTCACCAATTCGTTCGGCCGCATCGGCAAGACCACTGACCATTTCGTTGGCTCGCGATGCTTCGGTAACGGCGGTCTCCGCAATCGATGTTGATTCATCCACCTGGCTTCCGATGCCGGTAATCGACGCCGAAAGTTCCTCGGTCGCGGCAGCAACGGTCTGAACACTGCGGGCCGACTCATTGGCGGCTTCGCTGACATGGCTGCTTTGGCGGACCGAATGATCCGCCGATTCACGCATCTGACGGGTTGAACGCATCATGCCCTCGGTTGCCTGACGAACCGACGAAACGATCTGCCCGACAGAGTCCTCAAGCTCCTTAGCAAGGCGGTTGCGCTGTTGAACGCGCTCATCCTCGTTACGCTTTTCGGCAGAAATACGTGCTTCTTCCGCTTCCTTAATCTGGCCTGCTGTTTCTTTCCAGCGGACAAGACCATCGGCAATTGCGCCAATTTCATCGGTTCGGCTTGTATAGGCTACTTCACCAGAAAAATCGCGATCCACAAAGCGAGCAATTGTATTACCCAGAACGTGTAGCGGACCAAGCTGCCAACGCAGCAGGACAACCAGCACGACACCAGCAATCAAAGCAACAATGATACCTGCAACCGCGATACGCAGCTGAATTGCAGACGCAACCTCGGTAACTTCGGCCTTTTTGATCCCGACATACAGAATGCCAATCACATCGCCAGCCGGATTGAAGATCGGCGTATATTGCGTAACATAGGCAGTACCAAGAATGACGGCCTCACCGCGGAAGGTTTTTCCCGATGTTGTCGGCGCATAAGCGGCACTTCCGTTGCCTAACATTGTGCCAACCGCACGCTGGCCATCAGGCTTGATGATGTTGGTGGAAATGCGGACAAAATCCTTTTCCGCTGGAACCCAGGAAAACACGGTTGCGGTTTGACCTGTTGCCGTTCCGATACGATCAATCAAAGTATGCGATGAAAGATCCGGAATTTCCGGCATAATCAATTTGGTCGTTTCGCCATCAGCACCGATGGTAACTTTCAGTTCCGGATCCGCATCCTGCAGCAGAAGTGCCGCAACACGCAGGTTCAGTTTCTGCGTTTCAAGACTGGTATCGCTGACCTGCTGATCAATGCGCTGCATAATAACAAAGCCGAGCAGGAAAATACCGCTGACTAGAATGATCAAAGCTGCCAGTGCAACCTTGAAGACAATGCTTCTGGACATAATCGATCGTCCCCTGACCCCATTTGCATTGGCCCCCATGACACCAATGCATAACCACGCCCACAACCCAGATTCCTGACTGTTAGTCAGGCTGGATCAGACTTGAACACTTTAGCGATTTAACAATCGCGCTTATGTAGTTGAGATTTGGTTATCTTTAAATGGCAGTTCAAGAACGCAAATTCAAAACTGGTGAACATTTGTGCAAAAAATGATCAAAACACGCAAAATGGCCCATGCCCGGCAAAGCCCTGGCTTTCAGTAATCGACCTTTACGAAATAAAGCCCGTCAGCCGGGGCCGTTGGCCCGCCCGCAGCACGGTCACGGGCTTCAAGTGCTGTTTTGACGTCAATCGATTTCCAGTTTCCCTTGCCAACCAGAACAAGGGTTCCAACCATATTACGGACCTGATGATGCAGGAACGACCGGCTTTCGGTATGAACACGAATATCAAGCGGATCATGCTCGCTGCGCGTCACGACAAGCTTTTCCAGTGTTTTTATCGGGCTTTTGGCCTGGCATTCGCTTGCGCGGAAGGTTGTGAAGTCATGCGTGCCGATAAGATAGGCCGCAGCTTCGTTCATCGCATCAATATCAAGCGGCTTGAAAATACCCCAGGCAAGCCCGGCATCAACGGTTAGCGGCGCCCGCCGATTGACGATGCGATACATATAGTACCGTTTCTTGGATGAAAACCGGGCGTGAAAGTCTTCACCGACTTCAACGCAGTCAATCACGGCAACCGGGTCAGGTTTGAGGTGATGATTGATTGCATTCATTACGGCATCGGCGGGATAGGTGCGCGGCAGATCAAAATGCACGACTTGGCCAAAGGCATGTACCCCGGCATCAGTACGGCCAGATACATATACGCGCACAAATTGACCGATGAACTTTTCCAGCGCGGTTTCAAAAACCTGCTGGACCGAGATCACCTCATCCTGGAACTGCCACCCGTGATAGGGACGTCCATTATATTCGACGGTACATTTATAGCGCTGCATCGGGTGCTTATAACCAAGCTTCAAAACAAAAACGAGGGATGATGATCACCCCTCGTTTCGTAATGGATCACAACGGTGAAACTTACTTCACACCGTCGCGGTCAAAACCAAGACGCAGGCGAAGAGCGTTCAGCTTGATGAAGCCTTCTGCGTCGCGCTGGTTGTAAACGGTATCAGCTTCGAAGGTGACATGCTCTTCGGAGTAGATCGAGTTCGGCGACTTGCGGCCGGTAACCGTGACGTTGCCCTTGTAAAGGTCAAGGCGAACAACACCATTGACGGTTTTCTGGGTTTCATCGATCAGGCGCTGCAGGGCCTGACGTTCCGGCGACCACCAGTAACCGTTATAGATCATCTCGGCGTAACGCGGCATCAGCTCGTCCTTGAGGTGACCGGCGTTACGGTCAAGCGTGATACTTTCCATGGCACGGTGTGCAACCGACAGGATGGTACCGCCCGGGGTTTCGTAGACGCCGCGCGATTTCATGCCGACATAACGGTTTTCGACCAGATCAAGACGACCGATGCCGTTTTTGCCCGCAACGTCGTTCAGCTTGGTCAGAAGGTTCGCCGGGCTCATACGTTCGCCATTGACGGCAACCGGATTACCCTGTTCAAACTCGATTTCAATCGTGGTGATCGCATCGGGTGCATTTTGCGGCGACACGGTACGTTCGAACATCTGTTCGTTAGGCTTGACCCAGGGATCTTCCAGCGCCTTGCCTTCATAGGAAATATGCAGAAGGTTGGCATCGGTTGAATATGGGGGCTCATCCCCGCCCAGCTTGTCAGCCGAGATCGGAATCTGATGTTCGCGGGCAAAGTTAAGAAGGGCGGTACGCGAATTCAGTTTCCATTCACGCCAAGGCGCAATGACCTTCACGTTCGGCTTAAGGGCATAATAGCCGAGTTCAAAACGGACCTGATCGTTGCCCTTACCGGTGGCACCGTGGGAAACGGCATCTGCACCGACTTCTTCGGCGATTTCAATCTGGCGTTTGGCAATAAGCGGACGCGCGATTGAGGTACCGAGCAGATACACACCTTCATAAAGGGCGTTCGCGCGGAACATCGGGAAGACATAGTCGCGAACGAATTCTTCGCGCAGATCTTCGATGAAAATCTGTTTGACGCCAAACATCTCGGCTTTCTTGCGGGCAGGTTCCAGTTCCTCGCCCTGGCCGAGATCGGCGGTGAAAGTCACGACTTCGCAGTTATATTCTTCGCGCAGCCATTTCAGGATGATGGAGGTATCAAGCCCGCCTGAATAGGCAAGCACCACCTTTTTGACCTGATCGCTCATTGGAGTGACGCCTTTCTTCTTCCGATGTAAACCGGGGCGCGGCACATTCAGGCCAACGTCCCTTGCGGGGTTGCAACACACACATTGCAAAAGTCCCCTAGACCTTGAGCGCGGAGTATAGGAAAACACTACTGCCGGGCAAGGGGCAAGATGCCCTTCCGGCCAAAAAGGCGCAAAAAGTACGAAAATTCCACCCCGCTTTTGGAAAAATTCACCCTGAATGCTGCGAAATATCGAAGAAACCGAAATCGATCTGCCTCAAATCGGCCCCTTGCCGGTCCGGTTGCGGCCAAGCGCGCGTGCGACGCGACTCAAATTGCGGATCGATCCGGCCTTTGACGGTGTTGAAATCGTCGTTCCGAACGGCATATCGCGCAAAACAGCGATCTCGATGCTGTATCAGCATGGTGACTGGGTCACCGCCCATATGAGCCGCCTTCCGGAACGTGTGCAGTTCGTTCCGGGGGCCTGGGTGCCGTTCATGGGCAACGAACATGCAATTCGTACGGTGCCCGACGCCAAACGCGGTGTTTGGGCCGAAGCCGGTGTGATCTGGGTTTCGGGACTTCCGGAACATACCAATCGCCGGGTTTCCGACTGGCTGAAAAAGCAGGCAAAGCTTGAAATCGCGCCTCGTGCGCACGCCTATGCCGATAAGATCGGCAAGAAGGTCAATCGCATTTCGCTGAAAGATACGCGAACGCGCTGGGGAAGCTGTTCATCGAACGGCAATCTGTCCTTTAGCTGGCGACTCGTCCTCGCCCCTGAAGATGTACTGGATTACGTGGTTGCCCACGAAGTCGCCCATCTTCAGGAACTGAACCACAGTGCCCGGTTCTGGAAAGTGGTCGAAGACCTTTATGGTCCGTCAAAAAAACAGCAGCACTGGTTAAAAAAGAACGGTTCAGCCCTGCATCGATATGGCGCAGGCAGCTAAACGCCCCACCCGGAGTCCCTGATATGCTGATCCCTATTGAAACCCTGCTAATCTTCATTCCGACCGCGCTGGCGCTGAACATGACGCCGGGCAACGACATGCTGTTTTGTCTGGGGCAGGGAATCAAATCCGGGCCGCGTGCCGGTTTGGCCGCCAGCTTCGGGATTGCGACGGGGGCCATGATCCATACGCTTCTGGCTGGCTTGGGACTGGCAGCAATGGTTGCCACCCATCCGGTTGCGCTGGAAATTCTGCGATGGGCGGGGATTGGCTATCTGGTATGGCTGGCGTTTCAGTCGTTCCGGGACGGTGGCAGCGTTTTAAAACCGGCGAAAACTGCACCGGCAACCGCCATGAAAGCCTGGCGCGACGGCATCGTGGTTAACCTGCTTAATCCAAAGATCATCGTTTTCGTATTGGCCTTTATTCCGCAGTTCGTCGACCCGGCACGTGGATCGGTTCTGGTGCAGTTTCTGATCCTTGGTGTGATCCTCAATATCGGCGGCACGATCATCAACTGTCTGGTGGGCGGTTTTGCCGGAAAGCTTGGCCAGTTTCTGTCACGCTCGGCCCGGTTGGCACGCACGTTCCAGATCTTCACCGGTTGCGTATTTCTGGCACTTGCCGCCCGGCTGGCTTTTGACAAACGGGCATAGCACACACATCACAGAACACAGCCCGCCTTTCGCAGGTCGGGCAATTCTGCACGCAGGAAGCTTAGAAAACTGCGTTCGACCGCGCTGAGTTCACCCGATGATCGGAAAAGTGCGACATCCCATTCAATTGCCGGGGTCAGCGGGCGTGCGACAACCTTTTCCTCATCGACCAGCAAAGTGGCGAACGGATCAATAACAGCGATACCAACATTGCGTTCAACCAGTCGGGAAATGGTTCGGATGGTGCGTGCTTCGACCGCGATCTTGCGCGGCCAGCCTGCGATCTGGAAAATGTAATCAATCTTGGTGCGAAGCGGCGATCCGATCGAAAGTTCGACAAAGCTTTCACCGCGCAAAAGATCGATATCAATGGTTTCAAACCCGGCCAGCCGGTGATCGCGCGGCATCAGGCACACCGCGCGACATTGCGCAAGCGGCATGACTTCCATATTGGGATCCTGAAGATCAAGCGTGATGCCGATTCCCAAATCACATTGCCGGGTCGTGACCATATCAAGCATCCCTTCAAGACCGGTATCGGTAATACTGACAGCAACATTGGTGTGGACACACTTGAACTTTGCAACCACATCAAGAAGATAGGTATCAACATAGATCGGCTGGGCCGCGATCCGGATGCTGCCAAGCTGCTCGTTGGCAATGGCCCGGGCCTGTGTTTCGATTTCACGCAGAGAGTTAAGCGACCGCAGAACCGTTGTGTGAAACTGCAATGCCTCGGTCGTTGGCGAAAGCTGGTTTCGTTTGCGATTGAACAACGCAAACCCGACAGATTTTTCAAAACTGTTTAACAACCGACTGACCATGGGCTGACTGATATTCATGGCCTGTGCCGCCTTGGTGACGGAACCGTAGGTCATAAAGGCGTTGAAGCTTTCAAGTTCTCGCAAATTCATCGGTTGGCCTGCGACTAATTTCAGTATGTAAATTAGTTATACTGAAATTAATTTTTTGCGTCACGAGTTATAGTTTGCGATGGAATGTATACAAAACAAAAAACGACGAGCTCGGGCAATCCTGCCACCACCAAACAGGGAGACATGAAAAATGTTTCGACAGCTCAAAAAGGCCGCGACTTTTGCGGCTGCAGTTCTTGCAACCACAACACTGGTTTCGACCGCACAGGCCGCTGACTATCCAGAAAAAGCCATCACCCTTGTCGTGCCTTATGGCGCAGGTGGCGCATCGGATCTGGCCGGTCGTGCCTTGGCTGAAACCGCGCGCAATTACACCAACGAACAGCCGGTCGTGGTTGTGAACAAAACCGGCAATGGTGGCATGAATGGTGCCCGTTACGTCACCGAACAGAAGCCGGATGGTTACACCCTGCTGCTGTCACGCGTTGGCATGGCGCTTTACCCGGCCGTTTACACCGACAGCCCAGTTGCCTGGGATGATTACACCTTCCTTGGCATTCTTGAATCAACCCCGATGATCCTCGCAGTCAATGCAAACTCGGACATCAAAACCGTTGAAGAGCTGCTTGCCAAAATCAAATCAAGCAATGGCGCGACCACCTATGCTGCATCCGGCCCCACCGCGATTGACGGCTTTACGGTTCAGGCCCTTCTCGCCGATGCCGATCTGGATCCGCTGTCTGCTTCCACCCTCGTGCCATACAAAGGCGGCAGCGCCCTTGCCGCAGCTCTTCTTGGCGGTCACGTCGACTTCCTGGCTATTGCGGCCGGTTCGCTGATGCCTCACATTGAAGCTGGCAAAATGCGTGCACTGATGGTTTACGCTCCAAAACGCATGGATGCCCTTCCTGACGTTCCAACTGCCAAGGAACTTGGTTACAATCTTGCCGGACAGGTTGACGGCTGGAGCGCATTGTTCGCCCCGAAAGATCTGCCGGAAGACATTGTTGCAAAATGGAAAGACATCCTTTCGAACGTTGCAACCAACGACCAGTGGCTTGATCTTGCCAAGAAACGCGGCTCTGTCTCGGTCGTTGGTGACCAGGACCCGGCTGCCTTCGTCAAGAGCCAGTACGAGCTCTATAACGGCATGGCCAAGAAATTCGGTTACATTCAGTAATCCGCACCCCTTAATTTTCTGAATGTGAGACGGAACCATGACTCCCAATCGCGATTTTTATACCGGACTGATCGCAACGGCATTCTTTGCCTTTGTCCTGTTCGTCCTGATCCCGATCTATGTGAAGGTTCCGTCTTTCATTCCCGGATTTGCCCCACCACCTGATATGTGGCCACGTGTTATTACCGTGGTCGGGCTGGTTATGGGCATCCTTGCCATTCTTTTTGCCATTCCAAAGATGCGGGCGGCCGCGAACGACCGTGTCATGTCAATTGGCGCAACAATGCACCGAAATCGTAAACTGATTGTGCGTTTTGCCGGAGTCCTGCTCGGCTTTGCCACATTCACCTATGCGATGCCAGAGATCGGTTTTGTCCCCGCGACCATTCTGCTTCTGGCCTATCTTTTCCTGATGACCGGCAATTACAGCCGCAAAATCTGGATGATCGGACTGACCATCGTATTTCCGATCCTGCTTTATCTTGTTTTCACCGAAGTCACCCACACGCCTTTCCCCGAAGGCCATCTGTTTTCGGCATTAGCGGCCGATTTTGTGACCCTGATCTGATTTGAAAGCGCCCCTTCATGTGGAATGAACTGCTTTACGCCTTTGAAGCCGTCGCAACGCTGCCCAACTTCATTGCCATGGCGGCCGGGATCTGGGGTGGTGTGATCATCGGTGCCATACCGGGCATGACCGGTACGATGGCCGTGACCCTTGCCCTGCCATTCACCTTCTATCTGCCGCCGGTCACCAGCATTTTGCTGCTGGTAGCCCTTTACAAGGGATCAACCTATGGCGGATCGATTTCGGCTATCCTGATCAAGACACCGGGCACCGCGTCTGCGGCCTGTACTGTTCTTGATGGTTATCCCCTTGCCCAACAGGGCAAAGGTGGCAAGGCGCTTAATATGGCGCTGGTTTCAAGCTGCATTGGCGACTTTATTTCGAATATCTCGCTGTTCTTCCTGGCAATGCCGCTTGCGATGTTTGCACTTCGGGTCGGACCGCCGGAATATTTCATGCTGATGGCCTTTTCGCTGACCATCGTTGCCAGCATTTCGGGCCGGTCACTTGTTCTTGGCATCATTTCCGCCTGTCTCGGTCTGCTTCTGGCAACCGTGGGCGAGGATATTTATGGCTCTTTCCGCTTTGCGGTAACCGAAGACATGAAATCGGGTCTTGGGGTTGTGCCGGTACTAATTGGCCTGTTCGCCCTGCCTGAACTGATCAAGATGATCGTCTTCCGGCCCGAGGACAACAATGCGGCCATGAAGCTTGGCGATAACCGCCTGACCATGGCCGAATTCCGCGGTAGCGTGAAATCGATCCTGCGGGGCAGTGTTATCGGTGTGATACTCGGCGCCATTCCGGGGATCGGGCCGTCAACTGCCGCTTTCTTTTCCTACAGCGAAGCCCGCCGGACATCGAAAAACGGCGATAAATTCGGCGAAGGCGAACTGGAAGGCGTTGCGGCATCCGAGTCTGCCAACAATGGCTGTTGCGGGGCGACCATGATCCCGCTTCTGGCACTCGGTGTTCCGGGTGACGTCATTACAGGTGTGATGCTGGGCGCATTTATGATCCATGGCCTGACGCCGGGTCCGCTGCTATTCCAGAACAATATCGGTGAAGTCTATTCGCTGTTTATCGGCATCCTGTTCAGTTCGGTGTTCCTGTTTGTTGCCGGCAAACTGACGGCAGGTGCCTTTGCGAAAATTTCGCGAATTCCCCAAACGCTGCTTTTGCCGTGCATTCTGGTTCTGTGCGTGTTTGGCATCTATTCGATCGGTGCCAGCCCGTTTGATGTCAGCGTCCTTCTGGTCATGGGGATTGTCGGCTTCGTCATGATGATCCTCAACATTCCGGCAGCACCATTCCTGATCGCCTTCATTCTGGGGCCGATGTTCGAAGACAATATGCGCCGGTCGCTGGCAATTTCGCGCGGCGATCTGGGCGTATTTTTCCATTCGTGGATTTCATGGGCGTTCTTTGCCCTGACCGTCCTGTTCATCGCCCTGACCATTCGCCGTGAATGGCAGAAATGGCGCGAGAAGTCCCGCAATACGGCGCAGTCGGCCTAATATTCCGAGAAACGAGAAGCGATAATAAAATGAGCAAACCAAACATGTCCCGCTTGCATAATGCCATTGATCTGCTTGGCAAACTTGTGGCGTTCGACACCACCAGCAAGAACTCGAATCTCGGTCTGATCCATTTTGTCCGTGACTATCTTGCGCAATATGGCATCGAAAGCACACTGTTCCATGACGAAACGGGCGAGAAGGCAAACCTTCTGGCAACCATCGGCCCCAAGGATGTCCCTGGTATCGCGCTTTCGGGGCATACTGACGTGGTTCCCGCCCTTGAAAAAAGCTGGATCAGCCCGGCATTTGAACTGACCGAACGCGACGGCAAACTGTTTGGTCGCGGTTCTGCCGACATGAAAGGTTTTTCGGCCTGTGCGCTGGCAATGGTTCCGGAACTGGTCAAACGCGATCTCGCGATCCCGTTCCATCTTTGCCTGTCCTATGACGAGGAAGTCGGTTGCCTTGGCGTGGGTTCGATGGTCGATCATCTGGCAAACCTTAAAACTCCTCCACGCCTTGCCGTGATTGGCGAACCGACCGAGATGAAAGTCATCAATGGTCAGAAGGGCAAATTTTCGATGCGGGTTGCCGTCACCGGAACAGCCGGGCATTCATCCTTTGCCCCCCGCCATGTCAACGCCATCGAATATGCGGCACGCGCCATTACGATGATTTCCGATCTGGCACGTGAATTTGAAGAAAACGGCCCCTTCGACAATGACTTCACGGTGCCGCATAGCACCATGCTGACCACCACCATTGGCGGCGGAACAGCGACCAATGTCACACCGGATTTCTGTGAATTCACGTTCGAAATTCGCCATCTGCCGGAACACGACGCCAAGGCCGTCCTTGATGGGATCAAAGAGAAAATCCTTGAAACCCTTGATGCGGAAATGAAAGCCAAAGAAGCCGAAACCGGATTTGAATGGGAAGAAATCTTTTCCTATCCCGGAATGGGTGATTGCACGGATGCAGAAGCGTTCGAGCTGGTTCGCAACATCGTCCCGGAAGTTTCGGGCAAGGTTTCCTATGGTTCCGAAGGCGGGATTTTCGAAAAGCAGGGCAATATCCCGTCGATCATCTGCGGTCCTGGCAGTATCAAACAGGCCCATAAGGCCAATGAATTTATCGAAATTTCGCAGATCGAGGAATGTCTGGAATTCCTCGAGAAGCTCAGTGATCAGGCTGTAGCGGCCTGATGCTCTCGCCGATGTACCGCCCTGAACGGTGCATGCGGATGTCCTGACGATGCAAGGGGAAGATTGCACCCCTGACCCTTGATCACATCGCGATATTCGACAGGTGAGACCTCCCTCGGCTTCGTCGGTCTCCCCCGATGAAGCCATGCAAACTGCAAACTTGATGGCCGGTTTTCCTTAACGGATACCGGCCATTTTTTCTTGGCCGAAACGAAAAGGGCCGATGCATCAGCACCGCACCTGAAGTACCTTTGCGGTACTTGTTGACCTGGGCCCTAACTTTCATCCATTTATAAGTAGAGCCTTTGGTTAAATTCATGCCCTGATTGGTTGGCAATTTCAGCTGAGTTTTGCTACCATGAGCCGCTGATGGCGTTCTAATCCAGCTTCATTCGGCCAGTACAGTACTGCCACTCGACACCATTGTCCTGAACCCATTTGAGGACGGCTATACTGGTCAGCTCCGTACCGTTGTCACTGACAATGGTCTCCGGCTTGCCTCTAGCAGTAATCAGTTGATTGAGAACCCGCGTGACGCGCGTCCCGGACAAGGACGGCTACCAAGGCCAGACACTCGCGACTATAGTCATAAACAATGGCCAGAATACGGAACCGCCGGCAATCACTGAAGGCGTCAGACACAAAGTCCAGTGCCCCCCGCCGGTTAACCGCATCAGGCCGGCGGATCGGTGCCCGTGTTCCCAATGCCCGTTTACGCCCACCCCGCTTCCGCACCTGAAGACCTTCTTCCCGATAGATCCGCCGCAGTTTCTTTTGATTCACATGCCAGCCCTTCCGGACCAGCATCACATGCAAACGCCGATAGCCAAACCGCTTGCGCTCACACGACAGCGCCTTCAGGCGTGTGCGCAATCGTGTATCATTGGGTCGTCAAGGA
>NZ_JFJY01000010.1 GCF_002115785.1 Thalassospira sp. MCCC 1A03138 | reverse complement strand
GCTCGCCTGCGACCCATTCGCCGGCAATCAGGTGTTTTCCTGTCAGTTTATAGGACATTGGTGCCTCCTTTGCGCTGGGATATCCCGGCGCTTATTTCACAAGTTTGTTTTCGCGCATGAAACCGACAAGCTTGTCATGCTGCGCAGGCGTCAGTGGCCAGGCTGATGGCGGACGGGTCGGACCGCAATCATTGCCCAGAAGCTGCAACGCGGATTTAACCCCGGTCACATTGGTACCATTCATTTCCTCGGACCGGACATCTTCAAATGCCCGCATTTCCGAAATCAGTTTGCGAGCGGTTTCGTAATCGCCGCCTTCAAGGGCCGCATGGATCGCCATCGAACGTTCCGGCCACACATTGATCAGACCCGATGTAAAGCCGCGCGCGCCAACCGCATAGAAAGTCGGCGCCCAAACCTCGGCCAAACCGCCAACCCACACGATCTCCGGATCGCATGCTGAAATCGCCTCGGCCAGCTTCATCGGATTTGGCGTCGCCCATTTGACACCGGCAACACCTTCAACAGCACATAGATCGGCAATCGCCTTGGTGCCAATCGTATCGTTGCGAAGATACAGCATCATCGGCAAACCATCCGATGCATCGGCAATGCGTTTAAGATAGTCGACAACACCACGCGGCGCGACAAAGGGATCTGGTGGTTGATGGATCATAAGCGCCTCGGCACCGGCCTCTGCCGATGCCTTTGCCAGTGCAACCGCATCACGAATGCCGCGACCAACCCCGGCCAGCATCGGCGCACGACCGTCAAGCATTTCGGCAACCGATCTGGCCATGGTAATGGCCTCGTCCGTGGTCAGGGCATAAAATTCGCCGGTATTGCCGTTTACGACCGGGAAATGAACCCCCGCAGTCAGCGCACGATCAATAATCGGCGAAAGCTTTTTCGGCGCAACATCGTCGTTTTCATCATAAGGCGTCACAAGAATGCCGGAAATACCGGACAGCACGCCACGCAAATCGGCTTTGGAAAGTGCCATTGGTCAAAGTCCCTGAATTCTGTTGATAGTGGCGCGATGGGTGCACCACCTGTCTGTCATCAGTCGATCATCGCCGGATCAGAAGATATCCGGCTCGCCCGCGGTTTTGCCGAAATCGGGCGATAGGAAGTCGAAATCGCAACCTTCGTTTGCCTGGGTGACGTGCTTGCCAAACATCCAGCCATAACCGCGCTGATAGCGATCCTCGGGCTTTTGCCATGCCGCACGACGACGTTCGAGTTCGTCTTCATCCACCAGCATGTCCAGACGACGGTTATCAAGATCAAGCTTGACGATATCGCCGGTTTTCAAAAGTGCCAGCGGCCCGCCGATATAGCTTTCAGGTGCAACATGAAGCACACAGGCCCCATAAGACGTGCCCGACATACGTGCATCCGAAATGCGCAGCATGTCGCGATGCCCCTGCTTGATCAGCGCCTTGGGAATTGGCAGCATCCCCCACTCGGGGAAACCTGGCCCGCCAAGCGGCCCGGCATTGCGCAAAACCATCACATGGTCGGGCGTGATATCGAGATTTTCATCATCAACCGCCTTTTTCATTTCCGGATAGCTGTCAAACACCAAGGCAGGACCCTGATGATTGCGGAACCGTTCATCACAGGCAGCCGGTTTGATCACCGCCCCGTCCGGGCACAGATTGCCACGCAGAACCGCAAGTGATCCTTCGTGATAGACCGGGTTGCACAGCGGACGAATGACATCGTCATTATAGACAGTCGCACCCTCAAGCGTTTCGCCGAGAGTCTTGCCGGTAACCGTCGTAACACTTGTATCAAGCTTATCGCCAAGCTCCGCCATCAGCGCGCGCAAACCACCAGCATAGAAGAAATCTTCCATCAGGTAATCGCCCTTGCCTGACGGGCGAATATTGGCAATCAGCGGCGTGGTGCGGCCAAGTGCGTCAAGGTCATCAAGATCAAGCTTGATGCTGGCCCGGCGCGCCATCGCCAGAAGATGCACCACCGCATTGGTCGAACAGCCGGTTGCCATGGCAACAACAGCAGAGTTACGAACCGATGCCGGGGTGACGATTTTTTCGGGCGTCAGATCTTCCCAGACCATATCAACGATGCGACGGCCACACTGGGTCGACATGCGGATATGACCGGCATCCGGTGCCGGGATCGACGATGCGCCGGGAAGGCAAAGCCCCATGGCCTCGGCAATCGCGGTCATGGTCGATGCGGTGCCCATGGTCATGCAGTGACCGTATGAACGCGCAATGCCACCTTCGACACCGACCCATTCCTCGTCACTGATGTTACCGGCACGGCGTTCATCCCAGTATTTCCAGGCATCCGACCCTGAACCCAGGATTTTACCGGCATAATTCCCGCGCAACATTGGCCCGGCCGGAAGATAGATCATCGGCACACCGGCCGAAATCGCCCCCATCACAAGACCCGGTGTGGTTTTGTCGCAACCGCCCATCAAAACCACACCATCCAGCGGGTGGGAGCGGATCAGCTCTTCCGTCTCCATCGCCAGCAGGTTGCGATACAGCATCGATGTTGGCTTGGTGAAAGACTCATCAACCGAAATCGCCGGAAGTTCGACCGGAAAACCACCCGCCTGATGCACGCCTTTTTTGACATCCCCCGAACGTTCGCGGAAATGCGCGTGGCACGGGTTCAATTCCGACCAGGTATTAAGAATCCCGATGACCGGGCGGCCTGTCCAGTCTTCCGGATCAAGACCCATCTGCATCAGACGTGAACGATGACCGAACGAACGCAGATCGTCGGGCGCGAACCATCGCGCACTTCTAAGGTCTTCGGCAGATTTTTTTTGCTTTTCGGACATGGCGTTCCTCCCGTGTATCCGCCCTACCGGGTGACTATGCACATGCAAACCCGACAGAACAATGCGATTTCATTTATGATGGCATGTATGCGCATACACATCAACGTTGTCAAGTTATCTTACATGTATTTTACCTTTGGAACCCTTGAAGAAAAGACCATAGATTCCGGGATTGACAGAAGTTAAATCGACTTGTATGAAATTATGTATGCGCTTTCATATTGTCTGAAAATTTACAGGCAGCAATAACAAGAACAAGCAAAGCGCAGGCCCATCGGGAACCACCCCGACCGGGCATTACGGGCAAGGAGCCCCTATTCAGGATCGCGTCATTCGGGAGGAAACAATGACCGGACTTTTCAAAACCCTCGCCACTGCCGTCGGGCTTGCAGCCATGGTTGCAACACCGATTATTGCCACCGCAGCCGACCTGCCAAGCAACGTTCGACTGGTCATCGGCTCTAAGTCAACAGGCGGCGACACCTATCAGAACAGCGCAATCATTGCCGAGGCACTCTCGAAAAAACTTGATATCAACGTCAAGGTCGATGCCGTCGGCGTAAGCGAAGCCTTCAAGGCACTTGATCGCGATTCACGTGGCACAACGCTTATGATGTTCCATGATGGTGCCTATATGGGCAACCTTTATGGCGTGCGCGGCTATGACGATATTTTTGAAAAATACAATGTCGGTGCCACCGTCTCAATCAATCCGGGCAACGCATACCTTGTCGCAAAAGACTCTCCGTTCAGGTCAATGGAAGACGTCTTTGCTGCGGCGGCCGCCGGACAGCGCATTCGTGTCGCCATTCAGGCCGGTGGCGTTTCGGAAATCGGTCTTTCTGCGATGAAAAACGCGGCAAAAATCATGTATCCGGGCGCTGAAGAAAACATCGTGGCCGTCAATACCGGTTCACAGGCAGATAAGAACCAGCTTCTGTTTGACCGTCAGGCTGATGTGATCAACGGCTCAGTCCAGGCAAACGAACAATTCACCCAGCTTCCGCAGGACGACCAGAAAGCGATGCGTTTCATCTGGGTAACCGCCCGTGAAAAAACCATCAAACAGGCAAACCCGGAAGGCATGGGCAACACCACCAGCGAAGAACTGCTGGGCTATACCACGCCAAATGTCAGCGTCACGATGGACGGCACGAACGACTTTACCTTTGATAAAGAGTTCTTCTTCCTCTTTAACAAAGACATGGATCCGGCAATTATCGAAACCATCGATAATGCCCTTACCGAAATTTATGCCGAAGGCAAAATTCAGGAAACCCAGAAGAATTCCTTCTTCATTCCGAACTTCCTGCCATCGAAAGAAGCGTCTGCCTATCTCAAAGATAAAAGCGAAACCATTCGCAAAATCATCTCCTCGATTTCGACGCAGTAACCATCTCCTGTTGGCCTGGCTCATAACCAGGCCAACAGGAACTTTGGCATTATTCCCGGCTAAATCGACCGATAAGGACTATCCCGGCAAATACTTTCGGCGCCTTAAGCAGATGACTTTTTTCCGCCTGGCTCGAAGTACGGGATAAGTAAGGAGAGACATCATGTCACTGGAAACGCTTTTATCAGTGTCCATTGATTTCGATACATCGCACACTGTATTTCCGACCATCGTTGCCATTGTGCTTGGCATATTACTGGCTGCGATACTGGCAACGCGCAGCCGCGCGATTTTGGCAACGATTGGTTCAACACCTTGGTGGCCGGCCAAGATCGACCATATGCGTTTTTTCGGAACCCTTGCCGGTACCGTACTTTATTTCATCGCCATGCCTTGGGTGGGTAACTTTTATCCGAATACCGGCCTTGGATTTTATATCTGCTCAATCCCGTACCTGTTTGCCATGAGCGTGCTTTACCTCAACCAGCGCGATAAACGGCACCTGCTGATCGCAGGCCTTAATGCCCTGATAGCACCAAGCGTTGTCTGGTACCTGCTGTCGGAACTTTTCAACATATCGCTTCCTTAAGCCAAGAACGACACGAGAGATTTGATATGGATTTTCTTTCCATTTTAACGCCGTTCTTCTTTACCCTGGTTGCGTCCGGCACGGTGATCGGCATCATTTTTGGTGCGATCCCCGGAATGACGGCAACCATGGCGGTCGCGGTGTGTTTACCCCTAACCTATTCCCTGGGTCTTGAAAATGGCTTGGCCCTTTTGCTCGGGCTTTATGTTGGCGGCATCTCGGGTGGGCTTGTACCGGCTATTCTTCTGAATATCCCAGGAACGCCATCTTCAATTGCCACCACATTTGATGGCTATCCCATGACGCAAAAAGGCGAAGGTGAACGTGCACTTCGCATTGCTGTCATTTCATCCTTTGTTGGTGGCATTATCAGTCTGGCGGCACTCTTCTTCTTTGCCCCTGCGCTTGCCGACTTTGCGATCAAATTTTCATATGTTGAAAAATTCCTGATCATCTTCTTTGCGCTGACCGTTATGGCAGCCCTTAGCAGCAACATGCTCGTTGGCGTTTTCAGTGGCGTGCTTGGTATCTTCCTTAGCCTGATCGGCGCCTACGATATTTCGCGCGGCGGCAACGGCGAATTGCGTCTGGTACCTGAATTTCTGGAATATTACCTTGAAGGTGGCTTCTCGCTGCTGCCGGTACTGATCGGGATCTTTGGCCTGTCGACCATCCTGATCGAAGCCGAAAGTGGCATGAAGGACGAAAAAGGTCTTTCATCGGTCAAGATCGGCAAAGGCAAACGTTTCGATTTTTCCGTCTTCAAAGGCCAGTTCGTCAACCTGATCCGCTCGTCGGGGATTGGGACTTTTGTTGGAATTTTGCCCGGTGTCGGCGGCAGTGCCGCATCGATCCTGGCTTATAGCCAGCAAAAGAACTTCTCAAAAAATCCGGAACGATTTGGCAAAGGTGAACCATCCGGCATCATCGCGTCAGAAAGTGCCAATAACGGCCTGACGGGCGGTGCGCTGGTTCCCCTGTTATCGCTTGGCATTCCCGGCGATTCCACAACTGCAATCCTGATAGGTGCTTTCACCCTACAGGGTATTCAGGTCGGCCCCCTGTTTATCGGTAACAACCCGGTAACCTGGGATGCGATGATTGTTGCCATGCTTGCAGCGAACATCGTGATGCTGATCGTTATGATCTTTGCCATCCGGCACATCGCCAAGGTGGTGATGATCCCGAAAAACATCCTTTTCCCGATCATTCTGATGATGTGTGTTGTCGGCGCATACACGATCAATTACGGCGTGATGTTTGACGTCTGGACATTGCTGATATTCGGTCTGTTTGGCTATTTTGCCCATAAAATCGGATTGGAAATCGCCCCCTTCATCATCGGTTTTATCCTTGGCCCGTCGGCGGAAATCTATTTCGTCAAAAGCATTGAATCGTTTGGCACACTCTCGATCTTCTTCACCAAAAGCTGGATCGCGGTTCTGCTGTGGATTCTGATTGCACTTTCCGTCTGGTTCTCGGTTGCAATTTCTCGCAAAAAGAAACGGGACCTGACGGCATCTGGCAATTAAGATAAAACGCGATTGCCATCCAGTGATGCCAATGTGAAGGTGCCCTCGGATCAAGCCGATGCCAAGGGCGCCTTCACAAAATGACTTCAACAGAGAAACCGTTTTGCCGAAAAACGAAACACCGTACACAATGTCTCACAACAAAGAACACCATTCGGGCACCGTGACGATGGAATCCGTCGGGCGACTTGCCGGTGTGTCGCAGGTGACGGTTTCGCGTGCCCTTAACGACCCATCCAAAGTGTCGGCAAAGACACTCCAACGCATCAAAGACGCGATCGAGCTGACCGGTTATGTGCCAAACATGGTCGCCGGGGCCCTGGCATCCAAGCGAAGTCACCTGATTGTTGCGCTGATCCCGTCCATCACCAATTTCGCCTATTCCGAATTCATCAAACATTTCATTCAGGTGATGCGCGGACATGGCTATCATGTTCTGACCGCTGAAACCGGCCTTTCGATGGAAGAAGAAGAATCAGTCCTTGCAACCATGCTAAGCCGCCGCCCCGATGGCATATTGATGACCGGCATCAATCATTCGGCAAAATGCAAACGCATGCTTTTGGGCTCGGGGATTCCGGTTGTTGAAATCTGGGATATGACAGAATCGCCGATCGATACCTGTGTCGGCTTTTCACATGCGAAATCTGGCGAAGAAACCGCCAAATTCGCCCATAAAAAGGGCTATCGCAATGCGTTGGCCATTTCGGCCGCCGATGAACGCGCTCTGCGACGCAAGGACGCTTTTTGCGATACCTTCAGAAAATTGACCAATAATCCGGTCAAAGAAATCTGCCTTGATACCCCGGCCAGTCTGGAATTGGGGCGGACGTCGATTGCAAAGGCCATTAATGAGGGTTTCCGAAACGGAGTCGTCATGTGCAGTTCCGATCTGCTCGCCCACGGGGTCATCATCGAAGCACAAACACGCAATCTGCGCATCCCCGAAGACATTGCGGTGATCGGCTTCGGGAACCAGAATTTTGCACCTTTCACCGCGCCAAGCCTAACAACGGTTCAGGTTGACCGGGCCTATCTGGGATCACAGGCCGCGACCGCCTTGATGGCTCGCATTGACAAAAAGCCCCTGCAAAAAAACTGTATCGATATCGGATTTGAAATTGTCGAACGGGATTCCGCCTGATTTGGCTTAGGCAAAACGCCGGAACAATCCGCGCCGTTCGCGGCAGATCATTGTCAATCCCGCCTGTCGCGCCAGATTGACCGCGGTTAATGTTGGCCCCGAAAGGGTTACAAGTCCGCCCACCCCGCATTGCACGGTTTTGGTGACGATTTCATATGAACAGCGGCTGGTCATAAGGATGAAACCACCGGCTTTATCAACACCCTGCCTCACCACCGCACCAAGAACCTTGTCAAGCGCATTATGACGCCCGATATCCTCCCGCACGATACGGATGGCGCCGGTCGCATCGACAAACGCACTGGCATGCAAAAGCCCGCCGCCTTCGCGGTTACGTGTCTGATGATCAGGAAGGGCATCAATCGCCCGCAAAACAACATCCTGCGGCATATTCGCTGGCACAACGGTGCCGATCCTGTCCATCGCAACCGCATCAAGCGATTGCACACCGCAAAGCCCGCAGCCCGAACGTCCTTCAAGGGTACGTTGGCGTACTTCAAGCCGGTCAAGAATGTCTTCGTCCAGGTCCGCCTCGATCACATATCCCTGCAGGGTTTTGCGTACATCACGCAAACGGATCTGGCCCGCATGGTCAGCTATGCCCTCGGACAGGGCAAAACCGATCATGAAATCTTCAAGGTCGTGGGGTGACACCATCATAACGGCGTGGGATTTACCGTTGAATGTAAGGGCAGCTGGAATTTCCGGCTGCAGTATCATCGGCGCATCATCATTGCCATCGCCGCGCGCAACAGCACGCGCCGGATCATGGTCGCGACCATCAATGATGCGGTTTGTCGATGTCATTTCTGCTGTCACGCCGGTTGTTTGACCTTGCGGATCATCGGTGCTGCTTCGATCACCAGTGGATGGAAACCGCCATGGCCGCTTTCGATCATGTCAAAAAGCTGCTTGCGCATCCGCGGTTCCCAGAAATCACTGATATGCACTGCCACACCCTCAACACCTTCGGCATGGGGTTTGGATGTGAAAAAGGTCGCGATCTGATTGGCCATATAGACGAGTTTGTCAGGTGCCATTGACGTTTAATCTCCCGCCGGAATTCTTGATTTTACGGACGAAAACACCCGGTTTCATGACACAATCCTATCATGAAACCGGGCAACAATTCGCGCCTATTCGGCCGCATCAACACGTGGAAGGATCCGGCGTGACTGTTCGGCCTGCTTGTCATATTCCACCTGCCATTCGGTCGGCCCGTTACTCGGCGTGACCTGAACCGCGGTAACCTTGTATTCCGGGCAGTTGGTCGCCCAGTCGGTATAATCGGTGGTGATCACGTTGGCCTGTGTGCCCGGATGGTGGAAGGTCGTGTAAACCACCCCCGGTGCAACCCGGTCGGTAATCGTTGCTCGCAACGACGTTTCACCCGACCGCGACGCCAGACGGATCCAGTCCCCTTCGCGGATACCGCGCTGTTCGGCATCATGGGGATGGATTTCCAGCAGGTCTTCCTTGTGCCATGCGCTGTTGGCTGTACGGCGGGTTTGTGCCCCAACATTGTATTGCGACAGGATACGCCCGGTGGTCAGCAACAGCGGGAAGCGCGGTCCGGTACGTTCGTCGGTTGCAACATATTCGGTCACAACAAACTTGCCCTTGCCGCGCACAAACCCGTCGATATGCATCACTGGGGTACCCAACGGCGCCTTTTCATTGCACGGCCACTGAACCGAACCCTCGCGTTCCAGAAGGTCATAATTAACCCCGGCAAAGCTTGGCGTGGTGCGGGCAATTTCATCCATGATCTGCGACGGATGGGTATAGCTCCAATCCAGCCCCATCGCACGCGCCAGATTCTGGGTCACTTCCCAATCGGCAAAGCCGTTTTTCGGGCTCATCACCTTGCGAACACGGTTGATACGACGTTCGGCATTGGTAAATGTCCCATCCTTCTCAAGGAAGGTCGAACCGGGCAGGAATACATGCGCATGGTTCGCCGTTTCATTCAGGAACAGATCATGGACCACAACGCATTCCATCGCCGCAAGACCGGCGGCCACATGCTTGGTATCCGGGTCCGATTGCAGGATGTCTTCACCCTGAATATAGATGCCCTTGAACGTGCCTTCGACGGCGGCATCAAGCATGTTGGGAATGCGAAGACCCGGTTCGTCATCAAGTTTGACGCCCCAGATTTTTTCAAACACGTCGCGCGTCGCATCATCGCTTATATGGCGATAACCCGGTAATTCATGCGGGAACGATCCCATATCACACGAACCCTGCACGTTGTTCTGCCCACGCAGCGGGTTCACACCCACGCCCGGACGCCCGATATTACCCGTCGCCATCGCAAGGTTGGCAATCGCCATTACCGTGGTTGATCCTTGGCTATGTTCGGTCACGCCAAGCCCGTAATAGATCGCGCCATTGCCACCGCGCGCAAAAATACGCGCCGCCTTGCGCACGGTTTCTGCCGGAACACCCGACTGGCGTTCGACTTCTTCCGGGCTGTTTTGCGGGTCGGATACAAACGCTGCCCAATCCTGGAATTCATCCCAGTCGCACCGTTCGCGAATGAATGCCTCGTCAAACAGGCCTTCGGTAACGATCACATGCGCAAGCGACGTCAGAACCGCAACGTTCGTCCCCGGACGCAATGCCAGATGGGCGGCGGCCTTGATATGCGGTGACTGCACCAGATCAATACGACGCGGATCAATCACGATCAGCTCCGCCCCCTGACGCAACCGCTTTTTAAGGCGCGACGCAAAAACAGGATGCCCGTCCGTCGGGTTGGCCCCGATCAGGATCACCACATCGGTATGTTCGACACTGTCAAAATCCTGCGTCCCGGCCGATGTCCCGAATGTGGTTTTCAGGCCATAACCGGTCGGCGAATGGCAGACGCGCGCGCACGTATCAACGTTGTTATTGCCAAACCCGGCCCGGATCAGCTTCTGCACAAGGAAGGTTTCCTCGTTCGTGCAACGCGACGACGTAATCCCGCCAATCGCGGCCTTGCCGTATTTTGCCTGAATCGAACGGAACTTGTCCGCCGTGTATCTAAGGGCTTCTTCCCAACTGACTTCGCGCCACGGATCAGACGTGTTTTCGCGAATCATCGGGTTCAGGATACGGTCCTTATGGCTGGCATAGCCATAAGCAAACCGACCTTTAACGCACGAATGCCCGCGGTTGGCCTTGCCATCCTTGTACGGCACCATGCGCACCAACTCATCGCCGCGCATTTCCGCCTTGAACGAACAGCCGACCCCGCAATAGGCACAGGTAGTGACGACCGAATGTTCCGGCTGACCGATTTCGATCACCGATTTTTCCTGAAGCGTTGCCGTCGGGCAGGCCTGAACACAGGCACCACACGACACGCATTCTGAATCCAGGAAGTTTTCATGCATGCCCGGCGACACCCGGCTTTCAAACCCGCGCCCCTCGATGGTCAGGGCAAAAGTCCCCTGCACTTCCTCGCACGCACGCACACACCGCGAACAGACAATACATTTCGACGGGTCATAGGTGAAATACGGGTTGCTCTCGTCTTTGGCCATGTAACGCGGGTTTTCCTCGCCATTCTGGCGGGTCTTGACGTGGTTGCCCCCATCATAACCATAACGGACATCGCGCAAGCCAACCGCACCGGCCATGTCCTGCAATTCGCAATCGCCATTCGCCGCACAGGTCAGGCAATCCAGCGGGTGATCGGAAATATAAAGTTCCATAACACCTTTACGGATTTTCTTGAGCCGTTCGGTCTGGGTATGGACCACCATGCCATCCGCCACCGGGGTCGTGCAGGATGACGGGGTGCCATTGCGGCCTTCGATTTCCACCAGACACAGGCGGCACGAACCAAACGCATCGACCATATCGGTTGCGCACAGTTTCGGTACCTGAATACCCGCCTCCATCGAGGCCCGCATGATCGACGTGCCTTCGGGCACGGTCACATCAAATCCGTCGACATTAATTGTCACGGTCTTTTCGGATTTCGCGGCGGGGGTTCCATAGTCGACTTCTTTTACCAAGGACATCGTTATCACTCCGCGGCTATATCAAGCGCATGGGGCTTGAAATCATCAGGGAAATGGGTCAGTGCGCTCATCACCGGATAGGGCGTAAACCCGCCCAGCGCACATAGCGACCCGAACTTCATCGTTTCACACAGATCGGCCAGAAGTTCCTTTTGCATTTCGGGATCTTCGCCGCGTGCGATCTTGTCGACAACTTCGGTGCCACGTGTTGACCCAATGCGGCATGGTGTACATTTGCCACATGATTCAATCGCGCAGAATTCCATGGCAAAACGGGCCTGTTTCATCATGTCGACACTGTCGTCAAACACGACGACACCTGCATGACCGATCAGGCCATCCGCCTTGGCGAATGCCTCGTAATCAAATGGTGTGTCAAACAGTTCGCGTGGGAAATACGCGCCCAGCGGACCACCGACCTGAACCGCCTTGACCGGGCGACCGCTTGCCGTACCGCCACCGATCTGTTCAACGATTTCGCCCAATGTCAGACCAAAGGCCGTTTCATAAAGGCCGCCATGTTTGACATTGCCCGCGATCTGAATCGGAATGGTTCCGCGTGAACGGCCCATGCCGAAATCACGGTAATATTCCGCACCCTTTTCAAGGATCACCGGCACCGAGCACAACGAGATAACGTTGTTAACAACTGTCGGTCGGGCCATGAACCCTTCAAGGGCTGGAAGGGGCGGCTTGGCGCGGACAACGCCCCGCTTGCCTTCCATACTGTTCAAAAGCGAGGTTTCCTCGCCGCAGACATAGGCTCCCGCCCCCATGCGGACTTCCATGTCGAACGCGTAATCCGATCCCAGAACCTTGGGACCCAGCAGTTTGTTTGCTCGTGCGACTTCTATCGCTTCGTTCATGATGCGGATCGCATCGGGATATTCCGACCTTGTATAGACATATCCTTTGGTCGCCCCGGTCGCGAGACCGGCAATGATCATCCCTTCGATCAGGACGAACGGCTCGCCCTCCATGATCATCCGATCAGCAAATGTGCCGCTGTCGCCTTCGTCGGCATTACAGACGATGTATTTCTGATCACCGGGCGCCTGACGCACGGTATTCCATTTGATACCCGTCGGGAAACCGGCACCACCGCGACCGCGAAGGCCTGAATCCGTAACCGCCTTGACGATATCCTCGGACGTCATCCCAAGGGCATTTTCTAGCCCCTTAAGCCCGTCATTGGCACGGTAATCGTCAAGCGACACAGGATCGATAATCCCGCACCGCTGGAAGGTCAGACGCGTCTGCGCCTTCAGGAACGGGATATCCTGCGTGTGGCCAAGGAAACGTTTATGATCGCTCCCGTTCAGGAAACCGGCGTCAAACAGGCTGTCGACATCCTCTACCGCAATTGGGCCATAAGCCAGACGCCCGCGCGATGTTTCGACCTCGACCATCGGCTCCAGCCAATACATGCCAAACGAACCGTTACGCACGATCTTCACATCTTCACCGCGTTTGATCGCTTCGGCGGCGATGGCCTTTGCCACGTCGTCCGCACCAAGGGCAACAGAACCGGAATCAAGCGGGACGTAGATCTTGACTGTCATGATCCCACCTCGCTCAGGATGCGATCAAGACGATCCTTGTTTACCCGGCCAACAACCTTGCCATCAACCATGGCCGCCGGTGCACAGGCACAAAGCCCAAGGCAGAAGACCGGCTCCAGCGTCACACTCTTGTCGCTGGTCGTTTCCGACCAATCGACTTTAAGCTTGCGCTTCGCATGATCACCCAGATCGTCCGCGCCCATCGACTGGCACGCTTCCGCCCGGCAAATCTTGATCACATGCCTGCCCGGTTTTTCCTCTCGGAAATCATGATAGAAACTGGCAACCCCGTGGACTTCCGCCCGACTAAGGTTCAGTTTCTTGGCAATGGTTTGAAGCGCGCCTTCGGGAATAAAGCCAAATTCCTCCTGCACTTCATGCAGAATCGGCAAAAGCGGCCCTTCAAGTCCGGCCAGACCATCACAAATGGTGCCAACCCGGACGGATATTTCCTCGGTCGTCTCTGTTGCAGACATGCAAGCCTCTCTCACTTAGCAGTCTATTGAATTCTTTATTATTCTTCATAGTGTCGGTGATTGCCAACGCCTGTTCAATAAAGCCATCCCGTTACGCGATAGCGAAAACCTATCAAGCCTTCTCAGGCGGGCTCCAGTTCAGAAATACTCTTTGCCTCTTTCAGCAACGCCGACACAACCGGTGTTGCCGGTTCGCGCTTTGCCGCGATCATACCCACCAGATGCGACGCATCCGGATCAACAATCGGGATCGATTTGACCCGGTCGCGCATACTGAATTCCTTGACCATCTTGACCGGCATGATGCTGGCCCAGTTACCGGTATGCACATGGGTAAAAAGCGCAATCATCGAATCACTTTCCAGCGTCGGGCTGATACGCGCCCCCGCCTCGTTCAGATGCTGATTGATAATCCGCCGGTTCTGCATATCGGGTGTCAGCAAACATAACGGAAACTCTGCCGCCTCCCGCCAGGTGATGCTTTCGCGGTCACCGATATCATCGAAATTCGATGTCACAAGATGATAGCGCTCATAATAAAGCGGGATCGATGTCACACGGCCAAGCGGCTCATTATCCAGATAGGTAATCCCGACATCAATTTGAAGATTATCAAGTAGCGCCTGAATTTCTGTCGAAGTCCGCGACAGTACCGCAAAGGTCACATCCGGATGCTTTTCGCGAAACGGTGTGGTCAATTCATGCACCATCGAAAGTGCCGTCGGAATAACCGCAATCTGCACCTGCCCGGTCAGACCGAACCGCATCGCGCGCATTTCATCACGCATCGACCGCGTACTTCCGACAATATGGCGCGCCCATTCCAGAACCCGCTCGCCTTCTGGCGTCAGCCCCTGATAGCGCGAACCACGACGCACCAGCACCACACCAAGATGGTCTTCAAGCTGGCGCAGGGCACTGGAAAGGGTTGGCTGTGTCACACCGCATTCCTCGGCGGCGTGACCAAAATGCTGCTCTCTGGCAAGCACTATAAACATTTCGAGTTTGTCGATCATGGCGTATCCGGCGCCTTTCGGGGAACCCCCGTCTGGTGGCGCACTTTATGTGATTGATGGACACCATTTGCGGGGCGGGCGTCCTGATTGCAGGATAACCCGAATGGCCATAAAAGCCGAAGGGTTAATCCTGCAACAGGACCGGACATGACATTGATGCACTATCATGTCCAGGCGGGTCCGGGGACAGACAAACATACCCGGGCCCAGTGGTACCGGTCAGGGCCAAAGCCGACCGGCACCGGGGTTCGGTGTTACGCCTCAGACGTTGCCTCGCGGCCGGTCGGGGTCGGTTTGGCCGGGTCCGCTGCGGTTTCCATGTAATGCTTGTCATGGATCGGCTTGACCAGCGCGTTGGCAATCAGGCCAATCACCAGCAAGGCTGCCATGGCATACATGGTGGTGTTATAAAGGCTTGGCGTCGGATCAACCGTCCCGGCCGGGGCGATTTCCATCAGACGACCAATCGTCACGGTTTTGGCCGCAATCAGCTGATCAAGCTGTTCCATACCCGCACCGAACTTTGCCTGAAACGCTGCCGGATCGATCTTGGCAGCCAGTTCCTTGATCGAATTGCCGACCGATGTCTGACGCAGCTGGGTGATGGCAAGCGGCCCAAGCACGCCCGCGACACTCCATGCGGTCAGAAGACGACCATGGATGCCACCGACATATTTGGTTCCGAAAACATCTGCCAGATAGGCCGGAATGGTCGCAAAACCGCCACCATACATCGTGAAGATGATCATGGTTGCGCCATAGAACATCACAAGCCACGTCACGACCGGGTTCACACTGACCTGCCCCGCAGCATACGGGATCGACAGATACAGGATGATGCCAAGGATGAAGAAGCAGTAGTAGGTGTTCTTGCGTCCAATATAGTCCGAAATCGACGCCCAGAAGAACCGGCCACACATGTTAAAGACCGAAATCATGAACACATAGGTCGCGGCAAAGCCGGAATTGACCACCAACGGCAGGGTGCTGCCGAAAATCTCGCTCATCATGGTTTTGGCAACGCCAATCACCCCGATGCCTGCCGTCACGTTAAAGCACAGCACGATCCAAAGCATATAGAATTGCGGGGTTTTCAGGGCCTGATCAATATGAACGTTGTTCTGGGTGATCATGCGCTTGGATGCAGTATCCGCGGTCGGCGGTGTCCAGCCAGCCGGGAGCCATCCTTCGCGCGGTACACGATACGAAAACGCCGCAATGACCATGACGATGAAATAGGCAATGCCAAGCGTAAAGAAGGTCGCCGCCGCACCGGTATTGCCCGTGCCCGCAACATATACCCCCTGCTCGATCGCCACCGGCGCCGACGCAACCTGTGCCGCACCGGCCACAACAACCTCGACCATCTGGCCACCGACTTCGGCCATACGCTTGCCGCCTTCGGTGACAAGGTTCACGGCACTTTCCGGGCCAAGATATTCCGGCACCTTATAGAAGAATGAAAGCAGGCTTTCCTTGATCGGCGTTGCGATCATCGCACCACCGCCAAAGCCCATGATCGCCATACCGGTTGCCATGCCGCGACGGTCCGGGAACCAGCGGATCAGGGTTGAGACCGGCGACACATAGCCAAGCCCAAGGCCACAACCGCCAAGCGCACCGTAGCCCAGATAAACCAGCCAAAGCTGATGGGTCGCAATGCCCATGCCACCGATGATGAAACCACCACCCCAGCAAAATGCGGCAACAACACCCACCATGCGCGGCCCGACTTCTTCAAGCCATTTGCCGCCGAATGCCGCGGCTAACCCCAGAAATACAATCGCGACCGAGAAAATCCAGACAACAGATTGCAGGCCCCAGTCACCAGAGCTTGACGCAACCACGCCGAATTCCTTGATCAGTGGCGGGTTGAAAATCGACCACGCGTAAACCGATCCGATGCAAAGATGAATGGCGATGGATGCTGGCGGAACTTTCCAGCGATTGAAATCGTCCCCTGCGACGATATGTTCTTTTTTAAGGCGATCAAACATTTGTGTTTTTCCTCCCGGTATTATGTTCATCCGGCGGCCCCATCCCCCCAAATCGGATGAATGCTGCAAGGCCATATCGGTAAGACCCGGAAACCACACCGTCGCAATCGCTATGCCATTCAGCCTGTTGCCTGATTTTCTGGAAGTTTTTGAAAGACAATCATCATGTTGCAGCGCACGCGGGTGGACAAAATGTCCAACAAATTTTTACTGTGCAATGCACCATCCGGACAAAATGTCCAACCTAATGGTAGGACAATCAATCCGCTTCAGGCAACCAGATGGTGAATAACGTTCCTTTACCCGGCTCGCTCTCAACCGCCATGGCCCCGCCCTGCCGGTCAATCAGGGTTTTGCTGATCGATAAGCCCAACCCCGTGCCTTCGCGGCGCTTGGTCGTATAGAAAGGATCGAAAATACGCCCCAGTATTTCCGGGGACATTCCCGTCCCCGTATCGCGGATCGAAATGCGAATGCCAGGTTTTCCGTTTCGATCAAAATCCTCGTCAATCAGGGTCAGGGTGCCACTTCCGGGCATGGCATGCAGGGCATTGACCATCAGATTGACCACCACCTGCTGCAATTCCGTCCGGTTCATCAGGATAAGCCGTCTGGCCCGGCTCTCGCGCGCAACCTCGATATCGGCCTTGTTCAACAGATGCTGCACCAATGGCAGACAATCACCAATCACCTCGCCCGGTGAATGGCGTTCGACAAATCCGGCATATTCTTCGGGTTTGGCAAATTGTAAAAGCTTGGTGACAATCAGATTGATGCGGCTGACCTGTTCGTCAATCAGGCGGAATTCTGTTTCGGCAATTCGCGCATTTTCGCCCAATAAATCACGCACCACATCAAGGTTCCCCTGAAGCACCGCCACCGGATTGTTGATTTCATGGGCCACACCGGCGGTAATTTCACCTATGGCTGCCAGTTTTTCCGACATGATCAATTGCTTGGTCGTCGCCTCAAGCTGCCGGTTGGCTTCGCGAAGTTCGCTGGTGCGCGCATCCACCCGCGCATTCAGCTCCTCGTTCCAGGCGCGTAAACGTTTGTCACGTTCCTGCACCTGATCAAGCAGATCATCAAGATGTTCCGCCACCAGCGATATTTCATCCTGTACCTGATCAATATCGGTTCGCGCCCCCAGATCCCCGCTTTCTACCCGGGCAATCGTCTGGGTCATACGTTCAAGCGGCTTGAAGATGCCACGCGCCCAACGCAGGAAGATCGGAACGCTCAGCGTCGCGACAAACAGAAACGCAGCAATGATAATCAGCAGGCTTTCATATTTCGTCTGGGCAAACGGCGCTTCAAGGAACCCGACATACAGCATCCCGACACGATCGCCAAAGCTGTCCACAATCGGTTCATAAGCCGAAATATACCAGTCATTGACGACAAACGCGCTATCAAGCCAGACCTTGCCGTCTTCCAGAACATTCTGGCGCACCGCACTCGAAACACGGGTACCCAGCGCACGCCGCCCTTCAAACAGCCGCACATTGGTGCTGATCCGCACATCATCAAGAAACAGCGTAGCCGTCCCCTGGCTGCCTTCCGGAAGGCTGCTTTCTCGGTAAACCAGATCATTGATCGTATCAATGAACACAAGGTTCTGGTTTAATAATATGCCACCGACCAACGCACCATCTATCCCCTCTGCGCCCCCCATCGGCAGGGCAACATGGCTTGCCGAATGCACCACCATGCCGCGTGTTTCCGCATCGCGTGTGGTCGGAACCGCATTGGGCGTCGGCACAAGATCAAGCCGCGCCCGCACCGCCAGATCGGGTGAAATCGCCGCCAGATCATCATTTTTAAATATATCAACCCCGGTCAAGGACGCCCCCGAAAGGGCCGTCGCAATCACCGGCCAGTCAGCATCCAGGCGCGGCGTGGCCTGTTCTGGTGATGCCCCGGAAACAATCCCTTGCCGATTGGCGATATACAGGAAATCAAGACCAAGCTCGGCCCGTTTCGCCGCCAGCAGATCATCAATCCGCGCCCGATCCCCCGATGTCAGAACCTCACGGAACGTCACCGATTGGCCAAGGGCCTCGATCTGCTCCCCGGTGGTTTCAAGGATATGAGTAAAATACTGATGGGCAATCGTCAGGTCGCCATTGACCTTTGATGTCAGCAACGCATCAAACTTGCTGTTCCAGCGCACCATCATCACGCCCAGCAAAAGCGGCAGGATGACCAGTGTTGGCAATAACGCAATCGCCAGCAATTTGAACCGCACAGACCGCGTGCGTTTGGTGCGGCGGCCCGGCCACTGCATCAGTCGGCCCAATCGGCAAATTTGCGGTCAATTGTCTTGCGCGAAATGCCCAGACGCCTTGCGGCTTCACTACGATTGCCGTCGGTCTTGTGCACCATCGCCATAATGTGACGGCGCTCCATTTCCTCGAGCGTTTCGTCATGGTCGGCATGTCCTTCGGCACCGGCCTGTTCATCACGAAACTCGGCCGGGAAGCGCCCAAGGATCAGGGTGCGTTCGACAAGGTTGCGCAATTCGCGCACATTCCCAGGCCAGTCATATCGCGTCAATCCGGCCCGCACCGCCCCATCCATCGCCACCTGCGGCACGCCAAGCTGCTTTGAAAGTTTGCTCATGAACAAACTGGCAAGTTCAAGCACATCATCCCCGCGCTCCCGCAACGGCGGCATGGCGATATGCATGACATTGATCCGGTAAAACAGATCGGCACGGAACCGGCCCTCCTCGACCTCGGCCTCCAGATCGGCATTGGTGGCAAAGACAAACCGCAGATCGACCGGTGCCTCGCGCTCCGACCCTACCGGGCGGACACGGCGGCTTTCAATCGCGCGCAAAAGCTTGCTTTGCGTCGCCAGCGACAATTCCCCGACCTCATCCAGAAACAATGTGCCACCCTGCGCATGCATGAAAAGCCCGTCGCGCGCGGTTTGCGCCCCGGTAAAGGCCCCTTTCAGATGCCCGAACAGTTCTGCTTCGATCATCTCGGATGGAATGGCCGCACAATTGATCGGCACAAACGGCTTTTCAGCCCGGTCGGACAACGCGTGTAACGAGCGCGCGGTCACTTCCTTGCCCGTGCCGCTTTCGCCGGAAATCAGGATTGATGTCGGAAGTGGTGCCACTCGTGCAATGGTCTCGCGGATTTCCTGGATTTGC
This sequence comes from Thalassospira sp. MCCC 1A03138, assembly GCF_002115785.1. Taxonomy (GTDB): domain Bacteria; phylum Pseudomonadota; class Alphaproteobacteria; order Rhodospirillales; family Thalassospiraceae; genus Thalassospira. Next base: position 135,549 of record NZ_JFJY01000010.1, on the reverse strand, counting down.
GCAGAATAGCCAATCAGCTTGTCGCGTAACAGGACGTGATCGGATGTTGCGCGCAATTCATGGCGCAAAACATGGTTTTCACGCCGCAACCGCATCCGGTCAAGGCAGCGCGCCACCGCATTCAAAATCTGGTTGGATCGAAACGGTTTAAGGACAAAATCAACCGCACCGGCCCGCAATGCCTTGATCGCGGTATCCAGATCGGCATAGGCAGTCATCAGGATGGCATCGGAAAAAAAGCCGATCTCGCGCTGCTCGGTGAGCCACTCAACCCCGGACTTGCCCGGCATGATATTATCAAGGATCACGACATCAAAATGATGCTGATCCAGAAGCTTCGTCGCTTCTTCGCAATCGGCGGCTTCTTCGACCCGTTTGGCGCGCGGCCCCAATGTGCGGACAAGGAAATTGCGCATGCCCGGTTCGTCATCGACGATCAGGATCGATGCCTTTTCCAGCCACGGCCCAAATTCCGGCCCCGGCTTGCCATCCGGTTGCGCTGCGGGAGATGGTGCCGCCAACTCCGGCGCACCCATTGCAGTCGATCTCATTGAATTCCTCCGCCGATCTTCCCGGTCACTTTGTTTTTATTTTTTAGAAGATTAGATCAGCAGAAGGTGAAAAGCAAAACCGTTGGTCGCATTCCCCAAACTTCCTCGCCGGCACCAATAAAAATCGGGCGGGAAACCGATGTTCCACGCCCGATAAAATCTGCAATCTTTTGGGCACTGCGCCCCAGATAAAACGACGTTCTAGAACGCGTAACGCGCTGCTACACCAAAGGTCAAAGGCGCACCGACATCCACACCGGTGTCGCTCCGATTGGCTGTGACATAACGCTCGTTAAACAGGTTTTTGACATAACCGGTGAATGTCATGCTGCCAACGGCATATTCCGCATTCAGGTTCACCAGCGTCACCGGATCGCTACGCCGCTCTCCGACAACGGTGGTGCCATTGGTGACAAAGTTGGAAATGCTGTCCCCCTGATAGACAACGTTGGTTCCGATCATAAGACCGTTATCAAAGGTATAATTGGCTCCGACAGATGCCTGGTATTTCGGAGCAAACAAGAATTCATGGCCGCTATAATCAACACCATCCGATACAAAAGAATTATATTTCGTATCGCTATACGACGCACCTGCATGTACCGAAAGCTGCGATGTCACCAGATATTGTGCCGAAAGTTCTGCACCTGCCATTCGGCTGTCTGCCGCGTTGGCTACTTGACGGTTGCCACTGCCATCACGGAACGTAACCTGCTGATCGGTCCAGTCGGTGTAATAAATATTGGCATTGGTCCGCAAACGACGGTTCAGCCAGTTACCACGCCACGCCAACTCATAAGTATCGGTAAATTCCGGATCATAAGGCGTATGCAAGGTGTTTGCCCTAAGGTTTACTCCCCCACTACGATAGCCTCGCTGCCACGTAAGACCGACGAGGTGGCTTTCCGTCACATCATAACTCAATCCGAGCTTTGGCAATAAAACGTTCGAATTGATGCTTGCATCGGTAAAGGGAGTTATGCCACCTACAGGATAATTGATCCGCGTATGATTGTCTTCATAGTCCCAACGAAGCCCTGTGATCAGCGTCCAATCATCGACAAACTTCCAGTTTGCTTCACCAAACAGCGCATAACTGTCAATTTCAACCTTGCCCTGCTGATCTAAAAGCACCGAACTGGGATCAGTCAGTTGGTCATCGATCTCGCCAGTCGTCCGACCGATATAGGAGCCAAAGAACCCAGTCAGGTTCTCGTAATCATAACCAAGTCGGATTTCCTGACTGGCAAGGGTTTGTTCGTGATGACGAGTAACTGCTCGCGTATCTGCGGCCCCTTCATCGAAATCAATAGCCCCGTTATAATCAACAAATGTTGCCGAACTGATGCTGGTCAGAGTCCATTCATCGTCCAGATACCAGTCCAGCTTGCCCGTTACCGCATTCTGATCAAACTTGTGATAGGTTTCGGTGTTTTGGTAAACATTGAAATAATCAGGTACACCGCCATTTGCTTGGACTCCATTCAGACCGGCACGCTGGTCATTGTGTGAAAAAGTCAGCATCACGTCCACATCGTCTGATGGCAGGAACAGCAACTTCCCACGTACATTGGCAGTCCGCAAAGGATTGGCATCCTCGCCCAATGTCGGGTTATTGATGTATCCATCCTCAGTTTGATAATCGACTGCCAACCGTGCTGCCAGCTTGTCTTCAATCAGTGCACCATTGGCAAGTGCCGATGTCCCCTGTTCCCCAAAACGGCCAAGATTTCCCTGCACCGCAAATTCCGGCGTAAATGTCGGGTCTTTGGTTTTCATCACCACCGCACCGGCAAGCGAGTTACGCCCCTGTGTGGTCGATTGCGCTCCGCGATAAACTTCAACCTGCTCAACATCCCAGACCGAAAGCGGGTTGGCCGTCAGTAGGCGGTTACTTTGGATCGCATCGTCAACATAAACCGAAATCGCCCCGTTAAGGGCGGCTGCCCCCTGTTCGTCAAACCCTTGAACCGGAACACCGCGAATACCCCAGTTTTCGTTGCCGGATTGAGTATAGACACCGGGCGTACCACTCAGCACATCCTGAAGGGTTTTTGCCCCTTCCTTCCGCATATCCTCGCTGGTGCTGACCGCAACACTCGACAGTGTCCTGTCCTGACTGCGCTGGATTTTCTCGCCTGTAACGATGACTTCTTCTAGCTGAATAACTTCCTGCGGCACTTCCTCGTCCGCAAATACCGGCGTGATACCCAGCGCGCTGGACGCCACCGCCAGTGCCAAAGAGTTTTTACTGAAAACGTGCATTACCTTGCTTCCCATTCAGAACCACATTTTTTTCAAGCGTTGCGGTAAAGAAGTCAGAAGGTTCACACTGTCCGTTTCCCGCCTTCCCCGCTCCCTGAAACATCTGTCGCGAATGATTAAGCACGATCAATTGCAAATGACAATAGTTATTATTCGCTATAATAAGCACGTATTTTCAGTGAATTAGTTTTTTGAGGAGAGGTTCACAGAAGATGCAGGCACAGCCCCCCAGACCGAGCCGATAAATCGCACCTCAAATTCAGCCATGCTCATGGTAAATGGACCGCAGATAGCTTTCCTGTGCAGCCAACGGCTGCCTGTGTAATCGCGGACATGCTTCGCATAAAACTTCCGGCTTTCCGACAACCGGCGTATGAAGCAGATAATGCAGACAGCAATGCTTCCTTAACGGGATGCTTGAACAAATATCTGGGACAGGCGAAGCAACAATACGTTGCAAGCTTCTAAGCTTTAACCGGCCATCGGCAACAACCGGCGTCTCCATCCATTGATGGGCCATGGAAAACGTTTCGGGGTCCAGCGCATCGCGCAATCTGTCAAACGCCCCATCCCAGACCGCAATAACGTTCCCCCACAACACCTTGGTCGATACACCACCCCATGCAGAAATCGCCGCAAACAGCGGGTCCAGATGGTCGTTTAACACGTGTTCCCAATAGCCTGCCATCTGGTCAAGTGACGATGACGGAAGCCGTTCCATGACCTTTAATGCCACAGGCCGGGCATCATCATGCAAAAGTTCGATATCCTCCTCCCAAACCCGGATTTCCAAATTTCGGGCCAATATTCCCGCCAATACCGCCGGGAACAGAACACTAAGGTAATTCATTGACCACTGGGACGCGATGGGGGGGCGCTTTGCTGCCGGATAGACCAAGGCAAACCGATCAAGCATCGGAAACAGGATTTCTTCCCGTGGAAGCTGCTGCAGCCTGACGGAAGAAAAGCCGCAATGATCTGTCCGGATGACTTGACGGATGGGGGGCCATGTTTGGCAAAGCCAGTCTGATAATTCCATAGCAAGCCCCCTGCTAAAAAATGAGAACGCCAATCAGTATTATTAGCATTGCGACCATAACGAGCTGCCTCTATAAACTCAATCTGATTTATCCCGATCAGTTGAGGCATCATGAATACTTTGCAGGGCTTCTGGCGACTTGCGCGCCCTTTCTGGACATCGTCTGAAAAAGTCCCTGCTCTGTTGTTACTGGTTGCGACCATCCTCATGAATCTCGGGCTTGTCGGGGTCAATATCCTGAACAATTTCTGGAATCTGAACTTTTATAACGCCCTGCAGGCTCTGGATTACGACGCCTTCCTGATCAGCGGAGGCCAATTCATCCTGTTACAAGTCGCCCTCACGACCTTCACTGTCGCAGCTTTTCACTTTCAACAAAAACTGACGATCCGGTGGCTGCGCTGGTCAATCACAAACACGCTTCAGGATTGGCTGAAGGATCAACGATACCTTCTTTTGCAACTGGACTCTCCGGAAACAGATAACCCCGACCAACGCGTCGCCGATGACATTGATATGTTCATCGTCATTTCGCTCAAACTGGGGCTTGGGCTGATGACGGCCTTGGTGTCGCTCTTCTCTTTCCTCAATATTTTATGGAACGCATCCGGCCTCGTCACGATACCATTCGGAACCGAAAGTCTGGTTATTCCGGGGCTTCTTGTGTGGATTGCCTTGCTGTATTCAATTGCCGGAACGGGGGGCGCATTCTGGCTGGGACGTGCCCTTCCCGGGCTTAATTTCCTGCAGCAACGCCGCGAAGCTGATTTCCGGTTTTCCCTGATGCGCCTTCGCGAACATGCGGAATCAATTGCGCAATATCGTGGCGAAAAAGCCGAAATGCGCACCTTCGCATCACGATTGGAGGCCGCCCTTCAGAACTTCTGGGAACTGGTCAAAAAACAGAAAATCGTGCTTGGCTATTCCACATTCTATATGCGCACGGCCACTGTGATCCCAATGTTCATCATGGCACCTCAATTCTTTGCCGGGGCATTTCCCCTTGGCCGCCTGACCCAGATCAGCGCCGCCTTCGGCGAAGTTCACGAAGCCATGGCATATCTTGTCCGGGTCTTCCCGCAAATTGCCGAATGGAAATCTGTCGTCGACCGATTAACCAACTTCCAGAACAGGCTCGATGCCCTTTCGTCCAATTCCGGCGTCAATATCCGCCATCAACCACATGCTTTCGAGATCAAGAAACTTAACCTGTGGCTACCCGATGGCGACAAAACGCTTCTGCGCGATTTTTCCCTGCAACTGACACCGGGGGATAGCCTTCTTATCCGTGCGCCATCCGGCTTTGGGAAATCCACAATGATCCGTGCTGTTTGCGGCTTGTGGAAACACGCCTCAGGAAGTGCGGTTTACGACACGGAAAACGCTCTTATCCTGGCCCAGAAACCCTATTTCCCGCTTGGAAGGCTGCGCGATATTCTCTGGTATCCGCAAATTGCTGATGCCGACAATGATCCGGCTTTATCGCATGCTTTGCAACGGTTTGAACTGGGGCACCTGATCGAACAGCTCGATAGCGAAACCGACTGGTCAAAGAAACTCAGCATTGGCGAACAGCAGCGATGCTCCTTTGTCCGCGCCGTACTGCGAAAACCGAAAATTCTCTTCCTTGATGAAAGCACGTCCGCACTTGATGAAAACGCGGAAACCCTCTGCTACCGCCATCTGAAAGAAGAACTGCCTGACACAATTCTGATCAGCATCGGACACCGTGCTTCACTGGAACAATTTCACTCCAGAATTCTGGAACTTGATAAAGATACCAATGCCCTTTCTCTCGCCAGTCGCGAAGCATTGGCGTAAAGCAAGACATATCAAAAAAAAGTGGCAGTCCATCGGGACTGCCACCTTATGTCTTCACGATCCTGCGAAAATCACTTCATCGTCGGCATGACGAATTCGGCGCCCTTGCGAATGCCCGTCGGCCAGCGCGAGGTAATGGTTTTCAGGCGGGTATAGAACCGCACCCCTTCCATGCCATGCATGTGATGATCGCCAAACAGCGATGCCTTCCATCCGCCAAATGAATGGAACGCCATCGGAACCGGGATAGGCACATTGATGCCGACCATGCCGGTCTGGGTGCGGTTGGCAAATTCACGCGCCGTATCGCCATCGCGGGTAAAGATCGCAGTGCCATTGCCGTATTCGTGGCTATCAACAAGACCAGCCGCGGTTTCGAAATCATCGGTCCGTATGATCGACAGAACCGGACCGAAAATCTCTTCCTTATAAATCGTCATGTCGGGTGTGACATTGTCAAACAGGGTGCCGCCAACGAAATAGCCGTCTTCATAGCCCTGCAAACGAATGTCACGGCCATCAACAACCAGCTTCGCGCCTTCTTCAACGCCCTTGTTGATGTAACCGACAACCTTGTCGCGATGCTGTGCCGTCACAAGCGGCCCCATCTCGGCTGCCGGATCTGTCCCCGGTGCAACCCGAAGCTCGTTAATGCGCGGCACAAGCTTTTCAACCAGCGCATCCGCCGTTGCCTTACCGACGGGAACCGCAACCGAAATCGCCATGCAGCGTTCGCCAGCCGACCCATATGCCGCCCCCATCAGGGCATCAACCGCCTGATCCATATCGGCATCGGGCATCACGATCATATGGTTTTTCGCACCGCCCAACGCCTGGCAACGCTTGCCCTGCGCAGTCGCGGTTTCATAGATATATTTCGCAATCGGGGTCGAACCGACAAAGCTGATCGCGCTGACATCCGGATCAAACAGCAACGCATCAACCGCTTCCTTGTCGCCCTGCACAACGTTGAAAACGCCGTCCGGCAAACCTGCTTCGCTCAGCCATTCGGCGAGTAGAAGCGACGCAGACGGATCGCGTTCGGATGGTTTCAGGATGAAACAGTTACCGCAGGCAAGGGCGACCGGGAACATCCACATCGGCACCATGGCCGGGAAGTTGAACGGCGTAATACCCGCCACAATGCCAAGCGGCTGACGCACCGAATGGCTGTCAACCTTGGTGCCGACATTTTCGGTGAACTCGCCCTTCAAAAGCTGCGGCGCGCCGGTGGCAAACTCAACAACCTCGATCCCGCGGGTGACTTCACCCAACGCATCCGAAAGCACCTTGCCATGCTCGGCCGTGATTGCCGCCGCCAGTTCTTCCGAACGGCTTTCAAGGATGCCCAGAAATTTATTGAGAATACGGGCACGACGCAGCGGCGTGGTATTGGCCCATTCCGCGGCTACCGACCGTGCACTTTCGACAGCATTTCGAACTTCGGCCTTCGATGCAAGGTCAACAGTCGCACTCTGCTGACCGGTGGCCGGGTTGAATACGGCCGCTGTCCGGCCGGAAGTCCCGGCGACGCGTTTGCCGTTGATGTAATGGGTGATCTGGCTGGACATTCGGCTTCTCCCGATAATCGTGGTGATCTTTTGTCGCGGATCATGAAAAACCGTCCGCAAAGCAGGTCGATTATGGATATGCATATGGATGCACATCAATTATCATTATTGCAAATTCGATGTGCAATTTTTAAAGTCGATAGATCATGGATTGGGACCGCATTCGCATCTTTCTGGCCGTCGCACGACAGGGCCAAATCCTTTCGGCCGCCCGTCAGCTTGGCCTGAACCACGCCACGGTCGGTCGGCAACTAACCGCCCTTGAACAGGAACTCGGCACCAAGCTTGTCGAACGACGCACCACTGGCTCGGAACTGACCGAGGCCGGCAAAGCCCTGATGGGTGCTGCCGAGGCCGCTGAATCAGCCTTCCTTAAAGTCGGCACCGCCTTCCCCAGCCGGGCAGAAGGCATCGCCGGAACCGTACGCGTTGGTGTGCCCGACGGGCTTGGCAACTATTTTCTGGCCCGTGAACTCGCGGGCTTTGCCGCCGGGCATCCCGATCTGGTCATCCAGCTGGTGCCGCTGCCGCGTACCTTTTCCCTGTCCCAACGCGAAGCCGACATCGCCATCACCCTTGATCGCCCCAAACAGGGGCGGCTGGTGATCAAAAAACTGACCGACTACACGCTGAGCGTCTATGCATCCCAAAGCTACATCAAAAACTATGGCGCGATCCGGTCCGAACGCGATCTGACCGACCGGCTGTTTGTCACCCATATCGAAGACCTGATTTACAGCCGCGCCCTTGATTACGCGGCACGTCTGGGCAAACTGATGAAACGGCGTTTCGAATGCGGCAGTGTCGTGGCCCAGATGGAAGCGGTGCGCAACGGGCATGGCATTGGCATCCTGCATGATTACGCCACCCATGATGTGCCCGACCTGATCCGCCTGCTGCCCGATATCCGCTTTACCCGAAATTACTGGATGCTGCTGCATCCCGATACCAAGGACACCCGCGGGGTTGCTGCCGTAGCCGACCATATCAGCCGGGTCGTGCGCACTGCGCGTGACCTGTTCGTTGCCGACTGATGCAAACCGGGGATTTGCGAATCTGATGTCCATACATGCAGGCAGATATCTTGCCGCGCCGAAAAACCCGATAAGAGTGCAACACTATACGAACGGCCGTAATCATCTGCAAAATCAGGTAAAAAGCGAGAAACAACAAGCTGTTCAGGCACCTTAACTGATGACCTTTGATTGTATTTTCACGGACTTAACTTATAATTCTTCGCTACGACCACTTGCATTCAGGATGTATTCCCGGGCATATTCTTTCGGATATGGTTGGGGATGAGCCATGTGGTCGGGGTCACACTAAAAGCCTGTTGAACAGGATTTCAAAAACCGCTTGCTGCATGGCGCAATCAACGTTTGAAAGGTCAGACGTTGCAGAAGCGCACAAACACGTTTGCGCCGGGGACAGAACGGCAGGGAAAACCGCTTACAACGCCGCAGTCGAGCATATGGCTTGACTGGGCCAAGGGCGACGATTGCACAAATTACAATATTTGCAGCGTCATCCGGTTCGAAGGCGATCTTGATATTGCAGCCCTTTACAGGGCCATTGTCCAAACCGATCAGGAAAATGACGCTCTGCGTCTGCGCTTTGCTTCAGAAGGCGGCAAGCCGTTTCAGATCTTTGCCGATGACTACCGCGAAACCGATTTCAGCGTCATCGATTTAAGTTTTACCGATGATCCGGTTCTGATCGCCAATAACGAAGTCGAAGAAATCCGCCGACGGCCACTTGACCCGGAAAACGGATATCATTGCCGCCATCGCCTGTTGCAACTGGGCACGGGACGTTACTGGTGGGTTCGGGTTTATCATCATCTGGTCTGTGACGGATATGCCGGGCATTTGATGGCGCAACGCGCGGCGGAAATTTACAGCGCACTTAAAACCGGTACTGCCGTGCCCGAAAGCACGTTAGGGTCCTATGGCGAATTTATCGCAGCTGACGCGACCTATCCCGAAACACCGGCCTATCAACGTGATCTTGCCTATTGGCAGGAACGCCTGCAAAACGATCACGCGATCACGCGGTTTTCATCGGACAAACCATCCGGAAAACTGGTTCAGGCCCGGCTGGAACAGACGCTGGATGGACACGACCTTTCCAGACTGATCCACACGGCCAAAGCCTGTGGCACATCGCCCACCGCGATTGTCATGGCCACCTATTTCATCCTGCTGGGTCAGGTCACCCATATCAAACAACCGACCGTCACAATGCCGCTTCTGAACCGGATGGGGCGGACTGAACGCCAGACACCGGGTGCCTTTTCCTATATCGTACCCTTCGATGCCGATTTGGGTAAACACACACGTTTTTCGGAACTGGCCAGCGATATCTTTGCCCGGGCACGTCGCGATGTCCGTCATATGCGCCTTGGCGCGCCGCGCATGCGTGCAGCACGTCTGGGTGCCCGGGGTCTTTCGGGCGGCGGTGCCTTTTTCAACAGTCTGGACGGCGCAGAACCCTTATCCTTTGCCGGGCTGGATACACGCCGGGTCAATATCTATAACGGGCCAGTCACCGATCTTGGCCTGATCTATATGATGCAGGCCATAAGCCCAGACCGGCAGGAAGCCGAAATCATCTGGCAATATGACACCGCTTGCCACGACGTTAAATCCGTTACGCGCATCGCCGAACGTTTCCGTTATTTCCTGTCCCGCGCACTGGACGACCCGGAACAGGATATCGCGGCCATCGCCGCACCGCCGATGAACGAGCTTGCCATTATCCGCACGCTTGAAACCGGCCCGACATTCACAAGGTCGGCTCCGGTACGGCTCATTCCCGAACGCATCGATCATGCCATTGCATCACGCCCCGGCGATGTCGCCCTGATCACCGAAGATGACCACGAAGTCACGTTTGCAACGCTGGGCCATATGGCCAATGCCGTCGCCCACCACCTGAAACAATGCGGCATTGCACCGGGCGATTTTGTCGGGATGAACATTTCCCCCAGTGCGCAGCAAACGGCCGCTGTGATCGGTATCCTGAAATGCGGGGCAACCTGTGTGCAGCTTGATCCGTTGCAACCTATCGCGCGCAATGCGTCGATGACCCGCCATCTTGATTGCCGTCTGGTTCTGACTGACAGCACCGATACATGGCACAAAATCGGCGACACCTCCATCACGGTAAACGATATCAATGCCGTAACCGGCATTGACGGCAGCATCACCTTTGAAAATATCCATGCTGATATTTGTGGCGACGATATTGCCTTTGTCTTCCATACATCGGGTTCGACCGGGCAGCCAAAACCGGTTCCCGTTCATCACCAATCCCTTGCCGATAAAATCGACGTCGCCATTGCGCAATTCGGTATCGGATCACATGAAAACGGCAACCCTGAAATAATGGGTCTTTTCCCGTCGCTCGGATTTGATCCCTGGATGCTGCAATTCTGCGTCGGGCTGATCCGTGGCCATCGCATGTGGCTGATGACCCACGCGATACTCAGTGACGGGCATAAATTCTGGAACGGTGTGGCACGACATCATGTCACCCACATCATGTCGGTCCCGTCATTTTATGAAAGCGTGATCGATGCCGTTCCGGCAGATGGCGCTTTCAAATTGCGCCGTCTGATCACGGGCGGCGAAATCATGCAGCCAACACTCGTCCGCAGGATTTATTCCGCGTTCGAAACCGTCGATATCTGGAACTGCTATGGCCCGACCGAGGCGACAATTCATGCCGCCGTGTATCTGATACCAAGCCCCCCCCAAACCAAAAGCATCCCGCTCGGCCGCATCGACAAGGGTGGCTTTGTCCGGATACTTGACGAAGACGGAAAACGGGTACCGCTTGGCGTCCCGGGCGAGATTTACCTTGGTGGCGCAGGCCTTAACCGCGGCTATATCAATATGCCGGACGTGACGGAGAAAAAATTCGTCACGGATCCGACGGGCGAGACCGATGAAACCTTTTATCGCACTGGTGATCTGGTTTCCTGGGGCGAAGACGGGTTGCTTTATTTTCACGGGCGCACGGACGAACAGGTCAAAATTCGCGGGCAACGCATCGAAATCGGGGAAATCGAATACCAGCTTTCGCGCGTGTCCGGCGTCGGACGGGCTGCGGTATTGCATGTCAAAACCAATCATGGTGGCGAACTGATCGGTTATCTTCTATCCAACGCAAACCCGTCGAAACGCCCCGACGCAGCAACCGTGCGCGCAGAACTGGCGCGCCACCTGTCCGATGCGGCCGTTCCGACCCGCATTGAATGGGTGGAAACGCTACCCCTCTTGCCGTCGGGCAAAATCGACCGCAAGGCACTTGCCGAATTCGCCCGAAACCCGGATGGCAAACAGCCTGTTGCGTCCAAAGCATCGCCCCCTGCATCCAGCAAACCCGATCAGGCGCGCATCCATCAACTGGCCGGTAAAATTGCCAGGATATGGATGGAGCTGATCGAAACAGACGAAATTGAATTTGACACCAACCTGTTTGAAGCTGGCGCCCATTCATTGCTGGTACCGCGCGCCCAGTTTGCCCTGTCAAAACTCGCCGGGCGCAACATTGCATCGGTGGAAATATTCCAGCACCCGACCATCAATTCCTTCGCACGTCACCTTTGTGCGGATGATCAACATGCCCCCGAAACCCCACAAGCCGAGCCGGTAAAGCCCCAACGCAATGTGTCTGAAAATCACGACATTGCGATTATTGGCATGGCGATGCGCCTGCCCGGCGCGAATGACCGCGACGCATTCTGGTCGATGCTTGAAAACGGTATCGATCAGATAAAGGACGTCGATATTTCCCGGCTACGCGCAATGGGAGGCGATCCGTCGGCGCTCGAAGACGCCGATTTCATCGCCCGCCATGGGATTCTTGACGATCTCGATATGTTCGATCCTGCACCGTTTGCCATGACCACGGGCGAAACCATCGAAACCGATCCGCAACAACGCCTGCTGCTTGAAGTCGCCCTTAGCGCTCTGGAAGATGGATCTTGCGATCCGGAGCGTGATGGCCCGGTCGGAGCCTATGTCGGCGTTGGTTTCCCGACCTATCTGGTCGATAGCCTGCGTGATCGCCTGCGTGCCCGCCCCGATGCGATCCGGTATGGCATGACAATCGGAAATGACAAGGATTTCGCAGCCACACGGCTTGCCTACAAGCTGAACCTGACCGGCCCTGCCATCGCATCCTCGACCGCCTGTTCGACCGGACTTGTCAATCTTGCCCTGGCCGTCAATGCCTTGCGATCCGGTCAATGCCGCGTCGCTCTTGCCGGTGGGGCAGCCCTTGGGCTTAGCCCGGCTGGCGGATATTATTTCACGCAGGGCGGGATCGGATCACGAAGCGGCGTTTGCCGCCCGTTTGACAGCAAGGCAGATGGCGTTGTCGGCGGCAGTGGTGCGGCCATTATTCTTCTGAAACGTCTTGATGATGCCATTGCCGACAAGGACACCATCCATGCGGTCATCAAGGGCATCGGCATCAACAATGACGGCTCGGCAAAGGCCGCCTTTACCGCCCCCAGTGTCGATGGTCAGGCAAAGGCCATCCAGACGGCCCTTGCCGATGCCCAGATCAATCCATCGACCATCCGCTTTGTCGAAGGCCATGGCACCGCAACCGCGCTTGGCGACCCGATAGAGATCGCCGCACTGAACAAGGTTTATGCGAAAGCCGATGCAACGCCAACGCATCCGATCTGGCTTGGCTCGGTCAAGGGCAATATAGGCCATCTGGACAGTGCTGCCGGAATTGCAGGTCTGATCAAGGCCGTATTGGCAATCCGCCACCGAGCATTTCCGCCGACCTGCCATTTCAATCAACCGAATGAAAACTTTGGTCTAGATCAGGGACCATTTCAAATAAACAACACTGCTCAACCATTATTGAATAATGAAGATGAACCGCTGCGCGCGGGTATCAGCAGCTTCGGGGTTGGCGGCACCAATGCTCATGTGATTATCGAAGAAGCACCCCGTTTCGATGAACCAGCATCACGCCAGACACAAAACGATATTCCCCAAATCCTGCCCTTCTCGGCGGCAAGCGAACCCGCCTTGCAAAAACTTCTGGAAAACACCGCAAGCTGGCTTGACCGCAATGGATCAGACATTGCGATATCCGATATCGCAAACAGCCTGTCACGGCGTCACGCCTATCGTTTCAGGACCGCCATCGTTGCCACGAACATCAAGGCTGCGATTTCAGCCCTGACCAATCCGAAATCGACCGCCCGCCATCAGGCCGTTGCCCAACGCAATATCCCTTCCATCGTCTTCCTGTTCCCCGGTCAGGGATCGCAACGACCGGGCATGGCCAAAGGCCTTTATGAAGTGGATCAAACATCGGCAAAGATGATTCGTGATGCCTGCCAGCATGTGGCACAGACGGGCGGCCCCGATGATCTTTTTGCATTGCTGACCGTTCCCGATGAAAGCGCGGCAACATCAAGCCGCATGGCACGTACCGAAATCGCCCAGCCCGCCCTGTTCATTTATGAATATGCGCTGGCAAACTGGCTGATCGAAAACGGCATTTTGCCCGCAGCACTGGCCGGGCACAGCATTGGCGAATATGTCGCGGCCTGCATTGGCGGGGTCATGTCCTTTGAAGATGCGCTTCGCCTGGTGGTGATGCGCGGTCGCCTGATGGGACAGACCGAACCGGGATCAATGTTTGCCCTGTCCATGACCGAGGCCGAAGTCGGTGATCTGTTGTCGGCCTTTGGCCCCGATCTGTCGATGGCTGCAATCAACGGCCCGCGTCAATGCGTGGTGGCGGGCAGCACCGAATGCATTGATGCGCTTGAAGAACACATCAAATCACAGGGTAAATCCGGTCGTCGGCTCGTGGTTTCACATGCTTTCCATTCACGGATGATGGAACCGGTTCTGGATGAATTCCGCCATGTCGTCGCCAAAATCCGGTTGAACGCGCCAACCCTTCCGATCCAGTCCAACCTGACTGGCAACTGGCTAACACCCGAAGACGCCACCAATCCCGATTACTGGGTTCAACATCTGCGCAATGCGGTGCGCTTTGCCGATAACATCAAGGGACTTCTGGCCGAAATCCCCGAAACGATCATGGTCGAATGCGGCTTTGGCAACACGGCAAGCCGCCTTGCCATTGTTAATGGCACAGCGACCGGCAACAGCATTGCCCTGCAACCTGCCCCCGGCCCCGATGCCGCCCGAAAAACGGATGCCGCGATCACCGGGTCAAACGCACTGGCCGTTGCGATTTCCCGGCTGTGGGTCATGGGAACATCGCCCGATTGGGATCGGGTGAACCAAACCCGTGATGCCCATCGCATTCCGTTGCCGACCTACGCCTTTGACCGACGCCGCTTCTGGCCGGAGAGGGCAACCACCGTGAACGCCGATCCCAAATCTATCGCCGTTGCCGCTGCCCCGGTGGAGGCCACATTGCCCCCGGCACAAAACCCGGCACAAAATACGTCCGATGCCCAAACTGAAACACACGCGCAATCCGCCATTCTTGCCGTCTGGCGCGATATGTTTGGCGATCCGGCAATCGGCCCCGATGATGATTTCTTTGAACTTGGCGGGGACTCCTTATTCGCCGTGCGGATCGCAACACGGCTTTCCGAAGTCCTGACTGCCGAAATTCCCGCCGCCGTAATGTTCGAAGGCCGCACTGTTTCAGGTGTTGCCAACCTGCTTGCATCCTTTGAGACAAACAGCCCGCCGACCAATGCCCGATCCGCGCCAACAGCAACGGCAATAGCAAAACCGGCCACAACAGCCCCCCGCCCGTCACGTGAACAGGGAGTTCTGTGATGAATACCGATCAGCTGTCACGCCGCACACAAACCGCGCGCAACCTGCTCGACAAACTCCGTCAGCGCGACATTGTGCTAAGTCTGCATGCCAACGGGCACGATCTTTGTTTTGATGCACCGACCGGTGCATTTGATGATGCCCTGAAATCCGAAACCCGTGACCTGAAGGCCGAAATCCTAAGCTTGCTGCGTGAACCTTCCGATGCCGAAAGTCATGACACCAAAGCAGGTCCGATCCTCAAATCCTTCCCGGCCCATCCCGCCATCGAAGGCCAATGGATTGCAAGACGTGACCAACCGGCAAGTGCCAATTACCATATCGTTACAGGCATCACCCTTCCCAAAGGAACCGGTTTCAATGCGGTCCGCGATGCGATTGCCTCCATTGTCAAACGCCATGATGCCCTCCGGTCCACCTTTGTCGAACAGGACGGGCAGCTGATCCAGCGCGTGCATGCCGATATGCCGGTCACTGTGCGCAAAATCGACACCACCCGAGAAATCCGCCATGATCTTTTTGATCTCGCGACGGGTCCTCTGGCCCGGTTTGGCTATATCGAACATGACGACGGAAAAGCCCCGCAACTGGCCATGGCGATCGATCATCTGTGCTTTGATGGCCAATCGATCATGTTGCTGCAAAAAGAGCTTCTTGCCATCCTTGCCGGAAACACGCCCGGAAACGTACCTGATATCGAAAAACTTGTGCGCAATGCACATCGCAATCTGGATCGGGAACGCGGCGAAATCGCGCGGAAATTCTGGTCGGCACGAACCGATAAACTGTTATCTGCCGGGCTGCCTGACGACCCGGCAGCAGAACGGAATGGCGGCGGCAAACGCCTTCTGATCAAACTGACAGGCGCTGACGCCGACGCTTTCGCAAAGCTTGCCAGCCATACCCGCAAAACGACCCAGACCACACTCTGGGCGTCGCTCACCATCGCCGTGATCGCCCGGCACAAGGAAAACGGCACAGCCATAATCGGGCTGCCCTTTGCCGGTCGCAGGGACAAGGAAACCATGCAGTCGATGGGCTGCTTTGTGAATGTCCTGCCCGTCGCGATCAAACCGGATATGGCAGATAATCTTGATGCCCTGACCAGACAGGTCGGGCACGAAGTTCTTTCCATGCTTGACGTGCAGGATTACCCCCTGTCGCGCCTGATGCATGATCTGACACAGGCGGCACAGGGCCCGACCGGCCTGCCATTCGATGCCGTCCATGTGATGGAATCCAGCGACAGCCCCTTCGTGATCGAAGATCTCGACTTCGGGGCGGGCAAATTCCCCCTGATGGTCGGCATGACGAAAAACGGCGCGGAAACATCTTTGGCCGTCGAGTATCAAAGCAACATCTATGGCGAAGCATGGATCGAACGTTTTGCAAAACGTTTCCTGACCTTTGCGCGTGCGCTTGCCCAAAACCCGGAAATGCCGCTTGGTCTTGTGGATATTCTTCCAGAAGACGAACGCGATCAACTATCCATCTCGCTCAACGATACCGCATCGGATTACCCGCGTGACTGCGACCTTGGCGAATTGCTCGCCCGGCAGATCACAAACCCGGCCAATGCGGGCAAGATCGCCCTGCAGGATCGCGATCAGAAAATCACCTATAGTGCTTTGGGGCAACGGGTCGCTGCCATTTCCACAGGGCTTGATGCCCTTGATGTTGCACCCGGCTCAGTTGTAGCCCTTGCTGCAGATCGTTCGCTTGATGCGATTATCACCCTTCTTGGCATTGCCTGGCACGGTGCGGCCTATCTGCCGATTGATAAGTCGCTGCCTGCCGATGCCATTGCGACCCTGATGGAAGAATGCGGGGCCAACGTTCTTTTGTGCGACAACACCGAATTTGATCGCCTGTCGGGCATTTCTGGTCGCGTTCGCATCGCACATCTTCCCGACGCCAACGCAACATCAAATGCATCCTTTGCCAAACGTGCGGGCGATGATCTGGCCTATGTCATGTTCACATCGGGCTCGACCGGTGCGCCCAAAGGGGTGCTGATCCCCAACCGGGCTGTCGCCCGTCTGGCTGTGAACAATCGGGCGCTTGCATTTGATGACACCGATGTCATGGCACAGGCCGCATCGCTTGGTTTTGATGCCGCAACTCTTGAAATCTGGGCACCGCTTCTGAATGGCGGCAAACTGGTTCTGATCGATAACGAAACCCTGTTTGATCCGGCAGCCCTTCGCAATGCCCTTGAAGATGGCGGTGTCACCACCATGTGGCTGACCGCAAGCCTGTTTAACCGTATCGCCGATGATGCCCCGGGTTGCTTTGCCCCGCTCAAAAGACTGCTTTCCGGGGGCGAGGCACTAAGCCCCACCCACCTGCAAAAAGTCATGACCGCCTGCCCGGATCTTGCCCTGATCAACGGCTATGGCCCGACGGAAAATACCACCTTCACCTGTATCCACCCGATCACGCCGCAGGACGTAAAATCGGCAACCATCCCGATTGGCCGGCCGATTGGCAATACGCGCACCTATATTCTTGATGCCGGCGGGCAACCCGTTCCGACCGGGGTCTGGGGTGAACTTTATGCCGCGGGCGACGGGCTGGCTCTTGGATATTCCGGCGCGCCCGAACGCACCGCCAAGGCATTCGTCACGTTCGATCATTTGCCCGAAACCCGCCTTTACAAAACCGGCGACCGCGCGCGCTGGCGGGCGGATGGCGTGATTGAATTTGGTGGCCGTCGTGACGGGCAGGTCAAAATTCGCGGGCACCGGATTGAAACTGCCGCCATTGAAAAACGACTGAGCCAGATTGACGGCATTCGCAATGCCTGCGTGATGCCGGTCGGCAGTGGTGCCGATGCCTTCCTTGGTGCCGCCATCGCCGCCGATCAGGATAGCAGCAGTACCTGGATGCAAATCCTTGGCCGTAATCTGCCCGATTACATGATCCCCGAACGGTTTGTCGTGCTGGATCATCTGCCGGTCAATGTGAATGGCAAAGTAGATCGCAAACAGCTTCTTGGTGCTCTGAAAGATACGGCACCACTTGCCCCCCAAACCGGCAACGCCAACAGCAGCAGCGAACTCGAACAGATCGTCGCCAACCATTTCAAATCCCTGTTTGGCAACCGCGACATCACCGCATCGTCGGATTTCTTTGCATTGGGCGGACACAGCCTTGTCGCCATGCGCCTTGCCGGGTTTCTCGAAAAATCCACCGGCATCCGCCCGAAACTTCAGGATATCTTTGTCGCCCGCACAGTCGGCGGGATCGCAACCCTGCTTGCCGACCATAAACAGGATGGCAGGCAATTTCTGATCCCCAAGGCAGACGGTCCGAAATTCCCGCTTTCAAGCGGACAGGCCCGTCTTTGGGTCCTCCAACGCATGCAGCCCGACATGGCGGTTTATTCCGTCCCCGCCGCGTTTGAAATCGATGGCCCGATTGATGCCGATGCCCTGCAGGCCGCCCTGCACAAATTGGAAGAACGGCAACATGCACTGCGTCTGCGTTTCAAATCCGATCCCCATCATCCCGATGGCGTCAGCCAGTATCTGGCACCCGCCGGTTCATGGATGCTTGGCCGCCACCAAATGGACGAAGGCCCCGCCCGCCTGTTCATCGCGCGCGAAACCGTCCGTCCCTTCGACCTTGAAAACAAACCATTGGCAAGGGCCGATCTGATCACGCTCGCCCCCAACCGTCACTGGATGCTGGTTTCCCTGCATCATGCGATTTGCGATGGCTGGTCGATGCCGACATTGCTGCGCGATCTTGCCGCCCTTTATGCCGAAGAAACCGGAACAGCCCCCCCTTCGTTGCCATTGCTTGACCGCTATTACGAGGATTTTGCAAGCTGGCAACACAGCTATTTATACTCAGCCGATGGCAAGGATTTGCTGGCCCGCTGGAAAAAACGGCTGTTGCCCCTGCCCGAACCGCTGGCCCTGCCAACGGACCGGCGCCGGCCAAAAATCCGTCGTTTCGCCGGTGATTTCCATGAAACGGCCTTTGGCGAAGACACCGCGCGTCTGATCAATGATGCGGCGGACCGACACGGTACAACCGCATTTTCCATTCTGACCGCCTTGGTCCAAATCCTGATGTACCGGCAATGCGGGCAGACAGATATCCCGCTTGGCATGCTGGTGGCGGGCCGCGAGCAGACTGCCCTTGATGACGTGGTTGGCTTCTTTGTGAACACCGTCGTTCTGCGTCAGAATGTCGATCCGGATGCCGGGTTTGACGACCATCTGACCCAAACCGGCAAAACCATCATTGATGCCCTGTCCGATCAGGCCGCCCCGTTCGAAAATGTGGTTGCCGCCGTCAATGCCCCGCGCGATCCTGCCCGCAATCCGCTGTTTGATGTTTTGGTCGCATGGCAGGATAGCATCCCCGACCTTGGCAAGCTTGGCGATGCAGAACTCTCGCTTCTGAAAACCGAATTCCCGTTCTCGAAATTCGATCTTGCGTTCTATTTCAGCAAACGGAACGACGCCCTTCTGTGCCAGATCGAATTTGATACCGACCTGTTTGACAAATCCACCATTCAGGCAATTTTCAACCGGCTTGAAATCCTTGCCGGCGCCGCCCTGCCCAAACCATCGACAATCAAAATCGCCGAATTGCCGATCCTGCCGGCGGACGAACGCGCCCGGATTGATCAATTCAATGCCACCGATCTTGACCTTGCGATTGAACGCAGCATTTCCGAACCGTTCCTTGATCAGGTCCGCGCCACGCCAACCGCACCTGCGGTTATCGGAACATCTGAAACCCTAAGCTACGAACAATTCACCCGTCGTGCCGCCGGGATTGCCGCAAAACTGCGCGCGGCATCAATTGGTCCGGGCGATGTGATCGGCGTTGCCGTGCGGCGGTCGGTCGATATGCTGGCCGCCATTCACGGGATCCTTCTATGTGGGGCGGCATATAGCCCCCTTGACCCGGATCACCCCGAACAGCGCCGCAAGGATATGCTTGATGATCTTGGATATCCGCGTGTCATCACTACCGGCGATCTCGCCCATCTGTTTGACGTCGACAATGTCCTGATCATCGATGGCACCGAAGATGCCGATATCCCTGATGCGATCAACGCACCCGATGACCTTGCCTATGTGCTGTTCACATCCGGCTCGACCGGTCGCCCGAAAGGTGTCGAAATCGCCCATCGCGGTGTTCTGAACCGTATCCTCTGGATGCAGGACGCCTTCCCGATTGGCCCTGATGACGTCATTTTGCAGAAAACCCCGATCACATTCGATGTGTCGGTCTGGGAACTGTTCTGGTGGTCATGGACCGGGGCGCGCGTTGTCCTGCCCGATCCGGGTGTTGAACGCGATCCGCAACAACTGGCCCAGACCATTCGCGATCATGGCGTCACCACCATGCATTTCGTGCCTTCGATGCTGGCAAGTTTCCTGTTCTCGGTCGAACACGGGCTGGTTGATATCGAAAACCTTGGCAGCCTCAAACGCGTTTTCGCAAGTGGCGAGGCACTTGATCCCGCACTGGTAAAACGCTTCAACGATCTGCTGTTTGATCGCTTCGGGACCGAACTGCATAACCTTTACGGCCCGACCGAGGCGACGGTGGATGTCACCTGGCATGCCTGCTCGCCGCTTCATAATCCCGATATCGTTCCCATCGGCAAACCGATTGCCAACACCACCATTCGCATCCTTGATGACAAACTGGGCGACATGCCGATTGGCGTCACCGGTGAAATCGTGCTTGGCGGGCCGCAAATTGCACGCGGCTATCGGAACCGCCCGGAACTGAGTGCCGAAAAGTTCCCCGATGATCCCCGCAATCCGGGCCATAAACTGTATCGCACCGGTGATCTGGGCCGCTTCCTTGCCGACGGGTCGGTTGAATATCTTGGCCGGATCGATCATCAGGTCAAAATTCGCGGCTTCCGCATCGAATGCGGCGAAGTCGAAACCACGATTGAAAGCCATGATCTGGTTGAACGCGCCCTGGTCAAGGCAGTGCGGGTTGGCGACCTTGATGAATTGCATGCCTTTGTACTGGGTGACGGTGAACTGACCATTGGTGTCCTGCGCGATCATCTGCGCACCCGCCTGCCCGAATATATGATCCCGGCACGTTTCTTTGCCCTTGATCACCTGCCTCTCACCAGCAGCGGCAAGGTCGACCGAAAGGCCCTTTCGGGGACACCGATGGCAGGGTCGCCAAAAGTCGCCAACCGGAAATCAAAACCGGCTATCGCGGCAAAGTCGGATGCCGACAACCATGACCTGGCAAATCTGGAACGCGTTCTGCAACGGCTGTGGCAGGAAATCCTGCCCGGTGTGATGGCGGATCGAGAAGACGGTTTCTTTGATGTCGGCGGCAATTCGCTTTTGCTGCTGCGCCTGCATGAAAAAATCAATGCCCGCTGGCCCGGAGAGGTCAGCATCGCCGATCTGTTCGCCAGTGCCACCATCGCACGTCAGGCCGAACTTTTGGCCGGACTTGATATCGCAACCGATGATCTTGCAGCGGCACAAGGTGCCCAGCTTGCCACCGACGAACCGATTGCGGTAATCGGCATCGGTCTTCAGCTTGCCGGGGCGGATGATATCAATACATTCTGGTCGGACGTCGCCCGCGGCACGGATCGCGTGCGTCCGCTTCCGCCCGAACGCGATCATGAAACCCGCGACATGATGGCCGCCATCGGCCGTCCGGTTCCGGCCCACTTCCGCGAAGCCGCCTATCTTGATCGCATCTTTGATTTCGATCCGGGCCGTTTCCGCATGGCACCCGCGGATGCCGCCCTGATTGACCCGGAACAGCGCCTGTTTATCGAAACCGCCCTGATGGCGATGGAAAATGCCGGTTACGGCGGGCAGGCCCTGCGTGGCAAAAAAGTCGGTATTTTTGCCGGTGGCGGGACAAACCCGGCATGGCGCGTTGCCATGGAACATGTTGCGCGTGACAAGGCCGAACAGGTCTTTGCCCTTAACGTGCCCTCGAACATGGTCACACGCCTGTCCTTCCTAAAGGACTGGCACGGTCCGGCAAATATCATCGATACCGCCTGCTCGTCATCCTTGGTCGCCGTCCATCAGGCCTGCCAGAATTTGCGCAGCGGCACATGCTCCATCGCCCTTGCCGGTGGCGCAAAACTGATCCCCTGCCCGCCCGATGCGGACGGCGGCTTTACGATTGATTCTTCCACCGCCCGCACCCGCGCCTTTGACGACAGCGCCGATGGTACCGGCATGGGCGAAGGCAGCGTCGTCTTTGTCCTCAAACCGCTTGGCAACGCCATCGCCGATGGTGACCCCCTCCATGCCATCATCCGCGGCAGTGCCGTCAATCAGGATGGCGCCTCAAGCGGGGCGGCCGCCCCCAACCCGGCCATGCAGGCCGATGTCATCCGGCAGGCCGCGCAAACGGCGGACATCGAACTGGGTTCCATATCCTATATCGAAGCCCACGGCACCGGCACATCGCTTGGCGATCCGATTGAAATCGATGGCCTGACCCGTGCCTTTGCCGGAAGCACGGATGAACATGGCTTTGCCCTGATCGGCTCGGCCAAGGGGAATTACGGCCATCTTGACGGGGCGGCGGGGGCGCTTGGCCTTGCCCGCGCCATCATGGCACTCCGCTTTGATCAGGCCCCGCCACAACCCTTCTTTGAAATCCCCAACAGCCGGATTGATTTCGCCCGTGCCCCGGTGCGCCCGACCAACCGCCTTGAACCCTTGGCAGATCGCGGCGCGCCAAAACGCGCCGGTGTCAGTTCGTTCGGGTTAAGCGGCATCAACGCCCATGTGATCCTTGAAGCCGCCCCAAAACACGCGGCAAATGCAAAGGATGAAACCTCGCAAAACGGAACCTTCATCCTTGCCCTATCTGCGGCCAACGAAGCCGCATTAACCGACTATGCCACCAAGCTGCATCGCGCCATTGCCAGTGACACCGGCCTTGCTGTCCACGACATCTGCCACACGCTGGCAACCGGGCGCGACCAGCTAAGGCATCGCTTCGCCGTTGCGGTTTCGGATCGCGACAGCCTTCTGAACGCCCTTGCGCGATTGATCGCCGGTGACATGGAAAATTGCGCAGCCCCCAAACCCGCCGCTGGTGCATTACCCGTTTCTGCGGTTTCGCACGATCCCGCCGATGCTACGGCCAATGCGCGCCAGTGGCTCGAAGGGGCCAATCTGATCTGGCCCGACGACATGCGCGCGCGCCGCGTGTCCCTTCCCCATGCACCTTTTGCGAAAATCGTTTGCAAACCGGTCTTTGGCGACACCCGGGCCCCTGATACCACCATCATGACCGGCCCGGTCGAAACCGAAAGGGGCCGCTGCTTTGCCATTCCGGTCGCCTCCCCGTCCTTCTGGCCGACAAATGAACATCACCTGAACGGACAACCGACACTGGTCGGCATGGCGGTTCCCGCCATGATCGCAACAGCGGCCCGAAACGGGACAGGCGACCAAACCGTTCATATTTCCGACCTTAAATGGCAAAAGGCCCTTCTTCCCAATGCCCTGCCCGATGGTACGGCAACGCTGTTGCTGGGAAATGACGGTCATGTCGAACTGGGTGGCCGTCTGAAAAACGGCAAATGGTCGGTCTTTGCCACTGCGCGCTGGGCCAATGACACGCCGGAAAATAACCGGACTGACAATTCGCCGTCGCTCGACCATGCGCGCGCAAAATGTACCCTTACGGCCAATATCGCCCCCTATGCCGCTCAGATCGGGCCGATCACGATCAGCGACCGTTGGGATTGCCGGGTGTCCATGCAATACAGCGCGGACGAAACCATGGCGATGATGCATCTGAAACTGAAACCGCAATATCATGCCGACCTGCGCGACTGGATCATTCATCCGGCCATGGCCGATATTGCATGCAGCATGATTCTGACGGCCGAGGATAATGGCTCTCTCCCCGTCGGCATTGACGAAATCACGCTGCACGCGCCATTTAGCGGCGATATCATTGTCTGTGCCGAACGTCGTCATCCGGGCCAGGCCGACTTCACCTTCTTTGATGCCGACAGCCACAAACTGCTTCTGACCATACGCGGCACTCGTTTCTCGGGGGATGGTAACGGCAAAGCCGCATCCGCCATGCCGGAACTGCTCGAAATTGACTGGTTGCCGGGCACGGTTGAAATGCAACCGGTTCCCGAAAACACCATCATGATTGCCGATGGCGATTTCTGGCCGATCCCGCCTGCCTGCCAGCGCGTCCATCCCGATATGCTCGGCAAGGATATGCTGGCAAAGGCACAAAACGTCATTCTGGCGTTGCAGCCGGGCGAAGATATCGCCCTTCGCACCGCCCGATGCCTGCGCGATATCCTGCGCTCGATGCGCGGACGGATGCGGCTTGTCGTTGCCGGAAGCGGTGCCTATCAGATCGACAGCGATACCATTCCGGCCTCCCCGGATCGAAGTGCCGCTGCCGGTGTTGCCATCGCGGTGGCCGCCGAAGAACCGCGTCTTGCCCTTTCCTTTACTGATATCGCACCGGCTGATTTCATCACGCATATCGGTGGTGAACTGGCAGCCGAACCGGGCCGCGATCCGGTTTCGGTTTATCGCAATCAGGTCCGTTATCGCCGCAAACTGCGCCCGATTTCAGGGCACGATAACCTGCCACAACCCAACTGGCCCGATCACGGCGTCTGTGTCGTGACCGGCGGCACCGGCGGCTTTGCCTTGGCCCTTGCCGATGAAATGGCTTTGGGCGGCAAAATCGCGCTTGCCCTTCTGGCGCGTCGCGGCGAAACCGGCCTTGATGACTTTGCGCAGTCTAAACTGGCCGACCTGCGCGCCAACGGTATTAAAGTATCAATCCACACCTGCGACGTTGCCGATAAAAACGCCCTGTCCGATACCCTTGCCACGATCCGAAATAGTCTTGGCCCGATCACCGCCATCGCGCACGCCGCCGGGCTTGCCGATGGTGGGTTCCTTGCCGTGCGAGACATGGACGCGTTCGACGCCATCATGGCGGCCAAAATCAAGGGGGCCCGTCATCTTGACGCCCTGACCCTTAACGACCCCGTGCAGGCCTTTGTCATGTTCGGCAGCCTGACGGCCATCGTCGGTGTGCCCGGTCAGGCGGCCTATAGTGCGGCCAACGCCTTCCTTGACGGATTTGCCCGTTACCGCAGGTCACAGGGCCGCCCGGCACTGACCATCGACTGGTGTGCCCTTGCCGATCAGGGCATGGCGGCGCGCCACAATGTACCGCTTCAGGACGGGGCCGCCATCACCCCGCAACAGGCTCCGATCTTCTGGCGCGATGCCATGTGCAGCACGGCCGCACAGCTTGTCGTGCTTGATCCGGCCCTTGCCGGTGAAACAGCCGAACAACCGGCAAAACCCGTGACCACACCGGCATCTGTATCCGTCACGGCAACGGATATCTCGCAAAAGATCGCGGCCATATGGGCCGAAACACTCGGCTATGATGCCGTCACCACGGACGATGATTTCTTTGCCCTAGGCGGCGATTCCATCACCGGCATGCAGATCGTTGATCGCATGAATGCCGAACTGAAACTGTCGCTGGCGATTTCGGACCTGTTTGCCGCACCGACGGTATCCGATCTGACGGCCCAATTCGCCCCGTCACCGGCGGGTGATGTCAGCACACCTGAAATATCCGATCATCGTGACGCGATATTGGACGAAAAGGCCACTCCTGCGGAAAAAATTGCAAAAATCTGGGCCGAAATTCTTGGTTATGATACCATAGACCCGGACGAGGATTTCTATGCCCTGGGCGGCGATTCCATCACCGGCATGCAGATCGTTGATCGCATGAATGCCGAACTTGCCTGCAATATCGGTCTTGCAGATCTGTTTGAAACCCCAACGATCACCGCCCTGGCCGCAAAAATATCGCCATCCGTTGAAACGGCGGAACTTCCCCAGTCATTGGCAAATCCCCCAGCCGAAGAAACATCTCTGCCATCGGCATCAAAACCCGTAAAGGCAGCAACAGAAACCGGGATCGAAACCGATCCGCGCCGCGCGCCTGAAATGGAATTCTATCCGCTGGCCCCCGAACAGGTTTCCGTTCTGCATGCCGAACATAGCGGCAATATGGGTACGGCCTTCAACCTGCCGCATGCCTTCATGCTTGATGAAAGTATCGATCTTGATCGCCTGCACGATGCCATCACCCGCTTGACGGAACGTCATGAAATCCTGCGTACCCGCTTGATCGCCAATGGCGATGACTCGGTCATGAAAATTCTGCCACTTCATGATGCCCTGCCCGATCTGACGCTGATCGAACTTGATGCTTCCGTATCGCTTGAAGATGTCGGTGCGGACCTTGTCATGCCGTTCGATCTGGCAACGGAAATCCCCGCGCGCTGGCGTCTGATCTGCGCTGCCAACGGTCAAAAGGCACTGTTCTTTGATATCCATCACACGGTTTGCGATGGCTTTACCATTGAAATGCTGCTGGGGGATTTGCTGGCCCTTTATCGTGGGCAGGTCTTGCCCCCACTCCCCTATCAGCTTCGCGATTACGCGTATTGGAGCCAGCAACCCGAAAGCCTCAAGCGGCTTGAAACTGCACGTGGTTACTGGCTTTCCCTCTATCAGGGACCGCTTCCGAAACTGAATCTGCCGTCTGATCGCAGACGCCCGGCCTTCCACAGCTTCAGGGGCGAAATCGTCGCATTTGATATTGATCCGGCCTTGCTGAAATCGGCCCGCAAATTCGCATCCGATCAACGCGTCACCATGTTCTCACTGATGATGGCAACATGGTTTGCCGTGCTTGGCAGGATCACCGCAACCGACGATCTGGTGATCAGCGTCCCGGTCAACCAGCGCGACGGGACGGGTTTCCGCAATGTGCCGGGCATGATGGTATCGCTTTTGCCGCTCCGCATGCAGATTGCCAATGATGAAACCTTCGCATCCCTACTGCACAAGGTGCAAAACCATCATATCGATGCGCTGCGCCACCGGGCCTATTTCCTTGATCTGCTGCTTGATGATCTCTCGCCACCTGCCACCCCCGAACGCACCCTGCTGTCCGAAATCTCCCTGTCTTACATGAACTATGCGCAGGGCGATTACGGACCGGATGATCAGGCCAAAGCCATGCTCCCCATCGGCCTTGGTCGGCAGCAATGCAAAAACGATCTGGCGATCTTTGTCCGTGATCTGCCCGAACGAATGTCCATCTCGTTTGACTATTATGCCGATATGTTCGATCAGGCGCGCATGATCGAACTCGGTCACATCTTCACAAAAACCCTGCAAAAACTGGTTACGACGGAAACTACCGCAAGAACCATACCGATTGCCGATCTTGATCTTCTGCCCGATGATCAGAAAACAAATATCGAAATCTGGGAACAGGGTCCGCAACCGGAAACCAGCCTTGATGCGGACACGAATGCCGGAATCTTTGCGATATTCGCCAATCAGGCCTCTGTCACCCCCGATGCCCCTGCCATCCGCGATAACAACGGCACATGGAGCTTTGGGGAACTGCATGCCAAGGCGCGCGCCATTGCCCATTGCCTGCAAACCGCCGGGGTCAAACCGGGCGATCTGGTTGCGGTGCATATTGAACGCGGTCGTCCGGCCATTGCGGCAATTCTTGGGATTACCGCCATCGGCGCGGGATATGTCCCGCTTGATCCGGCCTATCCGGCAGCACGCAATCAATTCATCCTGTCAGACAGCCGCGCCAAACTGGTTCTGGTTGACGACATCGGATATGACGCGCTTGATGCCCTGTCCGAAACCGGCGGTCCATCCGCGCAACGGATCAATATCGCGGGCATTGCCCCGGCACCGGCGGACTTCACCCTGCCCGAACTGATCAACCCGGACAGTTTGCCTGCCTATATCATGTATACCTCCGGCTCGACCGGAACGCCCAAGGGGGTTCTGATCGAACAGGGGGCCGTGCGTCGGCTGGCGTCGGGGGCGGATTACGCCAAAATCGTTGCCTCTGATGTGGTGGCACAGGCGGGCCCGCTGGCATTTGATGCCTCGACCTTTGAAATCTGGGCGCCCCTGCTGCGCGGCGCCAAAATCGCCGTCATTGACCGTAATGATCTCCTTGATCCGGCCAAACTCGGCGATGCCCTGTCGCAATTTGGCGTTACGAAAATGTTCATGAGTGTCGGCCTGTTCAACCGTCAGGTCGATCATGATCCCCAAACCCTTGCCTGTCTTGAAATATTGATGATCGGTGGGGACGCGATCAGCAAACAGCATGTCCGCACCTTCATCGCGGCCTGCCCACACGTCAAGGTTCTGAATGTCTATGGCCCGACCGAAAGCACCACCTTCGCCGTTGTCGGCCCTATCACCGAAAATGATCTAGCAGGCGATACCGACGCCACCATCATCGGCAAACCCATCGCCCATACCAAAACCCTGATCCTTGATCAGAACGGTCAACGCGCGCCCGTCGGGGTCTGGGGCGAACTGATGATTGGCGGGGCGCGGCTGGCCCGCGAATACTGGCAACGTCCCGACCTGACCCGCGAACGGTTCATCCCTGATCCCGATCAGCCCGGCCAACGGCTTTATCGCACCGGCGACCTTGCCCGCTGGACCCGCGATGGTCGGATCGAATTTGGCGGCCGCCATGATAATCAGATCAAATTGCGTGGCTTCCGTATCGAACTGGATGAAATCGAACAGCAGCTTCAATCCGCGCCCGGCATCAAAAATGCCGTTGCCCTGTTTGATGCCAACGCGCCTGACGGCGGTACCATCATCGGCTGTATTCAGGCGACACAGGAT
This sequence comes from Thalassospira sp. MCCC 1A03138, assembly GCF_002115785.1. Classification (GTDB taxonomy): domain Bacteria; phylum Pseudomonadota; class Alphaproteobacteria; order Rhodospirillales; family Thalassospiraceae; genus Thalassospira. The sequence continues at coordinate 106,746 of NZ_JFJY01000010.1, read as the reverse complement.
CAGGATATCGATATCCCTGCCCTGATGATGTGGCTTGGCACACATCTGCCCGGCTACATGATCCCGGCAAAATGGCATATCGTCGATACCATCCCGATCACCGCCAATGGCAAGGTGGATAGAAAGGCGCTACTCGAAACGGTGCGCACATCAAATGCGATGGCGCTTGACGGCGGCATCGACATCCCGCCCGCCACCCCGGCAGAGGAACTGGTTTGCGATATCTTTACCGAGGTGTTCGCAAGCCCCATCCGTAACCGGCACGCAAGCTTCACCCAGCTTGGCGGTCACAGCCTGATGGCGATCCGGATCGTGAACCGCATTACGGACCGAACCGGCAAACGCATCAGCATGGCCGACTTCTTTGCCGATCCGACGGTCGCGGGGCTTGCCCGCCATATCGAAAATGCCACCCTCGATATCGCCGCCACCGGCAATGGCCAAATCCCGCCCGCACCGGAAATGGAATATTACCCGGCCAGCCACGCGCAAAAACGGCTTTATCTGCTCTCAACGATGGACGGCAACAGCGGTGCCTATGGCATGCTTTATGTCTTCCGCTGTACCGGTGATTTGCGGGCCGATATCCTGCAATCCGCCCTGACCCGTCTGGTGGACCGTCATGAAACATTGCGCACGGGCTTTGCCGAACAGGACGGCACGATCACGCAGAAAATCCACGCCACCACGCCGCCTGCCGTCGCGTTTGATGATCTTTCCGGTCATGGCGATCCGGCCCGCGAAGCCCTGCGCCTGACCCGGCTTGAGGCCGCAACACCGATCATCCTTGATCAGCCGCCGCTAATCCGCGGGCGTGTGATCCAGGTGGCGGCAAATGAATGCCTGATGATCCTGATGACCCATCATATTGTCGGCGATGGCTGGTCTTCGCGCATCCTGATCAACGAACTTGGCGCGCTTTATGATGCCGTTCTTCATGAACGGAACAATGCCCTGCCGAAACTTCCGATCACGTACAAGGATTTCGCCCATTGGCAATCCGGGCAGGATTGGGCGGATGCCGCCGATTACTGGCGTCAACAGCTTGCCAACGCGCCGGAACAGATCAATCTGCCAACGGATCGCCCTGTGCCGGAAAAACAATCCTTCCGCGGGGCACATGTGCATCTTGCCCTGCCTGATGATGTTTTATCCGGCCTGCATCGGCTTGCCAGCCTGAACAAAACAACCCTGTCATCGGTGGGCCTGTCGCTGTTTTCCGCCATGCTCTATCGCCTGACACGCCAACGCGACATGGTGATCGGCATGGGCGTTGCCGGGCGCGAACGCATCGAAACCGAAGGCCTGATCGGCTTCTTTGTCAATGTCCTGCCAATCCGTATGCAGCTTGACGATGATACCGATCTTGTCGATCTGATCCGTGCCACCCATGTCAATATTGCCAATGCGCTGGACCGGCAGGATTTCCCGTTTGATGAACTGGTCCGGGCCGTCGCGCCAAAACGCAAATCCAACCGTCAGCCACTGGTCAATGTGGTGTTCGAATATCAGCGCTTCGAAGCCGTAAGCGGATTGGCGCAAAACGGCTGGGCTCAATCCGGCCTGCCGATGCTTGCCCCCGATGCCGACGGCATACTGCCATCCAACATGGATGCCTTTGTCGATAACACGACGGCCAAACATGACATCATTCTGTTCCTGACCGAAGAAGCCGGTCAGGCACGCTTTACGCTTGAATATGACACCGATCTGTTTGATGCGGAAACCATGCGGCGCTGGTTGGCATTCCTTGGCAAATTCGCCGCAGCCGCCGCACAAAACGCCCAAAAGGACGCATAATGAAAATCGCCGATTTCGATTTTGAAACCCTCGATACGCCAACGCCCGGTATGGATGGCACACCCGATGTTCCGCCATCGGCAACAACCGGCAGCATCATCGACCGGTTTGCGTCAATTGCGGCGTCTTACCCGCATCGCATCGCAACCCGCGATGAAACCGGCGAAATCAGTTATGTTGACCTTGATCGTCAAAGCAATCGTATAGCGCATTTCATTGCCGGTCTCGCCCTGCCGACCGGCTCGCTTGTCGGTGTGATGACCGGGCGCAACCGCCATTACATCGCAGCAACCCTTGGCGTCCTGAAGGCAGGCTTCGCCTTTGTGCCGCTTGATCCGAATGTGCCGCTGATCCGCCGCACCACACTGGTCCGCAATGCAGCGCTACCGCTGATCATATCCGAAGGCGCTCATATCGGCGATCTGCACCAGTTGCAGTGGCGCTGCAAAACCGTCACCAACATTCTGTGTCTTGACCGTGACGATATCGATACCCTGACGGAAAATCACGGCTCCCTGATGTCGGTCGAACTGTGGGATCATCTGGCGGGTGACGATGCCGATAACATTCTGGCTGGCGGCTGGAAAAGTGCCTTTACCGGCCAACCGATTGCGCAAAGTGCGATGGATGCCTTTGGCGCAAATGCCCGCAACAAGGTCGCCGGTCTGGTATCGAACAATGCCCGGGTGCTTGAAATCGGCTGCGCATCCGGCTTCACCATGAAACACGTCGCCCCGGTGGTCGGCACCTATGTCGCGACCGATCTGTCGCGCCGTAACGTCGAACGGACCGAGGCCCTGGCGATCAATCTTGGCATGACGCATGTCATCGGTCGGCAGCTTGGCGCGCATGATATCGATGTTTACGAACCGGGTTCGTTCGACCTGATCGTCATGAACAGCGTCATCGAAAACTTCCCCGGTTACGGTTATCTGCGCACGGTCCTGACAAAGGCAAAAACCCTGCTGGCACCGGGCGGGGCGATTTATCTTGGCAATGTATGGGATGCGGATCGCCGCGATGATTACCTTGCCGATCTGGCCCGGTTTGCCCGCGAGACGGTGGGCAAAGGCTACAATACCCGGCTTGATTTCCTCGAAGACCTGTTTGTCCCGCAATGCTTTCTTGAAGACTGGGCACGCGAACAGGGCGGCTTTGCCGCCAACCGATCCGCCATCGATGCCGACGGGTTCGATCCGGCCCCCTACACATTCGATTTCGTCCTGACATCGGATGCGGCAAAACACCCGGTCGCACCGACGAAGCGCCGCCACGATCTGGCTGCGCTCAATGCCGCAAACGATCAACACCCCGCAACCGTCACATCGGCAAACGATCTTGCCTATGTCCTGTTCACCAGCGGCACCACCGGCACGCCCAAGGGCGTCATGATCGAACATGGCTCGGTTGTAAACCTGGCACAATCCGTTCTCGATACACAGTTAAAACCGATCGGTGCCGATGATCCGGACCGCGTCCTGAACCTGACCTGTATCGCGCCCTTTGCCTTTGATGGCTCCATCGTTCAGATTTTCGCGGCCATCCTGAACGGGCATTGCCTGAACATCACCGGATCGGCCACACGAAGCGACCCCGAAGCCCTGCATGACCTGATGGTCGCCAACGCGATTGATCAGCTTGACGCAACGCCAAGCCTGTTTTCCCTGCTGCTTGATTACTGGGAAGAAAATGGGTTTTCCTGCCCGGCAAGGATGGTGGTTCTGGGCGGCGAAGCTGTTTCCACCCGACTGGTCGAACGTTTCTTTGCCCTGCCCGGCCAGACTGACCGCAAACTGGTCAATGCCTATGGCCCGACAGAATGCTGCGTTTCATCGGCGCAATATGTGATGACCGCGCACAACCATAAACAGATTCTGCCGCCCCCCATCGGCAAGGCCATTCAGGGCGTTCATATTGAAATCTGCGATGATATGGGCCGCCCGTTGCCCGATGGTGTTCCGGGTGAAATCCGCATTGGCGGAGCCGGTGTCGCGCGCGGTTACCTGAACGATCCGATCCTGACCGCGCAGAAATTTGTGACCGACCCCAACGGCAACCGTGTCTATCGCACTGGTGATATGGGGCGGCGGCGCAGTGATGGCGAAATCATTTTCCTTGGCCGCGAAGACGGTCAGATCAAGGTTCGCGGCAACCGCATCGAACTGGGCGAAGTCGAACATGCCCTGCTGACACATCCCCATATCCGCCGCGCGGCCGTGGTCGCCCATGACCGCCATCAGAACGGCAATGTTGTTCTGGTCGCTTACGTCGTCACCGATGACGATGCCCATGCCTGTTTCGACATATCTGCATGCAGGGCAAAACTTGAACAGGCCTTGCCGAACTATATGGTGCCCAGCCACCTGATCACGATGGATGACCTGCCGCTGACCGTAAATGGCAAGATCGACCTTTCGCGCCTTCCAGTCCCCGAAAACACCGATCAGGTAACGGGCGTCACTGCCAAGCCGCTTGGCAGTGACCATGAAAAAACCGTCGCCCGCCTGATGGGCGAAGTCCTTGATTGCACCATCGATGACGCCACCGCCGATTTCTTTGAACTCGGCGGCCACAGCGTCCTTGCGGTTCAGTTCCTGTCAAAAATCAACAAACTCACCAACGTCAAAATCCCGCTGGGTGATCTGTTTACCTGCGCCTCGGTCGAAAAACTCGCCGCCCGCATCTCCGAACGCGAAAACGCCAAGCATGTCAAAAGCCCGATTGTCACCGTCAATGCATCGGGCACCAAACCACCGATGATCTGCTTCCATCCGGTCGGCGGCAATGTGCTGTGCTATCAAAACCTTGCCCGTGAATTCGGCCCTGATCAGCCACTTTACATGGTCGAAGCCCAAGGTCTCGAAGAAGGCCAAAATTTGCAGCCCACGGTCGAGGAAATGGTCGCAACCTACATGCCCGCCATCCGCCAGACCGTTCCCGACGGCCCGATTCATGTCATCGGCTGGAGCTTCGGCGGATTGCTGGCCTTCGAAGCAGCGTTTCGCATGCAGCAGGGCGGCATTGATGTGCGCAATATCATCCTGCTTGATGCGATTGCCGTGCCCGATGCGGTCCGCGCCATATTGCGCAAGGGCGAGGCCGAATATCTTGCCGATATCTTTGCCGAGCTCGGCCTTGTCACGGTTGACGAATTGCGTCCGCTCACCCCCGAAGAACGCATCGACCTGTTGCTCGAACGCGGCAAGAATTGCGACCTTCTGCCCGACGAGGCAGATCGCGGCACCATGCGCCGCCTGCTCGCCGTGTTCCAGAATAATGCGCTCGCCGCCGTCCATTATGTCCCGCCAAAAATTGACGGGATTGATGTCCTGCTGCTGCGTCCGACAACCGGAACCCGCGCCGCACCCAGCATCGAAGGCGATCAATATAGCGGCTGGCAAAAGGTCGCGGGCGACAATCTGACCCTTGAATGGGTCAGCGGCACCCACGGATCGATGATGTTCGATCCCCATGTGATCGAAGTCGCCGAACGCATCCGCCTTCATATTGAAAAATCGAAATGATGGACTGAAAACTCAGTCCCAGGGCAGGCTTGCCGGATCGAACCGCGTTTGATCCGGCAATGTCAGGCCAAGCCACCCCTGCACACCGGGCCAGATGATGGTGCGATACTGCCCGAAATTGGCATACCGCACCTCAAAGCAGCCCCGGTTGCGCTCGATCGATGACGGCGCGTAAAGTTCAAGCGGCGTCATCATCCCCGTGGTAATGGTCTTGGCAAGGCTTTCGCGTGCTACCCAAAGCAGGCAGGCCGCCCCATGATCATCCAAATCATGGGCGCGGATCATCGTCCGTATATCGGGCGCGATCCCGTCCAGAATTGCGGGCACATCCTTCATCACCGGCAGATCAACATCAATGCCCAGCGGATGGGCACGATGAAACACAAGCGCCACCGCAAACCGGTCCGAATGCGACAGCGAAACCGACATGCCCTGCACATCTTCCCCGCCGCCAGCAATCATTGGCTGATCAAAAACCCCTGATCCGATTTCAATCGATTGCGGATCAACCCCCGGCAAATGGGCCGCCAACGCGGCCTTCGCTGCCAACCGCCCGCTGATAAAACTTTTCCGGCGGCGATCATGCTTGAGTCCCGCCAGCCGGGCTTTTTCGACTGCGTGCAACTGGCTTTCTGCCAGTTTGTTACACCCGGCATCGTCCATATCGCCAAGATCAAAAACCGCCAGCGTCGCCCGCAGGATATCGGACGGCGCAAACGTGCCGGTGCCCTTCGGGCGCTCGAACACAAGGCGATGGGTTCTGATCGGGGGCATGCGGTAGCCTTTTATGCGTCATTGCAAACAGACAAAAAAGAATGCCCAAAGCATGCTTTGGGCATTCCCGAAATACAATCTGAAAACCTGATGATCAATCAGGCCTTGGCGGTCGTCGCACCTGCTGCCGGTTTGGCAGTGGTTTTGCCGCCTTTGACAAATTCGGACGCCTTGCGTTTGCCGTCTTCGAATTCGTCCTTGAAACGACCTTTCATTTCATCGGCGTCGAAATCGGCAACCGTGCCGCCCTTGGCAAAGTGCCAGGCGAAAACACGACCCAGCGCATAGGTGCAGGCACCGGCAAAGGTCGGCATGGCGACAACGCCAAAGATCGTGCCGACAACCGGAACCTTGCGCACCAGTGCCGCCGTTGCATAACCGACACCGGTCATCGGCAGAACCGTTGCAACCAGGGTCGAAATCGAATTCTTGATCGCGTTCTCGGAGAACGGAACACCGTAAATGTCGCAAAGTTTTGCAAGCATCCGCAGCTGGATGGTGCTGCTGGTGGCCATTTCAAGGAACGGGATCGGAACAAGACCACCAACCGCAGCATAAACGCTATGGCGATGGATGCAGTCACGGGACTGGGCACGAATTTCATCCGCCTTCGCGACAGCCACTTCTTCAGTCTCTTCGATGGTTTCTGCTTCGCTCATTATCGCCTCTTGAATGTCTACCTTCAGGTTGATGATCTGCACGCAAAATTTATTCTTCAACTTTACCTGAACTAACCCAAAGTAGCAACGTGCAACACCCTTTATTTGCTACCGGTTTTTGAAATTTCAGGCTGCCCCGCACTCTCATGTGTCGCGGCAGGTTCCATATCGCTCTGTTTGACAACACCACCCCCGTCACCACTGGTCGGATCAAACACCGGGGCAATCGATTTCAGAACATCTCCGGCCGTTTTACCCGCCGTTGAAACATCCTCTGACGCCCCCGCTGTCGGGGCTGTCGGCTTCATCGGGGGTGTTACCGGCGGTGTGGCCGAATTTGCCGCACCGGGGCGCGCACGTTTGTCCGACGGATCGGTCGGGGCGCGAACGCCCGGCGAAATCGCATTTTGCGGCGCGATTTCCTGCGACCGTGCATTAAGCGCCCCGGCATTCGGCAGGCTTTCGGCCGTATCGTTCACAAGCTCCGCCCCCGAACCGGAATCCGGGGTGCTGGCCGTCGGTGCATCCGCGGTATTGAGGATCACGGGCAGGCCATCCTTGCCGCCAATGATGATCGTCTTGCTGTTTTTCGATGTTGCAAGGGTCATGGTCGCTTCGATACCGCGCAGGCGCAGATATTCCTCGGTGATCGTTTTGGCGACGATATCCTGGAATTCCCGAATACCTTCCGCCTCGATCTTCTTGCGCTGCTTTTCCTTTTCCTCGCGCGCCAGACGGAAATCATATTCCAGCATCGCCTGATACTGTTCGGCCTTGCGTTCAATCGCATCCGCCACGCGTTCCGGCAGTGTCACGGACCGGATCAGAACGTCTTCAACCGTCACCAGCCGCCCCTGGAAGCTTTGATTGACCAGCGACGATCCAAGTTCGTTGACCATGCGTTCAAGGATTTCCGCCTGAATGAAGGCACGGGTTTCGGTATAAAGCTGTTCAGGGGTGTACCGCGAAATCAGTTCACGCGCATGCGATCCGATTTCCGGATATACAAGGACTTCGGCATAATTCGGCCCGACCAGCTTGTGCAGCATCCCGACCGCTTCGCGGTTGATGCGATAACGCACCGCGATGTCGACTTCCATCGACAGGCCGTTCGATGAAATCGTGTCATAAACGCGCGCCTGATTCTGCAGGCGGGCGTCATAGATATACATTTCATCCCACGGGAAGATCATGTGAATACCTTCGCCGTAGCTTTTATCAATGACCGTACCGCCAAAGAACCGGTACCACATTACCGCAACATGCCCGGCGGGCACGGTAATGAAAATCTGTGGCGCCAACGCGAAAATAGCGACCAGCAGGAACAGAAGACCGATCAGAAAAGCCGTGCGCAACCGCCGCAGGCGTACGCCAGCACTAATGAAAAAGCGCCGCCAAAAGATCGACCATCGCCCTCTTTTGCGGGCGGTTCCGTTTTCGTCTGGTGCACCGGGTGCGACTGTCGCGCTATCAACCATTCATCATCTCGTCGTCGGGTGTATCGTGACGTATGCTGATCGCCCGTCAGTCATCATCTTAATCATAATCAAGGTCTTTAAGCTTTTCACGAAGCTCCCGCGACGGGCGCGCAACGATCTGAACCAGAAAATCGCCAATCGGGGTAATCACAATCGCCAGCAGGAAATGCCCCAGAAACCCGAATGATGTCCGGCGTCCCAGCATGCCGCAAACAATGCAGGCCAATAGATAAATTACAATCAAAATCAAATGCATCGTTTCGCCACCCGAATTCCTGTTATTGCGCGATTACGCCTTCTTCACGCCGTTTTCCCGTCCTGATCGAATTTCAGGCCATCCTTGAATTTCTGGCGGAACTCGGCCTCCGCCTTTTTGGCGTCAAAATCCGCCATCGTCCCGCCTGCGGCGTAATGCTGCTGAAAAACCCGACCAAGCGCATAGGTAAATGCGGCATTGAAACCCGGCATGGTCACGATGCTCAGTGCCGATCCGACAACCGGCATCACCTTGGCAAGATTGGCAAATATCCCCGTCCCCAAAAGAGCCCGCCCCAAAACGCTGCTGGTAATGCACGCCGTTAAGGCTGCGATCACGGATTTGCCGCTGCTTTTGTTGAACGCAACACCGTAAACATCGCTCAGTTCCGCCAGCATTTTAAGCTGCACGGCAACCGTGGCCGCAGAATCGACAACAGGGATCGGAACAAAACCGGTCGTGGCCGCCCAAAGGGTATTGCGTTGCACAACACCACTTGCAAGCCGGTGCTGTTTGCGCCGTTTCAGCACTTCAAGCGTTTCAGCCCCCATCACGTCCCCCGGTTTATTGTCCCGCGGCAAATCATAATCGCTAACTATCGGCACTGCAAACCGAATCAAGGTTTTATACAGCCTTGACCCAACCCCCGATGCAATCAACCATATGGTTTGTGAAAGCGGGTTTCTGAGGATATAACCGGCTTAACAGGACTGTGTTTTGAAAATATATGTCGCCGGAGACACGTTTTGAAGCTGTCTACCAAGATCGGGCTGGCTCTTTTCCTTGTGCTTGCAAGCGCACTTAGCATGACCACGGTCCTGAACTATCTGCGATTCGACCAGACCCTGCACACCCTTCTGGCCCAGCGGATGACCGTGATTCTCAATGAAACCAGTCAGGATATCCTTGCTGGTATCGATCTGGGCTTGCGGCTGGAAAACATGGAAAACCTGCAACCAATCCTGAACCGGCGTCTGGATATGTCCAATGATATCCGCAATGTTGCCGTTCTTGATTGTGACGGCACCATCATCAGCAACGCCGACCGATCGCCAGACAGCTCCCCCGATGATCAAGCGCTCTCTGGCGCAGCAATCCCCCAACAGGCCCACGATCAGTGGATCGATTTCACACCGGGCATCGCCACCGCCGGACAGGTCCTGCGCGACAGCCTCGGCCAATGCGCCGGGCAGGTCGTCATTACGGCAAGCGCCGAAACCTCCGAAGCCAAACTTGCCAATGCCTTCTCCGAAATGTGGAAATCGGCGGCCTTGGGCATGGGCATGATTATCCCCATTTTTGGCGTTCTGTTCATTCTGATGCGCCGCCGCCATCGCGTTTTCGAAGAACTGCACGAAGATCTGGCGCGCGCGGTTGCGGGCAAGGCCCCCAATATCCGCCCCCATGATGGCGATGTCCTGACCCAAAGCGAAATCGAACTGATTTCCCTGTACCGCGAAATCCGCGATCAGTTGCCCCACGACACTCAAAATGACGGCACCGAACGCACATCAAAAACCCCGGCGGAGCCCCTGAAATGACCCTCTCTGCCAATCCCGACACCAAAACCGATACCCCCGCACCTGCTCATGGCGGCAATATCCGAAGCCGCCTTTTCCCCAAGGGCACGATCTGGATTCTGCTGCTGTTCAGCACGATCTCGCTTTGCATTGCCTTGGTCGGGATTTCTTGGCGGGCCGCCGAACTGGCGCGTGCTGATCTGCAAACCGAAATCCGCGAAAAGGCCGAAATCGAAGCCCGGGTTCTTGGCGAAAAAATCGAAAATGCCCTGCGGCTCGGCATTCCGCTCCGCGAGATTGTCGGCTTCGAAGCCGTCGTCTATCAGCTTCGCGATGGCGACCCCGATCTGGTTTTTGCCGCCATCACCGACATGGGGGGCGACATCCTGCATGCGGGCGGCCTGCCATCGGATGAAATCGCCACCGCTCTAACGGCCCCGTCGGGCAACGATACCGCCTATATCGTGACACGCCTCAACCTGCCCCGCGCCGAAGGGCATGACGATATCGAAGTTGTCCTTGGTCATGCCCGTGCCGCCCTGATGCGCCCGGTGACGGATAATCTTTATGACATTGCGATCATTTTCATCATAACCCTCGCCCTGTCGTTCGAGCTGATGTTGCTGGTGTTAACCGTCAATGTCGCCCTGCCAGTAAGGGTCGCGCGCAAGGTTCTGGGCAATGTGCGCGACCGCAAATTTACCCTGCTGCATGGCCAAAGCACCCATGACGAAATCGGCCAGTTCATGGAACGGATCAATTCCCTGATCAACACCACCGCCAAAAAGGTCGGAACCCATCCCCAGCGCGAACGCGAGGTAAAGCTGATCGGTGTTCGCATGCTGGCCTTCATGTTCGTCCTTGCCGAAGAACTGGCCCGGCCAATCATGCCCGCCTTCTTCAGCCAGGTCACATCCCACAGCATTGATGGGCAGCTTGGTGCTGGCGTGGTCATGGCGGTTCATCTTCTGATGGTTGCCCTTGCCATGCCGATCTGCAGCCTGTTTCAGGAACAGGTCGGGTCACTACGCATGTATCTGTGCGGCGCGTTTCTGGCGACGCTTGGCCTGATTGGCACCGCCTTTGCTGTTGGCATCTGGGATCTTGTCCTGTGGCGGGCATTGTCGGGCATCGGTTACGCCACCACCTTTGTCGCCTGTCAGTCCTATGTCCTTGATGCCACCAATGACAGCAACCGCACACAGGGGACTGCCATGATGGTCAGCGGCATCATGCTGGCTGATATCTGCGGCCCGGCAATTGGCGGGATTGCTGCGGGCCATTTCGGCCCGGACATGACCTTTATCGCCGGTGCGACCATTGCGTTCCTCGCAGTCCTTCTGGCCTTCTTCCTGATGGATAACATGGTGCGCGGCAAAACCCCGCCACCGATCCCGACACGTGCCGCCCTTCGCGCCATGCTCGGCAATCGCCGTTTGCAGGTCCTGATCCTGTTCGCCGCCATTCCCGCCAAACTGATCCTCAGCGGCTTTTTATATTACCTGACCCCGATGATCCTGCTGCAATCGGGTGCAACCACGGCTGAAACCGGGCGGGTGATCATGCTTTATGGGCTGGTCGCGATCCTGACCGGCTGGGCAGCGGCAAAATGGACCGACAAGAACCAGAACGAAACCCGCGCGGTCGGCATTGGCGGCGGGTTGACCGCTGCCGGGTTATTGCTGGCGGGCTGGCTTCCGGAATATGCCCTGTTTGCGGTTGCCGTCGCCCTGCTCGGTCTGGCGCAGGCGACCTCAATCCCCGCACAGCTTTCCGCCAGCCTTAAACTCAGCAAGGATTTCACCAAGGATCACGGCACCGGCCCGGTTCTTGCCGTCCTGCGTCTTGCCGAACGGCTGGGCGGGGCTGCAGGTCCGTTGCTTGCCGCCGGTCTGACCCTTCTGGTCGGAACAACGCACGCGGTTCTGATCTTCGGGGCCTTTGCTGCTGTTTCGGTTCTGTGCTTTGAACTTCTGATCGGCCATGTGCCAGCAGAACAGAAAAACGAGGGAGGAACGAAATGACCTTTTCCCTTCTCCCCGCTTTTCGTCTGTTGGGCATTCTTGTGGCCATCGCCGTCTCAATCTTTGCTCCGGCGGCATATGCACAATCACAACCGGGCCCGCTTAAAATCGCCATGATCCTTTGGCGGGGTGAAACCAATGTCGAACAGGGATTTCGCGCCTATTTCGACGAAAACAACATCCCCGTCGATCTGACCATTCATGACGTTGCGCGTGATCTGTCGCGCGTGCCCGCCATCATTGATCAGATCCGCAAAGACCCACCCGATCTGGTTTACACATGGGGCACCGGGATCACGTCGGCCGTGGTCGGCAAATATGATGCCGTCGATCCGGCGCAAAACATTACCGACCTTCCGGTGGTTTATGTGATGGTTTCATCTCCATGGAAAACCGGCATTGCTGCCCCTGCAGGCCAAAGCCGCCCCAATGTCACCGGGGCAACCCACATCGCCCCGCTTGCCGCCCAGATCAATGCCATCCGTGCCTATCGCCCGATGGACAAACTCGGTGTGGTCTATAACAGCCGCGAAGACAATTCCGTTTCCAACGTCGCCGATCTGACCGAACTGGGCCGCGAAATGGGCTTCGAAGTCCTGGCCGCTCCGCTCGGCAGCGATGGCGAACCCTCACAGGATGACATTCCCCCTGCCGTTGCCGAACTCGCCAGAAAGGGGGCCGACATCCTGTATATCGGACCGGACAATTTCATCGGCAATTATCGCGATACCCTGACCGATGCCGGTTTTGCCAACGGGCTTGCCGCCTTTAGCGCGACCGAACTTGAAGTCCGCGACGGCCACGCCATGCTGGGCCTTGTCAGCCGTTATGAACTTGTCGGCCGCCTTGCCGCCAGCAAGGTCGAACAGATCCTGATCGATGGCATATCGCCGGCCGATATACCGGTCGAAACACTTGACCGGTTTTCCTATCTGATCCGGCTGTCATCGGCGCGGAAGCTTAAACTCTATCCGCCGCTGTCGCTGCTTGATTACGCGGAAGTCATCGAATGAGCACCCTGACCCGGCTTGATCCATCCCACCTTCCGGCCATCATCGCCCTGCATCACAGGGTGATCGCCGATCTGCCGCCGGGCAATGCCGCCACCGAAACCGATCAGTTCTTTGCCGATCATCTTGATGCCTGCGGGCAAATCTTTGGCGTCTTTGACGATGATCGTCTGATGGCCTATTGCGTGCTGGGATTGCCGCGTGATGGTGATCCCAATTTCGGCACCGACCATCACCTGCCCCCCGATCTGCTGGGCCAGGTCGCCCATATCGACGGGGTCGCCGTTGATCCAAAATGGCGCGGACAGGGGTGGCAACGCCGGATGGTGGAACACCGCATCGAAATCGCCCGGAAATGCGGGCGCACCATCGCGCTCAGCACCGTCGCCCCGACCAATTTTCCAAGCCTGATCAGCACCGTATCAACTGGCCTTGCCATTCATGCCTTGATCGCAAAATTTGGCGGAAACCGGTTCTTGCTGCGACGGGATATCGGCCCCGATCAGGATGCAAAATCCGACCGCGCCCCTGATACCGCCATCTGGTGCGCCAGCGACGATCTTGCGACCTGCCGGAAATTGCTTGATGACGGATTTATCGGCCAGTTTTGCCAGTCATCGGGCCGCGGAACTGCCCCGCGCATCGGCTGGGCGTCGCTTACGTCCGCTTAATGTCGCGGCTTATTGCTGATAGGTATAATTCCATTTGCGCTGCCCTTTCGGGTCGGCCTGCTGATAATAGGGCTGCCAGTCGCAGGCATGCGCATCGGTTTCCCAATAACACGCTGCCCCCTTATGGAACGGCAGGAAATTGCCCTTTTTGAACATGTCGTCAGCAACGACACTCCGGAATGTCGGATACATTTCCTTCATCCGGTCGATATTTTCATGCACGATCCGCGTGATCCAGTACACCACATACGGATCAGCCGGTTCATACGCAATCAGCGACGCCTTGAAGCCATAGGATGAAATCGCTTCTTCCTGCGCGCTATATGTCTTTGCTGGCAAAACCTGATTAAAGAAATACTGGTTTGCCTTGACCATTTCATCGGTCAAAGGCCCCCCCATGCCAACAACCCGCGCCCCGCAGCCAAGCGTATCTTCGATCAGCGACGCCGGATGCCCGATCCAAAGACCGAACGCATCGATATAATTCTCGCAGATGCCAAGCTCGTTATAATCCTGCGCAACGCCGTAAACGGTATCAAGATCGTCCAGCGTCAATTTGTATCGCGACAGAAGTTCAAGCCACAATTCCCGCGATGCCGATCCTTCCGGTCCGATATTGATGCGTTTGCCGCGCAGATCAGCGATCGATTCAATATCGGAATCATTGCGCACCACCAGCAATCCCATTTCATCATGCAACGACATCACCGACCGCGCACCGGGGATCGGCGCAATACCCTTCTGCGCTTCCCAGTTATTGTTCGACTGCACGATGGCAAGCTGCACCCGCCCTTCCTTCATCAGGCGGATATTGCTGCCGACCCCCTGGGATCGCAATGGTACGCAATGCACCCGATGGCGTTCAAAGGTCCGGCTCATCATGTCGCAAATCTGGGCGGCAACCTTGAAATACACGCCACTCGTACTGCCGCTGTAAATCGCCGCGTAATAGGATCGCTCCGTCTGGCCATCACCGGCAATCACATCGATATTGCTTAACGCTGCCAGACTGGCCGGGTCACTTGCCCGGCGGCGGTATTGCGACAACGGAATGGCATCGGGCTTGTAAATCAGGCCGTTGATCAGATCGGGATTGGATTTTGCCGGGTCGATGATGGCATCGTCATATGTGTCGACGTCGATACTCGGCAGCACGTCAACCGGCGACATGTCGGCACTTGCGTCCTCGGCAGCGGTGCCGTTTTCCTGCGCATACGCACCCGTCGCCCCCGCTGACAACAGCATCGCCAGCATACCGGTCGCAATCATTCTCATGCCGAGCTCAAAACGCAAAACCGTTCACTCATCGTTAGTGATGAACCATTACCCGCATCCTAAAGGATCATCGGGAAGCCCGTCGAGAGCGAAGATGAATTAATACCCTTATTCTCAGCGATTTAACACAATCATCTTCACGGCAATCCTGCCCAAACGTCGATATTCAGATTGTGTTTGACGCAACATCATACGCCCCTCATAAACCACAGGGACATATAATATAAAACCGGACCACGGCCAGATTTCGGAGAAGACGATGACGTCCATCATCGCCCTTGATCCCGGGCGCAACGATATTTATCAGGCTTTCGACCTGATATCCTCCTGGCCGGAATACTGCCAAAGCCCGCTGATCCGCGCCACTGGCCTGGCCCGCGAACTGGGTCTTGGCACCGTCTGGATCAAGGATGAAAGCAAACGGTTCGGTCTCGGCGGGGTCAAGGCACTTGGGGCCCCCTATGGCCTGAAACAGCAGCTTTTGAAACGCGGTCTCATCCCCGGAAGCCCCCAATGCGCAGGCTATACCGCCGTCGCCGCAACCGATGGCAATCACGGCCTTGCCGTTGCATGGGCGGCCCGGAAATTCGGCTGTCATGCGCGGATTTATGTCGGGTCCGAAGTCGATCAGGCCCGCATCACGCGCATCATCGATAACGGCGCTGAAATCGTCCGGATTGATGGCACCTATGACGATGCGGTCCTTGCCGCCGAAAATGCCTCACAATCGACCGACGTGCTTCTGATCACCGATACCGACTATGGCCACGAACTCGACGTTACCCGCGACATCATGGCGGGTTACGCGGTTCTGGGGATCGAATGCGCCCGGCAGCTTCAGGCTGAAAACATCACCCCCGATCATGTTTTCCTGCAATGCGGGGTCGGCGGAATGGCGGCGGGTTGCGCCATCGGGCTCTGGCATGAAAGCGGCCAGAAACCGAATGTCTGCACGGTAGAGGCAACAAACGCAGCCTGCATTCAGGCAAGCCTCGCAACCGGCGAACTGACATCGGTTCCGGGCAAACTCCTGACCCGCATGATCGGGCTTTCATGTGGCAAACCGAGTCTTCCGGCATTTGAAATCCTGCGCGAAGTCTCCACCCAAAGCATCGCGATTGATGATGATGTTGCCCTTCTGGTTCAGAACGCGCTTTCCGCCGGGATCAATGGCGACGCCCCGCTTGAAACATGGGATACCGGAATTGCCGGAATTGCCGGGCTTTGGCATGTGGCAAAAAACAACGATCTTCGCGCCCGTTTTGGTCTGAATGCCCAAAGCAACGTGCTTGTGATCAACAGCGAAGGCCCCATTCCGCTGCCCTACCGCGCAACGATCTGAATTCTTTCGACGCGAAAAAGGCTTTCCGTTATGCCACCGACTGGACAGCCCTGCCGGGCACCGGTACAGTCGCGGGCAAACACCCGCGTCGGGTTCTATGGGGACTGCAAACAGATGAAATTGCTTGAACTGTTGTCTTGGGGAGATAACAGACTGATGGCCCGGCTTGCCTTTGCCGGTGCGCTATCGGGTGCGGGCAGTGCGGTTCTGCTGGGGCTCGTCAATACCGCCGCCGAAGGCATCGCCGATAACGGCGTGGACCGGGTTGACTGGCTTCTGGCAGGCGGCTTCATCGCCCTTGCCGTCGTCTATTTCCTGGCCGAAGTTTTCCTGCTCGCCAATATCTCGACCCAGATCGAACAGGGCATCGACAAGGTGCGCCGCAAACTGCTTGATCAGATTGCGCATGCCGACTTTGCACAGCTTGAAACCTTTGGTCAAGCCCGCCTGTTTGACAGCATTACCCAAAGCACACAGGTCATTTCGCAAAACTCGCACATGATCGGCATGTCGTTCCGATCCCTTCTGCTGGTCGTTGCGGTAATGTGCTATGTTTTCTGGCTCTCCACGCTGGCCTTTTTCCTGATCGTGCTGGTGATCGGGGCCGGGATCGTCATTTACCTGCGCATGGGCAAAGAACTCGGCATGTGGTTTGGCAAACTCCATCACGCCGAAAATGCCCTGTTTGGCAAGATTGCCGATCTGTTTTCCGGCATCCGCGAAGTTCGCATGTGGTCGTCGCGCAGCAGCACCCTTTTCAATGCCTTTTCGGCAAACTCACTGCAAAAGGAACAGATCACCGCTGAAACCCACAGCCTGATGTTTCGGCAGATGATCATGGGTATGACGGCCTTTTATGTCCTGCTGGCCGTGATCGTCTTTATCGTGCCGGTCTATGCCGACAATTTCGGATCAACGATATCAAAGGTCAGCACGGCCGTCCTGTTCATGATCGGCCCGATCAGCACCGTGGTGCAGGCAATGGCGGTGCTGGGTTCGGCGGAACAGGCTGCTGCGCGCATGGTCACCCTGTCACAGGATTTGCGCGCGATTGCCGAACCGGTTGAAGAAAACGGCACCAGACTGCCCGATACATTTTCAAATATCGCGTTCGAGGATGTCTGCTTTACCTATCCCAACCGCGACCCGCGCCACGGCTTCATGCTTGGCCCGATCAGCCTCTCGGTCAAAAAGGGCGAACTGATCTTTATTACCGGCGGCAACGGGGCGGGAAAATCGACCCTGATCAAGCTTCTGACCGCCCTTTATCGGCCGGTATCCGGGGCCATCCGGTTTGATGATATCCAGCTTGGCGCGCAAACCATCGCGTCCTTCCGTGACAAGATCGCCACCGTGTTTTCCGATTTCCACCTGTTTTCGGAATTGCACGGATCGGCCGAAATTGATCCCGACGAAGCCTCCCACTGGCTGAACCTGTTTGAACTGTCCCATGTGACGGGCATTCGCGATGGCAAATTCGTTTCCACCGCCCTGTCGGCCGGGCAACGCAAACGGCTGGGCCTGATCACCGCCCTGCTCGAACATCGCCCGATCCTTGTTCTCGATGAATGGGCCGCCGATCAGGACCCGTATTTCCGTAAAAAATTCTATTACGAAATCCTGCCACAGATAAAGGCACGCGGCACAACCATCATCGCCGTCACCCATGACGACCATTATTTCGATGCTGCCGACCGCCGCCTGCATCTCGAAGCAGGCACCCTGCACGAAATTGACCGCAACGACCCGCGTGGAAGGATCTGATCATGCTGCTTATTGATCTTCTGCGATCCAGAACCCGCATCGATCTGCGCCATGCCGTGGGCCTGCTGTCACTGGCATCGATTGCCACCACCATGGTACTGATCATCGTCAACCTCGCCGCCGAACAGGCCGAAGACGGCGTTGCCAGCATGCGCTATCTCGGCATGATGGGCCTGTCGCTGATCGGCTATATCTGGGCCCAGAAGAAATCCAGCGACATGATCGCCGCCGAGGTGGAACACATCCTCCATCAGCTTCGCCTTGGCATGTTTGATCGCGTGCGAAAAGCCGCCCCCGATACCCTATCCAGGGTCGGACAGGGTGCGGTTCAAACCGCGCTGACCCAGGAAATGCAAACCGTATCCGCCGCCCTGCCCCTGATGCTGAACGGCGTACAGCAGGTGGTCCTGATCATCTGTGTCGCGGCCTATCTTGCGTGGCTGTCGACCTTTGCCTTTGTGATGATTTCGGTTCTGGCCATCGTGGTTTCGACCATCCACCTGCAACGCATCCGTAAAATCAATGATGCGACCCGTGATGCGATTGATGATGAAAACCTGCTCTTTGGCGGGTTGTCCGATCTTCTGCATGGCTTCAAGGAAGTCAAAATGAACAGTCGGCGTCGTGCCGCACTTCTGGGTGCGCTCAATGAGCGATCCATCCGGGCACGCGATACCAAATCCGTGGTCAAGGCCCAGTGGTCGCGCGAATTCGCCCTGATCCAGCTGGCTTTCTACGGGATGATGGCGGCCATGGTGTTCATCGTTCCGATTTTCACATCGGACTATCATGACGTTGCCGTGCAAACCACGACCGCGGCCCTGTTCATGATCGGCCCGATCGGGGCGGTGGTTGCCGCCGTGCCCAGCTTTACTGATTCCGATGTGGCACTACGCAAGATCAAGGATATCGATGATCAGCTCGAAGACGCCCTTGACGCCCAACACGCGCAGGAGGCCACGAACGGCACGTCATCGCCCGAAACCCTAAAAAAATTCCAGGATGCCCTTGGCAATATCGCCGAAATCAGCCTGCGTGACGTTCGTTTCTCCTATCCCGGCACGTCGGACAGCCCGGGTTTTGCCGTCGGCCCGATCAACGCCACCTTCAAAAAGGGTGAAATCACCTTTATCACCGGCGGCAATGGGGCGGGAAAATCGACGATCATCGCGGTCCTGACCGGCCTTCGCCCGGCGGCAGGCGGATCAATCATGGTCAATGACTGCCCGGTGCCGACCGACGCCCTGCAGCTTTATCGCGATCATTTCGCGACCGTGCTGTCGGACTATCACCTGTTTCGCGAACTCTACGGCATTGATGATATCGATCCGAAGCGGGTTCAAACACTGCTCAAACAGATGGAAATCGACGACAAGGTTGAACTCGATGACAACGCCTTTTCAACGACCTCGCTGTCACAGGGGCAACGCAAACGCCTTGCCCTGATTGCGGCCCTGCTCGAAGAAAAGCCGGTTCTTGTCCTTGATGAATGGGCCGCCGATCAGGACCCGCATTTCCGCTCGGTCTTCTATGAAAAAATCCTGCCCTCCTTGCGCAAACAGGGCAAGATCATCATCTGTGTGACCCATGATGATCGCTGGTTTGATACCGCCGATACGATCTATCATGTCCGTGACGGCGAATTTGTCGACGGACGTCAAACCACCTAAGCCTGATCCATCACGCAATCAGCGCATCCTTGACCACGCGCACGATATCATCCCCGGCATCACGCAGGAAAAAATGCCCGCCAGGCAAAACATGCTTGGCAAAGTCGCCCGTGGTTGCCGCCGCCCAGTCATCCAGTTCATCCGGTACCGGGTTCGGATCATCCGCCCCGCCAAAGGCGGTAATCGGGCAGGACAGTTTGGACAATCCGGTCGAAACCGCGGTTTCCGACAATCTGAAATCCGCCCTAAGGCTGGGCTCAAACAGGGCGCGATATTCCGCATTTTCCAGAATTTCGGTGGGCGTCCCGCCATAATTGGCAATCCCCTGCCAGAACTCATCCGATGACAGATGATGCAACGGCGCCCGATGCCCGGCCACATTCGGCCCCCGCCTTGCGGCAACAAACAGATGAACCGGCACGGTCATCCCCGCCTGTTGCAGATGACAGGCCAGATGATAGGAAATCAGCGCCCCCATCGAATAACCGAAAAACGCAAACGGCCGATCCATAAAAGGCTTTAATCCCGCGGCGACGGCCTCAACCATCGCCGAAAGATCATCAATCACCGGATCGCCAAACCGCTGTTCGCGCCCCGGCAGATTGACCGGCACCACATCGATATCATCGGGGAATTGCGTCAGCCACGGCCGATAGGCCAACGCACCACCCCCGGCAAACGGAAAACAGAACAGCCGCAACCGGGCACCCGCCGTGATATTCTGACCGACCCAGACATTTTGCGTCATGTTTCTTTCCGCCCCAATTGCCGACAGCTTTACCTGTCGCAATATTATCGCGCAAATTCAAGCCGCTAAAATCCGGCCTCATCAAACCCGCGCCAGCGCCCCGGAAAATCCATCAATGGTGTCAATCGCGATCAATGTGGCGCGTGCCTGTGCCAATGGGTCGGTTTCGCCCGTTGCCTTGAATGCCGCCTCGTAATCGCACCAGCCCTGATAAAAATCCCGGCCCATCGCATCCCCGTCAAACAGCCAGCACGACAGGGCCTCGATATCACGGCTCGGGTCACGATATTCGATATCGATGCCGATCATGGCATCCGGGTCTTTGGCAATCGCCACCGCCACAAGGTCGCGGCTGTGGCTGATGCTGGCACAATGGATCACACCATCAATGATCAGGCCGGGCCGGCCGGAACTTTGCCGCACGGTTTCATATGTCCCATCCCCGTCGATATCCGGCCAGATATAATGTCCAAGATCGCCCAGCATCTGCCACGCGCGGGCCGAACTTTGGCGGCGTTTTTCCGCGCGATCCTCCTTCAGATCATCGATCCGCTGCCAGCACCATAAAACGTTGCCCCCAAACGCGGTCTTGACATCGATGATTGCGTTTTTTTTCATGTATCTGGCAAGTTTTGGTTGTTTTGTTGGCGACGGGTTCATTAAATCAGGGAGGTCTGCCCGGCTCGGGCAATAAAAAACGCGATAATTGATCCGATCAACCGGATCAATCGGATAATATCAATAAAAGGCAGGTTGGATATGCGCAGTTTGAAATTTGCAGTCGTCGGTTTGCTGGCACTTGTTGTTGCCGCGTGCCGCACCGCCCCGGTTCAGAATGTCAGCAGTCAGCCCTTCCCGGCTGATGCGTCAAAACTCAGCATGGCACAGATAGAAGAAAGCATCATCAAGGCCGCCGGCGAACGTGAATGGATCGTTCAACGCAAGGCTGAAGGTGAACTGATCGCCACCTATTCCCCGCGCGATCATCTGGCCAAGGTTGAAATCGATTTTGACCAGTCCGAATTTTCCATTTCCTATGTCGACAGCACCAATCTGAACTATGATGGCACTTCGATTCATAATAATTACAATCGCTGGGTCAACAATCTGAGACAGGATATCTTGCGCGAGGTATCGGCAAAGGCCGTACTTGCCAACTAGGTTTGGATATGAGTTTGCTGCACGCCAGAATTTCGCACTGGGCTTTCTGGGAAGACCGCGATGATCGCGCGGTCCTGAAATCCGGAACAGCCGGGCATACCGAAATCCCGATAGACGATATGACCAGCGCCAATCTGGCGCGCAGCCTGAAACCCGCCTGGCGGCGGCGTCTTGACCTTTATGGTCGCGCCGCCGCCGAGGTGCTCGGCCATACGATCCGTGACGGCGATAACCCGCATATCGTTTTTGCATCACGCCACGGCAATATTGACCGCACGCTGAAACTCCTTAATCAGGTCGCAACAAACGAAACCCTTTCACCCGCCGATTTCAGCATGTCGGTGCATAACGCGCTGGTCGGGGTTGCCTCGATCAACTGGTCGATCACCCAAAGCCACACCGCAATCTCAGCCGGCAATGACAGCCTGATCGCGGCGCTCACCGAAACATTATGCCAGCTCACCAGCGAAGATGGCCCGGTCATCCTGTGCTATGTCGACCTGCCACTGCCCGACATCTATCAGGATCAGGACCCCGACGATATTTCCGGCACCGCCCTTGCCATCCGCTTTGATCAGCCATCGGAATCAGATGGCAAAATGTTCTGGTTCGATCCGATCCCCGATCATGATCCCGCCGTTCAGCCCCACCGGCAGGCACGCGCGATTGCCGCCTGTCTGGGGGCATCGTCAAAAGCCGGTCTGAACCTGCCGGGTCAGTCTGGTGGCTGGGCAATGCAACCGCATGGCTGAAACACGGGGTCGGCCGACAAAGCCGTCAAAGGGCTTTAACTGGTACTGGCGGCTGCTGGCGACCGGCTTTGCCTTTTCATCCTTTGGTCTGGGCGGGCTATTGATGGCCATCACCATCTTCCCCGCCATGATGGTCATCCTGCGCAACCGCGCCAAACGGCGCCGCTATGCCCAGTTTGTCATCTGCCGCGGCTTTCGCCTTTTCACATGGATGCTTGATGTCACCGGTGTGGCCGTCGCCGAAACCGAAAATATCGAACGCCTGCGATCCGCGCGTGGTGTTCTGATCATTGCCAATCACCCGACATTGCTCGATGTCGTGATGATCCTGGCCCAGATGGATAGCTGCCAGTGTGTCGTCAAACACGAACTGTTTCGCAATCCGTTCATGGCCGGTGTGGTACGTGCGGCTGGTTTCATTCGCAATAATGATGACCCGGAAAACCTGATATCGCAGGCGCGCGATCATCTCGCAAACGGTGCCTGCATCCTGATTTTCCCCGAAGGAACCCGTACACCCAGCCGCCGCAAACTGGGTCAATTGCAACGCGGGGTAGCGAATATCGCGATAGAAACACAAGTCGACTTGATTCCTGTGGTTGTGCACTGTAATCACGATACCTTGAAAAAGGGGGTACCGTGGTATCGCATTCCGCCGTCGAAAATCCGCTTTCGGCTGGTGGTCGATGCACCGCTATCATTTGGGGACATTGCTGATCCGACATTAAGCCGTGCCAGACAGGCCCGTTTGCTGACCCGGATCATCAAGGATTATTATCTGGACAGACTGACGCATGACTTCGCTGGAAACAGAACTTAAAGCCTTCATTATCGAGACGCTTAATCTCGAAGACATAAGTGTCGAGGATATCGACAGCGAAGAAGCCCTGTTTGTCGATGGGCTAGGCCTTGATTCCATCGATGCCCTTGAACTTGGCGTTGCGATCCAGAAAAAATACGATGTCCGGATTGATGCGAAGAACGAAGATGTGAAAACCCATTTTGCATCCGTGCGCAATCTGGCGAAATTCATTCAGGCATCGGGCAAGGAGGGGTAATCATGCAAAGTCGCCAGGACGTTTATCAGCAGCTTCACGATTACCTTGTCGAACTTTTCGAAGTCCCGTCCGAGGATATCACCCCGGACGCCCGCCTGTTCGAAGACCTTGACCTCGACAGCATCGATGCCGTCGACCTGATCGTCAAATTCCAGGAAATCACCGGCAAGAAAATCCCGGCCATGGAATTCCGGTCTGTCCGCACCGTCGATGACGTCGTCGAGAAGATCCATGACCTGGTCAGTTCCTAAACGGATCGCGACCATCCTGCTTGCCATACTGGGTATCATCTATCCGGTTCTGGTCTATTTCGGACTGACGGTCTTTTCCCCGCAGATCATCCTGATCGGGCTTCTGATCCTCGTTCTGTTGCGTGCCGCTTCATTTGCGCTGCAAAAACGTTATGGGCCTGCCGGTCTTGCGGTTCTGGTCGCCGTCATTGTCGCCGCAGGCGGCATCGCAAGCGAACTGGTCGCTATCCGCTTTTATCCGGTGATCGTCAGCCTGACCATGGGCACGGTTTTTACCGTTACACTGTTTACCGAACGCCCGATGGTCGAACGCCTGGCACAGCTTAAAATGCCCGATCTTGATGCCTATTCGGTTGCCTATACGCGCAAACTGACCAAAGTCTGGATCGGCTTCTTCGCGCTCAACGCGATGATTGCCACATGGACGGCACTTTATGCGAGCATGGAAATCTGGACGCTTTATAATGGGCTTCTGTCCTATGGCCTGATCGGCATCCTGTTCATTGGCGAATGGCCGGTCCGCCGTTTCTTGCGCGCCCGCCATGATCGCAAAACCGGAAACAATATCGAAACCCCATGACCGGCTTTATCGCAAACCTGCATGATCCGAAAAACGCCGCCACCGCCCTTTGCGTCGAAGGCGGCCGGGTCTTCTGTGCGGGTGATATCCTGACAGATATCGACCGGCTGTCCCCAACCTTGCACCCATCTTCGCGCATCGCCATCCATTGCCAGTCGGCCCGTCTGTTCCTGATCGCGATCACCGCGGCATGGCGTGCGGGTGCGACCGTGATTTTCCCCGCAACCGACCGCCCCGCCTATCTTGATGGCATCAGCAGCCAGTTCGATCTGTATCTGGATGACGCCGCCATCCTCGAAAGACTTGCTGCGGCTACCCCGACCAATACCGGCAGCCACATGACATTGCCCGCCGCAACCGATTGCCGCGCGGTATTCTTTACATCTGGTTCGACCGGGGATGCCAAGCCGATCCCTAAAACACTGGCCCTGATCGAAGCCGAAATCACCATACAGGAACCGCTTTGGCAGCCACACATTCCAAACGGCGCGCGCATTGTCGGGCTGGTATCGCATCAGCATATCTATGGCCTGATTTTCCGCATCGTCTGGCCGGTGATCAAGGGCCGTGTCTTTACCGCCGATCCCGCACCCTATTGGGAAATGATGCAGGGCGATATCAATGATGGCGATGTCCTGATCACAAGTCCCGCGCATCTTAAAAACCTGCATCCCGATCTGGCAGATGTACCGCGCCCCTCACTGATCTTTTCATCAGGCGGTCCGCTTGACCTTGCCGCCGCATCCGAAACCACCGCCATGCTCGGCACCTGCCCGACCGAAATTTACGGCAGCACCGAAACCGGTGGCATCGCCCACCGTCAGCAGACCGGCGATGACTGCCCGTGGCATCCTCTGCCGGGTGTTGAAGTCGCGCTGAATGAGGCCGGGTGCCTTCGCGTGCGTGCCGCCCATATTGCGGGCGATGATTGGTATCAAACCGAAGACATCGCAAAGATCAATGACGCAACCGGCACCTTCTCCCTGCATGGCCGTGCCGACCGGGTGGTCAAGGTCGAAGGCAAACGCATTTCGCTGGGTGCGGTTGAACGCCATCTGCGCCAAAGCCATCTGGTCGAAGACGCCATTGCACTTATCCCTGATGAAAATGACCGCCGCCTTGGCGTGGTCGCGGTGCTGTCGCCGGAAGGCCAGAATATGCTGGCCGATATCGGGCGGTTTCGCATGGGACGCCAATTGCGGCGTGAAATCGCCAAATTCGAAGACGACGCTGCCCTGCCGCAACGCTGGCGCTTTGTCGATCAGCTGCCATCCGACAGTCAAGGCAAGCGCCCGCTTCATTTGCTGCGTGCACTTTTTGCCGATATGGAACCCGTGATGCCTGAAATCGTTATACAGGATCGTGATGAGGATCGGGTCAATCTGTCGCTGCGCCTGCCAGCGGATATGCTTTATTTCCGCGGCCATTTTCCCGGCATGCCGCTTCTGCCCGGGGTCGTGCAACTGCACTGGGCCGTGGATCAGGCCGCAGCCGTGTTTGATGTACCGGTTACCATCGGTGAAGTAACACAACTTAAATACCGAAAGCCGATCACACCGGGATCGACCGTGATGCTGGAACTTGATTGCGACCGCGACAACGCGAAAATCAAATTCCGCTATCATTCCGACGCCGAAGGTGATCATAGCTCCGGTATTTTGAAATGGCGCGAGGCTGCCTCATGAAAATCTGTGCCGTCATCCCGACCCATAACCACCATGACGTCCTGGCTGATGTTGTGGCGCGCATCCGCGAATATGATCTGCCGGTGATCATCATTGATGATGGATCAAACACGCAGACACACGACGTTGTCGCCGCCCTTCACGATCCCGAAAACGGGGTTACCTGTCAGCATCTTGATGAAAATGGCGGCAAGGGTGTAGCGGTGATGGCGGGCCTTGCCATGGCTGAACGCGCCGGTTTCACCCACGCTATTCAGGTCGATGCCGACGGGCAGCACAATCTTGACCGGATCGAAGAAATGATCCGCATCGCCCGCGAAGACCCGGCTGCCCTCATCACCGGCCTTCCGGTCTATGATGACAGCATCCCCGAAAAACGCCGTATCGGCCGCTGGATTTCCCATGTCTGGGTCTGGATCGAAACATTATCCACCCACATCCGCGACAGCATGTGCGGCTTTCGCGTGTATCCGGTCTCCGAAAGCCTTGCCGTCTGGCGCGAAGAAGGCTGCGGCCACAAGATGGATTTCGATACCGAACTGATGGTGCGCCTATACTGGCGCGGTGTCCCGATCCATCACGTCCCGACCGAAGTAACATATCCTGAAAACAACACATCGAACTTCCGCATGTGGAAGGACAATGTCCTGATCAGTTGGATGCACACCCGGCTGTTCTTTGGCATGCTGCTGCGCCTGCCGGGCTTCATTGCGCGTGGTGGTCATTTCGGGCAGAAACACCGCACCGGTATTGATCCCGAAAAACATCCTGAAACCGGGGCCAAATCCGCCCGGCACTGGTCGGAAATTGATGAACGCGGCATGTATTGGGGCATCCGGTTCCTTGGCATGGTTTATCGTTATGGTGGCCGTCGGCTCTGCATGGTGGTGATGTTTCCGATCATCGCCTATTTCTTTGCCACCGGGCGGATTGCAAGGCGGGCTTCGCAGGATTTCCTGACCCGGATTGCCGCCGTCACCGGCCAACCCAGACCGGGCCTGCGTGACAGTTTCCGTCATTTCATGAATTTCGGCGAAAGCGCGCTGGATAAAATCGCCGCTTGGTCGGGCGAAATGAAGATCGATGATCTGGACCTGCCCGATCACGCCGACAGCCTGTTTTCCTATATCCCGCGTGATCAGGCGATCATTCTGTTCGTATCCCATTTCGGCAATATCGAACTGGTCCGGGCGATTGCCAGCCGCGACCGCGATTTTCGCGTAAATGTGCTGTTGCATCAGAAAAATGCCGCCCGCTTTGGCCGGGTGTTGCAAAAATTCGCCCCCGAAAGCCAGGTTGACCTGATCGAGGTCACCGAAATCGGCCCCGATACCGCAATGCTGCTGCGTGAAAAGGTCGAACGCGGCGAATGGATCGTGATTGCGGCGGATCGCGTTGCCATCGGTGCACGTGATAAATCGGTAAGTGTACCGTTTCTGGGCGATCCGGCCCCGTTCCCGCAGGGGCCGTTTGTTCTGGCCCATCTGCTGCAATGCCCGGTCTATATGGCTGCGGCATGGCGTAACGGAAACCGGTTTGAAATCGCGTGGGAAAAACTGGCCGATAAAATAACCCTGCCGCGTGCCAACCGGGTCGGTAAAATCACCGAATATGCCGAACAATATGCAAACTGGCTTGAAAAGCTTGTTGTGACGCGGCCGCTGCAATGGTTCAATTTCTATGACTTCTGGGCGAATAAAAAGGACAACAATGAATAACAGCCGCACCACTGTCCTGTTTGGCGAGGAAAACCTGCGCATCGAAGATATCGTTGCCCTTGCCGAACAACGCGCCCTGCCCGTCCTGTCATCCGACCCGGAATTCACCACCCGCATTCAGGCCGGGGCCGATTTCCTTGATCGGGAATTGCGCGATCACGGCCATATCTATGGGGTCACCACCGGCTATGGTGATTCCGTCTCGCGCCGTGTGCCGCCCGAACTGGTCGCCGAACTGCCGCTGCATCTCAGCCGGTTTCACGGCTGCGGCCTTGGCGACATCCTCACGCCCGATCAGGCGCGCGCTGTCCTTGCCGTCCGCCTTGCATCCCTTTGCACCGGCTATTCCGGTGTCAGCCTTGATCTTTTGCGCCAGCTTGCCGGCCTTCTCGAACATGACATCACGCCGCTGATCCCCGAAGAAGGATCGGTCGGTGCCAGCGGCGATCTGACCCCGCTTTCCTATGTGGCTGCCGCCCTGATTGGCGAACGCGATGTGCTTTATCGCGGCCAGAAAATGACCGCCCTTGATGCGCTTGCTGCGTCCGGGTTAACGCCGTTAACGCTGCGTCCAAAGGAAGCCCTGGCGATCATGAATGGCACGTCGGTCATGACCGCCATGATGTGTCAGGCATTCGTGCGTGCCGATTATCTGTGCCGCCTGACCGCACGCATTACAGCACTTGCCTCTATCGGGTTGCTGGGCAATCCCGCCCATTTTGACAAACGCCTGTTTGCTGCAAAACCCCATCCGGGGCAGGCCCGCATTGCCGCCTTTATCGAAACCGACCTTGCTGATCTGGGCACCAATTATGCCCCGGCTCGGTTGCAGGATCGCTATTCGCTGCGCTGTGCGCCGCATGTCATCGGCGTTCTGGCCGACATGATGCCGACCTTCCGCGCGACGCTCGAAACCGAACTTAATAGTGCCAATGACAACCCGCTGATTGATGTCGAAGGCGAAACCATCCTGCATGGTGGTCATTTCTATGGCGGGCATGTTGCCTTTGTCGCCGATGGCATGAAAACCCTGATTGCCAATCTGGCTGATCTGATGGACCGGCAAATGGCGCTTCTGGTCGATACCAAATTCAATCATGGTCTGCCATCGAACCTGTCGGGATCGGATGCCGATCGCGCTTCGATCAATCATGGGCTGAAGGCCGTGCAGATCGGCGTTTCCGCCTGGACGGCAGAAGCATTGAAGAACACCATGCCCGCCAGCGTCTTTTCCCGTTCGACCGAATGCCATAACCAGGACAAGGTCAGCATGGGAACGATTGCCGCGCGTGATTGCCTGCGCATCCTGCAACTGACCGAACAGGTCGCCGCCGCCAATCTGATTGCCGTCAAACAGGCGATCACGCTTCGCCTTAAAAACGGCGACATCAAACCCGATCAGCTTGGCAGTGACATCACCGCCTTCCTTGACGCCCTTGGCAACGACATCCCGTTTATCGCCGAAGACCAGCCGCTTGAAACAACCCTTCGCCTTCTGATCGACCGCATTCAATCGCGCCACTGGGCGCTTTATGGCGGGGATCTGGCATCATGATCAGTGCGTCGGTCACCGAAACTGTGCAGTTCTATCACCTTGATCCGATGAATGTCGTCTGGCACGGCAATTACGTGCAGTTCTTCGAAAATGCCCGATGCGCGCTTCTGGATCGGATCGACTATAATTACCCGCAAATGGATGCGTCGGGCTATGTCTGGCCGGTGGTGGATATGCGGGTCAAATATGTCCGCCCCTGCACCTTCGGGCAGAACATCACGATCACAGCCACACTTCGCGAATATGAAAACCGGCTTAAAATCGACTATCTGGTCAGCGACAGCAAAACCGGTGAAAAGCTGACCAAGGGCTTCACCATTCAGGTCGCGGTCGAAAAATCCAGCGGCGAAATGCTTTACCGCAGCCCCGATTTCTTCATCGAAAAGATGGAGGCCCTTGTTTGACCCCGATACGCCGCCTGATCGCATCCGTCGCAACCGCCACCCTGCTGGCTGCCAGCATGACCGGCACCGCACGGGCGGATGATATTCCGGCCCCGGCCACCATCGGCACCGAACAATATCTCGGCGGCTCCTTCACCATGGACCGCCATCTTGACGGCTTTGACAAACCGCTTTCCTCGAACGGTGATTTCGTCCTGTCCCCTGCAAACGGACTGGTCTGGCGCACCCTTGCCCCGTTTCCCGGCACCACGATCCTTGATGATCACGGCATCACCCGGATCGATGATCAGGGCAACCGCGACGAGTTGGCACGCGGTGATCAGTTCCGCCAGTTTGTCGAACTGATTTCGGCCGTCCTTGCCGGTAACTGGCAACCGCTGGAACAGCGTTTTGACATCACCAGGGACACAATCGAAAACGGCACATGGCAGGTCATCCTGACACCCAAGGACGGCAGCACCATCGAAAACCAGATCAGCAAAATCACCGCCACCGGCACCGATTTTGTTGAAAATGTCCGCCTCGAAAAACCGACCGGCGATCATGATGCCATCACCCTTTCCGATCAGTCATTGCAAGGCCTGCCGCTGCCGCCCGAATTTGCCGACCTTCTGACCGGCCCGGTTCAGTAATGGCATTGCGCGCAACCCTCTGGGCCCTGTGCCTGATCGCGATGGCGGTTTTTACCGCGTGGCAATTACGCGGCGGCCATACCGGGATCGATGCCGATATTCTGTCCCTGATCGGGCAGGAAAACGCCATGCCGGACGCCCCGCAAAGCGACATCGCCACCGTCCGCCATCTGCTGGCAAATGATGGTCAGCAGGCGATCTTCATGCTCTCGCACGCCAATCGCGACACACTTGAAACCGCCGCCACTGATTTCGCGGGCCGGATCGCGGCCCTTGATGGCACGCAAACCATCACGCTCCCCGGTCACAACAATGATCGCTTTGCCGATCTGATGGCGCTTTATGGCCCGCATGCCAACAGCCTGCTATCCCCGTCTGATCGCGAAAAGCTGGCAAATGGCAACGCCGAAACCCTTTATCGCCGCGCCATCCAGAACCTCTATTCCCCGGCCACAACACTCAGCAGCCAGTCGCTAAAACAGGACCCGTTTGCCCTGCTGCCCGCCTTCCTGTCCGACCTTGGCGCCAAGCTTGGCACCGGCAATGACGTGATCGCGCGCGACGGGCAATTTTACCTGCCGGTGATGGCAAGCCTGTCACCCGACCTGCGAAGTGCCGGTACGGATCGGGCATGGGTCACCGGGGCCAACGCGGCCCTGCAATCCATCACCGATGTCACCCCCGGCCTGAATACCGCCAAAACCGGCCAGATTTTCTTTGCCGTGGCGGAAGCCACCCGCGCGCAATCCGATGTGCAACGCATCGCGATCATCGCGACCATCGGCATCCTTGTGATGATCGGGCTGGTATTCTACTCCCCCATCCCGCTTCTGGGGGCGCTTCTCGTCGTCGGCAGCGGCCTTTTGGCGGGGCTCGCCGCCGTGGTGGCGATCTTCCCGGCGATCCATGCGATTGCGCTGGTGTTTGGTGCGACCATGATCGGCATTTCGGTCGATTATGCCCTGCATTACCTTGTGCTGCGCTCTGCCGCCGGGTCGCCCACGGATCGGCTGCGTAAAATCAGACCGGGGCTAAGCCTTGGCCTTCTGACATCCGTGATCGGCTTTGGCGCGCTGTCACTCAGCCCCACCCAATTGCTATCCCAGATCGCGGTTTATTCGGTTGCCGGTCTGGTGGCCGCCTATTGTTCGGTGCTGTTCCTGCTGCCCCTGATCCCGGCCCGTGATGTCCAGGCATCCTCACCGATCCGCAAACTGCACGATGGCCTGCAAGCCGCCCTTGGCAAAACATTTGCCCCGATCCGCGTGCGGCTGATCGCAAGTGCCGCGATCATCATCTCCCTTGTCCTTGCGGCCTTCCTGATCCCCGGCAATAACGATATCCGCCAGTTCGGCCACGGTAATGACGCGCTGATATCAGACGCCGGAAACATTGCCGATATCCTTGGCCTTGGCGGCAGCCCCGTATTCATCCGCATTGACGGCACCGATCCCCAAACCCGCCTTGAAACCGGCGAAGCGGTGCGGGGTGCCCTGACACCGCTAATCGCCGATAACCGGCTTGGCGGCATGATAGGTCTGTCCGATCTGATCCCGTCGATCACCCGGCAAACCGAAAACCGGGACCTTGTCACAACCGGTCTTTATGATCGCTTTGGCCCGGCCCTGTCCGATCAATTGCCGGTCAGGATCATCGCGCCGGATAAAAACGCCGGTTACCTCATCCCCGATGACAACGCGGCAAACACATTGCCCGAAATCGCCCGCCTGCATTCCGGCGGTTCGGACATCATCCGCCTTCGCAACGCCACCGATATTGACGCCATCCGCACCGCCCTTGGCGATATCGAAAACGTCACCCTGATCAACCCGCCCACCGCGATCAGCAACCAGTTTGCCGCCTATCGCCTGTGGGCATGGATTGCCTTGGGCGGTGCGCTTTGTGTTGCCGCGATCCTTGCCGTTTTGCGTTACGGGCTTCAAACCGGCATCTGCGTTTTTGCCGCCCCCGCCGGGGCGATCCTGTTTGCGGTGCTGGGTGGTTATGCCTTTGGCATCGCCCAAAGCTTCTTTGCCACCATGGCGCTGTTTCTGGTCTTTGCCATTGGCGCGGATTACGTGCTGTTTCTGGCCGAAAGCCGCAACGAAACCCATGACGACGACACACGCCTTGCGGTATTGCTGTCGCTGATCAGCAGTGTGCTTGCCTTTGGCCTGCTTGCCACATCATCCGTGCCGCTCGTGCGCGATATCGGATCGGTGATTGCCATCGGCCTACTTGGGGCTTGGTTCCTAGCCTTCTGGATGACCGCACCAACACAAACCAATAATAGCACGCAAACCCAAAACCAGCGGGGACAGGAATAGTGAGACCCGATTGCGATATCGCCGTCATCGGTGCCGGACCTGCCGGATCGGTCATTGCCAAATTCCTGCATGATGCCGGCATGGCTGTTACCGTGCTCGAAGCCGAAACATTCCCGCGCTTCGTCATCGGCGAAAGCCTGCTGCCCAATTGCATGAATGTGCTTGAACGCGCGGGTCTTCTGGATGCCGTGACCGATGCCGGGTTCCAGTTTAAAAACGGTGCCGTCTTCGAATGCGGGCCCCAATATATGTCGATTGATTTCCGCCAGAATTTCGAACCATCCGATTGCTGGGGTACCACGTTTCAGGTTAAGCGTGCCCACTTTGACCAGATTCTGGCAGGTGAGACCGCCCGCGCCGGGGTCGATATCCGCTTTGGCCATCGCGTCACATCCGCACAACTTGCCGATGGCGATTGCTGCCTTGGCTTCACCGATGAAAACGGCAATCCGGGCGAACTCCGCGCCGGGTTCGTGGTCGATGCCAGCGGCTATGGCCGGGTCCTTCCCCGGATGCTCGGCCTTGCCCGCCCCGGCAAGTCGATTGAACGCCGTGCCCTCTTCACCCATATGCGCGATCACATCACCGATCCCGGCTATGACCGTGAAAAAATCCTGATCACGGTGCATCCGACCCGTCATGAAATCTGGTACTGGCTGATCCCGTTTTCCGATGGCACCGCGTCCGTCGGTGCGATCTATCCCGATAATGATCCGGCCTTTGCCGGCATGGCTGATCAGGACATTTTCAATCAACTGATCAATGACACACGTCTCGGAAGCCTTCTGACCAACGCCGAACCAATCCGCGATCTCAATTCCATCGCCGGATATAGCGCGCAATCGGAAAAACTTTTTGGCGATGGTTATGTGCTGCTTGGCAATTCGGCGGGCTTCCTTGATCCGGTCTTTTCATCGGGGGTCACCATTGCCATGCATTCCGCCGAACTGGCCGCCAAGGCCTTGATCGCGCGTCATAATGGCAAGGCGGTTGACTGGAACATGGATTTCGCCGAACCGCTGTCAAAGGGGGTCGATACGTTCCGGGCTTACGTCGATGCCTGGTATGATGGACGATTACAGACCATCATTTTCAATCAGCCCGATGACGATTCACAACTGAAACGTATGGTCGTTTCGATCCTTGCAGGTTATGCATGGAATATGGAAAACCCGCTGGTCGCCAAAACCGAACGCTATCTTGAGATGTTGCACGATCTATGCGCTCCGTCGTCGTAAAAACCCTTGTCGCTGGCATGCTTGCCACGGGCCTGAGCGCCTGTGAAACAATGAACATGCCCGATCTGACAATGCCCGACTTTTCCATGCCGGACGTCTTCACATCAACACCGGCGCAAACCGTGATGCTTGACGAGGGTTACGAATTTACCCTGCCCGAACAGCCATGGACCGATGATGACGCCATCGACGTCACCCAGCAGGTCACGGCAAGCTGGAAAAACACCAGCAGCACCGAAAGCGAAACCGGCACATTTCAGGCCCGCCTGTCCCTTGAACGCGACCATGTCCGCATCGTCATGATCGATGATCTGGGCCGTCGCGCGATTGATATCGACTGGTCGACCGAGGCGCTGTTGGTTCAAACCGCCGACTGGCTGCCCAAAACGCTTGATGCCAGGCGCATGCTTGCCGATATCATCATCGTCTATTGGCCGCTCGATGTCGTGCGCGATGCCCTGCCGGGCAATATGTCGATCCGTGAAACCATGGGTGAACGCATGCTTCGCATGGATGACAGTGGCCGCGCCTACGCCCGGATCGAACGCCCGATCCGCGATGTCTGGCAGGGTGTGGCAAACTTGCGCAATGAACGGTTTGGCTATGCCATCACGATCCATTCACAACGGACCGGATCGTCATCATGACGCCGGGTTCGCTCTATCTTTCCGCCCTTGGCATCGTATCGGCCCTTGGCAGCGGGATCGATGAAAGCCGCACGACCCTGTTTGGGGATCGCCCGGCGGATATGATCGCACGCGACGGCTTCCTGCCCGACCGCACCACGATCCTTGGCACCGTCACGCATGATCCCGAACCGCTACCCGATCCCCTTGCCCGTCACGATACCCGCAACAACCGCCTGCTTTGGGCCGCAACCCGACAGATCGAAACCGACATCACCGATCTGATTGCCGATATTGGTCGCGCCCGCATTGGCGTCATCATCGGCACCAGCACATCGGGCATCGAAGAAGGCACAAGTGACTACGAAGCCGCCCTTGATGGCGGTGCCTTCCCCGAAACGTTCCTGTATAGCCATCAGGAAATCGGATCGCCCGCCGATTTCCTGCGCGATGCCTTTGATCTTGGCGGGCCGTCTTATGCGATTTCAACCGCCTGTTCATCAAGCGCCAAGGCCTTCGCCGCCGGGGCGCGCCTGATCAATACCGGGCTGTGCGATGCGGTTCTGGTTGGCGGCGTCGATAGCCTCTGCCGTCTGACCGTGCGCGGCTTTGATGCCCTGCAATCGGTTTCAAACGGCATCTGTAATCCCATGAGCATCAATCGCGATGGCATCAATATCGGCGAAGGGGCCGCGATCTTCATCCTGTGCCGGAATGCCAATCCCGATACGGGTGCCATCGAATTGCTCGGTGTCGGTGAAAGCTCCGACGCCCATCACCCCAATGCCCCGCATCCCGATGGCCGGGGGGCCGCCATGGCCATGCAAAACGCGCTTTCCAATGCCAAACTCAAACCATCCGACATCGCTTATATCAATCTGCATGGCACCGCGACCCCGCTTAATGACGGGATGGAAGCCCGTGCGGTCTGCGATGTTCTCGGCGCCAACGTCCCGGCAAGCTCCACCAAACCCATGACCGGTCATACGCTGGGTGCAGCGGGCGCCATCGAAGCCGCCATGCTCTGGCTCTCGCTTTGCGATGCCGCCGATGGCGCACCCCTGCCGCGTCATATCTGGGATGGTGCGACTGATCCCGAAATTCCCAACATCAATCTGGTGACCAGACCGGGCACGAAATTGCCGCCCGCAGATTGCCTGGCGATGATGAGCAACTCGTTCGCCTTTGGCGGCAGCAACGTCTCGGTCATTCTTGGCCGGGGATGGAACCGGGGGAACCGCGCATGAATGCGTCAGTAAAACCCGCCTTCCCGCCCGTCGAAACACTGGTACCGCACGCGGCCCCAATGCTCCTGATCGACCGCGTTCTCGCCGCCGATGCCGAAAGCCTGACGGCAGAAGTCCGCATCACCAAAAACAGCCTGTTCTTCACCCCCACGCACGGCGTCCCCGCCTATGTCGGGATTGAATATATCGCCCAGTCGGTCGCCGCCTATAGCGGCTGGCGCGCCCAGTCTGCCGCCCCCGGCACAGCACCCAAAATCGGTTATCTGCTCGGCACGCGCAAAATGACCATGGTGTGCGACGGCTTTGCCGATGGCGATGTGCTTGTCATCCATGTGAAAAACATTTTCGAAGACGGCGAAATGGGTGTGTTTGACGGCGAAGTTCGCAAAGGTGACGCAACCCTTGTGAGTGCCCGCATCAATGTCTATCAGCCAAATGATGCCGCATCCGAAACCCCAACCAGCAACCAAGAAACGACAAAGCCATGACAGAAACCATTCTGGTAACAGGTGCAAGCAAGGGGATCGGTGCCGCTACCGCGCGCCGTCTTGCAAGCGACGGTTTTGATATCGTCGTCCATTATCATTCCGATCAAACCGGGGCCGAAGCCGTCCGTGATGATATCATCGCCCTTGGCCGCAATGCCCGCCTGATCCGGTTCGATATCGCCGACCGCGATGCGACGCGTACTGCAATCGAGGCCGACATTGCCGATCATGGCGCACCCTATGGTGTGATCCTCAATGCCGGGCTGACCCGCGATGGACCTTTCCCGGCGCTCGAAGATGATGATTGGGACCGGGTTCTGCACACCAATCTCGATGGCTTTTACAATGTGATCAAACCGCTGATCATGCCGATCATTCAACGGCGCAAGGGCGGGCGGATTGTTGCGCTCACCTCCATCGCCGGGATTGCCGGCAATCGCGGACAGGTGAATTATGCGGCGTCAAAGGCCGGGATCATCGGGGCGGTCAAATCGCTTGCCCTTGAACTCGCCAAACGCAAAATCACCGTTAATGCCGTTGCACCCGGCGTGATCGAAACCCGGATGACCGGCGACCTGCCCGCGGACGAGGTCAAGGCCATGATCCCGATGCGCCGCTACGGCACAACGGACGAGGTCGCGGGCACCATCGCATTTCTGTGCAGCCCCGATGCGTCTTACATCACCCGTCAGGTCATCAGCGTGAATGGGGGCATGTTATGAGCAACACATCCTCCAACCGCCGCGTTGTCGTCACCGGCATGGCGGGCATCACGGCGCTCGGCGATAACTGGGAAACCATTTCATCGCGCATGGCAGCGGGCGAAACCGGCATCCGGCGCATGGATGACTGGGATGGCAAATATGATCTGCGTACCCGCCTTGCCGCCCCGGTGCAGGACTTCACGCTCAAGGGAAAATTCAGCCGCAAACAGCTTCGCAGCATGGGCCGTGTCGCCCAGATGTCGGTCGATGCCACTGACAAGGCACTTGAAATGGCGGGCCTTCGTGATGATACCGCCATCCTGCAGGGCGGGCGTCTTGGCATTGCCTATGGCTCGTCCTTCGGCAGTACCCCGCCCGTTCTCGGCTTCACCCGCCTGATGGAACATGGCGACAGCAACGCCATCACCGCCACCAGCTACATCCAGATGATGAGCCACACGGCAGCCGTCAATATCGGCGTGCTCTATGGCATTTCCGGGCGCATCATCCCGACCTCGACCGCCTGCACATCGGGCAGCATGGGCATCGGATATGCGTATGAGGCGATCAAATTCGGCATGCAGGATCTGATGATCGCGGGCGGGGCGGAGGAACTCTGCCCCACCATGGTCGCCGTGTTCGATACCCTGTTTGCCACAAGTACGTCCAACGACGCCCCGGAACTCTCGCCGCGCCCCTACGATGCAAGGCGCGATGGTCTGGTGATCGGCGAAGGAGCCGGAACACTTATTCTGGAAGAATACGAACATGCCAAGGCCCGCGGGGCGACCATCTATGGCGAAATCGTCGGCTTCGCCAGCAATTCCGACGGCGCACATATCACGCAGCCCGCGGCGGACAAAATGGAAGTCGCCCTTCGCAAATCGCTTGAAACTGCCGGGCTGTCATCATCGGATATCGATATCGTCAATGGCCACGGCACGGCGACCGATCATGGCGACCTCGCCGAAAGCAAGGCGACCCGTGCGGTGTTTGACCGCGCCATTCCGATGCACACGCTCAAGGGCCATTTCGGCCACAGCCTTGGCGCTTGTGGTGCCATCGAAGCATGGCTTGGCCTTGAAATGATGCGCGAAGGCAAATTTGTCGCCACCGCCAACCTTGAACAGGTCGACCCGGAATGCGCCGAACTTGATTACATCTTTGGCGACGCCAGAAGCCTTTCGGCCGAACATATGATGAGCAACAATTTCGCCTTTGGCGGCATCAACACATCCCTGATCTTCCGGCAAATCTGAATTTACCGACCTAACAAAAACCCCGGCATCTGCCGGGGTTTTGCGTTTCAGGCCGCGTTTCTATCTGCCGGGATCGATGCGGTTGCCTCGATCTCGATCAGGGCTTCGTCTTCGACAAGGGCGCTTACCACAACCATCGTCATCGCCGGGAAATTCTTGCCAAGCACGCGGCGATAGGCCTCGCCGACCTCGCGCTGTTTCGCAAGATATTCCTTCTTGTCGACCACATACCATGTCAGCCGTGTCAGATGCTCCGGCCCGCCACCGGCGGCCTCCAGCACATCGACAATATTGCGCAGCGCCTGTTCCATCTGACCGACGAAATCCTTGGCGACAAAGACCTGATCAGCGTTCCAGCCGATCTGCCCGCCGATATAAAGCGGCACCCCGTCGGCCAAGACACCATTTGCGTAACCCTTGGGCGGTTTCCATCCGTCTGGCTGAATGATTTTATGCATCTTTTTCTACCATTTCATTGATTTCGTTGTCGATTTTGGCACGCAAATCATCGGGCCACGGCACCGATTTCCCGGCACCCTTTCTGGTAAACACCAGCGTCGCTGTCATCGAAAGGCGTTGCTCGTCGCCACAGACAGCCGTGATTTCAAGATCAAGGCTTGATCGCCCCAACCGTTTGGGCACCAACCGGAATTCCAGCATCTCGCCAAGGCGGCTTGGCGCGGTAAAACTGATCTGAAGCCCTGCGGTCGGCACCGCCACCTCGTCCACACCATGCATCTGCGCAAAGCTGAACCCGATCCGGGCTTCAAACCATTCTTCGACTGTCGCATTGATCATTTCGAAATAGCGCGGATAAAAAACGATCCCCGCCGGGTCGCAATGCTGAAACAGAACTTTCTGGGCGTAGGTGAATGTCGTCATCTCACACCCCCAGATACCGGTCGGCAAGGTCGTCGGTCAAATCACCGACCGCCCCCGTCCATGCGGTAACGCCCTTTTCGACCACCACATAACGGTCCGCAACGCCCGATAATTCTTTAAGCGACTTGTCGACGACAAGGATCGAAAGGCCCGATTGTTTCAACCGGTTGATCGCAGCCCAAATCTCCTGCCGCACCACCGGTGCCAGCCCCTCGGTCGCTTCATCAAGGATCAGAAGCCTTGGGTTGGTCATCAATGCGCGACCGATGGCCAGCATCTGCTGCTCCCCACCCGAAAGCGTCATCGCCTTCTGATCGCGCCGCTCGGCAAGCCGCGGGAACAGGTCCGCCACCCGGTCAAAATCCCATTCCCCGGCGCGTGCCGCCGCCATCAGGTTTTCCATCACGCTTAACCGCGCAAAGCACCGCCGCCCTTCGGGGACAAGCCCGATGCCAAGCCGGGCTGCCTTATGCGATGGCAGTTTTGCAAGGTCGGTATCAGCAAAGCGGACCTCGCCATCCCGGTGGCTCATCATCCGGCAGATGGTCTTGATCGTCGTGGTCTTGCCCATGCCGTTGCGCCCCATAAGCGCAACCGCCTCGCCCTCATTCACGATCAGATCGACGCCAAACAATGCCTGCGACGCACCATAAAATGCGGTGATGCCTGATACTTCCAGAAGTGCGCTCATGATCAGGCTTCCTCCCCCAAGTACGCCCGCTTGACGTCTTCATTGCCACGAATATCGTCAACCGTGCCGGTCGCAATCACCCGCCCATAAACCAGAACCGAAATCCGGTCGGCGAGCGCAAAAACCGCGTCCATATCATGTTCGACCAGAAGGATCGGCGCTTCTGCCCGCAATCCGTCAAGGAACCCGGTCAGGCGTTTCGATCCTTCCGGCCCCATGCCCGCCATCGGCTCATCCAGCAAGAAGGCACGCGGCTTAAGCGCCAACGCAACCGCCATTTCAAGCTGCCGACGTTCGCCGTGCGATATGTCAGCGGCCCGCATCTGGGCCCGGTCGGCAAGGCCAACCCGCTCCAGTTGCGCCATCGCCGGTTCCAGAAGCGACGCATCGCTTAGAACCGGCTTGAAAAACCGGAAGATTTTCCCGCTGACCGATTGCTGCGCCAAAACGACGTTCTGAAGCACAGAGAATTCCGGCATAAGCGACGACACCTGAAATGTCCGCGCCAACCCCATGCGGGATCGCTCCACCGCATCCAGATCACCGATATCACGCCCGGCAAAGCGGATGTCACCACTATCGGATTTGATCTCGCCCGCGATCTGCTTGATCAGGGTGGATTTCCCCGCCCCGTTCGGCCCGATCAGGGCATGGATTTCACCGGGCATAAGGTCCAGCGACACATTGTCACTCGCCAGCAACGCGCCAAACTGCTTGGTGACATTGGATAGTGAAAGAATGGCTTCAGGCATGTTTGCGCTCCCCCGCCAGAAGGCCGATCAGGCCACCGCGTGCAAACAGCACCACCACCAGCAACAGAATACCCAGCGGCAATTGCCAATATTCAAACATGCCGCCCAGAAGATGTTCCAGAATGATGTAAAGTGCCGCTCCCGCAACCGGACCAAACAGCCGCCCGACCCCGCCAAGAATGACAAACACCATGATTTCACCCGACATATGCCATGACAGCATCGACGGGCTGACAAACCGGTTCAGATCGGCATAAAGCGCACCGGCCCATGCGGTAATCATCGCCGAAATCACAAACGCCACCAGCCGCACACGGAACGGCGCAATGCCAATCGCCATCATGCGCTGGCTGTTTTGCCGCGCCCCATGCAGGGCCAAACCAAACCGCGACCGGATCAGAACGGCTGAAAACGCAATCGCAACACCCAGCATCGCGGCACACAGCGCAAAGAAGCTGATCGGATCAAGCGTGTTCAGGCCCGGGAAACTGTTGCGCACATAAATCGAAAGCCCGTCTTCCCCGCCATAGGCCGGCCAGGAAATCGCGAAATAATAGATCATCTGCGCAAAGGCCAGCGTGATCATGATGAAATAGACCCCGCTAGTCCGAAGCGTGATCGCCCCGATCAGAAGCGCCACCAAAGCCGATGCGATCAAGGCCACGATCCAGATGACAATCATCTGTGTCGTACCGTTGATTTCAAACGGTGCCGTCATGATCGGCTCGTAATTCAGCGCATGGCTGGCAAGGATACCGGCGGCATAGCCCCCGATCCCGAAAAACGCCGCATGGCCAAATGATACAAGCCCGCCATAGCCAAGTGCGATGTTAAGCCCGACCCCCGCCATGCCAAGGATCGCAACCTTGGTCGCAAGGGTAATGATAAACGGCTCGCCCATGATCTGTGCGATCACCGGCACCGCAATCAGCAACGCCGCCAGAACGATATTAAGGATGGTTTCGCGGTTCATGCTCATATCAGGCTTCCGTCCCGAACAAACCGCTTGGCCGCAGGAAAAGCACCAGCGCCATAACGATATAAATCAGCATCGATGCAAGGGCCGACCCAATCGCCGTCGCACTTGCCGGATCGAAAAATGCCTCGAACCCGATGGGCAATAAAAACCGCCCCATCGTGTCGGTAAAACCAACCAGAAGCGATCCGATCAACGCCCCCTTGATCGACCCGATCCCGCCAATCACGATAACAACGAATGCCAAAATCAGAACCGGTTCGCCCATGCCGACCTGTACCGATTGCGTCGTGCCGACAAACGCACCCGCCAACCCGGCCAAGGCCGCGCCAAGGGCGAAAACAACCGTGTAAAGCCGGTCGATATTGATCCCCAGTGCCGCAATCATTTCGCGGTCGGCTTCACCGGCGCGAATGCGCGTGCCAAGTCGCGTCTTGCCAATCAGGGCAAAAAGACCCGCCGCCACGATCAGACCGGCAACAATAATCGCCAGCCGGAAAATCGGATATTCCGATCCACCGGGCATCGTCACCGTGCCAGAAAGGGCTTCGGGGACATTTAAAAACAGCGGGAAAGACCCGAAAATCCACCGGGTGCCTTCGGAAAAAATAAGAATAAGCGCAAATGTCGCCAGCACCTGATCAAGGTGATCACGTTTATAAAGCCTGCGGATCACCAGCATCTCGACCAGCGCCCCCGCAAGGGCGGCCGCCATCAAACTCGCGACAAGCCCCAGCCAGAATGAACCGGTCCATGCTGCCACGGCCGCGCACGCAAACGCGCCCACCATATAAAGCGACCCGTGCGCCAGATTGATCAGCCCCATGACACCAAAAACAAGCGTCAGACCCGATGCCATCAGAAACAGCATGACCCCCGACTGAAGGCCGTTCAGAAGCTGCTCCAGAAATAAAGAAAACATAAAGGAAAACTCCGTCGCAAGATGGCGGGCATCAGCCCCGGAAACCGGGCACGAATGCCCGCCGAACTTGCCAGTCTATGAAACAGACTTCGTCGTTACATCGCACATTCCGATGCATAGGCATCGGCATGATCGATAAGGGCTGTGCCAATGATCTTGTTGGTCAGAACGTCGCCTTCCTTCACCACTTCACGGACATAAATGTCCTGGATCGGATGCTGGTTCGGGCCAAAGATGAATTTGCCACGGACGGAATTGAAGTCCGCCGCACGCAGCGCATCACGGAATGCGTCGGCATCCTTGACGTCTGCCTTGCCCATTGCCGACAGCAACAGATTGGCGGTGTCAAAGCCATATGACGCATAGATCGACGGCAGGCGGCCATATTCCGCCTGGAAGGTTTCGACAAACGCCTTGTTGGTGTCGTTGTCGATGTCCTTGGACCAGTTGGCGGTATTTTTGATGCCAATCGCCGCATCGCCAATCGCGCCCAGAATGCCCTGATCCAGCGAGAATGCCGGACCGATCAGCGGAATATCCACACCCGACTGGGCATACTGTTTCATGAACGCAATGCCCATGCCGCCCGGCAGGAAGAAGAACACGCTATCCGCACCCGATGCACGAATCTGTGCGATTTCGGCGGCATAGTCGGTCTGGCCAAGCTTGGTGTAAACCTCGCCCGATACATCCCCCAGATAGAAACGCTTGAAACCGGCGATGGAATCCTTGCCTGCCGGATAGTTCGGCGCCATCACAAAGGTTTTCTCGTAACCGGCACTGGTCGCATAACCGCCTGCGGCTTCATGCAAATTGTCGTTCTGGTACGAAACGCTGAAGTAATTCTTGTTGCAGCCCTTGCCCGCCAATTGCGACGGTGCGGCATTGACCGAAAGATAAAACTTGTCCTGTGCCACCGCCGACGGCACCACCGCCATCGCCAGGTTCGACCAGATAATACCGGTCAGGACATCGACCTTCTCGCTCTGGATCATTTTATCGGCAAGCTGAACCGCGATATCGGGTTTCTGCTGATCGTCTTCGATCACAACCGTCAGGTCCGGGTTATTGGCCTGCTTGACCGCCAGCATGAAACCATCGCGCGCGTCGATGCCAAGCCCCGCACCGCCACCCGAAAGGGTCGTGATCATGCCAACCTTGACCGGCTCGGCCTGTGCCGCCCCCGCCATCAAAAGCGCAGCCAAAGCTGCGATTGTCGTCTTAGTGCCCTTCATTAAAGCCTCCGTGTTTATGTTTTTATCTACTCAGCAACATCGGCATTCCGTGACTTTGTTGTTTTTTGTCACGGACTTATCGACCTGATGCCTGCCCCTGATTTTGCAGTGTTCCATCAGGCCCGTCCATCCTCAAAGCGTGGTTCGCACCCGCCAGAGTTCCGGAAACAGTTCAACTTCCAGCATTTTTTTAAGGTAACTCACCCCGCCGGTCCCCCCGGTCCCGCGTTTGAAGCCAATGACGCGCTCCACCGTGGTCACATGGTTGAACCGCCAACGCCGGAAATAATCCTCAAAATCCACCAGCTTCTCGGCCAGCTCATAAAGCGGCCAATGCTTTTCAGGCGCGCTGTAAACCGCATGCCACGCCGCAATCACATCGTCATGTGCCGCGTATGGCGCGCTGACATCACGTGATAAAACCTCGTCTGGCACCGCAATCCCCTCGCGCGCCAAAAGCGCCAGCGCCTCGTCATAAAGGCTGGGCGTTGCCAGTTCGGCCTTCAGCATCTCGGTAATGTCGTCACGGTGCGCATGCGGGCGCAACATCGCATGGTTCCGATTGCCCAGCATGAATTCGATCTGGCGATACTGATATGACTGGAAACCCGACGACGGGCCCAGCGCATCGCGAAACGTCGTATAGTCGCTGGGCGTCATGGTCCGCAAAACGTCCCACGCATTGTTCAATTGCTCGAATATGCGCGATACCCGCGCCAGCATCTTGAATGCCGGTTGCAGGCGACCTTCGCGGATGGCATCACGTGCGGCGGTAATTTCCCGGATCGCAAGCTTCATCCACAATTCGGATGTCTGATGCTGAATGATGAACAGCAATTCATCCTGCGCATCGGTCAATGGGTGCTGGGCTGTTAATACCGCATCAAGCGCCAGATAATCGCCATACGACATCTGATCGGAAAAATCGGTGCGCGCACCCTCGGTGCTGGGGTCATAGGGCTGGTTCATCGGGCAGCCGTTATTTTTGGCTTTATCGCTCATGTCACGGCATTCCTTTTGTGGAATTCCGGCTTGTCCCAGGCCCGCGTTTCCATGATCTCGGCCAGAATCTTCACCGCGCCATCAACATCATTGTTGTCGATATAAAGCGGGGTAAAGCCGAACCGGATGATATCGGGTGCCCTGAAATCACCAATCACGCCGCGCGCAATCAAGGCCTGCATCACCGCATAGCCATCTTCA
The DNA here is from genome assembly GCF_002115785.1 of Thalassospira sp. MCCC 1A03138. GTDB lineage: Bacteria > Pseudomonadota > Alphaproteobacteria > Rhodospirillales > Thalassospiraceae > Thalassospira. Next base: position 61,885 of record NZ_JFJY01000010.1, on the reverse strand, counting down.
AACCTGAACGATACCTGCGATCCGCGCAGGGTCGCATCCCGCGGGCTTGCCAGTTCCAGCATCGGGCAGCTTGCCTCGACCCCGGCGATGAACTGCTCGCAAAGCTCGATGCTGCGCGCCCGGATATCGGCCATCTCGACCCCATCCCACGCCTTCATCGCTTCTTCCAGAACCGTCATCTGAATGACCGGTGGCGTGCCGACCCGCATCCGCGAAACATCGGGTGCCGGGCTGTATTCAAGGTCAAAGGCAAACGGGGCCGCATGACCAAGCCATCCCGACAATGCCGGGCGCACGGTCTTCGCATGATCGGGCCGGACATAAATAAATGCCGGCGCACCGGGGCCACCGTTAAGGTATTTATAGGTACAACCGACCGCAAAATCGGCCTCACATCCCGCAAGGTCGACCGGAACCGCCCCCGCCGAATGCGCCAAATCCCAGATCACAATCGCGCCCGCATCATGGGCCAGCTTCGTGATCCGTTTCATGTCATACATCCGCCCGGTGCGGTAATCGACATGGGTCAACATCAAAACCGCCAAGTCCTCGTTGATCAGGCTTTCGACATCTTCCGGGTTTGGCGTCTTAAGCACATGGCCCTTATCAAGGCTTTTGATCAGCCCATCGGCGATATAAAGGTCGGTCGGGAAATTGCCATTGTCGGAAACCACCACCTTACGATCCGGGTTCATTTCAAGCGCACTGGCAAGCGCCTGATAAACCTTGATCGACAAAGTATCGCCCATCACTACCGTACCCGGCGCCGCCCCGATCAGACGCGCGACCAGATCGCCAACGCGTTTGGGCTGCTCCATCCACCCGGCATCATTCCAGCCGCGAATAAGCATCTCGCCCCATTCGTCACTGATCATGGATTTGGCGCGCGCGGCCGCCGTTTTCGGCATCGCGCCCAATGAATTACCATCAAGGTAAATCACCCCGTCAGGGATATGGAACAAGGCTTTGGTGGCGGCAAAGTCAATCATGCAGACATTTCCTGTTTCAGGCGGAATCGCTGGATTTTTCCAGTCGCGGTTTTCGGTAACGCGTCGATAAACAGGATCGAACGCGGATATTTATAAGGTGCAATCGTCGCCTTGACATGATCCTGCAAAAGCTTCGCCATTTCGGGTGACGGATTGGCATTCGGGGTCAATACCACATGCGCCTGCACGATATAACCGCGTTCCTCGTCAGCAGCCGCCACCACCGCACATTCCGCCACATCCGGGTGCGCCAGCAACGCTGCCTCGACTTCAGGACCGGCAATGTTATAGCCCGACGAGACGATCATATCGTCATTACGCGCGGCAAAATGGAAATAGCCGTCGCTATCGACAAAAAACGCATCCCCCGTCAGGTTCCAGCCATCACGCACATAGCCATGCTGCCGATCATCGGCCAGATACCGGCACCCGGTCGGCCCGCGCACCGCAAGCTTGCCAATCGTGCCAACCGGCAATTCGTTCATTTCATCATCAACGATCCGGGCTTCATATCCGCCCACCGGTCGCCCGGTGCAGGCCGGATGACTGTCGCCAAACCGGTTGGAAATAAAGATATGCAGCATCTCGGTCGCGCCAATCCCGTCCAGCATCGGCTTGCCGGTCTTTTCCATCCATGCCTTGTAAACCGGTGCGGGCAATGTCTCGCCCGCCGAAACCGCAGCGCGCAGCGACGATAAATCCGCCCCGTCTTCCATCGCGGCCAGCATCGCCCGATACGCCGTCGGCGCGGTAAAGCACACGGTTGCCTTATAGGTTTCGATAATCTCGATCATGTTGGGCGGCGATGCCTTTTCAAGCAACGTCGCGGTTGCCCCGAAGCGCAACGGGAAAACGGCCAACCCGCCAAGCCCAAAGGTAAAGGCAAGCGGCGGCGATCCGACAAACACGTCATCGGGCGTCACATTCAGGACTTCCTTGGCATAACCATCGGCAATGATCAGAAGATCACGATGGAAATGCATGGTGGCCTTTGGCTCCCCCGTCGTTCCCGATGTGAAACCCAGCAACGCCACATCATCGCGCCCGGTCTTGACCGCCTCATATTTCACCGATTTGGTCAGTGCGATGCGATCAAGCTCCGCGTCATGATTGGCCGTACCGTCAAAGCCGATGACTTTCTTAAGGAATTTGCTGTCCTTGGCACACGCCACCAGCTCATCCATCAGCCGCGTATCGCAAAGGGCAAATTCGATCTCGGCCTTGTCAACGATCTGCGCCAGTTCACCGGCACGCAGCATCGGCATGGTATTGACGACAACCGCCCCCGCCTTGGTCGCGGCCAGCCAGCAGGCCACCATAGCCGGATTATTGGCCGACCGGATCAAAATCCGGTTGCCGGGCTTGACGCCATAATCCTCGGCCAGCGCATGGGCAATGCGGTTGGTCCAGTCGGATAATTCCTTGTATGTCCGCTGGCGGCCATTGCCGATCAGGGCGGTATTATCGCCAAATCCCTGTTCGACCATCCGGTCGGTCAGCTCGACCCCGGCATTGAGATATTCGGGATACTGAAACTTTTCGAGGTTAAAGACCGGCCAACTTTCGACCGGTGGAAGATTGTCCCTTGCGAACGTATCGCTATGTGCGGTCGGACCCAGAACGTGCGACATGGTTAAGCCCCTGATACAGCTATTTTTGTGCCAGCGTTTGCCGTGCAATGATTATTTTTTGGACGTCTGACGCGCCTTCATAAATCCGAAGGGCGCGAATTTCCCGATACAGCGTTTCAACGATGTGACCAGAACGCACACCATCGCCGCCATGTATTTGTACCGCCTTGTCGATGACGGTTTGGGCATGATCGGTTGAATAAAGTTTTGCCATTGCGGCCTCGCGCGACACCCGTGCGGCCCCGCTATCCTTAAGCCACGCGGCGCGATACACCAGAAGCGCACTGGCATCGACATCAAGCGCCATGTCGGCCACATGCCCCTGCACCATCTGCAAATCAAAAAGCGGCGCGCCAAACAATTCGCGGGACTGAACGCGATTAATGGTTTCGTCCAACGCACGACGGGCAAAGCCGAGTGCGGCGGCGGCAACAGTCGACCGGAACACGTCCAGAACCGACATCGCGATCTTGAACCCTTCGCCGGGCAAGCCAATGAGCGCGGTCGCCGGAATACGGCAATCATCAAATTTCAACCGCGCCAACGGATGCGGCGCAATGGTTTCAAGCCGCTCGGCAATCGAAAGGCCCGGTGTGTTGGCGGGTACCAGAAACGACGAAAGCCCCTTGGCCCCCGGTGCCTCGCCGGTGCGGGCAAAGACGCAATAAAAATCAGCAATCCCGCCATTGGAAATCCAGGTTTTCTCGCCACTCAGGACGAAATCGCTGCCATCCGCACGGGCTTCCAGCGCGATATTGGCAACGTCCGATCCCGATTGCGGTTCGGTCAGAGCAAAGGCGGCAATCGCCTTGCCGGACCGGACTTTCGGCAGGATCTCTGCGCGCTGCGCCCTGGTGCCAAACAGCGAAATCGCCCCGCTGCCAAGCCCCTGCATGGCAAAGGCAAAATCGGCCAGCCCATCATAACGCGCCAGCGTCTCCCGGATCAGGCAAAGCGACCGGACATCAAGTTTTGCGCCATCAATTTCGGGGTCAATGGCGGCATGTTTCAGCCACCCGCCATCGTTAAGCCGCGCCACCAGATCGCGGCACGCCGCATCGACATCATGATGATCAATACCGTCAAGATTGGCCGCCGCCCACGCATCAAGCCGTGCGGCAAGGTCGCGGTGCCGGTCTTCGAAAAACGGCCAGTCAAGATAGGACGTATCAGCCATCAGTTCCCCTCGAACACCGGTTTTTCCTTGGCGACAAATGCCTTATAGGCGCGATTGAAATCCTCGGTCTGCATGCAGATTGCCTGCGCCTGTGCTTCGGCCTCAATCGCCTGTTCGATCCCCATATTCCATTCCTGCGCCAGCATGGTTTTCGTCATCATGTGACCGAAATTCGGGCCTTCGGAAATCCGGGTTGCAAGCGCAATCGCCTCGGCCTCCAGAACGTCCCCCTCGACCAGCCGGTTATAAAAGCCCCACCGCTCGCCCTCATCGGCCGACATCGAACGGCCCGTATATAAAAGCTCGGCCGCCCGGCCCTGCCCGATGATACGCGGCAGGATCGCACATGCCCCCATGTCACAGCCCGCAAGCCCGACACGGGTAAACAGAAACGCCGTTTTCGATACCGGGGTCGCAATGCGCAAATCGGATGCCATGGCAATGATCGCCCCCGCACCAACGCAAATGCCATCCACCGCTGCAATCACCGGCTTGCCACAGCCAATGATCGCCTTGACCAGATCGCCGGTCATGCGGGTAAATTCCAGAAGCCCCTTCATGTCCTTGTCGATCAGCGGGCCGATAATGTCGTGCACATCCCCACCCGAACAGAAATTGCCACCGTTCGATCCAAACACCACCGCCTTGATATCATCGGCATAAACCAGATCACGGAACGTATCGCGAAGCTCGGCATAACTTTCGAACGTCAGCGGGTTTTTGCGTTCCGGCCGATCCAGCGAAATGACCGCAACGTCGCCTTCCATGCGCCAGTTGAAATGCTTTGGCGTGATGTTTGCCATCTTAGTCATGGTGCGCCTCGTTATGATGATAAACAGTCCGAAGAATACGGATCAGGGCATCGGCATCATGGGCCGACAGATCGGAAAACAGCTCGGACACCCAGCCTTCATGCACAAGGGCCCGCTCGGCAAAATCCTTTTCGCCCGCTTCCGTCAGGCGCACGATCGATGCCCGGCGATCATTTTCAACCGGCACCCGGACCAGCATCCCCTCTGTCACCAGACGATCAACAATGCCGGTGACATTGCCGTTTGATACCATAAGCGCACTTGAAAGCTCGCTCATGCGCATCCCGTCGCGGGACCGGTAAAGGGCGGCCATCACGTCAAAGCGCGGCAAGGTGGACCCGAATTCAAGGCGCATCTTCTCGCGAAGTTCGCCCTCGATCTTGCGCGACACTTTCAGGATTTGCAGCCACGCCCGAAGGCGCGCCTTTGAGATATCCGATGTTTCATTGTGCGGCATATCGGGATCGCGGACTGTCTTATCCATATTCATATCTCTCCTCCCGATACCGAAATCGCCTGTCCGGTGATCGATGCGGCCTGGCTGCTTGCCAGCCACATCACGGTCTCGGCCACTTCTTCGGGTTGGATGAACCGGTTCTGCGGATTGATCTTCGCAAGGCTTGCGCGTGCGTCTTCCGCACTCATGCCGGTTTTCGCAACGATATTGGCAACCGATTGTTCAAGCATCGGTGTTTCCATGAAACCGGGGCAAACCGCATTGACCGTGATCGGCGTTGATGCAAGTTCGGTCGCAAGGCTTTTGACAAGCCCGATAACCGCATGTTTCGCCGCGCAATAGGCGGTGACATATGCATAGCCCTTAAGCCCCGCCGTCGATGCAATCGAAATCAACCGCCCCGGCCTGGCGCGATCCATCACGTTCAATCCTTCGCGGAACGTCAAAAACGTGCCCGTAAGGTTCACATCCATCGTGCGCTTCCAAAGGTCGATGGATGTTTTGCCAAATGGCGCGCTTTCGGCCATGCCCGCATTGGCAATCACCAGATCGGGCGCGCCGATCACATCGCAAAATGTGCCAAACATCGCACGCACCGATGCCTCATCCGTCACATCGGCGGGAATGGCGGTGATATTGGGATGTTTTGCCACCTCGGCCAGCATCTCGGGCCTGCGGCCTGATACCGCGACCTTGCCCCCGGCATCGGCCAGCATACGGGCCATCACGGCCCCCACACCCGTCCCGCCGCCGGTAATCAATGCTGTGCTGATGGCAAGGTTTCCCATGGGTTACACCTTCCCGGTCATGACGTCGGATCGTTCCGCCAGACGCCACATCTGATCACGCCCTGCATGGTATGGTTCCGGCCAGTTTTCCGTCCGGTTGCCAAGCCCGGCTGCCGCATGCAGCGTCCAGTACGGATCGGCCAGATGCGGCCGCGCAAGGCACACAAGGTCCGCCCGTCCCGCCATCAGGATCGAATTGACGTGATCAGGCTCGTAAATATTGCCAACCGCCATGGTTGCCATATGCGCTTCGTTCCTGATCCGGTCGGAAAACGGCGTCTGGAACATGCGGCCATAAACCGGGCGTGCGGCCTTGGTCGTCTGACCGGCCGACACGTCACAGATATCAACATCATGAGCCTGCAACATCCGGGCGATCTCAACCGCTTCTTCGGGTGTCACGCCCTCATCCCCGACCCAGTCATTGGCCGAAATACGCACCGATAACGGCTTGTGCGTCGGCCATGCGGCACGCACCGCATCAATCACTTCCAACGGATAACGCATCCGGTTTTCAAGCGACCCGCCATATTCATCCGCCCGCTTGTTGCTGACCGGGCTGATGAACGAAGACAGAAGATACCCGTGGGCTGCATGGACCTCGATCATGTCAAAGCCCGCCCGATCCGCCATTTCGGCGGCTGCAACAAACTGATCGCGCACCCTATCCATGTCATCGCGCGTCATCGGTTTTGGCGTCTGGTTGCGATCCGACCACGCAATATCGGATGCCGACATGATCGGCCAGTTACCCGATTTCAGCGGCGCATCCATTTCCTCCCAGCCAAGCTGGGTCGAACCCTTGCGCCCGGAATGGCCGATCTGCGCACAGATTTTGGCATCCGTTTCGGAATGCACGAAATCGGTAATCCGTTTCCATGCCGCTTCGTGCGACGGATCATAAAAACCGGGGCAACCCGGCGTGATGCGGCCGGTGTCGGAAACGCACGTCATTTCGGTATAAACCAGCCCCGCACCACCCTTGGCCCGTTCGGCATAATGCACCAGATGCCAGTCGGTCGGGCAGCCATCCACCGCCTTGTACTGCGCCATCGGCGACACCACGATGCGGTTCTTAAGCTTCATGTCGCGCAATGTAAACGGCACGAACATCGGGTGACGGACTTCATCATTTGCCGGAATGCCCGCCTTGCGCTGGAACCATCCTTCGGCATCTTTCAGCCACTTGGCATCGCGCATACGCAGGTTCTCATGGCTGATGCGCTGCGATCGGGTCAGAAGCGAATAGGTAAACTGCACCGGATCGAAATGGAAATACCGCTCGATCTCCTCGAACCATTCCATCGAATTGCGTGCCGCTGATTGCAGGCGCAAGACCTCCAACCGGCGTTCGTCTTCATATTTGGCAAAGGCGGATGGAAGGTCGGCCTCGGAATGCAGGTAATTGGCAAGCCCGATGGCGCTTTCAAGCGCAAGCTTGGTCCCCGATCCGATGGAAAAATGCGCGGTCGCCGCCGCATCGCCCATAAGGACGATATTTTCATGCGACCATGTTTTGCACAAAACCCGGGGGAAGCTCAACCACGCCGAACCGCGCACATGATGCGCATTGCTGATAAGGGCATGACCGCCAAGATGGTCTTTGAAGATTTCCTCGCAGGTGGCAATCGACTCTTCCTTGGTCATGTCGCCGAAACCATAGGCTTCCCAGGTCGCTTGCGAACATTCGACGATAAAGGTCGCGGTCTTGTCATCAAACTGATAGGCGTGCGCCCAGACCCAGCCCTTGTCGGTTTTCTCGAAAATAAAGGTAAAGGCATCATCGAATTTCTGATGCGTGCCCAGCCAGACAAACTTGCATTTCCGCGTATCGATATCGGGCTGGAATTTATCGGCAAACTCGGTGCGGGTTTTGGAATTAAGCCCGTCGGATGCGACGACAAGGTCAAATTCCTTGGCATAATGCGCGGCACTCTCGGCCTCGGTCTCGAACCGAAGCTCAACACCCAACTCGCGTGCGCGCTGCTGCAACAGGATCAAAAGCTGCTTGCGCCCGATGCCACAAAAACCATGCCCGGTCGATACGGTCTTTTCGCCGCGATACAGAACCGCAACATCATCCCAATATGAAAAATGCGCCCGGATCGCCTCGGCACTTTTGGCATCGTTCTGCGCCAGATTGGTCAGCGTCTCGTCCGACAGGACAACGCCCCAGCCAAACGTGTCATCGGGCTTGTTACGCTCGATCACCACGACCTCATGGCCGGGATCACGCAATTTCATCGAAATCGCAAAATAAAGCCCCGCAGGACCGCCACCCAAACAAGCTATTCTCACCTGATTTTCCCTTCTTGATATGGGGGTCTTTGCCCCGGTTGTTTTGGGAAACTTCAAAAACGGTACGCCTGCCCGACATTTATTTCAAGCATAAAATATTTGGGTTTGAAATATCTCCATTTTTCCCTAAACTCAAGAAACAGATACCAAGACACCTGCGACTGGATGCTTCAACCAGAACTCGTCGCGATCACCATCCTTGAACCGCCTATCTATGACTTTCTGCTAGGGCATAAAGTGAAAAAAACAATTATTTTCATAATATTAGGAATGATCTTAGGGCTACTTCTTGGCTCATCCATAGGAATAGTTGGCTTTGGTATAGCGGTTAACGGCGCAATTCCGTGCGCGCTCATAGGCGCTTTGATAGGTGGATTAGCCGCACCAAAACTATCCAAATAAGGGAGGATTGATCTGGTGTTTTCTGCAGACAGGGTAGGAGGATGGAAAAATCACTATGATCGCATGCTGAGATGGCAAAGGCGTGCGATAGACGCAGGAAAAGACCTACCTCGCACTGACTTCAACGATACCCTAGACATAGCGCTTGCGTATTTTATCTGGAGCCACTCTTTGCGGGATTGGATCATCAAAGACGGTGCTATTACATCCGCAGAGATAGACAATAATCTAAGCCGATATCCAGTATGGCAGATAGTGCGAGATGTCGCCAATCGCTCTAAGCATCTAAAACTAACGCAAAACCCTAAAGATGCTGATTGGTTTGTCCGGCGAGAATACGATTCATTTTCCATCGTCCTAGAAGGGCGAGAGCGCCATCATATTAATTTGTTTTTCGATGGGAAAAAACATCGATTGACCGATGTGATACTCGAATCATCCGAAATGTGGAAAGAGATATTACTCAACCAAAAAATGCTTGGATGAGAGAAAACCCCACCCAAAGAACCGTTTGTTATCAAGTAACAAATGAAAATTCACTCCAAAAACAAGGGAGCGATAAAAACAATGATCACCAACTGGGACGACGCATACGCCAATGGCGACCATATCAGGGGTGCGGCGGAATTTCCCGGCATGTGGGCCAAACTGGCCGCGGCCTTCCGCGATGAAATGGCGGCATCAGGCCGGGCGGAACTCGATATTGCCTATGGCAATGCCGCGCGCGAAAGATACGACCTGTTCCGGCCCGAAGGCACCCCAAAGGGCGTGGTTGTTTTCGTGCATGGCGGCTATTGGAAGGCGTTTGATAAATCGACATGGTCGCATCTGGCACGCGGGGCTGTGGCGCGCGGCTGGGCGGTCTGTCTGCCAAGCTATATTTTGGCCCCCGACGCCCGCCTGTCGGAAATCACCCGCCAGATCGGGGCGGCGATTGATCATGTTGCCAATCGTATTTCTGGCCCGATCCATCTGACCGGCCATTCGGCGGGCGGCCATCTGGTTAGCCGGATGAACTGCGTCTCCTCGCCCCTTTCACCGGCAACGCAGGCACGCATCAAAAACACTGTTTCGATCAGCGGCCTGCACGATCTGCGCCCGCTTTTGAAAACCGCGATGAATGATGTGCTGAAACTCGACGAAGACGAGGCGGTTTCCGAAAGTGCCGCACTGACCCGTCCGCATCTGCCATGCTCCATCACCTGCTGGGTGGGCGCGGATGAACGGCCGGAATTTGTCCGCCAGAACGATCTTCTTGCCAATATCTGGACCGGACTAGGTGCTGCGACCCGCGCGGTTGAGGCCCCCGGCAAACACCATTTCGACGTGATCGCCGATCTGGCCGATCCGGACTCTGATCTGGTCGCCTGCCTGCTGCATCCGATTGAGCCGGAGGACGCATAATGTCCACACTGTCCCCCGTCAGTCTTACAACCGAAAACGACATTGCGATCATCACGATTGATCACCCACCGATCAACGCGACCAGCCATGCCGTCCGTCTGGGAATTTGGGATGCGCTGGATCAGGTCAACCGCGATGACGCGATCCGTGCCGCGATCCTGACCTGCGCCGGGTCAACCTTTATCGCCGGGGCCGATGTTACCGAATTTGGCAAACCGCCGCTGGACCCGATCCTGCCCGACCTGATCCTCAAACTCGAACAATCAAACAAGCCGCTGATTGCCGCCATTCATGGCAATGCACTTGGCGGCGGGCTTGAAGTTGCGCTGGGTTGCCATTACCGCATCGCCACAGCCACCGCCAAACTCGGCCTGCCCGAAGTTAATCTTGGCCTGATCCCCGGTGCCGGTGGGACCGTGCGCTTGCCCCGCCTGATCGCAGTTGAAAATGCAATTGCCATGATCACCGGCGGCAAGCCGGTCAATGCCACCACCGCCCATGATTTCGGCCTGATCGACGAAATTGCGGATATCGGAAATGGTGATTTGCGGGTTGCCGCCTGCGCAATGGCCGAACGGATCAAAAGTGATCCCTGCCCGACCGCCCTGATTGACCGCGCTCCGGTCAATGCCCCGGATGCCGATGCTTGGGATGCAACCCTTGCCGGGATCGGCAAAAAGGCCCGTGGACAGGATGCCCCGGTGATTGCCGCCCAGACCATTCGGGCCGCTGTCACCGGCGACGCCAGAACCGCCCTGGGTCTTGAACGCGAAAACTTCGTTCGCCTTCGCGACAGCGACCAGTCAAAGGCACTGCGTCACATTTTCTTTGCCGAACGATCGGTTGCCAAGCTGCCCGAACTGGCCGGGGTCGATCCCCGCCCCCTTCACGAAATCGGCGTCATTGGCGGCGGCATCATGGGGGCCGGTATTGCCACCGCCGCCCTTCTGGCCGGCTATGCCGTGGTGATGATCGAACGCGATGACGATGCCTGTGAACGCGGCATTACCAATGTCCGCCATCATCTCGGCGGGTCGCTCAAACGCGGCATCATCACCCAGTCCCGCCATGATCAGCTTCTGGGCGACCTCGTCAGCAGCACGGATTACGCAGCGCTCGCCAATTGCGATCTGGTGATCGAGGCCGTGTTCGAGGACATGGGCGTCAAGCATGACGTGTTTGCCAAACTCTCCGCCCATTGCAAATCCGATGCGGTGCTGGCATCCAACACCTCCTATCTCGACATCGATGCGATTGCGACGGCCTGCACCCATCCCGAACGGGTGATCGGCCTGCATTTCTTCTCCCCGGCGCATGTGATGAAATTGCTCGAAGTCGTCCGCACCCGGTTGGCCAGCCCCGCAACACTGGCAACGGCCCTTGCCTTCGCCAGACGGCTGGGCAAGATCGCGGTCCCTTGCGGGGTGTGTGATGGCTTCATCGGCAACCGGATCATGTCGGCCTATCGCAAACATTGCGAATACATGCTCGAAGACGGATCTCTCCCGTCTGACATTGACCGCGCCATGACCAATTTCGGTTTCCCGATGGGCCTGTTTGCCATGCAGGACATGGCTGGGCTTGAAATCTCATGGGCCACGCGCAAACGCCTGGCACCCACCCGCGACCCGAATGAACGATATGTCGCGCTTGGGGATTACCTCTGTGAAATGGGCCGTTTCGGGCGCAAGAATGGCCTTGGGTGGTATCGCTATGATGAACATGGCAAAGCTTTCCCTGATCCTGTTGTCGATGAACTGGTCATCGCTGAATCGGCGAAAAAGGGCATCAAACGCCGCCCGTTTTCCGATGCCGAAATCATCGAAACCATCCTGTCTGCCATGCAGGCAGAAGGCGAAAAAATCCTTACTGAGGGCATCGCGCACAGCCCGGACGCCATCGATGTCGTGATGGTCAACGGCTACGGCTTCCCCCGCCACAAGGGCGGCCCGATGCACCTTAAAAAGACCGCCTGAACACCTGAAATCCGGGGCTTTCACGGCCCCGGAAAGGTGCCCGACCCCGGCCCTCCTCCAACATCATCCAGCCCCGCGACCCGGCACAAACCGGGCGCAACTCGGGCGCAACTCGGGCATAAAGCCCCCCAAATGACGCTCAACTGGCGCTCAAACAGCCCGCAAACCGGGCGCAACTCTCCCGCTTGGCCACCTTTGACTGCTTTTGACTGCCGTTTGTCCCCCGTTTGACCGCCAGCAAGACGGCCAAAATCGCCGCCCGTGGCCATAATACCGACCCGACGAGCCGCCATCTGGCTACCCGCCGCACACCACATTCCGCCAAAACAAAAACGCCCGCCGGGAAATTCCCGACGGGCGCAATTCTGGTGTTGACTTGGTTCTTGTATCAAATCAAAAAGAACAAATCAAGAACTTTTTGATAGGATCGGCGATTTTTTTCGCTTACCCGACCAGAACTTCCTTGCCACTCGCAAGCGATTCAAGCGCCGCATCGGCCAGAAGCAACGCTTTCAGGCCATCCGCACCGCTGGGATAATTGGTGGTTTTACCCGCCACCACATCACAGAAAGTCGTCAGTTCGATCCGATAGGCATCGGCATAACGCGACATAAAGAAATCCATCAACGGTTCGGCGGTATAGCCCGCCCCGTTCGCCACCGTCACCGACGTGGTGCGATGGTTTCCGGCCTCGACCAAGCCTTTTGAGCCATGGACTTCGATGCGCTGATCATAACCATATGTTGCACGACGCGAATTGGTGATCACCGCCATCCGGCCGCTTTTGGTCCGAAGGGTTGCCGCAGCACTATCGACATCACCGGTCGCCTTGATCGCCGGATCGGTCAGGACCGCACCGGTCGCATAGACCGACACGATTTCTTCGCCCAGAAGGAAGCGCGCCATATCAAGGTCATGGATCATCATATCGCGGAAAAGCCCGCCCGACCGTTTGATATAATCAACCGGCGGCGCGGACGGATCACGCGACGTGATCTGCACCATTTCAACATCGCCAATCGCGCCCGCGTCAATTTCGGCCCGAAGACGGGCAAAACTGGGGTCAAAACGACGGTTGAAACCAACCATCAGAACCGCACCGGTTTCCTCGACCACTTTCAGGCAATCGCGCACCCGCCCGGCATCCAGATCGACCGGTTTTTCACAGAAAATCGCCTTGCCGGCCCGCGCGGCCAGTTCGATCTGATCGGCATGAAGGTCGGTTGGGGTCGCAATGATAACGGCGTGAATATTGCCATCCGCCATGATTTCCTCGACCGTCGCACGGGTGGCCCCGGTAAGGGCAATCGCGTTTTCCGCTGCGGCATCGACCGGGTCGAAAACCTTGGCGATTTTGGCATTTGGCAGGGCCTGAACGGCTTTGGCGTGGGTGATGCCGATACGGCCAGCACCAAGAAGTCCGATATTAAGCATGTTTGACATCCTGAAAGGACAAATGTTGCGAAGACGGGAATACGGAAAACGGGTTTATTTGCTGTCGCGCTGGAAAATCCAGTCGTGATCGGGATGGTTCTGGAACCGCCATTTGCGCATCGGTCCAGCCATGACATTCAGGTAATACATCTCATAGCCATAAGGACTGCCGCACGGGTGATGCCCCTTGGGCACCAGAACCACATCGCCATCCGAAACCGCCATGGTTTCATCAAGCTCCCCATCCTCGGTAAACACCCGCTGGAAACCAAAGCCCTGCCTGGGATTAAGCCGGTGATAATAGGTTTCCTCAAGATAGGTCATGTCGGGATAATTATCCTCGTCATGGCGGTGCGGCGGATAGCTTGACCAGTTGCCCGACGGGGTGAAAACCTCGGTCACAAGCAGGCTGTCGGCAATATCCTTTTCCTCCATCGCAATCGGATGGATGTATCGCGTATTGCCCCCCTTGCCGCGTTCGACCAGCTCGATATCGCTGATCACGCGCGCCGGGTAATTGCCCTTGCCCGGTGCGGTACAGACCGCAAGCGTGCAATCGGTCGTGGCCTTGGCCGTCCAGTTGGCATCATTGGGCGCATAAACACAGGCCGGGGGAATGCGTTCAAACACACTCATGCGTTTGCCCAGTTCCCCGAAATTCTGATCGCCCACCGCAATTTCCGCCTTGCCTTCGACAAGGACAAGGATCACTTCCCGGTCGCCCGTCGGCTCGGCTGCCGTTTCACCGGCTTTCAGGTGATAAAGCCCGAACCCGACATAGCCCCAATTGGCACTTTGGGCGGTAATGTCATGGACCTTTCCACGGGTCCCCGACGGTTTTCTCAGCAGATCGGCCATCAGGCTTCTCCCTTATCCAGTCCGGTTTTCTGCGCCATCGCGCGAAGGGCCTTGAGCCCCATCGACTGATACTTGAACGGGTTGCGCACGACCGGGTCCTGTTCGGCCTCGATCACCAGCCAGCCGGAATAATCATGTTCGGCCGCGATCTTCAGAACCGGTTCAAAATCAACAATGCCTTCCTCGTCACCAGGCACGGTAAACACCCCGCGCCGCACCCCTTCAAGGAAGCTCAGATGCTGATTGCGGACCTGCTCGGCGATTTTCGGACGCACATTCTTGCAATGGATATGGGCGACGCGTCCCATATAACGGCTTGCCAGTTCTTCGGGATTTGCCCCGCCAAACCACGCGTGTCCTGTATCCAGCAACAGGTGCGTTTTCGGGCCGGTATGGGCCATGAACTGATGAATTTCATCGGCCGTTTCAACAATCGTGCCCATATGGTGATGATACACCAATGTCACACCCTGTTCGGCGCAATAGGCGGCAATCGCCTCAACATCCGCGCCAAATTTCGCCCATTTGTCCGTCGGCAAAACCGGGCTATCAGACAGGGCCGCATCGTCATTGCCGTGGATCGCGTTGCTGGTTTCACACACGATGCACACCTTGCATCCCATGGCTTTCAGCAAATCCAGATGCGGCTGGATCGCCTTTTTCTCGTCCTCGACCGAATGGGTCAGAAGATTAAGCGAATGCCAGCCCGACACGAATTTAAGCCCGTTGGGGTCAAGCTTGGCCTTCAGTGCCGCCGGTTCGGTCGGCATCTTGTGGCCTTTTTCAATCCCGTCAAAACCGATTTCGCCTGCTTCGGACAAACAGGTTTCAAGGCTGATTTCAGCACCCAGCGTCTGATCATCGTCATTGGACCAGGCAATCGGGTTGGTACCGTAAAGGATCATTTTCTCAATCTCCGGGGCGCTGTTGTTTAAGCGCAGCTTCGTAATTTTTGCGTGCTTCATTCACCGTTGGCCGCACCGAAACTTCCGGCACGGCAACATCCCACCAATGGCCACCGGCATCGGTGCTTGGCAGGGGATCGGTATCAATGACAATGGCATAGGAACGGTCCGCCTTGCGGGCACGTTCCATCGCCGCTTCCAGTTCGCTGATCGACGATACCTTTTCGGCAATCGCCCCCATCGATCCGGCATGGGCGGTGAAATCAATCGCCGACGGCACCACATGGCGCGCGGTATCCAGAAGGTTGTTGAAACTCTCCCCGCCGGTTGCCATTTGCAGCCGGTTGATACAGCCAAAGCCACGGTTATCAAGGATCACGGTGATGATCTTGTGGCCCAGCATCACACTGGTCGCCAGTTCGGAATTCATCATCATGTATGACCCGTCACCGACCATCACCACGACCTCGCGGTCGGGCTGTGCCATCTTGACACCCAACCCACCGGCAATTTCATATCCCATGCAGGAAAAGCCGTATTCAACGTGATAACCGTTGGGTTTTGCCGCCTTCCAAAGCTTGTGCAACTCGCCGGGCAGACCACCCGCCGCGCAGACCACAATCGCATCGTCATCGACACTGCGCTGAACCGCACCAATCACCTGCGCGTCGGTCGGAAGGGCATTGCCCGTCGGCATTGCCGTCACCTTGTCCACCGCCGCAATCCAGTCGGATTTAAGGTTGGCATCAATCGCCGGTGCCCGGTAATCGCCCAGCATCCCGCCGATTTCGGCCAAGGTCACCTTGGCATCGCCCGTTACCGCAATCGCATTGTGTTTGGTCGCGTCATAGGCCGCGACATTGATCGACAGGATGCGCCGCTCCGGATGCTTGAACAGCGCCCAGCTGCCGGTGGTGAAATCCTGCAACCGTGTGCCGATGGCAATGATCAGGTCGGCATTTTCGGCAATCGCATTGGCACTGCTTGCCCCCGTGACACCAATGGAACCAAGGTTAAGATCATCATCCCACGGCATGGACGATTTACCCGCCTGCGTTTCCCCGACCGGGATATTGTGGCGATGGGCGAACTCGGCCAGGGCATCGCACGCCCCCGCATAATGTACCCCGCCACCCGCAATGATCATCGGCTGTTTGGCCGCCTTGATCGCCGCCACCGCCGCCTCAAGCTGATCCAGATCTGCGCGCGGACGCTGGGATTTCCAGATTTTGGTCTCAAAGAAACTTTCGGGCCAATCAAACGCCTCGGCCTGCACATCCTGACAGAATGCCAATGTCACCGGGCCGCAATCGGCCGGATCGGTCAGGGTTGCCATCGCACGTGGCAGGGCGGTCAAAAGCTGCTCGGCGCGCATGATGCGATCAAAATAACGGCTGACCGGTTTGAAACAATCATTGGCCGAAATCGTGCCATCACCGAAATCCTCGACCTGCTGCAACACCGGATCAGGTGCCCGATTGGCAAACACGTCACCGGGCACAAACAGAACCGGCAGGCGGTTGACATGCGCAAGAGCCGCAGCCGTCACCATATTGGTCGCACCCGGCCCGATCGATGTCGTGACCGTCATGGCGCGCTTGCGGTTTGATGCCTTGGCATAGGCAATGGCGGCATGGGCCATGCCCTGCTCGTTATGGCCGCGCCAGGTCGGGAAATCATCACCGATGCCGTGCAATGCCTCGCCCATTCCGGCAACATTGCCATGACCGAAAATCGCCCAGCACCCGCCGAAAAACGGTACACCGTCTTCGTTCTGCTGTTTGCTTAAATACCGCACCATCGCTTGGGCGGCGGTTAATCGAACGGTTTTCATGCCGCTCCTCCCGATTTTTTGCGCGCCGCGTCCCATGTGGTGCAAAGCGCGCGATATTTTTCCGCCATCTGTGTAACGGCTGTTTGATCGTCAATGTTACCCGCAAGCCAGTCGCGCGCAACCCCGGCAAAGATCGTCCGCCCGACGGCAAAGCCCTTGACCATGTCATGCTTGGCGGCAACTTCGAAACTTGCCACCAGTTCGGCTTCGGGCGCTTCAAGACCCAGAACGACGATACCCCGGCAATAAGGATCATGGCGCGAAATCATGTCACAGGCATGACGCCATGCCGCGTTCGACTTCATCGGTTCCAGCTTCCACCAATCGGGATAAACCCCGATTTCATAAAACCGCTCGATGATCTTTGCCGTCGTCTGATCATTACATGCCGCCACCTTTGACGGGATGATTTCCAAAAGGAATTCAAGCCGGTTGGCCCGTGCCCCGTCTGCCAGTCGCTTGATGGTTTCTTCCTGATCGGCCTTCATCGCCGCGTCGTCATCGGGGTGATAGAAACACAGCACCTTCACCACATGCTCGACCGGCCATTCCGCAAGCTTGCTGCCAATATCAGGGCCAATTTCCAATCGTAACGGACGCGATCCCGGCAATTCAACCGGCCGCCCGATCCAAAGCCCGGTACCGGCTGCGGCATAAAGCGCATCACGGCCAAGGCGCGGTTCGCACAGGATGCCATAACCCGATTTGTCGCCCGCAACATCCCGCACGGAACGTAGGCAAAGCTCCTTGAACGGCCCGATCCGGTCGCGCGAAACGCCAACCTCATCGGCCAGGTCTTCAAGCTGCATCCGGTGATCAAATGCAAAAACCCGCATTTCCGGCCAGTCACCAATCCGGTTGGTCGACCAATGGATCTGCTCAAGCTCCGCATCATGACGCAATGCCGGGGTTTTGATCCCTCGCTTGAAAAAGAACTGCAATTCTTCCCAGCTTGGATAGGCCGGCGTGCAGCCATGCCGCGATACGGCAAACGCCCCGCAGGCATTGGCATATTTAAGCGACGTTTCCCAATCCTGATCGGTCAGCCAGCCCTTGAGCAGGCCGGACATGAACCCGTCGCCAGCGCCTAGAACGTTAAACACCTCGACCGGGAAACCGGGGCCGGAAATACCATCATCAAGCTTCGCGCCGATCTTGCCGGTAAAGGCAACCGCCCCCATCGGCCCGCGTTTGCACACCAGCGTCGCATGCGACGTAACCCGGACATTTTCAAGCGCCTCAAGGGTATCGGTCGTACCACCGGCAATGTGAAATTCTTCCTCGGTCCCGACAATCAAATCAAACAGATGCAGGGTCGATTGCAGTTCCTTGGTGACTTTGTCCGATGCAATGAACCGGTTTTCACCGTCCCCATGCCCCGACAATCCCCAAAGATTGGGCCGGTAATCGATATCAAGGGCCGTTTTGGCCCCGTTTTCCCGCGCCAGTTTCAACGCCCTCAGAACCGCGGCCCGCGTGCGCGGATGCGATAAATGCGTCCCCGTCACCGTGACGCACCGCGCATCGGCGATGAATTCGGGATCAATATCATCCTCGCACAACGCCATATCGGCACAGTTTTCGCGATAGAAAATCAACGGAAACTGTTCCTGATCGCGCACGCCCAAAAGGACCAGCGCCGTCAGGCGTTCGGGGTCGGTAATCACCCCGCGCACATCCACCCCTTCGGCCACAAGCTGTTCACGGATGAACCGACCCATATGCTCGTCCCCGACCCGCGTGATTAGCGCTGATTTCAGGCCAAGCCGCGCAGTACCGCACGCCATATTGGTGGGCGATCCGCCGATATATTTGCTAAAGGATGCCATATCCTCAAGGCGGCCGCCGATCTGCGCACCATAAAGATCGACCGATGATCTTCCGATGGTAATGACATCAAGCTTTTTCATCAGATCGTCCCCCCAAGCGATCCTTCAAGCTCGGCCAGTTCCTGACCACCTGCCATCAGATCCTGCAATTCTTCGGGTTTGATTTCGCCTCGCTTTGCCGTGCCATGCGTCTGCCCGCGGTTCAAAACAGTGAAACGGTCGCCTACCGCCATCGCATGGCGCACGTTATGGGTAATGAAAATCACCCCGATGCCCGATTTGCGCACACGGTCGATGGTCGCCAGCACATTGGATGTCTGCCGCACGCCAAGGGCCGATGTCGGCTCATCCAGAATAAGGACCTTGGCACCAAAATAGACCGCACGCGCAATCGCCACCGTCTGCCGCTCGCCCCCCGACAGGGTGCCGACCGCCTGTTCCGGCTCGCGCAGGTTAATTCCCATACGCGCCATTTCGTTCAGCGTGACGGAATTGGCATGATCGAAATCGATCCATTTGAACGGGCCGAAACTTTTGCGTGGCTCACGCCCCATCCAGAAATTGCGCGTCACCGACATCAACGGGATCATCGCCAGATCCTGATAAACCGTGGCTATACCGTTTTCCATGGCATCACGCGGGCTGTCAAATGTGATTTCCTTGCCGCTGACCTTCATCGTGCCCTTGGTCGGTTTATGGACCCCCGACATGGTTTTGATAAAGGTCGATTTGCCCGCACCATTATCGCCCAGAAGACAATGACATTCGCCTTCCATCACATCGAATGACACCCCGCCCAGCGCAATCACCGGACCAAAATGCTTTTCGATATTGTTCATTTCAATCAATGGCGTGCTCATCACCGTTCTCCCGTGATCATGCGGCGGATATAGGTGTTCATGATGACGGCAAGGATCAGGATACCGCCCAGGAACACACGGAACAGCGAACTTTCAGCCCCGGCAAAAAACAGCCCCTGCTGAACCACACCGAAAATCAGCGCGCCAAGTGCCGCCCCGATGACCGAACCATATCCCCCGGTCAAAAGCGCGCCACCGATCACCACACAGATGATCGCTTCAAATTCTTTCAAAAGCCCGCGGTCTGCCGCGGCCGAACCGAATTCCATCACCTGACAGGTGGCGAAAACCGTGGCACAGAACGCGGTAAACATGAACATCAGGATTTTGACCCGATTAACCGGAACGCCGACATAGCGTGCTGCCTGTGCATCCCCGCCGGATGCGAAAATCCAGTTCCCGAAACGGGTTTTGGTCAAAAGCCAGTGCCCGAAAATCACCAGAGCCAACGCCCAAACCATCAGCATCGGCAGGCCTTCGACAACCGGCTGACCGGCACGCGAACCGCGCGTAAAGGTATCAAGCAGCCCCAGATCGGCAAACCACTGGAACAGATCCTTGAAAATCACCCCGCCAAACAGAAACGCCAGCGGATCGCCCTCTGCGGCTTCCTTGACACCGCCAATAATTGTCTGGCGCGTGGTCAGGATAGATAGCCAGATGGTCAGACCGCGCAGGATATAAAGAAACGCCAGCGTGACGATAAAGCTTGGCAGTCCGGTCTTGATCACAAGGAACCCGTTTAGCGCGCCAAGGGCGACACAAACGACGAAGGCCGCAATGATCGACAGCCACACCGGCCATCCCATATGCACCGACAGAATGGCAATCACCACCCCGGCAAAGCCGATCATCGACCCGACCGACAGATCAAATTCGCCAGCAATCATCAAAAGACAGGCGCCAACGGCGATAATGGCAAACTGCGCAGAAACCACGCCCCAGTTCTGGACCCCTTCGGGCGAGAACATGCCGCTATCGCCCGCGATCATGAAGAAGAAAACAAAGACCAGGATCGTGCCGCAAATAGCACCCAGTTCCGGTCGGATCATGGCACGTCGAAGGGTTGAGACTTGCTTGAGCCGCTCGTCCGTCATGACATCACTCTTTTAATGGCAGGTGAGTTTTGCCAGGGGGCGGCCAGATGCCAGCCCCCTGACGGGAGGTAACACTTAACGGAATTCGCCAGCGTATTTTTCAACAAGCGCGATATTGTCCTTGGTGATGAAACCAGGACCGGAATTGATGTTGCCGGACGGCAGAACACCATATCGTGCGTAGTTGGTCAGGATAACGACCGGCAGATACCCCTGAAGGTAAGGCTGCTGATCGATGGCAAAGTTGATTTCGCCCTTTTTGATCGCATCCGCAATTTCGCTTGAAAGATCGAACGTGCCAAACATGATCTGACCGGCAAGACCGGCATCACGAACAGCCGCCAGGGTCGGGTGCGCCGAATTCGGACCAAGGGTCAGGATCGCATCCACATCCGGGTTGGAATTAAGATACGCCGCAACCTTGTTCTTTACTTCCGACGGGTCCATGCCGCTATCGATCATCTGGCTGCCAAGTTCGACGCCAAGCGCATCGGCAAAGCCACGGCAACGTTCAACCGATGCCGGGTTGGTGATATAATGGTTCACACAGACGAATGATTTCGCACCGGCGGCTGCGGCGCGTTTGCCCGCCCCGAAACCGGCATCATATTCCGGCTGGCCAACATGCATCAGCGCGCCAAGCTCGGCCGACTGTTCAACTGTGCCGGAATTGATTGTGATCACCGGAATACCGCGATCAACCGCATCCATGATCGGGCCTTTAAGCACGTTGAAATCGGCGATGGTAACGATAATGCCGTCCGGGTTGGTGGCAGCCGCCTGTTCAACGATACGGGCCATATCGGCCAGATCGCCGGTCGGCGGGTTACGGTAATCAACCGTGACTTCCATCTGGTCGCCTGCGACCTTGATGGCATTCTTGATGGTGTTCCACCAGCTGTCCGAGTCCGGCGCATGGCTGATCAGAACGAATTTCTCGTTTTCTGCCGAAGCAGTCCCGGTCAAACCGGCAAAGGCAATGGCAGCGGCCGCAATTGCGGTCAAAGTCTTCTTCATCGTTAGCCTCCCTAGTGGCTTTGAAACGGGGCCGCATGTTGCGCCCCGATGCGTCGACTGAATGTTCAGTGAACGGTCCGGCCTGTGATTTCTTAAGGCGTCACTTTTTACCGGGCCTCGCTTCGGGGTCAGGTACCCCGAATTCGATGAATGGAATTTTTATTCCATTTTCATTTTGATGCAACAAATTTTTTCTATTCGTTTGCCCGATCCCGTTTTGCCCCAATCGCAACCGCCAACGAAATCGCCAGCGAAAGCGTGGCCGACAGCGCCCTGAACGCACCAACATCGACTTCGGACACCGCAAGGGTCAGGGCGTCAATCCGCCGAAGCGGGCTGGTCATCGTATCGGTAATCGCCACCACCGGGTTGCCGAGTCCCCGCGCATAGGCTGCCAGATCGATGGTTTCCTGCGAATAGGGGGCAAAGGTAATGGCAATCATGACATCGCCCTTGCGGATGGCGTGGCGCGGGTTAAGCTTCCCCACCCCGTCATGCAGCACTGCCGGGATGTCCATTTTTTCAAACGCATAGGATAAATAACTCGCGACCGGGAATGCCCGCCTGAAGCCGACAATATGGATCATCGGGGCTGCGGCCAGCACATCAACCGCCTCTTCAAGCGACCCAGCATCAATCGACGATGCCAGATTTTCAAGCGACAGCCGTCCGGCCTCGACAAACTCGGCCAGAAGCGCGCTAGGGCTATCGGCCCCGCTTGCCCGCAGGTTTTCCAATCGCGTCGCGTAATCGGGCCATTTCTGGGCATATGTTTCGCGAAACATTTTCTGCATTTCGGAAAATCCCGAAAAGCCCAGCAACTGGCAAAACCGCATGAAGGCCGATGGCTGCACCCCTGCCCCGGCGGATAGTTCCGCCACGGTTGAAACCGCAATACGGTCGGTATTCTGGGCAACGAATTCGGCGCATTGCCTCAATCTTTTGGGCATTGCCTCCGATATTTCAGCAAGACGATGATTGAATTCCTCAAGCGAGACCGGCGCGGTTTGGTCCGTCATGGCGTACGGGTTTCCTGTTTTTGTTTTTGCTTGACGCTGGATGTATTCCATGATCATCCATTTTATAGAATAAAAATTCTATTTTGATATCGGCAGGGAGTCCAGCGAAATGGCATCAATCGGAATTGGCCTGATCGGCACCGGTTTCATGGGCAAGGCGCATGCGCTTGCATTTGGTGCGGTGCGCGCCGTGATGGGCGATGTCCCCGATGTGCGGCTTGAACTGCTATGCGACACCCCGGCGGATAAGGCCCAAACCATGGCCGATCAGTTCGGCTTTGCGCGTGCCACCGATGACTGGAAGGCGCTGATTGCCGATCCGGCGGTCGATATCGTATCGATCACCACCCCCAATATGCTGCATTTTGACATGGCACTGGCCGCAATTGCGGCGGGCAAGCATGTCTATTGCGAAAAGCCGCTGGCCCTGACACTTGATCAGGCGCGCGCGATGCGCGATGCGGCGCGCAATGCCGGGGTCAAAACCATGGTCGGCTACAATTACATCAAAAACCCCGCCTTCACCCATGCCTGTAAATTGCTCCGCGAGGGTGCGATTGGTGACATCGTGCATTTCCGCGGCTGGGTGGACGAGGATTATCAGGCCAATCCCGAACTGCCATGGACCTGGCGCAGCACGATTGCCGATGCCGGATTGGGGGCGTTGGGGGATATGGGATGCCATCTGGTGTCAATGACCTATGGTCTTGTCGGCCCGATCGACAGCCTGATTGCCGATATGCAGACCGTTCACGATACACGCCCGCTGGCCGATGGATCAGGCCGGGCAAAGGTCGAAAACGAGGACACGGCAACCGCCCTTGTCCGCTTTGCCAGCGGTGTTCAGGGCAGCATTTCAACATCGCGTTCGGCATGGGGCCGCAAAAGCCGGCTGGCGTGGGAAGTCCACGGCACCAAGGGCATGCTGTGCTTTGATCAGGAACGCATGAACGAATTGCAGCTTTACCGCAACGAAGGCCCGGCAGCAAAACAGGGCTTCACCACCATCCTGACCGGCCCCGAACATCCGCCTTATGGCAATTTCTGTCCGGCACCGGGTCATCAGCTTGGCTTTAACGACCTCAAGGTCATCGAAGCCGCCGCCCTTCTGCGCGCCATCCGCGACAATCACGCCGCCTATCCGGGCTTTGACGATGCCTTTGAATTCGAAAAGGTCATCCACGCGGTTGCCCTGTCGGCCCGCGAGGAACGGCGTGTAAAAATCGACGACCTTTAACCCACGGCATTATCGGAAGGGCTCAGAAGTCCGACTTATGTTCAGGCTTGCCCTTCCGCTTGGCCAAAAGCGCCAATATCCCTGCCCTCTGCTGTGCTTTTGATTTTGCAGGCATGGTTTCCATCCTTCTTTGGTGTGTTTCACACCCCAAACGGCCTGCGCTTCCCAAAGATGCGTTCCAAACAGCCAAGCAACATGCTCAAGACAGGCTGCAATTTGACCGTCAATACGCCACCGATAATAAAAAGGCCGGAACAGCACTTCTGCTATTCCGGCCTTCATCATTCAGGAGCCGACGGGAGGTCTCGGCTCCCTCACTGAACCACCGGCAATTCCTTGCGGTCGCCCTTAAGCGTCCATTCCATCGGATCAAGCGTCCTGCCTTCGGCTGTGACAACGCCGCTCTGATGGAACAACACCGTGCCATATTGCGTATCTTCGATACGATATGTGCCATCCGTATCGACATGAACCCTGAGCTCATGATCGGCTGCAAATTTCGCCAAATCACGGCAATGGCCCAGCCGGACAACCCAAATGCTATCGCGTCCGGAAAGACGCAATTCATGCCCGGCAGAGCCGCCTGTTTGCACAAGTTCCAGCGGACCGGAAGCTGATACAATCAACGCCCCTTCGCCCGAACGTGCCCACGCCCGATCTCCATCGACGTGCCATTCATCAAACGCCAATGTCGGGAACCATGCATGGGTAAAATCAGGTTGCGGCGCCACACCTTCAAACCGGACAATCGCAAGATCACGATATTGCTGAACGCGCGGAACACTTGCCGATCCGCCCCAGAAGGACGGGCGCCCGAAACCGGACTGGACTATCTCACCAAGGTGGTTGATGAATATCTGTGCGCCCGGTTCGCGACCGATCCGCGCCTGAAGAAGCGTTTCCTGATATCCCCAGTCCCGCCAACGATAAAGTGCGGCACTTCCCATCGCGGTTTCACTGGTTTTGTAATGATACAATCGGCAAAACGCATTTTCTCCCTGCCAGAAAGTCCATTCCTGTGCGGTATCGCGTTTCTCCCAACAGGCAATGTCGGCAAGATCAGGCAATTCAAGCCCATGATCACGCAACGCCAAAGCCATCTGGGCCAGGCAATTCACATGCGCCCCAAACTGCCCTTTGCCCCACAACAATCTGGCAAGACCGTTCAGCTCCAATGTGTCGGCGACGCAAAGTGAATGCTCGTAACTTCGGCCCTGCGCCCCGGTAATGACGCCGTGATGCGCCGAATTGGCAATCATGGTGATCAGTCGGGCAATGGCCCCAGATGCGCGTTTCCGAATGACTTCGTCGGGTGCAAGCGCAAACAGGGCCGCCAGCCCTTTAAGATCAATCGGGAAATAGGTTCCGGAATTGAATTCCGCCATTTCGGCTGCTTCGAAATGATCGAACCACGCCATCAGGCGCTCATAACCGACTTGCTTCTGCGCGGTGCCATTCCGATCTGCGCGCCGGAAATGCGACTGCGGCAACAGGTTCCCGGCCAGATAGGCAGAAGTATGGAACAATAACGCATGGTTTTCCGAGAAATACCATTGAACATCGTTGCCCGGCTCATCCATCCAGTAACGGAATTCCAGAATGGCGGCATCGATACGCGCGACCAAAGATACCGGGAGCCGATCCGCAAACACAATGCGTGTCCACAACAACGGAACCAGCGCAAAATCAGCACAGTCAAAACACTGCTCGATCCCCGGCAAAGCCGTGTTGATGATTGCCTCGGCACGCGCCAACGCCACCTCATCCCCGACGGCCGCACAGGCAAGTGCGGTTTCGGTATCGGTTTCACCGTTCTTTGCAATCCATGCAAGGCTTTCGGCAATGCGCGCCTCAAGACTTTCCGGTGCTCGCCCGGTTACAGAGCGCCAGCTAACCTCCGCGCCAAGCCGCGCTTCGGATGCAAAATCGCCGCACTGGAACGCAAATCCGAAATACCGGTAATCTGCCGGAAAATCGTTCGACGATGCCAGACGCACACGATCTGCCCCCGCGGGAATTTCAAACGTCACATCATCATGATCATGCGACATGAAATGACCGGCAACCCTGACCCGGCCGCGAACCTTGTCCGGAAACGGCACAGGCATGACAAGCCAGATATCATCACTGTCATAGAATTTACGATCAAGATGCATGGCATCAACGGCCGCCTCGACCGCATAT
Organism: Thalassospira sp. MCCC 1A03138; assembly: GCF_002115785.1. Taxonomy (GTDB): domain Bacteria; phylum Pseudomonadota; class Alphaproteobacteria; order Rhodospirillales; family Thalassospiraceae; genus Thalassospira. The sequence continues at coordinate 35,677 of NZ_JFJY01000010.1, read as the reverse complement.
ACGCTCTCAGGTTCCGCCGGAAAACAATTCCCCGCCTCTGCCTTTGGGCCGTCAATCCAGACAAGCGCAATACGGATAACCGCATCGCGCTCGCACAGATCTTCAAACTGGACGGCAACCTCGTTGTGGCCCTGTTTCAGATTGGCCTCAAACTCGACCTCGTCCATGGCGTTGCGGGTCGCGGGCGAAAGCCACGCAACCGCCCGCCCGTTCACATACACGCGCGCGGCCCCACAAATACCCAATCGCAACCGCGCTGGGCCTGCATCCATGGCATTGATCGCCGTTCTCGCCCACCCCTGAATATGGGTTGCCCGGAACCAGAACCCCGAAAGATCCAGAAACGGTGATCCACCTGGCAAAATATTTCTTGCCTTCCGCCAGTCAGGGAACGGCAGTTCGGCAATTTCTTTGCCACGGCGTTCGGCAATATAGGCTGTCCGGCAGGGATAGGTATGCGGGATGAAATTCTTTTCCTTTGTCAGGAAAAAGGTTGAATCCATCTCGCCTTCCATCGGCATATCCGCCACATCATATGCCCGTTCTTCAAGCGACGTGACCTGCCAATAAGGAACGGATGCTCCGGATTTAAGCAGCATGACTTAACGCAGCTCCTTAATGGCAACCGGCGAAACATCGGTATATTCCTGATTTTCCCCGGTCATGCCCCACACAAAACCATACGGCCCCGTGCCCGCACCCATATGAATGGACCATGCCGGCGACAGGACGACATCGCCATTTGCCACAACCAGATGGCGGGTATTATCCGGGCGCCCCATGAAATGCATAACCCGGTCTTCATCCGAAAGGTCGAAATAGCAATACGCTTCCATGCGCCGCTCATGCAGATGCGGCGGCATGGTGTTCCAGACCGAACCCTTCGCCGGATCGGTAATGCCCATCAGCAACAGACAGGATGGCGCGACCTCTGGATGAATATACATCGCCAGGGAACGGCGATTACTTTTCTCGGCATCTCCTATCTCAAGGATTTTGGATTCTGCACGCGTGATCAGACGCGTCGGCACTGAATGCCCCGCCGGGACCGAATTCATATAAAAACGTGCCGGGCTTTTGGCGTCATCACTGCCCAGTGAAACGGTTTCAGCACCACGGCCGATATAGAGAACATCACGGTTTGCAAGCTCATACCGCGTTCCGTCCACCTCGATCCAGCCCGCACCGCCAAGGTTCGCAATGCCCATTTCACGCGCATCAAAGAACAGGTTCGTCCCGACATCTTTGCCATCGCCAAAGCCAAGTGCCTTTTCTCCGGGTACGGCACCACCGACAATCATCCGATCAAAATGAGTGTACGCAAAGCTGATCTGGCCCGGCGTAAATAGCCCTTCGACCATAAAATTCTCGCGCAACTGCGACGTGTTCATTCCATCGATCTGATCGGGACCGGCACCATAGCGTTGTTCCATAGCCACGGGATATCTCCTAAGGATTTTCCTGCACGTTCCGCCACCGTTTTTGCCGGTGACACACTTTATAAATTCGCAGAAGCAGGAAGATCGCTTCCTGTTCCGCACAAGAAAAAACATCACACCAAGAAATTTTTCGTGCAATATGTAAATAAATTCCACAAACTGGTGAAAATCAGGAAAGGGCAAAACATGGCACTTAGCGGACGCACGAAGATAAGCGACATCGCCTCGCGTCTTGGGGTTTCCACGGCAACGGTATCACGCGCCCTAAGCGGCAATGGCTACGTCCGCGAACATCTCGCCTCCAGAATCCGGGCTGCTGCCATTGAAATGAACTACGCCGTTTCAAGCACCACTGCCGGGCAAAAGGTCCTGATTGTTTCCTCGCAAGAGGCCATGATCGATTTCAAACGCAGCCAGTTCACCATGTATGTTCTTGAAGGGGTTCGCGAACGCGCCGAAAGCCGGGACATCCGCATAGAATCTTACATCTATCAGCCCAATCAACGCTTCGAAGACCTCTACAACGCGGCACAGGCCCCGGATTTGATCGGTCTTTTGCTTGTTTCCGTCGATGATGCGACACTCGATTATGTGCGCGCCTCGGATATGCCTGCCGTCCTGGTCAATGGTGACGATCCGGAAATGCAGCTAAGCTCGGTCACGCCATGCAATCGATCTGCGGCCTCCCTGGCGACCAAACATCTTATCAATCAAGGACACCGCCATATCCTGTTTCTCAATCGCCCCGGCAGGCGCACGATCCAGCGCCGCTTCGAAGGATGGCGCGACGCCATGGCCGAACATTACAATCCCGACTATGTGATTGATATCGACGACTGGACCGCCGAAGCCGCCAGCCAGCGCATTACCGAGGTCATCGGTAGCAACCTTTCTTTCAGCGCCATTGTCGCTGCTGGCGATATTCTGGCTGTCGGCGCTGTTTCCGCCCTGCAAGCCAAGGGGTACAACGTCCCGAAAGATGTTTCTGTGGTCGGCATTGATGGCCTGCCCCAAGGCCAATACATGTCACCCGCGCTGACATCGGTCAAAATTCCGATGCAGACAGTCGGCGCGCTGTCGCTGGATCTGCTGATTGAAACCTGCCGACTGACCAATGCCGATATTGAAATGCCCGCACGCCGGATTGAATTGGCGTGCGAGCTCATTAACCGCGAAAGCGTCGGCCCGCCACCGGCAAAACTACGCTGACAGACATGATCGGCCAAACGTGATCAGGGCGCCACAAACCGCCCTATCGCGCAAGCCAGCCGCCATCGACATTCAGGATTGCACCTGAAACATAATCAGACGCGGGCGCTGCCAGATAAACCGCCGTTTCCGCGATATCATCAGGACGCCCCCAACGCCCGGCCGGGATACGTTCCAGAATGGCCGCAGAGCGATCAGGATCATCACGCAACGCCTGTGTATTGCTTGTCGCGATATAGCCCGGCGCAATCGCATTCACATTGATACCGCGTGCCGTCCATTCATTTGCCAGAATACGGGTCAAACCGGCCACACCATGCTTGGATGTGGTGTAGGACGGAACCCGAATGCCCCCCTGAAACGATAAAAGCGATGCGATATTCACAATCTTGCCCTGCCCGCCGCGCGCAAAGACCTCCTTGGCAAACGCCTGCGCGGTAAAGAACACCGCCTTGGCATTCACATCCATGACGGCGTCCCAGTCTTCCTCGGTAAAATCGATACAATCGGCGCGGCGGATAATCCCCGCATTGTTGACCAGAATGTCGATATTGGCCCCTTCAAACAGGGCCGCCCCCGCCATCGGATCAGCAAAATCAACAATGACTTCGCTTGCGACACCACCCGCATCACCGACCATTGCAACCGTTTCGCTACAGCTTCGCCGTCCCGCACAGACAACTTCCGCACCTGCGCGTGCCATGGCGACGGCAATAGCCTGCCCTATTCCGGCATTGGCACCGGTTACCAAAGCTTTTCGACCGCTCAGCGAGAACGCATTCATGATATAACTCCGCTTGGATAGGATTAGGTATGGGTGAACGTCACATCAGCCCAAGGAAACGTGGCAATGCCAACGTGATCCAGGGGACATAAGTGGTCAGAAGCAAGGCCACCGATGTCGCAAAGAAGAACGGCAGGATTGGCCTTACCACCTGATCAATGCGCAGATTGGCAACCGCACACCCGACAAAAAGGACACTCCCGACTGGTGGCGTCATCGATCCCACCCCAAGGTTAAAGATCATGATGATCCCCAAATGCACCGGATGAATACCGATTTCGGTCGCAATCGGCAAAAAGATAGGGGTGAAAATCAACACTGCCGGCGTCAGATCCATGAAAAACCCGATGATCAGCAGACAGACATTCATCACCAGCAAAATCACAATGGGATTGTCAAAGGTCAGAATGGCCTCGGCAATGACATCCGGAATACCGGCAATCGTCATGACATAGGACATGATGCCCGATGCAGCGATCAGAAACAGGATCGAACAACTGGTAACCGCCGAGGATTTCAAAGCTTCCAGATATTCCTGCAAGCTCGCCATCCGGTACATCAACGACAAAACAAATGAATACAGAACGGCAACCGCCGCCCCTTCGGTCGCGGTAAACGCCCCGATCGCAATGCCGCCGATAACAAGAATAATCATCAATAATGGCGGCAAAGCCTGCCATATCACATGCAGCACTTCCGACCAGCCGACACTACCTTCGGTGCGATATCCACGGCGCACGGCAAAAAAGGTAATGACCATCATGACCGAAAGCCCCATCAGGATGCCCGGAAGATACCCACCAAGGAACAGGGCCGAAATCGACGTCCCACCCGACACCAGCGAAAACAGGATTAACGGTCCGCTTGGCGGGATCAGAATGCCAGTTGGCGCCGATGCAATATTCACCGCTGCCGAAAATGCGGGATCATACCCCTCTTTGCGCTGCAACGGCCCCATAACACCACCAACAGCAGCGGCGGCGGCAATGGACGACCCGGAAATCGAACCAAACAGCATATTGGCCAGCACATTGGTATGCGCCAAGGCACCGGGCATACGCCCGCCCAGCAATTTCGCCAGATTGATCAGGCGGATTGCGATGCCGCCCTTGTTCATGATGTTCCCCGCCAGGACAAAAAACGGGATGGCCAAAAGTGTAAAACTGTCGATGCCCGAAAACATCTTTTGGGCGCTGACGAAACTGATAACCTGTGAAGGCAGATAGGCAAAGCCCGTCACAACCGAAGAAACACCAATCGCAATCGAAATCGGCGTTCCCAGGGCCAGAAGGCCGAAAAACAGTGCAAAAAGCACTACTGCCGCACCGGCAGGATCAAGCATGAAATCAATAATCACATCCATTTCAGGCTGTCTCCTGCACTTCTTCAACCGGCGCCAGTTGGCCCAGACCGATCAGAATAATATTAAGGGCCTGCAACAGAATGATCAGGCCCGCCGACACCGGAACCGCAAGGTAAACCATCCCCATCGGGATCTGCATGATCGGCGAAAGCTGCGCCATTGCCGACATGCTCGCCCCCCAGCCACCGATCAGCATCGTAAAGCTGGCAAATGCGATGGAAATAACCCCGTTCAGCATCGCCAGCCCTTTGCGCCACCACATCGGCCCCAGAAAAACCAGCAGATCAAGCGACAGATGTTTACGACTGCCAAAACAGTAAGCCGACCCCAGAAGCGCCATCCAGATCATCGTAAATCGAAGCGTTTCTTCCGTGAACAAGGCAGGCGTTGCCAGCACATAGCGGGTGAAAACCTGCCACAGCATCAGGACCACCATGCAGCACAGCGTGATTGAAATAATCACCAGCAGCAGGCGCTCAATACCATGCTTGAGAGATTGCAACACTTCGCGTTTCCTCCGTCGAAGTTGCCTGGCGCAGACAGGCATTATTTTTATGTCGATTATCCCCAGACCATGCGATGTGAAAACAATATCTGCAATCTGAAAATTATTTTCATAAACATTTCAGAACCGGGCTTACACGTTAAAACAGAATGACGCAACCGGCGCTGCGCAGTCATACTGCGCTCCATCACATTCAAAAGATTATCAAACCCGGACAAATCTCTGACCTCAAAGATATTGGCGCGCAATCTGTCCCAAACGTGAATGCCGATGCCCCTTTCACGCGGTTTCCGCATGTTTGTTTTGCCGCCCATGAATGAAAATTTATTACATATGGAAATTTTATTTTCACAATGACAGTTTTATCCACATGTCATCGATGAAATGCGGTGACATTTTCGTCACCGCCAATCGGGCGGAAAAAAATCCAAGGGAGGAAAACAATGAAATATCAGAAACTTGCCTTGACCTTAACAGCAATCGCCACTCTTACGGTCGGCCAGGCAGAGGCGAAAACACGTTTGACTTTGGCTAACTCGCTGTCAGCAGACCACCCGACCAGTACAGCCTTGCAGCAATTCGCCGATGAAGTGAAAGAACGCACAGACGGCGAAGTTACCATTCAGCTGTTTTTAAATGCGGTTCTGGGGTCCGAGCGCGAAGTCCTCGAACAGCTTCAGAACGGTGCGGTTGACATGACCCGCGTCAGTGCAGGCAACCTCGAAAACTTTGACCCTGTATTCAAGGCATTCACCCTGCCTTATATCTTCAAGGGCGAAGACCATTTCTATCGCGTCATGACCGGACCAGTCGCGGACGAGGTTTATAACGCCACAGAAGGCAGCGGCTTTGTAGGCCTGACCTTCTTCGACAGCGGCGCACGTTCGTTCTATACCACCGATAAACCGATCAATACGCCAGAAGATCTTGCTGGCCAGAAAATCCGGGTTCTGAACTCCAACAGCTCGATCCGCATGGTCGAAATGATGGGGGGCTCCCCGACACCGATGCCCTACGCCGAAATCTACACGGCCCTGCAAATGGGCGTGATTGATGGTGCGGAAAACAACGTCACGGCTTTGACCATCGGTCGTCACGGCGAAGTCGCCAAATTCTATTCGCAGGACGAACATCTTCGTATTCCCGACTTCCTGGTGATCTCCAACGCGGCGGCAGAAAAACTCACCGACGAACAGAACACCATCCTCAAGGAAGCTGCTCTTCACGCAACAGAATCCTTCCGCGCGCTTTGGGATCAGGCCGTCAAGGATTCAACCGCAGAAGCAGAAAAGATGGGCGTGACCTTTGTCTCCCCGGATCAGGCCCCCTTCCGCGAAAAAGTCATGCCGCTGCTTGACGAGTATCGCAACGATCCGGATTTCGGCGGTCTTCTGACCCAGATTCTCGAAACCGAATAATTTTCCGCTCCGCGCCACCAAATTCCTTCAGAAAAAACAGCGAGACATAATAATGGGAACCGATACCGTCAGCCTTCACCACGAATTGAAAGATAAAATCTCTCAGATAGTGACAGGCTTACGTAACCTGCGAGACGAAGGACAATTCAACGAGCCGAACCTTGATGGAACAGCCGGTGATTATGTCAGTTTCGATAGTTGGGAATGGCCACAGGGTGTCGGTCTGTACGGAATTGCGCAACTCTGGCTCCAGACCGGAGACGCAGAAGCGCGGAGCATTCTGGAAAATTGGTACGAAAAACAGCTTTCCCGGGGCCTGCCGCCCCAGAATGTGAACACGACAGCCCCCATGCTGGCCCTGTCCATTCTGTGGCAGCAGACCCGGGATCCTCGATGGGAACCTGTTCTTGACGATTGGGCAAACCGCCTGATCGCAGAAGCCCCGCGCACCACGTCAGGCGGGTTCCAGCACGATGTTTCAGACAAGATCAATAACGGCGAACTGTGGGACGACACCCTGTTCATGCTCGCCCTGTTTCTGGCATCCTACGGTCAGGCTTCCGGCCGAAAAGACCTGATCGACGAAGCCAAATTCCAGTTTCTGGTCCACACCCACTATCTATGCGAACCCGAAACCGGCCTGTGGTTCCATGGCTGGACCTTCGATGGAAATCACAATTTCGCCCGTGCGCGCTGGGCGCGCGGCAATTCATGGATTTCGGCAGGAATACTCGATCTGATTGATCTTGCCGATCTTGATGCCGCCACGCGCCGCTATCTGCTGTGGGTGGTCAAGGCACAGCTATCAAGCCTGATCGACTATCAGACCGCGAACGGCACATGGCACACACTGGTCGATGATCCAACTTCTTACGAGGAAATCTCGGCAACCTCTGCAATCGGCTATGCGCTGCTCAAAGGATATCGGCTGGGCCTTGGCCCCGAAAGCTGGAAAACGGCCGGTCAAAAGGCCCTGCATGCGGTGCTCGAAAACATCGACAGTAATGGCGTCGTGCAACAGGTTTCCTACGGCACCCGCATGGGACATGACCTTGAATTCTACAAGAACATCCCCCTGCACCCCACCGGCTATGGCCAATCCATGGCGCTTCTGTGCCTCGTCGAAGCTCTCAATCACATAAACGAATAGAATTGCGCTTCAACTGAAGTTTCGAAAGCCCCTGTCCGCATTGCGACAGGGGCTCTTTTATAAGTTTTCAGCGAAGCCTATCGGCCAAAACCGAACCAAAATCACGACAAGACAATGATCCGGCAAGGTCTGCTGTTCGCGTGTCCGGACTTTTGAGCATTTCGGAAATTGCCTTATCCAGCCTGTTTGCAGCCTGCTGCAAATCGCCGCGGCCAGCTTCTGCCCCCTTCCAATCCAGAAGCAAAACGGTCGACAGCAAAAGCGATACGGGGTTGGCGATATTCTTGCCTGCAATATCGGGGGCTGAACCATGCGATGCCTGCGCAATCGCATTTTCATCCCCGACATTGAGTGACCCGGAAAGCCCAAGCCCACCGGCCAGCTCCGCCGCCTCATTCGAAAGGATGTCACCAAACATGTTGGTCGTTACAATCACGTCAAACGCATCTGGCGTTCTGACCAGAAGTGATGCCATCGCATCAACATGTTCTTCGCGAACCGTAAGTCCACCCTGCTCGGCTGCGGCTTTCTCTGCTTCGGATAAAAACAGACCGTCGCTGAGCTTTAAAACATTGGCTTTGTGAACAATAGTTAAATGTCCGCGACGTTTGGCCGCAAGGCGCGCAGCAAATGCCGACACCCGGTAACTTCCCTGGCGCGTCACCTTGCGCATCGCCAGCGCAAGATCAGGGGTTGGCATCACCTCGCCGGTGCCCGCATACATGGTGCGATCGGCATAAAAACCTTCTGTGTTCTCACGCACAATCACCAGATCCATATTCCGGGCCAAAGCAGGAAGACCTTCAAACACCTTCGAAGGCCTTACATTGGCATACAGATCAAGATTGATGCGCAATGCCGCAGAAGGATTGATCCCGCCCTGATCTGCCGGAGGATAATGTGCGGTATCAACCGGCCCCAGAATGGTCAGATCAGCCTTGCGGGCACGCTCGATCAACTCCGGGGTAATGGTGGCACCGTGTTTTTCCAATGATGCAAATCCAACGTCTTCGCTGCTAAATTTTAATCCCAGCGAAAATGAACGATCCAATGCCTCAAGCACATTGCGGGTGACAGCCGTAATTTCCGGTCCGATCCCGTCGCCCGGCAATAAAAGAACATCCACGACCCTAAACCTCCGTCAGAATATTTTCAGGAACAAGAACCCGACCTTCAAACAACCGGCGTGCGGTGCGGATCACCCCGCCGGAAATCACCGAAAGATTTGGCCCCGATCCTTCGATGGTAAGTTCCACTGCAATCATGCCACTCGGATGTTCAATCTGAATCCACTGTTGCGGCAAGGCCTTGAGACTGATCATACCATCAACGATGCTTCCTGAAAGTGATGCGCAACTGGCAACACAAATCGCACCGGTCACCGCATGGGTCGCATGGCAATTATGCGGCACAAAATAGCGCGATGTAATATCGCCACCTTTTGTCGGCTCGGACAGAATGGCCATTTTCGGCACGACCTTGCCGGTACAGTCGCCTAGCCCCATCAGTTCCGATGCTTTGCGGCGCACGGCTTCCATCCGCGCAATCAGTTCTGCATTGCCGTCAAGCTGCGCCTTTGTTTCGTTCCCCGTTATTCCAAGATCGCGGGCGCGAAACATCACCATCGGAACCGCCACATCAATACAGGTCACTTCAAGCCCGTCGATATAGTTGATCGGTTTCCCCGTTGGCAGGAGCCGACCGGTTTTACTGCCCATGATATCCTTGAACCGCAATATCAGCGGGGACGCAGTCCCGGGCACGCCATCAATCGCGGCATCCCCGCTATAGGTCACCTTTCCGCCGGGTGTCGCGACCAGAACGTCAACCAATGCACCGACATTTTTATTGTAAATGCGGACCAGCGTTTGATCCCCTGTAACCGGCACCAAACCGGCCTCAATCGCAAACGGGGCAACGGCTGCGGTCATGTTCCCGCAATTCGGATTAACATCAACCTCTGCCCTATCGATGGCGACCTGGGCAAACAGGAACTCGACATCGGCATCCGGTCGTCTGGACGGCGCAACAATGCATGATTTGCTGGTTAACGTATCGGCACCGCCAATACCATCAATCTGACGTTTGTCTGGCGACCCCATCGCCGCAAGCAAAAGACGATCACGCGCGGCAACGTCTTCGGGCAAATCACTGGCCAAAAAGATCGGCCCTTTTGATGTCCCGCCGCGCATCATCACGCAGGGAACGGCATGTTGGTCATTCACAATCACGGTATTTTTCATGTCGATCACCCCAGCGGCCAGGGAAGTTCAATCAGGTCCTGAAGTATCCCGGCCGGGAAATCGAGAACCAGTGACCACGCAAGAACACAAAGCCCGCCAATCGCAAGCCCGGTTAAAAGCAACGTCCGAAGCCACGATGCCTTTGCCTTGACCCGAAGGAAGGCAATGAAGAACCCGGTAATCGCAATCAGGAACCCAAACACGGCGGTTGCGGCCACCATTCCGGCAACCCAAAGAACGTAGTGCCAAAGACCTGCGGTCGGCTTCACGTCCTGATGTTCAAGATCAAATTCATGATCAAAATTGGCCGCATGGGACGGTGGCGATACAATCAATTGCCAGATCAAAATCGCCGAAACGACAAACATCACGACCGAAACCGCACCGGTAAAGACACTGCCAAGGAAGGAATGCTGCGTTGCATCCCAAATTCCGAACGCAAAGAACGCCAGAAGCACGCCCGCAAACAGGATTTGCGGCCAGCGTCTCGGATTGTGGGAATGGCTGCTTTCTTCTTCTTCAACCGGATTTACCGGGTGTTTTCGCATCCCCATCAGAACGGAAATGACTGTCAGAGCCGCGATAATTACCACACCTGGACGGGTCAAAAATTCCCAGTTGTAGAATTGCAAGGCCTGATAAAGGTAGGTTTCCGTGTTGGATGCGAGCACAAAACCAATCAGAAACGCCGGGCGAGGCCAGCCAAAGCGTTTCATCAGCACGCCAAGAACACCAAGCACCAACAAGGCGATCATATCGGAAAGGGAACGCGTCGCCTGAAACGCGGCAAAGCAGATGACCGTAATCATGAACGGCGCAAGGTAACCGTATTTGATTGTCGTCAGACGCGAGACGAAAGGTGAAATCAGCAATGCACCACCAGCACCAACCACATTGGCAATCGCAAGCGACCAGATGATCGTGTAGGTGATATCAAGATCGCGCCCAACCATTGCAGGGCCGGCTTCAAGACCAATCAGGACCATACCGCCAAGGAAAACGGCCATGCTGCCCGATCCGGGAATACCAAACAGCAAGGTGGGAACGAGCCCGCCGCCCTCCTTGGCATTGTTTGCGCTTTCCGGTGCCAGAACACCGCGAATATCGCCCTTGCCGAATTGCGATTTGTCTTTTGCGGTCTGAACGACATGGCCATAGGCGATCCAGTCGACAACACTTCCACCAAGCCCGGGCAGGGCCCCGACAATACTGCCAAGACCGGCACAGCGCAGGCACAACCATTTGTGACGGATCATATCCCGAACGCCGTCGCGCCATCCCAGACCAAGGGTGCCCTTATCAGAAATAGATCGATTTTGCCGGCACAGGTCGATGATTTCAGGGAATGCAAACATGCCCAGCCCGACAATGACGAGTGGCAGACCATCCATCAGATAAACAGAGTCAAAGCTCATGCGGAGTTCGCCGGTGGCCGGAGCCGCACCAAGCGCCCCCAGCAGCAAGCCAAGGCCCGCTGCAATCACGCCTTTAGGCAGGCTTTTACCGGCAAGAACGCCGACCATCGACAGACCAAGAACAGCGAGCATAAAGAGTTCGGCCGAACCAAATGCCAAGATCAGTGGCCGCGCGATCACGACAAAGCCGGTCAGGATAACGGCCCCGACCAGGCCCCCGACCAGAGATGCCGAAAATGCAGCCCCCAGCGCACGGGCACCATGGCCTTTTTTGGCCAAAGGAAAACCATCAAGAACTGTTGCTTGTGATGCACTTGATCCCGGTATCCCCATCAAGACAGATGTAAAGGTATCCGAGGTCGGGATAACAGCAACAAGACCGATCAACATGGCAAGTGCCGAAATCTGGTCCATGCCATAAATGAAAGGTAACAGAAGAGACAGCCCGACAATTCCGCCCAACCCGGGCAGAATGCCAACGATCATGCCCATTCCAACCCCCAGCAAAAGATAGATCAGATGGGTTGGCTGCGCGAAATGAGACAGTGCCGTCATCATTGCATCAAGCATCAGGAAACTCCGTCAAAAGACAAAGTTCGCCCGTTCCCTTAAACGACCGGACAGTCGAAGGGTGAAAAAAGCGGGGTGGACAAGGCCACCCCGATCAGGAAACGGGAGACTTCAGATTTTCAGTTAGAACTGAACCGAATATTTATCGGTCAGCCATTTTTGCACCCACTCACGGGCTTCTTCTGGAACGTTCACAGCCATGCGGAAAATACGCTCTGCAGGCTCGCCAACGATCTGTTTGTATTCGCCAAGCGTTGCCTGTCGATCTGCAAGAAAGCTCTCATCTTCGGTTGCGGCCTGTGCCGCTTCACGATAGGCCTGCACGATTTCCTCAGGCGTATCTTTTGGCAGGAAGACCATTTTCTGGGCCGGGAAACCGGCAATGAAAAAGGCTTTGTAAGCATCCCAGGCGGGACCTGAAGGTTTTTCACCCTTCATCATCTCGTATGCTTCCGGGAAACTTGGCAGGTCGGGGAAGGAAGGATCGCGCACGATATTGCCGTCATCGTCGATTGCCCCCCACGAGAACAGAGGAACAGCGCTGCCGATATCAACAAGTGGTGTAACGTTGTTAATAAAAGCCGACGAAGTCTGATAATCGATATTGACTTCGCCACGCTCAAACGCAAGACGACCGGCCCCGCGGCCTTTCATGCCAAACACGGCATCGACATCAAGTCCCAGCAGTTCAAACGCTAGCAACGGAACCAGATCAAGGGACGTCGCGCCCTGACTACCATAACGCAACTTGACGGTTTCAAGTGCTTTCATGTCAGCAGCCGACTTAAGACCAAGATCAGAATTCACATAAACAACACCACCCGTAGGCGAAGCCAAAACCACGCGCCAGTCACGCATTTCGTATTGCACGCGTTTGTCGCGCAACAGATACGGAAACTGGGTTGAGCCGGAAGTTCCGATAGCGGTCAATCCATCAGGTTTGGCGCGGGCTTCAAACTGGTTCGCCCCCGAAGTCGAACCGCCGCCCGGAATGTTCTTGACGACAACGGTGGGATTTCCCGGCAGAAAGACGCTGAAATACGGTGCCCAGAACCGGCCCCAGGTATCAGTCCCCCCACCTTCACCGAACGGAATAATCAGTTCGACACGATCCCCGGCAAAGTCGGCATCCTGTGCGGTTGCTGTACCGACAAAACCAAAAGCAATTGCCGCAGCCGCACATGCGGTTTTGAATGATTGATTAACGGTTTTTCCCCATGACATTGGGCTTTCCCTCCATAACGGTTGTTTTCTCTCGAACGGAAGGAAGAAGCGCGTGACGCACAGACAGGCATCAAGTGTCGATTTCCTCCCATTCAGGCTTTCGGCTGTTATTGTTCTTCTGACCGGTCATTGCCGGGAGTGCCGTTTGCCTATGACGCAAAATCTAAACGAAAAAGCTGTCAGTTTGCTGTCTAGGGTCAAATTTTTCATTTTCGAAGTCATTTTCGGTGTTATTTAGGCAGAATGCGTATCCTGATTGTAGAAGATAACCTTGTTCTGGCTGACAAAATCGCTGCTGCCCTGCGGCAGACCGATCATGCTGTCGATCTGGTTCATGATGGCGAAGATGCTCTTCGACTTGTTCTGCAAGAAACCTTCGATCTTCTGATTCTCGATTTGTCGCTGCCGGGACTGGACGGAATTGAAATTCTGAAAACCGTGCGCGCACGCAAAATCAATTTGCCCGTCATGATCCTGACCGCCCGCGGCAATCTGGATGAACGTGTTGCTGGTCTGGATGCCGGGGCAGACGATTATATGGTCAAACCGTTCGAGCTGTCGGAACTTGAAGCCCGGGCGCGTGCCCTTTTGCGGCGCAATATCGGGCAGCGTAATCCCACCATTACGGTTGGAAAACTGACATTCAATTCGGTGGACCGGTCCGTCACGATTGATGGACAGCCCGTTTCGCTAACACCGCGCGAACGCGGTGTGCTGGAAATCCTGCTGCTGAACGTAAGCCAGGTGATCAGCAAGGAAAAAATCGCCCTGCATCTGTTCGGTTTTGATGATGAGGCCAGCGTAAAATCCATCGAACTTTACATCAGTCGCCTGCGCAAAAAAATTGCATCAGGTGATGTCGAAGTCCGGACTATTCGCGGACTTGGCTATATGATTGACGAATGACCGAAAACGCTACCGCCATATCAACATCATTGCGCGCAAGGCTCCTGCGCTGGCTTTTGCTGCCTGGATTAATGCTGGCATTCGGGCTGTTGGCCAAAAACTATCTGACCGTCAGCGAAATGGCCAACCGTATTCAGGACCGGCTTCTGGTTGCACTGGCGGTAACGATTTCCGAACACGCAATCAATTCGAGGGGCGATTTGCTATCGCGTGATATCGAGTTGCTGCTCGAGCAGTTCACCCGCGAAAACACATATTACCGGGTGCAGGGTCCGGACGGGGCGTTTGTGACGGGGGATTCTGGTCTGCCGCGACTGCCCGCTGGCATTACTCTGGAACCGGGTGTCCCCCATTTCTATAACGCACACTATCGTAACGAAGACGTACGCGCGGTAACCATGAAATATCTGGTTTCCAATCCGTCGTCGAACATCTATGGCTGGGTCACCATTGATGTCAGCCAGACCCGTCGTGAACGCGACAATCTGATTTATGACGAACTTCTGGGATCGACCACTGATTTTCTGGTTCTGATGTTTCTCGGCGGCGTTTTCGCATGGATCGGCGTTTCACGCGGACTTGCCCCCCTAAGACGCCTTCAACAGGCAATCCGCCGCAGGTCAACTGATGATTTGCGGCCAATTCGCCATGCCATGCCCAAGGAGGTCACCGAGGTCGTCAGATCTCTAAATGCACTTTTGGCACGTCTGGAAAGCTCAATCACCGCCAATCAGCGTTTCATCGCCGATGCATCACACCAGCTACGTACCCCGCTTGCGACAGTACAGGCCGAAGCCGAATGGGCTTTGCGCAATGCCAGCGCCCAACAAGACCGTCAAGCTCTTGAACGTATCGTCAGTCAAACCCGTCAGACGGCCAGACTTGCCAACCAGCTTCTGAACCTCGCGCGGGTATCACCGGAAGGCCGAAAGGCTGTCCGCTACGAGAAGACCGACCTCTTGGCCCTTGCCGCCTCGGTGACATCCGGGATGGTTCGCTATGCGATCCGCCACGATATTGATCTTGGTTTCGACGATCAAAGCGAGGGCATGAACTGTGAAATTGAAACAGGAAACGAGGTTCTGCTTCAGGAAATGCTTGGCAACCTGATCGAGAATGCCATTTTATATGGCACTCCCGGTACGATTGTGACGGTTCGCGTCATTGGTCGCGGCGTTGCAGTAGGTCCGGTTCTGGAGGTTGAAGACAACGGCCCCGGCATCCCGGAAAAAGACCGCGATACGGTTCTGGAACGGTTCGTGCGCCTTGATGAGCAAAACGGGCAAGGATGTGGCCTTGGACTGGCTATCGTCAAAGAAGTTGCCAACGCACATCAGGCCGTTATGTCCCTTGAAGACGGCAAAGACGGTGTCGGCCTGAAGGTGCGGATTGCATTCCCGCGCTAACCGGTTTTATCTGTCTCGTTGCAGACAAAAGACCGGCACTTCGCGCGCCGGTCTTTTGTCTTTTGACATTCAGGCCGCTTTCTTGTCCGGACAAACGCCGACCACCTGCTTGTGATCGTTCTTTTCGACCGCAAACACAATCAGCGCGATCAGGCGATAAAAACCATGCACAAACTTGCCATATGGCATGGACAGAAACAGTGTCATCACAACACCAAGATGGATGCTTAACATCACCCCGACATATTGCGTATCACGCACAAACATCAGGCAAAGTCCGGTCAGACTTGTCAAAAACAGCAGAACCAGAAAACTGACATCCATACCCTTGTTCGTTTTGCCTTTCGGGGCTGCATCTGCCCTGGCCTTCAGGATCAGCAGCCCCGCTGGCCCCACAATAAGACCAAGTCCTCCCAGAATGCCAAACAGTTTGGGCAGGCTCAAATACCCGTAAGGTGCGGGAAGATCGAAGCCATAATGCAAGACCGTGGCCGACGATGTGGCCGCAAAGCACAGCATGAAGCCCCAGAATGTCATCTGATGGAACCAACGCCTTGCCATGGAGGGCGTTTCGCTTGGATACGAGCATCCCTGCCCGTTACCCCCATCCAGATATTTCAGCGAGAGAGCATCTTTGATCCCCTGCATGACGCGGGGATAATCAAGCCTGAAAGGACTTGGCAAATTCATTGTCCGCCAGAATTTAACAATCGAAACCAGCAGCGCAAGCAGCACAAATCCACCGACCGCACCAAACATTGCGGCCAGAACATCATGCGAAATCACGCCGTAGAATGCGTTGTCGTGCGCTGAAAAGAAATCATCCCCGGTCAGAATGGCCGTTCCGCCCAGAAAAAGCGTGATCACAACGATTGACAGAAAACTGACCCAAAGACCGTTATTGGCAAAAAGCTTGCCCATAAAGCCCGGCCACGCATAAACGCCGTAGTTTTCCTGCCTGAGCTCCGCCATCGCGGCCGGAACGTTAAGCTGAAATTCGTGCGGCGGCGCATATTGGCAATTGTGATAACAAGCCCCGCAGTTATGGCAAAGGTTTGCCAGATAATCGAGCGTATCGGAATTGAATTCCAACCGCAGTTCCATCGCTTGGAAAACGGCACAATGTCCCTCGCAATAACGGCAGGCATTGCAGATCGACATCACGCGGGCGGCTTCGGTTGTTTTATCGGTTGAGCGCATAATCGGCAGCCTCCCTTCCTGCAATTCGTCCAAACACATTCCCAATCGTCATGCCAATCCCGGCAAGATATCCCTGGCCCAGAACGTTTCCGGCCATAATTTCACCCGCAGCAAAGATGTTCGGGCTTTCGGTCCCGTCGGCCATCTGCATCTGCGCCTTTTCGCTGACTTCCACACCGAGATAGGTGAATGTGATGCCCGGCCGCAGGCAATAGGCGCTATAGGGGGGATGATCGAGTGTCCGCGCCCAGTTGGTCTTGTTCACCACAAGCCCGCTGGTATGAACCCCATCCAGTTCGGTATGATCAAATTTTCCCGGTTGAACCGCCGCGTTATAGTCGGCAACGGTTTTCTCAAGCGTCGCGGGATCCAGACCGATCTTTTGGGCCAATTCGCCAATCGTATCGGCGACCACGGCCGGGAAAACGGGGGGCATAAAGGCACCACGCGCCTTCTGGTCAATAATCACATGGGCCACCTGATCAGGTTGGTCCGCAACAAGGCGGCCCCAGATCGCATATCGCTTTGGCCAGAAATCCTCGCCTTCATCATAAAATCGCTCGGCATTCCTGTTCACCACAATGCCAAGCGACACGCAGTCAACCCGCGTGCAGATTCCGCCGTCAAACTTTGGCGCGCGCCCGTCAATTGCCACCGCATGGCACTGATTGGGTTCCCCGACCTGCCGGGCCCCGGCATCAAGCAGCATGCGCAGCAAATCACCACGATTATAGGGCGTCCCCCGGATCAGGAAGTTTTCGGCAATATCGCCCCACGCCTCTTTCAGCCACTCGATATTCGCTTCAAATCCGCCGGCTGCCGCAACGAACGCATTTGCCGAAATGGTGTGATCACCCACCTGAAGGCTTTTAAATCTTCCTTCCGAAATCTCTACGGATGTGACCATCGCATCGTAATGAACTTCAACGCCAAGCTTATCGGCATGCCGATAAAGGGCGTTTAACAGTTGCTTGCCCCCGCCCATGAAGAACGCATTCGTTCGGCCCAAATGCAGGGTTCCGCCAAGTGGCGGCTGGAACTGCACACCGCGCGCCTCAAGCCAGTCAACGGCTTCTATCGATTGGCGCAGGGTCATGCGGGCAAGTGTTTCGTTGGTTTTCCCCTTGGTCACCCGCATCAGGTCATCCCAGTATTCCGCTTCGTCATAAGTGCCGCTTAAAACCGACAAGGGGCCAATATGCATGGGTCGCAAATTGCGGGTATGGCGGGTATTCCCGCCGCGATGGGTTCTGGGTGCCCCTTCCAGCAGACAGACGCGCGCGCCTTTTTCCGCAGCGACGATCGCGGCAATCAGCCCCGCCTGCCCGCCGCCCGCGACAAGGACATCATAATGATCGGATTCAGTTTTCACGGCGTCTCCACCTCTTTTCGTATTTTAATGGATACTCTTGTATACAATTGTCTCCAACCTTGAGATTTCAGCATGCTTGTGTCAAGTTAAAACCAGACAGAACAAAGCAGGTGCCTTCTCATGAGCCCAGATTCCGCCGATCACCAGCCCCGTGGGGAAGTTGCCTATCAAAAGCTTCTGGCAGCCATCCAGCATGGCGAACTCAAGCCGGGAACCCGAATCCGCGAGGTGGAAGTTGCTGAAAGGTTTGGGATCAGCCGCACCCCGGTGCGCGATGCCATTCGGCGTCTGGAAAGTGATGGGCTGCTGATCCACATGCCGCGACACGGGGCAGTCATCAAGGAGCTCGATCATCGCGAAGTGATCGAGCTGTATGAAATTCGCGAAGTTTTGGAAGGAACAGCCGCCCGCTATGCCGCGCGCCACGCATCAGAGCTTGAAATCGCCGAACTGGAAGATCTGAATGAACTGATGCTGAAAAACGGGCAGGACCCGGTGAAAGTTGCAGAAGCAAACCGGCTGTTTCATCAGGCGCTGTATAGAACGGCGAACAATCGCTATCTTATTGATGCACTTAGTTCTTTATCGAATTCAATGGCGCTTCTGGGCGGTACGACGCTTCAATATGACGGCCGCCCCGAAAGTGCCTATCAGGAACATAAGAACATTATCGACAGCATCCGGTCCGGCAACGCCGATCAGGCCGATGCCGATGCAAGACATCACATCCGAAGCGCTCAAAGGCTGCGGATCAAGCTATTGCGTGAATAAGAGGCGATCTGTTGCACGCTGTTGCAAGGTCACACCACGCGCAACAGATCCGCATAAACACCGTCAAGAGCGACCAGTTGGTCATGACGACCCTGCTCTGCGATGCGTCCTGCTCTCATCACCACGATCTGGTCCGCATGGCGGATGGTGGACAGCCGGTGCGCGATGGTAATCGTTGTCCGGCCTTTCGACATGTGGTTCAACGCAGACGACATCGCGCGTTCCGTACGTGTATCAAGAGCACTGGTCGCCTCGTCCAGTAAAAGCACAGGCGGGTCGCGCAGGATGGTGCGAGCCAGCACCAAGCGCTGTTTCTCGCCGCCGGAAAATCGGTATCCGTCTTCACCAACCAGCGTATCATAGCCCTCAGGCAGCGACGCGATATGGTCGTGAATCTGGGCAATCTTTGCAGCCGCAACCAGTTCGGCCTCGGTCGCGTCCGGTTTTGCGAAGCGCAGGTTCTCTGCCACAGAGGCATGGAACAGATAGGGCTCTTGAGCAACGACCCCCACCAATTCGGACAGCGACTGAAAACTGAGATCGCGCAGATCCACGCCATCAAACCGGATGGCACCACTATCCACATCGTAAAGCCGCGCCAGCAGGTATCCCAGTGTCGTCTTGCCCGAACCCGTCGGGCCGACTATCGCGACATTGCTGCCTGCGGGGATCATGAGGCTTATGTCATGCACAGCAGTCGGGCCATCCTCATGATAGGCAAAACTGACATGCTCCAGCTCTACCTGACCGCGCATGTCCGAACGGCGAATTGTAACGGGTGCCGGTTTCTCGGTGATCTCAACCGGCTTGTCCAGATACTCGAAAACCCGGGCAAACAAGGCACGTGTTTTTCGTGTATCGCGTCCGATTTCCAACAATTGCTCGAAAGGCCACAATAGCTGTTCCTGTAACGCGATCATCGCAACCAGCGTACCGATGGTGGCAGGATTGTCTGTCTGCATCAGCAGCCCCCCCGCCAGCAACGTCATCGCCGGCAGGACGGCCAGCGCAAAGCTGATCAGGGACCACTGCCATTCACCTGCGGTATGCGACTTCACCTCAAGTTTCGCCAGGTCTCCCGATATCCGGGTGAACCGTTGTACAAGATGTGGTCCCCTTCCCATCGTGCGGGCAAGGATGACACCCGAGGCCGAAAGCGTTTCCTGCACCGCGACGGACATGTCGGCGGCGCGCGCCTGCTGCTGGTAAGTCAACGCTTCGCGCATACGGGCAACGCGGCTACTGATCAGGATCGTTCCCGGCACCACGAACAGAACAAAAAGAGCCAACCGCCAGTCAAGGATCACGATGGCAATGGCTGTCATGACAACCGCACTGAGCGAACGACCAAGTTCGTTGGCAGTTTCCGTTACCAACGATTGCAGTCCATCGATATCACTGGCGATGCGCGACTGAACCTCGCCCACACGCGTTCCGGTAAAAAACCGCAACGACAGGCTTTGGAGATGGGTGTAAAGCCGCACCCGCAAGGCATGCAGAACCGCCTGTCCGATACGTGACATGAGGATTACCTGATAGGCACCGACCGCCGCCGAAAGCAGGGCGACGATGACCATACCTCCCACCAGCCCGACAAGCAGTCTGAGATCATTGGCGGGCAAAGCTTCGTCAATGATCGCCCGCAACAGGAACGGTCCCGCCAGACCGACCGCTGAGGCCATGATCATAAGCAATATGACCGCTGCGATCCGTTTCCGGTAAGGAATGAACAACGACAATATACGCCGCATGGAAACATGCCGCGCCGCAAGGTCGGTATAGTCGTCGGAATAAGGAAGATGTTTGGACATTGGTACAATCAGACGAAAGGTAACACTTGGCACGGCAGCCGGATTTCGACGGCAAGACCAGGATGATCAGAAGGGAATATCGACGCATCGCCTCCATGCGCCCGGGCAATCGCCCTGACAATTGGCAAGCCCAAGCCGGAACCACCACCGCTACGCCCCCGTGAGTCGTCCGCACGCCAGAACCGCTCGAAGGCACGCGTGCGGCTTTCTTCAGGAAGGCCCGGTCCTGTATCCGTGCAACGGAAAAAGACATATTGTCCGGCCACACCGGTCTCGACATGCACCGTACTTTGCGGCGCGTAACGACAGCAATTTTCCAGAACCGCCACGAAAGCCTGCCTCAATCGCGCGCGGTCAGCACTGACGACGGCGCTGGACAACTGGCGCATTACCGTGATCCCGGCCTTGCTGAAATGATCCTCAAGCGAAAGGAGTGCCGCCTCGGCCTCCACCGCCAGATCAAGACGTGAATATTGCAGATCGAGCTGCCCTGCATTGCTCAGCGCCAGTGTCCGCAACTCCTCGACGATGGCCGACAGATCATCCACATGGTTAATCAGGCGACCATACAGTTCCGGACTGGGGGCGAAGGCACCATCCAGCAATCCCTGGAGCCGCCCACGCAGAATGGTCAAAGGCGTTCGCAATTCATGTGCAATGGCCGAGTTAGAATATTTCAACTCGGCCTCGGCACGTTGCAGTCGCCCTGCCATCTGATTGAAATCGTCAACCAGATCGCTCGCCTCGCCAAAATTGCCCCGGCTCAATGAGGCGCGCGCCGAAAAATCCCCATTCGCCACCTTGCGCGCAGCCGCGGCAACAGATTTCAAAGGATCCACAATCCGTCGTGCCAGAACCCACCCCAACAAAGAGGCGGTTAATATGCCGATCCCCAGAAGAAGGCCCAACGTTACGATATCACCGGTGCGCAGGATGTCGTCGTCGGTGAAATCCGGATAAAGCCATTCATAAATGAAGAAGAAATACGCCGTTAACCCGAAATAAACGACGGTGAAAGCAAGCAATGTAAGCGAAATCATCGCACGAACGATGCGGGAATTCAGATTTCTAGCCATGGGTGTTGTCCAGTCGATAACCGACACCACGGACACCGACGAGCATGCCATCCGCCCCGGCAGCAGCCAGTTTGCGCCGCAGATTGCTGACATGGCTGTCCACTGTCCGATCCAGCGCCTCACCCTCCGGCAGGCACGCATCGACCAGTTCCGAGCGCTCGAACACTCTGCCAATCCTCAAGGCCATATAAGCCAGAATGCGAAATTCGGTTCTGGTAAGGCCGAGCACAACCGGTCCCGCCGCGCTTTCGACCTCCACCCGATAGGCCTGTGGATCAATGCTCAAAGGTCCGACGCGCAACATTTGCCCGTCATCACGGGCAATGGTTCGCCGCAAGACCGCCTTAACACGCGCCACAACCTCAAGCGGGTTGAACGGTTTAACGACATAATCGTCTGCACCAATACGTAGCGCCTGCAACTTGTCGAGATCCTCGGCAAGCGCCGTTACCATGATGACGGGCGTGTCACCACGTCGACGGATCGCCGCCAGCACTTCATAACCGTCCTGCCCCGGCAGCTTGATATCCAGCACCACAAGGTCGGGCCGCAAGCGCTGATGATGGGCAAGCCCGACCGTTCCATCACCAGCCGCAACAACCCGGAAGCCTTCGCGTGACAGGTAAGTCCCGATGATTTCCGCGATCTCGGGCTCGTCCTCAATTATGAGGATCAAGGCATTGTTCATGGACATGTTTTTCGATCTTTGGCTTTTCACCCAAAAGGATTCATTTGATTGAGGCGCATCTCACCCCAGGTTATTCACAACCGATTGAAAGTACCATCATGCATCTGCCAGCAATGCCAGCATCGGAGTTCCGGGATAACACTCAACGATTACGGCTCCCGCGTCGAGGGCAGGTTAAGATTTTGTCGAGGTTCTGTGGAGATGTTCGGCAACAGGAACTCCAGTGTAACGGGCTCAAGAGGCGGTCCGATAATTTATCTGTATCAAAGAGCGCACTTCATCATTGTACTGCCGCAACCTCTTCATCAGCGATTGCAGTACTTCCGCCAAGCGCGCGGTAAAGCATCGATTCATTGACAAACTGTGCGAGCCGCACATCGGCAAGAACCACTTCGGCAGAACGACGGCGTTCCTGCGCATCAAGCCAGATGCGCAGGGTGGTCGCACCGGCCCGATAACGTGTCTCGGTCAGTTTCTCGACTTCCAGCGCGGCCATATAGGCATTATCAAGTCGGCGTGACTGCTCGCCATAGCTGGCACGCGCGCCAAGCGCATTGGCCACATCGGCAAACGCGTTCAGCAAAGTTTTGCGAAATGCGGTGACGGCCTCTTCATAATGGGTCTCTGAAACCGCAATCGTCAAACTCATATCCTTCAGGTTAAGGAATGAGAGAACAGCGCCTCCTCCCAGGGTTGCCACCGGGTTGGAGACGAAGGAAATCAGTTGATCGCTGCTGGTCCCTAACCCACCGGTAAGCGATATCCCCGGATAGAAGCTGGTCCGCGTCGCGTCCACGCTCTTCAACGTCCCCCGCAACCGCGCTTCTGCTGCACGAAGATCAGGACGATGGGCAAGCAGATCGGCGGGCAACCCTGCTGCAAGCTCCGGAAACTTCTTTCGCGGCAGGCTCTGCGGTTCTGGAACCGGGTTTGGCGCACCGTTCAAAAGGACCGTAAGCACATTGTGCAGAACAAGGCGGGCCTGCTGCAACTCCGCTACTCGCGCAGCCTGAGTCTCGACAGCTTGTTCGCTTTCTCTAAGTTCCAGATCGGAAACATCCCCGACTTCTGCCTGCTTCCGCACGAGATCCTGAATTTGCTCTACATAATCAAGGCTGTTTATAGCCGATGCAATCGACTCATTGGCATGGGCGATACGGAAATAGGTTTCGATCGTCATGCCGATGATTGCCAGGCGCGCCGCTTCGTAATCCTCGGCAGTTGCCTCCGCCTCGAAGCTTGTGCTGTCGCGCTGTGCCGCCAGTTTGCCCCACAAGTCGACTTCATAGGAAACACCGATTGTTGCAGACGAAGATGCTGTCGAAGTCGTACTTCCTTCAAGAGGCCTGCTCCTCGAAGTGTTAAGAGTCCCGCTCAACTTCGGGAACAGGGCATTCGCAGCAAGGTCCGCTTGCAGGCGCGCTCTGCGCGCACGAACGGTCGCAGCGAAAATGTCGTTGTTGCGACTGACAACTTCGCTGATCAGGGTGGTAAGTCCGGAATCTCCAAATGCAACCCACCACTGATCTGCACTCGCATTCGCCGTATCTGCGGCAACCGAAGCAGACCATGTCGGTCCCTCCGGCAGATCAGGGCGCAGATAGTCTGTCGACGGGCCGGTGCAACCGGCAAGGACAACAAACAGGCAAGGAACAACCAATCTGACAAAAAACATGACTACTCTCTGGAAAGCGCAACGACCGGATCAAGCCGCGAGGCATTGCGTGCAGGCAGAAAACCGAAAACGAGGCCGATGAGAAGTGCGACCAGACAGGCGGAAAGGATGGCGTCAATCGAAATGATCATCGGGAATGAACTGCCCTGCCCCCCAAACGCAGCAGCAGCGCCAAGCGCCACTCCGACGCCAAGCAGAGATCCGGCAATGCAAATCGTGACAGCTTCAATCAGGAACTGAAGCATGATGTCGATACGCCGTGCGCCGACCGCCATGCGCAGGCCGATCTCGCGGGTACGCTCGGTGACGGAAACCAGCATGATGTTCATAACGCCGATCCCGCCAACGATCAGCGAAATGACCGCGACCGAAGAAATCAGCAGCGTCATCGTCCGCGACGTCTTCTCCATGATCCGGCGCAACTGGTCACTGTTGAAGACAAAAAAGTCCTGTATACCGTGACGGCGTGTCATCAGACCGACAATCGCGCGTTCGGCAACAATCGTGTCAACATTGTCAGATATGCGAACGGTCAGCCCGGCAAGGCTCGTTGCCGCACCAAGCAGCCTGCCGGCCACGGCAGTATAGGGAAGGTATATTTGCAGGGTTTTGCCCGACATGCCGGAACGCTGGGCCACCGTACCGATGATGACCACCGGCACGCGGTCGATCATGATGATCTTGCCAAGCGGAGTTTCACTGCCCGGAAAAAGCGTAGTTGCGGCTCTGTCATCTATCACGGCCTCCTGACGGCGCTCGGCGATACTGTCGGCCGTGAAGCCGTTGCCCTGCACGATCTTGAGGCCGTTTACCCGAAAATAATCCTCCCCGACACCGTCAACGTTGGCGGACATGGAAGTGCTGCCGAACCGAATGCGCGCACTTGTCGACACCAGCGGCGTAACGCTGTCGATATAGTTTTGCGCAGACAAAGCCTCGGCGTCGGACACGACCAGCGTTCTGATGCTGTCGGCGCGCTCGTCGTCCCAACCCTGCCCGGGATAAATGGAAAGTGTACTGGCACCAAGTTCGCTGATCTCGGCAAGGACCCGCTGGCGTGTCCCTTCGCCCAGACCGACGACGGAAACCACGGCAGCGATGCCAATGATAATCCCCAGCATGGTCAGGAATGTGCGGACCCGATGAGCCGCCATAGAGCGCAACGCCATGGGAAAAGCTTCTGCAAACCGTCGATGGAAACCTGCCAGCACGCCAACAGACCCGGAACGTGCAAAGGAAGGTAAGGGAGCACCAACCAGAGGTTCGCGGCATCTTTGGTCAGACAGAACCAGACCGTCACGGACTTCGATGATGCGATCAGCGTGGGCCGCGACCTCCATATCGTGGGTGACGATAATGACCGTATGGCCGTCCCGATGAAGCTCCTTGAGAATATCAAGCACGGTTTCACCGCTTCTGCTGTCAAGCGCTCCAGTCGGCTCATCGGCAAGGATGATGCGCCCACCATTCATAAGCGCGCGAGCAATCGACACCCGCTGCTGCTGACCGCCGGAAAGCTGACCTGGACGGTGATCGACGCGCTCGCCAAGGCCAAGACGCTCCAGAAGTGACCGGGCCCGCTCGCGCCTGGAAGCGGTATCAAGGCCTGCGTAAACGGCTGGCATCGCCACATTGTCAGTCGAGTTGAGCGTGCCGAGCAAATGATAGCGTTGGAAGATGAAGCCGAAATGCTCCCGTCGCAACGCTGCCAGTTCGTCTGCGCTCAAACCGGCAACACTGCGCCCACCGACACGGTAATCGCCCGCAGTCGGCTGATCAAGGCAGCCAAGAATATTCATGAGCGTCGACTTACCCGATCCGCTTGCGCCCACAATCGCGACAAGTTCACCGCTGTCGATATGAAGATTGATCCCCGCGAGCGCGGCAATCGTCTCTTCGCCCGTCTGAAACAGCCGTGTTACGTTCTCTATTTCCAGTAAAGCGCTCACATCATCTCCATCGCGTTAGAGTCCGATGCCTGACCATCAGCCGGAATGACAACCTCCTCGCCGACCTGCAGGCCATCGATCACTTGCGCCTTGATCCGGTCAGTCAGTCCTATTGTGACAAGGCGCTCCGAAATTTCGCCAGAAGGGGAGCGGACACTAAGGCGATAGCGACCGTTCTGTTCGCGCTCGGTCAACGCTGACCATGGCACGAGCAGCACGTCCTCTGCCTGCCCCACCACAATGGTCACAAGAGTAGTCATCATGGGCCGCAGTCGGCCATCAGGATTGGGCGTTGTGAATATTCCGTTGAAATAAACAGCCTGTGCTGCCTGCCCTCCGGTTGTGGAGGCCGTCGTTGATTCTGTCGCGATTGATGTCGGGGCGGGCGCAATCTGCTCCAATCTGCCGACCGTCGGAAGATGGGTTTCACCCATGATCGTGAAACGCACGATCTGGCCGGGTTTTACGCGGGTAATATCGGCTTCTGATATTCTTACCTTAACCTGCATGACGTTGAGCTCGGCCAGCACAATGATCGTCGGCACGGCCAGATTGGAGTTCAGTGTTTGACCAGCCTTGGTAACGACAGCAACCACAACCCCATCCATCGGTGCGATAACCTTCGTGTAGCCAAGGTTGGCTTTCGCGTTCTCGACCTCCACTGTGGCTTGGGCAATCTGCGCGTCCAACGCCTCGATATCAGCCGTCAGGACTTTGAACGCCGCCTCCGCCGTCTCAAGCTCGGCGACCGAAGCCGCACGCTGACGGGCCATGCTCTTCTGTCTGTCATAGGCTTGCTCAGCCCGCCTGAGCTCAAAACCACGTGCTTTGCGCTGCGCCTTCACATTGGCAAGAGCCGCCTCTGCGATGCGAAGGGCATATGCCTGTGCCGTCGGGTCAATCTCGGCGATCAGGTCCCCGGCCTTGATTTTCTGACCCAGTTCAACATGCAAGGTTTTCAACTGACCGGAAACCTGCGCACCGACACTGACGATCCGGGCAGGTTCGAGTTCACCATTGGCAAGAACCGTTTCCTCGATTGTGCCGAGCGAAACAAACTCGGTAAGCACGGATGCCTGCGGCTCTTCCTCAAGAACACCGCTGGCCGACGCCATTGCCACCAGCGCCACAGCAATTACGCCTGCGATGATCAGATTTCGACCAATGCTATTTGACAGTTTCATTGTTGTTTTTACCAACTGACGTTTATTGACCAGAGAAGAAGATCGTCGCTCAATCGGGTTCACTCTCGCCACGAGACGACTGATCTCGATAGCCCCGCCATGTCAGCCAGATGGCTAGCCGTGGGCGGGTCGTTTGCGAGTTTTGAAAAAATCCCCGTGAACATGATTGCTTTCTTCAAGCACCATCTCACGCCGTAATGAAAGTTGAGTGCAGGTTATGTGGAGATCGCGTGGACGCGCGTCTCCTCGCCCCGCTGCCCCGTAATCCAGGACCCAAATGACAAAACCCCGCCAATCGGCAGGGTTTTGTCATTTGGATGCGACGGCAGGCATCCAGTCCAGCGCTCCATACCTGGAACGACAAACAAATATTTTGCAATATTAATTACTTAAAGCGTTTTATGTTTAATCTGCTCAAATGATCGATCCGGACAATCCCTCTAAAAACTGACTTCCCGGATAAAGCCTGCGACTATCGCTTCATAAAGGCGGCGCGCCCAGCTCATGGGCTCGGCATCGATCTGTAGCCTGCCGCGCTGCATCATCGAAAAACCCTCGCCTGCCGGGGGACTTTCCCTATCTGTCGCAACGATCCCCTCCAGCTTGAAAACCGGATCATGCGGGGTGTATCGGCCGTCCTTGTCCGCAGTCGCGGCAATTGTCCCGCCGTGGGTGGATACAAGTGCCGGTGTCTCGATATAGGTGCTGTTGAACCGCTCGACAGTCTCGACCTCGATGTCAAGAACGGGTTGGGTAAACTGTTCCGGATAGAACCTTGCCGATGGCCGGTTGCCGATACGCGCAATATCGCGCTGGGACACATAGGCGACAACTTCCCATGACGCCCGTTCCCTGGCACCGACAATCCGCGCAAGCTGGGTGCGCGGTGCGACCCAGTCGCCAACCCGGATATCATCGGCCAGTTCGCGCACCATGCCGTCAATCGGCGCACGCAGGGTCAGAAGATCCTGCCGCGCTTCAAGGGCAACGATCCGCGCCGCCAGACGCCGCATTTCCTGAAGACGGGCGGCATAGTCGCCAAGATTGCCCTGGCTCGCCTCGGTCTGCGCCAGCAATATCCGCGCCTCGGCAAGCTCCAGCTCCCGAATGCGGTGTTCGGCATCAAGTTCCGGTGCGCTCAGAATGGCAATCGTATCACCGGCCCGGACCCGGTCCCCTTTTTTCACCGCAAGTTCAGCAATCTGGCCTGCAACCGTACTGATGATCTCCGCATCATTGCTGGCCTGAAGCACCGCATCTGCCGAAACACGCGATTGCCACGGCACGAAGGTCAGAACAACCAGAACAGCCAACAGAAATCCCGTCGCGACAAGCGACGGTGTTACTTTTGCTCTATGGCGGTCTTTCCACCAGTGTTTCATTTCATTTAAAACCGGAAGGATGATGAACCATGCGATTTCGACCACGAAAAGGATAATGCCAAGAACCTTGAAGAACAGGTGGTAAACCACCAG
Organism: Thalassospira sp. MCCC 1A03138; assembly: GCF_002115785.1. Classification (GTDB taxonomy): domain Bacteria; phylum Pseudomonadota; class Alphaproteobacteria; order Rhodospirillales; family Thalassospiraceae; genus Thalassospira. The sequence continues at coordinate 6,844 of NZ_JFJY01000010.1, read as the reverse complement.
CGCAATACCAAGAAACAGAAAGAAGCGATAAATCCAGACCGCAATCGCAAAAACCGTCAGCATCCGCCGCTTTTTGCGCGGCATCGGTTCGGGCGCAGGATGCCCGAACCGGAAAAGCGTCTCGCGGATCGTCCATTTCGCCATGGCAAAGGACCGGTTTTGCAGATTGGCAATACCCAGAAAATCCGACAGCAGATAATAGCCGTCAAACCGCATGAAAGGGCTGAGATTGATCAGAAGTGTTGTGATCCAGGTTGTCGTCGCCAGAAGGAACACCGCACTTTGCAACGGCCCGGGCGGCACAAGATGCCAGAAAAAAGTCGCCAGTAACGCAAGTGCCAGCTCGACCCGGATACCGGCCGCCGCAATACGCAGCCTTTTTTCCTTGCTGATGATCCGCCAGGCATCGGACGTATCGGTATAAAGCACCGGATACATCACCAGAAACGCAACCCCCATCGACGGCACCCGGCAGCCATAGCGCGCCGCGCTATAGGCATGCCCGAATTCGTGAAGGATTTTGGCAAGCGTAAGTGTCACCGCCATCCACACCACGCCCTGCCAGTTGGCAAACCCCATGAATGTCGACACAAACAGGTCCCATTGACGCAAGGTCAGGAAAATGCCGATCAACCCTAGGATCAGCACGCCAAGCTGAACCGCGCCCGATGCGATAATATCGGCAATCGGCTGGGTCTTGCGCAGGAAACCGTCCGGATGGACCAGCGGTACACGCACAAAAAGATAATTGTGGATCGCCCATTTCCAGAAGGGCGGTTTGCCCGCATTGGCAATGCGCGAAAACTCGGCCACGGTCTCGTTGCTGTCACGCTGCAAAAGTCCATTGCCATGCAGGAACTTTATCAGCCCCGTCAACGCGGCCTCGTCAACGCTCAGAACCGTATCGCGGCAAATGCGCTCGATGATTGCCTGCCCCTGGCGCAAAGGCCACCGGCGCAGCATTTCAAACGCGGCATAACCGATCCGGAAATACCGATTGCGCACCGGATCATGGATCGTCCAGCACGGCGCACCATATTCATCGGTCCCGGCGGGCAGAAGTCTCAGATCCTCGCGCAGCGGCGGCACAACCAGCTCTTTTGCGTTCCCCTGCGGTGCGATTGCCATGGCAGATCAAAACCCGATCATCTGACGCAGGGCTGAAAGCGGACGGCGGAAAAGGAACAGCGCCAGCGGAACATGATCCCCCATGATTTTCGCCGATCCCTTCAGCCCGATACGCGGAATGTCTTCCGGGCTGTCAAAGCGCGCCACCGCCTGATAGGCCAATATGCCCTCGGGCGTTTCCTTTGGCTGATAGGCGGCATATTCAAGCGTTGCGTCAATCGAACCAAGCGGATCAACATCCAGAAACAGCCGGACCTCCGCCCCCGATTGCAGGGCGATGGCATCGGAAACCGGAATGGAAATACCAAGCTCGGCAGCATCGGGGGCGGCAATTGCCATGACCTGCTCACCCGTCGAAACAGGCCGCCCGCGCCAGTCATTGGAATCACTGAAAATCGCAATACCCGATTGCGGTGCCCTGACCTCGATCTGCGAAAGCTGATAGCGGCTGAATTCGGCCTGTTCCTGACGCAATGCCAGACGCGTCTGCGAAAGCGCAACCTCGGCCCGACCCTTGGCATCCCCGAATGCCTGCTGCGATGCACGGCGCAGTTCCGCCTCGGCGGTATCGACCGCGCGTAATGCTATCTCGTAATTTGCCTTGAATTCCGCACCTTCAAACGAAAACAGAAGGTCGCCCTTTGTCACCGGTGCATTCGGACGAACACTGATTTCGCGAATAACCCCAGTGATCGGGGCTGCAATCATGACCGGATCGCGCGGCATGACCGTCGCAGGCGCAATAATGCTTTGCCGAACCGGGATGGCCAACACAAGAACAAGGCCGACGAAAACCCCGGCCAGAACGGCGCGGCGTTTTTTTCCGGCTTCAAACAATCCGCCCCGCCTTTTGCGCGGGCGAAGCGCATTCCACGCATGGCCAAGCGCATCGGTCAGTTGTTCGACAAGAAGCAGCTCCCCGTCCTGCCATTCCGGGGCCCGGATCAGCAAAAGAAGACCAAGCGATGTGCCATCCGGGGTAAGAACAGGCTGAGACAGGATATTGTCCTGAAGAAACTCCCGCCAGTCCGCTTCGAAATCAGCACCATCCGATGCACGCGAAAATATCTTCTTCTGATCGGTGGCAATCTGCCGGTTGGCAAGCTTTTCGACGAACCGGATATAGGGGGCATTGCGGTCCACCGTCGGAACGTTTGAAACAGCCACCACCCGCAATTTCCCATCCAGCCCGTGCGAAAGCAACACCGCCTGCTGATAGGAAATCAGTCGGCGCGTTTCCGTAACGGCCACGAACTGAAGCGCGGTCATATCCCGGGCCTGGCGGATGGATTTTTCGATGCCCAGCAAAATTGCGGATGCTGTAATGGTGCTCATTTTACCCGTCGGTTCTGGTCGCGTGCCGCTTCGCCCTTTGCCGGAAACGCTCAGGTTTCCGGTTCAAAAACAGCAACACCGCTCATGCCCGGCAACAGCTTCCCGGCATCGCCATTTATGATTGCAAAGACTTTAACCGTCTGGCTGACCGGGTCAATATCAGCACCGATCCTTTCGGTGGTTGCCGCAATGACCGATCCCGTTTCCTCGATCCGCGCCTGAAAGCTCTGCCCCGTCGAAAGCCATGACAGCCAGCTTGACGGCACGATCAGTTCAAGCTCAAGATTGCCCGAACCGATGATTTCCATCAGTTCATCGGCAGGATTGGCAATCTGATAGGGCTGGCTCAGCCACTGGACCACAGCCCCGTCATAGGGGGCGGTGATCTTGCAGCGATCAAGATACACATCATGAAGCTGCAACTGCGCCAGTGTCCGCTCCTTTGCTGCTTGCGCCATGACAACATCAAGCTCGCCAACACTGCGCAATTCAAAAAGCCGCTGCTGGGATTTGAATTGCGCATCGGCCTGGCGATAGTCGGCCGCCGCCGTTGCGCGTTGTGCCTTATAGGCCGCACAATCAAAAGAAATCAGCAAATCGCCCTGCTTGAACTTCTGGCCCGGACGGACCGTCATTTTATCAATTCTCGCGGCCAGTTCACCGGCAAGAACGGCCCGATCCTGTGTGGTCACCAGAACACGCGCTTGCAGTGGTTCCTGCGCATCTGCCAGAACCGGAAACAACAAAGCCGAAACCGCAAGCATGCAAAACATGCTTGCGGCAGCCTTGAATGTGCGGCCCGGGGACTGAGCCCGATATCCGCGCAACGACGTCAGGCTAAAATGCATCACTGAACAGCAGCCTGCTTCAGTTCATTTTCTGATGCCGGACCGCCATCGTCTTCGGCAACGGTGACCGGTGCATCGTAATCCCCCTGATTCCAGCGCGACAGAACATCGCCGACCGTCTGGGCAAGCGTATCGACAGAATCATCAGGAATATCGTTCGGGAACGGATCGGCACCGATCGAGGCAAACAGACGGCCATAGGATGCCTGCATGTCGGCATAGGCCATATCGCGTTGCAGGTTGCTCAGCAACGCACGGACATCGGCCCGGATCGCCTGCCCCTCGCCGACCGCATTGGCCGACTGGCTGGCATTGACGGTTTCCGATATCTGGTCCTGCACCGACGCGATCCGGTCGGTCAGTTCATAATCGCGCTTGGCAAAGGCAAACCGCAGTTGCGCAATATTGACCTGACTGATCACCGCCATGCTCAGCGCAAGACGCCGCACTTCCGAAAGTTCGATCTGGCTGTCGGCAAGGCGCATGTTTGCCGGTGCCTTGAACAGCTGCATCAGGTTCCACGAAAGATCAAGCGACCCCTCGTACCAGTCGGAATTGACCTTGTAACTGTCGGTCGTGTGATTGATACCGGCGCTGAAATTAAGGCCCGGCACCATCTGCACGATGGCGATCTTTGCTTCCTGCTGGTTGATCCGCAACTGATAGGCTTCCGAACGCAGCTCCGAACGGTTTTTCAGGGCTTCCAGTTCAAGTTCCTCGGCATTCATCGTCAGAACCGGCATCGGGCCACTGTCGGGTTCAACCGCGGCCTCGACCGTAAAGTCGCTATCGGGATGAATATTCATCAGAACCGCAAGCTCGGTCCGGGCTTCAACCAGTTGACGCTGGCGGGTTTCAAGCTCGCGCAGGGTCAACAGAAGGTCTTCCTGATAGGTCAGCGCATCAAGCGGCGCACCAACCCGTTCGCGCACCTGCGTTTCCGACCGCGAAAGTGCCGCGCGAACCTTTTCCAGGACCGGTTTGAACTTCACCAGCGCCCGTTCGGCCGCCGCCGCCCGCCAATAGGCACTGCGCGTATCATTGATCACGTTATGGATCACCTGCCGACGGCGTTCCTTGACGATAAGCGCCATGTCCGCCTGCTGATGGGCGCGCATATAACCGATGGCAAAATCCAGCACATTCCAGCTTACCGTCAGGTCGCTATCGCGGATTTTCTTGTCCGAACTGGTGGATGTCGAGGTTTTGCTCTCGTTATAGGTCGAGTCTGACCGGCTGCGCTGTGTCCAGCCCGAACTGGCCACAACATCGGGCAGAAGATTGACATTGGCGACGTCAAGCTGCCCCATCGCCACCGCTTCTTCCATCAGCTTGAGCCGATGATCAAGGTTGTATTTAAGCGCACGCGCTATCGCTTCCTCAAGCGTCAGCGGCCCGGTGATCTTTTCCTGCTTTTCAAACAGGCGCGCCAGATCCTTTTCAACCCGCGCATTATTTTCCGAAACCGTCAACGGCTCTGGCGCAACCGCACAGGCCGATAATACTGCCGCCGCTGTCAGCGCGACCGCCACATTCCGCCATTTTCGGAAAGTTCCGGGAAACTTCAAAGCACGATAAACCAAGACGGTATTCCCCCAAGTAAATTCAAACTCCCGCATCTCTGCCCGACAGATACGCGGGTATTCGATGCGTCATCCGGGTCTGTTGCGATTCTGTCCAAAACCGCAACATCCCTCTTTCCATCTCCATCCCGCCCGGGCTCTTCGAAACCGGTCGGGACATTCCCTCATTCCGGCGGTCAGACAGGATCGACCGCCGCGAAGTCATCAAGCAAATCATCACTCAAGTCATCACGCGGGGATACGATATGTGCCCAGAACCTGATCCAGCAGTATCGTTTCCATTTCGGCGGCATCGCCAAAGGCTGCCAGTTGCGCGCTGAAATCGTCAAGTGCGGCGGCAAGCTCCGCCTCACTGTTACCATCGATCATGGCCTGACCACCGCCACCCTCGCCAACGGAGGTTTCACCGTCGCCACCTTGACCACCCGAAGCCTCGCCCCCGGTTGAAGGCGTGCCCAGAATACCGTCATTGCCAACAGGTGTTCCGGTTCCCGCTTCGCCACCGACACCGCCGCCAAAACCGCCGCCCGCACTTCCGCCCAAGCCGCCGCCCAAGCCGCCGCCAAGACCACCACCAAGTCCGCCGCCGCCAAGACCACCGGCACCACTACTACCAAATCCGCCGTCAGTCAAAGCAGCACCACCGCCGTTACCTCCCAGTCCGGTGGTAACACCCAACCCACTCCCGGCCTGGTTGAAACTAAGCCCTGCCGAAACCGGTGTGCCGGTATTGTCGATCGCGCTGATACTGCCCAACTGGCCCGTCACGGAGCTCTGGATCGGGCCGCCGGAGTTGAACTGCCCGCCAGAACCATTGCCATTCGATCCGCCGCTAAGCGCACTGCTGACCGGCGTTCCCGCATCCCCACCCGATCCCGGCGTTTGCAGGATCGGCGGGATCGTCACGACCGGTGCTGGTGGCGGCGCAGGCGGTGGCGGCGGCGGTGGTGGCGTTTCCGTCACCGGCTCTGTCACCCTTACCTTCACCGTGCTGGCCGTGCTGGTGTTTCCGCTGATATCGGTCAACGTCACGCTGATCGTCCGGTTCCCGCCTGCCGGTGTGCCCGAACTGTTTTCATAGGAAAGGGCGCGCACCAGTTCCTGGATATTTGTCAGATCTGCCGCGCCATTAAAGTTGATCCGCAGGGTATTGCCCGCGGCAATATTGTTTGCCAGTGTGCCGATCGTCGTTCCGTTGACACGCACGTTCGATCCGGCCGTCGTACCGTCAAGCGTAACTGTACCTGCGGTATCAATCTTGAGAATATCCTGCGAAGCAGTACCACCGGTGATGCTGACCGTAAGGTTACCGCCATTGTTAAAAGCACCGGCCGAGAAATCCGCATCCGATACCGTCGCATTCTGGCCGACATCAAGCTTGACCGTCTGGCCGGTTGCATAGGCAATGCTGTCGCCGGAAAGGCCGCCGATGGCCGGGCGGGCGGAAACATTGACCGTGACCGTATCGGTGTCGGTATCCGTGCCGTCCGATGTCAGGACGGTAATCGTTTGCGAACCGGTCGTGGCAGCTGTGTATCGCAGATTGGCCAGTGTCGCATTGACATCGGCAACACTGCCCGAAATCTGGATGGAATTGGTGCCACCCCCGGTGATGGTCGCATTGCCCGTCGTGGTAAATGTCCCGTCACCGTTCGGCACCGAGACTGTGGTGGTCACCGTCGCGCTATCCGTATCCGCAACCGAAATGCCGGTGATCGCCTTTGCCTCGCCGCTCACGGCGGATTGGGCCCCCGGTACGGTATTGACTGGCGCATCATTGACGGCACTGACCGTAACCGTCGCCGCGATGGACGCACTTGCGGTGTCCGAACCACTGTTGGCCGTACCGCCGCTGTCGCTAATGCTGGTAAGGGTCACAACACGGCTCGATGTGCCGGGATTTTCACTGCTTGACGCATAGGTCATGCCATCGACCACGGTTTGCGCTTG
>NZ_JFJY01000001.1 GCF_002115785.1 Thalassospira sp. MCCC 1A03138 | reverse complement strand
CATAACCTGAAGGTCGCAGGTTCAAATCCTGCCCCCGCAACCAAATAAAAAAGGCGGTCCCTTACGGGGCCGCTTTTTTTATTTGATCACGTGAAGAGCCTTTAAACCTCTGATCTTCCTTGGCTTATGAGCCTCCTCATAACTTGAAGGCTGAAGACGTATAGAAAACGTGCCGGTGGCACGTTTTTAGTCTGAAGGTTGAGCGCGGGCTACCTGCCCTCAGTGGCACGGGCGGACGGATCAGGCCTTTATGCCGAACAGTTTTTCCGCATTTCGGAACGCAATTTTTTCCTTGGCTTCACGGGGCAGATCGACTGCGCGAAACCAGTCGGTGCCCTGTTTCATGTCTGCAAACGGATAATCGGTTCCAAACATCACGCGGTCCACGCTGATGTATCTCAGCAAAAGATGAAGCAGTTCATCCTGGAAAAATGCGCTGGTCGTGTACCAGAAATTGTCATTGAAATACTGCCCGATAGGCTTGTTTAGCGAGCGCTCGGTCACATCGCCCAAATCCCCGACGATACGCTCGTAGTAGAACGGAAGGCCTTCTCCCATGTGGCCGATGATCATCTGCAGTTTGGGGAATCTGTCGAACACCCCGGTCATGATCAGTCGAAGGCATTGCGTAAGCACCTCCTGATGCCAGCCATATCCTGAACCACTGAGAATGTAGTCCTGATATTCGTCATTATATCCCGGCCGCATGATACGGTAGTAAATATCGAAGACTTCCTTGGGCGGGAAACCCGGATGCAGGTATATCGGCACGCCAAGTGCCTCGGCACGGGCCAGAAGGGGCTCGAAATCGGGATGGTCGAGAAACTTTTTGCCAATGAAGCCATTGGTCATGGCGCCGACAAAGCCATCCCTGCTAACGGCGCGTTCCAGCTCGTCCGCTGATGCCGCCGGGTCCTGCAGCGGCAGGGTTGCATAGGCCCGGAACCGCCCCGGATAGGTGACCATCGGGCCCGTGGCAATCATCCTGTTGAGGCGATAGGCAAAATCGATGCCTTCCTGACCCGCGAGATCCTGCACGCCCGGCGTATGTGCGGAGAGGATCTGAACATTGATCCCCGCCTGATCCATGGCCCCGATGCGGCCTGGGCCGAGTTCGGCAAGACCGGTTTCCTTAAGGTATTCCACGTGATCATCGTTAATCGCGTTCAGCGCGATCAGTTCGTCGGTGGTATAGGTTTCTTCGGTGGCGATAAAGGGCAGGTCGTGGTCTCGCAACGCGATGATCGAAGACGTCTCTGTCGCGGCCGCGCGGGAGATAATGGCGGGGGCTGCCAATCCGGCACCAACACCAAGTGCCGCCGCGCCACCCAGAAAACTGCGTCGTCCGATTGTCAGGCTATGTTGGGATTTTTCGGTCGGTTTCATGTCAGTTTCTAATCCGCTATTGTTGTGGTGAGCCGTTCGGGTATTGCTTTCGTCATCATGTTGGCGTGAAGGGGTTATGCCCGACCGTGTGCACCCAGACATCGGATCAGCGGGGAAAAGAGATGCTCCTTCGGGGGATTGGCATAGCCCGCAAGACCGCAAGGTGGATACAGGGCGGGATAAAAGACAGCGCATCTATCCGCCGCTATCAACCACTCCGGCGCCCAGCCGCTTCTCGGGCTAAAACGGGACACCCTGTTGAGGTTCGACAGCTAGGGCAGATAGATCAGCGGTGTCAGCCATCCCTCATCCTGCATCAGCTTGATGCCTTCAAATATCGGTCCGGCGACCAGAAACCACATCGCATCGCGTGTTGTGGATAAAAACAGTGCCGGTTTGCACAGCAGGTCTTCCTCATCGCGCCAGCGAAACCAGGTCGGGCGGAAGCGCGGGACGGTATTTTGATAACGCCGGAATGCCTTGCCAAAACGTTCCGAGAGCAATGCCTCTTCGTGCGCGACAACATTACGAAACACCATCCAGCACAGGCCGGCAAACAGACAGCCAAGCACGACACTGCCGGTCTGTGCGCCGACACCGAAGGCGCCGATCATGTTGGAAACATAAAGCGGATTTCGGCAGCTGGAATAAGGCCCGGTGGTGACAAGCTCTGTTTTCTTGCGCCCGCCGATATAAAGGGAGCACCAGCCACGCCCAAAGATGCAGACGCCAATCGCAAACAGCCCGGTGGCTTCGATCATGTCGTGAAGCTCGCTCTGGCGCTCCGCCATCGCCCGGCTTCCGGCCACAAGAACCAGAAGCACGACAACGCCAATGCGAAGAACACGTTTTCGTCGGCGCTGTATGGTCCGCAGAGCCGCGCCATCGGGGAGCACCCCCGGCGTCTGGTCGGATGGGTCTTTACGGGCGGAACGGAGTTCGGCCGAACGCGACATGAAATTCACTCCTGCAAGATCAAGCTACAGAAGTCATATCGTCAGGGGTCTGGTTCTGGCGTCCGATACTGCATAGCCGGTCGTTCGGATGGCCCTCCCGGACATATGGCCACCGACCATATGCCTGGACGGGGTGCCCGCGCCCCTTTCCGGCTGCATATAAAATTTCCTGAAGAAAGTTCTTGATTTGTTCTTTTATTTATGGCATAAAAGAAAAGTCAACGGGAGAAAACCGCCCGGACCGAAACCCGCGAGGCCTTGTGCCTCGCGGGTTTTTGCGTTTGGGGCCGGATGAAAGAGGGGATCAGGATGCAGCGGCAAAGATACGGACACAGACACGGGCAGGGCAGCGGGGCATTCCGCAGGATATGGGTCGGCGGATGGCGGAGCCATTACGGCGGCACTCTGCCCCAGGACAAAAGGGACTAAGGGAACTAACCCGGTCATTTGTCATGACGGGAGAGGTGCGTCTTGTTGAGGAGGAAGCGTTAAATCTGCCGGGAGCGGCAGCAATGGCAGCAATGGCAGCAGCGGGCAGCGTTGAGCGGCGCCCCGTCGATGGTGGACCAATGGGGGCCGTACGCCCGAAGTTTGTCCGGGCTCCATCGGTTGCGGGAAGTGGTGCCATTGCCGGAGGTGACCAGAGCGGGTAGTGGGCCCGGAGATCGTCAGTTGGTGAGGATGGCAGATGCCCGAGGTGTGTCCGGGCTTTATCGGTTTCTGGAAGTCCGGTTTTGGGGGGAGGGAGCACTGCCGTCGCATCGGTCATCGGCTGGTGGTGGCCCGGATTCCGTGATCATAGTTCGGGCGGGCAAAAGGCCAGCGGTCAAGGCACGACACCGCCGTATTAGTTTCAGGCTCTGAGCCGGTGCTCGTAGCTTGATGGCCGGTTGGGGGGGGGGGGCAACACGGTTGTGAAAAAATTGCTTCAGTGGACCGGTTTTAGTCCTAAGGTTGAACATGGCCGGCAGGTTGCGCGCAGACTCCGTTTTACAACACGCCTTTTTGATCTTTACCTCAATTATGCGCCAATAGCTGTGTGTGAGTCCTTTGTGAAATATGTTTACGAATCATAAAAGCTATCATAGGTTGTAATTATAAGGGTTTTCTTATGATTCATGGGGAGGGACACTCAAATGGATTGGGAGCTTGTTGTTGGGAAACTTGATAACAATCAATATGAAAAACGCATCGAAGTTCTGAAGAATAGCGGAACCGATACGGCATCAATTGAAAAAACTGTCAAAAAAACAATAGAGAACCTAAAGAAAAACAGTTCGCGTTCTTTTGTTATTTTTGGAGAGCCGCAAAGCGGAAAAACAGAAATGATGATAGCGCTGAACGCTAAGTTGCTCGATGAAGGGTACCCAATAATTGTAAACCTACTGACTGACAGTGTGGATCTTCTTGATCAAAGTCTTAAACGATTCAGAAAGTCTGGATTAAACCCTTCCCCGAAGCCTTTTAGTGATTTGCCACATGATCCGAAACGTCTGAAAGGGCAGGAATGGGTCGTTTTCTGCAAAAAAAATGCAAGGGACCTTGAGAAGCTAATTGACTACTTACGGATGGAAAAGAGTCTAATAATAATTGATGATGAAGCTGACTATGCTTCTCCGGATGGTAATATCAATAAACCAGAATACAATAAAACAAGAATTAACGAGCTTATTTCGAACTTGATTGGGAAAGATGGCGTTTATATTGGGGTGACTGCTACTCCAGCGCGTTTGAACTTAAACAACACATTCCAGAATGTGAGTGAAGAGTGGGTCGATTTTCTTCCTCATCCATACTACGTCGGTCAAGATTTCTTCTTTCCTCACAAGGAAGAATGTTCATACAGACTACATACATTCCAAGCTGACGAAGGGCATGAAAAAACAGAAATTGAGAAAGCGATAATCCATTTTCTTTGCGGGGTAGCAGAGCTGCACCAAAAAGGAATTGAGAAGAATTTTACAATGCTAGTGCATACGAGCGGAAAGAAGCTCGAACACGCAGAAGATGTTGATTTAATTCAATCTACTATCGCATCACTATCTAATGCAAATAATCCGGGTTTTGAGCGACTGCGCAAAAAACTTTGGAAAATTGCAGGCGAGTACAGTGATGAAGGTCCAGAAAAAATTGGTTTATTTGTACTTAAGAATATTAGAAGAAATACATTAGTCGAAATAAATTCAAGAAATCCCAAACCAGGTAAAGTAGCTGAAATCGCATCTCCTACTAGTCTTTTTTCTTTTGGGGTGGGCGGAAATATTATCTCAAGGGGGGTTACGTTTGATAACTTACTTTCGATGTACTTTACCAGAACGGTAAAAGGAAAATTCTCACAAGATACATATATTCAGCGCGCAAGGATGTTTGGTCCAAGGCAGGATTACAAAGAATATTTCCAGCTTTGGATACCAGAAAGCCTAATGGGTAATTGGAGTAAGTGTTTCGCGTTTCATAAGTTAGCACTTGAGGCACTGCGTAGCGGAGCAGGAGCACCTGTATGGCTTTCAGACCATAAAACTACACCTACTTCTCCGGCTTCAATTGATCGATCAAGTGTCGACTTTGAAGGCGGTGAGATGTCTTTTGCCCTATTTGATTACAACGAAGATTTGGCGTCCTCGTTCAAGAGAAATGGGCGGGATGACAAGGAAGTTTTGCAGGGACTGAGAGAAAGTTTTAGCGACAGCGAACTGCCTAGCTATGTCTATCGATATCTAGAACAAGAACTACAAGAAGGTTCGCGAGCTATCTCATTCCACAATCCAAGTGGCTTTGGTACTGCGTCCAAAAATTACACCTCAGAAGAAAAAAAGAACATCCGTCGTACCAAAGGGATATTTGCTACGAATGAGTACGCGCGGAGTGAGTATCCGAATGCGAGACATCATTTGAAAATATTTTTCAATGATGCGGGGAAAGCGCGGATATTTTACAAAATTAAAGGTGGTTCAATCAAGTTTATGCAGAATAGAAGATGATATCCGGTACAGCTCGCGCCCACGGTGCTTTTTTTGTGATGTTGTTTGAGGAGTTTCAACGGCCTATCTCTGTGCAAAGAATATCGGAGGTTGGGAGTGGGTATTATTTGCTGGATGGCAAAGTCCCTGTATATTTGAAGCTGTCAACAAAAAGAAAAGGACCATGGTACTTCAATTTTTTTCACTCTCACCAAACAACACAACAAACCTTATTTGAGAAATATGGCGAGTGCATCACCTGTTTGATATGTGGTCAAGACGGGATCGTTGGCTTGAGTATGAGCGAATTCCGAGAGGTTTTGGACCAGAACTTTGAAGAGCAGGAAAATGTCACGGTACGGCGAAAGCTAAAGACGATGTACGAGATTAAGGGACGTGATGGTGCTTTGAATCGGCGGGTTAGTCGAGGTGCCGTGTTCGAAAAATTAAAAGATACTATCCAAGAATAAAGAAGAAAATCTTATGATTCATATACATCCATTTCCGGCTCGGATGGCCCCTGAAATAGCTCTCAAAGGGCTGGAGGGACTGCCAAGCGATTACGTGGTTCTTGACCCAATGTCTGGGTCGGGAATGGTACTTGGCACAGCAGCTAAAGTCGGCCTAAAGGCAATTGGATATGACTTGGACCCATTAGCGTGCTTGATTTCTAGGGCTAATGGGCGGTTTGTCGACTCCAACAAAGCGCATCAAGCACTAGAGAAACTGTTGTCTTTGGCGACCGATATTGATGTGAAAGATGTTTCTCTTTCTTGGATGGATGAAGATATCGAAACAAAAAAGTTCGTCGATTTCTGGTTTGGCAAAGCGCAGCAAAGACAGCTTCGGATTCTTAGTTATCTATTGGTTGAAAAGCCATTTATCAAAAGCCAGATCATTTTGGATATTCTAAAAGTTGCAGTTTCTCGGCTTATTGTGACAAAAGAACCGAAGGCGTCGTTCGCGCGGGATACTGCACATAGTCGACCACACCGCACAATTAGCGAGAACACATTTGATGTGTTCAATGCTTTGCCAAAATCATTGTCTCACGTCTTATCTGCGCTGAGCCCAACACGCATCAAGGAAAACGTCAAAAGTTATCGTGGTGACGCACGAAGAATGGGGCGAATTGCGGACCAGTCTATTGATTGTATTATTACTTCGCCGCCATATTTGAACGCAATTGACTATATGAGAGGCCATAGGCTTTCGCTTGTATGGCTGGGGCACAGTGTGAGCTCTCTGAGAAATATTCGGTCGAGGGCGGTTGGTGCTGAGTTAGTACTGGACAGCGAGCACGATGAGGAATTCAAAGTGTTCCTGTCCAAATTGCATGACGACATCGACGACAAGAAGAAGCGCATTCTGAAACGTTACTATAGAGACTTGTGCGACCTTACAAAGGATGCTTTTCGAGTGTTGAAGACTGATCGGGAAGCGACTTATGTGATGGGGAACTCACAAGTTAAAGGAAAAGAAATTAGAAACTCAGACCTTCTAATCATTGCAGCTCAAAAAGCAGGTTTTTCAGTCAAGAGTGTTCAGACGCGTGACATTCCTGAAAATAGACGCTATATGCCGATGAAGAGCTCTAACAAAACAGCGTTATCAAAGAGAATGAATCAGGAATACGTCATTAGCTTTTACAAGCCGATCGCTAATTAATTCCAGTGAGTCCTTGTTTTCCGTTGTGTCGAAATAAAAACACCCCCGGCCTCACGACCGGGGGTGTTCGTTTGTCAGAGCCCGAAGGCTCCAATCCAGATCATCATCTCAAAGGCACACAACCCTTACGCAGCCAGATCAAACCGGTCTGCGTTCATCACCTTGGTCCAGGCCGCGACGAAGTCCTTGACGAACTTCTCGTGGTTGTCGTCCTGGGCGTAGACTTCGGCATAGGCGCGCAGGATGGCGTTTGAGCCAAACACGAGGTCAACGCGGGTGGCGGTCCATTTGGTCGCCCCGGTTTTGCGATCAACGATGTTGTAAAGGTTGTCGCCAGCCGGTTTCCAGCTATAGGCCATGTCGGTCAGGTTGACGAAGAAGTCGGTCGTCAGTTTGCCGACACGGTCGGTAAAGACGCCGTGCTTGGTGCCGCCATGATTGGTGCCAAGAACGCGCATGCCACCGACCAGTGCGGTCATTTCCGGTGCGGTCAGGCCCATGAGCTGGGTCCGGTCCAGCATCATTTCTTCGGGCGAAACCACATAATCGTCTTTCAGCCAGTTGCGATAGCCATCGGCCAGCGGTTCGAGCGGCTCGAAACTTGCGGCATCGGTCATTTCGGCCGTCGCGTCACCCCGGCCCGGTGCGAACGGGACGGTGATGTTGACACCGGCATCCTTCGCGGCCTTTTCAACGGCTGCCGTACCACCGAGCACGATCAGATCGGCGAGGCTTACTTTCTTGGCAAGGCCTGCCTGAATGCCCTCCAGGGTTTTGAGAACCTTGGCAAGGCGTTCGGGCTCGTTCCCCGCCCAGTCCTTTTGCGGGGCCAGACGGATACGCGCGCCATTGGCGCCGCCGCGCATGTCCGAACCGCGATAGGTCCGGGCACTGTCCCAAGCGGTGTTGATCAGTTCGGCGCTGGTCAGGCCGCTGCTGAGTAGTTTGGACTTGAGATCGGCGATTTCGGCGTCCGAGAGCGTGTAATCAACAGACGGGATCGGGTCCTGCCAGATCAGGTCTTCCTTGGGCACGTCCGGGCCGACATAGCGGACCTTCGGGCCCATGTCGCGATGGGTCAGTTTGAACCATGCGCGGGCAAAGGTTTCGGAGAAATATTCCGGGTCCTTCATGAATTTCTGGCAGATGGCGTTATAGGTCGGGTCGACCTTCATCGCCATATCGGCATCGGTCATGATCGGTTTGCAGCGGATCGAGGGATCCTCGACATCGACCGGCATGTCTTCTTCCTTGATGTCGGTCGGTTCCCACTGCCATGCGCCAGCCGGGCTTTTCTTCAGCTCCCACTCGTGACCGAACAGCATATCGAACCAGCCCATATCCCATTTGGTCGGGTTGGTGGTCCAGGCACCTTCGATGCCCGAAACCATGGTATCGCGGCCAATGCCACGGCCATTGGTTTTCATCCAACCGATGCCCTGATATTCGACGTCGGCGGCTTCTGGTTCGGGGCTGAGATCAGACGGCGAGCCATTGCCGTGCGATTTGCCGATGGTGTGGCCACCAGCGGTGAGGGCCGCGGTTTCCTCGTCATCCATTGCCATGCGGGCGAAGGTTTCGCGGACCTGGGCGGCGGTTTTCATCGGGTCAGGCTGCCCGTTCACACCTTCCGGGTTCACATAGATCAGGCCCATCTGAACAGCGGCCAACGGGTTTTGCATGGTGTCGGGGCGGGTGATGTCCTCATAACGGCTGTCGCTTGGTGCCAGCCATTCCTTTTCCGCACCCCAATAGGTGTCCTTTTCCGGGTGCCAGACATCTTCGCGGCCAAAGGCGAAGCCATAGGTTTTGAGGCCCGCGACTTCATAGGCAATCGTGCCGGCCAGGATCATCAGATCGGCCCAGGAGATTTTATTGCCATATTTGCGCTTGATCGGCCAGAGCAGACGGCGGCCCTTGTCGGTGTTGACGTTATCAGGCCAGGAGTTGAGCGGTGCGAAACGCTGGTTGCCGGTGCCACCACCCCCACGGCCATCGGCCAGACGATACGAGCCTGCGGAATGCCATGCGACACGGGCGAACATGCCAACATAGCTGCCCCAGTCGGCGGGCCACCATTCCTGGCTTTCATTCATCAGCGCGCGAAGGTCGTTTTTAAGGCCTTCGACGTCGAGCTTTTTGAGTTCTTCGCGGTAGTTGAAATCCTTGCCCAGCGGATTGGTTTTCATGTCGTGCTGATGCAGGATGTCGAAGTTAAGAGCGTTTGGCCACCAATCCATAACCGTGGTGCCCAGTGCGGTCATACCGCCATGCATGACCGGGCATTTCCCTGCTGTCTGTTTTCCGTCCATTTCTCTCTCCCGTAATGGCTGGCTGTTCCTGTTTTCCTGATCCGGTCAGGTTTTACCCAAAGCGATATTTGCGGATTGCGGCATGATGGGGCATCCCCAATTCGCGGTCTTGTATCGGCTTCTGGTTTCTCTCTCCCGCCGGGTCGTGAGCCGGTCATATTGACCGCAGGAATATTTGAACATTCTGGTGAACATTTCGGCGTGATGCTTCCCTGTTCAAGGTAATGTCGAAACTTGTGATCGCAACAAGACGAGATTGTTAAATCATTGGGCGTCATGTCGGGCGATGCTGTCAAGCAGGCTAACGCGTTTTGAGTGTATAGGTTAAATAGTTATTTTTGAATTTTTTGATAGATTTTACCGATTTGTAGTCGGGCCGATCCGGGGGATCGAGGTCACAAAACCGCCATGGCGCATTTGCATGCTTTTCAAGCGCGCGTGATTGGCGTTAGGCTTGCGCGTACAAACATCAAAACATCATTGGGGAAGTTGTGCGACATGGACGGGTCCGATCAGGCGATGCCTGATATCGCCTATAGCCCGATGCCTGACGAAGCAGGCATCCGTGACTTCATCGCCAGATGCGACCGGCTTTATCCGCCCGATGCGGTTGCCGCCGATATTGCGCAGCAACGCAAATGGTATGGCGCCCTTTGTGATGCCTTTGCCTATCCCCATCCGCCGGGGCTTCTGAGCCGTGATGATCATATTGCCGGGGTGGCGGTACGGATTTATCGCCCGGCGAAAATCAGAACGACGCGGAAGCTTTTATACCTGCATGGCGGCGGGTTTATCGTCGGGTCGCTGGATAGCCATGATGCGATCTGTGCCGAGATTGCCGAGGCGGCCGGGGCGGAAATGATTTCGGTCGATTACCGGCTGGCCCCCGAACATCTTTGGCCCGCCGCGCATCAGGATGCGTTTGCGGTTGCGCGTGATGTGCTGTCGCGCGGGGCGGAGGTCGTGCTGATTGGCGATAGTGCCGGGGCGACATTGGCCGGCGGGCTTGCGATCCGGGCGCGCGATGAGGGGCTTGGTGCGGGGGTTGTGGGGCAGGTCCTGATTTATCCGGCCCTTGGCGGTGATCTTGGCTGGCCATCCTATGGGCAGATGGCATCCGCCCCCGGTTTAAGCACCGATGATGTGATTTATTATCGCGATGTCCTGAAGGCGCCGATGGATGATCCGGTGGCCTATCCGTTATCGGCGGAGGACCTGCGCGGGTTGCCGCCAACCTATATCACCGCGGCCTATTTTGATCCGCTGCGTGATGACGGGCGGGAATATACCGCGCGCCTTGCCCGGGCCGGGATTGATGTGACGTACCGCGAGGAACCGCAAATGATCCATGGCTGGCTGCGTGCGCGGCATATGAGCGACGGGGCGGCGACCGGATTTAAATTCCTGTGTGATGCGATAAGGCGCATGGCGGCAGAATAATTCTACGGCATAATAATGTACCGGATATTTCTGCTAATTTGTGCGCAATATGAAATGATCCGGATTTAATGGGTCCGCTAAATCGCCGGAATTATTTGGCGGTTTCTTCTGGTTGATTGTCGCGGTCTGGTATCTGTATTCATCTGTTGCGGGAAATCCGCCGGTGATGAGTGTTTTGATAATTTCCTGTTCTGGTGATAGTCTTTGTCGCCTCATCTGTTTCGAAGGTGTGTTTTGCCCGTTAGGGCACCCGTAGAACGGAGGCAGGGAATGTATCGCAAGATCATGGTACCCGTTGATCTGACGCATATCGACAAGCTGGAAAAGGCGCTTTCGACGGCGGCGGATCTGGCAAAGCATTATGATGCCAAAATCTGCTTTTTCGGGGTCGGAACCAATACTCCATCCCCGATTGCGCATACGCCAGCAGAATATGATCGCAAAATGGCGGCCTTTGCCGAAGAGCAGGCCAAGAAGACCGGTGTTGAATGTTCGGGCATGACCCGCATTTCACATGATCCGGCGATTGATCTGAGCGAAATCATTGTTGATGCGGCAACGGAGGCCAAGGCGGATGTGATCGTCATGGCGTCGCACGTGCCGGGTATTGCCGATCATATTTTTGCATCCCACGGCGGATATGTTGCATCGCACTGGGATCATTCCGTGTTTCTGGTGCGTTAATAGCAGGCAAACCGGACAGATGCGGCCAGGGGTGGCCGCAAAATTGCTTTTCAAGGGAGATTTTCATGGGATCGAATGCCGAGACGGGCATTGAAAGCCCGGATGGTGCGGCCAATCCGATCGATACCGAATATGAAATCGGACAGGATAACATCACCACACAGATCGGGCCGTTCGGCCTTGATATTCATAACCCGGTATTCCTGATTTCGGGGTTATCGATTGTTGCATTCGTGTTTTTCACACTGGCCTTTCAGGAAAGTGTCGGGCCGATGTTCAATGACCTTCGGGGCTGGCTGACATCGACCTTTGACTGGTTCTTCCTGTCGGTGGCGAATGTTTTTGTTTTGCTGTGTCTGTTTCTGATTGTCTCGCCGCTGGGTAAGGTCCGGCTGGGCGGGCAGGATGCGACACCGGATTATTCCTATAGCGGCTGGTTTGCCATGCTGTTTGCGGCCGGGATGGGCATCGGCCTTATGTTTTATGGCGTGTCCGAGCCGATTTCGCACTTTACCACATCGATGGGCGGTGCGACGGTCGGTGATGGCGGGGCGCGCACGGACTGGGCACCGCTTGGCGGGGCGATGGGCAATGCGGACGCGGCCTTTGACCTTGGCATGGCGGCGACGATTTTCCACTGGGGACTTCATCCGTGGGCGATCTATGCCACGGTTGCGCTGGCCCTGGCGCTGTTTTCGTTTAACAAGGGCCTGCCGCTTACCATGCGGTCGGTGTTTTATCCGATCTTTGGCGAGCGTGTCTGGGGCTGGACCGGGCATGTGATTGATATTCTGGCGGTGTTTGCCACCCTGTTCGGGCTTGCGACGTCGCTTGGTTTCGGTGCGGAGCAGGCCAATGCCGGGCTTGAATTCCTGTTTGGCATTCCGGTTACGGACGGATCGAAGGTTGTCCTGATTATCGCAATTACCGGGGTTGCGCTGATTTCGGTTCTGGCCGGGCTTGATGCCGGGGTCAAACGGCTTTCGGAAATCAATATGGTTCTGGCGGCATTGCTGTTGCTGTTTGTCGTGCTGGTCGGGCCGACCATGGATATCATCAAGGGCTTTTTCACAAGTCTTGTCGCCTATGTCGAATATCTGCCGGCGCTTTCGAACCCGGTCGGGCGTGAGGATACCAATTTCAGCCAGGGCTGGACCTCGTTCTATTGGGCGTGGTGGATTTCCTGGTCGCCGTTTGTCGGCATGTTCATCGCACGCGTGTCGCGTGGCCGGACGGTGCGGGAATTTATTACCTGTGTCCTGATCATTCCGTCGCTGGTGTGTGTGCTGTGGATGACGGCATTTGGCGGCACGGCAGTGCATATGGTCAATGAAGGCGTGCAGGCGATTGCCGATGCGGCGCTTCCGATCAAGCTGTTTAGCATGCTTGAAGCCCTGCCGTTGCATGCGATCACGTCCTTTATCGGGATTGTTCTGGTGATTGTCTTCTTTGTCACCTCGTCCGATTCCGGGTCGCTGGTGATCGATACCATCACCGCGGGCGGCAAGGTTGATGCGCCGGTGCCCCAGCGGGTTTTCTGGTGCACGTTCGAAGGGCTTGTTGCGATTGCGCTGCTGCTGGGCGGGGGGCTTGGCTCCCTGCAGGCGATGGCGGTTTCAACCGGGTTCCCGTTTGCCATCGTGCTTTTGCTGGCGTGTTATTCCATCATTCAGGGGTTGCGCAGCGAGCCGCGATAGGTTGCCGACAGACCAACGCAAAAGGGGCGCAGTGATCTGCGCCCCTTTTTTTACGGGTTCGTGTGATCCCTGTCCTGCCTATGGCTGGATCGGCTCGAACGTCATGATGGATTTGGCGCTGCCATCCACCAGCATCAGGTCGCCGTCCTGTACTTTCCAGCCTTTGACATCTGCCATGGCGGCGATAAAGGCGTCTTCGATCTCCATCGCGTCTTCCATGCACATCATTTTGGTGCTGCCGAGCGGGGAGACATCAAGGGCGGTATCCTTGCGGGTGTAACTGCCGAAATAGCGGTTGCAGCCGGTCGACCCGGCAATTTTTCCGTCATTGGTAAAATTGACGCTGGCCAGGATCGGGGTCATCGGGGTCAGGCTTTTGTCTTTCGCCTCAATTCGCATCAGCTGCCAGTCGCGACCGGCGATGGCCGACCAGTCGGCGGGTGATTTTTCCTCGGCCGGTTTGGTTGTGGCAGCACAACCGGCAAGCCACAGGCTGCTGGCGATGCCAAATGCCGCGAAGGTTAATGAGGTTACTTTGCGCATTCGAAATATCCTGTGTTTGGAATCTGTCCCGGTCTGACTGCCGCGTTTCGGGCAGCGTGAACCGTGGCGGGATACTCATACGACTTTGCGGCGAAATTTTAGCATATTCGAGCGCCGGTTTTATAGTGCTGTCGTAAGGGTTTGGCCGAATGGTTTTGCAGGGTTGCGGTGCACAAGACCTTTGCGTCGGGGCATTCGCGCGGCTAATGTATCCGGGCCCGCCACCATTATCTTCCCGCCACTATCTTAAGGTCACCATCATGAAGCTTGCCCTGTCTGACGCACATGCGCTTGTGTGCAATACCCTGCTGCGCTGCAACGTTGATCCCGACAATGCCGGATCGGTTGCAACCGCCCTGGTCACCGCCGAGGCCGCAGGACAGGGCGGACATGGATTGCGCCGCGTTCCGGCCTATGCCGCGCAGGCCCGTGCCGGCAAGGTTGACGGGCATGCCAAGCCGGTGGCTGATCAGCCGTTTCCGGCCGTTTTGCGGATTGATGCGCAGTTCGGCTTTGCCTATCCGGCGCTTGATCTGATGATCGAACGATTGCCGGATATTGCGCGCAGTCAGGGGATTGC
The DNA here is from genome assembly GCF_002115785.1 of Thalassospira sp. MCCC 1A03138. GTDB lineage: Bacteria > Pseudomonadota > Alphaproteobacteria > Rhodospirillales > Thalassospiraceae > Thalassospira. Next base: position 1,013,462 of record NZ_JFJY01000001.1, on the reverse strand, counting down.
GGTTGCGGCAATCCATAAATCGCACCATGCCGGCGTGATGGGACTTACGGTGGAAAAGCTGGCGGAGGCGGGACTGGCGGCGATGATGTTTGCCAATGCCCCGGCGGCAATGGCGCCGTGGGGTGGTCGCCGCCCGATGTTTGGCACCAACCCGATTGCCTTTGCCACCCCGATTGGTGATGGCGATCCGATCGTGATTGATCTGGCACTATCGAAGGTCGCACGCGGCAAGATCATGGCGGCCAAGCAGAAGGGCGTTCCGATCCCCGATGACTGGGCATTGGATGTTGACGGCAATCCGACGACGGATGCGGTCAGGGCGCTTGAGGGGACGATGGTTCCGGCGGGTGGGGTCAAGGGTGCGGCCCTTGCCATGATGGTCGAAATGCTGGCCGCCGGATTGACCGGCGCGCAGTTCGGGCATCAGTCATCGTCGCTGTTTGATGACAAGGGTGCGCCACCGGCATTGGGTCAGATGGTGATTGCCATTGATCCGGTTGCGGTTGGCGGGGCGGGGATCATTGATCATTTGCGCTATATTGCAGATGAAATCGCGCTGGAGGAAACCGTGCGGTTGCCGGGGCGGCGCGGGCAGAATGCGCGCCGGGATGCGGAAATTCAGGGGCTTGATATCGAAGATGATGTGATTGCCGCGATTGAGGCGATCAAGTAAATCGATCCGCGATCAGGCGCAATACAAGGCCCCGGCAGTTTCTTTCTGTCGGGGTTTTTCGTTTTTGGGCCCGTTCATATCCATATTTGTGAACGCGGTCACAAGTAATAATTGAATTATTACATTGTTATTTCTTGGTGGGCCGGTTTTTTATTTGGTGGATATCTTGATGTATAGACAAGTTTGATTGTTGTCGGTGAAATGAAGGCGTCGTAATCATCGAACTGTAACATCACCGTCACCATAGAGTCGCGGATTGTGCGTAGCTTCTTGACCAGCGAAACACAAGCAGGCGGACTTTAATGCTGGTCGTAGACATATCCGGACTGAATAAGAGCTTCTCGCGCGATAAGCGGGCATTGAACAATGTCAGTTTACAGGTTCGCGAGGGCGAGATGGTCGCGCTGATCGGTGCGTCCGGTTCGGGCAAATCCACCCTGATCCGTCATATTGCCGGTTTGCTGCGCGGGGATCGCGATGGCGGCAAGATCGAGGTATTTGGTGAAGTCATCCAGCAGAACGGTCGTATTGCCCGGGGTGCGCGCAAGGTGCGTGCCGATATCGGCGTTGTGTTTCAGCAATTCAATCTGGTCAGCCGCCTGACGGTTCTGACCAATGTTCTGACCGGGATGCTGGGCCGTGTGCCTGCGTGGCGCGGGTCGTTATGCCTGTTTACCAAGGCTGAGCGCATGCGGGCGATGACCGCGTTAAAACGTGTCGGTATCGATAGCCATGCGACAAAGAAGGCCCGCAATCTTTCGGGTGGGCAGCAGCAGCGTGCAGCGATTGCACGCACGATTACGCAGGGTGCGCGTCTTATCCTGGCCGACGAGCCGATTGCATCCCTTGACCCGGCGTCATCGCGCAAGGTGATGAATACGCTGGATCGGGTGAACCGCGAAGACAATGTCACCGTGATCGTATCGCTGCATCAGGTCGATTATGCCCGTGATTATTGCGCACGCACCATTGCGATGCGCGATGGCGCGGTCGTGTTTGACGGGCCATCCACCGAACTGACGCCGGAGTTCCTGCGCGAACTTTACGGCGAATATTCTTCCGAGCTTTTCGCGTCTGCCCCGGATGACGTTCCGGCAAAGAGCAGGGTCGCGGAGAAGGATCTGGCTTTCGTTTCAAGCTAGATCAGGACGATTTCTCTCTGCCTTACATCTCTTTTTATTTCACCTCTACCAACCAACCTGACGGGGGACTTCCCATGATCCGTAAAACAATTGCATCCGCAGCCCTTGCTGCCAGCATGCTGGCTTCGGGCTTTGCCCATGCCGATGTCGAATTCAAGCCGCTTGAAAAAGACCCGGAAACCATCGTGTTCGGCTTTATCTCGACTGAATCCAGTTCGAACCTGAAAGCCCAGTGGCAGCCGTTGATCGAGGATATGGAAGAAGCCCTTGGCAAGGATGTCGAAGCGTTCTTCGCGCCGGATTATGCCGGCATCATCGAAGGCATGCGTTTTGGCAAGGTTCACGTTGGCTGGTTCGGTAACAAGTCGGCCATGGAAGCCGTTGACCGTGCGGGCGGCGAAGTTTTCGTCCAGACGTCCAAAAGCGACGGCACGAACGGCTATTATTCCCACATCATCACCCAGGCCGATAACGACAAGCTCAACACGCTTGCCGACATGCTGAAATGCGATGGTTCGCTTAATTTCGGTATCGGTGATCCGAACTCGACCTCGGGCTTCCTGGTTCCGACCTATTACGTCTTTGCGCAGAACGGCGTTGATCCGAAGAACTGCTTCAAGACCGTTCGCAATGCCAACCATGAAACCAACCTGATGGCGACCGCCAATCATCAGGTTGACGTTGCGGCCAACAATTCCGAACAGCTTGCCCGCACCCAGATGGTCAAGCCGGAAATCACCGACAAGGTCAAGGTTATCTGGACCTCGCCGCTGATCCCGTCTGATCCGATGGTTTATCGCAAGGATATGTCGCGCGAACTGAAATCCGAAATCAAGGCGTTCTTCCTTGGTTACGGTCGTCTGGGCGATGTTGAAGAAGCCAACAAGGTTCTTGGCGGCATTCAGGATGGCATGGGCAAGTTCATGGAAAGCAGCAATGCGCAGCTTTACCCGATCCGTCAGCTTGAACTGTATAAAGACAAGCTGAAAATCGAGAACACCGCCGAACTGTCTGCCGACGAGAAAGCAAAACGCGTTTCTGAAATCGACAAGCAGCTCGCAGAACTCGATATCCTGGTTTCTTACGAGTAACCGGCATCCGAACGGGGAGCCCGATATCAGGGCTCCCCGTTTGTTTTTATTTCCCGGGAAAAGAACATGAACAGCAGCCTTTCGACATCTGCCGTAACCGCCGCAGAACTTCCGCCGCGCGATCTGAAACGTTCAGGCGCAAGTTTCCTTCTTTGGGCGTTCATTCTGGCCATTCTGGCCCTGTCCTGGGAGGGGGCCGACATGCGGCCCATGGCCCTGATTGAAAACAGTGGCAACATGGTCGATTTCGCGGACGGGTTTTTCCCGCCGGATTTCCTGATGTGGAAAACCTATGTCAGCGAAATGTGGATCACCATCCAGATTGCGATCTGGGGCACGGCGCTTGCGATTGTCTGTTCGATCCCGTTTGGCATTCTGTGTTCTGAAAATATTGTGCCGTTCTGGGTTTACCAGCCGGTGCGCCGCCTGATGGATTCCTTCCGCGCGATCAATGAAATGGTTTTTGCCATGCTGTTCGTTGTTGCGGTTGGTCTTGGTCCGTTTGCCGGTGTGCTTGCGCTTTGGATCCATACCACCGGCGTTCTGGCAAAGCTGTTTTCAGAAGCCGTCGAAGCGATTGATCCCGAACCGGTCGAAGGCATCCGGGCCACCGGTGCCAACGGGTTGCAGGAGGTCATCTTTGGGGTGATCCCGCAGGTTCTTCCGCTTTGGATTTCCTATTCGCTGTACCGGTTTGAAAGCAACGTGCGGTCGGCAACCGTTCTTGGCATTGTCGGTGCGGGTGGCATTGGCATGGTTTTGTGGGAATATATCCGCGCATTTTATTACGCGGAAACCGCCGCGGTCATGATCATCATCATCCTGTCAGTTAGTCTGCTTGATGTGATTTCGCAGCGTCTTCGCAAACTGGTGACCTGATCCATGACGTTCAAGATTACGCAGGCGAAACCGGCAATGAAACAATTGTCGGAGGCCCCGACGATTGATCAGAGTGCGGTCGTTGTTGATTGCGAGTTTGGTGTCTGGACCGAAATTGGCGCGCGCACCAGCATTCGCGAAAGCGTGATGGGTGATTATTCCTATGTCGTCAATGACAGCGAGATCATCTATTCCGATATCGGTAAATTCGTAAATATCGCGGCCCATACAAGGATCAATCCGGGGCAGCATCCGATGGACCGGGCATCGATGCATCATTTCCAGTACCGGTCGAGTGCCTATGAGCTTGGCGATGATGATCCGGCGTTTTTTGACTGGCGCCGCGAAAAGCGGGTGAAGCTTGATCATGATGTCTGGATCGGGCATGGCGCGATTGTTCAGGGCGGGGTTACCATCGGGATCGGGTCGGTTGTCGGTTCGGGTGCGGTGGTGACCAAGGATGTGCCGCCCTACACCATCGTCACGGGTATTCCGGCCACCCCGCTTCGCCCGCGATTTGATGCGGAAATTGTCGATGCGCTGCTTCGTATTTGCTGGTGGGACTGGGATCATGCAACATTGGCAGAACGGCTTGACGATTTTCGGCGTCTGCCGGTACGGGATTTCTGTCTGAAATACGATCTGCGATAAATCGAAAGCCAGTTCGAGGCCACATGACCGACTATCAGCGTTATGCTGTTTATTATGCACCGAAAGCCGACAGTGATCTGGCGGCTTTCGGCAATGCCTGGCTGGGGCGTGATCCCGAAACCGGACGGGAAATGGATCGCCCGGCTGCCATCGGCCTTGCCGATGGTGAGGTCGCGGCCATAACCGTTTCCCCGTCGCGATACGGGTTTCATGGCACCCTGAAACCGCCCTTCGCCTTAAAGGATGGCCAGACGCGCGTGCAGCTTGAACGTGCGATTGCCGACTATTGTGCGACGGTGCCTTCGGTGACGTGTGGCCCGCTTTTGCTGAAATCGATTGGCAGTTTTATTGCCCTGATCCCGACTGCGCCAACCGATCAGCTTGGTGCGCTGGCGTCTGGTCTTGTGCGCGGGCTTGACGGTTTTCGGCAGCCCGAAGACGAAGCCGCGATGAATAAACGCCGTGCATCTGGGTTAAGTGATCGACAGGAAGAATATCTGGTCAGATGGGGTTATCCCTATGTGATGGAAGAATTCCGTTTTCACCTGACCCTGACAGACAAGCTTGACCCGGACCGGATGATGCGGGTGCGTGATGCGGTGGCCCCGATTGTTGCACCGTTGTGCCAATCGCCGTTTGTGGTATCGGAGGTTTGCCTGTTTGGGGATCCGGGGGCGGGACGGCCGTTTGATTTGTTGGGGCGCTTTGCGCTTGGATGACGGGTGATTGCGCCGTGGGAATTAAAAAAATGCTGCAGTGTTTTGCTGCAGCATTTTTGTTTCAGACTACCCGGTTTCCGGGCGCTTTATCCGTGTGCGCCGGGCGGTGGAAAATGGCATCAATGAAGCGGCCAATACCGGTTTCAAGGTCATTGTCATTTTCAACTGCGATCACGTTGGGACCATCGACCTGATAGGCCGAGGCGCGCCGCAGGCGTTGTTCGATATCGTCGGAACTTTCGCGGCCACGGGCCACAAGGCGTTGGCGAAGGGCATCTTCGTGCGCCCGGATGCTGATGACCCGGACGTGATCGGAACCCAGAAGATTGCGGGCATCGTCAATCACGCTGCGTGATGCGTTGACGACAACGATTTTGCCGCTGGAGACGTCGTTTTGGACATGATTGGGAATGCCGTAACAAAGATTGTGCGCCCGCCAGCTCAGCAGGAAGGCACCCTGCTTTGCCATGGATGCAAAATCCTCGGCGCGGACCGGAATATGGATTTCGCCAACCGATCCGGCCGGACGGGTAATACAGCGACGGGGAAACAGGATGGTTTCATCGTCATGCAAACGCGCCCGTGCCGCATCCAATAGGGTATCCTTGCCAACCCCGCTGGGGCCGACGACAAGAATCAGTAATCCATTTTCCGAAGCGCCATGAGGGGTGTCATGGCGCGTGGTCATGACACGCGGCTTCCCAGACGCCAGACACCGCGCACAATCGGATGGTGCGGTGAATGATGCACACGGATCAGATCGCCGCGTTTGCCAACCGCAATCTCGCCCCGGTCATCAAGGCCGACCTGTCTGGCCGGGGTCAGGGTCGCGGTGCGCACCGCACGAGGAAGATCATAGGCGTCGAAATCATCAAACAGCTTCATGACACCGTGCAGCAGGCTGTGCGGGACATAGTCGCTTGAAATAATGTCGAGATAGCCGTGCTTTGCCAGATCGCCCGCGGCGACATTGCCGCTGTGCGAGCCGCCGCGTACAAGGTTTGGCCCGCCCATCATCACGCCAAGCCCGCCTTCGTGCGATGCCTTGGCAGCCGCCAGTGTCGTCGGGAATTCGGCCACGGTCATTTTATCGGCGACGGCTTCGGCGACATGTTCCTCGGTTGCGTCATCGTGGCTTGCCAGCGCCAGATTCTTTTGGTGGGCAAGTTCGACGACGTGACGGCGGTGTTTGACGGAATAAAGTTCGGAATCGCGTTTGCGGCTGGCGACGAACTTGCGCATTTCCTCGTCCGAAAGGCCGTATTTGCCCTGATAATAGGTGTAATAGGCATCCAGGCTGACGAATTGGCGTTGGCCCGGCGTGTGATCCATTACGGAAAGCATCCGCACCAGCGGGATATCCACCAGTTTGGCCAAGGCATCCACCATGCCCGGATAGGACGTTTCGCAGCGCAGATGCAGTTTGTGATCGGCACGCAGAAGGTTGTTTTCCTGTGCATGGCCAAGGGCCTCCACCGATTCAACCAGCCGGACTATGCGTTCGGAGCCTTCATTGACATCGCCGATGGAGACCGCATCAAACACCGTCGTGATGCCGGCACTGGCGACCTGATTGTCGTGCGCAATCACGGCGGCGGTGGCGGGCCAGCGGGTTTTGGGGCGCGGGGTCAGGTGCTTTTCGAGATTGTCGGTATGCAGTTCGACCAGTCCGGGCATCAGGTAATCGCCGACCATGTCTTCGGCACCGGGCAGATTGGACGGGCGGTCCGAGATGTCGGTGATCAGTCCGTCCCTGATCTGAACGGCACCCTCGATGACATCATTGGCGAGGACAATTTTGGCATTGGTAAAAATCTGTTCAGTCATTGGCCCCAACTTTAAACGAAGTCACATCAAATGATCCCGTGCAGACCGCATCGCGGGTCTCGTGATCATGGAAAATACCGGCAATGGCAGCGCCGCGTGCCTTGGCTTCTTCAATCAATGCCAGAACCGTGGCACGATTTTGGGTGTCAAGCGATGCGGTCGGTTCATCAAGCAGCATGATCGGATAATCGGCGATAAAACCGCGCGCGATATTCACGCGCTGCTGTTCGCCCCCGGAAAAGGTCAGGGGTGAAAGTTGCCACAGACGTTCGGGGATGCGCAAGCGGGTCAAAAGGTCGCGGGCCTTTTCCATCGCCGTTTCACGCGCCGTGCCCAGCGCGATCAGCGGTTCGGCAACAATTTCCAGTGTTGGTACACGCGGAATGACGCGCAGGAACTGGCTGACATAGCCCATGGTGCGTTTGCGCATATCAAGGATGGCATGCGGGCTTGCGGTGGTGATATCAAGCCAGTCACCATCGTGAAGCACGCTGATCGAGCCGCTTGAACAGGTGTAATTGGCATAGAGCATGCGCATGAAGGTACTTTTCCCCGATCCGGATTCACCGGTCAGCGCAATGCATTCACCGGCATTGAGGCGGAATTCCACCCCTTCGAATACCGGGATCGTGACGCTGCCCTGAGTATGGAGGGTAAAGCCCTTGGCGACCTTTTTGGCGTGAAGCATTTCAGACATTTCAATCGCCCTAATTTTGCAGGATGGAAGAAACAAGCAGCTGGGTATAGGCGTGCTGCGGATCGTCCAGCACCTGATCGGTCAGGCCGCTTTCGATCACTTCGCCGCGCTGCATGACCATCAGGCGATGCGACAGCAGGCGGGCGACCGCCAGATCGTGGGTGACGATGATCACCGCCAGATTAAGGTCGTGAACCAGCCCGCGCAGCAGATCGAGCAGGCGGGCCTGAACCGAGACGTCCAGACCACCCGTGGGTTCGTCCATGAAAACGAGACGCGGGCTGGTTACGAGGTTGCGGGCGATCTGCAGGCGTTGCTGCATGCCACCCGAAAAGGTTGAGGGCAGATCATCAAGGCGTTCGGTGGCAATTTCGACCTTACCAAGCCAGTTTTCGGCGGCATTCCGGATGTTGCCGTAATGACGATCACCGACGGCCATCAGCCGTTCGCCGATATTGGCCCCGGCACTGACATTCATGCGTAATCCATCGCGGGCATTCTGGTGGACAAACGCCCAGTCGGTGCGCATCAGCAATCGACGTTGCGCTTCGGACATCTGATAGACATCGCGGATGCCATCAATGCGGGTATGGTATTCAACCGTGCCCTTGGTCGGTTCCTGCTGGGCGGAAATGCTGCGCAGCAAAGTTGATTTTCCGGACCCGGATTCACCAACGATGCCAAGCACTTCGCCGGGGCGGAGCTCGAAGCTGACATTGCGGCAACCGACCCGGTCGCCATACATCATGGTCAGGTCGGAAACGCGCAGAAGCGGTTCATTTGAACGGGTCATTATTCTGCGGCCTTTCCGTTGCTGTGGCTGGTGCCAAGGGGCTGATCATGATGTTGCGGGCCACGATGGCCAGCGTCCTGCCGTTCGCTGCAATAATCGGTGTCCGAGCAGACGAACATCCGGTTGCCCTTGTCATCGAGGATGACTTCGTCAAGGTAGCTGTCGGTTGCGCCGCACATGCCGCATTCGTCCTTCCAGCTTTGCACCTCGAACGGGTGATCTTCGAAATCGAGGCTTTTGACCTTTGTGTAAGGCGGCAGGGCATAGATGCGCTTTTCACGGCCGGCGCCGAAAAGCTGCAGGGCGGCCATCATGTCCATTTTCGGATTGTCGAATTTCGGTGTCGGCGACGGATCCATGACATAGCGATCATTAACCATCACCGGATAGGCGTAAGTGGTGGCGATATGGCCGTGACGCGAAATATCTTCATAAAGCTTCACATGCATCAGGCCGTATTCCTCAAGCGCGTGCATCTTGCGCGTTTCGGTTTCGCGCGGTTCGAGGAAGCGAAGCGGTTCGGGGATCGGCACCTGATAGACAAGGATCTGGTCTTCGCGCAGTTCCTTTTCGGGAATGCGGTGGCGGGTCTGGATGATCGATGCTTTGGCGGTTTTTTCTGTGGTGGCCACATTGGCGGTCTTGGCAAAGAACTGCCGGATCGAAACGGCATTGGTGGTGTCGTCCGCGCCCTGATCAATGACCTTAAGCGTATCGTCCGGGCCGATGACGGCGGCCGTGACCTGCACCCCGCCGGTACCCCAGCCATAGGGCATCGGCATTTCGCGACCGGCAAACGGCACCTGATATCCGGGGATGGCAACGGCCTTTAGCAGCGCACGCCGGATCATGCGTTTGGTTTGTTCGTCAAGATAGGCAAAATTATAGGCCGAAGATGCTTGCGCCGGATTATTTACGGTCTGTTCCATATTGGTTACTCCGCGGCTTCGGGTTGTGATCTGGCGTTTTTGGCATCGGCTGCATCCGCCTTTGCCAGACGTTCCAGCACTTCGGCACGCATGCGCCGGACAAGTTCAAGTTCGCCCTGGAAATCGACATAGTGCGGCAGCTTGATATGTTCGACAAAGCCGGTTGCCTGCACATTGTCGCTATGTTCCATGACGAATTCCTCGTCCTGGGCCGGGCCCATGACCTGTTCGCCCATTTCGCGTGCGCGCATGGCGCGATCCACCAAGGCCATCGAAATCGACTTGCGTTCGTTCTGGCCGAAGACAAGCCCGTAGCCACGGGTGAATTGCGGCAGTTTGGTTTTGGAGCCCTTGAACTTGTTGACGGTTTCGCATTCGGTCAGTTCGATATCGCCGATATCAATGGCAAAGCCGAGTTCTTCGGGTTCGATTTCGACCGCGACGCTGCCATAGCGGATTTCACCGACAAAGGCGTGGCTGTTGGCGTAGCCGCGCTGGGTGGAATAACCGAGTGCCAGAACAAAACCCTCGTCCCCGCGGGCGAGGTTTTGCAGGCGAAGATCGCGATCCGCCGGGAATTTGACGGCTTCGCGCGTCAGATCGGCGACCGGGGCGTCATCATTGGTCGGGTTCGGTTCGTCCTGTATCAGGCCCTCGTAATTCAGAAGGTCATCCAGAACGCGCGGCATGGTTTCATCCACCGGATGATCAGCGGTGTGGGCGGTTGCCGGTTCCTCGCCATTGGCCATCAGGGTGAAATCAAGCAGGCGGTGGGTGTAATCAAATGTCGGGCCGAGAATCTGCCCGCCCGGCAAATCCTTGAAGGTTGCCGAAATGCGGCGTGCGATATCCATTTCGGCGGTTTTGACCGGCTTGGAAAAGGCAAAACGCGGCAATGTGGTGCGATAGGCGCGCATCAGAAAGATCGCCTCGATCAGGTCGCCACGACCCTGCTTGATGGCAAGGGCGGCCAGGTCGCGGTCATAAAGCGATCCTTCGGCCATGACGCGGGTGACCGAAAGCGACAATTGCTGTTCGATCTGGCTGGTTTCGATTTCGGCAACGTCCCTGTCGCCGCGGCGTTTTTCGGCCAGAAGCCGGTGGGCATTGTTGATGGCGCGTTCGCCACCTTTGACGGCTACATACATTTTATCTGATCTCGATCCGGGTGGTGCGCGGAAGGGCGGCGATTTTGTGATCCGCGGCAAAGATGACATCGACACCGCAGGGGAACAGATGATGGTTTTCCGCGCGCCATGCGTGGAAGGCGGCGGGCAGGCCGGGCACGGAAAGGCTCTGGCTGTCCTTGATGCCGGGGCCTTGCAGGATCATGTCGGCCTTGTTCGATATGTCTTCGACCTGAAGGATCAGAGTTGCTGACTGATCGGGATATTCTGCATTGCCGATGGGCAGTTTCTTGATGAAGGCGAGATCGCCATCAAGGCGGGCAACGGCAAAATCGGCGGTGGATGGTGTTTCGGTGATCGGGCTGCCGCAATGGAATTTCAGATGGGCATTGGCAGCATTTGATGCGCAATCGGGGGAGAGCCAGATTGTCGTATCCATATCGGCCATGGCCAGCAGGAACGCGGTTGCGGATTTGTTCAGCCCGGCCGGTGCCGGGACATCAAGCGGCAGATCGTAAATGCGGCCGGGATGCGCCATGGCATCCAGAAGGGTGCGGAAAACGGCATTGGAATCAAAGGCAGCATTTTCAAAACCGCGCAGCAGGTCGGCTGTCCGGGGTTGCGGGATCATTCGTCTTCTCCTCGGACAAGGGTAAAGAAATCGACTTTGGTGGCGGCGACCTTGCGGGCGTTTTCGCGTTTTGCTTCTGCCTGACGGTTGGCCAACGTTTCGATGAAATCGGACGCGGCGTCGTCGCGTTGCATGATCGCATCAAACAGGGCGGCATATTGCGCCTGTATCCGGTCGCGCCCCTTGACATAGGCATGACCGACCGTGCCATCAGACAGGGTGATCGCACAGCGTGTGACGGTCATTTCGCCAAGGTTGAAGCGTTGCCCGGCCCCACCGGCGCGGCCACGTACCATGACCATGCCGATTTGCGGTTCGCGCAGGTGGCTCCATTGCACATCGGCAAAATGGTTCTGCCATTCCTGTTCCAGAATTGCGTGGTCTGTGCGTGCCAGTACCGCCATCCAGCGTTGGCGGGCCTGTGTGGCGGGATTGATGTTTGATCCCTGGTCTGATCCGGATTGCGGGGCGGGTTGCGCCGTCATCTGTATGATCCTTCTATGCGGGTATCGACAAATTCAAAATTTGTCTAGACGTCTATACATATTCACGTTATAAGACGATTACGCGCGCTTGGCAAAGGTCTTGCGGTGAAAGTTTTGTGAATGGGGATTTCGATGGATTGGGAAGCCGGGCTATCTATCTGGAAGCAAATCGAAAAACAGCTTCTTGCCGATATTGCCAGCGGGGTCTTTGCCCCCGGTGACAAAATGCCGACCGAGATGGAACTGGTCCGCCGATTCGGCGTGAATCGGCATACGGTGCGACGCGCGATGTCGGCCCTTGTCGATGCCAATGTCGTGCGTGTCGAACAGGGGCGGGGGGCGTTTGTCCAGGAACAGATCCTCGATTATCCGCTTGGTGCCAAAACGCGGTTTTCCCAGATCGTGTCGGGGCGTCATCGTTTGCCCGACAAACGATTGATTTCATCTGAAATCCTGAAAGCCAGTGCGACCATCGCCCAGTTTCTCGATGTCAAACCGGGGACACGGGTTGTCGAACTGTTTTCCGTGTCCGAGGCGGATGGCATTCCGCTGGCGGTCGCGACAAGCTACCTTCCGGTTGCCCGGTTCGAGGGGATTGTCGAGATATTTACCCAGACAAAATCCCTGACCGAAGCTTTCAAGCATTTCGGGATTGATGATTACAGTCGCAAAACCACGCGCATCAGCGCCCAACTGCCATCATCACGGGTGGCCAGCCTGCTGAAACAGGCCAAGAACCGGCCGGTGATATCTACAGAAAGTGTCGATGTCGATGCGGCAGCCGTGCCCATCGAGTACGGGATCACCGCCTTTTCAAGCGACCGGGTTCAGTTGATTGTCGAGTAGCAGACAGGTTCAGTATTCCCGCCCCGGGCGGGCCTTGTAAACCGGGAAGCTCAGTTTGAAGCGTATGGCGCTGGCGCGCAGGGCGAAGGAGCACAGGAAGGCGATCAGGGCGACCGGGGCACGCGGAAGCGACAGGATATCGGTACCGATCACATAGATTGATGCGCCGAGAAGCGCGCAGGTGATGTAAATTTCCGGTCGCAGGATCAGCGGGATTTCGTTACACACCACATCACGGACCATGCCGCCAAATGTGGCTGTGATGGTGCCAAGGATGATCGCGACCAGCGGCGATACGCCAAGGTTAAGGCCGATGGCAGCCCCCGTCACGCCAAACATCGCAAGCCCAAGTGCATCAAGCCAGATCAGCGCGACATAACGCCGTTCAACCAGATGGGCGGTGAAATAGGTGAAGACGGCACTGCCGATACAGGTAATGACCCATGCCGGGTCCCTGATCCAGAAAACCGGCGTGGCGCCGGTGATCACGTCGCGCACCGTCCCGCCGCCGATGCCGGTAAAGGTCGCGATCAAAACGAAGCCGACAATATCCATCTGGCGTCGCGATGCTTCCAGCGCGCCGGTCACGGCAAAAACGGCAACACCGGTCAGTTCGAGCCAATAAATAATCTGGGTAATTGTCATAATGTCGCTTCAACACCGTTTCAGATATTCAGTCTTATCGGATCGATCTGACTTGCCGGATGGCATAGAATTTCAGTATCACCGATTTTTCAGTATGTTTGGTGCCATCATGCCAAACGTAAGATGGCTTTGGAAAATGTTTTCCCCGTCCGTCTTAAAAAGCCGTGAGCGCGGTCTTATATGCAGCACACGATAAGCCGCATGTATTAAAAATGACGGCATATAAATCGGGCAATCGCAAATAAGGCTGCCCGTAGGGAAGTGAGAGGATTGACTGTGAAAAGCTTTTCGCGGGTGGGTATCCGTATCCAGATCGCGCTGGCCACTGCGGTGCTTGTTGCGGCACTGGCCGGCATCATGAGCTATGTCGTTGGTCAAAGGTCGGCCGACGTTCTGACAAGGCAGATCGGCACTGGTGTCGCCGATGTTGCCCTGCAAATGGCAGACGAGCTTGATCGCACGATGTGGATCCATCGCGGTGAAGTCGCGGTTCTCAGTACCTTGCGCGCGATCCGAAACCTGAATGACATTGATCAGGCCAGCGAACTGATCAACCGGTTGCAGCATGAATTGCCGATTTTCACATGGATCGGCGTGCTGGATGCGGATGGCACCGTTGTTGCCGCTACGGGGGATATTCTGGTCGGCAAGGACATTTCGGCACGGCCGGTTTTTGAGTTTGGCCGCAAGGAGATGTTCATTGGCGATGTCCATGACGCCAAACTGCTGGCCGAGAAATTCCCGAGCCCGACCGGCGAGCCGATCCAGTTTGTTGATATCGCCGTTCCGTTGAAAAATGATGCCGGGGAATTCAATGGGGTTCTGGCAACGCATCTGAGCTGGGAATGGGCGAATACGGTAAGGCGCAATCTGTTCGCAGGCCAGGGTTTGCATCGGAGCGTTGATATCTTTGTCATCAGTGCCAATGGCACGATCCTGCTGGCGCCAGATTTTGAAAGAGCGGGTCACAAGCTTGATCTTGATCTGAAAAGTGCAAACGACACGCCGAATGCGGGCTGGCAGATCGCCCGCTGGCCCGATGGCAATGACTATCTTACGGGGGCGGCACCGGCCGATGGCCACCTTGACTATGCCGGGCTTGGCTGGACTGTGCTTGTGCGCCAGCCGGTAACCTCGGCGTTGGTGCCGGTCAACGATTTGCGTTCCGATATTCTGGCGCTGGGTCTTGGTCTTGCGGTGCTGTTTAGCATCATTGCCTGGTGGGGGGCTGGTTTCATCGTCGGCCCGCTGGTCAGGATAGCGAATGCCGCGGGGGAGCTCAAACGTGGCGAGATCGAAAACCTGCCGCAGGTTTCCGGGGCGCGCGAAATCAACACGCTGTCAAACAGCCTGAACAGTCTTGTCGCGAAGCTGACCGAAAAGGACAACGCCCTTGGCGAGATGAAGCATATTGCGCATCATGATCCGTTGACCGGGCTTGGCAACCGTCTGGCACTGGATGTTTATTTCGAACATGCCCTAGGACAGGCAAAGCGCCAGCACAGTCAGCTTGGCGTTCTTGTTCTTGATCTGGATGATTTCAAACCGGTCAATGACCGGCTGGGACATGCGGCGGGGGACGAGGTGCTGTGCGAAGTTGCCCGTCGGCTGCGTCGCTGTGTGCGCGGTGGGGATCTGGTTGCCCGCACGGGCGGGGACGAGATGGTCATTGTTTCGCATCTTGGCGAAAACGGTGTGACCGAAATACGTGCATTGGCCGAAAGAATCCTTAATGACATTCTGATGCCGTTCATTACCGGCGGAAACCGAATATCGATCAATATCAGCATCGGTATTGCCGTTTATCCCGATCATGACACCCGCCCGGAGAAGCTTCTGGAGCAGGCTGATCAGGCGCTTTATGTGGCCAAAAGCAAGGGCAAGCATCGTTATGTGATTTATGGTGAGGAAAACCGCGCGCAGAATTCCGGCTCACGCGCCTGAAATCGGGCCAGATATGACCATCCAATGGCTTGACTTGGTGGTGATTGCTAAGCATTAAGCAATCCATGACCATTTCATCAGAAACCGAACTTGAACATCTGCGCCGTATCGGACGCATCTGTGCGCGTGCGCGCGACGTGATGGGGGCCGCCGCCGTTGCCGGAATGACCACGGCCGAACTTGATGCCATTGGCCGCAAGGTCCTTGAAGATGCCGGGGCGGTTTCCGCACCCGAAAGCGAATATGATTTCCCCGGTGCGACCTGCATCAGTGTGAATGAAGAAGTCGCACACGGCATTCCGGGGGACCGGGTTCTGGCGGATGGCGACCTTGTGAATATCGATGTTTCCGCGTCGCTGGATGGCTATTTTTCCGATACGGGTGCCAGCTTTATCGTTGGTACCCCGCGCCCTGAAATCGTGAAGCTGTGCGATGACGGCAAGAAGGCAATGTGGGCCGGGATCAAGGTTGTGCGTGACAAGGCACCGATCCGTGAAATCGGTCTTCGGATCGAAAACTTTGCCCAAAAGGGCGGTTACAGCCTGATTAAAAATCTGGCCAGTCACGGGATCGGCAAATCATTGCACGAAGCACCGGAAACCATCCCGACATGGGATGATCCGCGCGAGCGCCGGACGCTTAAAAAAGGTCAGGTCATTACGATCGAGCCGTTCCTGTCGCGGGGGGCGAACTGGGCACTTGACGGGGATGATGGCTGGACGCTGTATGCCGATACCGGTGCACCGACCGTACAGTACGAACATACGCTGGTGGTGACCCAGAATGGCTATGAAATCATGACATTGGCCGGATAAACCCACCTGTTCATATTGGCAGTCTGCGCGATACGAAAAAGGCCGCCCGGAACATGCCGAGCGGCCTTTTTAGCGCGATATTGATGGCGGTTATGCGCCGTATTTTGCCTTGGCTTCGCGGCGACGCGCGTGCAGGACCGGCTCGGTATAGCCGTTTGGCTGTTCGCGGCCCTTGAACACCAGATCACAGGCGGCGGCAAAGGCAACACTGTCATAAAAGTTCGGTGCCATGTTGCGATATTCCGGGTCGCCTTCGTTCTGTTTGTCGACGACGGCCGCCATGCGTTTCATGGTTTCCATCACCTGATCCTTGGTGCAAAGCCCGTGATGGAGCCAGTTGGCGATATGCTGGCTGGAAATGCGCAATGTGGCGCGGTCTTCCATCAGGCCGACATCATTGATATCGGGCACCTTGGAACAGCCAACCCCGGCATCGATCCAGCGGACCACATAGCCAAGAATGCCTTGGGCGTTGTTATCAAGTTCTTCCTGGATTTCGCTTGGCATCGGGTTGATGTCGCCAAGACGCGGGATCGAGAGGATATCATCGAGGCTGGCGCGTTCGCGTTTGCCGACTTCGTCCTGTACGGCACGGACATCGACCTGATGGTAATGCATGGCGTGCAGGGTCGCGGCGGTTGGGGATGGAACCCATGCGCAGTTGGCCCCGGCTTTGGGATGGCCGATTTTGGCGGTCATCATTTCCGCCATGCGATCAGGTTTGGCCCACATGCCCTTGCCAATCTGGGCGATGCCCTTCATGCCGCATTCAAGGCCGACATCGACATTCCAGTTTTCATAGGCCGAAATCCAGTACTGGTCTTTCATCGCTTCCTTGCGAACGACCGGGCCTGCTTCCATGCTGGTGTGGATTTCATCACCGGTGCGGTCAAGGAACCCGGTATTGATGAAAACAACACGGTCCTGCGCGGCACGAATGCATTCCTTGAGGTTCACTGTCGTGCGGCGTTCCTCGTCCATGATGCCGACCTTAAGGGTGTTTTCCGGCAGGCCGATTTCGCGTTCGACGAAGGCAAACAGATCATTGGTCAGCGCGACTTCTTCGGGGCCGTGCATTTTCGGCTTTACGATATAGACACTGCCATGACGCGAGTTTGAGACACTGCTGTTGCCATCAATGTCTTGCTTGGCGATCAGGCTGGTGAACATCGCATCAAGGAAACCTTCGGGGACTTCGTTGCCGTTGGCATCAAGGACCGCGTCGCTTGTCATCAGATGGCCGACATTGCGCACCAGCATCAGGCTGCGACCGGGCAGAACAACATCATTGCCGTCAAAGCCCTGATAGGAACGATCCGGGTTGAGGCGGCGGGTAACGGTTTTGCCACCCTTTTCAAAGCTTTCTTCCAGCGTGCCTTTCATCAGGCCAAGCCAGTTGCGATAGACAACGACCTTGTCTTCGGCATCGACGGCGGCAACCGAATCCTCGCAATCCTGAATGGTGGTCAGGGCGGATTCCATGATCACATCGCACACACCGGCTGCGTGGGTTTTGCCAATCGGGTGCGTGGGATCAATCCGGATTTCCAGATGCAGACCATGATTGCGCAGCAAGACTTCTGAAAGCGCGCCGTCCTTTTCATTGTAGCCGATGAACTGCGATGGCTGTGCCAGCGATGTTTCGCTGCCGTCTGACAGGGTTACCGCCAAAGTCCACCAGCCCGAGCCGTCTTCGCGGACTTCGTATTTGGTGGCGTCAGCATGTTTACCATTTGCCAGCGGCACCGCCTGATCAAGGAACTTTGCCGCATAGGCAACGACAGCCGCGCCGCGCTTGGGATTAAAGCCAGCGGTCTTTTCCTTGCCATCGGCATCGTCGATGACATCGGTGCCATAGAGTGCGTCATAAAGGCTGCCCCAGCGGGCATTGGCCGCGTTGAGCGCGTAGCGCGCATTCATCACCGGCACGACGAGCTGCGGACCTGCGACGCGGGCGATTTCCGGGTCGACATTGGTGGTCGAGATATAGAAATCGTCGCCTTCGGGCAGAAGGTAGCCGATTTCCTTGAGGAATTCTTTGTAGGCCAGCGGGTCGCGTGCCTGATCCTGCCGAGACAGGTGCCATTCGTCGATCTTGGCCTGCAACTCGTCGCGCTTGGCCAGCAGCGAACGGTTCCGGGGGCCAAGCTCGTTCACGAGCTTTTCGAACGATGCCCAGAACTGATCGGAGGAGACACCGGTGCCCGGGGTGATTTCGTTGGCAACCAGATCATGCAGAACGGTTGCAATCTTAAGGCCGCCTTTGGTGATACGTTGGGTCATGTTTCCTCTCGACAGGCTTGAAGTCTTCTGCGCGGCCCGATGTGACCGATGCATGTCTTTGTCACAACATATGGGCTGGAAGCGGGCAGGGTCCACAGCCGGTTTCACTTTCGTGGGATGTTTTCCGTATTGTGGAAACGATGCCGAAAGCTTCCGAATGGTCGGTGCCGCTTTATGCCGTTACATATTGCCCAGACGCGCCGTATTAAGGTTTGTCTTTGCCCTGATCGGGGGCAGAAGCCGTTTGATCCGCTGTTTCATCCGTTGCGGGATGGCCGATATCGCCCAGCCGGTCGGCGGCATGTGACGCGCTGCCGTCTTCTTCCTCGACGATGTCATCGGTGATGGGCGACATTTCAAGTGCCATGGGCGTGGTACGCGGCACGGCAACAAACTGACCCTGTTCTTCGATCGTGATGCGGCGACCGAAACCGGCACGATAGATGGCAAAGCTTGCCACCAGCACGCCGACAATCGCAAATAGAACCGGCATCCCCCAAGGGCCAAAATGACCAATGGCAAGCGATCCGATGATCGGCCCGGTGGCAGCAGACCCACCATAAATGATCAATAGACCGCCGGATGCGGAAACGATCTGATCGGGTTCGAGATAGTCGTTCACATAGGCGACCGACAGGCCGTAAACCGGCATGATGAAGATGCCGATGATAGCGCCCCAGACAATCAGATTTCCGCGAACGACTTCCGGTGCGACCAGCGGGAAGAACCCGCAGATTGCAAGCCCGATCAGAACGGCGATCATCACATACTGGCGGGGAACCATGTCCGACAGGCGGCCAATCGGCCACTGCATGATCATGCCGCCCAGAATGACGAAGGCCATGAAAGTGGCGACGTCATTTGTTGCCAGACCAAGATCGGAGGCAAAGATCGGGCCGACACCATAAATCGCGCCGGAAAGAACGCCACTACCAGCGGCGGCGACAAAGCCGAGCGGCGAAATGGCGTATAGCTGACGGAATTTCATGCGCGCGCCACTGACCGCGGCGGGCGGGGGCTGCCGGGTGAGTGCAATCGGCACCAGAGACAGCGACAAAAGGACAGATGCCACGGTAAACAGTTCGAAACTGCCAATCGGTGACACGTTCAGCAACAGTTGTCCGATGGCAAGACCCGCCAGAGATACGGTCATGTAAGCGGCAATCATGCCGCCGCGTGATGTATTGTCGACCTGTTCGTTCAGCCAGCTTTCAATCACCAGATACAGGGCTGAAATGCACAGGCCCGTCATGGCGCGGAACAGCGACCATGTGATCGGATCAACAAACACGGCATGCAAAAGCGTAATTGCCGATCCGGTCGATGCCAGTGCGGCAAAGGTCCGGATATGCCCCACACGGTTGACAAGCCCGGCCCCCCAGATGATCCCGCCGATAAACCCGGCATAATAGGATGCCATGATGATACCGGTATAGATCGGTGCAAAGCCTTCGGACGAGGCGCGCAAAGCCAGCAATGAGGATTGCAGCGAAGCCCCGGTATTGAGCGTGAAGGCTGCAAACAATGTCGCAGACAATGCGATGATCAGTGCGACCGGCGAACGCGGCATCGGATCCTCTGGTGGTAATGGCGCTTGCAGGTGTTACCCTGCGCGATGGTCGGGAACCCTGTCAATCTTTACAAGGCGCTGATCTGAAAGGTCTTGTCGATCCTGTCGGGTGTGTGATGGATCGAACGTTACGGCACATACGATGTTCCGCAGAATTTCACGGATTGCATTAAAGCCGAAGCCCTGCCGCGAACAGTACCGGTTTTGCGCAACTGCCATGTGAAAATGGGGTAAACTTGCACCGGTGAAGGTCACCTTTGACGAATAACCGGCTTGACCTTCGCCCCTTTGATGCGCTCTATGACTTGCAATTGGATACAATTTGCCAAAATCGGCCCGCTTCGGGGCGGGTTTTTGCGTTGATCGCCACTATTGGCCCGATCCGTACCCAAGTTCGGTATTTGCAAACCGACCGGTGCCCGGGTTCTGCAAGGGGAGGAAACCTTGAACATTCTTCGTACAATCGGCGCAATCGCGACCGGTATTGTTGCCCTGTCGGCCGTAAGTGCCGCCCAGGCAGAAACCCGCGTTACTTTCAAATCGGCCAAGGCCGCGTCGTCCTATTATCAGATGGCGGCCCAGTTTGCCGAGGCAATCAAGACCGGTACGGACGGCGAGATCATCGTCACGGTCGAGGAAAGCCAGGGATCGGTTCAGAACGTGATGGAAGCATCGGTTCGCCCGGGCAATTACGTTTTCACAAGCCCGCCGGCACTTGTTGGCCTTGCACAGGCAGGCAAGGGTGCCTTTGAAGGACGTCCGACCGAAAAATTCAACGAGGTCCGGGCCCTGTTCCCGATTCCGTCGCTTACCATGCATTTCGTGATGCGTGCAGATGCCGGTGTGACCGACTTTGCCGGACTTGAAGGCAAGACCATCCTTCTGGGTAAAGGATCGTTCGGGGCGACCGAGGGTGAAAAGTACCTTGAGCTGTTTGGCCTGACTGACAAGGTTAAACTGTCCGAAGCGGAACTTTCGAACGCCGTGGCCGCGCTTAAAAACGGTCAGATTGACGGTTTTGTCACGGCCGGTTCCTGGCCCGCGCCGAACGTGATCGAGGCCGCGGCAGGCACGGATGTCAATATCCTGTCGCTTTCCGATGAGCAGCTTGCGATGACCAAGCGCGATCTGACGGTGATCCCGGCCGGGACCTATAACGGGCAGAAAGATGATATCCGCACGTCTTCCCTGTCGGTGGTTGCCTATGCCACGACCCAGATGGATGATGAAACCGCCTATCAGCTGACCAAGACCTATTGGGATCAGAAATCCGCCATGAGCTCGAACGCGTCATGGTGGAAGGGTGTGACCCAGGAGATGCTTGCCAATATCAAGGGTAAAATCCACCCCGGCGCACTTCGTTATTACGCCGAGGCCGGTTTCCCGGTGCGCGACGATCAGAATTGATCGCCGCATTGAAATAATGTGATGACAGGCCCGGCCGCCACAGCCGGGCCGTTCTTTATCGGACGTATCAGGATTACGATGTCTGCTGTTTCCCGCCCTTTCTGGATTGCGCTTGGCGCGGTATCCATCTTTTTTCATCTTTGGCTGATTTTTTCGGGGCTTGTCCCCAATCTGGTCAGTCGGCCGTTGCATATGGCTTTGGCGCTGCCTTGGGCATTGGTGTTTGTTGCCAAAACACCGTGGCAGAAAATCAGCGGACTGATCCTGACCGTGATGGGGCTTGCGGCGTGTTTGTGGGTGGCGTTCAATCACGGCATGCTAGGTGATCAATACGGGTTCCTGGTCGGGAATTTGCAGATCGCCATATCATTTGCCCTGCTGGGTATCGTGCTTGAAATGGCACGTCGGGCGATTGGTTGGCCGTTGCCGAGTGTGGCGGCGATTGCGCTGCTTTATGGTTTCTTTGGCGAATATATTCCCGGTGAATTCGGCCATGGTGGCCTTCCGATTGAAAGCATGCTGGGTACGCTAACCATTGCCGAAGGCGGTCTTTGGGGAAGCCTGACCGGGGTTTCGGTCAGCATCGTTGCGATCTTTGTCATCTTTGGCGCGATCCTGAATGGCGGCGAAGCCGGGCAGGGCTTCATGAATGTTGCCGGTGCGGCAGCCGGGCGGCTGCGCGGTGGGGCGGCTAAGGTTTCGGTGATTTCGTCGGCCCTATTTGGTTCCATTTCCGGATCGGCGTCGGCCAATGTGGCGTCCACCGGGGCGATTACCCTTCCGGCCATGACCAAGCTTGGCTATCCGAAAAAACTGGCCGCTGCGGTCGAGGCGGTGGCATCGTCGGGCGGGCAGATCATGCCGCCATTGATGGGGGCCGGGGCCTTTGTCATGGTCGAGCTGACCGGGCGGCCCTATGTCGAGATCATGGTGGCCGCGATTCTACCGGCGATCCTTTATTTTCTGGCGGTCTGGGTCGGGATCAACGCCTTTGCGCTTCGCTATGACTTGCCCGGTGTGCCGGAAAAAGACCGGCCTGATACGCGTGCGGTGATTGTGACCTCCGCCTTCTTTCTTGTGCCATTTGCGATCCTGCTTTGGGGCATGTTTGGTGGTGGCTATACGCCGCAATATGCCGCCTGCCTTGCGATGATTGCTGGTGCGGTCCTGCTGTTTTTAGATGGCAATCTGCAATTCAGCCTGAAACGGACGGGCGAAAGATTTACCGAGGTCTGCCTGAGTGCAGGGCGGCAGGTATCGATGATTGCTGCGATCATTTTGTGCGCGTCCATCGTTATCGGTGTTTTGGGTCTGACCGGGCTTGGCGTGAAAATCACGTCGCTTTTACTGTCGGGATCGGGCGGGATGCTTTGGCCTGCCTTGCTTCTGACCGCAATTGCGTGCCTGATCCTTGGCATGGAAGTGCCGACCACGGCGGCCTATGTGATCTGTGTTTCGGTGGCCGGACCCGCCCTGACCGAGCTTGGGCTTGATCCGTTGCAGGCGCATCTGTTCGTGTTCTGGTTTGCCCTGCTGTCGACGATTACCCCGCCGGTTTGTGGTGCGGTGTTTATTGCCGCGGGCATGGTCGAGGAAAACTGGCTGAAGGTGGTCGGAACGGCAATGGCGCTTGGCGTCGGGCTTTACATCGTGCCGCTGGCGATGGTGGCGAACGGATCACTTATTGATCTTGCGGCCAATCCGGTTTGGGCGTTGGTTGCCGGGCTTAAGGTTGCGGTTGGTCTGACGGCGATTTCCTATGGCTTGATATCGCCGCGCCCGGTTCTGGTCCGCATCGCATCGGGCGTTCTGGGCGGGCTTGTCATTTTTGTTGCCGGGGTTTAACCCCGGCGGCTTCCTTGTTGGTTCTGCGTCTGCCTGAAATCATCAAGCAGCTTCATGAAATCATCGACATCCGGGAAGCCTGTGAAGCTGTGCTGTGCCGGGATGCTGACCCATGGCAGTTTTTCAGATGTCATTGTTTCAATGAAGGGTGTGGCAAGGGACTTCTGATCAAACAGGGTCGGGCGGACATTGACAAAATCATCCATGCCGATGATCCGGGTAAACATCCATGTTTTGCAGTCCGGACAGAAAAAATGATCCAGTTCGGGGCCTTGTGCACCGCCTTTAACCGGTGTCCCGGACAGGACCCGAAAGCTGTCTGATTTGCACATCGCGGTCAGCGAGAAGGCGCTTGAGCTCATTTTCTGGCAACCGCGACAATGGCAGGCTGCGGTCAGGACCGGGGGTGCTGCCAGCGCGATTTCAAGTTTGCCGCAACGGCAGGACCCTTTGACGGGATAGGAAATCTTGTCCATCTATCTGGCATCCGGTTGTAATTGCGCACAAAAAAGGTCAGGCATGCAAATTAATGCTCGCCTGACCGGAATGCCAACAGGTTCTTCACTGGGGTGCGTTGACCCCAGCGGTTATTGATTTCTGTGTTAAACCCGCCCACTACGCGGACCGGCAAACAGCCAGATGATCAGGCCGAGAACCGGCAGGACGAGGATCAGGATCGTCCAGATGATTTTTGAACCGGTGCTTGCACCGCTGCCCATGACATTGATGATGGCCCAGATATCGGCAATCAGAATGATCAGTCCGAGAATTCCACCATATTCCATAACCCAACCTCATTTTTGTGTTTCAGCGGACAGGAAAGCTGTCGGCTGTTCTTGAAAACCAAACGGTTGAGATATGAAGTTGTTCCCGGGCGGTATTATAAAACTGTGCGTAGAAAATTTTTATGCGACCTGTCCGGCGGACCAGCCCGATGACCAGGCCCACTGGAAATTGAACCCGCCAAGATGGCCGGTGACGTCGACGACTTCACCGATGAAATAAAGGCCGGGGACATCGCGGCATTCCATGGTTTTTGATGACAGGGCGTTGGTGTCGACCCCGCCCAGCGTGACCTCGGCGGTGCGGTATCCTTCGGACCCTTGCGGCATGACCGACCATTGATTGACATCGGTTGCAAGCAGGCGAAGCGCCTTGTCCCCGGTTTCACCAATCGGGCGATCAAGTCCGTGGCGGGCGGTGATCATCTGGGCCAGACGGTTTGGCAGGATGCGCGAGAGCACATTATGCACGGCCTGTTTCGGGCTTTCGGCCTTGGCCGATTTCAGAAGATCAAAGGCGTCTTCTTCGGGATTCAGGTTGACCGTGATGGCGTCGCCCTCGTCCCAATAGGATGAAATCTGCAGGATCGAAGGGCCGCTGAGCCCGCGATGGGTAAACAGCAATCCTTCGCGGAACTGCTTTTTATGGCACTGGACGATTGCGTCGACCGAAATGCCCGAAAGCTGGCCCATATCGGCCCGCATGTCCGGATCGAAGGTCAGGGGCACAAGGGCAGCGCGGGTCGGAACGATGTCGATGCCAAACTGTCGGGCAATCTGATAGCCAAAGCCGGTTGCGCCGATTTTGGGAATGGAAAGGCCGCCACAGGCCACGACAAGCGACTGGCAGGTCCATTGCGCGCCGGTGCGTGTCGTGACATCGAACCCGGCATCGTCACGGCGGATGATGTTGCTGATTTCGGTGTTCAGGCGCAGCTCGACATTAGCGGCATCACATTCATCAAGCAGCATGTCGATGATCTGGAACGAGGATTCATCGCAAAACAGCTGGCCCAGTGTTTTTTCATGCCAGGCAATGTCATAACGGTTGACCAGATCGATGAAGTCAAACTGGGTGTAACGTTTGAGTGCCGAGACGCAGAAACGCTTGTTTTGCGAAATGAAATTTTCAGGGCTGGCATGCAGATTGGTGAAGTTGCAGCGACCGCCCCCGGAAATACGGATTTTTTCAGCCGGTTTTGCCGAATGATCGACAATCACGACCGAACGGCCGCGTTTGCCGGCTTCGATCGCGCACATAAGGCCGGCGGCACCGGCACCAATTACAAGGACATCAATCTTCTTCACGTCGCAGGCCAATCTGTCGCATTAAACGACCTGCCTTATACGGATAAATTGGTGTTCTGTCAGTGCCTGTCAGGCGTAACGCTGTTTTTTGGGCTCGGGTGCGGTGATATCAAGTATTCGGGCCTCGGGATAGGCATCTGCAATCTGGCGTTCGGTCGCGACCCGGTTGCGGCCGTTGGCTTTGGCGAGATAAAGCGCCTGATCGGCGCGTTCTATAAAGCGGCCAAGCGGTTCGCCAAATTGAAATGTGCTGACCCCGATTGAAACGGTAACCTTGCCCAGTTCTTCATGGCGGATGCGGCTGACCACCTTGCGGGTTTCGACATTGTGGCGGATATGTTCGGCCAGCTGGCGAGCGCAGCCAAGCCCGGTCATCGGCAGGATGACGGCAAATTCCTCCCCCCCGTAACGTGCGGCGGTGTCGCGGCCCTTGACGTTCTGTTGAAGGGTCTGGGCCATCAGTCGAATGACCTGATCGCCGGCCTGATGACCGTGGGTGTCATTGAATGTTTTGAAATGGTCGATATCGATCAGAAGCAGGCTAAGCGGTTTGCCGGTTTCCATCGACTGCATCGCGCAATCGCGCAGTTTCAGATCAAATGCCTTGCGGTTGGCGATGCCGGTCAGACAGTCGGTCATGGCCTCGCGCTTCATGTCTTCGAGATCGCGGCGCAGTTTGGATATCTCGGTCGAGGTATTATCCAGCCGGGTTTCAAGAAGTCGGTTTACGCCCTCGATATCGCGGGTCGCACCGAGCAGGGTTTTAAGCGCCTGTTCGAGATTGGTGAAATCCTTGTCCCCGATATATTCGCAGAAATGATCAAGGGCCTCGCCATAGGCGCGGGTATCAATTCCGGCGTTGCGCACGGTTTCCAGAACCGACGTCAACTGATTGCGCAGATCTGCGGTGATGCGGGTGACGATTTCGCGTTCATTTACGGTGTCAAAAAACCGCGTGAAAAGGTCGCGGCACTGCAATTCGTCGAATTCGCGATTGTTGCTGCGCAGGATATCAATCGTTTGCGTAAGATCGGGTTCTTCGCCAGACAGGTAATTGAAAAAGATCGTAAAATTGTTCGGATGCGCGATAACGCCCAATTCGGACATCATGGCAAGGGTGGCGTTTGACAGTTGCTGTGCCCGATCCGGGCTTGTGCCGTATTCGATCATCGATACCTGCGCGACTTTCCAAAAAATGTATGTTTTGGCAAGGGCAATATATCGTTACAGTCCAATAATAACGTTGATTTGGATCATGGTCGAAGCCGGGTTACAAAGACCGGGCAAACAACACCGATTCATAAAAAGAAACAGGGAAGCAGCAGGAAATGACGTCACGGTTCGAACGCATGATCGCCGGTATCCTTATGATGATGGCGGTGCTGGTTTCATCGCCGGTCCTGGCACAGGATGGCATAGGGGCCGCGCCTGCGGGTTCTGAAACTTCATCGGGTGAGACGCTTCCGCCGGTTGATTTTCGTCCGCTTGAAGCAGGCGAGCGCACGAATATGCCGCCGCTTATGGAACGCTATGTACTTGACGAGTTAAAGGCATTGCGGACCGAAATGCAGGGCATGCGCGCCGAGTTGCTGCGCGAGGTTGTTAACCGGCAGCTTGAGGCCATCGACAAGGCGATTTCCTATTCGTCGAACACGGTGACCTATTTCTTCTATTTTGTGGCCGCCGTCGGTGCGCTTCTGACCATGCTGGGCTGGCAGTCTTTGCGCGAGCTTAAATCAAGTGTGCGCAACCTTGCCGATACGGAATTGCGCCGCCTGTCCGAAGAATTTGAAACACGCCTGAGCGCGCTTGAAGACGAACTGCGTCAGAAAAGCATGGTGATCAACGATCATCAGGAAGAAATCGAACGCACCCAGACCATTCATGCCTTCTGGTTGCAGGCCAACAAGGTGACCAATCCGCGTTCCAAGATCGAGATTTACGACAAGATCCTTGAGCTGTCGCCGGGTGATCCGGAAGTCATGGCCTATAAGGCCGATGCCGCCCTTCAGCTTGGTGATCGTGACTGGGCGCTTAGCCTTTGCAACCGGCTTCTGGCCGAGGCACCGGATAATGCCAATGGCTATTATCAGCGGGCGTGTGCCAATGCCGGGCTTGGGTACAAGGAAGCCGCCCTTGCCGATCTGCAGCGTGCGGTGGCGCTGTCTGATGCCATGCGCCAACCGGCCTGGACCGAGATCGAGTTCGAGCCGCTTCGCGATCTGCCGGAATTCACCGAAATCCTTGGTACTCCGGAACAATCTCCTCCGGCGGAGTAGGAAGCTTTCCATCATCCATCATCTCCCGGAGCTGTGCTCTGGGACTATCCCTTGTCGCTTTCCCCTGAGGCTGCCCCTTGGGGCTGCCTGCCTGCGATTTTAAAATTGACGAGACGTCTCGTCTCGTTCAAGGTTGATGCTCATCAGCGGGAAGGGGCACCATGCGGCGTTCAGCGACAAAACATCGGGCGATCCTTGATGCAGCGGGTAGGCTTGTTGTTGTGCAAGGTTACCATTCGACCAGCATCGATGCGGTTGCCGCCGAAGCGGGCAGCGGCAAACAGACCATCTATCGCTGGTGGCCATCCAAGGCGGATCTGTTTGTCGAGGTCTATGACGATCTGGTCGATCGAGATGTTCTGACAAAAGCGTTCCATCGTCATGAAGCATCACTTGAAGCCGGATTGACGGCACTTCTTGAACAGCTTTTCCGTTTTTACGAGACGACACCGGCCGGTCGAATTCTGTCAGGCCTGATTGGTGAAGCCGCGCAGAATGAACCGATCCGGAATGCGCTTCGCACCGGACTTGTGATCGGCCGGGCACCAATCGTGGTCGATCTGGTGAGCGCATTCATAGCTGCCAATACCGGGCAGGGAACTGTTTCGGCGGTGGTTGTGAATGAAATGATTGTTGCACTGGTCTGGAAGCGGCTGGTGATGCACGAAGTGCTGGACAGCGATGCCGCGCACGAGATCGCATGCCTTGCCGTTGCCGCCGGTCGGGATGGAGGGGGCCGTGAAAGGTGACATCGTTTTTGACGGTTATCGACCGGGTGTGATCGGCCAGATCATTGGCCTACATATGCAATATTATACGCCGCACTGGAATTTCGGGTTGCAGTTCGAAGCTGGCCTTGCCCGTGATATGGGCGCGTTTTTTCCCCGGTTTGATGCAACACGTGATTTCTTTGTCTCGGCATATGACAGCACGGGCAATCTTGCCGGTGCCATCGCGCTTGACGGTATTGATCTTGCGACATCGGGGGCGCATTTGCGGTGGTTCATCACCTCGGATGCCATACGGGGCCGGGGGCTGGGCCGTGAGCTTATGAAACGGGTCGATACTTTTCTGCGCGAAAACGGGTATGACAAGGTCTGGCTTACGACCTTTGCCGGACTGGATGCTGCCCGCAAGCTTTATGAGGATTTCGGCTTCAGGCTAACCGACGAGGAGATGTCCGATCCCTGGTCCGGTACGGTCGGCCTGCAACGGTTCGAACGCGGCTGACAAAAGAAAAACCCCCGGCAGTCGCACTGCCGGGGGTTTGTATTTCAGTTGATTTGTGACCTTAACCGGCCAGTTCATTCCACAGCGGATGGATCGGCGCGACATCATTTTCGATTTCGCTGAACCGGGCGTCGCAGTCAAAGAAGTAGTTATCGGCAAGGTCATCATTGACCTGTGATACTTCGCCGACGATCACCGGGCCTTTGCCTTCTTCGCCATAGAAGCGATGCACAAGCGTGCGTGGCAGGGTGACACTTTGGCCGGGTTCGAGCACGACCTTGCCACCGGCCGGAAGGATGTTGAGTTTGCCATCGGTGCGGACATGCACGTCATTGACCATGTCCATTTTGCCGTCTTTGGTCAGGTTGGTCAGTTCAATCACCAGATTGCCGCCGCCGCGCACAATGATGTCTTCCATTTTGACCTTGTGGTAATGCCATGGGCATTCCTGATTTTCGCCGACAATCATGATCTTTTCGGCATAGGGGACTTCGCCCGGCTGACGCAGGATGCCATTGCGCAGGCAAAACAGGATTAGGCCGCGACGGGCAAAATCGCCTTCGCCGTAATCGGTTACGTCCCAGCCCATCTGATGGGCACGGCACCATTTCGCCAGATCAGGCTCGGCATCCCACTGCGCCGGGGAATAATGCCCCCAGAAGGGCAGCTTGAAGGAAATGGACTCGAACAGTTCCTTGGCATGCGTGATATGAGCATTGATATCGGAACGGCGCATGGACGACCTCGTAAAGCTTTTGCATGTTTGAATGGATTGGCCGCGCGAAGCGCAGGCGTTGCTGGCTTTTAGCATGTTCGGATACGGATTGCGACCCAATTTGAATGCATTCAAATGTCCGGTGTCTGATTTCGCAAACTTGCAAAATGACTGCCCTGATTTTGTCGATTTTGTTCCGTCTGATAAGGTCTTTGAAGCAAAATTTATGCGTCCAGCGGAACAACAATAATCAAGGAAACACGGGCATGTCTTCTTCTTCGGGATTTGCAAAATTCGTTGCCGCAATCGTGGTCAGTGCCGGTATTGCCGGTGCCGGCTGGCTGGTCGGTAAGGGGCTGTCGGATATGCGGTCGCTTGACCGGTTTGTCACCGTCAAGGGACTGGCAGAACGCGATGTCGTGGCGGATCGTGCGGTTTGGCCGATTACCTATGTTGCGACCGATGATGTTTTGCAAAACGCGCAGGCCAAGATCGAAAGTGATACGACCGCACTTTTGGCGTTTCTTGAAACGCATGGCATCACCAAGGACATGACCGAGTTGCAAAGCCTTCAGGTGACCGATCAGCTTGCGCAATCCTATCGTTCCGGTCCGATTGAAAGCCGTTATATCGTCAGTCAGACCATTCAGGTCCGGACCGACAATGTCGATGCCGTCGTGGGGGCAACGCAGGATATCGGCAAGCTGCTTCAGGGCGGGATTGTTCTGGGCGGGCAGGGTTATAACCCCGGCCCGAGTTTCATGTTCACCAAGCTTAACGACATCAAACCGGAAATGATTGCCGCGGCCACAGCAAATGCCCGCGATGCGGCACAGCAGTTTGCAACCGATTCCGGTGGCCGTCTGGGCGGTATTCGCCGCGCAACGCAGGGATTGTTTCAAATCCTTCCGGCCGATGGTGCGCCAAACAGCACAGAAAGCCAGCAGATCAACAAAACCGTGCGCGTTGTTACCACCATGGAATATCTGATCGAGGATTGATCGTATTTGGCCGGGCCTGTTGACCGGGCAGGTCGACTTGTCCGGTTGACTTGCCCGGTTGACTTGCCCAGTTGACTTGTACGGCAAAAATGGTTCTATGCGGCGCATGGCGCAGCTGATCCTTTTTAACAAGCCGTATGGCGTTTTGACCCAGTTTACCGACCGTGAAAACGGTCGGGCGACGTTGGCTGATTATATCGATCTGCCCGGTGTCTATGCCGCCGGGCGGCTGGATCGCGATAGCGAGGGGTTGCTGCTGCTGACCGATAACGGGCCATTGAATGCCCAGATCGCCCATCCGAAATTCAAAAAGCCGAAAACCTATTGGGTTCAGGTCGAGGGCGAGCCGACCGAGGAAGCCCTTGCCGCGCTTCGTAACGGGGTCGAGTTGAAAGACGGCGTGACCCGCCCGGCGCGTGCGCGCCTGATGGGGGAGCCCGAAAATCTTTGGCCGCGTGATCCGCCCGTGCGGTTTCGCAAATCGGTGCCGACAAGCTGGATCGAGCTTAGCATCACCGAAGGCCGCAACCGGCAGGTCCGCCGCATGACGGCGGCTGTCGGGTTTCCGACCCTGCGTCTGATCCGCTATGCTATCGGTGACTGGACGCTGGATGATCTTGCGCCCGGTGACTGGCAGGCTATTGAGGTCAAGGCCCCGGAAACGGCCCCGGTACAGGTCAAGCCGATGCCCGGGAACATGCAGGCCAACCGTCGGCCCCGCACCGAGGGTGACGGCAAAAGCACATTCCGGCCCGCACGACCGCAAAAGTCGCGCAACCATAAACAGTCACGCGGCGGTAAGCCGCGCGCACCCAAAGGATAAAGGCAATGCTCAGCTATCTGCACGGCTTTCACGCGGGCAACTTTGCCGATATTCACAAGCATGCCGCGATGCGGATGATTCTTGATTATCTGTGCAAAAAGGAAAAACCGTTTTGCGTGATTGATACCCATGCCGGGTCAGGCTGGTACGATCTTGGCAGTGCCCAGTCGGCGAAAACCGGTGAATGGAAAAATGGCATCGCCGCCGCACAGCAAAAGGGAAATGCCCCCAAACAGATGCAACCCTTCCTTGATCAGATCGCGGCATTTGATCCGATTGCCAAGGGGCGCGATTACGGCGTGTTTGAAGATGATGACCTTAAGGGGCCGTTTTATCCGGGGTCGCCGTTTATCATGCGCGAATTGTTGCGTGATCATGATGAAATGATCCTGATGGAATTGCATCCGAGCGAATATGACCTGCTGGAATACAGCGTTGAACGCGATCCGCGTATTCACCTGCACAAGCGCGATGGGTATGAGGGACTGGTTGGCATGATGCCACCGGCCATTCGGCGCGGTCTGGTCCTGATGGATCCCAGTTACGACGTGAAACAGGATTATCAGAAGGCGGCGAGTTCGATCAAACGCGCCTGGGAACGTTGGGAAAACGGCATCTTCATGCTGTGGTATCCAATCCTTGAGGCCGGATTTGATGCCGAACTGCGTGAAAACTTTGCCCGGATCAAAGCCAAGGGTGGCGTGCTTTGTGCGGAGCTTTCGACCAATCAGGGCGGGGCAAAGGGACGCATGCGCGGCACGGGACTTATGGTCATCAACCCGCCTTATGGATTTGATCAGCAGTTTGATGAAATCGGCCAGTGGCTATGCGATGCGGTCAAATTGCCCGGCCCGGCAACGCACCGGACCCATTGGCTGGTGCCGTCGCAATAAGTCCGCGGGCGAGACGGGGCAGGATTCAAATTAAAAGGCCGCGGACATCGGTGTGTCCGCGGCCTTTCTGCGTTGGGACGCAGTTTGACTTATATGCCGATGAAGGGCTGCAACAGTTTGGGCAGCAGACGGTTGAACTTCATCGGGGCATCCGTGGCAATCAGACAGATGCATTCCTCGGCGGTGTCGGCAATCGGCTGATGATCGACATCGTTGCCAAGATCGGCGACGTCACCGGCACGGAACCGGCCGATTTCATCGATATAGGACCCTTTAAGCAACAGGGTCATTTCATGACCGTGATGCCCGTGATCAGGGATCGAGACGCCCGGTGCGATTTTCATCAAACGCACGGTGCCTTTGCTTTCGATAGATTTCAGTTGGTAATGCTTCACACCCGGTGCCAGCGACTTCCACGGAATGTCTTCGAGGGAAAGGACATTATCAGGCAAAAGATCGGCCAACGGGCGCGGGACGGACGGAATGGCTGATCCGGTGATGCTTTCCCCGACGGCAACGCGCCGTGTGGACGGCATTTCGCGGAAGACGACATTTTCGTTAGCGGTTTCGCGTTCGATCATGGCCATGACATGGTCAAGCGCATGGACATCCATCGACATGACATTTGACGTTTCAAGCGCCGCACCACCAAGGGTCTCGAATTCCGCGACCTTTTCACGGCATTTCGGGCACAGTGTCATATGCGTTGCCACGAGCAGTTCCATCGCCTGCGACAGCTTGCCACTGGCGTAATCCATCAATGTCTGGTCTGTCGGGTGGTGTTTGATATTCATGCTACACCCTCCAATCCACCACGAAGTTTGGTTAAGGCCAATCGCAACCGCGATTTGACGGTGCCCAGCGGAATATCAAGCTGTTCGGCAATTTCGCTGTGCGAGAGATCTTCAAAAAACGACAATTCAACAACCACTTTCTGATCGGCGGGCAATTCTTCCATCGCGGATTTGACGAGAACGGCATGTTCATCCCGGTCGACGATTTCGTCGGCAAGCGGGCTATCATCAATAATCAGCGTCGGATCGGAATCATCCACCTCGATATGTTTGCGTTGCCGGAAACGATCAATGCGAAGGTTTCGGGCGATTGTAAAAATCCATGTACTGGCGGCGGCCTTTTGCGGATCAAACAGATGCGCCTTGCGCCAGACCTGCATCATGGCTTCCTGTGCGAGTTCTTCGGCGTTTTCGGAATTGCCGCCAAACCGGAACATGTAGGCTTTGACGCGGGGTGCAAAATGGGCAAACAGCTGTGCAAATGCCTCACGGTCCTGCGTCGCCGCAACCGCAACAATCCAGCTGGCACATCGCTTGGCCTCGGCGGGGTCAGCCGGTCCGGGCCTTGTTCTTGTCGTGCCGCTCATTTTCGTTTCTGGTCCCCTTCGGGGCCGCGTCATGATGGTGTTCATGGATCATCATACGTCGGCCGGAAAATTTTGGATCAAACGAATTTGTACGTTTTCTGCCAATTACTTACAATTATCAGCATTCGTTTTTATGCAGTGATCCGCAACTTGCTGTCATGCGTAATCATATGTAGTTCAAACAATAACACTGCAAGCAGGCGCGGCACATATGACGCTTCGATCATCGGGGAAACTCAATATAGCTGTTGTTGGTTCGGGTATTTCCGGCCTGTCGGCGGCCTGGTTGCTCAGCCAGTCCCACACTGTCACGCTTTATGAAAAGGATGACCGTCCCGGCGGGCATTCCAATACCGTGGATGCGGGGCAAACACCGGTCGATACCGGTTTCATTGTCTATAACACCCGTTGTTACCCCAATCTTTGTGCCCTGTTTGATCATCTTGGTGTGCAAACGGCTGCGACCGATATGTCCTTTGCCGCGTCGATGGACAGGGGTGGGCTGGAATATGGCGGATCTGATCTGGCATCGTTGATCGCGCAGAAACGTAATATTTTCCGTCCGCGCTTCTGGCGGATGGTGCGTGATATTCTGCGATTTTATCGCGAAGCGCCGCTTGCACTTGAAACCGGGCAGGCGGAAACGCAAAGCCTTGGCGATTATCTGACGGCCAATCGTTATTCAAAATCCTTTATCAATGATCATCTGTTGCCGATGGGGGCCGCGATCTGGTCCACCCCCGTTGATACGATGATGGATTATCCGTTGGCGGCGTTTGTCCGGTTCTGTCAGAACCACGGGCTTTTGCAGATCAAGGATCGGCCGCAATGGCGCACTGTTGTTGGCGGGTCGCGCCAGTATGTCGGCAAGATGATCAAGGATATTTCCGGTGGCGTGATCCTTGATAGCGCCATTGCCCAGGTCGGACCGAACGGCAAGGGTGGGGTCTTTATCGAAAACCGTTACGGCGAGCGGACGGACTACGATCATGTTGTTCTGGCCTGTCATGGTGATCAGGCCCTTGCGCTTCAGGACAATCCGGCGCCCGCGGTGCGCGATCTTTTGTCAGCGTTTCAGTATGAACGCAATCTGGCGATCCTGCATGATGATGACAGCCTGATGCCGCAAACGCGCAAAGTCTGGTCAAGCTGGAACTACCTTGCCGAGGAGCATGACGGGGAACAGAAAGTCTGTGTAACTTACTGGATGAACCGGTTGCAGCATCTTGACGAAGGGCAGCCGCTTTTTGTGACCCTGAACCCGGCACGCCCGCCGCGCGAGGGCAGCGTTATTCGATCCTTCCTGTATGACCACCCGGTTTTTGATGCGGCGGCGATGGATGCCCAGAAACGGCTTTGGTCGATCCAGGGGCAGGATAACATCTGGTATTGCGGCAGTTATTTTGGCTATGGCTTCCACGAAGACGGCATTCAGTCGGGCCTTGCGGTGGCAGAAGCACTGGGCAATGTCCGGCGGCCATGGAACGTTGAAAATGAAAGCGGTCGTATTCATCTGGGGCCTATCAATATCGCGCAAAAAGAAGCTGCCGAATGACAGGTATATGGACATCCGCCCTGTTTGAAGGATCGGTGATGCATCATCGCCTTCGCCCGCGCGATCACAAATTGCGCTATCGGGTGTTTTCCTTTTTGTTCGATCTTGATGAAATCGATGGCTTGGCCGGGTCGCTGAAACTGTTTAGCCGCAACCGGTTCAACCTGTTTTCATTCCACGACCGCGACCATGCGGACCGCGATCATGGGGATATCCGCACACGCATCGAAGATATCCTGAATAAGCACGATCTGGGCGATTGTACGCACCGGATCGAATTGCTGTGTTATCCGCGGATTCTGGGCTTCGTTTTCAATCCGCTGTCGGTTTATTTCTGCCATCGTGCCGATGGGTCGGTGGGAGCGGTCCTGTATGAGGTTTCCAATACTTTCGGCGACCGGCACAGCTATCTGATCCCGGTCCGCCCGGATGCCATTGATGAAAAAGGCGTGCTGCGCCAGAGCTGTGCCAAGGGATTTTACGTTTCGCCCTTCATCGATATGCAGGCCGACTATCATTTCCGCATTTGCATGCCAGACGAAAAGGTCGCGGTGGCCATTCGTGAAACTGACAGGGACGGTGCATTTCTGAATGCGGCCTTTGTCGGTGATCGAACCGCGCTTTCTGATCGTAATCTGTTTATGGCTTTTGTTCGCTATCCGCTGATGACGATTAAGGTGGTGGCGGGCATTCATTACGAGGCGCTGCATCTGTGGCGCAAAGGCATGAAGTTCCATAAACGTCCAAAGCCGCCAGCTCATGATGTGACTTACGTGTTGGCAGCCAATAGCCAGACGGCCGAAGCCGCAAAAAGGTAATCAGGAAATGCCGGAACGCAATCGATCCTCTTCGACCATTGTTCGCCCGTTTCGTGACCGGTTCCTGCCCGTTATTGGTGGCATGACCGGAAGTCGCAACGTGCTGAAAATCATGCTGAAACGCATTCTGGCGCATTTGCATTATGGCCGGCTGACGATTGTTTTGCCCGACGGGGATACCTTGCAGTTTACCGGCGAGGAACAGACCGAAATCCGGGCCGTTTTGCATATTCATGACTGGAAGGCGATCCGCAGGCTTGCCACGGGTGGCGATGTTGCCTTTGCCGAGGCCTATATGGATGGCGCCTGGAGCAGCCCGGACCTGACCAAGGTGATGCGGGTGGCGATGCTGAACGAAAATATCGTTCGCGCCCGGCTGGCGGGTGGCATGATTTCGCGCGTGATTGCCCGGATCGGGCATCTTCGGAATGCCAATACGGTCGAAGGATCAAAACGCAATATTGCCTATCACTATGACCTTGGGAACCGGTTCTATCAGGAATGGCTTGATCCGGGGATGACCTATTCATCCGGTCTTTATCGCCGCAAGGACATGACACTTGAAGCCGCACAGGATGCCAAGTACCGCCGGATTTGCGACCTTGCATCCCTGCAACCAGGCGAACGGGTTCTGGAAGTCGGGTGCGGCTGGGGCGGTTTTGCCGAAATGGCGGCAGGCCAGCATCGTTGCCATGTTACGGGTTTGACGCTTTCGCGTGAACAGCATGCCTTTGCACGCAATCGCCTGCTGACACTTGGCCTTTCGGATCGCACCCAGATCGAGCTTCGCGATTATCGTCATCAGGACGGGCAGTTCGACAAGATCGTTTCAATCGAGATGTTCGAGGCCGTCGGTGAAGAACATTGGCCGATCTATTTCGATATGATCCGCAAGCGTTTGAAACCGGGCGGCAAGGCCGTGTTGCAAATCATCACCATCGATCATGACCGGTTCGAGGATTACCGTAAGGGTGCCGATTTTATCCAGCGCTATATCTTTCCGGGTGGTTTGCTGCCCTCGCCAGAGGCGTTGGGCAAGGCCATCGAAAAGGCCGGTCTTTCGCTGCGGCATTCGGAATTTTTCGGCAAATCCTATGCCCGCACACTGGCCGAATGGCAGCGCCGTTTCCAGCATGGCTGGGACAGCATTGCTGAGCAGGGATTTGATATCCGTTTCAAACGGATGTGGGAATATTACTTGTCCTATTGCGAAACCGGGTTTGACGAAGGGTCGATCAATGTCGGGTTCTTTGTGATCGAACATCCCGAAAATGCTGCAACCTGATCGCGCCCGCAAAACCGCCATTTACTATGCGCTACCAGCGATGGCAGCCGCGGTGCCGACGATTCCCGCCTATGTCCTGTTGCCCAGTTATTATGGCGATGACCTTGGCCTTGGGCTTGCCCTTACGGGGGCGATCCTTCTGGCAGTGCGGATCATCGATATGCTGACCGATCCGCTGGCCGGGTGGCTTTCGGATTATACCGGGCGTCGCAAAATCTGGGTCGGGTTCGGGGCGGTGATTGCCGGGATCGGGATCTGGCTGCTTTTTGTGCCGCCCGATCAGCCGGGTGGCTGGCATCTTTTCATGTCGGCAAGCATCCTTTTCCTTGGCTGGACGCTGTTTCAGGTGCCCTATCTGGCGTGGGGGGCGGACCTTTCGGGGGATTACCGGGAACGGACATTGATCACGTCCCTTCGTGAAGGGGCGGGGCTGATCGGTATTGTCATTGCCGGGGCAATCCCGGTCTTGATGATGAATGCATCCCGGGCCGATGAAATCCGGTCCCTTGCGGTCATGACCATCATTGCCGGGGCGGTTTTCGTTACCCTTATGATCATCAAGGTCCCCGATAGTGCGGCCCGTAACGGGCGGCGTGATATCCCAGATCAGACGGGGATTTCCCTTCGCACCCGGTTTGGCCAGTCACTGCGCAGCCTGCGTCAGAACCGGTTGTTCGTGCGGTTGCTTGCGGCATGGATGATCAATGGCCTTGCCGGTGGATTGCCCGCCGTCTGTTTCCCGCTTTTTGTGCGCTATTACCTGAAGCTTGATACCGATGCCGAAAACGCCCTGATCCTTTTGTATTTTGTTGCAGCCATCGTCGCCATTCCGCTTTGGGTGCTGCTGGCAGGGCGAACCAGCAAACACCGTGTCTGGTGCATGGCGATGATCATGGCGGTTTCGGCGTTTGCGTTTGTGCCGTTTCTGTCGACCGGCGACTGGATCGGGTTTGCGGTGATCTGTGTGGTTACCGGCGCGGCCTTGGGGGCGGATCTGGCGCTGCCACCCGCCATTCAGGCCGATGTCGATGACTGGGACCGGTACCGGTTTCATGCCAGCCGGACCGGTGTTCTGTTTGCGCTTTGGAACATGACCAACAAGCTTGCGATGGCGTTGGCGGCGGGCATTGCCCTGCCGATTTTGGGGGCTTTTGGCCTTACCGATGGGGGCACTGAAAATTCCGCGGCTTTGATCGCACTTGTCATGATCTATGCGGTGCTGCCCATCGTATTGAAAGCAGGAGCAATCGGGATGATGTGGCGTTTTCCATTGGATCGCGTGCATCAGGTTGCCATTCGTCGGCGTCTGGCTCGCCGCACCTTCTGATCCTTGTATCCTTTGCGGGAGAAAGCTGATGCTGCGATCTTTTACGGCGCTTGTGATGGTTTTGATACTTACCGGGTGTGGGTCAATGAAACCGCAGGATTTTGCGCAAAAAGAGCCCCGCTTCGATGTGTTTGAATACTTCGAAGGCAATAGTCGGGCCTGGGGAATTTTCGAGGACCGGTTCGGAAAGCTGCGCCGTCAGTTCACGGTCGATATCACCGGGACCATCGATGATGGCGTTCTGACACTGGAAGAGGATTTTCTGTATGACGATGGTGAACAGGACCGCCGTGTATGGACAATCCGGAAAACCGGTGAGCACAGCCTGAGCGGAGAAGCCGATGATATCATTGGCACGGCCGCGGGCGTGCAGTACGGCAATGCGCTGAACTGGAGCTATGAAATGGACCTGAAGGTCGGTGACGGTAGCTGGCGGGTCAGTTTCGATGACTGGATGTTTTTGCAGGGCGACGGGGTTCTTGTGAACCGGGCACGTGTGCGCAAATGGGGGTTCGAGATCGGTGAGGTCACCCTGTTCTTTACGAAGCAGCCATCCGTGCTGCGAGCCGCCGAATAAACCAGCCCAGCACCGGAATGCACGCATAAAAGGCCATCCCGGAATCCCAATGATCGACATGGGACGAAATGCGCGTGCCGTCATCGGAAAATGTCACGGCCGACATGCCGGTGACATCCCAGTTGCCCAGGACCGAAATGCCGGCTGTAAAGCGCCAGCGCAGAAAACCGAGATCGTTATCAACCGCGTGATGGGTGACGATGAATTGCGGATTTTCGGTATCGCGAAACATCTTGTCGAGATATGCGCAAACCCGATCCGGGCCGTTGATGGTGTTGAACGGATCGGTAAAGCTGTAATCGGGCGTGACGTGATGATGCAGGTTTTCAACCGTTTCCGGGCCCAGATTGGCAAAGTAATCGCCATAGGCTTTCAGCGTTTCAAGTTTGGCTGATTGCACATCATCCATCGGATTTTCCCATCACTTTGCGGATCAGTTTGAAGTAAAGCCCATAGGGCAGAATGCGGGCAAGTTTTAGCTGCCGGACGAAGGGCGGCGGAAAGGCGATTTCAAATCCGTTGCCGTGTGTGAGGCCGCGATAAACAAAGCCAGCGGCCTGTTCCGGGGTTTGCAGATAGGGCATGTCGAAATCGTTTTTGTCGGTCAACCGGGTTTTGACAAAGCCCGGATTGATCACCCGAAGGCAGACACCGGTTTCCTCCAGTTCGCCGCGCAGGGTTTCGCACAGATTGATCAGGGCGGCCTTGGTCGGGCCATAGGCCCCGGCCTTTGGCAGGCCGCGATAACCGGCGACCGAGGCGACAACCGCGATTTCGCCCGAACCGCGTTTGCGCATTTTCGGGATCAGGATTTCAAGACAATTGACCGTGCCAAAATAATTGACGTCGAAATGGTCGCGGATGGTTTTGGCCGAAAATTCATCGACCGGCATCGGGGAATAAATTCCGGCGGCCAGAACCACCAGATCAGGCAGGCCAAACCGGTCCTCGATCAGGGCAATTGCATCGCGAACCGCGTCGGGTTTGGTCACATCAAGCGGCACGGCATGGATGTTTTTAGACGATGCCGCCAGATCGGACAG
Source organism: Thalassospira sp. MCCC 1A03138 (assembly GCF_002115785.1). Lineage (GTDB taxonomy): Bacteria > Pseudomonadota > Alphaproteobacteria > Rhodospirillales > Thalassospiraceae > Thalassospira. Next base: position 973,446 of record NZ_JFJY01000001.1, on the reverse strand, counting down.
CGCATCGGTAGAACGGGCCGATGCGATAATCGTCGTGTTTCCATCCGCGTCGGATTTGGCGAATTTTGCAACAAGTGCCGCCCCGATCCCGGCGGATGCGCCGACGATCCAGACCGTTTTGAAATGTTTGGTCATCCGCGATGGTCCTTTTGGGCATTGTCGGTCTGGCAGCTGGTGCAGCGATAGGTGATTTCCGAGCCATCCCGCGCCTTGAAGCGCAATCCGACCCAGCGACCATCGGCATCGTACCATGCATTGGTTTGAAGCTCGCCGTCATAGGTGAAGTGGGTCGCGTTGATCATGCCGTTGCCAACAGCCAGACGTTCGCCCCCCGTCTGGGATATGGTGACCGCGTTGGGATTGCCGGTCAGCGTATTAAGGACCTGATCGGTTTGCAAAACACCGCAATGCCAGTGATCGGTGGGGAAAATTCCGGGCGGCAGGGACTTTTGACCATCGGGGCCATCAACAACAAGCTGATCGTTTTCGCGCCGTGCCGAAATGCTGGTCTGATCACCGTCATCATCGACCTTGACCGATAGCGTCGATAATTGGCCATCCTGCCAGATGCTTTCGGATCGGTAGCGGAAGCTATAGGCATTGAAGCCCAGAAACGAGATATCGATATTGCTTTGGGCGACGACCTGAAGACCATCCTGGCCGCGATTGAAGCGCACGATATGCTGCCCGACCGGGGCATCGTTGCGGCGGATCTGAAACACCAGTTCATTGCCGTAACGCGCAATCGGATCGAAGTTTCGGCAGGCCGCACTGCGGTCAAGGCCATCGGATTGTGCGGGGGTAAGGGCCGATAATTCGCCGTTCTGCGCGATGGCAGAACCGGCATTCTGTGCCGCCAGAATGGCAAGAGTGGCAAGCAGATATTTAAAAGGTTTCGGGCGTGGCATGTGATGACGTACCCTGCTTTTGGCCCCGGCGAACAAAGCGCGTCAAAGCCGGATTGCGAAGAATGAATTCTGTGTTTCCTTACGCAGATGATTGCCATCTGGATCAGGTTTGGGGGCGGGGCCGGTTGCTGCGTGATTGCAGCATGTGTGGCTTTGCGGTAAAGCAGGGCCAACAATGAAAGGCCGACCATGCCCCATCCGATAGCCGAAGATCTGATCGCAAGCGTTCTGCATCGCGATTCAAATGTCATCGTTCTGAACAAGCCGCCGGGATTGGCGTCGCATGGCGGACCGAAAACCTATTTTCATGTCGATGCGTATCTGCCCGACCTTAAATTCGGCATTCAGCCCGAACCGACCCTGGCGCACCGGCTTGACCGCGATACGGCCGGGTGCCTGTTGCTGTGCCGGCATCCGAAATCATCGAAAAAGATCACCCGCCTGTTTACCGAAAAACTGATCGGCAAAACCTATTGGGCGGTGGTGCGCGGTGCGGTTGCCGATGATCACGGCTTTATCGATGCACCGATTGGCAAGACCAATGATGAAAGCGGCTGGCGGATGCTGGTCCATGAAGACGGGCAGCCGTCCAGGACCGAATATCAGGTGCTGGGGCGGGGCAAGGACGAAGCGGGCAATGATATCACCTGGCTTGCCTTAACGCCGCATACGGGCCGCACACATCAGCTTCGCGTGCATCTGGACCATATCGGTCATCCGGTTCTGGGCGATCCGTTTTATGGCCGGGGGGATGAACCGCCGATTTTTGGACAGCCGCCGACCCTGATGCTGCTGTCGCGCCAGATTGTTGTACCGTTCCATGCCGACCGCGACCCGGTGGTGGTCGATGCACCGCCGCCGGAGCTGATGCGGCCGGGGCTTTCGGCCTGCGGTTACGTGGGCGACTATGCCCCGCATGCGGCGTCAGTTGATGCTCAGTATGGCGGCGATGGCAGCGATGCTGAAGGCGGACAGGAGAGTTTCGAGGGTGATGATTGAGGCCATGGCTTCGGGGTCGCCATTAAGCTGTCGGGCGAGGATATAGGCGTTCCCCGCGCACGGCATCCCGGCATAAAGCACCCCCATCGCCAGAACCATGCCCTCCACCCCGGCCAGATGCAGCGCAATGCCGGTGATGACCGGCAGGATCGCAAGCTTGATCGTGGTTGAAAGCGCGATGGCACCCAATGCCTGTTTACTGAGGATAAAACGCAGTCCGGCCCCGACCGACAGCAGGCTGAGCGGCAGGGCTGCGGTTTTGAAAAGGGCTGCGGTATTTTCAATCGGCAGCGGCACGTGAATGTTGCTGATATTCAGAACCGCACCGGCCCCGGCGGCGATGATGATCGGGTTTTGCGCAAGCCCGATCATGATACGTTTAAAGCTGCCCTTGCCACCCGCAAAGGCATTCAGGACCACGACGCCCAGCATGTTGGTCGCAATCACCATCACCGCAACAAAGACAATCGCCAGTGCCAGACCTTCGCTACCATAAAGCGCATCGGCAACGGCGAGAAGGACATAGCTGTTATAACGAACCGATCCCTGAAAGATCGAGGTAAAGAGCGGTGTGTTGCTGGTAATCAGCGGCCGCAACAGCAGGAGTGCCGCTGCAAGGAAAAGGGTCGCGCCGAGTGTCACCATGACGGCAGTGCCGGCATGCCCGGAACTGAAATCGGCACGGTAAATTTCCACCATCAGAAGCGATGGTAACAGCAGGTAATAGGTCAGCCGGTCAATCCCGGCCCAGATGTCAGAACCGGTGATCAGATACCGTTTGAGTGCCGCCCCGACCAGAATGGCGGCGAAGATCGGAAAGATGGCGGCGATCAGGTCATAGGCGAGTTGCATGGGGCGGTCGCATCAGTTTGATGTGGGGTGGGCCAAGCCGGGTGGCAGAGCGGGCCGGGAGATGTCTCAAACCTTGCGGTTCTGGTATTCGGCAAAAACCTGTTCGGGGGAATGGCCGCGATATTGTTCGCAGATTTCCTCGAATTTCGGGTTGCTGATCAGAAGGTCGGCGGTGCTGCGGTTACATGCAATCGGCACTTCATACATGTTGGCCAGCCGGATCAGGGCGCGGACATCGACATCGTGGGGCTGGGGCGTCATCGGGTCGGTGAAGAAAAACATCGCCTGCAATTCGCCATGCGCAATCATCGAGCCGAGCTGCTGATCCCCGCCAAACGGGCCGCTTTTAAGGGCCACGATATCAAGATCGGGGAAGCGTTCCTGAAGCACGCGGCCGGTGGTGCCGGTGGCGAAAATCCGGGTGCCGGAAAACTGTGATTTGTGGGTTTCCAGCCAATCGGCCATTTCGCGTTTGCGACGGTCGTGGGCGACAAGTCCGATCGAAAGCGTCATGGGTGGTTTCTCCTGCGTCTTGATCCGGGCAATCCCGGCGGGTGATCTTAGCGGACCGGTCCTTCATAGGGCAATATGATGGCATAATTTATTGAGAATAAACGAGAATTTTTGCCGGAAACGGAAATCAAAGATTTCTGCAAAATGTTCTTGATTTGTTCTTTTATTTGTGGCATAAAGATAAAGTCAACAGGACAAATGGGTCCGGAGACAGAACCCGCCAAGCGTGATGCGCTTTGGCGGGTTTTTGCGTTTCCGGGGTCGGATTGTTTGTCAAAAGGAGGGGATGAAGTGATGAAAAAGCGACGATGTTGACGCGCATGGCGGAAGGTCGTCACCGCCAAGCGCGGAAGATCCGTGTGAAGCAAAGTCATTACAGAGGTGGTGCGTCCGGGCGTTGAAGCGGCCCGGAAACGGACGGCGTAAAGTTTGACGAAACGGAAAGGCAGAACGGGAGAGGTGCGCCTGCCGGGAGGGGCGCGGGCCAGATTTGGGCCGATGCGGAGCCGGATGCGGATCGAGCCGACGATTGGGCAGACCCGCAGCGGAGCAGGGGTGGTTCGGGTGCGATGTCATCACGCCCGTGCCGGGATCGGAGCGTGGGTCAAGACGGGTGAGTTCCGTTCAGGCCGCACCATTTGGCGAGAGTGGCGGCAGGAGTGATCAGCGAGTAGCCCAGTCGCCATCGGTGGGGAAGGTGAGCATCAGCAATAGCATCGGCCCGGTTGCCATCAGTGGCTCCAGCGCAAGGGTTGGCAAGATCGGGCAGCCCGACCTGAAATCCGGGTGGGTGATGCCTTTGGGGGGAAGGCAGGTTTCTGGTTTGGCGGCGCGATAAAGTCGTAGCCAATTTCCGAGCGGGGTGAAATCATCACCAATGCGATGGCCACCAGGCCGTCGAGTAGGTCTTTGAGAGGCGGTTTTCGTGATGGGTTATCTGAGACGGATGGCGATTGTCGGTGGGGTCGGAGCCATCCTCTGCGGTGTCTTTGGCCCGATGGTCAGTGCGGGCGAGGCTGTTTTGCGGCCCTTTCCACAGCATCAGGCGTATCAGCAGGGGGTGACGTTGCCGTCGCGCTGGTCGCCAGCGGAACGGGATGCGGATGTACGTGCCTTTTACCAGCAATGGAAGGCCGACTATCTGCGCAAGGTCGACAGTGGTGGTAACGGCGCGGATGTACAATATCGCGTGACATTCGGGCAGACCCAACCGGAACGCACCGTATCCGAAGGGCAGGGCTACGGGATGATGATGGCGGTCGTGATGGCCGGGGCCGACCCGGAGGCGAGGGCCATCTTTGATGGTTTGTGGCGCTTTGCCCGCCAATGGCCCAGTGACATTGATCCGAGATTGATGGGCTGGCAAATACCGCCATCGGAAGAGGGCAATGACAGTGCGTTTGACGGCGATGCCGATATCGCGTTTGCCCTGTTGATGGCCGCCGATCAGTGGGGGGATGAGGCCTATTTGGCAGCAGCGCGCGAGGTGATTGCCGGGATTGGCGAGAGCATGATCGGTCCGCAAAGCCGGTTGCCGTTGCTGGGCGATTGGGTGGACCCGGCCGGGGCGGAATATGACCAATGGGGCACGCGGCCATCCGATTTCATGCCGGAGCATTTCAGCGCCTTTGCGCGCGCCACCGGTGACCCGTTATGGGAGCAGGTACGCATCCGGGTTCTGGAAGTTGCGGAACGGTTGCAGCGCGATGTATCGCCCAGAACCGGACTGTTGCCCGATTTCGCTATTGTCGAGCCGGACGGAAAGGTCCATACCGCGCCGCCGAACTATCTGGAAGGCTATTACGATACAGCGTTTTATTTCAATGCGGCGCGGGTGCCGTGGCGGATGGCAAGCCATGCGGTGATGTCGGGCGACCCTGAGGCCGCCGCGATAGCCCGAAAAATGGCAGGCTGGATGCGGGGGCGGGCGGGCGGTGACCCGGCCGCGATCCAGTCGGGATATATGTTAAGCGGCCTGCCGTTACCCTATGAGGGCGAAAACAGCACATTGTTTGTTGCCCCGATGGCGGTGGCATCCATGCTGTTGGCCGGGGATGACGGGGGGCAGAAGTGGCTGGATGATCTGTATGCCAATATCCGTGATCGACACATGGATTATTACGAAGATAGCGTGACGTTGCTGTGCATGATGGTGCTGAGCGGGAATTTCTGGTCACCATCGGGTCGATAGGAAGTCCCGCAAAACAAAACGGCCGCCCCATTGGAGCGGCCGTTTCACGGATCGGGTTTTCCCAATCAGGATTACATGTGGATCGCGCGTTTGTCGGCGTCCAGGGCGGCTTCCTTGACGGATTCGCCAAGGGCCGGGTGGGCGTGGCAGGTGCGCGCGATGTCTTCGGCAGAGGCGCCGTATTCCATCGCAAGGACCACTTCGGCAATCAGATCGCCCGCAGCCGGGCCGACAATATGCGCGCCGACAACACGGTGCGTTTTATTGTCTTCGATGATCTTCACAAAGCCCTCGGTGCTTTCCATTGCCTTGGCACGACCGTTGGCGGTGAAGGGGAATTTGCCGACCTTGTAGTCTGCGCCTTCTTCCTTCAGCTGTTCTTCGGTCTTGCCAACAGCGGCAACTTCCGGCCAGGTGTAAACAACACCCGGGACCTTGCCGTAATCGACATGGCCTTCTTCGCCGGCGAGCATTTCAGCAAGGGCGACACCGTCTTCCTCGGCCTTGTGGGCGAGCATCGGACCGGCAATCGCATCGCCAATCGCAAAGATGCCCTGCACGTTGGTCTGGAAGTGTTCGTCGGTTTTAACCCGACCGCGTTCGTCAAGTTCGACGCCTGCCTTGTCAAGGCCAAGGCCGGTGACAAACGGACGGCGACCAATGGCGACCAGAACGACGTCAGCCTTGATTTCCTCGGCATCGCCGCCCTTGGACGGTTCAACCGTGAGGGTCACGCCAGACTTGCCCGATTTCGCACCGGTGACCTTGTGGCCCAGTTTGAAGTCGAGGCCCTGTTTGGCGAAGATGCGCTGGGTCTGTTTGACCAGTTCGCCATCCATGCCCGGCAGGATACGGTCGAGATATTCGATCACGGTGACTTCGGAACCAAGCCGACGCCAGACCGAACCGAGTTCGAGACCGATCACGCCTGCGCCAATGACGACCATCTTTTTCGGCACTTTCGGAAGAACCAGTGCACCGGTCGAGGAGACGATGTTTTTTTCGTCAATTTCGACACCCGGCAACGGGGTGACTTCCGAACCCGTGGCGATCACGATGTTCTTGGCGTTGATGGTTTCTTCGCCGCCATCCAGAAGGGCAACCTTGACCGTGGTCGGCGAAGTGATTTCGCCGGCACCCTTGACGTAGGTGACCTTGTTCTTCTTGAACAGGAATTCAATGCCCTTGACGTTGCTGTCAACGACCTTGTCCTTGCGGGCCATCATCTTTTCGAGATTGACCTTCGGCTTGGAGACTTCGATGCCGTGGGTATCGAAATGCTCGGTCGCCTCTTCGAAGAGGTGGGACGAATGAAGCAGGGCCTTGGACGGGATGCAGCCTACATTGAGGCAGGTACCGCCAAGGGTGCCGCGTTTTTCAACGCAGGCAACCTTGAGACCAAGCTGTGCGGCGCGGATGGCGCAAACGTAACCGCCAGGACCGCCACCGATCACGACAACGTCGTAGTTCTCACTCATGAGTTCTTTGATCCTTTTGTCTGATCAGATGTCGAGCAGGATGCGTTCCGGGTTCTCGATGCATTCCTTGACGCGTACCAGGAAGGAAACGGCTTCGCGGCCGTCAATGATACGGTGGTCATAGGACAGCGCCAGATACATCATCGGACGGATTTCGACTTTGCCGTCGATTGCGACCGGGCGCATCTGGGTTTTGTGCATGCCGAGGATACCGGACTGCGGCGCATTCAGGATCGGCGAGGACAGAAGGGAGCCAAACACGCCACCATTCGAAATGGTGAACGAGCCGCCGGTCATTTCATCCATGCCCAGTTTGCCGTCACGCGCACGTTTGCCGAAATCGACAATGGTGCTTTCGAGGTCGGCAAAGCTTTTCTTTTCAGCCGAACGGATGACCGGAACAACCAGACCCTGCGGGGTACCAACGGCAACGCCGATATCGCAGTAGTTCTTGTAGATGAAGCTGTTGCCATCAATCTCGGCATTGACCGCCGGCCATTCGTTCAGCGCGGTGGTGCAGGCCTTGATGAAGAAGGACATGAAGCCGAGCTTCACGCCGTGTTTCTTTTCAAAGCCGTCCTTGTACTGGTTACGGCAGGCCAGAAGGTTGGTCATGTCCACTTCGTTATAAGTGGTCAGCATGGCCGCGGTGTTCTGGGCTTCTTTCAGGCGGCGCGCGATGGTCTGGCGCAGCTTGGACATCTTGACGCGTTCTTCGCCTTCGCGCAGTTCGCGTTCCGGCTTCGGAGCAGCAGGTGCTGCCGGTGCAGCAGCAGCCGCGCGCGGAGCCGATCCACCACCTTCGAGGAAGTTCAGAACGTCGCCCTTGGTCAGGCGGCCGTCTTTGCCGGTTGCCGGAATTTTCGACGGATCGAGATTTTTGTCTTCGACCAGTTTGCGAACGGCAGGCGGCAGCGGATGATCGGTATTGGCCGAGGTCGAAGCCGCCGGTGCGCTTGCTGCCGGGGCAGCAGCCGGTTTGGCTTCTTCTTTTTTCGGCTCTTCTTTCTTCGGTTCTTCGGCTTTTTCTTCTTTGGCCGGAGCCGGAGCAGCGCCTTCGGCACCTTCCTTGATCATGGCGATCAGGGCGCCGACTTCGACTTCGTCACCTTCCTGGGCGACCAGTTCGGCAATCGCACCAGCGACCGGTGCGTTGACTTCGACGGTGACCTTGTCGGTTTCAAGTTCGACAATCGGTTCATCGGCTGCAACTGCATCACCGACTTTTTTGTACCATTTCGCAATTGTTGCTTCGGTAACAGACTCGCCCAGCGTGGGAACTTTAACTTCAGTCGCCATTTTTTCCTCGACCGTTTTTTCTATCAGACAGTTTGGGCCTGCCCGAATACGAATGAATTCTGAATGTGCGGGTCGGACGGGCGGTTTCCCGCCCGTCCGGTAAAGTTATTTTACGCTCAGCGCGGCATCGACCAGTTCGGCCTGTTCGCGCAGGTGAGCCTTGAGCAAGCCCGTTGCCGGGGACGCGGCAGCCTTGCGACCGACATAGATCGGGCGGCTGGCCTTGTGTTTGATTTCAGACAGCACGCCTTCGATACGACGATCGACGAAGTACCACGAACCCATGTTTTCGGGTTCTTCCTGACACCAGACCACGTCGGCATTCGGATATTTGGCAAGTTCTTCTGCCAGTTCCTTGGCCGGCCACGGATAAAGCTGTTCGACGCGCACCAGGGCAACATCATCAATCCCGCGGTTTTCACGTTCGGCGAGCAGATCATAATAGACCTTGCCCGCAGACAGGACGACGCGTTTGACCTTTTTGGCATCGGTCAGCTTGCCGGTTTCGCCGATCACGGACTGGAAGATGGTCCCCGGTCCGAAGTCGGACAGCGGCGAGACCGCCTGTTTGTGACGCAGAAGCGATTTCGGCGTCATCAGAACCAGTGGCTTGCGGAACGAGCGGCGGATCTGGCGGCGCAGGATGTGGTAATAGTTTGCAGGGGTCGTGACGTTGGCCACCTGCATGTTGTTTTCACCACAAAGCTGCAGATACCGTTCCAGACGGGCGGAACTGTGTTCCGGACCCTGACCTTCGTAACCGTGCGGCAGCAGCATCACCAGACCCGACATGCGCAGCCATTTGGCTTCGCCCGAGCTGATGAACTGGTCGATGATGACCTGTGCACCGTTGGCAAAATCACCGAACTGGGCTTCCCACAGAACCAGCGAATGCGGTTCGGCAAGGGTGATGCCATATTCGAAGCCCAGAACACCGGCTTCGGACAGGGGCGAGTTGAGGACTTCAAGCTCGGCCTGGCCGGTACGGATGTTGTTGAGCGGAGTGTATTTTGCCTCGTTGGTCTGATCGACCAGTTTTGCGTGACGCTGCGAGAAGGTGCCGCGCTGGCAATCCTGACCGGACAGACGCACCGGTGTGCCTTCGCACATCAGGGTGCCGAATGCGAGGGCTTCACCGGTTGCCCAGTCAATGCCTTCGCCGGTTTCGAACATCTTGGCCTTGGCCTTGAGCTGGCGCAGGATTTTCTTGTTGATGTCATAGTCGCTGGGCGGGGTCGAAAGAGCCCGGCCAACTTCCTGCAACAAGTCGTTTTCCACACCAGTCTGACCGGTCCAGTCCGCATCTTCGCCGTGCGAGGAGGCGAGGCCCGACCATTTGCCTTCGAGCCAGTCTGCCTTGTTCGGGCGATAGGCTTCGGATGCCTTGAATTCATCGTCAAGGTGGCTCTGGAATTTCTGATCCAGTTCCTTGACGCGTTCTTCGGTCAGAAGGCCTTCCTTGACCAGTTTCTGCGCATAGATGTCCTTGGTGGTCGGGTGTTTGCCGATCACGTCATACATCTTGGGCTGGGTGAAGGCCGGTTCGTCGCTTTCGTTGTGACCAAAGCGGCGATAGCAGAACATGTCGATCACGACGTCCTGTTTGAATTCCTGACGGAATTCGGTCGCGATGCGTGCGGCGTGAACCACGGCTTCGGGGTCGTCACCATTGACATGGATGATCGGCGCCTGAACGACCTTGGCAATATCCGAGCAGTAAGGCGAGGAACGGCTATCGGACGGCTTGGTGGTGAAACCGATCTGGTTGTTGACGACAAAGTGGATCGTACCGCCGGTACGATAGCCTTTGAGGTGCGACAGATCGAAGGTTTCAGCGACAAGACCCTGACCGGCAAAGGCCGCATCCCCGTGAAGGAGGATACCCATGACCTGTTCGCGTGCCGTGTCCTTGCGCTGTGCCTGTTTGGCGCGGACCTTACCCAGAACGACGGTGTTTACCGCTTCGAGGTGGGACGGGTTCGCGGTCAGCGACAGGTGAACAACGTTGCCGTCAAATTCACGGTCGGCGGATGTCCCAAGGTGATATTTGACGTCACCCGATCCCATCACGTCGTCCGGCTTGGACGGGTTGCCCATGAATTCCGAGAAGATCGCCTGGAATGGTTTGTTCAGAACGTTCGCCAGAACGTTCAGACGACCACGGTGCGGCATGCCGAACACGACCTCGCGGATGCCAAGCTGGCTGCCGCGTTTGAGGATCTGTTCGAGAGCCGGCATCAGGGCTTCGCCACCATCAATACCGAAACGCTTGGTGCCGACATATTTGGTGTGCAGATAGTTTTCGAAACCTTCGGCTTCGACCAGACGTTCAAGGATGGCTTCCTTGCCGCGTGCGGTAAACTGTGTCTGGTTGCCGATGCTTTCGACGCGCTGCTGAATCCAGGATTTCTGTTCAGGTTCCTGGATATGCATGAATTCGATGCCGATCGAGCCGCAATAGGTTTTGCGGGCCAACGATACGATCTGACGAATGGTCGCGGTTTCAAGGCCAAGAACATTGGCGATGTAGATCGGGCGATCCATGTCGGCTTCGGTGAAGCCATAGGTTTTCGGATCGAGTTCCGGGTGCGGATCGCGCGGGGCAAGACCCAGCGGATCAAGATTCGCTTCGAGATGGCCGCGCACGCGATAGGAGCGGATCAGCATCAGGGCGCGAATCGAATCATGTGCCGCGGCACGGATGGCGTCGGAGCTTACCGGCGCACCCTGTGGTGCCGCATGAGCCGCCGGTGCGTAGCCGCCATTGGCGGGACGTTCGGCGTGACCCTGTGAGACGTCGTAACCTTCCATACCGCCAACAACCTTGGTTTCCCGCGGCTGCCAGCTGGGTCCCTGCATTTCGGCAAGGAGATCGGAGGCGTCGTCCTGCAACCCGTCAAAAAACTCGGCCCAGCTCTGATCAACCGCAGACGGGTTGCTCTGATACCGGGCATAAAGTTCAGCGATATAAGTTGCGTTCGACTCGTTCAGAATCGTGTCGATATCTTGAGGTTTCATTTGTGGTCTTGGAAGGCATGGTCCCGAAAGAGACCACGCCTCCCCATGCCTTTCCTCTGACTACCCTGATTACCCGTTCAAAGCCTTGAGCATGGTCGAGCCAAGGCTTGCCGGGGAATCGGCAACAAGAATACCAGCGCTGCGCATGGCTTCCATTTTCGCATCCGCAGTGCCCTTACCGCCGGAGATGATCGCACCGGCATGGCCCATGCGTTTACCCGGAGGCGCGGTTACACCAGCAATAAAGCCGGCAACCGGTTTTTTGACTTTGGAAGCCTGCAGGAATTCACATGCTTCTTCTTCGGCGGAACCACCGATTTCACCGATCATGATGATGCCCTGGGTTTCAGGGTCATTCAGGAACAGTTCAAGGCAATCGATGAAGTTGGTGCCGTTGACCGGGTCACCACCGATACCGATACAGGTCGACTGACCCAGACCAGCGGCCGTGGTCTGTGCGACTGCTTCGTAGGTCAGCGTACCGGAACGGGAAACGATACCGATTTTGCCGCGACGGTGAATGTGGCCCGGCATGATGCCGATCTTGCATTCGTCCGGCGTGATGACGCCCGGGCAGTTCGGACCGATCAGACGGGTGTTCGAACCCGAAAGGGCGCGCTTGACGCGAACCATGTCGGCAACCGGAATGCCTTCGGTGATGCAGACAGCCAGTTCGACCTTGGCGTCGATGGCTTCAAGGATCGCATCAGCCGCGAAGGGCGGCGGAACATAGATGACCGATGCATTGGCACCGGTAACATGGACCGCTTCGTCAACGGTGTTGAAGACCGGCAGGTCAAGGTGCTTGGTGCCGCCTTTACCCGGGGTCACGCCGCCAACCATTTTGGTGCCATAGGCAATTGCCTGTTCGCTGTGGAAGGTACCCTGCGAACCGGTGAAACCCTGGCAGATAACTTTGGTGTTTTTATCGACGAGAACAGCCATAGTTACGCGGCCTCCTTCACAGCTTTGACCACCTTTTCGGCGGCATCGGCAAGGTTATCGGCCGAAACAATCGGCAGACCCGATTCTTCGAGGATTTTCTTGCCAAGTTCGACATTGGTGCCTTCGAGGCGAACGACCAGCGGAACGTTCAGGCTGACTTCGCGGGCTGCTGCCACAACGCCGTCTGCGATCACGTCACAACGCATGATACCGCCAAAGATGTTGACCAGGATGCCTTCGACATTCGGGTCAGACAGGATCAGTTTGAACGCGGTCGTAACGCGTTCCTTGGTGGCCCCGCCGCCAACGTCGAGGAAGTTTGCCGGTGCGCCGCCATAAAGCTTGATGATGTCCATGGTTGCCATGGCAAGGCCAGCGCCGTTGACCATGCAGCCGATGGTGCCATCGAGCTTGATGTAGTTGAGGCTGTGTTTTGCAGCTTCGAGTTCGGCCGGGTTTTCTTCGTCTTCGTCGCGCAGTTCTTCGATGTCCGGATGACGGAACAGCGCGTTGTCGTCGAAGTTCATTTTGCAATCGAGCGCGATGATGTCGCCGTCGCCGGTGACGACCAGCGGGTTGATTTCAACCATGGCAGCATCGGTTTCGAGGAAGCAGTTATACATGGCGGTCATGAATTTGACCGCCTTGGAAACCTGTTTGCCTTCGAGGCCCAGTGCGAATGCGAGTTTACGGCCATGGAAGCCCGAGAAACCGGCAGCCGGATCGATGTCAACGGTGACGATCTTTTCCGGGGTTGCTTCGGCAACTTCTTCGATGTCCATGCCGCCTTCGGTGGAGGCCATGAAGATCACGCGCGAAGTGGCACGGTCAACAAGCAGCGAAAGATAAAGTTCGCGTGCGATGTCGCAGCCTTCTTCGATATAGACGCGTTTGACTTCCTTGCCATCCGGGCCGGTCTGGTGGGTGACCAGGGTCGCGCCGAGCATCTGACCGGCATTGGTGCCGACTTCCTCGACGCTTTTGACGACGCGAACGCCGCCCTTGTCGCCAGCGGTTGCTTCCTTGAAGGTGCCTTTACCGCGGCCGCCTGCATGGATCTGTGATTTCACCACGTAAACCGGGCCAGCCAGGGACTGGGCCGCTTCGGTGGCTTCCGCAGCGGTGTATGCAACCTTGCCGTTCGGCACGGTCACACCGTATTTGCGAAGAATTTCTTTCGCCTGGTACTCATGAATATTCATGTTCGGTCGCTTTCTTGCCTTCCGTACGATTTCCTGTGGGTCAGAAATCGTGGTTTCAATGTCCCTGCTTCATAACGGGACGTTGTTGCGAGGCCCGCGTTCATTGACGTTATAATAACGACAATGAATGAAAAACGGGCCGGTCACTGACCAGCCCGCTTCGCGATCTTAGAGCATGCCCTTGGCAGCTTCGACGAGGCCGCGAACAGCGTTCACGGAATTGTCGAAGTTTGCCTTTTCGGACTCGTCGAGATTGATCTCGACGATGCGTTCAACACCGCCAGCGCCCAGAACGACCGGGACGCCGACATAAAGGCCGTCAACGCCGTATTCGCCGCTAAGGTAAGCAGCAACCGGCATGACGCGTTTCTGGTCTTTGAGGTAGCTTTCGGCCATCGCGATTGCCGAAGCAGCCGGGGCGTAGAAAGCGGAACCGGTTTTCAGAAGAGCGACGATTTCAGCGCCACCGTCACGGGTGCGCTGAACGATCTGGTCGATCTTTTCCTGGGTGGTCCAGCCCATTTTGATCAGGTCGGGAACCGGGATACCGGCAACGGTCGAATAACGGATCGACGGGACCATGGTATCGCCGTGACCACCAAGAACGAAGGCGGTGACATCCTTGACCGAAACATTGAATTCTTCGGCGAGGAAGTAACGGAAGCGGGCAGAGTCCAGAACGCCAGCCATGCCGACAACTTTCTTCGGATCGAAGCCGGTTGCCTGCTGCATCACCCAGACCATCGCATCAAGCGGGTTGGTGATGACGATGACGAATGCGTCCGGGGCATGTTCCTTGATGCCCTGACCAACCTGGGTCATGACCTTGGTATTGATGCCGATGAGGTCATCACGGCTCATACCCGGTTTGCGGGCTACACCGGCAGTCACGATAACGACATCAGCGCCTGCGATGTCCTTATAGTCACTGGTGCCCTTGAGGTCGGCATCAAACATGTCGACGGGGGAGGATTCAGCAATGTCGAGAGACTTGCCCTGTGGCATGCCATCAACGATGTCGAAAAGGACGACGTCGCCAAGCTCTTTCAGGCCGACGAGGTGGGCCAGAGTACCACCAATATTGCCGGCACCGACGAGCGCGATCTTGTTGCGGGCCATTCCGTTACCTTCTTCCCTATTGCGCTTCCGAGGCGTCGAAACTCAACTTGGGAGCGCGATTGAAAATTTAAACCTGCGAACGCGAAAGAATCGTTCGTAAACACCGAGTGTCGTAAACTGATTCGGCCGCTTTTACAAGGGGAAACGCCGCTGTTTTCACGAGGAAAACCGCCGGTTCCCGGTTTGTTGCAACTATTGTCTAAACGCTTAAAAACCAATCATGTTGCAGATGCGAATAAATGCAAATCGGCAGCAAAACCAAAGCCTGTTTGCGCCTTGGCACTGCCTAAAGGAAAGGCAGGTCACGCTTTTGCCGCGAATTGATGCGCATGATCTTATCTTTTGACGTCCAGCCTTGCAGGAAATGGCCATCTGCCATGCGGCAGGCGGTGCATGAGGAAATCGTGCTTCAGGCAGATTCTGCATTTTTGCAAAGACAAATGCACGCCAGACGCAAGAATCGGCATGCCAACCCGCACCTGCTGGTGATTTTTTGTGCCAAAATTAAACCTGTGTGGGTGGAGTCGTTTTTGAGGCGTTCAAATTCGCCCGAAGTGTGCCCGGTTCGGGTGCTACGTCAGATGCGGCATGTCGAGATATTCCTGGCTGCGCATTTCGGTCATGCGTGACACGGTGCGCTGGAATTCAAAGGAATAATCGCCGTCGGTATAGATTTCCGACGGATCGCATTCAATCGCACAGATCAGCTTGGTTTTATGTTCATACATCGCATCGATCAGGGTTCCGAACCGTTTGGCCCAATCACGGCGCGAGTCCGGCAGTTTCGGGATCAGGTCAATGACGATGGTGTGGAAATGGGTGGCAATCGCGATGTAATCGCCCGGTCCGAGCGGTTTGGTGCACAGTTCATCGAATGTGAAGCGCGCCACACCGGCCCCGGCGGCGGAAATTTCGATCTTGCGGCCCTTGTTGGTCAGGCTGTCGGGTGCGACGCGTGCACCTTCGGTGACGGTTGCGAACATCTCGTCAATTTTGGCTTTCGCATCGGGACCTGCCGGGAACAGGAAGACGTCGGCCGCCGTCAGATTGCGCATGCGGTAATCGGTCGGGCTTGCCAGTTCGAGCACATCAAGTTTCTGTTTGATCATGTCGATGAAGGGCAGGAAGTTCTGGCGTTGCAGGCCGTCCTTATAGAGATCATCGGGCATGCGGTTGGATGTCGTGACAATCACCACGCCATGATCGAAAAGCTGTTCGAACAGGCGGCCCAAAATCATCGCATCGGTGATGTCGGTGACCTGCATTTCATCAAAGCATAAAAGCCACGCGTCCTTGGCCAGATCCTTGGCAATTGGCGGGATCGGGTCGGCGTCGTCCTTTGATTTGGTTTTGCGGAAACGGTGCATGCGGTCATGCACATCCTGCATGAAATCGTGGAAATGCACCCGGCGTTTGCGATCCACCGCGACGGTTTCGTAAAACAGATCCATCAGCATGGATTTACCACGCCCGACCTCGCCGTAAATATAAAGGCCCTGGGGCGGTTCGGGTTCTTCGCGGCGGCGCGTCAGGCCAAACCGTTCGCGCCAGCCGCCCGAACCGGTTTGCGGTTCGTAATGGTTCAGCGCCTTGAACAGGCTTTGCAGTTTTTCGGCGCAGAGTTCCTGCATGGGATCATGGGACAATTCGCCCGCGGTGATTTTCGCGCGGTAACGTGAAAGCGGGCCGTCGGTCATCAAGGATCTCGTCATGCAGTGAAAAGGAACAAGGAGGCAAAGTCATAGCGCCAAGCTGCTTTGCAATGCAACATGCCGATGTGACATAGGTGTTTACGCCGTGTTTTGGAATCAGATCAGGCGCATCTTTTTAAACAGCCAGATTTCAAATACCACGATCCCGGCCAGAATGATTGATACGCCCATAAAGCCAAACGGGCTTTGGGCGGCGGGGACCCCGCCGACATTGATGCCCAGAAGCCCGGTCACGAAACTGATCGGCAGGAACAGACCGGCGATCACCGTCAGCCAATACATGGTGCGGTTCATGCGTTCGGTTTCCAGCGCCATCATGTTTTCATTGACGATCTGGATGCGTTCGCGAAGGGAATCAAATTCTTCGACCAGGCGGATGGTTTTATCGGTCAGCGTGCGCGCACGGCGTTTATAACGTTTATCGGTCCAGGCGGTTTTATGTTCGACATACTGGGCCAGCGCATCGCGTTGCGGGGACAGGTGACGGCGCAGACGCAAAAGCTGATTGCGGACATCCGAACAGCGCCGACGCAGCGGCAGGGTTTTGTTTTCAGGCGTGCCTTCCTGATCGTCTTCGATGGTATCGACGTTTTCTTCAAGGCCAAGGACGACATTATCGACGCGAAATACCAGCCGTTCGGCGACGGTGAGGACGAAATCATCGGGATTGCGCGGCGCGTTATTCTGCGCAATCGCGGCCCGGATATCATCAAATGCCTTCAGCGACCGGTTGCGCAGCGTAATCACCAGATTGCCCGATACCCAGAAGCGGGCCGAAATCATATCGGCGGGATCATTTTCGGCGTTCAGATTGACGCCCCGCAAATTCATCGAATAGCCATGATCATAAAAGAATACCGATGGCCGGGTGCCCCGCGTGGACAGGTTATCGGCAATGGTAGGATCAAGCCCGACAATATCGATCAGCCAGCGCCGAACACCATCCGCCATCCAGTCAAGATGCACCCAGAGAAATTCGTGTTCACCGGTTTCGGGAAGGTTTTTGCTGATATCCTGCCATTCAAGGGGGGTTCCGTTGCCGTCGCTATCGAGTTTGAACGCATTGATCAGGGCGGATGAAGGCATATGGGGCTCCGTCTGATATGGGGGCCGTTAAGGGAACGAAACGGGACGTGATTCGTTATCGACGACAGTGTAACCTGTTTGCAAATCAGGAAAAACGGGTTTTGGGCATTTGCCCGCCAGAGGCCAGTATGGAATATCTATCATGACGACAGTTCGACCCATTGTAATGTGGATTATGGCGACAATAATGTCCGCCGTCCTGATCACCGGCAGCGCGCAGGCGCAGGACAAGACGCAGGATAATCCCCAGAAGATCGAACTGGAAAAAGGCCAGCAGCTTATATCTGGCTGGAATGACAGTCTTGACGAGATTGACGCGGCTCTGTCGGATGGGGAGGTCACCGGGCGGCTGTTGAATGAGAGCCGGGCGAAGGTGGAAACCGTCACCGAGGGGGCCGGAACCCTGCAATCGAGTGCGGCGGAGCGCCTGAACCGGCTTAACGCCGCCCTTGGCAAACTGGGCGAACCGCCCGCCGAAGGCCAAAGCGAAGTCCCCGCCGTTGCCGCCGAACGATCCCGGCTGAATGATGCGATTGCCGAAATCAGCGGCGTGATCAAGCAGGTTGAGCTTGTTGATTTCCGCGCGACCGAGGTTTCCGATCATCTGGCGCGGATTTCGCGCGAACGGTTTACCCGCCGTATTCTGGGCCGGGTTGACGTGCCGTGGGACGGGGAAACCTGGGGCCAGGTGTGGTCGGGCGCGATTGAGTTGCCCGATATGGTGCGCAGCCGCTATGCCGATCTTGATCTTGAAGGGCAGATCGGTGACGAACTGGCCGAGGTCGCACCGGGACTGGTGTTGCTGGCGTTTATTGTGATGGCCGCCCTGATTGGGGGCGAGGTCGTGGTGCTGCGCTGGTTGCCGGAACGCTGGCAGAGCGTGCCAAAGGAAGACCGGGTTTCGCTGATATCGGGGACGCGGTTCCTGTTTACGGCGATGGTGCCGGGTATCGCACTTGTCATTGCCTATCAGATTGTCGATCGCCAGCCCGACCTTCTGGCCGGAAGCATGGGTGATTTCATCTATCAGTGCTTTGCGGCTCTTTTGTTCCTGCTGTTTGTCGGGGCGGCGATCCGCAGTATTTATTCTCCGTTCCTGCCGGGGATGCGGCGCGCGGGCACAACCGCGACGGGGGCGCGGGTTGTCGGGCTTTTATCGTTGCTGGCGGCGGTGATTTACGCATCCGATCTGGTGCTTTTGCAGGGTGCGACCACGCTTGGCACGTCGCTTGAAATCGCGCTGGTGCAAAGTGTTTCGAACGTTTTCCTGATTTCGATCATTCTGTTTGTCTGTTCGCTTGGTGTATTCTGGGAACATAGCGGACCGGACCGGCACGAATTATGGGCCAAGGCCGAAAGACGGTCACGCCGTGGGTTGCGGATCGTGGCGGTGCTGCTGCCGATTCTCAGCATCCTTGGTTATGTCGCACTCGCGCGGTTCATCCTTGAAAACCTGATGATGGGGCTTGCCTTTATCACCAGTTACTGGCTGCTGCGTGGTTATGCGCGGGCCCTTGTGCATACCTATCTGGTGAAACCAGACGCGCCCGATGATGACGGGACCAGTGATGCGGTGCATGGCACGCTTTATTTCTGGTTACGGGTCACGATTGATGTCGTGATGTTCACGATTGCCGTGCCGTTGGCGGTTCTGATCTTTACCGATATCGCGTGGGCGGACCTGATTGATGCCGCGGAAAAGGCGTTTATCGGCATACAGGTGGGCGGGATCAATTTCTCGCTCCGCGCCATTCTGATCGCGATTTTGCTGTTCCTTGTGGTTCTGGGCGTCATGCGGTTTTTCCAGCGGATGCTCAATACGCGCGTTCTGCCCAATACCAAGCTTGATGAAGGTTTGCAGCATTCGGTTTCGGCGATTTTCGGTTATGTCGGGATCTGCCTTGCGGTGTTACTGGCGATTTCGGCGGCGGGGATGGATTTGTCCAACCTTGCGATCATTGCCGGTGCGATTTCGGTCGGTATCGGTTTTGGCATGCAAAGTATCGTCAGTAACTTTGTGTCGGGCCTGATCCTTCTGATCGAACGGCCGATCAAGGTTGGCGACTGGATCGTGGTCGGGGCCGATCAGGGGCTGGTCAAGGATATCCGGGTGCGCGCGACCGAGATCGAAACCTTTGACCGGTCATCGGTGGTGATCCCGAACTCCGAACTGATTTCCAACCGGGTGATGAACTGGACATTGAAGGATCGCAGCGGGCGCGGGATTGTCCGGATCGGGGTTTCATACGGATCGGATGCCAACAAGGTGCGTGAAATCCTGCTTGAGATCGCGGATAAGCGCCGCGAGATTCTCAGCTATCCGGCACCACAGGTGGTGTTTATCGATTTCGGCGCCAGCTCGCTTGATTTCGAATTGCGCTATTTCCTGCGCGATATCGGCGATGTTCTGGCGGTGGCCAGTGCCGTGCGCTTCGAGGTGCTTGAACGGTTCCGCGTGGAAGGGATCGAAATCCCGTTCCCGCAGCAGGATCTGCATCTGCGCGATATCGACAAGCTGGCGGATGCCATCCGCAATGCCGGGCGGGGTGACCCCAAACCGGTGATCGAGGCGAAGGATGATGTACCCGAAGTCCGTGATGGCAATGGGGATACGGATGGTGCCGCCACAGACCCGGCCACACCGCCATCGACCGCCAAGGATGAAAACCGCGACAAGGATGCGGCTGCGCGCAGTATCCCCGATGCCGGGGGCGACCCGGACGGGGATGCACCGCGTTAACGCACGGTCGGATCAGATATCAAACAGGGCGGCCGTGATCTTTTGGCCCATCGGGGCCATCAGGTGACGGTCGCGTTGCGAGAGCCAGCGCATTTCGGCGATTTCGCGTGATGGGGTCAGGGTGCCGGTAAAGCGGGCGGCGAAGCATTGCATGCGGACAATCGTGCCGGTCGGCTGGTTATGGCCGCGACCGGCATGGATACCCAGCGGGCGGATCGATTTTTCGATCAGCGTCACGCCCAGTTCTTCGCGGATTTCACGGATCAGGGCTTCGATGGCGGTTTCGTCCGCATCAATCTTGCCACCGGGCAGGTAAAAACGATCCCGCCCGTGACTGCGCACCGAAAGGATTTTGCCGCCGTCGCGGAAAATCCAGTTGGCGGTTTCGACAATCCTTGGGGCTGGTCTGATAGCGTTCATCGTGATCCGCCCTGCTCAGAGGATGGCGACATCCAGCCCGATATCGACCGCCGGGGCCGATTGGGTGATGCGCCCGACCGAGACATAATCCACACCCGTCGCGGCAATCGCCCCGATGGTCTGAAGGTTTACACCACCCGATGCCTCTGTCTTGCAGCGACCCGCGACAATTGCAACCGCCTGACGGAGCATATCAGGGCCCATGTTATCAAGCAGGATGATATCGGCACCGGCGTCGGTGGCTTCACGGACCTGATCGAGCGTGTCGCATTCGACTTCGATCTTGGGCAGGTTGGCCGCACGCGCGGATTTCACGCATTCGGTGATCGAACCGACAACGCCGATATGGTTGTCCTTGATCATCACGCCGTCATAAAGACCCATGCGGTGGTTCTGCGCACCGCCCATGCGGGTGGCGTATTTTTCCATCTTGCGCCAGCCCGGAAGGGTTTTGCGGGTATCAAGCAATCTGGCGGTGGTATCGCCCATCGCCGTGACATAGGTGCGCGTGGTGGTGGCGATGCCAGACAGATGTTGCAGGGTATTAAGGGCTGTGCGTTCCGCAGTCAGGATGCCGCGCGCATTGCCTTCGACAACGGCAAGGACGTCCTTGGCGGCAATCGCATCGCCGTCTTCGCAATGTTTGGTGATTTTGGCGTCGGGGACCAGTTTGCGGAAACATTCAAGGGCGATATCCAGGCCAGCGACGACGATATCCTCGCGCGTTTCAAGGGCGACGCGCAGGCGCGCATCGGCGGGGATGACATTGTCCGATGTGATGTCGCCGGTGCCGATATCCTCGGCAAAGGCGCGGTCGATGAATTCGGAAATTTCAGCCGGGGTCAGGACGGTCATGGTGGGGCCGCATTCTTTGTGGGATGGGGATGGAAAACAGCCCCGCAAGTTGCTGCGGGGCTGCTGATCGGTTTGGCCTAGGCCGCGTTTTCTTTTTTCAGCGGAATGCCCTTTGACATTTCCAGCATCCGTTCAAGCGGCTTGACCGCGGCAACACGCAAATCTTCGGGCATGATGATCTGCGGGCCGTTATTGACCAGACACAGATACAGCTTTTCGAGCGTGTTCAGCTCCATGAACGGGCAGTTGTTGCACGCGCACGATCCATCGGCACCGGGCACGGGAATGAATTCCTTGTGCGGGGCGGCTTTTTCCATCTGGTGGATGATGTGGGGTTCGGTCGCGATCAGGTATTTCTGATCCGGGCCGTTGATCACATATTCCAGAATGGCGCGGGTCGAGCCGATGTGATCGGCATGTTTCAGAATGCCGTTATGGCATTCCGGGTGGGCGGCGATTTTCGCATCCGGGTTCTGGGTTTTAAGGCGGATCAGTTCGCGTTCGGAAAACTGTTCATGCACGATGCACGAGCCGTTCCACAGCGTCATGTCACGGCCGGTTTTTTTCGCCAGATAGGTGCCAAGATGGCGGTCCGGTGCCCACAGGATCGGTTTGTCGAGCGGGATCTGATCGATGATTTCGGCAGCGTTCGACGAGGTCACGATGATATCGGAGGCGGCCTTTACCTCGGCCGAGCAGTTGATATAGGTGACCGATACGTGATCGGGATGCTGTTCGCGAAATTTGCGGAAGGGTTCGGGCTGGCACGAATCTTCGAGCGAGCAGCCGGCCTTTGAGTCGGGCAGCAGCACGGTTTTGTTCGGGCTGAGGATTTTGGCGACCTCGGCCATAAAGCGCACACCGCAGAAGACGATGACATCGGCATCGGTTTCGGCGGCCTTGCGCGAAAGATCAAGGCTGTCACCGACAAAGTCGGCCAGGTCCTGAATTTCGCCGTCCTGATAATAATGGGCCAGAATGATCGCGTTTTTCTCTTTCTTCAGGCGGGCAATTTCCGCCTCAAGATCAAGGGTGGGATCAATCTGCATCTCGGACATTGCGCCGGGCGCAGCCTCGGCGATGGTGGCAATCTGGTTCATGGCGTCGTCTCATCTCGCCTGTTGCAAGCCGGAGATAAGCAGCGGGTCCCGGCATTGCAAGTTAATGACAGTTTGAAACCTCAATATCGCCATTGGGCCGGGATGGCAAGGAATTGGGGGATGACGGTGATCTTTGTTGAAGGGCACTTCACCGTAATATAATCGCCCGGCATATAACCGCGGGGGCAGCCGCGACCTGCTGGTACATATCTGCGTTGCAGAACGGGAAGTGTGCATTTGCCCGGGATGGGGGCATAACACGCGCAGATGATGCAGATGAGAGTCTTTGATATGGATTGGGTCCCTATAGCCTTTGGTACGTTCAAGGGTGTCGCGTTGGGCACGGGCATGTTCTTTGCCATCAAGTGGCATTACGATCAGGGCAAGAAGATCGGCAGGCGGAAGGTGCTGATTGCGAGTGCCAAGATGGTGGCAATCTTCGTGCTGGCGGTTCTGATCCTTGGGCTCGTTACCTTCGGGCTTGGTAGTATGCTTGGGCTTGATCTGAGTTACTGATCATCGCCGGGTTAAAGAACCGGATAAATAAATCGCAAAATAAAATCGGATTGCCGCGCGCTGGATCATTTTCGGTGCGATGGTTTTCTGTATCTATTCAAGGCGATATAAAAATAAAAAATATGTTCGTTGTATAAAATCAAAAAATATTCATATGATCAGACTTGGATATTTATTTCCAAATTTCATGGTCATTTCAATTTTTGTTTGAAATCAAACGTGGCAATGCGGGTTCGATCAGGAATTCGCAAGCGTCGCGCGTGAGGAAAACAAAAGCTGAAAAGCTGGCCACGGGAATGATCCCGTTGATTTTCCCGGATCAACGCGCCCTTGCGCGGTAGGAGCACTTTTTTGACAAACCGTACCACATCGAAAATCCTGAATTTCGCGCGGCCGTTCAGTCTGCGCGGGCTTGCGGAAGTTCTGCCAGCCGGGGCCTATAAGGTGATTACCGAAGAATCGCTTCCGGAAAACGTGACCTATCCGACCTATCAGTGGGTTTCGACCAAGATGCATCTGCATACCAATGCGGACCGTGGGGGCGACATCCGCATGATGAATGTCGATCCGCGTGATCTTGAAGTCGCCCATCTGCGCGATCAGAAAATGATGGATTCCCGCCCGCGGGTCGCGTTCTCCGCGCACAAATCCAACAACCGCGCCAAACGCGTCTTCTGATTCTGGTCCCCGGTCAGGAAAGCCTGACCGGTAAACCGCCCCGCATCAATCAGACCGAAAACCCGTAATATTCCCATTCCGCCGCACTGACCTTGAGTGCCATATGTTCGTATTCTGCCTGCTTTATGCGGGTGAAGGCGGTGTGGAAGCGTTCGCCCAGTGTGCGTTTGTTGAAATCGGACGCACCGAAGCGGTCAATGGCGTCTAGCCAATGGCGCGGCAGGTCGTTCGGGGCTTTGTCATGGCCGATTTCATCGGTGCTTGGTTTGCCGGGATCGGTTTTGTGTTCGATGCCGTCAAGGGCCGCCCCAAGGGTTACGGCGGCGACGAGATAGGGATTGGCATCAACGCCCGCGATGCGGTGTTCGAAATGCCGCGTCTTGCCCGGTGTGCCCGGCACACGAAGCGCCACGGTGCGGTTTTCAACACCCCAGTCATCGGATGCCGGGGAATACATGGCGGATGCAAAGCGGCGCCATGAATTCATGAAGGGGGCGAGGATCAGCATGGTTTCGCCAATCGTGCCGCGAATGCCGCCGATGGCGTTGAGCATAAGGGGGCTTAGTGCCCCGTCGGCCTGATCGGCAAACATGTTATTGCCGTTTTCATCCGCCAATGAGAGATGCAGATGCATGCCAGAACCGGCTTCGTTGCCGAACGGTTTGGGCATGAAGACGGCCTCCATCCCGAAACGGCGTGCTGCGGTGCGGATCAGGCGTTTGGCGATAATGACATCGTCGGCCGCGCGCATCAGATCGCGATAGCGGATGGTCATTTCATACTGGCCCGGACCATATTCGGAAATCAGGGTTTCCAGCGTCAGATCAAGATGTTTGGCACCCTCGTACACCGCATCAAAAAGCGGCGACATTTCATCGATTTCATCGACCGACATGGTGTTGCGCAGCGATGACCGGCGTTTGGTCATCGCATAGGATGCCGGATGATAAAGACCGCCCGCGTCCGCTTCGCGGTCCACCAGATAGAATTCCAGTTCGAACGCACCCATCGGGGCAAAGCCAAAGGCATTGGCGCGGTTGACCTGAGTGAGGAATACATTGCGTGGATCGACATCGTGCGGGGTTGCGTCCTCGTTATACATGCTGATCAGGAGCTGCCCCCGGCCCGTGTGGGGCAGATAGCCAAGCGTTCCGGGTACTGGCCAGCAACGACCATCTCCGCCACCGCCAGTTTGCACCAGCCCGCAATCATCGACATCCTCGCCGGTGACATCCTGCCCGAAGATCGAGGTTGGCAATCCGCGCCCGGATTTATAGATCGAGGCCAGTTCATGACGGCGGATCATCTTGCCGCGTCCGATGCCGTGAAAATCGGTCAGGATGATGTCGATGGCCTCGACATCGGGGTATTTGGCAAGGAATGCCTCGGCCTCAGAAAGGGTTGAACCACTGGGGGACGCGGCGGCCGGGGTGGGTGCATTGGACACGGACGGGATTCCTGATGAGGGGCGGTTTCTGGTTTTAGCCCTGATAACGGCGGAAGAAATAGCGATCCTGCGGGACGCCTTCGGGAAGCGGTTCGGCAATGGTGCCGGGCACGTCGATTTTCTGATCGGAGGCGACAATCGCGCCCTTGATCAGGGACGGCGGCAGGGTTTTGCCGATGAAAGCGGCGATTTTGGCGTTCAGGGCCTCGTCCCCGGTGCCGACATCGGAATGAACCAGTGCGACCTTGCCGGCAAAGCGTTCAACCGCCATCGGCAGGGTTTCGAAAATGTCGCCCAGAAACAGGTGATCATCATCGGGGATGCATTTGGGGTGGGCGGCGATCTGACGGTCAAAGACGAAGATTTCACGATCCGGCATGATTTCACGCAAGTGATCGAAGGTACGGCCATTGCCAAGCCCGATTTCAAGAACAATACCGTCATGGTCCTTGATCATTTCGGCGGCGGCATTCAGGCAGTCGCGCTGGGCCTGCAGGCGGCGGATGACGCTGTTAAGGCGGGACATTTATTCGTGTTCTCCGGACGGTGAATGTGAAATCGCGATGTAATCCGAAAGCGGCCCGGTGCAAGCAGGATTAAGCCGCACCGGGGCATAAGTCCTATCAGCCCTTGAAAACGGTGGCATCAAAGGCCGGAACGCGGGCACGGAAGGCATCAAGCCATGTGACGAGTGCGCCGTAAGTTTCGCGCCATCTGCCATCAAAACGCAGATCAAGATAGCCCAGTGCACAGGCAAGGGCGACATGGCCGATGGTCAGATCACCGGCAAGCGACGGCGGGTTGGCGTCAAGGTGATCCATGGCGCGTTTGACCTTGTCCGACTGATAGGAAAGCCAGTCGGCGGAGCGTTTTTCTTCGGGGCGCATGCGGTGTTCGTAGACCTGCAGGATCGAGGCATCGATGATGCCATCGCCAAGCGCCTGAAGGGTCAATGCCTCCCACCGGGCGTCGCTTTCGGTCGGGTGCAGGGTGACGCCATCGACCTGCGCGTCGAGATATTCGCAGATCACGCGGCTATCGAAAATCTTGCGGCCATCATCAAGGATCAGGATCGGGATTTTGCCCAGCGGGTTTTGTTCGCGGAGGCTGTCAGCCGGATCGTTGGTGTTGGCCAGTTCGATGGTCAATTGGTCGTAAATGCCAAGAATTTTGGCGGCGATTTTGACCTTGCGGCCAAAGGGTGACGGGTCGCTGGAGCGCAGGATCATGGGGTTCCTCCGATGAATTTCAACAAGTTGCCCGCAGTGTAAGGGGGAAATGCCGTTTCGAAGAACCCCAAATTTCGCGATTGTGGAAATCTGGCCCAGAAAGGGGCATCAGTCCCGGCGGTAATCCGGGGAATTGCCTTGTTCTGTGCCGGTTTCGCCCAGCCGGGCAAGGTGCAGTTCACGCGCCAGCCGGATGGAGGGCCGCAGGGCAAAACACACCGACCCGATGATGAAAAGCCACGTTCCGGCCTTCATCAGATCGTCATAGAGGAACATGATGCTGCCGATGGTAAACAGTACCGCAGCCAGCCAGTCGACCGAGGTATAGGCGATTTCATAGGCGCTATAGACCTGGCGGTGGCGTGAGGATGCGTCAAAGCGGCGGCTTCGGAAAAGCTTCATGGCGGACTCCCGTTTATGATGGGTTGCTTTGTCCGTAACGCATGAAGGCGGCAAACGTTCTTGAATATCTGGACTAACGCCGTGCGCGGGGATGAGTGCCGTGATAAACGGCCATCAGGCGTTCGGTATCGACCGAGGTATAGCGTTGGGTGGTCGAGAGCGAGGCGTGGCCGAGCAGATCCTGAATGGTGCGCAGATCACCACCACCGGCCAGAAGATGGGTGGCAAAGGAATGGCGCATGGCGTGCGGGGTGGCGGTATCGGGCAGGTTCAGAAGGGCGCGGATTTTGCGCATTTCGCGTTGGGCGACCTGTGCGACCAGCCGACCGCCGCGTGCGCCGACAAAGAGCGGCTCATTGCCGTTCGGGGCATAGGGACAGGTGTGGACATAATCCTCGATCGCGTCGCGCACGATCGGCAAAACCGGGACAAGGCGCTGTTTGTTGCCCTTGCCGGTGATGATCATCGAATCGCCCGTCGGGCGTTGATTGGCGTTAAGGTCCAGTGCCTCGGATATGCGCAACCCGCAGCCATATAGCAAGGTGAAAAGGGCAAGGTTGCGTTTGGCAAGCCAGGGTTCATCCTGCCACGCGCCGGCATTATCAAGGACGGCGATGGCATCCTGCGGGCTAAGCGGTTTGGGGACGGATTGCGGTAGTTTCGGATTGCGGATCGAATTGACCGCCGCGTTCTGGCCGCGCCCGGTACGATCCAGAAAGCGATAGAAATTACGCAGTGATGATAGGGCGCGCGCGGTGGAGCTTTTGGCCATGCCATCCATGCTGCGCCGGGCAAGCCAGCTTCGGAAGTCGCGCGGATTAAGTGCCAGAAGATCGGCAATACCGGGTGTATCACCGCGATGTTCCCGGACGAAACCAAGGAAGGAATAGAGATCGGCAAGATAATTTTCGGTGGTGTGGTCGGAAGCGCGGCGTTCGGCAGAAAGCCATTGCCGCCAATCGGCAATGGCATCGCGCACGTCATCGGGCAGGGTCAGGGCCATAAGCCCCTTATTCATTGCGCCGGTGTCAGCCATCGGCGGGCACCAAATTCGATCACGGAGGCCAGGAACATGATCAGGTCATGGGCCTGTGCCGGGCTGAAATAGTCAGGTTCGGCCACACCGAATGCCACCAGCCCGACCGGGTCGCCATAAAACGGTGCGAGACGGACAATGGCGGCGGACCGGATGTTATCGGCCTGCGGGCCAAAAATCGCCTCGTCCCCGGCATTGTCGGGCAGAAGCCAGACGTCGTTTTCCTCGCCCAGAACCTGATCAACCGCACCAGTTGTCAGGCGACGGACACGGCCGCCGCAACGCGGCACCGGGGCATCTTCGCTTTCTTCAAAGCACAATGCGATGGCATCAAGGTCAAGCAGTTCGGGCACAAGATCCTGCAGGGCTTCGACGAAAACCTCGAACCCGCGGGCATTGAGCAGGGCCAGAACCGCGCGATGGATGCGGCTTTGGGTTTCGAGGTTGGATTTGGAAATGTTGATCAGCTCGCTTGTGGCGCCGCGCAGCTTTTCGCGTTCATCGCGCAGACGGGCGACGACATATTGCTGCATGTCGGCAACCCCAGAACCCAGTTCGCGGACCGGCATGTCCAGACTATCGAGAAGGTCCGGCCGGTTGGCAAAAAAGTCGGGATGTTCGGCGAGGTAGGCCGCGACGTCGTCGGCGCGCAATGCTGTCTTTTCCATCTGATCCGGTAATTTGCAGTGAAACGAAAAACCCGGCAGCCACAATGCGGGCTGCCGGGTTAAATGCGTGTTAAGGACCGGTGATAAAACCGATCAAAAGCCGGGTTTTCGACCTTAAGGGGTTAACCTTAGAGGATCGACTGGCCGGTTTTCGCCCAATCGGCGACAAAGGTTTCAAGACCCTTGTCGGTCAGCGGGTGCTTGAAGAGCTGGCCAAGAACCTGCGGCGGGATGGTGACGACGTCGGCACCGAGACGGGCCGAATCGACAACATGCTGCGGGCCGCGTGCGGACGCGACGAGGATTTCGGTCTGCCAGTTCGGGTAGTTGTTGTAAACTTCGGCGATGTCGGCAATCAGCTGCATGCCATCGGACGAGATATCGTCAAGGCGGCCAACGAACGGCGAGACATAGGTCGCACCGGCTTTGGCAGCCAGAATGGCCTGACCGACCGAGAAGCAAAGGGTGACGTTGGTCTGGATGCCTTCATCGGTGAAGGTACGGCAGGCTTTGAGCCCATCCGGGGTCAGCGGCAGTTTGACGACGACATTGTCGGCGATTTTCGCAAGTTTGCGGCCTTCGGCAACCATGGTTTCATAGTCGGTCGCAGCAACTTCGGCGCTGACCGGGCCGTCAACCACGTCACAGATTTCCTTGATCAGATCAAGGAACGAACGGCCGGTTTTGGCAACCAGCGACGGGTTGGTGGTCACGCCATCAACGAGGCCGGATTTGGCGATTTCGCGGATTGCGTCGATGTCGGCGGTGTCGATGAAAAACTTCATTGGATTTCCTGCTCAGGAGCTTTTGAAGATCGTTGTTCGATGATGCGGTTAGCTGATAGGGTCCGGTTCCATTCAAATGACGGTACCAGACGCCCAGTGCTGTGGGACCGTTTTCTTTTGTGCCACAAGCCGGTTATGCATAATCATGCGACCAACCCAGAGGCATCCTGACGGGGTTTATAATATATGAGCGCCGCAAAGGCCATATCGGGAAATCTGTTTGATGATGATCCAGCCTTTCAGGTAACGGGTGAAACGATCAGCGTTCTGCCGCCGCTGCCATTGGCGGGCCCGTATGATTATCTTGTCCCCGAAGGCCTGAACGTTCAGCCCGGCGACTTTGTCGAAATTCCACTGGGCCGTCAGACCCAGCGCGGCGTCGTCTGGGGTAAGGCCAGGGGCGACGTCGATCCGGCCAAGCTGCGCGAAATTTATGGCGTTTTGCAGGCACCGCCAATGGCCGATGTGACGCGAAAGTTCGTCGATTGGGTGTCGGCCTATACCATGGCGCCGCAGGGGGCGGTGCTGCGCATGGCGATGAGCGTTTCTGATGCGCTGGAGCCGCCCAAGCCGATTTTCCGATTTACCCTTGCCGATGACAAAGACGGTGCCGCCGAAAGCGGCCTTCGCATGACGCCGCCGCGAAAGCGGGTGATGGCGTTTTTGCGCGACCATCCGCCGATGGAACAGGCCGATATCATGCGCGAAACCGGTGCCGGGGCGAGTGTGATCAAGGGGCTGGTCGAGGCAGGTGTCGTGCGGCGTTTGATGGTCACCCCGCCATCTCCGTTTGACGACCCCGACCTTGATATTGCGCGCCCGCATTTGTCGGATGCGCAGGAACGCGCGGCGGACATGCTGTGTGCCAAGGTGGCGGGGGATGGTTTTTCGGTCACGTTACTTGATGGTGTGACCGGGTCGGGCAAGACCGAGGTATATTTCGAGGCGATCCGCACCGCGTTGGAAAGCGGGAAGCAGGTGGTGGTCCTGTTGCCGGAAATCGCCCTTTCGGCGCAGTGGTTGCAGCGGTTCCGTGACCGATTCGGCGTTGAGCCGGCGCTTTGGCATTCCGAAGTCGGGCAGGCACGGCGGCGCGATACATGGCGGTCGGTGGCCGATGGGTCGGCAAAGCTGGTGGTCGGGGCACGGTCGGCGCTGTTTCTGCCCTATGCCAATCTCGGCCTGATCGTGGTGGATGAAGAACACGAACATGCCTTCAAGCAGGAAGACGGCGTGATTTATCATGCGCGGGATATGGCGGTGGCACGCGCGCATCTGGGCGGGATACCGGCCATTCTGGCGTCCGCCACCCCGTCGCTGGAGACTTTGGCGAATGTCGAAGCCGGTCGGTATGAGCGGGTCGAGCTTTCAGAACGGCACGGTATGGCGGTTTTGCCAAGTGTCGAGATTGTCGATATCCGGCAGGACAGGCCGGAACGGCAACGCTGGATCACGCCGACCCTGAAAAAGCGGCTGGCGGAGACATTTGCCGCCGGGGAACAGGCGATGCTGTTCCTGAACCGGCGGGGTTATGCGCCGCTGACCCTTTGCCGGGCCTGCGGGCATCGGTTCCAATGCCCGAATTGTACGGCGTGGCTGGTGGAGCACCGGGCATGGGGCAAATTGCAATGTCACCATTGCGGCTATCAGGCCAAGGCACCCGATAGCTGCCCGGCCTGCGGGGCGGAGGAAAAGCTTGCTGCATGCGGGCCGGGGGTGGAACGGCTTTATGAGGAAGCGGTCGAGACATTCCCGCAAATTCGCATCGAGGTCGCGACATCGGACAATATCGCCGGGCCAAAGGCCGCGGCCGAGCTTGTCAACCGGGTGCATAACCATGAAGTTGATCTGCTGATCGGCACGCAGATATTGGCCAAGGGCTATCATTTCCCGATGCTGACCCTTGTGGGGGTTGTTGACGCCGATCTTGGCCTTGCGGGCGGGGATTTGCGCGCGGCTGAACGCAGTTATCAGTTGATGACCCAGGTGGCAGGACGTGCAGGGCGAGGTGAGCGGCCCGGCACGGTATTGCTGCAAACCGCCGATCCGTCAAACCGGGTGATCAAGGCGATTGCAGCGGGGGATCGCGATGCGTTTAACGAGGTTGAATTATCCCAGCGCATGACACATGGCATGCCGCCGCATGGAAGGTTGGCGGCCCTGATCATTTCGGGGAAAAAGGAAAACGAGGTCGATGAAGCCGCATGGCGGATTGGCCGGGCAGCCCCAAGGGGTGATGGCATTGTCGTTCTGGGACCGGCCCCGGCCCCGTTATCGTTGCTGCGCGGGCGGTATCGCCGCCGTTTCCTGATCCGGGCGGATAAACAGGTGCGGTTGCAGGCGATGATCCATGACTGGTTATCAAAGGTGAAAACACCGGGCAGTGTCCGGGTGCAGATCGATATTGATCCTTACAGCTTCATGTAGGATCAGTTCTGATTCAGTTCTGATATTGGGACTGCCACCAGTCGAGCCCGTCCGGGCCGAGGTAATCCTGAAAGATGGTGGCGAGGCGGCCGTCATTGCGCATTTCGCGGATGATCTGGTCATAGCGTTCGAGAAAACCGTCCTTGTCCGGATAGTCGGAGGCGGTTGTGAAGACGTTATAATAGGGCGCACGGCGAAGCGGCGGATAGATGAAGGCAATTTTTTCGCGCTGTCCGCTGCGCAGGGTTTCGTAAAGCGTGCTGAGGTAATTGACCGGCACGACATCAAAGCGGTTCTGAAGCAGCATCGGGATCAGCAGATCGTTCTTGGCGACGACTTCGATATCAAGCCCGGATTGCCAGAAGGTATCGGTATAGGAATATTCCGCCGCCGCCCCGACGCGGTGGCGCGCCAGATCGGAAAAATCATTAAAGGTGATTCGGTCGCGGTCTTCGGCGCGCACGGCAAAGCGCCAATCGAGCAGAAGATGGGCTTCCTGGGGATATTGCAGATACTGGCTGCGTTCGGCGTTTTGCGACAGGGTCAGGACGATATCGCTGCTGCCGGTCTGGGCATTATGCAGAAGGCGGCGGCCATTATCGACAAGCTGAAAACGGTAATCGGTGATGCCCATGTCGTTCAGGACTTCGGTCATGATGTCGATATCAATCCCGCGCGGATCGCCATCGACCATCCATTTCAGCGGGGCTTCGGACAGACCTTCGATGATCAGGGTGCGGGCGGAGACGGTCGTTGAAAAGGCCGCGATCAGCATGGCCGCAATCAGGGCGCACATGCCCGGCAGGTGATATCGCAATGATCCCGCCATCGGCATAAAGTCCCGGCATCGCAGCATATATTGTCTCCCGTCGTGAATGCGGGTTATGGATATCGGTAACTTTTTAAATCCCATGGATAAGATTTGATGACGAATGTTAAAAATTCAACAAACGTGACCGAAAGTCAGCAAAGCATATGTGACTGGGCCGAGGGTATTTTTGGCCCGGTGGCCGATCCCCGGGCGCTTGTTACGCGTGCGATGATGGAAATGAAGGAACTTGATGAAGCCGTGGCGGACCGCGATCTTTCGGAAATCGGGCGCGAGGCGGCGGATGTGATGATTTTGCTGTATCGGCTGGTGGATCAGTTCGGTCTGGACCTTGATCGTGAAGTGCAGGCAAAGATGGCGATCAACCGTGCACGCAAATGGTCGGCCAAGGGGGATGGCACCGGATCGCATATCTAGAGATATCCGGAATATCTGGGGATCATAACGTGAGCTATACGCTGTTTTATGCGCCGGGGGCCGCCAGCATGGCGGTGCACTGGATGCTGATCGAGCTTGGTGTGCCGTTTGAGACGGTGCTGGTTGATATCGAGAGCAGCGCGCCGCGTGATCCGCAATATCTTCGGCTTAATCCATCGGGCCGGGTGCCGACACTGGTAATGGATGGTGTGGCGTACGGCGAATCAGTTGCCCATATCATGATGCTTGCCGAACGGCATCCGGGATCGGGGCTTGTGCCCGATGCGGGAAGTCCGGGGCGGGACGAGTGGCTGCAATTGACGATCTATATCGCCAATACCCTGATGCCGGCGATGCGTGACTGGCTTTATGCCGCCAAGGATGGCGACCCGGAAGGAGCGCAAGCGGTCAAGGCATTGGCGGAAAGGCGAATCCGGTCCGTGTGGGATGATTTCGAAAAGCGCCTTTCGGGTGGTGGCGATTACCTTTTGGGGGATCGGTTCGGCACGGTGGATATGCTGGCCGTGATGCTGATGCGCTGGTCACGCCATATGGAATGTGCCGCGACCGGGCGGCCGATCCTGCGGCGCTATATTGATCGGATCATCACGCGCCCGTCCTATATCGAGCTTAACATGCGCGAAGGATTGTCCGGCTGGCAGCTGTGACGGGCCAGCCGGACCGGTGATCGAGGGGGCTGCCAGCCAATATCAGTTGGCGCTGTAGACCTTGCTGGACTTGCTGGTGAGCCACGCCGGGATCGATTGCTTGTTCGGGCCGATGGTGGCGCTGCTGAAACTGTCGGCTTCGAGATAGACGTGGGTGGGGTTGATGCCCTCCGGGCTCATCCAGCTATCGGATGGCACATCTTCGGCCGGGGTTTCGGAAAGCGGGCCGGTGACCGCATCGCAGGCGATTTTGTAAACCGTGGTTTTACCGCCGAATGCATTGAGGCGGCTATCAGCCATGGCCTTGTAATCCGCCGATGTCAGATCGACGAAAACCGAAAGGGCGGTTCCGGCCTGATCCTGATCATCGTAATAGGCGCGCGAGGCGGATGGCACGAAGGGGCTTGCAGTACCGGTTTCGACAAAACGGAAATAGCCGGTGCTACATGCGAAGGCGTTTATCGGCAGCAAAAGGGCAAGCCCGGCTATCAGTAGACCGGTCAGGCCGGACATTTGGGACAGTTTCATTTAAATCTCCTTGGCGATGATATGACTGTCCAGAAGTGACGTTTGATGCGGTCAGATGTGATGTCGATTACAGTATTGGCGGGCAAAAGCCGGTTATCGATCAGCGGTTGCACGGGCAGCTTTGAACGAAAAAACGGGGATTCGTTCCCAAAAGGTGATTTTTGCGCGCTACAATCCGCGGAGAGCGTGAGAGGCGGCATTATAAAATAGTTGTAAAACGCCTCGAAACGCGAGCGATCCGGGGCTGTTTTGTCCCAACTTCAGTAAAGAATGAAAAAGACCGCCCAAATGGCGTTGCGCGGGGGTTGCCCCTGTCATGGACATGTGATACCAAACGCTCGCTTCTCGGCGGGAACACCTTCCGAGAGACCATTTTTTTATACGTATCCGAGTCGTTCTCATAACCAGAATTGAGGGCTTTCACCGGTGTCCCAAAATACTGCCGCGACCGGGCTT
The DNA here is from genome assembly GCF_002115785.1 of Thalassospira sp. MCCC 1A03138. Classification (GTDB taxonomy): domain Bacteria; phylum Pseudomonadota; class Alphaproteobacteria; order Rhodospirillales; family Thalassospiraceae; genus Thalassospira. The sequence goes on along the minus strand of NZ_JFJY01000001.1, from coordinate 938,923 downwards.
CAAGGGCGTTACGCCACAGCATTATTCGAATTGGCCCAGTCGGCCGATGCGCTTGATGCTGTCAAAAGCGATCTTGAATTGCTCGACCAGGCCATCGTCGAAAGCGATGACCTGCGGAATGTGCTCCGTAGTCCCGTGATTTCCCGGGATGTGCAGGCCAAGGCAATGGCGGCCCTTCTGGACAAGCTTGGCGTTTCCGAGTTGACCAAGAAGACCGTTGGCGTTCTGTGTCAGAAACGCCGCCTTTTCGTTCTGCCGGATGTTATCAGTTCCTACCTTTCCATGCTCTCAGCTTTCAAAGGCGAAGTGACCGCACAGGTGACGTCGGCTTCCGAGCTGAAGAAAGAGCAAATCGAAGCCGTTACCGGCGCTCTTAAAGAAGTTGTCGGTGCCACTGTCAAAGTGGACCTGAATGTCGATCCGGCGGTTCTTGGCGGCCTTGTCGTCAAGGTCGGTTCCCGGGTTTTTGATGCCTCGCTTCGTACCAAATTGCAGAAGCTCGAGCTCGCTATGAAAGGGGTTGCGTGATGGAAATCCGCGCCGCGGAAATCTCCGCTATTCTTAAGGATCAGATCGCCAATTTTGGCGCTGAAGCCGAAGTTGCCGAAGTCGGTCAGGTTCTGTCTGTCGGTGACGGTATCGCCCGTGTTCATGGTCTTGACAATGTTCAGGCCGGTGAACTGGTCGACTTCCCGGGTGGCATCAAGGGCATGGCCCTGAACCTTGAGGAAGACAACGTCGGTATCGTTATTTTCGGTTCTGACCGTACCATCAAGGAAGGCGACCAGGTCAAGCGTACCGGTGCCATCGTTGACGTGCCGGTTGGCAAGGAGCTGCTGGGCCGTGTTGTTGACGCGCTTGGCAATCCGATCGACGGTAAAGGTGAACTGGGTGCGAAAGAACGTCGCCTTGCTGACGTCAAGGCACCGGGCATCATCCCGCGTAAATCGGTTCATGAGCCGGTTCAGACCGGTATCAAGTCGATTGACTCGCTGATCCCGATTGGCCGTGGCCAGCGCGAGCTGATCATTGGTGACCGTCAGACCGGTAAAACCGCGATCATCATCGATACCATTCTGAACCAGAAGCCGGTGAACGATGCCGCGAAATCCGACAGCGACAAGATGTTCTGCATCTATGTTGCGGTTGGCCAGAAACGTTCGACCGTTGCACAGGTTGTCAAGGTTCTTGAAGAACGTGGCGCGATGGAAAACACCATCGTTGTTGCCGCGACCGCTTCGGACCCGGCGCCGATGCAGTTCCTGGCACCGTTCGTTGCCTGCGCAATGGGTGAATATTTCCGCGACAATGGCATGCATGCCACCATCTTCTATGATGATCTGTCGAAACAGGCTGTTGCCTATCGCCAGATGTCGCTGCTGCTGCGCCGCCCGCCGGGACGTGAAGCTTTCCCGGGCGACGTTTTCTATCTGCACTCCCGTCTGCTGGAACGTGCTGCGAAAATGAATGACGAAAACGGCGCTGGCTCGCTGACCGCTCTGCCGGTTATCGAAACCCAGGGTAACGACGTTTCGGCGTTTATTCCGACCAACGTGATTTCGATCACCGACGGTCAGATCTTCCTTGAAACCGACCTGTTCTATAAGGGCGTTCGCCCGGCTGTGAACGTTGGTCTGTCAGTTTCGCGTGTGGGTTCGTCCGCTCAGATCAAGGCAATGAAACAGGTTGCCGGTTCGATCAAGCTGGAACTTGCCCAGTATCGTGAAATGGAAGCTTTCGCACAGTTCGCATCGGATCTTGATCCGGCGACCCAGAAACTGCTGGCACGTGGCGCACGTCTGACGGAACTGCTCAAGCAGCCGCAGTATTCGCCGCTTAAAGTGGAAGAACAGGTTGTTGTGATCTATGCCGGTGTTAAGGGTTACCTTGACGGTGTGGAAGTTGGCAAAATTCGTGCTTTCGAAGAACAGTTCCTGAACGATATCCGTTCGACCGGTTCTGACATTCTTGATGCGATCCGCACCGAGAAGGTTCTTTCGGAAGCCACCGAAACGAAGCTCAAAGCGTTCCTCGACAAGTTCGCGAAAACCTTCGCGTAAGTCTGAAATTTAGGCGAAGGAGGAAACGCAATGGCTAGTTTGAAGGATCTGCGCTCGCGCATTGCCAGCGTCAAATCGACGAAGAAAATTACTTCGGCGATGAAGATGGTGGCAGCCTCCAAGCTCCGCCGTTCGCAGGATGCAGCGGAAGCAGCCCGTCCCTATGCGGATCGCATGGGGACGATGCTGGGACGGCTTGCAGCCGCGGTTGGTGGTGCACAGGGGGCACCGAAGCTTCTGGCAGGTACCGGCAAGGATGATGTGCATCTGCTCGTCGTCTTTACCGCGGACCGTGGCCTTTGCGGTGGTTTCAACGCATCGATCATCAAAGCGACCCGTATCAAGGTCCGCGCCCTTCGCGCGGCTGGCAAAACGGTGAAGCTGATCTGTGTTGGCCGCAAGGGTGCCGATGCGCTCAAGCGTGAATTTGGTGACGCGATTGTCGCCCGGTATACTGGCGTCGAGGGCAAGAAGGGGATTGATTTCTCTGCTGCTACCGACGTTGCTGACAAAGTTCTGGCGCTGTACGAAGAAGGCGAATTTGACGTCTGCTCGATCTTCTATAACAAGTTCGTGTCAGCAATTTCGCAAGTCGTGACCGAACAGCAGCTGGTACCGTTCGCGGTGCCGGAAGCCGACGGGCAGGAAGAAGCTACCGGTTCTTCTGCGGTTTATGAATATGAGCCGTCTGAAGAAGCCATTCTGGCTGATCTGCTGCCGCGTAATGTCGGGGTCCAGATTTTCGGTGCGATGCTGGAAAGCAGTGCATCCGAGCACGGTGCGCGTATGTCCGCGATGGATAACGCAACCCGCAATGCCGGCGATATGATCGACCGACTGAGCATCCAGTACAACCGCTCACGTCAGGCCCAGATCACCAACGAACTGATTGAAATCATTTCCGGCGCCGAGGCTTTGTAAGCGGGTCGCAGGAACTAACGGATAGTTTTGTCCGAGCAGGAGACAATACCTATGGCGAACAAGAAGGCGGGGAAAATTTCCCAGGTTATGGGCGCCGTCGTCGACGTTAAATTCGACGGCGATCTGCCTCCCATTCTGAACGCGCTGCATGTTGACAACAACGGCCAGCGTCTGGTTCTTGAAGTTGCACAGCACCTTGGTGAGAATGCCGTCCGTACCATCGCGATGGACACCACCGAAGGTCTGCGTCGCGGTCAGGAAGTCATTGATACCGGTGACGCGATCCTGGTTCCGGTTGGTCCAGAAACCCTTGGTCGTATCCTGAACGTCATCGGCGAGCCGGTCGACGAACGTGGTCCGGTCAACGCGAAAATGACCTCCCCGATCCACCGTGAAGCACCGTCCTTCACCGATCAGTCAACCGACACCGAAATCCTGGTTACCGGCATCAAGGTCATCGACCTGATCGCGCCGTACACCAAGGGTGGTAAAATCGGTCTGTTCGGCGGTGCTGGCGTGGGTAAAACCGTTCTCATCATGGAACTGATCAACAACGTGGCAAAAGGCCACGGCGGTTATTCGGTTTTCGCAGGTGTTGGTGAACGTACCCGTGAAGGTAACGACCTCTATCACGAGATGATGGATTCGGGCGTTATCAACCCGGAAGGTGCATCCAAAGCCGCACTGGTTTATGGCCAGATGAACGAACCCCCGGGAGCACGTGCACGTGTCGCCCTGACCGGTCTGACGATTGCGGAATATTTCCGTGATGAAGAAGGCCAGGACGTTCTGTTCTTCGTCGATAACATCTTCCGCTTTACCCAGGCGGGTTCGGAAGTGTCGGCACTTCTGGGTCGTATCCCGTCTGCCGTGGGTTATCAGCCCACACTGGCAACCGACATGGGTGCGCTTCAGGAACGTATCACCTCGACCAAAAAAGGTTCCATTACCTCGGTCCAGGCCATTTACGTCCCTGCCGATGACTTGACCGACCCGGCACCGGCAACCTCGTTTGCCCACCTTGATGCGACCACGACGCTCAACCGTCAGATTGCCGAGCTTGGCATCTATCCGGCTGTTGATCCGCTCGACAGTACCTCGCGTGCGCTTGATCCGGGCGTTATCGGCAAGGAACACTACGAGACTGCCCGTGAAGTGCAGCGTATCCTCCAGACCTATAAGGGTCTTCAGGACATCATCGCAATTCTCGGCATGGACGAGCTTTCGGAAGAAGACAAACTGGTCGTGGCCCGTGCCCGTAAGATCCAGCGTTTCCTTTCGCAGCCGTTCCACGTTGCAGAAGTCTTTACCGGTACTCCGGGCGTGTTCGTTCAGCTCGAAGACACCATCAAGGCATTCAAGGCCATCTGCGCTGGTGAATATGACCACATGCCTGAACAGGCATTCTACATGGTCGGCACCATCGAAGAAGCCATCGAGAAAGCCAAGAAGATGGCCGAAGCTGCCTAAGGCAGCTTCGGTCCCCCTTCCCATACGGGAGAGAGGACTGTCATGACTGATACGACTGTATTGGAACTTGTTTCGCCGTCTGCCCTGCTCAAATCCGAGCCGGTCGAGATGGTCGTTGTTCCGGGCACGGACGGGAATTTTGGCGTGCTGCCGAAGCATTCGCCGATGATCTCGACCATTCGCCCCGGTGTCATCGACATCTATGCAGGTGGCAAGGTTTCCGAACGTATCTTCGTTGCCGGTGGCGTCGCCGAGGTTAACCCCGAGCGTTGCACCATTCTGGCCGAAGAAGCGGTTCCGGTTTCCGATATCAAGGCCGATGAAGCCCAGGCACGTCTTGAGACCGCGCAGGCGGACCTGAAGGCGGCAACCACGGCGCATGACAAGGCGAATGCCGAACGTGCGCTTGAGGTTGCCCGTGCGCAGATTGCCGCACTGTCCAACTGATCATCGATCTTCGACTTTGTTAAAAAGGCCGCTGTTGTGCAGACAGCGGCCTTTCTGCTTTTGGCATGTCAGAAGGGTTTATCGGTGCAGCGTGATGGTGGGGGGAGCCGTGACCGGCGGCGGGATCAGGGGGACGGGGTCAGGGCAAGACCGAGCCAGAAAGATTCGATCATCTTCATCAGTTCGATGAATTCCGTGACATCGACCGGTTTGCGCAGATAGCAGTTCGCCCCCGCCGCATAGCACAGATCCACATCATGTTCTGCCCCCGACGTGGTCAGCACGATCACAGGGATCGAGGCGGATGATGGATCATTCCGGATTTCGCGCAGCATTTCGCGGCCATCCTTGCGGGGCATGTTCAGGTCCAGCAGGATCAGGCGGGGCCTTGGCGCATTGCGATAGGGGCCATCCTGTTGCAGGAACTGGCGCGCAGTCATCGCATCCTTGACGTGATGCAGCGTAACCGGGTGGGTGAATTCACGGAGCGCTTCCTGAACCAATCGGGCGTCGCCCGGATTGTCTTCTATCAGCAGCAAATTGCTTACGGCCCCGCTTGCACCGGCGATCATGCGACGTCCTTATTCTTTTGGATGGGGAATGTCCGAAACACCCCCTTTTGATAGATGAGAATTATAGTCAATCTTTCCGGGGAATTGAAGAAAAAGACAGAATAAATTCAACCTTGTAGGCAAAAAGTTTGAAATTTCTGAATCTGGTTCACTTTTTGAACGAGTCAAATTTGATGAAACAGAACGCCAAATCAATAGGATACAGGCGAAAGTTTGATCAAAACACTATCCTTACGTATTGCTCGGTCGGCTGCATTCGTATGGGTGTAAACAGAAAAAACGCACCGCGATTTTTCACGGTGCGTTCGATTCTGGGTGATGAATGACGGTGGCCGTTTGGGGCCGGTCAATTCGCAGGGATGCCCAGTTCATCGGCCAACCCGGCAAAGCGGGTCAGGAGATCGGGATCATCGGAAAATACCTGTCGGGCATTGTCATAGGCCTGCTTTGCCTGATCGGGTTGACCGATCACCATATAGGCGCGGATCAGACGGGCCCAGCCTTCGGGATTTTCCGGGTTTTCCGCCAGTTTGTCAGCCAGCTGGGACACCATGCCAAGGATCATTTCCTGACGTTCTTCGGACGACATTTCGGCGGCGGCTTCCATGTCTTCGCGCGAGGGACCCCCGGGCCCGGCAGGGGCGTTTGAGGCCATGGGCGGGGTGATCTTGATCCGGCCGGTAATGTCGATCCCCTGGGCGAGGGCGGCCTCGTCGATCCGGGCCAGCACCATCGGAAGCCATCCGGCATCGGACGGCGCACCATTCACCAGCACGATCCAGCGATCAATCGCGGCAGCGACATTGCCGTTCTGCGCATCGGCAAGACCGAGGAAATACTGGATACGGGGATCCCTGCTGCCGGATTGGGCGGCTTCTTCGAGCGCGCCGCGGGCGATTGTGTTGACCTGGCCGTTATTCGCCCGGATGACGCTTTCGGCATACATCGCCAGATAATCACCATCGCGACCGGATTGCTTGACCGCTTCGAGGAAGGCGGTTTGGGCTTCTTCGGCGCGCCCAAGCGCCATCAGACTGGCGCCAAGCAGTTCCCAGCCCTTGAGGTCATCGGGATTTTCAAGCAGGCGGTTTGACAGGTCCTGTACGGCGCGGTTCAGCGCGTCATTGCGGCTGGCGTCATTTTCGCTGGCCTGCCGGGCGGCCATGATTTCGTCAGTACGGCTGGCAATGGGGCGATCACGAAGGTCGGGGCGGCCAAGGTCGAGATAAAGGCCGATACCGCCGACAAACAGAAGCAGGGTAAAGATCGCAACAGCCGGGCGCAGGCGGGAGATGCGCGTTGCGGCCTCGCCGGATTTCTGGCGGGTGCTGATGCGCTGATCGGTGGCAAGGATGCGGCGCTGGACTTCGGTGCGGGCGGCGTCGGCCTGTTCGCCGGTCAGAACGCCGCGTTCGATGTCGCGGCCGATTTCGGCAAGCTGGTCGCGGTAAACCGCAAGATCGCGTTGCAGTTCATCTTCATCCATGTCGGCAAGGTGATCATCACCCGCATCGGCACTGGCGGAACGCGCATTTCGCAAGATCGGCCAGAGGACATAACCCGCCACCAGAGCCGTCAAGGCGCCAAGAACAATCCAGATGGTCATTGAGAATCCTATTCGGCGGGTACGGTGTGAACCGTTTTGGTGGAGCGGGCAGGGGCACCGACGCGATAACGACGATCGGAGAGCGACATCAGACCGCCGAGCACCATGATGATGCCACCGGCCCACATCCACGGGATCATCGGTTTGACATAGAAGCGCGTCACCCATTTGCCGCTGGCGTCTTCATCACCGATGACCGCATAGATATCGCCGGTGAAACCGGACCGGATTCCGGCCTCGGTCGTGGGCATGCCTTCGACGGTGTAGACGCGCTTTTCCGGGGTAAGCGTTATGGTGCGTTCGCCCGGGGTTGCGATGGTGATGGTGGCCTCGCGGGCAAAGAAGTTCGGCCCCTGATATTCGCGAAGGCCGCTGAGTGTGAAGGTATGGCCCGAAACAACCGTGCTTTCACCGATGGCAAGCGATTGAACCGATTCTTCGGTCCATGCCTGTGATCCGGTGATCCCGGCAATGACAATCGCCATCCCGGCATGGGCCAGCATGGTGCCGTGTGCCGAGCGTGGCAGATTGCGCATCCGGCGGAAGCTGGTCGTGAGCGGTTCGCGGAAAAGCTTGATCCGTCCGGCCCATTCCAGCATCGTTCCAACAAACAGCCAGATCGCCAGCCCCATGCCAAACAGGGCAAAGGCCGGACCACCGGCAAGCCAGTAGGTGACGATCAGAACGAGGATCACCGCGGCGATGGCGATTTTGAGCTTGCCCAGAACCGCAAACAGATCGGCACGTTTCCACGGCATCATCGGCCCGAATGCCATGGCAATGATCAGGGGCGTCATGATTGGAACGAAGGTGGAATTGAAGAACGGCGCGCCGACCGAAATCTTTTCACCGGTCAGGGTTTCAAGCAGCAGCGGATAAAGGGTGCCGAGCAGCACCATGGCCGCGGCAATCGAGAGCAGCACGTTGTTGAAAACAAGTGCGCCTTCGCGCGAGATCGGCTGAAACAGACCGCCGCCCTTCAGGGTCGGGGCGCGCCACGCATAAAGGGCGAGAGACCCGCCCACCGTCAGGCACAGCAGGAACAGGATAAACACCCCGCGCGTCGGATCGGTGGCAAAGGCATGAACCGATGTCAGTGCGCCCGACCGCACAAGGAAGGTGCCGAGCAGCGAGAAGGAAAAGGCAAGAATCGACAGGAAGATCGTCCAGCTTTTGAGCGCGTCGCGTTTTTCAACGACAATAGCCGAATGCAAAAGCGCGGTTCCCGCCAGCCACGGCATGAAGGATGCGTTTTCAACCGGGTCCCAGAACCACCAGCCGCCCCAGCCGAGTTCGTAATAGGCCCACCAGGAGCCAAGCCCGATCCCGGCGGTCAGGAACATCCATGCGGCCAGGGTCCAGGGACGAACCCAGCGTGCCCATGCCGGATCAACCCGGCCTTCGATGAGTGCGGCAACCGCAAAGGCAAAGGCCACCGAGAAACCGACATAGCCGAGATAAAGGAACGGCGGATGAATGGCGATGCCAGGGTCCTGAAGCAGCGGGTTCATGCCTTCGCCGTTGAGCGGCGGATTAATCACGCGCTCGAACGGGTTAGACGTCAGAAGGATGAACAGCAGAAAGCCGAGCGCAATCAGCCCCATGACGCCAACGACGCGCGCCAGAAGGCTTGGCGGCAGGTTCTGGCCAAAGCCCGCGACCGCGGCCGAAAACAGGGTCAGGATCATCACCCAGAGCAGCATCGAGCCTTCGTGGTTGGCCCAGACACCGGTGATTTTATAGATCAGCGGTTTTGAGGTATGGCTGTTGGCGACCACGTTCAGGACCGAGAAATCGGATGTGACATAGGCATATGTCAGGGCGGCAAAGCTTGCGCCGACAAGGAGGAAACAGGCAATCGACAGCCGGGGTGCGATTTTCAGAAGCGCGGCATCACGCCGGGACGCAGCCAGAAACGGGATAGTCGACTGTGCCATTGCCACCACCAGTGACAGCACCAAGGCATAATGTCCGATTTCAACAATCATAAGTGGGCCTGTTGTTTGCTCTTATCCGCCTGCCGGGCTGATATAGTCGCTTCGGTCTGGTTTGAAAACCTTGCGGAATATCAAATATGCGCTATTTGCTGCACAGGCGAAGGTCAAAATATGGCAATAGTCATTACATATTACGCCAATTCACGATATAAAACCGCAATCAGCGAGCGGAAAATTGAAGACCAAGGGTCTGTAGAACATGAGTCAATGTCCTGTCATTGACATCGCGCAAAGGGAAATATGGGCACGTCGGGCAACCACGGCCTCTATTGTCATTGCTGCGACGCTGATTGCGATCAAGGCCGCTGGCTGGTTCATGACCGATTCCGTCAGTCTTCTGTCTTCGATGATTGATAGCATGCTTGATGTCGGGACGTCTGTGATCAACTTCATGGCGGTCCGCAGTGCCTGGCGCCCGGCCGATCATGATCACCGTTTTGGCCATGGCAAGGCCGAACCGCTGGCGGGACTTTTCCAGTCCGCCTTCATGATCGGCGCGGCCATTCTGGTTCTGGCGGAGGCCGGATCACGGCTTGCCGAACCACAGCCGATCCGGTTTGCGGTTGAAGGCGTGTGGATCATGTCGATCTCGCTTGTCATGACCGTCGGGCTTGTGTTGCTGCAACGAAAAGCGGTGCGGATGTCCGGGTCGTTGGCGGTTGACGCCGATTCGATGCATTACACCAGCGACATCCTGTCCAATCTGGCGGTGATTGTTGCCCTTGTTGCCGGTTTTTCCGGCCTGAACTGGGCCGATCCGGCGATAGGCGGCATGGTGGCGCTTTTCCTGCTTTATTCCGCGGTCAAGGTCGGGCGCAATTCGGTTTCGGTCCTGATGGATCAGGAATTGCCGGAATCCGATAGCCAGCGGATCATCGAACTGACGATGAAAAACGCGTCCGTGATCGGCATTCACCGTCTGCGCACCCGGTCATCGGGCGTGCATCGCTTTGCCGAGATCGAACTGATCATGGATGGCGGGATGCTGATGCGGGAATCGCACACCATCTGCCATCAGGTGATGGACAGCATCCGGGCGGAATATCCCGATCTGGATATCACGATCCATCCCGAACCGCCCGAAGACATCCATCTTGATGAATTCAGTGGTTATACCGAAGACCCGGAATTCTGGCATACGGGCCGGGCACGCAAGGCCGGTCAGGACAGTATTCCGGCGTCAAATGGCGAGCTTGCAACGGGGCGTTGATCTTTTGGCACGTCGGGCCGCGCCCGCCGATTGACATCCCCCGCATAACTTGTAACCCTGCAATCGATCACCTGGGGAGCCCCGACAAGGGGCTGAGAAACTGCTGGCTTTGCAGCGCAGTGACCCTTTGAACCTGATCCAGTTCATACTGGCGTAGGGATGGTGCGGATGCCGACATATTTAGCTGTTTTGACATATGGGGTGCGCCCTTTTTGTCATGGCGGTCTACTCATTCCCGGTCGGCATTTTTCATCAGCAGCCTCTCGCAGAACTGGGTCTCCATTGCCTTGATTGCAAAGGGGCCTTTTATGTCTGTTCCATCTACCAAAACCGATATCACTAGCGATGTCACAACCGGGGCATTGCCCGCATCGCGCAAAATCCACATTGCCGGATCGCACTTTCCCGATATTCGCGTGCCGATGCGCGAAGTTGCGGTTCATCCCACGGCGGGCGAACCGCCGATCAGGGTTTATGACCCGTCGGGGCCTTATACTGACCCGGATGTCACGATTGATATTGCCAAGGGTCTGCCAAGACTGCGCCGAAGCTGGATCGCGGCGCGTTCCGATACCGAACGATATGCCGGGCGCGATATCAAACCCGAAGATAACGGCTTTGTCGGAAGTGAAAGTCATGCGGTTCCGGCATTTCCGCAACGTCATGCACCGTTGCGCGCGATTGGCGGGCGGGCGGTGACACAGCTGGCCTATGCCCGGGCCGGGATCATTACCGCGGAAATGGAATATGCCGCGATCCGTGAAAATCTGGGTCGGGTGGAAATGCGGGCCAATGCCGAACGCGACGGCGAGGCATTCGGGGCGGTGATCCCCGATAATGTAACGCCCGAATTTGTGCGGGATGAAATTGCACGGGGGCGCGCGATCATCCCGGCCAATATCAACCATCCCGAAGCCGAACCGATGATCATCGGGCGGAACTTTCTGGTCAAGATCAACGCCAATATCGGCAATTCGGCGGTGACGTCATCAATGGCCGAAGAGGTTGAAAAGATGGTCTGGGCGACGCGATGGGGGGCAGATACGGTCATGGATCTGTCGACCGGGCGCAATATCCACAATATCCGCGACTGGATCATCCGCAATTCGCCCGTGCCCATCGGGACGGTGCCGATCTATCAGGCGCTGGAAAAGGTCGGCGGGATTGCCGAGGACCTGACATGGGAAATATTCCGTGACACATTGATCGAGCAGGCCGAACAGGGCGTGGATTATTTCACCATCCATGCCGGATTGCGGTTGCATCACATCCCGTTAACCGTCGACCGGGTGACCGGCATCGTATCGCGGGGTGGGTCGATCATGGCGAAATGGTGCCTGCATCATCATCGGGAAAGTTTCCTGTATGAGAATTTCGCCGAGATTTGCGACATCTGCCGGGCCTATGACGTTTCCTTTTCGCTGGGCGATGGATTGCGACCGGGATCGATTGCCGATGCCAATGATGCCGCCCAGTTTGCCGAACTCGAAACGCTTGGCGAGCTGACGCGCATCGCATGGGATCACGATTGCCAGGTGATGATCGAGGGGCCGGGCCATGTACCGATGCATAAAATCCGCGAAAACATGGACAAGCAGTTGTCGATCTGCGGCGAAGCACCGTTTTATACGCTTGGGCCGCTAACCACCGATATTGCGCCGGGTTATGATCACATTACATCGGGGATCGGGGCGGCGATGATCGGCTGGTACGGGACGGCGATGCTCTGTTACGTGACGCCGAAGGAACATCTGGGTCTGCCGGACCGGGATGATGTGAAGACCGGGGTGATTACCTATAAGATCGCGGCCCACGCCGCCGATCTTGCCAAGGGGCACCCGGCGGCAAAGGCACGCGATGATGCGCTTTCGCGTGCGCGGTTCGAATTCCGCTGGGAAGATCAGTTCAACCTGTCGCTGGACCCGGAAACGGCGCGATCCTTCCACGATGAAACCCTGCCGAAAGAGGCGCACAAGGTCGCGCATTTCTGTTCGATGTGCGGACCGAAATTCTGTTCGATGCGGATATCGCATGAAATCCGGGCCGATGTGCAGAAGGAAGGCATGGCGGCGATGGCGGAGAAATACCGTGATGGCGGTGATCTTTACATGACGCTTGATCAAGGCGACTAAACCACGAAAATGGCGGGCCCGGTGACGGACCCGCCTTCTTCTTTTAGTTTGCCGTGCCGAAAGGTTAAAGGACGGTCAGCATGCTTGCGACCAGCGGATGACGGACGATGTCCTTGTCCGCGAGTTTGACGCAGGCGATGTCTTCGACATTTTCAAGACGGTCCGACATTTCAGACAGACCGGACATTTCCGGCAGAAGGTCGGTCTGATCCGGGTCGCCGGTCAGGATCATGGTGGAATTCCAGCCAAGGCGGGTGACCAGCATCTTGAGCTGCCCATAGGTGCAGTTCTGGGCCTCGTCGATCACGACGAAGGCATTGTTGAGCGTGCGGCCACGCATATAGCCGATTGGTGCGATTTCAATCGTGCCGTCCGACAGATACTGCCGCAGGCGTTTGGCGCCGAGGCGGTCATTGAGCGCGTCATAAAGCGGGCGAAGGTAGGGGGCCATTTTGGCTTCGACGTCGCCGGGCAGGAAGCCGATATTTTCCCCCGCCTCGACCGCGGGACGGGCCAGGACGATGCGGCCGATTTCGCCGTTATCAAGGGCTTCGACGGCTTTGGAAACAGCGATAAAGGTTTTCCCGGTTCCAGCCGGGCCGAGTGCAAGGATGAGGTTGAAGGCGTCGATTGCTTCCATCAGGGCCGCCTGATTTTCGCTTTTGGGGCGAATGTGGCGGCGGAAGCTTTGATCGCGTTGGCCGTTCTGGGGGGCGTCACCCTGACCGTTCAGGGGATGCCAGTTTGACTTGTCACCGTCAAACAGCTCGTGAACGTTGGTATCTGCCTGCTGCGGACGGCTACGACGGCGTGCTGCGCGCTTACCCATAAGTCACCTCATCAATTGTGCCAATAAAGCAAAACGCGCCATTCCATCATGGAAAGGCGCGCATTCAATTTTCATCTTGCGATGGAAGTGGCGGGTGGGTTCACCGCCGTTCGCAGCAACATGTTGCATCTGCGATCCGGGGGGCGAAAAATTCCGTTTTACAACGTGCTCTCGCGTCACTCGGGAACCCCTCCTTCGGTCCAGTTCTTGACCGTACAACAGAATCGTACCCCTACATCCTGTGTTTTGTCACTGTTTTTTATCTGATGAAATTTAAATGAAATCGGAAAGTGAGTCTTTTCAGAGATTTATGCCGCATCTGCGAGATAACTTTTTTCTAATGCAGCCGCTCGGAAGCCGACAAGATGCCACCAGACAGCATATCGGGCATGGCAATCTGCCGATTACATGCCCGATATGACGATTTCACGGTGGCATGCGCGCCAAAAATCAGTACAGTGCGCGCCAACCCGAAATCATGATCAATGGATGAACCATGCCGACGATCGACGAGCAGGTATCGCGCCGCCGTACCTTTGCCATCATTGCCCACCCGGATGCGGGTAAAACGACGCTGACCGAGAAGCTGCTGCTTTTCGGGGGTGCCATTCAGATGGCCGGTGCGGTGAAGGCAAAAAAGGAACAGCGTGGCGCGCGTTCGGACTTTATGAAGATCGAACAGGACCGCGGTATTTCGGTTTCGTCCGCGGTCATGACGTTCGAGTTTGAAAAGAACATCTTCAACCTGCTTGACACGCCGGGCCACGAAGACTTTTCCGAAGATACATACCGCGTTCTGACCGCAGTTGATTCCGCCGTCATGGTGATTGATGGTGCCAAGGGGATCGAGGCCCAGACGCGCAAGCTGTTTGAGGTCTGCCGTCTGCGCGATGTGCCGATCACGACCTTTGTTAACAAGCTTGACCGTGAATCACGTGATTTCTTTGAGCTGATCGATCAGATCGAACGTGACCTTGCGCTTGATGTGTCGCCGGTGACATGGCCGATTGGATCGGGCCGGGATTTCCATGGCTGTTACGATCTGGTCAATGATCAGCTTCTGTTCATGGAAAAAGGCGGCAATGTCGTCAAGGAAGCCATTCCGATCAAGGGGCTTGATGATCCGAAGCTTGATGAACTGATCCCGGATTATCTTCTGGAGAAATTGCGCGAAGAAGTCGAAATGGTGCGCGAAATCTGCCCGCCATTTGATTTGCAAAGCTATCGCGAGGGGCATCTGACGCCGGTATTTTTTGGCTCGGCGGTCAATAACTTTGGGGTGCGTGAATTGCTGCGCGGACTTGGCGATATCGCACCGACCCCGCGCCCGCAGGAAGCGGCAACGCGGCTGGTTGAGGCCAACGAGACAAAGGTTTCGGGCTTTGTGTTCAAGGTGCAGGCCAATATCGACCCGAACCATCGTGACCGTATCGCGTTCATCCGCCTGTGTTCCGGCCATTTCAAACGCGGCATGAAATTGAAGCACGTGCGCGCGGGCAAACAGATGGCGGTGCATAACCCGATGCTGTTCTTTGCCAATGAACGTGACATTGCCGAAGAAGCATGGCCGGGCGATATCATCGGCATTCCGAACCACGGCACATTGCGCATCGGCGATACCCTGACCGAGGGCGAAGACCTTCGTTTCCGGGGGGTTCCGGCCTTTGCCCCGGAATTGTTGCAGAAGGTGCGCCTTGATGATCCGCTGAAGGGCAAACATCTTCAGCGCGCGCTTGAACAGCTTGCCGAAGAAGGCGCATCACAGGTGTTCAAGCCGATGATGGGTGCGGACTGGATCGTTGGTGTGGTCGGGCAGCTTCAGTTCGAGGTTCTGAAAGAACGCATCGCGGCCGAATACGGCATCAAGGTCCATTTCGAACCGACACCGGCCTATGCCGCGCGCTGGGTGATGGGCAGCGATCCGCTGGAAATCAAGAAATTCCGCGATGCCAACCAGTCAGCCCTGTTCGAGGATCACGACGAAACGCTGGTCTTTATCGCGCGCAATGCCTGGCATCTTGAAACCACGCAACGCGATTGGCCGAACCTGAAATTCGAAGCCACGCGCGAGCAGAATATGGTTGCGGCGTAAAGCCAACCACGATCACGAAAAAGGCCGCCCGGAATTTTCGGGGCGGCCTTTTTGCATGTTTGCGTGTTGTGTCTTTAGCCGAGGAAATACCGCCCCGCCGCGACAAGAACCATGCCCGCGACCATCGCGGCAAACAGGTTGCGCACGACAATCATCGTAATCACGGTGGCGGCGGCACCGGCGATGCCGATGGGCCCGGCGGACAGGGCGCTTGGCACCCAGACGGAAATCAGGACCGCACCCGGAAGGCGTTCAAGTACATGCGCCCAGCGGCCCTGTTGCGGCAGGCGGTCGGCCATCAGAAGACCGCCAAGGCGCATACCGTAAGTCACGGCGGCCATGCCAAGAATGGTTAGGACCGAGGCGGTGCTGAAGGTGGTCAGATCAGGGAAACTCATCATTTGCCGGCCTCCGTCGAATAGGTGCCTTCGGGGGCGCCATAAGCATCTGCTGCTATTTCAGTTTCGGGTGCGGTGTCGTCCATGTCCTCGCGCCATGTCAGGGCGGCAACAATCACCCCGGCCCCGGCCCCGGCAAGGATCGACCATGTGCCAGGCAGGGTGTAATGTCCGATCAATGATCCGATGGCGGCGGCCAGCCACGGCAGAAGATCAACCCGGCCCTTCCACATGCCGACGGTGAGTGCGGCAAAGACCGCGGTAAAGGCGAAATCAAGCGCATAGACATTCGGGTCGGGTATGCCCCCGCCCAGCAGATAGCCGATGGTGTTGCCCGTCGCCCAGACAATGCCAAGGAAAATCCCGCCACCCAGCAGGAAGCCCGGATTGGCAAGGTTTTCCTGTGTCATGGTGACGGCCCAGTTTTCATCGGCCACCATATGCATGCCGCAGATTTTGACCCAGAGCGGACGGCCACGAAACACCGGGCGCAGGGATGCGCCGATCAGGACATAGCGCAGATTGATCACCGCGGTTGCGACAATGATGGTGGCAGCAGGGATGGTTTCGCGCCACAGATCGACGGACACAAACTGTGCCGATCCGGCAAAGACCGTGAGGCTCATGAACAGAAGTTCACCCAGCGACAGGCCGCGCTGGGTGGCGAGCACGCCCAGCACTGCACCAAAGATCATGGTGCTGGGCAACAGGGGCAGACAGGCGATGGCACCGCGTCTTATGGTGTCGGCATCAAAATGCCGGGTAGGGGCGGATTGGGGGCGAGACATCTTGTGCGTTTCCGTTTCAGCCGTTTGATTTTTGTATTTTGACTGGTGGTGAGCGAGGAGCCTGCCCGTAATTTAAGACAGTTCCAAACAGGAATATTGGACGATATTGCTATTTCGCAATCGTGGCTGGGTCGGTTCCGGGGTGAAGCAGGGCCTAGCGGGATTTTTTGGCTGCTGGGGCGAGGCCCGCGATAAAGGCACCGGGGCTGACACCCCACATGGTTTTGAAATGCCGGTTCAGGTGGCTTTGATCGGCATAGCCGGTGGCAGCCGCGACATCGGCAATGCCAAAGCCGTCAAACAGCATGCGTTTTGCCCGGCGCAGGCGCATGTGATTGAAATAGGTGTGCGGTGGCAATCCGGTGGCGTGACGGAAAACGCGCAGCAGGTGAAAGCGGCTGAGCCCGGTCAGGCTTGCCAGTTCATCAAGCGATATATTGGCATCAAGATGGTCGGCCATATAGTCGATGACGGCGCGCACACGTTTGTCTTCGGAGCCCGGTTGATAGGAAAAGGGCGGTGCATCGGCATGGCGGAGCGCAAGCCGCGCGGCACTGTATAAAAGCTGGCTATCGCGTTCGAGTAGGGTTGTTGTCTGGTGAAGATCAGGTCGGAACATGCGGTGCAGGGATTGCAGTTGCAGATGCAGTTCCGGATCATCGACCACATGATTGCCAAAAAACGGCAGGCCGGTGCTTTTGGGGGACAGTTCAGCCACCAGATCGCCAAAGATTTCGTGCGCGATGAACATGATCTGATACTGGTAGCCGTCATCACAGGCCGGGCCGCCGTCATGGACCTGCATCGGGTTCATCATCAGCAACTGACCCCGCCGGGCGACATAGTTGGTGCCGCCGGTCATGAATTGTTCGGCCCCGTTCAGGATGGTGCCGAA
The DNA here is from genome assembly GCF_002115785.1 of Thalassospira sp. MCCC 1A03138. Lineage (GTDB taxonomy): Bacteria > Pseudomonadota > Alphaproteobacteria > Rhodospirillales > Thalassospiraceae > Thalassospira. The sequence continues at coordinate 921,506 of NZ_JFJY01000001.1, read as the reverse complement.
CGCATAATAATCATGACTGTGTTTGGGAAAGGAAAAGCGTTTGTAATCGGCTTCGAACAGATCAATGCCGTCTGCCGCCCGCCAGTGACGGGCGACTTCGCGGGAGGGATTTGATTTCCGTGCGCCGCGCGACGGATCATGTCGAAGTGAATGCGCCATGGCGCAAGTATAAACATCCGATGGCCTTTCGGCTTGGACAATATTGTCACCGATACATTTACCGGTTTTGCCGGTTTGATCGACCAGAAGCGAATCGGTAAACAGAGTGTAAATTTTGCCCGAAAGGGCCGCGGACATAGGGATATGGTGCGCCTGAACGATGGTATAGAGTGCTTTCGTGTCGGGGATTTTGCGGCGCGGCAAATGTTCGAATGAACATTCAAAAGTCCCCATCTGTCCGTGTTGTCATAGACAAATGCGGATTTCATCTAACTGTTACAAAAACGACGGGAAACTCGGGTTAGAGACACGGGAAATATGTCCCCCATTCCGGATCATTGGAGATCCCATGTTTCTTGACCGTATTCGTATCGGTTACCGCATTTTTGCGGGGTTTCTTGCGCTTGTCATCATGCTGATCGGGTTAAGCGCCCTTTCATCATGGTATCTGCTGGGTTTTGGTGGTCATGCGGACCGTATTGCCAAAAGTACGCAGCTTGTCGGGCTTGCAAACGAATATGCGTTGAAGCTTGAACGGTTGTCGAACCAGGTTCTGCTGTTTGCCCAGACGGTTGATCCGCTGGATCGTGACGGGATTGCAACATTGCGCGAAAGTGCCGAGGCCAGCGGTAACAGGCTGATCAATCAGCTTCGTGCCGAAGGCGACGTGGCAAAGGCCGATGCGCTGGAAAGCCTTAATGCAGAATATATCGCGACGTTGGAGCCGCTTGTTCTGCGGGCGGAAAACCTGACGGCGGCGTCCGATACCATGCTGCTTGGGGCGCATCAGCTTGGCAAATCGGCGGGCGAACTGGTTGATTTCATCACCAAACGCGATCCTGCCCTTGCCGAAAAATATGTCGACAAGCTTGGTTCGGCCAACCTGAGTGCCATCGTCAACAGTTTGCAATATGCCATTTTGCGTACCCCGGAAGCGCTTGATGCGGCACGCACGGAAACCTCGACCCTGACCGACCTTCAGGAAGAAATCAAAAACGCCATAGGCGGGCTGAAACGCGCGGACAAGAAGCTGTTTTCCTATGCGGTGCGCGACAATGACCTATTGAAGCAGGGCGCGAACCAGCTTGAGGGGTCAATCGGTGGCTTCCGTCAGTCGATGGATGATTTCAAGTCAGCCGTCCGCGAAGTGCAGGCGATTACCCAGAATATCCGCGAGGAAGCGGTAGCGGGCCAGAACATGCTGGTTGAGGCGGCGCATAGTGAATCTGAAAACAAAGCGATCACCAATATGGTGGTGGCCGGGATCGGCGCGCTGATTGCCTTTGGTCTGGCGATCACGATTGCGCTTAGCATCCTGAGGCCGCTACGCCGGGTGAATGGCGATATGACGCGGTTGAGCGAAAACAACACCGATATCGATCTGGTCGATTTCAATCGCGGCGATGAATTTGGCGCGATGTCGCGCACGGTTGCGATCTTCCGCGAAAATGCGCTTAAGATCGAACAGATGGCCGAGGAACGCATTGCCCTTCAGCGCGAGGAAGAAGAAAAACGGCGCGCATCACTGGGGGCGATGGCCGAAACCATCGAAGGCGAAACCGCAGGTCTTGTGCAATCCGTCACCCATCAGGTGACCCGGATGCGCGAAGCGGTGGGCGAAGTTGCCGCTGCCGCCGAACGTGTGACCGGCCAGACCGAAATGGCGACCAATGCGGCCGAACAAAGCCAGTCGCACGCCCATTCGATCAGCGAGGCGGCAACGCGGCTTTCCGATGCCATCGGGTCGATTGCCAACCGTGTTGACCGGCAGCGCGCCATTGCTCAGAACGCGGTGGGATCGACCCAGCAATCCGCCGAGGCGGTCGATGACCTTCGCGAAGTGGCGACCAGCATTGAGCAGATTGTCGATCTGATCCGCGGGATTGCGGGGCAGACCAACCTTCTGGCGCTTAACGCGACCATCGAGGCGGCACGCGCGGGCGAGGCGGGCAAAGGCTTTGCCGTGGTCGCAGCCGAGGTCAAGAACCTTGCAGGTCAAACCGCGCAGGCAACCGAGCAGATCACAGCCCATGTCAGTGCGATGGGCAATGTGACGGATCGTTGTGTTCGGTCGATGGAAGATGTCGGTGTGACCGTGCGCGACATGATGTCGATTTCCGAAGAAGTGGCAGGTGATGTTGAACATCAGCGCCGCGAGACCGAGGAAATCAGCCTTGCGATTGCATCGGCCAGTGATGCCGCCCTTCATGTCAGCAATGCCATCCACGAGGTATCGCGCGATATTGAGGTGACGCGGAAACTGAGCATCGATCTGACACGTCGTGCCGATGAGGTTGACCGTAATGTGACGGAACTTTCGGGGTCGCTTGACCGGGCGGTGGAATCGGCGGCCAGTGATGGCACAGAGGATGATGACGGTGATGTGCCCGTCACGGCAAAGGATGGGCGATCCAATCTTGTCGATTTTCCGGGGATGTATATTCGCGGTGCTGCCTGACAGGATATCCGGTTTCCGGTCCGGTCAGAAGCACCCCAGAAGAAGCTCAGAAGAACCTTAGAAGCCCGCGCAAAAATGTGCGGGCTTTTTTGTGCGAAAATCTGGTTTATCAATCGGACCGGGGCATCCTTGCGTATTACCTGATCAGTACAAGTTGCGACATTTCTGATACAATTTTCCGGTCGCTGCCCTTCGGGAACTAACGTAATGTCTATGGTACTGACATTAAGACATTTTCAGCGATGTCTTTGCATCATTTCAGAACACACAAGAACGGGCATTCGATGTCACGCACAGGTAGGCTAGTCGTATTTCTTTTGATCATTGCCGCAGTTGGGGGCGGCTGGTTTGCCTATGACAGGGGCATGCTGCCCTTTGTTGCGTCAAACGGCCCGTCGGATGCGGACGGTGCAACGCGCACGGGCAACCCGGCGCTGCCAGTGATTGCCGAATATGCCAGCGTGATGGAAGAAAAGACGGTTGTTGAGGCGGTCGGCACCGGCCGGTCAACATTGGGTGTTTCGATTTATCCGGCGGTTTCGGGCGAAGTCAGTGATGTTCTGTTTCATGCCGGTGAAAAAGTCGCGCGCGGTCAGGTTCTTTTGATCCTTGATTCGGATCGGGAACGGCTGGCGCGGGATCTGGCATCGGTTCAGGTCAAGGATGCCAAGCAGCTTCTGGATCGTTACGAGCAGGCAAGGCCGCTTGGCGCGGTATCGGCAAGCGAGGTGGATGCGGCACGCACCGCCCTTGCCGAGGCGCGCATAAGGCTGGATCAGGCCGAGGTTGACCTTGCGGACCGCACCATTCTGGCACCGTTCAATGGCACGGTTGGCATTCCGCAGGTGGAGCCGGGCGACCGTGTGGACAGTTCCACATTGATTGCGACACTGGATAATGTTGAAAGTGTTCTGGTGGATTTCGAGGTTCCCGAAACCCGGTTTGACAATGTGAAGATCGGTCAGTCGCTTCGGGTGGAGACATGGAGCCTTCCGGGGGAATGGTTTGAAGGGACGGTTGATTCCATTGCCAGCCGCATTGATCCCGAAAGCCGGACATTTAAAGTGCGTGCACGCATTCCGAACCCGACCGGGCGGCTTTTGTCGGGGATGTCGTTTGCGGTTTATGTCGATATCGAAGGCAAGACCTATCCGTCGGTGCCGGAAATTTCGGTTCTGTGGGGTGATGGCGGGACCTATATCTGGCGGATCAAGGATGACAAGGTCGAACGTGTTCCGGTCCGGGTCGTAAAGCGGACACAGGGACGTATCCTGCTTGATGGGCCGATTGACAAGGGTGACCTTGTGGTCGTTGAAGGCGTGCTTCGCCTGCGGCCGGGCCGTGATGTGGCGGCAACCATCCGCGGCGGTGATGAAACCGGTGTTGCCCAGCGCAACGACACCGGCGAAGGGTCGTAAGATGCAGGACGGGAATCAGAACGAAAACCAGAATGATCTGGCGTCACTCAGCATCCGTCGCCCTGTTCTTATTTCCGTGGTGTCGCTTTTGATCATTCTGGCGGGTCTTGCCGCCATGCTGGGTGTTGAAATCCGCGAGCTGCCCAACGTTGATCAGCCGACGGTCACGGTTTATGCGACCTATGACGGGGCATCGCCCGAAACGGTTGATGCCGAGGTCACAAGCCTTCTTGAAGGGGCAGCGTCGCGCGTCAGTGGTGTCAAACGCATCAGTTCAAACAGCGAAGAAGGCACGTCGCGGGTTCGCGTCGAATTTTATCCTGACATTGAAATCAATGACGCCGCCAATGACATTCGCGAGGCGGTCAGCCGCGCGTCAAGAACCCTTCCCGATGAGGTCGAGGATGTCCGCGTGGTCAAGGCCGATGCCGATGCCAGTGCGATCATGCGGCTTGCGGTGGTCAGCAACCGCCTGACCGAGGAAGAGCTTGCCAATATCGTTGATGACCAGATCAGCCCGGCGCTGCTTTCCGTGCCCGGTGTGGCCGAAATCACGATCAATGGCGAACGCGAAAAGGTTCTGCATGTCCGGGTCGATCCGCTGCGACTGGCGAGTTACGGCTTTTCGGTTCAGGACGTTGCGGATGTCCTGAAAACCGCCAAGTTCGACATTCCCGCCGGCAGTTTTGATTCCAGCGATCAGAAGCTTTTTGTCCGGGCGGATGCGTCGGTCTGGGAGGTCGAGGACGTCAAACAGATGTTCATCCGCAATCAGGTGCGGCTGGGTGATGTGGCGGATGTCTATTACGGGCCCGATGATGCGACATCCTATGTGCGCCTTGATGGCCGGACCGTGATCGGGCTTGGGGTTGTCAGGCAGGCGCAGTCAAACACCATTGCGATATCGGATGGCATTCGCGAGGTGGCCGAACGGCTGAACAGCCAGTACGACGATATCGATGTTTTCGTGAACTCGGACGATGCGGTGTTTATCGAAGGCGCGCTTTGGGAGGTTCTGAACAGTCTGGCGCTGGCGATCATTATCGTGATCGGGGTTCTGTATCTTTTCCTGCGGTCCTTTACCGCGACCCTGATCCCGACAGTGACCATTCCGATCGCGCTTGTCGGGACGGTGGCCGCGATCTGGATGATGGGTTTTTCGATCAATATCCTGACGTTGCTGGCGCTTGTTCTGGCGACGGGGATGATTGTTGATGATGCGATTGTGGTGCTGGAAAACATCCAGCGCCGCCGTCATCAGGGATTGGGATCGATGGCGGCCGCGGTTCTGGGGACGCGGCAGGTGTTTTTTGCGGTGATTGCCACCACCCTGACGCTGGTGTCGGTGTTTGTGCCGATTTCGTTTTTGCCAAGCACGGCGGGGCGGCTTTTCAGGGAATTCGGTTTCGTGCTGGCGTTTTCGGTGGCGGTGTCGTCGTTTGTGGCACTGTCGCTGTGTCCGATGCTGGCGTCGCGTTTAAAGCATATTGACCCGCATGACGGGGACAAGGATGCCAAGCCGAACTTTCTGGAACGGGTCGGGTTTTACTGTTCGGGGATTTACAAAAACATTCTTGAATGGGTTTTGCGGTTCCCGCTGATTACCCTGATCGTGTCGATCTTTGCCGGTGTGCTGGCCTTTGGGGTTTATAACAGCGTCACGCAGGAACTTCTGCCCGACGAGGATCGCGGCCGTATTCTGGTGTCGCTGCGCGGGCCGGACGGGGTTGGCATTGATTACATGGACCGGCAGGTCGAAACGGTTGAAAACATCCTGCGTCCGATTGTCGAAGCCGGGGATGCCTATAACATCTATACGATTGTCGGTCTTTGGGACCCGAACCGTGCGCTGGTGATTGCGCCCCTGGTGCCGTGGGATGAACGCAGCCGCAGCCAGCAGGAAATCACCGGTTCGATCCGTGGGGCGCTTGATGCACTGCCCGGTGTGCAGGCCTTTGTCTATCAGCCCAACAGCCTTGGTTTGCGTGGCGGTACCGGCGAGGGATTTGAGTTTGCCCTTACGGGGACGAATTACCGCACACTGGCGGCGAATGCGCGCGCCATGCAGCAGGAGCTTGAGGCGAATTATCCGCAGTTTGTCGGGCTTCGGGTTTCCTATCAGACGACACAGCCGCAATTGCTGGTGAATATTGACCGGCAGCGGGCATCCGACCTTGGCATTCCGATCGAAAGCCTTGATACGACGCTGCGTGCGATGATCGAAGGATATGAAGTTACCGAGATTACGGTCGATGATGAAAACATCCCGGTCAAACTGCGCAGCAGTGCGGGCAGCATCAATGATCCGTCGGATCTGGAGAATCTGTTTGTCAGCAACCGGGATGGTCGTATTTTACCGCTATCTTCGGTGATCAATCTGAGCGAAGAGGCGGTGGCATCGGAACTGGATCGCGAGGGACAGCAGCGCGCGGTCAAGATTTCGGGCAACCTTGCGCCGGGATATACGTTGCAGCAGGCAGTGGTCGATATTGATCAGGTCGGTGACAAGGTCCTGCCGCCCGGGGTGAATGTTCTGTTCCTGGGCGATGCGGCGACACTGGGCGAAACATCGCATGATGTGCAGATCACCTTCCTGATTGCGGTTCTTGTGGTGTTGCTGGTTCTGGCGGCACAGTTTGAAAGCTTCATGTCTGCCCTTGTCGTGGTTCTGACCGTTCCATTCGGTCTGGCTGCGGCGATTTATGCGCTGGGCATCAGTGGCACATCGATCAATATCTACAGCCAGATCGGGTTGGTGATGCTGGTCGGGCTTATGGCCAAGAACGGTATTCTTGTTGTCGAATTTGCCGATCAGTTGCGCGATGCCGGGAAATCAGTACGCGAAGCGGTGCATGATGCGGCGATGATCCGCCTGCGCCCGATCATGATGACAATGATTTCAACCGTTCTGGGTGGTTTGCCGCTTGTGCTTGGCACCGGGGCCGGGGCGGAGGCGCGTGCCGCGATTGGCTGGGTGGTGTTTGGCGGGCTTGGTTTTGCAACGGTCTTTACCCTGTTCCTGACACCGGTTTTATACCTTTTGCTGGCACCGCTGGTTTCAGCCCGTGCCGATGGCGGCAAGAAACTGCAAAGCCAGTTGCGGGCTGCGGAAAGCATCCCGGACAAGGGCGAGATTGAAGGAAGTGCCAGCTAGAATGTCTGTAAAACGTCTTTCAATCTGTTGTGCCCTGCCGCTTATGATCGGACTTTCGGCCTGTCAGACGGTCGGGCCTGATTATGTTGCGCCGAAATTTGATCTTGTCGGGGCCTATACCCCGGCAGTACCGGTGATTGCCGCCAATCAGGCCGATCATGGCCGTTGGTGGGAAAGTACGCGTGATCCGGTTCTTTCTGAGCTGATTGCGCTTGGACTTGCCAATAACCTTGATTTGCGGATCGCGGCCAGCCGGATTGAGGAAGCCCGGGCGGTGGCGCGCGGTGTTTCGGGGGCAAATGGCATCGAGGTCGGCGCCAGTGTTAACGGCGATGCCGAACGCGGCACATCGTCGCGCGAACGTGGCAGCCAGACCACCGATATCGGATACCGGGCCGGGATTGATTTTTCATGGACGGCGGATGTCTGGGGCGGGCAGCAGCGCGAGGACGAAGTCGCGTTGGCGGATTATCTGGAACAGGTGTATCTGCGCGAAGACGTTTACCTGACGGTGATTGCCGATATCGTGCGCAACTATATCGAGCTGCGCGGTACGCAGAAACGGCAGGAATTGCTGCGCAGTTCGCTTGATCTGCAACGCCAGACCAGCAACATCGTGCAGGTCCGGATGCAGACGGGGCTGGCGTCCGAACTTGATCTTTCGCGTGCACGTGCCGAGGTTTCCGATATCGAGGCGACATTGCCGACATTGCAGACCGATATTGACCGGTCAATCAATGCGATTGCCATTCTTCTGGGGGCGCAGCCGGGAAGCTATCGCGACCGTCTGGTCGATGTGCAGCCCCTGCCGGAATTTGACAGTGCGCCGCCGATTGGCATTCCAGCCGACCTTTTGCGCCGTCGCCCTGATGTCCGCGCGGCCGAGCTTTCATTGATTTCCGCCACCGCCGAAATCGGGGTTCAGACCGCCGATCTTTATCCTGAATTGACGCTGGACGGGTCACTCGCGCTTGGGGCAACGGGGTATGGCTCTGGCCCGATTGTGCGAACCGCCATGGCCGCCATCGGGGCGCTGATTGATGCGACGCTTTATGATGGCGGTGCCCGGCAGGCCGATATCGATGTTGCCGAACAACAGGCGCAGCAGGCATTTTACAGCTATCAGCAGACGCTTCTGGTCGCCATTCAGGATGTTGAAAGTGCGATTTACGGCTATGTCGGGGCGGTTCAGCAGCGCGATTCCCTGATTTCATCGGTGCAGTATCACCGTCAGGCGTTCGAGCAGTCGCGGGTGCGGTATGTTCAGGGGCTTTCAAACTTCCTTGATGTTCTTGATTCGCAACGCACCCTGACGCAGTCCCAACAGGACCTGGCGGATGCGGAAACCGATCTGGAACTGGAAACCATCAATCTTTATGCCGCTGTCGGGCTGAGCGTTGATGATGTCGAACGTTATGCCGATAAGGCTGGGATTGACATGAATAATGGCTAACGCCGCCAAACATCTGTAATAACGCTGATTTCCATAAGCTGTTGCTTGTTTTCGCCGTCAGTTCGGCCTAGGTCTTGGGTATCGTGAACCGGGGAAGAAAATGACGGGCGATCTGTTTGCCAATGAGCCACCACACAATCTGCTGCCCTTTGACGGGGAGGCATTGCTGCTGCGTGAAGTCATGGCGGCAGGTGATGCGGATCGTGCGTTTGAACGGCTGTTAAGCGGCATTGTCTGGCAGCAGGAAATTGCCAGGCTGATGGGGCGCGAGATTGCCGTGCCGCGATTGACGGCATGGTATGGTGACGTGGCCTATCGTTATAGCGGTGTTTATCACCCGGCATCACCATTTCCGAAAATTGTCGTGCCACTTCGTGAACTGGTCGAAGAAAAATCCGATGCGTCGTTTAACACGGTTTTGCTGAACCAGTATCGCGACGGGCGCGACAGCGTTGCATGGCATGCCGATGACGAGGATGTGCTGGGCGAAAATCCGGTTATTGCCAGCCTGTCATTTGGTGAAGAACGCCGGTTCCATTTTCGGCACAAGAAAACCGGGGATCGGGTCAGTGTCGATCTGCCGCATAATTCGTTGCTGATCATGCGGGGTGCGACACAGCATCACTGGTTACATCAGATTCCCAAAACCGCGCGCCAGATCGGGCCCCGGATCAACCTGACATTCCGTCATACCGCACCGGAAAACAAGGTGCGCGACCGATGATTTCGGGGGGCTCTGAAAAAAAGCCGCCCCGGTCAGGGCGGCTTGAAGTCAGCAATTCGAGATTGCCGGGAAAACCGTCAACACCGGGGTGCAAACGGACAAACATATCGGCTGTTGCGCAATCGGTGCGTACAATAATGAATCGATTCAATGAATGCAGTGTGGCGGTCCGAAAGGGGTTCTGTCAATATCGGGATGAACCGATTCAAAAAAATGTCGCGTGATTGCCGGTTAATCCGCAAGCCGGGGTGAATAAAGGGGAGACATCGCAAGCATGGCAAAACGGGTACGTCTTCTGGATGTGGCCAAGGCGGCCGGGGTATCGCAGGGCACGGCATCAAATGCCTTTGGCAAGCCTGATCTGGTTCGCAAGGAAGTCCGGGAACGCATTCTGGAAGTTGCCAGAGAGCTTGGTTATCGCGGGCCGCATGTGATGGCGCGGATGCTCCGCACCGGTAAGGCCGGGGCGCTTGGCGTGGTGTTTCCCGATAACCTTGAATATGCGTTCAGTGATCCGGTGGCGATTGAGCTTCTGCGCGGTGTCGGGCGGGAATGTGCCCGTCAGGCGGTCAATATGATGATCATTTCCGCCGAAAACCCCGAACAGGCGATTACCGCGATCAACAATGCCGCCGTTGATGCCTTTCTGGTGCATTGCTATTCCGATGACAATGACATCATTTCCGCCATTCAGCGCCGCAACCAGCCATTGGTCTGCATTGATACCGATATTGCCGGGGCGGCGGGAACCGTGGTGCTGGATGATTTTGCCGGGGCGGAAATGGCGGCCCAGCATTTGATTGATTGCGGCGCGCGCAAATTCGCCATCCTGTCCCTGCAGGCCAACAAGGCGGAAAATTTCGGCCCGATGAATGCCAAGCGCCGCGGGGCGGTTAGCCACCGTGTGGTGCGCGAACGGCTTGGCGGATATCACGCGGCCCTTAAAAAGGCTGGGATCGCGATTGAGGATATCGTCCATATCGAATGCGAAAACATGTCATCGCACAGTGCCGAAATGGTCGAAACCATGTTGCGCGATCATCCGGAAGTCGACGGTATTCTGGCGATGTCCGATGTGATTGCCATTGGTGCTCTTGATGGTGCGCGCGCAAGTGGCCGAAAAATCCCCGAGGATCTTAAGGTCATCGGCTTTGATGGCATTGCGGAGGGCGAACGCACCGACCCGCCATTGTCGAGCATCCGCCAGGATTCCGTTGAAAAGGGGCGTTTGGCGGCCGAAATGGCGCTTGGCGAGGCGGAAAGCGACAGCCGCGTACTTGAAACCAGCCTGCTTGTCCGTGGATCGACGGCCTAAGCCGATTTACCCGAAAGGGCCGCGTAGCAGTGGCAATCGGTGGTGTGGTCCATCACAAGGCCGGTGGCCTGCATGAAGGAATACATGATTGTCGTGCCGACAAACTTCATGCCGCGTTTTTTGAGCTCCTTGGACAGGGCGTCGCTAAGTGCGGTGGATACGGGGACGTCAGAGATGGCTTTCCAGTGGTTGATGACCGGTTTGCCGCCGATGAAATCCCAGATATAGGCATCGAAGCTGCCAAATTCCTTCTGGATTTCGATGAAGGAGTTGGCATTAAGGATGCTTGCCGCGACCTTGGCCCGGTTGCGGATGATGCCGGGATCGGCCAGAAGGGCCTGTTGTTTGGCCTCGTCATACCTGGCGATCTTCTGGACATCGAAATTATCGTAAGCCGCGCGATAGGTATCGCGCCGCGCAAGGATCGTCAGCCAGCTTAAACCGGCCTGCGCACCTTCGAGGATCAGCATTTCGAAGAAGTGCCGGTCATCATGAACCGGAACGCCCCATTCCTGATCGTGGTAATCGACGTAAAACGGCTTGTCGAGATGGGTTTCGGCCCATTTGCAACGGGGGAGCGTATTCGCCGACATGATCGATCCTTCTTTGTCGTTTGATGGCTGCGCATTTTTGGATGGGATCGGCGGGGCTGGCAAGCCTGATGACTTTATCCTGACATTTCTCCTGACAAAAACTGTCGGGGCGGGGATGTTCTGTGAACTATTTTGGCGAAAAGGTCATGCCAAAATCGCGCAATGTCTGGTGAAGCATGTCACATCATGTGGAAAACTTGATGAAAGCATCGGAAAATAGGTGCTCTGTGCTTGCGCCCGGAGCCAAGGCCGACTAGGTTTTGCAGCGTGTTAACTGTAATTCCGATCAGATCGGCCCGATCTGGACCGACTGCTACAAGGAGCGGCGATGCTGGCGATTTTTTGGCTTATTGACACCGTTATCGGTATCTACATTTTCATGCTGATTGCGTCGGCAATCCTGTCATGGCTTGTGGCATTTGACGTGATCAATTCCAGCAACCGGTTCGTTTATATGGTTGGCGATTTCCTCTATCGGATTACCGAACCGGCATTACGACCGATCCGCCGGATCATTCCGAATCTGGGCGGCATCGATATTTCGCCGATCATCCTGATCCTGATCCTGCAGTTTGCCAATATGCTGATCCAGACAGACGTGCGCGCGGCGTTGCTGGGTTACTAAGCCCGCAGATGGGTAAACCGTTCTGCGAGAAGCTTTCGGATGGCACCGGCATCAAGGTGTTTTTGCGGCTGACGCCAAAGGCTTCGCGAAATGCGATTGCCGGTGTGGGCGTTGATGGCAACGGGCAGCAGCAGATCAGGGCGACGGTTACGGCGGTGCCTGAAAATGGCAAGGCGAACATCGCCCTGATAAAGCTTTTGGCAAAAACGGCCAAATGGCCTAAATCGTCAGTCGAAATTGTTGCCGGACATACGGACCGCAACAAGGTGCTGGAAATTTCAGGCGATCCGGACGCACTCATTGCGCAACTTCATGAATTGACGGGCGGACAAGACATATGAGCGACGCAAAAATCATCGACGGCAAAGCATTCGCGGCCAAATTGCGCGGCGATATCGCAGCAGAAGTGGCCAAGATCAAAGATGCGCACGGCGTTACGCCGGGCCTTGCGGTTATTCTGGTCGGTGAAGACCCGGCAAGCCAGGTTTATGTCCGTAACAAGGGCAAGCAGACCCTCGAATGCGGCATGAATTCGTATGAGCACAAGCTTTCCGCCGATACGTCGCAGGAAGATCTTCTGGCGCTGATCGCAAAGCTGAATGCCGATCCCAAGGTTCATGGCATCCTGTGCCAGTTGCCGGTGCCCAAACATATCGACGATCAGGCGATCCTTGCCGCGATTGATCCGGCCAAGGATGTTGACGGCTTCCATGTCGTTAATGCCGGTGCGCTGGCAACCGGGGGCGAGGGCTTTGCCCCCTGCACGCCTTATGGCTGCCTGATGCTGCTCAAAGACACGCTTGGTGATCTGTCGGGGATGCGCGCGGTGGTGGTGGGCCGGTCCAACATCGTTGGCAAGCCGATGGCGCAGTTGCTTCTGAAAGAAAGCTGCACGGTGACCATCGCCCATTCGCGTACCCGTGACCTGCCCGAAGAAGTCCGCCGTGCCGATATCGTCGTTGCCGCGGTGGGGCGCCCGAATATGATCAAGGGCGACTGGATCGCGCCGGGGGCCACCGTGATTGATGTTGGTATCAACCGCGTTGAAGGTGCCGAGGGCAAAATGAAGCTGGTCGGGGATGTCGAGTTCGAAACCGCATCCAAAGTCGCCGGGGCTATTACCCCGGTTCCGGGCGGTGTCGGCCCGATGACGATCGCGTGTTTGCTCAACAATACCCTGATTTCGGCATGTCGTGCCAATGGCCTTGCGGTGCCGAACCTTGGTTTTGATAGCTAACGTTTGCAAGCTCATGACACAAGCATGAAAGGCGACCCGAGCGGGTCGCCTTTTTCGTTTTGTTTATATTGGTAACAAACCTGATCGTCCGGGAGGCTTAGGCTGCATGGTCGAGCACAGAATCAAGTTCCATCAGAACTTGATTCATCATGTTGTTTCCTTCCCAGAGGTCGCGGCCGAGATAGGTTGACAGGACCTGAATTCCCGCTTCGTGCAATGTTAGCGGTTTTCCTATCCGACGTGCGAGTGCGCACAGGGGAACCAAACCGAACGGTACATCTTCGGTGATGTATCGTGTATCGAGCGAGATCGGTCCTTTCGTTCCGGGTGCACGGGCGTATACCTGTTGTGCCATTTCCGAAACGCTGCCCGGTACGATACCAGGAAAGGTCATGAGATAATGTGCGAACACGTCGCGCACTTCGTAACCAAGGCATTTTGCCAATGCAGTTCGTTCGAGATCGAGCTGTTCGATCATGCGACCCACGACAGGGGTGATACACTGGTAATTCTCCCAGTCCTCGCCCCGCTCGATGCGCGTCAGGTTGGCTAGTGAATTTGCCAGATGGATCGGCGGGTTCAGGTTGCTAAACCCGATCATTGCCGGATGCGCCACCATTCGGAAGCGATCTCCAAACAGTGTTTTGCATAATTCCAATGCCTTGGCCGGATCATCAAATCCGGCCGATGCCATGTCAATTGTATCGCGTATTGTACCGATACGGATATCGTTGGTTTTTCTCTGTGCGGTTGCAACGGTGGTAGACCACGAGATGCTTTTTGCCTGTCGGCTCGCCATTCTAAGCGCGGAAGACAGATAGAGAGAAGCAAAGGACAGTTCCGCACTAAAGATAACCACTTGGTCATTATGCAAGAGAGGAGCCAGTGCCTCTATTGTGGACTGCGTGCCTGTTGCACATCGTGTGAGCACAAGCGTATCTGCGAATGCAACAGCCTGCTCTGCGGAGTTCGCCGTCGGGATGTCCCTGCTTTCTTCGAGGCACCCTGTAAAGTGCCATTTTTTTTCGTCAGGATGGCTTTCGGACCATAATCTGACCTCGTGCCCTGCCTTCATAAGCAAGGCACAATAAGTCAGCCCGACGGGACCGCCGCCGATCACTGTTACTTTCATGATAACTCCTTAGGTACGACGCTGTTCGGCGCAGAATGTCAAAAGGCTTCCGGGAAAAATGTCTTTGGCAGGTACAAGAATATTTCCGGGAGAAAGATCACGAACATGATGATCGAGATCGTTATTGCGACGATGGGCAACACTGCGAGGAAAGCACGTGGCATATCTACTTCGCCAATTTGTGCTGCGATGAGCAGACATATGCCGTAGGGTGGTGTGGTAAGGCCAATGGCAAGCGACAGGCAGACCACGAGTGCAAGATGGATGTCGGGAATTTGTGCGATGACACCCAGCTCTTTGATGATCGGCAGGAAAATAATCACTGCTGTCATCGGGCTTAGGACGGTTCCGACGACCAGGGAGAAAATCATCAGCATGATCAGTACCCCCCAGTCTTGATGGGACACGGAGGCGATTAACTCAGCGACATCCCGTGCGACGCCCAGATAGGAAATAAGCCACCCCATTATCCCGGCTGCAGCGACTGCAAACATCGGCAAGGAATAGGCAACCACGGTTTCACATAAAATGGTGAAGAGGGCACTGGGCCGAATGGTGCGATATACGATCACCGCTAAAACCAGTCCCACGAGTGCAGCGATTGCCGATGCTTCGGTGGCGGTAAAGACGCCGCTTGTAATCCCGCCAAGAATAATCAGCGGAATAAGAAGGGCAGGTGCAGCGCGGCGCGTTGATTTTCCGCGTTCTTTCCATGGCATTTTGACGGTGTTTACCACCCCGTGACGCGAGGCCACGAAATAGGTGTAGCCCATCTGGCCAAGACCAATAAGGATTCCGGGAAGGATGCCGGCCATGAACAGTCCTGCGATAGAAACATTCCCAAACGCCCCATAGATGACGAAAAGAATGGACGGGGGAATGATGACGCCCAGTGTCGAAGATGTGGCGGTCAGGGCGACCGCAAATGGGGCAGGATAGCCAGCCTTTTTCATCGCCGGGATCATAATGGCGCCGACACTGGCGGTATCGGCCGCGGCCGATCCCGACATGCTGGCAAACATCATGCTGACGAGCACGTTGATGTGCCCCAATCCGCCTTTGATGTGCCCGACCATGGATTGAGCAAAAACCATGAGACGATCGGTAATTCCGCTGTCATTCATCAGGCGTCCCAACAGCAGAAAGAACGGGACTGCAAGTAGCGCAAAGGAATTCAGGTTTGAAAGCATCTGGTTTACGACCGATACAGTCGGCAGACCCAGATATAGTACGGTCGCTAGCGAGGACAGCCCTATGGCAAATGCAATTGGCACCCGCAGAAGAATGAGGGACAAAAAGCCAGCGATCAGGATAAGGATCGGAGTCATTTCGGCAGCCTTAGGAATGTTTGGGGAAAAGGCGGCACCAGGTGTCTGCGACGAGTTCAATCGCAAAAAATGCCATGGCCGCACCAGAGACGGTGACAACGATATTCTGGAAAAACATCGGATAACCGAGCGAAAATGAGAAGCGTCTCCAGCTCATTTCGGCATAGGTCAGACCGTCTGTAGCGAGTACGTAGATCAGGGGCAGGCAGAGTACCAAGGCAAGAAGCGTGAGTGCCAGATTGGACCGCACGAAATGCACCGGGAAAATTTCCACCACGTAGTGAGCGCCTCTTCGGAAACCCACGGTCGCCCCCAGAAAAACGCTCCATATAAAACAGAACATCGCGATTTCATCGGTCCAGATAAAGCTGCCGGGCAGAAAGTTTCGCGAGGCAATTTGGAACAGGACACAAGCGATGAAGGCAAGAAAGAACAGGCCACCAGCGATAAAGTAAACCCGCTCGACAACAGAGTTGAATTTGTGAAGCATAACGGTCTCCCAGATTTTGTTGCGGCGGTGCGGATCATTGTCGACCGCCGCAACAAGAGATCATTTCAGTGCACGAATGGCGTTTAAGACCTCGGTCGCGCCGATTTCCTTGGCGACTTCGTCGTGCAGCGGTCGAACCACTTCAATGAAGGGAGTCTTGTCAACTTCGGTTACGGTCACTTTGCCTGAATCGATAAGGGGCTGCAGCAGCGAGCTGTCATATTCGATGCCCTTGTCAATCCCTACGACGGCGGCTTTGGCAGCAGCAGCCCGGAAGATTTCTTTGTCATCATTGGAAAGTCGGTTCCATGCGATGCTGCTGATTGTGATGTGACTGACCAGGAACTGATGCTGGGTCTTTGAGTGATAGGGCGCAACTTCATAAAGCTTGTTTCCTACATAGGCACTAATAGAGCTTTCGAAGGCGTTTGCGACACCGGTTTGCAGTGCGGTGTAGAGTTCGGTGAAGGGCAGCGAGACTGGCTGTGCTCCGCTGGTTTCCCACATCACGGCATCCAGACGCGACCCTGGAACTCGCATTTTAAGGCCAGAAAGATCTTCGAGATTTGCGACTTCGTGCTGGTTGTTCGACAGGTTGCGGATGCCGCCACCGGTCAGAGCCAGCAATTTCAGGCCATTTTCGCTTTGCTCGTAGACACGGTTAAAATACGAGACAACCTCGCTATCGGGAGCCATTGCCTTACGGAAAATGTCGATATTTGGGAACAGATAACTGATGCTGAAAAGCTGAAATTCGGGGAAGAACGGTGTTGCTTCCTGAGTGCCGCCGATCAGCAGGTCGATTGTGCCTAATCGCATTTCGTCAAGGGCAGTTGCATCGCGCCCAAGAGTGGCGCCACCAAAGATTTCGATTTTAACCCGACCGTTGGTCGCGGTTTCGACTTCGGATTTGAGGGTTTCAGCGGCATCAAGCCAAGGATGAGGCGGATTGCCCTGAGTGGATAAACGCAGGGTTTGCGCGTCGGCGGCGAACGTGGTCGTAGTAAGAACGCATGCCGCAAGCGCGAGCATAAGATATCTCATCGGGTTGGTCTCCCTGATTTCAAGTAGCAAGTTTTCTTGTGCTCTGAAGGTCGTTCCATCGAGCATGAACCAAGAGTGAGTAAAATTTAAAATAATGTCCAATAGCGATTTTATATGCCATTATGATTTCATGTTATACTAGGTAGCAGGAAATATGGCGTCACGTATCACCATTCGACAAGTTGAGGCATTTCGCCTTTTGATGACCAGCGGGACGATGACCGAAGCGGCCGAGAGGATGTCGATCTCTCAGCCTGCTGTCAGCCGCCTGATTTCCGATCTTGAAGCAACGCTGGACATGCGGCTTTTTGAGCGTTCCGGTCCGCGGCTTCAGGCTACTCCTGCCGCATCACGTCTGGTGGGGGAGGTTAATCGTGTCTTTGTGGGGCTCGACTTTGTAGAAGAGGCGGCAAGGCGTATACGCCGTTTTCCAATGGATCCCTTCCGCATTGCAGCTCCGCCTTTCCTATCGCATACATTTGTCGCTCATCTTGTTGCTAGCGTGGTCAAGGAAATTCCGGAATTGACCATCAGTCTTCATACGGATGATTCGCATGCCATTGCCGATCAGATTTCGCGCGGCGAACATGATTTGGGTTTCTGCACATTGGGTCCTGTTACGCAAGATATCAGGGTTATGTATCGTGCAGTGATCGGATCCGTTGCCCTGATACCATCAGATCACCCGCTGGCGTCCAAATCGACAATCAATGAATTTGATCTCGATGGTGAGAATATCTTTGTCTTAGGACGCAGTGGCGCAATAAGACCCCAGATCAATGAGATTTTTGAAAAAGCCCAAGTCGAGTTGAAAATCGCTGGTGAGGTTCTTCATGCGTCTTCTTGCGCCAGTTTTGTGGCTGAGGGTCTGGGAATTGCCATTCTGAATACGATCTCAGCACGTATGGCTCCCGAAGGGCGTACAGTGATCCGCCCGTTCAGTCCGGCGGTTACCCAAGAATTTGCCGCCATAACGCCTTCGCGTGTGACCGCCCCAAGAATAACCGATGCTTTTGTCCGACATTTACCCGAGGTGCTTGAGTATCAAGGCCGTATTGAACCTTAGCCCGCATTCCGTTACAGCGGCCAAACCCATAGAAGCATAGGCACCCCAACCGCCACCACGATGATTTCAATCGGCAGGCCGAGCCGCCAGTAATCACCAAAGCGGAAGCCGCCGGGGCCGAGGATGAGTGTGTTGTTCTGGTGGCCAATCGGGGTCAGGAAGGCGCAGGATGCGCCGATGGCGACCGCCATCAGGAAGGCGTCAGGATTGGCGTCGAGTTGTGCGGCACTGCCAATTGCAATCGGGCACATGACGGCCGCCGTGGCGGCATTGTTCATGAAATCCGAGAGTGTCATGGTGATGATCAGGATCAGGCCAAGGGCGATGATGGCATTCCCCTGTGCGACCCAGTTTAACAGGAAGCGGGCAACCAGATCGGCCGTGCCGGTGGTTTCCATGGCATTTGCCACCGGGATCAGGGCGGCAAGCAGGACAATCACCGGCCAGTCCACCGCGTCATAGACATTGCGCGGTGCCACCACGCGCGCCACCATGGCGATCAGAACCCCGATGGCAAAGGCAACGGCAGCGGGCATGACGCCAAAGGCGGCAGCACCGATGGCCGCGGCCATGATGCCCGTGGCCTTTAGCGCCTGAGCATTGTCGGGGATGCGAAGCGCGCGTTGCGCCAGCGGCACACAGCCAAGGCGCGATGCAAAATCATGAATGGCTTCGGGCGGACCTTGCATCAAAAGCACGTCGCCGGCCTTCATTGACATGGTACGCAACCGCGCCATCGAGCGTTGCCCCTGCCGCGACACCGCCAAAAGGTTTACGCCATACCGGGTGCGCAGATGGATATCGGTGGCGGACCGGCCGATAAAGCCGGAGTTCGGCAAAATCGCCAGTTCCATGAGCGCAATGTCATCGGACTGGATCGCGCCGCGTCGGCTGTTATCCGGGTTTTCCGCATCTGTTTGGGGTGTTTTGGCATGTTTTTCGGTCTTCGAAGACGCTGTGGCCGTAGATTTTGCATCAGAATCGGCTTTTTCATTCGAATTTTCGGCTTTTTCGAGTTGTTTAGCTTCCTTTTCCTGCGCTTCGAGGTCGCGTAATTCTTCTTCGAGTTTCAGATCAAGGGCGGAAAGAGCTACGGCAAGTGCTTCGGGGTCGGCCTCGATGATCAGGATGTCGTTTTCATAAAGTTCGCGATAAGGGTTGGGGGCGGGAATGCGTTTTTCGTTGCGGATCAGGCCGATGACCTGCGCGTCGCCCTTTTCAAGTTCGCGGTTTACATCGCGCAGCATCATGCCGATCGCCTTGCTGCCCGCGGCAATACGCGCCTCGGTCAGGTAGGAGCCGGTTTCAAAGCCCTCGGCCCCTGCGCGTTCGCGGGTGGGAACAAGCCAGCGGCCAAACACCATTACGAAAACCAGACCGGCGGCGGCAACAACAATCCCGACCGGAGTGTAGTCAAACATCGTAAAGCCGCCCTCGCCGGCCTCGGCGCGGAAACCGGCAACGATCAGGTTGGGCGGGGTCCCGATCAGGGTGGTCATGCCGCCTAGGATAGATCCGAAGGCCAGAGGCATAAGGATTTTGCCCGGTGGCAGGTTCTGTTTGGCGGCGATTTGCAGGGCGACGGGCATCAGAAGGGCCAGCGCGCCGACATTGTTCATGAAGGCCGACAGGATGGCGGCCAGCAGGCTGAGGGCAGCCATGGTCACGACCGGACCGGCGGATTGCGGTAGAACCATGCGGGTCAGGTTATCGACCGCGCCTGATTGCTGAAGTGCCGATGACAGGATCAGGATACAGGCAACCGTGATCACCGCCGGATGACCGAAACCCTGAAAGGCCCCATCAACCGGCACTAGCCCCGCGACCACGCAGCAGAGCAGGGATGCCATCGCAACCATGTCATGACGCCAGCGCCCCCACAGGAACATGACGACCGTTCCGACAAGAATGGCAAGGATCAGGATTTGTTTGAGTTCCATGGATGCCTGTTTGGTTGCTTCATCGGGTTGAAAACATGGTCAGGATCAAAGATGGCAGAAACATAGATGCCACAAGGCATAGAAACCGCGGGGAATAGAAACCGGCCATAGGAAACGATCCGACCCACCGAAATGTTCCTGCAATCTACTGACATAATTGTCAGGAGGGTATGATACCATCACACTGTTTTTCTTTGCGATTTTTCAAAGGCCACCATGATTAACGACAAAGCCGCGATTTCCGTGTCCGCCCGACAGGCGCGCAATCTGGCCCTTGCCGCGCAGGGGTTTGATCAGGACGAAAGCCGCCCGGTGACCAAGCGCCGGATCATGAAAGCCATTCGCCAGACCGG
Organism: Thalassospira sp. MCCC 1A03138; assembly: GCF_002115785.1. Classification (GTDB taxonomy): domain Bacteria; phylum Pseudomonadota; class Alphaproteobacteria; order Rhodospirillales; family Thalassospiraceae; genus Thalassospira. The sequence continues at coordinate 901,017 of NZ_JFJY01000001.1, read as the reverse complement.
CATGTTACAGGTCGACAGTGTCAATGTTCTGACGCGTGCGCATTATATGCCGGTTTTTTCGCGGCTTGGCGTTTATGACCCGGCGGACCTTGATCAACTGAGCTGGGGCAACGCCCGGCAGCGGCGGTTGTTTGAATATTGGGGCCATGAGGCATCGATGATCCCGGTCGAGGATTACGGGTTTTATCGCTGGCGCATGGCGGATGCCGCCGAGGGCAAAGGCACCTGGGGGCAGATCGCCAAAATGATCCGTGATCATCCTGAATTTGTGCGCAGCATTCTGGATCGGATCGAAAAGGAAGGGGCACTTGCCGCCAGTGATCTGGAACAGGAAGGCGCATCAAGTTCGAAATGGTGGGGATGGTCGAAAACCAAAACCGCGATGGAATTCCTGTTCTGGAGCGGGCAGGTGATGGCGCGCAAACGGCGCACCAGTTTCGAGCGGGTCTATGATCTGCCCGAACGGATCATCGGCCCGGAGGCGCTTGAACCTGCCATGCCGCGTGCCGAAGCCCAGCGTGCCCTGATCCGCAACGGGATTGCTGCGATGGGCATCGCGACCGAGGCTGATCTTCGGAAGTATTTCCGCCTGCCGACAGAGGATGCCAAGGCACGGGTTGCCGAAATGGTCGAAGACGGCACTTTGTTGCAGGCGGATGTCGAGGGCTGGAAACAGCCGGGATATTTGTGCCCGCATGTCAATCCGCGCTGCCGGGCAAAGCCAACCGCCCTGATGGTGCCGTTTGATCCGATCATGTGGGAACGCGACCGGGTGGAACGGATTTTCGGTTTCAATTACCGGATCGAAATTTATGTCCCGGCGGAAAAACGGCAATATGGCTATTACGTTCTGCCGTTCATGCAGAAGGGGGAATTTGTTGCGCGAGTTGATCTGAAATCAGATCGGCAGGAAGGGGTTCTTCGGGTGCAGAGCGCGCATCTGGAAGACGCTTGTGATGCGGCCACCGTTGCGGGCGATCTGATGGTGCATCTGTCGCGACTGGCGCGGTTTTTGGGGCTTTCGGGTGTCGCGGTTGTCCCGTGCAATCCGTTTTCGGTGTATCTTGCCGGTCAGCATCAAGGCTAAAAAGGTGAACGGGGCGTAGGTCCCACAACCACGCCCCGTTCCACCACGGTCCTGACCTGATCGCAGAAGCTTCAGGACAATGCGATCAACAGTTTTACCTGTGCCTTACCAGCAGGTATAACCCCCATCAGCCAGGACAATGGAGCCGGTCATCAGGCTGGACGCGTCGGATGCCAGGAACAGCACAACCGATCCGATTTCCTCGGTCAGGCCAAGGCGGGCCATCGGGGTACCATTGATCCAGGCGTCATACATGTCCGGCTTGGATTTCACGAATTCATTTAGCGGTGTTGCGATATAGGTCGGTGCAACCGCATTGACGCGCACGCCGCGTCCGCCCCATTCGGCAGCCAGCGATTTGGTCAGATGATGCACGGCGGCCTTGGATGCATTGTAATAGGCCTGTTCCTGCGGCTTGTTGACGATGAAGCCCGACATGGAGCCGACATTGACGATCACACCGTTTTTCTTGGCCAGCATCTGTTTGCCAAATTCGCGGCAGCACCAGAATGTGCCGTTCAGGTTGACGTCAATGACGTTAAGCCAATGTTCATCGGTCACGGTTTCAGCCGGGGTTTCGGAACGTGCGATACCGGCATTGTTGACCAGAATGTCCACGCCGCCTTCACGGCCCATTTTTTCGGCACTGGTGCGGACCTGATCGGTGTTGGTGACATCCATGATGTCGATATCGGCGGTGTAGCCCTTTGATTTCAGGTAATCACGGCCTTCTTCGGCCACACCTTCGCTGATGTCACCGATAATGACATGCGCGCCTGCTTCGGCCAGTGCCTCGCAGCATGACAGGCCAATTGCGCGACCGCCCCCGGTGACATAGGCGCGGCGTCCGGTAAGATCGAACTTTTTAAGGTACATTTTGGTCTCACATTCTTGTGGTGGTCAGGCGGGGTCGCACGGCGTGTGGGGTAATGCGGCCCGGTTGTTTGGAAATCCTAGAGCTTGCCCAGTGCGATGCCGTTCGCGTCAAAACGATGGATGCGGTCCCGTTCCGGGGTCAGCCAGATCTTGTCATGTTCGCCCAGCGGAACTTCGCCGGTTGCACGCACGGTCATCGGCCCAAAGCCGTCTGCATTGACGTGCAGATAGGTTTCGGCACCAAGATGTTCGGCAATCTTGACGGTTGCGGGAAGATCGCCGCTTTCGGTACTGACGGCGACATGTTCGGGGCGAATGCCGACTTCGTGGCAGTCATATTTTCGGGCGTAGTCGCCACCGAGGAAGTTCATTTTCGGCGACCCGATAAAGCCCGCGACAAACTTGTTGGCGGGATTGTTATACAGTTCCATCGGTTTGCCGACCTGCTCCACCCGACCTGCCTGCAACACAACAATCTTGTCGGCCATGGTCATGGCTTCGACCTGATCGTGGGTCACATAGATCATCGTGGTTTTCAGTTCCTGATGAAGGCCGGTGATTTCAAGGCGCATATTGACGCGAAGGGCTGCATCAAGGTTTGAGAGCGGTTCATCAAACAGAAAGGCCGCCGGGTTACGCACAATCGCACGACCGATTGCGACACGCTGGCGCTGCCCCCCGGAAAGCGCGCCGGGGCGGCGTTCCAGATAGTCTGTCAGGTTAAGGATTTTGGCCGCGTTCTGGACCTTTTCGTCGATGACAGCCTTGCTTTCCCCGGCCATTTTCAGGCCAAAGGCAATGTTGTTATAGACCGTCATGTGCGGATAAAGCGCGTAGGACTGAAACACCATCGAAAGACCGCGTTTTGCCGGTGCCTCGTTGGCGACGTCAGTACCGTTGATCAGGATTTTGCCATCAGTGACGTCTTCAAGACCGGCGATCAGGCGCAGCAAAGTGGATTTGCCACAGCCTGATGGGCCGACAAAGACAACAAATTCACCATCATTGATATCAAGATCAACACCCGGAATAACATCCAGCGTTCCAAAGGTTTTCTTGACTTTTTCCAGTCGGATAGCACCCATTTCGGTGTTCCTTCTTGTTGAATTTCGATCAGGCGGCGGTTACTTGACCGCGCCAAATGTCAGGCCACGAACAAGCTGTTTCTGCGAGAACCAGCCGATGATCAGAATCGGTGCAACCGCCATCGTCGATGCGGCTGAAAGCTTTGCCCAGAACAGCCCTTCGGGACTGGAATAGGAGGCAATGAAAGCGGTCAGCGGGGCAGCATCGGCGGTGGTCAGATTCAGGGTCCAGAAAGCTTCGTTCCAGGCCAGGATGATGTTGAGCAGCATGGTCGATGCAATGCCCGGAACCGCCATTGGCAACAGCACAAAGATGATTTCCTTGGGCAAAGTGGCCCCATCCATGCGGGCGGCTTCAAGGATGTCGGACGGGATTTCCTTGAAATAGGTGTAAAGCATCCAGACCATGATCGGCAGGTTCATCAGGAACAGAACCATGATCAGACCGAACCGGGTATCGAGCAGGCCCCAGTCGCGAAACACCAGATAGATCGGGACCAATACGCCAACCGGCGGCATCATCTTGGTCGACAGCATCCAGAGCAGGGCATCCTTGGTCCGTTTGGTCGGATTGAATGCCATCGCCCATGCACAGGGCACGGCAAAAAGCAGACCCACCAGGGTGGAGCCAACCGAGAGGATGACCGAATTCATGGCAAAGCGGAAATAATCGGACCGTGCCTGTACCTCGGCGTAGTTTTCCAGCGTCCAGTCGAACGACATGAAGCTTGGCGGGATCGATACGGCTTCAAGCTCGGTCTTGAAGCTGGTCAGGACCATCCAGAAAATCGGGAAGAAAATCAGAAGCCCGACAATCCAGGCAAAGATCGAAAAACCGATATGGCCAAGGGCTGTTTGTTTGTTTTCCATCTCGTGTCCCCTACCTGTCCAGGTTCTTGCCAATGAGGCGGATCAGGAAGATCGCCACGATATTTGCCAGAACGACAGCAACGATACCGCCCGCCGATGCGCCGCCAATGTCGTATTGCAGCAGGGCCTGCGTATAGACGAGGAAGGCGATATTGGTGGTTGCAAGCCCGGGACCGCCACCGGTTGTCACGAAAATCTCGGCAAACACGGTCAGCAGGAAGATCGTTTCGATCAGCACGACCACCGTGATCGCACGGCTGAGGTGGGGTAGCGTGATATAGAAGAAAATCGAAACCGGGCCGGCACCATCCATCTGGGCGGCTTCCTTTTGGTCGCGGTCAAGCGATTGAAGGGCGGTCAGCAGGATCAGCACGGCAAAGGGCAGCCATTGCCACGATACCATGATGATGATGGCCGTTAGCGGGGCTTCGGAAAACCAGTCGATTGACTGGAAGCCAAGCGAATTGGCAATCCAGGCAAACATGCCCGACACCGGATGCATCAGAAGGTTTTTCCAAACCAGCGCATTCACGGTCGGCATGATGAAGAAGGGGGCAATCACCAGCAGGCGCAGGATACCGCGGCCGAAAATCGGCTGATCAAGCATCAGGCCCAGCAGAACACCGCCGACCACCGTGATCACAAGTACCGATCCGACAAGCAGAAGCGTATTGGCCAGCGACGCAAAGAACGCCGGGTCGGTCAGGAAGAATTCATAGTTCAGCGTACCAACCCATTCTTCCATACCGGGCGAAAGAAGGTTGTAACGCAGGAACGAAAAATAAATTGTCATGCCCAACGGCACGATCATCCACAAAAACAAGGCGATGATCGACGGTGCAGACATAATGCGCCCGGTCAGGGTAGAGGACCGTGTCGACATGATGTGCTCCCTGTTTGAAGTCCCTGTTGCCTCGATCCGGATGGAAAGAGGGTGGCGGTCAGAAGTGCCGCCACCCCAAGTTCATCAGGTCAAGGAGGCACAGGCCAGAATTCATTGCACTAGGTGCGGCATCCTGGCCCGTCATGCATCAGTAGTAACCAGCCTTGCGCATGGTGCGGTCGGTGCTTGACTGTGCGGATGCAAGCGCATCTTCAACAGTCGAGGAACCGGCCAATGCGGCAGAGAACTGCTGGCCTACCGTGGTGCCGATACCCTGGAATTCAGGGATCGCGGCAAACTGAACGCCGACATAGGGCTTCGGCTTCATGGTCGAATTGATCGGATCGGCACTGTCGATGGCGAGAAGGGTTTCGTCAGCGAAAGGTGCGGCTTCCAGATATTTCGGGTTTTCGTACAGGGACATACGGGTACCCGGCGGAACGTTGGCCCAGCCTTCTTTGGAGGCTACGAGTTCGAGATAGTCTTTCGAGGTTGCCCAAGCGATGAATTTCTGGGCGGCTTCGACTTTCTGGGAGCCGGTCGGAATGCCAAGGTTCCATGCCCAGAGCCAGTTGGCACCAGTGCAGGTCTCAGCACAGGGGGCTTCGGTGAAGCCGACCTTGTCGGCAACGGTCGATTCTTTGGGGTTGCTGACAAAGGATGCTGCAACGGTTGCATCAATCCACATGCCGCATTTGCCCGAGTTGAACAGCGAAAGGTTTTCGTTAAAGCCGTTCGAGGTTGCGCCCGGAGGACCATATTTGCCGAGAATTTCGACATACATGTCGAGGGCGTTTTTCCATTCGGCACTGTCGAAGGTCGGGTTCCAGTTCTCGTCAAACAGGCGTGCGCCATAGGCATTGCCCATGGTGGTGATCAGCGCCATGTTTTCGCCCCAGCCGGCCTTGCCGCGCAGGCAGATGCCATAAACACCGTTATCCGGGTCATGAAGCTTTTTGGCGATGTCGAGAGTCTGGTCCCAGGTCAGGCGACCATTGATGGTGATGCCTGCTTTTTCAAACAGATCGGTGCGGTACATCATCATCGAGCTTTCGGCATAGAAAGGTGCCGCATAAAGCTTGCCATCGTTGCTTACGGCGGAACGGATGGCGGGCATGATGTCATCGGTATCGTAATCGGCACCAAGGTTATCGAGCGGTGCCAGCCAGCCCTTTTCGGCCCAGATCGGAACCTCGTAGGTGCCGATGGTCATGATGTCATACTGACCGCCCTTGGTGGCGATGTCGGTGGTAACACGCTGACGCAGGGTGTTTTCTTCGAGCGTAACCCATTCAAGGGAAATGTCGGGGTTTTTGGAGGTGAAGTCATCCGTCAGCTTTTGCATGCGGATCATGTCACCGTTGTTCACGGTAGCAATGGTAAGTTTTGTTTCGGCATTGGCGGAGAATGCGACACCGCCTGCCAACAGCGCGCAAAGCGCTGCTCCCGTTACGCGTTTCATAGTTCCTCCCAAAGGACTGTGTACCCGATGGGCAAATTATCTTGCCCGTTTGATCATTTGTTCAGGTAATGAGCATTCACTCAATTTAAGGATGCCTTGTCAAACGAAATCGTTTTTGCGCTGCAACAAGAAAACCCCGCCAAAAGCTTTGGCGGGGTTGATTTCTGTATTGATTCAAAACGTGTTTTGCGGTGCCTAGCTTTGCAGCAAAGCTTCGGCGGTGGCTTCGTCGGTGATCAGTGTGGTGATCAGTTTGCCGCGCATTGCCCCGCGAATCGCGGCGACCTTTTTGGCCCCCTTGGCGACGGCAATCGTGTTTTGCGCGGGAATATGGATTGGCGCACTGGTGACGCGGTGATTGACATCGTGATCAAGGATCGCGCCATTTTCATCAAATGACCAGCTGACGACTTCGCCGATACCGCCGTTTTTTTGCAGGGATTGCAATTCATCCCTGCTGATGAAGCCATCGATATAAAGCGGTGCATCGGCGCCAAGATCACCCACCCCGACAAAACGCACATCGGCCTTGGCGGCAAGATGCATGATATTGTCCATCGGCGGTTGTTGCTGCATCTGGGCGCGCACATCGGCACTTTCGACAATTACCGGGATCGGCAATGGATAGTGAGGCGCGCGGGTGCGATCCGCCAGATCGGTGACCGCATCATAGAAACTTGCAGCCCCGTCATGGGCAATGGTCCCGACAAGGGATACGATCTTGTGATGGCGGGCATCGACGCGTTGAACTTCATCGACCATGCCGCGCATCGCACGCCCCGTGCCAATCGCAATGATCTTGGGATTGGGGGATTGCAGAACGCGTTCAAGATAGGTCGCGGCCGTCTGCGCCATGCCAAACATGGCATCGGGGGCGGCGGGATCGGTCGGCACCACTTCGCAGTTGGCTAGGCCAAATTGCTCGCACAGCGATGCAGCCAGTTCCATGCAGCGCGCAATCGGATGATCAAGGCGGACTTTGACCAGACCTTCGCTAATGGCGGCAGACACCAGACGCTGTGCGGTGGGGCGTGAAACGCCAAGTTTGGTGGCGATTTCGTCCTGCGTGTTGCCGGCGCAATAATAAAGCCAACCCGCGCGGGCGGCTTCGTCAAGCCTTGCAGCTTCTTTGCGTGTTCGTTTTACCATCCCTGTCCTCGATTTATTTTTCTTTATGGATCGCAGCGCTGATGGCGGGAGCGCCGGTTAATCGATATAAATTCCCTATCGTTTTTTTGCGGTTCTGACCAGCGGGAATGATCCGGGCAAAAAGAAACCCGCCGATCCCGGCGGGTTTCGAAGACGTTTATTAGGGGCGCGATTATTTCTTTGGCAGATATTCCGCGACCAGCATTTCGGCGATCTGAACCGCGTTAAGGGCGGCCCCTTTGCGCAGGTTGTCGCCCACACACCACAGCGAAAGACCGTTTTCGACCGTCGGGTCCTTGCGCACGCGCGAGACGAAAACATTATCTTCGCCCTGGACTTCCTGCGGTGTGACATATCCCTCGTCCTGGCGGTAATCCACCACGGAAACACCGGGGAAAGCTTTCATTGCCTTGCGGGCTTCTTCGACGGTGACCGGCTGTTCGAATTCGATATTGATGGCTTCGGCATGGCCGACAAAGACCGGCACCCGCACGCAGGTCGCATGGACCGCGATATCCGGATCAAGGATCTTGCGGGTTTCGGCGGTCATTTTCCATTCTTCGCGGGTCGCACCGTCATCCATGAATTCGTCGATATGCGGGATGACGTTAAAGGCGATCTGTTTGGTGAACTGTTCTTTGACCGGCAGATCGTTGACGTAAATGCCCTTGGTCTGATTGAACAGTTCATCCATCGCCAACCGACCGGCACCAGAAACCGACTGATAGGTTGCAACGACAACGCGTTTGATCGGTTGCAGGTCGTGCAGGGGTTTAAGCGCCATGACCATCTGAATGGTCGAGCAGTTCGGATTGGCGATGATGTTTTTCTTGGCGTAACCGGCCAGCGCGGCACCATTTACTTCTGGCACGACCAGCGGTACACCGGGTTCCATTCGCCAGTAGCTGGAATTGTCGATGACAACGCAACCCGCAGCAGCAGCCTTGGGCGCCAGCGTTCTGGCCGTTGCGCCACCGGCAGAGAACAGCGCGATATCGACCTTGGAAAAATCGAAGGTTGCGGCATCTACGACCTTGATTTCCTTGTCACCGTAATCCAGTTCGCGGCCGACCGAACGCGAGGAGGCGAGTGCGAAAATTTCATCGGCCGGAAATTGGCGTTCTTCAAGCGTATTGAGCATCTCGCGCCCGACATTTCCGGTCGCGCCGACAACGGCGATTTTATAGCCCATCAGGAGCCTCTTTCAGTCTTTCTGGCATTGCTTATACGCGTTGCCCCTCTTTGGTATGGGGCGTCGTGATTTGCATATGCCTGTGGATAATCGTCTGTACAGTATGGGGCGAGATGTAAGGTTTTATGGAGTACCACGCAAGGAGTTCGTTGGCTTTTACCTCTTGAGATTGCAAAAAATTCTGGCAGAATTACCCACGGGGTTCGAGTACCGAACCCTAAATCAGAATCGTTCGGCCCCGGCTTTGAGTTTTCTGTTTTCACTGTCTGCGGGTACGCGGCGCACCAAGTAGCCGTTTCAGCATTTCCTTTTCGAACGATTGACCAGACGATCCTGATTTAGGGTCCGGTACTTATGTGAAATCCGGCGACGGGTTTTACGTGGGGCGATGGCATTTCCGGCTTAAAAAGGACGGCAGATGACGTACCCGATGACACTGGACTGGACACAGAAAAAGGTTCTCGACTTTTTTCGGGAACATGTCACGCGCGGAACACTGGTATTCCGGGCGGACGATAGACACGAGATTGTTCTGGGGGATGGCAGCGCTCCCAGGGCAACAATGACTGTACCGAACTGGACCGACACATTGAAAATGGCGCTAAGTCCCGATCCGGGATTTGGCGAGTCTTATATGCGTGGCGGTTTTGAAGTGATATCGGGCGAGATGGAAGACCTGATCAGGGTCTTGCGGCTTAATTTCGAAGGCGGCCATTCGGCAAACGGATTTGGCCTGTTTATCGAAAAGCTGCAATCGCTTAAATTCCAGATCGCGCAATTTACCTCGGTCAAGGCCGCGTCCCGGCGCGTGCGCCATCATTATGATATCGGGAATGACCTTTATACCCGTTTCCTTGATCCGGAAATGCAGTATTCCTGCGCATTCTGGGACGATGGTGCCCAGACGCTGGAAGAGGCGCAGAACCGCAAAATGACTTTGACCACCCAGCGGCTGAAGATTGACCAGCCGGGCCTTCGGGTGGTTGATGTCGGGTGCGGCTGGGGCGGGCTTAGCCGCTTTATCCGGCGGACCACCGGGGCGGAGGTGCACGGGATCACCCTGTCGACCGAACAATATAACTGGGCGCTCGAACGCAAGGCGGAACTGCCAGATAACTTCCACGAAGGTCTTGGATATCATCTTCTGGATTACCGGTTGTTTGCCGATGCGAATGAAGGGAAATACGACCGGGTTGTTTCGGTTGGCATGTTTGAACATGTCGGGCGGCCGCAGTTCAAAACCTATTTCGAGAAGGTCGGCAAATTGCTGAAAGCCGGGGGGCGGGCGGTGATCCATACGATCATCAAGCCGCGCCCGGAATTCACATCGCCGTGGATTGATCGCTATATTTTCCCCGGTGGTTATATTCCGGCGGTGCATGAAGTGATCGAGGCTGCGGAAAACGCCGACCTTAAAGTCGAAGCATCGCATTTCCATGCCGGACTGAACTATGCCCGAACTTTGGTCGCGTGGCGCGACCGGTTCCGCGAGATTGCCGATCAGCTTGACCCGGAAAAATACGACACCGAATTCAAACGGATGTGGGAGTTTTATCTGGCGGGCTGCATCAATGCCTTTGACGAGCGTGAAGGCGGTGGGGGGATGCGGGTCGGGCAGTTTGTTTTCACCAAACCCGGTTATCGTTTTACGTAAAAACGCATCGGTCGGGCTGTCGTTTTGCGGCAGTCCGACCCATATAACATTATTAACGGGCCAAAGAGCCCGGACAGCGTGAACCGTGAAACAACCGGCACGGTGTAGAACGCGACCATCCGGTTGTTCCTTCGGGAGGAAACAACATGCAGAACATGACTCACCGGGAAACCCCGGGCGCACGTGCATATTCCACCCAGATCACCCATCGCACCGGCCCCCATATCGGCCGCGTTGAGGACTATGTCCGGGCGCTTCGATCCATTGATATGTCAAGTTGCGAACGCGACATGCTGCGCGCCCATGCCAAGGCACCGGGGCGCGAAATTACCGGTAATCAACTGGCAAATACGATTGGTCATTTCGGGTCCCGGATCGGGAACAGGAAATACGGCAAATTGGCGCAAAAAATCGCCCTCGCGGCCGAATTGCCGATGTGCAAATCCGATGTCAGCGATTATCTGGCGGCGGTCTTTACGCTGGCAGATGGTGAACAGCAAAATAGCGAAGACTGGCATTGGGTCATGCATGAAGAGGTCGTCGAAGCCTTGAAAAAGACCCGCATCGTATAGAATTTCGGGCGCGATAAAATTTTTTTGCCAGATATGTAACGCGGACCATAGCTGTTTCGTCCTGATTGCAGAGGGAGATTCCCCCCGGTTTGCAATCACGGAGAAACATGATGAGCCGTTTTGACGTTCCGAAATCGAGCCCGAAAATTTTTGAAGCGATGCTGGGTCTTGCCAGCAGCCTTGAAGATAACCCGCAGATCCCGCGTGTCCTGCGCGATCTGCTGGAATGCCGAGTGTCGCAAATCAATGGATGTTCGCATTGCCTGCGCATGCATTCCAAAAGTCATGCCGATCACGGCGGCGATGCGATCAAGGTGACCATGCTGGCGGTCTGGCGCGCGGCCAAGGGATATGACGAAGCCGAACGGGCAGCACTTGACTGGGCCGAATGCCTGACCGAGGCGGTGGATCAGGACCGTATTTCGCAAAGCTATCGCAATCTTGTCGATCATTTCGAAAAAGACGCCATTTCCGAGCTGACCTGCATCATTTCAACGATGAATGCCTGGAACCGTCTTGGTATTGCGCAGCATGAGTTTGCCTGATCGCAATCCCCGATCCGATAGGGTCTTTGCTTCGTCAGACCTATCGGGCAGGATGACCTCCAAATCGGCGATACGGGCCTGTCCCGTATCGCTTCATGTGTTTGACGGGGATCGCATGGCAGATCAGGTTTTCGAAACCCATCGCGGGCGGCTGCATGCCCTTGCTTATCGTATGCTGGGCAGCCATGCCGATGCCGAAGATGCCGTGCAGGATGTCTGGTTACGCTGGCGGGCGGCGGCAAAGGATGACATCCGCGATGCGACCGGCTGGCTGGTGCGGGTCTGCAGCAATATCTGCCTTGATGTTCTGAAATCGGCACGTCGCAGGCGTGAACATTATGTCGGGCAATGGTTGCCCGAACCCTGGGTGCCGCCAGTTTTTCCTGAAGCGGAAAACAACCTGATCGAACGGGATGGCCTGGGGCAGGCCTATGTCATGATGCTGGAACGGTTGGGACCGGTTGAACGGGTGGCACTTGTTCTGCACGACGTTTTTGACTGGTCACACGAAGATATCGCCCCGGTGATCGAGCGGACCGAAAACAATACCCGCCAGATCCTGTTTCGCGCACGCCGCAGGGTGAACCGCGAAGACGACCGTGATCCAACCCCCGTTCCAGATAGCGAGACCGCAAACAGGGAACAGGTCACAGCCTTTGTCGATGCCCTGATCCACGGTGATCTGAACGCGTTGATCGGGCAACTGGCCCCGAACGTGATCATGCATTCCGATGGCGGAGGCAAGGCAAGTGCCGCAGTTAATCCGATATTCGGTGCAGATAAGGTTGCGCGGTTCTTTGTCGGTCTCTGGCGCAAGAATCCGGTGCAAGACATTGAATTCAGGACCGTTGACGGGCAGGAATACTGGGTGCTTGTGCGTGAAGGCGACCGGGTGGCGACCGCCATCAGTATGGCCATGCACCAAAACGCAATAACGGATGTTTTCATCCACCGAAACCCCGACAAACTGGCGCGTTTCGATGATCTTGGATCGTGAACATGAAAACGGGCCGGATCATCACGATCCGGCCCGTTATTTTTATTCTGCGGCTGTCATTGGCCGTTGGCGGTAATACGAAGGCCCAGCATTTGCGCCCCCATCTGGGGGAACATCAGGCCACCGGCCGCCATGCCCATCGCAACCGGTTCCTGCGGTGCCAGTTCGATCAGCAGGTGGCGCGGATCATCAACCCATGCCAGCAATTCGCCAAACGCATCATAAAGCGTTGCGTCGTCGGCAAATTGTTCCTGCGCCTGCATCAGGTTCATGGTGACCAGCATTTTCATGTCTTCGGCGGTGTTGCCATTAAGCAGGGAGGCAACGCCCAGGGCAAAAGGCAACATTTTTTCACCTGAAATTTCAAGGCGTGCACCGCGGAAGGCCGTGTCAACCGTCAGGGCCTGTTCGAGTGCAGCGTCATCGCCGATCCGGGTTTTCAGAAGACGGGTCATGACGTCATCGTTGATCCCGGTGACCGTGACCGAAAGGCCGATCTGACCGATATCGCGCAGGGCAACCTTGTCGATGCTGTAAACAAAATCGCCAGCCGTCTCATCCCAGATAATGCTGTTGGAGACATCCAGCACAAGATCATCGAAGCTGTTGATACCAAGATAGATTGCGGTATCGTTGCCACCGGTAATGCTGTCATCAAGGGTGGCATGCAGCCCTTCGAGGGTGCTGTTGTTGATTTTGACAAATGTCAGTGCGCTGTTTTCAGGGGTGAAAGGCTTTTCAAGGGCGCTTTTGAAGCTGTCGAGCCGGATTTCGACCTTTTCACCGTCCGGCGCGCCCGAGAATGAGAGGCCATTTATGGAAAACGCACCGTAAAGCGCCTGACTGAGCGGCAGGTTCATCTGACCCAGTGTGAAATCTTCGAACTGGTCGATATGTTGACCAACCATTTCATCGGCAACGTCGTAAATTTCGCCAAAGCCGGTGATTGCCATTAAATCCAGATCGGTGACGGAAAGTCCGTCCAGACCGAAATTGGCGGGCCCGTCCGGGGTTTTCTGCGTGATGTGGCTTCCGGTGATGTCGATCCCGGCAAGCCTGCCATCACGCATGTCGCGTAATGTGACATTATCGAGCGCGATTTCGACTTCCTCGTCGGAAATTACCGGGTTTTTGACGATGATTGTCTGGAAGGAGGTGTTTTCGACCATCTTCCTGGCGTCCGCCATGCTGAGCCTTGTATCAAGATCAATCATGTCACCCGTCAGATCGACGCGGAAATCAGCAAGTGAGATTTCGCCAATGGCAAGCCTGGCAGGATTGTCTGGCTGCTGCATCGACAGACCGGTCAGCGTGCCGGATTTGATCACCCGGGATTCCAGACCCGACAGGGCAATTGCATCAACCGACATTTCCAGGCCTGCGTCATCGGTAAACGACAAGGTGGTGGCCGAAATATCGTCACAGATGGCGAAATCGCGGGCAATGTCGGGATCGAAACTGGCGATCAGATCGGCCGGTCCGGCACAGCCGGCAAAGGTCATATTGTTGATGCTGCTGGTGATTTTTGTTTCCTGATCATCCATTTTCCAACCGGTGATGTTCAGGGCATCGATATTGGCCGAACCGGCATTTTCCGCCAGCAGGTGATCAATATTGATGCGGCGGATGTCGCCATCCGAAATGGTCAGGTTTTGCAGATCAGCACGACCGGTGGCGATGTCGAAATTGCGCGAAGCCAGGTCCATCGCAAGATCGCCAAGTTCCGCCTTCGGGGTGGTGATGCCATAGGCATCATAGGCAATTGCCAGTTCTTCGAGATCGGCCTGACCGGCAATGCCGTTGCCAAACGGGTTTGCCCCGATCAGGGTCAGCCAGTTGACCTGCTTGAGATGCATTGATCCGATGGTGTAGGTCACACCGTTAGGATCGATCAGTTTGACGTTCTTGGCGGCCAATGTGCGACCTAGAAGCGACATTTCGAAATTGGAAAATTCGCCGCGAAGGTCTGAGTCCGGGCTGCTGAGGATCGTGCGGAACCGGTTTTCTAGATAGGCAGGCGCCTTGTAGTGAAGACCGGCACCCGCGGCGGCCAGAACGGCAAGGCCACCGACAAGAAGAACTGTTTTTTTGCTCATGTTATCCAGCTTTTATTATGTTTCTGCACGTATGGGATGCAGACAGTAGTTGCCTGGGCAACATCTTTGTTGTCGCGCAACAAGTCAAGGAAACGTGCTTATGACAAAGGCCGGATCATTGACCCGGCCTTTGTCTTTTTGAAGCGTGATCGGAAAGATCAGGCGATCTTGTCGAGTTCGTTGATCAGGGATTCGCCCATGACGGTGGTCGAAACCTTTGCCATGCCCGGCTGCATGATATCAGCGGTGCGAAGCCCGCCTTTCAGAACGTTCTGAACGGCGGTTTCGATCATGGTTGCATCATCGCCCATGTCGAACGAATAACGCAGCATCATGGCGAAGGACAGGATGGTTGCCAGCGGGTTTGCGATGTCCTGACCTGCGATGTCCGGGGCGGAGCCGTGCACCGGCTCGTAAAGCGCCTTGCGCGCACCGCTTGCATCGGCAGCACCCAGCGATGCGGACGGCAGCATGCCAAGAGATCCGGTCAGCATGGCGGCACAATCGGAAAGGATGTCGCCAAACATGTTGGTGGTGACCATCACGTCAAACTGTTTCGGATTACGGACCAGCTGCATGGATGCGTTATCGACATACATGTGGCTGACTTCGACTTCCGGGAAGTCCTTGGCAACGCGTTCAACAACTTCGCGCCACAGAACGGTTGATTCCAGAACGTTGGCCTTATCGACCGAACACAGGCGTTTGTTGCGTTTCATGGCCATGTCAAAGGCGACACGGGCGATACGTTCAACTTCCGGCTCGGAATAAACCAGCGTGTTGAAGCCAAAACGCACACCGTCGCGTTCTTCGATGCCGCGCGGCTGACCGAAATAGATGCCGCCGGTCAATTCGCGCAGGATCATGATATCCAGACCCTTAACGACGTCTTCCTTCAGCGTCGAGGCACCGACAAGCGCATCAAACACAAGGGCCGGACGCAGGTTGGCAAACAGGCCCATTTCCTTGCGGATTTTAAGCAACCCGCGTTCCGGTTTGATATCGAAGGGAAGGTTGTCCCATTTCGGACCACCGACAGCACCAAGAAGAACCGCATCGGCCGCCATGGCATCGGCAAGCGTTTCGTCGGTCAGCGGGTTGTTGTGCGCATCAATTGATGCGCCGCCGATCAGACCTTCGGTGATTTCGAAATTGACGTTACGCTTCTTGGCCATCCAGTCCATGACGCGCTGAACCTGGCGCATGACTTCGGGGCCAATGCCGTCGCCGGGCAGCATCAGAACTTTTTTGGTGGTGCTCATCAAACAATCCTTCCCAGATATTATCGGGGTCGTTCACCCCATATCGACAAAAAGGGCGGCAGACCGATCTGGCCTGCCGCCACTTTGAATTACAGCGACAGCCAGGGCTGGGACGCAGCGCGCTTGGCTTCGAAATCGTTGATCGCGTCGCCCTTCTGCAGGGTCAGACCGATGTCATCAAGGCCGTTCAACAGGCAATGTTTGCGGAACGGTTCGACATCAAACGTGATGCAACCGCCATCCGGACCATGGATTTCCTGTTTTTCAAGATCAATTGTGATGGTGGCGTTTTCGCCGCGTTCGGCGTCATCCATCAGCTTGTCGACATCTTCCTGCGGCAGACGGATCGGCAGAATGCCGTTCTTGAAGCAGTTGTTATAGAAAATGTCGGCAAAGCTTGGCGCGATGATGCAGCGAATGCCGAAATCAAGCAGCGACCACGGCGCATGTTCGCGCGATGAACCACAGCCAAAGTTGTCACCTGATACGATGATCTTGGCATTGCGATAGGCCGGTTTGTTCAGGACGAAATCCGGGATTTCGTTGCCCTTGTCGTCATAGCGCATTTCATCAAACAGGTTCTTGCCAAGGCCCGAACGTTTGATGGTTTTAAGGAACTGTTTCGGGATGATCATGTCGGTATCTACATTGATCATCGGCAGCGGTGCTGCCACACCGGTGAGGGTCGTGAACTTATCCATTAATCTTATCCCTTGCTTCCAGTTTCCCAGGCAAGACCGAGGGCCTCGATCAGTTCCTCGGTTGCGTCGATATCCTTCGCTACGAATTCGGGCAGGTTGATCCCGGTCAGCTGCGGGAGCAGCTGTTCAAGGATCGGTGCCCGGCCGCAGCGCGCTGCGCCGTCACGGAAACTGATGAATGCTCTTTCTGCCATGGGTTTCTGCCTTAACCGAGTTTGCGGACGTCAGTCAGATGACCGGTGACTGCTGCGGCCACGGCCATCGCCGGGCTGAGCAGGTGGGTACGGCCACCACGGCCCTGACGGCCTTCGAAGTTACGGTTGGAGGTCGATGCGCAACGCTCGCCCGGCTCCAGTCGGTCCGGGTTCATCGCCAGGCACATCGAGCAGCCCGGTTCACGCCATTCAAAACCGGCTTCGAGGAAAATCTCGTGCAGGCCTTCGGCCTCGGCCTGTTCCTTGACCAGACCGGAACCCGGAACGACCATGGCACTGACGTGATCGGCAACCTTGCGACCCTTGGCGATAACCGCCGCGGCGCGCAGGTCTTCGATACGACCATTGGTGCAGGAACCGATAAAGACGCGATCAATCCTGATGTCTTCGATGTTGGTGCCAGCCGTCAGGCCCATATATTCGAGCGAACGGGCGATGGCTTTCTGTTTGCCGGGATCCTTGGCGTCGGACGGTGCCGGGACTTTGCCGTTAACCGGTACGACGTCTTCCGGGCTGGTGCCCCAGGTGACCTGCGGGATGATGTCGGCAGCATTGATTTCGACGATCTTGTCGTAATGCGCGCCTTCGTCAGACGGAAGGGTCTTCCAGTATTCGACGGCCTGTTCGAATGCGGCACCTTTGGGTGCCATCGGGCGGCCCTTGATATATTCAAAGGTTTTTTCGTCCGGTGCGATCAGGCCTGCGCGTGCGCCGCCTTCGATCGACATATTGCAGACGGTCATGCGGCCTTCCATCGACAGCGAACGAATGGCCGAACCGGCATATTCGATCACATAACCGGTGCCGCCAGCCGTGCCGATGCGTCCGATGATGGCAAGGGTGATGTCCTTGGCAGTAACGCCCGGATGCAGATCGCCTTCGACTTTGACCAGCATGTTTTTTGCAGGTTTCTGAACCAGCGTCTGGGTGGCCAGAACATGTTCGACTTCGGACGTGCCGATGCCAAATGCCAGGGTGCCGAATGCACCGTGGGTCGAGGTGTGCGAATCGCCGCAGACCATGGTGACACCCGGCAGGGTGAAACCTTCTTCCGGGCCGACAATGTGGACGATGCCCTGACGCAGGTCATTCATCGGGAAGTAATGGATACCGGTATCCTTGGCGTTCTGGTCAAGGGTGTTGACCTGGATACGGCTGTCTTCTTCCTTGATGCCTTCGGAACGGTCCGTGGTCGGAACGTTATGATCCGGAACCGCAAGGGTCAGTTCCGGGTGGCGCACTTTGCGGCCAGAATTGCGAAGGCCTTCGAAAGCCTGCGGGCTGGTCACTTCATGAACGAGATGGCGGTCAATATAAATCAGGCAGGTACCATCATCCTGCGTATCAACCACGTGACTTTCCCAAATCTTGTCAAAAAGGGTTTTAGGCGCACCCATCTCGACCTCCTCTTAAAATCGATCTTTTATGCAGCGACGACCAGACAGTAGTGCCGGCAAAGGACATTAAACCGGGGATGTTTTTTTACGACGGCAATCCTGGGATTGCGATGTCATGTGGCGCACGGCGTCGCCTGTTCCTCCGGGCATCCGGGTTTGTCCCGATATGCGAAATTTTATTATCCAGAACCGCACGGACTTGATCATTTTTGCCGCGGGAGTGCCTTTATACACTCAAGCTTCCAAATCGCAAGCAACCCGGCGCGTGTTTTTTTACGCTACTGCATCTTAAAGTAGATTCGGGGAAAATTGAGCATCTTGTGGTAGCCAAAACTACCATATTCCGGGGTGAGGCAGCCAAAGCAGGGATAGCTGATATAAAATAAAGTTATATGTTATTCGCAAGGTTTCCGCGCGTTACATCGATCAGGCATGAAAACCGGCGATTCGATATGATGCACGCATAAAGTGTATTTGCCGGTTGTTTGTCGCCCGAAACCACAGGCAATGGAAACAGCCCAAAAGAAACGGGCCCACCCGAAGGTGAGCCCGCCAATCATTCCGACAATGCGGAACGCAGATTATTTCTTGCGTTCTGCAGCCGTCAGTTTGCCTTTGTGACCGGTGGTCTGTTCGGCGATACGCGCCGATTTACCGGTACGGCCACGCAGGTAGTAAAGTTTTGCGCGACGAACGTCACCGCGACGGACGACTTCGATTTTGTCGATCGCCGGGGAGTAGTTCTGGAAGATACGCTCGACACCTTCGCCCGATGCGATTTTACGCAGGGTGAAGGACGAGTTCAGGCCGCGGTTTTTCTTGGCGATGCAGACGCCTTCGAACTGCTGGATACGCTCGCGGGTGCCTTCAACGACTTTCAGGTGAACACGGACGGTGTCGCCTGCGTCGAATTCCGGAACTTCGCGTTTTGCAGCGATTTTATCGAGCTGATCTTTTTCGATCTGCTGGATGATTGCGTTGGTCATGGTTTAACCCTCTTTGATGTGCCCGCGTGCGACATACTGATCCCAAAGGTCAGGACGCCGAGCACGGGTAATTTCTTCTGCCTGAGCATGCCGCCAGGCTTGTACCTTGGCATGATGTCCGGAAAGCAAGATCTCCGGCACGTCACGCCCGTTCCAATTGGCCGGGCGCGTGTAATGCGGATATTCAAGCAACCCGGTTTCAAAGCTTTCCTCGTCGACGGATTCGGTCTTGTTGACCACACCTTCGATAAGGCGAATGCACGATTCAATCAGGACCATGGCCGGCAGTTCGCCGCCCATGAGGATGTAGTCGCCAATGCTGATTTCCTCGACCTGATGTTCATCAAGTACGCGCTGGTCGATACCTTCGTAACGACCGCACAACAGGATGGCACCCGGTCCCGCTGCCAGTTCGCGGCAACGTTTCTGGTTCAGCATTTTCCCGCGCGGGCTGAGATAAATCAGCGGCAATTGCGGAGCTTCCGCACGCAATTCACGCAGGGTGGCGTCGACAATATCCGGGCGCATGACCATACCGGCCCCACCCCCGAAAGGATTGTCGTCAACAGTGCGGTGACGGTCGGTTGCATGATCACGGATGTCTTTGACATCCAGCGACCAGATCCCGTTTTCCAGTGCCCGTCCGGCCAGAGACTGGCCGAGCGCGCCCGGGAACATTTCCGGGAACAGGGTTGCAACCTTGGCCTGCCACACAGACATCGATCAGGCCTCCTTTCCGCTGCCGGTCGCAGTTTCTGCGCCTACTGCATCGGCAGTGACGGCATCAGAATCGCGGTCGGCCTGAGAGTCCTTGCGGGAGCTGCCCGGACGGCGGGTACGATTTCCCGGTCCTTCTTCTTCCTGCAAAAGCCCCTCGGGCGGATTTACCACCAGCTTGCGTTCCGAAAGCACCACATCGGGCACGACTTCCTTGGTAAACGGCAGGACGACGACTTTGCCACGGACTTCTTCCAGCGCGATTTCGATCACATCGCCCGCGCCAAAATCAGCCACACCCCGTACGGTCCCGAACAGCGAACCATCAACATGATGGGCTTTCAGGCCGACAAGATCGGCAAGATAGAATTCGTCTTCGTCTTCCGTTTCCGGCAGGGCCGTCCGCGGTACGTAAAGCTTGGTTCCCCGCAGCCGTTCGGCGGCGTCCCGGTCGTTCACACCATCGATCTTGGCGATCAGCTGGTCGCGAACATGTCCGACAGGAGACAGTTTGAATTTCGCCTGTCCCTTGGCGTCGAACAACGGGCCGTAACCGACAAGGTTATCCGGATCGACGGTATAGCTTTTGACGCGCACGGCACCACGCACCCCGTGCGGGGCGGTGATCATGCCGACGCAGACAAATGCATCGTCGGTTTTGGATTTGCGGGTATCAGCCATTTCGGTTCACAAATTTCCGGTATCTGATCAAAGCGTGCGAAAAGCTTATTCTTCGCTGGCAGCTTCTTCAGCAGGAGCCGCAGCAGCTTCGGCAGCTGCAGCAGCAGCGGCTTCGGCTTTTTCAGCTTTCTCACGAAGACGTTCCTGGGCTTTCGCTTTCGGAGCCGACTTCTGGGGCTGTTCGGTCGGTTTGAACGCGTCAGCCAGGCCAGCTTTGCCCAGGAAACGTGCAACACGATCGGTCGGCTGTGCGCCAACGCCCAGCCAATATTTGATGCGCTCTTCTTTGAAGGTTACGCGGTTGTCAGCATCCTTCGGGAGCATCGGATCATAGGTACCGACTTTCTCGATGAAGCTGCCGTCACGCGGGGCACGGGCATCTGCAACTACGATACGGTAGTACGGACGCTTTTTGGCACCGCCACGGGAAAGACGAATCTTGACAGCCATTCGGATAAGTTCCTTTCAGCTTGGGTTTGTAGTCTTCAAGTTACGATCCCGGAGGATCAATTTATTCCGGTTCAGGGAACCGGGGTGTTTGGTTCTTTCGAAAAATCTTGAGAACCGGGGGCTTGGCTATTTCTTTTTACCGAACCCCGGAAATCCCGGCGGCAAACCACCGCCGCCCAATCCCGGGAGCCCGGGCGGTAATCCGCCCCCGGCACCGGGAAATCCTTTTGGCAACTTGCTCATGTCGGGCATGTCGCCGCCTTCGAGCATCGAGGAATCCATTTTCGGCATGCCGCCAAACAGTCCCTTTTTGCCCATCTTGCCCATCTTTTTGATCATGGTGGACATGGTCTGATACTGTTTGAGCAGCTTGTTCACATCCTGAACCGAAAGACCGCAACCTGCGGCAATACGCTTTTTGCGCGATGCCTTGATCAGGGCCGGGTTTTCTCGTTCCTTGGGCGTCATCGACAGGATGATCGCCTCCTGATGGGTCAGAAGTTTGGGATCAAGCTTGGTCTGCGACATCTGTTTTTTCAGCGCGCCCATGCCCGGCAGCATCCCCATGATGCCGGAAAGATCACCCATTTTCTGAAGCTGCTTGAGCTGGGAAAGAAGATCGTTCAGGTCAAACTGACCCTTTGCGAGCTTCTTCGCCATTTTCTCGGCGTCTTCCTGCTTGATCGTTTCGGCAGCCTTTTCGACAAGGCTGACGACATCGCCCATCCCGAGGATACGGTTGGCTATACGATCCGGATGGAAGGCTTCCATCTCGTCGATTTTTTCACCGGTACCGAGCATCTTGATCGGGCAACCGGTGATCTGGCGCATCGACAGGGCCGCACCACCACGTGCATCACCGTCTATACGGGTCAGAACGATACCGGTGATGCCGACCTTGTCGGCGAATTCCTTGGCCACATTGACCGAGTCCTGACCGGTCATCGCATCGGTGACCAGAAGGGTCTCGGCCGGGTTGACCGCGTCACGGACCTGGGCGACTTCGCTCATCAGTTCCATATCGATATGCAGGCGCCCCGCGGTATCGAGGATGACGGCGTCATAGCCTTCCTTGCGGCCCATATCCATTGCGCGTTTTGCGATCGATACCGGCTTTTCGCCCATAATGATCGGCAGAACGTTCAGGCCGTTATTGTCGGCCAGAATTTTCAACTGCTGCTGGGCGGCCGGGCGATAGATATCAAGCGACGCCAGCAGGACTTTCTTGTTGCGCTTTTTGGTCAGATGCAGCGCGATCTTGGCCGAGCTCGTGGTTTTACCCGAACCCTGCAAACCGACCATCAGGATCGGGACCGGCGGGGTGGCCGCAAGGTTGATATCCTCGCCTTCGCCCAGCATGTTTTTCAGTTCGTCATGAACGATCTTGACGACCATTTGGCCCGGTGTGACCGAACGCAGAACGTCCTGACCAACCGCACGTTCGGTTGCATTGGTGATGAATGATTTGACGACCGGCAGCGCCACGTCAGCCTCAAGCAGGGCGACGCGTACTTCGCGCATGGCTTCCTTGACGTCGGATTCTTTCAGCGCGCCACGTCTGCGCAGCTTATCAAGAACCCCGCCAAGGCGATCGCTTAGTCCTTCAAACATTCCAAATCCCGTCTGTGTTTCCGGTGTTTCCACTGTGTGCGCACAAAAAACTAAAACCCAGTGCTCGACAACTCGAGGACTGGGGGAGTCACCCCTTGGGCGACCTTTGTTGCGCAGGGTTTATGCGATAGGGGGGATAGAGTCAAGCGCAATCAGGCGCAAAAGCGCGATGTTCTGCGCTTTTGATGCCAATCGCATCGCAATCCGCGATTCATCGCGGCCAAGCCGCTGTTTAACCCGTGATGTTGATCGGGTCGATGGCGTGATTGTCGATCAGGCGGGCTTTGCCAAGATGGGCGGCGACAAAGACGCGGCTACTTTTGCGCACCCGATCTTCGACCCGTTCAAGCGTGTCTGCATCGCGGATTTCAAGGTAATCAATCGATTTGAAACCGGCGTTCAGAATATCTTCGCGCCCCTTGCCCAGAAGCGGGACGATTTCCGCTCCTGTTGCTGCGGCTTTGGTGATTTCGCCCAAAACCCGGTCAAGTGTCGGGGCAATCGCGCGTTCTTCCGGTGTCAGATAGCGGTTGCGCGATGACATCGCCAGACCGTCATCTTCGCGCAGGATCGGTGCGCCGATGATTTCGACCGGGATGTTCAGGTCGGTGGTGAAACGGCGGATGACCATCAGCTGCTGATAGTCTTTCTGGCCAAATATCGCGCAATCGGGCAGGGCTTGCAGCAGAAGTTTGGTGACGATCTGGGCAACGCCGTCGAAATGGCCGGGACGGGAAGCACCGCACAGGACGTTGGTAAATGACCCATCGACGCTGACACGGGTGGCAAAGCCATCGGGATACATTTCTTCGACCGAGGGGGCAAAGCACAGCTCCACCCCGGCGGCATCAAGCATTTTCTGATCGTCTGGCAGTGTACGGGGATAGGCACCGAAATCCTCGTTCGGGCCGAATTGCGTCGGATTGACGAAAATGCTGACAATGACGCGGTCGGCGTGATTGCGGACATGATCCGTCAGGCTGATATGACCGGCATGAAGGGCACCCATCGTCGGGACCAGTGCCACGCGCAATCCTTCTGCGCGCCACCCGGCAACAACCGCGCGCAGTTCTGCAACGCTGTGAACGGTTTTAAGCGTCATGTTCGTCTTGTCGATCGTCTGTTGGGCAAAAAGGCGGCACCGTTATTTTACGGCGCGCAACTTGCCGGGTTTGGTCACGCCAAAGCAATGATCGTCGGTCGGGAACTGACGGGTCCGGACTTCGGTGGCATAGTTTTCAACCGCTTTGGAGACCTGATCGCCCAGATCGGCATAGCGTTTGACGAATTTCGGGGTGAAATCGGAAAACAGGCCAAGGATAT
Organism: Thalassospira sp. MCCC 1A03138; assembly: GCF_002115785.1. Lineage (GTDB taxonomy): Bacteria > Pseudomonadota > Alphaproteobacteria > Rhodospirillales > Thalassospiraceae > Thalassospira. The sequence goes on along the minus strand of NZ_JFJY01000001.1, from coordinate 877,206 downwards.
CCTCGGTCACCAGCACCTGCCCGTCGCAGGCAACAGATGCACCGATGCCAATCGTCGGAATGTCGATTTCCGCGGTGATAAGCCGTGCAACGGCCTCGACCGTGCCTTCGACAACCACTGAAAATGCACCGGCTTTGGCGACAGCCTTGGCATCGGCAATCACCTTGGCAGCAGCTTCTTCGCCGCGACCCTGGCTTTTGAAACCGCCCATGGTGTTGACCTGCTGGGGCATCAGGCCAATATGGGCCATGACGGGAATGCCCCGCTGGCTGAGGAATTCGACGGTGTCAGCCAGTTCGGCGCCACCTTCGAGTTTCACCCCCGCGCATCCGGTTTCGGCAAGAATGCGCGATGCCGTGCGAAAAGCCTGTTCTCTGGATTCCTGATAGCTGCCAAACGGCAGATCGACGATCACGCAGGCGTTGGAACTGCCGCGCATGACGGCCTTGCCGTGGTTGATCATCATGTCGACGGTGACGGCAAGCGTGCTTTCCATGCCGTACACAACCATGCCCAGTGAATCCCCGACCAGAAGAAGATCGCAATGCGGGTCAAGGCGTTGCGCCATCGGCGTGGTATAGGCCGTCAGGCAGACAATCGGTTCTGCACCCTTGCGGGCACGAATGGCAGGAACCGTGATGCGGCCCTGTTTTCTGGTGGTGGCACTCATGACGTTTCTCCCCCGGTGTTACCGGATTTGGCTGCCCGATCTATGTCAGGCGTGCCGTCATGTTTACAATATGATGACCATTTGCGGGAACTGTTTTTTCGCAATCGCGAAACAGGCTTTTGGTCGAATAGCCTTTAACAGGAAGGGTTCCCTATTGTTGCCGCAGGATATTCTGTCCATTTCGGGATTTGTTGTGCAATTGCACAACGCAATCACAAGCCTTCAGCAAGATCTTCAAGCATATCAATGCCGACGGCTTCGATATGGCGATTATCCTTAAGCGTGATCGTTGCTTCCTTGCGCAGCTGCGTCAGGGTACGTGAAACCGTTTCAATGGTCAGGCCAAGGTAATCGGCGATGTCCGAGCGGCTCATCGGGACCTGAATCGTGTCGCTTTCCTCGCCGCGATGTTCCTGACGGCGGGCCAGCATCAAAAGGAAGGACGCAACCTTTTCCTTGGCCGTCTTGCGACCCAACAGCAGCATCTGATCCTGTGCGGCGGCAAGTTCGTCAACCGCCATGCCCAGCATGCGTTTTTCAAGACGCGGGAATTCGTCAAACAGCTTTTCAAGCTTCTCGCGCGGGAAACGGCAGGCGGTTACCGGCTCGATTGCCTCGGCGGTGTAGCTGTATGTGGTGTTCAGCGCCAGACCAAGGAAATCACCAGGGAACAGGAAACCGGTGATCTGGCGGCGGCCGTCGCCCAGAAGTTTGTATAGTTTTACCGAACCCGACGTGACGTTAAACACGTAATCGGCATCTTCGGCTTCGTGAAAAATCGTGCTGTGCGGGTCGAACTGAACATGGGTCAGCATCTGGCGCAAACGATCATGCTCCGTGCCCTGCAAAGAAGAGCAGAAGGTCAGGTCCTTGATTCCGCAGGCCTCACAAAGCTGGGAACGGACAGACATGGCAAACTCCGGAGCTACATGTACTTAAGATGTCAGATTGGAATTAATCTATGCGATCTGACTGCATCAGTTCAAGCGATACTAACGTTTGACTCCGTTGTTTTTCGTATGGCTGTCCTGCGGTTGCTGTTCATCGTCATCAAAAAGGATGCGATTGGCGGCTCCTTCCATGTCATCGAACTGTCCTGATTTAAGCGACCACAGAAATGCTGCCAATCCGAGAAGTCCCAGAAACAGGGCGATTGGTATCAGAAGTAATAGGTTGCTCATACTGACGGCGCTCCTGCCTCTTGGGCATGTACGGGGAGGGCGGAAGGATCTTCGGCCCGCTGTTTGTTTCTTCCAGATCGCAGGCGCAATGCGTTGGCAATCACAATCAAAGAGGATGAAGACATCGCAATGGCGGCAATCAGTGGTGTGACCATGCCCGATACCGCCAATGGAATCGTGATCAGGTTATAGGCAAATGACAGGGTGAAATTCTGCCGGACAAGCCGGTCGGATTTCCTGGCAACGTCGATGGCCTCGATCACGGCCGAAAGGCGGTCACCCTGAAACACGATATCGGCGACATTCTGGCTGATTTCGGCTGCACTTGCCGGTGACATGGATGCATAAGCTGCGGCAAGGGCCGGCGCATCATTAATACCGTCACCGACCATCAGGTCACATTTGCCATTTTCGGCGCGACGGGCGATTTCGTTTGCCTTGTCCGCCGGTGAAAGCTGCGCCTTCCAATCGCGAATGCCCAGTGTTTCCGCAAGCCGGGCAACCGTCACGGCCCGGTCCCCCGATAGCAGCGATATGTCAAAACCACGCGAAGACAGGGTTTCAATTACCTGTTCGGCATCATGACGCGGGGCATCGTGGAAAACAAAACGGGTTGCGGCCCGGCCCGGTTCCTGCAACCACATTTCGGGGCCCGCAATGTGGCTGGACAGGTCGGCATTTTCCGCAATGCCGCAAAATGCACGGCTGCCCAATCGGACCGTGCCAGCGGGCAATTCTGCTGATAGTCCCTGGCCGGGATGTTCCGAAACATTGGCGATTGGCGTTACATTTCCGGCGGCCCGTACAAGGGCACGCGACAGTGGGTGGGTGCTATTGGCCGCGATGGATGCAGCCAGTTCAAGCGCAGTGTCATCGTCCGGATTGGAGATCAATTCGGGCTTGCCGGTGGTCAATGTGCCGGTCTTATCAAAAATGACACCGCGAATACGGGTCAGTCTTTCAAGGGCCGTGGCTGATTTGACCAAGATACCAGCGCGCAACAGCCGCCCGGTCGCAATCACCTGAACAACCGGCACGGCAAGGGCAAGGGCACAGGGGCAGGTGATGATCAGAACGGCAATCGCATTCATCAGGGCATCCTGCCAGCCAATCCCGCCAATCAGCCACCAGCCGAGAAATGTCGTGCCCGAAAGAAGATGAACCACCGGGGCATAGGATTTGGCGACACGGTCGGCAAGGGCGACATATCGGGCGCGTCCCTGTTCGGCGTTTTCCATTAACCGTACAATTTCAGCCAGAAGCGTTGTTTGACCGGTCGCAGTAACGCGGATGCGCAACGGAGCCGATATATTGGTTGTTCCGGCGAAAACGGTTGTGCCTGGTTTGGCGGTGTTCGGGATGCTTTCCCCCGTGATCAGGCTGGTATCGATATCCGATTGACCATCAAGGATTTCACCATCAATGCCGATCCGCTCCCCCGCTGCCACCAGAACGATCATGCCCGGTTTGGCCTTGTCCGGTGCGATCAGTCGGCGGGTGCCATCGTCACCCAGAACCGTGACCGAGCGCGCATTCAGCGATAGCAGATGTTCGGCGGCTGATCGGGCCTGACCACGGGCGCGGCTGTCAAGATATCGGCCAACCAGCAGGAAAAACAAAAGCGTTATGGCAGAATCGAAATAGGCATGGGGGCCGCCGCGCATGGTTTCAGCCAGACTCATGCCAAGGGCAAGAATGACCCCCAGGCTGATCGGCACATCCATATTGACCCGGCGATTGCGGATGGCACCCCATGCGGAGCGGTAAAACGGCATTCCGGCATAGACGGCTGCCGGAAGGGCAATCAGGGCCGATATCCAATGGAAAAGATCGCGGGTTGCCCCGCCCATTCCCTGAAAATATCCGGCCCAGACAGAAACCGACAGCAGCATGACGTTGCCCGCGGCAAATCCGGCAACCGCCAGACAGCGCAGCAATTCGCTGTTGCGGGCCTGTGTTGCCTGTTCTAGCGCTGCGGGATCGAACGGGATCAGCCGGTATCCCATCTGCAGAACCGGTTTAACCAGTTCATCCACATCGGCAATGTCACCGTTCCATGTCAGCCGTAACCGGCGGGTGGTCATATTGACGCGCGCATGCAGGACAGACGGATTTTTTTGCAGCAGGGTTTCGATCAGCCAGACACAGGCCGCACAATGTATGCCATCCACCATCAGGTTAAGATGATGAACGCCTTCGTCGTCGGTGCTGACAAGATCGGTGAAATTAACCGCAGCGATTTCATCGCTATCGGGGCGCAATGGCCGGGCTTTGGGATCGATGCTTCGGCGGCTGTAATAGGATTTAAGACCCAGATCGCCCAGAAGTTCAAACGCACCTGCACATCCCCGACAGCAAAAATCAGGCCCGACCGGTGACATCGAGGTCACCGGATCTCCACAATGGCGGCAGGTGGTTTGGGGGGTCATGGTTTTACGACAACGGTCTCGACAGTCTGATAATCATCACCAAGGGCGCGCGCGATGGTCCGGATTTCCCAACGGCCATAAACCGGGAACGCGGCACTTGCCCGATATTCCCCGGGCGCGATTTCCGCCATTCGCACGGTCTGGTCAAGATCGTCACGGTCCGAACGCCGCAAAACGATTTCCATTTTGGCACCGCTTATCGGTTGGGAATCGCGATCCCGGAACAGGACAGTAACCGTCGCAGACTGATTGATCAGACCCTCGACCGACAGTTTGCTGCGCCATCCCAGTTCGGCCTGACGCTGCGCGCCCGACATTGCGGCGTTATAATTGTTGCCTTCTTCGAAGGCGTGTTTGGTGACAAGTCCGTTCCAGCTTGTCATTGAAAACGTGATCAGCGAGATGTTGGCGATCAGCATGATCGCAAAACCGCCAACAAAGTACCACGGGATCAGACGATCCGATTTGCGCGGACCCGCAACAGAGGATGGTGAGGTTGTGGTCTGGGTCGTCATCTTTCTATCTCCTGTCCGGCGCAATAGGGTCGGTGGCCGGATCGTCAGGCGGGTGTCGGTTATTTCGGACCGGCAAATACGGTATCATAAGTTTCGCGAATATTGTCCTTTGGATCGGTCACGCTGAACTCGAACGGTGTGGCTTCGCCGTCCAGTGCTTCTGGATCGGCCGCAACAAAGACACGGAAACTGCCAACGCGGTCCGGGGCAACATCCAGGCTGAATGTGCCATCTTGGTTAGGTGTCAGACCGATAACCTGAAAATCGGTGGCATCAAGTCCTTCGATTGTAAGGATATAGGTTTTGGCAGCCTGTTCCTTGTTCAGGACCTTTAAGGTGTAGCCATTTCGGACATCACCATCGGACAGTCGGACGAATATCGGGTTGCGATCCCGCAAAACGTTGACTTCAAGCGTCGAGCGATTGAACAGGCCAAAGGCCATCACGCCTGCGACCAGCATCACGATGATCGAATAGAAAACGGTACGCGGCCGGACGATGCGGATTTTGGTCGCCTTGCCATGCGCGCGCAACTGGCTGTTTTGCACCGAATCAAACCGGACCAGATCACGCGGGAAGCCGACCTTGTCCATCATTTCGTTGCAGGCATCGATACACAGGCCACAGCCGATGCATTCCATCTGCAATCCGTCACGGATATCGATCCCTGTCGGGCAGACGTTAAAGCAGGCATAGCAATCAATGCAGTGGCCAACTTCCGGGACTTCGCCGCGCACAAGGTTCTTGCGCTTGATCGGACCACGCGGTTCGCCGCGCCAGCCTTCATAGGTGACGATCATCGACTCGTCATCAAGCATCGCCGACTGGAAACGCGGCCATGGGCACATATAGGTGCAAACCTGTTCGCGCGCCCACCCGGCCAGCAGATAGGTCGAAAAAGTCAGGAACGCGATGGTGACATAAACACCCAGTGACGCATCACCGGTAAAGATATCGACCATGACCGTCGGCGCATCGTGGAAATAAAGCACAAACGCACCGCCGGTTGCCGCGGCAATCACCAGCCATGAAAGATGGGTTGCGCCGATTTTCCAGATTTTTTCGAATGTCCAGGGCGATTTGTCCAGACGCATGCGCGCATTGCGATCCCCCTGGATATGACGTTCGACCAGCATGAAAAGATCGGTCCACACCGTTTGCGGACAGCCATAACCGCACCAGATGCGGCCAAACAGCGACGTTGCCAGAAACAGACCGATCGCGGCAAGGATCAGAAGGCCGGTGATGTAATAGACTTCCTGCGGCCAGATCTCGATAAAGAAGAAATAGGCGCGGCCAAGATCCATGTCGATCAGCACGGCCTGGTCCGGTGCCGAAGGTCCGCGGTCCCAGCGCAGCCAGGGAACAATCCAGTAAATGGCAAGCAGAGTGACCAGCGCAAACCATTTCAGGTTACGGAAACGGCCCGAGACCCGTTTCGGATAGACCTTGTCGCGGGTTTTATAGAGTGGCTGGTCGCGGTCATCTTCCGGCAGTGTATCGTTTTGCGGGATCGGATGTGCGGGATCGGGCTGTTGCAAATGGGGCATGGCCATTGTCGCTACCTGACTGTTGGGCCGCATCGCCGATAACTGCTCTCTTGTGGCTTTGGGGCCACCAGTTATCTGCATGGTGCACAACATGGCATGCGGCATGCCATGTCGGATTAGGATTATTCAAATTGCAGTGCCAACATACGAAAAACCCGCCGCACCCCACCATGACACAAATCAATTTTTGATCAGATCACAGTGTATAAAGGTGCGGCGGGCAGAAGATTTTAAAGGTTACTGACCGCCACCAAGCGAGTGGACATAAACCGTCAGCATCTTGATGGTTTCTTCGTCAAGACGACCACCCCATGCCGGCATGACGCCACCACGCGAATTGGTCACGGTTTCGGTAATGGTTGCGGCATCGCCACCATACAGCCAGATCGCATCCGTCAGGTTCGGTGCCCCCAATTCCTGAACACCCTTGGCGTCTTCGCCATGGCAGGATGCGCAGTTATCGGCGAAGACTTCCATGCCGCGGGTTGCTGCGGCCTTGTCGGTTTCGCGTCCGGTAAAGGACAGGACATACTGAACAACATCATTGATGCCTTCGCGTTCCAGTATCTCGTCACGACCAAAGGCAGGCATATCGTTGAAACGCGTATCGTCATTGGCATCCCAGCGGACACCGACATGCAGCGTTTCATTGATGGTTTCAAGCGAACCACCCCACAGCCAGTCATCGTCCTGAAGGGATGGGAAGCCCGGGTTGCCCGAACCGCCCGTGCCATGACACGGTGCGCAGTTTTCTGCGAACACGGCCTTGCCACCTGCCATCGAGAAGTTCAGCAATTCGCTGTCATTAACGATTTCATCCAGATCCAGTGCTGCCAGACGCTCCATATACGGTGCGCGTTCGGCGGCAACATTGGCCATGGTTTCATGCAGTTGGGTCCGGTTGGTGGTTTCGAACATACCGGTAAGGTAGCTCGTTGCCGTCGGCCAGGACGGATAAACCACCCAATAGCCGACCGACCAGACGATCGTGGCCCAGAAAACATAGACCCACCAGGACGGCAGCGGTGTATTCAGCTCTTTGATGCCATCCCATTCATGACCGGTGGTTTCGTGGCCCGAAACCTGGTCTTTTTCGACATGTGTCGACATAGCTCGGTTCTCCCCCTATTCCTCATCCCGAAGCGGAATCCGGGCATGCTCTTCCATGTCTTTCCGGCGCTTTTTGCTGGGCCACATGACCCAGGCAATGATCGCCCCGAAAAGCAGCATTAGCCACAGACCCCACAAGGGTCGGAAAAAGTCAGCGAGTTGCGTAAAGAATTCCATGACGTTCCCCTTCGCCTTAGCGCAGGTTCAGTTGCGGGTTGTAGGTGGTGAAATCGACCATGCGACCCAGGACCTGCAGATACGCGACCAGTGCATCCATTTCGGTCAGTTTCGCGGGGTTTCCGTCAAAGTCACCGGTTGCCGCATTCGGATAACGTGCAAGGAGTTCATCGTAATCCTCGTCCGCCATCGCCTGCAGATACAGGTCGGCCTTGGCATTCTCGATCTGCTCGTCGGTATAAGGAACACCAACCATTTTAAGCGTCTCAAGATGGGCCTGGGCGTCATCGAACTTCAATTCGCGTTCCGCCAGGAACGGATAGCCCGGCATGATCGATTCCGGCACGACAGAGCGCGGATCTTTCAGGTGGGCAACATGCCAGTCGTTGGAATATTTGGCACCAACGCGGGCAAGATCCGGTCCGGTACGTTTCGATCCCCACTGGAACGGATGGTCATACATCGATTCCGCGGCAAGGCTGTAATGGCCATAACGTTCGACCTCGTCACGGAACGGACGGATCTGCTGGGAATGGCAGTTATAGCACCCTTCGCGGAGATAGATGTTGCGACCCGCCTGTTCGAGCGGTGAATAGGGACGGACCCCTTCAACCTTCTCGATGGTCTGTTCCATCGTGAACAACGGCACGATTTCGACAATACCACCGATGATGATGGTCAGGAAAATCCCGAGGATGAGAACAAAGACGTTCTTCTCAACAATGTGGTGTTTTTTCAGAAGCATTTTTCACATCCCCCTTATTCGGCTGCTACGGTAGCAGGTGTGCCGATCGGTGCTTCGCGACGCAGATCACCCTTGATCGTCTTGTAGACGTTCCAGACCATGATCAGCGATCCGAGCAGGAAGAGCAGGCCACCGGTTGCACGAATGATGTAGTAGGGGTGCATTGCTTCAACGGTTTCGATGAAGGAATACTGCAGGAAGCCAAGATCGTCGTAGGCACGCCACATCAGGCCCTGCATGATCCCCGAAACCCACATCGACGTGATGTAAAGAACGATACCGATGGTACCCAGCCAGAAGTGATAGGCAACCAGACGCATCGAATACAGGCGTTCACGATGCCACAGAACCGGGATCAGGTGATAGATCGCACCGAAGGAAACGAAAGCCACCCAGCCAAGCGCGCCGGAATGAACATGTCCGATGGTCCAGTCGGTATAATGCGACAGGCCGTTGACTGCCTTGATCGACATGACCGGGCCTTCGAAGGTCGACATGCCATAGAAACCGACGGCAGCAACCATGAAGCGCAGGACAGGGTCGGTACGCAGTTTGTCCCAGGCACCCGAAAGCGTCATCAGGCCGTTGATCATCCCGCCCCAGGACGGCATCCACAACATGATCGAGAAGGTCATGCCAAGGGTCTGCGCCCAGTCAGGAAGGGCCGTGTAGTGCAGGTGGTGCGGACCAGCCCAGATATAAAGGAAGATCAGCGCCCAGAAGTGAATGATCGACAGGCGATAGGAATAAACCGGACGTTCGGCGCGTTTCGGAATGAAGTAATACATCATGCCGAGGAAACCAGCCGTCAGGAAGAAGCCTACCGCGTTATGACCATACCACCACTGCGTCAGCGCATCCTGCACGCCTGAGAACATCGAGTAGGATTTAGTCCCCATGAAGGAAACCGGAATCGCCAGGTTGTTGCCCAGATGCAGCATTGCGATCGTCACGATGAAGGCCAGATAGAACCAGTTCGCAACATAGATATGCGGCTCATGACGCTTCAGCAGGGTTCCGACGAACATCGCCAGATACGCAACCCACACCACGGTCAGCCAGATATCAACAAACCATTCCGGTTCGGCATATTCGCGGCCCTGGGTAACCCCCGTAACATAGCCGATTGCGGCCATGACGATGAACAGCTGATAGCCCCAGAAAACGAATGCCGGAAGTGCTTTGCCACCATAAAGCGGCGTGCGGCAGGTCCGCTGCACGACATAGAACGACGTTGACAGAAGCGCGTTACCGCCAAAGGCAAAAACCACCGCCGAGGTGTGCAACGGCCGCAGGCGACCGAAATTCAGAAACTCGTTATCGAAATTAAGTGCCGGAAATGCGAGCTGCCAGGCAATTAAATCGCCTGCCAGAAATCCGACAACGCCCCAAAATACGGTCGCCAGTGCGGCCCAGCGCACGACGTCCATATTATAATTAACAGCAGCAGGCGTTGATGCTGTCTGTGCCATGCTCCCCTGGCTCATGCTTGACTCCCGTTCAAGGTGTTCGGGTGAGTTGTCCCCAATCCGATCGGTCAACTCCATCAGTCCCGTGGTGGCATGGTGCAACACATGTCATCCCCTGCCACCTGCACCAAAAGCCCCACCGCTGCCGTGATGCGCTTTTGGCAGCATCACATGCAAAACGGACGAGGCTTTCGATTGTCAGGTGATTATGCGGGTTGAAGCTTTACGCGCCATTGATCCACGTCAATATTGACTCGTAAAACCGCGGAACCCCTCAATCTCAAGACAAAGCTCGCCCGCATTGCGGGACAATTGATTGCTAAGCGTGTTTATGCGCGTTTGGGTCTGTAAAGGTGTTGATACAGGTCAAGGTCAACACGAAATCTTTGCGCCATGATTGCTGAAAATCGTGGGAAGAGTAGCAATCATGTCAACAACCTATCAGGCAAGACCCCTAACACATCACACGGCGGATATGACTTTTCCGCTCGTGCAGATGATGCAGACCGGTCTTACGTTTGAGCGCTGGCGTGAATTTGTTGCCGAATTCTGCACTGATCGAGCCAATAGCATGATTGGGGCCGGATGCGACGATATCCTGTGGCAACGCCCGCGTGGCATCATCGTGATTGCCAATGAACGGGGATATATCCACGGTCTGTTTTCCTATCAGGTGCGTGACGACATGTCCGAGGGACTTGTCCTGCATGTCGACAACATCATGGCCGTCGAGATTGTTTCACGACCTTATGTGCTTGATGCGATGCGCGACGCGATGAACCGGCTGGTTCTGGATCATCATTGTGCGGCGGTTCATGTTTCGGTCGGTGAAATGGAAGAACGCCTGCGCGACTATTTCAGCGGGGCCGGCTTTGTGCCGCGCAAAATCCGTTATTGTGCCCCGGCTGCCCAGCATTGACGGCGCTGACTTTGGTGGACGATATCCGCTGACACCGTTATAAGGCGGTTATGAACGGTATTCCTTTTGTCAAAATGCATGGTCTGGGAAATGATTTCGTTGTCTTTGACGGACGACGCGATCCCGCCGTGCTTGATCTTGATAACGCAACTGCGGCCCGCATCGCCGACCGCAAAACCGGAGTCGGTTGTGATCAGCTGATCGTGATCGAACCCGCCCGCGATGATCTTGCCGATGCCTTCATGCGCATTCGCAACAATGACGGGGGCGAGGTCCAGGCCTGTGGCAATGCCACACGCTGTGTGGCGAGCATCGTCATGGGCGAACTTGGCCGCAAGGATGTCATTATCCAGACCGTCGTCGGATTGCTTGATGCCAATGGTCTGGCCGATGGTCGTGTCACCGTCGATATGGGGCAGGTCAAGCTGGACTGGCGCGATATCCCGCTGGGTCAGGCGGTTGATACCAACCATATTCCGCTGTCCTTGGGCGGTTTGTCGGATGCGGTCGGGGTCAATGTCGGCAATCCGCATGCGGTGTTCTTTGTTGACGATGCCGAGTCGATTGATATCGAAAAGCTTGGCCCTGTCCTTGAACATCATGAAATGTTTCCCGAACGCGCCAATATTGAGGTTTGCAGCATCATTGGCGAAGACCGGATTCGCATGCGGGTCTGGGAACGCGGTGTCGGTGTGACGCGCGCCTGTGGTACGGGTGCCTGTGCGGCCGGTGTTGCCGCTGCGCGCCGCGGTTTGACGGGGCGGAAAACCGAAATCATTCTCGATGGTGGTCCGTTGACCATCGAATGGCTGCACGATGATCATGTTCTGATGACCGGGCCGGTCGCGACCAGTTTCTCGGGCTTTTTGCACGGATCCCTTCTGGGACAGCATTGATTGAATTTCTGGTTCCGACCCGCGGGCACCCTGATGGGTCGGTATCGTTCTGAACGGTTTCCCCGGTTGCACAATGCCTGTTCGTCGGGCAAAAGGGCGCAAACGGGTTCTTCGTTCAACCCATGTCGGGACGCCCCCTCCCGTTTTCTGTGAAACTCAAAAGCAGGTTCAGATAATGGCTGACTTCAATACGCTTGACGGTGTCAATGTCGCTGGCAAGCGCGTTTTGCTGCGCGCTGATCTTAACGTTCCAATGAAAGACGGCGTTGTGGGTGATACCACCCGCATCGAACGGACGGTTCCGGGGTTGATCGAACTGGCGGATGCTGGTGCGAAACTTGTCGTGATCACCCATTTTGGCCGCCCCAAGGGCGAACGCATTGCCGAAATGTCGCTTAAACCGGTTGCCGATGCGCTTGCCAAGCAGCTTGGGCGTCCGGTGAAATTCGCCGATGATTGCATTGGTGCGGCCGCAGCAGACGTCGTGAACAGCCTTAAGGACGGTGAAATCGCGGTTCTGGAAAACCTTCGTTACCACGCCGCAGAGGAAAAGAACGATCCGGCCTTTGTCGCCGAACTGGCAAAGCTTGGCGACATTTACGTCAATGATGCGTTTTCGTGCGCGCACCGTGCCCATGCCTCGACCGAGGGGCTGGCCCGCAAACTTCCGGCCTATGCCGGTCGTCTGATGCAGGCCGAACTTGAAGCCCTTGGCAATGCGCTTGAAGCGCCGAATCATCCGGTGATGGCAATCGTTGGCGGTGCCAAGATTTCAACCAAACTGGATCTGCTTGGCAATCTGGTCGCCAAGGTTGATCAACTGGTGATCGGTGGCGGCATGGCCAATACCTTCCTTGCGGCCAAGGGTGTAAATGTTGGCAAGTCGCTGTGCGAACACGACCTTCTGGCAACGGCGCGCGAGATTTTTGCCAAGGCCGAAGCCGCCAATTGCGAAATCGTCCTGCCGGTCGATGGTCTGGTCGCCAAGGAATTCAAGGCGCACGCCGATCACACCGTATCTGACATTAACGATGTCGATGCTGATGGCATGATCCTTGATGCCGGGCCGAAAACCATTGTCGATCTGAACAAACGTCTCGAGTCCTGTGAAACGCTGGTCTGGAACGGTCCGCTGGGTGCGTTTGAAATTGCACCGTTTGATACCGCGACGGTTTCGGTCGCCCGGCAGGCGGCCAAACTGACCAAGGCTGGCAAACTTCTGTCGGTTGCGGGCGGTGGCGATACGGTTGCGGCCCTGCGTCACGCCGATGCCGATCAGGATTTCTCCTATGTCTCAACCGCGGGTGGTGCCTTCCTTGAATGGCTAGAAGGCAAGGAATTGCCGGGCGTTGCAGCCCTGCGTGGCTGATCTGTATCCTTGCTGAGATCAAAGGAAAAACCCCGCCGATTGGCGGGGTTTTGCTATCCGGGAAGGCTGTTTCCGGCGGTTTGGGTGATGATTGTATCGCGGTCCTTGAGGAACGCGGCGTAACCATTATCCATCATCGCACTGGCAAGTTCGATATAAACGGCAAACAGGCGTGACAGGGTGTCGGTTTCTTCCGCATCAAGGATCGCCAGAAGTTCAGCCGACCGGGCTTGCCCGGTTTCAAAATGTTCCCATGCGCGTTCCAGCAGAATAGTGCCCAGGCGGTCCAATTCGTCATATTTCTTCTGCCCGATGGCATTGCGGATTTCGCCAAGCGTGATATCGGCGGCAATCAGGATTTCGGCTGGTATCGTCACCAGCCTGTCCGGGCCTTTGATATCGTCTGGAAGATCGCGCAGGATATGCACCACGTAACAGAAAATCGCCATGTCGCGCGCATGATAAAGCGGTGGGTTGGTCAGGGGGGATGTATATCCGATTTCGTTATCGAATCGTGCCGATAGCAGATAGACAAAAATCGATGCCGGGGCGGCAGTTGCCCCCTCGCAATAGGCGATGAAATCGTCCCATTCATCCATCGGGTCTTCGGCAACATCGCGGCGCAATGCATCGGCCAGATCAACCCATGGATCAACTTCCAGGTCGCTTCGGCCCAAAGTCAGACGCAGGGCATCAAATACCTGCTGGCTGAGCGGGCCGCTTTCGGGATGGGGGTTATCGCCATCGATCTTGGCAGCCTGGATTTGCTGCTGCCAGTGATCAATCGCAATCAGGGTGTCTTCGCGGGCATAGTCGCGTTCATGATCGGTCAGTTCAAGGAACCCGTCATCGACAATATCGTCGATCACCCGCATCGATGCATAGGCCGCCAGAAAGAAACGCTGCCGTTCCGGGCCAAGGCGCATGGCCGCACGGTAAAGATTGGCATTTTTTGCTGCGGCAAGGTCGTTGCAGGCGGAAAAGGCATCGGCATTCGGCCCGTCTATCGGTGCTGGCATTCTTGTCATGCGGCGTTTCGTCTTTTCCTGATGATCCTTCTAGGAGTCATACAGCCTCGTTCGGGCAGGCAAAAGGGGAATTGAGCATTTCGTAAAAGATCACGGCCAAATTAAGGGGGCCTGATCCTAGAATTCCAGGCGATATCCGGCTGTCAGACCCAGCATCGCGTCAAAGCGATCAAGCGCACCGGTATTCGGATCAGGGGCAAGATCACTGGTCAATCGACCATGTAACCCGATCCAGATATCCTGAAACGGCATATAGGACAGGCTGGCGGCAATGCCCGCATCATCCGTGCCCGAAGGGTTGCCGGGATTGCCCGAAAAGTTATGGCGGTAAAAGCCACCGGGATGGTGCGTGGGGGTGACATCAAAATCATTGCGTTGGTCGGTGCCAATGCTTTGCCCGATCGGGCCATTCAGTTCGAAAACCGGGCCAAAGGCAAAGCCCAGATCCGGGCGTGGGGCGTAGCCAATTCCGAACTGGGCCGCAATGCCGTTGTTTGTCGTTGGCTGGCTGTCGATTTCAAACCACAGAAGCGATGGGTCACTTTCCCCATCGGTGGATGGATTGTTCAGGACAATGCCGTGATTTCGACGAGGGGCGAAATAATTGCTCATCCCGCCGGGCAGCGCGGGGGGCAGTATTCCGGGGACCAGTGAATTTGGCGAACTGTCAGTCTGGGGCATGCCAATTGTCACACCGGTTTCATCTGGCGTGGCGGGCTGGATCGACTGGGCACGGGCCGCGTGCGAAAAACCGCCCGTTGTCGCGGCAACGGCAAGAATCGCAACAGACCACGCAATTGGACTTGATACATGCATATCTCGTGTTCCGACAACCTGATCGCAACTGGTGCACATCCCCTTGTGCAAACAAATTCTGGATGTTTCCGGCCCCGGTTTGTCAGTCGGCAAGGAACGCCTTGATGGCTTTTATCTGTTCCTCGTCATTCAAATGGGGTGCATGTCCGCAATTTGCTACAGTTAAAATCGGCATTTCCGGTTTTTGTTCCCGCATTTTTTCGACAATGGCGGGGGGAATCAGATCAGATTTCGCACCGCTGATCAGCATCACCGGGCAAGAAATAGCGTTGAATTGATCCCATGCATCAAAAGAATCAATATGTTCGGCAAAGACGCGCATGACTTCGGGATCATAATGCATCATGAAATTTCCGTTCGGCAGACGTCGCACCGAGCGCGCGGAAATAAATGACCAGGTGGCTTCGTCGGTGATGCCAAACGGCGCATAGATCAGTTTGACGATTTCTTCGACATCATGGATCGTTTCAAATTCCGGGGTGGCCCCGACATAGGATTTGATCCGTGCGACTGCCGCAGCGTCAAGTTCCGGTCCGATGTCATTTAAAACCAGCTTTTCGATCCATCCCGCGGCTTCGGCGGTCATGGCAAGCCCGATCAACCCGCCCATTGACGTTCCGATCCACTTGCAGCTTGGAATCCTGAAATGTTCAAGCATTTCGAAGGTCTGTGCGACATAGAAGGGCAGGGTATATTCCCGGTCGGGATTCTTGGCCCATCCCGAAAGCCCGCGTCCGATCATGGACGGGCACAGGACAAAATACGTATCAGTGAAATGCGGCGCGACATGATCAAAATCATCGGCCAGTCGCGCCAGACCGTGGCTCATGACAAGGGCTGGTTTTTGGGGATCGCCCCACGTCCTGACATGAATTTCATAGCCGCAACAGGGAATAAAATGGTCACGAAAGGCGGGCATGGGCTGCTCCGTTTGTAATGCCCGCCAATAGAGACTTTAGCGTCGAATTTATGCGTCGCGTTTGCGGGCGATCATGAATAACCGGTTGAATGGAAACAGTGTGACGCCATCATCACGCGGCGGATAGACCTGTTTCAAGCGGGTTTTGTATTTTTCACAAAATGCGGCGCGCGCATCATCATCGGGCAGGGCGGCAAGAACCGGGCGCAAGGCGGTCGATGATGTCCAGTCGAAAACGGGGTCTTCCCCATGCAGGATATGGCAATACTGGGTCTGCCACAGGTCAATGGCATCGCAATCGGTGGACAGGACATCAAAATAGTCGCCCGGTCGCATGATCCGGATTTGCTGGGTCGCCCCGGCAACCGCATCGCGCCATTCAATTCCGGCTTCGCCAATCAACTGATGACTGGGTGCCAGGAAATTGTTCGGCACCTGAATGGCCAACAGCCCGCCGGGACGCAAAAACCGTATCAGGCGGGGGAACAGTTTGGCATGTTCGGGAATCCATTGCAGGGCGGCATTGGAAAACAGGATATCAACCGGGCTATCCGGTTCCCATTGCGCGATATCGGCCTGTTGCCATTCGATATTCTCGTCGCGCTTGGCGGCTGTTTCCAACATTTCTGCTGAAGAATCGATCCCGACAATCTGGACATCGGGATTTTCCGGTGTGCGATACGCCTGATCAAGCAACGCGGTGATGGATCCCGGCCCGCAGCCAAGATCGACAATGTGACGTGGCAAAAAGCCATCCGCCGGTTTGGGCAGACGGGCAATCAGGTCTTTTGCCGGGCGGCGACGTTCATCGCCAAAAAGACCGTAACGAACAGGATCCCAGTGTGTATTGCTCATACTCTGATCCATAACCTGCCCGGTCCCGAAATAAAACCTCAAAGGCGATATCTACCGATATCTCGGCGGCAGACCTTATTTATGCCCGTCTTTTTCCAGCTGGTCATAATGTCCCTTGATCAGTGCGAACATGAACAGCACCGCACCAAAGAACAATGCCAGGCCCACAAAATAGGAATATCCATCATGTGATCCCGAAGCATAGAACAGGCCGAAAATCCCCACCACAATCGTCAGGACACCAAAGATCAAGCGATCCGCACCCATCTTAGAACTCCTCTAAACTTCTGATGCATCTTGATTTTCTGCAATCTATCGATTTGAGCGTATTGATCAAGAAATAACGTGGCGTCTTATGCCGTCCCCAAATTTCGAATTCTTTGAGGTACATCACGAAAGATTTCGACAAGTTGCAAATAAACCGGCCTTTTGAACGGGACAATCAGATCGGGCAAAGTTCCGAAATCGGTCCAGCGCCATGCATCAAATTCAGGATGGTGAACATCAATTTTGATATGTTTTTCCTTACCCGTAAAGTGCATGGCAAACCATTTCTGTTTCTGGCCGCGATACTTGCCGCCAAATGCCTTGCCAATCAGGTGATCGGGTAAATCATAGGTCAGCCAGTCGGGTGTTTCGGCGACGATTTCGGCCTTGTCGGTGCCGATTTCTTCGGACAATTCGCGAAGTGCTGCCTGTTCGGCGGTTTCGCCATCATCTATCCCGCCCTGTGGCAATTGCCATGCGCCTTCAAACCCGATCCGGTTGCCGATCCAGACCTGTCCCTCATCGTTAAAAAGCGCGATCCCGACACAGGGGCGATAAGGCAGGTCTTCTGCGGTCAGCGTTGATTTGTCCGTGCTGCCGGTTTTTATCTTCTGATCCCCGGCCTTCTGATCATCGCTGGCTTTGGCTGCCTTCTTTGATTTGCCGCCCGATTTCTTCGCCATCAATACCCCCTGACAAACCGCATACGGTGGCGGTGTCATCAATTTTCGATTGTTTCACTTTCGCCGTCACCAGTATCGGACGGGGCGGCATCCTTTTGGGCGCGTTCCTCGGCCAGTGCGGCGTCACGCCGGGCGGCTTCCGCCTCGTCCGCAGACTGCGGTGTGACCTGCAATTTTGCAAGCGCCGAAACAGGTGCAAGCTGAACGCCCTGGCGGGCAAGTCGTGCCGACCAGTTCCGAAGGCGCTGTATGGTCACCGGATAGGATTGCGCAATTCCGATGGCAACGCCGTTGCTTTTTGCCAGTTCGACCAGATCGTTAAGCCGGGCGTCGATTTGTCGGCGACTTGGAATTTCGTCGATCATGATGTTGCCAACGGCATTCGGACTATCGGCATTCGATGCCAATTGCGCGCCAAGGCTCACGGACCCGGAATTGGTACCTTCAACATACATAAGACCGGTCCGGTCGACGAATTCGATCACCGGACGGATGGCGCTATCGAGGCTTCCGAATTTCGACCCAAGATAACTGACGACACCCGCATAGCCCGGGAACCGTGCGAGCAACCATTCAAGTCGCACAAGGTTTTCCCCTTCCGGCAGGCTGGTCAAAAGCGCGCGCGGACCGGGATCAGATAGCGGGAAGTCGATCGGCTCCATCGGCAACTGCAAGAATATCTCGTGGCCCATGGCGCGGGCATCGGCGGCGACCTGTTGCAGATTGTTGGCATAGGGCGACAGCGCCAGCGAAATATTCAACGGCAAATCTTCGATTGCCGCCTTCGTTCTGGTGCTGTTCAAGCCTATACCGGTCACGATGATCGCGACATAGGGCTGGCCTTCAACCCGTTCGAAGGGCCGTTTATAGGCATCAAACGGCGTCGTGCCATCATCGGCAATCCGCGGAATACGACCGAAACTGCCCTCTTCATCCAGACCAGGAAGCGGAGCCGGGCGCAGGGGATCTGGTTCTATCGGCTGATCAAGTGCGCCTTCTTCGGCTAGGGCGGCGAGTTCTTCCGGGGTTGGTGTTGTCGTGCCATCCACTGCGCCCTCCTGACCGGGGGTGCCAACCAGATCTGAAACGCCTTCAAGCTGTCTGGCGATGTCTTCGGCACTTTGCGGATTGTTGGGATCACTAGCGGCTTTGGCCAGTGCTTCCTGCTCGGCGCGCGTGCGTTCTTCGACGTCGCGCACACCTTTGGCGATTTCTTCCTGAAGCTCGCGCTCGGTCCCGGGAACGGCGACGATGGTTTTGGGTGATCCAAGATGAAACAGCCGCCAGCCGGTTTCAGGATCAAGGATCGGGATAAGTCCGACACCCGCCGCGGCAATCGGGCTTAAAAACAGCGCAATGATCAGGAGTTTTGACAGCCACCAGCGCCGTGATGGCGGATGCTTGGGCAAACGTGCCCATTGAACCTCGATCGGCAACTCGTTAAAGGGAAGATCCTCGTCCGACAGAGCGTCTGAAACATCATCTGTTTCAGGATCGCCCATGTCATCAAGAGAATCCCGTTCCTTCTTTCGGCCAAACCGTAAGGATTTTATGAGTTTCCTGATCACGAAAGGTCAGTCTCTTTCGGTCTGCGGATCGCACCTCACCCTTGCGGGCGGGGTGCGAACAGGGCGATGCCGCGGATCATGTCAAGTGCACGGGACAGTTGATAATCTTCCAGCGCTATTTCCTCGGCGGCATTGCGGCGATCATTTGCATCGCTTTCGGCGTTGCTGATGGTTTCATCCTCGTTGCGCAATGCACCATTCAGATCAGCCTCGGATCGGCGCTGGGCGGCTTCGATGCTTTCGACACGGGCCTGCGGGACGATGATGTCAGGCACGATGCCGACTTCCTGGATCGATTTTCCCGACGGCGTGTAATAGCGAGCCGTGGTCAGACGCAGTGCCACATTGCCGGGCATCGGAAGGATTGTCTGAACCGATCCCTTGCCGAAACTGCGTGTTCCCATGATGACCGCGCGGCGGTGATCCTGAAGGGCACCGGCAACGATTTCGGATGCGGATGCCGAACCGTCATTGATCAGAACGATCATGGGAAGTCCGTCGGCAAGATCGCCCGGACGGGCATTGTAACGTTCGGTATTTTCGGTATCGCGCGGGCGGGTTGATACGATTTCACCCTTATCAAGGAATGCGTCCGAAACCGAAATCGCCTGATCGAGCAAACCACCAGGATTGTTGCGCATGTCAATCACAAGGCCCTTGATTTCCGGGCCGATCTGGTCGCGCAACTCGGTGATCGCACGTTGCAGGCCGCTAAAGGTCTGCTCGTTGAATTTGGTGATGCGGATATATCCGACATCATCCTTTGCTTCGGATCTAACCGACTGGATCTTGATCACGGCCCGGGTCAGGGTGACATCAAACGGTGCGGTTTCACCCTTGCGCATGATGGTCAGGATAATGTCCGTATTGACCTTGCCGCGCATCATTTCAACCGCTTCGTTCAGGCCAAGACCACGGATCGGTTTGCCATCGATATGGGTGATGAAGTCACCGGGTTGCAAACCTGCCTTTTCGGCAGGCGTGTCATAAATCGGGGAAATGACTTTGACAAAGCCTTCTTCCATCGTGACTTCAATACCAAGCCCGCCGAACTCGCCGCGGGTATCGACCTGCATTTCCTCGAAATTATCCATATTCAGATAGGAGGAATGCGGATCAAGCGATGTCAGCATGCCGTTGATGGCCGCTTCGATCAGCTGCTTGTCATCGACTTCTTCGACATATTTCGATTTCACCTGTTCAAACACATCGCCAAACAGGTTCAGCAGCCGATAGGTTTCGGCTGATGTTGTTGGTGAAGATTGCGCCAGCGCGGGCGAAGCAAGGCCCAAAGTCATGCCGGTAGCGAGTGCGAATACTGCCAATCGAGAGGTTTTCATCCACTTACCTTGCCGTTTTTCGAGGCCAGCCAGGGAAGCGGATTGATCGCTTCACCGTCATGGCGCATCTCCAGATAGAGTTTAGGCGATAATTCACCCATTATTCCAACAGGTTCACCCGCCAACAGATATTGTCCTACCACACTGTCGAGCCGATCAAAACCAGCGATAAGGCTATGGTATCCTTCGCCGTGTTCGATAATCAAGAGGCGGCCATAGCCACGGAAGGGCCCGGCGAATACAACTTTGCCGTCAAAGGGCGATACGACCTGCGCGTTTGGGCGTGTGTCGATCTCTATCCCTTTGGAATGTGTAACCGCCAATCCGTCCGGTCCGCGGGACCGTTCACCAAACAATGTAACGACCTTGCCGCTTGCGGGCATACGCAATTGTCCGTGTGCCAACGTGATCGAACTGCCGACAGAAAGCTCTTCATCATTTGCCGATGATGCCTTGCTGGCAGGGGCTGTTTTTTCCGCAGGGGTGGCGGGCGGCTCGTTTCTGGCAATTGTCGATGGGGCCGGGGCCGGTTTGGGTTCCGTACGCTTGGCGATCTGGCGTTCCGGTTTCATGCGGGGTTCGGGAACGCCTTCCGCCCGCTTTTTCAGGCTTTCCAGAAGATCGCCCAATGATTTTGCCTCGGTCGCCAGTTCATTGACGGCACGCGATGCCATTTTGGCCTCGGCCTCGGTTTCCGAACGCAGTTTGCGCTTTTCGTTAAGCAGGGCGGCCAGTGACTGGCGCTCTGCCTGTAATTCTTTGGTGGCGGCTGCCATTTCGCTGCGGCGCGTGCGGATGTCTTCGCGAAGGGTGCCAATTTCTTCAAGCTCGGCGCGCAAATCGCGCGCATGCTGTTCAACACCGGGCAGGGCGGCCTTTAACAGGATGGCTGACCGCAATGTATCCTGCGGGCTGGTCGGAAGGGCGATCACAGCTTCGGGCGGGGTGGTCGACAAACGCTGCAAGGCCATCAGGATGCGGGCATATTGCCCGGCTTTGTCTTCAAGGCTGGTGGCGGCCCGCTTTTCGCGCACTTCAAGTTCGGCAAGCTGATCTTCAAGATCGGTCAGGGTTGTTTCAAGGCGCTGGGCGCGTCTGGCGACCGAAATGGCTTCGGATTGAAGCGCCTGTTCCTCGGTCCAGAGTTCGCGCGATTTGCGCGCCAGGAATTCTTCCTGCTTTTGCTGCTCTGACAACTGGCTTTCAAGTTTATCAAGCTGACTGTCGACCTTGCGTAGCGACTGGGCAAAAGACGGCGCTGCCCCGCCCGCGATCATGGCTGCAATCACAGCCAGCGCAGGCAGGGCGGTCTTGGAACGCAGATCAGTTCGCAAGAAGCGCATCATTCCCTTTCAAACCCTTGATCAACGGTTTGCCGGTCATTTCCGCCGGTTGCGGCAGCCCAAGAAGCTGCAATAAAGTCGGTGCCACGTCGGCCAGACGACCATTTTCCAGTGTCGCGCCTTCGGGTCCATTCACCAGAATGGTCGGCACCAGATTAAGCGTATGCGCGGTGTGCGGCTCGCCGGTTTCCGGATCCACCATCATCTCACAGTTCCCGTGATCGGCGGTAACGAACATCACGCCGCCCACCGATTTAACCGCATCAACAACCTGCCCAAGGCAGGTATCAACCGCTTCGGCGGCCTTCATCGCGGCGGACAAAATACCGCTATGGCCGACCATGTCGGGGTTGGCAAAGTTCAGAATGATCGCGTCATAGGTTTCAGCCCTGATCGCCGCCACCAGCTTTTCGGTCACTTCCGGGGCCGACATTTCCGGCTGCAAATCATAGGTCGCGACCTTGGGCGATGGCACCAGAATACGGTCTTCGCCTTCGAAAACCTGTTCTTCGCCGCCGTTAAAGAAGAAGGACACATGCGGATATTTTTCGGTTTCCGCGATGCGCAACTGCTTCATGCCAGCCCTGGAAACGACTTCACCAAAGATATTTGGCAACACCTGCGGCGGATAGATCGCATCCATATATTTTGCATGGTCGGATGAATATTCAACCATACCGGCCTGCACGGCAAATCTGATCGGGGTGCCACGGTCAAACCCGTCAAAGTCCGGTCCGCAGATCGCGGCCAGAATTTCACGTGCGCGGTCGGCCCGGAAATTGGTCATCAAAAGCCCGTCGCCGTCTTTCATGCCGGCATAATCGCCAATCACGGTCGGCAGAACGAATTCATCCGTGGTGTCGGCATCATAGGCAGCCCTGATTGCGGCTTCGGCACTTTCAGCGGTGCGGCCATCGTCGTAATTCTTGCCCTTTACCATCGTGAAATAGGCCTGGCTGACGCGTTCCCAGCGATTGTCGCGGTCCATCGCGTAGTAGCGCCCGGTGACGGTCACGATTTCAACATTGGCATCACCAATCAGTGCGCGGAATTTTTCAAGGAATTTGGCTGCACTTTTGGGGGCGGTATCGCGGCCATCCAGGTAGGCATGGATTTTTACCGGCACACCGGCCGATGCGATGATTTTGGCCAGCGCTGCCATATGGGCCTGATGGGAATGCACCCCGCCTTCGGACAGAAGCCCCGCGATATGACAGACACCCCCGCTTTCTTTCAGCTTGGCGATAACCTTTTTGACGGTATCGGTATCTGCGATCGAACCGGTTTTGACAGCCTCGTCAATTTTTGGCAGTTCCTGCATCACAACCCGGCCGGCACCAAGATTCATATGGCCGACTTCGGAATTGCCCATCTGCCCTTCGGGCAGGCCGACATCAAGACCGCAGGCTTTCAGAAAGCCGGTCGGATTGTTGGCATAAAGCGCGTCCCAAACAGGGGTATTGGCCAATGCAACTGCATTGTCCTTGCTTTCCTCGCGATAACCCCATCCATCCAGAATGCACAGCACCACCGGACGCGGGCGCTTTACGGTATTTGATACAGTCACAATCATAATCCCACGAAGTAAAGTACACGAAATAAGGTAAAAGGCTGAATTACCGGTAAAGATGGTTATTTTCCGGTAATTTTGCCATCCGTACAAAGACGCCGGGCGCGGTGGGTCCGCCATCAGACGCTGCCAATCATAGCATTTTCAACGCGCAATCTATCATGAATGCCGGTATTGAACAGCCTTCCGACCGGGTATTTTTTGTGCGCTTGCAAAGTCGCTTTTTGACAAGGATCATCACCTAGCTGTAATCTCGGACGTTACGGTGATACCTCGAATAACCGCGATGGGAGAGCCCGCTTTGATCCCGCGATCAGATCGGCGCCGAAGGAGCAATAGCCCCGAAAACTCTCAGGCAGATGGACCGTTGCGGATTGAGGCTCTGGAGAGAGAAAGCGGTACGGGGCCAACGCCCGGCACCATATTTCCACCGAAGGATGAAGCCATGGCGTCAAAGACTTCTTTGTTTTTGGCAACAGGCGCACAATCTCAGGTCAAGGGACAGAGGGGGCAAGACACCGGTTCTATAACGTCATGTGGCATTGATCCGCATGACAAAGAGCCGTGGGAGGCCCATTTGACCGAAGAAAATAAGCAGCGTCCGCAAGACGTTAATCTTTCCGTTGTCGATCTTTATACCATCGGGATTGGCCCATCGAGTTCGCATACGGTCGGCCCGATGCGCGCGGGCTATCGGTTCTGTCTGGAACTCGAAGCCCGGAATCTTTTGGAAAAAATCGGCTCGGTGATTGTCGATCTTTACGGATCGCTTGCCCTGACCGGCAAGGGCCATGCCACCGATACCGCGGTGATCATGGGGCTTTCGGGGGAACGACCGCGTTCGGTTGATCCAGACCGGATCGCACCGACAATGGATGCGATTGATAAAGATCACGCATTACAGCTTTACGGCGCGCACCCGGTTGCTTTCAACCGGGATACCAACCTTGTTTTCCATATGACCGAAAGCCTGCCCGAACATCCCAATGGCATGCGGATCACCGCCTTTGACCGTGATGGTGTTGTTTTGCACAAACAGGAATATTTTTCGGTTGGGGGTGGGTTTATCGTCTCGGGCGATGATCGCGGCGCGGAATATTCCGGCGATAATATCACGCTGCCTTATCCCTTTTCCTCGGCCGATGAACTGATGGCGATCTGTAAAAAGGAAAAGCTGTCGATTGCCGAAGTCATGGCCGAAAACGAAAAAAGCTGGCGTGAACCTGCCGAGACCGAGGAATTTGTCGACCGCGTGCATCGCGCGATGATGGATTGTATTGAGCGTGGCTGCAAAACCGATGGCATCCTGCCCGGCGGGTTGAATGTCAAACGGCGTGCGCGCAAACTTTACCTTGAACTGACTGAACGGCCAGAAGCGGGGCTTAAGGACCCGTTGACCGTGATCGACTGGGTCAATCTTTATGCCCTTGCGGTTAACGAAGAAAATGCTGCCGGTTCGCGCGTCGTGACCGCCCCGACCAACGGGGCGGCGGGTGTTATTCCCGCCGTGCTGCGCTATTACGAACGGTTCGGGGCCAATGTGACACAGGGCAAAATACGCGAATTCCTGTTAACGGCGGCGGCCATTGGTTCGATCTATAAAAAGCGTGCGTCGATTTCGGCCGCCGAAGTCGGTTGTCAGGGCGAGGTCGGTGTGGCCTGCTCAATGGCGGCAGGCGCGCTTTGTGCCGTCATGGGCGGTACGCCCGAACAGGTTGAAAACGCCGCCGAAATTGGCATGGAACACAACCTTGGCCTGACTTGTGATCCAATTGGCGGTCTGGTGCAGGTGCCCTGCATCGAACGCAACACCATGGGGGCGGTCAAGGCGATCAATGCTGCCCGTCTGGCGATGCGCGGCGATGGTCAGCATACCGTGTCCCTCGACAAGGTGATCGAAACCATGCGCCAGACCGGCATTGATATGCAAAGCAAATACAAGGAAACCAGCCAGGGCGGGCTGGCGGTCAATGTCAACGTGGTCGAATGTTGAGCTGACAGTTTGAAATACCGACCAAACACCCTCGAAGCCGCCGTTTCGGGGGTGTTTTTCATCCGGCCTGATTCTTGCCACCTTGCGCCTGCAATCTGATATCATTGAGAAATCAAAAACGGGGCAAAGACCCCGAACAGGTTGGGCAAAGCATGAAAAAGAAACTGTTCCGCATCTATATCGCGGTCAGTCTGGATGGCTATATCGCGCGCGCCAATGGCGCGGTTGACTGGCTTGATCAATTCGATCCGGCCGAGTTCAATTTCGAGGGCTTTCTGGGCGCCGTGGGAACACTGATCATCGGGCGAAAAACCTTTGATCAGGTGATGGAATTTGGCGACTGGCCCTATGAAGATCGCCGCACGATTGTCCTGACATCGCGCGATTTGCCCGATAACCGCCCGGCCAATACAGAGGCCTATGGCGGTAGTCTTGTGGAACTTGCAAGCCAGCTTTGCGATGACAGGTCCGATACCGGCGATATCTGGATCGTCGGCGGGGCCAGTGTTGTGACCCAATTCCTGTTTGGCGGCCTTGTCGATCAGCTTGAAATGTTCATTATCCCTGAAATTCTGGGCGATGGCATCCGGCTGTTTGGCCGGGATGCTGTGGGCACGACACCGAAACTGGTGGCATCGGAGCACTACAAGTCTGGTGTCGTGCGTATGCAGTATGATTTGCGTTAAAGCCGGTTACTTGAGCGTTTCCAGTTTTTCGGCAATCTTTGATGAAAGTTCGCGTAGGGCATTAACAGCACTGCTTTGCCAGTCGCTGTCGAGGACCATCTGCATCTTTTCCTGATAGCTGTCGGTGACTGTAACCGGTTCGCCCTTGTTCAGTTCGTTGCCTTTCAACGTCACTTCAGACTTGTTATGCACCGTGACCTGCCAGAAACCGGGTTCGAACCATGACCAGAACCTGATCAGGTCGGCATCGACGGCGTCGGCGCTGTCATACTCGGCGTCCCCCGGTTCAAGAACACGGTATCCGGCCTGTTTGAAGCCGTTTGAAATTGCCTTGTTGACGGCATCTGCAACGGTTTTGCCTTCGGGGAGCAGAACATCCCCCATCGCCATTCCGTAACCATTGCGTTTGCGGGCATAGGCACGCGACGTAAAGGTTACATCATCAATTTCGTCATTCGACAGTGACGGAATGTCTGGCGTGGATGGATCAATCTCGAACTGGCGTTTGTCTTCGACCGAAACGATTTTGACGGCTGGACCGGTCGCCGGGTTTTCGATTTTGGCTGGTTCCTGAATTTCGACAACGCTACGTGAAGCTGCGCACGCGCCGGTAAGCATCGCTAGGCCAATAACGGCGACGACCTTTAAGCATTTGGTTTGCATCGTTAATTCCCCTTCTCAAACAGATAAATGAATACTCACGGACAAATTTTGAAACAACTTATCCAAGAGTGGGGGAACCAATGCTTTTGGTGACTTTAGGGGTTATTCCCGGTGATAGGGATGATTGGTCTGGATGGCGTGGGCGCGAAAAAGCTGTTCGGCAATAAG
Organism: Thalassospira sp. MCCC 1A03138; assembly: GCF_002115785.1. GTDB lineage: Bacteria > Pseudomonadota > Alphaproteobacteria > Rhodospirillales > Thalassospiraceae > Thalassospira. The sequence goes on along the minus strand of NZ_JFJY01000001.1, from coordinate 850,277 downwards.
GGCGCGCACCAGCATATGGGGCCATGTCGCCTTGCCAAGTGACCAAAGCGTATTGGCGCGTGTTTTGATGGCGTCCCCATGCCCGTCGGCCCCGCCAATGGCAAAGACGATATTTCCGGCATATTGATCGATCCAGCCTTCAAGCTTTGCGGCGAAATCGATGGAGCCATATTCGCGGCCATGCTCGTCAAGCGCGACCAGAAAGGCATTATCGGGAATGACGCCCAGCAACAGCTCCGCCTCGCGGTCTTTAAGCTGATTGGGGGGCCGCTTTTTCTTCTCTTCGACTTCCCGTACGACAAAGGGCCAGCGCAGGCGGGCTGCGTAATGGTCAAAAAGATCTTTCTCGGGGCCGTTCTTCATCCGGCCCACTGCAGCAAGGGTAATTTGCATCTTTCCGATCCGGCTCCGGCCCGCCTCCGGCCCGCTTTGGGCCACCGATGGCCAATCCCCGCGGTGAGCAGGGCAAACCGGGGCGGACTGTATTAATACAGTCGCGCCGCCTGCTGTTTAAGCGCCGGATTTTCAACGCCCCACATCTGTTCTATGTTGTAGAAAGCGCGAACTTCCGGGCGGAACAGATGGACGATGACATCGCCGGCATCAACCAGAACCCAGTCGCCCTGTTCCTTGCCTTCGGCCTGGGCACGGCCCTGACCTGCTTCTTTCAGCTTTTCGACAATATGCTCTGCCATCGACGCCACCCGTCTGGAGGATGACCCGGTTGCAATGATCATATGATCGGCAAGGGAGGTTTTATCGATCAAATTAATGGTGACAAGGTCTTCGGCCTTGTCGTCTTCTAGCGTGCTCTGGATAAGGGCAAGAAGCTCGCCCGGGGTCAGAGTCTTTTTTGCGGTACCTATGGTCGCCACCTCAATTTACGCAAGAGAGCCCGATCCGTTTCGGATCCGGGGAACTCCCGCCGGTCAAACCTGCCATCTGCCTTCGGCGCGGATTGCGGTCGAAGAAGCCGGATGGCGCTTTATTGGCAGGTAAACCCAGGCCGGAACATCGAGATCGGCCAGCAAACCCGCCCTGTCCGATTGGATGCGCCAGCGTTCCATACGCTTGGCTGCCGTCCCGGACAATGCCTTGTTAGAATACCCCTCGCGGTCAAGAACCGCAATGGGAGCGCGCAAAATCAACCTGTCCCACCATTTCCATTTATGAAACTGGGCCAGATTGTCCGCCCCCATCAGCCATACGAACCGCGTTCGGGTAAAACGACGCTGCAAGGCTGCGAGAGTGTCGGCCGTATAACGGGTTCCCAGTTCTGATTCAATTGCAGAAACAACAATGCGGGGATGCTTTGCCAGCATCAGCGCCGAATCGAACCGGTCGGCAAGGTCGGCCATACCCTGGGCGGGCTTGAGTGGGTTTTGCGGCGACACCAGCCACCAGACTGCATCAAGTTGCAGGGTTTTCAAGGCTTCCAGCGATATATGCAGATGCCCTTCATGCGCCGGGTTAAACGACCCGCCCAGTAATCCGACGCGGGGCGGGGCACTATGACTTCTGGGCGTCGAAAAACTCATGGGCGGGTCTGGCCGGTGCCGCGCACGATGTATTTATAGCTGGTCAGCTGTTCGACTCCGACCGGGCCGCGTGCATGCAGCTTGCCCGTCGAAATGCCAATCTCGGCCCCCATGCCAAATTCGCCGCCATCAGCGAACTGTGTCGATGCATTGACGATCACGATGCCGGAATCAACACCATTGAGGAATGTCGCGGTCGCATCGGTATCCTCGGCCAAAATGGCGTCGGTGTGATGCGATCCATATGTGTTGATATGATTGACCGCTTCTTCGACGCCATTGATGACCTTGATCGACACAATGGCATCAAGGTATTCGGTGATCCAATCATCGTCCGTGGCAGGCAGGATGCGGGTGTCTGCCTTTTGCGCGCTGGCATCGCCACGCATTTCACATCCCTTGTCGGCAAGGGCAGCGGCAATTTTCGGCAACAGATCATCGGCAACCACCTGATCAATCAGGATGGTTTCGGTCGCACCGCAAATGCCGGTCCGGCGCATCTTGGCATTCACCACGATATCGACGACTTTGGTCACATCCGCACTGGCATGGACATAGGTATGGCAAAGCCCTTCCAGATGCTTGAACAGGGGAATCCGGCTTTCATCGGTAATGCGCGATATCAGCGACTTGCCGCCGCGTGGGACGATGACGTCGATGTAATCGGACAGTTTCAGCATCTCGCCAACGGCGGCGCGATCCGTCACCGGGATCATCTGAAGCGCATGTTCGGGCAAACCGGCATCGAGAATACCGGCAAGCATGCAGTCAAAAATCGCGCGGGATGAATGGAAGCTTTCCGAACCACCGCGCAGGATGGCGGCATTGCCCGATTTGATGCACATGGCACCCGCATCGGCCGTCACATTCGGGCGGCTTTCATAAATGATGCCGATCACGCCAAGCGGCACGGACACGCAAGCGATATCGAGCCCGTTGTGTTCGGGGCTCCAGCGCGCAAGTTCGCGACCAACCGGATCGGGAAGGCCGGCAACTGCCTCAACCCCGGACGCCATGCTTTCGATGCGTGCAGGATCAAGCGCAAGGCGATCAAGCAATGCGGGTGTCAGGCCCTTGGCACGGCCTGCTTCCATGTCACGCGCGTTGGCGGCCAGAATGGCATCGGCATTTTCGCGCAATTTGCGTGCTGCGGCTTTAAGGGCTGCGGCTTTTGGTTCGGACGGGACCTGTGCCAGTTTCAGCGAAGCTTCACGGGCATTGATGCCCATGTCGCGCATCAATGCTGCGATGTCCTGGTTTTCGATGCTGGCAAGTGCCGTCATGGTCCTGTTTCCGTTCCTTGAAGATTTCCCGCGCCGGAATTTACAGGGCGGGCTTATCGTAAAATTATCGACAATTTGACAAAATATCCCTCTGACTGCGCAACTGCAATCGTGTAGCGTCGATAAATCAACGTTCTGCCAATTATCCCTTAGGCCGCAGCACACGCTTTCTTGTGTGACTTGCTTGCCAAATCATTGATTCGGCGCCATCTGTTGTTTTTTGGGGACGGGCCATCAATCAGGAATTCAGGGCCGTGCCGGACAAGCCGCATGGTACCTGCCAGGGGATAAGAACTTGAAAAACATGGGTGATAACCAGCCAACAGCCCGCGCTGAATTTGGTGTTGTTAAAACTTTTCTGCCGTATCTGTGGCCGCGTGGCGAGTTCGAACTCAAGGTTCGTGTGGTTATTGCCCTTTTGTTTCTGGTCGGGGCGAAGGTCGCCAATGTTTATGTGCCGGTTCTTTACAAGCACGCGGTTGATGCGCTGGGTGGCGGTGCGAAGGCCGGGACGGGTACAACTGGGGCCGATACGACATCGCTGATCGTTGTTCCGGTGGGCATCATCGTCGCCTATGGGCTTGTGCGTGTTTTATCCTCGGCCTTCGGGGAATTGCGCGATGCGGTGTTTGCCAAGGTCGCGCAACGCGCCATCCGGACATCCGCCCTCGGTGTCTTTGAGCATCTGCATGCCCTGTCGCTGCGGTTCCATCTGGATCGCCAGATGGGCGGGCTTTCGCGCGCGATCGAACGCGGGGTCAAGGGGATTGAATTCCTTTTATCCTTCATGCTGTTCAACATCCTGCCGACCCTGCTTGAAATCTTCATGGTCTCGGGCATTCTGTGGGTGCTGTATGATTTCTGGTTCGCGCTGATCACCTTTGTCACCATCGTGATCTATATCGCCTTTACCCTGATCGTCACCGAATGGCGGATGAAGTTCCGCCGCGAAATGAACCAGCGCGATGACGAGGCCAACACCAAGGCCATCGACAGCCTGATCAATTATGAAACGGTCAAATATTTCAATAATGAGGATCACGAATCCCGTCGCTATGACAATGCCCTGCGCGGTTACGAGACCGCGGCGGTGAAATCCCAGGAATCTCTGTCCAAACTCAATATCGGGCAGGGTGCAATCATCGCGGTTGGTCTGGTTCTGAACATGCTTCTGGCGGCCAAGGGCGTTCAGGACGGCAATATGACAGTGGGCGACTTCGTGCTGGTGAATACCTATCTGCTGCAACTTTACATGCCGCTGAACTTCCTTGGTTTTGTCTATCGGCAGATCAAGCAGTCGCTGACCGACATGGAACGCATGTTTTCGTTGCTCGATGTCGAAAAGGAAGTCGAAGACAAGGCCGGGGCACCTGCGTTGGCTTGTGCTGATGCGGCAATCCGGTTCGAGGATGTCAAATTCGCCTATAACCCGGATCGTCAGATTCTGAAGGGTGTCAGTTTCGAAGTTCCGGCGGGCAAAACCGTTGCTGTTGTCGGACCAAGCGGGGCGGGCAAATCGACCCTGACCCGCCTGATGTTCCGTTTCTATGACGTCTCAAGCGGTCGGATCACGATTGACGGGCAGGATATCCGCGATGTATCGCAAACATCCCTGCGCCGTTCGATCGGTATCGTGCCGCAGGATACGGTCCTGTTTAACGATACGATTGCCTATAACATCGCCTATGGTCGTCCCGGCGCGGAAGAGGCGGAAATCACCAATGCTGCCAAACTCGCCAGCATCGATGGCTTCATCGCCGGTTTGCCGCAGGGTTTTAAAACCATGGTCGGCGAACGCGGGCTTAAACTTTCCGGCGGCGAAAAACAGCGTGTATCGATTGCGCGCATGTTGCTCAAACGCCCGAAAGTCATGATCTTTGACGAGGCGACATCGGCCCTTGATACCCGCACCGAAAAAGACATCCAGCAGGCGCTTCGTGATGTGTCGCGCGGGCATACGACGCTTGTGATTGCGCACCGGCTCTCGACCGTGATCGATGCCGATGAAATCATCGTTCTGCGCGACGGGCAGGTCGCCGAACGCGGCCGCCATCAGGACCTTCTGGCACATGACGGGCTTTATGCTGAAATGTGGGCCCAGCAGCAGGAAATCCGCGAGGCTGAAGAAATCCTTGCCCATGCTGGGGATGTCAAGGCATAGGTCCAAAAACCTGCGTGGTGTCAAGCAGCCAAAGGGCGGTTGATATGGTGATGAAGGATAGTGACGTTGCGATCATAAGCGATGCGGCACACAATCCTTCATGGCCATAACGTTGTCCAAAGACAGCATAGATGCTCAGCATCGGCGAACAGGCAAAACTGACCGCGGCAATTTGCAGGACCGGCTCCATCGGTGGCATCAACCAGACAAGGGAAAATACGATCAGCGGATGCAGGATCAGTTTGCCAGTAACGATCCGCGCCATATCAACGCGCATACCCCGGATTTTAAGCCCGACAAGACCCGCTCCGATCACAAACAGCGCCACCGGTCCCGATGACATTGCCAGCATGTCGATGGCTTTCAGGGCCGGGGCGGGCAATTCAATCCCGGTCAGCGAAAGACAAAGGCCTGCAAAAATCGCGATGATGATAGGTGTTTTGCAAAGGTTTTTTAATGCCGTGCCAAGAACCTGAAGCCGTCCCTGTCCGTTATTGTTCGCACTGTCGCCCAGCACAAGAACCAGCGGCATCATCACCAGCGTTTCGATCATCACGCACAGTGTTAATGCTATCGCTGCCGGTGGGCCCAGCACCTGAAGCGCGATCGGATAGCCGATAAATCCGCTATTGGAGAATGACATGCCCAAACCCTGCAGGGTCGCATTGGCAAAGGATTTCCGGGCGATAAAGCGCGTATAGGCAATCCCGATTGTCAGAATGATTAACGAGCCGCCGCCATAGGCAATCAGAAATTCGCCGTGAATGATGTCGGCAATTGGCCGCCCTGAAAGGGTTTTGACCAGAAGGGCCGGTAGGGCAAAATTCATCACGAACGACCCCATGCCGCGCGCGACATCCTGCGCGATGATATTTTGCCTGACCGCGACATAACCCAGTGCGATAATCAGGAAGATGGGGCTGGTGATCGCCAGAATATCAAGCATATTGGGGCATATTCCGAAACCGGCGCGGATTGTCTGATCGACAGACCGCGGTTGTGCCAAAAATATTTGATTTCATTACATATCCCGTGCAATGGCAGACGGGTCAAGAAATGGAATGGATTTATCAATGAACCAAACGGTAATGGATTGGCCGGAAAGTCTGATGCCCGACGGATTTCACGGTCTTGATGCTCTGCAATCCGTTTCCCCGCGTGGTCAAAAGGCCGCCGCTCTGCTTTTGCGACATGGCGTCTGGAATGAGTTTGTCGGGTTTGATCCCATAGTTGTCGGAACTTTTCCGATCAATCTTGATATTGATGGATCGGATATCGACATTCTGTGCCACTGCCCGGATTTTGATAGTTTCGAGGCCCGGGTACAGTCGGCTTTTGATCTTTTTGATGGTTTTCGACTGCATCACCGGCCGGCGACGGAGCATGTCGGTGCGGCTATTGTTGTGCGGTTTGTTTTGGATGATTTGCCGGTCGAGGTTTTTGCCACAGGCACACCGTCGCAAAGCCAGTTCGGCTTTCGCCATATGCTGGTAGAGGCGCGCGTGATTGCTCTTCTGGGGGAAAGTTTTGCATCAGAGATCCGGCAATTGAAACGCGAAGGCATCAAAACCGAACCGGCCTTTGCCCTTATGCTTAACCTTGGCGGAGATCCCTATACCGCGCTTGATAGACTATATGATCTTGGGCCGGATGCCCTGCGTGATCGGGTTATGGCCGCGATCACCCCTTAAGATCATCGAGGCTGCCAAACGCATCAAGTGCGCGGTAACGCACGGTATCACGTCCGCTTTCCTTGGCCTCATAAAGGGCTTCGTCGGCAATCCTCAGAACATCAAGCGGTTCATAATCATCGGTTGATTCATTTGAAATCCAGGTTGCCCCGACGCTGACCGTGATCGGAACGGGGTTGCCGTTCATATCGCTGACCCGGCATTGATCGCGCACCGTATCGCACAGCTTGTAGCCAAGATACATCGTCTGTTCGAGGCGAAGACCGGGCAGGATACAGACGAATTCCTCGCCTCCGAAACGGCCGACGATATCATGATCGCGAAGACTGGACGACATGATGGCGGCTATACCCTGTATCACCTTGTCGCCGATCAGATGGCCATAGTTATCGTTGACCTGCTTGAAATGGTCTATATCAAGCATGAATACCCCGGCTGATCCGCCCTTGATACGCGAGCTCGACATTTCGCGGGCCAGTAATTCCTCAAGCCCGCGCCGGTTCCACACGCCGGTAAGGCTATCGATCATCATGTCGCGATGTGCGGCATCAAGATCGGCCAGAAGCTGTCTTTGGCTGCGCTCGGTATAGCGAAGGGCAAGAACCGTTTCGACCCAATGAGCCAGATCCTTGAGCGTTTCGATCTCGCTATCTGAAAAATTGCGCGTTTTTGAATCGATAATACAAAGCGTGCCGAGCTTGTAACCTTCGCGATTGGAAAGCGGCACCCCTGCGTAGGATCGGATATGAGGCGCTCCCAGAACCAGCGGGTTGTCGCTGAAACGTTCATCAACTATGGCATTGCCAACAACAAGCGGCGCGTCATGCATGATCGCATGCCCGCAAAACGAAATGTCACGCGGCGTTTCGGGAACGGCCAGATTGATCCGCGACTTGAAAAACTGCCGATCGCCATCAAGCAGGGAAATGGCAACGATTTCGGTTTTGAAAATGCGTTCGGCAAGACGCGTGATCCGGTCAAGTTCCGGATCGCGCGGTGTTGACAGAATGCCCATGCTTTCAAGTGATGTCTGTCGCTCGTTCTCGTTTTCCGGCGTGGGCGCAGCTTTCAAGGTGTTTCTCCCATTACAGCATTGTTGGTGTTCTAGGTAGAATTTAATGCCGTTCAAATAATCCCTTGTTGTGTGGTTCGATTGAGGCGGGTGAGAAGACCACCCGGTCCCGTCCGCTATGCTTCGCGGTATAGAGCGCTTCATCCGCGATTTCGAAGATGGTCTTGCGGCTGTCATTGCTGCAACCAGCTGCAATCCACGTTGCCCCGATGGAAATGGTCACACCAAGGGTTTTTCCCTCGCTGGTTTCTATGGGGGTGATGCGCAGAATCTCGCAGAGTTTTTCGGCGATTTTCGGAGTCATGTCGCGCGTGATACCGGGAATTACACAGACAAATTCCTCGCCGCCGACACGGGCTATGATGTCGTTTTCGCGCAAATGCGTCTTGAGCATCTCGGCAATGCTGATGATGACCTCATCGCCAATCAGATGTCCGTGCGTGTCATTGACGCATTTGAAATGATCGATATCGCACAGTAGAATCCCGCATGGTTCGGGTAGCGGCACACCCTCGGGGGCGAGTTCACGATCAAGAATTTCCTCAAGCCCGCGCCGGTTCCAAAGCCCGGTCATCGGATCGATCATGCTTTGGCGAACCGCTTCATCAAGGCTTCGCAAAAGCCGTTTCTGGCTGAATTGCGCAAACCGGAGCAAGAGAACCATATCGACCAGATAGGCAAGGTCCTTCAGGTTGTCGATGTCGTGCGGGCTCATGTCGCGCGGTTTGTCATCAAAGATGCAAAGCGTTCCGACCGGATGGCCTTCGTGATGATGCACGGGCATTCCGGCATAAAAAATCACCGGCGTATCGCAGATCACCAACGGATTATCGGAAAACCGTGGATCAATCCGGGCATCCCTGATCACCATCGGTTCGGTTTGGGTGATGGCATGTCCGCAGAACGAAATATCGCGACGGCTTTCCAGTTTTTCGAAATTTGCCCGGGATTTGAAAATCTGCCGGTCATGATCCAGTACCGTCACCGTGGCCGATTTGACGTCAAAGATACGTTTGGCAAGCGACGTGATGCGATCAAGTTCGGGCTCGGCATCAAATGTCGCAATGCGCATGCGCGTGATGATCGCCTGACGTTCGGCCTCGTTCGGCGGTATTGGTGCAAGTTCCATCCTGATCCCCGACCATGATTCTGCCTTTTAAGTGGGAAGCCGATGCGGGATTTCCAGATGGACCAATCCCCGATCAATCAGGAATTTGGGTCAACAATCACCGCATCACCCAGTCGTATTGTCGCGGGTTCAATAGTGCGGCAGGTGATCCCACCCCGCCAGTCCGGTGTCAGCGCCTTTTCAAGGCCCGGTGCGGCGTCTTCCATCAGACGGCAGGGATCGGTCTCGCCAGTGATTTCAAGCACCAGTTCTCCGATCCGGATACGTGCACCGGGCGTGTGAGGTAATTTCACGCCGCGTACCAGTAGATTGGCGCGGCGTGTGGTCCATGGCAAATCCATGCGATCAATTTCGCGGCACGCCGCCTGCCAGTCTTCCTCCGCCAGAACCGTAATCTGTCGTTTGCGAAGCTTGCCGCGGTAATCGCCATCCACACCAAGATCAAGGCTGACAGAAACCCCATCCAGCGTTTCCATGGGCGCTCGTGACCGGGCCTTGCGTGCAATGCCAATCAGGGTGGCTGTCATGATGATCTCCGGATTTGATTCGCGAATGCAGTGAAAGCACGTCTTTTCGATCAGGTTTTCCATTGTCCGGAAACGACCCATCGTCCGGCGAAGTTTTCCGGCACCAGAATGGTCTGGCGCGGGGTTGCACTGTCATCACGTTCAGGATAATCGGTGGTGTAATGCAGGCCGCGGCTTTCATGGCGCCACAATGCCGACTGGATGATCAGCTTGGCGACAACAGACAGGTTACGCAGTTCAAGCAAGTCGTTGGTTACACGGAAATTGCCGTAATATTCATCAATTTCCGACAGCAGCAGATCAATGCGATGCTGCGCACGTTGAAGGCGTTTGGTGGTGCGCACAATACCGACAAAGTCCCACATCACGTTGCGCAACTGTTCCCAGTTATGGGCGACAATGACTTCCTCGTCGGAATCGGTAATGCCAGTTTCGTCCCAGTCCGGCAGGTCGTTGAAGCGGTCATCAACCGGAAGGGCTTCGACAATGTCGCGCGCCGCCGCCTCGCCAAATACCAAGCATTCCAGAAGCGAATTTGACGCCAACCGGTTCGCACCGTGAAGGCCCGTGCCCGCACATTCACCAATTGCATAAAGACCGGTCAGATCGGTACGACTGCGAAGATCGGTTAAAACCCCGCCGCAGGTATAATGCGCTGCCGGAACAACCGGGATCGGTTGCTTGGTCATGTCGATGCCATATGTCAGGCATGTTTCATAGATGGTCGGGAAATGTTCGCGGATGAAATCTTCGCCCTTGTGCGTGATATCAAGGTAAACGCAATCTGCACCCAGACGCTTCATTTCATGGTCAATCGCGCGTGCGACAATATCGCGTGGGGCAAGTTCGCCGCGTTTGTCAAACCGGTCCATGAAACGTGTGCCATCAGCCAGCAGCAGTTTGCCACCTTCGCCCCGAACGGCCTCGGTAATCAGGAATGATTTGGCCTGCGGATGATACAGGCAGGTCGGGTGAAACTGGCTGAATTCCATATTCATCACCCGGCAACCCGCACGCCATGCCATGGCAATGCCATCGCCTGTTGATCCGTCGGGGTTGGATGTAAACCGGTAAACCTTGCTCGCCCCCCCGGTGGCAAGCACCACGGTGCGCGCATTGAACGACCGGACCTTGCCGGTTGTCAGATCAAGCGCATAGGCCCCGATGCATCGGCGGCCTTCGCCGCCAAGCTTGCGGTCTGTCACCAGATCAATCGCAAGGTAATTCTCAAAAATCTTGATGTTCGGATGTTTGACCGCCTCGCCCTGCAGGGTGGTTTGCACCGCGCGCCCGGTGGCGTCGGCGGCATGAACGATGCGGCGGTGGCTGTGCCCGCCTTCTCGTGTCAGGTGAAAGGGCTGGTCATTGCCGCCCTCCGGATCACGGGTCAACTGAATGCCAAGTTCATCAAGCCATTTGATGGCATTGGGGGCATTGCGCGCTACAAATTCGACGGTATCGCGTTTGCACAGTCCGGCACCGGCAATCAGAGTATCTTCGACATGGCTTTCGATGCTGTCGGCGGCATCAAGAACGGCGGCAATCCCGCCCTGCGCCCAGTTGGTTGAACCATCGTCAATCTTGCCCTTCGATAGAACGGCTACCTTTACATGCGGGGCGAGTTTCAGTGCAGTGGATAAACCGGCAGCACCGCTGCCGATGACAAGCACATCATAGTGGAAGGACAGATCGGTCATGATATCCCATCGCTTGTGAGGCAAGGCGACGGATGGCATCTGGCGCGGTGGCGTCATCATCCGGGGCCCGAACAGAAGCGGCAGAATAGGACTGCTTGTGACGAAGCTCAAACATTATCGTCGTAATTTTGCCAGCAATTACATTGATATTGTAACATGTCATGCTTGCATGACATGCGTCATCGCCCAGATACTGGGAAACGGAGTTTGATCAGAAGGGGAAGGTAGATGAACGCATCGATACCATCCGGGAAAGTTCATTCTGGCGGCTGCCATTGCGGCGAAGTCCGTTATGAAGTGCACGGCAAATTGCATGATACCAAGATTTGTCACTGCAAACTGTGCCGCAAACTGCATGGCCATGTCAGTTCATATGCCCGGGTGGAAAAGGATGCCCTGCATCTGATCCGCGAAGAAGGATTGCGCTGGTATCGCCTTTCCGATCAAAGTGACCGGGGCTTTTGCAAGGAATGCGGATCATCCCTGTTCTGGCGACCGGTCCGTTCACAGGAAGTTGCGATTACACCCGGAACGCTTGATGGTGCATCGGGCATATCGACATCTGCCCAGATGTTTTGCAAGGACAAGGGCGACTATTACCCGATTGATCCGGCGATCCCCGCCTATGACGGGGATGACGAAGCCTGACTGGACGAGTTGATGCGCAGTCAGTCCTGATCGGTCACGCCGGGGACCTTCATCCAGGTCAGTTCGTGCTTGTTGTTGTAAAGATGCACGACCTTTGATCCGGGAATGTCGGCAAACTGGGTAATAGCGGCATAATCAGTGTCGCCCTGCAGCTTGATGGTGCAGATGAAATTGGTTGCCATGCCAGCATCCATCCACTGATTGACCAACTGGAACAACCGGTCCGGATAACAGATCACATCCGAACAGAGCCAGTCGATATAACCGACTTCATCGGGGTTAAGTCCGAATGCGCTTTCCTGCCGGAAATCGACACGTGGCAATTTGGCGATCTTGGGGTCAAGCCGTGCCTTATCGATGCTGATCACATCGGTGCCAAATTCATGCAAAACCCATGTCCAGCCGCCGGGGCTGCCGCCCAGATCCATGGTACGATCACCGGCTTGCGGTGTTACCCCAAGTCGCGTAAAGGCTTCCCACAGTTTCAGATAGGCGCGGTTGGGCGGGGTGGTCTTGTCTTCTTCAAACTCGACCTCGCCGTTTTTCCATGGGCTGGAACAATCCATCGACGCGATGATCGTATCGGGATCGGTCAATGTCCATGAACCCAGTGGCGCGGTCGGGGCCGGTTCCCCAAAAAACTGCCGTTTGGCCGATACATGCGGCAGGTTGGCCTCGATCAGTTTCGCACGCGAAAAATGATCGAACTTGAACATGGCCCAGTTGCGCTGATTGAATTTCAGGATCTTGGCCGCACCCTTGATCGACGGGATTGCCATACGCACCGGGTTGCGCCAGACATTCTGTGCCCAGAAAACCCGGCGTTCAGGGCCGGGTGCAAACATCAGCCGGTCGTGGCTTTCGATCACGTCGCCAAGTTCGGCGCGCAACTGATCTTCAAAGCCGACAGGGGCCAGATAGCCGGTCGCATCCATCGGCTCGATGACCGCATCGATGCCATCGGGGATGTCAAAAGTCTGGGGGGTGTTTGTGTCCTGTTTCATAGGGCTGCTTTTACCGCGCTTTATCAGCCGGTAAAAGCAGCAAATTGTCGGTGTCGGAAAAGCCGACCCAAGTCGGATTTATTGTAGGACAGGACGGGCAAACACGCTTTGTACCGGGCGATTGTTTGGCCCGTGCTGTGTACCGGCAAATGCCGCCAGTTGGGTTTCTGAAATCGTTTGCGGCTGTTTCTGAACAAGCCACGCGACGCCTTCGCTGCATGGCGGTGTCGTCAGCGATCCGTTGAAACGATAATAATCGCGGTCTTCCGCCAATACGCTGTCGATGGTCGTGTTGTCCGGTGTGGCTTTGCTGTCACCTGCTTTTTGCGGCATGTTTGCCCAGAACGAAGCCAGTGCGGCATTTTCGGCACCGATGTCATACATGATTCCAACCACGGCAAGGTTCCCGTCTTGGTCGGCATGCACCAGATGTGCTTCAAGCGCAAAGGACTTGCCGCCAATATGGTTTTCGCTAGGGGCGTGGAAATGCATCTGGATCAGGTCAAACCGATGCTCGTTCAGGGTGATATAGGCCCCTGAATTCATGTTGATTTGGATCGTATGGCCGTTATTGACGATTTCCCTGGCGGTGACGTCGTAATGGAAATCGATTGGCGGTAAATCCGCATCGATATTGTTTGCAAGATTGATCGGGCTTTGGTTTTTGCCGGTCCCGCAAAGCTGATAGGCTGGATCAAGTGTCGACCAGTACTCTGGCGCACCGGAACCGTCATATCCCCATTTCGAATGGGTCTGTTCTGCGGGTACAGCGGAACAGCCTGCCAACAAAAGTGAAAAAGCCAGCAAGCCGGTCGGGGAAATTGCTTTTCGCATGCTGCGATCCTGTCTGAGAGAAGGTGCCGTGCCATGGCATCGAAAGAATATGATCATTCTTTCGTGTGCAGATATTATCCCGATTTTGAAAAATACCAGCTTATCGGATTGCTTTATTTATTTGAAACCGATCAGTCGTTCGAATGCAGGAACCGTTTTCCGGGCATGAAAAAGGGCAAGCAACCTGTGGCTACTTGCCCGTAAATCTTCGAAAGTCGATGATCAGAACTTGTCGGCCTGAACCAGACCGTCGATCAGAAGCACCTTGGTGGCGTCACCCTTGATGCCGAAGTCGTTGTCATTGATCAGGGCCAGCGCACCGTCACCCATCACCGCAAGACCTTCGATCTTGGTCGGAGCCATCGGGTAATCGGCACTGTCAAAACGAAGCGTTTTGGCAACTGCCTTCAGGTCAAGCTTCGACAGGTCGTTTTCCTGTTCAAGCGACGGGCTGGTCGACATATCGTCCCAGCTCGATGCCAGAATGTTCGATGCACCATCCAGTTTGACTTCATGCAGTTTGGTGGTGCCATCGGTCCGTTCCAGAACCAGCAGGCGATCATCGCCAAGTGCCATGACTTCGGAAATGCGCGGGGCATTCTGTTTGTCGGATGGATCGTTGCGGAAGGTCTGCGGATCATCCAGCTGATAGATATATTCGCCGGAAAGTTCGTCCTTCACGCGGTCATACACGAACAGGCGGGTGTTCTTTGCCTTTTTGTAGGCATCCGCATTCGGGTTGGCCAGCGGGTTCTGTACCATGAAATACAGTTTGCTTTCATCGGGCGACACGGCCATCGATTCAATGCCGCGGTTGGTCTGGCGGGTGACAAGGATCGCCGGAAGACCGCCGCTAACCTTATAGGCAGCACCTTCGAAGTCCTTTTCCGAGCCGGCCGGAACAATACGTTCATTAACCGTGCCGTCGGCAGCGACATGCAGGATCGACGGGCCATTTTCTTCACCGATCCAGTACGAACCGTCCGACAGGCGAATGATACCTTCGGCATCGATGGACGAAACCGACTGTGCCAGTTCCTTGCCATTTGCATCCACGGGCTTTTCGGTTTTGGCAACTGACAGCTTATTGGTCAAACCGGTCAGCGGCACACCATTCCGGTCTTTCAGCGCAATGACATCCTTGACGTCAAAGCTGCCGTCATCATTCAGGAAGATCGTGTAGATCGATGGCGAATAATCCGGGGTCGGATAGACGCGAACCTTGCGGCCCTGACAAACGACGTCTTCGGAAACGCCAAGAACGTCCTGCACATCGCCGCAAACAAAGTTCGGACCACGGTCGGAAACGGCATAGAACATATTGGACGGATCACCCGGACGGCGATAGGCCCCCGAACCGAAACCAACCGTTAGGTGGCGTGCCTTGCCGCCATCCACCATGACGGTCGACAGATTGTTAATCGCACTTTTGGTTTCGAAAACCTTGACGTCACCTGCCATTGCCGTTGTCGCAAGAAGCATGGTCGCAATACCGGCAAAACCGGCTGCAATTGTCCGTTTCATGGTGTGATCCCCCACATCGTGTAATGTATACGAAGAAACGCCTGAAACCGGTTTAAGCATCGGTTCAGGCGCAAGTGATGGAGCTCACATTAGAATTTTACAGTGACAGTTTGTTTGCAATTGCGGGTCGTTTCCGTGAAACAACAGAAGGTCGTAACCTATCGTCGTAAACCAGCAGGCTGTTTACCAGAAATCCTCGCGCCGGACGATAAAGGTTTCCGCAACACTGGCATATTCGTGATAGCCTAGTCGTGCCAGCGGTTCGAACAGGGTGACGTCAACCATGCCGTCGCGAATGACCGCATCATCGATGTGCAATCCGATCACGGTGCCGATCACCATGGCACTCGGGCGGTCCGGGTTGGCGCTGGGCAGGTCGACGATCTGGAATACCTTGCATTCCATATGGATCGGAACACCCTTGATCCGGAACGGGGCCACCGTTTGCGCCGGTTCCTTGGTCAGACCGGCATATTCAAATTCATCTTCGCCCGGTGGTAACGGAGCGGAACAGAAATTGATTTCGCGCAGCATGGCACGCGGGGTAACGGCGGCAATAAATTCGCCGGTTTCTCGCGCATTGGTCAGACTGTCGATTGAGCCACCTGATGAAAACATCACCATCGGCGGATTGCCGTTAACTGCATTGAAAAACGAATAGGGGGCCAGATTGGGTCGACCCTGTTTATCGACCGTCGAAATCCAGCCGATCGGGCGCGGGGCCACACAGGCCTTGAACGGATCATGTGGCAGATTATGTGGCGTTTTGCCCGGTTCGTAAAACATGGCGCTTCCCGGTAATGTGCATTGACCCCCATCATATGGGGTGTGATGCGGAATGGATCACGTGCCGAAATTGTTTCAATTGCGTGGTTGGTTATTTCCCCGGTGCGTAATCATCGCCGCGTATAGTTTCCGGCCGTTGCGAAAGATGCAGGCGGGTTTGCTGCAACGGGGTTTCGGCGATGATGTTGCCACGCCGAATGACATAAAGCCGGTTGGCGCGAAGACGGATGGCTTCGATCGTATCGCGGGCCTGTAACACGACGAAATCGGCATTGTTGCCAACCGCAATCCCGTATCCTTCAAGCCCCATGATCTTTGCAGGTTCGGTTGTTACTGCGTCAAAACACGCCCGAATATCATCACGTGACGTCATCTGTGCGACATGAAGCCCCATCGATGCGACTTCAAGCATATCGCCCGATCCCATCGAATACCATGGGTCCATCACGCAATCATGGCCAAACGCCACGGTAAGCCCCGCCTTGCGCAATTCCGGCACGCGCGTCATGCCGCGACGCTTGGGATATGTATCGTGACGACCCTGAAGGGTGATATTGATCAATGGGTTGGCAATCGCGCTGACCTCGGCCTCGGTCATTAGGGCGATCAGTTTCGATACGTAATAACTATCCATCGAATGCATCGATGTCAGATGCGATCCGGCCACCCGCCCCTGAAGGCCAAGGCGCTGCGTTTCATAGGCCAGCATTTCGATATGACGTGACAGCGGATCATCGGTTTCATCGCAATGCATGTCAACCCGGAGGCCGCGTTTGGCCGCCATTTCGCAAAGTTCGGTAATGCTTTGCGCGCCGTCCGCCATGGTGCGCTCGAAATGCGGAATGCCGCCAACAACATCAACGCCCTTGTCCAGTGCGCGAATGACATTCTGCTTTGCCGTCGGGCTGCGCAGATAACCATCTTGCGGAAAGGCAACCAGTTGCAGATCGATATAGGGCGCGACCTGTTTTTTGACCTCAAGCAATGCATCAACCGCCAGCAGACGGTCATCGCAGACATCGACATGGCTTCGAATGGCAAGCAGGCCCTTGGACACTGCCAGATCACAATAGTGAAGTGCGCGCTCGATCACCGCTTCAATGGTCAAAAGAGGTTTCAGTTCGCCCCAAAGCGCGATGCCTTCGAGTAACGTGCCCGACTCATTCATCCGTGGCAGGCCCAGGGACAGGGTCGCATCCATATGGAAATGGCTGTCGACAAAGGGCGGGCTGACCAGCATTCCGTCACAATCGATTTCCTCGGCCGCCAGGATCGGCAATTGTGGCCCGATTTCGATGATTTTGCCGTCCTTACATGCGATATCAAAGCCGGTACGACCATCGGGCAGATTGGCATTTTTCAGGATCAGATCGGCTTGCATGGTGGTGTCCTTCGAAAGTGGAGCTTTTAAATCATCAGAGTCTTGGGTTGGCTGGGGCGGTGATGCAAATCAACGCTGCCCCTTGAACCATGGCACCAGCAATGCCTTGGGATAATCGGCCTTGCGCGCGACAATGATCAGGGCGGCAATCGATAACAGATAAGGCATCATCAGGAAAACCTGCGATGGCAGGAACGCACCGACCTCGGTTTGCAGGCGGACCTGAAACGCATCAAACGCACCAAATAGCAACGCGCCCAGCAATGCCTTGCCCGGTCGCCAGCTTGCAAACACCGTAAGCGCAATGCAAACCCAGCCACGGCCATTGATCATGCCAAAGAAAAACGCATCAAACGCCGACATGGTCAGAAACGCACCGCCCAATGCCATCAGGCTCGATCCGGCAACCACGGCCCCGATGCGCAGCGCATAAACCGATAACCCTTGCGCCTCGACCGAGGACGGATTGTCGCCAACCGCCCGGATCGCAAGGCCAAGTGGAGTGCGATACAAAACCCAGCCGGTGACAAACACCATGACAAGCGCTAGCATTGTAAGAGCCGTTTGCGAAAGCAGTGCCGGGCCGATAAACGGTAAATCTGACAGGATCGGGATATCAAGCGGCTGGAACGGGATGATGCGCGGCGGGGACGACACATCGGGCAATGCCGTGCGATAGGTGAAATACGACAGACTGGTCGCCAGCAACGTGACCCCGATCCCCGACACATGCTGCGACAGGCCAAGCGGCACGGTAAGGATCGCATGGATCAGGCCGAAAAAGCTCCCGGCCAGGGCGGCGAACAGAACGCCACCCCATAATCCGGCACCCAGCCAGACAGCCATCCATCCTGCCATCGCCCCGGCTGTAAAAATCCCCTCGATGCCAAGGTTAAGAACTCCGGCGCGTTCACAAATCAGCGCGCCCAGCACCCCGAAAATCAGCGGGGTGGCAATGCGAAGCGCTGCGGCCCAGAAATTTGCGGTCAAAAGGATATCGATGATTTCCACGGTCTTTCCCCTTAACCCGCCGATTTCTGATGTTCGAAACGGACCTTGAACCGGGTCAGAAACCCGCCAATCAGAACGCATAACAACGACATCGCGACAATCAGATCGGCCAGATAACTTGAAACGCCGATTGCGCGGCTCATGGAATCAGCACCGACAAAAACCGATGCCACAAACACGGCGGATATGATCACGCCAACCGGTGAAAGGCGAGCCAGCATCGCAACGACAATCCCGGCATAGCCATAACCCGGCGACAGATCGGTTGCTAGGTAACCCCGCGTTCCTGCCACTTCCGATACACCGGCAAGCCCGGCTAAACCGCCCGATAGCATCGCGACCAGTACCATGGTTTTGGTTACCGAAATTCCGGAAAATCTGGCTGCGGCGGCATTTTCACCGACCGCACGAATTTCAAATCCCCAAACGGTGCGTTTAACGAAAATCGCCAGCGCCACGGCGCAGGTCAGCGCGATCACCAGCCCCAGATGCACCCGCATCCGTTCGATCAGTGGCGGCAAAACAGCACTATCGATTACCGGTTCGGACTGTGGCCAACCCATCGACATCGGGTCTTTGAGTACGCCTTCGAGCATCATTTGCACAAACAGAATGACGATGAAATTCAAAAGCAGGGTGGTGACGACCTCGTCCACGCCCAACCGCGTTTTCAAAAGTGTCGGCCCGATCAGCATCACCGCCCCGGCGACAGCCCCGGCAATCAGCACCACCGGGATCATGATATAACTTGGCCCGTCAATGACGCCTGATCCGATGGCAACGGCGGCCATGGACCCCATGTAAAGCTGCCCCTCGGCCCCGATATTCCAAAGCTTGGCCCGAAATGCGATGGCAGCCGCCAACCCGGTCAGGATCAGCGGGGTCGCACGTGTCAGCATTTCCGAAATTGAAAACATCGATCCGAACGCGCCGCTAATCATCAGGCCATACGCCTTGATGATTGGTGCCCCGGCCAAGGCAAGTGGGATCGCTGCCAGAAGAATGGCGATAATTGCCGCCATGACGGGGATGCCATAAACCATGATTGCGGATGGATTGGTGCGGGGTTCAAACCGGATCACGCCGGGTCTCCTGATCTTGGGGTATTCTCATCGGTTTTTTTCTGTCCGGCCATCATCAGACCGAGCTCGGACCGGTCGATATCATGTGCCGCAATCGCGGCCGATACATGACCGGCATGGATCACCGCAATCTGATCGGAAAGGGTCAGAAGTTCATCGAGATCTTCGGATATCAAAATCACCGCCGCCCCGCCTTCGCGTGCCTCAAGAAGCCGCCTGTGGACTTCGGATTGCGCACCAACGTCAAGTCCGCGTGATGGCTGATTGGCGAGGATCAGTTTTGGTGATTTTTCAAGAACTCGCGCAAGAATAAGCTTTTGAATATTTCCGCCAGATAACAGTCGCGCCGGGGCATCCGGGCCCGGGCAGCGCACATCATAATCTACAATTGCATGTTCGGCCCGTTTGCGGATTGCCTCGAAATCAAGAAAGCCAAATTTCTGATAATCGCGGGATCTGACATCTTCGATGGCGATGTTTTCCGCCACCGTCATCGATCCGACCATGCCGTCATGATGGCGGTCTTCGGGAATGCGAGCGATGCCATTCTGGGCGAACTGATGGGCATCGAATTTCGTGACTTTTTCACCAAAAATCTCGACTGAACCAATATCGGGACGATCCAGCCCGGCAATCAATTGTGCCAACGCCGCCTGCCCGTTGCCCGATACCCCGGCAATGCCAAGAATTTCGCCTTCACGCGCCATAAGGTTCACCCCATGAAGGGAACGTCTGGCATCGCCACGATCAATCGTGACATCCCGAAGTGCTATGACCGGTTTGCCCGGTGCGCGTTCGCTGCGTCGGCTGACCGGAACATCACGACCGACCATCAATTCGGCAATCGATCGCCGGTCGGCTTGATCGGTTGCCATTTCGCCAACTTTTTTGCCGCCACGCAGAACCGCGATGCGATGGGAAACCGCCAGAACCTCGGCCAGTTTATGGGCAATGATAATGACCGAAAGCCCGGTCGCGGCAAGCTGGCGAAGGGTTGCAAAAAGGCTGTCTGCCTCCTGCGGCGTCAGAACCGCGGTCGGTTCGTCAAGCACCAGCAAACGGGCATCGCGATAAAGGGCTTTAAGGATTTCAATGCGCTGCTTTTCGCCAACGGTCAGTTTGTGAACCGGCTGATTGAGGTCGACATTAAGACCCGATCCCGCCATCAATTTCGCCAGTTTGGTGCGCGCTTTGGTTCGGTCGCGGCGCAGGCGGAAAATCGGTTCCGTACCAAGGACGATGTTATCAAGGCCGCTTAGATTTTCGGCCAGCGCGAAATGCTGATGAACCATGCCGATGCCGGCATCAAGGGCCGCCTGCGGTGCACCGGGTTCAAGCGGGGCAAGGATACCATCCGCACCCGCGACCATCACGGTTCCCGCGTCGGCGACATAATGGCCAAACAGGATGTTCATTAGGGTGGTTTTGCCCGCACCGTTTTCGCCAAGCAGGGCAACGATTTCGCCCTTGTGCAGATCAAGGTCGATGGCGTCATTGGCGATCAGGGGGCCGAATTTCTTGGTGATTGCAGCCAGTTGCAGCAGCAATTGCCGGGACGTTTTCAAAGATGGGTTGGCAGCAGATGACATCCGGCTGATCCGTTAATTTTTATGTGTCACGCCTTGGCCGTATTGCGATAGCGGCGGGGGTGTTCCCCGAAAACGAAAGGCAGTCCGATGTTTAAACCGGACTGCCAGCAAAGTGGAAGAAATCTTACATGGAAGATTTAGGTTCTTCGTCATTTACGTTGACGGTAAAGCTGCCATCGAGAATTTCAGCCTGCTTGGCTTCAACTTCGGCAACGGTTCCATCGGGCAGAAGGGCGCCATCCAGAACGACGGTGCCGCCACCCGGTGCCATATAGCTGAACTTGCCGTAATCTTCGGCCTTGAATTCGCCCGCCTTGACGGCGGCAATAGCGTGATCAACGGTCGGTTCCATATGCCAGAGTGCCGAACCCAGAATGGTGCCCGGATAATCGGCTGCGGTATCAATCACGTTGCCAACCGCAAGAACACCGCGTTCCTTGGCAGCATCCGAAACGCCAAAGCGTTCTGCATACATGACGTCGGCACCCTTATCGATCATCGCAAACGCGGCTTCTTTGGCCTTGGGTGGGTCATACCAGCTATTGATGAAGGTCACGGTGAATTCGACATCCGGATTGACGGATTTGGCGCCTTCCATAAAGGCATTCATCAGGCGGTTGACTTCCGGAATGGCAAAGCCCCCGACCATGCCGATCTTGTTCGATTTGGTCGCCTTGCCAGCCGCCATGCCGACCAGATAGCTTGGTTCATGGATGTAGTTGTCAAAGACCGAGAAATTGTCGCCTTCCGGGCCGAAGCTCGAACCCATCAGAAACGCGGTTTCGGGATAATCGGCGGCAACCTTCCGAGCCGCGCGTTCAACACCGAAAACTTCGCCCAGAATAAGGGCTGAGCCATTTTCGGCATATTCACGCATCACGCGTTCATAATCGGTATTGGCGACATTTTCAGAAAATTCATAGGTGATGTCGCCGCGTTCCTGGGCTGCATTCAGCGCCTTGTGGATACGTGAAACCCATTGCTGTTCGACCGGAACGGTGTAAATCGCCGAAACCTTGATCGGGTCGGCGGCCATTACCGGTGCCGGTGCACCAAGGCCAAAAGATACCACCGCTGCGGCTGCGGCCATGGCCGACAGCATTGCGCGACGGGAAAGATGGAAAGTACCAGACTTCATGATGTCCCCCTGCAGGTTATTGCCAATTTTGGAAATTCTACTTTTCTGCGTATTTGATATGCAGATTGTATACATGATCATAAGAAGGGCAAATGCAGAGTTGTCCAAACGGTCAAATTACCGTTTTCGGCTAAATTGCTGTAACGCAATTCACATCAGGATGTATTGAACTACGTGAAGATACGGATGCGCGCGTTAGCTATCTGCGAGTTCACATTTGAATTCTTGCCGCATATACCCGGTCAGACCAGAACGAAATCAAGGAGTCCGATGAAGATATGCGGGGTTTTTGACCGCTACTGTCCGGGATGAAAATCTTCCTGTTTTTGGGCCGAACCGGTTAAGATTGTCTAAACGGCTGAAATTACTTTGAAACTGTCGCGACTCCTTGAAAATTTTCGGAGTCTATTAACTTTTTGCGGTGATGCTTTCCTCAAGAAATATGGGGGAACCTGGAACGCATCATGACAAAGAAGACATCCTTACCGCTTGATCAGGTTATGGTCGGGGACTGCATCGAACTGATGAACAGCCTGCCGGAAAAGTCGGTCGATCTGATTTTCGCCGATCCGCCCTATAACCTGCAGTTGGGTGGCGATCTGCTGCGCCCTAATAATTCCAAGGTCGACGCGGTTGACGATCATTGGGACCAGTTTGACAGTTTCCGTCACTATGACGATTTCACCCGCGACTGGCTGACCGCCGCGCGCCGTGTCCTTAAGGATACCGGTGCGATCTGGGTGATCGGTTCGTATCACAACATTTATCGCGTCGGCACGGTGATGCAGGATATCGGTTACTGGATCCTGAACGACATCGTGTGGCGCAAAACCAACCCGATGCCGAATTTCCGCGGCAAACGTTTCTGCAATGCGCATGAAACCCTGCTGTGGTGTTCGAAAAACGCCGAGCAAAAGGCGATCACGTTCAATTACGAAGCAATGAAGCAGCTTAACGAAGGACTGCAGATGCGGTCCGACTGGTTGCTGCCGATCTGTTCCGGGTCCGAGCGTCTGAAGAATGAAAAGGGCAAAAAGGTCCATCCAACCCAGAAACCCGAAGCATTGTTGCAGCGTGTTCTGCTGGCGACGACCCGTCAGGGCGACGTTGTGCTTGATCCATTCTTTGGTACTGGCACCACCGGTGCGGCAGCGCGCCGTCTTGGCCGTCATTTCATCGGGCTTGAGCGCGAAGAAGAATATGCCAAGGCCGCCAAGGAACGCATTGCCAAGGTTCAGATGCTTGATGGCGAGAGCCTCGAGATGACGGAGTCGAAACGGTCGCTTCCGCGTATTCCGTTTGGTGCGGTCATCGAACGTGGCCTTCTGGCACCGGGCGACAAGATTTATGACAACCGGGGCAATGTTGCAGCGCTTGTTCGTGCCGATGGTTCGATCAGTCACAAGGACAATGCCGGTTCGATCCATCAGATCGGAGCCCATGTTCAGGGCGCACAGGCTTGTAATGGCTGGACTTACTGGCATTACAAGTGCGACGGGCGACTGGTTGTGATCGACAATCTGCGCAGTCAGCTTCGTAAGGAAATGGGACAGGTTTCCGCCTGATTTCTTGCAGTGCAGCATGCAAAAATAGATATGAACCAGAAGGCCGGGATGGTTGGAAAACCTTCCGGCCTTTTGCATTTGGCGGCAATTCTTGCTATATCTTGGGTATTGGAATTATCCGTAAGGATAGATGGAGAGCCCCATGCAGGTTGGCGCAACAGGTAGTGCCGCTTATGCACCGAACCCGGTCCAGATTCAGCAGGCAACTGCGCCGATCGCCGAAACTGGTGGTAACGATCTTCAGTCACCGCCGACTCAACGGGTCGACCAGGTGGCAGAAACCGATACATCGCAACAATCGGCCCCGCCCAGCAGCACGGGTCGTGGACAGGTCATTGATATCTACGCCTGACCGATTGCATACGAGTTTAAAAGGCCCGCGCCGGGATGGCAGCGGGCCTTTCTTTTTGTTTAGGTGAATCGATTGAATCCGGTTCAGCGGTACTTCAGCGCATGTCGGACGATTTTTTTCATCACCGTCGGCAGGGCAAATTCCGATAACCCGTCAATTGTTGTCCAGCTGCCATCAAGCTTCGCGGCATCGCTTTCAGATATGTTGGCGGCAAGAACCGTCACATCGAGATGGAAATGGGTGAAAGTGTGCCCGACAGTGCCATCCAGTTCCGTCCAGTTGGCCTTGATCGGGGCTTCGGACAACATCACGTCGTCCGGGGCCTCAATCGCACGCCAGTCACTGCCAGGCACTTCGTAAAGTCCACCCAGAAGACCCTTTTCCGGGCGGCGCCGGACAAGGATTTTACCGTCTTCGCGCCGTATCCAGAAGGCATAGCCAACCCGGGTTGGTTTGGCGGGTTTCTTACGTTTTTTGGGTAGTTCCGGGGCAATGCCCGATTTGCGACCTTCGCAGGAGGCCTGCCAAGGACAAATGCCGCATGCTGGATTGCGCGGCGTGCAGATGGTTGCCCCCAAATCCATCAGTGCCTGCGCGTAGTCGCCCGGCCGATCAGACGGGGTCAGGGCCGCCGACTTTTCCTTGATTTCGGGTTTGATTTCGGGCAGTGGGGTTTCAAGCGCAAACAGTCGGGAAATGACCCGCTCGATATTGCCATCGACCGGGCTTGAATGACGGTTAAAGGCGATGGCTGCAACGGCGGCGGCGGTATAGGGACCGATGCCGGGCAGCTTCAGAAGGTCTTCTTCGGTATCGGGGAACCGGCCGCCATATTCATCGGCAACAACCTTGGCGCATTTGTGCAGGTTGCGTGCGCGTGCGTAATATCCCAGCCCTTGCCAGGAATGCAGAACTTCGTCGAGATCAGCATTGGCAAGATCTGTTACGGTCGGCCAGCGTTGCAGGAATGCTGCGAAATAGGGACCGACCGTAATCACGGTGGTCTGTTGCAGCATGATTTCGCTCAGCCAGACGCGATAAGGGTCCTGTGCGTCGCCCGGTTCAGCACGCCATGGAAGGGTGCGATGATGACGGTCGTACCAGTCCAGCATGGTCCGGCCAAGGTGATGGATTTCGTCGTTGGTGAAATGCACGGCGTTCCCGTGTTATGTTGCGGGGATGAAAACGGGTAATTACGTTTAGGTTCTTAGCAGACCCTACGAAAGAAGCGGGCGTGAGCAAGCAAAAAGATATGACCGATACGCCGACACATAGCACGCCAGATCAGCGTGCCGATATGGTTGCGGCAAAAAATGCGGTCAAAAAGAAACAGAAAATTACCCCGATGGGCAGTTCGGAACGCCGCATGGGCCTGCGCAATATTGCCGCCATGGTTGGCAATCTGACGCGTCCGCTGGTGCGCAAACGCGGTTTCTTTCAGGCCGAAATCATTTTGCACTGGTCCGAAATTGTCGGTCGAGATCTTGAACAATTCACCATGCCGGTCAAATACAATCCGCCACGCGGCGAAAATGCAGGGGGTGGGACGCTTGTGATCCGAGTGACCGGGCCCGTGGCGATTGAATTGCAGCACCGCATGCCGCAGATCATCGACCGGGTGAATACCTATTTCGGATATCGCGCGGTTGAACGCATTAAGATGATGCAGGGCGATATTTCTCGCCCGGAGCGCACCGTCAAACGGCCGGAAAATGTGCCCGAAGGTCCTATCCGCGAAACCAGCGAAGTCGATATCGCCAAAATCGAAGACCCGCATCTGCGCGAAGTGCTGACCCGGCTCGGACGTCGCATTTCGGGGGATGTTCACGCGCGGGGGCAACCGGGACAGAAGAAATAGCCGGTGAAATTGCGTTTCAAATCACGTGTAAGTCATTTGCCAATCAGGGGCCCAAAGCTTTATTCCGGTGCGGGCTGGATCGAATCATTTTCCCATAATGTGTGATCACGGAGTTGCCGCATTTCCAAACGATGTTGGCGACTCGTTGGCTCATTAGCGCTTTTGGGGGGCGTGTTGACTCCCGCGCTGCAACAGGCTTGTAATCACAAAATATTGTTTTAACGGAGGTTTCCTTGCTGAAGGCAGTTAAGTTTTTTGCGGTCGCATTCTCGTTTGCGATTGGTGTTGTCGGGGCGCAGCAGGCCAAGGCTGTGGAATATAAGGAACATGTGCTTGGCAATCCGGATGCGCCGGTGACGATCATCGAATATGCATCGCTGACCTGCCCGCATTGCGCCGCGTTCCACAATGAAACCCTGCCGGAAATCAAGAAATCGCTGATCGATACCGGTAAGGCGAAACTGATCTTCCGCGATTATCCGCTTGATGGTGTTGCTGTGCGCGCCGCTGCTGTTGCGCAGTGTGCCGGGGATGATCGTTATTTCGGTGTTCTGGGGATGCTGTTCAAATCGCAGATGACCTGGGCACGTGCAGCTGACCCGATCGAAGGGATCAAACAGGTGGTCCGTTTTGCCGGTATGGATAGCGACGCGGTTGATGCCTGCATGGCGGACGAGGCCCTGATTGATGGGATCGTTGCATCGCGCATGCGTGGCGAACAGGAATTCAAGGTCAATTCAACGCCGAGCTTCGTGATCGATGGCGAAACCTTTGCCGGTTCGCGCGATCTGAAATTCTTCGAAGACAAGGTCGAAGAACTGACGGATTGATAGTGATGATTTTGCCGGATGCCGCCAATGCAGTATCCGGCATTCAGGGGAAGAAGGGCGGACCGGGGGCATGATTGGTCCAGTTTAGATCGCTACGGCTGACGGGGTTCAAATCCTTCGTCGATTCAACCGAATTATTGGTAGAAGACGGGCTCACAGGTGTTGTCGGCCCGAATGGCTGTGGCAAATCCAATCTTGTCGAAGCGCTGCGCTGGGTCATGGGGGAAACCTCTGCCAAACAGATGCGCGGCTCGGACATGTCCGACGTTATTTTTGGCGGCACATCGTCCCGTCCTGCCCGAAATGTTGCTGAGGTTACTGTCGTTCTGGATAATGCGGAACGTAAAGCCCCGGCAATGTTCAACGATCACGAGACACTTGAAGTCGTTCGACGCATCGAACGCAGTGGTGGTTCGAATTACAAGGTTAACGGCAAGGATGTCCGCGCGCGTGACGTCCAACTGCTGTTTGCTGATGCGGCAACCGGGGCGCGGTCAAACGCCATGGTGTCGCAGGGCAAGATCGGCGCGCTGATCGGGGCGAAACCAAGCCAGCGCAGACTTGTTCTGGAAGAAGCCGCCGGGATCACCGGCCTGCATTCACGCCGCCATGAGGCCGAGCTTCGGCTTAAAAATGCCGAACAGAATATGGAACGTCTTGAAGACGTTCTGGTTACACTTGATAGCCAGATCGCATCCCTGCAAAAGCAGGCCCGACAGGCCGAACGGTATCGCAAACTTTCCGAAAGTATTCGCCAGACCGAGGCATTGCTGTTCCATATCCGCTGGACCGATGCCGACAAACGGCAGGCAGATGCCCGTGAATTGCTGGTGCTTGGTGAAAGTGCCGTGCGTGACCTGACCGGTCAGGTGACCGAGGCCACCACCATTCAGGCCGATATCGCGGCAAGCCTTCCCGAACTTCGCAAAAAAGAAAGCGATGCGGCAGCGGCCCTGCAGCGCATGCTGATCGAGCGTGAGGGGCTGGACAAGGACAAGGCTCAGATCGAAACCCAGATGTCGCAGCTTCGTGCGCGTATCCAGCAGATTGAGGCCGACCTTGCGCGTGAAGCCGAACTGGCAAGCGACGCCGAAGGGGCGTTGAACAAGCTTAAGGCCGAACGCGAAGAATTGGGTGAAGCTCAGGACGGCGAGGATGACGAGCTTGACGAGGCAAAGGAACGCGCCGTCGAGCAAGCCGCGCGGGTCGAGACGCTGGAAGGGCAGGTTGACGAACTCACCAACCGGGCAGCGGCCGAGGAAGCCCGTCTTAAAAGC
Organism: Thalassospira sp. MCCC 1A03138; assembly: GCF_002115785.1. Taxonomy (GTDB): domain Bacteria; phylum Pseudomonadota; class Alphaproteobacteria; order Rhodospirillales; family Thalassospiraceae; genus Thalassospira. The sequence continues at coordinate 822,300 of NZ_JFJY01000001.1, read as the reverse complement.
GTTCAGCAGAGGCTAAGCGAACTTTCCGCCCGCCGGTCGCGCCTGACGGAACGCTATGACGAGGCGGTCGCCCGTCTTGATGATATCCGGGTTGAAGCCGATTTTACCGATGCCCTTGAAGAAGCCGGTCTGGCGCTTGAGGAATGCGAGGAACTTTGCGAGCAGCGCAAGCTTGCCATCGAAGATGCCGAGATGCGCCTTGCCGAATTGCGGGATCGTGAAGACAGCCTGAAAGCGGCCGAAACCGCATCGCGCGATGCGCTTCGTGATGTCGAAAGCCGCAGGGCACGGCTCGTGGCCGAAATCGAAGCGCTTGAAAGTTTGGTAAAGGGGAACGCCGATCAGCAATTCCCTGCGGTGATCGAAAAGCTTTCAGTGACAAGCGGTCTTGAAATGGCGATGGCTGCGGCACTTGGCGAGGACCTTGACGCGCCCGATGCCGAAGATGCCCCGATGCACTGGTCGGCGGTTGATCCCGGCGCGGATGACCCGGCCCTGCCCGATGGGGTTCAGGCGCTGGCAAAATTTGTTGAAGGTCCGGCATTGTTGAACCGCCGCCTTTGGCAGATCGGGGTTGTCGATGATGAGGCAACCGGCAACTGGCTGGCCAAAACGCTGAAAACCGGGCAGCGGCTGGTGTCGCGCGAAGGCGCGCTTTGGCGGTGGGATGGTTACCGAATCAAGGTTGGTGCGGAACTTCCAGCAGCCGCACGTTTGCGGCAGCGTAATCGACTTGAAGAATTGCGCCTTGAGCTTGAGGAAGTCGACGAGGCGGTCGAACTGGCGGCGGAAAAGGCCGATACGGCACGTGAAAATGTCGAACGTCTTGAGGAAGATGTCGAAGCCGCGCGCAATGGCGAACAGGAAGCCCATCGCGCCCTTCGCGAGGCAGAGGGATCTTTGGCTCGCGCGCGTGAGGAAATTGCCAATATCAAACGTGACGCCAGCGCCATTGAAGGCCGCCTGCAACATGCCGAAGAAGCCGAAAAGCGCGCCAAGCAGGACCTTGATGAACTGATCGCCGAGCAGGAAGAACTGGCGGCAACGCCCGAGGAATCGAGCGAAGGCCTGATGGAAATCAAGGCTGAGCTGATTGAAAAACGTGCCGAACTTTCGGATGCGCGCGCCGATCAGATGGAAGCGCGCAGCCAGCTTGAACGCATGCAGCGTGATGCATCGGGGCGTCGCAAGCGACTTGAATTTGTTGAAAGCGAAATAGCGTCCTGGAACGATCGCGCATCGGGGGCGGGCGAACGCGTTGCCCAGCTTCGGGAGCGTCAGGAAGAAGCGCGGATGGAGATCGAGGAGCTTGAGCTTAAGCCCGACGAGATCGAAGAGCGCCGCGCGATCCTTTCCGACCGTATCGAGATTGCCGATCAGACACGCAAGGATGCGGCTGATGAATTGGCACGTGCCGAAAATGCGCAGCGTGAAGCGGATCAGAACCTTAAGGAAGCGGAACAGAAACTGGCCGAGGCCCGCGAAGGCCGGGTTCGGTGCGAGGCTCTTCTGGAGCAGGCAGAACAGCATCGTCGCGATTTGATCGAACGCATTCGCGAACGGGTTAATGCCACGCCTGATCAGCTTGTCGAACTGGCCGAAATCGATCAGACCAAGGAATTGCCATCCGAAGACGATATCGAGGCCCGTTTGCAGCGTCAGTCGCGCGAACGCGAAAACCTTGGTGCGGTTAACCTGAGGGCCGAGGTCGAACTGGCCGAGATGGAAGAACAGAAAGACACACTGGTTTCCGAACGCGATGACCTGATCGCCGCGATTGATAAATTGCGCAATGGTATCAACCAGCTGAACCGGGAAGCGCGAAACCGCCTGAAAGCGGCATTTGACGAAGTCGACAAGCATTTCCAACAGCTGTTTGTTAGGCTGTTTGGCGGTGGTGGCGCGCATCTGATGCTGACCGACGCGGATGACCCGCTTGAAGCTGGTCTTGAGATCATGGCATCTCCGCCGGGCAAGAAATTGCAGCACCTTTCATTGCTGTCAGGGGGCGAGCAGGCATTGACCGCGGTTGCGCTTCTGTTTGCGGTGTTCCTGACCAACCCGGCACCGATCTGCGTGCTTGACGAAGTTGACGCGCCGCTTGATGACGCCAACGTGGACCGGTTCTGCAAGCTGCTTGAAGCCATTGGCCGTCACGCCAATACGCGCTTCCTTGTGATTACCCATCATCGCATGACCATGGCCCGCATGAACCGCCTGTTTGGGGTGACGATGGCGGAACGCGGGGTTTCGTCGCTGGTGTCAGTGGATTTGCGTCAGGCTGAGGTCTATTCTCAGAAAGAGCAAAAAGAGCTCGATTTTACCAACTGATCATTTGCTTTAGCCAAGTTAAGGATTTTGCTTTGGTGCAATCCGTTTGCCTCTTATTAAAAGGGCTGGTTTCAGATGAATCGGTTTGATGTCACGCGGTTTCTTGCCGTGGATATGAAGCTGTTAGCAGGAAGCCGGAGCGAAACCGCGCGGCAAAAGGCGGAAATCAATAAAAAGCGATTGATTTCACAATGGTTACTCAGAAGCCCAATTCAGCGGTTCAACTGGCCAGGAACCAAGGGAAACCGCCAGTTGTAAGCGGTTGTTTATGGAAAACTCTGATAAATGCAGCTGCGACTATCGCCTAACGTCAAATGTGAATGATCACACATTTTGACAGTAAAATTGTTATAAAACAGATGTTTAATGTCAATTTTGTGCCCCCGGCAAGGTGGGGTTTTACGGCTTGACAGCCTATGGGGCGCTAAGTATGTTGCCCGCGCATTTCCTTGCGACGTTTGCAAGGCTGCCACAGCGGGGTTCACGACAATGAGCGATGATAAAGATCGCGCTTCATTAGCAGAGCTTGAAAGCAAGTTGGTGGCCGTAGCAAGCAAGCGTGAAGAAACGCACAGCCCGAACCGGGCGACCGGCAAACCATCCCAAGGGATGGCATTAGGAATGAGAATTTCGGCGGAAATGATCGCTGCTGTTCTTGTAGGACTATTGATTGGCTGGGCGCTGGATCGGGTGCTTGGTACGACGCCCTGGCTGCTTGTTCTGTTTGTATTTCTCGGAGCAGGTGCTGGTGGTCTTAACGCTTATCGGGTGGCCAAAGGATTCGACAGTGCAGTCGGACTTGGACGCGCGATGGGGGAGCGCAAGCAGGGGGACAAGGATTAGCCTTGGCCCTCAAAAGATTGAGCGAGGATTACGGTGGCTGGACCGCTAGAGCAGTTTGAAATCAAGCCCTTGGCCGAGCTTTCGGTTGCCGGCATTGATGTTTCCTTCACCAACTCCGCACTTTGGATGGTGATCGCAGCCGTTCTCGTAACGGGCTTCATGACGCTCAGCATGCGTCGTGGGGCATTGGTACCTGGCCGTTGGCAGGGTGCCGCCGAGGTGATGTATGAATTCGTCGCCAATATGTTGAAAGATAACGTGGGGACCGCGGGTCGCAAGTATTTCCCGTTCGTTTTCACCCTGTTTATGTTTGTTCTGTTCGGGAACCTGCTTGGCATGATCCCGCACAGCTTTACTTTTACGAGCCATATCGCTGTGACTTTTGCGATGGCTCTGGTGATCTTTATCGGTGTGACCATTATCGGCTTCGTTCGCCACGGTACGCATTATTTCCGGATGTTCTTCCCGGCAGGTGCGCCGATTGCAACGGCCTTCATTCTGATCCCGATTGAAATCATCTCCTATTTCTCTCGTCCGTTCAGCTTGGCGATCCGACTGTTTGCGAACATGACCGTCGGACACATCATGCTGAAAGTGATTGGCGGGTTCGTCGGCCTGATCGGCATCTTCGGCGTCCTTCCGTTTGCTCTTCTGACGGGGATTACGGTTCTGGAGTTCGGCATTGCTGCGCTTCAGGCTTATGTCTACACCATTCTCACCTGCATCTATCTCCATGATGCAATCCACATGCACTAATGCTCGTGGACCGGTGTGATCTCTTCTGATTGCCTTTAAGAAATTCGAAAGGGTGAAGTTATGGAACTCGATGCTGCTAAGATGATCGGTGCTGGCCTGGCTGCTATTGGCATGATTGGTGCCGGTATCGGGGTTGGTAACATCTGGTCGAGCCTGATTGCGACTGTTGGCCGTAACCCGGCTGCAAAAGGCGACGTTGAACTGTATGGCTGGATCGGCTTTGCCGTTACCGAAGCTATTGCACTGTTCGCACTCGTCGTTGCGCTGATCGTTCTGTTCGGCTAATCGGCGCCTTTTGCGCGAATACTCGGCCCGGCGAGGATACCCCTCGCCGGTGTCGTTGAATTCGGGAGTAGGCTATGCCGCAGTTTGATATTGCGACGTTCTCGGAACAGATCTTCTGGCTGTTCGTTATTTTTGGCATCCTGTATTTCCTGATGTCGAAAATCGCGCTGCCGAAGGTTGGCGAAGTTCTGGAACGCCGTCACAAGACCATTGAAGACAATCTTGGCAAGGCTCGGGCGTTGAAAGACGAAACCGATGCCGCTATTGCGAAGTATGAGGCTGCCTTGGCAGAAGCTCGTGATGCCGCACAGGCAGATATTCGCGAAGCAACGGAAAAAGCAGCTGCAGAGCAAGCTGCGAAAACCGAAGCGCTGGTCAAGAAACTGTCGAAAAAGACCGCTGATGCCGAAAAGGCAATTGCCGGTGCGAAAGACGACGCAATGAAAGGTGTGGCTGAAGCTGCATCCGAAATCGCCCGTGAAGCAACCGACAAGCTTATCGGTGTCAAGGTTCAGGCCAAAACTGCCGACAAGGCTGTTTCGGCGATCGTAGGAGAGTAAGAAGATGGCAACCCCGCACGAGGTTACGTTCCTTACCGATCCTTACACCTGGACCACGCTTTCTTTCTTGCTGGTTGCCGGTTTCGGCGGTTTCAAGGCTGTTAAGGGTATTTCCGGCGCACTCGACAAGCGTGCGCAGAAAATCTCGGAAGAGCTGGATGAAGCACAGCGCCTGCGTGAAGAAGCTCAGGAGCTTCTGGCCAAATATCAGGCCAAACAGCGCGAAGCATTGAAGGAAGCGGATGAAATCCGCGCCCATGCCAAGGTGGAAGCCGACCGCATGCTGGAGAATGCCCAGGCTGAACTGAAAGCGTCGCTGAAGCGTCGTGAACAGCAGGCCATGGACCGTATTGCCAATCTCGAAACCCAGGCCATTGCCGAAGTTCGTGCCCGTGTGGCCGAAATCGCGGCACAGGCCACATTTGCACTGGTTTCCGAAAAGGTTACTGCTGCAAAGGCAGACGAGCTTGTCGATAGCGCAATTGCGGAAATCAAAGGTCGCCTGAATTAATAATTTCCGGTTTTCGGAATGCAAAACCCCCGCAGAACTTCTGCGGGGGTTTTGTTTGGGCGTGGTGTTGTCAGCCGACAAATCGGGCAGGGCGTGCTATCTATCCGGCGAACTGTTTGTCTCGGACATGTGGTATATCAAGATCGAGAACAGGTCCCTTGGGTACGATGCCTGTCGGGTTGATCATCAGGTGGCTTTCATAATAGTGGCCCTTGATATGTTCAAAGAACACGGTCTGTTTAATGCCGGGCACCTGATAAAGTTCGCGCGTATAGGCCCAAAGATTTGGGTAGTCCTTCAGCATTTTCAGATTGCATTTGAAATGCCCGTGATAGACCAGATCAAAACGGATCAGGGTGGTGAATAACCGCCAGTCGGCCTCCGTCAGGCGGTCCCCCGTCAGATAGCGATGGGTCGACAGACGATCTTCCAGCCAGTCCAGAGTGCCAAAAAGCGTTGTCACGGCATCTTCATAAGCACCCTGTGCGGTCGCAAAACCGGATTTGTAAACACCGTTATTAACATCGTTATAGACACGCTCATTGATCGCATCGATTTCGAGACGGAGGTCTTTGGGATAGTAATCGCCGAGTTTGGCACCCAGAGCATCAAAGGCGGTGTTGAGCATCCGGATGATGTCAGCAGACTCATTGCTAACAATCCGGTTGGTTTTCTTGTCCCACAGTACCGGCACCGTAACTCGCCCAGTGTAGTCGGGTTCTGCTGCTGTATAAATCTGATGCATGAAACGGTAATTGCCAAGATGATCTGGCAGCCCGTCATCTGGGGCAAATTCCCAGCCATTTTCAAGCATGCGCCAATGCACGACCGAAACTGAAATCATGTCTTTCAGTCCCTTGAGGGCGCGGAAGATCAGCGTGCGATGTGCCCACGGGCAGGCATAGGAAACATACAGGTGATAGCGTCCGGCTTCGGCGGGGAATTCTGCGTCTCTGTCTTGAGACAGCCAGTTCCGGAATGCGGAATCCTGCCGTTTGAACTTACCGCCGGTCGATTTCGTGTCGTACCATTGGTCTTTCCATTCTCCGTCGACCAAAAGGCCCATAATCGTATCCTCCGGTTTTTGTTGGTCCCGTGATATGCCGATTACGTGCGGCCGGGGTGGTTGTTCCCATCATCGTCATTTCCCCGTTGAACGCAATCGGGCGATATGACATTAATTTGTTTCCAAATGGGCAACAATTATTCGGTACTCGGACAGGGGCGAAGCAATGCTGATCGGCAATCTGGATGGAATGACGGTTTTTGCCCGCGTTGTGGAGGAGCAAAGCTTTTCCGGTGCCGCGCGCAAACTTGCCATGTCCAAATCCGCAGTGAGCAAGCATGTTACCAAGCTTGAAGACAGTCTTGGCATTCGTTTGCTTAATCGCACGACACGCCGGTTGAGCCTGACCGACGCGGGGGCAACTTTTTATCAGCACTGCGCGCGCGTGGTTGAGGAAATCGAAACAGCCGAACATGCCCTGACCGATTTACGGGGCACACCGCGGGGTACGCTCCGGATTTCGGCCCCGCTGACATTTGGCCAGCGGTATATGCCTGATCTGGTGTCTGAATTCATGGGCCTGCATCCGGGTTTGCATGTCGATATTCATCTGGCCGATCACATGGTTGATCTGGTTGCCGAAGGGTTCGATATGGCCATCCGCATTACCCGGTTAAAGGATTCCAGCCTGATTGCCCGCAAGCTTGCCGACTATAACGGTTATGTCGTCGCATCGCCGGGCTATATCGCCGAACATGGTGAACCCAAACATCCAACCGAATTGGCCAACCACCGAACACTTGCCTATACCAACCTTCCCAGCCCGAATGTCTGGGAATTTGAAGGGCCAGAAGGGCAGATCAATGTTCGCGTCAATCCAGTTATGTCGTGTAACAATGGTGACTTCACTTCGTTCGCGGCCACCCGGGGCCTGGGAATCGCGCGCGAACCGGAATTCATTGTTGCCGAGGCGCTTCAAAAAGGATCACTGGTCGAAATCCTGAGGGAATATAATTCGCTGGCCAGTGGCGGGATTTACGCCGTGTATCCTGAACGACGCCATCTGCCAACCAAGGTGCGCATTTTCATCGATTTTCTGGTGGAAAAGTTCCGTGGCGGATTATGCAATTTCCACAAAACGATGTATCCGGCTGAATAAGGCTACTTACTTTCAGTCCGCCAGCCGATCAGGCACATCACCCCCAGAAGAATAGCAATGACCGGAAGCGGCAATAGATTGGTAATGCCACCGATCACTGTGCGATAGCTTTCCGTTTCCATCAAACCCGCCCAATTGCTGCCAAACCAGACACGTTCTTCTTTTACGCGGCGGAAATCGGGAAGTCCCTTTTCGAGGCGATCAATGTATCCGCCATTGGCAAGAACCAGTTCGTGTAACAGATCTGGTGTGGAGTTGGTGTTGCGGCGTTCACTGGTCAATACATCTCGGTCGACATGTAATGCCGACTGTGTCCCCCCGTCGCGGTCAAGGGCCTGAACACGGATCAGGCCGCGTTCTGCGATGGGCAGTGTAGCCTGCCATGTCTGATCGGATTTCCGTTCAAAGGCAGTGCGCACAACTTCACCGGTTTCCGGATTGGCGCCGGTTGCGGTTGTCGGTTCAGCCCCGATCTTGCGCCAGATCAGGGTTAGACTTTTACCATCAGCACTGCGTTCGGTGGCGATGGTGTTTTCGTCAAGGGCAGGTTCCTTCATCAGCCAGTGTGACAGTCGGCGCAGCAATTCGGCAATCGGTCCCCCACCATCATGGCCGCGCTGCCAAAGCCACATCTGATCCGAACTCAGCATCGCGGCCCGGCCTTCTTCAACGCGCCGCAATGAAAGCAGCGGTAATTGATCCGCCCCGGTGAGAAGCGTCATAACGTCGTTGTCAGCTTCGCGGGTTTCGATCTGCCGATACCAGCGACCCCATTTAGGGGGGGTATTGAGCGATCCTGCAATCGGGGCTGTGACTGGATGAATGCGCCCGGCTGTATTCACGCGAGGGGCAAAAGGTTGTTCAATGACACGCCCCGTTGCGCGAACCGGCATCAAATCACCCAGAACTGTGTTTGAAAGCCCGTCAGGTCCAAGATATTCCGGTCCTGCGACCACAAGAGCCGCACCACCCCAGCGGACATAATCAACGACCTTTTCCAGATAATGGGGGGGTAAAACTCCGCGCATCTGATAACGATCAAAAATGATCAGATCGAATTGCCGCAGACGCACTTCAAACAGGTCACGGATTGGAAACGGGATCAGGGCCAATTCGTTGATCGGGGTATCGTCGCCTTTCTCTGGTGGGCGAAGGATTGTGAAATGCACCAGATCAACGCCGGGATCGGCACGCAGAAGGTTCCGCCATGCCCGTTCACCGGGATGCGGTTCGCCCGAAAGCAGCAGGACACGGAGCCGATCACGAACGCCGGTCGTTTCAAGGATCAGCCGGTTGTTGGTCTGATCTGATTCGTCAGGATTTTCATCCATGCGCAATTCGGCGATCACCGGCCCGGCATGGGGCACAGGAATGGTGACGCGGTGCGGCTCATTGGCTGGCAGCGTCAGATTCCGTTCGGTGCCATCTTCGTATAGCATGCGGACCGATACCGGGCTTCCGGTCGAAAGGTTGCGATCAATGGCTTCGACCATGAAATCCGCGTTCTTGCCAACAATGCCGTAATCGGCTGTCTGGCGAATTTGCAAACGACGGTCGTGTTCATCTTCACGCCCGGTGATGAGCGCATGCAGGGGGGCGCCAAGATCGAGATTGGCGGGAATATCGTGAACTTGACCGTCGGTAATCATGACAACCCCGCCCAGTCGTTCGCGCGGGATTCCGCCAAGAAGTCGATCAAGGGCGGCAAACATCAGGGTATCGGTTTCACCCGGCACATCTTCGATGCGCAGTTCAATACTTGGATCGTCGGCAAAGCGGTTGCGTATCTGCGAAATTGCCGCATCCGTCTGGTCTGTGCGGTTGCCGATATTCTGGCTATTGGAACGATCCACCAGCACAAGCACGATATCGCTTAACTTTTCGCGGTTCTGATCGGTAAATTGCGGGGCAATCACTGCCAGCAGCATCAACGCCATTGCGATTGCCCGCCAGATCGTACCCCGCAGGCGAAATACCGCAAAAAGCAGAATGGCGATAACACAGGCGATGGTAAGTATTTGCAGTAGTTCGACATCAAGCAATGGTGCGATCTGAAAATCCTGCCAGCTCTCGTTCATCGGCCAAGCCTTTCAAGGATTGCAGGCAAATGGACCTGATCCCCCTTGTAACTGCCGGTAAGCGCATACATCACCAGATTAATCCCAAACCGCCAGGCCATTTCACGCTGACGGGGGGAAATATCATCGGTGCGGCTCTCTGTCTGGATGCCTTCGTTCAGCATCCAGGCCGATGCCCAGTCATTCCCGCCAAACAGAACAGACGCAACACCGTCCAACCGTTGATCGGGCCTTGCATCAAGCCAAAGCGGCGCAGTAAAGCGGCCATAGGCATGGTCCAGCAGATAGAAACTTCGAAACAGGATATGATCGCCCGGTGCCTTGTCGAGAATCGGGATTTCCAGCCCGGCCAGTAATCGACGCAGGCGGGCGGGTTCTACTTCCTGATCACGGCTGTCAATCAGGATCATGCCACCGCTATCGAGATACCGGTTGATCCGCGACCGGGCGAAGTCGGAAAAAGGTTGCTGTCCGTCAACCAGAGGCCAATAGATCAGCGGATAAAAACTGAGATCATCGGCTTCTGGGTCAATAGCATCTGGAGCGGCCAGATCGGCGGCAGTCCGCCGACGCAGGATTTCGGTCAAACCGGCTAGTCCCGACTGACTGAGACGGTCAATCGGTGCAACATCCGTCTTGAGATAGGCGATACGTGGTTGCAAGGCGGCGGCCTGTGTCTCGACCGCCATGGCGTCGCGTCCATCCAGCAGCATCGTCATCGTTACTGAAGCACCGATAAATGCCAGTAGAAGGAGAGATGTCAGGGCATCTTTATGCCGCGCGCGTCTTAGGCTGACATGATGTACCAGTATCAAGGCAACCCCGTCAAGGATCAGAAGCAGCATCGCGACCATCAAGCACATCGCGGCAAGATCAATCTGGTCCTGATCGGTGATTTCGCGCATGTCCGTGTCGGACGGCCATCGTACCTGGCTGTCAAGATTTTCAAGGAATGAACCGAGGTTAAGCGCAACGGCCTGACCATTTTCGCCGTATATCCCCGGTGGGTGTCGTGGGTCAGGCATCGGCAAGGGGGTGCGCAAGGGCAGGATCGTTGCATCAGGTTGATGGGCACGACCAAAGCCATCAAGCACGGATTGGGGGGGCAGGCTTGTTTGCAGTTCGGCCCCTGACCGGTCACTTGGGCTTGCCAGAGGTAAAAGACGTTGCCAGATTTCGACAAACAGCCCTGACATCGGAAGGTTCGACCAGTCCGCCCATGGGGTTACATGGAAAAGAACAATTCGCCCGGCATTGCGCGGGGCACTTGTGATCAGAGGGGTGCCGTCGGTCAGGCGGGCCCATGTTTTGGCAACAATTTCCGGATCGGGTTCAGCAAGAAGTTGTCGGCTTACTGTGATTTCTTCGGGAATCGGGACGCCGAAAAATGGACTGGTTTCCGGAAATGCCAGAAGTCGTTTCGGTTTTTCCCAAGACATCGATCCGCCGAAATCCCGATTGCCAAGACGCAGTGTCACGGGCAGGAATTCCGGTTCGACCTCGGTCGTGCTGTCCCCGGCGAAGCGTACCAGCATGCCGCCATCCCGGACCCAGCGTTCGAGGACAGAATATTGGCTGCCAAGACCGGAAATCGGTCCGGTGGCGACGAGAATATCCATCCCGCTTTCAAGTAGCTTTCCAAGTGGGGCATAGGTTAGGTCCGCATAGGGGGAAATTGCCCGGTCCAGAAAGAAATATCTATCAGAGAGCAGCACCGGACTATCGCCGGAACTAACAATCACGCCGACTTTTCGCTGTTGCCAGCGGGCACCGGTTTGAAAGACCGTGGCAGCGGATTCTATGCCTTCTATTCCTACGGACTGTATCGAATTGGTGATGTCGTTGGGTAGTGGGATTTCGGTTCTGGTCTGATGGGTTGCTGGTTCAATTTTTAAGGTGTGACGCAACAGAACCTGACCACGTTCATTGCGCGCAAGAAGAGCAAATTCGCCTGGCGCATTCACATTCTGATGGGCCAGGGTGATATCAAGTCCGGTACGGTTGCGTGTCAGCGATTGAACCGCGATGCGGTTTTCACGTTTGGGACCAAGTACGGTAATCGGTGCAATGGTACCAAGTTCGTTGGCAAGATCGGCCTTGGCAGGTTGTTCCATATTATCCGTCAGCCACATAATGCTGCCGATGGAATTGGCCATATGCTGATGGTCCGCGATCCGGTTTGACAGGGCCATGTAATCAGGGGCCCAGGGGCGGGGATGCAGGCGATCAATAAAACGGTCAGCTTCGTGCGGTGATAGCGGGCCGATAATATCGGGTAATCTGGTTGTTGTTGCACCGTACGCTTCGGGTGCGGTTTGTGCGATATAGATACTGCGCAAATCAAGCCGTGCCTGATTGATGATCTGACGAAGGCCGGTGCGATATTCCTGCCAGTTCGCGGCCGATGACCAGCTGTTTTCGGCAATGATCAGAATAGCGCCCTCGTTGCGCGAAAATTCCGTTCTGTTAAGCACGGGGCGTGCGGCAGTAAGGATCAGCATGGTCAGGATGAGGCAGCGTAAAAGCGTTTGCCAGATAGGTGCGCGTTGCATGTCGCGGCGGTTGGCGCGCAGCCCCCGTAACAGTCGAGCTGCCGGAAAAACGATCTGTTTGGGCGGCCGTGGTGCGGATCGGATGATCAGCCAGACAATCGGCAAAACCAGAAGACCGGCCAGCATCGCAGGATATAAAAAGGTGATGGCCGCAAGGTTCATCGCGGCCTCGTCGGACTGTTGCGGTTCATCGCCGGACGGCCACGTCCGTTAGAGCCGCTTTGGCTTTGGCGTTCGCTTAGATGCTGATAAAGGGCAAGCAGAGTAGGGCTTGCACTTTCCGATGTTACATGCTGATCACACAGCCAGTCGTTTTCACGCGCAGCATCCCTGATGTCAGCGCGCCATGTTCTGGCGCGCTGGCGGAAACCTTCCCGAAGGTCTTCGAACCGTTCGCTTCGGTATATTATCTGATCGTCGGTATCCATGAAATTGACCCGACCGGTAAAGGGGGGCTCTATTTCAGCGGGATCAAGAACATGCACAAGTGCGCCGTCATTCTGATACTGGCCAAGGGTTTTGATCGCGCGGATCGGTGACTGACTGCTGTCGATGAATTCCAGAAAATCACCCAGCACCAGAACGGAATGTTTGCGACCGGCATGCATCGAACCGGCATGGTCGGTGATGTTACCCGGGCTTGCCAGCATGGCGTGGGCCAGTTTTTCAAGATGTTCGGCAGATGTGATGCGGGTCCGTTCGGCATCGAATGTTCCGACCGTTTCCCCGTTGCGCAGCAGCAGATCGGCAAGTGCGATGGAAATGACAAGAGTGCGTTCGGCCTTGAAAGGGATGTCTCGTGCAGACGACCAGTACATGGATGGCGATAGAACCGGCCAGATCCAGTAATTGTGGCTGGCCTGCCATTCGGTCTGACGGATAAAGGTATGATCGCTACGCGCGGAACGACGCCAGTCGATCTGGTTGGTCGGGTCGCCAGTGATATAGGGGCGGAACTGCCAGAAATCGCTGCCAGGGCCGACTTTGCGGTTGCCATGAAGGCCGCTTCGCAAGCTGATCGCCATGCGTCGGCTTTCATCGATCAGTTGCGGCAATCGGGCCGCAAGTGCCCGCGCTGCTGCAACATGATCGTGGACCGCAGCCAATGCCAATTCTTATTTCTCCTGCAGGTGTTCCAGCGCGTTGGTGATCAGGCCTCTGGCGGTGAAACCCTCGGCACGTGCCCCATAGGTCAAGCCGAAACGATGGCGAAGCACCGGAACGGCAAGGGCTTCGATATCTTCGATTGACGGGGCGAAGCGGCCAAACAGCATGGCACGTGCGCGACAGGCAAGCGACAGGGCCTGTGCCGCACGTGTGCCGGGGCCCCAGGCAACATTATCGCGGATATCGGCCATATGCGTGCTTTCCGGTCGGCATTCGCGGCAAAGTGCAATGATGGTATCAAGCACCCGGTCGGGCATTGGCAGACGCCGGACGAAATCCTGTGCTTCGGCCAGATCGTCGGCCTGAAGCACCTGCCGCGGGCGCACAGGATAGCGGCCAGTGGTTTCGGTTACGATGCGTCGTTCTTCATCCTGATCGGGATAGCCCAGCCGGACTTCCAGAAGGAAACGATCAAGCTGTGCCTCGGGCAGGGGATAGGTGCCTTCTTGTTCCAGCGGGTTCTGGGTTGCCAAAACGTGGAACGGTTCCGGAAGCTTGTGGCTGTAACCGGCGACGGATACTTCGCGTTCCTGCATGGCCTGCAACAGGGCGGACTGGGTGCGCGGGCTGGCGCGGTTGATTTCATCGGCCAGAAGCAACTGACAGAAAACCGGGCCCTTGATGAAACGAAATGCGCGTTTACCGTCTGCGCCTTCTTCCAGAACTTCGGAGCCAAGGATATCGGCCGGCATCAGGTCAGGTGTGAACTGGATACGCTTATCAAGCAGGCCAAGGACTTTTCCCAATGTATGGGCCAGTAATGACTTGCCAAGTCCGGGCGCCCCCACCATCAGGACATGTCCGCCGGATAAAATGCCGATAAGTGTTTGCTCTACGGCTTCATTCTGCCCAAATATAACAGATGAAACCATCTTGCGGGCCTCGTTCAACCGGCCAACACAGGCGTCAAGCCGCCCTGCGTCGCGTTCAAGGCTGCTGTCTTGTGAAAGACCCATTTCTTCGGGAAAACGTGGCGCGTTTGTCATGACAGGAAACTTTGCTTCCTCTGTTGTGCCGGTAATCGAAGCCGGTTACCCAATAAGGATGGTATCAGCGTTATAAAAGCGCGCAATCTTTTGGTTTCGGACCTAAGTGTATAGCATGAGCAGTAACGAAAAAACCGTCGATCTTGCCGAAAAGCTCTGGACCCGCCTTCGCGCCGGAAAACCGGCAGGTGGACGCCATCCACAGATATGTGGCGATATTCCCATGTCTATAGGTCGTGATGGAACCTGGTTCTATCAAGGTGGGCCGATTGGCCGTATCGAACTTGTCAAACTTTTCGCATCTGTCCTGCAACGCGACGAGGAAGGCGGGCACTGGCTGGTGACCCCGGCCGAGATGGCGCGCATTGAGGTCGAAGATGTTGCTTTCATTGCGGTCGAGCTGGAAAAAACCGGCGAGAGTACGGCATCTGTCATCCGTTTTCGAACCAATATTGATCAGTGGGTCGAGCTTGATAAAAATCATGGTTTAAGGGTTGAACACGATCCCGAAACTGGTGAACCGTCGCCCTATGTGAAGCTTGATCGCGGTCTTGAGGCCCGACTGAACCGGGCTGTATTTTATCAGTTGGTCGATATGGCCGACGAGCTTAAAGAACCGGAGACCGGCAAAATGCGTATTGGTGTTTACAGTAACAATCAGTTCTTCGAGATCGGAACGCTGGAGGCTGGAGAATGACACCGGCCCAGATCATTGCCGCGCTGAATGCGCCGCGTGATGATATTCTGCAACGGCGTGGGGACCACACGGTTGACTATCCGGGATCGAAATCACGCGCGCGCGACTTTGCCGAGGGGGAACTGATTGCGCGTCCGGCAGCCGTTCTTGTGCCGGTTGTGCGTCGCGACGAAGGCCTGCATGTGATTTTGACGCGGCGCACCGACCATCTCAGCGATCATGCCGGGCAAATCAGTTTTCCCGGTGGTCGTCAGGAAGACCATGATAGTACCCTCGAGGAAACGGCCCTGCGCGAGACCGAGGAAGAAATTGGTCTGGCACGGACACATATCGAGCTGGTTGGCCGTCTGGACGATTATTATACCGTAACCGGCTATCAGGTGACACCGGTCGTTGGACTGATCACACCACCTTTCGAACTTGCGCCGGATGCACATGAAGTGGCAGAAGTGTTTGAAGTGCCACTGGAATTCATCCTTGAACCCCACAACCAGAAACTTCAGACCGTGACCTTCGAAGGGGTAAAGCGCCGCTATTTTGCCATCCCGTATCAGGAATATTATATCTGGGGGGCAACGGCTGGAATGCTGGTGAATTTCAGCGAGGTTCTTAAGGCGAGTACTGAACGGTAATGATTGGAGACTATCGGTAATGCTGCGACAGATTATTCAGATTGCCATTCCCGTAATCCTGCCGTTTCTTGTTTACGGTCTTTGGCTTAAGTGGGCGCGGGCAAAGGCCATTCGAGAAGGACATGATGTTATTCCGCCCTGGGACAAAGGGCCGTGGCTTTTGCTGCTTGGTATTGGTGTGGCATTGGCGGCGGTAATCCTGATTGTAACGGCACTCGGGACTGGTGCATCACCTGATTCCATTTATCATCCGCCTGTATTAAAGGACGGTGTCGTTCAGCCGGGATTTTTCGAACCCAAGGAATAACCCGGAAAAAAGACATCCGCCTGCAAGGTTTCAGGCCAGCAAAGATTTATCGATGACCGAACTGACAGCAACCGGGCATCTGCAGCCCTACGGGGTGATGAAGCATCCCGACACGGGGCGAGTATTTGATGCAATTGCAGCACATGGCGGCACTGCCCGCTTTGTTGGCGGGATCGTACGCGATGCGCTTTTGAAACGCGATCTGATCGATGTGGATATCGCGTGCGACCTGAAGCCGGAAGAAACCGTTGTTGCCCTTGAAAAGGCGGGGCTCAAAGTTATCCCCACTGGGCTTAAACATGGCACGGTGACGGCGATAACCGATGCATCGGCCTATGAAATCACGACGCTGCGCATTGATGTCACGACCGATGGCCGTCATGCAGAAGTCGCCTTTACTGATAGCTGGCTTGGCGATGCCAGACGTCGTGATTTTACATTCAATGCGCTTTATTGCGATCTGGACGGGACGATCTATGATCCGTTTGACGGTGAAACAGATTTGCGCGAGGGCCGGGTACGTTTCATCGGTATTGCCGAAGACCGGATTGAAGAAGATTACCTTCGTATCCTGCGATTTTTTCGGTTTCAGTCATGGTTCGGGCGGCCCCCCCTTGATCCGATTGGTGCGGAAGCTTGCCGTAAGGGGGCGCAAGGTCTTCGGGGTATCTCACCCGAGCGTATTCGCGATGAGATGCTTAAATTGCTGCGTTCACGCAGCCCGGCCGCCACGATTACCGAAATGATCGGTTTTAATGTGTTACCGGTTATTTTGCCGGATCTGGCAGATACATCTCGGCTACGCATGATGGAATGGCTTGATAGTACGGCTCTTGCCGATCCGGCCATTCGGCCCGATCCGCTGCGCCGTCTTGCAGCCTTGTATCGTGTGCCGGAAAATGTTGAGGATGATCTGCAGGCGGCAACCGAATTTGGCAGGGCATTGCGATTGTCCAACGACGAAGCCGACCGTTTCGCGGCAATGATTTCCAATGCCAATCTTATCAGTGCCGATTTGTCCGAGGATACGGTCCGACGTGATCTTTATCGCATCGGGCCGGATGCCTTTCGCGATGCGGTTTTGATTGCCTGGGCGGCGCGTGCGGCGATCCCGCCACGGGCCAGCAGTGGCGAAAACCGCGATTGGCAGGCTTTGTTGCAGGCGGCAACAGATTGGGTGGATGTTAAAATGCCAATTCAGGGGCGGGATCTTCTCGCAGCGGGTTTTGTGACCGCTGGGCCGACAATGGGCTGGTTGTTGAAGATGGCGGAAGAATACTGGATTGCCAATGCCTTTGCGCCCGGTCGTGAGGAACTGATGAATTATTTGGCGGCGCAGAATGCCGCAAAGTTGCAGGAGTAATCATGGCCGAAGGCGTTACAGGTCATCGTATTTGCTGTTTTGGGGACAGTCTGGTCAATGGCGTGCGCGATGGGGATAAAGGTGGTTGGCCAATACGGCTAGGTCGCCGGTTGCTGGACGAGGCCAAGCGCGAAACGACGATCTATAATCTGGGCATTCGTGCCGAAACCAGCGAGGGGCTGAAAGCCCGTTGGAAGTTCGAGGCCGAACTTCGCATGGTGCCGGAATTCCCGACGGTTTTGATGTTCAGTTTTGGTGTGAATGATGCCAACCATGCCGAAGACCGTGGTGAGGAAACTACCATGCGGGTTTCCCCCGCCAAATCGGCGGCAAATGCAGCAGAGATCATAGGCGAAGCATCCAAATTGGCGCCGACCTTGTGGATCGGACCGCAGGCAGTCATTGACGGCGGCAAGTCTAGTAAGGAAATCAACGAACGCCTTGAAGGGCTAAACCAGATATATGCCGAAACGGCGCGGGGTTTTGACGTGCCTTATCTTGATCTGCATGCAATGACGCTTGCCGATCAGGATTGGCAGCGCGCGCTTCGTCGTGGAGATGGCTATCACCCGGACCGGGCCGGTTATGACCGGATTGCAGAACTGATCTGGAACTGGGATGGGTGGAAACGTGCCCTTGGGCTTTAAGGCCGGTTTATCGTTGCTGTCAGGTTAGACGTAGAAATCAACAAGACTGCCACGGTTGTTGGCACCGCTGGCGAAGGTGTGACTGGACTTCCCGTTGGCCCCGTAGCTGTTGGCGGCATCATCGGTCTGATTATTTTCAAGTGTCAGGGCAGTCTGGCCATCCTGAAACCGGCGTTCATTGCGGGCTGTTTCCGCGGCACGCTGAACGCGTTCGATTTCTTCGTCAGAAAGCTGGATCGAGTTTGCGACCTGCTCGACGGATTGCTTCTGTTCCTGCTGCGTCTGGGATGCACGTGGCGATACCGGACTTGCCGGGCGAACCGGAATCGGTGGCAGAATTTCAGAAGTGCTGGTAACGCTGACCATGATGGCGGGACGGCTCGCTACATTTGTTATAACGGGCAGCAAAACAGGTGTGCTGCATTTTCCGGATTTTAGCGTCAGCGATTTTAAAGAAAAGCGTTATTTGCAACGATAACGCGTATCGCCTGTTATCCGGGTTCCTGTATCATCGGCGCGATATTGTCCGGCGCGTAATGGCCCGCGGCAAAGCGGGTGACGCTATTTTTGGCAATCGTTTTGAGTTTTGCGGCCTCGATCGAGATATGGTCAAGCGTAATGTCTGTGCGTTCCGGCGGGATACGTACCAATGCCGCACTAACCGTCATCAAAGGAAATTCGCTGCTTTCTCCGTTGCGCCCCTTGCCGATCAGGTAACCCTGATCTCGGGTTTGGGCGTCATAGAAACTTTTGATCTGTTCATCGAACATGGATTGGGCACGTTGAACCGCACTTACGGCATCCTCGAAGTCAATTGACTGGACATAGGCAAAGAAATCATCGCCGCCGATGTGACCAACAAACCAGTCATTCTGGCTTAGCGCTTTACCCAATATATCCTTGAAAAGCAGTATGGCGCGATCCCCTTGCCGGAAACCGTAAAGGTCGTTGAAGGGTTTGAAATTGTCGAAATCAAAGTAAACGGCAAAGCGACGACGGCGCGGTTTGGCAAGTGCGTTGGCCGCGTAGCGATAAATCGCACTGTTTCCAGGAAGACGGGTCAGCGGATTTTCATCGCGCGCATTTAGCGTATTGCGTTCATTAACCGCGCGCAGCAGGGCACTTTGATCAAGCACGCCAAGGTAAACCCCCTTTTCAGTCAGGATCACACCGTCAAGCGAGTTTGCCGTGACAAAGGTTTCAAGCAGTTCTGACAGACTGGTATTGATATCGGCAATTGGGCAGCGGCGCAAAAAACGGCTGATATTTGTGCGGTTGGCCGGGTTTTGCAAAAGCTCGCGACCAAATGGCGTGTATATGAAAGCCTTGAAATCCGAATCCCTGATCACGCCAAGCGGTTCGCCCTGCCTGTTGATAACCGGTGCAATGGCGATGTCGGTATTTTTCTGGAAATAGGACAGGATTTCCACCGGATTGATGTTGTTTTCGATCGGTGGCGTCTCGAGCAAATAGGACCGCAAAACATCGCCGTCGCGTTCTACCCCGCGCCGGTTTTCTATCGCAACCCCGGAAATGGCAGGGACGATATCTGTACGTTCCGGCAGGTCGACCGATGGCCGTGCAATGAAAAATCCCTGCACCAGATCGCATCCAATCCGTCGACAGCACAAAAACTCTTCGCGGGTTTCAACGCCTTCGGCCACGACCTGTGCGGCAATCATATGCGCGAAAGCCGTGATTTGGGATACAAACAGTTCCTTGCGCCGGTCGCGATCAATCCCGTCGATGAAGAACCGGTCGATCTTGATGATGTCTGGTTCGCATTCGTAAAGCGCGCGAAGCTGGGCAAAGCCGCTGCCATAGTCGTCGATCGCAACCTTGAAACCCTGACTGCGATATCGCGTCAGAATATCCTGAAGGTATTGGGCGTTGCTGATGTCGTGACGTTCTGAAATTTCAAGAAAGATGGTGTCGCGTTCAAGACCGGCCTTACGCAGCAATTCGGCGGTGCGGCCCGGCTGATAATCCGGGGTACGGACCACACGACTGTCAAAATTGTAAAATAGTTTCAATCGGCGTGCTTCGGGCAGGCGGGCAAACTTTGTAATCGCCTTTTCGCGCAGCATCATGTCAACACCGTGCAGATTGCCGGTTTCCCACGCCGTATCGAAAAGGGACTGGATCGAGTCAAAGCCGCTGTCTTCCCAGCGACGCAAAAGCGCTTCGTAGCCAAATATGTGGCCGGTATGCGGGTTGACGATCGGTTGAAAGGCAAAGTCGACTTTTTCGACGATCTGCTTCCAGTTCCGAAGGCGGAGTGCCGAGCCGGCAGCTCTGTCCGCGGTCAGTTCATCCTCCGCATCAAATGCCAAGGCTATTCCCCGATCTTGAAAAATTTACTGAATCCTCTGAACGGCAGGAGCATCACGGTACATGCAAAGCTCCTAACGCAGGATCGGCAACAACCTGATGACAGTACAGTTACGAATATATGACATCCGCAGAAAACCGACACTTTTCACAGCATTTGGTCGAGGTTTCTTATACAGAGAGCTAGACAAATTTTGAGATTCTGGCGGGCGGAGTCAGCCACGTTGCAGTTGAGCAAGCGGATGGTGTTCCTGCACAAGGCCACGTAACCGCGATTCGAGGACGTGGGTATAGATTTGTGTCGTTGAAATATCCGAATGGCCCAGCATCTGTTGCAGGCTGCGCAAATCGGCCCCGTTTGCCAGAAGGTGGCTGGCAAAGGAATGACGCAAGACGTGCGGGGAAACCCGTGACGGGGCAATTCCGGCTTCGGCGGCAAGGTCCTTGACCATATTGAGGAACATCTGGCGCGTCAGATGACCCGATTTACCGCGCGACGGAAACAGATAGGGTGATTGACCGGGCTGGTTTGCCTTGGTGACCGGAATAAACGATGCCCGGACTTCAAGATAATCCCTTAAGGCATCACGGGCAGGATCGGACAGCGGAACGAGCCGCTCCTTGTTTCCCTTGCCACGAACGATCAGCATTTGCGGGTCACGCGCCGCAGCGGCAAAAGGCAGTTCAACCAGTTCGGAGACGCGCATGCCGGTGGCATACATCAGTTCTACCATCGCCAGAAGGCGTTTGCCCTTGATGCCGTCATGATTGGTGGCAGTGACAATCAGTCGATCAATTTCATCAATGGTTAGGAATTTTGGCAATATATTGCCCTGCCTAGGGCTGTCTATATGGGCAGATGGATCGTCATTGCGATATCCATCGGCATAAAGGAATTTGTGCAACTGCCGGACGGCGGAAAGCCGACGGGCCTGGGTTCGCGGCGCCAAACCGGCATCGCCAAGCGATGCCATATATTTCCGGACATGGATGTCCTGCGCACCGATCAGGTCCGATTTTTGCGTTTTCAGACTTGCAACATAATCTTCCAGATCACGGCGATACGCGTCGAGCGTATGAATGCTTGCCCCACGTTCTGCTGCCATCATTTCCAGAAAGGCCGCGACAAGATTGCTGTTAAGCGGCTGCGCCACGATATCTGTCCGTTATTGGCTTCGAGCCATCAGGATTTCGACGGCAAGACGGCGTGCCTCGCGGTTAAGCCCGATATGGTTGAGTGCGGCAACCGCGTCCGAAAGATCCTTTGGATCACCGTTGGGAGCCCCTGCAACCTGCTGCGCATGAATGGCAAGGGCGACGGTTTTGCCGCGCTGCATATTCATTGCTGCGGTTTCCAGATGATGGTTGACTGCCGTGCTTACGGTTTGGCGTTCATCAAGATAGGGCGCGGTCAAAAGCGCATCCCAAAGTGCAATCGGGACTTCAATGCCAAAGCCGTCAAACAGGCTAAAGATCAGTTCTGAATCACGTTTTGCCTGAATCTGATCGCCGCGGGCAGCGTCCATTTCCTGCCATTCGGTCATACGGGCGCGGTGTTTGGCCTGTGCGTCGTTCATCGGTGCAGAAGTTTTGGCCGGTGGCGTAAGAGTTACAGCACCGCCCAGTCCATAACGGACAGGCGTTGTTGCCCCATCGTCGGGCAGATTAACCGTGACACTGCCATTCGACCCGTCGGCTATTTCGGTGGCGGTTGGTGTTCCGGTATCTTCAAGTCCGGCAAGTGCCAGAACCGGATAAAGAAGGATCAGACGGGATTCGATATCGTTGCCCGGATTGGAACTGTTTTTGGCGGTTTTCAGCCAACCGGAGGCACGTTCCATATTGTTTGCCGCAATCGAGGATTTTAGCGCATCAATCGCAAACCACGAAAAATCACTATTCACCGGGATATCGGTCAGCAGATCGGACGTCAGGCGTGATACCTGAACGAAATCACCATTGATGATTGCAGATTCATAAAGGGCAGCAAGGATTTCCGCACGGACTGCTGCAACGTCACTTTTGGCGGCCGCCTGATACAGTTTGGCATATTGGCGGGCCTGAACTCCTTCGGGGGCTTCGTCAAGTGCATTGGTTATCGCATCTGCGTCAAAAGAGACGTCGCTATAAATCTTGCGCAGCTGT
Organism: Thalassospira sp. MCCC 1A03138; assembly: GCF_002115785.1. Taxonomy (GTDB): domain Bacteria; phylum Pseudomonadota; class Alphaproteobacteria; order Rhodospirillales; family Thalassospiraceae; genus Thalassospira. Next base: position 799,944 of record NZ_JFJY01000001.1, on the reverse strand, counting down.
GCGGCTTCGATCAGGCCAAGTTTTTCAGCCTTGCGGGCGGCTTCAAGGCGCACATCGGTCGACGTTGCACGCGCATTGATCATGCCCAGAATGGCGGCGGCATTACCGGTTTCAAGTTGATTGGTCGGAATGCTTTGCTTGGCGATTTCAAGAAGCGCAATATAGATCGAGCGCAACGTGTTCAGCGAGTTCATAATGTCTTGTGACGGGGCCGATCCATTCCGGATTGCAGATACCAGACCAAAGAAGGTTTTGTCGGTTTCGCCTTCCATTTCACGGACCAGATCTGTCGAAAACGATGCCGATGTCCGGTCATTGGCATGAAGCGCGCACATGACAGCGGCTTTGAGCCAGAAAATATCGTCGAAGCTGTTGCTGTAACCATCGATGGCCGCACAGGCATCATCAAGTTTTCCGGCAATCATCAAAGCATTGACTTCGGCCTGTGCCAGCAGCGAGCCCCGTGCCCCTTGTGGTGTGGCACGGACCAGATCAATCGCACCGTCCAGTTCACCCATATTGATCAGCTTGGCAGCACGTGTTTCAAGCATGCTGATTTCCTTGTGATCATCGGGAACGGCCGCGATGCTTAACAACAGGCGACGTGCAAGGTCGCGGCCCGTATGCGTTGCGGGCATTGCCGGAATATCTGTCAGAAGACGTGCCGCCGTTTCCCGGCTTGTGCCGTTCCACATATCGGCACCAAATCCGCCACGTTCACGTCCCAGTGTGCCAACGGCCTCGGCATCAACAGCTTGCAACGTAACCGTCTGGACCGCGTCGGGGTCGCTTGGGAATGTATCTGGTAGTGTACCGGTACCCTGACCAAAATTGCTGTTTTGGCCCGAATTGCCGCCTGTTGCAGGGGCGGTCGCATCCGGTTGCGAATTTGCGTTCTGTTCTGCTTCCTGTTTCAAAAACAGCGGCACCGGTGCCTGCGCGTTGGCAAAAGCCACGGGCAAGGTGATTCCTGTCCCTGCCATCATTGTGACGAAACAGGATTGCATCAGCAGGCGAGAACGCAAGCGCATGTCAGTTGAACCTCGAATTCGGGATGGTTTCTTCCATCTGGGTCGTTGGCGATGGAATATCCCAAGTGACCAAAAATGTTGCGCCACCAGCGATGACAGCAATGATCAGTAATAAAATGAGACGCGAAATTATCTTCATGGTTATCCAGACTTCGGTGCGTTGGTTCGATATGCGCAAAGATCAGTATGCGGGGCCCGGTAAAAGATGCAAGACAGAGCCGAACCGCTTTTGCCCAAAGCCATGAATTCAGCCTGTGATTTTTCCAACCCCGTTCCCCGAACCTTTTCCCTGACATTCCAATTCGGCGATATAAAGGCAGTTTAGGGTCCGGGTCCTCACAGAGGGTTAACGCGATGGCCAAAAGTTTTTGGCGAGTGCAAAAATCTCGCCGCGTACCGGAATTGCTCAGATCCCTCGTGTAGCGAAGGAATTTGTCGGTGAACAGTGCGGTTTGCTTGCGTTCAGGCCGCAGCTGGCCTAAAGAAATAGGTAAATTGTGTGATAACCGGATTAAAGACAGGACTGCAAACCGATCATGGAGAGCAATATTGCCGAGTCGGGTTTGCGCGATGACGTGATTGCAAATATCCGGACAGGGCTGAAAGGCCGACCGCTGGTGTTTATCGGTCTGATGGGGGCCGGGAAAAGCTGCATCGGACGTATGGTCGCCAAGGCACTTGATCTGGATTTTGTTGATGCTGATCGTGAAATCGAGGAAGCCGCAGGCTGTTCGATTGCCGACATCTTCAAGCTATACGGCGAAGAAGCATTTCGCGAAGGTGAAGAACGCGTAATCGCGCGTCTGCTGGATGGCGAGCCGCTTGTGCTTGCGACCGGTGGTGGTGCGTTTATTCGCGAAAAAACTCGGGAACTTATTCTGGAAAAATCGGTCTCGGTCTGGCTGCGTGCCGACCTTGATCTGTTGCTGCAGCGTACCAGCGGGCGAACGCATCGTCCGCTGCTCAATAATGGCGATCCGCGTCAGATTCTTGGCGATCTGATCGAGGCGCGCTATCCGGTCTATGCCGGAGCAGACATCATTTTTGACTGTGACGAATCCTCCAAGGAAGAAACGCGCGACGGGGTCATTGCCCTGCTTGGCCGTTCATTCGATAAAGACGGGAATATAATCCGGTGAACAATCAGACGTCTCCTCTTGTGGCAAATCATGACGTTTTGCGCGTCGAACTTGGTGCGCGCAGCTATGATATTCTGGTCGGCAGCAATCTTTTGGCAGATACCGCAAGCCATATCGCGCCGTTCGTCAGAAAGGCCGGTGTCGTCGTTATCAGTGACGCGACGGTGGCGGAACGCCATCTTCCGGTGGTTCTGGCATCGCTTGACGGGGCGGGTATCGCGCATCGCGAAGTGATCGTTCCTGCCGGTGAAAAATCCAAAAGCTTTGCCGTATTTGAAGATGTTATCGAACAGATTCTGGCGATGGGGATCGAACGTTCGACCCTGATCATGGCACTTGGTGGTGGGGTGGTTGGCGATCTTGCGGGTTATGTTGCAGCGTCGCTTTTGCGTGGTCTTGATTTCGTTCAAATTCCGACAACCCTGCTTTCACAGGTCGACAGTTCGGTTGGTGGCAAAACAGGTATCAATTCGAAATCGGGCAAAAACCTTGTCGGTGCATTCCATCAGCCTCGCCTTGTTTTGGCAGACACGGCGGTTCTTGATACATTGCCGCGCCGCGAAATGCTTGCCGGGTACGCCGAGGTTGTTAAATACGGCCTGATTGATGATCCGGAATTCTTTGACTGGCTTGAACAGAACGCCGAAGCCGTTTTGAGCAACGATGGTGCGGAGCGCCGCGAAGCCGTGATGCACAGTTGTGCAGCCAAGGCGCGGATCGTGTCTCAGGATGAACGCGAGTCCGGGAAACGTGCTCTTTTGAATTTGGGCCACACATTTGGGCATGCGCTGGAAGCGGAAACCGGATACGGCGCAAAGCTTCTGCATGGCGAAGCCGTCGCGATGGGGATGGTCATCGCCCATGACGTTTGCGCGGCAATGGGCATGGCCCCGGCTGGTGAAAAAGAACGGATTGCAAGTCATCTGAAATCTGTTGGTTTGCCGGTATGTGCGTCCGAAGTTCCGGGCATGCATTGGGATATTGATCGTTTGATCGGCCATATGTCGCGCGATAAAAAAGTTCGTGACGGTGAGATCACGTTCGTCATGACGCGTGGTATCGGCAAGGCTTTTACATCGAAGGCGATGGACATTCAGAAAATGCGTGCTGCCATTACCCGTTCCTGCCACGGCTAGGGCAAAAGTTCGAGGCAATATCGACTGTGAACATGATGACTTGCCCGATCAGAGATTGACCTGATACGCCGCAACAGCACAAAGTAAATATCTGTTGCGTACACCCACTGGAGACGAACCTGAATGACAATCACGATTGTCGTGATTTTTATCCTGCTGATGCTTTCGGCTTTCTTTTCTGGCTCGGAGACTGCGCTGACAGCAGCATCAAAGCCAGTCATGCATCACAAGGAACAGGATGGAGATCAGCGGGCAGGGATCGTCAACCGGTTGCGCCAGTATCAGGAGCGGTTGATCGGTGCCATTCTGCTGGGTAACAACCTTGTCAACATTCTGGCATCTGCCTTGGCAACGTCTGTCATGATCGAGCTTTTTGGTGAACGCGGTGTCGTTTACGCGACCGCGGCCATGACGGCACTTGTGCTTATATTTTCTGAAATTCTGCCAAAGACCTATGCGCTTCAGCATGCAGACAGCATGGCGCTGCGCGTTGCTCGACCGATGAGTATTCTGGTTGTTGTTTTTGCGCCGGTTACCCAGACCATTCAGGTGCTGGTACGTGCCACCCTGCATCTTTTTGGCAGCGGCGACGGCCCGGGAACTGACCGCGAGCGTGAATTGCGCGGTGCCATTGAATTGCATGCGGATGACGTCGTTGTTGGTGATCATCATGCCGAACGCACGATGTTGCATGGGGTTCTTGACCTTGAGGATGTCGGGGTCTGGGAAATCATGGTGCATCGCCGCAAGGTGCAGATGATTGATATCACGCGCCCGATGGAAGAAATCCTTGATACGGTATTGGCAAGCCCGCATACGCGTATTCCGATCTATGACAAGGATCCGGATAACATCGTTGGCGTTTTGCATGCGCGTGAAGCGCTGAAAGCGATCGTCCGGGGGGCAAAGCCTGAAACGGCAGAAGACGTTCGCGCGCTGAGTTCCGAACCCTGGTTCATCCCCGATAGCACCACGCTTGCCGATCAGCTTAAGGCGTTCAAGGAACGTCATGAGCATTTCGCGATTGTCGTCGATGAATATGGGGCGTTCGAAGGCGTCGTGTCGCTTGAAGATATCCTTGAAGAAATTGTTGGCGATATCGCCGATGAAACCGACGTCGAGGTTGTTGGTGTTCAGCCGCAAACCGATGGATCGGTCATTGTGCGCGGTGATGTGACCATTCGTGACCTTAATCGTCGTTTTGGCTGGCGTTTGCCCGACGAAGAGGCCGCAACCGTTGCCGGGTTGTTGCTTTATGAAACCCGCCGTATTCCCGATGTCGGACAGCAGTTCCGATTCCATGGACTGGAATTCGAAGTTCTGCGTCGTATTCGAAATCAGATAACCCGCATCAAATTACGTGAAGTGCGCGAAGTCGCAACCGACGATACGAACTAGCAATGATTGCATCAAAACAAACGGGCTGCACGGGAAACCGGGCGGCCCGTTTTGTTTTTTGGGTGTAAAAATGTTCTTTTAAATCTACTTATCGGTTAAAATGATCGGCAAAGGTCTTGATCGATGTGATTGCAGGGCTACTTGCAAATAAGGGCCCCGGACGCATTTGATGCGTTGTTTTCAGCAATCTGATCGGGGTAGGGCACGTGGCAACAGCAACCCGCAGAGGGAAAAACATGGATACGAAAATCGTACCTGGTGTGGTCAAAGAGCAGTCGATCGCAACCTTGAATCCAGTAGACTCGGTCATGGACGCCGTCAATATGATGACCGAACGTAAGATCGGTGCCGTGATCATTGTCGATAACAATGCCAGGCTTGCCGGCATCTTTACAGAGCGTGACCTTGTAAACCGGGTTGTCGCAAAGGGTCTTGATGCGGCATCTACCCCCCTTAAACAGGTTATGACGGCTGATCCCGATACACTCGCACCCGGCGATACGGCGATGAACGCCCTTGAATTGATGAGTGCGCACCGTTACCGACATCTTCCGGTGCTTGATGGAGAAAATGTCGTCGGCATGGTTTCGATCCGCGATCTGTTCAATGTCGTGAAGGCACAGCTTGAAGAAGATTTGCGCGAACGCGAAAAGTTTATTTTCGGGTCCGATTACGGCGTCGCGTAAATCAGGTTTAGTCCATGTAATATGCTTTGGGCGGCTGATGCGGAGGTTCCGCATCAGCCGTTCTGCGTTTTTGAAGGTTGACAACGTGCAAGTTACTGTCTTTACGTTTACGTAAAGGAGATATATGCCATGCCCTTATCAAGCCCCGCGGAACGTGACCATATCCATACCCGCAACGTTACCTGCACCGGATATCGTCGCAAGGACGGTCTTTGGGATATCGAAGGCCATATCACCGATACCAAGACATACGGGTTTGAAAATAACGACCGGGGCGAAATTCCCGCCGGTGTACCGATCCATGAAATGTGGCTGCGCATTACTGTCGGGGATGACATGGTGATAAGTGCGGTTGAAGCCGTCACTGATCATGCCCCGTTCAATGCCTGTGATGAAATTGCCCCGAACTACGCTGCACTGGTCGGACTTCGGATCGGGCCGGGGTTGAAACAGCACATTCGCGAACGGGTTGGTGGCATTCACGGATGCACGCATCTGACCGAACTGATGGGACCGGTGGCAACGACCGCGTTTCAGACAATCTTTCCAATCCGGGCGCGTGAGGCTGAAGAACGCCGTAAGCAGGCGGAAAAGGATGGCACCGCATCATACCCGCCGAAAAAGCGCCGATCCCCGTTGGTCAATAGTTGCCACGGGTGGCGAAGTGACGGAGCGGCGGTCAAGCGCATCGCGCCTGATATGTATACCGGTGACTAATTAGTCTGTCTTGTAACGCTGTCATTACACCCCAATATCATCATCGACGGGGTTTGGTGAATGTCAGGTGTTTTATGAGACGCCACATACTACCATCGGGACAAAAGCTTTTGGGGCAATCCGCATTGGCCTATCGCAGTATTTTGCTACAGGCCCTGATTGCATTTATGTTTGCGATTACGTTGAAAGTTTTGCCCCTACAAGCACAAGAGCAGGACATTGTCGGTTCATCCGGAGAAAACGCGTTTCTGATCCTTCAAACCAATCTGCAGCCCCCCTATCAGCAATTGCAGGACGGTATTCTGAGAGGCTACTCGATCACCGTATTGAATTGTGCTTTTGACCGGATCGAGGTTGGGTACGGAATTGCGATTGCCCCCCGCCAGCGCAATCGGGAGATGGTGCGAAACGGGCAGGCGGACGGATTCTTCCTGGCGCGGATCAGTTCCTTCATGGACGAATATGCCGAACCAACTTTACCGCTTGCGCTTGAAAAATGGGTCTGGATTTCGGCCGCTGGGCAACAAGGCAGTTTCGCGTCAAGCCCGACACCCGACAGTCTGCTTTCTGTTGGTGCCATCCTTGGCTCCAACGAAGCAGAATGGCTGGCAGAGCAGGGGTATCAGGAAATTGCCAAGGCACCCTCCATCAACTCCCTGATTTCGCAGGTCCTGGCCGGGCGCGTTGAATACGCCTTGGTCGACAAACAGACATTCGAGGCCGCGCGCGACAGCATGGGCAACCATGAAGCTCAGTTCAACGTCCAGTTCGAACGATATGCCCCGCTTGTTGTTTATATTGGGCGGGAATATACCCGCCTTAATCCCGGGCTGATTGCATCACTGAATACGGCGCTGGGTGCATGCGAAACCTTACCCATGCAGCTTGAGGGTTGGGAACGTGATCTGATTACTCGTCAGCAGTTACCGGCGATCCGCGCCATGGCGGCGAATGCGGAACTTGTTGGGGCGGTCCGGTCTGCAATGGGTGGAGCACAAATTCAGCCAGATGCGATTGTCGAAATCGATCGCGAATGGCGTCAGGGCAGTGAAGGTGGGATTGCCAGTCCGAAGGCAACCGAAATCCTTGAAGATCCGCTTTCCGATATCTTGCGGGCCTTTCAGGAAAGTGACGCCGACAATATTGCCGAAATATTCGTATTCGATACCAGCGGCGTGGTTATCGGCATGAACCGGTTGACGACCGATTTCGATCAATCAGATGAGCAAAAATTTGAGGTTGCCATTGGACATGACCCGGATTTAAGTCAGATCGCCGACATCTATTTTGATGGATCAACCCGTGCCTTTCTGTCGCAGGTTACGGTTCCGATCATTAATCCGGAAACCGGAGATGTTATCGCGGCAATGACGGTTGGCCTTGATGTTTCAGGGGCACTGCGACCCGACAGCTGATTTTGGTTTCAATTCGGTTTGGTCGGATCGGTGATGTTGATCGTAATCGCACTGTACCAGTCTGCTGCGGTCTGCATTCCTCTATCGTCAAGCTCGGTTGCAATTGGCGACATGATGTCATGATTGCGCTTGCCGTTTCGGAACGCTTTTAACTGTGTTTCGAGATAGATATTGGTTTCACCGGCAAGGTTGGGAACGTCCGGCATTTCCGAAATCCCGTTTGAACCATGGCAGGTGCTGCACAGTTCCGGTGCATCATCGGGGTTTTTCCCGGCTGGCAGTGTGGCAGTCACATCAAAATGGTTGTACCAGGCTGCGGCGTCGGTGATCTGCTGGTCGGTTAAGCTGCTGGCAACCACAGTCATCATTTCATGTTCCCGGCTGCCATCGCGAAACGCGCGCAATTGGGTTTCAATATATGCTGCGGGTTCGCCGCCGATATGCGGTGCAATAGGGATGCGGGCAAATCCGTCCAGACCGTGACAGGTTCGGCATATCCCCGCAACTTTCCGACCGGCATCAATGTCCTGTGCCAAGGAAGCCTCGGCGGGCAAAAGCCCGCCGAGAATCACGATAAGCAATATCCGCATTATTTCCCCTCGTACCAGATGCGGTACAGGGCACCGGCAAGGTCGTCCGATACAATCAGGGACCCGTCGCGCAGCTGGGCGACATCAACCGGGCGGCCAAGATACTCCCCGTTTTCATCGATCCAGCCTTCGGCAAAGGGCTCTATGCGGGCCGTGCCGTCACTGTCGATAAAGGTTACCATTACGCGCGCGCCGACCGGCGTAGTGCGGTTCCACGATCCGTGCTGGGCCGAGAAAATCGCATTCTTGTATTGGGCCGGGAACATCTTGCCTGTGTAGAAGGACATGCCAAGGTCGGCAGCATGTGCAATGGTTTCGACTGCGGGCATCACGACATCATAGGGAACTTCTTCACCGGCATATTCATTTGTCCGAACGTTGCCGCCGCCATACCAGGGATGGCCGAAATGCTGACCGGCTGATGTCTGGTGATTGATTTCACCGGGCGGGATGTCATCACCCATGCCGTCAACCTGATTGTCCGTCCACCATAGTTCGCCGGTTTCCGGATGGAAGTCATGACCGACGGAGTTCCGGACCCCGTATGTGTATACTTCACGACCGGTTCCATCGATGTTGATGCGTATAATACCGCCGATCCCGTGTTGGCGATAAAGATCAAGCTTGTCCTTGGGGGAAACGTTGAAGGGTTGTCCAAGCGAGATATAAAGTTTGCCATCCGGGCCGATTTTGCAAACACGTGCGGTGTGATTGTAGCTTTCTTCGGACGGTGGAATCAGCTCACCCTGTTTAACGACATTGAATGCCGCGACATCGGGGCTTTCATAGAAAAATTCGGCGGCGGGGAAGGTCAGAACCCTGTTTTGCTCTGCGATATAGAGCATGCCATCGGGAGAGAAGCACGGACCGTTGGGAATGGAGAACCGCAAGGACGGGGCGAAGTCCTTGACCTCGTCGGCAACACGGTCCTTGTTGCGGTCGGTTACCGACCAGACCTTGTCCTTGCGCGTGCCGACAAATGTCACAACTCCTTGCGGGCCAACGGCGATATGACGGGCATCGGGCACAACGGCATAAAGGGCAATCTTGAAACCGTCCGGCAGAGTAATGCGTTCAAGCGTTTTCTTGATGCCGTCAGCATAGTCACCGGTTTGCTCGATTCTTGTGAACTCGCTGGTGCCTGTTGACTGGAAATTGGAGAGTTTTTCAAGATTGTCCGGGGCGGGGGCCTGTGCGTAGGCTGTTCCAGACATAAACAGGGCGACGCTTGCCCCGATAAGGCGCGTTCTCATAACCTAGTCCTCCCGTTTGTATCGGGCGCAGATTTGACCGGCGCCCGTGCCCCATATGCAGGAGACTGCGTATCGGGCTTCTGGGCTATTATTGCGCCGAAAAACAACGGTCGTCTAAGTTGATTTCACGATGCGGAATAAGCGCATTGGTTATTTTTGGGGCGCAGCCGCTGCATATTCGGAAGGTGTCATGGTTTTCAAAGCCAGCGCGTGAACGCGATCTTTCAGAAGCTGATCAAGGGCTGCGTAAACCAGCCGCTGGCGATTGACTCGGTTCTCGCCATCAAATTTTTGGGAAACGACCAGTACGGAAAAATGCGACTCTCCGCGTGGGTCGGCGCCTGAATGGCCGGCATGTTTTGACGAATCATCGATGATTTCAAGTTTCTCGGGGGCGAATTCCGCGGTCAGGATATCGCTAATCTGTTGGGCTACCTGCATGACAATGGCCTCATGTTTCGGTGTGTTTCGCATGAATTAATGCGAAAATCTGACTGTTGGCACTGTTGTGGCACGCGATGGCAGTTTTTCAAGCCTTTTATCGCATTAAAACGGCTCGTATGATATTGCGAAGCTTGATGATCAGAACATATAAACGCAGATGAACCGCGGCCAACGCAACAAACGCAAAACCCTTTATCATGAAGAACCAGACCTGCCCGTATGTGAATGGCCGGGATGTGAAGGTCATGGGGAATTTCGTGCGCCCAAGGACCGCAAACTTCGAGAGTACTATAAGTTCTGTCTCGACCATGTCCGGGAATACAACAAGTCCTGGAACTATTACGAGGGCATGAAAGCCGAAGACATCGAAAATGATGTCCGGCGTGATACCCATTGGCAACGCCCGACATGGCGGTTCGGGCATATTCGCGGTGCCAAGAAACCGTTCAACTTCAAATTCAGCGACGGTTTCGGCTTCTTTAACGAAGATGGTGATCCGACCCATCATGGCCCAGGGGGTGACCCCGCGGGGGATCGCCGACGCAAAAGCGAAGATGCCCAGCGTCGCGCGGGGGCTATGGGCATGCCATCCGAACAGCAACAGGCCATGGCAACGCTTGATCTTCCTTGGCCGTTTTCCAAGGACGAGCTGAAGTCAAAATACAAGGCGCTGTCGAAAAAATACCATCCCGACGCCAATGGCGGCGACAAGGTTGCCGAAGAACGCTTTAAGAAAATCAGTGCAGCCTATTCGTCGCTGATGAGATACATCCGTGATCTGGAAGCACGTGTTTCCACGTAATCAGAGACTGGTGTCGGGCGAAATTTGATAAAATCTGCCTTGCAATTCGTGCCGCGGACCTTTTCATTGTTCGATCCATTGGCGGCGATAGATTTTTTTTGCGCATCTTCCCTTTGTCACGCGCATCTTAGCCGCTATTAATGAGCTAGTTTCAAACGAGACCGCGTCACCGGTCCGATAAATGCGCGAGTACTTATGAGCCAAGGTTACGAAGCGACAGGTGCAGCCGCCGAACATCCGCTGGATGCACCAGACATCAAAATCTCCGTTCGTGAAGCGTTCGGGATTGATTCCGACATGAAGGTTCCGGCATTCAGCCAGGGCAGCGAACATGTTCCCATGATTGATCCGACCTATCGGTTTGATCGCGATACCACGTTGGCCATTCTGGCGGGCTTCGCCCATAACCGCCGCGTGATGATCCAAGGGTATCACGGTACGGGTAAGTCGACCCATATCGAACAGGTTGCTGCACGTCTGAACTGGCCTTGTGTTCGTGTAAACCTTGATAGCCACATTTCGCGTATCGACCTGATCGGCAAAGATGCCATCGTGTTGCGCGATGGCAAACAGATCACGGAATTCCGCGAAGGCATTTTGCCCTGGGCGCTAAAACGTCCAGTCGCGATGGTCTTTGATGAATATGATGCGGGTCGCCCCGATGTGATGTTCGTTATCCAGCGTGTTCTGGAAGTCGATGGCAAGCTGACCCTGCTTGATCAGAACAAGGTCATCCATCCGCATCCGAATTTCCGCCTGTTTGCGACGTCAAACACGGTCGGCCTTGGCGATACCACGGGCCTATATCACGGGACCCAGCAGATCAACCAGGCCCAGATGGACCGTTGGTCGATTGTTGCGACCCTTAACTATCTGTCGGTTGCCGATGAAACCAACATCGTGACCGCCAAGGTGCCGTCGTTCAACAATGCCGAAGGCCGCAAGAAGATCGAGGCCATGGTTGCCCTTGCCAACCTGACCCGCCAGGGATTTGTCGCAGGCGATATTTCGACTGTCATGAGCCCGCGTACCGTTATTACGCTTGCGGAAAACGCCGAGATTTTCGGGGAAATTTCCTATGCGTTTCGCGTGACGTTCCTTAACCGTTGCGACGAGGTCGAACGTCCGATCCTGGCTGAATATTATCAGCGGTGCTTTGGCGAGGAACTTCCCGAAGAAGCCATCAATGTGATGGTCCGTTAGGATCATCCGTTGTTAAAGCAAATCGGCGACCTGATTCCAGAAGCGAGTAGAGCAATGAAGAATGATGAAGCGCTTTCCGGATTTTTGCGCGGCACAGCGGCGACATTTCGCGCGCTTGCCGGACGCAATGATCTTGAAGTCGGCTTTGTCAAAGGCGGTCGGGCAGGTGGCTATGGCGAACATGTGCGCCTGCCGATGCCCAAACAGGCGCTGCCGAAGGACGAGGTTGCCGATCTGCGTGGGGTTGCCGATGGCTGGGCGTTGAAACTGCGTCACCATGATGTGGCCCTTCATGCCCGCCGTATGCCCGAAACCGCCGAGGCACAGGCCGTTTACGACGCGCTGGAAACGGCCCGTTGCGAGGCGGTCGGTTCGCGTTATTTCCCGGGGGTCCGCAAGAACCTGCGTGAACATGCCGAACAGGATTGTCGTGCCAAAAACTTCCATCGGTTGACGGCGCGCGAAGATGCACCGTTTGCTGATGCAATCGGGATGCTGGCGCGCGAGATTTTTACCGGTGAACCCGCCCCGTCATCGGCCCGCCCGCTGATCGATCTGTGGCGTGCCCATATCGAAGAAAATGCCGGTACAGACCTGAACGATCTTCGCGATCTGATTGACGATCAGGATGCGTTTGCACGGGGATTGCGCCGCCTGCTTGATCATTTGTCTCTTGAAGATGATATCGACGAAGCCCCGCCTGAAAATGACGGCGAGGATGAGGACGAAAAAGAAGGCGAAACCGACCCGGATGAGGAACTTGACAGTCAGGGTGGCCAGCAGGGGCAGGCCGACGAGTCCGAACCTGATGGTGATGATCAGCAGCAGGATGCCGGTACCGAAGAAGCCGAAGCCGGTGAAGGCGATATCGATGACCAGCAGCTTGAAGCCATGTCGCAGGAAGAACAACCTGCCGGACCCGGTGAACAGCCTGAATTTGATGGTCGGAACGAACCGATTGAACGCGGCTATGAACCCTTTACGCGTGAATTTGATGAAATCGTAACTGCCGACGAGCTTTGTGAAGGTCTGGAGCTTTCGCGTCTGCGCGCCATGCTCGATAAGCAGCTTGCGAATTTGCAGAATGTCGTTTCGCGCCTTGCCAACCGCTTGCAGCGCCGCCTGATGGCGCAGCAAAACCGTGGCTGGGACTTTGACCTTGAAGAAGGCATCCTTGATGCGGCGAAGCTGGCACGTATTGTTTCAACACCTTCGACCTCTCTGTCCTTCAAACAGGAACAGGATACAGATTTCCGCGATACGGTCGTGACGCTGCTGATCGATAATTCCGGTTCCATGCGCGGGCGCCCGATCACGATTGCCGCACTATCGGCCGACATTCTGGCGCGTACCCTTGAACGGTGCGGGGTGAAGGTCGAAATCCTTGGTTTCACTACCCGTCAGTGGAAAGGCGGGCAATCGCGCGAAAAATGGGTTGAAAGTGGCAAGCCGCCAAAACCCGGCCGTCTCAACGACCTGCGCCACATCATCTATAAGGCAGCCGATACGCCGTGGCGGCGCGCGCGCAAGAATCTTGGCCTGATGCTGCGCGAAGGATTGCTTAAGGAAAATATCGACGGCGAAGCCCTGCTTTGGGCACACGAACGCCTTCTGGGCCGCTCTGAACAACGCCGGATTCTGATGGTGATTTCCGACGGGGCACCGGTCGATGATTCGACCCTGTCGGTGAATTCCGGAAATTACCTTGAACGGCACTTGCGCGAGGTCATCGACTGGATTCAGACCCGTTCGCCGGTTGAACTGCTTGCGATCGGGATCGGACATGATGTGACCCGCTATTACCAGCGTGCGGTAACGATCAACGACCCCGAAGAGCTTGGCGGGACGATGTTGCGTGAATTGTCCGATCTGTTCGATGAACAGGGGGGGCGTCAACCCAAGCGTCCGATGCGTCATGTGCCTGCGGATACCGCCAAGGACAAGGCGACCGGTGATCGTGACCGCTGGTAGGTTATGGGATAGGGCCGTTATGACAGCCATTACCCGCTTTGCCCCCAGTCCGACCGGGTTTCTGCATCTTGGTCATGCGGCCTCGGCCCTGTTTTCCGCAAAACAGGGCGGGCCGGATGGCCGTTTCCTTTTGCGGATCGAAGATATAGATCAAACCCGCTGTCGCCCGGAATATGTTAATGCGATCTTTGAGGACCTTGCTTGGCTGGGGCTTCGATGGGAAGAACCTGTTCGCATTCAGTCGCAGCATTTCCGTGATTATGAGAAGGTCCTGGATCGTTTGACCGATGCCGGGCTGCTTTATCCGTGCTTTTGTACGCGAAAAGACATTCAGGAAGAAATCGCGCGGATTGGAAATGCGCCGCATGGGCCGGATGGTGTGCTTTACCCGGGGACCTGTCGTAATCTTAGTGCGTCCGAACGCGCAGATCGTGTTGCGACGGGGGAGAGCTATGCGCTGCGTCTGGATATGGAGCATGCCCTTAGACAGGTCGCCAGCCCGTTATCGTGGTATGACCGCAAGGTTGGCAAGCAGGATGCAACGCCGGAAATATTTGGCGATGTTGTTCTGGCGCGCAAGGATACGCCGACCAGCTACCATCTATCGGTAATCCATGATGATCATTTGCAGGGTATCAACCTTGTCACCCGTGGTCAGGATCTGTTTGTTGCAAGCCACCTGCATCGCCTCTTACAGGAATTGCTGGGGTATGATGTTCCTGAATATCATCATCATGGTCTGCTTACGGGCCCGGATGGCAAACGGTTTGCCAAGCGCGACAAATCAAAAACACTGCGATCCATGCGTGACGAGGGCATTAGCGCCGAAGAGGTTATTGCGCTGAGCGGATATGTCTAGGCGACGTCGTTCTGGTTTCCAGAAGGTCAGGGCGTTCGACGAACCAGCTACGAATAAAATCAATCATCAACCGGTTTTTGACCGGCAGATTTTCTTGATAGGGGTAAACCAGATAGATCGGTCGTAACGGCGATGAATAGCCATCTAGTGCCGTTTCAAGCAATCCATCGAAGATTGCCGGAAGGGCAACATACCGGGGCAGTCGGGCAACGCCCAATCCGCGGATCGCGGCATTGCGCAACAGCGGATAATGGTTAAGGCGCAGATTGCCCTGTGCCGGAACTGATTGTGCGCCATCATCGGAAAAGAAAACCCAGTTGCCGTCCTTGTAGTACTGAAAATTCAGTAGGCAATTGTGATTTCCCAGATCGGCGGGTGTTTCGGGTTTCGTATGCTTTGCCCAGTAGGTAGGGCTTGCGCAGATCAGTTCGGACAATTGACCCAGCGGAATGGCAACCTGTTCTGGGTCGTCGGTTAATCCGACGCGAATGGCGATATCGATATGGGCAGATTGCAGCGCGCGGAAGGTGTTTTCCAGTTCCATTTCGATCTGTATGCGTGGATGTGCTTTTTGAAATGCGACGATGATGTCATCAAGAAACATCTCGCCAAACGAAACGGGAACCGTAATGCGAACGGTGCCGACCGGTTCGCCGCGAAGAGCCTCGACGGCTTCGAATGCGGCGGTAGCACTTTGGGTGATATTCTGACAGTAACCCAGAAATGTGATCCCGATTTCGGTTGGTTCTACCTTGCGGGTTGACCGGAACAGCAATTGCACCCCCAGCTCTGATTCCAGTCTTTTGACGTGCTGGCTGATCAGGCCCTTGGACACGCCAAGTGCCTTGGCGGCATGGGTAAAGCCACCGTTTTCCATGACGGCCGCAAAGCTGCGCATTTCATTCAGATAATCTTTCATTGTTTATAATATTAAACAAAATGTTTGGAAATAACCAGATTATCCTTTCAATTGTCTTATGAGACAGTCCTTCCATCGAAGCACTTTTCAAGGATGGAGGATCAGATGAAAGTTCTTTTGGTAGGCGCATCGGGGATTGTCGGGCGCGGGATTGATTCCGAGTTGTCCCAACGCCACGACATCATCCGTGCGTCCCGCGCAAGTGGAGACGTTAATGTTGACCTTACGGATATCGCATCAATCCGTGCGATGTTTGAAAAGGTCGGCAAAGTCGATGCGGTTGTTTCTGCGACCGGAAAGGTTCATTTCGGTGATTTCGCCGAAATGGACGATGACAAATACCGCATCGGGATCAATGACAAACTGATGGGGCAGGTCAATCTGGTGTTGGTTGGGCGTGATCACGTGGCAGACAATGCATCATTCACGCTGACCACTGGTATCCTGTCCAAAGATCCGATCCGTTACGGTAGCTCGGCCTCTATGGTGAATGGTGCAATCGAGTCTTTTGTGCGGGCTGTTGCAATCGAAATGAAACCGGGGCTTCGCATCAACGCGGTCAGCCCCGGTGTGATCCTTGAGGCCATGGAAGGCTATGCTCCGTATTTCCGCGGGCATGATCCCGTTCCGGCGGCACGTGCAGCCCTTGGCTATGCCAAATCGGTCGAGGGTCTGCAGACCGGGCAAGTCTTCGAGATATTCTGAGGGTATATGCTGACGATCTGGCATCGAAAGTCGACCGGGGCAAAACCGGGTCCCGGTCGACTTTGGGGCTTACAAGGGGCATTGCTTCAAAAAAACGCACTTTCTATCTGGAATTATTTAGGGTGACTGCTTACCATCCAAATAGCTAATGTTGCGCATCCGATTGTTAAGCGTGTAAACGGCTATAACGGAATTTCCGGATGGGGCAGTTCACAGCCAGGATGGCTGACACCTTAAAGCGGCTGCTTTTGGAACCCGGACACGGGACCGAAGCAGGGCCGAAACTGCAAAAGAAGGTTCGCGCGGACCTTCTTGATCTTGCCTATCGCAACAACTGGGCGAACGTCCTTGTCAATCTGTCGGCCGGAAGTGGTCTTGTCGGGACGCTTTGGTTTCAATCCGAACTATCATTTGGCATGACCGTCTGGATTTGCGTGATTTTTGCAACGACGGTGATCCGGCTTTTTGTCGGGTATCGCTATCATGTCGAACGACGGCTGATTTCGGCATTTGATGATGCGGAATTCCATAAATGGTTTATGCTATATGCCTTTGGTGTTTGTTCCGGGGCTATCCTTTGGGCGTTGGCGTCAATCTTTGACTTGCCAACGCAAAGTAATGAAAGCCGGTTCGTAACCCTGATCATATTGGCGGGGCTTGCCGGTGGCGCGACCGGAATTCTTGCACCTGTTTTCAGGGTCGGCCGGTTCTATCTTCTGATGTTGCTAATGCCTGCCTGTATTGTTCTGATTGTCATGCCGGAACCGAATTACGTTCTGTCGGGACTGGGCTTTATCTTTGCAACCGTCATGATGATCACCCATCGCAATAATCACGGTATTCTGTATCGGTCGCTTGTGCTGAAGCACGAAAACGACTCTCTAGTTGACGACCTGCGCGAGAAAAACCGGATAACCGAGAACTGGAATGCGACACTTGAGGCTCGGGTGGCGAAACGAACCCGTGAACTTCGCAATCTTCTGGTGCGCGACACCCTGACAGGATTGCTGAACCGTGATGGCATCGTTTCCTGGTTTGAAGAGGCGCGCACAAGCTGGGGCAATCGTGCCTATGCCGTTCTGTTCATTGATCTTGATCATTTCAAACAGATCAATGACGGGCTCAGTCATGCGATCGGTGATCTGGTGCTTAAGGAAGTTTCGCACCGTTTACGGGAATATGTCGATGATCGTCATGCTGTAGGGCGGTGGGGTGGTGATGAATTCATCATGATTCTGACTGATCAGCCGGAAAATCTGCATCAGCTGGTTGACCAAACCATCCCCGAGGTCCGGGCGGCTGTTAACCGGCCAATCCATATCGCACGGCAGACATTGCATGTCGGTTTCAGCACTGGTGTGGCATTTGGCATCGACCATAACCCGCAGATTGCGGAATTGATCCATTGGGCCGATCTGGCCGCAGCCGAGGTTAAGCGGTCTGGGCGTGGCAGCGTGCAAAGTTATGACAGCAAGTTGCTTGTTGAGCAGGAACGTCGTTTGGCTATCAATCAGGCCCTGCGTCAGGCTTTGTCCGCCAATGAGCTTTTTCTTGAATATCAGCCGGTCGTTAGTGCGAAGACGGGCGACATTACCGCCTATGAAGTGTTGCTGCGCTGGGAAAGTGCAGAGCTAGGCCGTGTACCACCAGACGAGTTTATTCCGATTGCTGAGGAATCTGCGCTGATTGTCGATATCGGCGAATGGGTGATGCGCGAAGCCTGCAAAACGATTCTGGACTGGTTCGGCTTTGCCGGTGGGCCCAAGATTGCGGTTAACGTGTCGGTGCGTCAGATCGTTGTACCGCGTTTTGCCCGTATGGTGGAAAATCTGCTGCTTGAAACGGGTCTGCCAGCCAACCGTCTGACTATTGAAGTGACAGAATCGATCTTTGATATCCGGCGCACACAACTGATTTCAGAAGTCCTGTCTGATCTGCATGACCAGGGAGTGGAAGTACATATTGATGATTTCGGTACCGGCTATTCATCGCTTTCCCGCCTGCATCAGATCCGCGTCGATGCGGTCAAAATCGATAAATCGTTCATCCTGAAAATGGATGTCAATTCACGAGCGGTGATCGAAGGCGCCATTCTGATTGCACATCGGTTCGGTCTTGATGTGATTGCCGAGGGTATTGAGACCGAGCAGCAACGCAGCGAACTTGCGGCGATGGGGGTTGATGCCTATCAGGGATATTTCTTTGCCAGACCGTCGGTGGGGCCTTGTGAAAATCCCCATTGGCAACAAAGAAGTTCAGCCGTCTGATCGTGATTTTTCAGGCGAAAGCCCCCAAACAATAAAACGGCCCGCCGAAACTGGCAGGCCGTTTTATTGTTTGCAGACAGCGCCTAGGATTAGCGGCTGAAATCCAGAAGCACGAGGAAGACGACCGGGACCAGTGCGAGTGCGACGTAAATCCACACCGATGCAATCGGCACACCGAAATGCGCAAGCACATAACCGGCCAGATACAAAACAAGGCCGATCACAGCGACCAGCAGAATGCCCAAAAGGGGCAAGGATACCTTGGAATCGGTTTTCATCATGCGCAGTGCTCCCCAAGCGTGTGCGGAATAACTATGGCGACACGCTAACACCGAATGCGCGATGATGTTTTGACAAGGATCAATCTGGGTGACGTTGGGTGTTCTGACCTCTACCTTCTGAATCCTTAATAAAGAACGTAACGTCAAATAGCCGATATGGGCGGCGAGAAGGCCCGAACCCGACTTTATATTTGTTTGTCTTTGTCGGATGCCGTTCAGAATCGGGTCGTGTCATCGTGATGTAATTGCCAAACCGAACCGGGGGTATGGTTGTGTGTCGGGGAAAATCGCTTGATTCCGTGTGGTTGAGATGGGAAAAGCCGTCCTTGCGTGATGCAATATGAACGGATTGCGCAAAACAGGTGTTTTTGTCGCGTAAAAGCGTGGATGAAGGCTTGACGACATCTGTCAGAGACGGTAATAACCCGGCTCCAAGCGCGGGCCTGCCTGTCAGGCCAAGCGTCCTTTTGCGAATTATAGACCAGGAGATCAGGTCATGGCACGTCGCTGCCCGGTATCCGGCAAAGGCGTTTTGGTCGGCATGAATGTGAGCCACGCCCACAACCGCACCAAACGTCGTTTCCTTCCCAACCTTCAGCCGGCTTCGCTGCTGAGCGAAGCGCTGGGTCGTTCGGTGCGTCTGCGTCTGACCACCAATGCGATCCGCACCATTGAAAAACGTGGTGGTCTGGATGCATATGTGCTCGGCACTGCAGCTTCCAAGCTGTCGGCAGAGCTGGTGAAAGTCAAACGCCAGATCGCCAAAGCTGTTGAAGCGAAAGCTGCCTAAGGCAGACTTTTGCTTTAAGAATTACGAAGGCTCGCGATTGCGGGCCTTTCGTTTTTAACAGATTTCACATCGCCCTGTTCCGGGGCCATAAAAGGGTCGTGCATCATCGATGCGCGGCCTTTTTGTTTGTCCGGGCGTTGATGTGCCTGATTGCGAGTCGTACCCGGTGTTGCCGGTTTTGCGTAAATGTTTGCGACTCGGCCTCAAGCGGGATTTGCGCTTTGCGAAAATTGGTCTATACTTTTCTCTATCAGTGATTTACGTGACCGCGTCGCATGGATTGATGAAACGTCATGATATGTTCATCACCCGCGATTCTCGAACCTGCTAAATAGTGGGTGCGACTCGGTAAACACGGTGGAGCGGATGATATGCATTTATCGCCCAATGCGTGTCCGGCACTTGTCCTTAACGCCGATTTCCGGCCGTTAAGCTATTTCCCGCTGTCCTTGTGGTCCTGGCAGGACACGCTTAAGGCAGTGTTTCTGGAACGCGTTGATGTTCTTTCGGAATATGATCGCGAAGTCCATTCCCCGTCTTTCAAAATGAAACTGCCGAGTGTCATATCGCTCAAGGAATATGTATCGCTCAAAAGCAGTCCGGCCTTTACCCGGTTCAACGTTTTCCTGCGTGACCAGTTTTCCTGCCAGTATTGCGGGGATCGTCTGCCGACCAGTGACCTGACATTCGATCACGTCATTCCGAGGTCGCGGGGCGGGCGAACGAACTGGTCCAACATTGTTACGGCCTGTTCGGACTGTAACCTTTTCAAGGGTAGCCGATCGATCAGGGAAGCCGGACTCCGGCTGCGCAGGACCCCCGAACAGCCGAGCATGCACGAACTCCAGACAATCGGACGCCGCTTCCCGCCAAACTATCTTCACGAAAGTTGGCGGGATTTTTTGTATTGGGATACCGAACTGGAATACGACTTCTGATCCGGGTTCGGTATATGTGGACAAAGTAAAAGCACCGTCGTTTCCGGCGGTGCTTTTATATTTTACGAAGTCTTTCGCAATCTGACTACCAGCGATATTTGACCGTGGCGAGAATCGTGCGTCCCTGACCGTAGTAGCAGGCATTTGTTCCCGAGCAACTTGCGACCCAACGTTCATCCGTCAGGTTGGTCGCATTCAATGCCAGAAGGTAGCCTTCAATCTCATAGTGGATGCCGGCATCGAACAGAGTGGTTGACGGGACTTCAACGGAGTTTGACTGATCAGCGTACTGTTTGCCGAGATAGCGAACGCCACCATTGAACCCAAAGCCACTCATTGTGCCGGACTGTAACGTATAATCAGCCCAAAGAGATGCTGTATGTTCCGGAACGCCGACCGGGGCTTTGCCCTGATAGCCATCGTTGTCTTTGGTGACTTCGGCATCGTTGAAACTGTATGCAGCTTTGCCAACCAACCCTTCAAAAGGCTCAATGGTTGCTTCCAGTTCGATACCGCGCGAGCGGACCTCGCCTGACTGGATTTTACGTGCTGTATCGTCAGGGTCGGTTGTCGTGACATTTTGACGGCGCAGATCATATAAGGCAGCGGTTAACAGGCCATCGAAGCTTTCAGGTTCGTATTTGGCACCAATTTCGTATTGTTGACCTGTTTCAGGATCGAAGTTTTGCGTTCCCTGACTTGCGACGGGGGTAAAAGATTCCGAGTAGCTGATGTATGGCGTCAGGCCGAGTTCGGTTTTGTAAACGAGCCCGGCCTGACCGGAAAAGGCATGATCGTTTTTGCTGCTCTCTGCGCCGTTATTGGCGTTGTCGTATTTTTTCTCGTCTGACCAGTCCTGACGACCGCCAAGGGTCAATACCCAATGTTCATCAAACTCGATCTGATCTTGTGCATAAACACCTAGCTGGCGAAGCGTTACATCGTCATTGTACCAAGTCGTCAGGGCAGACAGAGTTCCGCCGTAGGACGGGTTATAGACGTTTAGCGCCGACGCACTGCCGAACGCGGCATAACGATCATAGATGTAATGCTGATAATCCAGCCCGGTCAGAAGGGTGTGATTGACGGTTCCGGTTTCAAACCGGGTTTCCAGCTGGTTATCAATTGTAATGGCATGTGCGTTCTGGTCGGTGCGCAGGAGACTGCGATTTAGCGTGCCAGCATTTACATTTGCCCAGCCGTTTCCGTAGATTGTTTTGTAATCGACATCAACAAAGGCATATCGCGCGTTTTGGCGGAATGTAAGATCATTCGTGAAGTCATGGCTGAGCTCGTAACCGAGTGAATACTGAATGCGCTTGTAGCCCTCAAGCGCCGGTTCCCCGGTAAAGACATCAACTGGAATTGCACCATTGGGGGCGCTAAATATTGTTCCGACGGCGGGCAGCCAGTTGTTTGCCGAGCCGGTATCGTCTTCCTGATAATGGGTGAGAAGGGTCAAGGAAGTGTCGTCATTTTCCCATTTCAGTGATGGCGCAAGATAAATCCTTTTGTCGTCGACCATATCGGTCTGGGTGCCGGAATCTTTGACGAGGCCTGTAACGCGGTAAAGAACGCTTCCGTCTTCAACCAGCTTGTTGCCGATGTCAAAGGCCCCTTGTTTGTGATCGAAGCTGCCGGTTTGCATTTCTACTTCGTTCAGCATGTCTGCATGAGGGCGCTTGGAAACGACGTTGACGATACCGCCCGGTGCATTCTGACCATAAAGAACCGATGTCGGGCCACGCAGGAGTTCAATGCGTTCTGCCCCATATGCCTCTTGCTTGAATGACGCATAACCCGATGAGCGAAGCTGCATACCATCGCGGTAAAGGCCTATGTCCTGTTGGGCGAAGCCCCGGACTTTGAACCAGTCATAGCGGGTGTCGTAACCATACAAATCCGGTTGAATGCCCGGCGAATATTTAAGGGCATCCATAACGGTCTGGGCTTGGCGTGTTTCGATCTCTTTTTTTGAGACGACCGATATGGCGCGGGGCGTTTCCGAGATCGCGGTACCGGTTTTGGTTGCTGTTGCGCTTTGCTTTGCAACATATCCCTTAACAGGTGACGTTGCTGTTTCACTTTGTTGGTCGGCTTCGATCACGATGGGATCAACAAGGATTTCGTCTTCGGCCTGTTGTGCGAAAGCCTGCATTGGTGATGTTGCGAAAATCATTGCAACACTGCCAAGAAGGGCGGTTCTTAAGTTCTTGTCTCTGAAGGACTTCATTGGGTCTGTTCCCTGCGTCAGTTGTCACGTGTGACGTCCCGATAGCACGCAGCGAAAGGAGAAATATTGAACCCTATTTGGCTATATTGAACGGTTTTTGGTTTAATTTACGATAGCCTGTTCACGGCGCCATGCGCCGGGTGTGGTGCCTGTGATTCGGCGGAATACCCGTGTGAGATGGGCCTGATCTGCAAAGCCGATTTGGGTTGCGATGGATGCCAACGGAGTATCGCATTTACGCAGCATGGTTTTGGCACGTTCTATTCTGGCTTTCATCTGCCACTGGTGGGGCGGCATGCCTGTACTCTCGCGAAAAGCCGAGCAGAAATAAGATTGAGACAGTCCTGCAAGTTCGGCTAATTCATCCAAGCGAATAACGCGACCGCAATTTTGTTCAATATAATCGACAGTCCTGCGTAGCTGGAACGGGGCGAGCCTGCCGCGTTTGCGTGTCGTATCGGTTTCTGGCATCGGTGCCAGAAGGGCGCTGGTCAGTGCGGTCAAAAGTCCTTCACCATAGAGCGCCGGTGATGGGCTATCGGTTGCGATGTCGTCGGCAATCATGCGCACAAGCGCATTGATGCGCTGATCATAAAAGCCGATCCGCGGCATTTCGAGGACGCTGGGATCTGCCTTGTAGCCAAGACATTGTTCAAGCCGCTGTGTATCAAGATGGATGTCAAGATGGCGCAGGCGGCATGAGCCCTGTACCTCGGAGGTGACATGCATGCCGGCCGGAATATAGAACAGGCACCCCTGATCACCGCGACCTTCACCGGTATGGTTTTTGCTCGCGCGAATGCAAAATTGTGCATCCCCGGCGCATTCCAGAATGGCAACCAGTCGCGGCGCTTCCGAGACATAACTACCACCCGAGGTTTCTGCACATTGCACATGCCATAGATCGGTAATCCCTGTGTTCCAGCGTCTGAAACGAAGTTCTTCTAGGAATGTGATTCCTTCGATCTTGGTTGTCATATGGGGATGGAATGTCTGGTCTGGCATTCCGGCCTATATCCTCGCTGGGTATATTTGCTCTTCGGTCGTGCTCGATCAGCGCAGACCTATCTGGTTCGGTATTCCTTAAGGTTGCGGATATTATAAGAAGAATTTCATGCAAACAAGAATAATTCGCATTATTATTTAACGGAAGGAAAAAGAGTATCTCGTGTCCGCAATCTGGTGTTTTTTTCGCAAAAAAAGCCTGCCAGCAAAGCGTCTGGCAGGCCGGATTTCGGGTTTGATTTTGATCGTTCTAGCGTTTCATCCACCGTGATGGGGCGATCAGGCAAAGGATCGTCAGCGCGGCCGAGAAGAAGACATTGACCGTTGGCATAGTGATGCCAAACAAGGCCCAGTCGATCTTGTCACAGCGGACAATCGGCTGGGCCATCAGTTGCGCTTTCAGGTCGGCGACCGATGCCGCACCGCTGGTAAGGCCGCCACACATGGCCGGGCCTTCCCACCAGAGTTCCTGAACGCCGACATGATAGATCGCAATCCCGGTACCAATGGCAAAGGCAACACCGCATAGATAAACAAGAACCCGCGAAGCACCCGGTATGCGCAGCAACAAAAGGGCAAGAATGGCAAGGCCACCGGCAACATAAAAAGGTACGCGTTGATAAAGGCATAACACACAGGGCAAAAGCTTCTGCACATACTGCGCATAGAAGGCAAAGCCGAGGCTTCCGGTAGAAATCAGGAAAAGGGCAACAGGTGGCAGGGCCGGGGCATAATGTGCGCGGAGCAATTTGATCATCGGGTTTTTCCGTATTAACCGTGCGGGATCAGTTTGATGGCGGCAAATCCACCGACAAGAACCACGACAAATATGGTAAAAACGAGGCCAAGCCGCCTTTCGATAAAGTCGCGAATGACCGGGCCAAACTTCCAGATCAGGGCTGCAATAATGAAGAAGCGCAAACCGCGCGCCAGAACTGATGCAACCATGAATATTGTCGGATCAAGTGCTGTCACACCCGACAGGATGGTAATGACCTTGTAGGGGAACGGGCTTATCCCGGCGATGAATACTGCCCAGGCACCCCATTCGTTATAATAATCGCGGAATACGTCGAACTTGGCGCTATAGCCGTAAAGCTGCAATACCGGTTGGCCCATGCTTTCAAAAAGGAAGTAGCCGATGCCATAGCCAGTAATGCCGCCCAGAACAGACCCGACAAGGCAGACCAAGGCATAACGCCATGCTTTGGTTGGTGCCGCGATTATCATGGGAATCAGCAGGACATCGGGCGGGATTGGAAAAATCGAACTTTCCACAAAGGCGACAATGAAAAGCGCAATGGCAGCGTGACGATGGGCGGCCAGTCCAAGGGTCCAGTCATAAAGGCTGCGCAGCACGGAAACGCCCTTTGCGGTTAAGACGATAAAAACAATGCGGCGCGGTGGCCGATATGGGGGTGATGTAACCGCATTTGGCCTTTTGCCGCAATGACCTTTTCCCGCAGAAAGCCCCATCCAGTTGACAACGCAATTTTTGCGCAAAGCCCCATTGACCGGACGAAAATTACAGCTATTATCCGCCCCCACGATGGCGGGTGCGCAACGCACCCATATGTGCCGGCCCCTGTGGCGGAATTGGTAGACGCGGCAGACTCAAAATCTGTTTCTCTTTGAGAGTGGGAGTTCGATTCTCCCCGGGGGCACCATCGACCTGTAAAATTAACGATAAGTCGTTGATTTTTATAAGTCATCATAACACGCAAAATCTTCTCGATAGCCGGGTGATACACAAGAGGTGGTACACCAGAGGTTTTCATGCGTACTTTGACTTATCTTAAAAGAAGTCCCCAAACTGGCGTTTATAACGTGCGTTGTCGCATTCCGAATTCGCTTCAACCGTTTTTTGACGGTTTTTCGAATTCACCAAAAGTCTCGAAACTCGTAACATCAGATAGGCAAAAAGCCGTGCCCTACCAATCATCACTGAAATTCAGCAACGCTTTGACAATGCGGCGAACACTAATCAAGCGTCTGATGTTGATGATCCCATCGCAAACAGTCTTACCGACGATTCAGTTCAATCATCTGCTCAATCGGATCTAGGTTGCGGTGGGAACGATTCTTCCTCGAAGAAATTTTCAAAATTCGCCACACCAAACTGATCCAGAGAATTACGTCTTTCCTGATTGATTTCGAAGAACGCAGTGGCGAGAATCTGGATGGCGAGGACGAGACGAACTTTCCTGAAAAACGTCATATCGTAAGCCGCATTGTCATTACGCCAGAAACATTCTCGCGCTCGCTCCGTAAGCTAGAGGCAACAGGCGAAATTGCCGCCGAACCGAAACTGCGCATCATTAACCGGGCGGTTTTGTACGAGCTTTCGCGCTAGAATTATGACGGCTGGTCTGACCTCTCGCCATATGAAAATGTGTGCGAAAGGGTTCCCTCTTCGTAAACACAAAGACTGTAGCACATATGCTGCCACAGCCTTTTTGATGCCTGAACAGGTATGCTCAATTGGCGAAAGACAATTGAACCTTCACCGATTTGCTTCGATCACGTGCGACGTCAAATGCTTCTTGTGCTGCTTCAAGCGCGAAGGTTTGGGTGATGATTGGGGTTACATCAATGTCGCCGCTATCAATCAAGCGCACAGCATCTGCAAATTCCGCGTGGAACCGGAAAGTTCCGGTGATTGTGATTTCCTTGGCGACCAGCGGGTTGAAGGGGACAGGGATCTCACCTGCAACCCCAACCTGCACGAGAATACCCTGCGGCCGCAAAACACTGATTGCAGAACGTAATGCCGCCGGGGCTGCCGAACATTCCAAGCAAACGTCAAACAGACCTTTGTCCTGTTCATAGGCTTTCAGGTCGTCTGCGGCATTGGCGATATTGATGGTGCGGGTTGCACCCATTTGCTGCGCAACATTCAGCGCGAAATCCTGCAAATCGGTAATAACAATTTCACTGGCCCCCGCACGTTTGGCTGCGGCGGCACAAAGGCTTCCAATCGGGCCGGCCCCGGTAATCAGAACCTTTTTCCCCGAAAGGTCACCAGCACGTGCTACGGCATGCAGACAGACTGCCAGTGGTTCTGCACAGGCGGCATGGCCGATATCTGTTTGATCGCTGATCGCAAAGCACTGGCCTAGCCGGACATTTACCAGATCACGGAATGCTCCCTGAATATGGGGCATTGGCATTGCAGAGCCAAAGAACTTCATGTTCAGGCAATGCTGCTGCAGGTTTTTCTGGCAATAGCTGCACGTACCGCATGGGTGACTTGGATTGATCGCTACCTTTTGTCCGATTGCAAGCCCGGTAACATCGGGGCCAAGTGCAACAATCGTCCCAGCGGCTTCGTGGCCCAGAATGATCGGTTCGCGCACTCGGATCTGGCCGATTCCGCCTTCGAAATAATAATGCATATCCGAACCGCATACACCGCCGGCACCGACGCGGATAAGAACTTCGTCATGGGCGGGAGCAGGGGCGTTTTCAGTTTCGATCCGCAGATCGTCTTGGCCATACAGACGGCAAACACGTGTTTGCATAGATTACTCCATCAGGGACGGCAGCCAAGTTGACAGCGCCGGGATATAGGAAACAAGAAACAGGATCAAGATGTTGGTCAGAAGGAACGGCATCAGGGCCCGGATCACCGTGGTGACCGGCGCCTTGGCAATGTTTGCGCAGATAAATATGCAAATCCCGACCGGCGGTGTTGTCAGACCAATCATCAGGTTGAGAACTGCGAACACGGCAAAGTGGATCGGATCAACGCCGACATTGGTCGCCAGTGTCAGAAGCGGCACAAACAGGATGATCAGGGCTGCGATGGTTTCCATGAACATGCCGACGACAAGCAGCACCAGATTGATCAGTAGAATGACGACATATTTATTGTCTGTCACGGACAAGACCGCATTCGAGATCATCTGGGGAATGCGTTCAGAAACCAAAATCCAGCCAAACACGTTGGCCAAACCGACAAGGGCCAGAATGGCCGCCGCGGTGATGGCACTATCGACAATGATTTTTGGAACCTTGCGCAGTGGCAGTTCACGATAAATGAAGCAGCCAACAATCAGGGCATAGAGGCTTGCGATGACGGCGGTTTCTGTAGGCGTGACTATGCCGCTTAGCAGGCCACCAACGATCAGTGCCGTCATGGCAAGAGCCCAGAAGGCCCCCATGAAGGAGCGAAGCAGTTCGCCAAAGCCCTGCCATGGCTGGTGGGGGAATTTGCGACGAACAGCGATGATGTAGCAGGTAATCATCATGGCAATGCCCATCAGGATACCCGGGATGGCCCCGGCGATGAACATTTTGCCAACAGAGATACCTGAAAGTGCGCCGACGATGATCATTGGCATGCTTGGCGGGATGATCGGGCCAACCGTAGATGAGGCCGCGGTCACCGCCGCAGAAAAGGCAGGGGTATAACCGGCGCGCACCATGCCGGGAATCATCATGCCCCCGATGGAAGCAGCATCGGCAACCGCAGTGCCAGAAATGCCACCAAACAGCATGGAGCCGGTAACGTTGGTAAGGCCCAGCCCACCGCGCATCCAGCCTACCATTGCATTAGCGAACCGGACGATGCGCGGCGTGATGCCGCCCCCATTCATCAGGTTCCCGGCAAGGATGAAGCCAGGAATGCAAAGAAGAACAAAGACGTCCATTCCCGCGAACATTTTTTGCGGGATGACGACGAGCGGAATGCCTTCAATGAGCAGATAACAAAGCGAAGACAGGCCCAAAGTAACGGCAACGGGAAGCCCGATAACAAGGCCAAGGGCGAAAACGCCAAGTAAGATTGCAAGGCTCATGGGAAGTCCTTTGTCGTGTCTTCGGGTTTTCCGTCAGATACACCGGCGATAACACGGATCATACGCAAGGTTGCGAAAAGGCTAAGCAGCACGAGAAGGATGAATACCGTCGCGTGAATAAAGTCCATGCGGACCCCGAGTGCAGGCGAGGTTTGCATGACACCGATGGAAACGAACCTCCATGCGGGGGATACCAGAATCAGGCAGAAGCCAGTGGTTAGTGCGGCTGAAACGAACATGAGCGCCCGCTGTATGCGCAGGGGTAGCATTTCGCATACGATATCAACATTGACCAATTCACCATTGCGGAACGAGAGGCCAACACCGAAAGCGGCGAGAAATAGCAGGGCATAGCGCGTTAGTTCTTCTGTCCAGACCGGAGAGCTGGGCATGAAGGTGCGCGAAAAGACCTGTATCAGAACCGTGCACATCAAGATGCTGAAGGCAGCCCCCGTTGCGATGCGACACATTGCGATAATGAACGCGTATAATCTGGCAAAAAGCACGTTGCTTCCCCGTCGGAAAGGGATCGGTCATGCGAAGTGACCGATCCCGCAAATTTTATTTTGCGAAGAGTTCTTCGACGAACGGACGAATTTCGTCGGAAACATTGGCGAGAACTGCATCTTTAGCTTTTGCAGCAAAGGCCTTTTTGTCAACTTCAACAAAGGTCATGCCTTTTTCCTGAAGTTCTTTGGTCAGGCGTTCTTCGTCCGCGGCGAACAGGTCGCGTTCGTAAGCTTGTGCGCGTTTTGCAGCCTCGGTCACAGCAGCCTTGTCTTCGTCAGACAGGTTGTTCCAAGTGATTTCCGAAATGGTCAGGTAGATCCATGAACGAACATGCTCGGTTTTGTTCACGAATTTCTGAACTTCATCGAAGCTGGCGGAATCGATGAGTGCAAGCGGGTTTTCCTGCGCGTCAATCGTGCCAGCCTGAAGCGATGTAAATACTTCGGAAAACGCCATCGGTGTCGGCTGTGCGCCAAGCGCCTTCCAGACATCGAGGAACAGCGGCACGTTCGGAACGCGCATTTTCAGACCATTAAGATCATCCGGGGTTTTGATTTCACGGTTCGAGGTCAGGTTACGCGGACCACGTGCAAAATAGGCGATCGGACGAATCTGTGCCTTTTCGACGATCTGATCTTCGATTTTTGAACCGATTTCGCCGCTGGCAACCGCATCCATGTCTTCTAGCGTGGGATAGGCGTAAGGCACAGCCAGAAGGGCTGCCATCGGAGCCCAGTTCTGAAGGCTTTCACCGGTAATGGTCATGTCGACCGAGCCAAGCTGCATGCCGTTGATCAGGTCGATTTCCTTACCCAGGGTTTCGTTCGGGAAAACCTGGACTTCAATACGGCCATCGGTCAGCGCAGAGACTTCTTCGCCGAATTTCAGAGCCGCTTTGTGCCAAGAGTTCTGTTCATTGGCGAGGTGGCCAAGTTTCAGAGTTACTTCTGCGGCAAATGCGGACTGGCTCATCATGACGGCTGCCACACCGGCAAAGATCAAATTTTTCGTAGTTTTTCTTAGCATCGGTTCCTCCCTATTCGGTTTGATGCTTTACGGAGAAGACGCAGAAGTCGCGTCGTCAAACAGCTCCGATCTGGAGCGTGCTATATCAGGCAGCGTATGCAGGATTTCACGAAGGTGTTTCCGCATGGCCGCACAGGCTGTTTCGGGATCGCGCGAGGTTATCGCCGAAACAATTTGGACATGCTGTTCGATTATTTCATCCATCGGAAACTGGAAGTAGCTGAGATACCGGACCCGGTCGAGTTGGGCGCGGACGTCTTCGACGACTTTCCATGCATAGGTTTTCCCCGCGGCTTCGGCGAGGCAGCGATGGAAGTCATGATCCAATTTCAGAAACGACCGCGCATCGCCTTGGATTGCCTTGCGCTGATCGGAAATCAGTTGTTCGAGACGGGCAAGAAACGTGTCGTCGGGTTCTTTAGCAACAAACCGTGCAATGTCGGCTTCAATCGCTTCGCGGACAAAGCGCGCGTCAAGAACAGCGGCAACAGAAATTTTACGCACATAGGTTCCGCGCTGCGGACGAACTTCTAAAAGGCCCTCGTCGGCAAGCTTGATGAAAGCTTCGCGGACCGGTTGGCGGCTGACATTAAAATGTTTTGCAAGTTCTGCTTCGGACAGGCGCACACCGGGAAGCAGGTCCGTACACACGATCCGTTCGCGTATGATGCGATGGATCTGTGGGCCGACAGCCTGATCGTGTGTGATTTCCCAGTCGTTTTGTTCGGGATCGCCCATCAATCTCTCCTTGCTTTTCTGAGTCATGATGCATACTACCATACTAGTCAACAAAATTATGTCGTGATACTGTTCACAACCGTTATAGTTCGGTGTTGAAGACACCACGCCAATACAGAGAGAAACACATGAAACAAACCTGGAGATGGTTCGGCCCGAGTGACCTGGTCAGCATTGACGATATTTGTCAGGCCGGTGCACATGGTGTGGTTTCCGCCCTTCATCATGTGCCGAGTGGCGCTGTCTGGACCCCCGATGAAATTGCCAAGCGTCATGCTGAAATTGCCACCATGAAAGATGGTGCACCGTCGGGGCTGACCTGGGATGTTGTTGAAAGTCTTCCGGTTTCCGAGTCGATCAAGCGGCAGGTTGGTCCATGGCGTGATCATATCGAAGCTTACAAGCAAAGCCTGCATAACCTTGCTGATTCCGGGATCAGCATTGTCTGCTACAACTTCATGCCGGTTCTTGACTGGACACGCACGCATCTGAATTGGCGACTATCCAACGGTGCAACCTGCATGCGTTTTGACCTGACCGATTTCGTCGCATTTGACCTGTTCATCCTGAACCGTGCCGGTGCGGAAAATGACTATCCCGCCGGAATCGTTGCCGAAGCCAAAAACCGTTTTGCCGAAATGACGGACAAACGCTGTGCCGAGCTGGAACGAACGGTTGCCTTTGGTTTGCCCGGCTCTGTTGAAAACCTCTCTCTGGATGATCTGCGTGCATTGCTTGAAACCTATGCAGCGATTGACGCTGATAGGCTTCGCGCCAATCTGGTCGCGTTTCTTGAAGAAGTTGTTCCGGTCGCGCGCGAGGTCGGCATTCGTATGTGCTGTCATCCCGATGATCCACCCTTCGCGCTTCTGGGGTTGCCGCGGATCATGTCGACCGAAGACGATTACGCCTTTATCATGCGTGCTATCGATATCCCGGAGAACGGTATTACGTTGTGTTCCGGCTCGCTTGGTGTCCGTCCTGAAAATGACCTGCCGGGGATGATGAGGCGCTGGGGGGATCGCGTGCATTTCATCCATTTGCGCAATACCAAACGCGAAAGCGAAGGCTTGCCGTGCAGTTTTCACGAGGCAGAGCACTTGGACGGTGACACCAATATGGTCGATCTGATCGAGGAAATCCTGCGAGAGGAAGCTCGGCGGAAGGCTGCGGGACGTGCGGACTGGAACATCCCCATGCGTCCGGATCACGGGCAGGATATTCTTGATGACCTGAACCGGAAGGGGCAGCCGGGTTATCCGGCGATCGGGCGTCTCAAGGGGCTTGCCGAGTTGCGGGGGGTAATGACGGCACTTTCTGCAAGGTTTGATCTGCTTGGGGTTCAAAAATGATACCTTCGGATAATTCCACTGCTGCCCCCAATGCAGATATGGCAACGGCCGGTATCGTGCATATCGGTATTGGTGCTTTTCACCGCGCCCATCAGGCGGTTTATACTGACGTGGCAATGCAGGCCAAAGGCGGGAACTGGCGCATCATCGGTGTCAGTTTGCGTAGCACTGATATTGTCGACGCCCTGAATGCCCAGGACTGCGCCTTTACGGTGATTGAACGTCATCCGGATGGCCCCAAGGCCCGCAGGATCACCAGCCTGTCAAAGGCAATAGCGGCTTCGCGTGATGTTGCACCGGTTTTGGATGCACTTGCCGATCCGGCAATCCGGATTGTTACCATTACGGTCACCGAAAAGGCATATGGCATTGATCGGGTGTCGGGAACGGTTCAGGCGGAAAATCCGGCTGTAAAACATGATCTGGCATATCCCGCCACGCCAACCGGGCTTCTCGGGATATTGGTTGCCGGGCTGAAGCGCCGCAAACAGGCGGGCATTCGTCCATTTACAATTGTTTCCTGTGACAATCTGCCATCGAACGGGGTGTTGTTGCGCAACGGTGTGATTGACTTTGCCAAGCGGAGCGACCCGGACCTTGCAGGCTGGATCGAGGATAATGTGTCCTTCCCCTCGACGATGGTTGACCGGATTACCCCGGCTGCGACAGCGACAACGCTTTCGGATGCCAAGCGTTTAACCGGGATGGACGACCCGGCGGCAATTGAAACCGAACCCTTTTCACAGTGGGTTATCGAGGATGATTTCCCCGATGGTAGGCCTGCCTGGGAAGAAGCCGGTGCAATTCTGGTTCACGATGTAGAGCCTTACGAGCTTATGAAGCTCCGTATGCTTAACGGCAGCCACTCCCTGATCGCCTATTTGGGGCAAGTCGGTGATTACCGCTATGTCCGCGACGCAATGGCGAACGAGGCTTTCTCGCAACTTGTTGCGCAGCATATGGAAAATGCTGCTGCAACGATGGCACCGCTTGCCGGGATTGATTTTTCGGATTACGGGGCCGAATTGGTCGAACGTTTCCGTAATCCCGAAATCGCACACGAAACCCGTCAGATTGCCATGGATGGCACGGAAAAACTCCCGCAGCGGATTTTCTCCCCGGCTTGTGACCTGCCGCAGGAAAGCAAGATGCTCGGCACGTTTGCCCTTTGTTTTGCTGCCTGGATGGCTGTGATGCGCCAGCGTGTCAACACTGCGCCAGACGGAGCTGCAGAACTGCTCAATGATCCGCGTGCAAACGAAATCAGGGAAGCACTGGCGGATAGTCAGGATGCAGCCGCGATATGCGAAAAACTTTCCGGTCTTAAGGGCTGGATGCCCAAACAGTTGCAGGATAGCCCGTTCTGGCGTGAAGCCGTAATTAAACGCCTTTCGATACTAATGTCGGACGGTGCCGATGCCGCCATCAGGCACGAGATCAATACGTGACTTTACTCCGGTTCATTGCGATCCTGCAGATGCAAAATAGTTCGATCCTGTCCTGTTTAACGACCTTGATCCCGACGAAACATTCCGCTAGTTGCATGAGCGCTTCCTGCCGATCAATTATCAGTCGGTGTATTTTGCGTCATTGAATGGGGCGAAGTAATACTACAATACCCCTCTATATCACGATCAAAATAGCGGGGTATTTTGCGATCTAAATGATTTCCAGAACCGGCGTGGTCAGAAGTTGACCGGTGGTAACATCGCCGATCCCGCGGTCGGTTTGGTGCGGGCCGGGATTGCAGGCCAATGTTGCGCCGAACAAGGCTTTGAAAACCAGATAGGGCGGTTGCCAGTCGACAATCGCATCCGTGGCGGTTCGGATATCGGCAAATTGCTGCGCAACATGATCCATGGGGGCATCCGAAACCAACCCGCAAAGCGGCAGGGGAAGAAGGGCATCAAGCTTGCCGTTTGATGCCACCGCCATACCGCCACCGGCACGGATGACGGCATTGGCCGCCACCATCATGTCGCGCGGGTTGCCGCCAAACACCGTAACGTTGTGGCTGTCATGCGAGACGGTGGTGCAAACAGCACCTTTCCAGTCACCCCATCCGGTCAGGAAGCCGACGCGTGGTTTGCTGTCCGCCTTTCCGTGGCGATGGGCAACCGCGATCATGGTCGTGCCCGAAGGTGGCACAACATAGCCGTCTTTTACATCGGTGTCAGCCGTCGCCCAGCGGGTAAAGCGCGGTCGGTCGATGATGGCAATCCGGACGCGATCCCCGGACGCAGGCACGCGAAAATCATCAATGCTGAGGACATCCATCTTCATTGTGTCGGAAAGGGGGGCGGGATCAATCGAAACGGCTTTCGCCGTCATTTCGCCGGCCTCGGAAACAATCTCGCCATTTGCGATGACATGGCGCGCCTGAAAATCGGTCAGGTCGTCAAAGACGACAATATCGGCACGCCGTCCGGCGGCAATCAGACCAAGATCGGAACGGCCAAGGCGCATCGCAGCATTCAGGGTTGCCGCCCGCAACGCCCATTCCGGTTTCATGCCATAACGGACCAGACGACGCACCACGTCATCAAGCCCGCCAGCATTGAACAGGTCGTCGGGGAAGACGTCATCGGTACACAGCGTGACGGTTTGTGGCAGGAAACCCAATTCATTAAGCGTTTCGACAAAACCCGGCAGCAGATGATCGTGCGATCCGCGCATTTCAACCGCAAGACCGGCACGCAGTTTTGCCATCAAATCATCGTTTGAAACCAGTTCATGGTCGGAACTGACCCCGGCCGTCATAAAGGCGGCAAGATCGGGTCCTTCGAGGCCGCGCGCATGACCGCAGACAAGTTTCCCGGACGCAAGCCCAGCCTGCACGATATTGGTCATGCGCGGATCGCGATCAATCACGCCGCGCATATTCATGACTTCGGCAACCCCGGCGATTTCTGGCCAGGAGAGCATTTCGGCCATGGCATCACCGTCAAAATCAGCACCGGACATTTCAAGGCCGGGCGCAGCAGGAACGCAGGATGGTGCCAGAACAAGTACGCGCAGTGGCAGGTCACGTGTTGCTTCAATCGCCCAGCGGACACCATCAAGCCCCCGCACATTGCCAAATTCATGCGGATCCCAGACGATTGTGGTGACGCCGCGGGCAACGACCGTCTCGGCATAGATCGCTGGTGTGACCATCGAGCTTTCGATATGCATGTGTGTATCGATCAGGCCGGGGTTGACATAACCGCCCCGTGCGCTGATGATTTTGCGGGCGTCGCTTCTGGTTGCCGGTTCATGGACGCTTGCGATCATTGGCCCAATCAGGCCAATATCGGCCTTGCGGATTTCACCGGTCACCATATCGACAAGCTTGCCACCGGTAATCAGGATATCGAACGGTTCATCGCCGCGTGCGGCGGCGACGGCACGTGTGCGCAATTTATGGCAGGTCAGATCACCGGGTTCTGTCGTGCGGTTATTCATTTCGCTGCTTCCGCCTTCAGGGCTGA
This sequence comes from Thalassospira sp. MCCC 1A03138, assembly GCF_002115785.1. Classification (GTDB taxonomy): domain Bacteria; phylum Pseudomonadota; class Alphaproteobacteria; order Rhodospirillales; family Thalassospiraceae; genus Thalassospira. Next base: position 764,267 of record NZ_JFJY01000001.1, on the reverse strand, counting down.
AAAGATCAGGTCGCGCGCGCGTTTTGTGTCAACAGAAACGGCATATTGCGCGTTTTTGATCGCGGTCGGGTTTGGGGCAACAATGGTTTGCCCACGCGAAGGACCGTGGCTGGTATCAATTTCGATATGTGCATCGGCAAAGCTGATCGCATCTTCATCAATCACGGCGACCGCCGCGCAAGGATCGAAAACCGCCATCGCATCGCGCCCGCGTGACAGGGCGATATTGATGTATCCTTCGGTCAGATCGGCCAGAAGACCGGCATTTTTTCCGCCAGCATTGCGGATAGGTGTCACATCATTCGGGGTGGCCAGTACCTGCCGACAGAGATCAAGATCCACCATGCGCAGGGGCACCTGATGGGACAGGGTAATGGCAACAGCTTCGGGGTCGGCAAAGGCATTATATTCGGCGAGTGCGGTGTGATTGCCGCGCGTTACGGCACCCCCCATCCATGTCACACGGTCGATTTTGCGCGCCAGATCAGGCCGGGCCAGAACCAGGGATGTAATATTGCCAAGCGGGCCAAGGGCCAGAATATGGCGTTCATCATCCGGTCCGGATTTGCCTTCAAGCCAGTTGCAAAGACCGTCGAACGCGCTGCTTTCGGCAATCGGACGGCAATCGGGCAGGTGTGCGCCGCTTGATTGCATGCCAAGGGGGCCAAGAATCCGTTCGGCGGTTTCAAGTCCGCCCATAACCGCCGTTTCCCGACCGGTATAGATTTTGAAACCCCAGCCAAACTGGCGTGCGGCACTGGCTGCATTGATCCGCACGCGTTCAAGCGGGGAATTCCCGGCAATCAGGGACATTCCGTCGATCCGCTTTCCGGCATGGATGACAACCAGCACCGCGGCCAGATCGTCAAAGCCCATATCGGTGTCGATCCACAGTCCCATCAAAGGCTCCCGACGCGCGATAGGGGGGCGGCCTGCGATACAGGCAGATCGAATTTCAGGACAGAACTGAATTCATGGGCCGGAAGGCTGGCATCGCATTCCGCCTTGATCGGGCCAAGCGGGGTATCAAGCAGGTATTCCCGTGTGCCCCCGGCAAATGACGTACCGCGTATCGTGCCCTCGAACGGTCCACTGCCAAGGGAGACCATCGACGGTCGCCAGGCAAGGCCTTTGGCATCAGTCGGGGGCGTCACCGAAAGTTCGACAGTTCCGGTCGCGGTTTTGAGTTTGCCGTTTTCAAGCGCAAAAACATTTTCAAACCCGACAAAGTCCGCAACAAAATCGGAAACCGGGCGGTTATAGATGTCTTCGGGTGTGCCGATCTGTTCGATATGACCATCAAGCATCACGATAATCCGGTCGGCCATGGCAAGGGCTTCGACCTGATCGTGGGTGACGAAGATCATCGTGACACCGCTTTCCTTTTGCACACGCTGTAATTCGGTGCGCATTTCAAGGCGGAGCCGTGCATCAAGGTTTGATAGCGGTTCGTCAAGCAGCAGCACCTTGGGTTCCATAACCATCGAACGCGCCAGCGAGACGCGCTGCTGCTGGCCGCCGGAAAGCTCGGCGGGTTTGCGTGTCGCGAATTTGGACAGGCCGACAGTCCGAAGGCCTTCCTGCACCTTGTCGTCCAGTTCCTTGCCGCGAACACCCATCAGCTTCAGTCCGAAGGCAACGTTTTCATAGACGTTAAGGTGCGGGAACAGGGCATAGGACTGAAACACCAGCCCGACCGGGCGTTTGTTGGCGGGGGTCCGGGTGATGTCGACATTATCAAGGATGATCTTGCCCGATGACGGCTCCATCAACCCGGCAATGGCGCGCATGGTGGTGGTTTTGCCGCAGCCCGACGGGCCAAGCAGGGCAACCAGTTCACCCTTGCCGATATCAAGATCCATTTCCGGTACGGCAACATTTTTACCGTAAGACAGGGTCAGTTTTTCAAGACAGAGAAAGCGGGCATCAGACATAGCGGGAAAATCCTAGGAAACGTTCGGCCAGAAAGACAATGCCCAGCGACATGAAGGCAAGCAGCGCGGACAGAGCTGCGACCGACGGGTCATAGGTTATTTCCATATAGGCGAGCATGTCGATTGGAAGGGTTCGGACACCGGGCCCGGATAAAAACAGGGAAACCGGCACTTGATTGAAGCTGGTGACAAAGCCCAGAATGAAGGCGGCGAGAATACCGCCACGGATATTTGGCATCACCACGCGGAAAAAGGCGCCAATCCGCGACGACCCCAAAAGCACGGCGGCTTCTTCGATGTCAGATTGCAAGTTGTTAAGGCTGGCTGACACCACGCGCACCGCATAGGGCAGGATCAGTGCGGTATGCGCCAGAAACAGAGCAAACAGAATGCCGAAATTGAAAGGTACGACGAAGTAACGCAGCAGTGCCAGACCGACAATGATGCCCGGCACAATGATCGGTGACGATACGATGGTCCGGATGGTTTCCGCACCGGGGACCTTGTAGCGCGACAGCGCATAACTTGCCGGAATGCCAAGGATCAGGGCGGCAAGCGTGCCGCCGATGGCAAGAAACATCGAGATGCCGAAACTCGCACGGAAGCTTTCGACCTCGAAGACTTTCAGCACCCAGCGTAGAGATAGTCCCTGTGGGGGGAAGGCAAGCGTTTCGCCGGCCGACAGCGATGCCGCGATAATGATCAGGAACGGACCAATCAGAAAGGCCAGTACCAGTAAAAGAATGATCGGGGAAAACAGCTTGTTGGTCATCGCTTGTTCCTCGCGGTGGCAAGGCGTTTGAGCAGAAGATTGGCCGCAAATGCCATGACGATCAGGATCAGGGCGATCACACTGGCCGATACGAAATCATTGGCAACAGTCACGCGCTGATACAGCAGGGTTTCAAGCATCAGGACCTTTGAACCGCCGAGAATGGCCGGGGTGATATAGGCGGTCATTGATCCGGTAAAGACCAGCGTACCACCGATCACAAGGCCTTCTTTGGTTAGTGGCAGGATGACTTTGGTGAAAACCTGCAACCAGTTGGCACCGAGAACGCGGGCGGCCGGCACCGCATCGCGCGGCATGTTTTCAAGCGCACTGATCAGTGAAATGATCATGAGTGGCAGGAACAGTTGCAGCAAGCCGATGAAAACGGCGGTTTCGGTGAACAGGAAGCGGATCGGTTCATCCGATAGCCCGACGGCAACCAGTGCCTTGTTCACAAATCCGGTCCGGCCAAGGATCACCAGCCACGCATAGGTCCGCGCCACCGGTGAAATCATTAGCGGCAAGACAACAAGTCCGGTGATCCGGCCCTTGCCCTTTGGCGGCAGGTTCACGATTGCAAAGGCTGCAGCATAGCCGATGACGGCCGAGGCGGCGGTGACCAGCGCTGCCAGTTTGAGCGTGCGCAAAAAGACAGTCTGATTAAGCGACTGGGAAAAGAAATCGATATAGGCCTGTATCGTCCAGCTATCGCCCGACCCAAAACCTTCGGACAGAAGAATCAGAACCGGGGCCAGAAAGACCACAGCGGCAAAGATCGCGGCAGGGAGGACCAGCGCAAAGGCTTCGGCCCGGTTCTGAAACATCTCGGCAACCTTGTCTTCGGTTAAAGTCAATAAGTTATGGCGTGAGCAAGACCCGCCGGATCGGGGAAAATGGGAGGAGGCCCATATCCGATAATGATCATGGTGGCGATTACTGGCCGACCTTGTTGTTCCATTCCGACAACCAGGTTTCCTGATTGTCGATGGCAACCTGTGACGGGATCAGATGCAGATTGGCAACGGTATCGGCCCCATAGGTCAGGTTTTCGGCAATCTCGTCGGAAACCTTGACGTCCTTGTTGGCCGGGCTGTCGACAAGGTTTTCTGCCAATGCCGTCTGGATTTCGGTCGAAAGCCATAAATCCATGAATTCAAGCGCAAGGTCGCGGTTCTTGCTGCCTTTGGTCAGGACCATGACATTCATGCCGCCGGACTGGCCTTCCTTCGGCGTTGCCCATTTGATCGGCAAATCCATTTTCGAAAAACCGGACCATGCAAAACGCCCGATGGGTGCGGCCCAGATTTCTTCCTGCTGCATCAACTGCACCAGTTGGGAAGAACGGACATAGAAGGTAACGATCTCGTCCTTCTTTTCGCCAACGGCGGCAATCGGGGTTTTCAGCGATGGGTCTTCATCGCCAAGGGCCTTGCCGAGCATATAAAGCGTCAGCGGGCCCTGTGTGGTGGTGACGTTCGGAAGGGCAACATGATCAACCACGTCTTCGGCCAGAAGGTCCGCCCAGCTTTCGACTGTCATCTTGTCAGAACGATAGGCAATCGAGCTGGCATAGAAGGTATAACCGATGCTCATGCCATCGCCGTTCGGGTCTTTGGCAATGTCGTAGAGTTTGTCAAAGTTCGACAGTTTTGATGTGTCGACTTTGTCGGTTAGGCCGTCCTTGGCAGCTGCCAGTGCATCACGCATGGAAATAACCGCAAGGTCGATGACCGGATCGGCTTTGTTGGCTTCGATTTTGGCAAGACGTTCGACCGAGTTGCCGGTTTCGACAACCAGTTCGCAACCGCATTTTTCTTCGAACGGGTCATACAGGATTTTCTTGAATTCATCCTGTGCAAAACCATAGACCGAAATGGTCAGGGTCTTTTCCTGGGCCTTTGCCGCACTTACGGACAGCAAAAGGGCAGCAGAAGCCATAAGCAGTTTTTTCATCGGCATCACAGCGTTTCTCCGGTTGGGAAGGGTGCGTCTGGGGAAGCTGCCGGTCCGCTTGACGCGCGAACCATTAGTTCCATCGAAACCTTGGACGTATCGGCAGTGACGGTCTGTTTTGCCGCCTTGCCATTTTGACCGGCGGGTTTGCCCTGTTCGATTTCACGGACAAGGGCGGCGATGGCCAGCTCGGCAATCCGGGCCATATCCATATGCACCGTGGTTAGCGACGGGGTCACCACGGGGGAAAAAATCAGATCGTCAAAACCGGTTACGCTGACCTGCTGAGGGACCTTGATCCCGGCGGTCTGCAATTCGGTCAGAACGCGAAGAGCATGTAAATCCGAAACGGCAGCAATCGCGGTCACATCGTTTTTGATGTGGTCAATCAGGCCAAGCGATGCCCGTTCGCCACGTTCGTGCATCAATGTTTCAAGCCAGATCGTCGTATGACGGGTATTGCGGCCAAGTGCCGATTTCATGCCGCCGATGCGGTCATTTTGCACATTCGATGCCGGATCATGCCCGACCAGAAGAAAATTCTTATGCCCCAGATCGACCAGATGGCGCGCAACCTTCGCCCCGCCTTCCCAATGGTCCGCCGAAACGGTGTTGCCCGGTGTTGAAGGGGTATCGACCATTGCGACAGGACATCCAACATCGCCGATCCGTGTGCCACGACGCGGAATGACGACCAGACCATCAACACCTCGTTCGATCAGGCGACTGATGGCCTGTGTCTGGGTGGTGACCTTGCCACGCGAGTCCGCAATCAGAACCCCATATCCGACATTTGATGCCGCCGCTTCCATAGCCTGCGCAATTTGCGGGAACAGCGGATTGGAAATATCGGGAAGGACAAGCCCCAGAACATTTGATCGGCCCGTGCGCAGTGCACGGCCTGCATTGCTGGGAACATAACCAAGTTCGTCGGCTTTTTTGCGGATTTTATCGACCAAATTGGCCGATACCCGGCCCTTTCCCGACAGCGCGTTCGATACGGTTGCCGAAGACACGCCCAAGGCGTCGGCAATCATGCTCATATTCGGTCCGGAACGCGGTGAAGCCACTTAATACCCCCGTCAAACATCCAAAAGATGTGATCTGGCAACATTGATTAACTGGTTAATCGATTAATCATACGCTACTGGACTCTTTTTAAAGAGTCGAGGGTAAATTTATACAATATCCTGTCCTCCGCGTTCTGTGCGGACTTGTTGTTCGTCGATTTTGAAGTTGTTCAGGAAATAGCTGCTCTATAATGGCATTTCTTTTTCCATATCGGGTATTGGCGTGCTGTGGGGCCTCAGGTGTGGTTGCTGACTGCGAAGATTGCGCGCATGCCGCCCGCGGCAAGGAAGGTTGTATCGCAATGCCAGTTGCAGCGTTCGCAAATCCGGCGCACCAGATGCAGGCCGATGCCTTCGCCCTGATCGCGGACATAATCGCCGGCACAGGTCATCAGGTTGTTTTCGACAATCAGTCTGTTGGCTTCAAGCCGGACAGTCACCTGCCCCTTGGGGGTGTGTTCGAACGCATTGCGGATCAGGTTGGATACGACAATCATCAGGGCGGCAGGCGATGCAATGATCTCGCCGCTTTCATCATCGGCACTGAATTCGCATGTCAGGTTCTTGCCGTCTGTCAGATAGGCAAGATCAACGATGGCTTCGCGCACGAAGGCCGGATAGTCGATCTTTTCCTGAATACCGTTCGGCGTTGCTTCGCGCCCCAGCCAAAGCAGGGTTTCAATCAATTGCTGCATGTTGCGGTTGGCGCGTTTGATGCGCGCGGCCAGCCGGACCTGAATTTCGTTTAACGGTGTTTTATCGAGCAATTCGACATTGCCGCTGACAATCGTTACCGGGGTTCGCAATTCATGGCTGGCCTGACGGAGGAATTCGCGTTCACGTGTCACGAACTTGTCGACCCTTACAAGTGACTGGTGCAGTTCCTTGGCGACATCATTGAGTTCGGTAAAGCCGAAATCGGGGACCGGTTGATCGAGATTTTCCGTCGACAGGGTTTTTGCCCAGCTTTGCAGGTTCTCCGATGGCTGCGTCATGCGTTTGCCGATCAGCCAAAGCACATAGGCAAATATCGTAACAACGCCAAGCGCAAACGGGATGGAAAGAAAGGCCAGTTTGTGCAGGCGCGCAAAATAGACGCTGTCCTCATCACCCGCGTGATAGGTTTGCAGCAGCATGATTTGCGTGCCGTCGGCAAGAATATGGGGAAACACCAGAAAGACCGGGTTATCGGGGTCTTTTTCTGCGGCATATTTATCGGTGTTCAGATAGTAAAGCTCGCCCGGATCGATATCATCGGGCTTGTAGCGGTCGCGCAGGCGTTCCGGTAACGCATCATAATCCGTGAAGGTCTGGATGTTGAAGCCGTTGGGAAGCGGGGTCGCCGGGTCTTTGGCGCGCATTTCATCATATTGTTCCGCGATGGTCTGCAACTGGAAACTCGCGACCATCCACTTGCCATACAGCATGTAGAAATTAACGATGCCGGTATAGATCACCAGCGTAATGACAAGTGCCAGCAAAACGTAGTTCCGCACAAAGCGGGAAAAAGTTTTCTGGATTGGTGCGCAGGAATGCATTTCTTTTACTCGCGAAGGGCCACGCCCTGGCCGGCAACTGTATGTATCAGGTTTTGATCGAATGGTTTGTCGATGCGCATTCGCAATTTGTAAAGATGCGTTTTAAGCGCATTGGTATCTGGCGGATCGCCCTGCCACAATGCCATCGACAATCGTGACCGTGTCACGACATGAGGACTGTTCTGGGCAAGAACTTCCAGAATGGTCCAGCTTGTCGGGGACAGACTGATTGCCTGTCCGGATCGCGCAACATGTCTGTTTTCAAAATCAACGATCAGATCGCCAAGCGAAAACCGCCGGATTTCGCCACTGCGGCGGCGCGACAGAACCCTTGTACGCATCAGAAGTTCTTCAAGCGCAAAAGGTTTGACCAGATAATCATCCGCCCCGGCACTGAAACCTTCAAGCTTGTCTGCGAGTGTATCGCGCGCTGTCAGCATCAGAACCGGGGTGTCGATCCCCTCGTTGCGCAAGGCGTTGCAGATGCTGATGCCATCGCGAAACGGCAACATGATATCAAGCAATATCACATCATATTCGCCAGTCAGTGCGCGCTGAAAACCCGTTTCCCCATCAAAGGCGTGATCGCATTCGATGCCTTCTATTGTCAGGTAATCGCTTATTGTTCCGGCAATATCCATGTTGTCCTCGACCAGAAGGACCATGATGTTGGCGGTTGATTTCATGTGCTTGTGGTTCCGGTTTCGGCGATTTTGCCAGATGCTGAAGATACCAGATTGCCCTAAAAGCGGTGAAAGGTCAGCCCGGTTCGAAAAGCCGGTTGGCAAACAGTTTCAGATCATCCTGGGTGTCGATGTCGAACGCTGCATTTGGCATGGCGATCGCACTGATATCGTGACTGCTGCTATTGAGCACCTGTTGTGCACCGCGGGCGCCGTCCAACTTGGAAAGTTCCGGGAAATATGCGGCTGGAAACAGGGCGGGGACGCCGTTCATTTCCTTATACCGGGATGCTATGACGTGGCTTCCGTCAAAGGCATTCAGAAGTTTCTGATAGTCGTTGCCGGTTAACCCGATCTGATCCGAAAGGGAGATTAGAACACCGTCATATGTTCCTTCGGCGCAAATTCCGGCAATCCCTGCTGCAATCGATGATCCCATGCCAAATTGCCAATTATCATTCGTGATGGTTTTTGCGCGATTGCTGATCACCGAAAGGATTTCATCGCGAAATGCTCCCAGCACGACATAAAGATCATCGTTGAAAATGGGACGAAGCTGATTAATGGCGTGCTCCAGCATCGGCTTGCCATCGATATCGGCAAGCTGTTTGCGTCCGCCAAATCGTGTGCTTTCACCCGCTGCAAGGATAAGACCGGCAATCTTCATCATTCAGCCGCCTGAGCGAGTGCCGGGGCGGCATCAAGTTTGTAAAGTGCCGCATGAATACCCGATAACATTGAAAGTGCGATGCTTTCGGGTAGTTGTCCGCCAATATCGATCCCGGCGGGGCTGGCTACCGGGAAGGGCAGGGCAAGCTTGGCAATTTCCGCACGTTCAAGAACATCGACAAAACGATGCCGCGGGCCAAGCATGGAGACATGACGCAGCTGGCTGGATTTCAGAATTTGAAGAGCCTTGGCATCAATATCAATGCTGTGCGACATCAGGATTGCCGCATCGACACGATGTTGCGCAACATAGTCAACCATTGTTGTGTCGATCTGACGCAGGATGTTGTCTGCCTTCGCGAAATGTTCGGGGCGGGCATTCGCGGGGCGCGGGTCAACCAATGTGGTTTTCCAGCCCATTTCATGTGCGATGGAAACCACAGGCCGCGCATCCAATCCACCCCCGATGATCAGGATGTGGGGTTCAGGCACAATCGGGGTTACAAGCCAGTCACCATCAGACCGGTTTTCGATATAGCCGGTGCGCTGGCCGGTATGGTCCGCATGTTTGAAATATCCGCGGGTATCGCCGACTTTCTGAAAATACAGACCGCTTTGGCGCACCATCAAAGCACCGCAAAGATCGGAAAGCCCAAGGTCATTTGCGTGGTCAAGGGGTTGCAGCATGATGAATACCTTGCCGCCGCAACCAACACCAAGCCGGAATGACAGGTCGTCTTCGTCATTGCCATCATAAACCAGCATGACCGTTTTGCCGGTAACCATGGCGCGCCTTGCGTTACGAATGATATCGGCTTCAAGGCAGCCGCCGCTAAGCAGCCCGAATTGCTGCCCCTGCCCGTTGATCAGCATCATGGCCCCGGCCTTGCGATAGGCCGAACCCTCGGTACGATAAACCGTACCCAGAACCCATTCGGTATCTGTCTTGTTTTCCTGCCAGGCGCGTAGCATGACTGATAACTGGTTACTCATGATGTGCTCCCGCAAAAGGGGCTGCCCGGGGGACGGGTGGGGACCCGAAAGTGATCCCCCGGGCAGCATGCCTTACACGAAGTCGAAACCGGCTTTGGTCATCGGAAGATCCGTGATCCGTTTTCCGGTTTTGGCAAAAATGGCGTTGGCAACAGCCGGAGCGGTCGGGGGGACGCCCGGTTCGCCAACGCCCGTAGGGGCATTGTTCGATTGAACAATTGCCACTTCGATGGCAGGCATTTCGGCATTTCGAAGCAGTTCGTAATCCGGGAAGTTGAACTGGTCGACTTCACCATCCGTCAGGGTGATTTCGTTGCGGAAGGCGGCACATAATGCATAACCGGCACCGCCTTCCATCTGTGCGCGGATGACATCGGGGTTAACAGCTACCCCGCATTCAACCGCCATAAACAGTTTGTTCACATGCACACTGGTGTCCTCGACCGTGACGTCGGCAACAACCGCAACGCAGGTATTGAACGAAAGGTGCGCGGCAAAACCACGTTTGTCGCCCTTTTCCCATCCGGATATCTCACGGACAAGCTTGATGGCTTCGGTCATGCGGGCCTGATTGGTGCCTGCCGGATCAAGCATCGCAAGGCGCATTTCGATCGGGTCCTGCCCCGTTTCGGTTGCGAGCATATCCATCAGTGTTTCCATGACATATCCGGTGTGGGTATGTCCCACCGAACGCCACCACAATATGGGGGTCGGGGTCTGGAAGTCGCTTAACCCGATGCCATGGTTGGGGATGGTATAAAGACTTTCGGTGACACCCTCGACCGATGTCGGGTCGATGCCATCCTGTACCATACCTTCCATCGGGCCACCCTTCATGATGGATTTGACAGCCATCCGGTGATCCCAGCCAATAATCTTGCCATCACTATCCAGACCGATTTTTGCCCGGTGTACGGCCATTGGGCGGTAATAACCGCCGCGAATATCGTCTTCGCGGCTCCAGACCAGTTTGACAGGAACCTTGCGGCCCGAAACGGCAAAGGCCATGGCGGCTTCGACATTATAGTCGGAGGCGCCGTTGGCACGACGACCGAACGAACCGCCGGCATAAAGCGTTCTGATCTCGACCTGTGACGGTTCCAGTCCAAGGGCGGCTGCGACCATTGGCCGGGTCAGGGTCGGAAACTGGCAGCCATCATGTAGGCGAACGCCATTTTCGGTTGGCTCGATGATGCAGTTTTCCGGCTCCAGCGGTGCATGGGCCAGAAACGGGAAGGTGAATTCTGCGTCAATGGTTTTGGTGGCATTGGCCAGAAGCGGTTCAACGGATGCCAGCGGGACTTCATGATTGGCGTCAAACTGCGGCGCATCGAGCAGTGCCTTGTGATCGGCAATCATGGCATCCGTGCTGCGTGTTTCGGCCTGGCTGAAATCCCATTCAACAGAAAGGGCATCACGTGCCTGAAACGCAGCCCAGGTGTTTTTGCCAAACGCCACAACTCCTGCCTTGTTGGGCAGAATTTGTGCGGCAATGAACCCTGCAACATCTTTGGACGCAGTGTCGTCAAAGGAGGTGACGGTGCCACCGAACTTCGGGCTGCGCATGATCGCGGCATAGATCATCCCCGGCAGATTGACATCCATTGCAAAGATTGCGGTGCCGTTCGTCTTGTCGGTGTTGTCCTTGCGATGCAGTTTGTCGCTGCCAATCAACTTGAACTGATCCGGGGTTTTAACGGTTGGTTTTTCAACCGCCTCAAGGGTTGCTGCAATCGCAACAAATTCTCCGAAATGACCGGAATTGCCACCGGATTTCAGCATACCGTTTTCAACGGTGATGCTGCTGGCATCGACACCCCAGTTCTGGGCAGCCGCACGGACCAGAAGATCACGCGCTGCAGCACCGGCTTCGCGATATTGCATGAAGGAATTGGCGATGGATGTTGAGCCACCGGTTCCCTGTGCATGGAAGAACAGGTTGGCATAACGTTCATTGTCGGCAGGGGCGAATGCCGTCTGAACCGTCGCCCAATCGGCGTCGAGTTCCTCGGCAACCAGTGTCGTCAGGCCGGTGGTCGTGCCTTGGCCCATTTCAAAATGTTTGATGATGACGGTTACCGTGCCATCGGCATCGATTTTGACAAACGGGTTAAGGTCGGTTGCGGCAGCCACACCGCTGCCTGCTGCAAGAACGCCCTTGGCATTGACGCCGACCAGAAGGGCGGCGGTACCGGCGGCTGATCCGATCATGAAGCCGCGACGTGATACATTGATTGTCATGACTTATGCCTCCAGCTTTTCAGACGCCAGTTTGATGGCTTCGTTGATGCGTACATAGGTCACACAACGGCACGCATTGCCGTACATGTATTCCTTGATTTCATCGTCCGTCGGTTTCGGATTCTCGGTCAGAAGGCCGATGGCCGACATGATCTGTCCGGATTGACACCAGCCACATTGCACGACGTCCTTTTCGCGCCATGCGGCCTGGACAGCTTGGGCGATCTTGTCGGTTGCGCCTTCAATCGTCGTGATTTCGCTGTCGACAGCGTCTTCAATAAAGGTCTGGCAGGAACGGGTCGGATACCCGTCAATGTGGACGGTACAGGCGCCGCAATAGGCAACGCCACATCCAAACTTGGTGCCGGTAAGTTCCAGTCCGTCACGCAGAACCCATAATAGCGGGGTGCCGGGTTCTGCTTCGACGGTACGGGATTCTCCGTTTATTTTTAGCTGATACTGCATGACCGCCTCATCTCTCTCGATAAATTATGATTTATCTTCTGATGAGCGGGGGTAACCGATGGGTAAACGCCAATTGGAATGGTTAAAATGGGGTTGGGCTGGCAATCAGGCGGCGGGAACAAAGACCCTGAAGGTCGCACCACGACCCGGTGGACTCTCAACCCAGATCTTGCCTTTGCAATGTTCCACGACATGTCTGGCGATAGCCAGACCAAGGCCGGAACCGGACGGACGGGGTTTGTCATCGGGGTATTTCCCGCCGCGGGCAAATTTATTGAAGATTACCGCCTGTTCGTCTTTGGTGATGCCGTTTCCGTTATCGGTGATCGAAACAAGATAACCGCCATCCATGACTTCACCGCGGACCTTTACGCTGGGATCACGGGCCGCAGAAAATTTTGCGGCGTTCGACAACAGGTTGATAAAGACCTGTGTCAGCCGGTCGCGATCCACATGCAGCGTGACAGTCGCGGGCGACAAGTCGAGTTCCAGATCAACCCCCTTGTTGTCGAGCAATCCTTTGATTGCTTCGACGCTTTCGTAAAGGACGGACCGCGGATCAACATTTTCCGGGCGCCAGTCGGAATGACCGGCCTCAAGCCTGGCAAGATCAAGATGGTCGTCAATCAGACGGGTCAGGCGTTCGCTTTCGCGCACGATAATTCCCATGAAATGTTCGGCGCGTTCCGGATCAAGTTCCGGTGTGTCGACAAGGATTTCGGAGAAGGACCGGATTGAGGTGAGCGGCGTTCTGAATTCATGACTGACCATGGTCAGGAATTCGTCTTTCAGGCGATCAAGTTCCTTAAGCCGTTCATTGGCAGCGCGAAGTTCGGCCGCTGCACGTTCCAATTCGTGCGATTTCTGTTCAAGGCGCTGGGAATATTCGATCACATGCGACGTTTCCTCGAGAATTTCGAGGACTTCATCAAGACTGACCATTTCCCCCTTGGCGACCGAGGAAACCATTACGCGCGCCGAAGCCGCCCCGATGGACCCGGCAAGCAGCCGTTCGGTAAAGGCGATCATGTCGGCATTGGCTTCGCCTTTGCCGCGCCAGGGCGTTTCGCGCGTCCAGCCGAAATCGCGAAAGGAATGAAACGCGCGTTCACGGCCCAGAAAACGTTCAACCAGTTCATACAGATCGTCAATCGTTGCCGATGACCGCCATATGACGGTTTCCTGACCTTTGCGCAGAAACGCATCGACAAACAGGGTGGCCTGAATGCGTTCCAACGCGCTTGGCGATGTGAACAGGCTGATCAGGACATAGGCCGCTGTATTGAGTGTGATTGACCAGATCAGGGCATGGGTGAGTGGCTCGAACCCGGTTAAACCAAACAGGCTTTCAGGTCGAAGCCAGGGGTGACCAAATGCACCATGTTCGATCAGTGTCGGGTTCATCCAGCCGCTATCGGCAAGCGATGGCAGCAGCAGGGTATAGGCCCAGATGGCAAAACCGATCACAAGGCCAACCTGCGCACCGGTTTTGGTGCCCCCCTTCCAGTACAGGCCGCCAATCATGATCGGGATGAATTGTGCGGTGGAGGCAAAGGATATCAGGCCGATTTCAGCCAATGCATCGCTGGCTCCGGCCGACCGGTAATAGGCAAAGCCCATAAACACCACCAGCACAATGGAAGCGCGCCGGATGAAGATCAGAAGGCCGGTAAGATCATCGCGTTCGGTGACGCGCAGCCACCGAATGCGCAGCAAGGCGGGCACGACAAGGTCGTTACAGACCATGGTCGAGAGTGCGATTGTTGCGACGATCACCATGCTGGTGCTGGCGGATAATCCACCGACATAGGCAATCAGGGCCAGTAGCGAATGGCCCTCAAAAAGGGGTACGGAAATCACAAAGAAATCCGGATCGGCCCAGCTTGGCAAAACGCCAAGGCCCGCCAAGGCAATTGGCAGGACGAACAAATTCATCGCCAGCAGATAAAGCGGAAAGGCCCAGCTTGCGGTCGACAGGTGGCGTTCATCGACATTTTCGACGATGATGACCTGAAACTGCCGCGGCAATGTCAGGATTGCCGCCATGGACAGCATCATCAACGTCATCCAGCGTGCGCTGCCGTTTTCGGGCAGTTGCAGCAAGGATGCGGTTTGTGGATTTGCCGCGGCCTGATCAAACAGATCGCCCAATCCGGCAAACATGAAGAAGCAGACAAAAATGCCGACAGCAAGCAGAGCGAACATTTTGACAAGGCTTTCAAAGGCGATGGCTGCGACCATGCCTTCGTGATGTTCATCCGCATCAATAAACCGGGTGCCAAACAGAATGCCAAACAGGGCAAGACCAAGGGCTGCCCAAAAGCCGCTATCGGCAAACATGGGTACCTGATTGACGACCGGGCCGGTCATCGCCCCGCCCCAGACGGTCAGAACGGTATAGCTGGTGGCAATCGCCTTAAGCTGGAGCGCGATATAAGGCGTTGTTCCGATCACCGTGATCAGGGTAACCAGCATCGATAATTGCGTGCTTTTGCCATAGCGCGATGAAATGAAATCGGCGATGGATGTGATGCGATGCGCCTTGGAGATGCGCAACATCTTGCGCAGCAAAAACCACCATCCAAGGAAAATGACTGTCGGTCCGAGATAGATCGTCAGATATTCAAGGCCGTTTCGTGCAGCCGACCCGACCGCGCCATAAAATGTCCAGGATGTGCAATAGACCGCAATGGATAGGGTATAGACAGTCGGATTGCGCACCCATGATCGTCCGTCGCGTGCCCGTTTGTCCCCCCACCATGCGATGGCATAAAGCAATCCGACATAAGCAAGCGAAACCGTGATCACCAGTTCGGAGGATAGCATGCCTATTCCCTTTCCTCCGTCTGGATGCTGTGACGGAGGGCGCGGGTGATGAGCGCACAGCAGCCGATAAGCAAGGCCCAGCCGGCAAAGAAATAAACGAACAGGATGGGTAACCCGAACAGCGTTCCTTCAAGCGAAAAGACCCCGACCAAAGGCGGGATCCATGCAAAGAACGCAACAAGGGCAAGAACAAAGGCGCGTTCGGTAAGTTTCCGGGGTGGGGTCATTGGCCAGCTCCCGCTTTTTTGCGCCTAGTTCCGGTCGCCAGCCAGCATGGCTTTGACGCGTGAAACCACATCGCGGGTGGAAAACGGTTTGGTGACAAAGTCGTCAACGCCAAGCTCAAGTCCTTTGCGTCGGTCGACCTCACGGGTTTTGGCCGTCAACATCATGATCGGAACGGGACGGGTTTGAGGATTTTCGCGAACGGCGCGGACAACATCAAAGCCGTCACAGCCCGGCATCATGACATCAAGCAGAACCATGTCAGGAAGGTCGCGCACAATCATTGCGATGGCCATCTGGCCATCGGTTGCAACGCTGACGTCATAGCCTTCCTTCTCCATCAGAAAGCTAAGCGATTCGACGATGGTTTCCTCGTCCTCGGCTATCAGGACCTTCGGTCTCTCCGTCACGGACGTTCTCCCCAATATTCGAATTATTATATATTCGATCCTAACCGGTTATTGCGCGAGTTTTAATGCTACTTTGGGGTGGTATGGATCTCGTGCCCTGTATCGGCAACCGCATAGGCGCGCTGCATGCATTCCATACGTGGGCATTGACGGCATCCAATGCCAACCGGAACTGCGGCCTGCGGGGTATCAAGCGGTAATCCGTCTGCATAAACAATGTCACGGGCAAAGGCCGTGTCGCAACCGATCATAACGGAATAAACCGATTGCGGCACCCTATACCCTCCGGCACCAGTGCGCACCGCACGCGCAATAAAAAGATATTCGCTTTCATCGGGCAGGCGAACAAACTGCGGTATTACCCGTTCTGGCGTCAAATAGGCTTCGTGAACTACCCAACGAGGGCAGGCACCGCTGTAACGCGGTAATTGCAGGCCGGATGCCGAAAAACGTTTGGAAATATTGCCAGCAATATCGGTGCGCATGAAGTGGAACGGAATGCCTTCTGCACCCGGGCGGCGCAAGGTCGTCAGGCGGTGGCAGACCTGCTCCCAGCTTGCGGCAAAGCGTTGCTGCAGCAATTCGATGTCATGCCGCAAAATCTGGGCCTCGGCCCGGAAGCTGTCATAGGGGAACAGAAGGGCGGCCGCGAAGTAGGATATCAGGGCCTCGCCTGCGCGTTGGCGGGCGGCATCGGTGCCAAGGTTGGCGCGGTCCAGGATGTCATTGACCGTATCCTCGCCTTCCAGTCGGCAAATGATCCGTGCAGCATGAAAGCGTGTCGAGGTGATCGGCATCGCGCGCGAAAACCGAAGATGGGAATCCGCGCGGTTCCAGTCGAACCCAGATGCGGGCAAATCTTCGGGGGGCAAACGATCAACCCGGATTTGATGATGTCGTTCCAGATGCTTGATCAGGTCGGTCAGAAACAATCCACCTGCGGGATCAATGACAGCCCGCATCTCATCCGCCCGATCTTCGAGTGTCGGGAAATAGTTGGCATTGTCATAAAGCAGGTCGTCGACTTCCTCGGCGGGGCTGGCGGCAGGGCGTCCGGCATCACCGCGTTCAAGGAAGCTGAAAATCTCGGTTGCTGATTCTGCCAGTCTTTGGGATTCCCGGACCAGTGTGGCGTTGAAGCGCGCCCGTTGTTCGGCAGGCAGGTCATCGTAATCGTCAAAGATTTCGGCAACTGTTCGGATTGACGTGATGCGGGTCAGGATTGAATGGCTGGCCTCGGCCAGGAACGGATCGTGGCTGAGCCGTTCGGACAGATTGTCGATTTCCTCTAGCCCGTTGCGATAGGCGCGATAAAGCGACAGGAAGGCGGAAATCATGCCCGGTGCTGCTGCGATCATTGCCGGAAATTCACGCGGGATCAGCGGTGTTTCACGAAAAACCGGATCGGTTGAGGCTTCACCAAGATCGGCAAGCAGGCGGCTTTCTTCCGACCCTGACAGGGCATGGGGCTGGATTTCAAGCGCGCTTGCCAAACGCAGCAGTAATCCACCGCCAATCGCACGGCGGTTATGTTCGATCAGATTGAGATAAGAGGGCGAAATTCCCGCGGCCTTGGCCAGGGCATTCTGTGTCAGGCCGATATCTTTGCGCCGTCCGCGAATACGATGTCCGATAGGTGCCTGACGGGACATGGCGTGCCCTTTTCTTGACAAAATTTACAAATTTTCATTTGAGTTGTTCATATATTTACAAAAAAACTGTTCTTGTTCAATCACATATTGATTCATTTTCAACTAGTCCCCATTGTTTTGACAGGTCGACAAAAACATTAACCAAAAAACGCGGCCTCAGATTTTTCTGAAACGCATCCCAAGACATTGGGGAGGAAAACCATGTCGGAGACCAAGAACACCCGAAATGTATCCCGTCGTACGGTTCTTAAAGGAACGGCTGCGACAACCGGGGCTGCGCTAATTGGCGCATCATTCCCGATGCATTTCATCAAAGATGCCCATGCACAGACTTTCCGGGGCGACCCGGGTAGCTCGGGCAGCGTCAAGTTCGGTTTTAACGTTCCGCAGTCCGGTCCGTATGCCGATGAGGGCGCCGATGAATTGCGCGCCTATCAGCTCGCTGTGAAACACCTGAACGGTGAAGGCGATGGCGGTATGCTTAATACCATCAAGCCGCTGGAGCTTAAGGGGAATGGCGTTCTGGGCAAGAAGGTCGAATTCGTGACCGGTGACACCCAGACCAAATCCGATGCGGCACGTGCTTCGGCAAAGCGTATGATCGAAAAAGACAATGTTGCAATGATCACCGGTGGTTCGTCATCCGGTGTGGCCGTGGCCGTGCAGGGTCTGTGTCAGGAAATGGGCGTGATCTTCATGGCCGGTCTGACTCACTCGAATGACACCACCGGCAAGGACAAAAAACGTTATGGCTTCCGCCATTTCTTCAATGCGTACATGTCCGGTCAGGCGATTGCGCCGATACTGAAGGAAGAATATGGCACAGATCGTCGTGCCTATCACCTGACGGCGGATTACACCTGGGGCTGGACCCAGGAAGAATCGATCAAGGCCGCAACCGAAAATATCGGCTGGGAAACCGTGAACACCGTTCGCACACCGGTTGGTGCGGGTGACTTCTCGCAATATATCACGCCGGTTCTGAACTCTGGCGCGGATGTCCTGATCCTGAACCACTATGGCAAGGACATGGTCAACTCGCTAACACAGGCGGTTCAGTTCGGTCTGCGCGACAAGCAGGTAAATGGCAAGAACTTCGAAATCGTCGTTCCGCTGTATTCCCGTCTGATGGCACAGGGTGCCGGTGATGCTGCAAAAGGCATTCTGGGGACCACCAACTGGCACTGGTCATTGCAGGATGCCGGTTCGCAGGCGTTTGTGAAATCGTTCGGTCAGGAATACGGCTTCCCGCCGTCACAGGCCGCTCACACCTGCTATGTCCAGGCACTGCTTTATGCAAATGCCTGCGAAATGGCCGGTACTTTCGCGCCTTGGGAAGTCATCAAGCAGCTTGAAGGTTTCGAGTTCGATGGTGCGGGCAATGGTCCGACCCTGTATCGCGCAGAAGATCACCAGTGCTTCAAAGACGTTCTGGTCGTGCGTGGCAAGCAGGAGCCGCAGTCCAACTTTGACCTTCTTGAAGTGGTCAAAGAGGTTCCGCGCGCGCAGGTCGAATATCCGGCCGATATGTTCGGCGGGGAACTCGGCCCGTACAAGGTCTGATCCCCTTTCTAACGCAACAGGCCGGGCCGACTGTCATTTGATGGTCGGCCCGACTGCCCCGACGGGCGCTGTCTTTGGCAGTCGCTTTGGCTTTCTGTTCGTTAAGTCCTTTTGAACATGCGGCGGATAATCAATGGACGCTATATTTCTTCAAATCCTGAACGGTCTGGACAAGGGGGGCGCTTATGCGCTGATTGCCCTTGGTCTGACCCTGGTGTTCGGCACGCTTGGCGTGGTGAACTTTGCCCATGGTGCCATCTTCATGATCGGCGCCTTTTGTGCGGTGACGCTGGAAAAAATCCTGACACTTTCCGTCCGGGTCAAGGACGAGTCAGTCACCTTCTTTGATGCCTACAAGGAAACGCCTTATCTTGAAGTCTGGTTTGGCGATACCGGCACGGCGATTATTGATTGGTCTGTGCCGTTATCAATCATCCTTGCCATTCCGGTCATGCTGGCGATTGGCGTGATTATGGAACGCGCACTGATCCGGCATTTTTATAAACGGTCCCATGCCGAGCAGATCCTTGTGACATTCGGTCTGGCGATCGTGTTGCAGGAACTGATCAAATCTTTCTTCGGGGCGAACCCGATCCCGCAGGGTGCGCCGGAAATTGTTGCCGGTTCCGCCAATATCGGGGCGTGGATCGGCCTTGGGGAATCCGTGGTTTATCCATGGTGGCGTCTGATTTATCTGCTGTTTTCGACAATTATTATCGGTCTTGTTTTCTCGTTCCTGCATTTCACGACCTATGGAATGGTAGTGCGTGCCGGCATGGCCGACCGTGCAACGGTCGAACTGCTTGGCATCAATATCGAACGTCGCTTTACCATCGTGTTTGGCATGGCTGCGGTGGTCGCAGGGTTGGCGGGTGTGATGTATACGCCTGTCTTGCCGCCCGATTATCACCTGGGGATGGACTTCCTTGTCCTGTCCTTTGTCGTCGTTGTTGTTGGTGGCATGGGATCGCTCCCGGGGGCGGTTCTGGCAGGTTTCCTGCTTGGTATCCTGCAATCCTTCTCGTCGATGACCGAAGTGAAAGACATCTTTCCCGGTATCGACCAGATCATCATCTACCTTGTTGCCGTCGTGATTCTGCTGACCCGTCCGCGTGGTCTGATGGGTCGACGGGGCGTGATGGAGAGCTGACATGTCAAATACTCAAATCGTCTCGCCCAAGCAGGACCTGATTTATATGCTGGTTCTGTCGGTCGTGGTCCTGACCATGCCGATCTGGCTCAAACCATTCGGCGCGGCCTATCCCGACCTGATGCAGAAATTCATGATCTTTGGCATCTTTGCCATTGGTTACAACATTCTGTTTGGCCTGACCGGGTATCTTTCATTCGGTCACGCAGCCTTCCTTGGTGTCGGGTCCTATACCGCGGTCTGGTCGTTCAAATTGCTGTCGATGAATGTCCTTCCGGCGATGATCTTTGCCGTGGCGCTTTCGGGATTGTTTGCGCTTCTGATCGGCTATGTCTCGTTGCGTCGTTCGGGGATTTATTTCTCGATCCTGACGCTGGCCTTTGCGCAGATGTCCTACAATCTGGCTTATTCGGTTCTGACGCCGATCACCAACGGGGAAACCGGGCTGCAACTGACACAGGGTGATGCCCGTGTTCTGGACCGAATGGCCGGGATTGAAGCAACTGCCGGTCTTCCGTCGCCCAACCTGTTTGGCATAGAGGGCATCGGATATTCCGGCTTTTACATCTGCGCGGTTCTTCTGATCATTTCGTTCTTTATCTATCTGCGCATCTTCCGTTCACCTTTCGGGTTGAAGTTGCGTGCGATCAAGTCGAACCAGAACCGGATGGGGTATACCGGCTATAACACCCGCCCGTATCTTATGACCGCCTTTGTCATTTCGGGCATGTATGCCGGTCTGGCCGGGTCGCTTCTGGCGGTGACCGATCCGCTGGCCGGGGCGGAGCGCATGCAGTGGACGGCATCGGGCGAGGTTGTTCTGATCACCATTCTTGGCGGTGCGGGAACACTGATTGGTCCGTTGCTTGGTGCCGGGATCATCAAGTATTTCGAAAACATCTTTTCGGCCTTTAATGATCAGGTTCTGCAGAATGCGTTTTCGTTCCTGCCGGACTGGCTTGGCCATGCGGTGGCATCGGTTGCAGGTCTGTTCGTTGGTGATGGCTGGCATCTGACCCTTGGTCTTGTCTTCATGCTGATCGTGATCTTCCTGCCCGGCGGGGTGATGGAAGGGATCAATCGCCTGTGGCGTCTGATCCGGAACCGTTCAACATCCTTCGAGAATCACGAAAAAGAACAACAACCTTCGACGAGGGAGGTCTGATCGATGTCCGACTACATTCTTGATGTTACCGATGTCGACAAGAATTTCGGCGGCCTTCGTGCCCTGTCCGACATCAACCTTCGGGTCAAGGAAGGAACGGTTCATGCCATCATTGGCCCGAACGGTGCGGGAAAATCGACGTTGCTTAACGTGATTGTCGGTCGTCTTGCACCAAATCGCGGGCGGGTTTTACTGGGTGATGAAGTGCTGACCGGCAAGCATCCCTACGAGATCAATCAGCTTGGCGTGGCGCGTGTTTTTCAGACCCCGGAAATCTTCCCGGATCTGTCATTGCTGCAAAATGTGATGGTGCCTGCCTTGGCCAAGCGGGATGGCGAGTTCAATATGAGCTTCCTAAAAAGCCTGTTTTCGGAACGCGAAATTCGCGCCGAGGCGGAACATATGCTCGAAGATGTCGGATTGATCGAGCATAAGGAACATCTGGCCGGTTCCATGTCGCGTGGTGACAAGCGCCGTCTTGAGCTTGCCATGTGCCTGAGCCAGCGGCCGAAACTTTTCCTTCTGGATGAACCGACCGCTGGCATGTCGCGACATGATACCAACCGCACGATTGATCTGCTGAAACGGATCAAGGAGCGCGGGATGACCAAGGTGATTATCGAACATGACATGCATGTGGTGTTCAGCCTGGCGGACCGCATCAGTGTTCTGGCGCAAGGCGCGATCATCGCCGAAGGCACCCCGGAAGAGGTGCGCAACAATCCCAAGGTCAAGGAAGCCTATCTCGGAGGGGAAACGGTATGAACGCGGTCCCGACAACAAAACCCGTCACCAAACAGGGCGGTGATCCGGCCTTTTTCTCGGTCTATGATCTGCATGCCTATTATGGCGAAAGCTATATCGTTCAGGGTGTCAGCTTCGATATCCGCGAGGGCGAAATCCTGGCGCTGCTTGGTCGCAATGGTGCGGGCAAAACATCAACCCTGCGTGCGCTGGCGCGCATGGATGATCCGGAGCTCAAACATGGTGAAATCTGGCTTGATCATCAGCCGCTTCACAAGATGAAGGCATGGCAGGCCGCGAGGCTTGGTCTGCAGCTCGTGCCCGAAGATCGCCGGATCATTCCGGGCATGACGGTTGAGCAGAATCTGGAACTGGCGCAGATTGCCGAACCAATCGGCTGGTCGATCCAGCGCATTTACGAGCTGTTCCCCCGTCTTGGTGAACGTGCCGAGCAGGAAGCCATCACCCTTTCGGGTGGGGAGCAGCAGATGCTGGCAATCGGCCGTGCATTGGCGCGTGATATCAAGCTGCTGTTGCTTGATGAACCTTATGAGGGTCTTGCACCGGTCATCGTGCAGGAGATTGAAAAGACACTGGAAAGTGTCAAGAAACTCGGCATCACGACGATCATTGTTGAACAGAACGCCATTGCAGCGCTTAAACTTGCGGATCGCGCGATCATCATGGATAGCGGGCAGATCGTGTTTGATGGCTCGGCACAGGCGGTTCTCGATAACGAGGAACTGCGCGACCAGTATCTTGCGATCTGATCTTGTGAGCTTACAGGGGGAGGCTCCCGGCATCTTTGGGTAAGGGTATGTCGGGATGTCAAAAGACCGCGCCCGATGGCGCGGTCTTTTCGTGTTCGGGGCGTGTCACGCGGGCGCTGTTATTGCGCCTCCAGAGCCAGTCCCTCGAAGTCCTTGAGCACGTTAAGCACAATCGAGGTTTTGACATGCTGCACGGAATCGTGAGGCAGCAAAACCTCGTTCACGAAATGCGAAAGGGCGGCAAGGTCCCTGGTCACGACCTTCAGGTGATAATCCATTTCCCCGGTCAGGGAATAGGCTTCCAGCACTTCGGGAAGGTTGGCCAGCAGTTCGGAAAACCGTTTGGCATTGTCGCGATTGTGGGTGGCCAGGGTCACGGAAATTACCACCATCAGGCCAAGGCCCATTTTTTGCCGGTCAATGTCGGCGCGGTATCCGCGAATGAAACCTTCGGCCTCGAGCCGGGCGCGGCGGCGCGAACATTGCGACGGCGATAATGCGATCCGTTCTGACAGGTCATTGTTGGTCAGACGCCCGTCGCGTTGCAATTCGGCAAGCAGTTTCAGATCAAGTTTATCAAGTTGCGTCATTCATGCACCATTTTGATAATCTGCGCATGATATGTGTATGAAATACCGAAAATCAACCGTGAATGCACGCACATTGCGGGCGATCTGGCGCAAGATAGGTCCATAACAAGAACCTTTCTAATTCCAGATCAAGGAGCCTTCGATGGGACCGTTTCCACATGATGCCCCCCGCGCAACGATCACTGCCGATAACCCGGCCGGAACGGATGGCTTTGAGTTCGTCGAATTCGCCCATGAAGAGGCCGAAAAGCTTGAAACCCTGTTTACGCGCATGGGCTATACGCCGGTTGCCAAGCACAAATCAAAGAACATCACTGTCTGGCGTCAGGGTGACATCAATTACATCCTGAATGCCGAGCCCGGTTCGCACGGGATGAAGTTCGTTGAAAAGCACGGCCCCTGCGCGCCGTCGATGGCGTGGCGTGTGGTGGATGCCAAACATGCCTTTGATCACGCGGTTTCCAAGGGGGCGGAGCCATATCTTGGCGATGACAAAACCCTTGATGTCCCGGCAATTGTCGGCATCGGCGGGTCGCTTCTGTATTTCGTCGATGCGTATGGTGAAACCGGTTCGGCCTATGACGCGGAATTTGACTGGCTGGGCGAACGCGACCCGAAACCCGAAGGGGTCGGTTTCTATTATCTCGACCATCTGACGCATAATGTCTATCGTGGCAATATGGATAAATGGTGGGATTTCTATCGCGACCTGTTCAATTTCAAGCAGATTCACTTCTTTGATATTGCTGGTAAAATTACCGGTCTGGTCAGCCGCGCGATTACATCGCCGTGCGGCAAAATCCGTATTCCGCTAAACGAATCAACCGATGATAAAAGCCAGATCGAGGAATACCTCAAAAAATACAAAGGCGAAGGTATTCAGCATATCGCGGTTGGTACGGATGGCATTTATGACGCGACCGACAGGCTTGCGGCCAATGACCTTAAATTCATGCCCGGTCCGCCCGATACCTATTACGAAAAGTCCCATGACCGCGTGCAGGGGCATGACGAGCCGATCGAGCGCATGAAAAAACATGGCATCCTGATCGATGGCGAGGGCGTTGTGGATGGCGGCATGACCAAAATCCTGTTGCAGATTTTCTCGAAAACCGTGATCGGTCCGATCTTCTTTGAATTCATCCAGCGCAAGGGCGATGAAGGCTTTGGCGAGGGCAATTTCCGCGCCCTGTTTGAAAGCATCGAAGAAGACCAGATCCGTCGCGGCGTTCTGAAAGTCGATGCGGCGGAATAGGGCAGTTGAGCAGGGTAGGCGGATTAAATTGCGCCTGCCCAAGTTATTGAAAAAAATAACATTCTCGCCGTGCTGAGCTTTGGGGGGGGGAATTTTTTTTCCGGATTTTTGTAAAAAGTTCTTGATTTGTTCTTTTTATTGTGTCATAAAGATAAAGTCAACAGGACAAATGGGTCCGGAGACAAAACCCGCAAAGCGTGATCCGCTTTTGCGGGTTTTTTGCGTTTCGGGCGGCAAAAACAGGAATGGGATGATGGGGCAGCGACCTGACAGGATGACATGGCGGGGACGGCGTCGCCAAAGGGACGTCAATGGCGCATGGAAAAGTCATTACGGCGGTGGTGCATCCGGGCCGTGAGGCCGTCGGAAATTTACAAAAAACTGTGGTTTATCATGACGGGAGAGATGTGCCTTTGGGGCAAGGGTTTTGGTTCGGGGCAGGGATAGTCGGGGCGAAGTTGGTCCGGTCCAGTTCAGTCCGGTCGGTGAAGCGTGACAATGCCGAGAATCAGCGGGCCCGAATTGCGCCCGGATTGGGGCGGCACGGGATCGTTTGGCCGGGTTGCCGGGGTGGCAGACAGTATCGCTTGCCAGCGGGCTGGTGGATCGTTCGGAGATGCCGAAAGGTTGGTGATCGATGGCGGGATTTGTGTCTGCCATGCAGCAACGCTGCTGCCCTTTGGGGCGAGGTGCGTTTTGGGTCAACCGAGAGCGACGGGTGTTTTTTTCGGAGCGGCGTGGTCCGTCTGGTCGGTGGCGTTTGGCGATGCCGGGGCTGTGGGGTGGCTGGATTGGCTTGGTGATTGATCAAATCGTCATTCCGGGCGCAGCGAAGCGTAGACCCGGAATCTGTGCGCCATTGAAAGAGGCTGGATTCCCGCTTTCGCGGGAATGACGATCAGGTTGGGAATGCTTTGTCAGCGGTCTGGGGTTGGGCTGCGTTTCCAACTTGGACCGAAAGCGGCCAAGCCGGGGCCTGATCGCTAGTAGGCACCAAACCCCAGAAGATGGGGCAGCCACAGGACCAGACCGGGGATAGCGACCATCAGGATGACGCGGATGAAATCGGCGGCGAGGAAGGGCAGGATGCCGCGTGACAGGGTGGTGATGGTCATGTCGGACGACACGCCCTGAATGATGAACAGGTTCATGCCAATCGGGGGCGTGATCAGGCCGATTTCAACAACCGATACCAGAACAACCCCGAACCAGACCGGATCATAGCCGACGCCGGTAATCACGCCATATGCCGGAACCACCGTCAGAAGGATCATGGAAAGGCTGTCCATGAAGCAGCCGAGTACGACGTAAAACACCAGAAGCGCGATCAGAACGACTAGCGGCGAGTACCCTTGCGTGGTGATCCAGTCCACGAGAGTCTGGGTCAGGCCGCTGGTTTCGATGAAGAAATTGAAAAGGGCCGCCCCGATCAGGATCAGGAAGATCATCCCGGTCATGCCAGCGGTTTCGCGAATGCCGGTGCGTAAAACCGTCCAGTTCAGCCGTTTGCGCAGGAACGCAAACAGCAATGCGCCACCGGCACCAACAGCCGCGGCTTCTGTGGGGGAAAACAGGCCAGCATAAATCCCGCCGATCACCAGAACGATCAAGACGATGGCATCCCACATGCGCAGCAATGCGCCCCAACGCTGCGACCAGGGGACATAGTCGCTGACCGGGGCCAATGAAGGATTTCGCATGACCTGAATGCGGATGGAGGCGATGTAAAGCACGGTTGCCAGAAGGCCCGGGATCATCGCACCGGCAAACAGCGCGCCGATGGATTGTTCGGTCATCAGGGCATAGATCACCAGCAGAATTGAGGGCGGGATCAGAACGCCAAGCGTGCCGCCCGCGGCAATCGATGCCCCGGCAAGACTTTTGGCATAGCCACGTTGGCGCATTTCAGGAAGGGCGACCCGACCCATGGTCGCACAGGTCGCAAGCGATGATCCGCAAATCGCGCCAAATACCGCGCTGGCCCCGATGCTGGATGCGGCCAGGCCGCCCGGACGATGGCCGGAAAATGCGGTGATACCGCGAAACAGATTGCCCGATAGCCCGGAATGAGAGGCAAACACGCCCATGAAAATGAAGAGCGGCACCACCGAAAGGCCATAGGGGAATATCGCCTCGAACGGGAGGCTTGCCATGACGTAGCTTGCCGACATCCAGTCGGTCAGAAGCAGGGTGCCGATGATGCCGACAACCGCCATTGCGACCGCGACCGGCACCCGCAAAAGGGCCAGTGCGAGAGCCGCCACAAACCCGATCAATCCCGCCCATTCCGTCGCCATCAGTTATTCTCGTCCGTTAAAAGCAGTTTTAGAAATTGCACAAGACACACCAGTGTCGAGATCGCCATGCCGGTCAGAAGGAAGGCCCAGAACAGGATCATCGGGATCGCAAGGTTCTGCGACACATCGCCATAGGTCCATTGTTCCATCGCACGGCCCCACGACAGATAAAGCAGGAAGGCCATCAGCCCGGCGCATAAAAGCGGGATCAATCGATCAATGGTTTTAAACAGGATGCGAAGGCGGTTCTTGCCGATCAGGTCAACCGTGACATGGGCATGGGCGCTAAAGGCATAGGGGATCGCCCATGAGGCGGCGGCCATAACGCAAAACTGGGTCAGGTCGACTGCCCCCACCAGCGATTGCCCGCCAATGCGCCGCCAGATGATATCGACAACCACAATGGCAATCGCCCCGATCAGGGCCGCCATGCCGACAAAGGCCAGAATGTCGGTCAGTCGGTTCATCAAGTGATCCATTTGGTGAACCGCGGCATAAAGCCGCGATCCACCGGATTTTTCAGCGCGATGCGTCATTTGTCGCCAGCGTGATATTTGGCATCAAATTCCGAGATCAGTTCCTGTGCGCGTTTATAGATGGCGTCGGGGTCGGAGACGCCCTTTTCCTTCAGCCCGGCCAGATATTCCTGGATCATCGGCTGGGATGCTTCCTGCCATTTGGCACGGGTGGCGTCATCGATCGTGATGATTTCATTGCCGTGCTGCTGCGCATTGGCCTTGCCAACGGCTTCCCATTTGGTCCACCAGTCGCCAAATTTTCCGACAAGGACGTCGCCTGAAATCTCGTCAATCGCGGCACGGACATCATCGGGCAGGCTGTCATATTTTTTCTGGTTCATCACGAAATAGAAGCCGGCGGTATAGGCCGCGGCATCGGTGTGATATTTCAGAAGTTCGTTGGCCTTGACCGCGTTGACCAGATCCCAGGTGGCAACCAGACCTTCGATATTGCCCTTTTGCAGGTTTTCGTAAATCGCCGAGGGCGGCAGGCCGACCGGGGATGCGCCAAAGGATTCCAGCATGGCCGAAATCGCCGGGCTTGGCGTTCTGAGGCGCAGGCCCTTGAGATCGTCAAGGGATCGAACCGGGTTATCAAGGGTGTGGATCAGGCCGCCCGGGTGGGTGAACAGGGCAAGGAGCTTGAAGTCTTTATAGTCGCTGCCAAGCAGGCCTTCCTTGTAAAGCGTCCAAAGGGTTTCAGACCCGGAATCGGCATATTTCACCAGAAACGGCAGTTCAATGATCGAGGCGGCCGGATAGCGGTCACGCGGGATGCCGTTCAGGCCAACAGCCATATCCATCACGCCCGCGCGGACCTGATCGGCCTGACGGTCGATTTTGCCAAAGGCCGATGTCGCGTCATAAATTTCGACTTCGACCTTGCCGTTGGTTTTTTCCGACAGTTCCTTGCCCCAGCTTTCGAGGAAGTCTTTCTGGAAGCCGTGGCTTGGCGGCAGATAGTGGCTGACCTTTAGCGTGATGTCGGCGGCATGGGCCATGCCCGCACCGGCCAGAATGGTTGCCCCGGCCAGAAGCCCAAGCAGTGTGTTGCGAAGTTTCATCGGTTTCATGTTCCTCTCCCTGTTTTCTGATCATGTGTTTGATCGTGCTTTTGATCGGTCCGGTGCCAAGGGCGCATCACGGCCGCTGATGGGCTTTCCACGTTCTGATCATCGGTGTGGAGTGCTGTTTTTTCTTTGAATTGGAATTATGATATATATAATCAATTACGCAATATGAAATTTATGCAGGTAAATTTTGACCAAAGCCCCATCGAAAAACATCCCGGTTGCGGATAGCGACATCGATATTTCGGACGCGGTTGATGCGGCGGATACGCGCAAGGGCATTCAGTCGGTCGAGGTCAGCGGCGTGATCATTGCGGCATTGTGCGATTTCAAATTCCCGGTGCCGTTAAAGGATCTGGCGGCGGCGGTTGATATGCCACCGGCCAAGGTTCATCGCTATCTTGCCAGTCTGGTGCGGATCGGTCTTGCCTGGCAGGATGATCTGACCGGGCTTTATGGCCTTGGGCCGATGGCATTGCGGATGGGCATTTCGGCGATTGAACGCAATGATGTGGTGATGCGCGCCGGTCGGCTTTTGCGCAATCTGGCGATTGATTTGCGGTCGTCCGGGCATCTGGCGATCTGGGGCGAACGGGGGCCGGTCCTGATCCGGACCGAACATGGCGGGCCGCCGATCATATCGACCATGGGGCTTGGCACGGTGATGCCGTTATTGCGGTCGGCCACCGGGCAGGCGTTTTTATCGACCATGCCGCGCGGGGCGATTGAGCATGTGATCCGGGCCGAGCAGGATATCCTGCACTGGGATGATGCGACGGTGGATCGGTTGATTATCGAAACGGGCGAACGCGGTGCGGCGGTGATCGAGGGCGATATCGTGCCGGGTTTATCGGCGATCAGTGCGCCGGTCTATAATCTGGACGGAGCGGTGGCATGTTGCGTGACGCTGATGAACCCGAAGGCCAATTATTTCCAGCCGGGGCAACCGGCCTTTGACGTGTTTTTGCGCGCGATTGCCGATTTCACCCAAAGCTGGGGCGGGAAGCCGCGCGATGAGGCCGAGGACATTCAAACAGCAATTATCAAAGATCATTCAGCTTTGTCAGGAGGTCGGAAAGACGTTTGAAATCCGCATCGCCCAGAAAATCGCGGACCTTTTTGTCATAGGCAATGCCTGCCTCGCACAGTGACTGAAAGGCCGATTGGCCCTGCGAGGTCAGTTCAAGGCGATGAACGCGACGATCATTTTCGTTCTGGACGCGTCGGAGCCAGCGGCGTTGTTCGATGGAAAAAACGGCACGCGAGACCTTGGTTTTGTGCAAGCCCGTATGGGTGACGATTTCGGTCGCGGTAAGCGCGCCATATTGCCCAAGGGTTGCCAGAACCCGCCATTCGGATCGCGTCATCCGGTATCGGTCGCGATAGATGTCGCGGAAGCCAAGACTGACCTTTTCGCTGGCGTGGTGCATCAGAAACGGCAGAAAGCGGTGCAGATCGAATTCGGATTTCTCGGATTTCATGGCTTTAAAAGGCTGTTTGATAGTTACAAAAATTACAGTTACGGCTGTAACTATATCGAAGATTGGTAGGAAAAAGGCAATGACGGATCACAAGGTTACAACTGGAACCGCCGGAAATGCTGCAAACGGCGTTGCGAACGATCTGCGTTACATGCCCGGTTTTGGCAATGATTTTGAAACCGAAAGCCTTCCCGGTGCCTTGCCGCAGGGGCAGAACAGCCCGCAGAAATGCGCCTATGGCCTTTATGCCGAACAGCTTTCGGGGTCACCCTTTACCGCGCCGCGCGGCACCAATGAACGGTCGTGGCTGTATCGCATGCGGCCCAGTGTGCGCCATAACGGGCGGTTCAAATCCTTTGCCCTTCCGGAATGGAAAACAGCCCCTTGTGTGAATGACCATAGCCTTGCACTGGGTCAGTTGCGCTGGGACCCGGTGCCGATGCCAACCGAACCAACCGATTTCATTTCCGGTATGCGCACGGTGACCACGGCCGGGGACGCCATGACCCAGACCGGCATGGCAAGCCACGTATATGTGTGCAACACCGATATGGTGGATGACTATTTTTTCAATGCGGATGGCGAATTGTTGGTGGTGCCCGAAAGCGGCACGCTTCGGATTTTTACCGAACTTGGCATCATGGATGTCGCGCCGCTTGAAATCGCATTGATCCCGCGTGGCATGATGTTCAAGGTTTCGATCGTAACACCCGTGATCGAGGGCGGTGCGCGGGGTTATGTCTGCGAAAATTACGGTGCGAAATTCACCCTGCCGGAACGTGGGCCGATTGGCGCCAACTGCCTTGCCAATCCGCGTGATTTCAAGACACCCGTTGCGGCCTATGAGGACAAGGAAACGCCATGCCGGATCCTGATCAAATGGTGCGGGCAGTTCCACGAAACCGGGATCGGGCATTCGCCGCTTGATGTGGTGGCGTGGCATGGCAATTACACGCCGTTCAAATATGATCTTCGGACATTTTCGCCGGTCGGCGCGATCCTGTTTGATCATCCCGATCCGTCGATCTTTACCGTGCTGACCGCCCCGTCGGGCGAGGCCGGAACGGCAAATATCGATTTTGTCATCTTTCCGCCGCGCTGGATGGTGGCGGAACATACCTTCCGCCCGCCATGGTATCACCGCAATATCATGTCGGAATTCATGGGGCTGATTTGCGGGCAATATGACGCCAAGGAAAAGGGATTTGTTCCCGGCGGCATGAGCCTGCATAACATGATGCTGCCCCATGGCCCGGATGCGTTCGGGTTTGAAAAGGCATCGAACGGGGAGCTTGGCCCGCAGAAGCTTGAGGGGACGATGGCCTTCATGTTTGAAACCCGTTTTCCGCAGCAATTGACGAAATTTGCCGCCGAACTTGAAACGCTTCAGGATGATTATCTTGATTGCTGGGACGGGCTGGAACGCAAATTTGATGGCACGCCCGAAGGTCGCCCGTAAACGGCGACCGGTAAAAAGAACATCACAGGACTTAACGACAGGAATGCCGGAGGCATAAAAACCGATGAAACTTGCAACCCTTAAAAACGGCATCCGTGACGGCCAGCTTGTTCTGGTGACCAAAGACCTTAAGGAATATGTCGATGCCAGTGCGATTGCGCCGACATTGCAGGCAGCGCTTGATAACTGGGATAAAGTTGCGCCGCGCCTGAGCGAACTGGCCGATGAAATCGCCGCCGGATCAACGATTGCCAAACGTTTTACGCTTGATGAAACCAAGCTGCATTCACCCCTGCCGCGGGCGTTTCAGTGGGCGGATGGGTCGGCCTATGTCAATCATGTCGAACTGGTGCGCAAGGCGCGCGGGGCGGAAATGCCCGAAACATTCTGGACCGATCCGCTGATGTATCAGGGTGGTTCGGACAGTTTCCTGGGGCCGCGTGATGATATCCGCATGGCCGATACGGCATGGGGCATTGATATGGAAGGCGAGATTGCCGTTGTGACCGGCGATGTGCCGATGGGCGCATCGATTGACCAGGCGCGTGATGCGATCCGTTTGATCATGCTGGTCAATGATGTTTCGTTGCGTGGCCTCATCCCCGGGGAGCTTGCCAAGGGGTTTGGTTTCTTCCAGTCCAAGCCGTCCTCGGCCTTTTCGCCGGTGGCGGTGACGCCGGACGAGCTTGGCGATGCGTGGGATGGTGGCAAGGTGCACCTGCCGCTTTGTGTTGATCTGAACGGGAAGCCATTTGGGCGCGCCAATGCCGGGGTCGATATGACCTTTGATTTTGCCCAACTGATCGCGCATGCAGCGAAAACCCGCCCGCTTTGTGCCGGATCGATCATCGGGTCGGGCACGGTTTCCAACAAGCTTGACGGTGGTCCGGGCAAGCCGGTGGCGCAGGGCGGGGCGGGTTATTCCTGCATTGCCGAAATCCGCATGATCGAAACCATTGAAAACGGCAAACCGGAAACCCCGTTCATGCAGTTTGGCGACCGGGTCAGGATCGAGATGCTTGATGCCAATGGTCAGTCGATCTTTGGTGCGATTGACCAGAGTGTTGTGAAGTACGAAGCATGAGCGACGTCATCCTGTATGATTATTGGCGGTCTTCGGCCAGCTATCGGGTCAGGATTGCGCTTTCGCTGATGGATATGGCGTATCAGACCGTTGCGGTTGACCTTCTGGCGGGGGCGCATAAATCGCCCGATTTCCGCAAGCGCAATCCGCAGGGGTTGGTACCGGCGCTTGAGATTGACGGGCTTGTTCTGACCCAGTCCCTCGCAATCATCGAATATCTGGATGAGACCCGCAGCCATGCGGGTTTCCTGCCCAAGGATGCGGTAGGGCGGCAGCGCGTGCGGGCACTTTCGCATGCGATTGCCATGGATATTCACCCGGTCTGTAATCTGGGTGTTGTCGGCAATGTCATGAAGCAGGCCGAGGCCCACGGGGAAGACCCGGCGAAGGTGCGGCTGGACTGGATGGGGAAATATATTGGCGAGGGGCTTGAGGCGTTTGAACGGCTTCTGGACCATCCGGGCACGGGCAGCTTTTGCCACGGTGATCGGCCATCAATGGCCGATATCTGTCTGATCCCGCAGATTTATAATGCCCGGCGGTGGGAGGTCGATTTAAGCCACCTTCCGATGATCAACCAGATTGCTGAACGGTGCCTTGCGATGGACGCGTTTGCACGCGCCCATCCTGATCTTTGTCCGCGTTAGTTGCTGCTGGCCGGTTTGCCGGTCTGGCAGGCCTGCGCAATGGTGCTGCGGTCAAGTCCGATATCGCGCAGCATGAAATCGGGATAGTCGCGCAGCAATGCGGCATCCCGGGCGATCTTGCGGCGGTGCGCAACCGTCTGAACGGAAAGGACGAGCCAGCGCCAGACAGCATTGCCGAACGACGCATTCGCGGTCGACCCGGCATGGGGGGCGGTGGCGGCGAGGGAGTTGGTCGTGATCTGTGCTTGCATGATGCTGGCTCGCTAGTTTGCTTTGCTAATGAGGTTCGAAATCGGTTTCGAACACAGGTAAAAACTAGCCCGCCTTTGACGACTTCGGTGCGCAAAGATCGCAAAAGCGTGCGAAATTTCCGCAAATTTTTCGTAAAAACGATTTTTCTTATCGGCCCGGTTCGGTCATTGTTTCGGGCGTATTGACGACCATGCGTTTGGGGCAGGGGCATTTTGACTGAACTTGATAAATTCGACTATCGCCTGCTGGAACTGTTGCAGCAGAACAGTCGTCTGACCGGAACCGAATTATCGGCACAGGTGGGGCTGTCATCGGCGGCGTGTCTTCGCCGGGTGCAGCGTTTGCGCGAAACCGGTGTGATCGAACGCGACGTTGCGATTGTGTCGCCCAAGGTGTTTGGCAAACGGATGATGATCATTGTTTTGCTGACCATGGATCGTGACCGGCCGGATCGTTATATGCTGATGCGCGAGGAATTCGGCAAAATGCCCGAAGTCGTGCAATGCCATCACGTGACCGGGGCGCATGATTTTGTCCTGCGCATCCAGGTCGCCGACATGGATGAATATAGCGCGTTCGTGGATCGGGTTTTTCATGAACCCTATATCAAGCGCTATGAGAGCCTCGCGGTTCTGGGGTCGCTTAAATAAAAACGGCGGGCATCAAAGCCCGCCGTTCGCATTTTGGATCATCAGGATTATGGCTTAGGCGAAATCAAGCGCCCGGTCGCCGTTGGCATCCTTGATGCGGGTCGGAAGACCCATGCCGTTCAGAAGGTTCAGGAACGGTTTGGACGGCAGTTCTTCGACATTGGCCATCTTTTTCACATCCCATTCGCCGGTGGCGATCAGCATGGCGGCCGCGACCGGCGGAACGCCAGCGGTATAGGAAATGCCTTGGCTTCCGACTTCCTCGTACGCGTCCTTGTGGTCGGCGACGTTATAGATCAGGACTTCGGTTTCCTTGCCATCCTTGCTGCCCTTCACCAGATCACCGATGCAGGTTTTGCCGGTATAATCGGGTGCGAGCGAGCTTGGGTCCGGCAGGCAGGCCTTGACGACCTTGAGCGGCACGACTTCGAGGCCCTCGGCCGTCGTTACCGGTTTTTCCGACAGCAGGCCGATATTGTTCAGGACCGTGAAGACATTGACGTAATGATCGCCAAAGCCCATCCAGAAACGGACATTGGGGACGTCGAGGTTCTGTGACAGGGAATGAACCTCGTCATGGCCGGTCATGAAGGTCTGGCTTTCGCCGACAACCGGCATGTCCCAGATTTTCTTGACCTCGAACATCTTGTTTTCCTGCCAGGCGTTGTTCTGCCAGGAATAAACCGTGCCGGTAAATTCGCGGAAATTGATTTCCGGGTCGAAGTTGGTGGCAAAATATTTGCCATGGCTGCCGGCATTGATGTCGATGATGTCAATCGAGTCAATCTTGTCGAAGTAATCCTCGACCGCCAGTTTGGCATAGGCATTGACCACGCCCGGATCAAAACCGACGCCCAAAATTGCGGTGACACCGGCCTTTTCGCATTCTTCACGGCGTTTCCACTCGTAATTTGCGTACCAGGGTGGGGTTTCGCAGATTTTGTCCTGTTCTTCATGGATGGCGGTATCGAGATAGGCAACGCCCGCCTTGATGCAGGCCGACATGACCGGCATGTTGATGAAGGCGGAGCCAACATTGATGACGATTTCGCAGCCGGTTTTCTTGATCAGTGCGACGGTGGCATCGATATCGGTTGCGTCAAGCGCATGACCTTCGAGGACGCCGGCATTCTTCAGGTTTTTCTTTTCATGAATGCTGTCGATGATTTTCTGGCATTTTTCCGCCGTGCGTGACGCAATATGGATATCGCCAAGCACATCATTATGCTGTGCACATTTATGCGCGACCACCTGTGCGACGCCACCTGCGCCGATAATCAGAACATTCTTCTTCATTTCGGGCCAAAAACTCCCTTTTTACGAATAGATGAAACCCAAAGCGCCTCTTTACGAAAGGCTCGAAACATAATCATCGAAGGTGAACTCACGTACAACGCGCTCGCTGCCGTCGAGTTCCTTGATCACGATGGACGGCATGCCGACACCGTTGAACCAGTTCTTTTTGACCATGGTGTAACCGGCGGCATCCTGAATGGAAATGCGGTCGCCGACCTTGATCTCGTTTTCGAAATTGAATTCGCCAAAAACGTCACCGGCAAGGCAGGATTTGCCGCAGATCATATAGGCATGATCGCCTTTGTTCGGCTCAATCTTGGCGGTTTCGCGATAGATCAGAAGATCGAGCATGTGGGCCTCGATAGAGCTATCGACAATCGCAAGGTTTTTGCCATTGAACAGCGTATCAAGCACGGTGACCTCAAGGGTCGTGCTTTTGGTGATCGAGGCTTCGCCCGGTTCGAGATAAACCTGAACGCCGTATTTTTCCGAGAAGGCCTTGAGCCGGGCGCAGAATTTATCGAGCGGGTAATTGTCACCGGTGAAGTGGATGCCGCCGCCGAGGCTTACCCATTCAACGCGCGACAGAAGCGAGCCAAATTTGGTTTCGATATCGCCCAGCATTTTGTCGAACAGATCGAAATCGGCGTTTTCGCAGTTATTGTGGATCATGAAGCCGGAAATGCGGTCCATGACGGCCTCGACCTTGGTGACGTCCCATTCGCCCAGACGCGAAAACGGGCGGGCCGGATCGGCTAGATCGAAGCTGGAACTTGAAACCTGCGGGTTCAGGCGAAGGCCGCGCACAATGCCCGATGCGGCATCGGCAAAGCGGTTAAGCTGGCTGATGGAATTGAAGATGATCTTGTCGGCGTTTTCGATGACTTCATCGATTTCGGAATCGGCATAGGCCACGCTATAGGCATGGGTTTCTTTGCCGAATTTCTTGCGGCCCAGTTTGACTTCGTGCAGCGACGAGGATGTCGTGCCATCCATATAGTCCGACATGAAATCGAAGACCGACCAGGTTGCAAAGCATTTCAATGCCAGCAACGCCTTTGCGCCGGAATGTTCGCGCACATAGGCGATCTTTTCCATGTTGCGCAGCAGTTTCGATTTATCGATCAGATAATAAGGCGTATGCGGCATCGTATTCTGGTTCCTCGACCGAAGGCCCTGTTTTCAGGGACCGAAAAGACAACACGGAAAACGTCCGTCGACCGGCAAACATTCCCCGCAAGGTTCGGCATTCAAGCCCGGTTTGCGCCAACGAATTTCATACCATCGATGCGAAGGCTCTTTGTGCCTGTATCGCATGCGCCGCGACCCAATAGCAGCGGCGCGCACATGGGTCAACAGTATGACCGCATCCGATGATCGCATGGCCCGTTGATCGGCGCGGTTGGCGGGGCGTTTAAAGCAGGGTTTGCGGCATTAACAGTTTGATTCCATAGGAAAACAGGCCGTGATCAGATGCAGGTTTCCGTTTCGTGAAACTTGGGCCTCCCCGGCGGGGCTTTGCGCATGTCCGATTTCCAACAGTATCACCAAATCGCGGATTTTGCATGGTGGCGGGGCAAAAAGCCCGCGATGGCATCTGCGCTATTGCTTTTTTGTACCGAATGGATAATTGTTTACCGATTGGTACAATAAAATTGATGGAGCCGACGATGAGTGAGCTACGCCAACCCCTGCCGCCCTTTACGAGGGAAACCGCAATCCAGAAAGTCCGCATGGCCGAAGATGGCTGGAACAGCCGTGATCCGGCGCGGGTGTCGCTGGCTTACACGTCTGATACGATCTGGCGGAACCGTGCAGAATTTGCCAATGGCCGTGAGGAGGTCATTGCCTTTCTGACCCGCAAATGGAACAAGGAACTGGAATATCGATTGATCAAAGAGCTGTGGGCGCATGACGGCAACCGGATCGCGGTGCGTTTTGCCTATGAGTATCGCGATGATTCGGGGAACTGGTATCGGGCCTATGGCAACGAGAATT
This sequence comes from Thalassospira sp. MCCC 1A03138, assembly GCF_002115785.1. Classification (GTDB taxonomy): domain Bacteria; phylum Pseudomonadota; class Alphaproteobacteria; order Rhodospirillales; family Thalassospiraceae; genus Thalassospira. Next base: position 726,847 of record NZ_JFJY01000001.1, on the reverse strand, counting down.
GGGAATTTGCCGAAAATGGCCAGATGCATCGCCGGTTTGCCTGCATCAATGACATGCCGATCCGCGAAGAAGACCGCAAATTCTTCTGGGACCGTTCGGGGCCGCGCCCGGCCGATCATCCGGGCCTGTCTGATCTGGGATTATAAGTAAGCCATGCCAAAGATTATCGCGGAGCGTTCCGATGTTATTCCCGTCCTTGCGGAGATTTTCCGCGAGTATGGCTATGAAGGGGCGAGCCTTTCACTGATTGCCAGCCGGACGGGGCTGGGAAAGGGCAGCCTTTATCATTTCTTTCCCGGCGGTAAAGAGCAGATGGCATCCGAAGTGCTTCGCGAGATCGATGGCTGGTTCGAGGACGCGGTTTACAAGCCGCTGCGTGACGCAGACGACCCGCGGGCGGCGATTTTGGAAATGTGTCGTTCGGTTGCGACCTATTTCTGGTCGGGCAAGCGGGTGTGCCTGATCGGGGCCTTTGCGCTTGATAATGTGCGCGACCGTTTTTCAGACGCAATCCGCGATTATTTTGCGGTCTGGCAGCGGTCGTTGCAGCAGGCGCTTGTCCGGATCGGGCATGATGCGGACCGGGCATCGGACATTGCCGAAGATGCGATTTTATCGATCCAGGGGGCGCTGGTTTTATCGCGCGCGCTGGACGATGCGGCGGTGTTTGAGCGCGCCATGGCGCGGGTTGAAACCGGGTTGCTGGCGGGGCCGGATCAGGGAAACGGGCACACGGGATCCTGACGGGGTGTGAGACCATCACGGTATCAAAAAATGACAAATTGCCGACCGTGCGGCCCTTGATCATCGGGATGCGATGACTAAGTTTTATAATGATTTAAATCACCCAAGCGACAAATGAGGAGGCGTCCATGCCTGCACCCGTCAGTGTCGATCACTTGGCCTTTCCGACCCGCGATCTTGCGGCGACGGATGATTTTTATTCCCGTGTTCTGAAGGCCCGGCTGGTTCATGCCGAAAGCGGTTACAGTCCGTCATGGAAAAGCGATTTTCTGCTGATTACCTTTGCGCTGCCCGATGGAACGCGGCTGTCATTCTTTGACTGGCCAGCCGATACGGGGCCGTATCCCGATGATCCCGATATGCCAGATGATGTGTTTCATATCGGGTTGCGCTGCGATGCGCCGCGCGATGTGATTGCCTGGCAGAACCATTTGTTCCAGCACAAGGTGGTTTACCATAACGAGGATGACGGGAAATCGCGGCGGTTGTTCATCCGTGATCCGAACGGCATCCGGTTTGAAATCTTTGCCGCCGATCAGCCGAAATACAGCAACGATCACGAAGATCGGGCGCGGGCCGTTTACGAGGAATGGCAGAAGATCGCCAATCGCTGATCGCTGATTAATTTGGGCAGGGGCCGGTGCTTTGGCGGATGATCAGTTCGGTCGGGACAATGACCGGATTTTCCGCCGGTTCCGGGATAGTACCGGTTTTGTCGAGCCGTGCGAGGAGCAGCGAAATCGCCTGTTCACCCAGACGTCGGCGCGGTTGACGCACGGTTGTGAGCGGCGGGTCGTAATTGGCGGCCAGATGGATATCATCGAAACCGACCACCGAAACATCGTGGGGCACGCGAAGGCCGAGTTCCTTGGCCGCGACAATGACGCCGATTGCCATGCCGTCCGACGAACAGAAGAACGCCGTCGGGCGGTTTTTGCTGTCTTTAAGCAGGGCACGGGCCGCCGAAATACCCGATTCAATTGAAAAATCGCCGCTATAGATCAGGGACGGGTTTGCTTCGATGCCGCTGCTGGAAAGTGCGCGGCGATAGCCAGCAACCCGGTCGGTCGTCAGGATGTTGCTGGCGGGGCCGGCGATATGGGCGATGCGGCTGTGACCGAGGTCGAGCAGATGTTTTGTCGCGCTATGGGCGGCCTTTTCATTGTCGATGATCACGGTCGGCAGGTTGCAGCCCGGAATGCGTTCGCAGGCAATGACGACGGGCGGAATGATGCCGCGCGGCGTATTGGCAAGCGGTGCCGGAAGGCGGCCGTTCAGCAGGATCATGGCATCGGCCTGATTGCTGCGCAGGTAGGCGGCATAGGTGGCTTCGCGTTCGGGTTCGTTCTGGGTATCGCCGATCAGGACGTTATAGCCGGCCTTGCTGGCGCCCTGTTCGATTCCCGATAGAATTTCCGAAAAGAAAGGGTTTCCGATATCGGGTACCAGCAAAAGGATCATGCCCGACCGGTTCAGGCGGAGGTTTCGGGCCATGACATTGGCGGTATAACCGGTCGCGGCGATGGCGGTTTGCACTTTTTCGCGCGTGCTTTCGGAAACCACATGGGGTTTATGCAGCGCACGGCTGACGGTGGCAATGGATACCCCGGCATGTTCGGCAACATCTTCAATCGTCGCGATTTTTTCGATCATTCTTCTTCCTACTCTGCCGCTGATAGGCTGTCCAGCGGCATTGATGCCCGTGCTAAGGCCGGATTTCCGACGTGATTTTCATCACAACACGGCAAATGTAAAGGTTTACATAGATAATGAAAACGTTTACACAAGAGGCAATCAAAAGTTGATCGCATCAATGCGACGCTAGGGAGGCTACATAAATGACGGATGCGGCTGTTCATGCCGTTAATCCCGGTATCGGGGGCGAAGTACGTCTTTCCGGCCGGAAGATTTGCAAATCATTTGGCCCGGCACAGGTGCTTTTCGATGTTTCCATCGATCTGCATGCAGGCGAGGTGCACGCGCTTTTGGGCGAAAACGGTGCGGGCAAATCGACACTGGTCAAAATCCTGTCGGGCTATCACGAACCGACCGAGGGCGGGCTTGTCCTTGACGGGGCGGAGGTCAGCTTTGCCGATAGCGAGGCGGGCGAGGGGCATGGGGTGATCCTGATCCATCAGGAGCTTAACCTTGCCGAGCAGCTTACCGTTGAAGAAAACATTTTCCTGGGTCGCGAAATCAAACGGGGCTGGTTCCTTGACAAAACCGCGATGCGGGCGGAAGCCCAGCGGCTTCTGGAACAGCTGCAATGCGATGTCGATCCGCGTACCCGTATTCGTGATCTTTCGGTTTCTGATCGCCAGATGGTCGAAATTGCCAAGGCGCTGAGCAAAAAGGCCGATATCCTGATCCTTGACGAACCGACCGCGGTTCTGACCGGGCGCGAGGTCGAGATCCTGTTTGATCAGATCCGGCGTCTGCGCGAACAGGGTGTCGCGATCCTTTATATTTCCCACAAGCTTGATGAAATCAAAGCCATTGCCGACCGCGTTACCGTGCTGCGCGATGGCCGCCATATCGTGACCGAGCCGGTTGTTGACCTGAGCAAGGATGACATGGCGCGTCTGATGGTCGGGCGCGATATCAAACAGATGTTCCCGCATCGGGTATCGGATACCAGCGCGCCGATTGTTTTGTCGGTGCGTGATCTTTCGGTGCCCGGACAGGTGCGCGATGCGAGTTTCAACCTGCATAAGGGCGAGGTGCTTGGTTTCGCCGGGATTGTCGGCGCGGGGCGGACCGCCCTGATGGAGGCGATTATCGGCCTTCGCGAGCGGTCATCGGGCACGATAGAGCGTAATGGCGCGCCGGTTCGCATCGCCAGTTTGCAGGATGCCAAAAACAGCGGCATTGCCTATCTGACCAAGGATCGCAAAGGCAGCGGGTTGCTGCTGAATATGGATATGCGGCCCAACCTGACCTTGCTGGCGCTGGAAAAATTCGGGCGTGTGATCGTTGATCGCAAGGCGGAAGAAGCCGCCCTTGAAAAGGCGATTGAGGCGTTTGATATCCGGGCGGCCGACCGCAAGGCAAAGGTTGGTGATTTTTCCGGTGGCAATCAGCAAAAGCTGTTGCTGGCGAAGGTCATGGAAACCGATCCGGATATCGTGATTATCGACGAGCCGACACGCGGCATCGATATCGGCACCAAAAGCCAGATTTACCATTTTATCGGCGATCTGACCGATCGCGGAAAATCCGTCATTCTCCTGTCGTCGGAAATGCCCGAAATGCTTGGCCTGTCGGACCGCATTGCGGTCATGGCGGCGGGACGCATTACCGGCATTCTTGAAGGAAACGACCGCAACGAACATGAAATCATGCGGCACGCGACAGGAATATCAGGCCAGGAGGGAGTGTCTGTTCATGAGTAGCCTTGAGCGCCGCGCGGCCAGTGCCTCGTCCCGTTTTTCCATCGATTTCAAGGCACTTGGCCCGTTTTTGGCCCTTGTGGTGCTGTTTGTTCTGGGAACGGCGATCAATGACGCCTTCCTGAGTGGCGGCAACCTTTCGAATATTTTCACCCGTGCGGCCTTCATCGGCATTATCGCGGTCGGTGCGACCTTTGTGATCACGGCGGGCGGGATTGATCTTTCGGTCGGTTCGATGGCGGCGTTCATATCCGGTGCGATGATTGTCGTGATGAATACGCTGGTCGAGACACTCGGACCGGGGCTTGAAACCGTTCTGATCGGCATTGTGGTAAGCATCATCCTTGGCATCGGGGCCGGGGCGGTCAACGGGCTGGTCAGTACCAAGGGCAAGATCGAGGCCTTTATCGTGACGCTTGGCACGATGGGGATTTACAGATCGCTTGTGACCTATATGGCCGATGGCGGCACGCTGTCGCTTGATTTCGAGGTGCGCGGGACCTATCGCCCGGTTTATTACGGCGAATTGCTGGGCATTCCGGTGCCGGTTCTGGTGTTCCTTGCAGTGGCGATTGCGGGTTATGTGTTGCTGAACATGACGCCGTTCGGGCGCAAATGTTTTGCCATCGGCTCGAACGAGCAGGTTGCGCGTTATTCCGCGATCCATGTCGACCGGGTCAAGACGATGACCTATGTCATTCAGGGGCTTTGCGTGTCGATTGCGACCATCATTTATGTGCCGCGCCTTGGTTCGGCATCCAGTTCGACCGGTGTTCTTTGGGAACTTGAAGCGATTGCGGCCGTGATCATCGGCGGCACGATGCTTAAGGGTGGTTATGGCCGCATCTGGGGCACGGTGGTTGGTGCGATCATGCTGACCACGATTGGCAATATCCTTAACCTTACTGACGCGATCAGCAATTACCTGAACGGGGCTGTTCAGGGCTTGATCATTATCGTTGCCGTGTTCCTGCAACGCGGGGACTGGCGACGCAAGAAAAGCAAATAACCGGCGATCAACGTCCGGTTCAAGATGACGTACAGAATCATTTTTTGATCAGGAGGAAGCTTGAATGAAAACGATTACAAAGTTTCTTGGGGCGGCCTGCGTTGTGGGTCTTGGTCTTGCATCGACCTTGGCATCGACCACGGCACTGGCACAGGAAAAGGTAAAGATCGGGGTTTCAATTCCGGCGGCGACCCATGGCTGGGCCGGTGGTCTGAACTATCACGCGGAACAGGCCGAAAAGCGCCTTGAAGCGACCTATCCGAACCTTGATATCATCGTTGTTACCGCCAATGGTGCGGGTGAACAGGCCAACGATCTTGAAGATCTGGTATCGGTTCAGAATATCGATGCGCTGGTGGTTCTGCCGTTTGAATCCGATCCGCTGACCGTGCCGGTCCAGCAGGTCAAGGAAGCGGGCAAGTTTGTTACCGTGGTTGACCGTGGTCTTTCCCTGCCGGGGATCGAGGATGTTTATGTTGCGGGTAACAACCCGGAACTCGGCCGTGTATCGGGCGAATACATCAAGGATCGTCTGGATGGCAAAGGCAAGATCGTTATCCTGCGCGGTATTCCAACCGTGGTTGACGAGGAACGCGTCGAAGGTTTCATGACCGAAATCGAAGGATCGGATATCGAGGTCCTTGATATGAAGCACGCCAACTGGAACCGCGATGACGGGTATGAAGTCATGCAGGACTTCCTGTCGCGCTTCCCGGAAATCGATGCCGTCTGGGCACAGGATGATGATATCGCGCTTGGCGTGATCGAAGCCATCAAGCAGGCCGACCGGACTGATGAAATGTTCATCGTTGGCGGGGCTGGCATGAAGGACATCATCAAACGCGTGATGGATGGTGATGAACTGACCCCGATTGACGTTCTGTATCCGCCATCGATGATCGCAACCGCGATGGACATCACCGCGATGAAGTTCGTTTCCAATGCGGCGGTCGAAGGCCGTTACATTCTGGGGGCGACCGTCGTGACCCAGGAAAATGCCGAGAACTTCTATTTCCCGGACAGCCCGTTCTGATCCGTAATGGCATGAGCGCATAAACGCGAGCAAGCAGAAGGAACCCCGCCCTGTCACGACAGGTCGGGCGGGGTTCGAATTTTACATCACTTTCGTCACCAGATGACATCCGGGCCACCCGGAAGAAAACACACGAGGTCAGTATGAAAACGCTTAAGGGACCGGCGATTTTCCTTGCCCAGTTTGCCGGGGACGAGGCCCCGTTTGACAGCCTTTCCAATATCGGACGCTGGGCGGCGTCGCTTGGCTATAAGGGGGTGCAGATCCCAAGCTGGGACAAGCGCCTGTTCGATGTCGAAAAGGCTGCCCAAAGCAAGGATTACTGTGACGAGGCCAAGGGCATTCTGGCCGAGCATGGTGTCGAGATTACCGAACTTTCGACCCATCTGCAGGGGCAGCTTGTGGCGGTTCATCCGGCCTATGACGAGATGTTTGATGGCTTTGCCGCCCCCGAAGTGCGCGGCAACCCCAAGGCGCGCCAGGAATGGGCGGTCAATCAGGTGAAGGCCGCGATCCGGGCATCGCGCCATCTGGGCATTGGCGATCATGCGACATTTTCCGGTGCCCTTGCATGGCCCTATGTCTATCCGTGGCCGCAACGCCCGGCCGGGTTGATTGAAACCGCGTTTGATGAGTTGGCGAAACGCTGGTTGCCGATCCTTGATGTGGCCGAGGAAAATGGCGTCAATGTCTGTTATGAAATCCATCCGGGTGAAGACCTGTTTGATGGCGTGACGTTCGAGATGTTCCTTGAACGCGTCAAAAACCACGCACGGTGCAACATCCTTTATGATCCGAGCCACTTTGTTTTGCAGCAGTTGGATTACCTTGATTTCATCGATATCTATGCCGACCGGATCAAGATGTTCCACGTCAAGGATGCCGAATTTAATCCGACCGGGCGACAGGGCGTTTATTCCGGTTATCAAAGCTGGGTCGGGCGTGCGGGGCGGTTCCGGTCGCTTGGCGATGGGCAGGTTGATTTTGGCGCGATCTTTTCGAAGCTTGCGGCGATTGATTTTGATGGCTGGGCCGTGCTGGAATGGGAATGCGCGCTTAAACATCCCGAAGACGGCGCGCGTGAAGGGGCCGATTTCATTCGCAACCACATTATCCGCGTGACCGAAAAGGCATTTGACGATTTCGCTGATGGCGGCACGGACGAGGCCACCAATCGGCGTCTGCTGGGGCTTGATTAAGCTAGCGGCAGAAAACCATTCAGGACGGAGATTGACATGACTGAGACGAAAAATCCGGCGCGGCGCATCCGCCTTGGCATGGTTGGCGGCGGGCAGGGGGCGTTTATCGGCGCGGTGCATCGCATTGCAGCCCGTCTGGATGACCGGTATGAACTGGTTGCCGGGGCGTTGTCGTCCAAACCCGATATTGCGCGCGCGTCGGCGGCGGAACTGTTTATTGCACCCGACCGGTCCTATGACAGTTTTGCCGACATGGCCAAACAGGAAGCCGCGCGTGCGGATGGCATTGATGCCTGTGCGATTGTCACGCCAAACCACCTGCATTTCCCGGCCGCCATGGCGATGCTGGATGCCGGTATTCATGTGATTTGTGACAAGCCGCTTTGCCTGAATGTTGAAGAAGCCGAATTGCTGGCGGCGAAGGTGCGCGAAACCGGGCTGCTGTTTGCATTGACGCATAATTACACCGCCTATCCGATGGTGCGCGAAGCCCGCCAGATGGTGCGTGATGGCAAGCTTGGCGATATCCGTCTGGTGCAGGTTGAATATCCGCAGGGCTGGATGGCAACGCGTGTCGAGGATACCGACAACAAGCAGGCCCATTGGCGTGCCGATCCGGCCAAGGCCGGGATGGGCGGGGCCTTGGGCGATATCGGAACGCACGCCCATAACCTTGCCGATTTTGTCACCGGGCTTGAGATTTCGGAATTGTGCGCGGATATCGACGCCATCGTGCCGGGCCGCAAGCTTGACGATAATGTCCAGATCCTGTTGCGTTACGACAATGGTGCGCGCGGGATGCTTTGGGCAAGCCAGGTGGCGATTGGCCATGAAAACGGGTTGCGGCTTCGGGTGTATGGGGACAAGGGCGGCATTGAATGGGCGCAGGAACATCCCAACCATCTGCATTTCCGCCCGCTTGATGGTCGCCCGGAACTGATGACACGCGGCGGGGCGGGGATCGGATCGGCCGGATTGCGCGGCGTGCGTGTGCCGCCGGGCCACCCGGAAGGGTATCTTGAAGGTTTTGCCAATCTTTACACCGATTTCGCCGATCAGCTGATCGCGCGGATCACCAATGGCAAGGCCGATCCTGCATCGATGCTGATCCCGGGGATTAATGAAGGCGTCAAAGGCATGAAATTTGTCGAGGCAGTGGTCCGTTCTGCAAAGAGCGGCGCGGTCTGGACCAAGATTTAAACGGTTATTGCCCGGGCACTATCCGGGAAAATAAACCAGACATTCTGTTCCCGTTTTTGGGTTCTTCCCGTCTGATCCTGTGTCAGGCCATCGGGCCGCCGCCAGCATGGTAGCGGCCCATATTTTTCAGTTCTGCACAAATTCCTTGCCATCAATGGTCAGAATTCGGCCATTGAAGCTGCATCGTGCACTGCCGCCGGGGATCGAGGTGCGTTGCAGAACCGCACCGCTTGATGCATCGCGATATATGCCCTGATCATATTGGAAGGTGATGCTGTCCGGGGTCGTATCAAATTGAAAATCGATATCGAACTGATACTGTGCCCCGCCGCCATAGGTGAATTGCCGGAAATGCCCGCTGCCGCTGCCTGATCCGTTCATGGTGTAGGTGGTCAGGTTGCCATCGGCGCTAAAGGTGCCGGTGGCGGTGGTGCAGTCATCAGCCTTTTGGGGCATGGCGGCTTCGCGCGCGGCTTGTTCAGCAGCGGCTTTGCGTTGTGCTTCTGCTGCCGCAGCGGCGGCGGCCATTTCAGCCTTGCGCTGTTCTTCGCGTTTCTGGCGTTCAATGTCGGCAAGGCGTTCGTCTTCGGCAATCTTTGCGTTGAGTTCGGCTTCTGATGCCAGTTCCTTGCCCTTGTAATACGGACAGGTTCCATCAGGCTGCGAGACCGAACCACACGGGCGCAATCCGATGAAATTTTCTTTCATTTCATAATTGTCGTATTCAACCCAGCGACCATCGGGGGCGGTCATGCGACCTTTTCCTGTCGGGTTGCCCCTGGCGATCTCGCCTTCCCAGACCGAGCCGCTTCGGCGGGTAAGTTTTCCTGATTTGGGCACAACAACATCAAATGTGCCTTCGAAGGTTTCCCCATTCTTCCATTTTACAATAGGGCTGGGGTCCAGCCTGAATTCTGACTGGTCAAAGCGTCCGTCAAACCTGCCGCCATCGGACAGTTCGAACGTGCCCGTGATGCTTTCGGGGGTAACTTCAGCCTCGATGATGCGGGCTTCTTCATTGCCATCCTTCGATATCCGAACGGGTCCGGGGCCGTTGACCTCACCATTGAGTTGCGGGCCGAAAAACTCGAACTTCCAGCTCCCATTCCGGGCAACGACGACAGGCAGAAATATCTCTTCGGTCCTGTTGAGTACAGTGGCCAACTGGAGCTGGAATTCGTTGTAAAACGGAAAGCGTTCGGACTTTACGGAGTTGGAGAAATAGCCGTATTCCCCGGTCAGGCGCAGCGTTTCTCCGGCTGAAATCGTAACGACCCTGTCGAATTTATTGACCGTATTATGTCGGACGATGACACGATAATCGCCCGGCCATAGTTGAACGCTATGCGTATTGGCGATGGTCAGCATTGGCCCGTTGACGCCAACAAAATTTTGGGTGTTGGCGGTGGGATAGACAAAAAGATACCAATCGTCCCCACTTGGTCCACCCCCGCCAACGAGGAGGGTCAGTAATCCCCATTTGTATGGCGACTTTTTTATCGTGCTTTCAGGCGTTGCAGACGCGGTATTTGCTTCAGCAGAGGCCGCCTGCTTTGTTGCAGGCGTGGTGCCTGAAGTTTCGCTTGCATTGGTGAGCGTACTGAAAAAGTCGCTGGTCGCGGTGGTGATGTCGGTCGTCTGGCAGCCGACAAGGGCAATGAGTGCGACAAGCAGGGTGCCTGCATGTGACAGACGGCGTGCTTTGAAAACAGCTTTCTGCATAGATCCCCCCCAACGCAGATCGAACATATCAATATTTGTGCATAGAAGCGTGAATTGGGAAAGAGGCAAAGGCAAACGCAGCGGCATGAAGTTTGTCGAGGCAGTGGTCCGTTCCAGCCAGCGTGGCGCTGTGTGGGGCAGCTTTTAGGTTCAGGAAACGGAACCAGCACGCAAATCGGAACATCCGGGGAGAAACGGGCGGTCCTTGTGATCGGCCGCCTGCTTTTTATCTGATTTGCTATGCCGTTACGGAAAGGGCGATTCGGACGGCTTTGGCGTGAAGCGTATCACTATCTGGTATTCCATCTGGTGGAAAAAACACCCCGATGAGTTGATCGTCTATTGCCCTGTTTGTCGCAAAGGTGTTTCATTGCATTATAAATAAAACTGCAATCCATGCAGAAATCAGGGAGTAGACGATGGCGGAAAAGCCGGTGCTACTGATCACCCGGCGTTTGACCGATGCGGTGCAGGCGCGTGCGGCGCGTGATTATCAGGTCATTCTGAACGACGCGGATCATGTGTTTTCACGTGAGGAGCTTCTTGCGCGCTGTCAGGATGTTGACGCCGTTCTTCCCTGCCATTCCGAACATTTCAGCGCCGATGTCATTGCCGATCTTGGCGATCGGTTGCGCATCATTGCCAACCATTCGGTCGGTGTTGACCATGTTGATCTGCAGGCGGCGAAAAAGGCCGGGATCACGGTCACCAATACCCCCGATGTGCTTTCCGATGCCACAGCCGAGATCGCCATGCTGTGCATGCTGGGTGCGGCCCGGCGTGGTGCCGAAGGCGATGCGATGGTGCGGGCCGGAAAGTGGGATTTCTGGTCGCCGGCCTTCATGGTCGGGCGGCAGGTGACCGGCAAGCGGTTTGGCGTTCTGGGCATGGGCCGTGTCGGGCAGGTTGCCGCCGAACGTGCGCGCGGCTTTGGCATGGAAGTGCATTACCACAATCGGTCCCGTTTGCCCGACCCCCTTGAAAAGGGTGCTGTTTTCCACGACACGGTCGAAGGACTTCTGGCGGTATCGGATGTTTTGTCACTGCATTGCCCGGCAACACCGGAAACCACCGGCATCATCAATGAAAAGACCATCGCAATGCTGCCCGATCGGGCGATCCTGATCAATACGGCGCGCGGCAATCTTGTTGACGAGGCCGCACTGGTCAAGGCGCTTGAAAGCGGGAAACTGTTTGCCGCCGGGCTGGATGTGTTTCGTACCGAACCGGGCGGCAATCCGGAATTGGCCGCCCTTAGAAACGTGTTCCTGTTGCCGCATATCGGCTCCGCGACCGAAGAGACGCGTGATGCCATGGGGTTTCGGGCACTTGATAATCTTGATGCCTTCTTTTCCGGTGGGCAACCACGGGATCGCGTCGCCTGATCGCGTCGCCAAAAACAAAAACATGCTGCATCCCGGAATTCATCAGGGTCCGGGAAATAACAATCGAAGAAAGTTTTCCACATGGTGGAAGGCCAAATATTCGATGTTCCTTGTATCGGGTCTGTCCCTATGTAAGGCTTAAAATCATCGCCAGTTTTCCGCCAATTAGTTGTCGGTCGCGGCGATAATTCTGGGAGGAAGTAATGAAAAAGATACCTACGCCTGAAGACGTGAAGTCGAAGCAAGTGTCCCGCCGTTCGTTCCTTACCAAGGGTGCTACCGGTGTTGTTGCCGGTGGCGCTGCTGCTTCGGGGCTGTTCGCCGCCCCGGCAGTTCATGCACAACCTGCACCTTTGGTCGTCAAAATGCAGACGTCCTGGCCGTCATCCGATATCTGGATGACGTTTGCCAAGCAATATGCCGATCGTGTCGAAGCCATGTCGGGTGGTCGCCTGAAGGTTGACCTTCTGCCAGCCGGTGCCGTTATCGGGGCTTTCCAGGTTCTCGATGGCGTCAATGATGGCGTGATTGATATTGCCCATTCCGTGCCGGTTTACTGGTACGGCAAGAACAAGGCGGCGTCGCTGTTTGGTACCGGTCCGGTGTTTGGTGGTTCGGCCACCACCATGCTGAGCTGGTTCTATGCCGGTGGCGGTGAAGAATTCTATCGCGAACTGACCCAGGACGTTATGGGGCTGAACGTGATTGGTCTTCTTGGCTTCCCGATGCCGGCCCAGCCGTTCGGCTGGTTCAAGGGGCAGGTCAATTCTGTCGCCGATATCCAGGGCTTCAAATACCGTACCGTGGGTCTGGCTGCTGATCTGCTGCAATCGATGGGTATGTCGGTTGCACAGCTGCCGGGCGGTGAGATCGTCCCGGCGATGGAGCGCGGCGTTATTGACGCGTTCGAATTCAACAACCCGTCATCGGATATGCGGTTCGGTGCGCAGGATGTGGCGAAGAACTACTATCTGTCGTCCTATCATCAGGCGTCCGAAAGCTTCGAGTTCATCTTCAACCGTGATTTCTATGAAGACCTCGACCCTGATCTGCAGGCGATCCTGCGCTATGGCGTAGAAGCTGCTTCGACGTCGAACACGGCACTGGCGATGGATAACTATTCGTCCGACCTTCAGAAACTGGCGGACGACGGCGTTACCATCCATCGTACATCGAAGGAAATTCTGGCTGCCCAGCTTGAAGCCTGGGACAAGCTGATCCCGCAGCTTGAAGAAGATCCGTTCATGAAAAAGGTTCTTGATAGCCAGCGTGCCTGGGTTGAGCGCGTGACCTATTATGAACTGATGAACTCGCCGGATTATCAGCTGGCCTATGACCACTACTTCCCGGGCAAACTGAAATTGTAATGAAACCGACTGGTTTCATACGGTTTGTCTGACCCAAAGGCTACCCCGGGGACCAGTGGTTTCCGGGGTGGTGCAAGGGTCATGACCCATTAATTTGATTGGAATGGCAGGCGTTATATTTGCGAAATCCAAGGAAAAGCCCGCCGAGCGGGTCGACATCCCGGACAAGGGATTTGACGCCGGAGTTCGCAAATATAACGCCTGTCCTTCGGATCAATCGGATTTGCACGGGCTACTTTGTCGCAAAACCTTGAAAGATAAACATCTTCCTGCGGTTTTGCTCCGCGTATCCGCACAAATCTGATTGACCATTTCAAACAAATTAATGGGTCCTGACCCTACGGTAACGGAAAAGACTTCATGATCAGTTTTATTGAATTCGCGGACAAGCTTTCGGCCTGGTTTGGCAAGGCTTTCGGGTGGCTCATCATCCTGATGACGTTGGGAATGAGTTACGAAGTGATGGCGCGTTATGTTTTCAACGCGCCGACGACATGGTCACTTGATGTGTCCTTCATCATGTATGGTTCGTTATTCATGATGGGCGGGGCCTATACGCTTTCACGCGGCGGCCATGTGCGGGGTGATTTCCTTTATCGTCTCTGGAAGCCAAGGACACAGGCGAGTGTCGATCTTGTGCTTTACATCTTCTTTTTCTTTCCCGGTATCACCGCCCTGATCCTGTCCGGCTGGAAATATTCGTCACGGTCGTGGGGATACGGGGAAGTCAGCGTGAACAGCCCGGCGGGTGTTCCGATTTTCCAGTTCAAGTCGATCATGGTGGCCGCAGGCATTCTTCTGTTCATTCAGGGGATCGCACAGGTCATGCGCTGCATCATGTGTATCCGCGAAGGATACTGGCGGGGTGCTGATGACGATGTCCAAGAAACCGAAGAATTGCTGATGAAGCAGCATGTCGCAAAAGACAATTAACCAAATCGAATTCCGCGATAACCGGTCCGAACGGAGCTGCAAACGTGATTGACGCACATGTCGCCCTGATGATGCTTGGCATCTTCATTATGCTTGTTTTCCTTGGCTTTCCCGTTGCGTTTACGCTGATGGCGCTGGGGATCGGTTTTGGTTACTACGCCTATTTTGACGCAGGACGCATGTGGCGTGCCTTTAACCGTCTGGCCGAGGACAGCGATAGTCTGACATCGGCGATCACCTGGGTCGAAGGGGCGGTGAATAACCGGATATTCGATCTGTTCATCAACCAGACATATACGGTGATGTCCAACGAGGTCCTGACTGCGGTTCCGCTGTTCCTGTTCATGGGCTACATCGTTGAACGCGCCAATATCGTCAATCGGTTGTTTTCGACACTTAATATCGCCGCCAAAAATGTCCCCGGTTCGTTGGGGGTTGCGGCCCTTGTGACCTGCGCGCTGTTTGCAACCGCGACCGGGATTGTCGGTGCGGTGGTGACCCTGATGGGGATGCTGGCACTGCCCGCGATGCTGAAAGCGCGCTATGACAAAAGCTTTGCCACCGGTATCATCTGTGCTGGCGGGACGCTGGGTATTCTGATCCCGCCATCGATCATGCTGATTGTTTATGCCGCGGCGTCGGGGGTATCGATCGTGCGGCTTTATGCCGGCGCATTGTTGCCGGGCCTGACACTGGTCGGGCTTTATCTGCTTTATGTGGTCGGGCGGGCCGTGTTGCAGCCCAAAGCCGCGCCGCGTCCGACATCGGATGAAATTCCCGATGTGCCGCTGCTCAAGGTTCTCTGGTTGCTGGCGACCTCGTTCTTCCCGCTGGCATTCCTTATTCTTGCGGTTCTGGGATCGATCCTGTTTGGTCTGGCAACCCCGACCGAGGCGGCATCCATCGGGGCGCTGGGCGGTATGATTCTGGCACTGGCGTATCGCGCGCTGACCTTCGACCGGTTGCGGGAATCTGTTTATCTGACGGTGCGGACATCGGCGATGGTGTGCTGGCTGTTTGTCGGGTCTTACACATTCTCGTCGGTGTTCTCGTATCTTGGGGGCGAGCATGTCATTGCCGAATTCGTTGGCGGGCTTGATCTGACGCCGCTTCAGTTTCTGCTGCTGGCGCAGTTGATCATCTTCCTGCTGGGCTGGCCGCTGGAATGGTCGGAGATCATCATCATCTTCGTGCCGATCTTCCTGCCGCTGCTGCCGCTGTTTGATATTGATCCGCTGTTCTTTGGCATTCTGGTTGCGCTGAACCTTCAGACATCCTTCCTGACGCCACCGATGGCGATGTCGGCCTATTACCTTAAGGGCGTTTCGCCTCCGGGTGTTTTGCTGACGGATATTTTCAAGGGAATCATGCCGTTCCTGTTCATGGTGATTGTCAGCATGGTGCTGATGTATACCTTCCCCCAGATCGTGTTCCATCTGCCTGATCTGTTCTATGGTGCACGATAGGAGGATGTGGTCATGACCCTTAATCCCTTGCTTAATCTTGACGTTGTTGAACTGCGCGACCGTTTGGCAAGTGGGGCGGTGCGCGCGGTGGAATATGCCGAAGCCTGTCTTGAGCGGATTGCCGCGCTTGAGCCCGACATTCAGGCGTGGGCCTATCTGGATGGCGATTACGTGATGGCGCAGGCCCGTGCGCTTGATGCGCGCCGCCAGTCGGGCATGCCGATCGGGCCGTTGCATGGGCTGCCGGTCGGGTTGAAGGATGTGATTGATACCGCCCGGATGCCGACCGAAAACGGTACCCCGCTTGATGCCGGGCGGGTGCCGACCGAGGATGCGGTGCTGGTCGAAAAGTTGCGTGCGGCGGGCGCGATTATCATGGGGAAAACGGTTTCGACCGAAATGGCGTTCATGTGCCCGTCGAAAACCCGAAATCCGCACAACATATCCCATACACCGGGGGGATCATCGGCCGGATCGGCGGCGGCGGTGGCCGCAGCGATGGTGCCGTTGGCAGTGGGGACGCAAACCGGCGGGTCGGTTATCCGGCCAGCATCCTTTTGCGGGGTGGTCGGGTTAAAGCCGACCTTTGGCGCGATTGCCCGCACGGGGGTTCTGGCCCAGTCGCCGACGCTTGATACCATCGGTGTTTTTGCCCGGTCGGTTGAAGGGGCGGCATTGATTACCGAAATCCTGTTTGGTCATGATGCCCGTGACCCCGCGACCACGCCGCAGCCAGTGCCAAGGTTGCTTCAAACGGCCCGGACCGACCCGCTGGTGACGCCGACACTGGCTTTTGTTCGCCCGCCGCAATTTGACGCCGTGGCCGACGATGACACCGTGATGGCCTTTCGCGAATTGACCAGTGCGCTTGGCGAACATTGTTTCGAAGCCCCGTTGCCCAAGGCATTTGATGATGCGGCGGATTTGCGCGCAAAGATCAATTTTGCCGAAATGGCGAAATGTTATTACAGCTATGAAAAGCGCGGACGCGATCAATTATCCCCGCAGATGACAGAGGCGCTTGATGCCGGGAACAGGGTCACGGCGCGGGATTATCTTGCCGCACTGGACTGGCGCGATCTTTACAATGTTGCGCTTGATGAAGTGTTCCAGCGATGCGATGCGATCATTACCCCGGCGGCCCCGGGACCGGCACCCGGAAACCTTGATACGACCGGGAATGCCATTTTTAACGGTCTGTGGACGTTATGCGGGACGCCTGCGATTACGCTGCCGTTGCTTTGGGCGGAAAACGGATTGCCGATGGGCGTGCAGCTTGTCGGGCGGCGCGGTGATGATGCGCGGTTGCTTCGAACGGCGCGCTGGCTTGTTGAATTTTTGTCGAATTCGGAAAATGAAGGAGCATCGTCATGACCACGTCACGTCTTGATCAGGCAATGGCGATCCTGGCCTTTATCGTGTTTGCCGGTTTTCTTGGCATTCTGTTTGGCTATGTCACGCGCTGGGATCTCGGCATTATGGTCGGGATCACGCTGGCCCTTTGTGGCTGGGATTTCTGGCATATGGGCACAGGGCGCAAAAGCGACCATCACTGATCGCTTTTGCCAGATATCGGATATCGATTAATTCAGGACGCGCCGGGGATTTGAAAATCGCTAGGCGCGTTTTGATTTTGCGATAGATGCGCCGTCCTGCTGTTTGCCGTCATATCCGAAACGGGAGGCTGCAATTGCCGTGACATCGCGGATCAGATCAATTTCTTCGTCGCTGAATTTCGGCCGGTAATAGGTCGGCGCGTGGATGGTCGGGGCGACTTCATTGATGATCGGTTCGGCATCGGGCAGTTCAACATGATCAAACAGACGGCGTAACTGATTTTCCGGGTCGGCGACGAAATCCTCGTACCGAACCACCAGCGTCGCAGCGCCAAGCGCCTTGTTCACGGTCATGCGATCCGCGATGTAATGGTGCAGGTCGCTCCAGTAATGGGCCCAGCCGGCGACTTCTTCGCCATCTTTCCAGTGTTTCATGATCTGGCGGGTGGCGTGCAGATCGCCGGTATTGATCGGACGACGATCAAGGCCGAATTCGTAATGGCCGACGCGCTGCATATGAGCGACCGCGCGCGGATTACCCTGTTCGCCCTTGCAGAACAGGTCGTGCTGCTTGGCAAGGGATGCGATATGCCACAGCGGATCACGCACCGGCAGGACGAACCGGGCATCGGGGAAGATCGAGAGCAGATATTCCATCCTTGTGACCAGATAGTTGGCCTTGGAGATATAGCGTTTGCCGCCGCGAATATGGATCAGTTTGCGGATGTGATCGCGATAGAACTTCTCGAACGCTGGGTTGCTGATCTGCCCATCAAGGACGTTGCTTTCATTCACGTCATGCAGGTGGCGGAAGAACGCCATCCAGATCATTTCCTCGAACGCTTCGGGGCTTTCGGGTGTGATGTTGATGCCATCCGCATGGGTGCGTTCAACCGCGACTTCCTTGCCCTTGGGGGCAAGGTCGACAAACTTGTTCCACAGATAGGGCGTGAAAACCGGCGGATAGTCGCGGTAACGATGGGTTGCCGCATCCGAATGACGGGCCAGCGTTTCCAGAAGGATCGTGCTGCCCGATCGGGCGAGGCCCGCGACAAAGACCGGCTTTTCTATTTGGACATCTTCAATCGCATCACCGGCAAGTTTCGTTTCGAAATTGCCAAGTCTGATCCATTGCATCGGGTGGCGGGCAATCAGGCCGCTTAGCCAGTTATCCCAGCCCGATACATGGAAGGCTGCGCCATTAGACGCGGGTGTGGTTGATTTTTCGGATGTCGTTTGGCCAGTCATTCGATGCGAAATCCTTTTTTGATCGCCAGCGACCCCAATACGAGGGCAAGGAAGAAAGTCAGTTCCCAGCCACGTGCCCAATCCGGGCCGGCGCTGATGATTTGTTGGGTTGGCAATTCGAAACGAAGCTGTGTTACCGGGCTGTCGTCAGGCAGATAGCCCGCCGGGTTGCCGATAATCAGGTTCCACCACTGTTTTTGATGGATCACGGGAATGGCGGCGGCTGGTGCCACCAGATAGGTTTCACCGTCACTGGCACCGGGCACCTGAACGACGGGGCAGGCACCGTCTTCCATGCCTGCCGGATTGATGCCGACCTGTTCGATGGTGACATTTTCCGGCTGGGCGCTGATGGAAACCTGCTGCCCCGGTGCCGGGCAGCTATAACCGTACTGCCCGTCCAGCCAGACGATCATCGCAAGGGCAGGCAGGGACGCGAGAACCGCCGGGCCGATGACAAATCCGACCAGTTTCAGCGATTGGGCCAACTGCGCCTTGGCCAGCTTCATGCCTTCGGCAAAGTCTTCGCCGTCGTCTTCGGCCATGGCCTGACGGGCTTCTTTCAGCCGTTCCTTGATCGCCTTGATGCGGGTTTGCGGCGACAGCCATTTATAGAGCAGCATCGATATCACGGCACAGATCAACGCCCAGATCAGGACACGGCCAAACGGCCCAAGGGCATCTGCCATCAGGGTATCAAATGCGCCAAAGGCGGGGGCGGGCCAATCGAGTATTCCCATGCTTTATCGTTCCTGCTGATCGTCTGCGGCTTAGGCTTTTGGCTGTTCGGACGGTGCCGAATGTGTGGTGCTGGCGGTGTTGGTGCCGGTGGTGTTCTGCTGCGCGCGTTTGCGTTTGCGCATCATTTTGCGAATTGGCCACAGCAGGACAAAACCGACGGCGACAAATACAGCCGCCAGAACCGCCCACAAGGCGGACAGCAGGCTAAGCCCGGCACCCGGTCCGACATAGGCCTGTGCGGGAAGGGCGGTCAGAAGGGTTGCGGCGGCAATCGTGGCGGTGCTGATCGAAAGCAGTTTCATGTTCTGTTTCATTGGTTGTCTCCATTCGTGGAGGTCGGGGTGAAGTCGGTGTCGCTATAAAGGGCGGCGCGTTCATCGCTGATGCGCTCGGCCTGCGACACGACGGGGATCAGTTTCTTGCCAGCGTTATCGGGATCATCACGGCGGATCGGGTTGTGGTATTCCCAGACGATCTCGCCTTCGGGGGTGACTTCGAGAAGGCGGCCACCCGATGATTCGGTGATCAGGGTATTGCCATTTTCAAGGCGTTGCTGATCAGCACGGATATTGCTGTCGAACCTGTGTTCGGCCGTGCCCTTGTATTCCCAGGTGATGCCGTTGGTTGCGGGATCGATTTGCAGGATGCGCGATTGACCGGCTTCCGGATCGGCAAGCTGCCCCTGATTGTCAAACAGCAGGATATCGCCGTTTGGCAGGACATCCGGGTCATGCTGCCCCAGCCAGGGGCCACGTGTTGCCCAGACGACTTTTTCCGCATCAATATCAAGCACGGCAATGATGCCAAGATCACGGAAGGACAGAACAACATCGCCCGCCTTGCCCTGTTCAAAGTTCTCTGCGGTTTCTTCGGTAATCAACTGGATCGTGTTGGTGTGCAGCACGTCCTCGTTCGAGAAATAGGGCGTGAAATCGACCATGTTGGCGTAGCTGGAATTGATCAGCGCATCGAGGATCGACACGCGTTTGATTTCCTTGCCTTCGGGGGACAGGATCACCGCGAAATCGTCCAGACGTGGCGGGGTCAGCTGTTTGCGGTTGGGATATGAGTTAAAGCGGAATTCCTGGGTCAGGGCATAAACCCGGCCATCGGGCGCAATCGAAAAATCGTGATGCGCGGTCCCCAGATATTTCCAGACCGGTTTCGAATCCCGGTCGATCTTGGCCATGCCATAGCCATATGGCGTGTCGCCCGCTGCGGTATATTGCACGATCAGATCACCATCGGGCGCCATTTTGGCGGTATGCCAATGCATGAAATCGTCTTTTTGCGGATTGGGGATCGGCGATGTTTCATCGTGGATTTCGCTGAACGGCATGCGCCATTCATGGACGATGTTGCCATCCATATCGACCAGCACCGCATGCGGCCCGTCACCCGATGAATACAGCGTCAGGCCTTTCTGGGTCTTGTCCGTTTTATTGATCGTCACACCGGTTTCTTCGGTCCGTGCCGGTGCCCAGAAATCAAGACGTTCAACACTGCTGTATTTCGTGCGTTGTTCCCACAATGCGGTGCCCGCACGCCAAGCATTTTTCATCGACTGGTAGGGTGGTACTTCGGCAAGTACGACAAACGCACCGATACCAAAGCTGATCGCGGCGATGCCGGTCATGAAAGCAGCAAAAAAGACTTTATCGCCGCGGTTGTTTTCCGCAGTTTCACTGGTTTGTTCAGGTGCAGGCACGCGATAATCTCCTTGTCATCTGACAAAAAGGTTACGCGGGCCTCCGGGCAAATTTACGGCCAATATCAAGGGGATTGGGGCGGTTTGGCCGCTTTTCGCCTTTGTTTCGCCCAAGAGTTTAATTGCTGGTGGGGATGTTTTTTGGGGCTTTCTTCCGGTGGGTGTGGGCGGCTTTCCGCCACATCATCCATCGCCGATCAACCGGGTGAAGGCAGGCGGAATGCCATCGCATGGCCATGGATGGCATTCCGGTGCAAAGCCGTTTGATTATCGGGTGCGGGCAGGCGGGTCCAGAAGGGCGTCAATCGGCGGGACTGGTGTTACCTTGACCTTTTTGGTGACGATATAGGTGAAATAGCGGTCAATGCCGATCCCCGCGATCAGAAGCCCGTCGATCAGGCGCTGATAGGCATCGACATCGCGGCAGAGCACCTTGAGCATATAATCCACCCCGCCGCCAAGGGCGTAGCATTCGACGATTTCCGGGATGTCCTGAACGGCCTTTTCGAAAATCGCGAAATCCTCGTGCTGGTGATGGCGCAATGTTACCTCGGTCATCACAAGCGTCGGTTTGACCAGCATTTCCAGATTGATATGGGCGTGATAGCCCGAAATGACGCCAAGGTCCTCAAGGCGTTTGAGCCGTTCCCAGCACGGGCTTGGCGAAAGGTTCACCGCCTCGGCCAGTTTGACCTTGGTGATGCGCCCCTCGCGTTGCAGCGTGAGCAGGATTTTCAGATCCTGATCATCCAGCCTGATCATTTCCCGACCACCTCGGCAATGACGGCAAGACAGTCGCCGGTTTTGATCAGGCCGGGGAAATGGCGACAGGCGACGATGCCGTCGCGCGGTGCCTTGTATTCGGTCGGCACCCAGCCGGTCCGGTTGGCATCGTAAACGCGCGCAATCAGATCACCGCGCGTGACCATCTGCCCTAGATCGACACAAGGTTCGAACAGGCCGCCTGAAACCGACGCAACGAAACAGTTGCCATCCGGCATATCGAGCATGACGCCGCTATCGTCGGGGACGTCGGGCTTACCTGTCAGAATACCGGCATGGATCAGAAGGTTGCGCACCCCGCGATCGGCAATCGCCACCCGTTCAGCCGTGGTTGACCCCCCGCCGCCCAGTTCGGTGGTGACGAATGTTTTGCCGGCTTCCTCAACAACCGTGTCGAACATGCCAACCGAATCAAGTTCCAGCATCATCATTGAATAGGGGGCGGCAAAGGCTTTCATCGCGTTTACGCAGCGGGCTTCCTGTTCCTTGTCGTCAAGGACGTGGACGGCGGCAAACGGGATGAAGTCCAGCGTCTTGCCGCCGGAATGCAGATCAAGGACGATGTCGGCTTCGGGCACCAGATGGCGCAGAACGTAATCGGCGATTTTCTGTGTCACCGTACCGTCGGCCTTGCCGGGGAAGCTGCGGTTAAGGTTGCCCTTGTCAATCGGGGAAGTCCGCGACGCATTCAGGAAAGCCGGGAAATTCATCGCCGGTAAAATGATGACCCGCCCGGTGATTTCAGCGGGTGACAGTTTCCCTGCCAGTTTGAACAGCGATACCAGACCTTCGTATTCGTCACCGTGATTGCCGCCGGTCAGAAGGGCGGTGGGGCCATTGCCGTTGCGAATGACCGTGATCGGGATCATCACAGCCCCCCACGCGGAATCATCACGCGAATAGGGCAGCTTTAAAAAGCCGTGATGAACACCATCCTGATCGAACGGGATCGTTGGCGTAATCGGGGATTTCTTTGTCATGGCCGTTTCCTTGCATAAAGGCAGGATACCGCGACCTTCGGTATCCTGCGTGTCAGTCTTGCACCGGCATTTTATCTGCGATGCGATTGTGATCGGCGGTATTCGCGTCAGTTTTTGACGAATAGCTGCCTTGGATAACTGGTCAGTGTCTTGCTGCCGGTTTCCGTGATCATCATGCTTTCGGTGATCTCGATCCCCCAGTCATCAAACCAGAGTCCGGGCATGAAATGGAATGTCATGCCGGGTTCAAGAACCGTGCGGTCACCGGGGCGCAGGCTCATGGTGCGTTCGCCCCAGTCGGGCGGATAGGAAAGCCCGATGGGGTATCCGCACCGGCTATCTTTGTGGATGCCGTATTTTTGCAGCACGCCAAAGAAGGCAATGGCGATGTCTTCGCAGACATTGCCGGGTTTGGCGGCTTCCAGCCCGGCCTGAAGGCCTTCGATCAGGGCACTTTCGGCATCAAGGAAACGCTGTTCGGGCTGCCCCAGATAGACCGTGCGCGATAGCGGCGCATGATAGCGTTTATAGCAACCGGCAATCTCGAAAAACGTCCCGGCATCGCCGGGGATCGGTTTGTCATCCCAGGTCAGATGCGGTGCACCGGCATCGGCACCCGATGGCAGCAACGGCACAATCGCCGGATAATCCCCGCCGATCCCGTCAATGCCGACAATCCCGGAACGATAGATTTCGGCAACCAGTTCGTTTTTCTTCATGCCCGGTTCGACAACTTCGAAAATGCGTTCATGCATGTTTTCGACGATGCGGGCAGCCTGGCGCATATAGAAAATCTCGGTCTCGGATTTTACGGCACGCTGCCAGTTCACAAGTGCCGTGGCATCATGGAACTTTGCATTGGGCAGATGGGCCTGCAATTGGGCGTAACATCTGGCGGAGAAATAGTAGTTATCCATTTCAACACCGATATTGCGCGTGCCCCAGCCGCGATGTTCGATCACCTCGGACAGGTAATCCATCGGGTGATGGGTGGTCGATTGCACATAGTAGTCGGCATAGGGGATGATGCGGTCATGGGTCATATAGACCGTGCGCTTTGCCCCGTTTGCGTCCTGCGACCGGCCGAACCAGATCGGATCATCTTCGATCGGGACGAGGACGCATTGGTGAACATAAAACGACCAGCCGTCATAGCCGGTCAGCCAGGCCATGTTTGATGGATCGGTCACGATCAAAAGATCGAGCCCCTTTTCCACCATGGCTTTTTTTGTTTTTTCCAGACGCTCGGCATATTCCTCGCGCGTGAAATTCAATTCAACCTGGCTCATTGCAGGCCTCCAAAAAAAGGCGGGGTTTCAGTTTTTCCTGACCCTGTTTCCCTTTGTTATTACGACGTGATCTCGGTCCCGGCCTTGGCTGCATCGCAGCGGGCACGGGCGAGAGTGGCGATTGCGGTGTCTTGGACACCCGTACCGGTCAGATCGGCAACCGTGATCGCATCATCGGACCTACGTCCAGATGCCGATCCGGCGATAACCTGCCCCAGTTCTGAAAATGTGTGGTCGGCCTTGATGATCTGGGCATCAATGGCGTGATGCAGTTCGCCCAGAATCCGGCATTGCGAGAGGCTGTCGCACACATAAAGGTCTGCCCGGCCGATCAATGCCGGGTCGATTTCGTTTTTATGTTCCGCATCCGACCCCATCGCGGTGACATGGGTGCCGGGTTTGACCCAGTCCGACAAAAGGACCGGTTCACGTGCGGGGGTGGTGGTGACAATAATGTCGGCATCCTGTGCCGCGGCCCGGCCATCGGGCGTTGCGGTTACGGAAAGGCCAAGCTCGCTGGCGCAGGCGGCGGCACAGAGTTCGGCCTTGGCCATGTCGCGTGCCCAGATGGTGGCCGATGTGATGCCGCGTACCAGTTTAAGCGTCTTGAGCTGCAGTTTCGCCTGCACCCCGGCCCCGAAGATCGCGGCATGTTTTGCATCCTTGCGTGCCAAATGTTTGGCGGCGACACCCCCGGCGGCGGCGGTGCGCACATCGGTCAGATAACCGTTATCGAGCATCACGGCTTCGAGCAGGCCGGTTTTGGCCGAAAAAAGGTTCATCAATCCGTTGACCGACGGCAGGCCGAGTTTCGGATTGTCAAAGAAACCGGGGCTGATCTTGATTGCGAAACTGTCGAGCCCCGGCACATAGGCGGTTTTGACATCGACCTCGCCATTGTGGTCGTCGATATCAAGCCGAAGGATCGGCGGCATCCGCACATCCTTGGTCGCCAGGGCCAGAAAGGCGTTTTCGATACAGGCGATTGCATCGGTATCAAGGGTGATCACGTTGCGAAGGTCGGTTTCGGTCAGAATTCTGATGTTGGGCATATCGATTACTCCGCCATCAGGTCGACGTCTTCGCCGCCGACAATACGTTTATGCAAATCCATATCGATATTGCAGCCGGTCGACAGAACGACCGTGGTGCCGGGATTATCGATCAGCCCGGCGCGAAGGGCCGCGATGCCAACGGCAGCCGCCCCTTCGATCACCTGCTGGTCATCGTGATAGGCGGCCCGGATGCCGTCGGCGATCTGGGCTTCGTTCACCAGAACAAAGTCATCGGTCAGATCGGCACACATATCGAAGGTGTACTGGTTGTTTTGCCCGATGCCGCCGCCAAGGCTGTCGGCCAGTGTCGGCAGTTCCCGAACCGCGGTCGGTTTGCCTTCCTGCAGGCTTGTGATCATGGCACAGCCGCGTTCCATCGAAATGCCGACAACCCGGATCGCCGGATTGATTGACTTTGCGGCCAGTGCCACACCCGCCAGAAGCCCGCCGCCGGATAACGGCACCAGAAGCGTGTTCGTTTCCGGAAGCTGTTCCAGAACTTCAAGGCCAAGGGTTCCCTGCCCGGCGATGATGTCGGCATGGTCAAAGGGGGGCAGCATGGTCATGCCCTTTTCCGCAACCAGACGGTCTACTTCCTTTTGGGCTTCGTCCTGCGAGGTGCCGGAAATGCAAATTTCGGCACCCTGGGCGCGGATGCCTTCGACCTTGTTTTTCGGGACCAGTTCGGACATGCAGATGACGGCGCGCACCCCGGCATTGCGCGCCGCATTGGCAAGGGCGCGGCCATAATTGCCGGTCGATACGCCGACAACGCCCTTTTCCTTCTGTTCGGGCGACAGTTTCAGAACGGCGTTTGCCGCCCCGCGCAGTTTGAAGCTGCCGGTATATTGCTGGTGTTCGCATTTCAGCCACACGGGCGATCCGATCCGCTCATACAGGCTGGCAGACGGGCGCAGTGGTGTATGGATCACATGGCCCGCGATGGTCTTGCTGGCAGAAAGGACATCACCAAGTGTGATGGGTTCCTTCATGGCGACCTCGTTACGATTTGTGTGGGGCGTGGTCAAACAGGGTTCCGAACCCCGTGACCGGTTTGTCGTATTTCATCAGATGCAGCGCATGCCAGATCATGGCCTGATTGCTGGTGATCACGGGCTTGCCCAGAAGCTTTTCCGCACGTTCGGCAATCTCGGCCGAGCGGATGGCCGTGCAGGAAATGAACACGGCATCGGCGTCTGGGCTGTTGGCCTGTAATGCCGCAGCCAACAGGGCATCGGGCGGGATTGCGGTCATATCAATGTCGTTTTCAAGCCCGAAACCCAGCAGCCGGGTCACATCGAAACCGCGCGCGATCAGTTGTTCGGCAACGGATCGGGTGACATCCAGAACATAGGGGGCGACCACGGCGATTTTTTGCGCACCGATTGTTCGCAATGCGACATCTGTTGCCAGCAACGGATTGGTCACCACCGTGCCCGGCATTCCCTTGTTGATCAGGGCTTCGATCCGGTCCGATCCATTGACCGCCGTGCCCGACGTGCAGCCGAAAATGGCAACATCCACCCCATAGCCCGGCAACAGTGTGCGTGCGGCACGTGGCAGATCGTCGGCCATGCTGCGCAGGGTGTCGACGGTGATGGGATTGGCATTTTCAATGCGGGTGGTGAACAGCCCGACATCGTGGGGGATGATGCGGCGCAGGTCATCCTCGCTGTTGAAATCGGTGGCGAGCGTAATCAGCCCGATCCGCCCGGCCGGGGCAACCGGATCAGGCAAATAGGACAGGTCTACCGGCTCTGGCGTGACCGCGGGGGCAACGGACATCGTCCTGAACTCCTTGATGGGGCGGGGCAATGATTGCCCGCACCCCGGTTTGATCTTGTGGTTCGTCTTTTCCGGGACGATCCCGGATCCCTGCCGGTTAACGGAATGCCATGGTCGGCAGGAACAATGCGATCTGCGGAACAAAAACCAGAATCACGGCGGCCAGCAGAAGCATGAAGATAAAGGGCGGCGTGCCCCGGATGACCTCGTAATAAGGTCGCCTGAAGATCGCGATGGCGGTGAAAATATCGCAGCCAAATGGTGGCGTTGCCGACCCGATGGCGACCTGCAGGGTCACCAATGTACCGACCAGCACCGGATCAAGCCCGGCATCGCGCACCAGCGGCATGAAGATCGGTGTCAGAACCAGAATGACCACAATCGGATCAACGAACATGCAACCGATAAAGAACGCGATGCAGATTGCAGCCAGGATCAGATAGCTGTTCGCGCCTTCAAGGCCCAATGCACCGATCACGTGCTGTGGGATCTGGGCAAAGGAAATCACGAAGGAGAAAGTTGTACCCGCGCCGACAAGGATGAAGACCACGGCGGTGATCAGGCCGGTCGAACGGGCGATTTCCAGCATTTCCGACCATTTCACCGACTTGAAGATCAGAACCTCAAGGATGACGGCATAGACCACGGAAACGGCGGCGACTTCGGTCGGGCTGACCCAGCCGAGATAGATGCCGCCAACAATCAGAACCGGGAACATGATGGCCGGACCGGCATTGACGACCGCCTTGCCGCGTTCCGCCCAGCTCATGCGCGGGATGGTCGGGATGTTGTTCCTTTTCGCGTAGTACACGCAATAGGCCGAAAACATCAGCAGGATCAGAATGCCTGGGCCGATCCCGGCGAGGAACAGTTCGCCGATGGATACCTTGCCGACGACGCCAAACACGATCATGCCGATGGAGGGCGGGATCAGAAACGCGATGTCACTGGCATTGATGATCAGGGCCATGGCAAAGCTGTCTTTGTAGCCTGCCTTAAGCATTTTCGGGCGCAATGGTCCGCCCATCGCCACCACGGTTGCCTGTGTCGAACCCGACACCGCGCCAAACAGCGTACAACCAAGGGCAGTGGTAACCGCAAGGCCGCCGCGCACATGACCGACAAAGGTCATGGCAAGATCAATCAGCCGGTTGGCCGTATGCCCCTTTGTCACGATATCGGCGGCAAAGATGAACATCGGCACGGCAATCAGTGCCACCGGTGAAATCCCGGTCACCATTTGCTGGATCAGAATTTTGGGATCAATCGGCATGTAGAAGGTAAAGGCGACGACGCTGGCCATGGTCAGCGGCACCATCATCGGGAAACCCAGCACCAGAAGGACGAGCATCACAATGAGAATTGTGGTTCCAAGATCCATTTTTCCGTCCCCCTACAGATGATGGTCGTCAGCTTCGGAGAACGTATCTTCAACCCGGTACGACAGATGCGTTCCGGGTCTGACGATATTCGTTACCGCGGCAAGTACGAACTGGATCCCCGTGACGGTTAAGCCAAAGGGTACGATGAGGACGGTCAGATAGTAGGGAATGCGAAGGGCAGGCGTCAGGCGGTTGGACTGGATCAGCGATGAAACATAGCCGATAGAATACCATGCCAGAAGAAACAGAAGGGCCGCCGTGCCCAGCGTGATGATGATCATCATGATCTTGCTGGCCTGCGGACCCAGCATATCGGTAAAGGCCGACATGCGGATATGGCGCCCCATGCGGGCGGCTTCGCTGATGCCGACGAATGTGACAAGAATGATCAGAAATTGATTGAGCTCTTCGGAAAAGAAGATGCTCGAACTGAAACCCAGCCGCATGATCACATTGGCGACCGTATTCACGGCCATGACCACGATGCTCCACCCCAGTAACTGACGCTCGACAACGGATAAACCGTCATCAAGTCGTTTCAGCACCGATAGCACCCCGCCTTTCGGCGCGGGAGCCTCCCCGTTAGAATCTGACATACGACCTCCATGATGCGCGTGCGAGACATTCTTGCTGAACGTTGTGTGTGGTTATTGGTTCCCTCCCACACGTTTCCTGTTCGCTTCGCGCCAGACAGTCAGAATAAAAACGGTTTGTGACGGTTCAATCAGATTTTTGTCATGACACAAAAATCAATACATAACGTCGAAGGCATGGACACCCGGCATCTGTTCCATCGTATGACGGATCTGCATGAGGCCGTGATGCAGGGACGGGGTATCCACCGCCCCGCCGACACAAATCCGGATGGCATTCGGGCGGGGGATCTTGACGGTCATGAAGGGATCGGAAATCGTTACCGCAACCCCGTTTTTCCGCAGTTCCGAGGCAAACCATTCCTCCTGCCAGTGATGTGGGATACGCACCCAGGCACTGAGCGATGTGGGGTGATGGCGGACGACGGCATCACCCAGTATTTCCGCAACAAGGGCCTGTCTTTCACGCATCAGGGCGCGTTGGACCGTTACCGCCTGTTCGACGGTGCCATCGGCAATCCAGCGTGCGCCGATCTCGGCCATTAATGGGGTGCCCATCCATCCGGTGACTCGCAAAACGCTGCTGGCACGGATCGACAGGTGCTGTGGTACGACCAGAAAACCGGTGCGAAGTCCCGGCATGACGATCTTGGTCAGGCTGGAAACGTGGAAGCCCAGACGCGGAAGGAAGCTTGTGATTGGTGGCAGGTTTTGTTCAAGAAGAGGGCGATAGACGTCGTCTTCGATGACATAAACACCGTAATGCTCGGCGATCTCGGCGATTCGTTTGCGCCGTTCAAGCCCCATCAGGCAGTTGGTAGGGTTGGTATAGATCGGCGTGACGACAAGGGCGCGGATGTGGCGCGCACGGCATTCGCGTTCGAACGCGTCGGGCAGAATGCCCTCGTCATCAGTGGGCAATGCTCCCAGCTTGAAGCGCAGGATGCTGGCGGTGCCGATAACCCCATGATCGGTCAGGCTTTCGGTCAGCACGACATCATCGGGCTGAACCACGGTGGCAAGGGCGGTAAAGACCCCCTGTGCCGCGCCATTGGTGATCAGGATATTGGGAAGCTCGGCTGAAATTCCCATCGATGCCAGCCATTTGCTGCCGATTTCGCGGTGGTATTCGAACCCTGCGACCGGGCGGCAGCTTTCCATCCAGTTATGGTGGGTTTCCTCGGCCAGTCTGCTGTGTATCTGGCGCGACAGATCATTGTGGAAATCGGTATAGGCGGTGCGCACAATCGACAGGTCGATCAGGTCGGGCTGGCGGTTATCCAGAATGAAGGTCGATGCGCGATCGGTCAGGCGTGCCTGGACGAATGTGCCGCGCCGTCGTTCGGACCTGAGATAACCCTGCCGTTCTACTTCCTTATAGGCCGCACTGACGGTTTGCACGCTGACATGCAGCCGATAGGCCAGTTCACGATGGGTCGGCATGCGGACATCATGGCGAAGGCGTCCGGCCTCGATATCGGTGATGATCGCTTCGACGAGGGCCTTGTATTTCGGTCCCGTATCGCCGCTCAGGTCAATATTTGGCAGCCACATCCTGTTGATTTCCAGCCTTTTCTACCCTTGTGCCCCCTTGGGGGGTTTTCCCAACCCTAACATGACCTGAGGGTTAATGTGTAGACGTCAATGTTATTTTGTCATGATACAAAACTAACATTGACCTGATGCAGGAACATTTCAACACTTTGCGCGTTCATAACATTGATGTGCCAACTAATCGCCGCCGATAAAGGGTTAAATCCCGGTCGTCGCGGCACAATAAGGGAGACTTCGATATGAGTTTGAACAAGCTCTTCAAGGCGACCTTGTCTGCCGCCGCAATCTTTGCGGTTGCCGGGACAGCCGCCCAAGCCGAAGAATGGAAATTTGCGCATGAGGAAAGCCCGGGCGATGTGCAGGACCTGTATGCACAGGAATTCAAGCGCCTGGTCGAGGAAAAAACCAACGGTGATGTGACGGTTACCGTCTACACCTATGGCCAGTTGGGCACGGAAAACGACATTACCGAACTGACGACGGCGGGGGCTGTCCAGTTCTCGAACGCGTCGCCGGGCCATCTGGGCACCTTCGTTCCGGAAATTCAGGTTTTCGGCGTTCCCTACCTGCTGTCGCAGGATAACGAGGTGAACAAGGAAGTCCTGTCGGGCAGCCCGACGATCTATGACGGCCTGTCGAAGGATTTTGAGTCCAAGGGTCTTAAGCTTTATACCATGTATCCCGAAGGCGAGATGGTCTGGACCACCAAGAAAAAGGTGACCCAGCCGTCCGAATTTGATGGGGTGAAATTCCGTGTCATGACGTCGCCGATCCTGATCGAAAGCTATGAGTCCTTCGGTGCTGATCCGGTGGCATTGCCGTGGGGTGAAGTTTATTCCGGCCTCCAGACCAGCGTGATCGATGCACAGGTCAACCCGATCTTCTTCATCGAAAGTGCGAAATTCTATGAAGTGACCGACTATCTGATTTATGCCGGTCAGCAGCAATACACCACCACCGTGGTGTCGAATGCCGCCTTCTATGACGGCCTGTCTGACGAGCGCAAGGAAATGCTAAAGGAAGTCAAAGCCGAACTGGATGACTTCATCTACGAAGCCCAGGAAAAGGCAAATGCCGAGGCACTTGATCGCATCAAGAAAGCCAAGCCGGGCATCGAAGTCATCAAGCTTGATGACGAACAGCGTGCCGCATTTAAAAAGGCATCGGCTGGAATCGGTGACAGCCTTGTCAGCGAAGTCGGTGGCGACACCGAAGAGGTGCTGAATGCGCTTCGCAAGGAATTCGGCACCGAGATGTAATTATCTCTGACTGCAATTCCCCGTTCGCGGGATGATATCGGAAACCCCTGCAATGTTGGCCGCAGGGGTTTCTTTTTGTCTGCTTTTGGTGAGGGTGCCTGTCACAGGCCGCTATTGATCCGAAGCGGGCGCTGGAAGGTGATGGCGGCAAATAGCGCGCCCGCCCGCCAGTGTCAGAAGCGACCCGATGATGGCGATGGCTTCGGTGCCACCCTGATGGGCGATGGCAATACCGATGCCCATAACGACCGATCCGACAATTGCGCAGCCAGCCTGAATGCTGGCGATTCTAGAGCGTGTCAGCCCGATCAGACGGTAATAGGTGCCATAAAGCGCCAGACTGACCCAGCCCAGAAGATTGAGATGGGCGTGGGCGGCAAGATTGCTGTGATCGCCGCTTCCGGCCATCTGCATGCCCCAAACCATACCTGCAAGCCCCAGACAGGCGGAAACTGTCCAGCAAATGCGTGGCAAATTATTCATCGCGGTTTCCCCGACATATGTTGAGAATGATCCCTCAAAACGAAACTGTACGGTACAGTTTCGTTTTTGACAAATGAAAAATGTGGTCTGATCGCGTTCAAGGATTTACAAAACGGATTGCCATGAAACGGAACCGTACAGTTCTGTTTGGCGGTTCGACGTGCTTGGGGGAACTTCCGGTCCGGAATGAGCCCGCCCGCTTGATGCCTGTGACGATGCCGATGACGAAACCAGCAACAAGGAGCCCGGTTATATGTCTGCCGAAAGCCTGACCCCAAAACAGCAGGAACGCCGTACCCGGATCCTTGAGGCGGCCGCAACAGAACTGCTTGATATGCGTGATGACAGCACGGCGGTGGATCGGATAGCGACGCGTGCCGGGACGTCAAAGGCGACCATCTATCGGTACTTCGGGGACAAGATCGGGCTTGAACGTGCAATGGTCGCGTGGCTGTGCGAACGTGCCCGCGATCCTTTGGAGGGGGTCACCGTCTGGCCATACAATCCGCGTGCGACCCTGATCGCCATAGCTACGGCCTTTGCGGATGGCATTTTACGTGCCCCGGTGATGGATCTGCATCGTTATGTTGTTGCGCGCACCCCGACCCACCCGGAGCTGGGGGAAATCTTCTGGAATGCCGGGCCGGAGGCAACCTATGAAAAAGCGGCCAGGCTGATGACGCAAATCCATTTGCCGTCAAATCTGCGCGCGATTGCCCCGCGCCAGTTTGCCGAACTGTTCATCAACATGCTGACCGGCAGCATTCAGCTTGGCTATTTCTGCAAAGGCCCGGTTGTGCTTGAACAGGATGACATGGCCAAACGGATCGAGGACGCGGTAAACGCGGTCGGTTTTCCGCCGTGATTTAAGCATTCAAATCGGTGCCAGCGTATAGCTGAGCGCAAAAAACAGAGGCCGGCATGGGTCCGGCCTCTGAAAGCATCCGGTCGGGAGAATGCACCAACCGGATGGGAGCGTCCTTTGTCGGTATGCCGGTTACTTGCCGCTTGCGACCTCGTTAGCAACGGCATCGACGGCCTGTTTGGCGATGTCGATGACCTTATCGATTTCGGCCTTGGTGATGCAAAGCGGTGGGGCGAAGCCCAGGATATCACCATGCGGCATGGCGCGCGCAATCATGCCGCGTTCAAGGCAGGCGGCCGAAACGCGCGGGCCGATTTTCGCATTCGGATCGAACCGTTCCTTTTTGGTTTTATCAGCGATAAATTCCAGTGCCGCCATCAGGCCAACACCGCGCGCCTCGCCAACCAGCGGATGTTCGTTAAAGGTTTCGCGCAGGCGTTTCTGGAAATAGCCCCCGGTATCGGCCGCATTGCCGGTCAGGTTTTCACCATCGACAATATCAAGGTTGGCATTGGCGGCAGCCGCACAGACCGGATGGGCGGAATAGGTCCAGCCATGACCGATCGGCCCCATCTGATCCGACCCCTGTTCCAGAACCTTCCAGACGCGTTCGCCAATGATAACCCCCGAAAGCGGCAGGTAGCCAGATGTAACACCCTTGGCAATCGTGATCAGATCGGGCTTCATGCCGTAATGGTGCGAGCCGAAATAGGACCCGGTACGGCCAAAGGCGGTGACAACCTCGTCGGCGACCAGAAGAATATCATATTTGTTCAGCACCTTCTGGATCGCGTCCCAGTATCCTTCGGGCGGGGTGATGATGCCGCCCGTACCCATGACCGGTTCGCCTATGAAGGCGGCAACGGTTTCCGGGCCTTCGCGCAGGATCAGTTTTTCGAGATCATCGGCACAGCGTTTGGCAAATTCGGCCTCTGTCTCGCCCGCGTCGGCATTCCAGTAGTGATGCGGGCAGGTGGTGTGCAGGATTGGCGCGCGTGGCAGATCGAACGCGTTGTGGAAGGCTGCCAGACCCGTAAGGCTGCCGGTCATGATGCCCGAACCGTGGTAACCGCGCCAGCGCGAGATGATTTTCTTCTTCTGCGGCAGGCCGCGGATATTGTTGTAATACCAGATCAGTTTGATGTTGGTTTCGTTCGCATCCGACCCCGACATGCCGTAATAGACGCGCTGCATGCCTTCTGGTGCCGATTTGACGATACGATCCGACAGGCGGATGACCGGCTCGTTCCCATGCCCGACATAGGTATGGTAATAGGCCAGTTCCTTGGCCTGGGCGTAAATCGCATCGGCGATTTCGGTGCGGCCATAACCGACATTCACACAGTAAAGACCGGCAAAGGCATCAAGCGATTCCTTGCCTTCGGTATCATGGATGTAAATCCCCTTGCCGCCATTGATGATGCGGTTGGGGGTTTCGCCCGCCGCGTGCTGGCGCATATGGGTCGAGGGATGCATGAAATGGGCGCGATCCATTTCCTGCAGATCGGCGGTGGTGTTTTTGATGACATTCATTTTGCTTCTCCCATGTGAATGCGGTGGCTGCTGCGCATGTTACTGTTTGAACGCGGCGCAGACATATTTGAGTTCTGTGAATTCTTCGAGGCCGTGGCGCGACCCTTCGCGGCCAAGGCCGGATTGCTTGACCCCGCCAAACGGGACCGGTGCGCCGGTGATTTTCACGCAGTTCAGTGCGACCATGCCGTATTCAAGTGCATTCGAAACACGCGCGGCGCGATCATGATCCCTGGTATAGACATAGGCTGCCAGACCATATTCGCTATCATTGGCGCGGCTGATGACTTCTTCTTCGGTATCGAACGGGATCACAGGGGCAACCGGGCCAAAGGTTTCCTCGTGATAGATTTTCATATCTTCGGTCACATCGGCCAGAAGGGTCGGGGCATAGAACAGCCCGCCCATCTTTTTGCCGCCGGTCAGAACACGGGCACCCTTGGCGCGGGCATCTGCAACATGTTCATCGCATTTGGCAACTGCACGATCATGCATGAGCGGACCGATTTCGGTGGTTTCATCAAGCCCGTTGCCAACGCGCAGTTCGCCGATTGCCTTGGCATATTTGTCAAGGAACGCATCATAGATATCACGATGGACAAAGATGCGGTTGGCGGCAAGGCAATCCTGCCCGCTGGTGGCGAATTTGGCCCCAACCGCGTGATTGACAGCCTCATCCAGATCGACATCGGGGAACAGGATAAACGGCGCATGTCCGCCCAGTTCCATCGACATCTTTTTAACGGTCTGCGCACCTTGCGACAGAAGCAGTCGGCCGACTTCGGTCGAGCCGGTGAAGGATAGCGCACGCACAACCGGGTTGCCGCAAAGTTCGCCGACAACCGGATTGGGATCGCCGGTCACGACGTTAAAGACACCGGCCGGGATACCGGCCCGTTCGGCCAGTTCGGCAAGGGCGGTGGCCGAAAACGGTGTTTCGGTCGCCGGGCGGACAATCATGGTGCAACCGGCTGCCAGTGCGGCCGCGGCCTTGCGCGTGATCATCGCACACGGGAAGTTCCACGGTGTTACTGCCGCGGTGACGCCAACCGGTTCGCGTTTGACACTCATATTCCGGCCCGGAAGATGAGACGAAATGTTTTCGACATTCACCCGTTTGGCTTCTTCGGCGAAAAATTCGATGAAGCTTGCGGCGTAGTCGATTTCGCCACGGGATTCCGAAATCGGTTTGCCCTGTTCAAGCGTCATTAGAAGTGCCAGGTCTTCCTTGTTTTCGATCAGAAGATCAAACCAGCGGCGCAGACGTGCGGCGCGATCCTGCGGCAGAAGGGCGGCCCATGTCGGAAAGGCCGCATGGGCCGCGGCAATCGCGTTACGGGTTTCGGCAATGCCCATATTGGGCACAGTTCCAAGAAACGCACCGTCGAACGGATTGGTGACTTCGATAACCTGGCGATTGTCGGCCGAGCACCAGCGCCCGTCGATATAAGCATGTTCGCGCAGAAGCCGAAGATCGGACAGCTGGCTTAACGACACGCAGCGCTGTTCTTTGAGTTGTGCCGTCATGAAAACCTCCTTGAAACAAGGCCGCGCCTATGGCGTCAGCCCCTGTTTGTTGAACTGCCAGCAGGCTATCAACAAGCTGGCAGAGGAGGTCTCCGAACTCGATGTGATTTGATGCGGTTTTTTTGGCAAGCCGTGCTCGAAAGCAGACGTTTTTTCTGCTGGCCTGCCGTGCTGGGGGTTAATCGTCGGCGTTATCTTTGAGAAAAGCCCGCATTTCGCGGCGTTCGCGCCGTTTCTCGATGACGGTGCGGATGATGATCACGGCAAAGAACAGCACAACGATGCTGGTGGACATCGGAAAGGCGACCGGGATGCCGATGATAAAGACAATGGCACCCAAAAGCCCGCCGCCGATCATTGCCGCCATTCCGCCAAGCAAGGCGATGGCGAAAACAGCGGCGATGATGATGGAGGCAAGCTTGTTCATAACAGGTCCGGTCGAGTGTAATTCACTCAGCCACTGCGGCTGGTAAGCTGTTTGGTGGTGACATCAACACGGTGTGCCAGAACACGGATCAGCTGAACGGCAACCGCCTGGTCCTGTCGGACAAGGCCAAGGAACTCGTTTTTATCGAGTTTCAGGACCGTCATTTCTTCGACCGCGCGAATGGTTGCGGAACGCGGCGCATCGACCAGAAGGGCGATTTCACCAATGACTTCCTTGGGTTCGACATCGCGAAGCTTAATCGTCTGGGCTTCGTCGGTCGTCAGCCAGATTTCACCGCGCCCGGAAATCACGATAAAGGCCGCATCCCCCGGGTCGCCCTGTTTGACCAGAACCTCGCCGCGTTTGAAGGTCAGACGCGGGCTGGTAAAGGCAAGCAGCTTGATCACGCTGGGGTCAAGGCCGGCAAACAGCGGAATGGTCCGAAGCAGCCGGACTTCCTGTTCGATGCTGCCATCATTTGTATCAGATGGGGTTTCGGCGACTTCGTCTTCGGCCTGTTCGGCGGTGGCACCGTCGATTGCATGGCTTTGGCGTTTAACGATTTTGCCGTTCGCCATATGCAGATAGGTTCCGAAACGCTGGCTGTCGGTTTCATCACCGTCAACCCAGATCACACTGCGATGTTCGGATTGCCCGGTCAGCCAGTCAATGACCTGTTCGCGTGTTTCACGGTCCAATGCCGAAAGGGCTTCGTCCACAACCATCAGATCGGGATTCTTGATCAGGGCACGGACCAGAGCGATTTTCTGACGCAGGCTTTGTGAAACGCGGCTGCCGCCGACACCAACCTGACTATCAAGGCCAAGTGTGACAAGCGCCTCGTAAAGGCCGCCCTCATGGGCGATTTCAAACAGCACTTCGCCAACACGTTCTTCGGAATTTGCACGGCCATAGGCAAAACGACCGAACAGAAGGTTGTCGATGACCGGGGCCGCAGCGGCATATTCATCGACCTTGAAGAAGTCGATCATATCCGCCAGATCGTCGGGCAGTTTACCATAGAATTTCGGCCGGGCTTTCAGGACCAGTTGGCGGAATTCATCATCGATGACGCGCAAACGATGGCGTGCCGGGGTCAGGTTCATGGCGACGTCCAGGAGGCGTAACTTATCCTCGGCGCGCATATCCTTGATCGCGACCCCGTCGGTCCGTTTCAGCATGTTTTTGACCTCGGGCAGTTCGTCGGCCGAGATAAAGCTGTAACGGTCAAAGAATTCGTGTCCGGGCGGCAGGCCGGTAAACAGTTCGACCATCAGATCAAGCGTGTCGCGGCCCATGCTGATCATGACGTCGTAAAGCCCGGTTTCGCGCAGGGCTTCCTGCATATAGGGATGCGACAGAAATGCCGTGCGTTCGAAATCGGACCGTGCCGGGGCACCAAACAGAATGTTGACGCCGACCGGTGCGTTGTCGTTGTAAAGATCAATGTCATAGGGTTCGACCAGATCGGACAGGCCACGTTCGGCAAGGATTTCCTTGAGTTTCGGGCGGGCCGTCAGAACGGCTTCGACCAGATCCGGGCGTTCTTTCGGATCAATGCGGCGTTGCAGGCCGATGCGGTAAATGTCGCGATCAAGCTGCACGACTTCAAGCAGGCGCATCAGTTCGGCCTTCAATTCATCAATTGAATTGAAGCCCGGACCGATATAGTCGATCCATTCTGCTGCCGGGTCATAAGGGATATTCCCGGACCGCTTGATTTCGTCGTACATCTCGTCGGTCAGACGCCATGGCAGATCGGTCGGATCGGTCAGTTCGATATGGTCGACAAATTTCGGCAGCGGCAGTTTCAGGTTTTCATCATCGCCGTCACCGTCACCGTCTTTTTCATCGCCGGTTTTGATAGCAAGGATCGGACGGTGTTTCAGGCCATAAAACAGGTTGTCGGCGATGGTGCCGTTAAACAGATAGGCGTCATTGCCGATATAGGCCAGACGTTGCCCGAATGTGGATGCCGGAAGGTCTTCAGCATTGCGGTCGCTGAACTGGATGCGGCCACCGGTCGGGGTCAGTAACCGCGCGATCAGGCGGGCCAGTTGCGATTTTCCGCTGTCAGCCGAGCCGGTCAGAAGGGCCGAGCCCGGCAAAGACATGTTGAACGACACATTTTCAACAACCCGGGTGCCGTCATCATCGACCCATGACAGGGCCGCGACATCGAGCGGTCCGGGCAGGCGTTCGGATTTCGGCGCGATCAGTTCGTGTTCACGGCCAAGATCAGGCAGTTCGAACTGTTCGTGAAGCTGTTCGTATTTAATACGGGCATCGGCAAGGCGCTGGTAATAGGCCAGAAGCTCTTTCCAGGGGGCCGACATATCCTTGTAGGCGGCAAGGGCCGCGACCAGCGCACCGAAGCTGAGATCCCCCATGATCACCAGATAGCCACCAATCGAATAGAAGAAGAACGGCGTGATCTGGGCGATGAAGTTGTTCAGGAACTTGATAAAGAATTTGCGGAAATAGATTTCCTTGCGGATTTCAAAAATCCGGCCCATCCGCTGGGTGAAATGGGTCAGCTCGAAACCTTGCGTTTCGTGGGCGCGGATATCGGTCGCACCGGCAACGACTTCGCCGATATGTTCAGACATCCGGCGCACGTTCTGCACGCGCTGTTTGCCAAGCTGGTTCACGCGGCGTTGCAGTTTCGGGATCAGGTAGCCTTGCAGTGGATAAAACGAAATCGCGGCCAGCCCCATCAACGGGTCCTGAATAAAGATAAAGGCCGTGATCGTGACCAGAATACCGCCCTGATACAGCGGCAGCGAAAACGCTTCGCCAAAGAAACCGCCAAGCGGTTCTGCTTCGGCGGTGATCATGGAAACGATTTCGCCCTGGCTGGTTTTACGGAAATGCGGCAGCGGAAAACGCAGAACCCGCTCAAACAGGGTATAGCGCAACCGGCGCAAAAGCCGTTCGGACATCACGCCGACATAGACGTTGATGAAATATTTGAACCCGCCATTGATGAAGACCAGTGCGAGAAAGATACCAGACAGGGTGAACAGATATTCGATCTGGTTCAGTTCGATGCCAAGAACATCATAAGGTTCGCCAGCGCCGCCGATTGCCTGGTTGACGATCAGCTTTGGCAGGTCCAGCGAGTAATACAGAAATGGAAAGGAGATCACCGTGACCAAGGTCAGGATGATTTGCTGTATGCTGCTGTGGCGCCAGATATAGGCAAAAACCGACTTTGGCATTCACGGGTCCCGTATTCTTGTCGGAACGGATTTTTGCCCGTTCCTATTGCTCGTTTTGACGCAGAATGTACCCGGCCTTTAAGGCGTTAGCCAAGTTCGAAACTTTGACCCGGTTCAACAAAGCCGCAAAAGCCGTCGGAAACCGCATCGGGCTTTGGATAGGCCTGATAGTGATAGAGCCACATTTTGGCTTTGATATCGTCGGGAAGAGTCACAAGCTGTTCGTAATGGGCATGAACGCCTGAATGGCGGGGACCAAGTTCGCAGTCCTGAAAAATGATATCTGCTTTCTGGTACAGCGGCATATGGGCATCAGGATTGAAAATCGCATCTGTCGTCAGGAAGAAGCTTTGTTTTTTTCCATGCCCGAACAGCGCGTAGGAAAGCATCGTCCCCTGGGACGTCACGATATGTTCAACCGGGATGACATCAAAATGCACGCCTTGCCAGTCAAACCCCTTGGCCGGGCTGAGTTCATTGACCTTGAAATAGGATGACAGGCTGTTATTGCCCTGATCGCTGATCTGAAGTCCGCCGCGCAGGCTGTGTTCCCAAAGCGGTTCAAGCAGGTCGTGAACGGCAAACAGTTTGGCCTGATGACCTTCGAAAATGAAATAATTGGCCAGTGCCATCCATTCCAGACCGCCAATATGATCCGAATGCAGATGACTGATATAAACAGCATCAAAGTCATTGGGCATATAGCCCAGATTGCGCAGCGAGTGCCGTGCATCTGAACCACAGTCAATCAACATGCGTGCCGGTTGGTCACTGCCGGGCTGAACTGCTTCCAGAACCATATTGCTCTGGAAATTGTCAGCCGCCATACAGAATGCCGAACCTGTCCCCGCAAACGTAAGCTTCATTCCCCGATCTCCCGACATTTTGTCGAAAGATTAGACGAGGTTTGGGGCAAAGAACCACCCCCTTTGATGGGGAAATGCTAATTTTCCGGATAAAAGCAGCGGGCTGACCCGCGGTTCAGCAAGGCATAGCGCGCTATTCGCCGGGTTGGCGAACCGTTTCAATGTCCTTTTTGCCGTCGGCCAGACGGGTGACTTCGGCACGCAATTCCCGCAATTCCCGCAGGATTTCGTGATGATCAAGGCCAAGTTCATTGCGAGTCTGCGTTTCTTCGACGTCGACATGGGTGGCCATGGCATCGACGACGATTGCAATGAACAGGTTCAGAACGGCAAAGGTGGTGACCAGGATGAAAGGCACGAAAAACAGCCACGCCAGCGGGTAGATTTCCATAACCGGGCGGACGATTCCCATCGACCAGCTTTCGAGCGTCATGATCTGGAACAGGGAATAAAGCGACGCGCCGATGGTGCCAAACCATTCGGGGAAGCCCGAGCCGAACAGCTTGGTCGCCATGACGGCAGACACATAAAACACCAGCAACAGCAGGGTCAGGACCGACACCATACCGGGAATGGCCTTCATCAGAGCTTCGACGACCTTGCGCATTGAGGGTACGGTCGAGATCAGGCGGAAGGCACGCAGGATTCGAAGGGCACGCAATACCGATACGCCCTGCCCCATCGGCAGCAGGGTGATGGCGACAATCGTAAAATCAAAGATGTTCCATGATCGCCGGAAAAAGCCCAGCCGATACACGGCCAGTTTCATCAGAAGTTCGATGACGAAAATCGCGACCGCGATCTGATCAAGCAGATGCAGGATCGATCCGGCGGCATTCATGACGGTTTGGGAAGTTTCAAGTCCGAGAATGATCGCGTTGATCGCAATGACCGCAGTGATGAAATTCTGGAACTTTGAAGATTCGACGATCCGGCGCAGCGTTTCCATTAAACCCTCCCGGTGGGTACCGGTTCAAAAGGCGCGGCAGCCGGGGTTTTCACCGACGGGCGGGACAGCGCCGGAAAGAAAACACGAACAGGGCGCAGATCAGACTTGCTGACGACTGCGCCCTGAGAAATCAGTTCAGACCGTGACGGCCCATATCAAGGAACTTGTCACGACGACGCGCCTTGAGCACACCGCCTTCGACATTGTCCATGGCTTCAAGTGCTTTGACGATTGCGGTGCCAACACGTTTGCAGGCATCGACCGGTGAACGTTGTGCACCACCCAGCGGTTCGGTAATGATTTCATCAATCACACCCAGCTGGTGAAGGTCCTGTGCGGTCAGGCGAAGGGCTTCGGCCGCCGTTTTGGCCTCGTCACCCGAACGCCACAGGATCGAGGCGCAGCCTTCCGGCGAGATCACGGAATAGATCGAGTTTTCAAGCATCATGACCGAGTTTGCGACCGCAAGTGCGATGGCGCCGCCCGATCCGCCTTCGCCGATAATGACCGAAATCAGCGGAACCTTGATATCAAGGCAGGCTTCGATTGACCGTGCGATGGCTTCGGACTGTCCGCGCGCCTCGGCGTCGGCACCCGGGAAGGCACCGGCGGTATCAACCAGTGTGATAACCGGAATGCCAAAACGTTCGGCCATGCGCATCAGGCGGATCGCCTTGCGATAGCCTTCTGGTTTGGCCATGCCGAAATTGTGTTTCACGCGGGATTCGGTATCGCGGCCCTTTTCATGACCGATCACCATGACGCTGCGCCCCTGCAGGCGGGCCAGACCACCAATGATGGCTTCGTCTTCGCCAAACAGGCGGTCACCGGCAAGCGGGGTGAAACCCTCGAACAGGTGGGCGACGTAATCGGTGAAATGCGGGCGATCAGGATGACGGGCAACCTGCGTTTTCTGCCATGCGGTCAGCTTGCCATAGGTGCTTTGCAGCAGCTTGGTCAGCTTGTCCTGCAGGCGTGCGACCTCGTCGGCGATGTTGACTTCATCATTGCCGGTCAGGTGGCGCAATTCTTCGATCTTGCCTTCGAGTTCGGCGATCGGCTTTTCAAAATCCAGAAAGTTATGCATCAGGGCATCATATCCGGCTGGGAAACAATGAGGCGGAACATAG
This sequence comes from Thalassospira sp. MCCC 1A03138, assembly GCF_002115785.1. Classification (GTDB taxonomy): domain Bacteria; phylum Pseudomonadota; class Alphaproteobacteria; order Rhodospirillales; family Thalassospiraceae; genus Thalassospira. The sequence goes on along the minus strand of NZ_JFJY01000001.1, from coordinate 684,466 downwards.
TTGATCAACCCGTCACGTCAAGGGTTGAGGTCCGATACGCATATAAATTCCATCCTTGCACGAATTATATCGTATATTTCGCGCTGCACAGTGACAGTTTTGCACACGGAAATCCATGACGTCCAGTATCGAGATCACATCGCCCAGCGATCCCGCCCTTGTTCCGTTCGACCGGCTTGTTGAAATTCTGCTGGCCGCCTTTGCCTTTCAGGACGATATCGTCGATCCGCCAAGTTCGGCAAAATCGGTCAATATTGCCGAACTTCAATGGCGGTTTGCCCGTGATACGCTGTTTCTGGCCCATGATTCAGCGGGTCGTGTCATTGGCCAGGTCTGGATCGAGGATGTTGGCAAAGATGCCTATCTTTATAAACTGTCGGTCGATCCATCCATTCAGGGCGGCGGCATTGGCAAGGCACTGGTCGAGGCGGCCTGCGCCCATGCTGAAAGTGCGGGCAAGGAAAACATGCGGCTTCATGTTCGGGTTGAACTGACGGGCAATATTGCCTTTTTCAAGTCGCGCGGCTTTGAAATCGCCGGTGAAGGCGTTCACGATGGTTATGATCGCACGACATTCTGGAAAATGGCGCGGCCTTTACAGATGGCGAAATCGGCCTGATCCAACCGGCAGTCAGGCGACGTCTGCTTCGGGCCTGACTGCGAAATAAGGCACGTGGCTTTCTCCCCAGTCTTTTAGCGCGAGGATGATCTGGCGAAGCGTTTCGCCCTTTGCGGTCAGGCTGTATTCCACGCGCGGTGGGACTTCGGCATAGACTTCGCGGTGGATCAGGTCGTCGGCCTCCAGCTCGCGCAGTTGGCGGGTCAGCATGCGCTGTGTCACGCCGGGCATCAGACGACGCAATTCATTGAACCGTTTTGTCCCGTCCAGCAGATGGAACAGGACGACGCCTTTCCATTTGCCACCAATCACGTCCAGCGCCCCTTCGACCGGGCAACCGGGGCTGCGATCCGGGGGGCAATCAAATGTCGATGCCATCAAATGGCTCCTTTAATCCACGGAAACCGCCAATAGTATACAAAGTGATACTATTGGTCCAAATTGTGCGTACTTACCGTGAAGGGCATTATGCGCTAGGTCTGGTGCATTCGCAATTCAAACCTTTGATCAAAAGGATGCCACGATGAAAGCAATCGGACTTTATAAAGCCGCCCCCGTCGAGACGGACGGGTTGTTCAGTGAAATCGATATGGAAACTCCAAAGGCCGAAGGCCGGGATATTCTGGTTCGCGTCAAGGGTGTTGCCGTCAACCCGGTTGATTTCAAGGTCCGCCGTGGCAAGGCGGATGACGGCAATTTCAAAATCCTTGGCTGGGACGCGGCCGGTGTCGTTGAAGCTGTTGGCGAGGATGTCACCCTGTTTCGCCCGGGTGATGAGGTCTGGTATGCCGGGGATGTTGCCCGGTCGGGCAGTAATACCCAGTTCCAGCTTGTCGATGAACGCATCGTTGCGCCAAAACCCAAGTCGCTGGGCTTTGCAGATGCGGCGGCATTGCCATTGACTGCGATTACGGCATGGGAAGCCCTGTTTGACCGTATGATGATAGATCGCAATGCCAAGGATGCCAATGCGGGCAAGACACTTCTGGTGATTGGCGGTGCAGGCGGGGTTGGCTCGATCGCGATTCAGCTTGGCAAACTGGCCGGTTTGACCGTTATCGCGACCGCATCGCGCCCGGAAACCATCGACTGGGTTAAAGATCTTGGTGCGGATCAGGTTATCAATCATCGCAATCCGTTGAATGACGAGCTGAAGGCAATTGGCTTTACCCATGTCGATTACATTCTGTGCACGTCGGAAACCGATCAGTATTTCGATGTCATGGCCGAAATCATCACCCCGCAAGGCCGGATCGCGACGATTACCGAAGCCAAGGAAAACCACAATGTCGATCTGCTGAAGGCGAAATCGGCCAGCTTTTCCTATGAATTCATGTTTACCCGTTCGATGTTCCAGACCCCGGACATGATCGAACAGCACAAATTGCTGGCGACTGTGGCCGATCTGATCGATGCCGGAACCCTGAAAAATACCGCAAATGAAAGTTTCGGGGCCTTAACACCCGAAAGCCTGCGCAAGGCGCATGCGTTGCTGGAATCCGGCAAGGCCATTGGCAAGATCACCTTTGAGGGCATCGCGGATTAACCTGTTACGGTTGCCATAAACACAAAGGGGTGCCGGGCGGCACCCCTTCTTGTTTGGCAGAGTGTAATGATTTATCCCGCGTCGCGTGCGGCAATGGCTTCGGCTTGTCGGACCATGACTTCGGCCTGCTTGATGGATGCGATATCGATCAGTCGGCCATCAAGGGCGACGGCACCCGCACCTTCGGCCTGCGCCTTGGTCATGGCTTCAAGGATGCGTTTGGCTTTGGTGATCTCGGCCTCGGACGGGGAATAGACATCGTTGGCAAGGGTGATCTGGCTGGGATGAATGGCCCATTTGCCCTCGCAGCCCAGCACCATGGCGCGTGCGGCTTGGGCGCGATAGCCATCCGGATCGGAAAAGTCGCCAAACGGGCCGTCAATCGGGCGCAGACCATTGGCGCGCGCGGCCACCACCATGCGGGCAATGGCGTAATGCCACATGTCGCCCCAGTGATAATCGCGGGGATTGTCGCCGTCCTTGTCGGTCAGAACACCATAATGCGGGTTCGGGCCGCCGATCCCGGTTGTCATGGCCTTGGTCGAGGCGGCGTAGTCGGCCACACCAAAATGCAGGCTTTCATTGCGTTTGGAGGCACCGGCAATTTCGTGGATATTCTGCATGCCAAGCGCGGTTTCAATGATCAGTTCGAACCCGATGCGTTTTTTGCGGCCCTTGGCGGCCTCGATCTGGGTTGCCATCATATCAAGCGCATAGACATCGGCGGCCGTTCCGACCTTGGGGATCATGATCAGGTCAAGCCGGTCACCGGCCTGTTCGAGCACATCGACGACATCACGATACATATAATGTGTATCAAGGCCGTTGATGCGGACCGAAAGCACCTTGTCGCCCCAGTCGATGTCATTGATCGCGGCAATGATGTTTTTACGCGCCTGTTCCTTGTCGCTTGGCGCGACCGCGTCTTCAAGATCAAGGAAGATGGCATCGGCCTTTGATCTGGCGGCCTTTTCAAACAGTTCGATACGGCTGCCCGGAACGGCCAGTTCGGACCGGTTCAGACGTGCTGGTGCCGGGGTCGGTGTGGTGAAGCTCATGGTAACGTCTCTCCAAAGCCTGTCATTCTGGAAGGATCGGCCTTTTTGTGTTTGGGCCAAGCTTCCGGCGTTAAATGCTTTTGTCCCGTTTTCGGGATCGTACCGTGGCCGCCGTGACAGAATTCTGCGCCTGCGATCATTGTGCGCCGCAGTGAGATAGAGCGAATTTGATCCAATTTATGGTGCGCATGCTAACAGATGCAAGCCATTTTGCGCACACGACCATTGTCTGATGCCTATCGAAAGGCAACACCGAAACGGGTCTTTGCGGCTGAATTAGAAAAAACGCGGAAACACGGCATAAAGCAATGGCCCGTTAAGGGCGCAGTGGTTAGATTACCCGGAATATTGCGGATCGGCTGTGCCCGTTTCCGTATCCTTGGGGGAATTTCAGGCAGAACCACACCGCCCATGCGTCGCGCTTATTCCATTCTTGTCTCTGCCGGGCTGGCACCCTTTCTGATTTTGGGGGCTTGCCTTGTGCTTGCGCTTTCACCGGGGTTGGTGCCGGGTGAACTGGCAGGGCTTGTGCGATATGGCCCCTTTATTCTGGCCCTTCTGGGCGGTGCGATCGGTTGGTGGTTTAACCGCGGGCGGGCGGTTTTCGTCATGATCCTGCTTCTGGTCTGCTACTGGTTGTTGGTGGGAAATGGCGGCGGATTTTCAGCCGATGGTTTGGCATTCCTGCGCATTGCGACGCTTTATCTGATCCCGGTTAATCTGCTGGTTTTGGGATTTACCGCAGAACGCGGGGTTCTTAATCCACGCGGTATTGCGCGGATGCTGGTGCTGGGATTGCAGCTTTTTGTCATGCTGATGCTGGCCGGCAAGGCCGATGTCGGGGCGGCCCTTTATCAGGTCCTTAATTACCGGCTGATCGATACCGGAACCTTTATGGCCGACATGCCGCAGCCTGCCCTGATTCTGGCGGTTGTTTCCGTCGGTATTCTGCTTGCGCTGCATCGGCCGCTTGAAACCAGCTTTGCTGCCGCGATCATTGCCATTGCGGTCGCCACCGTTATGGGTCCGGGTTTTATCAAGTTCGGTTATCTGGCAGCGACCGGTGTGGTTCTGGCCGGGTTGGCACAGGAAGCCTGGCGGATGGCGTTTGTCGATGATCTGACCGGGTTGCCCGGGCGTCGTGCCTTGGGCCATGCCTTGGCCGAACTTGGCAGCCAGTATGCGATTGCCATGCTTGATGTCGATCATTTCAAGAAATTCAACGATACCTATGGTCATGATGTCGGTGACATCGTGCTGCGCAAGGTTTCACGCGAACTGGCGCGCGTTGGCGGCGGAGGCAAGGCATTCCGCTATGGCGGCGAAGAATTTACCGTTGTTTTTGCCGGACGGAGTGCTGAAAAAACCCACGAGCCGCTTGAAGCGCTTCGCAAGCGGATTGCCGCAACCAAAATTGCCCTGCCCGACAAAAACAAGACGGTTTCCGTGACAATTTCGGTTGGTCTTTCGGAACGTGACGAGGATGTTGACGATCCGTGGGCGGTGCTGAAACAGGCAGACGAAAAACTTTATGCCGCCAAGCAGGCAGGGCGTAACCGGGTTGCGGTTTAAGGGTATCATTGGCGCGATGTCGTGCCATTATTGGCAGAAAACCTGCATTTCCGGTTGAAAATAGAACTATATTTTAGGTTTTATTTTCCTTTTTTGAATCATCCATAGGGCGTACCGTTGAGTCGTTTCATTCAACGACAGGAGGCCTTCCATGGCACGGATCATCGGTACAAACGAAGACGACGTGTTGAACCATACCTCTCGTGGTCGTGACATTATTTATGGGCTGGATGGTGATGATGAAATCCATTTCAGCCAGTCAGACACGGTGATCGGTGGCGCCGGGGCCGACAGCTTTTTCGTCAGTGGGCGATCTGACGATTACGTATTGTCCTATGCGACGTCGCGCGAACCGCTAACCTTCAAATTCTACAATAACGAAGATGCCCCGTCTGGCGAACAGGTGGCCGAACTTGACGTCAGTGGTGGTGATGCGGATGGCGATCAGCTGATTGTTGGTGAGTATGGCGACCATATCTCCCAGAAGCTGGGCGTTATTGGTACTGACGGAGACGATTATTTTGAAGGAGAAATAAGTGCGGTCGAAGGTGGCGGCGGTGCCGATACCATCAACTTTGATTTCCGCGATATCTTTCCTTCTTCCTATTCCCGCTATGCGCCGACTGTTGCGTATGGCAGTTCGCCCGAAGCCATTTACTTCGATCAGGACAGCATGAAGGGTTATGGCGGGGATGCAGAGGGGGATAAAATTTCCTTTGCGGATGATAGCGAGCTTCGCGATCTGAACATACGCGGATCAAATCATGATGACCTGCTGATTGGCGGGGAGGATCGCGGTGGCACCCTGTTTGGCGCGGGGGGCGATGATTTGATGATCGGTCGCGGTGGTGACAATACAATGGTCGGCGATACCGGCAATGACACCCTGATGGGAAATGACGGTGATGACCATCTGACAGGAGGCCGGGGCGCGGATTTTCTTGATGGTGGCAGCGGGCAGGACACGATCAGCTATCAGACGTCAGCCGAGGCTGTGCATATTGATCTTGGCGCGGGTATTGCCGAAGGCGGGGATGCAACCGGGGATGTCGTGATTGATGTCGAGGGCATTTTCGGAACCAGCCACAGCGATCTTTTGATCGGTGACGATCAGGACAACAATATTGATGGCTATTTTGGGTATGACACCATTTATGGCAAGGGCGGTGATGACACGCTAACCGGGGCGACGGTCTATGGCGGTGATGGCAACGATACCGTTTCGGGCACGGAATATGGCCAGCCTGATCGCGATTATCTTTATGGTGATGCCGGTGATGACAACATTCTGGGGAATGAAGGCGGCGATTATCTATATGGCGGCGAGGGCAATGACACGGTTCTGGCCGGTGAGGTGTATTATGACGATGATCTCTTTCCGCCGGACGGCACCTATGCCGATGGCGGAGACGGAGATGACATTGTCAAAGGCCACAATGCGGACGACTTTCTTTATGGCGGCGCCGGGAATGACCTTATCGAAGGGGGGATGGGTGACGACGCAATGTATGGCAACGATGGTCAGGACATCATGCGCGGGGATCACGGCGATGATCAGTTAGTGGCGGGTGCTGGTCGCGATCTTCTGGAAGGTGGTCGGGGCGCGGACCGGATGTTCGGGCAGGACGGCCATGATGTCCTGCGCGGGTATTATGGCGAAGACGCGCTGTTTGGCGGGGATGGCAATGATCTTCTGACCGGCGGTGCGTCGTCGGACAATTTCGTCTGGGTCCGGTTCGAAGGCGGGGCGGAACGCGATCGCATTACCGATTTCGAAGCAGGCGAAAATGGTGACAGGCTTTTGCTGGGCAAGACATTCCAGGAAAAAAGCGGCATCGATGATTTTGATGATTTCATCAATCACGCCGAACAGAACGACACAGGTGTTTATGTCGATTTCAGTGGTGGTCGACATTACAGCTATGGCGTTCAGATCGACGGGATCGAGATCAGTGATCTGGTTGAAGGTAACGTGGCCTTTGATGCCGACGATTACGGAAGCTTGTAAGCCGCGACGCTATTTCAGTTCTTCAAACCGGAACAGCATGCGCATTGATCCGGCGGTGTTGGCAAGCGTTGCCAGACAGGCAGCCGCACGGTCGGCCGGGATGGCAACCGCAAAGCGTGTTGTATAGATGCGCGCATCTTTTTCATCGGTTGCCGATGCCGCCAGTTGCACGATATTGGCGTTGAATTCGATGAAAATTTCCGACAGTCGGGCGATCAGGCCGGGTTGATCAATGCCGGAACATTCAATCATATGCGTGGCCCCCGGTGCGCGGGTCAGAAGCGGGGCGGGCTGAATTTCTTCGACGGTGATTTCGGCCTGTTCCATCGGCAGTTCACAAAGGGCTGCCTCGCATTCGGTGATCGGGCAGGTGTCGGGCAATTCGCAGGTGGTAACAAAATTCGCGCGCCCCTGATCCAGCACAAAGCTGGTCGGCCCCAGATTGGCACCGATATCAAACAGACGACCGGATATATCCGATACCAGACCGACACGATCGATGCAGGAAATGGTGATGCGCGTGTTGGCATTCATGCGAGGGGCTCCTTGAGGCGATCATAAGATGGCATCAAGCATAGCATTCCTTGCCGTTTCCGGGCACCGGCTTTTTCCGTTTTCAACACGGACAAGCGTTCCTGTACGCAAGCCAGGCTGATGCGGATGTCAGGGCGGCTATCACAATTAAATGAAGCATCACGATGGATCCGTTCACCGGGCACGGCGCGTAGGTTTTTCGACAGCAGAGATGTCGGGAACATCCGACAATATATGGACAGGAGTTCGAAACATGACTGCTTTGAAGAAAACCGTGATCGCAACCGTTACCGCCGCGGCACTCGCATTGGCAAGTCTTCCGGCAAAGGCTGCCGACATCGTGGATACGGCGGTATCTGCCGGGTCTTTTAAAACGCTTGTCGCCGCGGTTCAGGCCGCCGGGCTTGTCGAAACCCTTAAGGGTGAAGGGCCCTTTACCGTTTTCGCGCCAACCGATGATGCGTTTGCCAAACTGCCAGCAGGAACTGTCGACGACCTTCTGAAACCGGGAAACAAGGAAAAGCTGGTGGCCATCCTGACCTATCATGTGGTGCCGGGCAAGGTTATGTCGACGGACATCGCAGGCAAGGAAATGGAAGTTGCCAGCGTTCAGGGCGACACCATTGATGTAAATGCGACCAGTGGTGTCATGGTTGACGGTGCAACGGTAACCCAGGCCGATATCGAGGCCGATAACGGCGTTATCCACGTTATCGATACCGTCATCATGCCGGGTATGTAATCGGCCAGCATATATTTGCCCAAAGTGAGGCCCGGACGGGATCGTCCGGGCCTTCGTGTATTATGTCGACTGGTCTGCTATTTGGCGGCGAATTCTCGCCGTGCGCCTTCGGCCTGTGTATCAAGATGGGCCCGCAATTCGCCGGGCAGGCCAAGACAACCGGCAAGTCGGTCAAGATATTGCTGTTCGACCTGTTCATCGGGATCAATCGACAGGCTGGATGCCAGATAGATTTCGGCACCCTGTTCGCTGGTGCGTGCGAGACGGGCAATCGCCAGCGGATCGGCATCGGCGGAAAAGGCATCAAACAGAAACGCCTTTTCCGATGCGCCCAGTTCAAACTGTTCGATCTGGGCGGCAATGCGTTTGTGTTCTGCCTGATCTATATGGCCGTCGGATTTGGCGGCGGCAATCATGGCGCGCACCAAAGCAAGACGGAAATCAACATCATCCTCGCCGCGTTCCTGTTCCGGGGCAAAGCCGCTATCGGCTGGAATACTGGCAAGATCGGTATCGCGCGCATGGTTTTGTGGTTTCTGGCGGTTGCTGTAATCGCGCCATGCCTTATAGGCAAGGCCCGCAACAAGGGCTGTGCCGCCGTATGCCAGCACCTTGCCGCCCATCTTGCGGCCCTTTTTTGAACCAAGAACCGCAGATATCAGCCCGCCGCTTAGCGCACCACCAACGAGACCGCCGCCCAGGCCGCTATTGCCCAGCGCCTTGCCGATTCCGCCGGTCGATCCGCCGGAAGTGGCTTGCTTGATCCGGTCACCGATCTGGCCGGTACTGCCGGAACCGAGTACGCCACCGAGAATTTTTCCGATATCCATTCCTGTCTCCTTGCGGGCGGGATTGCTGTTCTCCCCAGATATGTTTGAGGGACTGGCTGGGGCAAGGATGATGGATAAAAGTTGCGTAATAAGGGCAGAGAACCGGCCTGAAAGTGTAATCCGCTTCACATTTCTGCGTTCCGAAAGACCGGACAGCGAAAGCGCGGCATATTTTGATCCGGAAATGGCAAAGGCCCGACGCGATAACGTCGGGCCTTTGAATGGCGCGCCCGGAAGGATTCGAACCTCCGGCCTTCTGATTCGTAGTCAGATGCTCTATCCAGCTGAGCTACGGGCGCTTTGCCTTGGTTTCCGCCGGTTTGCGTTGAGTGCTCCCCGTCGGCGGAGCGGAACTTATGCAAACGAGCGGGGCATTGCAAGCGGTAAATTTCAAAAAACCGTATTTTTTCCGAATGCAGGTTTTTTACCGCTGCTAGGGCCTTGTTCTGCCCCGGTTTGTTGCTTTTGACAACGATATGACAAACTATGGCTAAAAAAGGGGCAAATGCGTCTTGTTCCACACGTGGTCGTGGACTAAGATGCATTCAATCCCGGGGGAGCAGGGGCTTGTTTCAATTCATAAAAAAGCAGGCCCAGGGAGATTCGCTTATTCCTACTTAGGTAATAGATCGAAATGGCCGTTCGTAAAACCTACCTCGCCGTAATCGGCGCCGCCCTTTTGCTGGGGGGATGTTCTTTTTCTTCAGAGGCCCTTTGGCCGACTTTGGCTGGCGAAGAGAATGCCGGCTCTGAAAATTCAGCAGCAATGGCTGATACAAGCGGGGCAGATGCTACGACATCAAGCGATGTTGCGCGCAGTTCCCAACCGCTTACAGGCATTTCGCAGACCGGAACCTTTGTCGGGTCGAAGGTCGAAAACATGCAGTCCGAGCTTAACCGCCTGAAGGCTGCGCTGAATGATCACAACAACGAATTGCAGCAGCTTCGTGCGCAGACAGTTCGCAACTCGCAGGCCTATCACGGGACTGTGGCAGCGATCAGCGCACGGTTGCAGGTTGGTACCACGCCGGGCAACCCGGTTCTGGTGCAGCAGTGGAATACTGCGCAGCAGGAACTTGATCGTGTGAATGACGACATTGCGGCGATGAATTCGCTGGCCAACAAAGTGGCCGCTGATTCGACCCTGTCGACCTTCCTGCTGGAATCAGTCCGGTCTGCCTATCAGGTTTCCGGTGCTGTTGACGAAGATCACCGTCAGCTCGCACTGCTTGAAGACGAAACCAATCGCACCACGGTTCTGATTGATCGTCTTCTGAATGAAATCAGCGAAGGCCTTGCCCGTCAGACGTCTTACGTGAGCAACGAGCGTGCAAACCTCAATGCGCTGGCACTGGCCGTCAAGAATGGCGAGATTTTCGGTGACGCGCTTTCCAAGCGTGTCTTCCAGTCACAGGCTGCACCGGCATCTGCCGGTGCCAGCATGGCATCGGCCAGCGAACGTCCGCTGGTGGTTATCCGTTTCGACAGCGCGAGCGTGAAATACGAGCAGGCGCTTTATAACGCGGTCAACCGCGTTCTGGAGCGCCGCCCGCAGGCCAGCTTTGATGTTGTTGCGGTAACGCCGAATCGTGGTACCCCGGCGCAGGTTGCGCTGAACAGCAACAAATCAAAACGCAATGCGCAATCGGTTCTGCGTTCCCTGACAGATATGGGAATGCCCAGCACGCGTGTACGTGTTTCTGATGCGACCAGTGCCTCGGTTTCGGCCAACGAGGTACATGTCTTCGTCCGCTAAGGCGGTTTGAGGCAGCAGGTTTTATCAACGGTTTGCCAAGCTTCCAGGCGGGTGCCCTGATCATTCAGGGTGCCCGTTTGTCATTTCAGGCCGCGATGAAAGGGGACGTCCGCATGGGCGATCTTGTCAATCTGCGTCAGGCGCGCAAGCAGAAGAAGCGCACAGCCAAGGAAAAACAGGCCGATGCCAATCGTGCCTTGCATGGCCGCACGCGTGGTGAACGTACGAAAAAAGACGCCGAGGACCGCAAGGCCGACAGGCAGCATGACGGCCATTATCGCGGTGGTTCCGAACCGTCTGAAAATACCGGATCCGATAAAACCGGCAATGAAACCGAATCCGCTGTTGCCGGGGGCCGGAAAAATCCCGATGACGTCGATAGGGCATCTTCGGACACCGACACCAAAACCGACGCTGGTAGCGACAACGTGATTTCGTTCTTCCGCGCAGCCAATCCGAATTCCAAACCCGACAACGACTAAACCGGTTCTTGCGCCAGAGCCACCGCCTGATGGCTTTTCTAGCTGGCGTCGCTATACATCTTCGGGAAATTGGGTGACGAATACTGGTTGCCCTGCTGTTGGCTGGGCCGGTACGCATGCGTACCCGGGAACAGCCGGCGGGCAATATGTGGCCATCGGACAGGCATCCGGGCCGACCGGATTAATTCCGGTTTGGTCAATTCCAGCACCGCCCTGGTTCCCCCAAATGGTGCCGGTCGCAAATTTTCACACCGGGCCGCATTTATGGCCGGAATGATTGCCTATCTTACAAGCGTTTCGGCTTCGCGTTTGCTTTGATCAAGGGCTTCGTCCCAGCCCATCAGCCAGTCTTCATGATCGCGGCTGTCGGACGGATAGGGGTTTTCGGTTAACCGATGGGACCCCAGTCCCGCCGAGAAACCCGAGCCATAAGCAGGATTGGGAAGGTGCCGTTCATGCACAACCGGGGCATTGGTATCGTAAATCTGATTGCGAAAGGCTGGTAGCGAACACAGCACACCATCATCAATCCCCATCGGATAGGCCATCATCATGGCCCTGCCAAGGGATGTGATGGACAGGCTGTTATCCGTTGCCGTGTCCACCAGGCCGGCAATTTTCAGATGCGAAATTGCGTTACTGATGCGTCGTCGCAAGTCGGGTGAGTCTTCGACAATGATCTGATTGCCGTCATCATCCGTGCAAAACAGGGATAAAATGCGTTCAAGCAGGATGTTTTGGTCAAGGTTGCCATCGGCACCGCGGAGCACCGTTAGCATCAAGGCGGGGTCGCCAGGCACGAAATCAGTCGCAGTGGACATCAGGAGCCTCCGTTCTGTCCGAACCGAATTCCCTCCCATAGGCAGCGTTTTCTCTCTCATTTTCGGGGCCGTCGCCGGACCCTGCTGCCTTTTATTATTATAGTTTGCAGATATGTTTCCATCTTGTGAAGACAAGATTGCGCTTTGGTAGAATTTTTTGATTTTTAAATAGATTCTGATGCAAATTGCGCGTTACCCCGCAAGAAATGCGGCGGATTCAACGCGATATCCCATGACCGGATCGCGTCGTTAAAAACGATCACATTTTCGATATCGGCTGGTTGGGGGCGTAATTAAGGCGGCTGCGGTGATCAGGTGTCGGATTTCGATCCGTCGGTTTTGCCGGTGTTCTTGGGGCCATCGGGATTGCGCCAGACCCGGACCTTGTTCCGGCCGCCTTCCTTTGCGGCATAGAGCGCCTGATCGGCCTTTTCGATGATCTGTTCGATCGTGCGGGTTTTGGTCATCGGGGCCGCCCCGATAGAGGCCGTGACCGGCAAAATCGTGCCGTCATTAAGCGTCACCGGGGATGCTTCGATAACGCGGCGCAGGCGTTCAAGAACGCGTGCGGATTGCTTCATGTCGGCATTTGGCAGGCAAATCAGGAATTCTTCACCGCCATAGCGATAGACCTTGTCGAACGGGCGGACATGCGATTGCAGGATGCCGGCAACCGATTGCAGCACCAGATCGCCGGCCTGATGGCCATGTGTGTCATTGACCGCTTTGAAGTGATCCAGATCGACCAGGGCAATTGCGGTTGGTGTATCGGTGCGCACAGAACGTTCGCGTTCATTGCCAAGGTCGCCCAGCATGGTTTGCCGGTTATAGGTGCCCGTCAGCGGGTCGACATCGGAACGTGCGGTCCGGAAGGCCCGTTCGAGCCGACGAAGTTGGGCAAAAAACGATTCGGCGCGCAGTGACAGCATTTCGAATTCTGCTTCGTCGACGCTGCCATCAATCTCGTGGCCGTCGAGAAGCCGTCTGGCGGACGCATGAAGCTGTTCATGGGTGGTGGCAAGCGCATGCATCGCAGGCTGGTCTATGAGCCTGTTATGGCGATTAAGCGCATACCATGCCCCAAAGTCGCAATCGTGGTCTTCCGTGTGGTCATGGGGCGGGGCGGGGCTATGTTGGCCTGCCGGTTGTGTAAGGCGGCGGCACCATCCCAGCAGAAGCGAGATATGTTCGCTAAGCGCCTTGTCGAGTTCTGCCAGAATATCGCGTTCGGCATCAGCCATGCCGACTTCGGCGATGCTTTCGCCCATCTTCCGGGAGCTTTCCGGTTTGGCTTTGCTGTTTTTGGCAACCTTTTTCGGGCTGTCACTCATCTGCGAATCCGGGGAATACATCGACAAAGGTCTGTTTTAACAGTCTATCGAGTTCCGCCATAGAAATATCGACGCCAAGATCGGCAAGGCTTGTGACCCCGTGATCGGAAATACCGCAGGGAACAATCCCGCCGAAATGCGACAGATCGGGGTTCACATTGATTGCAATGCCGTGGAACGTGACCCAGCGTCGCACACGCACACCGATGGCGGCGATTTTATCTTCGCGTCCGCCATCGCGCACAACCCATATTCCGACCCGGCCATCGCGGCGTTCGCCGGCAACGCCAAGCAGTGCCAGCGTGCGAATCACCCATTCTTCAAGGTTATGGACATAGGCCCGAACGTCGCGACCGCGCTTTTTTAAGTCCAGCATCAGGTAAACGGTGCGCTGTCCGGGGCCGTGATAGGTATATTGCCCACCACGTCCCGCGTCATAGACGGGGAAGCGATCCGGATCGACAAGATCTTCGACATGCGCGCTGGTTCCGGCCGTATATAGCGGCGGATGTTCCAGAAACCATACCAGTTCCGTGGCTTTGCCGTCATGGATGGCTTCGGCGCGCGCTTCCATTTCGGCCAGCGCTTCGGGGTAGGAAACCAACCCGGAGGCGGTGCGCCAGTCGGGAATTTGCGCGGTAGGGGCGATGGTTTGCATTTTTCCTGTCAAATAAGTGAAATGAGCCCTTGATCAGGGGTAACCTTTTTGCTATCTCCCTTTCCGCACCAAGGCAAGCCCACAAAATTACCTCAACGGGCTTGCAGACAAGACATATGCGGTCGTGGCGGAATTGGTAGACGCGCAGCGTTGAGGTCGCTGTGGGCTAACCCCCGTGGAAGTTCGAGTCTTCTCGACCGCACCATTATCTGGATCCCTCCTTCGGGAAGGGTCATGAAAAGAACCCGCCAGCGATGGCGGGTTTTTTCTTTGCCTATCTGAAGTCCTGGTATCAGAATTTCATAGGGTGGCGATGATCCGCTATTTCGGAGATGATTTCATCAGCTTCAATGAAGTCTTTGGCTTCTTCCACAGGCATATCGAACAAGCGTTCAAAATTATCTTCGCCCAGATAGCGATAGAGTTGGTCAACGGTCTCCGATACGTTCGCCTCAAGCATTTCAGCGAACTCATCGGGCGAGATTTCTTCAATCCTCAGCAATCGGTAAAGTTCAGCATGCCGTTGTCGAAATTCCTTTTGAATGAGTGCTAGGACTTTTGTCGTCTCAGGGGATGCGTGATCCTGCAGTTGCGAACGCACAAGCACATTTAGAAGCCCTAGTCTCTTATCCTCAGCTTCTCCGTACTGCGTTAGACGCCATTTGAGGTTATGCATAAGTTGGTTGAATAATTCGATAGCGTGCATGATGCTAACTCAATGATTGTGATTAGCGGAGCAGTAAGCCAGCTCTGGCCAAGGATAAGTTATTGGGTCATATTCTATTCCGTTTTGATCAAGCCCAAACTCACCGAAAAGCAAAAGGGATAGCGAGTATCCGCGTGCCTGCGAAACTTGCACATTTGCAGAAAGCAAGATTCTATTGGCCATTTGATGGCAAACTCCACCAAGTCCATAAATTATCCCTGCTTTGCGATTTGGTTGAGCTAAGCAATCCGCATGGTTCCCGTTTCCTAAACCAGAACAAATTGGAATACCTCCGCTAACACGTCCGTTGCATCCCCAAGCTCTACCAGTATCGTCGGCTACATATGTATGGTCCAATTTCCAATTTTTAACCCCTTGAGTCTTCCATGCTGGAAGTGCAAAACCCGTAAGCTTATTCATTCACGGACACCTATGGTTGACTGAAATGTCTCTCTAAAGTCCTAACTATTTCATAGGAATTCCGTGAATGGGAGAGAAAAATCGTCTTTTTGTGCAACTAGAGGGCGTGTATGGGATGCAATTGGGCTTTCGACGTCGAGTCGAAATCATTGTGAAAAATAGGGATTGAGAATTACGCAATGCAGCCCACGGACAGATAGTTACACTGAGTGCTTCAATCGCGGGCCAAACTCATTTAGTCTGCCTGTCCCGCTAGAGTGAATTATCAGGATTTAACCGTTTAACGGTTAATTTATGTAAATACCTGAAATTAAAAGGTATTCTTATGGCAAACAGAAATGACAAGCTGCGCGAAGCAGCTTTGGACTATCACCGGTATCCCACCCCGGGGAAGCTGTCCGTTACGGCAACCACGACGCTGGCAAACCAGCGTGACCTTGCGCTGGCCTATTCGCCCGGTGTCGCGTTCGCCTGCGAGGAAATCGTCAAAGACCCTGAAACCGCAGCCGAATATACCGCGCGCGGCAATCTGGTTGGTGTGATTTCCAACGGCACGGCGGTTCTGGGCCTTGGCCCGATTGGTCCGCTGGCGTCCAAGCCGGTGATGGAAGGCAAGGCGGTTCTGTTCAAAAAGTTCGCCAATATCGATGTCTTCGATCTTGAGGTGAACGAAACCGACCCTCAGAAATTCATCGATATTGTTGCAGCCCTTGAGCCGACATTTGGCGGTGTTAACCTAGAAGACATTAAGGCGCCGGAATGCTTCATTATCGAGAAGGCATTACGCGAACGCTGCAACATTCCGATTTTCCACGATGACCAGCATGGTACGGCGATTTGCGTTGCCGCAGCCGTGCGCAACGGCCTTCGGGTTGTTGGCAAGGATATCAGCAAGGTCCGTCTTGTTGCATCGGGGGCCGGGGCAGCCGCACTTGCGTGCCTTAACCTTCTGGTTTCCATGGGGCTGCCGCGCGAAAACATCACCGTAACCGACCGGTTCGGTGTGGTTTACAAGGGGCGCAAGGAAGAGATGGATCCGTGGAAAGCGGAATATGCCATCGACACCAATGCACGGACCCTGAGCGATGTGATCGAGGGGGCGGATGTGTTCCTTGGTCTTTCGGCGCCGAACATCATGGGCGAGGAAGAGCTGCGCAAAATGGGCGAACGCCCGATCATCATGGCGCTGGCCAACCCGACCCCGGAAGTTTCACCTGAACTGGTCAAGGAAATCCGCCCGGATGCGGTTATGGCGACCGGACGGACGGATTATCCGAACCAGGTTAACAACGTTCTTTGTTTCCCGTTCCTGTTCCGTGGTGCGCTTGACGTTGCCGCGACCGAGATCAACGAGGAAATGAAAATCGCCGCGGTCGAGGCCATTGCCGATCTGGCAACTGCCGAGGTTTCCGACATTGTGGCGGCTGCCTATGGCGGTCAGGAGCTGCGTTTTGGGCCGGAATATCTTATTCCCAAACCGTTTGATCCGCGCCTGATGCTTGAAATCCCGCCGCGCGTGGCAAAAGCCGCGATGGATAGTGGCGTTGCCAAACGTCCGATCACGGATTTCGATGCGTATCGTCAGCAGCTTGAAGGCTTTGTCTTCCGGTCCGGTCTGGTGATGAAGCCGGTGTTTGATATGGCGCGTTCGCAGAAAAAACGCGTTGTCTATCCCGAAGGCGAATCGCGCCGTGTTCTGCAGGCCTGTCAGGTTCTGGTTGATGATGGTGTGTGTCATCCGGTTCTGATCGGTCGTCGTGATGTGATCCTTGAACGCATTGCCGAACTTGGTTTGCGCCTGATCCCGGACGAACAGGTTGAAATCCATGATCCGGAAGACAATCCGCATTTCGAACAGGATTGGCAGGATTTCCACAACATCATGGGCCGCCGTGGTATCAACCCGGAATATGCGCGTTCCATCGTGCGGACCCGTCCGACCGTGATTGCCGCCCTGATGCTTCGCCGCGGCGAGGTGGATGCGATGCTGTGCGGGTGCCAGGGCGGTTTCCTGCGTCATCTGCGCTATGTGCGGAACCTTGTCGGCGTGCAGAAAGGGGTTACCGACTTCTCGACCGTCAATATGATGATCATGAAGCAGGGGACCTTCTTCCTGACCGATACCTATGTGTCGGTTGATCCGACGCCCGAACATGTTGCGGAAACCGCGATCATGGCGGCCGACGTGGTCAAGCGTTTCGGGATTACGCCGAAGGCCGCCCTGATTTCGCATTCGAACTTTGGCAGCCACGAAAACAAATCGGCCTGCAAGATGCGCGATGCGTTGCAGCTGATCCGTACCCTGGCACCGGACCTTGAGGTTGAGGGTGAAATGCATGCCGATGCCGCGATTTCCGAAGAAATCCGGTCACGCATTTTCCCGAATTCGATGCTGAAAGGCTCGGCAAACCTGCTGGTGATGCCGACCCTTGATGCGGCGAACATTTCCTACAACATGGTCAAGATGCTGGGCGATGGTTTGCCGGTTGGCCCGATTCTGGTCGGTGCGGCCAAACCGGCCCACGTGGTCAGCCCGTCGATCACGGTACGTGGGATTGTTAATATGAGTGCGATTGCGGTGGTTGATGCCATCAATCGCAGTCAGGAACACAATTAAACCGCACATTGCTATCGCGCGGCCCTTGACCGGGCCTGAGCGATAGCGCAGAAACAGCCGTGCCGGACAACTGGTCCGGCACGGCATTTTTAATTGAAGTGCAGGAACGGACTTAGCGCGCAACACAATCAGGGGAGGGGCAGATGACGGATCAGGTCGAAGAACTGGAACGTCCGGCAGAAAATACGTCGTCTGGTGACGAGTATGTCGATCTTACTCCTGAATATGCGCGCGAGATTCTTGATGCACTGGGCGACGATGATGTATCGCGCGCCGAAGAACTGATTTCCGAACTTCATTTTGCCGATATTGCCGACCTTCTGGGTTGGGCGAGCAGCAGCCAGCGCGTCAAGCTGGTCGATCTGATCCGCCCGGATTTTGATCCGGAACTTCTGACCGAACTTGATGACGAGCTGCGCGAAGAGGTCATTTCGCTGCTTGGTACCGAGGCGGTGGCCGAAGCGATTTCCGAACTCGATTCGGATGACGTGGTCGAGGTTGTCGAATATCTGGAAGAAGAGGACCAGAAAGAACTTCTGGGTGCCCTTTCCGATATCGAGCGCGCCCGCGTTGAAGAAGCACTATCCTATCCGGAATATACCGCCGGTCGTATCATGCAGCGCGAGCTGGTGGCGATTCCGGATTACTGGTCGGTCGGGCAGACCATCGATTTCCTGCGCTCGGCGAAAAACCTTCCGGATGATTTTTATGACATCATCGTGGTTGATCCACGATACAGCCCGGTGGGGATCGTTCCGCTTTCACGTGCAATCCGTACCAATCGTCCGGTGCTTATCCGCGATGTGATGGATACCGAAAACATGCGCACGGTTGTCGTGACCGAGGAACAGGAAAACGTCGCCCACCTGTTCCGTCAGCGCGACCTTATTTCGGCACCGGTTGTCGACGATAGCGGCCGACTGGTCGGTGTGATCACGGTCGATGACGTGGTTGACGTCATCGATGAAGAATATGAAGAAGACATGATGCGCCTTGCCGGTGTTGGCGAGGAAGACGACCTTTCAAGTGCGATTTTTGATACGACCCGATCCCGATTTACATGGTTGCTGGTCAATCTTTTTACCGCCATTGCGGCATCGATGGTCATTGGCGTATTTGAGGGAACCATCCAGCAGCTTGTTGCGCTGGCGGTTCTGATGCCGATTGTGGCTTCTATGGGGGGCAATGCCGGGACCCAGACCCTGACCGTTGCCGTGCGTGCGATTGCCACACGTGAACTGACCAGCACCAACGCCTGGCGTGTTATCCGCAAGGAAGTCGCCGTGTGCGGTTTGAACGGGCTTGCCTTTGCCGTTCTGACCGGGGCTGTGACGTGGTTCTGGTTTGATGATGTCATGCTTGGTGGTGTGATCGGGGCAGCAATGATCATCAATCTGCTGTTTGCCGGATTGTTTGGCGCACTGATCCCGCTTGGTCTTGAACGGGCCGGGATCGACCCGGCGGTGTCTTCATCGGTGTTTCTGACAACGATTACCGATGTGGTTGGCTTCTTTGCCTTCCTTGGGTTGGCCGCGACCTTCCTGCTGTAACAGCGCCAAATGCAAAAAAAAAGCAAGGCCGGGTAAAATGCCCGGCCTTGCTGTTTCTGGTTCATCCTGAAAGCCCGCGAAATTCAGCTTCGTGCCGGTGATTTTTCCGCCGGGTTCTGATGGCTGAGCAGTGCGGTCGTTTCAATCGCATCGACCGGCGGCGACAGCAGGAAGCCCTGCAATTCGTCGCAATCGGCGGATTGCAGGACGGCAAGCTGATCCTCGGTTTCGACGCCGACAGCAACCACTTTGCGGTTAAGGCTTTTGCACAACCGGATGGCCGGTTGCAGGATGCTGTTTTCGGGCTGTTCATCAAGCGCGATGTTAAACAATGCCTTGGACAATTTGATCCGCTGCACCGGGAAGCGTTTCAGATAGCGAAGCGATGTGTTGGCCGCAGCAAAATGATCCAGTGTCAGACCAATCCCTGCCTCGGCAAAGCGATAGAACTGGCCAAGTGCGCGTTCGGGATCACGCATGGCAATTTCTTCGGAGACTTCGATCTCGATCATTGCCGGGTCGATTTCATATGCCTTGGTAAGCTCGACAATGCTTTTAAGCAGATCGGCCTGAATAAACTGGCGGCTTGAGACGTTCAGGGCCACCGGAACCGGGATGTAACCCTCGTTCCGCCATTGCGCAATTTGTTTGCAGGCGGTTTCGATGATCCAGCGTCCCAGCGGGGTCAGCAGGCCGGTGCGATCGGCAACGGCAATGAAGTCAGGCGGCAGGCGTCTTTTTCCGCTTTCATCGATCCAGCGCAGCAGGGCCTCAAAACCGGTAAGGGTCCGGTCAGATGTGCGATAGCGCGGCTGGAATTCCAGAACAAAGCGCTTTTCATCGACCGCCCGACGCAATTGCGTTTCCATCGACAGGCGGGCATGCATCACGCTGTTCATTGTCTCGACAAAGAAACAATAGGACGATTCTGCTGATTTCTGGGCGCGATACATCGCGGCATCGGCATTGGCCAGCAATTGCGAAGGTGCCCTGGCATCATTGGGGTAAAGGGCAACACCGACACTTACATGCAGGCGGATTTCATCATTGCCACCTGCCTGGATCGGCTGGGACATGGACTCCACAATTCGTTCTGCGACAAGGGCCGCCCCTTCGGCTTCGGACAGGTCGGTTGCAATGACGGCAAACATATCGCCCGAAAAACGCGCACAGCTGTCTTTTTCCCGAACCGTCGCGCGCAAGCGACCAGAAACCGTGCGCAATGTTTCATCGCCGATATCCGATCCGAACCGGTCATTGATGGCACGGAAATTATCGATATCCACCACCAGAACCGCCAGAAGCTTTTCATAACGTTTGGCATGGGCAACGGCCTGATTAAGCCGGTCATCAAACAGGGCGCGGTTTGGCAGACCGGTCATCGGATCATGCGTTGCCAGATAGCGCAGGCGATTGACCGATGCATTGGCAGCCGGATTGTGGTGCAGGGTGATATCAACGCAGTCATCGTGATTGACAGATGGCCGCATCGACAGGTCGCAGACCACATGAACACCTTCGGCACTGCGGACAACCCATTCGCGACGAAGTTCTTCGTCCCCACGGCTCAGCGCAAGCAGCATCTTTTCCTGCGCCCGGCGTGATGCCGTGCCGTCGGACTGGAATTCCGGTGCCAGATTGTAAAACCGGATAAAACCGTAATCTTCTTCGCGCAGGTCAAAGAAATCAGCCGTTTCCGGTGTCATGGATTTCAGGTGACCATCCAGCCGCGTGATGGCAAGCGACAGATCGCTGATATCATCAGGCGCACGCATGTGATGGATGATGCGTCCAGATGATCGCGGTTGGCGGTTGGCAAGCACGAAGACAATCATCGTCATGATGATCGTGATCGCCGCCCCGATAAACAGCACCGTTTCCGGGCTGAACATCGTCTGGTTGGCAAGGCTGGGGTCGGCGGTAACATCGATGTGCCATTGGCGACCGGCAATATCGACCGCCGTGGTCTGTTCCAGCCCCGGATCGTCGCCTTCACCCTGAAGGTCAAACAGAACGGTATCGCCTTCGCGGACCCGAACCGAATACCCCATGATCCCTTCGTCATCGATAACCGATGTCAGCATCGTGCGGATACGAACAACGCCGTTAATCACGCCAATGATCTGCCCATCGCGGCTAAGCACCGGTGTATAGACGGCAAACCCGCGTCCGCCCTGCAGCAGTTCAAGGGTCGGGGTGATCTGTGTGCGGCGCTGATCAAGCGCGATATCAAGCACCGGTCCGGCAAGTGGATGGCGTTTCAGATCCGCACCCATCGCCGGGACATTCCCCTTGATCGGGGCGACATACAGGATGATGTAGTTTGGCGTGACCCAATTGACGGCCTGAAGGGCCGGGAAACGGGCCTGCAAAGGGGTGGCGAGGCTCAGATAATCGCGTTCTTCGGCTGGTGCGCCGTCCTGCCAGTTATCGGCAAAGGTTTCGAGTACATGCAGATTGTTGTCGACGATTTGCCGGACCTGCTGTGCAATGCCGGAAGACATGATCCGGGCCGCAGACAGCAACATGGTATCGCGATTCTGAAGCGCGTTGCTCCAGAGCAGAAAAGTCGCAAGTGCGAGCAGGACCGCAGTCATGAAGCTGGCAAGAAGGGCCTGCTTGCGAATGCCGGTTTTGCGCTCGGTCGCTGATTCTTCGGTTGGCCGGTTGTCGTCTTCCATGTCTTCCCCAAGTCTCACGATCATGGTTAATCGTGACTTTATTCTGCGCCTGCGCCCGATAAGACAAATTGCATTGTCACAATGGTGTTCTCGCAATTGTCGAGAACAGTGTGCCAGCGCTTTGTGGCCCCGAACTTAATCCACTACGCTGTTTATGGGGGCATTCTTACACGATTTTAAGGGTTTGAGCGTGTGCAAAAGTGAATAAAGGTTAAATTTCAACTGACCGTATGGTCACTTGCGAGCTCGATCGCCGGATTACAGGCCGTCGGGCAGCCATGCATTGTGCAGGTCTGTTCGTCATTGCATATCTGGTGTATGTCGATGCCGGTGCGCCATCCCGCAAGGTGCAGCATAAGCCGGATCAAAGAGAGAGTTCATGAAACATCATCACCGCAATCCCCGTGCCCGCGGTGGGCGTCGTAAATCCGCGCCCCGCCGCGATCCGTTGATCGGGTTCGAGGCGACAACGACAATCCGCGAAATCGGCGCGCGGGGCGACGGCATTGCAAGCATCACGGGGCCGGATGGTTCCAGCATCATTGCCTATGTCGACTGTGTCCTGCCCGGTGATGACGTGCGTGTCGCCCTGCGGCAAAAACGCGGCGATGGATATGGTGCGGAACTGGTCGAACTGATTGCGCGCAGTGCGCCTGCCAGTGCCCCGCGGTGCAGCCATTATGAAAGCTGCGGCGGATGTGCGCTTCAGCATCTTGATGATGACAGCTATCGCAACTGGAAACGCCAGAAGGCATTAACCGCGGTCCAGCGCGCCGGACTTGATCCCGACGAGGCCGAGGAACTGGTGGGAGATGTCGAAATTTCACCCCCGGCAAGCCGTCGCCGGGCCGGTTTTGCTGTTCATGTGGGGGCAACCGGTGTGCATGTCGGTTTCCATGGCCGGTTCAGCCATACGGTCATCGACATTACCGACTGTGCCGTTCTCCATCCGGACCTGATGGCATTTCGTGATGCCTTTGCGGCCTTTCTTGGCAAATGTGATCCGGATGCAGCAAAGACCGTCAAGGAAGTGTTTGTGACCCGTGCGGATAACGGCTTTGATGTGGTGATACATGCAGGTGTCGAACCGGGGCTCGATATGCGGCAGGATCTGGCCGAATTTGCTGAAAATCTTGATCTGGCAAGGCTAAGCTGGAAGGTCGGTGACGCCAATGATGAACCGGTTGCCGCACGCCGCACCCCGACCGTTGCCTTCGAAGGCATCAATGTGCCCGTGCCGCCAGGGGGCTTCCTGCAAGCGACCCGGAATGGCGAGGCATCCCTGACCAATGCGATCAAGGTGGCGTTGCAACGTATCCCGGCCCGCCATGTGGCGGACCTGTTTTGCGGGATTGGCAGCTTTACCTTTGCGCTTGCATTGGGGGGGGATCGCCGCAATGTCATGGCGGTGGAAAGCGACCCGCGTGCCGTGCGCAGCCTGCAATATGCCGTCGGACAATCGTCGAGTCCGGTCAAGGTTGTCGAACGCGATCTATTTCGCCGTCCCCTTGATAAGGTCGACTTGTCCGGACTTGATCTTGTCCTGTTTGATCCCCCACGTGCCGGTGCATTGGCGCAGTGTGAAAACCTTGCGATTGACGGGCCTGAATGGGTGATCGCGGTGTCGTGCAATCCTGCGACATTTTCCCGGGATATCAGGGTGTTGCGCAATGGTGGTTATGAACTGACGCGCGTTGTTCCGGTCGATCAGTTCCTGTGGTCATCGCATCTTGAGATGTTTGCAATCCTGCATCGAAATAAAACATCGGCCTGATTGAACGCACCAGTTGTTTGTTTTGGCTTAATATTCAGTTCCAAATACACTATACTTATGTCTGGTTTTTCCGCCGGACTTCCAGGATGGGCTGCCCGGCTTCGGATCAATGTGATTCGGACCGGGGCGTGGCATGTAGCTGCATAACCGGCTTGTTTGTGCGGAAACGACATTGCAGGCAGTTGGTAGTCCTTATCCGGTCTATACTGACACTGCGCGTGCCATCGCGCCGCAGAACCGGCTGCTTGCGTCCGTCGAGAGCATCCAAAGCAGCAATTCCCCGAACACCAGCCTTAGTAACGATGCCCTTCGCAATAGCAGTGCTGCGTCCCGGAGCCTGCGGGGATCGCTTGGTCGTGCGGATGATTTTCTTAAAGTTGCCGCCGATGATCTTTCGCGGATCGGCTCGGCTTTGGACGAAATCGATACACTGGTCAGCAGCGTTGAAAACAATCCATCACTGTCACGCGTCGAACGCGGGTTCATCACAGCGCAAATTCAGGATTATCTTGATCAGATCGACGAAATCGCCACCAGCAGCAATTATGATGGCAAAAACCTGCTGGACAGTGATCAGACAATTGAATTGCAGATCGGATCGGGGACGTCATCAGGCAATCGTCTGAATGTTGAACTGTATGCATCCGGGACCGAAGGATTGGCAACCGGGCTATCCGCCATCGACATTTCCGATGATGCGGCGGTTTCCAATGCGCGTGACCGTGTTGATGCCGCGCAGGAAGCGCTTTCAAACCGGGAAATATCCCTACAGGCAGACCGCGAAAGCATTGCCGGGGCGGCTGATCGCAGCCGGGTTTCCGAGGTTGCAGGTAACAATATCCTTCAGGCGCAACTTGCCGCAGCCGAACCCAGTGGGGCCGATCAGGTGCGGCTGGGGATCATAGAAGCATTTCAGGGGTATCTTGGCGAAATATCGGCACGTTTGCAGGATCAGACCGTAACGGTCGGCGGTATCAGTCTGCCAGAACCGCGACCACAACCCGAACCGGTTACTGAACGTGAAAATCCGTTTGCCTATGATCCGAACGCGGACCTGTTTGGCCGTGATGATGTGCAATACTTTGTGCCTACGACCGGAAGAAATACTACCGATCCGGTACCGTCCAACGCATTTGGCGGTTATGACAGCAACGGCGGGGGCACGGGTATTGGCGGGGCATCGTCAGGTGGTGGCGGAGTTGGTCGATCAGACCCGCCCCGGATATCGATAGAAGCCTGAGTAAGTCTGGCCTTCATCCTGATGGGGTAGATCAGATTCTATTCGATATATTCCCCATCATAAATGCCCCAATACCCCTGACGCGGGGCCCATCCTTCGAAATCGCCAAACTGCAACTGACACCAGTCAACCGAACGCGGGCAGGTTTCGATTTTGCCAATGACGGAGTTGGAAACCAAAGCAATCTTGCGGGCATTTTCATCGGCGGCGGAATAAAGCGTGATGGTGTCGGCAGTGACAATCACATGACGTGATCCCAGCAAAAGACTTTGATGCACCCATCCTTCGCTGCCTTCCCAGTCGCGAACCTTGCGCCAGGTATCAAATTCCGAAATGACTTCCATCGGCATGTTGCGGCGCTGATAGATCCAGACCTTTGGATATCGCAGGCCGGGACCGGAACGCAGGTGAACCTTGTCTGACCGCAATGCAACAAAGCGCGGGATGGGCAGGCCTGATTCCTGCGCGCTGGCGACAATCGGCGCGCCAACGCTGCCAAGGATCGCCATGACGATAAAAGTATGAAGGAATTTACGGATGATCCGCGGCATTGTGACGGTTTTCCCTGCTCTTTCTTCTGCTGCCGGAATAGAACTTCGGAACCGGCGAACCTTGCTCTTTAAGAAATAAAATTACAAAAATGACGTCAAAATTCTTGCTTTAATACCCTGTGGCGTGGCATCACTGCATTGCGGCAAGAGCGCATTTGGCGCAAGAAACCCATCTTGTCAGCAAAAGAGTTAAAAGACCGCATAGGAACGGCAGATGACCAAGAAAAAACCCCTCGTCATCGTGACCCGCAAACTGCCGGAAGCGATTGAAACCCGCATGATGGAACTGTTTGATGCGCGCCTGAACATCGACGATGTCCCGATGTCCAAGGCCGAATTGATCGAGGCGGTCAAACAGGCCGATGTTCTTGTCCCGACGGTGACGGACAGAATCGATTCCGCCGTTCTTGCCCATGCGGGGCCGAATTTGCGCCTGATTGCCAATTTCGGGACGGGTGTTGACCATGTCGATCTGCAAACCGCACGGTCACGCGGTATCACCGTCACCAACACCCCCGACGTCCTGACTGAGGATACGGCCGACATGACAATGGCGCTGATCCTTGCAGTATCGCGCCGTGTTGCCGAAGGCGAACGCATGATTCGTAGTGGCGAATGGACGGGCTGGGCACCGACATCGATGCTGGGGCATCGCATATGGGGCAAGCGGCTTGGCATTGTCGGTATGGGGCGCATTGGCCGGGCCTTGGCCCGGCGGGCAAAGGGTTTTGGTCTTTCGGTGCATTATCATAACCGCCGCCGTGTTCATCCCGATACCGAGGCAGAACTGGATGCGACCTGGTGGGAAAGCCTGGATCAGATGCTGGCCCATGTTGATGTTGTGTCGGTCAACTGTCCGCATACACCGGCAACCTATCATCTGCTGTCGGCCCGTCGCCTTAAACTGATGCAGCCGCACGCCATTCTGGTCAATACGGCCCGTGGCGAGATTGTCGATGAACCGGCATTGACCCGGATGCTGGCCGATCGTGAGATTGCCGGGGCCGGGCTTGATGTGTTCGAACATGAACCGGCAGTGAACCCGAAACTGCTTGAATTGCAGAACGCCGTTCTGTTGCCGCATATGGGATCGGCGACCATCGAAGGGCGTGTCGATATGGGCGAAAAGGTGCTGATCAATATCAAGACCTTTGTCGATGGTCACACACCGCCGGATCGTGTGATTGAAGGATTGCTTTAATCTGCTTTCTTGACGGTATAAAACGGCATTCAGCGACCCGCCAGATGGCGGGTCGTTTTGTTTTTGGCGGGCTCCTGTCACGAAATGTCAGGATGTGTTCTGTTTTTATTTCTCGACCATTTCAATTTGCCGGTGGCTTGGGTATCAGTAAGGACAATATTTCCATCAGGATTTCCTTCAGGGGGCCACCATGAGTTTCGTCTTTCCCGCTGCCACGCCGGTTACCGTTCCGGTGCAGAATTCGGATCAGCTTTTCCCGGTCAATCGCATCTTCTGCATCGGCAAGAATTATGCCGACCATGTGCGCGAAATGGGCTCCGACCCGGCCGATACCCCGCCCTGCATTTTCATGAAGCCGACCGACTGCCTGAAGGTTGGAAACGGTGATCTTGCCTATCCGTCGGGAACCGAAGACCTCCATTACGAGGGGGAGCTTGTTGTGGTCCTTGGTGCGGGGGGCAAGAACCTTGATCGTGCGGCGGTTGAAGCCGCCATTTTCGGATATGCTGCGGGCCTTGATATGACCCGCCGTGATGTGCAGGCCGGCCTTAAGGACCGTCGCCTGCCGTGGGATATGGCCAAATCCTTTGACGATTGTGCCGCGATTTCGGCAATTCGCCCCAAGGCAGGCGCAGGCAATCCGCAGGCAACCAATCTTAAACTGTCGGTCAATGGCGCGGTCAAGCAGGATGATACGACCGCCAAGATGATCTGGCCGATGGTTGACGCGCTGGTACATCTGTCGACCCTGATCGAGCTTAAGGCAGGTGATCTGCTGTTTACCGGAACGCCCGAAGGTGTCGGTCAGGTTGTTCGGGGTGATCGCATGGATGTGGTCATTGCTGATGTCGCCGAACTGTCGGTTGCATTGAAATAAAGCCAATCCAGTCGGATACAGGGATTAAAGGGTCAGGGCCCAATCACCCCATCAGGAAACGGAGTCCGTTTTGAAAATCGTCAGCTGGAATATCAATTCCGTTCGATTGCGCATCGAACAGGTCATAAAGTTTTTAGAAGAACAACAACCCGATGCGTTGTGTCTTCAGGAACTGAAATGCCCGGACGAGCATTTCCCCCACGAGGCATTTGAAGCCGCCGGTTACATTCATCGTCATAACCACGGCATGAAAAGCTATAACGGTGTCGCGATCCTGTCGCGGTTGCCGTTTGCCAAAACCGACATCAAGCATTTTTGTGGCAAGGAAGATCGCCGCCATTGCATGGTGACGTTTGAAAACGGGGTCGAGCTGCACAATTTCTACATCCCGGCCGGGGGCGACGAACCGGACGTGACAATCAATGAAAAGTTTGCCCACAAGCTTTCCTTCCTTGATGAAATGACCGCATGGTGGGCGGAACGCCGGGTTGCCGACCCGGATCGCAAGGCCATTCTGGTCGGGGATTTCAATATTGCCCCGTCGGAAAATGACGTCTGGTCGCACAAACAGCTTTTGAAAGTTGTCAGCCACACACCGATCGAAGTCGAAAAGCTCGAAGCATTCCGCAAATCTGGTGATTTCGTGGACTCGGTACGTGAAATCGTCGAAGAGCCGGAAAAACTGTTCAGCTGGTGGAGCTATCGTTCACGCGACTGGCGGGCCAGCAATAAGGGACGTCGTCTGGATCATGTCTGGATGACGCCGAATATGGCCGGAACGGTGCGCACCGCATCGGTCTATGACCTTGCCCGTGATTGGGAAAAACCATCCGATCATGCACCGGTGGTTGTCGAGTTCAATATCTGAATACCGTTTTTTCAGCATCAAACAGCGGGCCGGATTTATCCAGCCCGCTGTTTTTTCATCTAAAATGACTTGATCAGGTGGCGTACCGGGGCGAAGCTTCTGATTGAAACAGGAAACGAACGTCCCCAATTCTTTAAGCAGTTTTATCCCGATGAAACAAAAAACAGGATACGGGCAATGAAAAAGATCCTCATCGCGTTGGCAGCCACCATTTTGCTGGTCGTTGCCGGACTGGTGTATGTCTATGTCAATCTTGACAATATCGTCAAAGCAACCATCGAAGAGGCTGGAACCCGTGTGACGCTGGCCGATGTGACGGTGGATAATGTCAAGATTGAAACCACCCAGAACACGGCCTCCATTGGCGGGCTGGTTGTCGGGAACCCGGATGGTTTTGAAACCGACCATGCCTTTTCGCTGGGCAATATTTCGGTTCGACTGGATGGTTCGACGCTTACCAGCGATACCATCCGCGTGATCGAGGTGATCGTGGATGCGCCCAGTGTGACCTACGAATTGGGGCAGGGGTCGTCAAACATCGCGACCATTCAGCGCAATGTTGAAAGCTTTGTCCAGCGTGTCTCCGGCCCGACCGGTGCAGGTGGCGACAAGGCAGATACCGCCGCCGATGACGGTTCGGGCACCAAGGTCGTGATTGATAATGTCTATATCCGCAACGGCAATGTCAGTGTGTCGGCCGCGATGCTGCAGGGTAAAAAACTGTCTTCGGGACTTCCTGAAATCCACCTGAAGGACATTGGCAAGCAAGAAGGTGGTGCGACCCCGGCGCAAGTCGCCGAGGAAATCATCACCGCCCTTAACACCGCGGTGTTCAAATCGGTTTCCAGTCTGAATGTCGATGGACTTTTGCAGGGGGTCGGTGACCTTGGCAAAGGTGTCACCGGATTGATTGGCGGTGCAGCAACCGGAACCGGCGGCGTGGTCAAGGACGGTGCGGGTGCCGTCGGTGATGCGGTCAAGGGACTGTTTGGCGGTTCGTCCGAATAACGGGACTCGGAACCGGAATTACGGGATATTTCAATAATATCCTTATAATCAATGTCTTGGCGGAAGGGGCGGTTACTGCTCCTTCCGTTTTTCTTTTTAACGGCGAATTGACGGTACTGCCACACCGCACAAGGACAATCCGTATATTACTGATATGAGGTTTTCTCTATCTCCCTGCTTTTTTTCATGAATTTGGTTTCCATATATTTTGGGGTATGGAAACATTTCACCAATGGACGGTGTCGTCTTGGGGAATCTTGTTCGGCAATATGAACCGGAAAGATTATTTTCGGGGTCTGGTCACTCTTCCGATCTGGTCATCGACACGATTTACACCGCCAAACAAAGATCGATGCATTGCATTGGTTGCGGGGCGTTTGCCATCAAGCCGGATCAACCGGTTGGTTATGCGCTCTGAAAATAAAATATTGGGATTGGGATCATTATTGTCGTCATCCAGACAAGGAGTGAAGACCGATGAGAGCTAAACTGCTTTTTGCTGTTTCCGCAGCTGCCTTTCTTGCGGCCTGTGCGAACATGGATATTCCGGGCGTTCGCGGGATGACCGATACGGGGTCGGCATTTGATGCAGCCCTTCATCAGGCGTATTCCGACCTTGCGCAAGCCGAATATGACGAAGCGGACTGGGCGGATGCGCGTTACTTCACCAATCGCGCGAAAGCGGCGGCGATGGGACAGGATACCGGTCCGCAACCATTGGCAGATCGCAACCTGCCCCAGGAAGGTCTGGCAGAAATCAGTGTTGCACGGGCTGATTTGATGGCGGCCTTTGATGGGGGCGGACGGGACAAGGCACCAGAGGCTGCCGCGCGGGCCCAGGCTGCTTTCGATTGCTGGATGCAGGAACTTGAAGAAAACATTCAGCAGGAAGACATCGATAATTGCCGTGCCTCGTTCTATCAGGCACTTGCCCTTGTTCAGGCGGAATTTGATCAAAAGCCGATGGCCGCGGCTGCGCCGATGATGATGCCTGAACCGATGAAAATCTACTTTGCGTTCGACAGTGCCGTTCTTGGTGACAAGGCGATGCCGGTTATTGACGGGATTGTCGAAGCATATGAAAGATACGACCCGAAAATGATCAGTCTTACAGCCTATGCTGACCGGGCCGGTGATCCGATGTATAATGACATCCTTGCCAAATCGCGCGTTGATGCGGTGGTCAAGGCATTGCGTGATCATGGCGTCAGCCCCAGCAGGCTTGCCATCAGCATCAGCGGCGAGGCCAACGTACCGGTTCCGACCGCCGATGGTGTCGCGGAAAAAGGCAACAGGGTTGTTACGGTGAAATTTGAAGACGGCATGTAAGCCGACATAACAAAGAGGATGAATATATGCGGTTACTCATCGCGCTTCTGCTGCCATGGTTGTTGTTCTTTACCATCGGGCGGCCCATTGCAGGTATCATCTGCCTGATCTTGCAGATTACCCTTCTGGGGTGGATTCCGGCTGCAATCTGGGCAGTCTATGCGTTGAGCCAGTACAACACCGACAAAAAAATCAGTCAGGCCATGGGCGGTGGGCAGGGTTAATTCCCCATAGCCCATTCGATGGTATTGATGATTGGCGGTTGAACCGCATAGCATATGAAAGGCAGGCCTTCGGGCCTGCCTTTTTTGTTAATACATGTGGCGACGAACCCCGCCGATAAACCGCGATATCAGCCGTGAAACGGTAAAACGTGTGATGGCAAACGTAACGAAACCGGCAATCCCGGGCCAGTACCATGCCTGTATTTCGGGCCGCGTGCTTTGTTCAACCAACCCGTAAACGACGGCCGCCAATCCTGCGCCCGCCATAAAAGCCAGACGCCTGCGATAGCGACCGATGAACGGGGCAAATAACCACATCGTCCCGTTCCCTATGCTTGCGTCCGGCCGTTACGATTGCCGCGCATCAATGCTGTCCGCCGCCGATATCGCGCGCAAGGCGGGCGGCAAAGTCATCGGTCATGCCCGATATGTAATCAAGGATCGTCAGATACAGGTTGTAAAGCGGTGCGCCGACCGGCATCGAATCATTGCCGATCAGTTCGCGAACCCGCCCGGTCCGATAGGAAAGCTCTGCGTCATCCTTGGCCTGATGGATTTCAAGGGCTGTTTTGCAGAAGGTATCAAGCAGCGTTTCAAGGCAGGCAAATGCGCCGACCTCGATCTGGACTTTGCGCCGGTTCAGAATGATCTGCTTTTCGGAAAACTGTTTGGCGGTCGCGATCATTTCGTTGAACGGGCCATCGGCACAGGACAGAAGATCACCATCGACTGCCCCGTTCAGCAACTGCTCCTCGCGCAAGACAAAGGCATCGGTCAGCGCATCAAGAAGCCCGGTGATGATCTTGCCGCGCAGGAAGGTCATCTTGCGCCGGATGTTGGTTTCGCGGTGATATTCGCTAGGAATGTCGCCCAGGATGCAGGGCAATAGCAGATTTTCAAAGACGCTGAAATCGACCAGTTCCAGCTCCACACCATCTTCGATATCAATCAGGGCATAACAGACATCATCGGCCGCCTCGACCAGATAAACCAGCGGATGGCGGCAAAACGATTGCGCACCGGTGCGGATCAGGCCGGTGGCATCGGCGACCTCGGTCAGAAGGTCCATCTCGCGCTGAAATGCACCGAATTTCATTTTTTCAGGATAGGGACTGCCAATCGCCGACCATGGATATTTTACGAAACTTGCCAGCGTCGCATAGGTCAGGCGCATGCCGCCGTCATAAAGACCGCTTCGTTTATGGGTCAGCAACCTGAACCCCTGCGCATTGCCTTCAAAGGTGGTCAGATCGGCGCGTTCTGCCTCTGACAACGGCGCAAGATATTTGGGATCGGCATCCAGAAACCACTGACGAACGGCATATTCCCCGGCATGGCCGAATGGCGGGTTGCCGATATCGTGGGCAAGGGCGGCGGCCTGAACAATGGCGGCCATATGATCGGGTTCAATTCCGTCGGGCAGGTGGCCTTTTTCGGCCAGCTGATGGCCGACCATAAGTCCCATGGACCGTGCAACACAGGATACTTCAAGGCTATGGGTCAGGCGGGTATGGACATTGTCGTTTTCAGGCAGCGGATGAACCTGCGTCTTGCGTTGCAGACGCCGGAAAGCCGACGAAAAAATGATCCGGTCATAATCCTTGTGAAAATCGGATCGACCGAACGCACCGACGCTTGAATGTCGTGTGCCCAGACGTTCAGGCGACAGCAATTTTTGCCAGTTCATCATCGGTTTTGCATCCTGAGGCTATCGGTCGCATACATGTTCGTGTCGCACTATGGCGCAAACTTCATGACATAATCGTAAAGTGACGGGCTTAAAATGTCGGACGATGCATCATTTCATGCACGTTTACATTATCCCGGCGTTGCCGCCGAACCGGCCAGCAATCCACCATCAATTGTCAGTTCCGTTCCCGTCATGTAAGCGGCTTCATCCGATGCCAGCAAAACGGCAAGTGCCGCGACTTCGTCCGGGGTGCCGAAACGTTTGGCCGGTGTATCAGCGACAAGGGCTGCCATGCGGGCGTCGCGATCCGGACCGTTGCCAAGCATCGGTTCCCACATCGGTGTCAGAATGGCGGCGGGATGGATTGAATTGCAGCGAATATTGTAACCCTGTTGGGCGCAATATAGCGCGACAGTTTTGCTGTGATTGCGAATGGCCGCCTTGGACGAGGCATAGGCCGCCGCAGCCGGAATGCCAACCATTCCCGAGCGCGATGAAATATTAATGATCGAGCCCGATTTACGCTGGCGCATGGCCCTGATGGCGTAGCGACACCCCATAAATGTACCGTCAAGATTAACCTGATGGACTGCGCGCCAGTCGGCAAGTGATGCATTTTCCGGATCATGTGCGACGATGCCGCCTTCAAAACCAGTAATGCCGGCATTGTTGACCATGACATCAATGGCCGGATAGGCATCGGCAAGTTTTTGCCAGTCATCCTCGTTGCCGACATCAAGGCGCATGGTTTTACAACCTGTCTCCTTGGCAAATGCCAGAAGCGCGCCTTCGTCTCGGTCAGTTGCTATGACGTCAGCACCTTCTTTGATAAAGGCTTTTGAAATCGCAGCACCAATGCCGCGCGCCGCACCGGTTATGATGCAAATCCGGTTTTCAAGTCGTTTCATGGTCGCTTCGTTCCCTGTTCGGCCTTTGATGGCCTTTGCCGGTTTCGGTGTTATAGCCAAAAAGAAAGCGGCGCGTCCATCGACGCGCCGCCATCTTTTGTACGGTGTGGGCAGGGAAAGCTTAGCTACCGAGACCTTTTTCCATCACCAGATCAAGGCGACGGGCAAAGCTGACCGGGTCGGGCAGGGCTTCGCCTTCCAGAATCCGGGCCTGATCAAGCAACAGCAGGGCGGCGTCATGAAGGATCGGGGTCTTGGCGTCCTTGATGGCAATGTCCGACAGCTTCTTGATCAGGCTGTGTTTCGGGTTGATTTCAAGGATACGCGGGCTGATTTCATCAACACGGTTATGCTGCTTCATCAGGCGTTCCATGCGCAAATCCATGCCGGTTTCATCGGCAATCAGGCAGCAGGCCGAACTGGTCAGGCGATCTGATTCACGGACGTCCTTGATGTTGGTGCCAAGCGCAATCTTGATCGATGCGATCAGGGCATCAAGCGATGCATCGGACGCCGCATCGTCTTTCTTGTCGTCCTTGGCATCATCCTTGTCATCGGATTTGACGTCGGCAAGGTCTGCACCGCCACGGGTGACCGATTTGAAGTCTTTTTCTTCAAACTGGCCAACAGATGGCAACCAGAATTCATCCACCGGGTCGGTCAGCAGCAGAACTTCGATGCCCTTGGCGGCAAAACCTTCAAGCTGCGGGCTGCGTTTGAGCGCATCGACGTCTTCGCCGCTGATATAGTAGATCGCCTTCTGACCATCCTTCATGCGGGTGACATAGTCGGCAAGCGTTGTCCAGCCATCCGAATGCGTGGACCGGAAACGTGCCAGTTTCAGGATGCGGTCGCGGTTGGTGTAGTCTTCATACAGGCCTTCCTTGACGACAGAACCGAAGTTTTCCCAGAAGGTTTCGAAGCCTTTCGAGTCTTTCTTCGATGCGGTTTCAAGTTCGGACAGCAGTTTTTTGGTCAGGCCGTTTTTGATTTTGGTCAGGACCGGATTGTGTTGCAGCATTTCGCGCGAAATGTTCAGCGGCAGATCCTGGCTGTCGACAACACCGGACACAAACCGCAACCAAGGCGGCAGAAGATCATCAGCGCCCTCCGTGATGAAGACCTTTCTGACATAAAGTTTCAGATGCCCTTTGCGGGCCGGATCATACAGATCGAACGGGCGCATGGTTGGCAGGAACAGAAGACCGGTATATTCAATCGCGCCTTCGGCCTGATAGTGGATGGTTTTCCACGGATCGTCGAAGGCATGCGAATTGTGTTTGTAGAATTCCTTGTACTGCTCGTCGGTAATGTCGGACTTCGGACGGGTCCAGAGTGCCGATGCCTCGTTCAATGTTTCGTCATTGCCGTCTGCCTTCATCAGGACAACCGGGATACCGATATGGTCGGAATAGGTTTTGACGATATGACGCAGGCGGTGTTCTTCGGTGAATTCCTTGAAATCATCGGTCAGATGCAGGGTGATCTGGGTGCCATGGCCTTCCATTTCGGCTTCGGCGATGGTGTATTCGCCCTTGCCATCCGATGACCATTTCCACGCCTGATCTTCACCGGCCTTTTTCGTGACGACTTCGACCTGACCCGCAACCATGAAGGCGGAATAGAAACCGACGCCGAACTGACCGATCAGGTCAACATCCTTGGCCTTGTCGGATTTCGACAGGGCTTCGACGAATTTTGCCGTTCCGGAATTGGCAATCGTGCCAAGGTTTTCGATCAGGTCGGTCTTGTTCATCCCGATCCCGTTATCGGCAATCGTCAGAACATTACGAACGTTATCGGTCAGAAGACGAACCTTGAATTCTGAATCCCCGGCGAGCAGTTCCGGTTTTGCAATCGCCTCGTAGCGCAGCTTGTCGCAGGCATCCGAAGCATTGGAAATGAGCTCGCGCAGGAAGATGTCCTTGTTCGAATAAAGCGAATGGACAACGATATCGAGCAGGCGGCTGACTTCAGCCTCGAACCGCATTTTTTCTTCCGTCATGACCTCTGTGTTCTCCTGTAATTTCAATCCACTATGTGCAATTTGCGCTGTTGGGTCCCGATTTGGCAACCTTCAGGCAGTGCTTGATATGCGTCAACGCATCTTGCAGCGCAAGCCCTGTATCCTAAGTATATAAAAAGACGGTTTCATTACAGGGCACGAGGCTTGCAGAAGTTGTCTTGGGTCCTGTCCTGCCCCGAAACGGCAAACGTTTCGGATAATTGCAAGGTGCAATGCCTTGTGAATGTCTCAGGCTCTATAACAGGAGGCCGCAATATGAAGGTTCCCGTTCAAATCACCTACCGTGATGTTGATCAATCAGATGCGCTGGACGAGCGGATCCGCTTCAAGGTGCAAAAACTGGAAGAAACCTTCGACCGAATGACAAGTTGTCATGTCATCGTGGAAAGACCCCATTCATCCCGCGCACAGGGAAACCGCTATGCGGTTCATTTCGGAATTCATGTGCCGGGTAAGGAGATTATGGTTAAGCGCGACAGTGCCGATCATGCCCATGAGGATGTCTATATCGCGCTCAAAAACAGCTATCAGGCCGCGCGCCGTCAACTCAAGGAATATGTCGACCGGATGCGCGCCCACTAGGGTTCCTGTTAACAACAGCGAGTAATTGAAATGACGGGGCGGTCAGTTGACCGCCCCGTTCATGATATCGCGACCTCCAGCAATTCGGTTCTGGCTTGCGGATAACGGCCATCGCGCAATGTGCGGGCCCACCATTTCAGATCATTGACCATGTGTTTAAGGGCCGTATTGGCCCCGGCTTTGTCGATCGGATAACCATTCGGATCAAACTGGTCCCAGACATTGGCAAAGCTGACAACGTCGCGCATGGTCACGACATGCAATTCGGCAAAAACCAGTCGCAATTGTTCGACCGCCCGCAAACCACCCGACATCCCGCCATAGGACACAAACGCCAATGGCTTTCGGCGCCATTCAGGCTTGGCAGCGTCGATCAGCAATTTCAGTTCGCCGGTAAAGCTGTGATTGTATTCCGGGGTTACAATCAGAAAGGCATCGGCTTCGGCCAGGCTGGTCTGTAGTTCGGCAATGCCGGGATGGGTATTGCCGACATTACGCGACGGCAGATCAAGTTTGGCGGGATCGGTGACATCAATCGACAGGTCCGGGTCCTTTTTCAGGATTTCGACGGCCCATCCGGCAACCGTGTCACAGAACCGGTTTTCGCGCGCACTGCCATAGATGACAGCAAGATTGAATGACTCTTTCATGGCGTGACTCCTTGATTATTTCGCAGCAAGGAGTCATTCTATAGAACCTTAACATTAGTTCAGGTCAATAACGGATTTCGAATGCAGCACTGCATCGGGAAAAAATGACGAAAAGGGCAGGGAAATGGGAAAAGGC
This sequence comes from Thalassospira sp. MCCC 1A03138, assembly GCF_002115785.1. Lineage (GTDB taxonomy): Bacteria > Pseudomonadota > Alphaproteobacteria > Rhodospirillales > Thalassospiraceae > Thalassospira. The sequence goes on along the minus strand of NZ_JFJY01000001.1, from coordinate 647,471 downwards.
GGCGTATTGCATCGTTATCTGAGCGTCGGGGAGGTCGCAAAAAGAAGCGGTCTTGCCGTATCAGCGATCCATTTCTACGAGCGTAAGGGGCTGATTGCCTCGATCAGAACGGATGGCAATCAACGACGCTTTCCGCGCGGTGTCCTGCGCCGGGTTGCGATCATCAAGGTGGCGCAACGCACCGGCATTCCTTTGGCGGAAATCGGCAATGCGTTATCAGGACTGCCAAATAACCGGGCACCGACAACACAGGACTGGGAAAAGCTTTCATCGCGGTGGCGTGATGATCTCGATAGCCGGATCGAACAATTGACCCTGCTGCGCGATCAATTGGGCAAATGCATCGGGTGTGGCTGCCTTTCGATCAGCGACTGCCCGCTTCGCAACCCGTTGGATGAACTGGCAACGGATGGTCCGGGGGCGCGGTTGCTTGAACTTGATGACGTACAGGATCACGAACCGTCAGATGGAACGTCTTGATCCGTAACGGAATGCATTGGGATACTCTTGCCGATGCGGCAGAATGCTTGACATTGTGCGATGCGGCGTGTTGAAAGGCGCATTGATCTAGGCGCGCGAAATCATCCGCGATGCCTGCTGGAAAAGTTTGATGCAGATTTCAACCCGAACCGGTCCCCGTATCCTTGCCATATTGGGGCCCACCAACACCGGCAAGACCCATCTGGCCATGGAACGGATGTTGGCGCATACCTCGGGTATGATCGGTTTTCCGCTGCGGCTTCTGGCGCGCGAAAACTATGATCGCGCGGTCGCCCGTGTTGGCAAGGGTGCGGTTGCCCTGATCACCGGCGAAGAACGCATCCTTCCGAAATCAGCACGCTATTTCCTGTGTACGGTCGAAGCCATGCCGGTCAACAAGCAGGTTGATTTTCTGGCCATCGACGAAATCCAGATGTGTGCCGATCCCGAACGCGGGCACGTCTTTACCGACCGGCTGTTGCATGCGCGCGGTATCAGCGAAACCATGTTCATGGGGGCGGAAACCATCCGTCCGGTGATCCGCCAGCTGATCGACAATGTCGAATTTGATACGCGCGCACGGTTTTCGACTCTGACATATAACGGATCGAAAAAGATCCAGCGCCTGCCATCACAATCCGCCGTCGTGACATTTTCCGCACAGGAAGTTTACGCCGTTGCCGAACTGGTCCGCCGCCAAAAGGGCGGGGCGGCTGTTGTGCTTGGCGCGCTTAGCCCGCGCACGCGCAATGCCCAGGTCGAGATGTTCCAGAATGGCGAGGTCGAACATCTGATTGCGACCGACGCGATTGGCATGGGGCTTAATCTTGAACTGAACCATGTGGCCTTTGCGGCTCTTCACAAGTTTGACGGGCAGTTCAATCGCGGGCTTACGGCGGCGGAAACCGCCCAGATCGCCGGGCGCGCCGGACGTCATATGAATGACGGCACCTTTGGGGTGACGGGCAATCTTTCGGGGATCGATCCCGATATTATCGAACAGATCGAAGCCCACGAATTCGAACCGCTTGCCAAAGTCTTCTGGCGCAATGCGCGACTGGATTTCAGAACCGTCGATGCCTTGCAGAAATCGCTGCGCAAGCGGTCGGACAACCCGACGCTTGTTCTGGCGCGCGAACCGGTCGATGAAGTCATGCTGGCGCATTTATCGCAGAACGAAGACGTCGCGCGCATCGCATCGGCTCCGGATCGGGTGCAACTATTGTGGGAAGTCTGCCAGATTCCGGACTTCAGAAATATCCATACCGATGCGCATCCAAGGCTGCTAACATCCATCTATCGCTATCTGGCAAAACCAAATAGTAAACTGCCGGTCGACTGGTTGGGCGAACAAGTCTTGCGCCTGGACCGTTATGATGGTGATATCGATCAGTTGTCATCACGGTTGGCGGGTATTCGCGTCTGGACTTATGTATCGCACAAGCATCACTGGCTCGAAGATGCCAATCATTGGCAGGAACGTACGCGGGCCATTGAGGATAAGCTCTCTGATGTGCTACATGAACGCCTGACCCAAAGGTTCGTTGACAGACGAACTTCGGTTTTATTGAAAAGTCTCAAGGACAAGTCTGAACTCATGTCTACCATCACTGCGAATGGTGAAGTCCAGGTCGAAGGTGAATACGTCGGCCGACTGGAAGGATTCCGTTTCATCGCCGATGAAACCGATGCTGCGTTTGAAGGCAAGGCAATCGCCAGTGCTGCACGTCGTGCACTGACTGGCGAAATTGCGCAGCGTGTCAAACAACTGGAAACCGATGAAGACGACAAATTCGCGGTGAATGGTCAACTGGAAGTCCTGTGGAACGGGGCGGTTGTCGGTGGGCTGAAAAAGGGCGACACCGTCCTCAGCCCTGACGTCCAGGTCATTGACAGCGAGTTTTTTGACGGCCCGACCCGCGAACGCGTACGGACCCGTCTTCAGAATTTCGTCAACGCCCATATCGAAGCGCGCCTGAAAATGCTGACCCGCCTGCGCGATTGTCAGCTTCCCGGTCCGATTCGCGGCCTTCTGTTCCAATTGAACGAAGGTCTGGGCTGTGTCCCGCGTGCCGATCTTGAAAGCCTGATCAAGGATCTTTCGGACGAAGACCGCAAGGCGCTGGCCAAGCTTGGCGTGCGGTTGGGGGTTGAAACGGTTCATGTGCTGGATGCGCTGAAACCTGATCCCGTCGAACTGCGTGGCATCCTTTGGGCGATTTCGCGCGAACTTGATGCTTTGCCCGAACTGCCACCGGCAGGCCGGACGTCGGTTCCAAATGATCGCAGCAATTCCAAGGGCTTCTATCTGGCTGCCGGCTACATGCCGGTCGGGCCGCTTGCCGCGCGTGTCGACATGCTCGAACGTTTTGCCGCATTGCTGCGCCAGAAGGCGCGTGAAAATGATGGCAAGGTAAAACCGGATCCCGATCTTCTGTCGCTTCTGGGCTGCACGGTCGAGCAGGCCGAAGGCGTGTTTACCGCCCTTGGCTGGCGTGCCGAGGTGGTCAAGGTCAGCAAGGCTGAACTGGATGCCAAAGAAGCCGCGAAAAAGGCTGCTGAACCTGCTGCTGTGACCGCAGATGCACCGGAAGCTGCTGCTGAAGCCGTAAATGCCGATGAGGCGGCCAAAGAAGCTCCGGCCGACGCCGTCAGCGAAACGCCCGTCGAAGAAGCTGCCCCGGCAGCCGGTGAAGCTGAAGCCGAGCCGGAATTCGTCGAGGTTAAATATTTTGTCCGTGTCGACCGCCGCAAGCGCGGTGGTGCCGGCAAAGGCCAGCGTGGCGGTCCGCGTCAGGAGGCCCATGGCAAAGGCGCGCCGAAAGGCAAAGGCGGTCAACGCCCGAACCGTGGCGGCCCGAACAAGGGCGGCGATCGTGGCGGCAAAGGTCAGGGGCGTCCGAACAATGCACCGGCCAAAAACAATCAGATCAACGAGGATTCACCGTTTGCCAAGCTGAAGGAAATGCTGGCGGCAAAGGGCTGATCCCGACCTGTTTTCTGTGATGCGGCGACCCTTTACGGGGTCGCCGCATTGCGTTTGGGATGGTAAAATCAATCCATGACACTTGATCAGACAGGCAACAAAGTCCGTATCGATAAATGGCTATGGTATGCGCGGTTCTATAAGACCCGTTCGCTTGCCAGCAAGGCATGCCAGTCGGGCCATATCGTGTTGAACGGCCAATCCGTTTCGAAGGCCAGTGTTACGGTCGTTGTCGGGGATCGGCTGCAATTCTTTCAGGGGCCTCATCTGCGTGTGATCGAAGTGGTTGCACCGGGCGAACGGCGTGGCCCCGCACCAGAAGCCCAGCAGCTTTACATTGATCACTCGCCACCACGGGTGGCGAAGAAAGAAGTCGCATCGGATATACGGACCGCTCCGATTGCCGAGCGCGAAGCTGGAAGCGGGCGCCCGACCAAGGCCGAAAGGCGCGCAACGGACCGGTTGCGCGGCGATGAATAAGTTTTATACAATAATTTGATCTAACGCCAGGTAAGGCGCGAACAATATATCGGGTTGTATAATCTTCAGGATATTCTTGCTCCGGGCATGAGTATAGGCTAATCATACTATATGAAGGTATATGTTAACCCACTTTAGTATGGTTCCGCTTGGACTTGGAGAATGACGGCGTTATGAAACGCAAGCCCGGCCTGCATATCGGCACTTTATCACATCTGGGGGCTGGCCGCTTTGCCATATTGCTCGCAGCACTTGTGATCAACCTGCTTTCGCTGGCTTTGCCGGTGACCCTGCTGCAGGTCTATGATCGTGTGCTGCCCCATAATGCCATCCCGACTTTGACTTTGCTGATACTCGGGGTTTTTGGTGCGTTGGTGCTTGAAGCCGCCCTGCGTCTTGGTCGGGCCTATATATCGTCGCTGTCGGCGGCAAAGTTCGAACATAAAAGTTCGCAGGCTGCGGTTGGTCATTTGTTGGCGACCAGTCTTTCCGATTACGAAAAAACCGCACCGGGCCTGCATCTTCAGCGGCTGAACAGTCTGAATGTCCTGCGTGACTTTTATGCCGGGCAGGCAATCGGGGCGGTGATCGATCTGCCGTTCATTATCCTGTTCCTTGGTTTGATCGCCATTATCGGTGGCAAGCTTGTGCTGGTACCGCTGGGCATTCTGTTTGCCTTTATGCTGACCGCAATGATCCTGGGGCGGCGGTTGCGTCGCGCGCTTGATGAACGCAGCCAGGCCGACGAGCGGCGCTATAATTTCATTATCGAAACCCTGACCGGCATTCACACCATCAAGGCGATGGCGATGGAAAACCTGATGATCCGTCGCCATGACCAGCTGCAAATCCAGTGTTCCGAGGATGATCTTGTTGCGGCGCGCTGTGCCCATGCCGCAATCAATTCAAGTGCCAGCTTTTCGATGATCACCATGATCCTTGTTGCCGGTGTTGGCAGCCTTCTGGTTATCAATGCCGATCTGACGGTAGGCGGGCTTGCCGCCTGCACGATGCTGGCCGGGCGTTCGATCCAGCCGCTGCAACGGGCGATGGGGCTCTGGACCCAGTTCCAAAGCATTCGGGTTGCGCGTGACCGTTGTCGCGAACTTTTCCGCCTGCCGCCCGAAGATGCCGACGATGCTGCTGAAATGCCGCCGCTTGAAGGGCGTATCGAACTTGATGATGTCAGTTTCTCGCACGCGGGTGGGGACACAGTTTTTGAAAATCTGACGCTTGCGATACAGCCCGGTGAATCTGTTGCAATCACCGGTGAAAACGGCACCGGGAAAACCACCTTGTTGTGGCTTCTGATGGGGGCGTTACGCCCTGATCGCGGTTCGGTGCGGCTCGATGGTCGCGATCCCGATAAATATGCATCGGAATCGATCCGCCGCCAGATTGCCTATCTGCCGCAACATGGTGTGATGTTCAAGGGAACGATCCTTGAAAACATCACATCCTTCCGCAAGGAGATCGGCACGGATCGCGTTGTGGAAATCTCGCGGCGTCTGGGGCTTGATGAAATCGTCATGCGCATGCCCAACGGTTACGATACCGAAGTGGGCGGACAGGCATCCGAAACCCTTCCGCGCGGCGTAAAGCAGCGTATCGCCATTGCCCGTGCCCTGATCGACTATCCGCGCATCGTGCTGTTTGACGAAGCCAACAGTTCGCTTGATATCGCGGGTGACAACATTCTTGCCGGTCTTCTGATTGAACTTCGCAAACATTGTACGCTGGTGATGGTATCGCACCGACCGTCACTGATCGCACTTGCCGACAGACAATATCGCCTGATTGAAAAACGTCTGGTGCCGGTCCTGCGGCGCAGCGGCACCCAGCCGGTGATCGAGGCAGAAGAAGTCGCACGCGCAGGAGGCCGGTCATGAACATCGAAAACATGGACTTCGCGCTGAATTACCGCATGGGCCTTGCCAGCAATGACGCCCAGTCGGATTTTGACGCCTGCCTGTGGCCTTTGTTGCAGGCGCTTGGCTGGCGTGGGCTGCCCCGTCAGGTCGCAGAAGCATTGCCGCATATGGACGAGGCACTCGATCTGACCGATTTTCGCAATGTGCTGGCGAACCTGAATTACCGGTCGCGCGAAATCGATACCACATTTGATCGGATCGATGATCGGTTGATGCCCTGTCTGTTCGTGCCCGATAACGGCACCGCACTTGTGGTGATCAAGCCGGAAAATGTTGGCATCCGGGTGTTTGATGGCGGTACCAGCCGCGAAATGGTGATCAAGCCCGGCAGTCTTCCCGGTCGTTTGTTCCAGTTTACCCAGGCTGGGCGTCACGAACGGTTTTTTGAAGATGACAAACGCGGCTGGTTTGGCGGAATAACCGACCGGTTTTCCGCCCTTGGTGGACAGCTTTTGCTGATTACCCTGATGCTGAACCTGATGGCGCTGGCCAGCCCGATTTTCGTAATGGGGATCTATGACCGGGTCATTGGAACGCGGTCGATCCCCATGTTGATCCAGTTCGGGATCGGCATGGGAATTGTCCTGATCCTTGACTGGGTCCTGCGCAATCTGCGCAGCCAGATGGTCAGCCATTTTGGGGCGCGTCTTGATACCCTTGTCAGCAGTGCCATTTTTGAACGGCTTCTGTCCCTGCCACCCGCCTTTACCGAACGTGCCCCGGTCGGGGTTCAGATTTCGCGGATTCGCGATTTTGAAAGCGTCCGCGAATTCTTTAGCGGCCCGATGGCGCTTGTCATTCTGGAAATGCCCTTCCTGCCGATCTTCCTGATTGTTCTGGCGATCCTTGGGGGCTGGCTTGCGCTTATTCCGATTGGGCTGATCGTTGTTTTTGTCCTGATCGGGCTGGTGTCTTTCCCGGTGGTGTCACGACGGGTTTCGGAACTTGGTCGCAATGGGGCCAATCGTCAGGAATTCCTTGTCGAAACGGTCGGCAAGATGCAGGCGTTGAAATATACAGGCACAGAACATCGCTGGCTGTCGCGTTTCCGCGATATTTCGGCCGATACGGCTTATGCCGGGTTCCGGGTGGCAATGATCAATAATGTGATCAACACATCGGCACAGATTCTGATGGTCTCATCCGGGGCGCTTATCCTTGCCTTTGGCGCGGTTCAGGTCATGGCGGGTTCAATGACCGTCGGCGCACTTGTGGCATCGATGATGCTGGCATGGCGTATACTTGGCCCGATCAATCAGGCCTTTGTCGGTATGCCGCGGCTGGCACAGCTTCGCGGGTCTGTCCGGCAGATAAACCGTCTGATGACGCTGGCACCGGAACGTGATCTGGTGCCGCGCACGGTTGGCCAACGCCGTTTCGAAGGTAATGTCACCTTCTCGCGTGTCAGCTTCCGATATACGCCGGACTCCGATCCGGCTCTGGTCGGGGTGAATTTCGATATCAAGGCCGGACAGGTGGTTGCGGTTGTCGGATCGAACGGGGCGGGCAAGTCATCGCTGATCAAATTGATCGCCGGGATGTATCAGCCACAGGCCGGGGCGGTTCTGATCGACGGCGCGGACATCCGCCAGATGGATCCGCAAACCTTGCGCCAGTCCATTTCCTATGTGCCGCAGGATGTTGAATTTTTCCGTGGATCAATTGCGCAAAACCTGCGCCTTGCCAATCCGATTGCATCGCCCGATGAATTGCGGATGGCCTGTATGTCGGCGGGAATTCTTTCCGAAATCGAAGCTCTGCCCGACGGTTTTGAAACCCGGATCGGTGATCAGCATTCCTCGCGCTTTTCGACAAGCTTCCTGCAACGCCTGGCACTCGCGCGTGCCTTCGTCCGCGAAGCACCGATCATCCTGTTTGACGAGCCGACCAATGGTCTGGATCAAAAAGCGGATCGGGCGTTCCAGCATGCGATCAACCGCCTGCGCGGTGGATCGACGATTTTCCTGATTACCCATCGGCCAAGCCACCTTGATCTGGCCGATCGCATTATTGTTCTTGAAGCCGGACAGGTGCGCGCCGATGCGCCGCCTGCACGCATCAAGCAGCAGGTGCTTGACGGAGGTTTCCTATGAGCGAAGCAGTTCAGAATACCGCAATCGAACGGTTCCGCCAGTCGCGCCGCATGGCACGCTATCTGTCACATGCCGTGTTGCTTGAAGAAGGCGGCATTTCGGTTTTTGTCCGTTCGGCAATGGTGATGCTTTCGGTTGGCTTCATCGCGCTGGTCGCGTGGGCGGCAACCACCCAGATCAAGGAAACGGCAACCACCTTCGGGCAGGTCATGCCGACCGGGGCTGTTAACAAAATTCAGCATCTTGAAGGCGGCATCATTTCCGAAATCATGGTGCGCGACGGTGATCTGGTCGAAAAAGACCAGGTTCTGATGCGATTGAAACCCGAAGCATCGCAGGCCGAACTGTCGCAGGCCGAAACCAGACTGGCCAGTCTGCGTCTTGAAGCGGAACGTTATCGCGCACTGGCCGAATCGCGTGATCCCGACTTCACCCAGCTGATGGACCAGTATCCGGAGCTGGCAAAAAACCAGCAGGAAATCTATCGGATCAAAACCGATCTTGATAGCAGCCAGCGCGAAATCCTTGACGTTCAGATCAAGGAACGGAACGCCGAACTGGCCCAGCTCCAGCAGCAGGAAGGGACTTTGCGCCGCTCTGTCGAACTGCTTAACCAAGAAGTGACGATGCGCCGCTCGCTTTATGAACAGGGGCTGAATTCCAAGGTCCTGTTCCTCAATATCCAGCGTGAATTGAACGAAGCGCAGGGCAATCTTTCAAGTGTCATTGCGGAAATGGCGCGTGCGCGCGAAACCATCGCCGAAGCCAATCTGCGGCAGAACGAACTTCAAAACAGCCAGCGCGAGGAAGCGTTGAGTGAACTGGGGCGGCTTGGCGGCGAAATTGCCCAGGCCGATGAAGCACTGCGCAAGCTTAAGGACCGTGTCGCGCGACTTGAAATCCGCGCTCCGTCCAAGGGCTATATCAAGGGGCTGCAATTTACCACGATTGGCGGGGTGATTGCCCCGGCACAGGTGGTCATGGAACTGGTTCCGACCGATGATACATTGGTCGCGGAAACCCGGATTTCGACCGAGGATATCGGTCATGTTCATCTTGGACAGCCGGTGACTGTTAAAGTCAGCGCATTTGACTATATACGATATGGTAGTATCAGTGGTGAATTGGTATCGATATCGGCCTCTACTTTTGTTGATGAAGATGGCCGACCGTATTATAAAGGACGGGTGGCACTTGATTCTGACCGGGTCGGTGAAGGTGCCCGCGCTCAGCCGATTATCCCTGGCATGACGGTTCAGGCCGACATCCAGACGGGTGAAAGGACATTGCTGCAATATCTGCTCAAGCCGGTTTATGTCTCGCTTGATCAGGCATTTAGCGAACGCTGAGTTTTCATAATGGTCCCGCTGGAAATGTTCATTTCATTTCTACTGCCTGGCCGCACGTTTCTCTGGTAAAACAGAGAATTCTATACTTTTGTATGGAAATGCGGATCAGGAATTCCCTTCCCGCATTTCTCGGAGAATGGGCTAGATGGCGGACGATCCTCGCGACGCAGAAGACACTCGCAACGAACTGGGCGGAAACCGGGCAGATGCCGGTACCGTCGGTGATGATCTTATGCGTGATGATCGCAGTGGCGATGACGCGGATGAGCATGTCGAACTGCATGGTGATCAGAATGGCGATGGCGGCATTCCCAACGAACAGTTGGGCAGTGTTCATTATGGCAATCAGGTCAATAATCCGCAGGGCGAACAGCAACGCGAGTTCCGCCGGCGCAACGCGGGTGATCAACGGGTCGAGGAAACAACCCAGGCCGACGCCACGGAAAAGCAGACACAGGCTGAGGCCGAGCGGGTCGAGCTTGAAAACAATATCGATACGGTTGGCGAGGGCGCTGAAACTGCTGGCGGCAGCTCAGGAAACGACCCGGTTTACCTGCGGTCAAACGATGCAGGTGGTACTGATAACCCGCAACCGATTTCAACACCCGATACGACCATTGTGCCCGGCGCCCGCGAAGGCGGTGGTGGCCGCTCAGGTGAAAATATTGAAACTGATTTTGCGTCCCGGTCCGCACCGGCATCAGAGGCTGCTGTTGCGGCGGCTGATGTAAGTGCGACGGCTTCCGCCGAACTGGACGAGGTTCTGGAACTCGAAATCCAGAACGAGGTGCCAAAAGTCGCCGACGCACCAAGCCTTTCTGCCACGGATGTTACCGGTGACGAAGACAGTGCGATCTCGCTTGATGTCTCTGCCGCTCTTCGTGACCTTGACGGCGGGAACGAAACCCTCTCAATCACGATTTCTGGTGTGCCAGAAGGGGCGGTTTTATCGGCCGGCACGGATAACGGCGATGGCACATGGTCACTGACATCAGGCCAGCTTGCGGGCCTGACGATCACGCCCGCTGAGAACTACAACGGCAGCTTCGATCTTTCGGTGACCGCGACCAGCACCGAGGCCAATGGCAGCACATCATCGACAAGCACAAGCTTCACGGTCGATGTCGAAGCCGTTGCCGATGGTGCAACGCTTGATGTCAGCGATGCCGCCGGTGCCGAAGACGGTGCGATTGCACTCTCGATTGATACCGAACTGCTTGATGCGAACGAGGGCATCTCGATCACCATCTCAGGCGTGCCCGATGGCGCAACCCTGTCCGCCGGAACCGACAATGGTGACGGCACCTGGACCCTTGATGTTGCCGATCTCGACGGCTTGACGATCACACCGGGCGAAAATTTCAGCGGCAGCTTCGACCTGACCGTATCTGTCACGACAACTGACGGCACCGACAGCGCAGTCGTAGTCGAAGAGATTACGGTTGATGTTGCGGGGATCGCAGACGCGCCGACATTGGATGTGTCGGATGCGAGCGGGTCCGAAGACAGTGCGATTGCGCTCGATATTGACGCAGGCCTGACGGACAGCTCCGAAGTTCTAACCGTTACGATTAGTGGCGTGCCGGATGGTGCGACCTTGTCTGCCGGTACCGATAACGGTGATGGCAGCTGGACACTGTCGGCGGCTGACCTGAACGGCCTGACGATCACGCCAGCGGATGATTTCAGCGGATCGTTTGATCTGACAGTCACCGCCCAATCCGCGGATGGCAGCGACATTGCCACAGCGACGGATACGATTACGGTTGATGTTGCCGGTGTCGCCGATACGCCGACGTTGGATGTTTCGTATGCATCTGGCAACGAAGATTCTGCGATTGCACTCGATATTGACGCGGGCCTGACGGACAGCTCCGAAGTTCTCACCGTTACGATCAGCGACGTTCCGGATGGTGCAACCCTATCGGCAGGAACCGATAATGGTGATGGCAGTTGGACGCTGTCAGCAACCGACCTGAACGGTCTGACGATCACACCAGCGGATGACTTCAGCGGATCGTTTGATCTGACGGTGACCGCGCAGTCAGCGGATGGTGAAGATGTTGCGACGAGCAGCGGTACGATCACTGTTGATGTTGCCGGTGTCGCCGATGCGCCGACGTTGGATGTTTCGGATGCATCTGGCAACGAAGATTCGGCCATAGCACTTGATATCGACGCGGGTCTGACGGATTCCAGCGAAGTGCTGACGGTGACCATCTCAGGTGTTCCGGAAGGGGCAACCTTGTCCGCCGGAACCAACAACGGCGATGGCAGCTGGACATTATCTGCTGCCGACCTGAATGGTCTGACGATTACACCAGCGGATGACTTCAGCGGATCGCTTGACCTGACGGTCACCGCGCAGTCGGCTGATGGTGACGATTTTGCAACCACAACAGGCAGCATTACGGTTGATGTTGCAGGTGTTGCCGATGCTCCGACGCTGGAAGTTTCGGATGCATCTGGTAACGAAGATTCGGCCATTACGCTCGATATTGACACAGGCCTGACGGACAGCTCCGAAGTTCTAACCGTTACGATCAGCGGCGTGCCAGAAGGTGCGACCTTGTCTGCCGGTAGCGATAACGGTGATGGCAGCTGGACATTATCTGCTGCCGACCTGAACGGTCTGACGATCACACCAGCGGATGACTTCAGCGGATCGTTTGATCTGGCTGTGACGGCGCAGTCATCGGATGGTGAAGATGTTGCGACCACAACAGGCAGTATTACGGTTGATGTCGCGGGTGTTGCCGATACTCCGACGTTGGATGTCTCTGACACCAGTGGTTCGGAAGATTCTGCCATAGCACTTGATATCGATGCGGGTCTGACGGATTCCAGCGAAGTCCTGACGGTAACCATCTCTGGTGTGCCTGAAGGTGCGAACCTGTCTGCGGGTACTGATAATGGTGACGGTAGCTGGACTCTGAGTTCCGATCAGCTCGCAGGCCTGACGATCACACCAGCGGATGATTTTAGCGGGTCGTTTGATCTGACAGTCACTGCGCAGTCAGCGGATGGTGAAGATGTTGCGATGAGCAGCGGTACGATCACTGTTGATGTTGTCGGTGTCGCCGATGCGCCGACGTTGGATGTTTCGGATGCATCTGGCAACGAAGATTCTGCGATTGCACTCGATATTGACGCGGGCCTGACGGACAGCTCCGAAGTTCTCACCGTTACGATCAGCGACGTTCCGGATGGTGCAACCCTATCGGCAGGAACCGATAATGGTGATGGCAGTTGGACGCTGTCAGCAACCGACCTGAACGGTCTGACGATCACACCAGCGGATGATTTCAGTGGATCGTTTGATCTGACGGTGACCGCGCGGTCAGCGGATGGTGAAGATGTTGCGACGAGCAGCGGTACGATCACTGTTGATGTTGCCGGTGTCGCCGATGCGCCGACTTTGAACGTCTCTGAGTCGAGTGGTTCGGAAGATTCCGCCATCGCGCTGGATATTGATGCTGGTCTCACGGACTCTAGCGAAGTTTTGACCGTCACGATTAGCGGAGTTCCGGAAGGCGCAACCCTGTCGGCGGGCACCGACAATGGTGATGGCACATGGACGCTGGGTTCGGATGACCTTGACGGTTTGACGATCACGCCTGCTGAAGACTTCAGCGGCTCGTTTGATCTCAACGTGACCGCCCAGTCTGCCGATGGTGAAGATGTTGCGACGAGTAGTGGCACGATCACGGTAGATGTTGCTGGTGTAGCCGATGCGCCGACTTTGGGTGTGTCAGATGCCAATGGCTCTGAAGATTCTGCTATCGCTCTGGATATTGATGCCGGTCTGACCGATGCCAGTGAAGTTATGACAGTCACCATCTCCGGTGTGCCGGATGGTGCGACTCTGTCTGCGGGTACCGATAATGGCGATGGCAGCTGGACACTGTCGGCGGCTGACCTGAACGGTCTGAAGATTACCCCGCCAGACGAGTATTGGGGATCATTTGACCTCGGTGTGACGGTGACTTCCACCGATGGATCAGACAGCCAGAGCGTTTCGAATACCATAACCGTTGATGTCATATCGGACGGGCGCGAAACCATCATTGGCAGCGATGGCAAGGATCAGATCACCGGCGGTGATACCGACGATTACATCGAAGGTGGCTGGGATCATGACAGCATCGCCTCGGGTGCGGGCGACGATACGGTATATGGTGGTGATGGCCATGACACGATTGATGCCGGTGCCGGAGACGACAGCGTTTATGGCGGTACCGGGCACGATACGATTGCCGGTGGCGAGGGGAATGATTACCTCGACGGTGGCAGTGGCGAAGACATCATCACTGGTGGTGCAGGGGATGATACCCTTGAAGGCGGTAGCGGCAACGACACGCTTGACGGGGGCGAAGGCACCGATGTGCTGTCGGGCGGTTCGTGGGATGATACGCTGATCGGATCGGGCGGCGATACGCTTGATGGCGGATCGGGCAACGACATTCTTGAATATACGATCGAGCCCGAAAGCGGACAGACCGGCCTTGTCGATGGCAGCGGTGATACCGACATTCTCAAGCTTCATCTGACAGGAGAACAGCTTTCCGTTCCGGATGTCCTGAGTGCTTTGCAGGAACTGCAAAATCACATCGATGGCGGAGAGCGGAGCAGTCTGACACTCGCCGCACTTGGCGTTGAGGTTGTGAATATAGAAGAGCTTCAGGTCTTTGTTGACGGTGAAGCTTTCAACCCGCTTGCCGATGCGCCGGAGCTTGAGGTGGACAATGCCTCGGGCAACGAGGATACGGCAATAGCACTCGATATTGATGCCGCGCTTTCGGATGCGACCGAGACGTTGAGTGTGACGATTTCCGGCGTGCCGGAGGGTGCGACCCTGTCGGCGGGAACCGACAACGGTGATGGCAGCTGGACCTTAAACCCGGAACAACTTGAAGGGCTTGCAATTACGCCCCCTAAGAATTACGCGGGCAGCTTTGATCTGACGGTCAGGGCCACATCCGTGGCAGGTGGCGATAGTGCGACGACCGAGACTTCTGTCACGGTCAATGTTTCCGGTGTTGCGGATGCTCCGATCCTTGAAGTTTCAGACGCTTCGGGTGCCGAGGACAGCGCCATTGCACTGGATATCGATGCAGGTCTTGCAGATGCATCTGAAATACTGACCATCACGATTAGTGGCGTTCCGGATGGCGCTACCCTGTCTGCGGGTACCTATAATGGCGATGGCAGCTGGACATTATCTGCTGCCGACTTGAATGGTCTGACGATCACGCCAGCGGACGACTTCAGCGGATCGTTTGATCTGATGGTGACCGCGCAGTCAGCGGATGGTGAAGATGTTGCAACTTCGACGGATACGATCACGGTTGATGTTGCAGCCGTTGCAGATGCCCCGACGCTGGAAGTTTCGAACGCTTCGGGTGCCGAAGACAGTGCTATTGCGCTTGATATTGATGCTGGTCTAACAGATGCATCTGAAGTTCTGACCATCACGATCTCCGGCGTTCCGGACGGAGCGACTTTGTCGGCGGGTACTAACAATGGTGATGGCACATGGACGCTGGGTTCGGGTGATCTGGAAGGACTGACGATCACGCCTGCTGAAGACTTCAGTGGATCGTTTGACCTGACGGTGACCGCGCAGTCTGCGGATGGCGAAGATGTCGCCACCATAACGGATACGATTACGGTTGATGTGGCAGGCGTCGCAGATGCTCCGACACTTGATATTGCGAATGCATCCGGCAGCGAAGATTCAGCCATCGCGCTCGACATTGATGCTGGTCTAACAGATTCATCTGAAGTTCTGACTGTAACCATCTCCGGGGTGCCGGATGGTGCGACTTTGTCTGCCGGAACCGATAATGGTGACGGCAGTTGGACATTGTCTGCTGCGGATCTGAACGGTCTGACGATCACGCCAGCGGATGACTTTAGCGGATCGTTTGATCTGACAGTGAGCGCGCAGTCTGCGGATGGCGAAGACGTCGCCACCATGACGGATACGATTACGGTTGATGTTACCGGTGTTGCAGATGCGCCAACATTGGAGATCTCTGACGCCAGTGGTTTGGAAGATTCGGCTATTGCACTGGATATCGACGCCGGTCTGACAGACGGTTCCGAAGTTCTCTCCATTACGATCTCGGGTGTTCCGGAGGGGGCAACCCTGTCTGCGGGCACCGACAATGGTGATGGAAGCTGGACGCTGAATTCGACCGAGCTTGAAGGGCTTACAATCCGACCGCCAGAAAATTACAGCGGCAGCTTTGATATCGATATTACCGCAACATCTGCTGATGGTGTTGATATTGCGACGGTTTCCGACACGATTATGGTCAATGTTGCCGCGGTGGCCGATTTGCCGTTGCTTGAGGTACTTGATGCGTCAGGTGATGAAGGTACGACAATCGCCCTTGATATCGACGCGATCCTTACGGATGCATCCGAGATACTTTCCGTCACAATCGCAGGCGTGCCGGACGGTGCGGTTTTGTCTGCGGGCACCAACAATGGTGACGGGTCATGGACATTGAGTGCAGCCGATCTTGAAGGACTGACAATAACACCGGGCAACAGTTATTCCGGATCTTTCGATCTGAGCGTTACCGCGACTTCTGTTGATGGCGATGACAGCCAGAGTGTTTCGCAGAACCTGACCGTCGAGGTGATCGACAACCCGAATGATACGGTGATCGGCACCGGTGGTCGCGATACGATCATTACCGGTGACGGCAACGACTATATCGATGCGGCCGGCGGCAATGACAAAATTTCGTCGGGTGCAGGTGACGACACGATCCATGGCGGTAGTGGCAAGGATATCATTGATGCGGGCACCGGCGATGACACCATCTATGGCGATGGCGGGCGTGACACGATCTATGCCGGTGACGGTGATGACTATGTCGAAGCCGGAAGCTCTGACGATATTGTCTATGGTGGGGCTGGCAACGACACCATTTATGGCGGTGGTGGCAAAGATACGATTTCCGGTGGCGACGGTGATGATTACATAGAAGCCGGGAACGCCAATGACGTCGTGAATGGTGATGCGGGCAATGACACCATTCTGGGTGGTTCGGGCAAGGATACCCTGGATGGGGGAGACGGCACGGACACGCTTTATGGCGGTAATTCGGACGACAAGCTGACAGGGTCGGGCGATGATAGCCTTTATGGCGAGGCCGGAAATGACGAGATCAATTACACCGTCGATCTGAGCGCAGAGGGAACCGGCATTGTCGATGGCGGTTCAAACACCGATACATTGAAGCTTTATCTGAGTTCGGATCAGCTTTCAGGCGATGGTGTTCTTGAAGCATTGCAGGACCTGAAGGCCCATGTCGAAAGCGGAGATGGCGGCAGCCTGATGCTTGACGCACTCGGGGTCGAGGTCAGCAATATCGAGAATCTCGAAATCTATGTCGATGGTGCGTCCTATAACCCCGCGGCAGAGACTCCGGCACTGGATGTTGTCGATGCCACGGGTGCCGAGGATGGCGGCGCGATTGCCCTTGATATTGATGCATCGCTTGGCGACACAACCGAAATCCTGAGCATCACCATTTCAGGTGTGCCGGAAGGCGCCACCCTGTCCGCCGGTACCAATAATGGCGATGGCAGTTGGACGCTGGAGGCCGCAGATATTGAAGGTCTGACGATTACACCAGCCGACGATTACAGCGGTGCATTCGATCTTACCGTTACGGCAACTTCAAGTGCTGGCGATGACAGTGCATCGACCAGCCAGGTCATCAATGTTGATGTCAGTGCAGTTGCAGATACACCGACTTTGACCGTGTCGGATGCATCGGGCAGCGAAGACAGCGCGATTGATCTGGATGTCGATGCGGGGCTGACAGATACCAGCGAAACGATGACCATCACCATCAGTGGTGTTCCCGATGGGGCCAGCCTGTCGGCCGGGACCAGCAACGGTGACGGCAGCTGGACATTGAGCGCGAGTGATCTTGAAGGCCTGAGCATCACCCCGAGCGGTGATTACAGCGGCAGCTTTGATCTGACCGTCACGGTAACATCGCAGGACGGCAACGACACGGCATCGATCAGCGACACCATTACGGTTGCTGTCGCCGGTGTCGCGGACCAACCCACACTTGATGTGTCAAATGTGTCCGGCACCGAAGACAGTGCCATCACGCTTGATATTGATGCGGGTCTAACAGATAGCTCTGAAGTCCTGACGGTCACGATCTCCGGTGTGCCGGAAGGTGCGACCTTGTCCGCTGGTACCGATAATGGCGATGGCAGCTGGACTTTGAGTTCGGATGACCTCGAAGGGCTGACGATCACGCCTGAGCATGACTTCAGCGGCTCGTTTGATCTGACTGTCACCGCGCAGTCTGCGGATGGCGAAGATGCTGCAGCGACCAGCAGTACTATTACGATTGATGTTTCTGGTGTTGCTGATGCCCCGACCCTTGAAGTTTCGAACGCTTCGGGTGCCGAAGACAGCTCCATCGCTCTCGACATTGATGCGGCTCTGGCGGATGGCTCCGAAGTCCTCACGGTCACGATCTCCGGTGTGCCGGACGGCGCGACCCTGTCGGCAGGGGTCGATAATGGCGATGGCAGTTGGACATTGTCGGCTGCGGACCTGAACGGTCTGACGATTACGCCAGCGGATGACTTTTCTGGCAGCGTCGAGCTTGGTGTGACGGCAACGTCTGCCGATGGCGAAGATATTGCGACGACAACCGGTTCAATCACAGTGGATGTCGCAGGTGTCGCAGATGCGCCGACACTTGATGTCGCGAACGCCAAGGGTTCTGAAGACAGTGCCATTGCGCTGGATATCGATGCTGGCCTGACAGACGCATCTGAAATCCTGACCGTCACGATTAGTGGTGTTCCGGAAGGTGCGGCCTTGTCGGCGGGTACCGATAATGGCGATGGTAGCTGGACTCTGTCTGCTTCCGACCTGAATAGCCTGACAATTACCCCAGCTAATGACTTTAGCGGATCGTTTGATTTGACGGTAACCGCGCAGTCGGCAGATGGCAGCGACATTGCGACAGCGACGGATACGATCACGGTTGACGTCACAGGTGTAGCAGATTTACCGACGCTTGATGCCGCAGATGCCTCTGGCTCCGAAGACAGCGCGATTGCGCTGGATATCGATGCCGGTCTGGTAGACAGCTCCGAAGTTCTGACGGTCACGATCACTGGTGTGCCAGAAGGTGCAACCTTGTCGGCTGGAACCAATAATGGTGATGGCAGTTGGACGCTGTCAGCAACCGACCTCAACGGCCTGTCGATTACCCCGGCAGAGGATTTTAGTGGTTCATTTGATCTGATCGTCACCGCACAATCTGCGGATGGCAGCGACATTGCGACAGCGACGGATACGATTACGGTTGATGTTGCAGGTGTTGCCGATGAACCAACGTTGGATGTTGCGGATGCATCTGGCAACGAAGATTCTGTCATTGCGCTGAATATCGATGCCGGTCTGACGGATTCCAGCGAAGTTCTCACCGTTACGATTAGTGGCGTGCCAGAAGGTGCGACCTTGTCTGCGGGTACAGATAACGGTGATGGCAGCTGGACTCTGTCATCTGCCGACCTGAACGGTCTGACTATTACACCAGCGGATGATTTTAGCGGATCGTTCGATCTGGCGGTGACCGCGCAGTCAGCGGATGGCAGCGACATTGCGACAGCGACGGATACGATTACGGTTGATGTTGCAGGTGTTGCCGATGAACCGACGTTGGATATTGCGGATGCATCTGGGAATGAAGATTCTGTCATTGCACTGGATATCGATGCCGGTCTGACAGACAACTCCGAAGTTCTGACGGTTACGATCAGTGGTGTGCCAGAAGGTGCAACCTTGTCGGCTGGAACCAATAATGGTGACGGCAGCTGGACGCTGTCAGCAACCGACCTCAACGGCCTGTCGATTACCCCGGCGGAGGATTTTAGTGGTTCATTTGATCTGATCGTCACCGCGCAGTCTGCTGATGGCAGCGATATCGCCACCGCTACGGAGACGATTACGGTTGATGTTGCGGGTGTCGCCGATGCGCCGACACTGGAAGTATCCGATGCAAGCGGATACGAAGACAGGACAATTGCGCTGGATATCGATGCGGGCGTAACGGATTCGAGCGAAACATTGACCGTTACCATTTCCGGCGTCCCGGATGGTGCAACCCTGTCGGCAGGCACAAATAATGGTGATGGAAGTTGGACTCTTGATGCCGGTGACCTTGATGGTCTCAAGATACGTCCGGCTCACAATTATAGTGGTTCGTTTGATCTTGTGGTCACGGCGCAATCTGCGGATGGAACCGATATCGCAAGTGCGACTGGAGTCATTACGGTCGATGTTGCGGGCGTTGCGGACAGGCCATTGCTTGATGTGTCTGATGCATCTGGTAACGAAGATTCAGCTATCGCTCTGGATATTGATGCATCCCTCACCGATGATAGTGAAGTTCTGACCGTAACGATCAGTGGTGTTCCGGACGGAGCAAGCTTGTCTGCTGGTACCGATAATGGTGATGGAAGCTGGACTCTTGAGGCCGGTGACCTTGAAGGCCTGACAATCACCCCGCCTGAAAACTTTAGTGGTTCTTTCGACCTTTCTGTTGTTGCCCGGTCCACAGACGGAGATTCTTCGGCATCGACATCAGACCCAATTCGGTTAACGCGGCCCCCACGTTTTGGGGGTAACACGATCACAGTAGAGGTCACGGGGGTTGCCGATGCCCCGACATTGGACGTTTCTGACACCAGTGGTTCGGAAGATACGGCGATTACGCTCGATATTGATGCGGGCCTGACGGATAGCTCCGAAGTTTTGACCGTTACGATCAGCGGCGTGCCAGAGGGCGCGACCCTGTCAGCCGGTACCGATAACGGTGATGGCAGCTGGACTCTAAGTCCCGATCAGCTTGCAGGACTGACGATTACCCCGTCGGATGATTTCTCTGGCAGCTTCGAGCTTGGAGTGACGGCAACGTCTGCCGATGGCGAAGATATCGCGACCACAACAGGCAGCATTACGGTTGATGTTGCAGGTATTGCCGATGCGCCGACGCTGGATGTCTCTGACGCCAGTGGTTCGGAAGATTTGGCCATTACGCTCGATATTGACGCGGGCCTGACGGATAGCTCCGAAGTTCTAAATGTCACGATCAGCGGCGTTCCGGAAGGTGCGACCTTGTCTGCGGGTACCGATAACGGTGACGGCAGCTGGACACTGTCGGCGGCTGATCTGAACGGTCTGATGATCACGCCAGCGGACGACTTCAGCGGATCCTTTAATCTGGCGGTCACCGCGCAGTCAGCGGATGGTAAAGATGTTGCGACGAGCAGCGGCACGATCACTGTTGATGTTACGGGTGTGGCGGATGCGCCGACGTTGGATGTCTCTGACGCCAGTGGTTCGGAAGATTCAGCCATTGCACTCGATATTGATGCGGGCCTGACGGATAGCTCCGAAGTTCTAACCGTTACGATTAGTGGCGTGCCAGAAGGTGCGACGTTGTCTGCCGGTACCGATAACGGTGACGGCAGTTGGACGCTGGCAGCAACCGACCTGAACGGTCTGACAATCACACCAGCGGATGATTTCAGCGGGTCGTTTGATCTGGCGGTCACCGCGCAGTCTGCGGATGGCGAAGATGTTGCGGCGAGCAGCGGTACGATTACGGTTGATGTTGCCGGTGTCGCAGATGCGCCGACACTTGATCTGTCTGATGCCAGTGGGGACGAGGGCAATGCTGTTGCGCTTGATATCGACGCAGGCCTGACCGACAGCAGCGAGACCCTGACGATTATCATCAGTGGTGTGCCAGGTGGGGCGACCCTGTCTGCCGGGACTGATAACGGGAACGGTACCTGGACGCTGAGTGCGGCACAGTTGAGTGGCCTGACCCTGACACCGGCAAGTGATTATTTCGGCACGTTCGAGCTGATGGTCTCGGCTCAGTCACGTGATGGCAGCGATACCGCCACAACAACCGCGATCCTTCTGGTCACGATTGAGGAAGAAGCCGCCGATCCGAATGAAACCCGCTGGGGCACGGAAGCAGACGAGATGTTCCAGACCGGTTCCGGCAACGATACCATCGGCGCGGGTGGCGGTCATGACACCATCTGGACCAATGCGGGCAATGATACGATCTGGGCCGGAAACGGCAATGACGTGATTTATGCCGGTGACGGTGATGACAGCATCACCGGCGATGGCGGAAACGACTATATCAATGCCGGTGCAGGTAACGACATCGTCCATGGTGGCGAGGGCACAAACACTGTCTATGCCGGTGAGGGGAATGACTATGTCACCGGCGGCAGCGGCGATGACAAAATCCATGCCAGCGGCGGTGACAATATCATCTATGCCGGAGAAGGTACGAACACCGTTCAGACCGGTGCTGGTAACGACACCATCTATACCGGTAGCGGCAATGACACCATTGTTGGCGGTGATGGCAACAACATCGTCAATGCAGGTGAAGGCGATAACCGCATCTGGACCGGGACCGGCAATGACACGATCAGTGTCGGAAGCGATGACGATTATATCGATGCCGGGGATGGCGACAACACGATCACGGGCGGCGAAGGCCGCAATACCATCCTTGGCGGCAGTGGCGATGACAGCATCACGACCGGCAGCGGTAAGGATACGGTCGCGTCTGGTGACGGTGATGATCGCATTGATGTTGGCGGCGGGGATAATACCGTATGGGGCGAGGGCGGCAACGACTCGATCCATGGCGGATATGGTGATGACACTTTCCTTGGCGGTGACGGTAACGACATCCTGAACGCGGACGGCGGATCGAACTATTTTGACGGCGGATCGGGCAACGATACGCTAACCACCGGCTGGGGGCGCGATACGCTGTATGGCGGATCGGGTGACGACACGATTGATGGTGGTGGCGACAAAGACCGTCTTTATGGTGACGACGGAAATGACACCCTGATTGGCGGTGCGGGGAAAGATACCCTGTCCGGTGGTGCCGGGAATGACATGCTGCTGGGTGGGGATGATGACGACACGCTGATTGGCGGCACCGGCGATGACCAGCTTTACGGTGGTGGCGGGTCGGATCTGTTTATTTTCAACATGGGTGACGGGGCGGACCATGTGGACGGTGGGGCCAATGGATGGACCACCGATACCATCGAATTGCATAGTGCCAATGGTGGCAATATCGATTCGAGTGACTGGACCCTGGTTCTGGATGAAGGCAGCATTACGAAATCGAAGCACAACTATATGGAACTCTCCACCGATTCGTCGGGAACCATTGTGTTTTCTGATGGAACCGAGTTGACATTTTCCAATGTCGAACGTATCGAGTGGTGACGAAAAGACGATTTGGATGCCGTCGGGACGCAATCTCGGCGGCATTGTCGGTTTTCTGGGGGAACTCACCCTGTCGCGATTGACAGCCATGGTGTGAAGTCCTATACAGCGGACCTCGAATTTTATCGGATTACCTTTATTAGAACGGAGTAAGTGCAGTGAAGCGCACCTACCAGCCAAGCAAACTCGTACGGAAACGCCGCCACGGCTTCCGTTCCCGCAGCGCGACCGTCGGTGGCCGCCGTGTGCTTACCGCACGCCGCGCCAAGGGCCGCAAGCGTCTGTCGGCCTAATGTTGTGACCGTTTCGGTGGAACGCTTGAAAAAGCGCGCAGAGTTTCTTCGCGTCGCAGGCACCCGCCGGAAATGGGTTACACAAGGATTGATCCTTCAGGGCGCTCCGCGTCCCGGGATCAAACCGGACACAGAATACGCCGGTGAAGATCGACTTGCACGAGTCGGGTTTACCGTCACCAAAAAGGTGGGCAAGGCCGTCGTTCGCAATCGCGTTCGGCGGCGTTTGCGTGCCGTGGCGGACCAATTGATGACGGATATGGCATTGCCCGGTTGGGATTATGTCGTGATCGGTCGTCAGCAGACCATTGACCGGGATTTTGAAAAACTGGTTGATGATATGCGGTTTGCCCTGCGGCGTATTCCGGATGCCAAACCTTCCGCCCCCGATAGCCAGCGCCCCCGCAAGGGACGTGGATCAAGGCCCGGTGGTGCGACGAAGGCAGGAGACTCTGATAAATGAGTAACCTTCCCGGATCGAATGTGGGCCCCTTGGCGCGTCTTCTTCAAATCGCGGTTCGCGGCTACCAGCTCTTTTTATCGCCCTATATCGGGTGGTCCTGCAGATATCAGCCGACCTGTTCGGCTTATATGATGGAGGCACTTGCCCGCCATGGGGCAATAAAAGGCGGCTGGATGGGTTTTAAACGGATAATGCGTTGCCATCCATGGGGTGGTCATGGTTATGATCCCGTGCCCGGATGTGGCTGTGAACAAAACAAAGCGCCGTCGGAGGATGAACTCCGGTTAACGGCGCTTTAGTCATGTAAATAGAATACCGGTCAGGCGTCTTGCGCCGCCGGACGAAAGCGGAAAGAGGCGATGAACGAACAACGTAACCTGTGGATTGCGATTGCAGCTTCGGTCGCAATCCTTGTCGGGTTCCAATTCTTTTTCGCTCCCGAACCTGCGCCGCAGGATCGAGAAGCGCAAGTTCGCGAACAACTTGACGTCAATGGCAATACTGCACCGCAGTCTGCCTCGAACGTGCCCAGCGTACCAGGTGGTGCAGCACCGGCGGCTCCGGTCGTCAACCGCGACGCAGCACTTGCAAAAGCTCCGCGTATCAAGATTGAAACCCCGCGCGTCGAGGGTTCGATCCGTCTGGTTGGTGGCGTGATTGACGACATCCAGTTGCAGGATTACCGCGAGACCGAAGAACCGGACAGCCCGCTGATCCACGTTCTGAATCCGACCGGTAGCGACAATGCATACTTCGCCGAATTCGGCTGGGTTGCCGCAGACAAATCTGTCAGCGTTCCGAACAGCGATACCCAGTGGACTGCAAGCTCCAACGAACTGACGCCTGCAAAACCCGTCACGCTGAGCTGGGATAATGGCAGCGGCCTGACCTTCAATCGCGAGATTTCGATCGACGAGAATTATATGTTCTCGATCAAGCAGTCGGTCAAAAATGACAGCGGTTCGGATGTCACCCTGTATCCCTACGGTCTGATTTCGCGCAAGGGCAAGCCGACCACGGCAGGGTTCTATATCCTGCATGAAGGTCCGCTTGGCGTTATTGATGGCACCCTGACCGAAATCGATTATGATGATCTTGCCGAAGACGGTGCCGTGGAAAAGAAAACCACCGGCGGCTGGCTTGGCATTACCGACAAATACTGGCTGGTTGCGTTGGCACCGTCCTCGGACGAGGCACTGACCACGCGTTTCAGCCACCATGTTGCCGAGAATTCCGACAAGTACCAGACTGATTATCTTGGTGCGGCCCGCACGGTTGCGGCCGGTGCCGAAGCCGCTTCGGAAACCCGTCTGTTTGCTGGTGCCAAGGAAGTGTCGCTTCTTGATCAGTATGCCAATGACTATGGTATCAAGAATTTCGACCTCGCGATTGATTTCGGCTGGTTCTATTTCCTGACCAAACCGTTCTTCCTGTTCCTGCAGTGGCTGAACCATCTGGTTGGTAACTTCGGCGTTTCCATCCTGATCTTCACGGTTCTTGTGAAGGCGGTGATGTTCCCGTTGGCCAACAAGTCGTACAAATCCATGAGTGCGATGAAGAAACTGCAGCCGCAAATCACCAAGATGCGCGAGCAGTTCAAGGATGACCGTCAGCGTCAGCAGCAGGAAATGATGGCGCTTTACAAGCGCGAGAAGATCAACCCGGCATCGGGTTGCCTGCCGATCGTCGTTCAGATTCCGGTGTTCTTCGCACTTTACAAGGTGCTGTTCGTGAACATCGAAATGCGTCACGCGCCGTTCTTTGGCTGGATTCAGGACCTTTCGGCACCGGATCCGACCTCGCTGTTCAATCTGTTTGGTCTGATCCCGTGGGATCCGCCGCACATGTTGATGATCGGTGTCTGGCCGTTGATCATGGGGATCACCATGTTCCTGCAGCAGAAGCTGAACCCGGCACCAGCAGATCCGACTCAAGCCAAGATCATGATGTTCCTGCCGCTGATCTTTACCTTCATGCTGGCAAGTTTCCCGGCAGGTCTCGTGATCTACTGGGCATGGAACAACACGCTGTCGATCGCACAACAGCGCTACATCATGTACAAGATGGGGGTTTGATCCCCCATCCTTCCCGCAGGGGCGTGTTACGCCCCGCGGGGCTCAAGGAACGACAATGACCGAAGAAAAATTGCCATCGGCAACTGCAATCCCGAAATTTGAATCGGCTCAGATCGAAGCCGGGCGGAAACTGTTTTCCCGCCCGGTTACTTTCATGTTGGGGGTGGCGCAACTTGAACAGTTGCCGCCCGAAGACAAGATCGAAATCTGCCTTGCAGGCCGGTCCAATGTCGGGAAGTCCAGCCTTTTTAATGCCATAACCGGTCGCAAGGATATGGCCCGGACATCGAACACGCCGGGCCGGACCCAGCAGCTGAACTATTTCGATCTGGATGGGGCGCTTAATATCGTCGATCTGCCGGGCTATGGATTTGCCAAGGCTCCCAAGGATATCGTCGATACATGGCAGAATGTGATCAAGCAATATCTGCGCGGGCGGGTAACGTTGCGGCGTGTGTTTGTTTTGATCGATTCCCGGCACGGCTTCATGAAAGCCGATCTTGAAATGATGAAGATGCTTGATGAGGCCGCCGTGTCTTATCAGATCGTTCTGACCAAGGCCGACAAGCTTAAAAAAGGCCAGATGGAAAAACGCATTCGCGAAGTGGTCGAAGCGGTGAAAAAACACCCTGCCGCCCTGTCGCAGCTTTTTGCGACATCAAGCGAAAAGGGCACCGGCCTTGAAGCGCTTCGCGCAGAAATCGCAACGCTGCTATAATCACCCGATAGCGCTCGTATAACATTGGGGAGAAGACATGAACGAAGAAGTCCGTTCTGAAGAAGAAAGCTCGGAATCCAACGCTTACCGGACATTGGCACGCGCCAAGGTCCTGTCCGAGGCTCTTCCCTACATGCGACGCTATAACGGTCAGACGATCGTGGTCAAATATGGCGGGCATGCCATGGGTGATCCGGAACTGGCACGCCTGTTTGCCCAGGATATGGTCCTGTTAAAGCAGGTCGGCATGAACCCGATTGTGGTTCATGGCGGCGGTCCGCAGATCGGCCAGATGCTCAAGGAACTTAACATCCAGTCGGAATTTGTTGATGGCCTTCGCGTGACCGATCAGCAGACAATCGACGTTGTCGAAATGGTTCTGGCCGGCAAGATCAACAAGGAAATCGTTTCGAACATCAACCGCGCCGGGGGTGTCAGTGTCGGCCTGTGTGGCAAGGATGCCCATCTGATCAAGGCGCGCAAACTGCAACGCACCAAACGCGATCCCGAAAGCAATATCGAGAAGGTCCTTGATCTGGGCTTTGTCGGCGAACCGGTCGAGGTCAACCCGCATGTTCTTGATTGCTTCATCAATACCGACATTATTCCGGTAATTGCACCGATAGGGGTTGGTGAAGACGGTCAGACATACAATATCAATGCTGATACGGCTGCCGGTGCCATTGCACAGGCTGTCGGTGCCCGTCGCCTTTATATGCTGACTGATGTCAAAGGTATCCTTGATGCCGACAAGCAACTGGTGCGTGACGCGGATATCGACAGCATCAATGCAATGATTGCCGATGGCACGATCCAGGGCGGTATGATCCCGAAAACGGAAACCTGCATGGATGCAGTCCGCAATGGGGTGGAGGCCGCGGTAATCGTCGATGGTCGTGCACCGCATGCGGTATTGCTTGAGCTCTTCACCGAACGTGGTGCCGGTACTATGATCCGGAGCAGCTGATTTAAGTCCTTTCGGGTGTAGATCACCGATTGATTACCATTATGAATGCGTGGCTGAAACCCGCGGATTAGGCTAAGTTCCGTGCGAACAAAGGCCTCTGCGGGCTTAGGTCTCTGAAATTAATGGATAATTGAAAAGGTGGAGTACCCGTTGTGACAGAGACGGATCATTATGTCTCAAAACACTGGGATTACGCCAAGGCAACGCTGGATGCTTTGCGCGATCACGGGCTGCGTCCGACACCCGAACTTTACCATGTCTGGTTCGTTTATTACGCCGAAGAAAACCCGGAAATCCTCCGTGTGATTGATGCTGTCAAAGCGACCGGCGAGGCGATTGGCGAAGAAGCGCTGCTGCAACTTTACTATCGCTATATCTTTGACCGGCAGGCGGCTGATTTTCTTCAGCGCGGCATGGAAGATTTTTCCGATGTTGTCGAAAATAGCGATGCCTGCCTTTCCAGCACCCGCGACGAGCTTCGCGTTTACAGTGATGTGCTGGGTAAGGCGGAAACATCCCTTAAAAGCGGTGAAAAGGCTGAAGAAGTCATTCACAATGTGGTCCTGCATACCGGGCGGATGCAAACGACTGTCGAAAGCCTGCATGAACAGCTTGGCGAGTACCTGAAGACAATCGCCCATCTGCAGCGCGAACTGCATGAAACCCGCGAACGATCCTACACCGATGGTCTGACCCGTGTTTCCAACCGGATGCATTTCGAGGAAGTCCTCGCCAGTTGCTGCGTCGAGTTTGATGGCGGGAACATTGACGAGCCATTTTGCGTGATGATGGTCGATCTTGATCAGTTCAAAGCGGTGAACGACAAATATGGTCATCGGATCGGCGATGAAATCCTTGTTCTGATCGCGTCCATGATCAAAGCCAATACCAAGGGTCGGGATCTGGTCGCGCGTTATGGCGGCGACGAGTTCGCCATTCTGCTACCGCAAACGCCGCTCAAGGACGCAATGCTGCTGGCCGATGATATGAGCAAGCGGATTGCCGCCCGCGAGGTGCGCGCCAAATCAAGCGGAACGTCATTCGGTCACATGACCGTTTCGGTCGGTGTGGCCGAATATGTTAAGGGCGAAGGGGCCGCCAAGGTCGTTGATCGCGCGGACAGTGCGCTCTATCGGGCCAAGAGGGATGGCCGCAATCGCAATTTCGCCGCCGAATAGAATTCCGTCCGTGCCTGATGCATGTGTGCCATGAACCGGCCAGACTTGCATTAAAACTGCTAAAAGCGTATGTAACCAGCGCCCGGCAAGGCGATTGAGCTTGCCGGAATTTCCGTACTGGCAGCAGGCAAATCATTGGCTGGCGCCGACGGAAGTGTTTTCCAAACCGGAATGGATCATTAAAAGGGCGAGCATGACAGAGCCGCGCGTCGTTACATTTGGTTGTCGCCTGAACACCTATGAATCCGAGGTGATGCGCGACCATGCCAAAAATGCCGGTCTTGATGATGCGATCATTATCAATACATGCGCTGTCACGACCGAGGCAGAACGTCAGGCCCGCCAAAGCATTCGTCGCCTGCGTCGTGAAAACCCCAATGCCAAGATTTTCGTGACCGGTTGTGCTGTTCAGGTCAATCCCGACAAATTTGCCAAAATGACCGAGATCGACCGTATCTTTGGCAACGATGCCAAGATGAAGGCAGAAACCTTCCTGATGCCCGAACATGAACGTGTTGTCGTCAATGACATCATGTCGGTCGAGGAAACCGCAAGCCATCTGGTTTCCGGCTTCGAAGGCCGCGCACGCGCCTTTGTGCAGGTCCAGAACGGCTGTGATCATCGCTGCACATTCTGCATCATCCCGTTTGGTCGCGGCAATTCGCGCAGCGTCCCCATGGGCGAGATTGTGACACAGGTCCGCGAACTGGTCGCCAACGGTTACGGCGAAGTGGTTCTGACCGGGGTGGATATCACCTCCTATGGTCATGATCTGCCGGGCAAGCCGACATTGGGGCAGATGGCGCGCCGTCTTCTGGCGCAGGTGCCCGAACTGCCGCGCCTGCGGATTTCATCGATTGACCCGGTCGAGGTCGATGATGATATCTTCCGCCTGATCGAAACCGAACCACGCCTGATGCCGCATATGCATATCAGCCTTCAGGCAGGTGACGACATGGTGCTCAAACGCATGAAACGTCGCCATCTGCGTCAGGATGTCATCGATTTCTGTGACAAGGTCCGTGCACTTCGCGCCGATGTGACTTTCGGGGCGGATATCATTGCCGGTTTCCCGACCGAAACCGATGAAATGGCGGAAAATACCCTGCGTCTTGTCGATGAATGCGGGTTGATTTACCTGCATGTGTTCCCCTATTCCGCCCGTCCGGGAACACCGGCGGCCCGCATGCCACAGGTGCCCAAGGATATCCGCAAGGAACGCGCAGGCGCGCTTCGTGATGCGGGTGAAATCCAGTTGAACAATTTCCTGAAATCACGCATCGGCCTGACCGAGAATGTGTTGGTGGAAAAGGAAAATACCGGACATACGGAGCATTTTGCTCCCGTTACGCTAGATCGCGTGATAGAACCGGGCACAATTGCAAAGGCCAAAGTCATTGGCGTTGAAGACGGAAAACTGAAAGCGGAGCTTGCGGGATGAGTGAAGAGGGGAAAAAAAGCTGGTTTGCCCGACTGAAAGACGGGTTGAAACGCTCCTCCTCGAAACTGACCACCGGGATTGCAGATATCTTCACCAAGCGCCGTCTGGATGATGATGCGCTTGAAGAATTCGAAGATCTGCTGATCACATCCGATCTTGGTGTCACCACGGCGGCAAAACTGGGTGCGGAGCTGTCGCGGACCCGTTTCGACAAGGAAGTCGATCCCGCCGAGATTCAGGAATTCATCGCCACCGAAGTCGCCAAAATCCTTGAACCCGTGGCAAAGCCGCTGGTGATTGATACGACCAAAAAGCCCCATGTGATCCTTGTGGTTGGCGTTAATGGATCGGGCAAAACGACCACAATCGGAAAACTTGCCAAAACCTATCGCGATCAGGGGCTTAAGGTCATGATGGCGGCGGGCGATACATTCCGTGCTGCTGCGGTTGAACAGCTTAAAGTCTGGGGCGAACGGACCGGGTGTCCGGTGATTGCGCGTGATACCGGGGCGGATGCCGCCGGGCTTGCCTTTGATGCGATTGATCAGGCCAAGCGCGAAGGTTATGACCTTTTGCTGATCGATACGGCCGGGCGTTTACAGAACAAGGCGCATCTGATGGACGAACTTAAGAAAATCGTCCGGGTGATCCACAAACGCGATGAAACCGCCCCGCATGATACGTTGCTGGTGCTTGATGCCACCACCGGTCAGAATGCCCATTCCCAGGTCGAAGTCTTTTCCGAGGCAACCAGTGTTACCGGCCTGATCGTGACCAAGCTGGATGGCACGGCAAAGGGCGGCGTTGTTGTCGCACTGGCCGAGAAATTTGCCAAACCGGTTCACGCGATCGGTGTTGGTGAAAGTGCCGAAGACCTTCGGCCGTTTGAGGCAAAATCATTTGCCCGCAGTCTGGCCGGCCTCGAAGACTGAGCCGACAGACATCAAATAAAAAAGGCGGGGAAAATCCCGCCTTTTTCTATGCCTGGAATTCATCGAGCCTTTGCTGCAAATCACCGATAAGCTCCTTCATATCCTTAAGGGGCGCGGATATGTCGCCCGGAATATCGTCAAGAGCACATAGATCGAGTGTCTTTCCGAGTTCTACGGACTGGTTTTTCAAACCCCTTGCAAGGCGCATATCGGCATCGGTCAGCATCCATGACATCGCCCGGTCACGTAACTGTTCCAGACTGTGCAAATCCGGATCGGGGGACGATGTCGGCAGGCCATAGGGCCGCAGGGCCAGTTCAAGACGGCGATTGATATCACGCAGGCGATTGGCGGTATCGTGGCAGATCGCCTTCATCTTGTTGTCTGTCGCCATGGGGTAGATGGCCGATAACCGCAGCGAAAGGTCAAGCGCGTCAAGCGCAACGTCGTTGACGATTTCCTGATCATGGAATGATGCCGTGCGGTCCGTCTCGCCGTGAAAGGCGTTGGGGGCAAAAACCGGAAGAACCTTGGCCTCCAGGGTGAAGTGCGCAGGCAACTGGCTTATGATTTCACCGTCGGCCAGAATGGGTTCACCTTCGCCACCCTCAAGGCGGATGTCGTCGCATTCCTGACTGATCGCATACGAGCTGTCATCGACCGAGCCAAACAGCAATTCAGCCGCAATATCCATACCCGATAATGTGTCGACATTGGCCTGAATGGCAAACATGTGAAGTTTGCCGTCATCAAGGCGTTTGTTTTCGCGCGGGCGTAAACCGCCACCAAAATACTGGCCATTGGTAACCGTCAGCTGGCGCAGTTTCAGATTTCTTGCCGGATTGTCGCCACAGGTCACACTCAGTTCCAGCGGCTTCATGTCATTCCAGCTTTGCCAGTTCGCCACGGCATAGCTGATCGCCCCGGTCCAGCGTTTCAGATCCGGATCAATGCGTTTTCTGGCATCGGCAGGAACGCCGATACTGGCCGCATTCACAAAGCTTTTGCCATTGACCCGCCCGATATCAAGCATGGCAATCTGGCCATTGATTGCCGCGCGCGCGGCATGAAGGATGTCATCGGGGATATACAGGCTGCGGGCAAAATCGTTTGCCGTACCAAGCGGCAGGGGGATCATCACCACGCCGGCCTTGATTACGGTATCGATAACCGCATTGATCGTGCCATCACCGCCGCCGATCACGACAATATCGCCCCGTTCGCAGGATGCATTGATGAAGTCATTCATGGCAACGGGATCGTCACACAGTTCCAGCTCGGCCCTATAGCCGGCATCCTCGAAAATGGCCCGCAATGGTTCTGCACCATTGTCCCGCCATGCGTCGGGCACCTTGTGGCGTGTCAGAAGGATGCAAACCTTGCCTGTCAACTCGGTCGATTTCACCTTGATGCCTCCAAAACGGGTGCGGGACTTGCTGACTGTTACAATGACCAAACAGAACGGCAAGATTGAGACACAAAACCGGCGCCAATCTGGCGCCGGTTTTGTGTAAATGTTTTAGGAAATGGTTGCGCGAAGCATCCATGCCGCTTCTTCGTGAACGCCAATGCGTTCTGTCAGAAGGTCGGCGGTCTTGACGTCCTCTGCTGCTTCGGCTTCTGCCACGCCATCACGCAACAGGCGCGATACGCTATCGTGGTCTTCGACCAGTTCCTTGACCATATCGTTGGCCGGAAGAAGTTTGGTCTGATCCTTGACCACGGAATGTTCCATCATTTCCGCAAGGCCTGTGGGGGCCTGGAAGCCGATTGCACGAATGCGTTCTGCCATATCGTCAATCGCTTCGTTCAGGTCTTCATACTGCTCCTCGGTCATCTTATGGAGCGAATAGAAGGCCGGACCGACAACGTTCCAGTGAACGCCGCGAATTTTGGCATACAGTACGTGCGACGAGCCAATGATCTTGGTCAGCATCTTGGCCAGTTCGCGACGGTCTTTGCGGTCGACGCCGGTTTTGACCGGAAATTCTTTCGCAACGCTCTGCATACTGCTGTGTGCCATTTTTAACTCCTGTATTTCTTTATAACGTTCTGTCGCTCTGACCCCGACCCCGTTATTGGCGGCCGGGCATATCCCGAACGCATGCCCCAAAAACGTCACCCGAAAGCAAAGGTTCCAGAAAATAAAATCGGAATAATTGGAACATTCTTTTGGATCACCCGTTTGAATGGACAAGCAGTGCGAAAGAAAAAGCGCTGTTGTTTAATAACCAGGAGGTTGTGATGCTTAATAAAACTGTTCTTATGGCTGGTACTATTATGATGTCTGTTGCCGTGACTGCACCGGCTTATGCAGATGCGTCGAAAAGCTCGGATCAGACAGGCACGATGGCAACCGATGACGCGATGAAATCGGACGCCAACAAAATGGCTGACAAGGCCGAGGCCGGCTATGAAGATGCCAAAGATTTCACCTATGAAGAAAAGAACGAATTTCTTGCCTGGGTTGAAGAAAAATCCAATCAGCTTGGCGAGAAATACGATGAAGTATCCGCAAATGTCAGCGACGAAAGCAAAGACGCTGTGGATGAACTTGCAGAAGCTTGGGACGGCGCCAGTGAAAATCTGAACGAGGCGTATGAAGAAACCAAGGATGCATCGGCTGATACCTGGGAAACCATGAAGGCCAAAACCCTTGAGGCTCTCAACAATGCTGAGAAGGCGCTCTCGGATGATCATGCCACCGAATAAGACATCACAACCTTGACTCGGTGATGTGGTGTTCCGGGTGTCCGCGGCCCGCCCTTTAACGTGAAGGGCGGGCCGTTTTACGTTTGACGATGTTCAGTCAGAGGCATCTATGGAAAAAGAAGACAAAAGCCAAAACAAAAACAATAAAGGTCTTGTCGGATCGTGGCGCGTCTGGCAGCAGCGTCTGGAAAAACTGGCCGCCGGTCGTAAAGGACTTGGCGGCATTGCGGTGGCGTCATTTCTTGAAACCACTATTATTCCCATTCCGATTGAAATCCTGATTGCGCCAATCATGGCGGCATCGCGCAGACGGGGGGTGATTGTTGCGACCGTTACATTGCTTGGCAGCGTTGCCGGCGCGGTTTTCCTGTATTTGATTGCCTACGGCCTGTCGGGCGAGCTTATCCAGCCGATCATTGAAACAGCCGGCGGGCAGCAGGAATTCCAAAAGGTCGAACAGCAATTCGAAGAAGGCGGATTTTGGGTTGTCTTTGCAATCAGTATCGCGCCGATACCCATGCAGCTTGCCGCTCTGGCCGCCGGGGCGACGACATATCCTTTCTGGCTGTTTCTTGTTGCCATCGGGATATCGCGTGCCTTGCGCTACTATGGTTTGTGGTTGCTGGTTCTTGGTTTCGGTGTCGGGATCGCCCGTCTTTTCGAGGGCAAGAAACCTGACAGGCTTGAAAAGCCCGAAAAAGGTGATTCGGTTTAATCCGAAAACACGCAAAATCGAGATAAAAATAACAAAGCCCGGCTATTTGCCGGGCTTTTTTCAGAGATATTGAAAAAAATCTCTTCGGATTATTCCGCTTCAATCCGGAAATCGGTGGTGGTTTTCCCTTCGGTTTCCGGATCTTCCACATCCTCGGAGACCAAGCCGCGGCGAATCAGTTCACGAATGGCTGCTGCCCGGGTTGGCATACGATGCTCAAATCGCCAGTCATCGATGAACTTCAGCTCATCGTCGTCGAGCATAATTTGAAGCTTTTCAGTTCGTTTCGAGGTTGGCACTCGTGGGCCCTCATTAAGTTCAGACGTTCTAGGGTGCGTCTGAAACCATTGATACGCAACGTGTTCAGAAATTTTGGAGTAACTTACGTTACCTCCGTTTTCTACATATTACAACTACCTTCCTGAACCGAACCAGCCAACGCAACCTAGGCAAGTAATGTAAAGTAATGATTAAATGTTATGTCCGTAAAGTGATCATATTAATGTGGTTGTGTTTGTTATGTTTGTTGTTGTGGTTAATGTTGTGAAGCATGTTCATTGTATTGCCTAAGTGAACCATACGATTTTACTTTAAATAATATTTTCTTTTGTTACGGTGGGGACATCCAAAAAACGGAGGTTGTGATGTCTGATCAAGTTATGAACGAAATTGAAGATCACGTTCCCGCTCTGCGTCGCCATGCTTATCGGCTGACCAATAGCATGGACCGTGCACAGGATCTCGTGCAGGACACCTTGCTGAAAGCCATCAGCAAGAAAGATCAGTTCGAAGAAGGCACCAGCCTTAAAGCCTGGTTGCACCGGATCCTTTTCAACACATTCATTTCTGGCAAGCGTCGCGAGAAAACCCGCGGACATCATGTCGATTGGGATGACCTTGGTGATGTGTATGGACATGGCAGCAACCAGATGGCCCGTTTACAGCTGCGTGATGCCGATCGTGTCCTTGGTGAACTTCCTGAACAGGAACGTCAGGCGATCCTTTTGACGGCTGTTGATGAAGTTTCCTATCAGGACGCCGCCGACCAGATGAATGTCGAGATTGGCACGGTCAAATCCCGTGTAGGTCGTGCACGCCGGAAGCTGCGTTCTTCCGTCGGCCGTATCGAAGCCCGGGAACACGCATCGCGGTTCGTGGGGGAGGCAGCCTAATGACCAATGTACTTGCTGTTTACGGCAAGGACGACATCGTAAGTTACGTGCACGGATCCATTGACGATGAAGACAAGGGCGATATCGAAAATCTTGTCCAATCGGATCCGCGCGCAGCAGGAATTGTCCGTGATTTCGAAAAAGATCATTTAAGTGACGGAAAGACAGTTGATTTCCTGCGTTACCGTCGTCTTAGAAAATTGAAGTCTCTGGCTTCAGGTGCCGGTCTCCTGCATGAGTGATGCGTTAAATGCAATAGTGCATTGAAGCGAAAATTTATTGACTTTGTTGACCAATGGTCAGATAAAGTATGCATCGGAGTTGATCGTCTTTTCCCTCAACGTCTAAGGCCCTTCTCCGAAATCGGCCGGAACCTCTTGGTTTCGGCCCTTTTTTTGTTTTGATGCTGCCTTGCCAGCGATAAGGCCGCGAATCGATGATTTTCATCCCCGTGCGGAGATGAATTTCGCGTCATGGTTATGAGCCACGCATCAAAACTGTCATTTGGATTTTTTGAAAATAATCCCGACATATATGTTTGGCATGTTTCCGTGTGGCCCGGCTTTATGCGCCTCCGACACAATCGGTATCCCAACTTTGCGTAACGGATCCGCCGTTTTGATGTTCGGCCATGCATGAATTGGGGGTTGCCAGAGGCAAGGCTAGCGGTGATAAATCTCCCGCTCAATACAACAATAAGAAAAAGGAGCAACTTGTTATGGTATCCGACGTCCACGGATCGGTCCGCGATCTGTTTGAATTTACTGACGCCGACAAGGCAATTGCCCGTATCAAGGAAATTTATACGACGGGTGCAGAGTCCGTTCGCGACGCATTTATCCGGTTTGGAAACGGCGAGCAATCCACGCCTGTGCGCGCCTATTACCCGTATCTCGGGATCGAGGTGCCGCCCGAGAAATTGCATGTCGAAAGCACCCTGTCCTACGGTGCGCCGCGTGACCCTGGCATTTATGGCACGACGCTGACGCGCCCGGACCTGTTCGAACAATATTACCGTGAACAGATCGAACTTCTGCTGAAAAACCACGATGTGCCGGTCGTTGTCGGTGTGTCGGATCGTCCGATCCCATTGCCGTTTCTTGTCGAAACCGCAACCGACAATATCGGCCCGACCGACATCCGCCAGCTTCAGATGATCTTCGATATGCCCGATCTGGCGCGCACCGATGATGATATTGCCAATGGTGTGCATTACGGCATTACCGAGGGGCCAAAGCCCTTGTCGCTGTTTTCCGGCGAACGTGTTGACTACTCGCTGGCGCGTTTGCGGCATTACACCGCGACATTGCCGGAACATTTCCAGAAATTCGTGCTGTTCACCAACTATCAGCGCTATGTCGACGAATTCATCGAATTCGCCAAGCTCCAGCTTGAAGACCCCCAAAGCCCCTATGTTGCCTTTGTCGAACCGGGACCGAAAGTCCATGTTCGCAAAAACGCGCCAAAGGGCTGGGTTGAAAGTGGTGAACCGGTCGCACAATTGCCGCAGATGCCGTCCTATCACCTGATCCGTGAAGACGGGCTTGGGGTGACGTTGGTCAATATCGGCGTTGGTCCGTCAAATGCCAAAACCGCAACCGACCATATTGCCGTTCTGCGCCCGCATTGCTGGTTGATGCTCGGCCACTGTGCCGGTCTTCGGCGCAGCCAGCTTCTTGGCGATTATGTTCTGGCCCATGGTTATGTGCGCGACGACCATGTGCTCGACTCCGATTTGCCGCTCTGGATTCCGGTGCCGCCGATTGCAGAGGTGCAGGTCGCCCTTGCCAATTCGGTGGCCAAGATTACCGGTCTTAAAGGGCGCGAAATGAAGGCCCGCATGCGGACCGGGACCGTGGCGACCACGGATAACCGGAACTGGGAACTGCGTTACAGCGAATTGTTTGTCCGCCTGAACCAGTCGCGGGCGATTGCGGTGGATATGGAAAGTGCCACAATTGCCGCCAACGGTTTCCGTTTCCGTGTGCCTTACGGCACATTGCTGTGTGTTTCCGATAAACCGGTTCACGGCGAACTGAAACTGCCGGGCATGGCCAACAACTTCTATCGCCAGCGTATCGGTCAACACCTCCAGGTTGGTCTCGATACCATCGATACCCTGCGAAACGAGGTCAACCAGCTGCATTCGCGCAAACTGCGTTCCCTTGACGAGCCTGCCTTCCGCTAGGTCCTCCTGACATTCACGAGAACGCCCGTTGCCTCACGGCGGCGGGCGTTTCAGACCGCTGACACAGCCCTCCCAACCAGATCGCCATTCCGTTTCGATGGGATGTGGATTCCGGCTCTGCGCCCCGAATGACGATTAAACCAACCGTCCGGCCAACCCAACCAACCTCGCTGCCCCGGCATCGCCAAACGCCACCAACCGGACGGACCAAGCTGCCCCGAACCAATAGCGGTCGCTTTCGGTTGGCCCCAAAACGCACCTCGCCCCAAGGGCCACAGCGTTGCCGCATGGCAGCCACACAAATCCCGCCATCGATCACGGGCCCTTCGACAACTCCGAACGCACCATCGGCCCGCTGACAACCGATCCTGCCAGCCAACCCGGCACCCGCCTTCCGACCCCGTGCCGATCCAATGCGGACGCAATTCGGGCCCGCTGATTCTCGGCATTGTCACGCTTCACCGACCGGACTGGCTCCGGACTGAACCGGACCGGACCAACTTGGCCCCGGCTCTCGCTGCCCCGAACACACACTCTTGCCCCAAGGGCACATTTCTCCCGTCATGATAAACAACAGTTTTCGTAAATTTCCCGCAGCCTCACGGCCCGGACGCACCACCGCCGTAATGACTTTTCCATGCGCCAGTGATGCTCCTTTGGCGATGCCGCCGCCGTCCTTTCAGCCGATCAGATCGCTGTCCCGTCATCATCCCATTCCTGTTTTTGCCGCCCGAAACGCAAAAAACCCGCAAAAGCGAATCACGCTTTGCGGGTTTTGTCTCCGGACCCATTTGTCCTGTTGACTTTATCTTTATGTCACAAATAAAAGAACAAATCAAGAACTTTCTTCCAGAAAACCCGGAAAAAGTTCCCAGTTAAAGCTCGGCGTGGGGATAATGTTATATTTCTCAATATCTTAGTCGGGCGTTTTGTGATGGTTTGATGACGTTGGCAAAACCGGTTGCTTTGGGCTTTGGTCATGCCATTGCATCCATTATCCTTCGCGCTTGGTTCCATCGGGAACGCATTGATCTGAGCACGGGGAAAGCATGACCGACCAAAACCTGGCCAAGCCCGATTTACGCCCTTGGCAGATTTTCCTGATTTTTCTGCGTCTGGGGTTAACCAGTTTTGGCGGGCCGGTCGCCCATATCAGCTATTTCCGCGAAGAATTCGTTCTGCGCCGCAGGTGGCTTTCGGATGCAACCTACGGCGATCTGGTTGCGCTTTGCCAATTCGCACCCGGTCCGGCCAGTTCGCAGGTCGGCATGGGGATTGGCATGTCGCTGGGGGGGCTGGCGGGGGCCTTTGCCGCATGGCTCGGTTTTACCATGCCATCGGCAATCGTTCTGGCCGCACTCGGGCTTGGTCTTTCGGCAGCTGATCTGGCGGCGACCGGGCCGGTGATCTGGGGGCTTAAGCTGGTTGCGGTTGGTGTGGTGGCGCATGCGCTTGTCGGGATGGCACGCAGCTCATGCCCCGATGTCCCGCGCGCCATACTGGCGCTAATTGCGGCGGCATTAATGATCGCGATCAACAGTGTTGGCATGCAGGCAATTGTGATTATCGGCGGGGCCTTTGCCGGTTTTGTCTTCTTGCGACGTGATCCCGGAAAGGTTGAGGGAAGCCTTGGCGCAGGCCTATCGCCGAAGGGGGCCATATGTGCCTTGGGCCTGTTTGGTCTGTTGCTGATCGGGTTGCCTTTATTGGCCAATATTGTCCCATCGCCCTGGCTTGCGGTGTTTGACGGGTTTTATCGCAGCGGCGCATTGGTTTTCGGCGGCGGGCATGTGGTGCTGCCGCTGTTGCAGGAAGCCGTGGTTGCCCCCGGATGGGTTGATCTGGATGTGTTTCTTGCCGGTTACGGCGCAACTCAAGCCGTGCCGGGGCCGATCTTTACGTTTGCGGCCTATCTGGGGGCTGTGTTGCAAAATGGTGCCGGGGGAATTTGGGGCGCTTCTGTGGCCCTGATCGCGATTTTCCTGCCCGCGTTTCTTCTGGTGATCGGATTGTTGCCGTTCTGGGATCGCGTGCGGCATATGCCCAAAATGCGCGCCGGACTGGCCGGGATCAATGCGGCGGTTGTTGGTTTGCTGGCGTCGGTTTTATATGACCCGATCTGGACCGGAACCATCCATGACGTAAAGGACGTGGTTATTGTGGCGCTTGCGTTTGTCGTTTTGCAATGGCGCGTAATACCGGTCTGGGCGCTTGTTCTGGCAGGGGGTGCCGGCGGGGCAGTGATGGGTGTTTTGGGTTTCGCTGGGACGGTCGCCTGATCCAAAACTTGGATGCATTATTCCGCGACCTGACGGGCACTTTCGACTTCTACGGTCGTATCCCCGTTGCGGGCGACAATATCGGGAAACAGGGCCGCAATCGATCCGACAAAGCGACGCAGATCAAAGGCATCTCTGACGCGCGTCAGTCCCAGACGCACGATCACCAGTTCCTTTGATGGAATGATGCTGATCGATTGTCCGTCATGACCAAGGGCAAAGAACGCGTCATCCGGAACAGGCGGCCCATCGTCAATCAGGTTTCCATCATCGTCGCGAGACCCGGGCAGTTCAAGCCACCAATGGGCGCCATAGATGCCGTTGGGTGCGGCGGGGGCTGGGGTGATGGAATAATCGACCCAACCCGCGGGCAGCAGGCGTTCATCGTTCCAGACGCCATCCTGCAGGAACAATTGGCCAATCTTGGCCCAATCCCGCGCGGTGGCATGCATGAAGCTCGATCCGATGAAATAACCGTCCTGATCCGTTTCGATCACAGCATTGCCAATGCCAAGCGGCCGGAACAGCAAATCAAACGGGATATGCTGATAGCTTTGGGACGAGCCACTGATATTGCGCATGGCAGCCGAAAGAATGTTTGTCGCCCCGGAATTATAGGCAAAGACGGTGCCCGGACTGTGTTCAAGCGGGCGGGCAACAGAAAATCCGGCGGCTGCCGGTTCGACAAACAGCATCTGAACCACATCGGATAACGGGTTCCAGTAGCTTTCATCAAATGCCAGTCCGCTGCTCATATGCAACAACTGGTCATAGGTAATAACCGCGCGCGGATCGTTCAGCTTTGATTGCCATTCATTGATCAGAACCGGTCCGTCAACGCCGGGGATCATATGTTCCTGCTGCATGCGGCCAAGCAGGGCATTGAAGACGCTTTTGGTCATTGACCAACCGGGCAGGGGGGTGCTGGCGGTGATGCCCGGCGCATAACGTTCGGCAATGACCTTGCCCCGGTGCAAAACAACAATAGCCCGGCTGCGCCGCGAGGCATTGGTGCCGGGTTCGTCCATGGCGTCTGCAAGAATGGTGCTAAAGGCGCGCCGGTCGATATTGCCGGGGACGGATGCCGTTCGAAGCGGCTGGGCCGGGATCGGGCGAATTAACGGGCTTGTCGTGCGAAGCTGTTCTATGCGTGCCGGATCATCGGAAAGTGTGCAGCCCAGATTGGGCCGATAAACAGCAATCCGTTTGCGAAAACCGAATGCATGCGCGCTGACCGTCTGATGGCGCAAATCGACATTGGCGGTAATCAGCGACAGAGCAGGATTGTTATCGGCCAGAACATCTTCTTCATGTGCCCGGTTCGACGGCAGGCCATTCACAAAAATGGCCGAACACATGATTTTGGCCGTATAGCCCGCGCCGACCGGTGCCAGCCAGATGAAGAACGCGGAAATCACCAGAATGCCAAGCAATATCATGCCGATAAAGGTGGCTTTAATCCAGGTCATTCCGTTTCCCTTGTGCCGGGCGTTATTTGCCCTCTGCTTTTGTCTGGCAACGAGGGTCGCCTGCTTTGCGGGATAGGTCAAGACAGCGCATTGTATAGTCGGTCTAATCCGCGGTTACGATGCGGACCGGGCGGTATCGAAGCGAAATGACAAATCCCGCAAGGTAAAATCCGGCCAGCAGAAATGCCGCCCCCTTCCAGCTTGCCCAGTCGATCATCGCACCGGCGACCGGTGGAACAATCACAACGAAAATCTCGGCAAACTGGGCCAGCATCCCCTGAAGGGCGGGCATCGAAAGATCGCGACCGGCAATGCGCGGCAAAAGGGCAAAACATGTACCGGCAACCGATCCCTGCCCGATATTGAACAGGATTAATGCCAAGACGCTGATCACGATGTTCTGACTGACAAACAGGGCGAAGATGGCGGCTGCCATCACCGGAAGGCCGATGGCAAGGATCCGGCGGCCCGGGATATCGCGGCCCAAAATCATCCCGGCGCCGACGCTTCCGATAATGTTTCCGGCAATCGCGGTGGTGCCGATGATGGCGGCAGCCACAGGAATGCTGATTGAAAGATTATCGGCCATCATGGCGGGCATGAACGCAAGGGCAGCGGACGTTGCCCCGGCAAAGGCCGCGAATGTCAGTGCAACCTGCATCGCCGGGCGGGATTTCAGGACGCCGGAAATACCCGATGTCAGGGACCGGTTGAAACTTTGCTCGCGCGGTTTGGTCAGCAACATCAGGGCGGGCAAAAGGATCGCGATCGGGACGGTGCAGGCAACAACCGCCATGCGCCAGTCAAGCCATGCGACAATTGCGGCACTGGTCCAGTTCCCCATGGCAATGCCGACCGGGATAAAGGTGCCCCAGATGCTCATGGCCATGGCGACAGTTTTCGGATTGCCCAGATTGGCCATCCAGCTTGGCGCACCCACCACAATCAGAAGATATCCGATACTGGTGACAAGGCGCCCGACATAAAGCATTCCGGTGTTTGATGCTGTTGCAAAGATTGTAGCCCCGATGATCATCATGATGCCGCCCAGAAACAGCGAACGGCGCAATCCGGCCTGTGCGGCCCAAACGCCTGCGGGAATCGCAAACAGGGCCCCTGCCGCCGTGATCAGCGATGCGACAAGACCGAACTGCGCCTGGCTAAGATCAAAACCGGCACGAAGATCGGGTGCAATCGGCCCCACCAGACCAACCTGCATCGAGGCTGTCAGTCCAAGGCCATAAAGAACACAAATGGCAAAAATCGGTGGCATGAGGGGCAATCCGTCAATTCAATAAACGATTTGGTCGGGGCGAACCAAAATAGCGGGTTCCTTTTACCGGAAACCCGTTGCAACGATCCACGTATGAAATATGCGCGAAACGGTTATGCAGGTGGGTGGTCAAAACCGGTGGTCAGGCGAACGGCGGTACCATCGGACAGGAAAAAACGTTCCCACAGGATGAATTTATCGACAATCGGCATCGGCGGGCCGTCGCGCCCGGATGTTTCGAAACTCAGATGATCAGCCTGATCTTCGTGCCAGCCCATGCCATGCAGGCGTTTTTCGGCCTGTGCGATTTCCGGCGTGGCAAAACGCCAAAGGGATGTGCCAAGAAGATCACCGGAATCCCGTTGCCATTCCTTTTCGCGCGGTCCCGATGCGCACAGCAAACGATGGCTGCGATCTTCGATCAGGTGGACGCGTTGTCGCGAATGAATGACCAGTCGTTTGATCGCCTGATCCAATCGGAAATTGCGGTTGCGCGTCATCATCTGATGCAAAAGGTCGATC
Source organism: Thalassospira sp. MCCC 1A03138 (assembly GCF_002115785.1). Classification (GTDB taxonomy): domain Bacteria; phylum Pseudomonadota; class Alphaproteobacteria; order Rhodospirillales; family Thalassospiraceae; genus Thalassospira. The sequence continues at coordinate 604,413 of NZ_JFJY01000001.1, read as the reverse complement.
TGAAGCGGGGCCGGGTTTTGCAACCCCTTTTCCCAGCGTGAGACGGTTGCCTGTGTGACACCGACAATATCGGCAAGGCGTGCCTGTTTTATCTCGCTTTCGCGGCGCCATTGGCGCAGGCGGCGACCAAATTCAGGATCGGGTGCTGTCGGGGGCAGTAACTTCATCGCTCAACATCGCCTGACTTTTCGAAAGGCAGCCCACCATAACACAGCCGGGAAATCAATAAAGGTTCAGGACGCAGCGCCAAGGCGATAGATATCGATCTGGCAGCGACCATATTTGCGGCTATCAAGGGTTTCAAGGCCGTCGACTTCCGGTGCCGGTTCGCGCGGATCGCGTTCGGCAATGATCAGCGTTTCATCATTGATCCAACCGGCATTTGCCAGTCCCGTAATGCTCGGTCCCAGCAATTCCTTATGATAGGGCGGATCAAGGAACACCATACTGGCGGGTTCTGGTGCGCGCGGTGGCTTGGTTGCGTCGGCGCGCTGAACGCGGGTTTTATCACCCAGTTTCAAATCGGCAATATTCTGTTCGACGGCGGCAAGCGCACCGCGATCAAGGTCAAAGAAAACCGCCTTTTGCGCGCCACGTGAAATGGCTTCAAGTCCCAGCGCCCCGGAACCGGCATAGGCATCAAGAACCAGACCGTCATAAAGCGGGTTCTGGTCGTCCTCGTACCAGCGCGATGCATGTGTCAGGATGTTAAACAGGGCCTCGCGAACGCGATCCAGTGTCGGGCGTGTATCGCGCCCGGTGGGTGCGGTCAAAAGCCGCCCGCGAAGACTTCCGCCAACAATCCGCATTCTGCCTTAACCCTTTTTGCCGCGCGGACGATTGCCCGCCGGTTTCGATCCGCTGCGTCCCGCCGGGCGATTGCCGGGTTTTCCATCGGCAATGCTGCCGCGATGATTGCCGCCGGTATTGCCAGATGGCTTGCCGCGACCGCTACCAAACGATTTCCCACCGTCGCTATTGCGTTCACCACCGGCTTTGCCACCGGGCGCATAACGCCCGCGGCCTTTGTTGGCTGGGCGGTTTGTGTTGTCGCGATCATCAAAGCGATTATCCCGGTCGTCCCGAGTACCGCGGTCGTTACGATCTTCGCGGTTTTCACGCGCAGGACCACCACGCGATACCTCTCCGCGTGCGACGGCCGGTCTGGCGCGATTGCCCGGACGTGTCCGGTTTTCAAAGCTGTTCTCAGTCCGGGCGTCATCGGTGACGGCGTTCGGGTTGCTGCCCTGCTGGCGACGGCGCGGCGCGGCTGGTTTGCCAAACACGGTGCGCGGTGCCTTGGGGCGGCCGGTGCCGCCGCGTGCGACCGATTTCTTTTCGGAAACCTTGCTGTAATCACCCTTGAAGAACGCGGCCAGCTGTTCTTTCATCACCTTGCCGGTGATTTCTTCGCAATCGCCGGGGGCCAGGTTACCCAACTGGAACGGGCCATATGATACACGCATCAAACGCGTTACTGGCCAGCCAAGGTGTTCCATCACACGGCGGATTTCACGGTTTTTGCCTTCGCGAAGGGTCACCGTCATCCAGGCATTGCTGTCTTTCTGAACGTCAACCTCGGCCTGAATCGAACCGTAATTGATGCCGTCAACCGTGACACCGTCTTCAAGCTGTTTGAGTTTCGCCTCGTCAATCCGGCCATGGACGCGCACCCGATACCGGCGTGCCCAGCCGGTGGCAGGCAGTTCAAGATAACGGGCAAGCTCGCCATCATTGGTCAGCAGCAAAAGACCTTCGGAATTCAGATCAAGCCGCCCGACCGAAATCACGCGCGGCATATAGCTTGGCAGATGTTCGAAAACCGTATCACGTCCCTGTTCGTCACGGTGGCTGGTAACCAGCCCGCGTTTTTTAAACAGACGCCACAGGCGCGGCTTTTCCTTTTGCGGCAACGGTTTGCCATTGACGTAAATTTCGTCTTCGTCGGTGACGGTCACGGCTGGGCTGTCAAGCACCTTGCCATTCAGCTTCACCAGACCTTCCTCGATCATGCGTTCGGCATCACGACGCGAACAAACACCGGAACGCGCTATGCGTTTGGCAATGCGTTCGGGTTTGCTTTCTTCGGTATCTTCGGTCGGGTTCGGGGTCTGGTCGCTCATTTGCGGGCCTCGGAAATCAGGGCGTCGAAGATTTTCGCATCGCCCGAACTGATATGAAATTCAGGATGCCATTGCACCCCAAGACAATAACGATATCCCGGATGTTCAATCCCCTCGATCACACCATCCGGGGCGACGGAATTGATGATCACATCCGGGCCGACCTTATCCACGGCCTGATGATGGGCGGAATTGACCGACAGGCTTTTGACATCGCCGACAATGCGCGAAAGCAGGGTGCCGGTTTCGACGGTCACATCATGCCCCGGCTCGTTGCGCGGGTTGGGTTGTTCATGCGGCAGGCAGTTTTCAACACTGTCGGGAATATGCTGGATCAACGATCCGCCAAGGATCACGTTCAACAATTGCTGCCCGCCGCAAATACCCAGAACCGGCATATTGCGTTTCAGCGCACCTTCGGCCATCGCCCATTCAAACTTGGTGCGGCGGTCTTTGGTGATCACCGTGTCATGGCGTTCTTCGGCACCAAACAAGCTGGGATCGACATCAAATGCGCCACCGGTGACCACAAGCCCGTCAATCAGATCCAGCAGATCGGGAACCAGTTCAACCTCGTGGGGCAGGGGCATGGGAATGCCGCCCGCCGCCGTGACCGCACCGGCATAGTTTTCACGCAGCGCATACCACGGAAATTTGGAATAGCCACCGGGTTCCTCGGAATCAAGGGTAATGCCGATGATCGGTTTTCTGGCACTCATGTTCTGTCAAATCCCGTTGGTGGTGGCTGATGGTTGCTTTGCATATGTACGATGCCATGAATTTGGCCGGAAACTAACCCCGGTGCGTTAGAAGGGCAACGGCAATTCACGCATATGTGCAATCGGCCATGATCTTATCACCGCTTGACCGATCCTTGCACAGATTGCAATCTCATATGCTTAACGCCCGATAAAAAACAAAACAAATCAAACCCGCAATGTGCCTGTTGGGGCAATTGCTTTTCCGGGATGGAAAACAGATCATGAGCGCAGACAGCTTTATGGATATGGCGCTAGATGAGGCGCGCGCCGCCGCAAGGCGCGGCGAGGTGCCGGTTGGTGCTGTTCTGGTCGATGCCGACAGTGGCGAGGTGCTGGCGCGTGCCGGCAACCTGACCGAGGAACTCAATGATCCGACAGCTCATGCCGAAATCCTTGTGATCCGTGCAGCTGCCGGCGCAAAGGGCGAACCGCGCCTGCCCAATTGTGATCTGTATGTCACGCTGGAACCCTGCCCGATGTGTGCTGCCGCCATTTCGTTTGCCCGTCTGCGGCGGGTATATTTCGGGGCCTATGACCCTAAAAGCGGTGGCATTGATCACGGCCCGCGGGTGTTCGAAAGCACAAGCTGCCATCACCGCCCGGAAGTTTACGGCGGGATCGGCGAGGTCGAGGCGGGTAAGCTTTTGAAGGATTTCTTCGGATCTCTGAGGTGAGTGGTTTTACTTTTTACTCAATATTTTTAGGGTCAATGACCGTACAATGAAACTCTTCAGCTGCTATAGTTAGGTTGTGATCATTTGTAATGAGCACGAAGTTTTCACTGATAGCAGTGGCAGCTATCAGGGCATCTCTACTTTGGTTTTCAGGTCTTTTCTTTTTACCTGAGGCCTTATCAAGGTTTTGTATCCTGGATAGCAACTTTTCATAGAGCCCGTTGGCATCGCCCCATTTTGCTTCATTCCAGTTTGAGACGCCCCAAACTGCCGCGTTTGTGGGAATGGATTCTGCATCAATAGTCTGGAACCGTGAAAGCAACTGTTCTCGTCTATCAACGCAAGAAGTTTGTTTGATTTCATCAAGTTGAATATGAGTCACGAATAATTTGTGATTTGTAAAATGGTCTAAATTCGTAAGATCATCCAAAACGTGATTGAAAAAATTGGTGTCCAACAGGTACTTATTTATTTTTTCCATGTTTTTACTCAATTATGAAGATATTCTCCCTATTGTATCATTGTATATAAATATTTCAAATTTGAAATTTATATTTACCTAATATTTCGAGATTAAATTTTTGATCTAATCTCTCTCATGGATTTGATAAAAAAGCCCGCCAAAATGACGGGCCTTTGTTTTTATTCGCGTGTCTGCCCGCGAAGTCCCGGTAAATGCTGGAACATCCAGGTTTCGCTAAGCGGGGCATCACCGCGTTTCAGATACATCCGCAAATCAACCGGCTCGTTGCCGTCGACTTTAAGGTCAAACGCCGCACGCCAAATGCGGGTATCCATGATCGGCTCGATCTTGGTGCGGACAATTTCCCCGCGCGAGGTTGAAACAATGACTTCCGGGAACTCGCCATAGGCAAGGGTTCCAAGGATTTCCCCCTCGAACTCGACCGAGAATTTCAGTTCATCCTTCGGGCGGACCGTGCCGGGATTGCCGCCGCGCCCCATACGGGTGGCGGTGACATGGGCAAGCTTGTCCATCGGGAACGGGTTATGGGCCTGCCAATACAGGCGATAGCGGAACTGATAGCTATTGCCTGCCTTGGCCGGGGCATTCGGCACCCAGAAAGCACCGATATTGTCGTGAATTTCGTCATCGGTCGGGATTTCGACAAGCTGCACGGCACCGTCTTCCCACGCGCCAAGCGGTTCGACCCACAGGCTGGGGCGGCGGTGATAACGCACACCGTCAAGATAATGGCTGACTTCGCGGTCGCGCTGCATAAGCCCAAACCCGCGCGGGTTTTTATCGCCAAATGCCGATGTACGGATGATTTCCGGGTTGTTCAGCTGACGCCAGATGCGTTCGCCATTCCCGGTCCAAAGTTCCAGTCCGTCGCTATCATGGACTTCGGGACGCCAGTCAAAGCGGAACGATTTGTTCTGTTCGGAATACCAGAACATGCTGGTCAGCGGGGCGATACCAAGGCGTTCGATATCCTTGCGCAGGAACAGGTGTTTTTCGACATCCATCGTCACACCTTCGCCGCGCGTCAGATAGAACCGATAGGCACCCGTGATGCTGGGACCATCCAGCAGGGCATAGACCGTGACCGGGGCATTGGCCGATTTCGCCGGTTCGATATAAAATTCCCGGAAATCGGGGAATTCTTCGGGCTGGGACGTTGCCGTATTGACGACAATACCGCGCGCGGACAGACCATATTGACCTTCATCGCCAATCGCGCGGAAATAGGACGCGCCAAGAAACGCGGCCCAGTCCTGGGTCTTCCAGTCATCACGTTCGACATTTTCATGCAGACGAAAACCGGCAAAGCCGCTGTTTTCCGAAAGTTTGCGCGCGATACTGTCTTCGGGCATGTCGAAATAATCGGGCGTATAGACGACTTCACGTGATTTGCCGCCATCCACCAGATACATATGCACCGGTTTGGCGAAATACATACCCAGATGGAAGAATGTCAGCGGATAGGTGCCCGAACCATCGGCGTATGGCGAAAATTCGCGCTTGTAATGCAGCTTGCCATGAATGTCGTAATCGATCTTGCCGACAATTTCGGGATCGGGGGCGACAGGCGGCTCGTAAGGCGATTTTGACATGGCTTCGGCGCGTTTGATCAGGGCGTCAAAGCTGAAGCTTTGCGGTTCGCCAAGATCAAGTTTTTCGTTGGCCGCCGATGCGCCATTGACCAGCGACATACCCGGCAGGATCAGCCCGGCAGCGGCCATGGATTTCAGAAATCGTCTGCGTTCCACAGAAGTCGTCATCAATCAGGTCCCGTTAATTTAAGATGTCCGGAACTATACCGGACAGTGTGGACGTAATCGGGATAAAACATGGCGAATTCAAGATCGTAATATCTGCGTTTTTCGCATGGCGGTATGTTCGATGTCTGCCTAAATAATCTTGCAATCATTAAAATGGCGGGGTCGCCATCGCAGAAAGACATGTTCATGCAGCAAACCGTTATGGGAAAGCCCGAGCAGAAAGCCATTTTCCACGAGGCGGAACAGAAAGGCCTGCGACTGGCGATCAAGGGGCGTCTGGTCGCGCTGATCCTGATGGGCGTCTGGCTTGTGGCGTCGCGGTCAGGCGACCCGTTACGTGCCATTGAATATCTGATTGCGCTCGGTGTCTTTGCCGGGTTTGGCATTATCCATTACCGGATTATCGGATCATCCTATGATCGGAACTGGATCAAGTATCTGTTCATCGCGTTTGATATCGGGTTCCTGTCGCTTCTGATTGCGACGCAGCCGGTTTTTGACAATGTCGATCTGCCCCAGGCGGTGATTTTCCGTACACCGATCTTCCCGTTTTATTTCATCATTCTGGGGGTTGCCGCATTCAGCTTTTCACCGGGGCTTGTTTTATGGGCCGGTATTTGCGGTGCTGCCGGATGGCTTGGTGCGTTCCTTTATGCCATCCGCGATATGACGCAAACCTATGACTGGCAGGATATTGGCACATCGCCCGATACCCAGACCTTTGTGACCTATTTCTTTAGCCCCGATTTTATCGGCGCCTGGAGCCGCGTACAGGAAGCCCTGGCGCTGGTTATTGTTGCCATTCTGATTGGTCTGGTCATGTGGCGGGCGCGCCATACGGTCCGCCGCCAGATCAAGGCCGAGCAGGAACGCAGCGCCATTTCCGACATTTTCGGACAATATGTGCCACCCGCCGTGGCCGAGGTGCTGATTTCCAAACGCGGGTCACTGGCTCCGGTCGAGCGGGAGGCAACCATCCTCTTTGCCGATCTGGCCGATTTCACCAAGCTGACCGAAACCATCGGTCCAAAAGGAATTGTCGAGGTTCTCAATACCTATTTCGATGCGGTGTCACAGATCATCACCCGCCATCATGGTGTGATCACCCAGTTTCAGGGCGATGCGGTTCTGGCGACGTTCAATGTCCCGGCCGAGGACCCCGATCATGCCAGATGTGCGGTGCGCGCCGCACGCGAGATTTCCGAACTTGTGCAAAGTCGGGATTTCGCGGGGATTCATGTGCGTACACGTATAGGGATTTGCACCGGGACGGTGATTGCGGGAAGTGTCGGCGGGGGTGGACGACAGAACTATACCGTGCATGGCGATACGGTAAATATGGCAGCCCGACTGGAAGTGATGAACAAGGAACTGGGAACCGACGTTCTGATTTCTGCAACGACGGCACAGTACCTGGCAGCAGAAGATTTTCGCAAGATCGGGCAAATGGACGTGCGCGGGCTTTCCGAACCGATTGATCTGTTCACCTTTGCAGCCGCTGGCGAATTGAATGTCCCGACCGGCAATGTGCCCGCGACGGCAAGCTGATCATCGTTAAAGATTTCACTCATGAAAAAGGAACGGCATCCATCGGATACCGTTCCTTGCGGGGTCTGCATCGGGGTTAACCGGTGCAGTGGGGCTCTGAAATCAGAATATCTATTGCAGCGGCTGGCGATACATCACCATTCCGGCGTGATACAGAACGCCATCTTCGAAATAGCCATCTGCGGTGAAGCCGGTATCATCCCAGTAATCGATGTGATTGCCTGAAATTTCGTAACGTCCCTGATAGGCGGACTGACGATTGCCGCGCGCCTCGTCATAACGCCCATTGGCCAGCAATTCCTGACGGATGTTACCGTCTGCCGTGACCCACATTCCGACATAGGGATGCGGGTCGTTCGATGTGGTTGTGGACATGACGGTATCCTCCTGTGCGGTGGCGGTGCTGGAAAACAGCATCAGAAGACTGGTGATAGAAGACGCAAACATATGACGTGCCATGCGGGCCTCTTTGGGCGGTACGGATCAATATGCCGATGCCGTCGGGCGTACGATGATCTCGTTGATATCGACGCTGTCGGGCTGGGCGATTGCATAAAGGACAGACCATGCAATCGAAATCGGACTAAGGGCGGTTTTGCGCAATTCGCCGAGGAACCCCTTGGCGCTGTCATCGGTGATATCGTTGCCAAGTTCGGTTTCGGTAACACCTGGCGAAACCATGGTAACGCGGATATCCCGGCTTTCCTGACGCAGGCCGTCTGAAATGGCCCATACGGCGTATTTGGTGGCGCAATAAACCGCGGCGGTCGGCGATACCAGATGCGCCCCGATCGATGCAGTGTTGATGATATGACCACCGCCCTGTTCCTTGAACAATGGCAGGGTGGCGGCAATACCATTCAGCACGCCACGGATATTGACGTCGATCATCTTGTTCCACTCGTCGATTTTCAGTTCGGCAAGTGGCGACAGGGGCATGACGCCGGCATTGTTAAACATCACATCAATGCGGCCATAGGTGTTTTTGGCGAAATAGACCAGTGCTTCGACATCGTCGGCATCGGTGACATCAACCGCGCGGCATGTGGCGGTGCCGCCTTCGGCTTCGATCTCGGCGACGATGGAATGTAGTTTGGCCGTGCGGCGGGCGGCCAGAACGACCTTTGCACCATTTTCAGCCAGAAGCTTTGCCGTGGCTTCGCCAATCCCGCTGCTGGCACCGGTGATAACGACGACCTTGTTTTCAACATTGCTGGACATAAGCGACATGACATCCTCCGTGTTTGGTTGATGGCGCTCAATGTGATTGCAAACAGCAATCTGATGAATACACAGAACTCTTGATCAATTGCCTGTTCCTCCGAACGGTACGAAAACCGCTTTTCAGTACAGTCCGGATCGCTATAGTTCATATTAGAGAAACAAAGGAGTTTGGCGATGCCTGTGTTCGAAGAGATGTCTGTGCTGATTGACAAATACTGCGAAGGAGAAGGCGTTGCCCAGACGCCGGTGAGTGCGATGCACCTGTATCGTGCGACCGGGCCATCGATGAAAGTCCCGACAATCTATAAGCCATGCCTTTGTATTATCGCGTCAGGTGCCAAAGAGGTCACTCTGGGCGAGGCGGTTTTCAGTTACGCGCCCGGAAAGTATCTTGTGGCGTCGGTCGACCTGCCGATTGTTGGCTGTGTGACAAATGCCAGTGCAGCCCTTCCCTATCGCAGTCTGTCGATTGAACTTGATGGTCAGATGCTAAGTGACCTTGTAACCCAGATCGATCTTCAGATCGGATCGGCATCCGAAAGCGATTGCGGGCTTCATGTCGATGATGCCAGCGATACCTTGCTGGATGCGGTGATGCGTCTGTTGCGCCTTTGTGATGAAAAAGACGATATTTCTGTGATGGCGCCGATGCTTCTGCGCGAAGTGCATTATCGCCTGTTGCGCGGCCTTCAGGGGGCCCGGATTGCACAAATCGGAATGGGTGGCAGCAACATGCAGCGCATTTCCAAAATCATCCGTCTGATGAAGGACGACTTTGCCGCACCACTTCGGGTCGATGATCTTGCGGCACAGGCAAATATGAGCCCGTCTTCCTTCCATCATCATTTCAAGCAGGTAACCTCCATGAGCCCGCTTCAGTATCAGAAACGGCTTCGCCTGACGATGGCGCGCCAGATGATGCTGACAGAAATGAAGGACGCGGCGACCGCGGCCTATGAGGTCGGCTATGAAAGCGCATCACAGTTCAGTCGTGAGTATGCCCGCATGTTCGGTGCACCACCGATGCGCGATGTTTCGGCAATCCTTGGGCGGCTGGGCGGCGATGGCACGGCGGCGGCGAACGCCTATTGAAAATTGTAATTATTGCGATTTACTCGCAATTGGCTTGACGGTCCCTTATGACTATGTGACACCAATTGATGTCAGTATCCGATAAGGATAAAGGGAATTCGAAGCCGTCCTCTTGGACGGTTAACCGAAGCTGCCCCCGCAACTGTAGGCGGTGAGTGTTTTCCTTCTGAAAGCCACTGGGATGTTTCCTGGGAAGGCCGGAAAACACAACGACCCGCGAGCCAGGAGACCTGCTGACATGACGACGACGGACCGGGCGGGGTGCCCCGGAGGATGTCGGTATATGTCACCGTCTCGCGCAGGTTGCAATGTGTTTTGCCTGCCTTCGAACCCTGACATTTCCCGCCATTTTTCAGCACCTTTGCCAGTCCCTTGACCATAGTAACTTTGATGTTATGTTATAACATAACATTTTTGGTTTGGTATGCTGGATCGGGAATGAAATCCCGGATCGGCATATCCATGAAAGGACGCAAAGTGATCGAACTTAACAAAAAGGTTCTTGCAGTCGGGGTGTTTACTGCAGGACTGGCTTCTTTCGCGCAATACGCATCTGCGACGGAATATCCGCTTACATTGGAAAATTGCGGTCGGACTCTGACCCTTGATCAGGCCCCGAACCGCGTCGTATCGCTGGGTCAAAGCAGCACGGAACTGCTTTATCTTCTGGGACTGGCCGACAGGGTGGTTGGAACTGCCGTTTGGATTGGTCCGGTAAATGAACAGTTTCGCGATGTCAACGCCACCATTCCGCGTCTGGCAGACAACGATCCCAGCTTTGAAAGCGTGGTCGGCCAGAAACCCGATATGGTGGCAACCCAGTTCCAATGGCATATCGGCCCGAATGGCAAGGTCGGAACGATTGACCAGTTTGCCGAACTTTCAATCCCGGTCTATACCGCGCCAGCCGATTGCTTGGGCAAGGACAACACCACGGGCGGCGACGGAACCCGAATCGATGCCTTTTCGATGGATCAGATCTATCAGGGGATAGATGACCTTTCGAAAATCTTCGATGTCGAGGAACGTGGTGCCGAACTGATTGCCGATTTCAAAGCCCGTGAAAAAGCCGCCCGTGAAAAAGTCGCCGCTGTCAACGGCAAGGGTATTTCGGCCTTGTTCTGGTTCTCCAGCGCTGAAATCGATGTTGATCCGTTTGTCGCCGGTCAGAAAGGTGCGCCAGCCTATGTCATGTCGATCCTTGGTGTCGACAATGTCATCGACAGTGACGATGAATGGCCGACGGTTGGGTGGGAAACCATCGCACGAACCAATCCCGATATCATTGCGATTGGCAAAATGGATCGTCGCCGTTTTCCGGCCGATGACTGGGAACTGAAAATGCAGTTCCTGAAATCCGATCCGGTAACCAGTCAGATGAGTGCGGTCAAAAGCGGAAATATCGTCGTCATGGATGCCCAGTCGATGAACCCGACCATGCGGACAATCGAGGGCATAGAAACCCTGGCCAAGGCAATCGAGGCGTTCGAGGCAACCCAGTGATCGGGCCAGTGATCGGTAACGTCATTTCCAGCCCCGTTTTCCTAAAACGCATCAGCGTGGCATTTGCCGCGCTGATGTTGCTGGCTGCGGTCCTGGCGGTTGCCGCATCGGTGGGTGAAACAGCAATCCCGGTGGGTACGGTGATCGACACGATTGCCAATCATTTATGGGATGCCGGTCATCCGGTGGATGCGATTGATGCCGGTATTGTCTGGAACTATCGGCTGAGCCGCGCAATCGTTGCCGCAAGTTGCGGGGCGGCCTTGGCCGTTTCCGGCGCGGTCCTGCAGGCGCTTTTGCGCAACAGCCTTGCCGATCCCTATCTGCTGGGCATTTCAGCCGGGGCGTCGACCGGAGCGGTCAGTATCGTGATTCTTGGTCTTGGGGCCGGGATGCTTTCACTGTCACTTGGTGCATTTATCGGCGCAGTGGCGGCATTCGCCTTTGTGACCCTTCTGGCGTTACAGGCCAGGCGCGGCACGGGGGCAATCATTCTGGCCGGGATTGCCGGGTCGCAGATGTTTAACGCCCTGACATCCTTCATTGTCACCAAGTCGGCCAGTGCCGAACAGGCGCGCGGCATCATGTTCTGGCTTCTGGGCAATCTTAGCGGCGTGCGCTGGCCCGATGTGTGGCTGGCCTTGCCTGTGGCTATTGTCGGGCTTGTCGTGTGTCTTTGGCATGCACGCGCACTTGATGCCTTTACGTTTGGCCGTGAATCTGCGGCATCGCTTGGTGTTCCGGTCAGACGCGTTTATGCCATCCTGATTGCTGCGGCGGCAATGATGACCGCGGTGATGGTCAGCATCGTGGGCTCGATCGGCTTTGTTGGACTGGTGATCCCGCATGCCGCGCGCTTTTTTGTCGGCACGCGCCATGGGCTGGTATTGCCGTTATCTGCATTGATTGGCGCACTGTTTCTGGTCTGTGCCGATGTCATCTCACGCGTGATCGTTCCGGGGCAGGTTTTGCCAATCGGGGTGATTACTGCCCTTGTCGGGGCGCCGGCCTTTGCCCTGATCCTGTGCCACGGAAGGATTTTGCGATGACCCTGGAACTGCGCGATATCGTCTGGTCTGCCGGTTTCCGCAAGATCATCAAAAATGTCTCCCTGCGCGTCGAACCGGGCGAGTTTCTGGGCCTGATCGGGCCGAACGGATCGGGCAAAACAAGTTTGATGTCGGTTTTGGCCGGTATTCGTCCACCTGATCAGGGGCATGCGATGCTGGCAGGGCAGGACATGAAAAAGCATGGCCGTCGCAAACTGGCCCGGCAGATCGGCTTTGTCGAACAGCAGGCCGACACCACGGACCGCCTGACCGCGCGCGAGGCGGTAGCACTGGGGCGCACACCATATCTCAGCATGCTGTCACCTTGGTCTGAGCGGGATGATGCGATTGTTAACCGCGCCCTTGGTGATGTCGACATGACCCATATGGCCGACCGGTTCTGGCATACACTTTCGGGCGGCGAGAAGCAGCGGGTTCATATTGCGCGCGCGCTGGCACAGGAACCGAAATTCCTATTACTGGACGAGCCGACAAACCATCTGGATATCCGCCATCAGCTTGGATTACTGGAACTGGTGCGCGAATTGCCGGTTACCGTGGTCGCAGCCCTGCACGATCTGAACCATGCCGCGATGTATTGCGACCGGATTGCCATGATGCGCGATGGGGAACTGGTGGGGATTGGCAGCCCTGCCGACATTCTGACATCGGAAAATCTGCGCGATGTGTTCGGTGTCGAGGCAACCATAGAACATGGCCCGAATGGTGAATGTGCGGTGCGCTATCACGCAGGCATGAAAAAAGACCGGGCTGCATGACCCGGTCTTTTTTAATTCAAAGGCTTACTTCTGTTCGCGGGCAATCGCGCGCCAGCCGATATCACGGCGGCAAAAACCGCCCGGCCAGTCAATGGTATCGACCGCTTCATAGGCGCGTTTTTGCGCCTCGGTCACCGACGTGCCACGTGCGGTAACGCCAAGAACACGACCACCTGTCGCGGTCAGTTTGTCACCATCCATTTTCGTTCCGGCGTGAAGGACCTTGACCTTCTCCATCGCATCCGCATCGGCAACATTTCTGATCTCGGTGCCTTTTTCGTAGCTGCCCGGATAACCCTTGGCGGCCATGACAACGACCATTGCGGTTTCGTCATGCCATTTGGGTTTGACGGTATCGAGTTTGCCGGTCGCTGCCCCATCAAGGATATCAAGCACATCCGATTTCAGGCGCGTCATCAGAACCTGGCATTCCGGGTCGCCAAAACGGATGTTGTATTCGATCAGTTTCGGGTTGCCTGCATCGTCAATCATCAGACCGGCAAACAGGACACCTTTGAACGGATGGCCTTCGGCAGCCATGCCTTTGACGGTTGGAACAATGATCTGTTCCATGACCTTGTCCTCAACCGATTTGGTAAAGACCGGGGCGGGGGAATAGGCACCCATGCCACCGGTATTCGGGCCGGTATCGCCTTCGCCGACGGCCTTGTGATCCTGTGCCGCAATCAGGGGAATGACATTTTCGCCATCGCAGACGGCAAAGAAGGATGCTTCTTCGCCAGTCATGAATTCCTCGATCACCAGCTCCGCACCGGCATCGCCGAATTTGCCACCGACCATGCATTCGTCGATCGCGGCAAGGGCTTCGTCAACTGTCTGGCAAATCGTGACACCCTTGCCCGCGGCAAGGCCGTCGGTTTTTACAACAATCGGTGCGCCGTGCTTTTCAACAAAGGCCCGCGCCTCGTCAGGCGTGGTGAAACGGCCATAGGCCGCAGATGGCACGCCAAACTTTGCGACCATGTCCTTCATGAAACCCTTAGAGCCTTCAAGCTGTGCGGCAGCCTTGGAACAGCCAAACGATTTGATGCCAACCGCATCCAGCGCATCGACAAGGCCCGCGACCAGCGGGGCTTCGGGGCCGACAACAACCAGATCGACCGCATTGTCGGTGGCAAATTTCACAAGGCCGTCAATGTCGCTATCGGAAATGGCAACACATTCTGCTGAATCGGCAATCCCGGCATTGCCCGGCGCACACCAAAGCTTGGTCAGCCGCGGGCTCTTGGCAATTGCCCAGCACAATGCATGTTCACGTCCGCCACCGCCAACGACCAGAACCTTCATGATTTTAACCTCGATTACGTGTCCGACTGCTTGATGGTCCAGACGGGATGAACTAGGCTTGCACCCCATCCCGCTTGAAAATTTATGCGGGCTTTTAGCATAAAGTGCCCTTGATGACGCAAGATTTGTTCGACCCGTTCGCTCCCATGCCCGAAGAACCCGCGAAACCGGGAAATCTGCCGGAATTTTCGGTCTCTGATCTTTCCAACGCGCTTAAACGCACGGTCGAGGATGCGTTTTCGTTTGTGCGTGTGCGCGGCGAAATTTCCGGCTTCAAGCGCGCAAGCAGCGGTCACATGTATCTGGCCCTCAAAGACGATCAGGCCGTGCTGGATGGTGTTTGCTGGCGCGGGCAGGCAACCAAGCTTGGCCTTGCACCCGAAGACGGCATGGAAGTCATTGTGACCGGGCGGCTGACGACATTCCCGGGCCGGTCGAAATACCAGATTGTCATCGAAACGATGGAGGTCGCCGGCGAAGGCGCGCTTCTGAAACTTCTGGAAGAACGTAAAAAGAAACTTGCCGCCGAAGGACTGTTTGATGCGGATCGCAAAAAGCCGATCCCGTTCCTGCCTGATGTCATCGGGATTGTAACATCCCCGACCGGGGCGGTTATCCGCGATATCATGCATCGGCTGCGTGAGAGGTTTCCGCGCCGTGTTTTGTTATGGCCCGTGGTGGTGCAGGGAACCGGTGCCGCCGAGCAGGTCGCGCAGGCCGTGCGCGGTTTCAATGATCTTTTGCCCTATGGCAATATTCCGCGCCCCGATGTCCTGATCGTCGCGCGCGGAGGCGGATCGCTGGAAGACCTTTGGGCGTTTAACGAGGAAATCATTGCCCGTGCGGTGGCGGAATCCGACATTCCGGTGATCTCGGCGGTCGGTCATGAAACCGATACCACCCTGATTGATTTTGTGTCCGACCTGCGCGCGCCCACCCCGACGGGGGCCGCGGAAAAGGCCGTTCCCGTGCGGCTTGATCTGATTGGTCAGGTCGAGGAAGACGGCCTTCGTCTGACGCAGGCAGTCCGTCGGCTTGGTGTGGAAAAACGCACCGCCCTTGAAAGCCTTGCGCGTGGCCTTGGCGATCCGCGCCGGATGCTTGAAGAACGCAGCCAGACCCTTGATAACTGGGCCGATCGGCTACCACGTGCGGCAGGCAGTGTTTTACAGCAGGCGCGTGCGCGTCTGAACGAAGCCGGGGCAAGGCTGGTTAGCCCGCGTGAACAGCTTTCGGAAAAACGCGGGCGGTTGGAAAATGCTGGTCTGCGGCTGGATGGGGCGATCAAATCCGCGATCCAGATGCAAAAGGCTCGTCTTGATCAGGCCGCAGCCGGACTTCGCCCGGCAAATGCCAAACGCGATATCGCACGTGATCACAAACAGATCGGCGATCTGGCCGGTCGGATGCAGGCGGCGGTTAAAAATATCCTGAATCGCGAAGCCGAAGGACTGGCGCGCTATGACCGTCTTCTGGAAAGTTATTCCTATCGCAATGTTCTGAAACGCGGCTTTGCTGTGGTGCGCGGTGCGGACGAAAGTTTGATCGGCAGGGCATCGGATCTGATTGCCGGGCAGGGTTACATTCTGGAAATGCAGGATGGACGTGCCGATGTGACAGCAGGGACGTATTCCTCTGGGGCACCCGAGGCGGCACCGGTTGCCACAGTCGCGCCGAAATCCGCATCCAAACCGAAACCGGCCCGGAAAAAAGACCCGGCCCCCAAAGATGATGACAGGCAAGGGAGCCTTTTGTGATGCGTTTCGGAATGACCACGTTTCTGGCAACAACCGGTTTAATTGTATCGTGTTTCGGTGCTATCGCGGCCGAGCCGACCTATGAGGGCCAGTTTGTTCAGGGCGGCATCGTGTTCGGGCAGACCGAACCCGGCGGCAGCATCCTTCTGGATGGCAAGGCTATTGATACGATCGGTCCGGACGGGGCCTTTATCCTTGGCTTCCCGCGCGACTATGAAGGACCGGCCAAGCTGACTTTGCGCGATGCAGATGGGGCTGTCGAAGAATACGCCTATGACATCGGTGATCGCGAATTTGATATTCAGCGGATTGATGGTCTGCCACCAAAAATGGTGACACCGGATCCGAAAGTCATGGATCGGATCAAGGATGATTCGCGTCAGGCCCGTGAAGCACGTGTCGAAAGATTTACCCGGGAATTTTACAAGAACGGCTTTATCTGGCCGGTTTTGGGGCCGATCAGCGGCGTTTATGGATCACAACGCATTTTGAATGGCGAACCGCGTGCCCCGCATTGGGGGATAGACATTGCCGTTCCGACCGGAACACAGGTTGTCGCACCGGCTGACGGGATTGTGACGCTGGCGCATCCCGATATGTATTTTTCCGGGGCGACCCTGTTTATTGATCACGGGCTTGGCATGGTTTCGGCGTTTTTGCATCTGTCGGAAATCGATGTGAAAGTTGGTGATGTGGTTCGTCAGGGTGATCCAATTGCCAAGGTCGGGGCAAGTGGCCGGGCAACCGGGCCGCATCTGGACTGGCGGATCAATGTCGGGGATGCGCGTGTCGACGCGGCCCTGCTTGTGCCGCCGATGGAAGATGCACAAAAGGCCGCAAAGGCAAAGGCCAGCAATTGACGATGGATAAACAATAGGGAACGTCTGCCATGAAAAAGCACGGAGCCGTCGCCGCAGGACATGATGTCACAGCACGCGCGGCTGCCGATGTGCTTGAGGCTGGCGGCAATGCCTTTGACGCGGTGACCGCCGCGATGTGGACGGCATGCGTGGCGGAGCCGGTTCTGGCGTCGCTTGGCGGGGGCGGGTTTGTCATGACCCGTCCGGCGGGTAAACCGCCAAGGCTTTATGATTTCTTTGTCGAAACCCCGCTTGCCAAACGCCCGCGCGAAGAGCTTGAATTTGAAAGCCGGTTTGCGACATTTGCCGGTGGCGTTACCCAGGAATTTCACGGTGGATACGGTTCGGTTGCAACGCCGGGCGTGGTTGCCGGTATCTTCAAGCTGCATGACGATCTTGGATCATTGCCGATGGCGATGCTGGCCGAACCGGCAATTACGTCGGCTCGCGACGGGGTCAGGCTGGATGCGTTTCAGCGATACGTCATGGGGATCGTAACCCCGCTTCTGGCCTTTTCCAAAGACAGCCGGGCGGTTTTCGGTGCGCTGAAACATCAGGATGAAGACCGATTTGAATTGCCCGACGAGGGTTCCATTCTTTGTCAGGCAGATATGGCCGACAGCATCGAATATTTGTTGCGAACCGGTTCGGACGGTTTTTATCACGGTGATCTTGGTCATGCGCTAGTGACCGAATGCCGGGAATATGGTGGCTATCTTACGGGCGCTGATTTGGCGGCATACCGGGTTCTGGTCCGTGATCCGCTATTGATTGCCGGACGCAACGGACGGTTTGTTTTAAACCCGCCGCCTGCATCGGGCGGGGTTCTGGTCGGGTTCGGGCTTAAGCTTGCGCGCGAAATAGAACTCGGGGCATTTGGCTCTGCCCGCCATCTGGAAGCGATTTCGCGCATTCTTCATGCCACGGGGCTGGCACGTAGCGAATATGGCGCAAGCCCAGCGATCCTTGCCGACGAATTCTGCGAATCCTACCGGTCGATGATCGGCGAACGCCCGCTTAGCCAGGATGGCACGACCCATATTTCCGTGGTTGATGGCGATGGCAATCTTGCCGCCGCGACAATTTCGAACGGGTCCTGCTCCGGGCGGATGGTGCCGGGCACCGGGATCATGCTTAACAACATGCTGGGCGAAGCTGATCTGTCACCCGATGGGTTCCATCACTGGCCGTGCGGTGTGCGCATGACATCGATGATGACCCCGGCCCTGTATCTGGCGGCGAATGGTGATGCGATTGCACTTGGATCTGGCGGGTCAAACCGCATTCGTTCGACCATGTTGCAGGTGATGCTGAATATCGATGCCTATGACATGACCCTGCATGGGGCGGTGGCGGCACCGCGACTTCATGTCGAAGACAGTCTTTTGTCGGTCGAACCGGGATTTGACGGTTCGCTTCTGGATGGTCTTAGCATGGAAGAACAGCAGCGCTGGGATGCGGAGGATATGTTCTTTGGCGGTGTTCACGCCGCCAAGGTCAGTGGTGATGGCACAAAATTCAATGCGGTGGGGGATGCCAGACGCAATGGCCATCAAATTGTGATTACCGATCTGTAATCCGGCTTGAACCAGCTTAACGCGGAATTTCGTCCGCAGGGCGGACGTCAAGCAACGGAGCCGCATCAATCTTTTCCGCATTCATCATTGTCGCGACCCGCTGCATGGATGACAAAAGCTGCGTTTTTTCCCAATCGGGCAGGGCTTCGAACTGCGATATGAATTCTTCGTGCAGCATGGTGGGGGCTGCTTTCAGGACGTTCTGACCTGCCTCCGTCAGAACCGTATTGACAACGCGCTTGTCCGTGGTGCTGCGGCGGCGTTCTGCCAGCCCGCGCTGTTCAAGGCGGTTCAGGATTGTTGTGACCGTTGCCTGGCTAAGGGACACATGATTGGAAATGCGACGCACTGTGACGTTCTGCAATTCGTCGATCGCGCGCAGGACCATCACCTGCGGGATGGTCAGGCCACAGGCTTTCATCATTCGTTTGGAATGAAGATCGGTTGCGCGGATGATCTGGCGCAATGCGACCAGAATGTCCTGCCAGTAGGCCTGTGTCATTATGGTTTCCTCGGGCGATAGCTCTTACGCCACTCGGTAAAGGGGATTGATCGCATTATCAATGCAATTTGTCCTGCAACAAAGGATGCTGATCCTAATTTCCCCGAATGCGGCGTGTGGCGAAAAAGATCATCGCGAAAATAGCGATCAGGACAAGCGTTACACCAGCGATCAACATCGCCTGATTGAGACGCAGATCATATTCCTGTTTGCGTTCGACATAGGCGATAACCTGTCGGCGAAGCTGATCCATTTCCGGTGTGATATCGAAACTCGTTCGATACATCTTTGCCCCGGCACGGGACAGAAGGTCGTTGGTTTTATTGAGACGTTCGATGAACATGGCAAAACGTTCTTCGGTTGCAGCCAGTTCATCAAGCGGGCTTTCTTCCGCGTCGCGATCTTTGGCGCGTGCAATCGATAGTTTGGCTTGCGTCAGGTTATCGTCGTCTTCGGCAATGCAATCTGACAGTGATTTCTTTTCGCCGCTGGCACCGCATTCGATCTGGCGATCACCGAATTTTTCGACCGCTTCTTGCAGATGTGTGCGCAACTGCTGATCAAGCTCGGCAATCCGTATGCGCACATTTTTTGAACTGCTTTCGATCTTGCCGGTGTCGCCTTCAAGCGCAAAGGACGGCCAGACCGCAAACATCGATGCAATAAGGATCAGGAAAAGCGGGACGACGAAACGCAGCAAAAAGAAACTCCCCGGAGATGGTGGTGAGGTGCCCACCAGTCTGGTGCAAGGTCGTTCCAATTAGGTTAATGCCAGCGTGATAATTGCCGCTTAGTTCGGCCAGCGTTTGTGAAGCCAAAGCCATTGTGCCGGCCGTTCACGAATCCAGCTTTCCAGCATCGCGTTAACTTCGGTCATGATGTGCAGGATATCTGCGTGGCGATCTTCGGTCGGGACAATTTCCAGTGCCGGGTAAAACGTCATCCGGAAATAGGCCCCGTTAAGCCGCTCGACCCTTACGGGAACTACCGGGCAGTCGTATTTCAGGGCAAACTGTGCCAGCGCCGGTGCGGTCATCGCATCGCGCCCAAAGAACGGTACAGCGATCCCGTCATTCATCTTCTGATCGACCAGCATGGCGACATGGCCGCCTTCTTTCATGTATCGGGTTATCTGGCGGGCACCCTGGGCACCCTTTTTTACCAGTTGGCCACGGAATGTCTTTCGGGCGCGGATGAATAACTGGTCAACCCATGGATTATCCGGCGCACGATAGACACACATCATGTCCATATCCATCGCGGTTGCCAGCGTCATGCCGATTTCCCAGTTGCCGATATGGCCGGTAAAGAACACACCGGGCTTGTCATCATTTTTGGATGCCAGTCCGTTTTCCAGACCGACAACCTCGATCCTTGGACCGCCCGGGCGCAATTTGTGAAGGTGCGGAATTTCAGCCGCATTACGTCCCAGATTTTCCCACATGTCGCAAATGATGGCATCGATTTCTTCGCGGGATTTTTCCGGAAATGCGCGGGTCAGGTTATTTCGGGCCTTCTTTGTCTGGCCCAGTTTCGGGCCGAATTTACGCAAGAGTGCCCCACCAGCATTCGACGCCATATCGATCGGCATCGCGGCAAAAATCCAATAGACTAGATGCGCTGCGAGGCCCTGCAACGGATGGGAAACATATTTCTGGCGTGCTTTGTAAAAGGTGCTGCGTTCAGCCATCAGACAATACCGCTTTAATGATTTTCTCAAGCTGGTGCGGGGCGTCGAATGCCAGCCGGATAGCAAGTGCGCTTATGCCGTCCCGCTGCTCGGCAGGCAAGCGCATCAGGTCTTTTTCCGTCGTCACCAGATCCGCATTCAGTGCTGCTGCTTTCTGACGCAGTTCTGCCAATTCAGATGCACGGAACGGGTGATGATCGGCAAAGTCGATTGTCGCGACAATATCGGCCCCCACGGCGCGCAGACTATCATGAAACTTCGCCGGGCGGGCAATGCCCGCAAATGCAAGGACCCTGCGACCGTCAAACTCGACACCGTTGCAAGGCACAACTCGGGCCCTCAGAACCGGGACAGAAGCAGGAAGATTTGCCAGAAATGGCGGATTGCCATCGCCAATCAGGATAATGGCGTGGACTTTTGCCAAGCCCTGTTCAAGTGTTTCGCGCATCGGCCCAGCCGGAATCACGCGACCATTTCCAATGCCGAAACCACTATCGACAACGGCAAAGCTGCAATCCTTGATCACGGACGGGTTTTGCAGTCCGTCATCCATGATAATCGCATCGGCCCCGGCATTACGGGCGGTTTCGGCCCCCATGCCCCGGTCACGCGAAACCCACGTTGTGGCGGTATGTGCCAAAAGCAGCGGCTCATCACCGACATCGGAGGCCGTATCGGTCGCCGGATCAACGCGGTGCGGGCCGATTTCACGCCCGCCATAGCCACGGCTCAGAAAATGGGCGTTGATGCCCATATCGTGCAGCGTATGGTAAAGTGCGATTGCCGTCGGGGTTTTTCCAGCACCGCCGATGGTAAAATTGCCAACGCAGAAAACCTTGCATCCGGGATGACGCATGGTTGTTTTCATGGTGCGAATGCCCGCACCCGCCCGCCATAGCAGCGACAGGGGCGATAATGCCTTGGCCCAGAAACCATCCGCTTGCCAGAAATCAGGGGCGCGCATTGGCGGCCTCGCTGATTAAAAGCGGCGCGATTGCATCCATCGTCCGATCAAGCACCTCGGCCTTGGAATTGGCATATTCCAGCGCAGCATTTGCCAGTGTCCGGGCCTTTTCCGGATATGTCAGAAGGGTATCAACCTGACGGGCCAGATCATCGATATCGGCAACCGGACGGCATGCCCTGGCGGCGAGAAGTTCGCGGCTGATTTCGTTAAAGTTGCTCATATCCGGGCCATGCAGGATCGCACAGCCAAGCCTTGCTGGTTCCAGCGGGTTTTGCCCACCCGATGCGCAAAGGGTCTTGCCGATCAGGCATACCGGTGCAAGCCGGTAATAAAGCCCCATCTCGCCCATGGTATCGCCAAGATAAACATCAACCTGATCGGTAATCACATGGCCAAGGCTTCGGCGTGCCACGCGAAGGCCCTTTGCGATCAGGTCGGTTTCGATATCGTTGGCCCGGTCAGAATGGCGGGGAACGATCACCGTCAGAAGGTTTTCATGTTTGCTGGCAAGGCTTTTATGAACCTGCGCGCATGCGGCTTCTTCGCCGTCAAACGTACTTGCGGCAAGCCATACGGCACGATTGCCAATCTGTATCCTGAGTTCGGACAACGTGTCGCTATCAACCGGCAGGGCGGGGGCTGCGAATTTCAGGTTCCCGACCGCACGAACATCGGTTCCCCCCAATGCGATGAAACGCTCGGTTTCCTCTGTCCCCTGACTGAGGATCAGGTCAAAGGCCGAAATCACCGGTGTAATGAAGGAAGGGAACCGGGAATAGCTTTTAAAACTTCGAGCCGAGATACGACCGTTCAGAAGTGCCAGTTTGGTTCCCGCCTTTTTGGCCTTTGTCAGAATGTTGGGCCAGAAATCGCTTTCAAGCCAAAGTGCAACATCAGGTTTCCAGTGGTGCAGGAAACGCGCAACGCAGACCTGTCGGTCAATCGGAATAAACTGATGGATCACACCTTCCGGAAGGCGTTTATACATCATTGCCGCAGATGTGACGGTGCCGGTGGTGACAAGTATCGACACATCGGGAAAACGCGCACGAAGGGCATCAATCACCGGCAGGGCGGAAAGGGATTCGCCAACGCTGGCCCCGTGTATCCAGACCAGCTTTCCCTTCGGGCGCAATGCGCTGGCATGACCGAACCGTTCGCCGATCCTTCCTGCATCTTCCTTGCCGCGTTTTTTGCGCCGTTGCAGATAAAGACCAAGTACTGGACCCAAAAGCCGTGTCGCAACGCGATAGGCGTAAAACAGGCTCATTTAGAGGTTTCCTGTTCTGCCGCCGCCACCACGGCCGACCGCTTCTGTTTGGGAAGTTCATCCGGTCCGGCAGGTTCAATCACGTCAAGGCCAAGCTTGGCATCGCTTTCCTGTGTCAGCTTGGTCAAAGCTGCTTCAAGCTCCAGCCGCTTTGCTTCCAATCCGTCGTCATCCAGATCGCGCGGGATATGGATGGGATCGCCCCAGCTAAAGACACCTTTTGAAAATGGAAGCGGCAAAACAAACCGGTCCCAGCTGCCAAAAACGCGGCGTCTTGAGGCAGAATAGGTCAGCGGGAAAATCGGAACGCCTGCAAGCTTTGCCGCCTGCACAATGCCATCTGAAATCCGCATGCGTGGTCCGCGTGGTCCATCCGGGGTCATGCCGACGACTTCGCCGGACTTGAGGGCCTTGAGAATACGCCGCAACGCTGCCGCGCCGCCCTTGCCTTGCCCGGTTGACCCGGCAATTGTCGCAATTCCGAAATGGCCGATTGTACGGGAAATGATTTCACCGTCGCGATGCGATGAAATCAGCATGTTAAACGGTCGGTTCCCCGCAACCGAACGCCATGTATATGGCATCATCAGCAACCGCTGATGCCAGAAAGCCACGATAAAGGGTTTTCCTTCGGTCAGGAAATGCGCAGGATGATCGCCACCTTCCGTGTGCCAGCGACCGGTAAGACGAATGAACCGGATATAGGTTGCCGCAAGCCAGCACAAAGTGCTGCGCGCCTGATCGCTTTTTATGATCCGTTTATGAAACTGCACGCCAGTTTATCCCGATTTCTGTCGGCCTAGTTATCGCTCTCTTCCGAGAATTGCAGATTATAGAGATTGGCGTAAGCCCCTCCAAGTGCAAGCAATTCTTCATGGCGTCCCTGTTCGGTAACATGCCCGTTCTGAATGACGCAAATTTTGTCGGCATCGACAATCGTCGAAAGGCGGTGCGCGATGACAAGAGTGGTCCGTCCTTTCATCAATTCGGTCAGGGCCCCCTGAATGTGGCGTTCGGATTCCGTATCCAGGGCCGATGTCGCCTCGTCCAGAAGCAGGATCGGGGCGTTTTTCAACATCGCACGTGCAATCGCGATCCGCTGGCGCTGCCCGCCCGAGAGCTTCACACCATGTTCGCCGACAATGGTGTCATAACCGTTTTCAAGTTGCAGGATGAAATCATGGGCTGCTGCATGACGTGCGGCTTCTTCGATTTCGGCATCGCTTGCGCCAAATCGACCATAGGCGATGTTGGATCGAACCGTATCGTCAAACAGCGTGATTTCCTGACTGACCAGTGCAGTCGCTGATCGCAGGCTTTCCAGCGTTACATCGCGGATATCCTGACCATCAATCGTGATCGCACCGGCATTGATGTCATAAAACCGCGGGATCAGGTTCAGGATGGTCGATTTACCGGCACCCGATGGCCCGACAAGGGCAATCGTCTGTCCGGCTTCGATATCAAGGCTGATGTCGCGCAATGCGGTCGTTTCATCATTGTAGGAAAACGCAACATCCTTGAACTGGATGGCGCCCCCCTTGACCTCAAGCGTTTTGGCATCGTCGGCATCGCGAATTTCCGGTTCGATATCAAGAACGGTAAATACGCGCTGCGATGCGGCAAGGCCAGCCTGCAGGTTGATATTGATATTGGCAAGGCGCTTGACCGGCTCGTAGGCCAGCAACAGGGCGGTGATGAAAGAAAAGAAACTGCCCGGATCGCTTGCCCCATCAATGACGCGGCTACCGCCGTAAATAATGATGGTCGTGATCGCAGCACCGCCGAGTGTTTCCATGATAGGGGACGAACGTGCGCTGACTTTCTGGGCCTTGAAGCTCAGATCAAAGACGGTTTCAACAAGCTTTTCCATCCGCGAACATTCATAGGGTTCCATGCCATAGGCTTTGACATGGCGGACACCTTGGAAGGTTTGTTCAAGGAGGGTTGCAAATTCACCGATCTGCTGCTGGGTGTTGGCGGAAACTTTGCGCATGCGCTTGCCTAGGCGGGCAATCGGCAGGATGGCGGCGGGAAATACCGTGAACGCAATGATGGCAAGCTGCCAGTCCTGATAGAACATGACGCCAATCAGCACGATGGCGGTCAGAAAGTCCTTGCCAAAACCGGTCAGCGATACGGAAACGGCGGCCCGCATCGCGGTGATATCGCTGGTGAAACGCGTGATCAGTTTGCCGGTATTGGTATTGTGGAAGAACCCGATATCAAGCCGGATGACATGTTCGTAAAGCTTGTTCTGAATATCGGCAAGGATGCGACCACCGACATAGCTCATCAAAACCGACTGCCCATAGTTGGCAAAGCCTTTCAGCGCAAAGGCGCCTAGAACCGCAACACCAACAGGGACCAGCATTGCCGGGTTCTTTTTGACAAAGACCTCGTTAATCACCGGATCCATCAGATAGGCATAACCACCAGTCGCGGCAGCCATAAGGGCCATGCAAACCAGAGCCAGGACAATCTTGCCGAAATAAGGGGCAACCGCATCCTGAACGATGCGTCTGATCATTGGCCATGTGTTCCAATGTTCCGTCGTGTGATCTAACGAATGCTTTGGCAATGAATTCTTCCCGGTCGTGCGACGCCATTTCCGATTGTGTCAGTCCGACACTATCTATATGGATGAGGCATCATGGATATCTTGATATTTCCGGGCTGTTGCTAGCATGCCCGGGCAGGTGCGGCAAGCCGCAGCAACGTAACTTAACTTAACTGATACTGACAGGGCTTGCAGGAATGCAGGCCACGAAAAACGACATATAAGATAAAAAAATGACAGAGCAACTCCACGATATCGTGGAACAGACGATTGCCCAAGGTGTTGGCGCACGGGTTTTTCCATTGCGGTGGAAAGGACGGCGTATCTGGATCAAACAGGCTGTCCGGCCAAAGCAAAAGGGCTGGCACCGCCTGCAGCGTTTTGTCGCAACCCTGACGCGGATACCGATGTTGCGCCCGACGGTGTCGCCAGGCGGCAAGGCCGGTCTGGCAAGCGAGGCTGAAATCCTTCATGCCCTGAACCGTGCAGACGTTCTGGTGCCAGATCTTCTCGAAGTCGCCGATAATTGGATCGCTATTGGCGATAACGGGGCGATCTTGCAAACCGTAATCAGCGATGCGGTCAAGGCTGGGGATGAAGCACGTGTTGCTGAACTGATTGCCATGGCCGGAACTGCGTTGGCGGATTTGCATGCCAATGGTTTTGCGCATGGCGCCCCTCTTTTGCGCAACATGACCATTCGGGATGATGGCAAAATCGGTTTTATTGATTTCGAAGAAGACCCCAATAAACGTATGCCATTGCCCGACGCACAGGCGCGCGACATTCTGCTGTTTGTGTTTTCCATACAGCGCGGTTTTAAACGTCGTCCCGATCTTCTGCATTCCGGATGGCAGGCTTATCTGAGCAACAGCGGCATGACCGCGCCACAGATGAAACCACTGTCCCGTATCGTGGCGGTTATCCGGCCGGTTTATATCGCGCTTAAACCGTTCCGTCGGTGGCTTGGGACGGATGCGATCAATGCGATGCTGGCATATGGCATTCTGCGCCGAAGCCTGCGAGGGAGAGAAACCCCGCAGGACGGCTCCCGGCTTGCCAGATAATAAACGGCTGCCGGTTATTGCGCCGGCATGACAATCGCCGGTTCTTTTGCTTCGGTTATGTCTTCAACGGCCAGACGTTTGGCTGCCGCCCCGTCAAAACCGCCCGAAAACGGTGCCAGATTGTGCAGGAACTGACTGGCGGAATTGCGCCAGCTATATTGTTCTGCGAGTGCGCGCGCATCCTTGCCGTCAAGTTCAAGGGCCGCCATCGCCGCCTTGCGAAGGTCTGCATCAATGGCACCTGCCTTGGTCCCGCGCACGATGTCGGCTGGTCCCTGAACCGGGAAAACCGCAACCGGTGTTCCGGACGCCATCGCCTCAAGGATGACAAGGCCGAAAGTGTCGGTTTTGCTTGGGAAGACAAAAACGTCTGCCGATGCGAAACAGACAGCCAGTTCTTCGCCAACCTTTTTCCCGAGAAACTGTGCATTCGGGTATTTTGATTTGAGTTCCGCCAGTTGCGGCCCGTCGCCGACAACAAATTTTGTCCCCGGCAGGTCAAGGTCAAGGAAATGGCCGATATTCTTTTCAACCGCCACCCGGCCAACAAACAGCCAGTGCGGTTTTGGGAAATCCCCGAAACTTGCATCGGGTCGTGGTTTGAACAGGTTAAGGTCAACACCCCGCGACCAGATATTCAGCCTGTTAAAGCCGCGATCAGCCAGCTCTTCGCGAAGCGATTCCGTGGCCACCATGACCGATTGTGATTTGTTATGGAACCGCCTCATACCGCGATAGGAAATCGAAAGCGGCAGCCGTGTCCGCGCATGCAGATATTCCGGGAACCGGGTGTGATAGGCTGACGAAAACGGCAGTTCGCGTTTCAGGCAATAAGCACGTGCCGCCTGACCCAATGGGCCCTCGGTCGCGATATGGATCGCAACCGGTTGCAGGGCATCAATCATCCGGGCCAGTTTGCGTTTGGCAAACAGCGCCAACCGGATTTCAGGATAGGTCGGGCAGGGGATCGTCCGGAATTGATCAGGCGAGATGATATGCACATCATGTCCCATCTCGCCCAGTTCGCTGCGCACGGTTTCAAGGGTGCGCACCACACCATTTACCTGGGGATACCAGGCATCGGATACGATCAAAATTCTCATGCGGTCTTTCCAATTGGCGTGCCGCTGTTCTTTTTGGAACTGGCATTGGCAGCACGGTTATTGTCCCCGACAACCCGAAACAGCGACATCAGTTTGCCCAATCCAAGGGATGGGGCACTGGCAGCATCGCGGCCGGGTTGGGAATGTGTCATCGCCATCTGGCGCATTTCAGCCCAGTACAGCAGTTCAAGTTTGCCGTTCTGGTCTTCGGTAAGGGCCGTGCAGCTTTCAACCCAGTCGCCGTCATTGCAGTAAAGGACATCGCCAATCATGCGTTTTTCGGCATGATGGATATGGCCGCATACAACACCGTCCACCTTGCGCTTGGCAGCTTCGTGGGCGACAGCATTTTCAAAATTGCAGACGAACTGAACGGCGTTCTTGACCCGGTTCTTCAGATAGGCCGACAGTGACCAGTATCCGTAACCCAGTTTGCGACGAATGCCGTTATAATAACGGTTCAGGACAATCGCGAGGTTGTAGGCCGTGTCACCCAGATAGGCGAGCCACTTGGCATATTTGACCACACCGTCAAACTCGTCGCCGTGAATGATCAGAAGCTTTCTGCCATCCGCCGTCTCGTGAATGTCGTTCATCTTGACTTCGACATGTCCAAAGGTCATATCGACAAACTCACGGGCGAATTCATCATGGTTGCCGGGGACAAAAATGACCTTTGCCCCGTTCTTGGCCTTTTCCATGATTGTCGTGATAACGGCGTGGTGGCTTTCGGGCCAGTACCAGCTTTTCTTGAGCCGCCAGCCGTCAATGATATCTCCGACCAGATAATAGGTATCTGCCGTCACTTCATTGAGGAAATCCAAAAGAAGATCTGCCTGACATCCACGCGTTCCAAGATGGACGTCCGAAATCCAGACCGTGCGGTAATGCGGTTGCAGCGTCATCGCTGTCATTGCCGCTCCTCCGTATCCTGCCAAAAGGATGGCTGGAATTCGACGGTTTTACATGCCGAATAGTGTCCCCAACCAGTAATGGTTTAAAACAAATCGCGCGAATATATAACCCGTTCATATAAATTTATCGGTTCTGTCAATATACTGTTACATGTTTCATTTTCTATAAAGAGAACGCGAAAGTAATGTTTCATTTTTATTACGGAAGTTTTTCGCAATGACCCATTCCGGGGTGACTGTTATCTTCAATCCGCGCGCTGGCGGGAATAAACAACGTTTCCTTTCAAGCATTTTGCAAAAAGCCGGTGTAAAGGTTGAATTGTTACAGACAACCCATCCCGGTCATGCCCGCGAACTGGCGCGCAAGGTTCGTGCCCATCAACGGCTGTTTGTTGCCGGTGGCGATGGATCACTGAACGAGGCCCTCAACGGCCTGCTTGATGCGCAAATCGAAGGCCACGAAGTCCCGCCGCTTGGCATAATTCCGCTGGGAACTGCAAACGTTCTGGCGGTCGAGGTCGGTCTTGAAATCCGCGCACAGGCGATTGCCGATTATATCAACAATCCGGCCCAGGTTTGGGTGCGGCCCGGTCTGGTTAATGGCCGGGCATTCTTTTTGATGGTCGGCATGGGGGCGGATGCCGATACGGTCGCAAATGTGTCGCTAAAACTTAAAAGACTGATCGGCAAGGGTGCCTATGTGATCGAAGGTTTGCGCAATATCATCTTTCCGCATCACCGCGATTTCGAAGTTAATATCGGGCGCGAACAATATCGCGTTGCCGGTGTGGTTGCGACCCATGCCAAACATTATGGCGGGGCGTTTGTTATTTCCCCCGATGCCAAACTGACCGATAACAGCCTTGATGTTGTGCTGATGCCCGGAAGCGGCTTTATGGCGCTGGCACGCTACGGGATTGCTTTGACCCTGAACCGGCTGCATGCGCAAACCGACGTGTCGGTCGTGCAGACCGAACGTCTGACCATCACCAGCCATTGCGGCCCCGCACCCTTGCAGATTGACGGCGAAAGTGCCGGCAAGCTGCCGTGTGAAATCAGCCTGTCGCCTTATCCGGTGCGGGTTATGGTGCCTCACGCCTATGCCGACCAATGCAATGGCCGCCAAAATGAAAATAGGGATGCGCAAAACGCACCCCTGTTACAAATCACATCTGGGTAATTTGGGCTTATTGCCCGGCCAGCGTCATGCCATCAATCCGGATCGTCGGGGCATTCGTGCCGTATTTGAAGGTCAGGTCATTGGCCGGAACGGCCGTTTTGAACATGTCCTTAAGATTTCCGGCAACCGTGATTTCGGACACCGGATAGGCCAGCTCGCCATTTTCAATCCAGAAACCGGATGCTCCGCGCGAATAATCGCCGGTCACACCGTTGACACTGCTGCCGATCATTTCGGTGATATAAAGGCCCTGCTTTATATCCTTGATCATGTCGGCGGGCGATATGGTGCCCGGTTCCATGTAAAGGTTGGTGGTGGATGGGCCCGGCAGGCTTCCGGCCCCGCGCGATGCGTTGCCTGTCGATTTCAGGCCAAGCTGGCGGGCCGATCGCAAATCCATGATCCAGGTTTTCAGAACGCCATTTTCAATCAGATGACGTTTTTCGTTGGCGACACCTTCGGCGTCAAACGGTTTGGACCGCAGGCCACGTTTGCGATGCGGGTTATCAATGATGTTGATCCCCGGTGCAAAGATCTCTTTGCCCATGGCATCCAGAAGGAAGCTGGTACCGCGCGCAATGCCCGATCCGTTGATTGCACCGGCCAGATGCCCGACGAGGGATGCGGAAACGCGCGGATCGTAAATCACCGGCACCTGCGTGCTTTTGACCTTGCGCGGGTTCAACCGTTTCAGGGTCTTTTCCGCCGCCTTCAGGCCGATATCGACCGGATCGCGCAGATCGGTCGAAAAGACCGCACTGTCATAGTCATAATCGCGTTCCATGCCGGTGCCGGTTCCGGCAAGGACCGATACGGAAATGTGGCTGCCGCTACCGGCATAGGAATTGGCAAAGCCGTTGGTCGCGGCAAGCGTGATCTGATGGGTGCCCCAGCCAGCATCTGCGCCCTCGGAATTGGTGATGCCTTCAACCGACCTTGCGGCTTCTTCACAGGCGGTGGCCCATGCAATCAGCTTTTCCTGGCTGACTTCACCCGGCTCGCAAAGCTCAAGCGCCTCGAGGTCAAATGTTTCGGCCAGTTCAGATGGGTCGGCAATGCCACAGAACGGGTCCTCGGGGGCGTTTTTCGCCATGGCGACGGCGCGCTCGACCAGTTCGTTCAACGCGCTTTCGCTGGTGTCGGATGACGACACAACTGCCTGCTGCTTGCCGATCAGAACACGCAGGCCAAGATCGGCACCTTCGGATCGTTCAAGCTTCTCCATCTTGCCCAGTCGCTGCGATACCGAAAGTGACGTGCCTTCGACATAAACGGCATCCGCATCGTCGGCACCCGCCTTTTTTGCACGTGCCAGCAGGTCGGTGATGCGATCGAGTGTCATGTCGGTTTTGGGCATGGAAGCTCCCTTTGATCGGAATGTGGTTTCCTATGGTTATAGGCAGGCTGATCGCTTTTCGCAAAGGGCAAGAAAAGGATAGGGACCTGAAACTGTCGCCTATATCATCGCCGGTGACGGTCTGCTTCGCCTATGCCCTGTGTCCAAGGCGTTTGTTTGGCCGGAATTGATCTTTGGCCATTTTTTCTTCGCAAGTTGCTATTATGACCGGAAAACCGAACCGGGAAAAACCGGAAACCTGCAAGAAATGACGGGAAATACACGTGCGAAACCTGTTTGTGGCAACACTGCTTCTGGGAATGTCCTTGCCGATGTTGCAGGCTAATGCCCAGGAAACTGCGACACCAAATGATACTGTGGCGGCACCAGTCACCGCCAATGATCTTTACCGCGAAATGCGCATTCAGGCCGGGCAATATGCAGCCCAGAACCGCCATCAGGTTCTGGTGGGGGATTTCACCTGCGACGATATCAATGACCAGATCGTCGGCTGGGTGGATCGTGACAATCCCGAAGGACCTTTTTTCGATGTCCTGATGGTGACCAATCACAAGGGGCAGGCGCATTCCGAATTAAAGCAGATCCCGTTCGCCCAGTCCGAACAATATGCCCTTTGCATCGACGATAAAACCGCCCCGCCGGTCATGAGCTGGCAGGTCAACGATCCCGAATACATGCGTGATGTCATGGGCGATGGCGATCTTTGCAATGTTGCCGTCCGGATCGACGACTTCATGTGCGACGCGCCACAGTTTTTCTGGTCGGACAAACCGTCTGATGACGGACAGCATTGGCTGTTCTTCCGGAACTGAAAAACAAAAGGCGGATCATTTTGTGATCCGCCTTTTGAATTAATCCCGCCAGATTTTCTTGCCCGATCCCGGCAATCCATACCGGTCCCATTTGGCATCAACCCGATCAATGATCTCGTCTTCCATGAAAATCTTTTCGCCCCATTCCCGGTGGGTTTCGGGGGGCAGCTTGTTGGTCGCGTCAAGGCCAAGCTTGCCGCCAAGGCCGCTTTCGGGTGATGCGAAATCAAGATAATCGATCGGTGTTTCGGTCACGGTGGTGATGTCGCGCACCGGGTCCATGCGGGTTGAAATCGCCCACATCACGTCTTTCCAGTCGCGCACATCAATATCGTCATCCACGACAATGACGAATTTCGTATACATGAACTGCCGCAGGAACGACCACACACCCATCATCACGCGCTTGGCATGCCCCGGATAGGCCTTCTTCATCGATACGACCGCGATGCGATACGAACATCCTTCGGGCGGCAGCCAGAAATCAACGATTTCGGGGAATTGCTGCTGCAATAGCGGCACGAAAACATCGTTCAATGCCTCGCCAAGGACCGATGGCTCATCTGGCGGACGACCGGTAAAGGTCGACAGATAGATCGGCTTTTTGCGCATGGTAATCGCGGTCAGGGTGAATACCGGGAATTCCTCGACCGAGTTATAATAACCGGTATGGTCGCCATACGGCCCCTCGGGCGCATATTCATCCAGCGACACATAGCCTTCCAGAATGATCTCGGCCGTCGCCGGGACTTTCAGCGGAACGGTTTTGCAATCAACCAGTTCGACCTTTTCCCCGCGGAGCAATCCGGCAAACTGATATTCCGAAAGCGTATCGGGAACCGGGGTCACCGCGGCAAGGATCGTACCCGGATCGGCACCCAGCACGATGGCAGCCGGCAACGGATCGCGCTTTTCCTTTTTCCAGCGCGCATGATGCTGCGCCCCGCCACGATGTTTCAGCCAGCGCATGATCGCCTTGTTCTTGCCCAGAACCTGCATGCGATAGATACCAAGATTGAACACATCGCGTTTGTCACCGCCCTTTTCATTGGCGGTCGGGCCCTGGGT
The DNA here is from genome assembly GCF_002115785.1 of Thalassospira sp. MCCC 1A03138. Classification (GTDB taxonomy): domain Bacteria; phylum Pseudomonadota; class Alphaproteobacteria; order Rhodospirillales; family Thalassospiraceae; genus Thalassospira. Next base: position 571,424 of record NZ_JFJY01000001.1, on the reverse strand, counting down.
CACAACCAGCGGCCACGTGATCAACGGGGCCGGTTCCCCCGGCCAGCATGACTGGATCGGCAATTTTGAAAGGTCAATGTCATCGCCCTCAAGGACGATTTCCTGACACGGGGCCTTGGAAACCGTTTTCGGTTTCATCGCCATTACGGTCTTGGCCAGCGGCAGCATTGAAAATGCTTCCTTGAGGCTTCCGGGTGGTTCGGGCTGTTTGAGAAACGCCAGCGTCTCGCCGACTTCGCGCAATTCTTCGGGTTTGCGGTTCATGCCGGCCGCCACGCGGTCCACGGTGCCAAAAAGGTTCACCAGAACCGGCATGTCGTATTTCTGGCCATCTTCGCCAATGACATTTTCAAACAGGACCGCCGGGCCACCTTCGGCCAGAAGCCGCGTCTGAATTTCCGTCATCTCAAGATAGGGGGAAACCGGTTCGCTAACCCGGACCAGACGGTCTGTCTTTTCAAGCGCGTCGATGAAGTCGCGAAGGGATTGATAGGGCATGGGCACCGCAATCTGTGAAATCGGTCGGTCAAAGCCGGCGATAGCCGGACCGGCAACAAACCGTGCCAACAATAAATTTGTTGTTTCACGAATTAATACGGTGCAGACGCGATGTCCAGCATCCACTCCCTTCCGGAAGTGAAAGGGAGTGGATGCCAGACCGGAAAATTACGAGGAACGATTGGTGTAATAGGCGACGTTTCCATCATTATCGATGGTTGCCAGCTGGCCCGCCTTGGTCAGGACCGACATGCAATCATCTTCCTCATCCTGGCCCCAAAGGCACAGATATTGCCCCTGTTCGATGGTCCAGAGTTTTTCGCGCATGCCGCGATCACCGTCCTCGTCAATCCAGGTGATTGATGCCATGCCATTCTGGAAATAGGTGACATTCACATTGGTTTCCTTGCCCTCGTCACGATAGGAAAAGGTCTGATCATTGATCGTATTGACCAATGCGGTGCCGGTTAACGGGCTGTATCCCGACGCAACAACCGTCGCGGTGGCTTCTTCCATGTCGTCACTTTGAACATCAATATCCGGGGTCGCCGATGGTGTTCCGCAGGCAGACAGGGCCGCGGTGATCGAAATAACACCGGCAAGACCGGCACGCTTGATATGTGTTATGTTCATTTTGTTTTCCTTTTGCTCTTTGTGCCCACCAAATCATTTGGGATATCTGCCGCCCAGGGCGGCGATCCGGCAGAGCGAACCGTCAGACTAAAAAGGAAAATTGTCGCCTTCTGGTCGTCTATGCGTCGACTGAATGGCAATATTGACCAAATTGGTGGTGTCGGTCGCAGACGGATTTGGTTATACAGGGGCAAGAAACCGGGTTGCGCAGCACCACCCTGTGCAGCCTGTCGACATTCACCAAAGCATGAAGGACGCACAGATGGCCAAGTACTGGGTTATCGGGGGCACCTATCAGGATACCGGTTTTGACAAGCCGATCGGCGAAGAAACCAAAGTCGGTCCGTTTGGCAGCTTCGAAGACGCGGAAAAAGAATGGTCCAAGATGGCCTGGCAGTCGGTTGACGACGCCAATTCGCGTTACCGCATCGAACGCCTTGAAGAATACTGGGTTGTCGGTGGCGAATACGAAACCACCGATTTCGAAAAGCCGGTCGGCGGCGAAGAAGAACGCCACGGCCCGTTTGCGACCTTCAAGGACGCCGAAAAGGCATGGTCGAAACTGGCTTGGCAGCACGTTGATAACTGCAATTGCCGTTATCGCGTCGTCGAAGGCTGAACCGGCCTTAAAACCGGAACCGATTGACAATGTTTTCTGTTTCTGATGCGCAGGCGATCACGGATCGTTCCTTGCGCGAAGAGATTGAAAAACACCCACGCGCGCAGGATCTCCTGCGCGCGTTTTTATATCCCTATACCGCGCCGGATCACGACTTCCTGTTTGTCGATGGTGCGGTTATGGCCCTTCCGGGCGACAGTATTAAGGATGCCATCGTCGGACGAGTGCCTGTTCTGGCTGTGGGATCCAACCGGGCGCCGGTTCAACTGGCGCGAAAATTTGCCGCCCCGCGTCATCTGGACCCGGTTCCGGTCACGGTTGGCTGGATGGATCATCACGATATCGTTTATTCGGTGCATATGACCGGCTATGGCGCGATCCCGGCAACCTTGGCTCCGTCACCCGGAACCCGTGTGCGGGTTGCCGTGACGTGGCTGAATGCGGCGCAACTGACCCATATGCACGCAACGGAATCCGTTCCCGATCATTACCAGTACCAGCAGATTGACGGAAAAAACCTGCATCTTGATTGCGGGGTGCCGGTTGATTTGATCGGCAGCTATCAGTCGACTGCCGGGTATGTCTTTGATGCGAATGATATCTTTGCCCTGGCGGGGATCGCTGCAACGAAACGCCGTTTCAAGTCCCTGAACCAGTGGGAAATGATTGCACATATCGCGATGCGGGCCGGTCATCCGATGCATCCCGATTTCGTGCTTTGGTTGACTGATAATATTGTAATGCGAAAAAAACTGGTCAGCCGCTATTTAAAATCTGCGGACTGACACCATATCGGAATTGGTATTCCATTATGATGTTGCTCTCGTGTTACTGTTCTGTAACTAATTGTAATTGCATTGGTTTTGAATGTAGTTCGTGAACGGCGCAGCAATTCTGGATTGCAGACAATGTGACGGCCGAAAATTCATGGATATGAAATATCCGGTTGTATTCGTTGCAAAAAAAATCCGGTGTTTCGGGCGTGGCAAGGGCCATGAAACAGGGAAATTGTTCGGTCTTCGGGGGGATTAACTGGCGCATCTTTATTGCAGCCAGCGCTGTTGTGTTTCGCAATAGTGCTCATTTCATTGGGAGAATGGAATGTTTAATGCGCGATCTGACGACGCCCATATTGTCGAGGCGATTAAACGGTCACAGGGCACCATCGAATTCACGCTTGATGGTAAAATACTGGACGCCAACGAGAATTTCCTGAGTCTGATGGGCTATAGCCTCTCGGAAGTGCGCGGCAAGCATCACAGCATGTTCGTGGATGAACAATATGCGCAAGGCCTTGATTACAAGGAATTCTGGGAAAAACTTCGCGCCGGTAAATTCTTTACCGCCGAATTCCAGCGGTTCGGCAAGGGCGGCAAGGAAATCTGGATTCAGGCAACCTATAACCCGGTGCTGAATCACCGGGGTGTTCCCTACAAGGTTTTCAAGGTGGCAACCGATGTCACTGAAAAGAAACTCCAGGCCGCGGATTATGCCGGTCAGATCGAAGCAATTGGAAAATCACAGGCCGTGATCGAATTCGCGATGGATGGCACAATCCTGACCGCGAACCGGAATTTCCTGTCGGCGATGGGATATGACCTGTCAGAAGTGCAGGGCAAACATCACAGCATTTTCGTTGCCCCCGATTACGCCAAATCCCCCGAATATGCAGATTTCTGGACAAAGCTGCGCAACGGTCAATACATGGCGGCCGAGTATCAGCGCTTTGGCAAAGGGGGCAGGGAAGTCTGGATACAGGCCAGCTACAATCCGATCATGGATATGGCCGGGCACCCGTTCAAGGTCGTGAAATACGCCACTGACATCACACGGGATAAAATGCTGGCCGCAGATCACCAAGCGCAGGTCGAAGCCATCAGCAAGGCACAGGCGGTCATTTCCTTTGACATGGAAGGCACAATTCTCGATGCCAATCAGAACTTCCTGTCAGTCATGGGGTATAAGCTTGATGAAATCCGGGGCAAACATCACAGCATGTTTGTTGAACGCGACTATGCCGCCTCGGACGAATACCGGCAATTCTGGGAAACCCTGCGCGCCGGGCAATATATGGCGTCCGATTACAAACGCATCGCCAAGAATGGCAACGAGGTCTGGATACAGGCCAGCTACAACCCGGTTCTGGATTTGAATGGAAAACCGTTCAAGGTTGTGAAATTTGCCAACGATATCACTCCACAGGTCAAAGCCCGCAAAGTGGTTCGGGAGCTGTCCGAAGGGTCAAGTGAAAGTGCCGAGGCCGTGGCGAGCGCATCCGAAGAGATGCTAAGCGCGATCAGCGAAATCAGCCAAAGCATGCAGCGTTCGCAGGTTGCTGTGAACAATATCGTCGAAAAAAGCACGGTTGCCGATCAGGTGCGCGTCGATCTTGAACAGACGTCCGAGGCCATGGTTGGCGTGGTTCAGATCATCCGTGACCTTGCCGAACAGGTGAATCTTCTGGCGCTGAATGCCACCATCGAAGCTGCGCGTGCAGGCGATGCAGGCAAAGGCTTTGCCGTCGTCGCCGGAGAAGTCAAAAGCCTTGCGACACAGACCGCCAAGGCAACCGATCAGATTTCAGAACAGATCGATGCGATGCAGGACATTACCCGGCGGGTCACTGACTCGACAGAACAGATTACCGGTGCGGCATCATCTGTCAGTGATTATGTGAATGCGGTGGCATCGGCGGTCGAAGAACAGACCGCGGTGACCAAGGACATATCGAAAAACATTCAGTCGGTCTTCACCGGCATTCAGGAACTGACCGATTGCGTCAAACGGATCGCAAGCTAGCGACCATTTCCTGAAACCGGCTTTCCTAATTCTCTCGGTCTGGCAAAAGCTGCCAGATACGGGTGAATTTGGTGTCGACATCCTCGACCGCGACATCAACCGGCACGTCATAGGTTTCAAGTTCGTCGATATTGTGCGTCGGGGCATATGTCCGGCCCGGATCGGCAAGAATGACCCGCGTGCCAAGCCGTGCCTCGCCCATCAGCCATTGCAATACCGCATTGGCCATATCCTGCTGATAGCAGACATCACCGGCAAAAATCACATCCCAGCGGCGGGTTGCCGATTGCGTGCCGACAAAGTTTTCGGTCGTGGTTTCAAATGCAACGCCATTGCGCTTGGCATTCAGGCGGGTTGCCGTAATCGCCACCGGATCAATGTCGTTTGCCAGAATGCTGTCCGTCCCGGCCATGACGCAGGCAATCGCCTGCATGCCGCCACCGCACGCAAAATCCAGAACCTTTTTGCCGCGGACCAATTCTGGGTGATCAAGGATGTATCGCGTAATCGCCTGTCCGCCCGGCCATGCAAACGCCCAATAGGGCGGCGGGATATCAAGCACGCCCAGAATATCCTCGGTCGCCTGCCAAAGTGGCGTGATATGCGTGGCCAGATACATTTCGATCTCGGGCGCCAATGGCACCCGTGCCGGTACGGTAAAGGTATCGATCAGATCGGCAAACCGCGGATCGTCGACTTCGGGGGCCAAGGCATCGGCGAAAACATTATCGGTCATGATCGGCCCATATCAGGGTGAATTTGATTGCCGGGGCTTACTTGCTTTGTGACCCGGGTGCAAGCGAAGTCGTATCCGGGCTTTCGTCGGGCTTCTGACTGTTTTGGGCATTGCGACCAAGATACAGCAAGATATCACGCGGCTTTGCCTTGGGAATGTCAGGCCCCATATGAAGCTGCGCCCCGCGGACAATGGCAATGACCGGTGGTTCGCATCCCTGAACTTCAATGAAATCGTCCCAGCCGAATTCGTCGGTCAGACGGGTTTGGCGAATTTCGGCCCCGTGCCGGAAATCCTCCCGGATGTCGTCGGTTGTCATCGGCTCGGAAAACAGTGGCAGCCCGCCAAGTGTCTGGCTATGGCGTTTCGGGTCTTCAGGTGATCCGTGCATGCCGGTCTGGAAAACGGCGCGACGGCCAAATTCCGGCGCGAAATCGGTACAGACCAGCGTGTTATAGGCATCGTTATCCGTGGTCGCGATCAGCTTGCCAAGCGAGGAAGTATCAAGGTGATGTTCGAAAACTTCCGAAAGCACTTCCCCGTAATAGGTCTGCAATCCGGCTTCGCGCGCCAGACGCATGCTGTGCCAGCGGCTATCGGCAACCACCACCGGGATATCAAGCTCGACAAGACGTTTTGCAAAATCAATCGTCCAGCGATGCGCACCGACGATCAGAACACCGGGCGGTCCTTTGACCGCAAGATCAAGGTGTCGGGCCATGGGCCGGATCGAAAAGCCGTGCAGCACCACGGTCGAAAACACCATGGCAAAGGCCAGCGGGATCAAAAGCGCCCCATCGGCATAACCAAGTTCGACAAGTTCTGTCCCGAACAGGCCGCAAACCGCGACCGCCACAATCCCGCGCGGCGCGATCCAGCCAACCAGAAGTCGTTCTTTCCAGCTCACCTTTGAAAATACCAGCGAACCGATCACCGAAACCGGCCGCACGACAAACAGCATGGCCAGAACAAAAAGCCCATGCCCCCATGTCAGTTCGGCAATCATCGACCATTCAAGTGTCGCGGTCAGGATGATGAACACGCTGGAAACCAGAATGACCGTCAGGGTTTCCTTGAACCGGCGGATCTCATCAATCGCCAGCAAATGCGCATTGCCAATCGTCAGGCCCAGCACGGTTACGGCCAGCAACCCGCTTTCTTCCTGGATTTCGTTTGCCCCGGCAAAGCAGGTCAGAAGCACGCCCAGAACAAGCGGGGCTTTCAAAAATTCGGGAATCCAGCCACGCTTGAAAATCTGAACCGTCCCCAATCCGAATGCCAGGCCGATCAGAACCGCCAGCAGAATGTTGAGTGCCAGATGGCCAACTGCCGCGCCAAACCCGTTGCCATGCTGGCTGGCGACAATGACTTCGTAGGCCAGCACCGCAAACAGCGCCCCGATCGGGTCATTAACGATGCCTTCCCATTTCAGAAGCGTCGCCGGGCGTTTTGACAATCGGGCATGGCGCAACAGCGGTGCAATCACCGTCGGGCCGGTCACGATCATGATCCCGCCAAACAGGGCCGCCACCGGCCATGAAAGATCGGCCAGATAATATGCCGCACCGGCACCCAGCAACCACGCTACAAGCGGGGCAATCGTCGTCAGGCGGATCACACCGCTGACGCTGTGCGTCAGTTCCCGGAAATCAAGCGCAAGCCCGCCTTCAAACAGGATCACCGCGACCGCGACGGCAACAAGCGGCTGCAACAATGTACCGAAATCATTGACCGGATCAATCAGATCGGTTCCCGGCCCCAGCAGCAGCCCGACGATGGACAGCAACACGATTGCCGGAATGCCGGCCCGCCATGCAAACCATTGCGCCCCGACACCCGCAAGGATCAGTCCGGCAATCATCAGGGCAAGCGGTGCGATCATGGGCGGTCTTTCGACAATGGTGCAGATGAAGGATGGATCAGCCCGTATGCGGGTCTAAACTAAAGCCCGGTTCCCACCAGATTGGCAATGATGATGGCAGCCAGCACCATCAAACCGAAATCACGGTTTGATTTAAACCGTTTCAGGCAGTTCGCGGAATCATCAAGTTTGACCGTGGCAACCTGCCACGCCAGATGCAGGCACGCCAACGCCAGAAGCGGGAAATAAATCCAGTGCAATCCGGCTAGCACACCCGAAACACCCAGCAAAAGGGTGGTTACGGTATAAAATCCCATGGCCCATCTTGGGGTCGCATCGCCAAGCCGAAGCGCCAGTGACTTTACGCCGATCTTGATGTCGTCATCCTTGTCCTGATGGGCATATATGGTGTCGTAACCAAGCGTCCAGAAGAAGCCCGCGACATACATTGCAACCGCTGCCGGTGCGACAGCTCCGGTGACCGCAGCCGAGCCGACAAGCGCCCCCCAGTTGAATGTCAGCCCCAGAACCGCCTGCGGCCAATAGGTAATGCGCTTCATGAACGGATAGGTGATGACAAGTGGCAGGGAACAGATGCCGACAATGATCGCCTCAATCCGGAACTGCACCAGCACGGCAAGCCCGATCAGAAGCAAAAGACCCAGAAACGCGATTGCCTGCCAGACTTTGACCTGGCCGCTGGGGATAGGGCGGGTTGCCGTGCGTTCGACCTTGCCGTCAAAATTGCGATCTGCCAGATCGTTGACGACGCAACCGGCCCCGCGCATGATCAATGCACCAATGGCAAAATAAACCATCATCAACAGGCTGGGTGCGCCGTTGCTTGCCATGGCGGTTGACCACCAGCAAGGCAAAAGCAGAAGCCACGTGCCAATCGGACGATCAAGTCGTGCCAGCTTCAGATAAGGTCGACTGGCCAACGGCGCGAACCGGTCGATCCAGCCATCAGACGGCATATCGTTCTTCGTGTTCTGTATCGGTTGGTTGACCTGTGACATAATTGGCCTATGTAACTCTTTAACAAACTGAACTTCGCCGAATAACCGGCCTGGGGACATATATGACAGATGACGCCACCCGCGCCCGGCAACGCCTATTCGTTTCCGATCCTATCACGCCGGGATGCGAGATCGAACTCGCACCTGAACAGTCTCATTACCTTGAACATGTGATGCGCCTCAAGCCCGGAACGCCAATCAAGATATTTAATGGTCTTGATGGCGAATGGCTGGCGACCATCGACCACCTTCGCAAAAAGAAGTGCACGGTGACTGCCGAACGGCAATTGCGTGACCAGATTGTCGAACGCGGCCCGATCCTGGCTTTTGCGCCAATCAAAAAGCAGCGCCTTGATTTTCTGATCGAAAAGTCGGTTGAAATGGGGGTTGGTACCTTGCAACCGATTGTGACGGCGCATGGCATTACCGACAAGGTGCGCCTTGACCGTCTGCAGGCTCAGGTGATCGAGGCCGCCGAACAGTGCGAACGCCTCAGCGTGCCGGAAATTGCCCCACCGGTAAAATTGCTTGATTGGCTCGCAGACTGGCCGGAAAACCGGCATTTACTGTTCTGTGACGAGACGGGATCGGGCTCACCAATTGGTGAAGTGTTAAGTCAGCTATTGGCAAAGGGCGCTGGCTCGGCTATCGACAACGACAATGTTGTTAACCATGCAATCGTGATTGGACCCGAAGGCGGCTTTAGCGCCGACGAAATTGAACGCATCCGCAAACAGCCTTTTGCAACGCCTGTAAGCCTTGGTCCGCGAATCTTGCGGGCCGAAACCGCGGCAATTGCTGCTTTGTCCGTGTTTCAGGATCGCATCGGCGACTGGTCGATACCTCCGGTCACGAGAGATTAGGGGAAGCCCTTATGACTGTCAGCGCCTCCACCGGCGACAGCCCGGTCATCGAAAGCCGTCGTCAGCTTGTCGAATGGTTCGAGTCCGGATGTACACCGAAAAAAGACTGGGCCATCGGCACAGAACACGAAAAATTCGCCTTTACCCGTAACGATCTTCGCCCGATCCCTTACGAAGGGGAACGGGGGGTAAAGACCCTTCTGACACAACTTGCCGAACGCTTTGATTGGGAACCGATCATTGAAAACGGCAATGTGATTGCGCTTACCAAGGATAATTGTTCCGTCTCCCTTGAACCGGGCGGGCAGATCGAATTGTCCGGTGCGCCGCTTAAAAACATTCACCAGACCTGTGGTGAAGTGCATCAGCACCTTCATGAAATCCGCGAAATCTGCGGTGATCTTGATATCGAAATGCTGGGTGTCGGTCATCAGCCGAAATGGAAACGCAAGGATATCCCGTGGATGCCCAAGGGCCGCTACGCGATCATGCGCGACTATATGCCCAAGGTCGGCAACCTTGGCCTGGACATGATGCTTCGCACCTCGACCATTCAGGTCAATCTGGATTTCTCGTCCGAAGCCGACATGATCAAGAAATTCAGAACGTCGCTGGCACTTCAGCCGGTTGCGACCGCCCTTTTTGCCGCATCCCCGTTCGTTGATGGCAAACCAAGCGGCTATCTGTCTTCACGATCCCATGTCTGGACCGATACCGACCCGGACCGTTGCGGCATGCTGCCCTTCGTGTTCGAAGACGGTTTTGGCTTTGAACGCTATGTCGATTACATGCTCGATGTGCCGATGTATTTCGTTTATCGCGATGGCAAATACATCAATGCCGCAGGCAAATCGTTCCGCGATTTCATGGCCGGAAAGCTTGACGTTCTGCCGGGTGAACGCCCGACGATGAATGACTGGTCCGATCACATGACGACCGCCTTCCCCGAAGTGCGCCTCAAGAAATTCCTTGAAATGCGCGGCGCGGACGGTGGCCCGTGGAAACGCATCTGCGCCCTTCCGGCCCTGTGGGTTGGTCTGCTGTATGACGATGTGGCACTCGATGCCGCATGGAATCTGGTCAAGGATCTCAGCCATGCCGAACGCGAAGCCCTTCGTGACGATGTTCCGCGTACCGCCCTTGCCACGAAGTTCAAAAACGGCACCGTTCAGGATCTCGCCAAGGACGTTCTGACCGTCTCCAAACAGGGGCTTAAGGCGCGTGGTCGCATGGATGCCTATGGCGACGATGAAAGCCACTTCCTCGAAAGCCTCGAAGACGTCGCCGAAAGCGGCCGTACCCTGGCCGAGGAATTCCTTGATAAATATGAAACCGAATGGAACGGATCGGTTGATCCGCTGTTCAAGGAATACGCTTATTAATATTGTGAAATGGCGGTGAATAATCGCCGCCATTTTTCATTTTTCGTGAATAATGAAAGTTCTGCCGTGATGACGACCAAAGCCAACCCCTGCGAAACCATGTCCGATGTACGTGCGAATGTGGATCGGGTGGACAGGCTTCTGGTGGCGCTGATGGCGGAACGGTTGAACTATATCGAACAGGCCGCGCGCATCAAACCGACCCGCGATGCCGTGCGTGACGAAGACCGGATCGAGGACGTGATTACCAAGGTCCGTGCCCAGTGCCGCATCGATGGCTTTGACGAAGACATGGCCGAACGGATGTGGCGGGCGATGATGGAAGATTTCATCGCCCACGAATTCGTCAAATGGGATGATCTGCGCAAGTAACCGGTTGCTGGTTCTTACTGTGCGGCAAGTTGATCCGCGCTGCTTGCAAACCAGTCCCGAACAGCGTTGATATCGCTTTCTTCCATGCCAAGGCCAAGCTTGGTCCGCCGCCAGAGAACATCCTCGGCAGACCGGGCCCATTCCTGCGTCATCAGGAACCGTAGCTCTGCCTCGAACAGGTTTGGGGCAATTTCCGGACCCAGATCACCTATAGCCTTGGCATCCGGCGCAATATCAAACAGGCGCGTGCCATAACAACGCGCCCAGCGATGGGCGATCTGTTCGGGCAACCAGCCGAACTTTGTCCTGACCTTGGCGAGGAACCGTTCGAAATTGCCATCACTCATATCCCCGCCCGGCAGAACCGATGTCGCGGTCCAGTCGGATGCGTGATTGCCCAGAACCGGACAAAGCTTTTGCAGGGCATGTTCGGCCAACCGGCGATAGGTGGTGATCTTCCCGCCATAGATCGACAGGATCGCGGGGGCATTGCCGTCCCCGGTATCAAGGTCAAACACGTAATCGCGCGTCACCGCCGATGCGTTGCTGTTCTTGTCGTCATAAAGCGGCCTGACACCGGCATAATCCCAAACGATATCGGCCCGCGTTAACGGTGCCGCCAGATAGCCATTGACCAGATCAAGCAGGTAATCGATTTCACCGTCGCTGATCTTCACCTCGGCCGGATCACCGTCATAGGGCACATCCGTCGTCCCGATCAGGGTGTAATCCTGCTGATAGGGGATGGCAAAGGCAATGCGACCATCCCCGTTCTGGAAGATATAGCAATGATCATGCGGATGAATGCGCGGTACGATGAAATGGCTGCCTTTGACCAGCCGTAACCCTGCCGCCTTGTCACCAAGTCCGGCACGGTTGACCATATCGGTCACCCACGGACCTGCGGCATTGACCACGGCCTTTGCCAAAACGCTGGTTTCCTTGCCGTTTTCGGATTGCAGTGTCGCGGTCCAGCCGTCCGTTCCGCGCACAAGGGCGGCACATCGTGTCCGGGTTTTGATCACCGCCCCGCGGGCCTGCGCATCAAGGGCATTTAAAACCACAAGCCTGGCATCATCGACCCAGCAATCGGAATAGGAAAAGCCGCTGGTGAACTGGTCCAGAAGCGGTTTGCCTTCGGCTGTACCGTTCAGGGACAGGGCGCGTGAAGCCGGCAAACGTTTACGCTTTGCCAGATGGTCATACAGGAACAACCCGGCACGCAGCATCCATTTGGGCCGAAGCCCCTTATGGTGCGGCAGAACAAAGGTCAGCGGCCAGATGATATGCGGGGCGGCTGCCAGAAGAACTTCGCGTTCCTGCAAGGCTTCACGCACCAGCCGGAATTCGTAATGTTCCAGATACCGCAGGCCACCATGGATCAGTTTGGTCGAGGATGAAGATGTGGCCGAGGCAAGGTCGCGCTGTTCGACCAGAAGGACGGACAGGCCGCGACCGGCGGCATCACGGGCAATACCCGCACCATTGATGCCGCCGCCTACGACCAGAAGGTCGTAATGTTCAGACACGTCAGATCACCTTTTTGCGCAGCCAGGCCGCCAGGGCCTCGCCCACGATCACAAGACCGATGATCGCCAGAAGAATGGTGGCAACCGTCTGCCAGGCAAAGGTGTCAATCGCGCCTTGCAGGACGATACCGATCCCGCCAGCCCCAACCAGACCCAGAACCGTACTTTCACGCAGATTGATGTCCCAACGCAGGATCGAGACCGCAAAGAAAGTCGGCATGACCTGTGGCACAACCCCGTAAATCAGGATTTTGAACCGCGATGCACCGACGGACTCAAGCGCCTCGATCGGGGCCCGGTCGATCTCCTCGATCGCCTCGCCCAGCAATTTGCCGATAAAACCGATCGAACGGAAAATAATCGCCAGAATACCGGCCATCACGCCGGGGCCGAAAATCGCAACAAATAGCAGCGCCCAGATGATGGTATTGACCGACCGCGACGACACCAGAATGAACCGGCCAATCCAAAGCGTCAGCTTGTTGGGCGTGGTGTTCTGGGCCGCGATCAGGGCAATCGGCAATGAAAGGAATACCGCAAAGAAGGTTGCAATCGTCGCAATATTGACGGTTTCAAGCAACGTGATTGCGATCATTTCCCAATCATTGAGGGACGGCGGATACATGCGCGAAAAAAGATCGCCCATCTGTTTCGGGGCATCCCAAAGCCACGGCCAGATGATGTTGATCGTCGAAAGCGACCAGACCGTTGCCAGAACCACGCCGCCATACATGGCGAAGCGCAGCCAGCGTTGTTTGGGGGTATAGCGTGACCATTCGCGTTCGGCGATGGCGTCCGGTCCGGTGTTTTGTGTTGTCGTTACCATATGTTCCTCCGGATCCGGCCGCTTATGGCTTCGCTGATCAGGATGACGCCGATGATGCAAAGCGTGATCGCAAGCGCGAAGTCATAGTCATAGCGCCGAAACGCATTCATCAGGGTCGATCCGATCCCGCCCGCGCCAACAATGCCGACCACGGCAGACGCGCGCAGATTGCTGTCAAGCTGATAGATCGAAAGACCGATCTGGCGGGGCATGATTTGCGGGATCACGGCATAAAGCATGGTGATGAATGTCCCGCCCCCGGCCGCCCGGATGGCTTCGACCTGGCCCCAGTCGATTTCCTCGATCCGTTCGGCCAGCATTTTGGCAACGAAACCGATGGAATAGATCGTCAGGGTCAGAATCCCCGCCAGCGGACCAAAACCGACCGCCTTGACGAACAGGATGGCAACGATCACCGGATGGAAACTGCGCGCGATAATGATAATGCCACGCCCGACGTTATAAAGCCATTTGGGCGCAATATTGGATGCGGCGGCAAAGGCAATCGGCACGCTGAGCATCACACCGGCAAGGGTTGCAACGATGGCGATCTTGATGCTTTCAAGAAAGCCCTGCAGCACCAGTTCACCCCGGATCATGTCCGGCGGGAAAGCGCCCTTGAAAATACGGATGGCGCGCGGAATGCCTTCCTGAATACGTTCCCAGTTAAAGGGCAGGCTGGTGACCGCCCACACGACATAGGCCAATACGCCAAGGATGATCGCCCAGCGTATCGCCGGATTGGCGATAAAGGGCGGCTTCTTCCATGTGCGATGGCCCGTTGTTTTTTCAACGGAACTGGTCATTGCGATACAACCTCGCGCAGGGATTCCGGATCGCCGGTTTCGCCACGTTCTTCTGCCGGAACCCCGGCATAGATTTCATCCATGGCATCCTGGGTAAGATCCGTCGGCACACTGTCAAAGATGATGCGACCAAACCGCATGCCGACGATGCGCTGGGTATATTCCTTGGCCTCGGTGACATTGTGGATATTGATCAGAACCGGCAGGTGCAGCTCGGATGCCAGTGCGCGTAGCAATTCCATGATCTGTCGGGATGTTTTGGGATCAAGCGACGCCGTCGGTTCATCGGCCAGCAGGATTTCGGGTTCCTGCATCAGGGCGCGAACCACGCCGACACGCTGGCGTTCGCCACCCGATAATTCATCGGCGCGTTTGTTGGCATAATGGGCAATACCGACACGTTCCATCAATTGAAACGCACGATCAATGTCGCTTTGGGGGAAATTGCGGGTCATGGCGCGCCAGGCCGGAACATATCCCAACCGTCCCGACAGAACATTTTCCATAACCGTCAAACGGTTGATCAGGTTGAAACCCTGAAAAATCATGCCGATACGGCGACGCGCCAGACGCAGATCGCCACCCGACAAAGTCGTCAGTTCGGTGCCGTTAAGGTCAATTGAGCCAGATGTCGGTTCGACCAGACGGTTAATACAGCGCAAAAGCGTGCTTTTACCAGCACCCGATGCCCCAATGATGGCAACGACGCTTTCGCCGGGAACCTCAAGGTTCAGGTCCTTCAGAACAGCCTCATCCTTGCCATAGCGTTTGACCAGATCTTTGATACGCAGCATCACGATACCTTGAAAAAAGACTACCGGGATCGAAAACCGATCCCGGCAGAAGCAGTTTGAAAGAAGGGATTACTTCAGGTTGTCCGGGGTGTATTTCACGCCGTTGGCAGCCTGGATTTCACGAATAACGTCCCAGTCTTTCTGGTAGGTGACAGGAACGAATTTCGATACGCCTTTGAATTCTTCGCCAAGGGCGGTGCCCTTCATGTCGAAGGTAAAGAAGGCTTCCTTGATCTTTTCGATCAGTTCCGGCTTCAGGTTATAGGCATAGTTGAACGAAGTGGTCGGGAAAGGCTTGCTTTCATAGATGATTTTGACTTCGTTCGGATCATAAAGGTCGCGCTGGACCATACGTTCGACGACTTCGGATGCAACCGGGGCTGCGTCATAGTCACCGGCAACAACGCCAAGGATCGACTGATCATGCGAACCGGAATAGACGACTTCGTAATCCTGTTCCGGAACGATGCCCTGACCCGGAAGCAGTGCGCGCGGTGCAAGGTTGCCCGAGTTCGAGGTCGGCGAGGTGTGCGCAACGCGCTTGCCCTTCAGGTCCTCGATCTTGTCGATGCCGCTGTCAACGCGGGTATAAAGCTGCAGCGTGTAACCGAAACGGCCATCATCGCCACCCATCAATGCGAACGGAACCGCACCGGCAAGGTTGACCGCAAACGGGGTCGGACCGGTCGAGAAACCGGCAACGTGCAGACGGCCGCTGCGCATGGCTTCGACTTCGGCCGAGTTCGACTGAACCGCAAAGAAGTGGACATCCTTGCCGGTCACTTTTTCAAGATGTTCAAGGAACGGCTGCCAGATATCGGCATAAACCGCCGGGTCTTCGACCGGGGTATAGGCAAACACGAGGGTGTCCGGGTCAACCTGCTGATCGGCGGGCGGTGCATCGGCAACCAGATCGCCATCCATGTCGCAATACATCTGATCAAGATCGCCACGTGCGATGCAATCATCGGCCTGTGCAAATGCCGTGCTGCTGCCAAAGCTCATCATGCCGATGGCGGCAAGCAGCGTAGAAACTTTCAAAATGTCCATTTTTTTCGCATGTGAAAACATGAGACAGAACCTTTCTTCCCTGTAAACGCGGGCTTAATGCCGGTTTTAAATGTGGTTTTGTTGTTTTTGTTGTTGCTTTTATCAACATTATAAAGTGGCAAAAAGTTTGAAAAGCAACATAAAACTGTAACAATCAGTTACAAAAATAACTGCTAACCTTATCCAAAAGTGGTGCGGGCTAGGCTATTCAGGGGAGAGAGGCTCTTTGCGTATCGGAAAAAAGGAACGGCAGCAGCGCATTCTTCAGGAACTGCAAATTCATCCGCATGTGAGAGTTGCCACATTGGCGGAACGATTCGATGTGGCAACTGAAACAATTCGCCGTGATCTGGACGCGCTAAGTGACGATGGCCTGATCAAACGTGAATTTGGCGGGGCGTCCGCACAGCCCATGGGCCATCAGCCCGATCTGGCCCAGCGCCAGATGACCGCGGTTGCCGGGTTCGAACGGATCGGCATCATGGCGGGCAATATGATCCGGCCGGGCGATGTGATCATGATCGATGCCGGGTCCACCGTCAGCCAGCTTGCCCCCTATATGGCCCAGAACCCCGGCGCATTGCGGCGCACGGTTCTGACCAATTGCTATGCGGTGGTGCATGGCATGGGCGAACAGGCGGTTATTGACGATGTCATCATGTGTCCGGGGCAGTTCGATCCGCGTGAAAATGCGGTCTACGGCAATGATACTGTCGAATTCCTGCGTCGTTTCCACGCCAACAAGGCCTTTATCGGTGCATCGGGCGTTGCATGGCAGGGGTTCAGTGACGTTAACCGTCGTGCGGTCGCGGTCAAACGCGCCATGATGGAACGGTCCGATGAAACCTGGCTGATGGTGGATCACACCAAGTTTGATCAGCGTTACCTTGAAAACATCGCACCGCTTGAAGCCCTGACCGGGGTGATCACGGATCGTTTGCCACCTGAAAAACTGCTGTCCCATCTGGATCGCATCGGCGTTCAGATTGTCGCATGGCAGGACAACGTTTCCGCAGATCACGGGGCAATCGCCGGCTGATATTTTATCGCTGACGATAAAACTGCATTTTTTCAACACAGTGACTTTGCGCGAACGATCATTTGCGCCCATATTCGGGGTCGGCAAAACGTAATTGCCAGCCGGGTTCCCGCCCCGGTCAGTATGTTTTCTGACACGGAGGATTTCTATCGTGACCAATCCAGTGACCACCCGCACCGAACAGGACACCATGGGCAGCATCGATGTGCCTGCGGACCGGTATTGGGGGGCGCAGACCCAGCGATCAAAACAGAATTTCCGCATTGGCGGCGAACGCATGCCCGATGCCCTGATCCGGGCGTTCGGGATACAGAAACTGGCTGCCGCACGCGCCAATGCCGCCCTTGGCAATCTGGATGCCAACCTTGCCGAGGCGATTGAGGCCGCCGCGCGCGAAGTCGCCGATGGCAAGCTGCTGGATCACTTCCCGCTTGTCGTGTGGCAGACCGGCAGTGGTACGCAGACCAACATGAATGCCAACGAGGTCATCGCCAACCGGGCCTGTGAAATCCTTGGCAAGCCGATGGGCAAACGCGATCCGGTTCATCCCAACGATCATGTCAATCGCGGCCAGTCATCCAATGACAGTTTCCCGGCAGCCATGCATATCGCCGCCGTGGTCGAGATCGAAGAAAACCTGAAACCGGCCTTGGCCCATCTTCGAAGTGCCCTAGATGCAAAGGTCAAGGCCTTTGCCGATATCGTCAAAATAGGCCGCACCCACATGCAGGATGCGGTGCCGCTGACCCTGGGGCAGGAATTTTCGGGCTACGCCGCCCAGATCGCGCTTGGCCTTGATCGCATTGATGATGCGCTGGTCCGGCTTCGCAAACTGGCGCAGGGTGGGACTGCCCTTGGCACCGGCCTGAATGCGCCAAAGGGCTTTGATGTCGAATTTGCCAAACAGGTTTCGACGATCACGGGGCTTAAATTCGAAACGGCGGCCAACAAGTTCGAAGCCCTTGCCGCCCATGATGCCTGTGTCGAGATGTCGGGTGTGCTGAACGTTCTGGCGACGTCGCTGATGAAGATTGGCAATGATATCCGTCTGCTGGGGTCTGGTCCGCGTTGCGGACTTGGTGAACTGGTCCTGCCCGCGAACGAGCCGGGATCATCGATCATGCCGGGCAAGGTCAACCCGACCCAGGCCGAAGCCCTGACCATGGTCTGTGCACAGGTGATCGGCAACCATGTTGCTGTGACTGTCGGCGGTTCAAACGGTCATCTGGATCTGAACGTGTTCAAACCGGTGATCATTTATAACCTGCTGCAATCGATCCGCCTGATTGCCGATGCCTCGGTCAGTTTTGCCGATAACTGCGTTGTTGGCCTCGAAGCCGATCAGGAAAAAATCGATCACTATGTCGAACAAAGCCTGATGCTGGTGACCGCTCTTGCACCCCATATCGGTTATGACAATGCCGCCGCCGTCGCCAAAAAGGCGCACAAGGATCGCAGCAGCCTTAAGGAAGCAACCATCGCGCTTGGCTTCCTTGACGGGGCGAAGTTCGATGAACTGGTTCGCGCACGCGATATGATCTGATTTGATGTGATGATGCGGGCCGGTTTTGACCGGCCCGTTATTTATCCGCCTATCGGGATGCAAACGCCCCGTTCAGCATTGCGGGAACGATTGCCTTATGAAACGGCATGATGGTGCCAAGATACATCCAGCCCAGCATATTATGCCGCCGGATCAGGGTGCTGGACCGGATCACCGTCTGCCCGCACTGGAATTTTTCGACCTCGACCGTCAGGCGAAAATCAAGATGCCTGTCATCCATGCCCAGCACGATGAAATCGTCCCCGCGCTCAATCACCGGGAAAAGGCCGATGACATCGGCGTCCGGTTCGGGCGCGGTTTTAAGCCCCAGCGGACGGACCATCGCGTTACGTAGTGCCAGCAGATACCCCATCCAGACCGGCCGGCCATCCATGATCTTTTGCGCGGCTTGTTCGGGGGTGATGTCGGGATCGTCAATCGTGATCGCAAAACTGTCCGCCCAATCGGCATCGACCATTGCAGGATGGGGCAGGGATATCGGAACAGCCATCGCGTAGGGCAAAAACGTATCCTTTCGATCAGCCTGGATCAGCTTTTTCGGCGGTGATCGTGCCCCAATTGTCACCCTGCGGCAATGATATATCTCATTGTCGCGGGGGGTAAATTCAGGCATACCCAATCCATGCGTATTCGTACCAAACCGATGCTGTCACATATGAATATCCGGGCTGCGGGCAAACTCCTGCGGGTCTGGATGCTGGCATTCGTCATCCTGATGACCGGGGTGA
Source organism: Thalassospira sp. MCCC 1A03138 (assembly GCF_002115785.1). GTDB lineage: Bacteria > Pseudomonadota > Alphaproteobacteria > Rhodospirillales > Thalassospiraceae > Thalassospira. The sequence continues at coordinate 552,306 of NZ_JFJY01000001.1, read as the reverse complement.
CGCAGTCGGGTTTCGTGAGTGCGATGTATGGCGGTGCCAGTGGTGGCGGGTTAACCGCCATTACCGGGGCCAATGCCGCCCCCGGTGGCGATCTGATCTTCATCTGCACGGCGGATGGGGTGCGCGCCATATCGTTTGGCGACGTCGGCCCTGACGGCGCGTCACAAAATTCCGGTGGGCATTCTGCCGGTCATGGTTTCTGTTCGCTATGCGCGTCCCATCATGGGGCGATGGCAAGTCTGGACGTGCCGTTTGGCGCGCCGGTTTCACTCATCCATGATGCCGAATACGCGCAAGCCCGCCTGCTTGCCGCCACGATCACCGTGCCGCGCACGCGCTATTCCCGCGCACCCCCGCATTCCATCTGATTTCCCGATACACCCGAAATCAAATCACCGGTGTGATGCAACCAATCCACACCGGACAAGGATGGAAACAAAGATCATGAAAAAACTGTTTGCTGTTATTGCGACCCTGGCCGGTCTGTTTGCCGCGACCCAGGCGTTTGCCGCCGATATCGAAATCAAGGATGCCTGGGCCAAGGCGTCGCTTGGCAAGGTGCCAAATGGCGCGGCTTTCCTGACGGTCGAAAATACCGGCATGGCGGATCGCATTGTCGGGGTGAAATCCGATCTGGCCGATAAAACCGAACTGCACACGCATATCATGGAAAACAACGTCATGAAGATGCGCCCGGTCGAAGGCGGGATCGATGTGCCGATGCATGGTGAACTGATGTTCAAACCGGGCAGCTATCACGTCATGCTGATCGGCCTGCACAAGCCGCTGGTCGAAGGTGAAAAAATCGACGTAACGCTCACCTTTGAAAAGGCGGGCGACATACCGGTGACCATTGATGTGATGGGATCAATGTCCAAAGGCCCGCACGGCGATGCCGGTATGGATCACGGCGACATGAAAATGGGCGATCAGGAACACAAGGGCCACTAAGTCCTCGTTTCGCATATATCCAAATTATACGGGGGAACGGTTTGCACCGTTCCCCTTTTTTGTCATGATGGTCGGCCATCATCCATCCCATGCAGGGAGTGCGCCATGTCCCGCGATATTACCATCGACCAATTGATCGAAAAACTCGGCCTGCAACCGCATCCCGAAGGCGGCTTTTACGCCGAAACATTCCGCGCGCTGGAAACCTGCAATCCGGGCAACCGGTATCTTGGCGTGCGATCAACGGGGACCGCGATCTATTACCTGCTGACGCCTGATACCTTTTCGGGCATGCATATCCTGACCAGTGACGAGATTTTCCATCATTACCTTGGCGATCCGGTCGAACAGCTCCAACTTTATGCCGATGGTAGCCACCGGCTGGTTGAAATCGGCAATGACCTGCTGGCGGGGCAGAAACCGCAAATGATCGTGCCGAAAAATGTCTGGCAGGGCGCGCGCCTGAAACAAGGTGGCAAATTTGCCCTTCTGGGCTGTACGGTGGCACCCGGTTTTGATTTCGCCGATTTCGCGATGGGCAAACGGGCGGACCTTTCGTCGAAATGGCCGGCTGCGGCAACCATGATTGCCGCCTTGACGCGCGACTGAATTTCGGGCGCAATCAGCCGGTCACCCATTTTTCACAGGACTTCCCCAAATGCAGCTTGATACATGGTTGCTGTTTTCCGGCGCGGCCTTGGCGCTTTCGATGGCCCCCGGACCGAATAATCTTCTGGCGATGTTCAATGGCGCGCGTCACGGCGTTGCGTCGGCCGCCATCGGCGGGGCGGGCCGCCTGCTGGCTTTTGCCCTGATGATCGTTGTGACGGCCATGGGGCTTGGCGTGGTGCTTGCCGCAAGCGAAACCGCCTTCATGATCATCAAGTGGGGTGGGGCGATCTATCTGGTTTATCTGGGTCTCAAAAGCTGGCGAACCAGGGTTGCCGAGCCGGAGGTTCCCGGTGATACCGTCGGCTTTGTCGCCCATCCCGGTGCGATGTCACTGGCCCGGACGGAATTTCTGACGGCGATTGGCAATCCCAAGGCGATCCTGATCTTTACCGCCTTCTTTCCGCAATTCCTTGATCCGGCCGGTTCATACGGTCCGCAATTCGCGATCATGGGCGTGACCTTCATCGCGATGGAGGCCTGTGTTCTTCTGGGCTACGGGCTTGTCGGCGGGCAGGTAAAGGGGCTGATCCGCTCCGCCCGCCACATGCGCTGGCTCAACCGCATCAGCGGCAGCCTTCTGATCGCCGCAGGGGTGCTGCTGGCCCTGACGGACCGGACGCGTAGTAGCGCCTGATCCATGACGGTTTACGGATGTGATGGTCCCGGTCATCACTTTTTCAGGATGGCGCTGGTGATGACATTGAACAGATGATCCGCACGTGGTGCCGATGATGGCTGATCGCCAAGCCAGGCAAGTGCGCCCACCATGGCGAACAGGTCACCGCCATCAATGTCGGTGCGCGCAACGCCCTTTTCCTGCGCCCGGACAAGAAGCCTTGTCCCCGCGGCTTTCATAGTAACGCACGACGCATGAAGAGCGGACTCTTCATCCTCAATGGCGGCCACCATCGCGGCAATGACACCGCGATAGTCGTTTGCGCACGCAACAAGATCACGTAACCACGATACCAGCGCATCATCCGGCGAACTTGCGGTTTCGCGTTCGCGCGCTGATTCTTTCAGCCCGTCAAAGCTCTCGCGCAGCAGGGTTTCAAGCAGTGCCTCGCGCGTTGGAAAATGTCGGTACAGCGTACCAAGTCCCACCCCGGCTTTGCGGGCGATGTCGCGCAAAGATGCTTCCGCACCCTGGTCTTTGACAACCTCCCGCGCGATGGCAAGCAGATGTTCGTAGTTCTTCTTTGCGTCGGCCCGCATATGTTCCTCTTGACAAACGGAGCACTGCTCCATAAATGCGGATCAGTGCTCCGATTGTGGATAGCACATATGCGATGAAAGAAGAAGCCGTAATGACAAAGACAATGAAGGCGGTCCGTCAGCACGCGTTCGGCGGACCCGAGGTCATGCGCTACGAGGACGCACCGATACCTGATCCGGGACCGGGTGAAATAAGGGTCCGGGTGCACGCGGTCGGGATTAATCCGCCCGACTGGTATCTGCGTGATGGCTACAGGATGCTGCCGCCGGAATGGCAGCCGCAAATATCCTTCCCGGTGATACTTGGAACCGACATATCAGGTGTCGTTGACGCCGTTGCCGATGATGTTACCGGCTTTGCGCCAGAAGACGACGTTTACGCCATGGTTCGTTTCCCGTCCGGGCTTGCCGGGGGAAGCAGGGCCTATGCACAATATGTCACGGTCCCTGCATCGGAAGCCGCCCCCAAGCCGGTCGGGATTGATCATGTGCATGCGGCGGCGGCACCCATGTCGCTTCTTACCGCTTGGCAGTTCCTGGTTGATCTGGGACATAGTGAACCAAATCCGCTTCAGTCCTATCAGCATAAGCCGGTTGAACTTTCGGGAAAAACCGTTCTTGTGAATGGCGCTGCCGGTGGTGTTGGGCATTTTGCCGTGCAGGTCGCAAAACTCAAAGGTGCCAGGGTCATCGCGGTTGCGTCTGGCAAACACGAGGCTCTTCTAAGCGACTTGGGGGCTGACGAATTTATCGACTATACGAAAACCGCACCCGAAGTCGTCGTGCGGGATATTGATCTTGTGATTGATGCCCTTGGCGGGCCGACCGCCGGGCGTTTCCTGCGCACGATCAAACGGGGTGGTGCCCTTTTCCCGGTGTTCCCGCTGGGCTTTTCCAGTCACGAAGAAGCTGAAAAGCTTGGCATTACGGTATCGGCAACGCAGGTTCGGTCAAACGGCGATCAACTGGCGGAGCTTGCCGATCTGCTGAGTGACGGCACACTTCGCGTCGTGCTCGACAGCACATACCCGCTTGCCGATGCCCGCAAGGCTCATGAACGTGCGGCCAAAGGGCACATTCAGGGCAAGATCGTGCTCGTGGTGGAATGACATGATCATTCTGATGGGGCACATTCATGTTGATCCACCTGAAATTGATCAGTTCATCGCCGACGTTCAGGTGATCGCGCGTAATGCAAAGCCCGAAAAAGGCTGTCTTTTTTATGCGGTTAATCCTGATGCGGCATGCCCGGGGCGTCTCGTGATTGCCGAACGTTGGCGCGATCAATCGTCATTGAAAGCCCATCTTGAAACGTCAGAGGTTTTAGACTTCGTGCATAACTGGCAAGGCAGGATGAGAAGCGAGATAAAGCAATATCAGGCCACGCACGAAGAAACATTCTGGGGCTGAGTTTTGTTCTCAGAGTTCGCATACAGCCAGCAAGGTCTTTGCAGGCTTTCTTGTGACCCTGAAAGGCTCAGGGGCGCAGCTTGTTAAAGCGCGCCCCCTTGCTCCCTTGTCTACCCGGATATCCGGGCGATCGCCTGTTTTCAGGCGATTTCTTCGACCCGATGGCAAGCCACCTCGCGGCCTTCATACATGCGCAATTCAGGGCGAACCTGTGCGCAATGGTCGGTCGCGAACGGGCAGCGTTTATGAAACGCACAGCCCGACGGCGGATTGATCGGTGAAGGCAGTTCACCGGTAAGCGGCTCTGCCTTGACGCGATGCGCCGGATCGATCTTTGGTGCCGATGCCAGAAGTGCCCTTGTATAGGGATGCAGCGGCTTGGCAAAGATTTCTTCGGTCGGTCCCTTTTCAGCGACGCGCCCCAAATACATCACCATGACGTCATCTGCAATATGGCGAACGACGGAAAGATCGTGCGAGATGAACACATAGGCGACATTCATCTCTTCCTGCAGGTCCATCATCAGGTTCAGGACCTGTGCCTGGACTGACACGTCAAGGGCGGAAACCGGTTCATCGGCAACGATGACTTTCGGTTCAAGGATCAGCGCACGCGCAATTGCAATACGCTGACGCTGCCCGCCCGAGAACATATGTGGATAGCGCCCGTAAAATTCGGGGCGCAGGCCAACCTTGGCCATGGTTTCGCGCACACGTTCCTCGCGCTCCTTGCGACCCAGATCCATGTTAAGCAACACCGGCTCGCCAAGGATCTGACCGACTTTCTTGCGCGGGTTCAGCGATCCGTAAGGGTTCTGGAAGATCATCTGAACCGTGCGACGGAACAGTTTGGCTTCCCTGTCGCTCAGATCACCAACCGCTTCGCCATTGATTTTAAGCTGTCCGGCACTGGGCTTTTCAATCAGGGTCAACTGACGGCCAAGCGTGGACTTGCCACAACCGGACTCGCCAACAACCGCCAGCGTCTTTTTGGCTTCCAGCGTAAAGGAAACACCATCAAGCGCCTTGACCATCGCACTGGGTTTGCCAAGGCCGCGGCTGACTTCGTAGTGACGGACAAGATCATCGGATTCCAGCAACGGAACACCGGGTTTTGCATCAAGAAAACTCATTACACGGTCTCCCCGGTGGTTTGGCCGGTTGGCTGGCCGCGGTCGTCAAGCGGATAGAAGCAACGCACATCGCGCCCGTTATAGGCACCAACATCGGGACGTTCGGCAACGCAACGATCATTGGCATAACGGCAACGCGGCGCCAGAAGGCAACCCGCCGGGCGGTCATACTGACCCGGAACCACACCGGGGATGGTGCGCAGGCGATCATGGCCTTCGGACCGTTCCGGCAATGCCTCAAGCAACGCCTGGGTATAGGGATGGCGCGGGGCGGCAAAGATGCTGTCCGCCGGGCCGCTTTCAAACAGCTGACCGGCATACATCACCTGAATGCGGTCTGCCGCTTCCGATACCAGTGCCAGATCGTGCGTGATCAGGATCAGGGCCATGTCGCTGTCGTCCTGCAATTTCAGCAGCAGGTCGATGATCTGGGCCTGAATGGTCACGTCAAGGGCGGTGGTCGGCTCATCGGCAATCAGCAGGCGCGGATTGCAAGCAATCGCCATCGCAATCACGATACGCTGGCTCATCCCGCCCGAAAGCTGATGGGGATAGGCGGTCATGCGTGATTTCGGATCGGGAATGCCAACCTGGTTCAGAAGGTCAAGCGTGCGTTCACGTCTCTCCTTTTTCGACCCGCCCTCATGGACTTTCAGGGCTTCCATGATTTGGGCTTCAACCGTAAAGCACGGATTAAGCGCCGACATCGGATCCTGGAAGATCATGCCGATATCCTTGCCCGTAATCGCACGGCGCTTGCCGGGCGACATCGTCAGCAGGTCCTGTCCATCAAAGGTCAGGCTGTCGGCGGTAACACGACCGGGGAAGTCGATCAGGCCCATAACGGCAAGCGAGGATACGGATTTACCCGAACCCGACTCACCGACGATGCCAAGGACTTCGCCGCGATCAACGGAATAACTTACATTATCAACAGCACGGAACGGCCGGTCTTCGGAGCCGAACTCGACTGTCAGGTTTTTAACTTCGAGAAGAGCCATGACTTACCGCTTCATCTTGGGATCAAGGGCATCGCGCAGACCATCACCCATCAGGTTGAAGGCAAGCACGGTGACGAGGATGCAAAGGCCGGGGAAGGTGATCACCCACCATGCCGATCCCACGAATTCGCGGGCTTCGGCCAGCATGGTACCCCATTCCGGCAGCGGCGGCTGCGCGCCAAGGCCAAGGAAGCCAAGGGCGGCAGCATCAAGGATGGCACTGGAAATGCCCAATGTGCCCTGAACGATCAGTGGCGCCATGCAGTTCGGCAGGATATTGACGAACATCTGGCGCATATGACCGGCACCGGCAATCTGCGATGCGATGACATATTCCTTGTTCAGTTCGGACACCACCGAGGCACGCGACAGGCGCACATAATGCGGCAACTGGACGATCGCAATCGCCAGCATGGCATTTTCAAGCCCCGGTCCGAGGATCGCGACAATCGCCATCGCCATGATCAGGCTGGGCAGGGCCAGCATGGTATCCATCATGCGCATGATGCCGACTTCGATCCAGCCACGGAAATAACCCGCAACCAGTCCAAGAACGATACCGGCGATCATTGAAATGATCACGACGAACACGCCGATGGTCACCGAAAGCTGCGCGCCATGGATCAGGCGTGACAGGATGTCACGGCCAACCGCGTCCGTACCAAGGATATAGCGCGGATCAGCACCTTCCATCCAGATCGGCGGCTTCAGGAACGCGGTGCGGTCCTGTGCAATCGGATCAAATGGGGCAATCCACTGGGCGAATGCCGCCATGAACAGGATAAAGCAGATCACGATCAGGCCGACATAGGCGCCACGGTTCTTGCGGAAATAATTCCACGTTTCCATGAACGGGCTTGGCGGATTGATCTTCTGGTCTTCCACTGCCACCACTTCGGCTGCTGCCGTTTCGGGGGTGGATGATTGGGTATTCTGGTTTGTCATTTCCCGCGCCCCCTTAACGCTTGTGCCGGATGCGGGGATTGATCACCCCATACATCAGATCGACGAGCAGATTGACCCCCATAACCACGAAGGCAATCATCAGGATACCGCCCTGGATGGTCGGGTAATCGCGGCGGTTCAGTGCCTCGACAATCCATTTGCCAATACCGGGCCACGAGAAAATGGTTTCTGTCAGGATCGCACCGGCAAACAGCACACCGACCTGAAGGCCGATCACCGTAATAACCGGGATCAGGGCATTGCGCAGCGCATGGACCATGATCACCCGCATCGGGGCAAGCCCCTTGGCACGCGCCACCCGGATATATTCCTCGCCCAGAACTTCAAGCATCGAGGAGCGTGTCATACGCGCAATCACGGCCATCGGAATGGTGCCAAGCGCAATCGTTGGCAGGATCAGATGACGGAGCGCACTGATAAACGCGCCTTTCTCATCGCTGATCAGGGTATCAATCAGCATGAAACCGGTGGTCGGTTCGATGTAATACATGATCGACAGGCGGCCGGAAACCGGGGTCCAGCCAAGCGTCGTCGAAAAGAACATGATCAGTAACAGCGCCCACCAGAAGATAGGCATTGAATATCCGGTCAGCGATAAACTCATGGTCAGATGGTCAAGCCACTTTCCCCTGTTGATCGCGGCAATGACCCCCAATGGCAAACCGATAATGACCGCAAACAGAATCCCCGCGATGGAAAGCTCGATCGTAGCCGGGAAAAGGGTCGCGAATTCTTCGATCACCGGACGTTTGGTGACAAAGGATTCACCAAGATCACCCTGCAAAACACCGCCCAGATAATCGAAATACTGAACAACAAGCGGTCTGTCGAAACCATATTCCTTTTGCAGTTCGGCGTATCGTTCGGGGTCGATACTGCGTTCACCTGCGCGCATCTGGATCGGGTCGCTCGGGATCAGGTGAATCATCAGAAACACCAGAATGGTAACGCCAAAGAAAGTCGGTATGACGTCACCCAAACGGCGTAAAAGGAAACCTAACATGCCATTGGGCCTTTTTTGGCATCCGCGCGCGGGCCTGCGGGCGGACGTCTCTCTCTATTGCGGAATTGCAAAGAGGCCCGGAAAACCGGGCCTCTTCGGCAAGGTGTAGGGGCGTGTTATTCTTTGATATCGACGCCGTAGAAGATGTGACCGCCAAACGGATCGATCTTGTAGTCGACAACTTCTTTACGGACCGGTTCGAAAACGATCGAGTGTGCGATGGTTGCCCACGGTGCTTCACGTTTGAAGACGGTCTGGGCTTCTTCGTACAGACGGGTACGCTCAAGAACGTCAGCAGTGGTTTTTGCCTGCTGGATCAAGCTGTCGAATTCCTCGTTGCACCACTGTGCACGGTTCGCGCTGCCAACGGCATCGCAACCCAGCAGAACAGCAAGGAAGTTGTCGGGGTCGCCGTTATCGCCGGTCCAACCGAGCATGAAGCTACCCTGTTCACCTTTTTTGGTGCGCTCAAGGTATTCGCCCCACTCGTAGGAAACGATTTCGGCATTCACGCCAATCGCAGCCCAGTCAGCCTGAACGAGTTCAGCCATACGGCGTGCGTTCGGGTTGTAAGGACGCTGTACCGGCATGGCCCAGATATCGGTGGTGAAACCATCCGGATAACCGGCTTCTGCCAGCAACTTCTTGGCGGCTTCCGGATCATACGGATCGTCAACGGTATCGTTGTTGTACGACCAGATGGTCGGCGGGATCGGGTTTTTGGCGGCAACGCCTGCACCCTGATAAACACCTTCGATGATGGCGGCTTTGTTGATCGCCATGTTCAGGGCCTTACGGACCTTGACATTGGTGAAGGGTTCTTTCTGGGTGTTGTAACCAAGATAACCGACGTTCAGACCTTCCTGGCTCATCAGGTTGATGTCGCCATCGGATTCCATCGCGGTCAGGTCAGCCGGGTTCGGGTACGGCATGACATGGCATTCACCAGCTTTCATTTTCTGATAGCGTACGGTGCTGTCCGGGGTGATGGCGAAGATCAGGTTATCGATTGCGGCTTTGCCTTCCCAGTATTCCGGGAACGCTTTGTAACGGATAACCGCATCTTTCTGGTACTGAACAACCTGGAACGGACCGGTACCAACCGGGTTCAGGTCGACGTTCTCGGGGGTGCCCGCTTCCATCATCTGATCAGCATATTCCGCCGACAGGACGGATGCGAAATCCATCGCCATGTTGGCAATGAACGGTGCTTCCGGACGGTTCAGAATGAATTTGACGGTGTAATCGTCAACCTTGACGATGTCCTTGATCAGTTCGCCCATGGACATCGAGTTGAAATACTCGTAACCGCCACCGGAAACCGCATGGTACGGATGTTCTTTGTCCCACTGGCGACGGAACGAGAAGACAACGTCGTCTGCGTTGAAATCGCGGGTCGGGGTGAAGGCATCGGTGGTCTGGAATTTAACGCCTTTACGCAGGTTAAAGGTGTATTCCGTGCCATCGGCCGATACGTCCCAGCTGGTTGCAAGGCCCGGAACGATGGTGGTCGTGCCGCGCTTGAACTGTACCAGACGGTTAAAGACGTTTCGTGAAGTCGCGTCAAAAGTGGTACCAGAGGTGTAAAGCTGCGGGTTGAAGCCTTCCGGGCTTCCTTCCGAGCAATAAACCAGGGTTTTTGCCGAAGCGGCAGTCGGAGCAGCAAGCGCAGTCGCTGCAAGCAGACCTGCACCGATCGCCGCTTTGACGAAATTCGCTTTCATATAAGATGCCTCCCTCAAGGCTGGCCCGAACAATTTGCACAGGTGGCTGCTGGCCTTGAACGGCTCATGCATTGCAATTTGCGCAAATAGACGGGCGGGTTTACCCGATCCAACAGTTATGTTGGCAATCGACGAGGGAAAATAATCAGGGTTTCTGCGTATCGTCAACGTTTCCTGCGGGGTTCTACGTAGGATCAGCTGATCGGATGAATGATGAATTTATGTCAAGTGTCTGTTATTTTTATGAAATTGTCTCCCACAATCGGGTATGGGAGCCGTGCATTTTTTTCGGGTCTATACATGACGGAACGGAAAAACACATAAAGCTAACGTGCTTTTCCGTCCGATCTATCTTCTTGAAATTTCTAGATTCGTTTGATCACGGAACCCCTTGCGCCGATCAATTGCGCGCAATACGATCATTAAGATCGCTGATTTGCGCGGTATCCGTGTTCCACGCTGTCACAAATCGATAAATATCCTCCCCCAATGACGGCCACGGATAAAACAGCGCCCCGGCATCGCGCATTTTCTGCGCCAGTTCGGCGGGGATATTCGCAAAAATCTCATTGCCATCGGCCGCATGGGCCAATGTTGCCCCATGCGAAACCAGCATGTCACAAAGGGTTCTGGCCGCCCCGTTGGCGTGGCGCGCATTGCGCAGCCAAAGATCATCCTTCACATAGGCCAGAAGCTGTGAGCTTAGATAACGATGCTTGGAATACAGATGTCCGCTGCGCTTGCGGGCCTGTTCGACCTTGCCGCGCAGTGACGTATCAAACAGGACAATCGCATCAACCGCCTGCGCACCGTTTTTGGTTGCCCCGAAGCTGATCGCATCAACACCGGCCTTCCACGTGATATCGGCCGGGTGGCAGCCCAGATGGGCAACCGCATTGGCAAACCGCGCCCCATCCATGAACAGGCGAAGGTCGCGCTTTTTGCAGATCGCGCCAATGGCGGCGACTTCGTCGGCGGTGTAAACAGTGCCCAGTTCGGTTGCCTGCGTGATCGCCACGCATTCCGGGGCCACCGAATGCACCCCGCGATCCACCCGGCTTGCCAGAAAGGCATCCAGATTGTCGGCCTCAAGCTTTGCTGCCGGGCCATCAACCGGCATCAGCTTCGCCCCGCCGGTAAAGAACGCAACGCCCGTGCTTTCATCTTCGTTGATATGGGCCTCGTGATGGCAGACGATGCCGCCAAACGGCGATACCAGTGCCGACAGGCTGATGCAGTTTGCTGCGGTCCCGGTGGCGACCGGAACAACCGCGACCTCACGGTCAAACAATTCGGAAAAGGCCGCGTCAAGCTGACGGCTGGTGTCGTCACTGCCATAGGCAGGCGCATTGCCGCTGGCTTCATGTTCGAGGGCTGCCAGGATTTCCGGGCACAGGGGCGATACATTGTCAGAGGCAAAATTCATCGAACGGGTCCGTATCTTGTGGTGGCGTCCATAGGCTTCGGGGACTGCCCCGCAACCTGACCAACCTTTATCACACGCGATCCGTTCGAATGGCAATGATGCCTATAGTGTTTCCGGTAACGCGCGGATCGCCTCAATCGGGCTGTTCCAGCCGCTAACAAAGCGAAACGCATCTGGCCCGACCGCGGGCCATGGCCGAAAGACCAGCCCGGCCTTGCGCAACCGTTCTGCCAGATCGTCATCCATATGCACAAACAGCTCGTTGCCCTGCGGGGCAAAGGCCGCTCGTGCGCCAAGGGTTTCAAGCGACTGGCAAAGGGCGCTTGCGGCCTGATTGGCATGGCGCGCATTACGCAGCCACAGATCATCCTTCACATAGGCCAGAAGCTGTGCGGCCAGATAACGATGCTTGGAAAACAGATGCCCGCCGCGCTTACGCGCCTTTTCGACCCTTGCGCGCAATGACGGGTCAAACAGAATGATCGCATCCACCGCCATCGCGCCGTTCTTGGTCGCGCCAAAGCTTAAAACATCAAGCCCCGCCTTCCAGGTGATATCGGCCGGATGGCAGCCAAGGGCGGCAATGGCATTGGCAAACCGCGCCCCGTCCATAAAGAACTTCATGCCGTGTGTTTTTGTTACCCTGCCAATCGCCTGCACCTCATCAACGTCATAGATCGTGCCGAATTCGGTCGCCTGCGTGATGGCCACACATTCCGGATCAACCGAATGCATGCCATGGGTGTTTTCGCGGGTTAAAAACGCATCAAGTGTTTCGGGCAACAGCTTCGCCGATGGCCCGTCCATGGTCATCAATTTTGCCCCGTTGCCATAAAATGCCACCCCGGTCGATTCCGTCCGGTTGATATGCGCCTGATGATGGCAGGCCACCCCGCCAAACGGGGACACCAGTGCCGACAACCCGACAAGATTGGCCGCCGTCCCGGTGGCAACCGGCACCACCGCGACCTCTTTGCCAAACAGGTCCGAAAACGCGTGATCAAGCTGCTGGCTCGCCGCGTCCGCACCATAGGGCAGGGCAGGATCGCTGGCCTCGGCAATCGCGGCGAGGATTTCCGGGCAGATCGGCGACACATTATCAGACGAAAAATTCATCGGGGCCTCGGTTCTGTAAGGTGGGGCAGGGGCTTTAGGTAACAGGATATTCAGCTTCGGTTGATCGCATGTGAAATGCAAGAAACGGGTTACTTGCTGGTTGCGACAAAAACACCATCCCAGTCCGGTGGTGGCGGGCTGGCACGGAAAGTCGCAATGCGATCCCGATAAAGTTGGTAAAGCCCGGCAAGGTCGAATGGCGCGATCATGTCGGTCGCAACCGTGGTGCAGTCATCAATCCGTTTTTCCGCACCATCCCAATCCTGCAGTCGATAGCACTGGATCATATTTGCGTGCCGGTCACGCAGACGGCCAAATTCTTCGCTATGTGCCAGCGTGCCATCGCCCAGTAGGGTAAAGATGCGCACCGCCTCGCTTTTGCCCTTCACGGCAATCAGGTCAAGCTCAAGGATGGCGAAATCATCATGGACCTGTCTTGCGGTATCCTCGCCAAGAACAATGCCAACACCGTAATTCTTCGACTGTCCTTCCAGCCTTGAAGCCAGATTGACCGCATCGCCCAGCACCGAATAATCAAACCGCTGATCGGATCCCATATTGCCGACAAGGCAATTGCCGCTATTGATCCCGATCCCGATATTAAGTGGCAGATAGTACTGGCCTTCCTCGGTTGCTTCCTCGGCACGGCGCGCATTAAGGTGTTCAAGCGCATCAAACATCGCAAGCGCACTTTCGCAGGCCCGGCGGGCGTGCGCCGTGACATCAAGTGGCGCATTCCAGAACGCCATGATGCAGTCGCCCATATATTTGTCGATGGTGCCTTCCCGGTCCAGGATCGCCTTGCTAAGCGGGGTGAGCAACCGGTTGATCAGGCGGGTCAATCCTTGCGGGTTGGATTTGAAACCCTCCGAGATGGACGTAAATCCGCGCACATCGCAAAACAGCAATGTCATGTCGCGGGTTTCCCCGCCCAGTTTCAAACGCTCCGGGTGGCGGGCAAGCTGTTCAACCAGTGCCGGTGACAGATAGTTGGCAAAGGCCGCGCGCACCTGTTTGCGTTCGCCTTCGGTCCGCATGAAGCCGATGGAACTGGCAATCAGATAAACCGCGATCAGTGATACCGCGCCGTAAACCGGATCAATCAGGACATGGTGGCTGATATAGGCCCACCATGAAAAGGCAACGGCCGCCACCGTCATGGTGCCACCGATAATCGCCGGCCAAACCGCGCCAAGCTTCGGGATCGCCAGCACGAAAAATATCCCGACCAGTAACAGAACCAGTGTTTCGATCTCGGCTGCCCAGTAGGGCCTAGTCAGGAACTGGCCCAGAAGCATCTGCTCTAACATCTCGGCATGGATTTCAACGCCGGGCAGAACCGGATCAAGCGGAGTGGATCTTAGATCAAGCAACCCCGCCGCACTGGTGCCAATCAGAACAACCGTATTTTGAAGCGCCCGTTCGGGAAGGTTGCCTTTGATCACGTCGGCCGCCGAAATATATCGTTCCGGGTGGTGTCCGGTGAAATGAACCCACATCTGTCCGGATTGATCCGTCGGGATGGTTGTGGCACCGACCCGGATCGCTTCAACGCCTTCGGCGGTGGTCCATCGCGTTGCGCCACTTGCCCCCGATAGCCGTACATTCATGGTGCGCGGTGCATCCTGAAGAATACGGAAAACTTCCATCGAAAGCGTCGGGTAAACCGGCTTGCCGATCAGCGGTTCCTCGTGATCAAGCGCCAGCATCAGCGGAACCCGGCGCACGACCCCGTCCTGTTCGGGCGACACATTAATGATCGCATTGCCGGCGGCGGCCTCTTCGATCACCGAAAGGTTCGCGGTCGCCCCCGAAAGAACCGGGATGAAATCCGCCAGATGCCGACCGGCTTCGCCGCCAACGCTGAAATTACCGGCCTGACGCGGCAGGGTCCGGAACAGCTGTGATGTCAGCTGGGCGGCGGTGACCACCTGTCCGACACCATTGATAAACTCGGCAAACAGCAAATCATGATCGGGCAGGGTTTCGGCAAGTTTCGCGAGGGCGTCGCTATTGTCGGTTTTGGGCCAGTCGTGAATGACCCTCGCGGGCGATGTGCGATCGGGTTCGGCAAACACGATATCGAAACCGACAACCTGCGCCCCTGCCAGTCGCAACCGGTAAATCAGTTCCGCAAGCCTCGTGCGCGGCCACGGCCATTGCCCCATTTCATCAAGGCTGCGTTCGTCAATATCGATGATTCTGACACCCGCGTCCTCAAACGCGCGCGGCGCGATCCGCTGATAGGTGTCAAACACCGACATCCGCAACTGCCCGACCAGCGGCACATCCTGCCAGCGCAGAACCACACAAACCAGAAGCACGGCAAGCGGCACCAGATAATGTAGCCACAATGTCACGCGTGCGCGTGAAAGGTGTCCTGATGTGCTTGGTTGATCGGTCACGTCAATACCAAAGCTATGGGGTCAACGTACCTGAACCGGACTCTCCGTCCGGGTAGTCTGTGGTCGAAAGGTCGAAATCGACATTATAGGCATCTTTGAAAGTTGCGGACGCATTGCAGCCAAGCGTCACACAGTCGGAGGTATACTGAAAGTCGGAGCCCGAGAAAGCTACCTGCCCGTTGCTACCGGAATAATCGTATGTGGTAGCGTTAAAGCTGCCATCAAGGAACCCTGCTTTGCCGGTCAAGCCGGAACCTGTTTGGGTAATGTTTGAAAACAGGATGCCAATCGTCCGGTTCGCAAAGTCGACATTTGAGCTAAAGCTGTAATCAATGTTGGCACCATCCACATTGATCGTTCCGGTAGAAGCCGATCCACTGGTGATCTGACGCATGCCATCAAATGTGAATTCGCCGCTACCCCCACCATTATTCTGCGTGGTTTCCTCGATCTGGTTCAGGGCGGTGGCCGCATCCGTAACGCTGCCCCCGGCGTTCGTGCTCGATACCTGCGCCATGGCGACATCAAGTGTCGAGGCCATGGTTGATCCGGTCTGCGTCTTAGCCTGACGGGTCTGCTGTGTGGTCAGGCCATTGCTGCCCGATGCCGGCGCGGAGGATGCTGTGCTGCCGCCTTCGCCCTGGCTGTTCGATGCGGTGCGCACCAATGCGCGCGAAAAGTCGAATGTTGCAAGGCTTTCCGGGAAGCGGATCGGTTCGGTGACCTTGTTGCTGGCAACAAACACACCGAAATTCTCGCCGGTCACATTTTCGCTATTGCCGTTCTGGTCAAACACGGCAAAGGCACCGGGGCGCGATGTGGTATCATTGCGCGAAAGGCCCGGCCCCTGATTGACGGCCATGAAAATCTGCGGGCCTTCGCCGCTATTGTTTCCATCGCTTGAAAAATCAAAACTGCCCGGCACGATCTGGTTGGCTTCATCGGCTGAAACCGACCGGATCAGGCCGATGGTGCCGCGAATGCCAATCGATCCGACCGGCAGATTGACATCCATGCTCGACGGATTTTTAAGCGGGATTTTACCGGTGACAAACCGCACGACGCCGCGCGCCATATCGGCAACGATCCTGCCGTTGCCGGTCACCGGGTCATAAACGAATTCGTCAATCGCAAGGTCGCTGTTCGGGCCGATGGTAAACACCGTTTCATCAAGCAACAGGATCTGCATGCCTGAATTGGCCGATGTCGTGATGCGGTCGCCAAGGTAAACCGGCATGCCGCTCTCGACCAGCACGCCAACCTCGCCAACCGACTGCGCCAGAAGCACCTCACCCTTGACCGCGGCGGAAACCCCGGCCATTTCACCGCTGCGTTCGGCCTGTGCCATCGTGACACTGGCCAGAAGTGCCACCCCTGAAAGGGCTGCAATCCGGGTATATCCGGCCCGTTTTGCGGAACGGAGGACCAAAGCTTTGAATACCGACATCCCTAAAACTCCCACGCCCTAGAATTCCCATCGGCGCGTCAGGAAAAACTGCGCGCGCGCGTTATGATATTCGTAATTGGGAATGTTTGATTCTGTGTTCAGATATTCACCGGTGACCGACCAGTTGATCGGTGCCAGAAAGGCATATATCTGTCCTGCCGTTTTGCTATCCCCAAACAAGTCATCTGGCAGCATTTGCGAAAGCGGCGCGCCATAGGTCAGTCGCAATCTTGTCGTCCGGTCCTGTCGGTGTTGCGGCGAATTGCCGGTCACCAGAAAGTCCGGATCGCGATATTGATCAAGACCATAGCGAACACTTCCGCTGATATAACTTCCCCCGCCAAACAGATAAGCATGGATCAGTTCCGCACTCAAGCTGTCATAACTGTTGAAATTGCGTGCGGCTTCCTTTTTACCCGCATTAAGATCAATCGTCGTGCGGTTTGACGGGCTCCATGCGTAATTCACCCCGGTTCGTGCGCCATATCGCTGCCCGGAATGCAGCCGAAGCGCGCTTGATTCCGTCGTATTCTGATACCGTTCATCGGCATAGCTGACTTCGGTGTAAAGGTTGGTATCGGGCCGGACGTTCCAGTCCGCACGCAATCGGCCGCTTCGCGATGTCAGGTATTTTTCGCGCGAAAGCGACTGAACGGTCTGGTTGATAACCGGTGTCAGGCTGAAATATCCGCCGCGGATACGCGCGCCAAGGTCAACCGAAAACGACCCCAGATCAAGGCTGTCGATCTGCACCTGATCGCTGCCATAGCCGGTCAGGGCGGCAAATACCTCGTGCCCTTCCTGATAGCCAAGATCATAGCTGACGTCATAACGCATCGCCCCGATATAGGCGATATCGTTGCGCGGCTTGTCCTCGGCGGCCGTGATATTGGTCAGTGTCCCGGTGACAAGCTGCTGCTTGTCGGATGGTGCCGCATTGCGGTTGCTGTCAATCTGGCTGCCAAAGGTCAGGGTCAGATACTGATGAAGCCGTTTGCGCCGTGTCTCGATCGCCGAAAGATAACGGTCAATGTCGGCGGCCACATCGGGCGATACATTCATCGCCCGCAGGCGTTCAAACTGCGCACGCGCTTCGTCAAGGCTATCAAGCCGATAAAGCACAATCGCGTAATAAAGCCTGATCGCGGCAAGGTCGGGATCAAGCACAAGGATGCGTTCCAGTGTCGCCGATGCGCCGCGGACATCCCCGCGCGCAATCTGCGCCTTGGCCCAGCGGAAATTCAGGACAACATCATCGGGATGGGCCAGAACATCGGCAAAACTGATATCGCTGCCATCATCGGTCTGAAGCAGCAGGCGGGACCGTTCCGCCGCATCAATGATCTGCGTAAAATCGCCAATGAAGTTGCGGGCTTCATCCGTACGGACATCGACGCTTTGCTGTGCGCTTGTTGTTGTCGCGCCTGTTATCAGCATGCCGCACAGGACAATCAAGGCCGTGCCGCACCGCCATCTGAGCGATTTCAATATTTTTCCCCAAGGTCGCAATCCGGCTTTGTTTTTAAGGCCACCCACCCCAACGCAACACCTGTCGCGTCACCTGAACAAAACCGGTCTGATTTTATCGTTATAGATTATTGATTATACGGTCTGCGGGAAAGTCATGCGTTTGAATGATATCAAGTCTATGCAATGGTCTTTATACTTATTCGTAAGTACAAAGACCCGGCAATTTGCCGGGTCTTTTGCAGGGAAATTAGTTCAAATTTTGTTTTAATTTCAGCCGATTACATGGCCGTGCCACCCACGGTCAGGCCATCAATGCGAAGTGTTGGCTGACCAACGCCAACCGGCACACCCTGGCCATCCTTGCCACACGTGCCGATCCCGTCATCAAGCTTCATGTCATTGCCGATCATGGAGACCTTGGTCAGGCTGTCGGGGCCATTGCCAATCAGGGTCGCCCCCTTGACCGGCGCGCCAAGCTTGCCGTTTTCGATCAGATAGGCCTCGGATGCGGAAAACACGAACTTGCCTGATGTGATATCGACCTGCCCGCCACCGAAATTGACCGCATAAATGCCCTTCTTGACCGACGCCAGGATTTCGCCCGGGTCCTTGTCACCGCCCAGCATATAGGTATTGGTCATGCGCGGCATCGGCGCATGGGCATAGGATTGACGCCGTCCATTACCGGTGGATTTCACACCCGTCAGGCGCGCATTGAGGCGGTCCTGCATGAAACCTTTCAGGATGCCATCCTCGATCAGAACCGTGCGCTGCGTCGGGGTGCCTTCATCATCAATCGAAAGCGACCCGCGGCGATCATGGATCGTGCCATCATCAACAACCGTGACCCCCGGCGACGCAATCCGCTGGCCCAGCAAACCGGCAAAGGCTGATGTGCCCTTGCGGTTGAAATCGCCCTCAAGCCCGTGGCCGATGGCTTCATGCAGCAGAATGCCCGGCCAGCCAGGACCCAGCACCACGGTCATCTCGCCCGCAGGTGCGGCAACCGATTCAAGGTTCAGCGTCGCCTGACGCAATGCTTCGTCAACCGCCGATTTCCAGCTTTTTTCTTCAAAGAACCCGTCATAGCCAATGCGTCCGCCCTGACCATGCGATCCGGTTTCCATACGGTCGCCCTGCTTGACGACGACCGATACGTTAAACCGCACCAGCGGGCGAATATCACCAATCCGCTGTCCGCCACTGCGCCAGATTTGCACCGCCTGCCAGTTGCCCGAAATCGATGCGGAAACCTGCACCACGCGCGGGTCCTTGGCGCGCGCATAGGCATCGATCTTGCCCAGCAGATCAACCTTCGCCTCAAACGTTGCCTCGCCCAGCGGATTGACATCGGAATAAAGCGACACATTGGTGCCGATTGATCCGAGATCGACCTTGCCCGAACGGCCATTGCCAACCGCCTTGACGGTTTCGGCCGCACGGCCGACCGCGTCATTGGAAAGTTCGTTGGTATGCGAAAAGGCGGTGGCCTCATCGGCAACCGCACGCAGGCCAAAACCCTGTGCGGTATCGAAATTCGCACTGCGCAGGCGGCCATCATCCCATGTCAGGCTTTCGGACTGCCGGTATTCAAGGAAAAGTTCCCCGTCTTCCGCCGCACCCAGCGCGTCATTGACCTGCTTTTCAAGCCGGTCGCGATCAAGGTCGCCATTGGCGAAAAACAGGCTGTCGGTTTTGCTCAGATCGGTCATGAAACCTCCTTGCGGGCGTGCCGGATGGCAACAGATGGGCGACGGGCGGCCGGTTTTGGCCAAGCGGGCGATTTTCGCCTGTAAGTTAAAGCATCTGTGACAGTATTTTCCCTTACGTTTTCAGGGCTATCTGCCACCTTTGACTTTCGTCTATACAGAACGTGTCGGGGCGTGCCCCGAAGGCTCTATATAGACCGCAATGGCCAATTATGAAAGCCCGTGGCAATGTTTGTTGAACATCCCCAGCGTGTCGCCCTTCATAACGAAATCCATGCCCGGCCGTTCGGCGGGGTACAAAGCCCGGCCCGCTGCACCTGCATCGCCTTCCACGCGGGCGAGGAGCTTGATACCGATGTCCGCGATCATTTTCAGGGCTTCTGCCAGCGATACAGCCTGACACCCCCGGCACCCGATCAGAAATATTACGAAGCCCAGTGCGACGGTTTTTCCGTCATCTGGGAACGCCATGCGGAATTCACGGTCTATGTCTTCAAACGGCAGGCCGCCTTTGATCATCCATTTGATGACCCGGTCATCAACCTGATCCCGCAGGACTGGCTTGCCGCGACCCCGGGGCAGCTTCTGGTTGGCTTGCACATCGCCATGGACCGCGACGAACGCTCGTCTGATGAAGTATCGCGCCTGTTTGATCACAACGGCCTGACCGGCAGCCGCGTTTTGGGCGGCACGGCGATGGTCTGGACCGATTTTCGCCTGCATGGCGATGGCTTTGGCCGCATCCTGATCCGCGATCAGGGCCTTGAGGTCCTGCAGGCCGGGCGTCTGATCCAGCGGCTCAAGGAAATCGAAGTCTATCGCATGATGGCCTTGCTGGCCTTTCCGCTGGCCCATTGCGCAACGCCCAAGGTCTCGGAAATCGACACCCGCCTGTCATCCATCACCGCCGAAATGGCCAGCAAATCGCACACCGACGATGAAGGCACCCTGCAAAAACTGACCGACCTTGCCGCCCAGACCGAAGAAATGGCCGCATCGCTGAATTACCGTTTCAGTGCGGCACGCGCCTATTACCGCATTTTGCAGGCCCGCCTCGTCGAACTGCGCGAGGAACGCGTCGAAGGCCTGCAAACCATGACCGAGTTTATGGAACGCCGCCTGGCCCCGGCCATGCGCACCTGCCAGAATATCGGTGATCGCCTCGAAGTCCTCTCAAAACGGGTGGCCCGCGCCAACAACCTGCTGCGTACAAGGGTCGATATCCTGCTGGAAGCCCAAAACCGCGACCTGCTGGCCAGCATGGACCGCCGTGTGAAACTGCAACTGCGCCTGCAACAAACCGTCGAAGGCCTGTCGGTGGCGGCGATCACCTATTACGCCGTCGGGCTTCTGGGATATCTGTTCAAGGCAATCAAGGATGCAGGCGTTCCGATCAACGACCGTGTCGCCACCGGCATCGCCGTGCCGGTCGTCCTTGGTGCCATCTGGATATCGATGCGCCGGATCAGGAAGGCGCTGCATCGGGATGACGGGTGAGGGTGTTTTAGGCCGGGCTTTGCAGTTGGGAGCATATTGAGGGCATCTAAGCTTTAATATGCCGAACGGTAGTGCTGCATCATCATTGTAAATGATGCTCTTATAAAGTGTCGTTGAGTGGTTTGGTGTTGTTGAAGTTGCACCGCTGTTTCATACTGTTTCAAGGGGGGCAATTGAATGCCTGAGTTGATACAGAATGGGCCGAATATTCCGGTCGAATTATTGAATCTTCGGGATGATGGCAAAGTCGTTTTCTTTTGCGGGTCGGGAATTTCGGTAAGCACAGGTTTGCCGATGTTTGATGGGCTTGTGTCGCAAATTTATGAACGTACCGCCCAAGCGAAGTTGGAATTGGAACAAGACCTCTGTGAAAAAGGTCAACTCGATAAGGTTCTTGGGTTACTCGAAAATCGTTTGAATGATGGTGTTCTCCGGCGTGAGGCGATTAATATCCTTACCGTGCAGCCTCCGGAGAATTCATTGGTTACCCATAAGGCGCTTCTCGACCTTTCACGTCACTCAGGTGGTTTTATTCGTCTTGTTACAACTAACTTTGATGATCGTTTTGAGCTTGCCGATCCCAACATCTTGTTTGACGCTGCACCGAAGCTTCCCCTTCCCAAGCCTCACGGTTGGGGTTCTGTCGTATATCTTCATGGAAGAATTACGGATACGGATACCAACGGGCAGAGCCTTGTTCTGACAGCCGCCGATTTCGGACGTGCCTATCTCACGGAACGGTGGGCGTCGCGGTTCATTACGGAGTTGTTCCGCGAATTTACCATCGTATTCGTGGGCTACAGCCTGAACGACCCGGTTATGTCATATATGGTTGATGCGCTGGCCGCAGAACGCCAAAGAGGGGCGCGTTTCCAGAAAGCTTATGCGTTCGCCGATTTCAAAGATGGCGAAGAAGGGCGAAGAAGAGCAGATTTGGCTTGGCAGGGCAAAAACGTAACGCCAATTTTGTTCGATGCTCAAGACGGTTTTGGAAAGCTGACGGATACGCTTGTCAGATGGGCAGATATTAGTAGAGACCCAATTAATTTACGCCGTCAAATCGTTTTCGATGAGCTACGCAAGTTGCCGTCTAACGCGCAGGACCCAATTGCTCAACGTGTGACTTGGGCTCTATCGGACAAGCCAACGGCTAAAGCACTCGCAGAAGCCGAAGTGATTACGGATGAGAATGACTTCCCTATTCTTGCAGGGTGGCTCGACGTTTTCGATGAGGCGGGGCTTCTATCAAGGCCGGTGGACAAGCTTGCTGATGGAAGCGTAAAACGTGTGCCCATCGTAGCGGGCGTCTTTGCTCAATACGCGAATGCAGCTTTAGATGATATTTCCACACAACTTGCCCGTTGGCTTGCCAATCATTTGCATGTTCCTCAAGTCTTGGGTTGGGCGGCGCGCAAAGGTGGCTGCCTCCATCCTTTCTTCCGCGATCAAGTGCGCCACCATCTTTCCCAGAAGAGAGGCGGTGAAAATGAACCACCAGAATTGCCAGATCGACTGCGTCTCTTATGGACTGTCCTAACGCAAAATACTCCTATCGACCATCGTGAAGACCTCTGGTGGGAAGGCTTGGTTGTAAACGCGGCATCAGATGCAGAACGCAAGCTTCTCGGGCGTGCTATTGTCGAAACTTCCAAGCCGCACCTGATTGTCGTCCCGGGGCCATCAAGGCATCTTAGTTTTAGAAATCTGCGCGACGATGACCCGGCTCCGTTGACGTTTTTGGAGGATTGCGCACATTTCAAGTTGGTTACTGACGGTGAGCATTGGCGGAGGGCCCGATTTGACCGGTCTCCATACAAAGAGGAATTCTTTGCCAATCATGCACTGGAGATTACGGAACAGTTGCGTCACGCCACGCAGCTCCTGCCCCTAGATGAGGTAGGATTTAGTATTCCTTCATTCTATCGCCCTGCCATCGAAGACCATGAACAGAACCGGGATAGGGATGATTGGACTTTTCTGATTGATTGGGCGCGGGACGGATACTTTGCAGTTGCAGCGCGAAATAGTTCTCATGCAAATCTCGTGCTCAATTTATGGCTAGAAAGTGAGATTCCCTTATTCCACCGGTTGGCGCTCCATGTCCTTACTGAGGATCCGAATGCGGATATTCATGCAGCAACCAATCTATTGCTTGCCGGAACCCCTCAAAACGTGTGGTCAAATGAGCTTTATCACGAGGTCATGGTGTTCCTGCGAAAGGCTGGTCAGCGATTGCCTGCCGAAGACTTAGAGCGGTTGGTAGAGGTCATTCGAATTGGCCCGCCCGTAGAAGAAAGCAGTGAAGGTCATGAACAGCGACGAGAAAGAAAGATCAATCTCCGGCTGAGTAAACTTGCATCCTCGGGGGTGGAGCTCAATTTTGAAACGCGACAAATCGCCGAGGCGTATAAATCGCCACAAGACGAAGCTCTGGATGTAGACGAATTTCTTTCATGGGGCGGAAGAGCTCAATGGGTTGATCCGTATGAGCATGTGCGCTCTGACTGGCAGGAAAAGCCGCTCATCGATCAGCTAACCAATCAAGTCAGAGAAAGCGAGATTGGTGAGGAAGAATTTACTGGCATTTACATGACTTGGCCTGTTAGCGCCTTACGTGTGCTTCGCAATCTGGCGGATAAGGGAGACTGGCCAGCAAAATATTGGAATAGTTTGTTATGGAGTACGAGCGCGCTCCGTCGCGAAGGAAAAATTCGGCCCAGAACGCTTTCTTATCTTGCGGGGCTTCTTCTCAAGGCTCCTGATAGTTTGTATTCTGAGGCTAGCTCGGCGATTTCGTCCTGTATAGAAGGCTTCTCTGAGGAATGTTTAGTCAAAGAAGAGGACACTTTCCGACTATTCTGGAACAAAGGATGGTGTGCAGTCACTGATGAGTCCAGGGTTCAAACTGACGACATTCTTACTAAGGCTTTAAACAGCGCTGCTGGTCAGCTTGCTGAGGCGGCGGTTAATCGGCTTTGGAAGTACCAGCCAGAAGTTGGTAGGGGGCTACCTGAGCCTGTTTTGGCTTATTTTGATTCTATCGTTGCATTAGAGGCTGGCCGCTTGGGGCGGGTCATGTTGGCCTCCAAACTATTAAATCTTTTTGCAATTGCACCGGATTGGACGAAGACATCACTGTTGCCATGGATGCACTGGGATACCTCCGGTGAAGCCCGAGAGTTATGGGCTGCCTATGCGTGGGCCGCGAGTGCAGGGCCGAACTTGCTGGCAGCATTCAAAACAGACTTTATTACCGCTCTTGAAAATTATTCGGAGTTGGGGGATCAACGTTCGAATCTCGTTTATCTGTTTGTGGGCGCTAGTTTGGACCCGAGTACAATCATCAAACCGGAAGACGTTCGCTTGGTAGTGGACCGTTTACCTGAGGATGGTCTTATCGACATAGCTGTATCATTCAAAGATCGTCTTGGAGATAATATCGAAAAACAAGCAGATATATGGAAGGATATTTGCTTCCCTTGGCTACAAGCCTACTGGCCAAAAGCTCAAGCTAGAAATACGACGAAGACATCCATCGAGCTCGTAGAATGCTTGATTAAAACAGGTGACGCCTTTCCGGACGCTCTCAATTGGGCGGAACAATCCCTAAGGCCGGGAACAGAACATGTGCTCTGGCAGATTCAACAAAGTGGAATCCATCGGAAATGGCCCATCGATACGCTTAAGATGCTGGCGATAATGATTCCCGATAATAACATCGAGAATTGGAACAAACATACGCTTCAGGAAATGCTCAATGAGATGAAAGAGGCTGAGAAAACCCTTGTTGAGAATCAGCAGTATCAACGTCTTTATGACCTAGCGATCTAATTTCTTCTGTCCTTTAAATGCACGTGTTGTGGCATCAAGCCCCTTCAAGCACCCCGATCTCCCGACAACCTGTAAACCGCATAAGTCATCGCCCCAACAAGGATGACGGCACCCGCCTGATGCGCCACACCCAGCGGTAGCCACACAACCGACAGCAGTGTTGAAATCCCCAATGTCACCTGAAGGCAAACCGCCGCCAGCACCAGATGGGTGGCAAGGCGTTGCTGCGGTGACAGGTTCCATTTCCCCGCCCGCCACCAGAACAGGATCACCATGACAAAGGTCAGTTTCGCCAGCCACCGGTGATCCCACTGCACCGTCATATGGTCTTCAAATGGCGCCAGCCATGTCGGGCTATAGACAAACAGCCCGTCGGGGATCAGTTGCCCGTCCATCAGCGGGAAGGTGTTATAGGTATGTCCGGCATTGATCCCGGCAACAAAGCCGCCCGAAAGGGCGGTAAACACGATCAGCGCCAGAAGCTGCCAGCCGCGTTTCGACGCATGGGTTGAAATGCCGCGCGGGGCATATTGATTAAACCCGACCCACATCAACGCGATGAAAATCACCAGCGCCAGACCGAAATGCGCGGTCAGGCGGTACTGGCTGACATCGGGGCGGTCGACAAGGCCGCTCATGACCATGTACCAGCCCATCGCCCCCTGCAAGCCGCCAAGGATGAACAGGCCCCAAAGCTTCCATTTGGTCGCGCCATCAATGGATTTTTTGGCAAGGAACCAGACGAACGGCACAAAGAACACAACGCCAATTAACCGGCCCCAAAGCCGGTGAATGAATTCCAGCCAGAAAATCGATTTGAAATCCTCGACCGACATCCAGGCATTGATCTTCTGAAACTCCGGATACTGGCTGTATTGCTGATAAAGCGCCATCCAGTCCGCCTCGTTCATTGGCGGGATGATCCCGGTAAAGGGCCGCCATTCCACGATGGATAACCCGGACTCGGTCAGCCGCGTCAGGCCGCCAATCACCACCATGATGAACACCATGGCCGCCACAAAAAACAGCCATATCGCAACATTCCTGTGCGGGGTGGGGGCGATGGAACCGGTGGCAGGGGCGGGGGATGATACGCTGCTGGTTTGCTCAATCGAGGACATCGGCGGGATCTCTTTGTCATGCGAAGCGCTTAAATTCGCGCCCAATATAGGGTGAAATTTCAAAAAGTGCAGGAAAAGCTTCACCGCAACGTTTCTGCGTCCGATTTCTACGTCCGGCATCGGGGCCGGATCATGGATTTATTAACGCAGAAAATAGTGTTCTATAAATATAAAACACATAAAAAATGTATTGAATTATCCGATATACACACCCATAGTCTTAATCAACCAACAGAAACTTTCTTTTGAGGATCGACGATGTTTCCCATCAATCTGGACCTTGCGCGGCTTTCGGTCGCGCTGGTGGGCAACGGTCAGGCAACCCTGAACCGTTTGCGCCAGCTTGACGGTGATGGGGCGAAATACGTCACCGTTTATGCCGAAGACCCGATTGCCGAACTGGTGGACCAGGCCGGCGACCGGTTGCACCGCTATCTCCCGAATTCGGCCGATGTCAACGCGGCCGCAATCCTATTTATTGTTGATTTGCCGCATGAAAAGGCCGCCGAACTGGCCGCCATCGCCAAGGCCGTCGGCACCATCGCCAATGTCGAGGACGTCAAGGAATACTGTGATTTTTTCTCGCCAGCGCGGGTCACGCGCGGTGATCTGATGATTACGGTGTCGACCAACGGGCACAGCCCGCGTCTGGCCGGCCGTATCCGCCATGCGATTGAAAACTGGCTGGTGCCCAAATGGGATCAGCGCCTGCGCGAGCTTTCCGATCAGCGTGAAAAATGGAAGGCCGATGGGGCGGATATGAAGCAGCTTCTGAAAATGACGGACGATTATATCGACCGTCGGGGATGGTTGTGATGACAGTCATGCGCGAAGAAGACATTGTTACCGGCGGCTCGATGTCGGTCGAGGAAGCCGAAGTCCGCGCAGCCGATCTGCTGTCGCGATACGGCCACTTGCAGGGCATTTCCCTGATCGAACCGATGGTGCATGAAGAATTCAATGGCAAGATCACCATGACCTCGTCGTTTGGGACAGAGGCCGCGGCTCTGCTGGCCCTTGTGTCCGAGGTCGATCCCAACCTGCCGGTGATCTTCCTTGATACCCGCAAGCTGTTTGGCGAAACCCATCGTTATCGCGAGCAGCTCGTTGATCAGCTTGGCCTGACCAATATCCAGATCATGCGCCCGGATGAAACGCTTCTGGCGGCGGACGATCCCAACGGCATGCTGTTTGCCACGGATACCGCCAAATGCTGCTATCTGCGCAAGGTCGAGCCGCTGCAACGTGCGCTTAAGGGCTATGACGCGTGGCTGACCGGGCGCAAACGCTTCCACGGTGGCGAACGCGGGCAACTGCCCGTGATCGAAACTGCCGGAACCCGGATCAAGATCAATCCGCTGGCCGGTTACCGGCGCGAGGATATCGAAGATATCTTTGAAAACCGCGCCTTGCCACACCACCCGCTGGAGGCCGAAGGCTTCCTGTCCATCGGCTGCATGCCATGCACGGATCGCGTTGATCCCAATTCAACCGATGTCCGTGCCGGTCGCTGGGCCGGGCAGGACAAAACCGAATGCGGTATCCACTACATCATCTGAAAAACCAAAGCCCGGTCCTTGTGCCGGGCTTTTCAGACTGCGGGCAAAGCCTTCCCGACCTGATCGTCATTCCCGCGACGGCGGGAATCCAGTCTCTTTCAATGGAGCATGGATTTCGGGTCTACGCTGCGCTGCGCCCGGAATGACGATTTTGATCCATCGCCAAAGCCAGCCCCGCCAGCTAAGCCCACAAGCCGCCCCCGCTGCCCCACTGCATCCCAAACGCACATCGGCCCGCCACCAATCCAGTCCGCCAAACCCGCAGCCCCCTGCACATCGCCAAACGCCACCCACTGGACGGACCACGCCCCGGACGGACCAAGCTGCCCCGAACAAACACTCGCCGCTCTTGGTTGCCCCAAAACGCACCTCGCCCCAAAGGCAAGAACGTTGTCGCATGGCAGGCGCACGTCCCGCCACCGATGACCGGCCTTTTGGCATGTCCGAATGCACCATCGCCCCGCTGGCAACCGATCTTGCTTGCCACCCCGGCAACCCGGCCAGCCGATCCAATCCGGGCGCAATTCGGGCCCGCTGATTCTCGGCATTGTCACGCTTCACCGACCGGACTGAACCAACTTCGCCCCGGTTCTCGCTGCCCCGAACAAACGCCCTTGCCCCAAGGGCACATCTCTCCCGTCATGACAAACCACAGTTTTCGCAAATTTCCCGCGGCCTTACCGCACGAACACACCACCGCCGTAATGACTTTTCCATGCGCCAGTGATGCCCCTTCGGCGATGCCACCCCCGCCATTTCATCCCGTCAGATCGCTGCCCTGTCATCATCCCATTCCTGTCTTTGCCGCCCGAAACGCAAAAAACCCGCAAAGCGAATCACGCTTTGCGGGTTTTGTCTCCGGACCCATTTGTCCTGTTGACTTTATCTTTATGACACAACGAAAAGAACAAATCAAGAACTTTTTCAAGAATGATGGAAAAAATTCCCGTCAAAAGCTCCCGGTAGAAACTTACTGTGATAAATATGATATGTTTCTCAATACTTTAGGCGGCATTTCCGTTAAATCGTAATGCCTTGGAGTTTGCGAAACAGCGTCACCGCATAGCGGTCCGTCATGCCGGAAATGTAATCCATCACCCGCATGATCCGGGCATAAAGCCCGTCGGCTTCCGAAAGTTTGCCCGACAGAAGTTTGTCGATCCGGTCGGCCTGCGGCGGCAGGCGTTTGCCGTGTTTCTGATGTTCTTCGATGTCAATCGCGGCCCGCACAAAGCTGTCAAGCAGGCCGTTGATGACCTCGAACCCGGCCATTTCAATCGGCAGGACATGGGGCGCGTTATAAATCCGCTCAACCGCCAGCATCTTGCAGTTTTTGGCATCCTTGCCAAGCGGCGTATTGGCCAGCAGATCGCCTTCCAGCGTGCCCGAAAGCAACGCATCCTCATGCTCGATAAAGGCATCAACCGCCGCCTTCACCAGATTGCCAATCGCCTTGCCACGCAAAAAGCCGATCCGGTCATCTTCGGATTTCTCGGCATACCATGGCTCGGCCCGCAAATCGGCCCAGCGTTTTTCGGCGTCGCCTTCATATTTTTCCGGATGGCGGGCAATCGGGGCC
The DNA here is from genome assembly GCF_002115785.1 of Thalassospira sp. MCCC 1A03138. Lineage (GTDB taxonomy): Bacteria > Pseudomonadota > Alphaproteobacteria > Rhodospirillales > Thalassospiraceae > Thalassospira. The sequence goes on along the minus strand of NZ_JFJY01000001.1, from coordinate 523,071 downwards.
AAGGCGCGTTCGACCTGCTCGAAACTGACACAGTTAAGCTCCCAGCCATCTTCAAGATCGACCACCGAATAACAGATGTCATCGGCCGCCTCGACCAGATAGACCAGCGGATGACGTCGCCACGCGCCGTCAAACCCGTCAAGCGGTGATAGCCCGCAAACATTGGCAATCGCATGGGCGATGTCGCGTTCCGCCTGATAATATCCGGGTTTCTTGAGACCGGTATACTCGCGGCGGCGCGCATCGGGCACCGACGTGCTGCGCGGATATTTGATGAAGCTGCCGAGTGTGCCGTAAGTCAGGTTCAACCCACCATCAAACCGCTTCATTTCAAGCTGGCTGATGATCCGTAACCCCTGCGCATTCCCTTCGAAATGCCGCAAATCTTCAAGCTCCGGCCCGGTCAGCCGCCCGGTCAGTTCTTCCTTGGCAAGGCGCGATGTGGTGAACCATTCATTGATCGCATCCTCGCCGGAATGGCCAAACGGCGGATTGCCGATATCATGGGCCAGGCACGCGGCCTGTACCATATAGCCGATATCGGCAATGGTGATCGGGCTTCCTTTCGGCAGGTGCTTGACGATATGCGCACCGGCCATCAGGCCAAGGGATTGCCCGACCGATCCGACCTCTATCGTGTGGGTCAGGCGGGTATGCACATGGTCATTTTCCGAAAGCGGATGAACCTGTGTCTTGTTCTGAAGACGGCGGAACGAGGATGAAAAAATGATCCGGTCAACATCGATCTGGAACGGGCTTCTGCCGTCAGGGCTTGGATGCGGATGGCCATCGGGCAGGCGGATCTTGCCATCCCGAAAATCAAGCCGGTGTGGTGAAAGCAGATTTTCCCAGCGCATTTTGGCCGGTTGCATCGAACCCATGGCGATGCGACTCCCTGTCCGTGTCGTGTGTGCGTCCGCAAACCCGACTTTAACGGGGTGGGGAGTCGGGCGCAATCGGGCAAAACCGATTGCGCCAAATCAGTGTGATCTTATCCGAAGAACCAGCTTTTCGGATTATCAATCGGGCTGCCGTTAAGGGCGCGCAAAACGCCAATCACGTTGCGTCCGATAAACCACGCGGTGGTATACAGCGCCATCAGCCCGACAATCGCCCAGCCCAGAAGTGGCACCCATCCGATCACGAAGGTGAAGAAGCCCAGAATGATCGCATAAAGGATGCTGATCCAGAATGTGCGGATGATGAATGTGTAATGGCTGTTGGTCCAGTGATCATCATCCTCGCGCGCGACATAGGCAATAATCAGCGCGATCAAACCGGTGGCAAAGGCGGTAAACAGGGTCGCGATCATTAGGCCGTAGCAGACGACAGCCGTATTGCCGCCGCGCGTATCTGCATATTGCGGGGCATTGTCAAACGATGCGTCCTGACCTGTCATCCGGTCACTCATGGGCGTTGTTCCTGTGTTGTGGGGCCGGTTCAGATCACCGGCTCTTTGCAGCATATAGCAAGTAAATGGCCAAATGCCATCTTCGGTTGGGCAGGCCGGTCTTGTGCTTTTGGCGGCCGATAACGCGAAATTCATCGCAAAGGGGCGGGTTTTGCCTCGACTCTTGTGATTTCCGCCCTACATTTGGCCCCATATCACGCAATGATCACCATGATCGAGAAATAAGGGATTCCGCATGTCGGATTATGATTTTGACCTGTTTGTCATCGGTGCCGGATCGGGCGGCGTGCGGGCCGCGCGCGTTGCATCTGGCTATGGTGCCAAGGTCGCGATTGCCGAGGAAAGCCGCGTTGGCGGCACCTGTGTCATTCGTGGCTGTGTGCCCAAAAAGCTTCTGGTTTACGGCGCACATTTTGCCGAGGATTTCGAAGATGCAGCCGCCTATGGCTGGACCCTTCCGGGCGAGCCCAGCTTTAGCTGGAAAAAGCTGATTGCCAACAAGGATGCGGAAATTGATCGCCTGAATGGCATCTATAAAAAGCTTTTGGCGGGATCGAATATCGAACTGTTCGAAAGCCGCGCGGTGCTTAAGGATGCACACACCATTGCCGTCGGCGATAAAACCGTAACGGCGGATCGTATCCTGATTGCGGTGGGCGGCACGCCATCACTGCCCGATATTCCCGGTGTTGAGCACGCGATTTCCTCCAACGAGGCCTTCCACCTTGACGATTTGCCCAAACGTATCGCCGTGGTTGGCGGCGGTTATATCGCGGTTGAATTTGCCGGGATTTTCGCAGGCCTTGGCGCGCAGGTGACGCAATTCTATCGCGGCGATCAGATTTTGCGCGGTTTTGATCATGATATTCGCGAACATCTGGCCCGGGAAATCGTCAAAAAAGGTATCGACCTTAAGCTGAACACCAATGTCACCGCGATCAGCAAAAATGACGACGGGACGCTTTCCCTGACTCTGACCGGCGGCGGGCATCAGGTTGTCGATGCCATCATGTTTGCCACCGGCCGCAAACCGAAAACCCATGGCATGGGTCTTGAGGAGGTCGGGGTGGAGCTTAAGGATAATAGTGCCATCATCACCAATACGGGTCTGCAAACCAGCGTGCCAAATATCTATGCGGTTGGCGATGTCCGCGATCATGTCCAACTGACCCCGGTCGCGATCAAGGAAGGCATGGCGTTCGCCGATACGGTATTTGGCGGCAAACCGTGGTCGATGTCCTATAACGCCATCCCGACAGCCGTGTTCAGCCAGCCACCGGTCGGCACGGTTGGCCTGAGCGAGGAAGAAGCCCGCGCGAAGGGGGGCGAAGTCGTTATTTACAAATCGACCTTCAAACCAATGCGCCATACTCTTTCGGGGCGCGATGAAAAAACGCTGATGAAACTCATCGTCGATAAAACCACCGACGTCGTTCTTGGTGCGCATATGGTCGGCCCGGACGCCGCCGAAATCATTCAGGGTATCGGCATTGCGGTCCGCATGGGCGCAACCAAGGCCCAGTTCGACCAAACCGTCGCGGTGCATCCGTCGGCGGCGGAAGAATTCGTGACCATGCGCTTCCCGGTTGGCGATTGAAATCCGGTTTCCGGCCAGTCTTCTGAAAACAGGTGGTTTCCCGTAAACCGCCTGTTTTTTTTGTGATGTTTATGCTGGACGACGGACCACAAAAAACCTTTATTGTGCAGAAGGATAAAAATCAGAATTCTGCCAATAAAATAAAAATACAGAGGTTCGGATGCGTTGCGTGAAATGGCTGACAGGCCTTTTTTTCTTGATGGTTACTTTGCCGGCTTTAACGGCTCTTGCTCAGGAAAAGGAGCTGCCACAGACGCCCGTGACCTATGACGCAAGTTTCCCGTGCGAACGCGCATCAACGCTTATTGAGCATGCGATCTGTCAGAACGAAGACCTGGCAAAACGTGACCTTGAAATGGCGCGACGTTACCAGTCTGTAATGTCCATGTCAGACCCGGATCAGCAAAACAGCATCGAAAGTGATCAGGTGGGCTGGCTTTGGGAACGCAACCGCGCCTGCAGTTTTGACGCATCGGAAACCGCAAAAATCCATGACTGCCTTGCGGGGCAATATGATGCCCGGATTGCGGTTCTTGCCGGAATGCTGCGCGGGGATATTGTTCTTCAGAATGTGTCGGTGGCATCGGACAAAGCGGTGAGCGAAACCTGCTTTGTGTTTGATCACGAATTGCGTGCCGATCAGGATCTTGAATTGCGTTCCTATATCGAATTGTCGCCAAAACGGGACTATTCGGCGCGTATTTCCAACGGCGCACTGTGTCTGTTTGGCCTTCCGCATTCGCAGATCACCAATGTTACCCTGCGCAAGGGTCTGAGAGGCCCTCACGATTTTACCCTGGCAGAGGATCTCAGCCACGATGTGAAGGTCGGGACGCGCCGTGCCACGATTTCACTGGGTACAAACAGCTATATCCTGCCAAAAAGTGATACGCCGGTCTTGCCGGTTACAACGGTCAATCATGATCGTTTGGCGCTTAAATTCTATCGCGTTGTGGAACGAAACATCGTTACGACGCTGACCCGCAATCTTCTGGCGCGTGAACTTGATAATTGGGACATGCGCCAGATCGGCAATGATATCGGCGCAGAAATCTGGTCCGGAACGCTTGATATTCGCAATCGTCCGGATCAGGACGTCGTCACCCAGATTCCCCTGCGCGATATGGTCTCGGACTTCAAGCCGGGGCTGTATGTTCTGGTCGCAAGCGATCCGGATCAGGATGACAGCTGGGCCAATCAGCCGACCCAATGGTTGGTGGTCACCGATCTTGGTCTTTCGGCCTATAGCGGCGAAAATGGCCTGTCGCTTCAGGTCCGGTCGCTTAAATCGGCCGAACCGATCAGTCGGGCGACGGTGCGGCTTGTCGCCCGCAATAATGAAATACTCGGTGAAGCCGTCACCAGGGCGGATGGCTGGGCGGACCTTTCGGGGGCATTGTTAAACGGCACTGGTGGCAAACAGGCGGTTTATCTGACCGCAGAAACCAGAGACGGTGATTTTTCGTTTATTTCGCTGACCCAGCCAGCACTGGAGCTGTCGGACCATGGTGTCGCGGGCAAGGCGCCGCCCAAACCGCTGCAAACCTATCTGTACTCGGAACGTGGTATCTATCGACCGGGCGAGACGGTGAAGCTTGGTTATTTGCTGCGTGATGACAAGGCCAATGCGCGCGCCCAAATTCCCCTGACCATTGTTTTGTATCAACCCGATGGCAAGGAAGTTTTCAAAACAGTTCAGTCCCCTGATGATTTGGGCGGCGGGCGTGTCGATATCCCCATTTCAGGCGCTGCCGCGACCGGAAAATGGCGGATTGCTGCCTATAGCGATCCAAAGGCGGATGCCATCGGCAATCTTGAAATTCAGGTCGAGGAATTCGTTCCCGAACGTCTTGAAGTCAGCGCGCATGTATCGGCCCCTTATATGGCCTTTGGCGCATCAATGCCTGTTGATGTTCAAGCCGATTATCTGTTTGGGGCCCCGGGAGGCGGCCTTTGGGTCAGTGGGGACGCCTTGCTTCAGGTTGATCACAAACCGTTTGAGACCTATGGCGATTATTATTTTGGCTTGGCATCGGAAACGGCGCAAATCCGCAATGCTTTCGACCCTGTCAAAAGCGATGACAGTGGTTACGCCGAACTAAAGGTTCCGGCCTTTGACGAGGTCGATGTTTCCTCGCCGCTGCGCGTCCGGCTAAACATCGAGGTTGCCGATATCGATGGCCGTCCCAGCCGGGCGACCGTCAATCTGCCGCTGCGCAATAGTGACACCTTTGTTGGTGTAAGAGCCCGCTTTGATGGCGATACCCTGTCTTATGGGCAAGCCGCGACATTTGACGCAATCGCCCTGAATGCCAAGGGTGATCCAATCGCCAATCATGAATTGCAGATCGAATGGGTCCGCGAGGAACGCGATTACAACTGGTTCTATCAGGATGGTCGCTGGCAATCGAGTTACGAAAAATACGACATTCCCATTGATCGGGAAATCGTCACGACCGGCCCGGATGGCGTTGTTTCGTTTGATCGCGGATTTGATGACTGGGGGTATTATCGCGCGGTCATTCGCGATAGCCAGACCGGCAGTGCGGCCGATCATACCTTCCATGTCGGATGGTGGTCGAACGGGCAATCACCCGATCGCCCCGATCAGCTTGCCCTGACGGTTGAGGCCGACGACGTCAAACCGGGGGATACGATCAATGGCTTTGTCAAAGCGCCGTTCGAAGGCAGACTTCAGGTAACGGTTGCCCACAAAAACATTCTGTGGCGTCAGGAATTTGATCTTTCGGCGGATGGTACGGAATTCAGTATCCCTGTCCGTGCGGAATGGGGCAGCGGCGCCTATGTTCTTGCCACGGCCTATCGTGCGGGTCTTGATACCGATCAGCACGGTCCGTTCCGTGCCGTCGGGGCCAAATGGATTTCGTTTGATAGTGAAAGCCACAGATTGAAAGTCGATTTTGATCTGCCCGACGAAGTCCTGCCATCCAGTCATCTTTCGGTGCCGGTCACGGTTTCGGGCGTCGTGGTTGGTGATGAAGACCTGCGCGTCAATGTCTTTGCCGTTGATGAAGGCATCCTGCGTCTTACCGGTTTCAGGACACCGCGCCCTGATCTTGATCTGCTGGCACAGCAATATCTGCAACTTGGCTATTATGATCTTTATGGTCATCTGATCGCCCCGCAATCCGGGGATGCAGGAACGATCCGGTCCGGGGGGGATGAAACGGATTCTGGGAATCTGGGGTCATTGTGTGCGCGCGTATTCAAATCGGTGGCACTGGCCAGTGATACCTTGAAACCCGATAAAAACGGTGTGGCGACGGCACAGTTTGATCTGCCTGATTTTAACGGAAAACTGCGTTTCTTTGCCGTGGCCTATAGCAAAACCGCCACCGGTGGTGGGGCGGCAAATATGCTGGTACGTGCCCCGATTGTCGCCGAACTTTTACCCGCCCGTTTTCAGGCACCGGGGGATGTCTCCAATGTGGCTCTGCGTCTGCAAAATCTAAGCGGTCCGGCTGGCAATTATCACACCCGCTTGTCGTCCAGTGATGAATTTACCATCGCCCAGCCCGACTGGAACGGTGTTTTGGCACAGGGCCAGCAAATTGAAACTGCATTTGACATTACCGCGCGAAAGATCGGTGTCGGGACGCTGACACTTGATGTTTCCGGGCCGGATGGCTACCGCCAGCAGCGCCAGTGGGATATGGAAGTTCGTCCCGCCCAGCCTTGGGAAAACCACACCGCACAGGCGGAATTGACCGCGGGTGATGTCCTTGATTTCAATGCCGACATCCTCGGTCAGTATTTGCCTGAAACGGTCAATATGAACCTGACCCTGTCCTCGGTTCCCGAAATCAGGGTTCAGGACCTGATCACGGCACTTGATCGCTATCCCTATGGTTGTCTGGAGCAAACCACCAGCCGGGCGTTCCCGTTGCTGTCGTTTGGGGATGCTCAGTCACGCTGGAGTGACGTCCGTTTCGATGCGGCCGGTCTGGATGACAAAATCCGTGACGGCATCGTGCGCATTCTTGCCAAGCAGCGCAGCGATGGCAGTTTCGGTTTCTGGGATCGCCATAATGATCCCGAACCGTGGCTGACTGCGTACGCCACCGATTTCCTGACGGCCGCGCGTGCGCGCGGATACACCGTGCTGGATGACCGTTTTGATGATGCGCTGGATTGGATGCAGGACGTTGTGCGCTATGAACAATATCCGCCCGAGGCACGCGCCTATATGGTGCTGGTCCTGGCGCGCAATGATCGGTATTCCGTGTCGAACCTGAAATACGAAGCAGAAAAACTGCTCAATACCGGCGTCGGGTCGCTGGCACGCGCTCAGGTGAATGCCGCCCTGGTGACGGTTGGCGCGGACGCCGATCCGGTTTCAATGGATGACATCCTTCAAAATCTTGGCTCGACCGGGCGCTATTATCACAGCTTCGGCTCGTCCTTGCGCGATCTGTCGGCAATCCTGACCCTGCCAAAGGAAATCTTTGCCAGCGAAACGGAACGCCTGGCACTTTTGCGGGCTGTCACCGAACAATCCGATCAGGAACGCTATACAAGTACCCAGGAAAAAGGCTGGCTGTTGCAGGCGGCGACCAGCATTACCAAAGATGCCAGCCAGCTGGTTTCCCTGCGTCTGAACGGACGAGACATGGAACCGGCGCAAAGTTATCGCCTGACATTGCCGCCCGAACTTGTGACACCGGGATACAAGGTGGAAAATATCGGGGATCACACGGTTTTTGCCCGCTGGTCCGTTACCGGCATTCCGGCCAGCCCACTGGCACCAGAGGCCCATAACCTGTCGATCAAGCGCCAATATTTTGATCTTGATGGCAAACCGGCCTCTTTGGAAAATGTCAAAACCGGTGATCGCTTGATTGTGGTTCTGTCGGGGAAAAGTACGGCCAAACTGTCGCACCGTGCCTTGGTGGTGGATTTGCTGCCTGCCGGGTTTGAAATTGAAAGCAACGCGCATTTCCCTGAACTGGATGGCAAGCTTTCTCTTGGCCCCGATGACGTCTCTTGGACCGATTTCCGCGCTGAACGTGATGACCGGTTCGTCGCCTCGATCAATATTGGCAGTGGCGGCTACGGGCGTTACGAGAAAGCCGACTTCCGCCTGTCTTACGTTGTTCGTGCGGTGACGCCGGGGACCTATATTCTTCCGGCACCTTATATCGAAGATATGTACAAACCGGCCTTCTTCGCCCGTGGTGCGGTGTCCTCGCTTGTGGTCAAACCGATCAACTAACCGCGAAAGACATCCGCCGTGACATTGACATGGCCCAAACCCGGACGCGCTTCTATCATTGTCGGCAGTTTTCTGCTGGCAATGGCGTGTCTGTGGGGGCTTGATCGGGTTTTCCCGCCCAATCTTGCCCGGTTGGATGATCTTTCAACCGTGGTTGAAGGTGAAAATGGCCGCCCGTTGCGGGTTTTTGGCACCGCCGATGGATTGCTGCGGCTGGAAACGCGGATTGCGGAAATTGATCCGAAATATATCCGGTTTCTGAAATCCTATGAGGACCGCCGTTTTGACAGTCACTTTGGCGTTGATCCGCTGGCCCTTATCCGCGCCGTCGGGCAATGGGTGCGGGCAGGGCATGTCGTGTCGGGCGGATCAACACTGACGATGCAGGTTGCCCGCCTTCTGGAGCCGCGTGATCGCACGATCCTATCGAAAATCGTCGAAATGCTGCGCGCCATCCAACTCGAAGCCCATTATTCCAAAACGGAAATCCTTGATATGTATGTCACGCTGGCCCCGTTTGGCGGGCGTGTCGAGGGTATTCGAAGTGCCACCCATGTCTATTTCCGCAAAGAACCCGATCACCTGACAATTGCCGAGGCGGCCTTGCTTACCGTGCTGCCGCAATCGCCCGGCCGTCTGCGCCCGGATCGTTTTCCCGAAACGGCGCGTGCTGCCCGTGACAAGGTGCTGGATCGGCTATATTTAACGAATGCCATTTCCCGGGCCGATTATATCGAAGCTTTGGCGGAACCTTTGCCCGTTGCGCAATATCCGTTGCCGATGCTTGCCCCGCATCTTGCCGAACGGTTGGTCGCAGCCAATCGCGATCAGACCCGTATCGTCACGACGATTGATCTGGCCCTTCAGGCTGACCTGCAAAAGCTTGTTGAATTTCACGGTGGGGATCAGGCCCCCGAACGATCTGTGGCCATTATGGTCGTTGAAAACAGCACGTCCAAGGTCCGTGCCCATCTGGGGGCTCGCGATTATCTGGATCGGGTCAGTCACGGGTTCGTCGATATGACGCGTGCCATCCGTTCCCCCGGATCAACGTTAAAGCCGTTCATCTACGCCCTGTCATTTGATGATCACCAGACCCATCCCCAGACCATGATCTGGGATCGGGAAATTGCCGATGGCAGTTACCACCCGACCAACTTCGATCACGGCGAATATGGGCAGGTCAGCATTGCCGACGCCCTGCGATTTAGCCTCAACATCCCGGCCGTCAAGGTGCTTGAACGATATGGCCCGATCCGGTTTGCGCAAAGCTTGCGCCGAAATGGCCTTGAAATGCGGTTGCCCGGTGAAGCGCAAAGTCCCAATCTTGCCATGGCGCTTGGCGGGGTTGGAGTGTGCCTTGAAGACCTGATCGGGTTTTATCGGGCGCTGGCTGCGGATCGTAAAAACTGTCCGTTGCAATATCTGCGTGATCGGGCGCCCGTTCCGTGCCTGTCCGACAGCGATATGTTTTCAGTTCGAACTCAAAACTGGATCGCGGGTATTTTGCAAAATACGCCGCGTCCTGCGGGATATCGTTGGCAGTCGTCGGACAATACCAATGCCCCGCCGATTGCCTTTAAAACCGGCACCTCATATGGCTATCGCGATGCTTGGGCATTTGGCTATGCGGGGGATTATACCGTTGGCGTTTGGGTGGGGAAGGCATCCGGGCAACCGATACCGGGCCAAACCGGCCTTGGCAGTGCCGCCCCCATTTTGTTTTCGGTGTTTGAAAAACTTCCCCGTCCGCCTTTGCCTCCGGCGCGGAACGCGGCCTTTAACCTTTGGAAAGCCCCGCCGCCCGACCTTCTTAAGGACTTTTCGCGTCAACAGAAGGGCACGACAAAACAGGCTGCCAACCGCCTTGATATCATTTCCCCTGTCGAGGATGCGGTTTTCCTGCTCGGCGATATTCAGCAGCGCGGTGTGCCGCTGCGTGCCCGCAACGGGCTGCGCCCTCTGATCTGGATCATCAATGGCGTGCCGCTTGTTTCCGACCCTTGGAAACGCACCGTAAACTGGATGCCCGATGCACCGGGTTTTTATGATATCACCGTGCTTGATCGTCAGGGAGCAGCGCACCATCGCCGCATCACCATTCGTACAGCGTTGCCGTCCGACCGCTAACTCCGTTGATCTTGTTCTTGGTCAAAACGCCAGCGGTGCATTGTCGACGACCTCTTTCATCACAAAAAACGTTCGCGTTTGCCTGACACCGGGAAGCGCAATCAACTGATCGCCATGCAGGTGATTGAAATCGGCCATGTCGCGGACCCGGATTTTCAGGAAGTAATCGAAATCCCCCGCCACCAGATGGCAATCAAGGATGAAGGGCAGTTTGCGGCACGCGGTTTCGAACGCGGCGAAGCTATCGGGCGTTGATCGGTCCAGCACCACGCCAACCATCACCAGTGCGGCGCGATCCACCTTGTCCGGGGCGATCTGGGCGCGGATGGAGGTGATATATCCTTCTTCAAACAGGCGTTGCATCCGGCGGTGGCAGGTGGCCGGGCTGACATTGACCCGTTTGGCGATATCGGCATTGCCCATCCGCCCGTCAGTTTGCAGCAGGCGCAGAATCTTTTGATCAATGCGGTCTATCGGGGCGGCATTCGCGGGACTGGCAGGTTGCGTCATGAAAGAACCTTCCGGAATTCTGTAAATTTTCGAAATTCTAGGCACATTTTTTCATATGATAAAAGCTTCGCGTGAAAAATTGGTGCGAAGTTCGAGCGCACCTTTCACGCGCTTGACGCTAGCATTTCCCCTTCATGAGGTTCGTTTCCCATGTCGTTCTGCAAATCAGGGAGTGCGCGATGCGCCTAGATAAATTTGAAAAATACAAACTGACTTTTGGCCCGACCCCGATTGAGGCCCTGCCGCGTCTTTCCGCCCATCTTGGTGGCGATGTCGAACTTTATGCCAAGCGCGAGGATTGCAATTCCGGTCTGGCCTTTGGCGGCAATAAAGTCCGCAAGATGGAATATATCATTCCCGATGCGATCAAATCCGGGGCTGATACCCTTGTCACCATCGGCGGCGTGCAATCCAACCACACAAGGCAGGTCGCGGCCATCGCCGCCAAGATCGGCATGAAATGCCGTCTGGTGCAGGAAAGCTGGGTGCCGTTCAATGATGCGGTTTATGACCGGGTCGGCAACATATTGATGAGCCGCGTCATGGGGGCTGAGATCGAACTGGTCGATGAGGGTTTTGATATCGGTATCCGCGAAAGCTGGGAAGCCGCCCTTGAGGATGTGAAGGCCAAGGGTGGGGTGCCTTACCCGATCCCGGCTGGGGCATCGGTGCATAAATATGGCGGGCTTGGCTTTGTCGGTTTTGCCGAGGAAGTCCGCGCCCAGGAAGCCGAGCTTGGCTTTAAATTCGATTATGTCGTGGTCTGCACCGTGACCGGTTCCACCCATGCGGGCATGGCGGTCGGTTTTGCCGCCGATGGTCGGGCGGACAAGGTGGTCGGCATTGATGCATCCGGCACGCCCGAACAGACCCGCGCACAGGTTCTGGCGATTGCCCAGAAAACCGCTGATCTGGTTGAACTTGAAGGCGGTATTTCGGATCGCGACCTTACACTGATCGAAGATTACTCCTATCCGGCTTATGGCGTACCGTCCGATGAAACCAACGAGGCGATCCGCCTGTGTGGCCGTCTCGAAGGCATGATGACCGACCCGGTTTACGAAGGCAAATCGATGCAGGGCATGATCGATCTGGTCAAAAAGGGCTATTTCCCCAAGGGGTCCAAGGTCCTTTACGCCCATCTTGGCGGTGTGCCTGCGATCAATGCCTATAGCTATCTGTATCGCAACGGCTGATTGCTCCTGCGCAAAGCCTGCACCCGCACCACGCCGTCATTCCCGTTCTGGCGGGAATTTGGTCTCCCACAGCTCTCCCTAGAGGATGGGGTGGTGCGAAGGCAAAGGGGAAGCCGTTATGGCTTCCCCTTTGTCGTTCTCGGTTTCTGGCGATGCAAACGATCCTATCGTCCGGTAATCCCCGGGAAGATGATCAGAATGGCCACGGCCAGCACCTGCAGGCAGATGAATGGCACCAGTGCCTTGAATATCGTGCCAAGCGTTATGTCCGGTGGTGCCACGGATTTCAGGTAAAATGCGGCAGGGCCAAACGGCGGGGACAGGAAGCTGACCTGCATGTTCATCGCAAACAGCACCCCGAACCATACCGGATCAAAGCCAAGCTGTTTGATGATCGGCACAAAGATCGGCATGGTCAGAAGCGCGATCCCGACCCAGTCAAGGAACATGCCCAGCACGAACAGGATCAGCATCATGAACAGGATGATGATCATCGGGTCGTCGGAAATGCCGGTAATCAGGACGGAGACAAACTTGATCCCGCCCATCAGGTTGAACACCCCGACCAGTGCCGATGCGCCAATCCCGATCCAGACAATCATCCCGCATGTCGATAGCGTCTGAAGGGCCGCGCCCTTTAACATCGCAAGCGAGAATTCACGCCGGACAATCGTCGAGGCAACCACTCCGGCAACGCCAACAGCCGAGGCTTCCGTAACCGACGCAATCCCGCCATAGATCGAACCCAGAACACAGATCACGACCAGGAATGGCAGGATCAGGCCCTTGAGCAGACGGATTTTTTCCTCGTTCGGGATTTTTTCGGTGTGCGGCGGCGGGGCGATATTATCCCCCGTGTAACAGCGGATCAGTACATAGGCGACATAGAACCCCGCCAGCATGAAGCCCGGAATGAAGGATGCAGTGAACAGATCGCCGATCGACACATTGGCCGTCAAACCATAGATGATCAGAACGATCGAGGGTGGCACCATCGTGCCCAGCGACCCGCCGGCACAGACAACACCAATAGCCAGATTCTTGTCATATCCCTGACGGAGCATCTGCGGCAGGGCCAGCAGGCCCAGCAACACTATTTCGCCGCCAATAATGCCGCTCATGGCGGCAAGGATCACGGCGACAAAAATCGTCTGGACCGCGACCCCGCCCTTAAGCCGCCCGCCAAACAGGCGCATGGCTTCAAACAGGTCCTTGGCAATACCGGATCGATCAAGGATCGCCGCCATCATCACGAACATCGGCACGGATACAAAGACAAAGGATGACACAAACGAATAGACCCGGCTGGTGATCAGTGGCACCGCCATCGGTCCGAACCAGCCAAGGGTAAACAGCAGAGCAATCAGCAGGGTCACAAATGCCAGCGGCATGCCGGTCATCAAAAAACCAAGCAGCAGCACGAACATCGCAAGCGTGCCATATTCAATGCCAAGGGACTGCAAATCAAACATCGGGATTTATCCTGTTGCGCCGGATATGACGGTCGTCATGCTGTGCATGGGCGAGTTTTGGCAGGGTTTCGGGTCAGTCATTGTCTTTTGCCGTCCCGGAATTTGCGCGCGCATCATCAGGTTTGGCACGGACATAATTGATCGCCAGAACGACAAACTGGATAGTCAATGCGATCAGAACAATCAGCATGAAGATTTTCAGCAATCCCGGATAAGGCGCATTAAAGGCGCTGCCGGTGGTTTCGAGATGGATGCTGCCATCGGGTTTGAAGGCGGCACGCTGCACCATCAACCACGCCGCCCAGGCAAAAAAGCCCGACGAAATGGCACAGACGATTGAAATGCCGATATCAAGTGCCCGGCGCAATTTCGGTCCGGCAATGTCGTAGATGATGACAACCCGGATATGCTTGTCGCGCGATGCACAGTAAAGCCCGGCAAAAACAAAGCCGATAGCCGACAAAAATGTTGTGGTTTCATGCGCCCAAAGGGTTGGGCTGTTAAAAACGTGACGCATGAAAATCTCGAAAATCAGGATGCCCATTGCCAACAGGAAACCCAGCGCGAAAACCGTGCTGATCTTGTCGATAACCCGGCCCAAAAGGCCGGAAACCTTTGGGACAGGTGTTAGGGCGCCATCCGGTTCCAGGGCTGGGGGAATTTCGCTATGCGCCATTTTTTCTGCGCTCGGGGCCATTTTCAGCATTCCTTGTCGCGACAAAGAATACAATCCGGCAGCGGGGAGGACCGCTTCACCCGATAGCGTCTCTTCTATCGGGCATGGCCGGATTGTACCGGGTCGTTCCGGCGGGTCTTTGCGGAAACCGCCGGAAACGGATGTTTAAGGCAGGACTTAGATCATGCCCTGTTCGGTCAGGTACTTGACAAGCGTATCATAAACCTTCTGGGCATTTTCCGAACGTGCGGCGACTTTTTCCCACTGGCTGGTCGCAATTTTACGGAACTTGGCGCGTTCCTCTGCTGACCAGTTGTGGATGGTGACACCACCAGCTGCACGTGCCTTGGCTACGGCTTCCATGTCTTTCATGGCAAGCTGTGCGTCCATGTCGCGCGCCAGATCACGGACCGAAACTTCCAGAATGGTCTGGAGGTCTTCGGGCATGGAATCCCATTTCGCCTTGTTGATCGAAACTTCAAGCATCGGCATGGAATGGAAGCCCGGATAAACCGGATGTTTGGCAACATCGTGCAGACCCATCGCCTGGTTGGTCGAGAACACGGTAGCATCCGCAGCATCAATCACCTTTTTATCAAGGGATGTGAAGACTTCGGACTGCGGAATGTTCACCGGGGAGGCTCCGGCTGCGGCAAAGACTTCCTGCACCATGCCTTCAGGCGCACGCATTTTCAGGCCTTTGAGGTCAGCAACGCCATCAAGCGGGACGGACGATACAAAGGCTTCCAGTCCCGGTGTTACTGCACCGATGAAGTGCAGGCCATAGGGCTCGAGCATTTCATTCATCAGTTCCTTGCCGCCACCATATTCAACGAAACGCAGCATTTCGGACGGTGCCGACCATGCGCCGACCGGGTTGGCGATCAGGCCGAATGCCGGGTCTTTGCCAGTGAAATAGCTGGTATCGGTGATGTGGCCGTCAAGAATACCGGCCGCGATGGCGTCCTGGGTTTCGGCATGTTCGACAACCGAGTTGATCGGCAGCATTTCAACAGCAATGCGCCCGCCCGACATTTTGCCAACGCGTTCGGCCCATTCCTGTTCGATCACGAAGTTCGGCACGCCGGCCGCATCGCTTGACTGGACTTTAAGGGTGAATTCCTGTGCATTTGCGATCAGCGGTGATGCTATCATCAGGCTGGCGGCAAGTGCAGTTCCGGCGAGTGTCTTGAACGATAGGGTCATCTGTCTTCTCCCTGGGTTACCGGTTTTCCGGCGGTGTTATGCGTTTTGATGGATGGACTGTCGATTTCGCCGGCTGCAAGACGGGCAGCAGCGGTCGAAACCACGGCTTCAATCGGGGCGTCGATGGAAACAGTCACGCTTGTCTCGTCCGGCCCCAGCGGTTCGAGATCAGCCAACTGACTGTCAAGCAATCCGGGCGGCATGAAATGGCCGACCCGGCGATCCAGCCGGGACCGGATCACTTCGCGCGAACCGTCCAGAAAAACAAAAGTTACGGGTGTCATGTGATCGCGCAGGAAATCGCGATAGCGCCGTTTGAGTGCCGAACAGGCGATAAAGATTTTCGGCGATACATGGTTTGACTCAATTCCATGCGCGACTTCTTTTGCCGCTGTCCCAAGTGATGCCAGCCACGGCCAGCGCATTTCGTCATTAAGCGGGATGCCGTTGCGCATGTTTTCAACATTTTGAGGGGGATGATAATCGTCCGCGTCAAGCCACACACCATTCATGATGCTGGCAAGGCCCTTTGCGACCGCGGTCTTGCCTGATCCGCTGACACCCATCACGATGACAAATTCGGCTTTGATGGCTGATCCTCCCGCCACTTTTATTTCGTCTTTTCTTGAGCGGGTGTTGCCCGCCTTGATTTGTTAGCGCTAACATAATGATAGCGCTAACATCGAGTCAACAGATATTGTGCAACCCCGGGATCGCGGATATGAGGAACAGGGTATGAGAAGGAAGACATGAGAAAACGCAGAGGGGCCGGACGGCCGACCATCGCAGATGTGGCTGACAAGGCCGGGGTCAGCACGATCACCGTTTCACGGGCCTTGCGTGATCCGGCCAAGGTATCCGCCCCGTTGCGCGAACGCATTGATGCCGCGGTTCGCAAGCTTGATTACGTTCCCCATTCCCATGCCAGTGCCCTTGCATCATCGCGTTCCAATATTGTTGGCGTGATTGTGCCGTCGCTGACCAACAACGTGTTTGCCGATACGCTGCGCGCGATTTATGACGAGCTGGAACACGGGCCGCTTCAGGTGCAGCTTGGCAATTCGCGCTATGTCGCGGAAGAAGAAGAACGCCTGATCCGCATTTTCCTTGGGCAGCGTCCGGCCGCGCTGATTGTTGCGGGTGGGGATCAAACTCCGGCGGCGCGGGCCTTGCTGGAAAGTGCCGATTGTCCGGTGGTGCAGGTCATGGAAGTCGATCCCGATCCGATTGATATGATGGTCGGATTCTCGCATTTCGAAGGCGGGCGCGCGGCCGGATATCACCTGTTGCAGCGCGGATATCGCAATATTGGTTTCATCGGTGCACGCATGGACCCGCGATCACGCCGCCGTATGGAGGGCTTTGCCGAAGCTTTGCGATCAGCAGGCCGGTATGATTCGGAGCTGTTCATGACAACAACCCGGTCATCAAGCACATCACTGGGTGCAGAACTGATCGCAACGTTGCGTGCAAAATGCCCGGATATTGAAGCGGTTTTCTGCAACAACGACGATATGGCGCTGGGCGTTCTGTTTGGCTGCCAGCATGCCGGGCTGCGTGTGCCCGAAGACCTTGGCATTATCGGTTTCAACGATCTTGAAATGATGGCGGCGGCCTGTCCGTCATTGACCAGTATCCGGACAAACCGATACGGCATTGGCAAAACGGCGGTTGATATGATCCGGGCACGCCTGGATGGCGAAGAACCGGAAAACCGCGTTGTCGATCTTGGCTTCCAGTTGCAGGAACGCCAAAGTACCGCGCGGCGGGCCTGACTCCTTTATTGATAGCACCAGCTGCTAATCCCGGTGGATCGGGAAACTCCCGGTAAGCTCGGCCACCCGTTCCTTTGGCCCGGAAATCCGGATGCGTGTGCCCGTGGTATCGAACTGCCGGTCCAGAACGGTGATGCCATCCTGTGCGCAGGCCTGCTCCAGCGTTCCGGCATCGGAAAAACCGGCAAACAGGTCGGCTTCACCCTGCGGGACATAATCGATGACGTCGGCAACACTGCAAACTGCATTTGCCGCCCCGCTATAAGCCCGCACCAATCCGCCGGTGCCAAGCTTCACACCGCCAAAATAGCGCGTGACGATCACCGCGACATTAATCAGATCACGCCCCTGAAGCACCTTAAGGCACGGAACGCCAGACGTGCCCGATGGCTCCCCGTCATCCTTGCCATGCTCGATCAATTGGTTTTCGTCATTCAGATAACGATAGGCCGTGACATGGTGATTGGCCTTGGGGTGGGCGACGCGCAGTTCGGCAAGTCTTGTCGCGAGATGGTCATAAGGGACCAGCTCGGCGAGAAAGCGCGATTTCTTTTCTTCGGTTTCGGCAAATGCGGGGCGGATGACGGTTTTCATACCGATTGGATAGCAAAGGCAGGCGTGTTGCGCCAGCGTGCTCAAGCGTTAAGGGTGAAACAGTGCGAATTTACCGATCAATATCACCCCGAAAATCACCAGCATGATCAGAACCAGCCTGCGGAAACTTTCCGCATCCATGCGTGATCTGACAATGCCGCCAAGCTTGGTGCCCAGATAAACCGGGATCAACCCGGCAAGAGATATCCAGACGCTTTCAAGCGTCATCAGGCCAAGTTTTGAAAGGCCAATGGCCATCACGATGCTCGACAGGCTGAAGGAAATATTGATCGCCTGAATGAAGCGTTTCGGGTCCAGACGAAGGGCCAGAAGGAAAGGCAGAACCGGCATGACCTGTGATCCGGTAATGCCATTGACAAGCCCCGTTGCGAACCCCATCACCGGGGCCAATGGTTTTTGCAGTTTTTCCGGTACCGGCCGCCCCGGCCACCATAATGTCACTGCGCCGTAAACCATCAAAACGACGCCAAGAACCGCCCCCGCCATCAGGCTGTTGACCAGATCAAGCACCACAAGCCCGACGACAAGCCCCGGCACGGTGGCAACGAACATAGGCCAGAACCGCTTGACGGTTTCGTGAAAATGCCCGGCCTGTGCCATGACGATGCTGTTGCTGACCAATGATGGAATGATCACCAGCGGCATCGCGGCTTTTAACCCGATACCAAGGGCGAGAACCGGCAGGGCGGATGTTGAAAAGCCAAGCCCGGTTGCCCCTTTGACAAAAGCGGCAATGAAATAGGCGCAGGCAATGATCGCTGCCGTTTCGATTGTCATAGGGGTTCCGTTGATCCTGCTTGGAATACCCTTGTCTAATAGTTGATAAGTTTATCGATTAATACTGGTTTTCAGGATGTTCCGGGGTTAATGCCGGAATTTACAAGGCGGTTACGAGGACTAAGTATCCTCGTCTTGCATATCGACATCATCGTCATTCTGATAAGGTGAGGGAGCGTTGTTGCAGTCTCCTTCCGGGGGAACGGTATAGGTTACGCCCTGATTGGTTGGCATTGCGTTTGCCTCCCGAATGTTTGTGCCGGGTAGTTGACGCACCGCTTGAGTAAAAGGCTCGTGGGCCGGATAAAGTGCATTGGATTTTGCCTGATTGCAGGCCAAACAAATCATGCAAATATTATCGTGGTCGGCGCAGGAGACATCGACCAGAGAATGGGTGATCGGGTTCTGGAAGGCAGGCACATTGAACCTGAACTGTGTTTGCCCGTTGACGCGTGTGGCGGTTAATATTTCTATTGGATCGTCTTCATCGTCATTGCGCCATGTTTCGTAGAATGTCTTGTCGGTCTCCCCGTAACCGAGGACGTAATATTGAACAAAACTGAAATCGGGCAGGCTGATGGTCGTTTCCCCCAATGTGTTGCCCCAAGAGCCGTTGCCAACCATAGGGTTATTATTGTGCTGCGCAGCCAGATTACTAATCGCTTGGTATCTGTTTTGATTTGCACCGGTAAACATGTCTTTTAACAGGCTGTCGGGAAAATTGTGATCTGCCTGTGCAAAGGCATTGGCAACTTTGCGTTGGCAGGCAGGGCAGGTAAACCATGCCTCGCATCCGGATCCAAAATCGAAGTCGCCGGACGTGCCGTCTGTTCCCGGGTACCAGTATGAATTGTAAGCTGTTGATGCTTCGGGTGTCGGGCGTAAGAGATTTCCATTTGTGTCCAGAAGAACAAACATGGCGTTACATCCCTATAAAATCTGGCTGACATAGAGGCGCCAATTCATGATCGGCGGATCAAACGGTCCCGGTGCCATGGATGGCAGGCTGGGCTTGTATTGCTTGCTGGCTTTTTCAAGCCGCCACTCAAACCGCATCTCGGATGTGGAGGTTGGCAGGGGTGGCGGAACCGGATTATCTGAACTTTGGCAGGGGGCCACGCTGTCGGTCGGTTTCCATGGCCCCCAAACCGGACGCGGTATTGGAATTGCCGGACCAGGCGGCCCCATCAATGATTTGCGAAAGGCAAAACTATTGGTGTTGATTGTGGGCATGGCCTTTATCTCTCCAAAGTTGATGGCCTTTTGCCGACGGACGCGAGGTAAGTTTGTGATGGACAGATACGAAAACCGGAAGTGCTGATAGGGCGTTGATGGCATGAACGATAGCCGGATTCGCAAGATTTCCGGAGCCCCGACGGGAACGGGGGCCCTCACAAATCCATCTGGAATGATGTCTTGGGGTGGAATTTTGCGTTTTGTTTGTGGGTATTGGTAAAAATTTGCGGGTTTTTCTTTGCGAATTGCACGGAAGGGGTGGAAATGCGGTTGCAAAACCCGTATCAAGTTTGGCCCGGTTGACAGCACCGGCGATATGGGCGGAAATCCGCTGTGACGCTGAGTATATGGTATAGTAACGGCATGATGGACATGCCGGATTGAGAGGAAGCAAATGAGCAAGAGCTGGAGCATTGATAGTTGGCGCAAACTGCCTGTGAAGCAGATGCCGACATATCCGGATGCACAGGCCGTCAAGGCCGTAGAGCAAGAGCTCGGCAGCTATCCTCCTTTGGTATTTGCTGGCGAAGCGCGCGCATTAAAAGAAAAGCTTGGTGAAGTTGCCGAAGGCAACGCATTCCTGCTGCAGGGCGGGGACTGTGCCGAGAGCTTTAAGGAATTTCATCCCAACAACATCCGCGACACCTTCAAGGTTATGTTGCAGATGGCGGTTGTTCTGACCTATGGCGCGGCATGCCCGGTGGTCAAAGTTGGCCGTATGGCGGGACAGTTCGCCAAGCCGCGTTCGTCGGATACGGAAACCATCGATGGCGTCGAACTGCCAAGCTATCGCGGTGACAATATTAATGGCATCGAGTTTACGTCCGAAGCCCGTGTTCCGGACCCGCAGCGTCAGATTCGCGCCTATAACCAGTCGGCATCGACGCTGAACCTGCTGCGTGCTTTTGCGCAGGGTGGTTTTGCCGATCTGAGCAAAATCCATCGTTGGAACCTGTCATTTGTTGATAACAGCCCCGCGGGCGAACGATATCGCAAGATGACGACCCAGATTGATGAGGCCGTTGCCTTCATGCAGGCATGTGGCATTACGGCCGAAACCGCACCGCAGATGCGCGAGACGGATTTCTATACCTCGCACGAGGCGCTTTTGCTGGGGTACGAACAGGCCCTGACCCGTCAGGACAGCCTGACCGGCGACTGGTATGACTGTTCGGCGCATATGTTGTGGATTGGCGACCGTACCCGTCAGCTTGACGGGGCGCATGTTGAATTCATGCGCGGCGTGAACAACCCGATTGGCATGAAATGCGGACCGACCACCGAAGAAGACGATCTGATCCGTCTGATCGATGCGTTGAACCCGAAAAACGAAGCCGGTCGTCTGACCCTGATCGCACGTATGGGGGCAGGCAAGGTTGAAGACCACCTGCCGCGTCTGGTGCAGCGGGTCAAGGCAGAGGGCCGCAAGGTTGTCTGGTCCTGCGATCCGATGCACGGCAACACGATCAAGGCGGCGAACGGGTATAAAACCCGTCCGTTCGATGCGATCCTGTCGGAAGTCAAATCGTTCTTTGATGTGCACAAGGCCGAAGGCACCCATGCCGGTGGCGTTCATTTTGAAATGACCGGCACGGATGTGACCGAGTGCATTGGCGGCGCGCGTGAAGTAACCGTCGATAGCCTTTCGGATCGTTACCACACCCATTGCGATCCGCGTTTGAATGGCGGGCAGGCCCTTGAACTTGCCTTCCTGATAGCCGAAATGATCAAAAAAGAACGCGACAGCGTTCGTGCGGAGCAGCTTGCAGCGTCGGCATAATTGAACATCGAACAATTGATGCGAAAAGGCGTTCGGGAAACCGGACGCCTTTTTTATAGGTAGCATGTCTTTTTGAGAGTTGAGTTCGTGGTTTTTTCTATTTAAGGGATGCGTTGCTAGAGGATGTTTCGTTAATTCTGACAGTGAGTATGCATTTTGCCTCTACACTGATTGGCACAACATCCTTAAGTATAGACAATCGCGGCACGATATCGCGGGGATTTTGGGGAAGGGGTCGCACGAAACATGGTGGATGAGGCGGATTTCGCCGCATGGCAGAAAAAAGTGGAGGGAACCAACATTTCCTCGACCACGCTGCTTGCGACCGATTACCTGAACCATTTCAATGAAATCGTGATGCTTCTGGAAATGGTTCCGGACATGCCCGACATGATTGAGGACTGCAAGGAATGGGCGCCGAAAGGCTATCAGGACCATTTCCGTGACAGTGCCTTTTCCGACAAGGAATTGGCGATTGAGGCCTATGATCATGTGCCGGCTCGTTTCCGACGCCCGTTCGAGGAAACCATCGAGCATATGAACGCCATCGTGTTTCGCGCCAACGAACAGCTTGATGCGCTGATTGCCGAGGGTAATGAAGACCTTTTACGCGAAACTGCCAGTACGGTGACATTGTCCCTTCAGCGTTTCATGGATGTTGCAAGTGGCATCATCCATGGGTCGGCCAAAACCATGAGCCAGGATGAAATTGACGCTGCACTAGCGCTGTAAAAATTCCGCATAAAAAAAGGCCGGGTGTTTTATGCTTCCCGGCCTTCGCATTGTCGGATCGGTCGATCAATCCATCATATCGGCCAGTTCTGCATCAAGCGTTTCGATTTCGCCACGCAGTTTTGGCAGGATATCGGTGCGTGCAGCCGCGACCTGCTGTTTCATGTTTTCAATGGCGCGACGGGAATAGCCGTTGGCCGACTGTTGCTGGAACAGACTGGTCATCTGGGCTTCGATACCGGTATAGAAACGACGCACGCCGGTAATGATTTCCGGATGGACTTCGAACGTACGCGGTGAATAACGCATCGTCGACCAGACCATATCGTCAAGGCGATGCGTCGCTTCTGGCGTCAGTTCGCGGGCGTGCCATTTCATCGGGGCTTCGGGATATTCCGCGATCCATTGTTCTACACGCTCGATATTGTCGACAAACTCGGCCTCAAGCGATTTTTCCAGATAGCTGACATCCGATAGACTTTGATAGCGGTCGAAATCAACCGCAATCCGGAAGCCGGCAAAGCTTGCCAGATACACACCAAGAACCGTTGACGCCAGAATGATACACTGGGTGAACCAGAATTCGATATTGGGTTTGCCGCTGACGCTAAGAAAGCGGAACGGGGATAAAAAGAGACGCATTATTCTGATCCTTCCGGAGCTTCGTACTCGTCGTAGATTGTTGACTGCCCTTCGAGGGCATCGACATAGCGTTCGAAAGCTGTCTGTAGCGGTATCGGTTCACCAAGCGGCAGATTGCGGTCCGCGACCATTTTATTAAGGCGTCGCACGCGATCCATTGGATGAGGGTGCGTGCCGAGATAATCAAGCATGCTCTCATCCTCCTGCATCATCGCAAGCTTGGCAAAGGTGGTTGCGACATCGGTGGCATGGCCATATTTCGCCATGACGATATCGAGCCCCCATTTATCGGCATCAAGTTCCTGGGATCGGGAATAATCCAGATCAGCCAGCATTTTTGGCCACCCGGCAATCCAGGTGGTCAGAACCGCATCGGCCTGGAACATCATCGCCGACAGGGCAACGCCAACCGCCTGCCGCCCTAGCCCTTCAAGATGGTCACGGCCGTTATAATGGCCGATTTCATGCCCAAGGATGGATAACAGTTCGTTTTCGGTGTCGACCAGTTCAAGCATGCCAGTATGAACAAGGATCAACCCGCCGGGCAGGGCGGCGGCATTTGGCGTTTCATCGGGGATGATGACAACTTCGAAATCATAGGCCGCAGCCGGGCCAAGGGCCGATTTCGGGATCGAGTTGATCAGATCAAGGATATAGCGTTCCGGCAGGCTGCGTTCATCATCGCTGCGGCGTTCGATGATGTAGTCGCCTTCAAGATCGGACCAGATGGCGATTTCATCCTCGATCGAAATCTGGCGGGTTGCCCATTCGACAGCAAAACCGCTGGCAGCGTAAATGCCCCAGCAGATAAACAGAAACGCCGCACTTGCCGATGTAAATTCAACCAGCAGGTTTTTATGGCTGATATTGATGCCATCATCAGGCAGGGCAGACGGAAAGCCGCCGCTGGGGCGTTTGTCGGTATAAAGGGCCGTGCCCGAAACCATCATTTCCACCATGCCACGGCCAAGCTGAGCTGTGGTCATGCGGATGCCGGTAATGTGGGATGCGCCCTTGGCGTCGGTCCGCATGCGCAGCATGGCTTCGCGTTTGGCACGCGTGATGGTGGCTTCGTGTGCCCCCAATCGGCCGCCAACGAAAATGCGCAGACGCGCAAGCAGATTGCGGAACCGGTCTTCGCCGATCACAACCTTGCCGGTGACCATTCTGCTGTAACGCAGAACGATGTCTTCGGGGGCATGGTCCTCGGTGCTCAGGTGCTGATTTGGCAAAAGTTGCTCGTCACGGCGCAGGGCGCGTTCGTGGGCGGCTTCAGCCAGACGGCCTGTCACAAAGGCGATCCCGATCAGGATCATTAGCATGATCCCCGGAACAAATAGTTCCTGCATTGGAAAAGACTCCGGGGATTATTTCAGGCGAACAGCCGTGCCATAGGCAAAGATTTCAGCCGCCTTGTATGCGACCTGCGATGTGGAAAAATGCACATCAACAACCGCATCGGCATCCATCACACCGGCCTGTTTGACCAGGCGTTCGAGGGCCTCGGTCTGGGCCTGTTCTAGAAGGCGGGTATAAGAGCGCACTTCGCCGCCAAACAGGTTTTTGAAAAAGGCAAAAATATCAAACAGGAAACTTCGGCTGCGAACCGAACTGCCAAATACGATGCCCAGATTTTCGCTGATTTCACGGCCTGGAATATGGGATATTGTCACGACCGGCAATTCTGCCGCCGTGTTTTGGTTTTTCGTCATTGGTTTGCTCGTCTCAAATTATTGTTTTTGGTGCCGATTTTTCGGCTGGCGCAATAAAGCCACTTTGCGAACGTATTGCAAGCGATTATCAAGTGACGGTGAATGAAGTTGCTATGACAATGCAAAAATACGGCATTGTTGCTGATGCAGTGCTGCTATCGCGCATTCGGCAATTGACACCAAACCGGACGCCTCCTATTCCAACATCATGACAAATATGCTTGCCATCGCGATTGCCCAGCTTAACCCCGTTGTCGGCGACGTTGCCGGGAATGCCGAGAAAGTTGTGGCTGCCTGGGAAACTGCGGCTGATCAGGGCGCGGATATTGTCCTTTATTCCGAACTGGTTCTGTCGGGCTATCCGCCCGAGGATCTTGTGATGAAGCCTGCCTTCATGCGCCATCTGCGCCATGCGGTCGATAATATATGCGCGCGCACCAAGGCCCGCAAAAACGGCCCGGCCCTGTTGCTGACGACACCGTGGGATATTGACGGGGAACGCTTTAACGCGGTTCTTCTGATTGATCAGGGCAAGATCGAAACGGTGCGGGCGAAAAACGACCTGCCGAATTATGGCGTGTTTGATGAAAAACGCGTGTTCAGTGGTGGACCGATGCCCGATGTGGTGTCCTTCCGCGGGGTGAAACTTGGTGTGCCGATCTGCGAGGATGTCTGGACGCCAAAGGTTGTTGCCCATCTGAAAGACCGCGGCGCGGAAATTTTCCTCGTGCCGAACGGATCACCGTTCGAGGCCGACAAGGGCGATCTGCGCCGTAACCTGATTGCGGATCGGGTACGTGAATCCGGCGTTCCGATGATTTACTGCAACGAGGTTGGTGGCCAGGACGAACTGGTGTTTGATGGCGGCTCGTTCGGTCTTAACGGTGATGGATCATTGGCCGTGGCCCTGCCGGGCTTTTCCGAGGATGTCGTGACCAATACGTGGTCGCGTGGTGAAGATGGTAGCTGGCGGTGCGATGAAAATGCACCAAAGGCCGACTATCCAAGCGGACTTGATGCGATATATCAGACGCTGGTTTTGGGGCTTCGGGATTATGTGAACAAAAACCGCTTTCCCGGTGTTGTAATCGGCATGTCGGGCGGGATCGACAGCGCGCTTTCGGCGGCCATTGCTGTTGATGCGCTGGGGGCGGATCGGGTGCGGCTGGTGATGATGCCGTCGCCCTATACGTCACGCGAAAGCCTTGAGGATGCCGCACAATGTGCCGGGATGCTGAAAACCGGCATTGAAAGCATTAATATCGGGCCTGCCATGGGGGCATTCGAACAGATGCTTGGCCCGGCATTCGAAGGCCGTGACCCGGACATTACCGAAGAAAACATTCAGGCCCGTTCACGCGGGATCATCCTGATGGGGCTTTCAAACAAGTTCGGCCATATGGTTCTGACGACGGGCAACAAGTCGGAAATGTCGGTTGGCTATGCCACGCTGTATGGTGACATGTGCGGTGGCTATTCGGTTTTGAAGGACCTTTACAAAACTACTGTGTTTGCGCTTTGCCATTGGCGCAATGCCCATCATCCGGCGGGCGCGCTTGGTCCGGACGGCATTGTGATCCCGGAACGGATCATTACCAAGCCGCCATCGGCCGAACTGCGCCCGGATCAGAAAGACGAAGATAGCCTGCCGCCTTATGACGTTCTTGATGATATCCTTCATCAGATGATTGAAGGCGAACGGTCTGTTTCCGAGATTGTCGAAAGCGGCCATGACGAGGCCACGGTGCGCCGGGTCTGGCGGTTGCTGGACCGGGCGGAATATAAACGCCGACAGGCACCACCCGGGGTCAAGATTACTCCGCGTGCCTTTGGCCGCGACCGCCGCTATCCGATTACCAACGGTTTCACGAATTTAGTGACCTGAAAAAAGTTTGAAATGACAAAACCTGTCCTGCGATTTGCACCCAGCCCGACCGGGCTTCTTCACGTCGGTAATGCCCGCGTTGCCATGATGAACTGGCTTTATGCCCGTAAACATGGTGGCGAATTCATCCTGCGCTTTGACGATACCGATCCGGTCCGTTCCAAAGATGAATATGTCGATGCGATCCGTGAAGACCTGAAATGGCTTGGTATCGACTGGGACCGCGAAGAACGTCAAAGTCTGCGTCAGGATAAATATGACGCGGCGATTGACGACCTGAAATCGCGCAACATGCTTTATCCGTGCTATGAAACCGAAGGCGAACTGAACTGGAAACGCAAGGCCGCACGCCAGCGTCATCAACCGTTCATCTATGACCGCAAGGCATTGACGCTTTCGGATGATGAAATCGCCCATCTTGAGGCGGAAGGGCGCAAACCGCACTGGCGCTTCCTTCTGACCGATGGCGTGGTTGAATGGGATGACCTGACGCGCGGGATTTGCACGTTTGATACGGAACATGTGTCCGACCCGGTTCTGATCCGCGAAGACGGGTCGCTGCTGTATATGCTGGGTTCGGTCGTTGATGATCTTGAAATGGGTGTTACCCATATCATCCGCGGCGAGGACCATGTGACCAATACGGTGTCACAGATCCTGCTTTATATGGCGATGGGTGGTAAGCCCGGTGCGCTTGAATTTGCCCATATGCCACTTTTGGCGGGGCCGGGTGGTTCGCAGCTGTCGAAACGTCTGGGCAGTCTTTCGCTGCGTGAATTGCGTAATGACGGGTTCGAGGTCGCATCACTTGTCGGGCTTCTGACCGGGCTTGGTGCATCGGACAAGATCGAACCGGCTACTCTGACCGAGGTTCTGGGCAAATTCGATCTGTCGCATTATGGCCGTTCGACCCCGAAATTTGATCCGGCGGAACTGGCCAGCCTGAACGAAAAAGTCATTCATGACATGTCGTTTGAAACGGCAAAGCCAAAGCTTGAGGCCCTTGGTCTGGGCGATGCACCCGAAGAATTCTGGAATGCGGTGCGCGGAAACTGCTGGCGCGTGGCAGAAGCGGTTGAATGGTGGGATGTGATCACCAAACAGGTCATCCCGCAGATTGACGACGCCGATGCGGAATTTTTAAAGCAGGCGGCCGATATGCTGCCCGAAGGCGACCTTGACACAACCAGCTGGAAAGCATGGACCGGTGCGATCAAGGATGCGACCGGCCGCAAGGGCAAGGATCTTTTCATGCCGCTGCGTAAGGCGTTGACGGGGCGTGAACATGGCCCGGAAATGTCGGCGATGCTGGTTCTGATCGGACGTGAAAAGGCGTGTGAACGGCTTTGTGGAAAGGCGGTCTAAAGCAAACAGCTTTGACCGCCGGAATATCCAGCAAAACCGAAAACAAAAGCCATATGGACCGAAAACATGACCAAGACCACATTGCGTATCTATGACACCCTAAGCCGTGAAAAGCAGGTGTTCGAGCCGATTGATGCCGACCATGTCCGGCTTTATGTCTGCGGCCCGACGGTTTACGACTATGCCCATGTCGGTAATGCTCGGCCTGTTGTGGTGTTTGATACGCTGGTGCGTGTATTGCGCCATATCTATCCAAACGTGACCTATGTGCGCAACGTGACCGACGTTGATGACAAGATCAACGAACGTGCCCGCCAAAGTGGCGAGCCGATTTCGGAAATCACCAAACGCACCCATCAGGCCTATCTTGATGATATGGGCGCGCTTAATGCCGCCAAGCCCGATATCGAACCGCGCGCGACCGAACATATCGCAGAAATGATCGCGATGTGCGAAAGCCTGATCGAACAGGGCTTTGCCTATGCCGCCGAAGGGCACGTGCTGTTTTCCGTTGGCCAGTATGAAGAATACGGCAGGCTGTCGCGTCGCGACCGCAAAGAAATGATCGCCGGTGCGCGGGTTGAAGTCGCCCCCTATAAAAAGGACCCGGCGGACTTTGTGCTTTGGAAACCGTCCGATGACGAGACGCCGGGCTGGGAAAGCCCATGGGGCCGCGGACGTCCGGGTTGGCATATTGAATGCTCTGCCATGTCGACACGCTATCTGGGCGAGAATTTCGACATTCATGGCGGCGGATCGGATCTGGTTTTCCCGCATCATGAAAACGAAATCGCGCAAAGCTGCTGCGCAAACAAGGGTTCTAGTTACGCCAAATACTGGATGCATAACGGCCATCTGATGGTCGAAGGTGAAAAGATGTCCAAGTCGCTTGGCAACTTTGTCACCGTGCACGAGTTGCTCGAAAGCTGGCCGGGCGAGGCGATCCGTCTGGCGATGCTGGGAACCCATTATCATCAGCCGATCAACTGGACCGAAGAAAACCTGCGTCAGGCCAAAGAGGCGCTGGATAGGTTCTATACCGCCCTTCGTCAGACCACCGATATCGAACCGGAAAACACCCCGGTGCCGGAATCGGTTCTGAACGCGCTGTGTGATGATCTTAATACGCCGCTTGCGATTTCGGAGTTCCATGAACTGGTGACCGAACTCAACAAGGCGACAAAGAAGTATGATAAGGCCGAAACCAAGGGCCGTGTTCTGGCGGCGGCAACTTTGCTGGGGATTCTGGAAAATGATCCGGAAGCCTGGTTCACCGGTTCTGCCGATGAAGATGAAGCTGCCGAGATTGACAGTCTGATCCAGCAGCGTGCCGAAGCGAAGAAAAACCGCGACTTTGCCACCGCCGATCAGATCAGAAACGATCTTTTGGCGCGTGGTATCCTGCTTGAAGACTTCAAGGAAGGTACGAGCTGGAAGCGCGTTTGATCCGTCGCATTTGAATTGGAAAAGGCACCGCCGGGAGACCTGCGGTGCCTTTTTGCTTTAAGTGGCGGTGGCGTCCAGTTCGTCAAACAGTTCCTGTGCGGCATTCAGGCCGTTGATCGCGGCAGGAAGACCGCCATAAACCGCCATCTGCCAGATCGCTTCGATGATTTCTTTGCGTGTTGCCCCGGCAGCAAGAGAATGTTTGATATTGACCTTAAGCTGGGGTGCGGTTTGCGCGCCCAGAACTGTCAGGGCGGAAATCGTGCAGAGCTGACGGGTTTTCAGATCAAGGTTGGGCCGCGCGTAATGACGGCCATAGGCCCATTCAACAAGACTTTCGGCAAATCCGGGCACCAGGGTATCGTATTTTTCGGCCAAGGCGCCTTCAAGCGGTGGGTTCAGACGTGCGACAACATCGCGCCCGGCATCGAGCGCGCTTTTATGTTCAGCCATAAGGGGCTCCTGTAAGGTATTTTTGAGGTTAGGCCGTTTTCTTGCGGCCGATTTCGTCGTAATTGGCGATTTTGTAATCGAGCACTTCGAGGGTTTCGGTCAGTTCGGCGATTTTTTGGGCCAGCCCGGTCCGATAGATTTCAAGAAGTTCGCGCCGTTCGCCAACCGTTTGTTCGCCTTCGCTGCGCAGACGGGCAAACCGGACCCGGTCGCGGATCGGCATGCCAAGATCCTTAAGCCGGCTTATGAAAGTCAGCCAATCGAGAATTTCCGGGTCATAGTACCGTCGGCCGCCCGCATCGCGTGACGGTTTGGGCACGAGACCGATTTTTTCGTAATAGCGCAGCGTGTGAATGGGCAAACCGCTTTTGGCCGAGACTTCACCAATCATCATGTCGGTCACCTTTCAGCTTGGGGAACTTTCAAAAGGCTAGCTGCTGGAGTGTACTTTAGGTCAAGCGTAAATTTTTTGCCAGTTTGTGCAACAGCTTGCAGTTGCGCAGACATGACATTCTGACCACCTTCTATCCTGTGACCGGTTCGAAACGACAATGTTGGGATTGCGATGTTTTTACTGGGTCGACGGAATTTCCTGCGCGGTGTGACGGCGATTGGCGCAACAGCGGGCCTTGGCGCGATCAAGCCGCTTTGGGCGCAAACGCTTGATAATCGTGCGGTTCTTGATGTGATCAAAAAGCCGATCCCGTCAACGGGTGAAATGATCCCGGCGGTTGGTCTGGGTAGCTGGATCACGTTTAATGTCGGCAATGATCCGGTTTTGCGCGACCAGTGCGCCAATGTCATGCAGGCCTTTTTTGACGGAGGCGGACGGATGATCGACAGCTCGCCGATGTATGGATCGTCCCAGGATGTGATTGGTTACGGGCTTGATAAACTGGGCGCGCGTGATCGGGTATTTTCAACCGACAAGGTCTGGACGTCGGATGACGGTGCAGAACAGATCGCCGAAACATCCGATTACTGGAACATCGAAAAGTTTGACCTGTTGCAGGTCCATAATCTGGTGGGGATCAACGACAATCTGCCGCTTCTGTTCGATATGAAGGATGCCGGACGACTGCGTTATGTCGGCGTGACGACGTCGCATGGCAGACGCACCGATGATCTGATCGCGGTGATGAAAAACACGCCGCTTGATTTCGTACAGGTCACCTATAACCCGGTGGATCGCAAGGTCGAGGATTACCTGCTGCCGCTGGCCTCGGAACGCGGAATTGCCGTGATCGTCAACCGACCGTTTCAGGGCGGCCATCTGATTGATCGGCTTGAAGGTGAAAAACTGCCGGACTTTGCCGCCGAGATCGAAGTACGAAGCTGGGCGCAGTTGATCCTGAAATATCTGATTTCCCATCCGGCGGTGACCTGTCCGATCCCGGCAACGACACAGCCGATGCACGCCATGGAAAACATGCAGGCGGCCACCGGCCCAATGCCCGATGACGACATGCGCCAACGTATTGCTGCCGTGATCGGGGTTCTGTAATGAGCGAGTGGTGGAGCTACAGTCTGGCAGATTTTCTGCTGTTTTCGCCGCGCGTTTATTACCGGCTGTTTGAAATGCTGAATACCACATGGTGGCTTGCGGTTACCGCCGCATTGGTAGCAGGGATCATCACCTTTGGCCTTTCCATCCGGCACGGCAATCGCGGCAACCGGGTGGCGCTTGTGCTGTTGGCGATGATCTGGGGCTGGGTGACTGCGGGCTTCCTTTGGTATTATTACCAGCCGATCAACTGGATAATCCCTTATTTCATTCCGGCATTTATCACAGAGGCATTGTTGATGGTGATGTTTGCCGCGCGCCGGATGCCGTTGCGATTTGGCTGGCGCGGTGATTTTTCCAGCATTGCCGGGGTGGTGATGATCGTGATGGCGATTTTCGTCTATCCCTTTGTCGGTCTGATCGAAGGGCGCGACCTGATACAGGCGGAACTGTTTGGCAGTGCCGCCGATCCGACGGCAATCGGAACACTTGGCTTTATCCTGCTGGCGCGTGGGTCGTGGCGCTGGGGCCTGTTGCCTGTGCCGTTGGTGTGGTGTGTACTGTCCAGCGGGACATTATGGGTTATGGACCAGAATATCGCGCTGCTGCCCCTGATTGCTGTCTGGTTGACGGTGCTTGGTGGCTGGATGGATCAGAAAAACGGTGTCACCCGCCGGTCATTGCTTGATACCGGCGGGGATGACTAGAGCCCGTGCCGCGCGATTTAACGCCCGGCAAGCAGGCGAATACCAACCGTGGCAAAGAACACACCCAGCAAACCATTGATCCAGCGCGCCGCCCGACGATACAGCGAAATCGCCGGGGCGGTAGAAAAGGCGGTGGCATAGGCGAAATGTACCAAGGTTGAAATCGTGCCACAGCCAATCACGATCACCCATCCCACCCAAAGCGGCGTGCCATCGGCAAAGCCGACGGAGATGATGGCAATCCATGTCAGGATTGCCTTGGGATTTGTCAGGTGAAGGCTCAGCCCACGACTGAAATACCCGACCGGCGAGATGGTTTTATCATCGCGCTCAATGGCATCGCCGGCCGGTTGGGCGGGCCGGAATGTAGAACGAAATGCCTTGAAGGCCAGCCATAAAAGATAGATCCCGCCAGCAATGCGAATGACGGTCATGGCATCGGCCCAGCTTGCCAGAAGGGCAGAAAGACCCGTCAGGGTCAGAATGCCGATGCAAAGCGAACCTGTTCCGATCCCGATGGCAAAGCAATGACCGGCACGGCGACCGCGTTCAAGCGAGACACCCATCAGACCGAGCAAGGCAGGGCCGGGGCTGATCAAGCCCATCAGAAGGGCGGCATAGGCAAGGAATATCCCCGGCAAATAGGGGGCGATATCGGCAAAGTCGATCATAGGGCGATCCTCTGTCAAACATGGTGGCAAACATGCCGTGGTGGCGGCATGAAAACTGTACGCCCCGGTTGTAGTTCTGTCGAGAATGCAAAAGCCCCGGTGCGAAAGGCAACCGGGGCTTTGGATGATCATATCCGATGACGGTATCAGTCGTCAAAAATGACTTCGTCGTCGGCAACCTCGACCTGACGGGCGATTTCGGACAATGCCTGTTCGAAAACTTCGGGCGGATGGCCGCCGGAAATGGCGTATTTACCGTTCACAACATAGGTAGGAACCGACGAAATACCGGCATTGCGGAACTCTTCCTCTTCGGCGCGGACTTCCTTGGCGAACATGTCGCTACCAAGAATTTCGTCTGCCTTTTCCGGTGACAGACCAACCTCCTCGGCGGCGCGTTTGATCACGCCGTGATCGCCGGGATTTTCGCCTTCCTGGAAATAGGCGCGGAACAGGGCCAGTTTCAATTCGGTCTGTTTGCCTTCCTTGCCCGCCCAATAAAGCATCCGGTGCGCATCAAAGGTATTATAGATGCGGCTGTCCGAGCTAAAGCGGATGTCGAAGCCGACATTTTCACCCATCATCGAAATACGGTCGCGATTTTCCGCACTTTGATCCGGGGTCAGGCCGTATTTTTCCTTGATATGTTCCGACAGGTTCTGGCCTTCGGGCCCCATATCAGGGTTCAGTTCGAACGGGTGCCAGCGCAGTTTGATGTCGACCTGACCGTCCAGACGCTCAATCGCCTGTTCAAGGTTTTTGTAGCCGATGATGCACCAAGGGCAGACAACGTCGGAGACGATATCGATCTGCATCGGGATGCCGTTGCTCATGAATTGTGCCTTGTCTTATGAATATCTGGATGGGTCACACATAAGCGGTATGAAGCCAAACGCAAGGACAGAAATGCGCGGGCTTAAAAGAAACGGCCTGTCCGGGGGAGACAGGCCGTCATATGTGCAACAACTCGGCGGGGGGAGGTAGATAATCATCTAATCCGAGTTTCGGGGTGTGCACGTGGGACGCTTCTGATGGCAGCGCGGCCAACAGGGGAGGCGAATTTCAATCCATGCCGTCGATATTCTGGCGACGGGCGTTGTCGACCATATATTCGGCAAAGGTTTCAAGGGTAGGACAGGACCAGTCTGCCGCCGTTTTTTCGCCGTCACGTTCCCATTGACCGTACCAGCGGTCATCAGGTTCGAGAAAGATCGTGTAAGCGGCGAAACGGTCGGACGCCGTCCAGCTGTTTTTGCCGGCACGGTGCCAGGTCAGACCCGCAAGCAGCATAACGTCAAAATCTTCGGCGGCTTTCAATGCCATCTTGGTGTCCCTATCCATGCGAAGCCCGAAGAAATGGGGGGTGTATTCCCAGTCACTTCACAATGTATGGTAGAGTTAATCATTACTACCATGCCTTTACAACCATTCAGGGGGACAGGTTTGCTATCCTAAAGGTGGGCAATTAGGCGATTTTGGGCAAAAAGCAGCGCATAATTGGCATGTCTTGTAATGCGGTTGCGTAAATGACGGTTTTGCGGCAATTTGCCAGACCGTCCGGCACATGCCGGAACAAGAGAAGATCGATCAGTTTTGGAATGAATATGTCAGACAAGCGCGTCTATCTATACGACAGTACCTTGCGCGACGGGCAGCAGACCCAGGGCGTGGATTTTTCGGCAGCGGACAAAACCGCAATTGCCAAGGCACTGGACGAGCTGTCGATTGACTATATTGAAGGCGGCTGGCCAGGTGCAAACCCCACCGATGACGCATTCTTTGCCAATCCACCGAAACTTAAAAATTCGAAACTGACGGCATTTGGCATGACGCGGCGCGCGGGGCGTTCGGCATCAAACGATCCGGGATTGACGACGCTTGCACAAAGCGCGCCGATTGTTTGCATGGTTGGAAAAAGCTGGGATTTTCAGGTGACCGAGGCGCTCGGGATTGAGCTTTCGGAGAACCTTGCGATGATTTCGGAATCCATCGCACATCTCAAAAGCCAGGTTTCCGAAGTCATGTTCGATGCCGAGCATTTCTTTGATGGCTACAAGGCTAACCGCGACTACGCCCTTGCCGCGATCAAGGCGGCGTACGAGGCCGGTGCGCGCTGGGTTGTCCTGTGCGATACCAATGGCGGTACACTGCCCGATGAGATTTTCGACATTGTCACCGATGTTTGTTCCTATGTTCCGGGCGAGAATGTCGGCATTCACTGCCATAACGATACCGAGAATGCGGTGGCGAACTCTTTGGCGGCGGTTCGTGCCGGGGCACGGCAGGTGCAGGGTACGTTGAATGGTCTGGGCGAGCGGTGCGGCAATGCCAACCTGATTTCGATCATCCCGACCCTGATGCTGAAGATGGGTTATGACGTTGGCATTTCGCATGAACAGCTAGCCCATCTGCGCCGGATTTCGCACATCCTTGATGAACGACTTAACCGCGAGCCGACCCGTCAGGCGGCCTATGTCGGGGATAGTGCATTCGCGCATAAGGGCGGATTGCATGTGTCCGCCGTGGAAAAGAACCCGGCCTGTTACGAGCATATCGAGCCGGAGCTTGTCGGAAACCAGCGTCATATCCTTGTGTCGGATCAGGCGGGGCGTTCAAATATTCTGGCACGGTTCCGTGAAATCGGGGTCGAGGTCGATCCGAAATCCGATGCGGTTGGCAAGCTTGTCGAAGCGGTCAAGCAACGTGAATTTGATGGTTATGCCTATGACGGTGCCGAAGCAAGTTTCGAACTTCTGGCGCGCAAGGCACTGGGCGAGCTTGACCGTTATTTCCGTGTGACATCGTTCCGCGTGATTGACGAACGCCGCTGGGTGGACGAGCAGGACGAACAGGTCATCACCATGTCCGAAGCGACCGTCAAGGTCGTGGTTGGTGACGGGCAGTTCATGTCCGTGGCCGAGGGTAATGGCCCGGTCAACGCGCTTGACGCGGCATTGCGCAAGGTGCTTCTGACCGTGCCGGAATATGTCGAAGCCGTGCAGCAGATCGAACTGATCGACTATAAGGTCCGCATCATAACACGTGGTGATGGCACGCGCGCAGTCACCCGCGTCATGATCGAAAGCCGCGATGCCGAGGGCAATAGTTGGTCAACAGTTGGTGTTTCAACCAACATTATCGAGGCGTCCTATAACGCGCTTCGGGATTCGATCACCTATAAACTGTTCAAGTCCGGCGTGCGTAGCCAGCATGCGTGACTGTTGGTTTAGACGATAAAATTGCAAAAGGGCGCGGTTTGATCCGCGCCCTTATTGTTTTAGCTGTGATGGTGATGCAGGTGGTCATGATTGTGCGCATGTCCGAAGCGTTCGGCCATGAAGCTTAGCAGGTCGATATCGGCGCGTTCGGTCATCGACACATAGGTAAATGTCATGGTTTCGCGTTCCTCGATCATGCTGCCGGGGAACGGCAGATAGGCCAGTTCGCGGGTGGCAAAGGCCGGGCAGGCGGTGCCGATTTGCCAGTGCGTGGTGATTTTGGCATCGACCAGATGCATGGTCAGGCCATCCTTGCCAGTCTTTTGAAACGGGATGTCGGCAAGGCGAAGGTAGCTTGCCTTGTCATCGGCCTTGCGGAAGCCTTCGACGAAGCTTGAGGACAGGACCTGTAATTCTTCGGCATGGTCGGCGTCACTTTGGCCATGGACATGCGAATGCAGGTGATCGTGGTCCGGGGCGTGATTATGCCCCGGTCCGTGTGAGTGGTTGTGCCCGACATCATGATGATGGTGGTCGTGATCATGTTGATGATGCGTGTGGGTGTGGGGATGATCATGGGGCATCGGGTTACTCCACATCCGGGCCGGCGGGGATGCTTACCGGTTTGTCGATGATGCCGCGATGCGATCCCATTTTGCCGTGCGACACCAGTGTGCCCAGCACATCGACAATCACGCGCGTTGCCAGCAGGGCGGTAATGTCCGAACAGTCATAGGGCGGGGAAACCTCAACGACCTCAAGCCCGCAAATGCCTTCGGCGGCGACGAGCGATACAAGTTCCAGTGCCTCGCGCGGCAGGAAGCCGCCAGGTTCCGGCCAGCCGGTGCCCGGAACGAACCCGCAATCAACACTGTCTATATCAAACGAGATATAGACAGCATCAGCATCCTTCCATGCCAGTTCAAGCGCGCGTGCCGCGGTTTCGGCAAGTCCGAGTTCCTCGACATCGCGCATGGTGAAGATGTTGGTATTGCGATTGCGCGCAACTTCGACCCCTTCGCGCGGGACCTGCCAGCCGCCAATGCCGACCTGCACAAGGTTCACCGCCGGAACATTGACCAGATCAGTGGCATGGAACCACGGCGTGGTGTGCATGCGTTCATCAAGGTCCTTTTCCTGAATGTCGATATGGCGGTCGAAATGCACGATGCCGATGCGTTTGGATGTGCATTGGGCAATGCCGCGCACGCAGGGGAAGCCGATGGAGTGATCACCACCGATCATGATCGGCAGCGCGCCGCTGGATGCGACGTGACTGACCGCGCGCGTGATCTGGTCAAAGGTCTTTTCGATATTGGCCGGGATGGTGAAAACATCGCCCACATCGCACAGCGTCATCTGTTCGCGAAGATCGACCCCCATTTCATAGTTATAGGGCGTGTAAAGGGCGGATATCTTGCGAACC
This sequence comes from Thalassospira sp. MCCC 1A03138, assembly GCF_002115785.1. Taxonomy (GTDB): domain Bacteria; phylum Pseudomonadota; class Alphaproteobacteria; order Rhodospirillales; family Thalassospiraceae; genus Thalassospira. Next base: position 485,696 of record NZ_JFJY01000001.1, on the reverse strand, counting down.
CCCTGCGGGCCAAAACGCGTGCCGGGCCGGTATGTCGTGCCGCCATCAAACGGGATGCCTATGACCGCCGCGTCATAGGCACCGACCTTGGTAACGTCTTCGATATAGGGCGCTTTCAGAAAGGTATTGATCCCGGCATAATGGGGCAATTCCCCCCGGGCAAAGGTCGGGATTGATTTATCAGTCAGGCAATCGGACCCGGTCAGACCCATGCGAAGCGCCCACTGCTTTTCCTTTTCCCAAGCGGCTGATGGCAGCAGGGCTTCTTTTTCCGCCGATTTCCAGCCGCGCAATTGCAGCTTGTCGAAATTCGGGTGGTGGTGGCGGGTTGTGGCGGGGGCTGGCAATGTTCCGGCCACGCGATGTCGGCGGACATTTTGGGGGGCAAAGAAATCGCGCATGGTTGTTTCCTTCGGGTTGCGTCAGTCTTTGTTGGGTTGGCTTTCGGGTTCGAGATCAGGGAACGGGCATGGTCGCCATCAGAGCGGTCGAAAAATTCATGCCGTCGGTTTCATCGGTTTCGCCATTGGCACCGGGAACCGGTGCGACAGACAGGTCAATCGGCAGGTCATATGTGATGGTTGCACCATAGGATTCGGGTGTGACCGGATCATCGCGCAGCTTGTCAAATACCAGCATCCGGGTGCCGAGTTTGAACGCCTCGTGGATGTCGTGCGTGACCATGAATATTGTCATGTCATGCGTCTTCCAAAGGCCCAGCAGCAATTCATGCATGTCGTTGCGAATGCCCGGATCAAGCGCGCCAAATGGCTCGTCGAGTAACAGCACGCCGGGCTTCATCGTCAGGGCCTGCGCAATGGCAAGGCGTTGCTGCATGCCGCCCGAAAGCTGGCTGGGATATTTGTTGGCGGCAGGCGAAAGGCCTATGGTTTCAAGCAGTTCGGCAACATCGTCTCGGGCCTTTTTGCGCGCGCGGCCAAACAGGCGACCGGTCAGTTTGCGGGCGGCAAATTCCGCGCCGATGATCAGGTTTTCAGCAACGGTCAGATGCGGAAAAACCGAATAGCGTTGAAAGACAATGCCGCGATCAGGGGTGGGTTGTTGCGGCAGTGGTGCGCCATCCATCAGGATATCGCCGCCACTTGGCAGTTCCTGGGACAGCAGCATGCGCAAGAAGGTCGATTTGCCACAGCCCGATGCCCCGACCAGCGTGCAAAACGCCCCGGCTTCGATATCCAGATTGATGCGTTCAAGCACCGGATATTCGCCGTAAGACTTGGTCAGGTTGCGGATCATGAATTTTGGGTCGCGCATCACAGACTATCCCCCGAAAGGTGGTTCCAAGGGAACGCCTTGCGCGATGCCATCAACAGCAACTGGTCAAGAATAAAGGCCAGAAGCGTGATCCAGGCTACATAAGGCAGGATCACATCCATCGCGAGGTAACGGCGCACCAGAAAGATGCGATAGCCAAGGCCGCTCGTGGATGCGATGGCTTCGGCCGAAATCAGGAATATCCATGCCGGGACAAGGCCAAGCCGGATGGCGGTGATCAGTTTGGGCATGACTTGCGGCAGTACTACACGGGTGATCATTTGCCATGTTGATGCACCCAGCGTTTCGGCCTTGATGATCAGTTCGCGCGGAATATCCATCACCGCTTGCGCGATAGTCCTGATCATGACCGGGGCGGTGCCAATCGCGATCAGCATTACTTTGGAAGTCTCGCCCAATCCGAAAATGATGAACAGAATCGGCAGGATGGTGATTGGCGGGATCAGGGACAGGGTGGCGACAAAGGGCGCCAGACCGCGCCTGATGTGCGGAATGAAGCCGATGGAAATACCAAGCCCGACGGCAAGCATGGTGGAAATGAAAATGCCAACCGCAAGGCGCGACAGGCTATCGACCGTATCAAGCCACAGCAGATAATCGCCCGACCGTTTGTCGGCCTCAAACCCCATGCGCCAGATCGCATCCCCCATGCTGCTAAGCGACGGCAACAGCTTATCCGCCGGATTATCGATCCGGCGCAGATGGCTTGCGATGGCATAGGCTCCGATCAAAAGCGCAAACGGGATCGAGCCCAGCAATATGGCTGCGCGCCGGGAAAGGGTGCGATTGATGATACGCATGGCCGTCACCTTGCAATTGCAAAAACGGGGCAGTGGTCAAGACGGGGCAAAAATCTGAAAGGTCGGCCATCCGAACCTGATGCAACTGGTGCAACGAATGTTACAAGGCCAAATGGCCGACAGAGTTAATCCGCGAAGCGCGTGGTGGCGTGGCGAATACACGGTTTCAAAGCTTGCCCTTGGCGGCCATCTCCATATAGGTCGTGTCGAATTTCAGCTTCACATTTGTGCTGTCGCCATAGATGCTGCCATCCGGGAAGCTGACGCCGACAAATTCAGGGCTTGGTGCGCCTTCGCCAAGGATGCCTTTGTCGAACAGGAATTCGGCAACGAATTTCATGGTTTCGGGAAGCTCGGCCGATTTGGTGAATTCAACGGCCTTGTCCGGGGTAAAGAACATCGCCGTGCTGGCAAGCTGGGCGTCATATCCGGCAAGGTCTGTTCCAGATGCTTCGGCCATAGCGGTGCGTGCGGCAATGCCTTCGTCGGTGTCGGACGACATGATGCCCATCAGTTCATACCATGCACCGACCAGTGCTTTGCCAAATGCCGGATTGTCGGCAAGGGTTTCGGTGTTGACCATCATGATATCGATGATTTCACCGGGAATTCCCGCACTGTCAAAGACAAGCGTTGCATTATCGTTGGCGGCAATTTCCGACAGAAGCGGGTTCCACGTCACGACCGATGTTACATCATCGGTGGCATAGGTCGCGATCATGTCGGCATCGGATGTATTGACGACGGTGACGTCCTGTTCGGACAGACCTACTTTCTCAAGGGCGCGTGCCAGCAGATAATGGGAAACGGAAAGTTCGACCAGATTGACATTCTGCCCCTTGATGGCGGCAAGGTCGGTTGCGTCTTTCAGGATGATACCGTCATTGCCGTTGGAATAATCGCCAACAATCAGGGCGGTGGTATCAACGCCGCCACCGGCCGGGATCGAAAGCGCGTCCATATTGGTCATGGAGCAGCCGTCATATTCGCCAGCGGTATATTGGTTGATCGATTCAACGTAATCGTTGATCTGCACGATATCGACCGAGATATCGTACTTATCGGCCCATTTTTTCATGATGCCGCTATCTTGCAGATACCCCCACGGCATCCAGCCGACATAGATCGACCAGCAGACTTTGAAATCGGACTTTTGTTCGGCGTGGGCTGGCAGGGAAGCCAGAGAGGCAGAAAGGACGGCGGCAAACGAAAGTGTTTTAAAAAACGTCTTTAACATGTGTGCGCTCCTGCTTGTTTTGCGGATCACTTCGGATCAGTCAATTCAAGAAAGGCTCTTGCACACAAACCGGGAGAAGGCTTGTGCGCGACAAACCTGTGCAGTTGTCTCCCGGGATTTTGGCCCGCCGTGTCACCGGTCTATGAAACGTTGACCGGCTTGCGCCTCTCGGACCAGCATTCCTTTCGGAACCGGAACCCTAGGCGCGCTGCACACTCAAACAGAAGCAATGTATATGCCAGTCACCTGAAATGTATCTTCGGATGACGGTAATGATATGGAAATAAAGGATAATACTGGTGTTGGTGGCGCTGCCCCTCGTGCGAAATGCATATATGCACCGCACAATTTATGATTAAAAAATCACCATAAAAATAAAAATGTTCAAAATGTATGCATTATTCGTGTGTGTAATGTGTACTGGTATCGTGCATTGGCTTTTGGTAAAGAAACGCCAATATTGACGGGCATGCCCGCACTTCACCCCATGCAAAGACCGGAGAATTCAAGCGATGAGCGACGTCGCAAACGCGGCTATGCCGGATGGCGCAAGACCCGAAACCGGCGGTATCGCCAATCCGCCTGTCATCATCCTGATTGAACCGCAGCTTGGCGATAATATCGGCAAGGCGGCGCGCGCCATGCTTAATTGCGGGTTGGTTGACCTGCGTCTGGTGCGGCCACGTGATGGCTGGCCCAATGAACGGGCGACGGCCAATGCATCAGGGGCTGATATTGTCATCGACAATACCAAGGTGTTCGAGCGCGAAGAAGATGCGCTGGCGGATCTGAACCGGGTTTATGTGACGACCGCGCGGACGCGCGACGCGATCAAGCCGGTCTTTACCCCAAAGGGGCTGGCGCCTGAAATGCGTGCCAATGTCTCGCGGGGGGAAAAGGTCGGGGTGCTGTTCGGTCCGGAACGCACCGGTGTGCGCAACGAACATATTTCGATGGCCGATGCGGTTGTAACCGTACCGCTTAACCCCGGTTTCACGTCGCTTAATCTGGCGCAGGCGGTGTTGCTGATCGGATATGAATGGTGGCAGGCCGGTGTTGATGTGCCCGACTACCAGATGATGATGAACGATACCTTTCCGGCCACCCGGGACGAGTTGGATCGTTTGTTCGAACATCTTGAGGCGGAACTGGACAATTCCGGCTTCTTCCGGGTGGAGGCAAAACGCCCGAATATGGCACGCAATATCCGCAATATTTTCAACCGCGCCAACCTGACCCATCAGGAAGTTCAGACACTTCGCGGCATGATCGTTGCTATGCGGGGTGGCAAATTCAAAGCGTGACGGTCGCGGACATGGCGGCAAGGCTGGTGTTTGGGTGATTCTTTTCGTTTGACTCTGCGGTCTTGATCTCTATATTGCGCCTCACTTCCGAGAAAGTGGGGCGAAACGGGTGTTTTCGTCCCCGTTCCTGTTTGGGGTAACCGAAACAGGAAACTATCGGGACAATAAAGTGATCTTAAAAAAGAGAGTTACAAAATGTCGAAACGTATTGCTGCAAAGCATAAGATTGACCGCCGCCTTGGCGTGAACCTTTGGGGCCGCGCAAAATCGCCGCTGAACAAGCGCGAATATGCACCGGGCATGCACGGCGCGACCCGTCGTAAAAAGCCGACCGATTACGGCACCCAGCTGTTCGCCAAACAGCAGCTTAAAGGCTACTACGGCTCCATCTCCGAAAAACAGTTCCTGCGTTACTACAAAGAAGCATCCCGTCGTCCGGGCGATACTTCGGAAACGCTGGTCGGTATTCTCGAGACCCGTCTTGATGCCGTTATCTACCGCATGAAATTCGTTCCGACCGTGTTCGCAGCGCGTCAGTTCGTTAACCACGGCCACATTCTTGTCAACGGCAAGAAAGTCACCATTCCTTCTTACCTTGTTAAAGAAGGCGACGTTGTTGAAGTCAAACAGGCTTCGCGCGAAATCCCGATGGTTCTGGAAGCTGCCAACCTGAACGAACGCGATGTTCCGGAATATCTCGACGTTGACGCGAAGGCCTTCAAAGGTACCTTCGTTCGCGTTCCGAAATTCGCAGAAATTCCGTACCCGGTTCAGATGCAGCCGAACCTGGTCGTCGAATTCTACTCGCGTTAATCCTTATCGGATTTCGCGAAGACGAACACAAAACGCCCGCTGGAAACAGCGGGCGTTTTGCTTTGTCAGCCCTCATCAGAAAGCCCCGCACGGTTTGCTGTGCGGGGCTTTCTGATTTCGGAACGCACGACGGGCTTTGGCTTCTTAGCCCTTTGGCGGGGCGATCTGTTCGGATGCCTGCTGTGCGGCTGCGGCAATCGCTTCTTTTTTCTGTTCCGGTGTGGCGTCGTCGGGCACATCGACCTTCACATTGCGGGATGCCATGTGGATGCCGTTTTCCTTGAACATCGCCAGAACGCTTTGATAGACGGTTTTGCGGATGGTGAATTGTTCACCGGGCTTGGAGGTATATTTAAGCCCGATCACCATGTTGAATTCTTCCATCCGGCGAACGCCCTGCGATTTCAGCGGTTCGATAAAGCTGTCACCGATCAGCGGATCTTCCAGCAGTTCGGCAGACAGCTTTTTGACCAGTTTTTTGATCTTGTTGACGTCGGTTTCGAACGGCACACGGAATTCAAGTTTGACGATCACCCAGTCGCGGCTGTGGTTGATGATCGATTTGATTTCGCCAAAGGGCACCGTTTGCAGGGGGCCGCGGTGATGGCGCAGTTGCATCGACCGGATTGAGATATTTTCGACCCGCCCGCGCAGGTTATCGACCTCGATATATTCACCAAGCCGGAAGGCATCATCAAGCAGGAAGAAAACCCCGGCGACCACGTCACGTACCAGTGCCTGGCTGCCAAAGCCGATGGCAAGGCCAACAACCCCGGCACCGGCGATCAACGGGCCGATATCAACGCCGAGTGCTGACAATGTCACCATTACCACCATGATGACGATGACGGTAAGCGCGAAGTTTTTCAGAAGCGGTAGAAGGGTTTCAATCCGCGATAACCCGGTACCGCCACCTTCGCCGTCGCCATGTCCATCTCCAGTACCGCTTTGGCTCATGCGTTCGTCAAGGAATGCCTTGATCAGGGACCAGACCAGATCGGCAATCAGCAGGATCATGATGATCTCGGTCGAGGCATCAAGCGCACGCGCAATGATCCCGGCATCCTCGGCCAGCGCAAGGCGATCAAATCCCCAGATGCGCCAGAAGCTGGCAAGGACAAAGACAATTGCCAGAAGCCGCACACCGCGTTTCAGAACCGGGGTAAAGACCGGAAGGTCCGGTTGAACCGGTTTGAATTCTTCCTCGGCCTCCATCGCGGCGGCTTCGGCACGGGCATTGATCGCATCTGCTTCAGCTTCGGCCAGTCGGGCTTTTTTGCGATGCTGGCTTTCGATGATGTTGCGGAAAATCGCATCAAACAGGCAGGCTATGCCAATCGCCAGCAGGCACTTCATGAAGCGGTCTGCCGCCAGAATGGTCGTCGCACCGAGTGCAATCAGATAGGCGCAGATAATGACGGGCCATAAACGGGCAAGCGACACGGGCAGGGCAATCTTTTCAACTGCGCCCGTGAGCCGGTGAGTGGCGAAATAACGCGCCAGCGAAACCGTTGCGAAGCAAAAGGCCAGAACACTGATCACGACCGCGATATCAAAAAGGATTATGTCGCCATGTACCATTGCCGGTGATTGCCGAAAAACCCCGGCCAGCGCAAAGGCAGATAACGAAACGCCACTTGCGATGGTGATGGTGCGCGTCAGTGTTGCTGCAGTCTGTGGATCCACATTGATCATCCGAAGGCCTTCGGCCTGTGGCGCAAACAGGAATTGCAGCACGATCATGACGAGACGCAGGACAAAAAATGCGGCGAGCAGTGACAGGAGTGCTCCCTTCATCAGGGGGGGCCAGTCAAAGATCATGAAGGCACCGATCGAGCCGATGGCAAAGACCGTCAAAGACAGCAGCGACAGGACGGATAAAAGCGCCATTTGACGCAGCCGGTCGAAAAACCGAGTGGGGTGCTGTGCTTCAAGATAGCTGCAAAGCGGGGCCGCAGCGCGGCGATACAGGAATTCGACGATCAATCCGACACCGACAAAGATCACGGTAAACAGCGCAAGGCGCATCAGTCCCCTGCGGCCGATGTCCGATGCCAGGAAATCACCGGTTCGTGCCATTTCATCGGGAAAGGTTTCAAGACCGGTAAAGGTATCTGCGATCTGTTCGCGGGTTCGTGCAACCCCGGCATCAAGAAAGTCGTAATAGCTGAAGGTCGTTTCAGCCGTCTCGGACAAGGCATCATCGGACGGATCGGTTGTTTCCGTGGTCTGTACTTCGTTTTGGGCGGCGATTGTAGCCAAGGCAGCCTGTGCATGTGCCCTGTCTGCCATAGCCGACACAGTGCCGGCCACCAGCAGCCAGAGCCCGAGGCACATCAGGATTTTTGTTGTGATTTTCATAATGTCCCGCCCAACGTCCTGTTCGTAAAAACGAATTCCCATCTGGAAGATGGTACAGGCAAACAGGGCCTTCAAGGAATAGTTTTACGACGTCGGCCCATATGCACGCAGGGCTTGAGGTGATGGAAATCGCAGCAGGGCAATAAAAAACGCGCCGGGCATCCGCACGGCGCGTTTCATATCTTCGGCTGTGAGGCCGGATCGGGTCTGTGTCATCCGCCTTTTCAGGCAGCGACAGCAACGCCCTTGTCTTTCAGGTGCTGGGCCAGTTCGCCCGAGGCATACATTTCACGAACGATGTCGCAACCGCCAACGAATTCGCCTTTGACATAAAGCTGCGGAATGGTCGGCCAGTTCGAGAAGTCCTTGATGCCCTGGCGGATTGCCGGGTCGACCAGAACGTTGATGTCCTTGAACGGCGCGCCGAGTTCGGCAAGGACCTGCACGACGGCGGCCGAGAAACCGCATTGTGGGAACATCGAGGTGCCCTTCATGAACAGAACGACGTCGTTATCGTTGATGTCTTTCTGGATGCGATCAAAAACCGGATTGTCGGTCATGTTGGTTGTCCTTGGCTGCAAAGGCGGCGATCTCTCTGCCGCGATATTTCAGGTTATGGTTTTATGGCCGAAGATATGGCTGGAAGGGGCGGTTCTGTCAACTCTTGCGGCGCAATTGCCGTGCGGTCCGCAGATTATCCCATGTAAAAATGCCAAGTCCTACCCAGACCAGCGCATAGGTTATCATATGCGCCTGGGTAAAAGTTTCGCCGAGCAACAGAACCGCGACAAAGAACTGGATCGTCGGATTCAGATACTGCATCAGACCAAGCGCGGAAAATTTCATGTTCCGGGCGGCAAAGGCAAACAGCACCAGCGGAATGGTTGTGACAGCACCCAGCGACACCAGCAGAGCATCATGGCCGATCCCCAGATTGGTGAAGGCCATGGTGTCCGATGCATTCAGCCAGACCAGATAGCCAAATGCCATCGGCGACAGCAGCAGACATTCGACAAACAGACCGGCAATCGGATCGGCCGGAACAAATTTGCGGATGACGCCATAAAAGCCGAACAGCAACGACAGGCTAAGCGCAATCCACGGCAGTGATCCGAAAAACACCAGAAGGTTCAGAACCCCGGCAAAGCAGATCAGTACCGAGACGATCTGAATGCGATTAAGCTTCTCGCCAAAGAAGATGCGACCAAGGATCAGCATGATCAGCGGCATGATGTAATAGCCAAGGCTGGCTTCAAGCGCATGTCCGATATGGACCGACCAGATATAGATCACCCAGTTCCCGGCGATCAGCAGGCTGCTTATGAATAACAGTCCCATGGTGCGCCTGGACGATAGCAGGTCCCACAATCGCGCACGACGTTTCAGGACAAAAACCAGTGTCAATGTCAGCATCGCCGACCATAGGATGCGATGGGCGAGAATTTCAAACGGGCTCGCGAAATCGATGATTTTGAAATAGAAGCCCAGAAAGCCCCAGATGACAAAGGCACCAAGCCCGGCCAGTGGTCCGGCACCGATCAAAGCCGGTTTTTGGGATGATGTCATCGTTATTGAACCATGGTCATTTTGTGGGGCTAAACGGCAGGTGCCTGATGGGCAGAACGATATTCAAGCCTGAACCGGAGCGGAAACCCGGATATTGATCCGGGTTCGAATACGGGTAGTCATTCTGGTTTGTGTCGGGAATATCAAGGGCGCCGAAAGCCGATCTGCGCCCGTAATTTTCTGGCGGCCTTGCAAGGATGGTGGCAAACGCAAGGCGTACCTGTGCTGCCGAACTTATTCCGGTGCGGAAGTCTGAAGCGCAAGGGCGTGCAGATCACCGCCCATTTTGCCTTTGAGGGCGGAATAGATCATCTGGTGCTGCATCACGCGGGTTTTACCACGGAAGGACTCGGACACAACGATTGCGGCATAATGATCGCCATCACCGCGAAGGTCCTCGATGCGGACCTGTGCATCGGGAAGGGCTTCCTTGATCATCGTTTCGATTTCGTGGGCTTCCATGGCCATGGCGCTAATTCCTTATAATTGGTCGAATACCCTTGCGCCCTGTTTGGCGCATTCATCCGGGTGCCCGGCGATATTTGTTAATTCTGGTATATGTTGTCCCTGTGGGGGCTGTCAATTTCTGCAAGCGGTAATGCGCTTCGCGCGGTCAAAGATATGGTGATGCTTGTGTTTTGCGGCACATTGCGCTACGAAATGTGCGGTTGCACACACCGGCCGTTCGCGGGGCTTTGGCTCATGGTAAAGTGATGCAGACGATTTTATCGGTTCCCCGTCTTCTTGTGACGTCGGACCGGCAATGCGGACACCCGGCCTCCTGTCAGGAGACGAAAATGACCCAACCCGTTCATAACCCGCCCGAAAAGCCTGAACAGACACCTGTCGAGCTTGCCGATTTTGCAAAAACCGCATCGGGCGATCCGGCGGAAATGCTTAAGCAGCAGGCAAAACGCCTGCGCAAGGCACTGGCCAGCCGCAAGATGACGGTTTCCCACACCGGAAGCCTCGAGCTTCTGGCGCAAAGCCACGGATTTCGTGACTGGAACACCGCGATTGCCATGACGCGCAAACGCGAACCGGTCCGGATTGCCGATCTTGGTATCGGCAAACGCTTTGCCGGGTCCTATCTCGGCCATGCGGTGTGCGGCCAAATCCGCGGTGTCACCAGAACCCCGGTTGGCGGTGTTTACCGGATCGAGGTTCATCTGGATCAGCCTGTTGATGTCGTGACGTCGGAACGTTTCAGTGCCTTGCGACAGCGCATCGCGTCACGGATCAACGAGGATTGTGAACCCGTGCTTGCTAATGGCACGCGCGGCCCCGGTCTTTCGGTTGATCTGCTGCTGTGACTTTGACGCGGCTTGTTGCTGACATAAATGATGAAACCCTCCGGCTGCTTCCCAAAGTTGCCGGAGCCTATATTCTCGTGATTGATCTTTCTGCTGATCTGGCTTTACGGAACAAACGCTTCGCCGGGGCCATCCTGCGCCGGGGCACTTATCTTTATTGCGGTTCTGCCAACGGATCGGGTGGCATTGCGGCCCGTGTCAAACGTCATTGCCGGACGGAGAAGAAACAGCATTGGCATGTCGATGAACTGACCAACGGCATCGGGTACGTGGTCGCGATGCTTGTCATGCCCGATGGGTGTGAATGCGATTTGCGTGCTGCTTTGGGTATGGTGCCGGGCATTTCCATTCCGATTGCCGGGTTTGGCAGTTCGGATTGCGCGCGTTGCCCTGCACATCTGCTGGCGGCGGAAAGCCATGCCGTCGCGATGACGGCAATCGAGCAGATCCGAAAGGCGTTCACCTAGTCCTTGCGGTTACCTGCCATGCCGTCAATCAGCGGACGGAAGCCCGATGCAACAATCTTCGGGCCGATCCTGCGCATAAGGGTATTGCGCAACCAGACACCGGCCCTGCCGCGGATTTTGGCGAAACCCATGCGTTGCAGGGATTGTTGCTGGACCCAGTGTGCTTCGGGCAGTCGGGCGGCCTGCCAGTCGGCAAGCGCGGTTGTGATATCGGATTGCGTGCGAAAGGCATTGGCCATTGCCAAGCCATCCTTGATCGATTGCGTCGCCCCCTGTGCCATGGTCGGAAGGGTGCCGTGTGCCGCATCCCCGATCAGGGCCACACGCCCCGCAACCCATTCGGGCATGACCATTTGCTGAATACGGCCTTCGTGAATGACGGTGTCCGTTCCGATTGTGCCTAGCATGTCGCGTACGGGACCATCAAACCGGGCAAAATGCACGGCAAGCTCGTTTGTCGGCAAGTCGTGTATTCTTTCGCCCGGATCATAGGTGCTGGCATAGATATAAAACCGGCTATCCCCCACCGGCATCACCAGAATGACCTGCCCGTAACTGATGATGAATTTGGGCGCTGTCAGGCCGAAGGGATAATTCGTGATCCAGCGCCAGCAGATATAACCGGTCGGCTGCGGGATATATTCCGGGCCAAAAACCAGGTGTCGAACGACTGAATTGATCCCGTCCGCACCGATCACAAGATCAAAGCTGCCGGTCGTGCCGTCGGTAAAACGAACCTGTGCCTGATCGGGGGTGTTACTGATGTCGGATACGGAAAGACCAAACCGGATGGTCGGCGTTGTCAGTCTGGCGCACAGGATTTCGTGAAAGTCGCTGCGGGTCAGGGCCTGAAATGTCGGCCAGCCGAGCTGTTCGGTTTCAAGCGCAAACAGTTTCCGGTCACGATGATCGAAATAATCCAGTCGCGGAAAGGCGCATGATTTGGCCGCAACATCCTTATCAATGCCAAGGTCCCGAAGGGCCGTCACCGCATTGCCGGGCAGGTGCAACCCCGCCCCGGCCGGTTTCCAACCATCAAGGGTTTCGGCAATCGTAATGTCATGTCGGTCGCCTTGCAGGGCAATGGCCGCAGACAAACCGGCGATGCCGCCGCCGACAATCAGAATGTTCATTTTATGCCTGTAACTGGAATGGAGTGATGTCCGGATCAGCCGCCCGTCATGCTCATATGGCGGCCGACTGCGGGTTTTTGGCCCTTGCGGTCGATGACGAAATCATGGCCCTTGGGTTTCAGCAGCATGGCTTCGTCAAGTAGACGGTCAAGGGTTTCGGGCGCTCCCGAGCGGAGGGCCGCGCGCAGATCAACGTGGTCTTCCTGCCCAAGGCACATGTAAAGTGTGCCGGTGCAGGTCACACGGACGCGGTTGCAGCCTTCGCAGAAATTATGGGTAAGAGGTGTGATGAAACCAAGCCGTCCGCCGGTTTCCGTCACCGTGACATAGCGTGCCGGGCCGGGGGTGACATATTCGGACGGGATCAGAGTATATTCCTGTTCCAGACGTTCACGAACGGCGGTCAGCGGCAGATATTGATCGGTGCGATCCCCGTCGATATCGCCAAGCGGCATGGTTTCAATCAGGCAAAGATCAAAGCCTTCCTTGCCACACCAGGCGACAAGACGGGAAATTTCGTCTTCGTTGAAATTGCGAAGGGCGACCGTGTTGATCTTGATCTTGAGCCCCGCCTGTTTGGCGGCTTCAAGCCCGCTTAACACCTGTTCAAGGCGGCCGCGGCGGGTGATTTCGGCGAATTTCTGATGATCAAGGCTATCAAGGGAGATGTTGAGCCGTTTGACACCAAGGCGAGCCAGATCATCGGCATAGGTGGCAAGCTGGCTGCCATTCGTCGTCATGGTCAGTTCGTCAAGCGCACCGGATTTGAGATGACGCGACAAATCCCTGATCAAATCCATGATGCCGCGGCGCACCAGTGGCTCGCCCCCGGTCAGGCGCAGTTTGCGCACACCGCGTGCAATGAAGGCCGAACAGAGCTGATCGAGTTCTTCAAGTGTCAGGACTTCGGACTTTGGCAGAAAGATCATGCTTTCGGCCATGCAATAGGTGCAGCGGAAGTCACAACGGTCCGTCACCGATACCCGAAGGTACGATACATGGCGGCCATATTTGTCAATCAGCGGTCTGCTCATGGCGGCGGCGCTTGTTTCTGTTTATTGGTCTGGAAACGCTATGTAGTGCGCAAGTTCGACTTTCTCACAGGGGGGATTGATTTGGCCACCCCGATTTGTGATGAAATCATCACCTTTCCGTCAGATGACATCAGAAAAACTGCGGGAAATATCCGCCGCGGTTTTTTTATCTGTCAGGAAATTCAGAATTATCGAATGCCTATTCCCAGTTTTCGGCTTCGCGGATGTGAAGGGACGCGACGTCGCGATCAAGCGATGCCATGACGTTGCGTAGCGTCTCGACATTCTCGCTGCCAAGCTTGGCAACCAGTTCGGCCGAACGCTCCGGCTTGGACAGGGCGGAACGTACATCGCGGAACAGGGCGCGCAGCAATCGTACACAATGTTCCTCGGTAAAGGTCCATGCATGATCGCCATGCGGCATGTTGTCATTGACCAATTGGATCATCCAGTTTTTACGCCGCTCGTAATCCTTGAAATGCAGGGCCATGCGCGAGAAGACCAGATTAAGCCGGTTGGCGACCTGTGGCTCTTCGGCAAGGTGATCCCAGTAATCTGTCGGATCACGCAACTCATCTTCTTCGTCGGCATGCTGTTCAATGATGGTCTGTATTTCGCCATCGATTTCCTGCAGCATATCCATGCCAACCATCATGCGGATGACCTTGAAGAAGGGTTGCAGGATTTCGCGCGACAGTGCCCCATGTTCCAGATCGCCTGCTTCGCGACCTTCAAGCTGATGGGCAAAACGGCTGACCAGAAGGCGGCCCAGCGGATCGTGGCGGACAGCAACATTCTGGCGGGTCTTGACGGTATCAAGATCGGCCTCAAGCGTCATCCATGCCGCGTCAAACAGCTTGTTCTGCCCGCGCAAGGTTTCCAGCGCGCTTGAAATCTGTTCGGCGCTGATGGTGCCGCCATGCGCCTTGGCCTGTTCGATGAGGCCGGCGGCAAATTGTTCGAGTACGGCGAATGCGGCGGAGTGGTGACGCTGTTTGAAGCTGTCCCGCGGTGCTTTAACGATTGCAATCATTTACCCGTTCCGACCTTAGTTATCATTTAAATCAGATCACCGGATTGGTGCGTCCGGTAGCCGATGGATGCGATCTTGCGTATCAAATTCCGTCAAGACGCCGAATTATTCAATCTTTTCATTTGAGCAAGTTCCGTGCCATCGCAGGCGGTTACGTGCTGTTATTCATAGCCGATGGCAGCCTCGACAATTTCAAGCACGACATGGCGTGGGCGGATGATCTGGCGTCCGGCCTCTTCGAAATTCACGGCGATCCTGTCGCCGTCTACCGCCTGAATGCGACCAAGGCCCCAGTCGGGCTGGCCAGGATGGCGGACAATGGTGCCAGGTGTGAGCAGAAAATCCATTATCAAGCTCTTTTGTCTGATGTTGGTCTTTTTAATATAGTCAGGCAATAGGCCCGGAACAAATACTGCGCAATGATGACAGTCACATCTTTTGAGGTCCGTCGATGATGGGCAAAATTTGCCGGTCTGCAAATGCGGCAAAAATCCGCAGGTTAAAGAAGGTTTTAACACATCAGGCTGCAATCTGGGCGCGGTTTACACCGACCGTGATCCGATCATGTCCCAAATATCGACCGGGCGGCCAGATGTGAGCCACGTATTGTTTTGGGGAAGCAGTGCGGACCTGTTGAACAGAATTCTTGGAGATACCCGTTACATGGAACAGGACAGAGCAGTGGAACTGATCCTGATCGAGCTGATCAGCTCGCGCATTTGCCACGACCTTGTCGGGCCTGTGGGGGCTGTGAATGCCGGTGCCGAACTGATGGGGGAGGCAGGCGTTGCCGATGACGAGGCACTTGCGCTGATGCGCAAAAGCGGGCTTGAGGCTGCGCGCCGGTTGCAATTGTTCCGTCTGGCATTCGGGCGCGCAGGCAACAGCGTTGACACAAAATCCATGCGCGATGCGGTTGCCCAGAGTTTCGAGGCCGAAGGCAAGGTGACCCTACTGTGGGATCAAACTGGAATTGGAATTGATCCAGCTCATGGAAGGCTTGTGCTCAATATGGTGATGTTGGCCCGTGAAGCTTTGCCGTTTGGTGGGGATATTGTTGTTACATGCGAATCCGGGGGGCGGATTTCGGTCAATGCAACCGGAAAACGTGCCGCGTTTCGCCCCGATGTGGAAAATGTCATGAAAAATGAAGTGGCCCCGGAGCAGCTTGATCCCCGGACCGTACATGGCTTTTTCCTGCGAAATCTTGCGCATCGGACCGGTGGTGCGCTTTCAGTCTTGCAAGAGGACGGAAATGTTGCATTGATCTATGATTAAAAAAAACACATGCGGGTCTGGTAATACGGTGTGCTAGGTTCTACGTAAGTAACGGATTGAACGTGTGTTTCGCGCAGTGGTCGTGGGGATGGGCGTTCCGGTTCCGGCAAACAGTATGATTGTCGGAGATGTGGAGGGGGTTTATGGACGATCTTTTAAGTGAATTTCTGACAGAGACTTCGGAGAGCCTATCGACGCTTGACGTCGAGCTGGTCAAACTGGAGCAGAATCCGAACGATCCGGATATTCTGTCGAATATTTTCCGCCTGGTGCATACCATCAAGGGGACATGCGGATTTCTTGGTTTGCCGCGACTGGAAGCAGTTGCGCATGCCGGTGAAAACGTGCTTGGCAAGATCCGTGATGGCGAACTGGTTGTAACACCGGATGCGGTGACGCTTGTTCTTGAATCCATTGATACGATCAAATATCTGCTGAGCGAGCTTGAGCAGAATGAAACCGAACCGGATGGCAACGATGCCGATCTGATCGCGCGTCTTAACCATTTTGCCGATACCGGTACGATCATGGGCGGCAGCGCCGCACCGGCAGCCACCCCGGTCGAGGAAGAAGTTGCCGAAGAAGTGCCGATGACCGATGATGAGCGGTTGCAGGCAATTTTCGATGCAACCGAAGTCGACCCGGATATTCAGGAGCCGGAACCTGCTCCTGCGCCCGAGAAACCCGCACCGGCAGCCGCCCCGCCCGCAGCAGCAAAGTCGCAGGCAGTTGCCCCGGCCAAGGCCGCTGCGTCCGAGGGACCAAAAGCCGAAGCACAGCGCGGCGAGGCCAAGGAAAGCTCGGTTGCGGCCCAAACGATCCGCGTGAACGTCGAATTGCTTGAAAACCTGATGACCCTGGTTTCCGAGCTTGTCCTGACCCGTAACCAGCTGTTGCAGATGGTTCGCGGCAAGGATGACAGCGAATTTACCGTTCCGTTGCAGCGTCTGTCGCACATCACCACCGACCTTCAGGAAGGTGTGATGAAAACGCGTATGCAGCCGATTGGCAACGCTTGGGCGAAACTGCCGCGTATTGTTCGCGACCTTGCGCTTGAGATGAATAAGAAAATCGATCTACAGATGATCGGTGCCGATACGGAACTTGACCGTCAGGTGCTTGAACTCATCAAGGATCCGCTGACCCACATGGTCCGTAACTCTGCCGACCATGGTCTTGAAGATATTCCGGGGCGTCGTGAAGCTGGCAAGCCGGAAACCGGTACGGTTACGCTGAATGCCTATCACGAAGGCGGTCACATCATCATCGAGATTTCCGACGATGGTCGCGGTCTCAATATCGAACGGATCAAGGCCAAGGCGATTGCCAACGGTCTTGCAACCGAGAGCGATCTTGATGGTATGGCGGATTCGCAAATCCACCAGTTCATCTTCAAGGCCGGTTTCTCGACCGCCGAAAAGGTGACCTCGGTTTCGGGGCGTGGTGTCGGCATGGACGTGGTCCGTACCAACATCGAAAAAATCGGTGGTACGGTTGAGCTGAAATCGGTCGAAGGCCGTGGTTCGACCTTTATCATCAAAATCCCGCTCACCCTTGCCATCGTTTCGGCACTGATCGTCGAAAGCGGCGGCGAACGTTTCGCCATTCCGCAGATCAGCGTTCTGGAACTGGTCCGGGCTTCAAGCAATTCTGATCATTCGATCGAACGCATTCACGATACGCCTGTCCTGCGCCTGCGCAACCGTCTGCTGCCGCTTGTCACGCTCAAGAAAATTCTCGGTCTTGATGACGGCGAAACAACGGTCGATGACGTGGATGAAGAAGCCTTCATCGTCGTCACACAGGTTGGGACCTATTCGTTCGGTATTATCGTTGACCGCGTGTTCGATACCGAGGAAATCGTGGTTAAACCGGTCGCACCGATCCTGCGTGACCTGTCTCTGTTCTCGGGGAACACCATCCTTGGTGACGGTAGCGTGATCATGATCCTGGATCCGAACGGCATTGCGACCCGCACCGGCGAAATCACCGTTGGTGGTTCGCAGGGTGTCGAAAGCAAGGCGCGCTCCGATACAGGTGATCGCGAAACGACGTCCATGCTGGTCTTCCGGGCTGGCGGGGCAGAAGTTCGTGCCGTGCCGCTGGCACTGGTTGCTCGCCTCGAAGAAATCGATGTCGAAAACATCGAATATTCTAACGGTCGTCCGCTGGTTCAGTATCGTGGCAAGCTGATGCCGCTGGTCTTCATTGATGGTTCCTATCAGATGAAAGGCGAAGGCCGTCAGCCGACCCTGGTCTTCCAGGATCGCGAACGGACTATGGGCCTTGTGGTTGACGAAATTGTCGATATCGTCGATGACGTTCTTAATGTCGAACTGACTGCCGATCAGGATGGTCTGGTCGGGTCTGCGGTGATCGACGGCAAGGCAACCGATCTGATTGATGCCGGCTACTATCTTGAACTGGCGTTCTCGGACTGGTTTGGTCATGAGGATACCGGCGGCGAGAAAAAGCGTGTGCTTCTGGTCGATGACAGCCCGTTCTTCCGTAACCTTCTCACACCGATGCTGTCGGTGTCCGGTTTTCGTGTCATTGCGGTCGAGAATGCCGAACAGGCGCTTGATCTTAAAAATCGCGGTGAAATGTTCGACGCGATCATCAGTGATATCGAAATGCCGGGCATGAACGGCTTCGAATTTGCCGAAAGCCTGCAGAATGATGAACATTGGGGTGATACCCCGATCATCGCGCTGTCCTCGCACACTAGCGAGGAAGACTTCGAACGGGGTCGTCAGGTTGGCTTTAGCGACTATGTCGCGAAATTCGATCGAGATGCGCTGGTATCAACGCTGATCCAGACGCTGAGCGCAGTGTAAATCGGGGAAAAGTCCAATGAGCGATAAAAAGGCACTCGTCCCGAGCAAAGAACAGAGCACGGCCCTTGACCTTGGCGGGGCGACGAAGGATTTCGTTACCGCCTATATCGGCAAGCAGTTGTTCGGTATTCCGGTCCTGACGGTTCAGGATGTTCTTGGTCCGCAGCGTATCACGCGCATTCCGCTGGCTCCGCCCGAAGTGGCGGGGTCGCTGAACCTGCGTGGTCGCATTGTTACAGCGATTGATGTTCGCAAACGTCTTGGTCTTCGCGAACGCGAAGATGACGTGCCGGGCATGAGCATCGTGGTCGATCAGGGTGGTGAACTATACAGCCTGATGGTCGATCAGGTCGGAGAAGTTCTGAGCGTTCCGCAAAAAGCGTTCGAGCAGAATCCCGCGACGCTCGACCCGCGCTGGCGCGAATTTTCCGATGGCATTTTCCGGCTCGACAAGCAACTTCTTGTCATTCTGGATGTGACCCGTCTGCTTGATTTCACGGTTTCTGTGAAACAGGCTGGCTAACGATGTTAGTCTGTACCGGGTGCAAAATGCATCCGGTACAATGCCGGTTTTGGCTTAACGATCTAATTTGCGAGAAGGAAGTCGATGAAGAGTTGTCTCGTCGTCGATGATTCGAAAGTCATCAGAATGGTGGCACGCCGTATCCTGGAAGAAATGGGATTTGCGGTCATTGAGGCTGTGGATGGGCAGGAGGCAATTGATCGATGCCTTGAAGCCATGCCAGACGCGGTGTTGCTTGATTGGAACATGCCTGTGAAAAGCGGGATTGATTTCCTGCGGGAACTGCGTGCAGCCCCTGGTGGTGATGAGCCCGTCGTCGTGTTCTGCACTACAGAAAACGATCTCGAGCATATCCAAGAGGCCATCACGGCCGGTGCGAACGAGTACATCATGAAACCGTTCGACAGCGAGATAATCCAGGCAAAATTTGAGCAGGTGGGTCTGATTTAAGGTTCCTGTCAGCGTCGCTGTGCATTTGCCTTGGTTTTTGGTCCGGTTGCTCTAACGGGAACGTCGGTACGTGGAAGACACGCCAATTCATCCACCCTATAAAGTCCTGATTGTCGACGATTCCGCAATCGTGCGTGGTCTGGTAACCCGCATGTTGCAGGAAGACGACGATATCGAGGTCGTCGGTTCTGTTGCCAATGGCGAAGACGCGCTTGGCGTCATGCGTCAGGAGATTGGTATCGAAGCGGTCGTTCTCGACATTGAAATGCCCGTCATGGATGGTCTGACGGCGTTGCCCAAGCTGCTTGAAATCGATCCGACGGTTCGCGTGATCATGGCATCGACCCTGACCAAGCGAAACGCCGATATCAGTTTCCAGGCCATGACACTGGGTGCCGTGGACTACATTCCCAAACCGTCCTCGGCCAAGGACCTTAATGTTGGCGAAGGATTCCGGGCCGAGTTGCTCGACAAGGTCAAGGCTTGGGCTGAACAGCGTCGTAAGATGCTGGGGGCGGATCAGGCACGGCTTGAAGAAATCCATGAAGAACAGGTCGTCGTTGACGATGTGGGTACCGCCGAACGGCATGAAGAGTTGCCGGAATCTGCTGTACCGGAAGATGATTCCTCCGCAACAGAAAAAACCGCTGGTGATGCTCCGGCACCGTTCCGGGCCGAACTGTCGGCGGAGCATCAGATATTGCAAAAGCCCGGCCGGGTTCAGCGCAAAAGGTTCACCGCTGAACTGCGTCCGCGTCCGACGCACCAGCCCGGTCGTCTTGGCCCGATGTCGACCCGCCCGATACCTCAGCCCCAACATCCTCAGCACGTGCAGCCGGTATCCCCGGCACAGGGGCAGGGTAAAGAAGGCGGGGCCACGACCATTAACCGTGATGCGGTTACACAAACAACCAACATGCCAGCGCGCGATCCGGGTCGTTTGATCCGCGAGGCGGCAATTGCAGCCGGTGATGCCAAGGCGACAGGTGCCAATGTCAAACCGTCAACCCGCCAGACATCGGGCGGTGCTGTTGGTGGTGGGGCAGTGGCGCGAAATACGCCGGTCAAACAGGCACCACAACGTGCCGCCCCGGCCGCACGCAGCCCAGCCGCCGCGGCAACAGCGCGTGCCAAGGCGCCGACCGGTGCCGCTGCACCGGCGCCGGCAAAACGGGTGATCGCAGGGGGGCAGATCAGTCTGCTTCCCGAAAAACGACTTAATGTCGAAGCGATTGCAATCGGAAGTTCGACCGGTGGTCCACAGGCCCTGTTCGAGGTTCTGCGCGGTCTTGCCGGTGTGCGTCAGCCGATTTTTATTACCCAGCATATGCCTGCGACTTTTACCACGATCCTTGCCGAACACATCACCCGCCTGACCGGGCTTAAATGTCAGGAAGGCCAGACAGGCATGCAAATTCAGGGCGGACAGGTTTACCTTGCCCCCGGGGATTACCACATGGTGATAGAGGGCCGTGGCAACAGCAGGAAAATTGTTCTGAACCAGAACCCGCCAGAAAACTTCTGTCGTCCGTCGGTTGATCCGATGCTCCGCAGCCTTGTGGAAAGCTACGGTGGTAATATACTCACGGCTATCCTTACAGGTATGGGACAGGATGGTATGCTGGGTGGGCGTGCTGTCGTGGGTGCCGGGGGTATGGTTGTTGCACAGGACGAACAGACAAGCGTTGTATGGGGAATGCCCGGTGCCGCGGCACATGCAGGCATTTGTTCGGCGGTTCTCCCCGTGGGTGGCATCGCGGCCTATATCAAAAAATTTGCAGGGGGTCGTTAAGCCGAGATGATGAGGCCGGAAGACTTCGATTTCGTCAGCAGACTTATAAAGTCAAAATCCGGGCTCGTTCTGAGCCAAGATAAGACATATCTGCTCGAAAGCCGGCTGATGCCGATTGCACGCAAGCGCGGGCTTAAGGACCTGACCGAGCTGATCGCGGCATTGCGCGGCGGTGACCGCGTGCTTGTCGAGGAAGTCGTCGATGCGATGACAACCAATGAAAGTTTCTTCTTCCGCGATACCAAACCGTTTGATCAGTTTCGGCATGTCGTTCTGCCGCACATGATCAAGGAGCGCGCGTCAAAGCGCCATCTGCGCATCTGGTGTGCGGCGGCCTCTTCGGGGCAGGAACCCTATTCGCTGGCGATGATCCTTGAAGATTTCAAATCCCAGCTTTCCGGCTGGCGGGTTGAAATTATCGGAACCGACATTTCGCGCGAAATCCTGACCAAGGCGCGTGCTGGTTTGTATTCCCAGTTTGAAGTTCAAAGGGGACTTCCGATCCAGCTTCTGGTCAAATATTTCCAGAAGAAAGAAGACCAGTGGCAAATCTCGCAGGAAATCCGCTCCAAGGTTCAATATAAGGAATTCAACCTGCTTGAGGATTTCCGGCCGCTGGGTCAGTTCGATATCGTCTATTGCCGCAACGTTCTGATTTATTTTGATCAGGCAACCAAGACAGATGTGCTGGCGCGTATATCGGCATTAATGCCCGATGATGGCTTCCTGTTCCTTGGTGGGGCGGAAACGGTTCTTGGGATTTCCGACAAGTTCAAACCGCTTGCGCGTCAGCGCGGCATCTATCAATTGAACCGTCCGGGGGCACCGGATGTCGATGTTTCAGCACTTGAGAAAATTCAGGCGGGTGCCAGTGCGGCGGCTGGGGCGGCGAGTGGTACCGCGACAGGCGGTTTTGCGTTTCCCAAGCCAAAGCATATGCAAACTGCCACCGGTGGTACGACCGCGAGTGCAGCTGCCGGAGCCACAACCCCGCCCCGCCCCACGACCCCAACGGGCACCGGCACAACAGCGCGTCCGTCAACAACGGGAACAACCGGGACTACCGGCAGCACATATTCACGTCCTTCAACCGCCACTACCGGGACGGCGGGATCAACTGGGACGGCTGGATCGACATATCGCCGTCCACTGGGCACAACAGGCACCGCCGCCGGTTCAAGCGGCACGGGCAGCACTCCGCCCGCAAGGCCGTCAACCGGAACCGGCAGCACGGGCAGCGGAACAACCCGTCCGTCCACGACCTTTGATCGGTCGCGCTTTGGCAAGCCGGAAGACAAGAAATAGAAATCAGGATTGTTGCCGTGTAACGCGCACCCGCCAAAAGCAAAACGCCCCGACGATCCATCGGGGCGTTTTTGACTTCGTGCGCAGCGGAACGCGATAAAGTTCGTTGCGTTCAGGCGGCAGCACTACTGTTTACATCCGGATCGCGCAGGACATAGCCCCGGCCCCAGACTGTATGGATGTAGTTGTCACCCTTGGTGGCTGACTGGATTTTCTTGCGCAGCTTGCACACGAAAACGTCGATGATCTTGAGTTCCGGCTCGTCCATCCCACCATAGAGATGGTTCAGGAACATTTCCTTGGTCAATGTCGTGCCCTTGCGCAGCGACAGCAATTCAAGGATGCCATATTCCTTGCCGGTCAGATGTAGCGGCGATCCATCAACATCAACCGTGCGTGCATCAAGGTTCACATTCAGTCTGCCGGTGGCAATCATCGATTGTGCATGGCCGCGCGACCGGCGAACGATCGCCTGAATGCGTGCCAGCAGTTCAACTTTGTCAAACGGCTTGGTCAGATAGTCATCCGCGCCAAAACCAAGGCCTTTGACCTTGTCTTCGGTTTCGGTCAACCCCGACAGGATAAGCACCGGGGTTTCAACACGTGCGTCGCGCAAACGTCTGAGAACTTCATAGCCGTCAATGTCCGGCAGCATGAGATCCAGAAGAATAATATCGTAGTCATACAATTTACCGATCTCGAGGCCATCTTCCCCAAGATCAGTGGTGTCGACAACCATGCCCTCCGATTTCAGCATCAACTCGATGCTGTCAGCAGTGGCGTTGTCATCTTCGACAAGCAGCACCCGCATGTTCCGCTCCGTTACCGTGTTCCGCAAAAAATCCGTGTTAATCCGGCTAATTTCGACAAGCGCCCCAACGATTGCCGTGTGGAATTTTATTCCATTCCGTTAACGATACGTTGCTTTGCGACTCGTGGCAAGCAGGCGAGTCGCATGTTGTTAACTTTTTTTCATCGATAAAGGCAGATGGTTCGGGGAATGTGAAGTTTTCCAACGGTTTGCGTCGTTAACGACCATGATTGCCGATACCGTATTTTTAATGCCAATTCGGCATATACGGGTTTTTAATACCGTTTATGCCACTTATATCTGGTGCGATGCGGTCGAATTTGCCACCCTTTGACATGGGACTGCGATAAAATTCCCGATCGCATCACATATCGGAACCCATCAAACAGAAAAGCGCAAACGTGTTCCAGGTTGGCCGAAATATTGTTGCCGAACTTCGCCGCATTCCGGATTACCGGACTGTCGGGCGGGTAACGGCTGTTCTTGGCCTGCTGGTTGAAATTGGCGGGGTCGAAGGGGCGCTTTCGGTGGGGGATCGTTGCAAGGTTAAACGCCGCGATGGTGTGGCCGTAATTTGCGAAGTTGTCGGTTTCCGGAATGAACGAGCACTTCTAATGCCCTTCGGGATGCTTGATGGCATCGGAATTGGCTGCGAAGTCGAACTGGCAGACACCCAACCACAGGTCTATCCTGATGAAAGCTGGCTGGGGCGTGTAGTTAATGCGTTCGGCCAGCCGGTTGATGGCAAGGGCCCCCTGACCGAAGGACCGACACCCTATCCGATCCGCAATGCGCCGCCATCGGCCCATTCGCGCCAGCGCGTGGCGGGGAAGATCGATCTGGGCGTGCGGGCGATGAATACCTTCCTGACCTGTTGCAGGGGGCAGCGTATGGGCATCTTTGCCGGGTCCGGGGTTGGTAAATCCAGTTTGCTGTCGATGATGACCCGCCATACGACATCCGATGTTTCGGTTGTCGGCCTGATCGGTGAACGTGGCCGCGAAGCCCGCGAATTCATCGAAGACGATCTGGGCGAAGAAGGCCTTCGCAGGTCTGTTGTCGTGGTTGCCACGTCGGACGAGCCGCCACTGATGCGACGTCAGGCTGCCTATATGACCATGGCGCTGTCGGAATTCTTCCGCGATACCGGGCGTGATGTGCTGTGCATGATGGATTCTGTGACCCGTTTTGCCATGGCGCAACGCGAAATCAGCCTTTCGGTCGGCGAACCGCCCGCGTCAAAGGGCTATACCCCGACGGTGTTTGCCGAATTGCCGCGCCTTCTGGAACGTGCCGGGCCGGGCGGGCCGGGCCAGGGATCGGTTACCGGCCTGTTTACCGTTCTGGTCGACGGGGATGATCATAACGAACCGATTTCCGATGCGGTGCGTGGTATTCTTGATGGCCACGTCGTGCTGGACCGCGCAATCGCCGAACAGGGTCGGTATCCGGCGATCAATATCTTGCGCAGTGTTTCGCGTACCATGCCCGGATGTAATAGCGAGTACGAAAACCAGATCGTTTCGCGCGCCCGTCAGCTGCTGGCAACCTATGAAGACATGGCGGAACTGATCCGGCTGGGGGCCTATCGTCTGGGGACGGATCCCAAGGTGGACGAAGCCATTCATTACTTCCCGCTGATCGAGGAATTCCTCAAACAGCGCAAAACCGAATGCACCCGTCTGGCCGATGGTTACGCCGAACTGGCACGTCGTCTTGATCTGGCACCCGCCCAACAGGAAGTCCCCGATGCAGGCGGCCAGCCAGCAGCCAACCCGCAGGGCGCAACCGTTATGGAACGCAACCGCCTTCGCCCGCAAGTCAATAGCCGTTCAACCGCCACAAACGCGGGTAATGATCTGAATGCGGCCAAACGCGCGCTTCGTCACGATCAGCAGTAATCACATGATCATGCTGATGCCACGTCCGCGATATTTCAGGTAACTGACAGCAATGGCCAAGGATTTCAAAACACTGATCCGTATGCGCAAATGGGCGCTGGATGATAAACGCCGCGAACTTGGCGAAATGCAGGGCGTACTGACCAATCTTCTGGCGGAAAAGGATGCGCTGGAAAAGGCCGTGATAGCCGAGCAGAAGGTTGCCGCCGAAAACCCCGAACTGGCCGGTTTTGCCTATGGCCCCTTTGCCAGTGCCGTCGTGTTCGAGCGCGAGGCACTGACAAAGCGGATTGCAGAACAGGAAGGCAAAATCGATGCGTTCCGCGATGAGGTCGCGGATGCGTTCAAGGCCGTCAAGACCGTGGAAATCGCTGAACGCAACCGTGTAGAAGCAGAACGCGCCGAAGAAGATCGCAAGGAACAGGCCGAACTTGATGAAATCGGTGCACGTTCGGCAACGCGTGATGACGGTCTGATCTAAGCCTGATCAGGTCGATATATTCACACCCGTGTCAACACCCGTCACCGCGCGAAGTTCATCTGGCATCAGGGAAAACACGGTTTTGGGTGTGCCCGCGGCCAGCCAGATTGTCTTTTTCGCAAGCAGCTTTTCATCAATCAGGGTCTCGACCGGGCCGACATGTCCAAAGGGCGGAACACCGCCTATGGCGTAACCGGTATGGGTGCGGACTTCGTTGGCATCTGCCTTGCGGATATCAAGGCCAAGCAGATGGGTAACCTTGGTTTCATCTACCCGGTCGGCACCGTTCATGATGATCAGTACCGGTTTGTTGCCTTCGGTCATGAAAACCAGTGATTTGCCGATATCACTGACATCGCAACCAATGGCCGCCGCGGCATCCACGGCCGAACGTGTGCCATCGGGAAATTCCAGAACCTTGACATGACCAAGGCAGTGATTGTCGAATGCATTCTGCAGGCACGAGGGTGGTGAAACCTGTTTCATTTGGATGCTCCCAGCTCTTTGGCTTTGCGTTTACGTTTCTGATTGATCAGATTGAGCGTCTCGACACCCAGGCTGAATGCCATGGCGAAGTAAATGTAACCTTTTGGAACATGGATTTCGACACCGTCAAGCAGCAGGACAAACCCGACCAGAATCAGGAAGGCCAGCGCCAGCATTTTGACCGACGGGTGCTTTTCGACAAAATCGCTGATGGTGCCGGCTGCTGCCAGCATGACGAGAACCGACAGGACAACCGCGATCATCATGATCGAAAGATGATCAACCAGTCCAACCGCCGTAATCACGCTGTCGAGCGAGAATATCATATCAAGCAGCATGATCTGGGTGATGGTCATCGCAAAACTCGACATGATCTTGCCGGGGCCGTGTTCTTCGGGTTCGTCAATTGTATGGTGAATTTCCTTGGACGCCTTTGCGATCAGGAACAGGCCACCGATAATCAGAATAAGGTCACGTCCGCTGACTTCCTGCCCGAAGGCGGTAAACAGCGGAGCGGTCAATTCCATCACCCAGGCGATACAGGCGAGAAGCACAAGCCGCATGCCCATCGCCCCGATAAGGCCGATGCGACGAGCCGATTTCTGTTGATTTTTCGGGAGTTTGGCAACAATCACCGACAGGAAAACGATGTTATCGATGCCCAGTACGATCTCAAGCGTGGTCAAAGTCGCAAGCCCCATCCACATATGCGGATCTGTGACCCATTCAAACATGATCTTTTCGTTCCTATGTCACGGGTGCCAAAACCATCGGCAGAGATTAAGCCCAGACACCTGCCATCTAACGCAAGCGTGAATTGATTTTAGACTGCCAAGATTGGAAAAATGATGGCAAAAAAAAACAGACAGGTATCGCCGATGGTGCCAGATTGCTTCAATCAGGTAGTGTTGACCGGCCCTTCAGCAAAAAGGATTTCCAGTATGCGCGATTTTTTCGCCGGTCTGAGCATCGTCACAGGCCTTGCAATGGCCATGGTATCGATGCCCGCAAAAGCCGACCCGGCCCCCGATATCGGCAATTGGCAGTCGGTTCTTGATCAGGCGCGCGGCCAGACCGTGTATTTTCATGCCTGGGGTGGGGAGCCGCGCATCAATGATTATATCGCGTGGGCGGGTGCCCAGGTGCAGGAACGATACGGTGTGAATGTCGTACAGGTGAAACTTTCCGACACGGCCGATGCAGTGGCAAAGGTGTTGTCGGAAAAGACGGCTGGCGTCGATGATGGCGGGGCGGTCGATATGATCTGGCTGAATGGTGAAAACTTTGCCGCCATGAAACGCAATGACCTTCTGTTTGGGCCGTGGGCCGAACAGACGCCGAATTTTGCCTATGTCGATGTCGAAGGCAAGCCAACCGTAATCAACGATTTCACGGTGCCGACCATGGGCCTTGAAGCACCGTGGGGTATGGCGCAGGTCAGTTTCTATTATGACACCGCACGCCTTGATACTGTGCCGAAATCCGCCCAAGCCTTGCTGGAATGGCTGGTGAAGCATCCGGGGCGGTTTACCTATCCGCAGCCGCCGAATTATATGGGCTCGACTTTTCTGAAACAAATCCTGACCGAGCTGGTTGAGGATCCCAAAGTTCTGCAACAGCCGGCCAATGAAACGGACGCCAAAAAGGTTCTGGCACCTCTTTGGGGATATCTTGAAGACTTGCAACCGCTATTGTGGCGCAACGGGCAGGCCTATCCGCAAAATGGTGCCTCGCTACGCACGATGATGGCCGATAACCAGATCGACATCGCATTTTCGTTTAGCTCGGGCGAAGTCTCATCGGCAATCGAGGCGATGGAACTGCCCGATACAGTCCGATCCTATGTGTTTGACAAAGGTACGCTTGGCAACACCAACTTCGTTGCCATCCCCTATAACGCATCGGCCAAGGCCGGGGCGGTCGTGCTGGCCGATTTCCTGATGTCACCCGAAGCCCAGCTGCGCAAACAGGACCCGCAATACTGGGGAGCCGATACGATACTTGCGATGGATAAATTGCCAGAAGACATGCAAAAGGCCTTTGCCGATCTGGATCTTGGCATTGCGTCTCTGTCGCCTTCCGAACGTGGCACGGTTCTGCCGGAACCGCATCCAAGCTGGATGGAACTGGTTGAAACAGAATGGCAGAAGCGCTACGGCGTGGTGCAATAAGCCCAAATGCTCCGGCTTTTCCCGGCTTTTACCCTCATCCTGATGATCGGCCCGGTCTGTGCCGGGCTGATCGGGACGATATTACCGGCATTCGGGTATCTTCCGGCGCTCGGCGGCGATGTAATATCGATTGATCCTTGGCGGGATTTGATCAATCAGCCGGGGCTTGGCATTTCGATCCGGTTGTCATTGATCAATGGTTTGATCGCAACACTGATCTCGTTTCTGGTTGTCATACTATTTTGCGCCGCATGGCAGGGAACGCGGATTTTTGGCGTCATGCAACGCATGCTGTCGCCGATCCTTTCAGTGCCACATGCAGCCGCAGCCTTTGGGCTGGCTTTTCTGATTGCACCAACCGGCTGGATCGTTCGAGCTGTCGCGCCACTTGCCGGATGGGAACGTCCACCCGATATTGTGAGCTTGCAGGACCCGTTGGGGATTGCCCTGATTGCCGGGCTGGTTGCCAAGGAAATTCCGTTTTTATTGTTGATGACGCTGGCGGCCCTGCCGCAGGCAGATGCCGACCGGACGCGGCAGGTGGCCTTAACACTTGGATATGGTCGCGTGGTTGGCTGGCTTAAAGCCGTTCTGCCACGGGTCTATCCGCAAATCCGTTTGCCGATATTGGCTGTGCTGGCCTATTCGACCTCAGTCGTTGATGTCGCGATGATCCTTGGCCCAACAAC
The DNA here is from genome assembly GCF_002115785.1 of Thalassospira sp. MCCC 1A03138. Taxonomy (GTDB): domain Bacteria; phylum Pseudomonadota; class Alphaproteobacteria; order Rhodospirillales; family Thalassospiraceae; genus Thalassospira. Next base: position 456,615 of record NZ_JFJY01000001.1, on the reverse strand, counting down.
ACCCGCACCGATGGCGGTGCGTATTCTTGGTTGGCTATCCGATCCGGACCTGTCGCGTCGTTTTCTGGCCTCCGCCGGGGCCATGTTGCAATTTGTCCTTGTAATGATCGCGATGGCGATCTGGTGGGGTGGGGAAAAGCTTGTGGCGTGGTGGGGGTGTGCCTGGGCCGAAGGCGGCATGCGCGGGCTACGCGATGATATCGTTCGAAGCTTTGCCGCCGGGGCGGCAGTCCTCTCGGCGGCTGCCGTGTTTCTGGGCCTGGCAAGTCTTCTGGTCTGGAGCTTTGCCGGGTACTGGTCCTTTCCGGAGTTTCTGCCACGCAGTTTCAGTCTGCGTCTTTGGATGCGCGAATACGACATGCTAGGTGCGACACTTTGGATCACACTGCTGATTGCGGTTCTCTCGGTCGGGGTTGCGATTACCCTGGTTCTGGGATGTCTTGAAAATGAAACCCGCCGGTTTCAAAAATCGGGACAGGGGGCGATATTATTGATTTATCTGCCGCTTTTGATGCCGCAAATCAGCTTCATGTTCGGGCTTCAGGTGTTTTTTACCGGCATCGGGCTGGAACGAACGTTGATTTCCGTGGTGATCGTTCATTTGATCTTTGTGCTACCTTATATCTTTCTATCGCTTGCCGATCCGTTTCGCGCCCTTGATCCGCGATATTTGCAAACCGCTTTATGCCTTGGTGCGTCACCGGCGCGGGTGTTCTGGTTGGTGCGCCTACCATTATTGGCCTGCGCGGTTCTGACGGCCTTTGCCGTCGGGATTGCGGTCAGTGTCGGGCAGTATCTGCCAACCCTTCTGATCGGTGCCGGGCGGTTTGCGACCGTTACGACCGAGGCGGTTGCACTGGCATCAGGCGGAGACCGGCGAATGATCGGGATTTACGGGCTTTTGCAAATGATCCTGCCCTTTGCCGGTTTTGCCCTAGCCCTTCTGATCCCGGCGGTTTTGTTCCGCCACCGGCGCGGCATGGGAAACCGAAACAGGATATGATCAGCCGATGAACAGCACATCAGCTAGCAATAATACTCCCGTCACAGGGCTTGAATTACGCCGGGTTTCCATTCGCCTTAATGGGCGTGTGCTGGTTGATATTGATACCATCATCACACCGGGCGAGATCGTGACGCTGATGGGGCCGAGCGGTTCGGGAAAATCAAGTCTGCTGGCCTATATTTGCGGAACCTTGCCGGTGGGCGGAACCGCCGGGTTTGAGGTCAGCGGGCAGGTTGTCCTGAATGGCCGGAGGCTGGATGGTTTGGCACCACAGGATCGCCATGTCGGTATCCTGTTTCAGGATGATCTTCTGTTTCCGCATTTATCGGTTGGCGGCAATCTGGCGTTTGCCCTGCCATCAAGTGTGCGGGGGCGGTTAGAACGCAGAACGCGTGTTAACGAAGCACTTGAAAGTGCCGGGCTTGGTGGCTTTACCGACCGTGATCCTGCGACATTATCCGGGGGCCAACGTGCGCGTGTCGCCCTGATGCGGGTGTTGCTGTCCGAGCCCGGCGCACTTTTGCTTGATGAACCTTTTTCAAAGCTTGATACCCAGTTACGGGATCAGATCAGGACATTTGTTTTTGAACAGGCGCGGTTGCGTGGTTTGCCAACCCTGATGGTGACCCATGATCCCGATGATGGGGCGGCAGCCAGCGGCAGGATCGTAAATCCGGTATAGCATGCAGGCGGTTTCTGCATGATTTTCACGCTGGTCAATCCGGGCGTTTGGTCCTAAGAGAAACCCACCGCAAAGAATTGTCTTGGGTCCGGGATACAAAATCAAAAGGCCCATGCGGCATCGGAGAATGTCGTGAATGTTTCCAGAAGAAATGTATGCAATCGTTCCGGATGCGCTCGATACCGCAACCTGCAACCGGTTGATTGACGGATTTTCGACCGAACTTGATGATGGCGGCCTTGTTCAGGGACAATCGGCAAGTCATATCCGCCGCTCACAGATCACCTGGTTCAACGAAACGCAGGAACCGGTCGTGATGCGGCGCATTATCGACATGGTCGCGGACGTCAACCGCAATGTGTTTGATTTTTCTTTGTCGGAATTCGCCGAAGACGCACAGATCGCCTGCTATGCCGGGGATCAGCGCGGCCATTATGACTGGCACAGCGACGTTGGCGCATCCGATATTGCGCGCCGTCGCAAACTGACCATGGTCATCCAGCTTTCCGAACCCGACCAGTATGAAGGCGGTTTGTTGCAGCTAAACCCGGCGGGGCATGTTTTTGATGCGCCGATGGAACGTGGCACGGCCATCTTTTTCCCGAGCTTCGTTCTACACCGCGTCGCCCCGACGACGGCTGGCTTGCGTTATTCCCTTACCCAATGGGTGCATGGAACGCCTTTCCGCTGATCAGTATCGTTCCAGCCGGTCCAGAAGGCGTGGGTTGTGCCATTTCGGTTGCCGGTCTTCGAGCGCGGCTTCGTGGTGCTGGACGCTGGCATTGTCGGCCTTTTGCTTGTCAAGGCGCAGATTGATCCAGCGCGGAATGATTTCGTTGTTGAAATCTTCCATGAGAAGCACGGCTGCGGTTTCGAAATTATCAAACGGGATACGCGCGATTTCGGCGAAATATTCCGCAAGGCAATCGGGTTTTATGATCAGGCGGTCTGGGACATAACGCAGGGTCATACGGGCCGGAAACACGGTTTCGCATCCGCTCAGTTCGCTTTGCAACGTCACGACATAATCAAGCTGTGCACCGGGATTATGTTCTGTCAGCAACAGGTTTCGACGTTCAAATATTTCCAGCATCAGGCCTACCTGCGTTTATTCGTTTGATAATCAAGATTACCCCCGCCTTTCGGGAACGAAAAGGCTTCTTTTCTAGGTCGGGTGTTGGAAATGGCCGCTTATGCGTCAATCCCGCGATGCCGGTTGACAACGGCTTCGTTGACCGGCGGGGCAATTTCAACAAAGCGCGAGCCATCCTGAAAAATCAGGTGCCCCTTGTAGCCGGAGATTTGCAAAGCCTCGCGGAAGATGCCGCGAATATCGTCGCGATTATCAGATTGCAGTGGATTTTCAGTGCGCACGATCAAATCGAACTTGCTGTCTTCGCCTTTGACCAGACCGTCAAGCTGGGTGTGTCCGACTTCGCTGAAAGACAGGTCGAGCAGAAAGCGTGTGCCGGGTTCTTCCCTTTCGCCTTTCTCGTTTTCGTCGTCGCCATGTCGCCATGCCAGACGAACCTGTTCGATGCGTTCCCCCATCTGAAATGGCATCGGCATCACACGCCAGCCATCCGGGCGTTCGTCGGCGGCCATGCCCCGCAATCTGCTGAAATCGCCTTCGAGCTTTTTAAGGATATCGTCGCCGTTCCCGTCAATCGATGACAGGCTGTTGCTGGCGCGATCCCCCAACCAGCCGCGTACTGTTCCCCCGGGGCCGGTCATGGCGGCAAAAAAGAACATCATCGTGGTGGTCAGTTTCGGTCCGGCCTGCGGAATATTGTTCAACAGTGCCGCAGCCGCGCCCGGATCGTGTTGTGCCAGTGCGGTCACCGCCTGCTGCAAAGTGCCCCAGTCTCGTGACAGGGCGGCGTTCTGCCCGCGTGCAATCAATTCTGCCTCTGTCATCGGAGGGGCTTGAGTGCCGCGTCCAGCGGCGGTATTGGCGTCGACACTAAACGACAGGGTCGCACCAACCGGGGCTGGAACTGGTAATTTGATGCCGACAACACCGGCAGATGTGCGAAGGACGGTAAAGCCGTTCGGCAACATCCGGGCTTCGGCGCTATCGGGTGGCAGAACCGTCCCGGTCAGCACCAGCGGGGTTGCTGTTCCGGCTGCACCTGTACCGCCTGCGACAACCCGACCTGAGATACCCGCACCCGATGGGGTTCCCAGCGCACCGCCGGTTGTTATAGCGGGTGTCATGGTGCCAGTTGCATTCATGTTGGCAATCTGGGCGGCCTTGCCGGCACTGACGGCCCCCTGACCGACAAAGATAACCTGTGTCTGGCTTCCGGCGGGTAACTGACTGCCATTGGTCAAGGTCAGGCTGCTTGTTGTGATGGCGTTAAAGGCCTGGCCGGGGATCAGCGGGGTGCCATTGATCCCGGAGGTCGGCAATCCGCCGCCAGTTCCGGTTGTGCCCGGTGTCAGCGTTTGCGGCAGCACCTGAAGGCGAAGGGCGGCTGCGGGATCGCTGCCCTGCTGCGGCTGTCCCTGGGGCATGATCCGCACCCAAAGAAAGTCCCCCAGATTGGCTGGAAGGGGTGTTGGCAGTTTTATATTAACCTGCCCCAGACTGGTCAGAAGGGTCAGTTCATTACCCGAACGCGACTGAACGGACGCCTGAAGCAGGCTTTCGACCGGCAGTTTGGCAATGGCATTGGCGACCTGCTGGGCAGCACTGACCTGAGAAGGCGGCTGTGGACTACCCGATGCCCCGCCAGCCGTCCCGCCCTGACCGCCAACGGCAGTGCCTGGTGTTACGGCTTGTGGCGGGAGAGTCATGGCGTCAGCCCTCCAGCAGCTTTTGTGTAATGGCTTCCATATCGTGGGCGGCATCGCAATTGGGATGGCGCATCAGAAGCGGGGTTTGTGACCGAATGCATTCGGAAACACGCGGATCGGCACGCACAACACCCAGAAGCGGCGGGCTGATTTTCAGGAAACCTTCGCAGGCTTTAAGAAGCTTGTTGTAGATCGCCTCGCCTTCCTTGCGGTCCTTGGCCATATTGACCACCACCCGGATATCCGTTTTGGGCCGCGCCATATGTGTGACTTTGATAAAGGCATAGGCATCGGTTAGCGATGTCGGATCACCGTTGGTGATGACAATCACCGTATTAGCAAGGCTGGTCATCTGGCGCACGCCCTGATCAACACCCGCACCAAGGTCGATCAGGACCTTGTCATAGCTTTTACCGGTCTGGATCAGGTCGTCGGACAGGGCCTGAAGACGGGTCACGGGCAGATTGGCAAGACTGCCCGATCCGCTACGCCCGGCAATGATATCAAAGCCGCCATCGGGGAAGGGGGTCACGGCATCGCGCAAACCGATCCGTCCGGAAATGACCCCGCCCAGATCATGTTTGGGCATCAGGCCAAGTTGGATGTCGATGTTGGCAAGGCCAAGATCACCATCAAACAACAGGGCTTTTTTGCCTTCGCGCACCAGCGAATGGGTCAGGGTAATGGCAAACCAGGTCTTGCCCACGCCCCCCTTGCCAGATGCGATGGCAAGGACGTTGCGGCCTTTGGCGCGCGGAGCAGTTTTGGATACTTCATCAGACTTGGCAGTCATTTCACGACCTCGGAGAAACTCGGTTTCGCGTTCTCGGCGCGATGGGACGGTATCAGAAGTTTGGCCAGGGCGACGGGGCTTATTGCGGTTAGACCGTCTGCGACCTGGGCCGTCATACTGACATTGCAAAGGGAAAGATTTCCTGAATCTGCACCGTATAACGCGCCGCCAAGGCGCGATGCAACATCCAGTCGGGAAATCACCATGCGCGCAACGCCGCAATCGGCAAAGGCATTGGCGATATCGGCACATTCGTCGGCATCAATCCCGGCGGGATTGACCAGTACGGGTTCGCTTGGCACAACGGACATGAAATCGCCCAGTGCCTTGATGTCAGCATCGACATAGGGATTGCAGCTTGCCGTGTCGACCAGAACCATGTCGGCATCCCGCATACGGGCAAACTGGGCTTTGAATTCTTCGGGTGTTTTGACCAGTGACAGATTGATGTTCAGGATACGGGTGAATGCCTCAAGCTGGGCCACACCGCCTGCGCGTTTGTAATCGGTGGTCAGAACCGCGACTTTTCGCTTTTTCATCACTGCGCGGGCAGCAGTTTTGGCAACCGCCAGCGTTTTGCCACAACCGGGCGGGCCGACAAAGGCCAAGGCACGCGGCGTGTTTTTTTCCGGCAACGGCGAAAAATCAAAAATCTCGTCCAGTGCCGATGCCAGTAATTGCTGTGCAGTAGTGGCACCGCTTTCGCGGCCCATAAGATCACAAAGCCGCAAGCGCAGCCGTTCGGGCAGATTATGACGGACAAGGGCTTCGTGTGCGTGATCAAACAGTTCCTGATGACCCGGAGGGCCTTGATCCGCGATATCGAAATCCAGACCCGGATCACGATCAAGGGCCGCGGTCAGTCGTACGCCTGTGCCCGGGATATCCTGGGTCGATACGATAATGGCATCCGATCCCATATGCTCTTTGACCAGTGCCATCGCCTCGGTCATGGTCGGGGCGCTGAACGTCTTAAGGCGCATATGCTGTCCCCTCGCAACGGATCATCATATCTGCCCCATGGTTTTGAGTTGGGCCTTGGGATGGATTTCGTTTTGCGACATGACAACCGTGGTGGGCCGGAATCGTTCGACAATGGATCGGACATAGGGGCGAATGCCGGGACTTGTCAAAAGAACCGGGCTTTCGCCCATCATGCCAAGTCGCTCGAACGTGGTGCGAACCTTGTTGATGAATTCCTGAAGCTGGCTTGGCGGGATCGACAACTGCTTTTCTTCGCCGGACCCAACCAGACTTTCGGCAAATATCTGTTCCCACTGCGGTGATAGGGTCACCAGTGGGATCACGCCATCATGGTTGGTATTCACATCCGACAACTGTCGTGCCAGGCGGGATCGGACATGTTCGGTCATGAAGGTCGGGTTACGCGTAAAGGCGGTGGATTCCGCAATCCCTTCAAGGATGGTCGGAAGATCGCGGATCGATATGCGTTCGGTCAGAAGGTTTTGCAGAACGCGCTGAACCCCGCCAACGGAAACCTGACCCGGTACGATGTCCTCGACCAGTTTTTTCTGGTCGTCGTCGAGCTCGTCCAGAAGCTTCTGTGTTTCGGCATAGGACAGAAGTTCGGGCATGTGGTCCTTGATCACCTCGGTAATATGGGTGGTGATCACGGTTTGCGGGTCAACAACTGTATAGCCTCGGAACATGGCTTCTTCCTTCATGCCCTGTTCGATCCACATGGCCGGCAGGTTGAAGGTCGGTTCCATGGTTTTTTCACCGGCAAGCGTGATTTCCTCGCCGCGCGGGTCCATGACCAGCAGCATGTTGGGGCGAAGGTCGCCACGGCCTGCCTCGATTTCCTTGACGCGAAGTACATAGGTGTTGGCGGGAAGCTGCATATTGTCCTGAATACGCACACTGGGCATGACAAAGCCCATATCGGTCGCCAACTGACGGCGTAGTGCTTTGATCTGATCGGTCAGTTTCTGGCCGCGTTCGGTGCTGATCAGCGACAGCAGACCATATCCCAGTTCAAGCCGCACATAATCCATGCGAAGCGCATTGGCGATCGGTTCTTCGGGTGGCGGGCCTGCTGCATCGGCCGCGGTCTGGGCTTCTTCCATTTCGGCGTTGGCAGCAGCTTCTTTCTGCTTTCGGCCCAGATGCCACGCAAGATATCCCAGCACGATCGCCAGACCAAGGAACCAGACCATCGGAATGCCGGGCAAGAGCGACATTCCCGCCATCATGGCGGCCGCAACACCAAGGGCTGCAGGGTAATTACTAACCTGTCCGAAAACGGCCTTTTCGGTTGCGCCGTCAAGGCCGCCCTTGGTGACCAGAAGGCCTGCAGCCGTCGATACGATCAGGGCCGGGATCTGCGATACCAGACCATCACCAACAGTCAGGATCGTGTATGTTTCGGTTGCCTCGGCCAGTGACAGGCCCATCTGGGCGGTCCCGATAATGATGCCACCGATCACGTTGATGAAGGTAATCAGGATACCGGCAACAGCATCACCGCGGACAAATTTGGATGCACCATCCATGGAACCGAAGAACGAGCTTTCGTCTTCCAGTTCCTTGCGGCGTGCCTTGGCCTGCGTTTCGTTGATCAGGCCCGATGACAGATCGGCATCAATCGCCATCTGTTTGCCGGGCATGGCATCAAGGGTGAAACGTGCAGCGACTTCGGCGATACGACCGGAACCCTTGGTGATAACCACAAAGTTGATGATCACAAGGATAGCAAAAACAATAATCCCGATCACGAAATTGCCCGAAATCAGGAAACTGCCGAATGCCTCGATCACGGCACCGGCAGCATGGGTGCCTTCGTGTCCGTGGCCCAGAATCAGACGTGTGGTTGCAATGTTTAGCGCCAGTCGAAGCGACGTCGCGACCAGCAGGATCATCGGGAAAGAGTTGAATTCCAACGGTTTCTGGATGAATAGCGACGTCATCAGGATCAGCACCGAGAAGCTGATCGACAGGGCAAGCAGGAAGTCGAGCAGCCAGGGTGGCATCGGGAACATCATGACCACAAGGATCAGGATGAAGCCAAGCGCCATGGCGATATCGCCACGTTTCATGGCCGACCGGACGCGTGACTGGATACCAGCCATATTCAGGCCGCCTGCGCTTTGGGGGCCTTGCGACCCGTCAGATCCTGCCGGTGTGATGTCTCGACCGTCGGCCATGTTGACTTCTGGTTACCCTATGTTGCGCGATCCCGGGAATGCATCCCTTGTTCTGATATGGGGTGCACCGGTTATTTTGTAATAATCAGTCCTGACCATTGCCAGGTTGCGGCACGGCAAGGCCTTCGTCGGTATATTGACGAAGCTTGTTGCGCAGTGTGCGGATCGAAATGCCCAGAATGTTTGCCGCATGGGTGCGGTTGCCAAAGCAATGTTTCAGCGTATCGATGATCAGATCGCGTTCTACATCTGCAACCGTGCGACCGACCAGGGCTGCCGTGACCGATGAATCCGCGTTGATTTGATCGGCGCTATCCGCATCATGGTCGACCGGTACTGCCGGGCAGGGGGGGGCATAATCGTCGTGATGATCTGGCAGCGGGGCAGGTGCATGTGGTGCTTGCTGTGCCGGGGGAACCGGCCGATAGGCCGCCCCACCATAAGCCGCATTGGCATAGGCCGAACTTGCGCGGGACGGCGCACTGGGGGCTGGCTGCGAAGGAGCCGGGGCAGGCGCCGCTGCTTCGGGGGACGGAGCAGACTGCCAACCCGGTTCGCTGCTTCCGGCACCCGAAAGCATGATGGCTTCGGGGCCGATTTCCGTCGGACCGGCAATCAGGACGGCGCGGTGCATGGTATTTTCAAGTTCGCGAACATTGCCACGCCAGTGATGGCTACGCAAACGCGTAATTGCCAGCGGGCTGATTGGGCGGATCGGCACATCGTTGGCTTCGGAATATTTTTTAACAAAGAATTCCGCCAGAACCGGAATATCGTCAGGCCGTTCGCGCAGCGAAGGAATATCGAGATTGACGACGTTCAGGCGGAAATAAAGATCTTCACGGAAGTTGCCCGCATTGACTTCAGCCTCAAGATTGCGGTTCGAGGTCGCTAGAATACGGACATCTACCTTGACCGGGCTTTTACCGCCCAGACGGTCGATTTCCTTTTCCTGAATGGCGCGGAGCAGCTTTGCCTGAAGGCGGACATCCATTTCGCTGATTTCATCAAGCAAAAGGGTACCGCCATTGGCTTCTTCAAACTTTCCGATGCGGCGGGCCTGTGCGCCGGTAAACGCACCTTTTTCGTGGCCAAACAGTTCGGATTCAAGAAGGTTGTCGGGAATCGCGGCACAGTTCACGGCAACGAATGGTTTGTCCGCCCGGTTGGATTTACGATGAACAAAGCGCGATATGATTTCCTTGCCGGTGCCGCTTTCGCCCGTAATCAGGATGGAGGCGGAACTGTTGGCGACTTGGGTTGCCAGACGAAGGGTTTCCGCCATGCGGGCATCGCGATGGATCAGGGCATGGCTTTCTTCGGTAACGGCCTCGAAGATGGCGGCAATCAGGTCGGCTTCGGGTGGCAGGGGGATGAATTCCTGGGCACCGGCCTTGATCGCATTGACCGCACCATTGACGTCATTGCCGATGCCACACGCGACAACCGGGACATTGATCCGTTCACGATGCATAGCTTCAATCAAGGCCGCAACATCAAGGGTGATGTCAGCCATAACCAGATCGATCCGGTTGCCTGCGCGCAGGATATTCAGCGATGTCGTGACACTTTCGGCCAACTGGACTGTTGCGCCGCGTGCCATCGCGATCTTGCTGGCTGCGCCGATCTGACCGCCCAGTCCACCAACGATCAATACCTGCATAGTCTCATCTCTTTCTGCTTCGTTCCCAGTGGCAATTCCAATTGGCGGGTTTCACCGATCAATCGAAATAGCTGACCCGTTTTGACGGGGGCAGGATGGAGTTGATCAGCATTTCCAGACGACGGGGGTTTTCCTGTCGCCCGATGGAGACGGCCCCCACCATATAGACCGAATTCAAAAGTTCTTCTTCGCCCGAGTTGCGTTCAAGTTTTGCTGCAAGCGGCATGAACACCATGTTTGCCAGAACCGCACCATAGAAAGTCGTCAGAAGTGCAACCGCCATGGAAGGCCCGATCGAGGACGGGTCATCAAGGTTGCCCAGCATCTGCACCAGACCGATCAGCGTTCCGATCAGGCCCATGGCCGGCGCAATATCGCCAGCCTTTTTCATGATGTTCGCACCTTTCTGGTGGCGACCGATGGTGGCGTTCATGTCCTTGCGCATGATGGCTTCGACTTCTTCGGGTGGTGTACCGTCGACAACAAGCGACAGTCCCTTCCAAAGATATTCTTCGCTTTGCAGGCTGTCGAGATGCCCCTGCAGCGACAGGACCCCGCCTTTGCGGGCGATTTCAGCCAGTTGCAGGATTTGCAGGGCAGCATCGGCAGGGTTGCGCGACTTGTGAAAAATCGTGCGCATCAGAACCTTGCCAGCACCCAGGAATTCACCCAGCGCAAAACAGACAGCGGTAATCGCAGCCGTGCCACCGATCACGATCAGAACGGATGGAATATCAATAAATGCCCCGGGCGATCCCCCCAATACGATCGCCGCGATAATAAGTGCGAAACCAATAGCCAGCCCCGCGACCGTCGCGATATCAAACGACGTTTTAGTCCCCCCGTCCGCCATACCCGCTCATCCTCTCAAAAGACTAGTTTTTCTCGGACTTGATGATTTCCGTCATGGTTACCCCCAGACGGTCTTCGACAACCACCACTTCGCCGCGTGCGACCAGACGGTTGTTTACATAAATATCAATAGCTTCCCCAACCTTGCGGTCAAGCTCTACCACTGCACCACGCCCCAGTTTTAGCAGCTGGCTTACCTGCATGGTTGCTTTTCCAAGGACTGCAGAAACCTGAACGGGAATGTCGTAAACCGCTTCGAGATCCTTGGATGTCTTCATGGCATCGCTGCCGATCTCGGCGGCGGCCAGAAGTTCGGTACCTTCGCCCTCTAGTTCGATATCATCATTATCGAGTTCCGAGAGTTCAAGATCGTCATCATCGGCCATTTTCGTCTCCTGATCCTTCAGCTTCCTGCGTCACATCGGCTTCTGTTTCGTCCCGGGTATCGGGTTTGCGATCTTCCTGCAACGGGTTCCCATCCTGTTGTCCCGGATCACTTTTCTCCTCATCCCCGATCTGAGTGTGCGACGCATCATTCTCGGGGGATGTTGGCATATTAACCTGTTCTGTGCCATGACCTTCTTCGATCTGGCCTGTCGGTTGACCAGCTTGGTGTGATCCGGTTCCACCATCCCCGATATGATTATCACCTGTCGGGGCAGCCTGCATTTCAGAAGTATCAGGTTCTGTCGCATCGGTTGGTGTCAAATCATGCCCCGAAACGGTTGTTTCCGGTTTCGCCGACGGGGTTTCTGGACTTGCCGGGCGGGGGGCGGGCGGAAGGTCGGCAAGCCGGGTGTTCTGGACATCAGGATCGCCCATGTCATTTTCTTCAAACTCATGCTCGTCGCTATGATTTTGAAGAACACGTTCGACGATATCGTTAATTTCGGCCCAGATGCGTTTGGTTTCCCGCACAGCCGTTCCATCACCCCACGATACATGGCAGTCACCCAGATCAATATCGGGCTCGCCAACAACCGCGACCTTACCCGAAAAACCCCGCGACTGTGCGATTTTTTCAACACTTTCGGAAACCATGTCGCTGATATCGGGGTGGACCTGAACGATCACCTTGGGAACATCGAACAGATTGGCAAGGCACTGACGGACTATGCTTTCGATTTCAGTCAGTTCGAACTGTTTTGACCAGGCCGGTGCGATTTTGCGCATGATGCCGACGGCAACATGAATGGCATCCTCGTTGATGCGGGCATTGGCACGTTTCTGCTGTTCGTCAATTTGCGCAAGTTTTTCAGCAAGTCGTTCTGACGTATCTGTCAAAGCCTGTTGAAGGGATGACTGGATTTCCGCGCGGCCTTGCTCGACACCGCGCGCAAAGCCTTCTGCGTCGGCAGCCGCGCGCGCAGCTGCCTCGGCCTCTGCGATCATTTGGGCAGCCTGTTCTTCGGTATAAATCGCCGGAGGAGGAGGCGGGGATTCGTCCTCTTTCTTCTTTTTCTTTTTGCCCAGAGAATAATGTTCATCATCCGAACCGGACGAACGAATGACGTTATCGGCATCATCGAAACTGAGCGAGAATTTGAATTTTTCAATGGCCGTCATATCGAACCGCTGGTTTGATTTGTGCGACAAGCAGGCCGGTGGCCTTATGCCAACCTGCCCATGAATGAACCGTCAAGCATATCAGGTTTCCTGATAAAGCCAGTTTCGAATGATCGCCAAAGCTTCTTCCGGGTGCTTTTCGACAATTTCACCGATTTTCTTGACCGAAGATGCCTTAACCCGGCCCTCGACCATCGAAAGATTGATCAATTCTTCGCCTTCATCATTCATCCCCGGCGCCATTGGAACCGGTGATGGGCCTGCAAGAGCTGGTGTTCCGTCGGCGGTCATTTCGTCGGCTAACAGCTGATTTTGTGCCATATCGGCTGCATTTGGCAGGGTTTCGAAGGCACGAGTCAGAAGCGGGCGAACCACCAGCAGGATAACTAGGATCGCAACAATCGCCAGCACCAGCATTTCCGCGATGCGGAAGATTTCGGCCTTATCAAGACCAAGGAACGTTTCGACATCTTCGTCCGGGAACAGGTCTGCCGCGTCGGCAAACTGCATGTTGATCACTTCGACCTGGTCGCTGCGTGCAGGGTCATAGCCGATTGCGCTGCGTACCAGTGCCGCTATTTTTTCCAAATCTTCCGGTGATCGCTCTTGGTAGACGCGTTCACCATTTTCATCTGTTGTGTAGGTGCCATCGACCAGAACCGCCACTGTCACTCGCGAAATTTCGCCGATTTCCTTGACCTTGGTCGTGGTCGTTTTTGAAATCTCATAGTTGACGGTTTCTTCCGAGCGGTTCTCCTGGCTGCTGGTTCCAGAACCTTGACCGCCATTAAGATTGGGGTCAGGAAGGTTGTTCTGAAGTGTAACCGGATCTGCGCCATCGGTTTCCGTGTTGGTCGAGTTTTCGTCGATGGTCTGACTGGACCGGACAACGCGCTCATCGGGGTTGAACCGCTCGTCAGCCGTTGTAACCTTGTTGAAGTCCATTTCGACCGATACTTCGGCGCGAACTTCGCCATAGCCAAGCGAACGGGACAGAAGATCTTCGATCGTGTTGCGCAAGCGCGTCTCGTTGCGGATGCGCATTTCATCGGCGGTCTGCGTCAGGAAGGTTGAAGACTGTTCTTCACCCTGACCACGCGCCAGAAGACGACCGCGTTCATCAATGATGGAAACCTTGCTTGGTGTTAGCTGGGGAATAGCCGCAGCAACAAGATGCTGGATCGCTATAACCTGTTCGGGTTTAAGTTCCCCACCGGCCATTTTAACGGCAATTGACGCGCTGGCTTCCTGGGTCTCGCGCGAGAACATCTGACGTTTGGGCAAAACCAGATGTACACGGGCCTGTTGAACGGACTGGATGGAGGCTATGGTACGGGCCAATTCGCCCTCAAGGGCGCGAACATGGTTGATGTTCTGTTCGAAACTTGTTGCACCAAGGCCACTGCCATTATCGAACACTTCGTACCCGACGGATCCGCCGGTCGGCAACCCGCTTTCCGCCATTGACAGGCGCATGCGATTGACCTGATCGGCGGGAACAAGAATTTCGGTGCCGTTATTCAGAAGTTGGTAGGAAACCTGCTGTTCTTCGAGACGGTTGACTATCTGGCTGGCGTCCGCCGGGTTCAGATCACGATAGAGCAACTCCATATTCGGTGCCGAAACACGCAGAATAAGGAATGCAAAAAACACAAGCAGCAACACCCCGACGCCACTGATGGCCATCAGGCGTGTCGGTCCAAGACCTTTAAGCGTTTGCAATAAACCGCCCACGTTCGACTGCTCCGGATCGATTGTTACCACTGTCCCCAATACCGGCAGATGTCCGCACAATAGCTACCGGTATCATCAACGAATAGAAGCGCATATTGAAGAACAGGTTAACGACCGGCAATTATTGCCCAGTAATGTGTTCAAAATTCGCCAGCGATTTGAATCGCTTGTATCTTTCTAGAGACCAATATGCATAAAGATATATAGGTAGTTTGAGCGCCAAAAAGAAGCCCGGCTTTGAAGCCGGGCGAGTCTCTATCACATGCAGCAGTTCCAAAGAGTATAAAATTACCCTTTTTCGGCATCAATTACCGTTTGACGCGGATCAGTTCGTCGAGCATTTCGTCGGTCGTGGTGATCGTCTTGGTGTTCGCGGAATAGGCGCGCTGGGTGACGATCATATTGGTGAATTCTTCAGCAAGGTCTACGTTGGAACCCTCAAGTGCGGAAGCAACCACTTTACCGGCACCGTCGATGCCTGGTTCGCGCAGAACATAGTCACCGGAATCACGCGTCTGACGGTATACGTTGCCACTTTCAGCACCGAGTTCGTCGGGCGCTTCAAACGTTGCGATGGCCAGCTTGAACATCGGACGTTTAACACCGTTGGCAAACTGAACTTCAAGGAAGCCGTCGCTGGAGAAGCCATAGCCAACTTGGCTACCTGCACCTGCACCATCCTGATTGATAAAGTCCGTCGAATAGGAAACCAGGTTGCCGTTTGCATCAACACCACCACCCTTCTGGGTAATGCCGTTACCGATCCCAGGATTGCCTAGATCAAGGGTTATTTCCGATGCGTTGGAGCCATTGGTATAGGTGATGCTGAGTGGCTGATTGACCAAACTAGCACCAGTGGAATCGGTAAATGAGGAAATCACGCCGTCACCGTCGAAATTCAGGTACCCGGACTGAATAAGACCATTCGGGTGTGCCGATGGATCAAGGTTTCCTGCCGTTGTTTGGCCTGTAAGTTCAAATGCCCAGCGGTTCTGTGATACTTTGAGGAAGCGCAGGTTAACGGTATGCGCAGACCCCAGAGAGTCATAAACAGTGATCGGCATGGTGGTGTTTTCGTCGATAGTCCCTGCGGCAATGCTACCCGGTGTGTAGGTTGCGGCCAGTGTCGCCGGGAATGGCCCTGCAAAACCAAGAGCAGTCAGCGGTGTGTTGTTATTGTTTGTCACAGTAACGTCTTGATCACCTGGGCCTGTGATCGTCAATGTGTCGTCAGTACCTGTCGACGTCGCCGATGCATTCACTCCCGGTATCGCGCTGATTTTTGCTGCGATATCGTTCAGGGTATCTGTACCAGTAATCGTAATTGTCGTCGTGTTACCATTAACCGTAATGTCAAAGCTGTCACCAGCGGCGATGCCCGCTTGTCCAGCAAGTGCTGTGGTCCCATTGATACCCAGGGTTGTCGAGGTATCAGTACCCCCGGCAAATGGTGTTTCGTCGGCGTCAAGGTTACCGCCAATGCTGATGTTACGGGTATCAGCAGAGGCACGCAGGATACGGTTTACGTCAATAACCTGAAGGTCACCTACGGCCGCGCTGTTCGAGGACGTTGTATTGCCTAGTTGATCAAGAAGGTTTCCGTCTCGGTCAGTCGCCCAGCCCTGTACAAAGAAGCCGGCTGTATTTTTCAGATAACCGTCATCATCAGGTCTGAAGTCGCCCGCACGGGTAAAGAATACTTCGTCATTCGCATTTGGCGTTGCTGTGTCGCGTACGACAAAGAAACCATCGCCCGAGATCGCCGCAGACGTTGCCGAGGAAGAGGATTGCAGCAAACCCTGTTTGCTGATCATCGCTGTTGGATGAAAGCGCACACCACCAGGAGTGTAACGGGTCGGAGTGGCGGATTCCGTTACAAGTGTCGAGAACCGGCCGAGAGTCCTTTTATAGCCGATCGTATTCATGTTGGAGATGTTATCGGAAATCACACCAAGATTCTGGCTCTGAGCGTTCAAACCGGAAACGCCGGAAATCATTGCACCGAAAAGGCTCATTTTCTTTCTCCTGCACTTACAGGCTGTTAATTACAATACCGTGTCTGAGCGTCAGGCCGCTTGGTCCTGCTCTTCATCATCGGTTGGAGTTTCGTTTGTCGGAGTTTCATTTGCGCCAAGCTTGACGTTGGTCAGTGTCTCAAACGGAACAGACACTCCACCGATACGCAGGTAAATGCCGTCATCGGCAATATCGACACTTTCGACGATTCCTGAAATTCCGATATAGACTTCTGCTGGTTTGCCGGACTTATCAGCATACGTATTCCCGCTGCCATCCTTGGGTTTGACCACAAGGGTATAGGCACCTTCTGGCTGGGCGACGCCGCTATTGCTTTTCCCATCCCAACTGAAATCTTGAAGGCCGGATTTGTCGGATACAGTTTTGGAATAAACGGTATCTCCATCCTGATTAACAATCTGAAGCTCCACTTGCGGAACGTCAGCTGGCGAAACGTTGTATTTGAAATCGATGCTGCCGTCTTTTTCCAGCCAACTCGTATCACCAACAGCTTCAATCCGGGCTCCGACATAAGATAGAGCGGACAGTTGGCGCTGCTGTTCCTGCATTGAAAGCAGATCTTCCAGATTTTGGTTGGTCTGAATGCCTTGCTCGACCTGTGCAAACTGGCTAAGCTGATCCGTAAATTTGTCCGTCTCCATAGGAGAGGTTGGATCCTGGTTTTTCAGCTGCGTCGTCAGAAGCGTCAAAAACGTATCCAGATTGGCTGCAAGTTGCTGCGACGATGCGCTGGAAGTAGCGTTCTTGTCGGCTTGAGAAAGGCCAATGTTTGATAGGGAGGATACAGTCATAACTTCATTCCCCTATTTCGCTAAATTCGAATATCGACAAGGCCATTGGGATTGATCCCATAGCCAATGGCGACATGTTCTGCGAGCTCGGCTCCGCTTAAAATATCGCCGTCATTAGGGCTTGATGCAGAATTGCTTCCAACCCGTTGCTGACCTTGGTTGTCCCGACCATTGCCACCTTCATTACGATGTTCAAAGGTGAAACTTTGACTGTCTGCATTCAGGCCAGCGTCTTTCAGCGCTTGCTGCAATGAACGCGCATCTTGTCTCAGAAGATCCAACGTTTCACGGGTGTCTGCTTGAATAACACCCTGCACCCTGCCGTCATGGGAAATTTCAAGCTTCACATCAACACGCCCGAGATGTTCTGGGCGAAGCTGAACCGAAATCTTTTCAACGCCATCATTCGCGGCGTTTCGAATATGCACGGCAACCTGTTGCTGCACTTGCTGGGCTGGGGTTTGTCGCGCGTTTGCCGCAGCGTGTCCGCTTTGCAAATTGCTGTTCACGCTGTTCGATGAAACGCTGCCTGCATTGTTTGCTGTCGGCGACGCGCTTCCTTCAACGGACGAAGTGTTTACCGTTTTCGCGGGGGCTGCGACTTGGCCGTTTTGCGGCGTTGTCTGCTGTGGGATGGCTGTAGCAGCTGCCATCTGTTGTGATGCAGTGCTGTTTACGGCAGAATTTGCAGTGGCCGTGCTTGTCGTGCTGCTTGCTGCATTATTGCCGCTGCTTGCATTTGAATTGTTGTTGCTAGTGGAAGTCGTATCACCCTGTTTGGCTGATTTGGCGACACCATCACCGGACATATCGTCAAGGAGGCTTGCCAGGAAATCATTTTTCCCATCTAGAGGGGATTTTTTGGTCTCTGCACCGGTTACGTTAGCCGCCATTGCGCTTTGTGACATGATCGCAGCGTCACTTGCCGACTTGCCGGTTGACATGCTCGGCGCATTGGATAACGCGGTAGACCCCATCAACTCAGACGTGGTGGTCTCCGGGGACTGAACCAAATTCGATCCTTCTCCAACATTTTGGGTGGGGTGGACCATCTCGGCCAAAACCGTAATTATTGTTGTCTCGACACCGCTAGTTGCCTTTGGATCCGTGTTATCTTCGGTTGCAACTTCTTTCTGGGTGGGATTGCCCGTCTCGTCTCCAGAATTAGCTTCGGATGAGGACTTCTGCTCTACTTCGGTACCTTCGGTATCTTCAGCTTTAACAGTTTCCTGCTGATCCGGCTCTTCATCACGTTGAGCTGAGTCTTTTTGCTTTACGTCCTCGCGCGGGGGGACGTCTTTTTTCTCGTCGCGGGGCACATCTGTTTTGTCTTTTACCGACTGCCCGGCAAATTTTACCTCGTGTTGGGGATGTCTCGTATCACTCAGCGGCCGGTCGTTGCGATCGCTAGCCTTCATCGCATCCATCACTTGCCCGAACGCCATATTGCTCTCGCCAGCCAGTCTTGGGGCTGCGGCGCTTGCTACGGCAGTGGTGCGAAAATTGATTTCAGAACTAATCATGACAGAGGTCCCTTTAAAGACAGTGCAATGATTAGAGCAAAAGGCGGGCCAATTTCGCCAATGTGGTTAAGTCACTAGAAAATCACTGATTTAATAGAGAGGTTGGTTTGAGGTGAGGCTTTCAATGATGCATGTCTTGCCCAAAGGGCAAAAATTGCCTGTCTTTTTTCAAGGTGTGCATACGAAAACACCGCCCTGCAAGACAGAGCGGTGTGTTACTGCGCAACGAATACACGTAGAGGCGGGCATTAAATGGACACAGAAATACCTGTCCGTGGTGGAACAGATTCCTGTTCCTGGCTGTAGGAAGTATTCTGCTGTGGTGCAGGCTGATAACCATTGCCGGAGAAACCAGCATTCCCCAAAGCCTGATTAAGCTGAGAAGTGTGCGCTTTTCGCATCTCAATACGAAGTTCTTCGGAACTTTTTTCTGCAAGCTGTTTCCAGCTTTCCCGGAGGGGAATAAGCAGGTCGATGACATCCTGGGCAGGCTGTGTTTTGCCCACAATATCAATTGAGACCAGATGATTGATGCAGAATCGGTACAGCTTGTCCATTCTGGCTGCAAAGTCCGGCGCGGCTTCATGGTCCAACGCGTCCATCAGCTGAAAGATGATTTCCTGCGCCAGACAGTTGGATTCACACCGGCCCATTACATCTTTTGATTCGCCTTTGGCAATCACGTCACGCAAGTGGATAATCGCTTTTTCATACAACATGAAAACGATCTGCGCCGGGTTGGCGCTATTCACCTGCTGAGCTTTATAAGCCAGGGCCGCATTCCCGTTCATGTCATACTCCTATTGATTTCCACCATGTTTAATCAGACAGAATAGCTACTGATAAAAACGGGTACTTATTGGTCTTTCTGCGAGGCAGCCATCATTTCGGTCAAAGACTGCTGGATCGTTTTCATCTGCGCGAGAGCTTCTTCCATTTTGATAAACTGGGTAAGAAGACTGTCCTTCTGGATAGCCAACCGGTCATCAATCTTGGTCACTTTTTCACTATACGACCCATTCTGAGTCTGGAGCTTGTCAATTTCTTGTGAAAGGATACCATCACTCTCGTCAAGAAGCTTCTCTAGGCCGAAGAAAAGCTGAGCTCCAACACCGACGGAGACTGTAACATTAGCCGTAATCGTCGCGTCATCGGGACCATTATACAACAATACCAGCCCATTTGCATTGGTTGCGTCAGTCGCCGAAACGCTGTTCGAGCCGAGTGTTTCTGTCGATCCTGCTACGCCGTCTACATCTGATCCGGTGATGGCGCCTGCGGTGGATGTGATATTGAACGCGTACGTGCCAGCCTGCACTTTTCCGCTGAAGCCAGTAACCGTCACGTTAGGGTTATCAGTTGTCGTTTTTAACCCAAACAGTTCGATGACTTCTTGTGGTTCCGAGAGGAGAGCCTGATTGAGCTTGGTTTCATCAAGTTCAAGCGTGCCCTTCAGATAGGGATCCGTTTGCAGAGGGGACACTGTTGATATGCCGATGTCGGCCAAAAGCGAATAATCTTCTTCATCCGGACCGCGATTGGTAACACCTTCAGCTTGCGACGACACCATCGTTTTCAACTGCTGCTGAATGCTTCGAACGGTTGGATTACCAACCAGATAAGCATCTTCACCAGCTTCGCCCGTTACCGGATCGACATAGGTCTGTTCGTTGATGAAGGTTTGCAAGGCGTTATATGCCTCGACGACATCCAAAATAGCTGTTTTGGCCGCGTTCAGGTCACGCTCAACTTCAATCCGCACTGTTGTTCCGGGTTCAGCATCATACAAATTGATACTGGCGCCGGTAATGATGTCGTTGATATCGTTGCTGGAACGCGTGATCGTCACACCATCAACTACCAGAGTCGCATCTGATGCCACTTGTGACTGATGCGCAAGTTGTAAAGGATTCTCTGGATCAGAAATTCCGCCGTCAAAAACGCCGAGAGAAGACAAAACAGAACCCGTCGTATCTTCAAATGTGGTGACAGCATTTGCTGTACCTTCATCAACAGACGAAAAAACAAGGGTGCTTTGCGTGTCGCTGACTTTGACGACACTTGCACGAATTCCCGTCGTTCCGGAGGCGGCATTCACCTTGTCGCGGATATCAATCATCGAGTCGCCAGCTTCGACCGAAATCGTTGTCGAGCCTTTGGCTGTTCCCAAAGTGAAGGTACCCGTTCCGGTCACTGCTGTCAGGTCGGCCGACGTGGTGATATTCTGTGTTGCTGTCGAGAATTTCTGACGCTGAGCTACGGACTGAACCTCCAGCTCGTAAATCCCTTCCGGTGTCGCATTTGATGCCGTTACGCCAACAAGTTGGGCCGCCGGAGTTGCGGTTCCCGAACTGCTGGATGATGTTAGATAGACACCTTTGGCTTCAAACGCATCCTTGGAATTGTCGAAGCTCATCGCACCATAGAGGGTGGAAAGCGCGTTCTTGAGCTCGGTCGTCAGCGACTTTATTGTATTAAGAGAGGTCAGAGCATTTTTATTAACATCTATCTTGTCTTCCAGATTCTTGGCGGGAATCCGGCGCGCTTCAATCATCTTGTCAACGATATTGACAAAGTCGATGTTCGAGCTGCCGCCAGACAGTTGAACCCTGCCGTTTGCTCCGACGTAGATGTTGTCGAGATTAATACCGCTCATAACCTTACTCCGGAATTCGGAATGTGTGCTTGTCCCGGCAAATCAAGATTTTTGCGAGACATGGGCATTACAGAATGTTCCTCGAACGAAGCAATCTGTGTGCCATTAAACAGTCGGAAAATGTTGCCTACACTTCGACGTCGATCAGTGGGCCTAAAGAATCGCGCAATCTGGCGATCAATGTCTGCATGCTTTCAGATGGAATCTGACGCAAGACTTCTCCACCTGCGTCGCGTACGACTGCAATGACGCGCCCTGTATCTTCGCTGTAGCTCAACTGGACATCCAGATTGTCTATACCTAGCTCGGAAGAAACATTTCGTGCAATTTCCTGACTAAGCGCTTGAGTAAAACCGCTTACATCATTGCCGTGATTTAGACTGGCTGCGGATCCGGTAATAGATGCGCTTGCAGAAGACGTGTTCTGCACATTGCGCAAAGACGAAGCAACTACCGGGCCTCCAACCTGCTGCGTCGAACTCTGTAATTTAACGGCGTCCATTTTCCGGGCTCCAATACCTGCGCGGCATCTTAACCAGTTGATATCACGGGGGGAGTTTGCCTACCCCCGTGAGAATAATCAACCGGTTACTGCAGCAGACGCAGAAGGTTCTGCGGCATCTGGTTCGCCTGACCAAGCATCGCGATACCCGACTGCATCAGGACCTGTTTTGACGAGAAAGCTGCCATCTCAGAAGCGACGTCAAGGTCGATCAGGACCGAGCGGGCGTTCTCACTGTTTTCCGAGACAGTCCGCAGGTTCTGAGCTGCGAATTCCAAACGGTTCTGGTTCACACCAACACTTGCGCGTGCAGTCTGAAGTGCGTTAATCGCCGCATCGATCAGGGGGATCGCCGTGTTTGCGTTCGTCGCGTCGGCACCGCTAAGGTCAACCGCTGCAAGGTTAAGACCAGCCGCAGCTGTTGTGACGTTGACCAGTGTAAATGCCAGATCGTCCTCAGCGGCAGTTGCGCCCGTACCGACCTTGAAGTTGAGTGTAACGGTTGCATCATTCAGAACATTGACACCGTTGAATTCGGTGTCGTTTGCGATACGAGTGACCTCGCCAAGCAGCGACTGTGCTTCATTGTTGATATAGCCACGTTCGGTGGTGCCGAGGTTTTCAGAGCCCGCCTGAACGGCAAGCTGTTTTACGCGCACGAGAATGTCGTTGATCGTGCTCATGCCGCCATCCATAACCTGCAGGAGCGCGCCTGCCTGGCTGGCGTTAGTGGTGGCCACCTTGAGGCTGCCGACTTCCGCATTCAAACGTGCGCCGATGGCCATGGAGGCAGCATCGTCACGCGCATTCATCACGCGTTTACCGGACGACAGTTTTGCAAGGGAATTTGTTGCCGATGCGTCAGACGCAACAAGGTTACGGTGCGCGACGTTTGCGGCATAGTTGGAAATAACACCAAGACCCATGGTCTTTACTCCTACTTGGACTAATGTAAATCGGCTTCTTGCCAATCCTGCAGGGCATCTCATCCTGAGATGTCCGCAGATGCGCGAAGTTTTATTTATTAAACCTCACGGTGATAAAATAGGGGATATTTATACAGGAGTCTAGTAAAAAAAATGCCGAAGCGTCTTTTTTAACAGTTATCGCGCGTTCACGCTGCTTGGTGTTCTGGGGGCTCATCAATTAACAAAAATCGGTGAGGATCTGATCCGATTTTGAGGTGAAAAGGAGCGGGTTAGATAAATAAAAAAAGGCTGGCCAAGATGGCCAGCCTTTTGCCGAAAGCTGTTTTTGATTACTGCAGCAGACGCAGAAGGTTCTGCGGCATCTGGTTTGCTTGACCCAGCATCGCGATACCCGACTGCATCAGGACCTGTTTTGATGAGAAAGAAGCCATTTCAGATGCAACGTCAAGGTCGATCAGGACTGACCGGGCGTTTTCGCTGTTTTCAGAAATGGTGCGCAAGTTCTGTGCTGCGAACTCCAAGCGGTTCTGGTTCACACCAACGCCTGCACGTGCAGTTTGCAGGGTGTTGATTGCGGTATCGATCAGGCCGCTGGCGGTGTCGGCATTGGCCTTCGTCGTCAGGTCAATCGTCGCTGCATCAATACCAAGAGTCGTTGCCGTCACATCAGAGGTTGTGAAGGTCAGATCATCTTCAGCTGCAGTTGCGCCGCTACCAATTTTGAAGTTGAGGGCGGTTGCCGAGTTCAAAACTTTCACACCGTTGAATTCGGTGTCATCAGCAATACGTTCAATCTCGTTTGCAAGGGCTGTTGCTTCGTTGTCGATATAACCGCGCTCAGTGGCACCCAGGTTGTCCGAACCAGCCTGAACGGCAAGCTGTTTCATGCGAACGAGGATGTCGTTGATGGTGTTCATACCACCGTCCATCACCTGCAGGAGCGCGCCCGCCTGGCTGGCGTTGGTGGTAGCAACTTTAAGTGCGCCGACCTCCGCGTTCAAACGTGCACCGATGGCCATAGAGGCAGCATCATCACGCGCATTCATTACGCGTTTACCGGACGACAGTTTTGCAAGGGAATTTGTTGCCGAAGCGTCAGACGCAACAAGGTTGCGGTGAGCAACGTTTGCGGCATAGTTGGAAATAACACCAAGACCCATGGTCTTCACTCCTACTTGGATTAATATAAATCGGCTTCTTGCCAATCCTGCCGCGCATTTCGTCCTGAATTGCGTGCAGATCGTAAGGTTTGAATTCATTCGACCTTACATAATCAAAAGATAGGATTTTTTTATACGGGAGTCTAGAAAAAAATGTTGAAAAGCCTTTTGCCGGCTATGGCGAGCTTGTCTGAGTGATGGCTTGGCTGTGCATCAATTGACGAAAATCGGTGCGAATCTGATCTGCTTTTTTGGGGCAGGTTACATAAATAAAAAAAGGCTGGCCAAGATGGCCAGCCTTTTGCTGAAGCTGTTTTTGATTACTGCAGCAGACGCAGAAGGTTCTGCGGCATCTGGTTCGCCTGACCAAGCATCGCGATACCCGACTGCATCAGGACCTGTTTTGATGAGAAAGAAGCCATTTCAGACGCAACGTCAAGGTCGATCAGGACTGACCGGGCGTTTTCGCTGTTTTCAGAAATGGTACGCAGGTTCTGTGCCGCGAACTCCAGACGGTTCTGGTTCACACCAACGGCTGCACGGTTGGTCTGCAGGGTGTTGATTGCGGTATCAATCGAGGCGCTTGCGATATCTGCAGCAGCCTTCGTGCCCATTGCAGTGGCGCCACCGCCAGTGAGAGTCGCAAGAGTGTTGTCAGAAGTCGTGAAGGAGAGGTCATCCTCGGCTGCAGTTGCACCGCTACCAATTTTGAAGGCAAGGGCGGTTGCAGAGTTGAGGACTTTCACACCGTTGAATTCAGTGTCGGCGGCAATACGGTTGATCTCGTTCCCGAGGGCCGTTGCTTCGTTGTTGATATAGCCACGCTCAGTGGCACCCAGGTTTTCCGAGCCTGCCTGCACGGCAAGCTGTTTCATGCGAACGAGGATGTCATTGATGGTGTTCATGCCGCCATCCATAACCTGCAGCAGGGCACCTGCCTGGCTGGCGTTGGTGGTGGCAACTTTCAAGGCGCCGACTTCCGCGTTCAAACGTGCGCCGATCGCCATGGAGGCAGCATCGTCACGCGCATTCATCACGCGTTTACCGGATGACAGTTTGGAAAGAGAATTGGTTGCCGATGCGTCAGACGCAACAAGGTTACGGTGAGCGACGTTTGCGGCATAGTTGGAAACAACACCAAGACCCATGGTCTTTACTCCTACTTGGATTAATATAAATCGGCTTCTTGCCAATCCCGTAGCGCGCCATCTTGGTGCTGCCTACGGATCTGTAAGGTCTAACATCAGACAACTTACAATCACTTTAGTACTGTATTTCTATACGGGTGTCTAGTGCAAAATGCGTGTTGATTGATTTTTTTTTATATATGGAAGCTCAGGGTTTCGAGATGGTTTTAAGGTGCTATTTCAATGATTTAAAAAAAAAGCTGGCAAAAAGTGCCAGCCTTTTTGCGAAATTGGAATGCAATTACTGCAGTAGACGCATAAGGTTTTGTGGCATTTGGTTCGCTTGGCCAAGCATCGCGATGCCCGACTGCATCAAAACCTGCTTTGATGAGAAAGCTGCCATTTCAGATGCAACGTCAAGGTCAACAAGGACTGATCGAGCATTTTCGCTGTTTTCAGAAATCGTACGCAGGTTCTGTGCTGCGAATTCTAGACGATTCTGGTTCACGCCAACCGCCGCGCGGTTTGTTTGAAGGGCGTTAATAGCAGTATCAATAGACGCACTGGCAATATCAGCATTAGCCTTTGAGTCCATTGCTGTTGCGCCACCGCCTGTAAGGGTTGCAAGTGTATTGTCAGACGTTGTGAAGGTCAGGTCATCTTCTGCTGCAACAGCGCCACTGCCGATTTTGAAATCAAGATCTGTTGCCGAGTTTAAAACTTTTACGCCATTGAACTCTGTATCGGTGGCAATACGATTGATCTCGGCGGCGAGTGCGGTCGCCTCGTTGTTGATGTAACCGCGTTCAGTTGCACCGAGGTTGTCAGAGCCAGCCTGAACGGAAAGCTGTTTCATGCGTACAAGAATATCGTTGATGGTATTCATACCACCATCCATCACCTGAAGCAGGGCGCCTGCCTGACTTGCGTTGGTGGTGGCGGTTTTCAATGCGCCGACTTCCGCGTTCAAACGTGCGCCGATGGCCATAGAGGCAGCATCATCACGCGCATTCATTACGCGTTTACCGGACGACAGTTTTGCAAGGGAATTTGTTGCCGAAGCGTCAGATGCAACAAGGTTGCGGTGAGCGACGTTTGCGGCGTAGTTGGAAATAACACCAAGACCCATGGTCATTGCTCCTACGTGGATTGTTGAGTGTTCAGCGGAATGCCGAATTTTTTGAGATACCTTCCTAGTATCTCTGCTTCTTCTGCGTGTATTAACCTGCATTTAGAAGATTTTTTGCGTGTAAGTGGTTCCACGTAGGACGTAAAGTAAATAATTGTTTATGCTGTGAAAATTCATGAAAATAGAAAAAGCCCCGAAGATTTCTCTCGGGGTTTTTCTCGTATAGGTTTGGTTTGAGGTGCGTTAACCTTGCAGCAGGCGCAGAAGATTCTGAGGCATCTGATTCGCCTGACCAAGCATCGCGATACCCGACTGCATCAGGACCTGTTTCGACGAGAAGGCGGCCATTTCAGCGGCAACGTCCAGGTCGACAAGGACAGATCGGGCGTTTTCGCTATTTTCAGTGATCGTCCGAAGGTTTTGTGCGGCAAATTCGAGGCGGTTCTGGTTGACGCCAATTGACGCACGCGCGGTCTGCAAGGAGTTGATCGCTGTATCAACCAGACCAATACCTGTGTCGGCGTTTGCTTTAGTGGTAAGATCAAGAGCTGCAATGTTAAGGCCAGCAGCACCGGAAACCACGTTTACAAGCGTAAAGGTCAGGTCGTCTTCTGCCGCAACGGCGCCGGTACCAACTTTGAAGCCCAGCGATGCCACAGAACCGTTAAGGACCTTCACGCCATTAAATTCAGTATCTTGTGCGATACGTTCGATTTCGGCGACAAGCTGTGTTGCTTCACCATTGATGAAACCGCGTTCGGCCGCGCCCAAGTTTTCAGATGCGGCCTGCACTGCAAGTTGTTTCATGCGTACAAGAATCGAGTCGATCGTTGTGACAGCACCATCCATGACTTGCAGGAGTGCGCCCGCCTGAGTGGCGTTGGTGGTTGCAACTTTCAAAGCTGCAACTTCTGCATTCAGGCGCGAACCGATGGCCATAGAGGCGGCATCGTCGCGGGCGTTCATGACGCGCTTGCCGGAAGAGAGCTTTGCCAGGGAATTTGTTGCCGAGTTATCTGAGTCGACCAAGTTGCGGTGCGCAACATTGGCTGCGTAGTTCGAGATTACGTTAAGAGCCATGAGTGCCCCCTAAACTGGATCAATACATATCCCATTATCGGGTCTGTTTGAACGGTCGGTGACCATTCGCGATGCCTGAGCTATCAGGCGGTTCGGGTGAGCACGCAGATTCTTTCTGGATCCGGCCTGCTCGTGAATTCTTACTTTCGAGGTCTTTGTACAAAAGTTTCCATCATCTATGCAGGACGTGTGCCAGTTTTTGAATGCCTAGCTAATTATTTGTTTTTATTCATTTATTTTGGGGTCTGGTGAAGCGTCAAGCGACGGGGACTCTGTCCGAAAGGAGCGGCCTATGATCTGGCTAGGAATATTATTATCCCATTTGCGCCATGCGCTATTGGACCCGGCAAAAAATGCCCCTGCAATTTCAAGTAGGGGATGATTGTGATCGGCTGAAAAAAAAACGCTGCCAGTATGGCAGCGTTTCAAAACTTTTTAGCTTTAACTTCTCGTCCCAGAATCTCATAGGGATCGAGATGGGGATTATTAAAGAGCAAAGTCGACCGGATATTTGTTGTGCGGAAAGATATGCTGCCAAGCGGTTTGTTTGGCAGTATCTATGATGATGGGCGCTTGCAGATTGACACTTAGAGATAGTTTTCCATCTTCGCGCTTGTCAATTTTGACAACAAATACAGCAGCCACGTCTTCTGGCGCTACCCCGTGATGGGTTGCTGCGTCCTGAATTTCCTGAAAATCGACAATTTCGTTGCCCGTCATATATGGATAGACGATGAATGAAACGTTTTCGTTGTCGTAGCTCTGCCAAAGTTTGTATGGCAACTTGGCATTTCCAGGAATATCAATCAAACCAAAATGACTGCTGTCCGAAAAACCCAGCATTTTCGCGTTCATGCTGATAGCCTTGCTTCGGTCAAGCGTCAGCTGTCCAAATCGCGTATTCAATTCGACGCTGTTGGCCTGCTCATCGAGCGGCTGGCTTTCGGCCATAATGTTGGTCTCCAGAATCATCTGATTTCTCAATTATCTTGAATATGGCGTTTTTTACCTACTGCTTCAACGAAGATAATCCGTAAGGGATAGTTGTGTGCTCTTATTTAGGACCATATAGCTCGCTTGCAGCGAAGTTTCATACTGCGCGAGAATGGCAATTGTCGATGGGATGTCAGCAGCTTCGAAACTTGTAACCGCTTCCTCGTAAAACAGTTTCAGATCAGTGTTTTGCGATTGAACATTTTCCGTATTGTGTAAGTCGACCCCGATACTTGTTTGAACATCAGTCAGGGATTTAATTGCGTTTTTTACGTGTCCCAAAGCAACGTTCAGAGACGCAGGGTTTCCTGTTTCCGCAGCGATTTTCAATCCGCGGATCAATTCCTCAAATGCGCTTTCGTCAGCGTTGATCCCATATTCAATAGTAAACTCTTCGTTCAACCGTGCAGAGAGTTTCTGTTGGTTTCCCTCGTAATACGCATAGTCCGCAGCCGGGTTCGGGGCGCTAACCATTGATAAGGAGGTCTGCAGGTTGCCGATATCTGCAATTGCCAGCGGCCCGCCGCCTGTTGCTTCAATCACCAGCTTTACCTCGCCGCCTTCGGGATCCTGGCGCAATGTCGCTGTTGCTCCAGCGCCGGCAGCATTGATGTCATTCACCAAAGTTTGCACGTCTTGAGCATCGGTATAGGGAATAAGGGTTCCGTTGATATCAAGTGTTCCGCCCGGAGCCGTCACACCGAGGCTCGCCAGTGTTGCAGTACCGTCACCAACGGATCGTTCGGACATTTGAGTTTCAGGCAGGACTACATTGTCAAAATTAACTGCACTGCTTCCGGTGTCCGAGCCGCCAAACAGGTAGCGGCCATCAAGTTTTGTATTAAGCAAGACCTCAAGTTGCTCAAGAGCCGATCTCGCGGATATATTTATCGCGGCTTCGTCTGCCTGATCAGCATTTGTTGCACTCAGAATCTGGGCTTGCATATCTGTTGCAAGTTCCAGGATGTTGCTCACTGCTGTTTCCATACTCTTAAGGCGCAAAGAGGTTTGCACACCATTACGATTATATTGTTCTAGGCGATTTAGATTGTTTTCGAAGCTCAAAAGACCCTGTGCTTCGGAAGCTATGCCTGCGTAATCACGCGACTTGTAGCCGCTTGATGCCTGGTTCCGTAAATCGACAATATTAGATGCTTGGCCGAGCGCCTGATTGGTCAGCAAATTGTGATTGGTGAAAGTGGCAACTCTTCCGATCATGATAGATATCCTCTTCGCTACGCGAGGCTTTAAATGACGTTCATGAGGCTGTCGAACAACTCGTCAACCGTTGTAAAAACTTTTGCCGATGCCGAGTATGCACGCTGCAAGATGATCAAGTCTGACATTTCTTCATCTAGGTTTACCCCAGCAATATTTTGCAGCCTGTTATTGAGGTCGGCAGTTTGAGTCGCGCTGAAATCTGCCTGACTTTTGGCTGTTGATGCTTTGGCGGAATTCGTCGAAATCAAATAGGCCGCATAGCCGGTAAAACTGGTTTTCTGGTTTGGCAGTCCACCTGCTGCATCAAAATCGATACCATCAGAGTCAAACAGGTCTGCCATTGCGAGCGCTGCGCTATTGTCACCGGAACTCAACCCTGTTGTGATGTCGAGGTTGATGGCGGTGATCAGGTTGCCGCCGCCGGCGTCTTCAAGTCCCAGAGAATCTTTGTTTGAATCATTGATCATCAAGACATAGCCGCCAACACCGCTATCAAAGCGAACTTCTGCTGTCACATTCGCAGCAGTTAGCGTTGCATTGTTGTTGATCAAATTTGCAATGTCGTCCAGCGACGCGCCAGCCGGATAAGCCAAGGTCACGGCTGTTGTTGAGCCGAACTCGCCGCGAAGGACCAAGTCTCCGCCGGTGAGACCGGTAATTGCATCCGTGCCTGTTGTTTGTCCTGTTGAGGACGCATAGCTTGAAGCGTTCATCGCTCCGCGAATAATTCGTCCCGGATTGTCGGAGATTGAGCTATTTACGGTCAAACCCAGCGCTGTTGACGGTGAGTTTTCGGAAAGTCCGAGTTTGGATACGAGACTTCCCGTGTCGGAATAAGAGATGTTGGCGCCACTATCGGAAGTGATTTTCAGTCGGCCTCTGCTTCCATCTTCCATAACGGTTGCCGAAAGACCTGGGATAGCGTTAATCGTCGCCGCCAAATCGGCCATGCTGTCTGAAGTGGTGTAGGGAACATTGACCCCGTTAATCGTCAATGTTCCAACTACAGAAAGCGCTGCATCGGGGTTGTTCACAGGAGATGAATAGAGGGTCGCACCGGTTTCGTCGCTGGCAAAGAAATCATTCAGCCCAAAGTAGTGTGAGAAGCCTCTGGTTTCGATGCCATTTACGTCAATCGCGCTATCCATTTCGTTGATCGCGACTTTATTTTCACCGATGCCTTCGATTATGAGTTTTCCGCTCGGCGAGGGTTCCAGGCGCGCTTGAATTCGTCCCGCGAGACCCGGTGCACTGTTGATCTGATTGATGATTTCATTAACCGTTGGCGGTGTCAGTCCGGCAAGGTCAAGGTCAAGGTAGCTGGCTCCGGCCGTTAGCGAGCCATCGGCATTCAGGGCCGCAATACGGACAGTGTTGCTTGGGCCGGCAGCCGATATTGTATCGCCCAGGTTGACAAGACGCGTTCCGCTGAGGTTTGCGGGGGGCGGAAATGCTGTGCCTTTATTATGAATTGCATTAAGTTCGTTACGCAGGTTCTGAGCAAGTTCATTTATCTGATCCTGCATTTCCGGCAGCTCTGTATCACGCATATCAAATAGGGCGCGTAGTGTGCCGGATTTGAGCTCGTCAGTGATGTCTTCACCGTTCAGCGACAATCCGTCACCACCGTAGCCTGCCGAAAAGCTCGACGTTTCATTAAAGGTCAGCTGTTCAACATTACGGTCAAGCAGCACACGATTACCGGTGCCCGTCATGACAACGATTGAACCGTCACCACGTGTAAATGAATTGATATTCATAATTTTGGACAGCTCGGTCAGCGCGTTGTCTCGTTTATCGAGCAAGTCGGCAGTTGGCTGTCCCAGATTTTTCAGCTGTACAATAGAGCTGTTTAGCTGGCCGATTTCGGACAAAAGCTGATTGGCACGGCGAACGTCTGCGCCGATTTGGTCGTCAGCTTCAGCACGAAGACTTTGTAACCGGTCAGACATTGTCGCGAACGATTTCACAACTTGTTCGGCCGCCTCGACAACCTCGATTTTTGGGGCATTCTGCTCGGGAGAGGTCGCAACTTGATCCATCGCGTTAGCAAGTTCGCTTATGCGCTGGCTAATCGCGGAGTTAGACTCAGGTGAGCCAAACATTTGTTGCAGGCTCTGATAAAAATTGAGACGAACTTCCGTGCGCCCTGCGTCAGCCATTTCGGCGCGCAGGGTTTTCATCAAGCCCTCGTCGATGTTCCGCGATATGCTTGAGACAGTCGAGCCCGCGCCAGTTCCGTTAAGGGTGATTGTTTCCTGCTGGGAAATCTTTCTCGAATAGCCGATGGTATTTACGTTCGAGATATTTGATGACGTCACAGCAATGCGCGCTTGTGCGGTATTCAAACCAGAAACAGCGCTGTTCAGTGCAGAGGTCAACGACATAACAAAATACCTCGTTAAAGGGTTTTATTCAGTGAAACCGAGAGAGACTTTTTCTGTTGCGGTTTCGAATAGCTGCTGATTGGTGCGGACGCTGCGTTTCCATATTTGTCATATGGACTGAAGTCGCTTGCCGCCTGCTTTTTTATCGAGTCGACGATTGTCTTTACGATGTGATCTGTGGTGCGCCGCATTGCCAAAAGAACTATTCGGTTTTTGTCGGCAACGTCATGAAAGCGTTCTTGCAGTTCTCTTAGCTCTGCGCGGATTTCTGTAGGTAGCTTTTTCAGCTCGTCCCCATGTTTACGAAGGGTTGTTACCAACTGCTCATACCGCATGCAAAGCGCTGTTTTATCATTGATAAAACGTTCATATTCTTGCATTGGAATGGCCCGCATCCCCTGATTCTCGCGCTCCAGCAGGGAAATCAGGTCATAAGTGACGCTTTTGAGTTCGATAACCATCTGTTCGGTGGTCATGGTCATTATCCTTCCTGCACCTTGAGGATTTCGCGTGTAACGGCATCTGCAATTCCGATGCCACCTGCGCGGGTCATTTCTTTGGCATATTCATCAACAAGCAGGGACCGCATCATGGTTTCGCCATGCCCGCCGCCAAATGTTTCGTTGGTTTCGATACCTGCAAACATGTGGCTCAGCATCTGACCTAGAAACATTGATTCAAATTCCTGGCCTGCTTTACGCGCCTGGGCTTCGGTTTTGATATGTCCGTCTGTCAACTGGCTTGCGCGGTTCGAGACATTGTTCTGGCTGCCGTACTGGGCAGATGTCTGCGCCTGCGCCATCAATGCATTGGTGCTGTCGATCATCATCACATCACCTCGATTTCGGCTTGAAGTGCGCCGGACGTTTTGATCGCCTGAAGGATGGTGATCATGTCGCGCGGTCCGACGCCAAGGCTGTTCAGGCCATTAACCAGTTCCTGCAGGCTGACGCCGCTTTCAAGAACGCCGAGCTGGTTATCCTCGCCTTCATCGACCTGAATGTTGGTGCGATCAACGGTTTCGGTCGTACCCGTCTGCGAGAACGGAGAAGGCTGAGACACCTGTGGGGTCTCGGTGACGCGAATAGTCAGGTTGCCCTGTGCAATGGCAACACGATTGATGCGAACATTTTCGCCCATAACGATCGTGCCGGTGTTTTCGTCGATGACCACACGTGCGATCTGATCAGGCTCAACGCGAAGCTGTTCGATATCCGTCAGCAAAGCTACGACATTCTGATTGTAGCGTTCCGGAATGTTGATGCGAACGGTACCCGGGTCGCTCGGACGGGCTGCGACTTCACCAAGATAGGCATTGACGGCTTCGGCGATGCGGCTTGCCGTCGTGAAATCGGGGTTGCGCAGGACAACCGACATGTTCTGCATGGAATTGAGATTGAAATCGATTTCGCGTTCAACGATGCCGCCATTGGCGATACGCGCAGAAGTCGGAACACCCTTGACCACGGTTTGAGCATTGCCTCCGGCCGAGAAACCACCAACCGCCAGATTGCCTTGGGCAACAGCATAAACTTCGCCGTCTGCACCGACCATTGGGGTTACCAAAAGTGTACCGCCCTGAAGGCTTTTGGCGGTGCCTATTGCGCTGATGGAGACATCAAGACGCGAACCCTGACGCGAGAAGGGAGGCAGGGTGGCGGTGACCATTACGGCCGCGATATTGTCGGAATCAATGTCATCGATCTGGCTGCGCACGTTGATGCCGAGCCGTTCAAGCATGGCCACAAGGCTTTGGCGGGTAAAGTCAGCATCACCCAGATCGTCACCCGTGCCGTTCAAACCGACAACCAGGCCGTAACCGACCAGCATGTTGTCACGTACGCCTTCAAAGTCGGCGATATCCTTGATGCGCGACTGGGCGTTTGCCGGAGCAACCTGCGTCAGGGCGATCATGCCCAGCACTGCTGCCTTTAATGCATATTTGCCTAGACCTTTGATCATATTCTTTGTTCCGCTTCCGGGGATGGGTTTGCCACCCGATACAATTTGCAAACACTTCAGCGAAAACCGTGCCAGATGGCAGAAAGCCAAAGCTTTGGATCACTGATTGCGCAAGTTTCCGGAAAATCGGTGTTTTTTTGACGAGGAGACGAACTGCACGGCAATAGTGGAGTGCTGACCCGGCATTTTTTTCCCGTTGCGTCAGGCAACGCTTTGGGGGAGACTCGGCCTAACGGGATCACTGCCAAAGGGCTGTGCGGATTGAGCCGACAGGCTTTGCACAGCTGATTGACGTAGTGATGGCTGAATGTTCGATCCCGGCAAGCTTACCACATAGCAGGCGGAAGTGAAAAATGAAGGTCAGCGGATCCAAAGCGACAGGCACGAATAGCACGACACGCAAGAAAACATCTGGCGGTGGCGGTGCGGGCGGTTTTGCTGATGCAATTCGTTCACTCGATTCCGCGGGCGGAGCAAGCGGGGCAGGTAGTGTGCATAGTTCGGGAACGGTCAGTGCGCTCGATGCATTGCTGGCGTTACAGCAAAGTGGTGATGCACTTGATTCCCCGAAAAAGCACGCCGTCCTGCGGGCCGAAAGCTTGCTTGAACAGCTTGAAGGTGTGCGGGATGCTCTGTTGAGCGGGACTTTGCCTGCCAGCCGACTGCGCCAGCTTGTCGGGCTGTTGGATCAGCAGCGCGAAAATATCTCCGATCCAGCCCTTTCTTCTGTGCTGGACGAGATTGATCTGCGGGCACAGGTCGAGCTTGCAAAGCTTGAAGTTTCCGGTCTGGCCTGAAATTCAAGGTTTGGGCAATAGCTCTGGTCGTGAAACTCAGGGTTATGAAGGCTTTCAGGCTAATTCAGATTTATTTACTCAATCAGCTTGCACCCATTGCGCGCGCCCTCTATATTGCCGCGCGTTCGATGAGTCCTGTATAGAGGGCGTACATGACTATCACGCTACCACCAGACTATCGTCCCGCTGAGGACGAAGAGTTCATGAACCCGCGCCAGCGGGAATATTTCCGGCAGAAGCTTTTGGCCTGGCGGGCTGAACTGCTGCAAGAATCTTCGGAAACATTAGCGAGCCTGCAGGATGGCGGGGGACTTCAGGAACCGGATTTGACCGATCGTGCATCGGCCGAAACAGACCGGGCCTTGGAGCTCCGCACTCGTGACAGGGCGCGTAAGCTGATTTCAAAAATTGATGCTGCTTTGCGTCGAATTGAAGACGGATCATATGGTTACTGCGAAGAAACCGACGAGCCGATCAGCCTTAAAAGACTTGAAGCTCGTCCGATTGCGACCCTGAGCATCGAAGCTCAGGAACGCCACGAACGGATGGAGCGCACTCGCCGCGACGACTGATCGCGTCGGGAAACAAACACGGGTCGCGCCTGCGTTGATCCGGTCAAATGGCAAAAGCCAAGGCTCTGTTGGGGAATACCGGTTAGGGATAACCAAAATCAAAGGTCCGGCTGTAATTTGCAGCCGGACCTTTTTTGTTTTGGCTTGGTTCAGGCGAAACAAAACCGGCCTGTGGCAGGCCGGTTTTGGTCAATCGTGATTGCCCACGGGAATCCAGGAAGGCGCAGGCGATCAGGATTAATCAGAACGGTAGAATGACATCCATGATTTCGCTGCCGTAACGCGGCTGCTGTACATCGGAAATCGTACCGCGACCACCATAGGAAATACGGGCTTCCGCGATTTTGTCATATTCGACTTCGTTGGACGAACTGATGTCTGCAGCACGTATGACGCCCGCGATCTGAACTTCACGGACTTCGCTGTTTACCCTGATTTCCTGACGACCATGAATGACATAATTTCCGTTCGGAAGAACCTGAATGACGATGGCTGCCACGCGCAGGTCAATCGCTTCGTTACGGTCAAGCGTGCCACTGCCTCTGTTGGACGTCGCGCTGTCCATATCGAACATCGATGATGGGTTGATCGTTTCCGGTAGTACTTTGGTGAATTCGGACTCGAGGCCAAAAAGGTTTGGTACCGCGAGATCTTCGCTATTGGTGCGGGAACGTGCGGTGGTGTTGGCCAGTGCCGCACTGTCCTGCATATCGACAACAACCGTCAGAATGTCACCAACCTGATTGGCGCGCTGGTCCTTGAAGAACGAACGTGCACCGGAACGCCATAGCGAGTTCGGATTGCTTTCTGCGACCTGCGGTGCAGGCATTGGCAGGCTTACCGGTCGATAGGTTTCTGACTGCGTGGGATTGTCGATTGCCGAGAGCCTCGGTGCCTCGCCGACTTCGGAAAGGCGTTTCATCGCGTTGCAGCCTGAAAGCAGTGCTGTGGCACCGATCAGGCCGGTTACAATTGCCAAGCGGCGCATTGAAATCTGCATGTGATTAACGGGCATTTATTCCTCCTGGAATTCCTGCCTGTATCTACGCAATCCTCATGCCAGATTACGGTTCCCGAGCGGGCAAAGCTTGCCGGGTCGGCAAGCCTTTGTCTTTCATCGTGAATTGCGGGAAATCGCCGTGTTATTGCGACATTGCGGGCAAAGCGCGAACTTCGTTCTCGGCAACAACTTCCACTTGGATGGTTTTGTTGCTGGTCATGTTCATGACGCGAATGATCGCGCCTTTTGCCCCGTCTTCAAGCGCTTTGCCGCGTGCGGTTAGCGACATGTTGGCGGTGAACAATCGGATCGTAACCAGTGCGCCGCGCCGAACAAGGATCGGATTGGAAAAGTCGCGGAACATCAGGGGTTCGTCTGATTTGATCGGGCGCAAAGCTTCTTTGCCGATAACATCGTTGATGTCGCGAATGGCTCCCGCTGGAAGGCGTTCCGAGCGGACATTTCGGTATTCAACCTGATCCGGGCGGACGATCTCTCCACGCCGGACGGGTTCGATCACAACGGGAACCTGTGCCAGGGGGAAATATCTGCCGCTCATGCGATAAGTGCGGCGCTGGGCTGTTTGCGTGCCGGTGGTGACACTGGCAATGAACCGGTTTGTCCGTTGGTTGACGTCAAGACCGGTGATCTCGACTTCGGCCGGTACATCGACAGGCAGATGGATTTGAAATGTCTCGCCGGAAAGGTCGACAGTAAAGGGCGGCTTTATTCCGTGGTCGACAAGCGCATCTTTGATCGCTTCGGAAATTTCGTCGATGGAAATTGTCTGGCTTGCGCGGGTGATGACGATTTGGTCCGCCGTCGTTCGGGGGCGCCATGCAATTTTGTTTCGCTGCGCAATGCCATAAAGCCAGCGGTAATCAAGAACGCTTTGCCGTCCGGGCTGCGGGGAATGGGAAACCGGAATATCAGCCTGTTCAACGTCGATGCCGCTGAAAATGTCTCCCAATGTCACATATTGTCCTTCGACAACCGCATCAGGGC
Organism: Thalassospira sp. MCCC 1A03138; assembly: GCF_002115785.1. GTDB lineage: Bacteria > Pseudomonadota > Alphaproteobacteria > Rhodospirillales > Thalassospiraceae > Thalassospira. The sequence goes on along the minus strand of NZ_JFJY01000001.1, from coordinate 419,485 downwards.
GCAACAGGATATTGGTATCCAGTTCTTGGGAGCTGGACGACGATTGCGCGTGCGACGGTTTTGGGTTGCTCAGCAGCACCGCAAGCAAAAGGGCAAGGACAAGGAATATTTTCTGCATTTTCATCCGCCAACCATAGCACGGAACTGTATAAATCGCGTAAACGCAGTTAACGCGGGAAACCACTTTTTCCAAGGCTGCCCGCGCATTCATTTTCCAAGAGTTTTTATCAGTTCGGAACCGTATCGAATTAACGCAGGTTGCTGACGGAGCTCATCATTTCATCCGTGGTCGAGATCGATTTGGAATTCATCTCGTATGCGCGCTGCGCCTTTATCAGGTTGGTGATTTCCTGAACGACGTTGACGTTTGAGGATTCCAGATAGCCCTGCTGAACGGTACCAAAACCAACAGAACCAGGAACACCGGTGGTGGCATCACCTGACGCCTCAGTTTCGAGGAACAGGTTATCGCCAAGCGCATCAAGCCCGGCTGGGTTGATGAAGGTTGCAAGTTGGATTTGTCCCAGATTCTGAAGTGCAACCTGGCCATCGATTTCGGCGAGCACTTCTCCTGAGGTGTTAATGGTGATGGACGTCGCGTTGTTTGGCACGGTGATACCCGGCTGAACGGCAAAACCATCTTTGGTTACGATCTGTCCATTGGCATCGAGTTTCATAGTGCCGTCACGGGTGTAAGCTGTTTCACCACTGGGCAAATCGATCTGCAGGTAACCGCGTCCCTGTATGGCAACATCAAGCTCGTTTTCGGTCAGAGATAGGGTGCCCTGACCCATATAACGCCCTATTGCTGCGGTTTTTACACCGAGGCCGACCTGAACGCCGACAGGAACAATTGTCCCTGTATCGGATGACGGGGACCCGGCGCGACGCAGATCCTGATATAGCAGGTCCTGGAATTCGGCGCGCTGGCGTTTATAGCCGGTGGTGGTCATGTTGGCGATGTTGTGCGAGGTCACATCCACGTTGGTGGATTGTGCCTGCATGCCAAGGGCTCCAATATCAAGTGACCGCATCTTCTGTCTCCTGGGTCTACGCCATGGGCGCATATGAATTCTTTAGGGCGGGCGCCCGTTTAATCAGGCGCGAACATCGCCCAGTTTGCTAATCATGTTACGTTGACGCTCGTTCTCGCTTTCCAGCGACCGAGTCACGGACTGATAGGTACGCAACACATCAATCATCTGTGTCATTGAACTGATCGGGTTGACGTTGGATTTTTCGAGGGCACCCTGAACAACGCCGGGATTCTCAACCGGCTGGGCTCCATCGGGATCGTTCGGGTTTTCTTTGATGATGCTGTATAGGGAGCTACCCGTTTTATTCATATCCTGAACGTTATCAAACGTTACAACCTGCAGCCGGCCTATCTGACCGATATCGGTTGAAATGCTACCATCGCCTTTGATTTTGACTTGCCCGTCAGCTTCATTGAAAAAAATAGGCTGGCCAGCATCGCTCAAGACCGGTAGCCCTTGATTGGTGACAAGCTGTCCGCCTGGGTCAACAGTGAAGTTACCGTTGCGTGTATATTGCACACCGGTTGGGGTCTGTACTGCAAAGAACATGTCCGGCTGGCTCAGTGCCACATCAAGCGATTGTTCAGTGATTTCAATGTTGCCTACGCGTGTGTCGCGAAACTGCGCGATGTCCTGAACAAGCGATATTTCACGCTCGCCCCGGAACGGCGCATCCTTGTTCTTCGCAACCCAATCGGTGAACATCATCTTTTCTTCCTTGTACCCGGTCGTATTCATGTTCGCCAGGTTCTGAGAGATGTTGTTCATCATGCTGCGGAGCGTCTTTTGACGCGACAAAGCGATGTAGGTAACGTTTTCCATAATTCTGCTTTCCCAAATCGGGTAGGTGATCTGGACAGGCTAATTGCGAAAGGCGTGCCAGTTATGGTAAGTTTATGAAATCGAAAGATAAAATTTCGCCCGGCATTTGTTGCCGCACATTCTGTGGCCCTGCTTTGGCAGAACCTGCCGTGCATTATTGCCGGGGCGTCTGTGCCGGGGGTGATAATCGGGTCGTCCCGAACTAATTTACTTTACAGAGGTGATTGCGCGGAAAAATGCGGGAAACGGAATTTTAACGTCGAGGCATTATGTCTCATCATTCCGGCATAGTGTTTGCTGGTCAGAGGGTAACGGTGTTGAACGCAGGGTAATGCAGACCGATGGGTGATGATGTCGACGAAATAGAACTGGAAGGCGGTGGGGGACGCAGCAAGAAATTGCTGGTCGTGGTTATCCTGCTGGTACTCCTGCTATTGGGTGGTGCTGCTGCGGCCTATTTCACGGGGCTTCTTCAGCCTGTGATTGACATGGTGACCGGCGGCGGGGGGGATCACACCGAAGAAGTGATTTCCGAAAGCGCCATCGAAGAGGCGCCGGGGGTTCCGCAAAATGTCGGGTTTGTCGATCTGCCGGAAATTCTGGTGAACCTGAACGCCGGAGGAGGCAAGCAAAGTTATCTTAAAATACGCGTCAGTCTGGAAGTTGCAGACCAGAGCATGTTGCCCCAGATCGAGCAAATGATGCCGCGTATTGTTGATAACTTTCAGGTTTACCTGCGTGAACTGCGACCGGAAGATCTGGCTGGCTCCGAGGGGATGTTCCGCCTTCGTGAAGAATTGCTGATCCGTGTCAGTGCAGCAGCAAAGCCTGCAAAAATCAACGACGTTCTGTTCAAGGAAATGCTGGTACAATAAGGTGCTGGCGGCAATGCCAGAGACACCATACAAGAAAGTATATGGGCAAGAAAGTAACGGGCCAGAAGGGCCAGGGACAAATCGCCGATGGCAGATGAAGATGATGATGACGCACTTGCCGCTGAATGGGAAGCCATGGCAGGCGCTGACGAGGATGGAGACGACGGTGGCGAGGATATGGCCGCCGAATGGGAATCCATGCTTGGCGATGAAGATGGCGGTGGCGAAGATGAGGATGTTGGCCCCGGATCTGCGCGTGTTCTGAACCAGGATGAAATTGACAGTCTGCTTGGTTTTGATGACGGATCAGGTGCGGGTGACCAATCCGGCATTCAGGCGATCATCAACTCGTCGATGGTGGCGTATGAACGTCTGCCGATGCTCGAAGTTGTTTTCGACCGGCTGGTGCGCATGATGTCCACCTCGTTGCGTAACTTCACATCCGACAACGTTGAAGTATCGCTTGATAACATCCTGTCGTTGCGTTTCGGGGATTATCTGAACTCGATCCCCTTGCCCGCCATGCTAGGTGTTTTCAAGGCCGAGGAATGGGACAACTATGGGTTGCTGACGGTTGATTCTGCGCTGATTTATTCCATCGTGGATGTGTTGCTGGGCGGGCGTCGCGGTACGGCGGCAATGCGTATTGAAGGTCGTCCCTACACCACGATTGAACGCAATCTTGTCGAGCGCATGATCCATGTGGTTCTCGGGGATTTGTCGGCGGCATTTGACCCATTAAGCCCGGTGACCTTCCGGTTCGAGCGCCTTGAAACCAACCCGCGTTTTGCGACCATCGCCCGTCATGCCAATGCTGCCATCGTTGCAAAGCTGCGCATTGACATGGAAGATCGCGGTGGTCGTCTGGAACTGCTGATCCCATATGCAACACTGGAGCCGGTTCGTGAACTGCTGCTTCAGATGTTCATGGGGGAAAAATTCGGTCGAGACTCGATCTGGGAAAATCACCTAGCGAACGAGTTGTGGCAAACCCATGTGAACCTTCTTGCGGTACTCGACGAGCAGATCATGTCGCTTGGCGATGTGATTAATCTGGAAGTTGGCAACCGTTTGGTTCTTAATACCAGTCCGACCTCGCCTGTCGAGGTTCGGTGCGGCGATGTCCCCCTGTTCAAGGGGATGATGGGGCGCAAGGGGGACAGGATCGCGATTCAGGTTCGTGACCGGGCGCGGCATAACGAGGACGACAGTTGATGGACTATGCCATCTATCTTGATCTGGTAATGATTGTGTTGCTAATTGCGACGATCATCTACGCCATGATCCTGAGCCGTCGTTTGGCGGCGTTTCGTCGCAATCGCGAAGAAATGCAGAACTTTCTGACGGCTTTCAATGCGGCAAACGAACGAGCCGAAGTTTCAATCCGCGCGCTGAAGGAAATGGCCGAGCAATCCGGCGAAAAATTGCGTGAAGATATCGAAAAGGCCAGTGGGCTGCACGAAGATCTGTCCTTTATGGTCGATCGGGGTGAGAGCATTGCCAACCGACTGGAAAAGGCGGCAAGTGATGTCAATGCCACCCGCCGCGGTGCTGGCGAGGCAAAATTTGCCGAGGCCGGAAATGCTACCGGTAAAGAGCGAAACAACGTTGTTGATGACAGGCAGGGTGTTGAAACCCGAGCAGAGGAACTGGCTGCCCGGTTGATGCGTGATGTTGAACGCGGCACAATGCCTGGCGCATCTGCGCCTTCTTCGGCCGAACCGGCTGGTGGCGGATATGGTTCGGGCATGCGATCTGGTGGATCGCCTTTACGCGAACCTGCTTCTGATCCTTATGAACAAGATGAGGATGCCGGGCGTTCCGAAGCCGAACGTGAACTTCTCGCCGCTTTGCGGTCTGTCCGTTAGAGGCGTTGTTGATAGGGTCAATCAGATAAAATCGCCATGATTGCTAAAAAACAGGTGGGGCGTCTTTTTTCGACAAATTTGATACCTACCTGTTAGTATATGATTTGAAGTTCAATATGGGCGTGCAAGCGTCCCATTTGCCGGGTGAATGAATGTCTGCTGTACGTATCCTGCCGTTGGTGGTCGTGGTTGGTTTTGTCGTTTTAACGGTCAAGATCGTCGGACTGTTTTCGGATGAGCCCAAAGGTGATGAAGCTGCTGATGCATCGGGTATCAGTGTGGTTCAGATTGCGCGTGCCCAGGCTCCTGATCCATCTGCGGCTCCGGATCAACCTGCGGAAACAGGTGCGCCCGGGCTTGATGACCCGATGGGGATGATGGAAGGTGACGGCACTGGGGGTATTGATGGCGCGGGTGATACGCCGCCGATGCTGGGCGGTGATCCGACCCTTTTCACACAGGAAGAAATCGATCTTTTGCAGAACCTTTCGGTGCGGCGCTCGGAACTTGATCGAAAGGAACAGCGCCTTGATGAGCGCGAGAGCCTTCTTGCTGCTGCCGAAGCCCGGATTGACGCCAAGATCGAGGAAATGAAATCGCTTAAAACTGCGATTGAGGATTTGGTGGCAACCAAGGAAGAGCAGGAAAGTGATCGGATCAAGAAGCTGATCAGTGTCTATGAGAAAATGAAACCGAAGGATGCTGCGCGTATCTGGAACGATCTTGATATGGAAATCCTGTTGCAGGTTGCACTTGGTATGCGCGAGGCAAATACTGCTGCTGTTTTGGCGGAGATGTCACCAGACCGCGCACGTGCTCTGACAACAGAGTTGGCTTATAAACAGGATATAAACATGTTGCCGCTTCAATAATCTCAAATCTTGCTGATCCGGGGCGCTGACTGTTATCTGGAAGGGCATCAACCAGTCGATTATTGCAGTGTGTTCAACATGATGGATGTTATTAGGGAATTGTGAAAAGCCTTGATTAACCATTGTTAAATAGGTACATCACGATTATAGGGGCCTTACCCTTATGCACAGGGAATACAGGGGTAAGGGTGAGAGATTTGATAGCATGATGGAGTGGTGAATGGCCGTCGATCCGAATATGCCGATCCTGATTGTGGATGACTACAAAACCATGTTGCGTATCATCCGCAATCTCCTGCGGCAGTTGAACTTTACGAACATCGAAGAAGCGACGGATGGCAGCATGGCTTTGCGCAAACTGCGCGAAAAGTCGTTCAGCCTTGTGATTTCTGACTGGAATATGGAGCCGATGACTGGTCTTCAGCTTCTGAAAGAAGTTCGCGCTGATACAAAGCTGAAGGATCTGCCCTTCATCATGATCACCGCAGAGGCGAAAACCGAAAACGTTGTCATGGCCAAAAAAGCCGGCGTTTCGAATTATATCGTCAAGCCGTTCAACGCAGAGACGTTGAAGGGCAAACTCACCACCGTGATCGGTGAGTTTTGATTAGGGGCGCGGGGCTTTAGTCCCGCGATACCGTAGATGTCCAAAACGTCCAAAGACGAATTGCGGCAGCTGTTGCTGGACCTTAAAGCGCGCCTTGATGGTGATGAGCTTAAGGTCGAGCAACTGTCTGACCTGATGGATCAGCTTTCCCGCTTTGTTTCGGAAGGCGACAAGCCATCAGACGACCAGAAACGCCTGTTTGGTGAACTGGATGAACTTTCGGGCATCATTCGCAAGATGAAATCCGAAATTGCATCTTTGCGGCCGGACGATATCAAGGCGGAATATATTCCCAACGCAACGGACGAGCTCGACGCGATTGTCGATGCAACCGCCGGTGCGACGCATGAAATCCTTGATGCGATGGATACGCTTGAGGAATTTGCTGCAAGTCTTCCCCCTGAGCAGGCTGAAATCGTAACCAGCGCGACCATGCGCGTTTATGAAGCCTGTAACTTCCAGGATATTACCGGTCAACGTACGACCAAGGTGATCAAGGCCCTGAAATCAATCGAAGAAAGGGTCGAGGGTTTGGTCAAGGCATTTGGTGATGAAATTGCCAAATATGCTGCGTCCAATCCGCGGAAGAAAAAGGAACCTGAAGGCGAAGAAGCCTTGCTGAACGGGCCGCAGCTCGACGGCAAGGGGGTTTCGCAGGCTGACATCGACGCGATGTTTAGCTAAATGGGACGGTTATGGCGGAAATAGAGGACGACGGACCAAGACCACCAAGCCCGCCCGCAAACGGTGCCGTAGCACTGTTCCTCGCCCTCTATCTCCTGCTTCTGGCGTTCTTCATCCTTCTGAATACGATTTCGACATTCGAAGAAGTCAAAACCCGCGAAGTACAGGAAAGTCTGTCTTCCGCGTTTGCGGCCATTCTGCCGCCAACCACCAGTCTGCAAACGGTAACCTCGATTGAGGGGCCGGTGGTTTCGGCCGAAGATACCCAGGACAAGCTGGGATCATTATTTCAGACAGCGATCAAGGTCGTGCGCGTCCAGGTGATACAGCCGGGCACGCTGATGGAAGTCATCATGCATGTCGACCAGTTATTTGAACCCAACTCGATTCTAATCAGGGACCGTCAAGGCGAATTCATGGATCAGCTCGCGGAAGTGCTGGCCGATGACAGTGGTTATGCGTCCTACGAGATGGAAATGGTCATGGGCAGCGAGGTCGGTTCAAAAGGCACTGTCGAGATTGCAAACAACCTTCAGATCGGTCGGGCGGGGGCATTCGCCCGCGACCTTATTGATCGCGGGGCCCCAGATAAAAATCTTTATGTTGGCATCGATCCGGGGGCTGATCCTTTTATCGTTACTTTCCGTTTCTTCTGGAATTTCGGGCCCAAAGAACCACCCGCACCTGTAACGACACCAGCCAACGCAGGCGGCACCAGCAATGGCGCGATATCGGCACCTGCGTCGAATGGTTCGGGTAACGCTGGCGGTGGAAAAATGCTTATTCCATTGCCCGGCGCAAGCCAGCCAGGAATAAACGCACCGATTCCCTTGGCTCCGCAATCAGGGGGGAACGGCTGATGGATGAACCAAAGCGCGATGATGGCCCCAAAGGGCCGCCACCATGGATGCTCAGCCTTGCGGATCTTATTTCGCTTCTGCTGACTTTCTTCGTGATGCTGTTTGCAATGTCAAAGGTCAAGATTGACCGTTGGGACGAGGTTGTTGATTCTTTGTCCCAGTCAATCAAACCGTCACCGGTTGAAGAAAGTGATGAGCCCGTTGCGCAGCTTAATATCCCGCGTGTGTATCGCAAGCCAGCGATGAATCTTGATTACCTGAGCGCTGTAATCGATGACGCCATCGATGACAACGATGTGCTTGGTGATGCCACGCTGAGCCGTGAAGCAGATAAGCTTGTGATTTCGCTGCCTGGGGATATCCTGTTTATCAGTGGCAGTTCCGAAATGACGGATCAGGCCCGCAAGGCGCTTTTTGTCCTTGGCGGGGTGCTTGGGAATATCGGGAACAGGATCGGTGTGCAGGGACATACTGACCCACGCCCGGTCAGCGGCCGCGGACTTTATGCTTCGAACTGGGAGCTTTCCCTAGCCCGTGCTGCTGCTGTTGCCAACGAGCTTAAAAGATCCGGCTACACAGATTACATAAATATTTACGGATTTGCGGCATCAAGATACGACCAGCTTCCGGTTATGGCAGACGAGCAGGCACGTTTCACAATGGCTCGTCGGGTCGACATTGTTATTGAACCCCATAGCGGAAGCGGGATCGGAGGTTCGTAAGAATGCTTTTGGTCGTAGCGCGTTTCCTGCTGGCTGCCGTGATTGTGGTAGCCAGTCTGGCAGTATTGCCAGTTATCGGAATGCGCCCCGCACTCGCTCAGGCAGCAGATCCCGTGATCATCCGCTCGGGCGCACATAGTGGCTATGGACGTATCGTTCTGCAATGGAACAAGCCCGTCAATTACACCGCTGAAATAATCGGTGACCAACTTGTTGTGCGTTTTGACCAGCCGCTGGTTGCTTCCATGCGCGGTGTTCTTGGCCCCGTATCCAATTATGTCAGCGATGGTTTTTTTGATCCGGACGGACGTACGGTCGCTTTCGTCCTGCGTGACGATTTCGAAGCCCGTGTTTTCAATGTCGGCACCAATGTCGTCCTTGATATTCTAGATAAACCGGCTCTCGCACCTGCTCCTGTGCAGCCCGCAGCACCCACGCCAACGCCGCCGCCACAGGGGGGAGTTGCGTCCGAACCATTCCCAGCACCGCAAACCCGGCCGGATACGGAATCTGCACCTGCAGTTGTTACACCTGCCGCCACCGCGCCGGAGCTTGAAATTCGGGTTGGGCGGCACCCGACATTCTACCGTCTGGTTTTTGATTGGCCCACCCGCACGGATTATGTGTTGAATGGCGATCAGGGTAATCAGATATTGGCCTTCACCACCCCTGCCCGCATCGATGCTACTGGTGTAACGCGTCGATTACCGGAAGGTGTCACGTTGCGCCAAAGTGCAATAGATCCTTTATCTGTTGAGATCGCGACAAATCCGCCGCGCGCGTTGCGTCATTTCCGCTCAGGCAACAAGGTTGTTGTTGATCTAATGGGAGTCCAGGGCGAACCTGCCGCTTCCAGTGCATCGACAGCAGCTGCGCCGCCGACCACGGCAGCCAGACGCACGTCATCCCCAAGCCCTGCACCTGCTGCGCCTGCCGCACCAGAAGTGCCGTCGCAAACGACTGCGGAAACGCCCGGTGCTGCTGAGGCAGCGGGGGGAAGCCCATCGTCCCCCGTGAATGATCCGATTGCACGTGGTTTGGCGGAACAACCCGATATTCCGATTTCGCCAGATGCTGTTGCGCCAGCGCGCGAAAGTATTGGCAATCTTGCGGTGACGGTCGCCCAGGATGCAACCAAACTGACACTGGGCTTCCCGTTCAACCGTTTGGGGGGGGCTGCAATATGGTCGCGTGCCGGCTTCCTTTGGGTGGTTTTTGATGTTCGCGCGAACCTTGATCTGGATGCCGTGCGTCAGAATGCCGCCCAGATCATCGGAGTGATCGAGCAGATCGACAGTCCTTATGCGACGGTATTGCGCATGACCATTCCTGACGGTGTGGGGCTTTACAGCACGCCATCAGAAAATGGTGACTGGGATGTAACCTTGCAGCAGGGCTCCATGCAGCCGATCGAACGGCTGGGACCTTCTATTGAGCTCGATAATCAAACTCGCGCCCGCCTTGTTGTGCCGTTGATCAATATCAGCCCGACAATTCCGATTGAAGACCCGGAAGTCGGTGATTCGCTTCGCGTCGTGCCAACACGGGAAATGGGGTATGGCATCGAGACAGCGTTGCGGTATCCGGATTTTGAAGTTCTGCCATCGGTGCAGGGCGTTGTCGTCGCACCGGTTAACGAAAGTGTACAGGTCACGAACCGGGATGATGGAAAGGCGGTCGTGGTGACGGCTGCCGACGGTTTGAATATTTCGCCCGAGGGGGCACGCCTTCTGGCATCTGCGACCGGGGTGCGCGCACGTGCGGGGGATGGCCGAGAAGGTCTGATTTTCGAACTGGATGATTGGCGCCGCGGCGGGCTTGATAACTATAACAAGGCAATTCATCAGTTGCGCCGCGATCTGGCCGAAAGCGGTGATGAGCATCGGAACAAGGCACGTCTTGAACTGGCACAATATTACCTGGCAAACGGGCTTGGCCCCGAAGCAGACGCAGTTGCCTCTACAATGGAAGACGACGACCCGCTGATTGCCCAGAAACTGCAGTTCCGTGCACTTAAGGCGGCAATCAAGTTTCTTGATCGCGAATATGACGAGGCGGCCCGCCTTCTGGAGGATGAGCGCCTGCGTGCCATTCCCGAAATGCAGTTGTGGCGTGCGGTGACGTTTGCTGCGCGTGGTCGTCCAAATGACGGGGCGCGTGATCTGCTTGAAAGCGTTCATATCCTTGATAACTATCCGCCAGAATTATTGTCACGGCTGGGGCCACTTGCCGCGGAGCAGGCCCTGATTGTTGGTAATCCGGACGCGGGTATGGACCTGATCGAGAAGATGCTTGTGACCAAGGGGATCAACCCGAGCAAGATCAAGGATGTCGAGTATCTGAAGGGCATTTTCGAAGAAGAAGCAGGCGAGTTTGAACAGGCTATCGCAACCTGGGATGAGGTTGCCGAGGGCAGCAATCGCAAAGCGCGGGCGCACGCAATATTTGACCGCACCGAGCTTTTGATGCGGCTTGAACGGCTGACACTTGATGATGCGATCGAGCAGCTTGAAAAACTGCGTTTTGCATGGCGTGGCGACGGGTTTGAGATGGCATTGCTGCGCAGGCTTGGCGAATTGCAGATCAAGAACAAGCAATATCGCGAAGGCCTTAATACCCTGCGTCAGGCGGCGATCTTCTTCCCCAACAGCCCGTCGGCGACCGAAGTCACCGATCTGATGCATAACACGTTCGAATCAATTTACCTGGGCGACGAGATCAACAACATCTCGGCTATCAAGGCTGTCGCGCTGTATGACGAGTTCCGCGAACTGACCCCTGCCGGAGAAAAGGGCGATGAGCTTATTCGTCGTTTGGCTGACCGCATGGTTGACGTTGAATTGTTCGATCGTGCCGAAACTCTTCTGGAGCATCAGGTCGATTTCCGCCTAACAGGAACCGAAAAGGCACGCGTCGGTGCACGTCTGGCGCTGGTGTATCTGCTTGATAACAAGCCCGAAGAATCCATCCGCGTGCTTGATAACAGCGACGTTCCCGGGGTATCCAGTGAATTGGAAACCCAGCGCCGTCACCTGCGCGCGCGCGCGCTCCTCGATACCGACCGCGGGGCCGAAGCCATGGCATCGCTTGAAGGTGATCTGTCCAAGGATGCCGAGCTTTTGCGTGTCGAATATTACCGGGATACCCGCGACTATCTCTCTGCCGCTGAAACTTTCCAGCGCCTTGTGGGCGAGGATCAGGGCAATGTCATTGAGAATTTTGGTGACGAACGTGCCCGCTATGTCCTGAACTGGGCCGTCAATCTGGCGATGGGCGGGCAGGAACGCACGCTTAATATGTTGAAGCGGCGCTATGGAATTGTTATGGCGCAAAGTCCGTATGCCGAAGCCTTCAGCCTGATCACCTCCAGTCCGTCTCAGGGCTTGATCGACTATCGCACGTTGGCAAACAAGGTTGATGAAGTCGAGAGTTTCCAAGGATTTCTGGGCAATTATCGTGATCAGTTGGAAAAGTCACAGCTTAGTGCTATAAACTAATAGTGATATTAGTGTTTTGATTGGCTTTCTGTGCCTGTAAGGTTCGGAAGTCGGGTCTTGTCCTATTTGGTGGAAGCAGTGCTGTGATGGATCGTGCACTTAAAATGGTCTATTACGATGACGCGAAGGTTGAGCGTGATATTTTCGCGCAGCTTTCGCTTGCGCTGAGGCATTTTCGCGGCGTTGGTATGCCGCGCGACGAGGGTGCCACCCGCAAAATTCTTGATCAGATTCACCGTCAAAGCCGAGCCTTTGCTGCCATTTGCTATGGCTTCATGCGTTCCAAGGGAATCGGTGTGGCCGAGGATCAGGGCGAAGGCGAACAGTGGTACCGCGAAGCGGCATACTGGTTCCGCGAAGAGGCACTGGGTGGTGAAGGTATTTCGGCCAACAATCTTGGTTATCTTTATGCCAAGGGGCTTGGGGTTCCTGAAAACCCGGAAACAGCTGCCGAATGGTTTGAACAGGCTTCGGAAAACGGTTCAATCGCTGCCCTTTATAACCTTGGGGTCTGCTACCTCAATGGATGGGGGGTTGATCAGAGTGACGAGATGGCGGTTGAATATCTCCACCGCGCGAGCGAGCAGAATGATCCCTCCGCGGCAAGTGTTCTGGCCTATCTCTATCTTGAAGGACGCGGGGTAAGACGCGATCCGTCGAAATCGTTTGAATATAACCTGCGTGCGGCACGTGCCGGCAGCGTCGAGGCGGCATCAGCACTTGGTTATGCGCTTGGCGTCGGGCTGGGTGCGGAACGCAATATTGCCGAAAGCATCAGCTGGTTTGAAATGGCCGCGAACGAGGGCGATACCTATGCTCAGGCCAATCTCGCCATGTATTTCTGTCATTCGTCGGATCTGAAGCTGTTTAATCGTGGCTGGACCATGTTGATGAATGCGTGTGATCAGGGCGATATTTCTGCCAAATACCAGATGACACAGATATTGATCTTTGGCGTTGCCCATCGTGAGCCGGATTATGCTGCGGCACTTGATCTTGCCATGGACCTTGCTGAACTTAGCCATCCGGGCGGTTATCACCTGATCGGTGTGATGTATGAACATGGTCTTGGTGTGCCGGTTGATATGGCCCGTTCGGCAAGCTGGTATGAGCGTGCCGCACGTAAAGGCTCGGCTAACGGGCAGGCGGCTTTGGGGCGGCTTTATGCGATTGGTAGCGGTGTAGATCAGGACAACATCATGGCTTATTACTGGCTGCGGATGTCAGCACCCTCGGCAGGAAGTCAGGCTTACCGTGAAATGGAAGCGGTGCGTGCGCGCATGAATGAACGTGAACGCCAGCAGGCGGACCGCTACGTTGCGGATAACCCTGCACCGCGCCGTGGCAGCTTTGGTCTTAAGCCACTTGAAAAGAACGTTTTCAAGACGGGTAAGCGCTCGGCCTGACGCAGTTCCAAGTCGTAATGAAAAAAAGCCGCCTGCTTCTGCAAGGTGGCTTTTATTTTGGTGTTCTCGTAAATGCTGGCTACCCGCCGAAACTTTCGACCAGTGACCCCGATATCAAATACCATCCATCGACCATCACAAAGAATATCAGCTTGAAGGGTAACGAGATGATGACCGGCGGCAACATCATCATACCCATCGACATCAGGATACTGGCAACCACCATGTCGATGATCAGGAACGGGATAAACAACAGGAAGCCGATTTCAAACGCACGGCGGAGTTCACTGATCATGAAGGCCGGGATCAGAGCCCGCAGCGGAATGGTTTCTGGTCCGGTGACTTCGACATTTGCAAGATTGACGAACAGTTCAAGGTCGCGGTCGCGGACCTGCGTCATCATGAAGTCATGAACCGGTCGCACCGATCTTTCCATACCTTCAAATTCGTCTATATCGCCGTTGATCATCGGTTGCAGGCCTTCGTCCCAGACCCGCTCCATCGTTGGCATCATGATGAATAACGTCAGAAACAGCGCCAGACTCACCATGACCTGATTGGGTGGCGATTGCTGAATGCCAAGTGCAGTACGCAGCAGGCTGAGAACCACCACGATCCGGGTAAAGGATGTCACCATCATCAGGATAGCGGGTGCAAGGCTAAGCACCGTGAGCAGACCGATAAGCTGGATCATCCGGCCAGACGACGTTACGCCCGGACCATCCCCAAGGTCGAAATTGAATGTCTGCGCGTGAACGGTATCACCACCAAATCCGATGGCAATCAATGGCACCAGCGACCAGATCGCGATCAGAACCAGCCAGCGCGGCACGTAACCGTTACGCGCTTGATGCTTCTGTTTGGTTTGATTCTGTCGGCAATGCGAAATGGGCGCGATGGTCATGCGGGTTATTTCCCGTTGGTCTTTGTCGGCGGGGTATCGATTGGTGATGCATCCGGCAGGCCGTCGTCACTGTGAATGCGGATATCGTCGCTGAGAACTTCGGAAAAATGGGTGCCGATATTGCGTTCGATCACGCAATCGCCGGATGGCCCCAGCAGGACCAGATGTTCCGTGTCGTCGCGTTTAAAAAGAACCAGACGTCTTTTTGTATCAACAGGAACGACTTCCACGATGGAAAGTCGGCGTTCCTTGCTGCGGCGGTTGATGTTGCGCGCACCGGGGATAAAACGTCGCGCCACCAGTGCCAAAACCCCGATCATGCCCAGCACAAAAACCAGAGCAGCCACAAATCGGAAATAAGCGCTAAATTCCATCAGGTTACCTTCCCCGCGACGAACCTGTTGCATAGCCCGATTGAGTCAACCGGAGCCTGTTCTGTTTACCGTGCACGGCCACTGCAGGCAAGTCACCATGCAGTTCCGCGATCAGATAGTAAATCACGGAACGGCGGGACTTGTGTCGTTTAGCGGGTGGTGCGGGCAGCATTGGCATAGGCGTTGGTTGCCTGTGCATTATTGCTAAGACCGCGCAACTGACGTTGCAGTTCGGAATATTCCTTGTGCATCGTGGTTTCCAGACGCGCGAGATCGTCGGTTAGTGCCGCCAGAAGTGGGGCGACTTCGCGACGCTGTTCGCTGTTCATGGCGCGGGCCTGAACGCAAAGATCGGAAATCTTGGTTTCGAGTGTATTGAGTTCGACCACTTTGCCGTCATCAACAAATCGTTGGCTGGCAGTGATCAAAGACAATACCCGTTTGAGATCATTCTTGAACTGGTCGGGCTTGAATTGTTCAGGGCTCATTTGGATCTTCCCGGTTGCGATCTGCAAAACTGTTTGCCGACACCTGATCGATATTCGATGTTGTCGACCGCTTCTTCGCCGGATCACCGTAAATCCGGTTGATACGGTATATGTAGTTCAGAATTTCGGCGACAGCGGCAAACGCTTCGAGCGGAATTTCGCTGTCGACGTCGACGGCCATCAGAATTTCGGCAAGATCGCTGTCTTTTCGGACTTTGATCCCGTTAGCAAAAGCCAGCTGCAAGATTTGTTCCGCAACACTGCCTTCGCCCTTTGCGCTTAATATCGGGGCGTTATCCCGGCCATGCGCATAGCGTAACGCCACAGCTTTCTGATCGCCGGAACCGGGCGCGGCAAGATTTTCCGTGCCAATTTCGCGCGGATCGGTGATGTCGACCTTGGGTCGGTTACCGGTCATTCTTGCCCATCTCGTCAAATTCCAGCGTCTTGATTGACTCTTATTACCTTAGCAAGCCTCGACCATAGCTTGAAGATGGTCAACAAAACGTTGCGCCGATGGTCAGCAGGGTAAATGCTGTTGAGGAGGGGCGGTAATGTAAAGCACGCATTGGGGGCTTGTATGCAGAGGGTCAATATCCCGGCTACCTGCCAGGAGGATGACGATAGTGCCTGTCGTATGTCGGTGGTCTTGCTTCCCCGGCTCTTGCCGGTAGATCGCGCGACCGGAAAATCAGTCTTTACCGTCGTCTTTGTCAGCGTCAGGACTGTTTTTCATATTGTCGGCAACCGCATTGGCCACCTGGCCCAACTGATGCACAAGATCCGCACTTGCCGAAGCCGAGCGGTTTTCTTCCTGAATGCGATCATAAAGTTCGCGACGCAGGACCTGCACATTTTCGGGAAAGGTGAAGCCCAGCTTCACGGTTTTGCCGCGAACCTCAACGACGGTAACTTCGATGTTGTCGTCAATAACAACGGAGTCGCCAACTTTTCGCGTGAGATAGAGCATGAAATGTCCCGGTTTCGATAGATGGCGAAAGAAGTTCACCAGACGCGACACAATATGCCCGCTTTGTTCGCCGCGGTCCAGTGCCACCAATCACAGCTAAGCCTTACATTGTAATTTAACGATTTTCCGACATTTGGCACGGTATATGCACTGCAGGTTGCAGCATTGGGCCGGGCGGCAAAAAAACGCCTTTCTCATAATCTCGGTCTCGATCCGGGCCGTGCGTTAACTTCGGCTTTACCGGACCGCCCAATACTGGGGGCGCGATAACAGGAGCAGGCAATGGATATCGGCAAACTCAGCATGTTCGCCAATCTGAAAGAAAAGATGGACTGGCTGACGCAGCGTCAGGAAGTCATTGCACAGAACATTGCCAACTCCGATACACCGAACTATCGCCCCGACGACCTCAAAAATTTTGACCCGAAGACCATTGGGCGTGATCGCCAGTTCATTCTAGCTATGAAGGCTACTGAGCCGGGGCATAGCCAAGGGCTGCATAAACCTCAAAACTTCAAGGACGAAGAGGTACGCAAGAACTACGAAGTGGCACCCGGCAAAAATGCCGTAATCCTTGAAGAGCAGATGGTCAAGATGAACGAAAACCAGGTCGACTATCAGACCATGACGAAACTTTATGCCAAGCACAAAACAATGATGATTTCGGCTTTGGGGCGTTAATTGGCAGCGTTGAAGGAATAAGCGATCATGGAACTTTACAAAGCTTTTAAAATTTCCGCTGCCGGCATGCGTGCACAGGGTACCCGCCTTCGTATCGCGGCTGAAAACGTTGCCAACGCCGACAGTCTGCCGACTGCACAGGGGCAGGACCCGTACCGCCGCAAGCTGCTGACTTTCAAGAATGTCATGGATCGCGAAGTTGGCGTCGAACTGGTCAAGGTCAATAAAGTCATGACGGACAAGTCCGATTTTGGTATGAAATACGAACCAAGCCATCCGGCCGCCAACGATCAGGGCTATGTGCAGACCCCGAATGTTGAAACACTGGTCGAAATGATGGATTTGCGCGAAGCACAGAGAAGCTATGAAGCCAACCTCAATGTGATACAGTCTTCGCGTAGCATGTTGCTTAAGACCCTAGATATTCTGCAGTAGTTTACAAAATGTCTGGTCTGCAAACGCCGCTTTAAGGATACGAACCGATGGTTGCCAGTTTTAACGATGCCATTTCTGCCTACCGGAACGCTGCAAGCGGCAAAACCGCAAGTGTCGCCGAACGTGTTGGCGGTAACGGTCAGACGGTCAATCCGGGGGAAAGTTTTGCCGACATGGTCAAGGGGGCGGCAATTGATGCCCGCGCAACCATGATGAACAGCGAACAGATGACCCAGAAAGCAATCGTTGGCGATGCAGAACTGCATGAAGTGGTCACCGCTGTGTCGGCGGCCGAAGTCACGCTGCGTACCGTGGTCAGTGTCCGTGACAAGGCAGTCGAAGCTTATCAAAGCGTATTGAGCATGCCGATCTGACGGTGATTGAATTGTCGGATGGATGCCTGAGACAAGCCGCACGATTTTCGTGCGGTTTTTTGTTTTCGGGGCGACCAAATTGAAATTGCAGGAAATCATGGCCCATCACCGGCCTTATCCTGTATGAATGATGTAACGTGACGGAAGACGAGGCAGGAAGGCCCTATGGATCAAGCGGAAATCATGGACGTGGCCTATGATGCCGTATGGACGTTGATCAAGGTGACGACTCCGTTGATGCTCATCGCGTTGGGGGTCGGTCTGATCATTGCTCTTTTTCAGGCTTTAACCCAGATTCAAGAGATGACATTGACTTTCGTTCCCAAGATCTTGGTTATTTTTATCGCTTTGCTGGTTCTTCTGCCTTTTATGATGACCGAGCTGACGGAGTTTATGGGGCGAATGGTAGACCATTTTATTGGTTTGCCTAATTAGGAAGGCACTGTTCTCCTTGCAGAAGTTTTTTCGTCGTATGGCGATGTGGTGACGAAAGCTGTCGCATGAATCTCGACGATTTTTTGAGCTTGAATGTCTATGTGGTCCTGATGAGTTTCGCCAGGATTGGCTCGGCTTTCGCCCTTATGCCTGGAATCGGCTCCAGAATGGTTCCCGCGCGTGCCCGGCTTTTATTCGCTTTTTGGGTTTCAGTCCTGATCTCGCCTTTGTCTTCACCACTGATTCCAGAGCAGCCTGCGGATGCGTTGACGACATTCGTCTATCTAGTTCACGAAATCACGATCGGGCTGTTTTTTGCCCTGTTTGCTCAGGTTATGATGGCAAGCTTGCAGATAGCGGGCTCAATTATTGCCTATACATCATCTCTTGCGAGTGCTTTTACCAACGATCCGATTTCGGGAGCTCAAAGTGCGGTTACCGGCAATTTTGTTACTCAAATTGGCTTGGTTTTGCTGTTCGCAACAGGAATGGATCATTTGATGATCCAGGCAATCTTTGAGAGTTACTCTCTTTTCCCTCCCGGCGGAGTGTTGCCTGCCGGTGATATGAGTGAATTTTTTGCGCGTACAATTAACGAAAGTTTTTTGATCGCGATTAAGCTCTCTTCGCCGTTTCTTTTGGTTGCGATCGTATTTCAGGTCGCACTCGGACTGCTCAATAAATTAATGCCGCAATTGCCTGTGTTTTTCGTCGCTATGCCAGCACAAATTTTATTAGGGTTTTTGTTGCTTGCTCTGGCTTTGCCTACCATGATGATGGTGTTTCTTAACTATTATGAAAACGGATTGGAAAGTTTTGTAAATCCGTAATTCTTTGCCCCTGTTCAACAACAGGGTGGCTAAAGTCAAGGACCTGAGATGGCCGAAGACGACGACGACAGTCAAAAAACAGAAGACCCCACAAGTAAAAAGCTTGAAGACGCCCGAAAGAAAGGCCAAGTCCCCGTATCGAAGGAAGTGGGGAACTTCATGCTTCTATTTGGTGGCGGTCTCGTCATGCTGATGGTCGCTCCTAGTATGGCAGAAACAATTCGCGATATGGCGGTTGCCTATATTGCGCGCCCTCATCTGATGGATGTTAGCAACGCTGGAATACCCGCTTTATTCAGGCAAATTTTGACTGGCATGTTTTACATACTGGCGTTGCCGTTTCTGCTACTGGTTTGTTTCGCTGCTGCAGGGCATCTCTTGCAAAATGGCCTAGTTATTGCCGTAGACCGCATTGCACCAAAGCCTGAGAAACTCAATCCGTTAAAAGGTCTGAAAAACCTCTTCTCGATGAAGAGCATGGTCGAGTTCGCAAAAAATATACTCAAAATCGCCTTGGTCGGGGCGGTATTGGGATTTGTTATCTTTCCCGAGCTAATGGATATCGAACTCTACCCGCAGATCCCGATCGAATTACTTTTGCAACGGCTTTACGACATGATCGTCATTCTGATGATCGCGGCCATTTCACTGACAGCGGTGATTGCCGGGCTGGATTTTGCCTATCAGCGGTATGAATTCAATAAACAGATGAAGATGTCCAAGCAGGAGATCAAGGACGAATACAAACAGACTGAGGGCAGCCCGGAAATCAAGGCCAAGGTCCGCCAGATCAGGATGCAGCGCGCCCAGCAACGCATGATGCAGAACGTTCCGACCGCCGACGTCGTGATCACCAACCCGACCCACTATGCCGTGGCGCTTAAATACGACATCAATGCGATGGAAGCACCGATGTGTGTGGCCAAAGGTCAGGACAATATCGCGCTTAAAATCCGTGAAGTAGCCGAAGAAAACAACGTGACCATTATGGAAAACCCGCCAGTTGCGCGTGCCCTGTTTGCGACAGTGGAAGTCGATCAGGAAATCCCGCCGGAACATTACAAGGCGGTTGCCGAAATCATCTCATTCGTTTTCCGCCAGCGAGGCAAGAAGCTGGGTTGACTAGCTCGCAAATGAAATGTCGGACGATGGGATGGCTTTTACCCGAAACTTTCCGGCACCAAATCCGTTAAGAATCTGATTGTGGTGGGCAATGATCTGATCATAGGTCAATGCGCCCATATCAGACGTCATATGGCCATCTGAAACCAGCGTTACCTGATATCCCATTGACGTTGCCCTTCGCACCGTAGTGTCAACGCAGTATTGCGTCATGCACCCACCGATTATCAGGTGATCAATCCCGCGGGAACGCAGAAGCTGGTCAAGTTCGGTTGCGTGAAATGAGTCGCAGCTTTGCTTGTGAACGACAATGTCGGTATCAAGCGGGGCGACTGCGGGATGGATTTCCCAGCCTTTAGTGCCGATGGTTAACGGATCACCGCTGCCGACAGGTTCATCATGTTGAACAATGATCACCGGTATGTCGTGTGATCGTGCTGACTTCTGGATAGCACCAAGGCGTGCAGCGGCTTCGTCAAGCTTTGTTTCAAGGATGTCAAGGCGGTCTGAATCAACGGTTCCTTTGAGAATGGCATTTTGAACATCAATGATGACGACTGCAGTCGGCACGATTTCCCCCGTGTTAACGAACCTCCCCAAACGGGGATATCTGACAGTGGAATAGTTCCGTATCCTTTTCCCTGTTTCAAGACGATAAAATGAACAGGGGAGATACAGATTTTATCCCTGCTTCTGCCAACCTATTGGATTTTAGTCAAATTGTTCTAAATCAATTTCTCATACGAAATGATTTAGTATAGCCAAGTAATTCTACTGTATAGTACCTGGTGAAATACCTGGTCAAAAGTGGTGTATGCGCCGAACTGTTCGGTTGCTGTCAGAATCTGGAATTGATGAAAATGAATTTGCGTATAGCTGGGCAGATTGCCCTTTCGAATGCCGTCATTGTTGTGATGCTGGTTGCGGTTGCGATCGGTATTGCGGTCGTCAACTCTGATGCACGTCAGTCGACGCGGGAGGCGGTTGATATCGGGGTTGTCGCCAGCACCGACATTCCCCAATTGATCAAGGCTATCGAAGGTGCCCGGTATAACGTTATTCAGGTGCAGCAATGGCTGACCGACATATCGGCAACCCGTGCAATGGACGGACTGAATGACGGCTTTGACGAAGCTGAAGCTGCGGCTGTCGGATTGAAAGAAAATATTGCAGTTGCCCGCTCACTTGCGACAAAGCTTGATCGGACCGAAATCGTATCCGCCCTGAAAGAGGTCGAAGCCGCATTCCCATCTTACTACGAGACTGGCAAGAAAATGGCGCAGTCCTATGTCGATGGTGGGCCGGAAAGCGGTAACAAGATGATGGCAAACTTCGATGGTGCGGCCGCGGCAATGGCCGATGCGCTTGAGAAAACCGTTGGAGCGACTGAAAATTATAGCCAGTTGATCGAAGATCAGCTTGTCGACAAACTGCATGGACTGGACGAAAGTGTTCAAACCGTTTTCTGGCTGACCTCGATTGTGACCATATCGTCAATCGTCGTGTGTGGTCTGATCGCATGGATCATGCATCGCCGCATTGCTGTACCGGTATCGCGCAGCGTTGCCGTGTTGGGGGAACTGGCGGATGGGAAATTCGACATTGATATTCGCCAGTCTTCGCGCAAGGACGAAATCGGCGATCTGGTGCGGGTCATGCATGTGTTCCGCGAGACCGGCATGAGCGCGGAAAAAATGCGCGCGCAGCAGGAACAGGATCGCATTCAGGCCGAAAAGGATCGTCAGCAGGCGCTGATGATTATGGCTGAAAAGGTGGAAAACGAAACACGCCGTGTTGTTGAAACCATTTCTGGTCAGACGGCTGAACTTGCGAATGCGGCGGTTCGGATGTCCAGCTCTGCCGATTTGGTACAGGGCAATGCGGAAACAGTCGCCAGTGCGTCCGAACAGGCACTCGCGACTGTCGAAGCCGTTGCAGGAGCGGGAGATCAGCTGACTGCTTCACTAGGTGAAATTAATGGTCAGATCGTGCGTGCCGGGCGGGTCAGCGAACAGGCTGTCGATGCCAGCCGCATCACCGAAGAAACTATTTCCAAACTGGCCGAGAGCGTGCGGGGAATTGGTGAAGTCGTTGAACTGATTTCCGGTATTGCTGAACAGACAAATCTTCTGGCGTTGAACGCGACGATCGAGGCCGCACGCGCTGGCGATGCGGGTAAAGGGTTTGCCGTGGTTGCGCAGGAAGTCAAAAACCTTGCAACCCAAACCAGCCGTTCGACCGATGAAATTACCCGCCAGATTTCTGAAATCCAGTCGGTGACGGATTCCGCGGTTCATGCCGTCGCGACAATTGCCGACAAAATCCACGAAATGGACGAGGTATCGACCGCCATTGCCGCCGCTGTAGAAGAGCAAAGTGCTGCGACCCAGGAAATTGCGCGCAACGTGAATGAAACTGCCGCGGCTTCACGTGAAGTATCCGCGCGTATCAACGAAGTTTCCCAGGAAGCATCCGTAACTGGCAAAATGGCGAAGGATGTCGGAAGTCTGTCGGAGAAGGTTGCCAACGCGGTCAAGGACCTGCGTACGGTTCTGGTGGAAGTTGTTCGGACATCGACGACGGATGTTGATCGGCGCGTCTCCCAGCGCCATACAACCGCAATCAACGTCAAGCTGCATCACAATGGCAAGACGGCGGCAGCCCGGATCGAAAACATTTCCGAGGGTGGCGCACTGTTCACAGTTGATATGCCGGTAACCGTTGGTGGTCGTGTTGACCTTGACCTTCTTCCCGGGGGCGGCGCAGTTCGTGCTGTCGTTCGCAGTGTAAATGATGGCAAAGTCAGTGTGGAATTTGAACAGGGCAAACTTGATGTGGCTACGTTGCGGCGTTTGACGTCAATCAGGGTGGCTGCCTGATCAATCATGTGAAAGGGCTACTTACATAAGAATGATCTTGTGCGCGGGGCCCGGCGGGCCCCGCGGCATTTAATTAAGGGTCGAAAATACACCGGCAAAACTTGCCGGTAGCCAGTCAGCCCAATAGCAGCTAAAAGTATAGAGCAATATTGTAAGTTATTGGCGTTAAAGGCGGTCGCGTGCTGTTTCGGGGAATTATCCTTGCTGTAAGTGTCGCATTTGTCGCTTTTGTTTATGTCCTGTTACAGGTCATGGCAAAGGCTGGCCTTGATGCGCGTATCATGTGGATCATCGGGTCCATGGTAACTGGGGTGGCGATCGTCGCGGTGGCCGCCCTGTCCCTGTCTGCGCGCTGGCGATCATCGGCTGATCGTGATCTCGCCCCGCTGTTAAGTGGCCTGTCGCATTCCGATATCGGTGTTGCTCTGATTGATGCCTATGGCCGCACGCTTTATGCCAACCCCGCGTTTCCCCGCAAGCTTGGTATTGAACCGGGCGAAGACATGCTTGCCGCCCTTGAGGCTCGCTTAAGCTATCTTGATGTCGGCAGTTCCGAGTTGGCTGAATTGCGGACACGTGCAATGCGGGGGGAAGCGGGCGAGATTTATGTCGATTTTTCGCAAGCCAAAAAGCGTGAACAGCTTGCACTTGCTGCACCTTCCGACACCGAGGCAGGTGATGCCGAACGAAACAGTGATACCGCGACCGATGATGCATCGGCAGAAAACAACGTTGAAGAAGCCTATGATGCCGGGACCGCCTGCCTTCGGATTTCGGTAACGGCGGCCAATGCGCGCGCCGGTCAAATGCTCTGGACAGTTGACGGTATCGATCCATCTGCGATGCCGGAAGCAGGACGTTCGCTTGTCGTTGCTGAACAGTCTGCTGCCTTTGGCTCGTTTGTGATGGGTTCCGATGATGAGATGACCGTCGGCGGGGTGGCTTCGCGGATGGCAGATGGTGCCGGAAGCGAGCAGGCTGATCAGATGATTGAGCGCCTGCCTGTGGGGGTTTGCGGTCTTGATGAAGAAGGTCGTATTCTTTACCTGAACCGGCGTCTGGCAAACTGGTTGGGCGGTGAACCGCAAGATTTTGCCAGTGGTACGCTGGAACTGGCTGACCTTATTGTCGGCGATGGCATGAATGGCGAAGTCAAGCTTAAGGTCAAAGGTGGCGAGCCGATCAAATGCTTTGTCACTCATTCGATCAATGCGCCCGGCACCGGTCCGATTCGAAGCCAGGCCGTCGTATTCCCCGATCCGATGCCAGCCCATGAATGGGAACATGCCCTTGCCGAAACCGAACGTCGGGTGCGCTGGTTCTTTGATGACAGTCCGCTGTCGATTGTTCTGGCTGATATGTCGGGCACGGTTACCGACGCCAACCGTGCCTTTATCGAAACGGCGGGTCAACGGCATGAACGGGTGATTGGTCGTTCCATTCTTGAACTGATCCTGCCGGAAGACCGCGACGAGGTCGCGCGCTATCTGTCCAAGGCCGTCATGGGTATGGGGAAGGGGGGGCAGATCGAGGCCCGTTTGCAGGGTTCACGCGGCGTGGCCGCACAGATTTACCTGCAACGTGTTGCAGGGCGGTCGGGTGAAGCCGGTGCACTTCTGCTGAACTTCCTTGATACGACCGAACAGAAGAACCTTGAGGAACAATTTGCCCAGTCGCAGAAAATGCAGGCTGTCGGGCAGCTTGCCGGCGGGGTGGCGCATGATTTCAATAACCTGCTGACCGCGATGATCGGTTTCTGCGATCTGCTTCTGTCGCGCCATGGGCCGGGTGACCCAAGCTTCGCCGATATCATGCAGATCAAACAGAATGCCAATCGTGCGGCCAATCTTGTCCGGCAGCTTCTGGCGTTTTCTCGACGTCAGACATTGCAGCCCAAAATCATCAATATCACCGATGCGCTGGCGGAAATGTCGAACCTGCTGCGTCGTCTGATCGGTGAAAAGATCGATCTGAAGGTCAGCCATGGTCGTGATATCGGTTTGGTGAAAGTTGATCCGGGGCAGCTTGATCAGGTGATCATCAATTTGGTGGTCAATGCGCGTGATGCGATGGCGGCCAATGGTGGTACCCTGACGGTTCAGACCGGCACCGAGATTGTGGATGAGGCACGCAACACCGGCACCGAACTGATCCCGCCGGGGGATTATATCCGGATCGAGGTTTCCGATACAGGTATCGGCATTCCCAAGGATAACCTGACGCGTATTTTCGAACCCTTCTTCTCGACCAAGCAGCGGGGCGAGGGCACAGGCCTTGGTCTGTCGACCGTATACGGGATCGTCAAACAGACCGGTGGTTTTGTTGCGGTTCAGTCCGAGCCCGGTGTCGGAACGACCTTTACGATCTATCTTCCGCATTACGAGGCGACCGAAGAAGAACTAGCCGAAACCCGTGCGGTGGCGGAAGAAGCCCCGTCACGCGATTTGACTGGCACCGGTGCGATTCTTTTGGTCGAAGACGAGGATGCGGTTCGGACATTCGGCGCGCGTGCGCTTCGCGGCAAGGGCTACGACGTGCTTGAAGCCAACAATGGCGATAATGCGCTTGAGGTTCTGGCCAAAACCGACAAGACCATTGATCTGGTTATTTCCGATGTGGTGATGCCAGGTATTGATGGCCCGACCCTGATCCGCATGTTGCGCGAAAAACGCCCGGATTTACGCGTGATCTTTATTTCGGGCTATGCCGAAGATACCTATCGTGATGAACTTGACGAAGAAAACGGCGTGCATTTCCTGCCCAAGCCCTTCTCGCTCAAGGACCTTGCGACCAAGGTCAAGGAAGTCCTGTAATCGATACTCCGTTGGCTTGTTTACACAGTCTTTTGGTCTCAGAAGTGAACAGCTGAGTATTCCTCGGCGACCATATCGGTGAACAGGCGTACTTTTGATGACAGATGCCGGGTCGGCGGATAGATGACCTGCAGGCAAAGCTCCGGCAGTTCGTAATCCTCAAGCAGCTTTACCAATCTTTTGTATTTGAAAGCGTCGCGAAGGGCATATTCCGGAAGCACGGATATGCCCAGGCCGTTTTCGACCCAGACCATCAATGCTTCCATATTGTTGGTCTTCATCGCAGATTCTGCTTTGATTTCGACCTGGCCATTGGCTGTCTGATAGACCCAGTTCCGCATGCGATTGCGGTTTGCGTAGACAATCAGCTTGTGATTGCGCAGATCGGCCGGGGTTTGTGGCATTCCGTATTTCCGAACATACATCGGCGCCGCACAGGTGACATATTTCAGCGTCGCAATGCGGTGATCAACCAGATTGGTTTCTTCATCCGGGCGGGCGATTCGCACGATCAGGTCATAGCCTTCCGATACCGGGTCGACCAGTCGGGTTTCCAAATCCATTGAAACCGTCATATCCGGATAGACCTTTACAAAATTCGCCACGGTTTGGGCGAAGTTGATGCCCTGAAAAGGTAGGGGTGCGCTAATGCGCAAATGTCCTGACGGTGTCGAAGACGTTGTCGTAACGGCAAGGTCAATCTCGTCAAGATCATCAAGCACCTGCCGGGCACGTTCATAATAAACCTGCCCCGTACTGGTGGTCGCAACGCTTCGCGTCGATCGCTGAAGAAGCTGTGTATTCAACCTTTCTTCAAGACCCATGACCAATCGGCTTACCGTAGACCGGGGCAGGCGTGATGCCCGTGCCGCTGCGGTAAAGCCGGAATTCTCAACCACTGCGACAAAAGCGCGTAGTTCAGCAAAACGATCCATCGTTAATTTGTCTCAAATTTGGGATAATTTGTCTCAAAATGACATAATTGTTCCATTTTTGAAAGATGTCATTATCTCCTCATCACCCGAGCACAGATGAAAATGGGTGGGGATCAACAGACAAGACTTACGTCATTCACAGGAGAATTATCATGTCGCAGCTCGAACTTCTTACACCGAAAAATTCGCAGATCATCTTCATCGATCATCAGCCGCAAATGGCATTCGGTGTTCAGTCCATCGACCGACAGGTCCTGAAAAACAATACCGTTGGCCTTGCAAAGGCTGCCAAGATTTTCAACATCCCGACCACGATCACGACCGTCGAAACCGAAAGCTTCTCGGGGCATACCTATCCGGAACTTCTGGCAGTATTTCCTGAAAATCCGCTTCTTGAACGGACCTCGATGAATTCCTGGGACGATCAGAAAGTACGCGATGCACTGGCTGCAAACGGCCGCAAAAAAGTGATCGTTTCCGGCCTGTGGACAGAAGTCTGCAACAACTCGTTCGCTTTCTCGGCGATGCTTGAAGGCGGTTACGAAATCTACATGGTCGCCGATGCATCCGGCGGTACGTCGGTTGATGCGCACAAATACGCGATGGATCGCATGGTTCAGGCCGGTGTCGTGCCGGTCACCTGGCAGCAGGTCCTGCTGGAATGGCAGCGCGATTGGGCACATCGTGAAACCTACAACGATGTAATGGCACTCGTGAAAGAACATTCCGGCGCATATGGCATGGGCGTCGATTATGCCTACACCATGGTTCACAAGGCACCGGAACGTATCGAACACGGTCCGCGCCTCGTACCGCAGGCTGCTTCCTGATGTGAGGGCACGACGGAAAGGGGATCTCCGTCGTGCCTTTTCTTTTTGGCAGCGGGCCGGTCAATCGCTTGTCTCAGGCTGCCTTTTTTGCAGGGATCAAATCAATGAAACGCCGGACTTTCGTGAAAGGTGTTGCCGCCACGGCCGCCTTGTCGACTTTGCCGATTAAAGGGATCAGGAGCCAGCAAATGAAAGACACCGCCGACACCATCATTTACAACGCCAAGGTCACGACACTCGACCCAAAGACTCCGGAAGCAGAAGCCATCGCGATTGCCGATGGCAAGGTTCTTGCGGTCGGTGACGAAGCCGGGATACGCAAACTGGCCGATCGTAAAACCAAAATGATCAACGGCGCCGGACGCCGGATTATTCCGGGGCTGAATGACAGCCATACCCACCTTATTCGCGGCGGTCTTAACTTCAACATGGAATTGCGCTGGGAAAACGTGCCGTCGGTTGCCGATGCGCTACGCATGCTTAAAACGCAGGCGGCTGTCACGCCAGCCCCGCAATGGGTGCGTGTTGTTGGCGGCTGGTCGGAATTCCAGTTTGCCGAACGCCGGATGCCAACCCTTGATGAAATCAATGCTGCCGCACCTGATACGCCGGTTTTCATTCTGCATCTTTATGGGCGCGCTCTTTTGAATCGGGCTGCGATCAAGGTTCTTGGTTTTGATAAGAACACGCCAAACCCGCCCGGTGGCGTGATTGAAAAGGATGCCAAGGGCAATCCGACCGGACTCCTGGTCGCCAAGCCATCCGCGCTGATCCTTTACTCCACGCTGGCCAAGGGACCGAAGCTGCCGATCGACGATCAGATTAATTCCACCCGTCACTATATGCGTGAAATGAACCGGCTTGGCATCACCAGCGTCATTGATGCGGGCGGCGGCGGGCAGAATTATCCCGAAGACTACGATGTCATTCGCCGTCTGCATGATGACGGGCAGATGACTGTCCGCATCGCCTATAACCTGTTTGCGCAAAACGCCGGGAACGAGCTTAGCGATTATGAGCGCTGGGTCGGAATGACCGAACCTGGTGCTGGCGATGATATGTTGCGGATGAACGGCGCCGGTGAAAACCTTGCATGGTCGGCAGCAGATTTTGAAAACTTCCTTGAACCGCGCCCCGATCTGGCACCGGTCATGGAAAGCGAACTCGAACCTATCGTCGAATTGCTGGCCGAACGCGAATGGCCGTTCCGCATTCATGCGACCTATGACGAAACCATCGACCGTTTCCTTGGTGTGTTCGAACGGGTGAATGGTAAACAGTCGTTCAAGACGCGGTTTATCATTGATCATGCCGAGACCGTTTCCGAACGCAATATCGAACGGATCAAGGCACTGGGCGGCGGGATCGCGATCCAGCATCGCATGGCATTCCAGGGCGAATATTTTGTCGACCGTTACGGCAGGGATGCCGCCATGGCGACCCCACCTGTTTCCAAAATGCTGGAATATGGTCTTCCGGTCGGGGCGGGAACGGATGCGACCCGCGTTGCATCCTATGACCCGTGGGTCGGTCTTTACTGGCTTACTACCGGCAAGACGGTTGGCGGTATGTCGCTTTACGACAATGACAACGTTCTTGATCGTGAAACTGCGCTCATGCTGTGGACAAAAGGGTCGGCATGGTTCTCGGGCGAGGCGGATGTCAAAGGCACGCTGGCACCTGGACAATATGCCGATCTGGCCATCCTTTCTGCTGACTATCTAAGCGTCCCGCCCGAAGAAATCCGTCGGATCAACTCGGTCATGACCATGGTTGGCGGAAAAGTGGTTTACGGCGAAGGAGGGTATCAGTCCCTGTCGCCGGAAATCCCGCCAGCATCTCCTTCCTGGAGTCCGGTTTTGCATCAACAAAGCCCCGGACAGCGCCCGGAATCCCATGCTCATCACGCGGAGCGCGCATGCCATGACGCATGTAATCATGGTTGCGGTGTCCACGGACATGATCACGGGATTGCCTGGAATAATCCTGTGCCGGTTGCGGATGCGAAATCGTTCTGGGGCGCGCTGGGTTGCTCCTGCTTTGCAATCTAGTGCCGTTATGGGCCGGGCGGGCCACTTTACCCGCCCGGTTCACTGAAAGACAAACAGGCAGGGCTTCGATGGCCGGATGCCGCAACGGATTGAAAATCATGAAAATCGTATTTGGACTTTTGCTGGCGATCCTGATTGGCATCGGTTGCCGGGTGATCGATATCCCGGTTCCTGCCCCGCCTGCCATGATAGGTGCGCTTCTGGTACTTGCCATGACGATTGGCTATCTGGCAGTGGATCGCTGGTTCCCGCATCGTCGCTGTGACAATCGTAAAAATTGCGCTGGTCCGATTGGACACGTGCCCAAGGCTGGAGAGTAGGGCCATGTGGCAACTTCTGACCGGGATTGGACTGGGACTTGCGATTGGTGGAGGATGTCGCTGGCTTGATTTGCCTTTGCCGGCGCCTCCGAAAATTGTCGGTGCACTTTTGGTGGTAGCGATGACGGCGGGGTTTGTGATTACCGATCACATCCTGACCGTGCAATAGGGGAAGCTTAAGATGAATACGCAAAAATCAGAAAACACCCCCGGAACCGCAGCGGGCCCGTGGTCGCCTTTCCGCCATCGTGCTTTTGCCTTCCTCTGGATCGCAACCGTTGTTTCAAATATCGGAACATGGATGCATGACGTTGGTGCGGGTTGGTTGATGACGGAACTTTCACCATCCCCCTTCGTCGTCGCACTGGTACAGGCTGCAACCACCTTGCCGGTGTTTCTGTTCGCGATATTTGCCGGTGCTCTGGCGGATCTGATGAATCGTCGCAAGTTGCTGCTTGCGGTCAATCTCGTGATGGCTGGATTGGCGGCGGCTTTGTCATCACTTGTTTATCTGCAACTGGTAACGCCGTCGATCCTGATTGCCTTTACCTTCATGATGGGAACCTGCGCGGCACTTATGGCACCTGCCTGGCAGGCAATTGTCCCGTCGCTGGTTGATAAATCGCGTTTGGCACCTGCTATCGCGCTGAATTCGATGGGGATCAATGTCAGTCGTGCAATCGGTCCGGCATTGGCCGGCTTCCTGATTGTGTCTGTCGGGCTGGTAGCACCTTTTGCACTTAACGCGATCAGCTTTGTCGGCATTCTGGTTGTGTTGTTCTTCTGGAAACCGGCAAAGCCCGAACAGATTATGCCGCGTGAAAAGGTTTTCGGGGCGATGCGCGCGGGGCTTGGTTATGTATTTAACAGCCCGCCGGTCATTGCGACGCTGGTACGCGCGGTGGCGTTCTTTGTCTTTGCAAGTGCCTATTGGGCGATTCTGCCGCTGATTGCGCGTGAAGTGTTGTCAGGCGGCCCGCAGCTTTATGGCATCCTGCTTGCCAGTGTCGGTGCCGGAGCGGTTATCGGGGCCGTTGTTTTACCCCGGATCAAGGCGCGTCTGGGGGCGGATAAAACCGTCATGGCAGGAACGATTGGCACCGCGTCGGTTCTTGTTGCCTTTGCCCTGATCCAGCAGCCGGTGGTTGCGGTGATCGCATCCTTTATTGCCGGGGCATCGTGGATTGCCGTTCTGTCATCCTTCAATGTTTCCGCACAGACGGCATTGCCCGATTGGGTCCGTGCACGTGGCTTATCCGTCTTTCTGACGCTGTTTTTCGGTGCGATGTCGGGTGGCAGTATCCTTTGGGGTTGGGTTGCAGATCAGTTTTCGATTGAAACGACGCTGTTATGTGCGGCGGCCGGGGCGATTGTTCTGATGTTTGCCACCATGCGGTTTGCCCTTAATCAGGGGGCGGACCTTGATCTTGCACCGTCGATGCATTGGCCCGAACCGATAATCGGTGAGGATGTCGAACATGATCGCGGCCCTGTCATGATCCGGATTTCCTATCGCATTGCCGATACGGACCGCGAGACTTTTGGTGATCTGATGAAAGCCATGCGCAAGGCGCGCCAGCGTCATGGTGCCTATCATTGGAACCTGTATCAGGACAGCAGGCAGGCTGATTTGTTTACCGAGGTCTGGTCTGAAGGTTCATGGATAGAACATCTGCGCCATCACAAACGGGTAACCGGCACTGATCGCGTCCTTCAGGAACAGGCCAACAAACTGCATCAGGGAGAAGACAAGCCGCTGGTCGAACATCTGATCGCCGCACGTTGAAACCAATGCGATTTGTGCTTGTTTTCGAAATCTTGAATTCCCCCATGTTCTGAATTTAAAGTAAGTATCATGATAACAGGCCGGGCCCTTATTGTTGGGGGCCCGGTCTGTTTGATTTGGACGCCGTTGGCGTCTCGGGGTGCTTTGGGAAAGTGGTGATGACGTTTTGCGGAAAGTTCAGGTCAGGTGCATCCGGCCTGACCATTTTGGTTTTGATTTCGATCCTGAGCCATTCGACATTAGCCGGCGCCACTGAAAGGTGCTTGATTATTGCCATGCCCGAAGTCCGGATGACCGGGGATGGCATCGAGCCATATCGTTCGGCCATGCAACAGGGAGGGCTATGCGTCAAACCGGTGCGCATGCCCCTTGCACGGGTGGCTCAGGCTTTGTCTCATGGTGAAATCGACGGTGTTTTTGCCGAGCTTGAGGGATTTCAGCAAAATGTTGACCGGCCGATCCTAAGGGGAAATATACGTGTTGGTTTGGTGGACGGAATGCTGGTTGTACCGTCAGGAAAGATATCGGGAATTGACGATTTAACGGATGAAACCGTTGGTGTTTGGCTGGGGGCGAAGTGGTCTAACGCACTTTTGGCTGATTATCCCAATGTCGTGCATGTTCCGCGCGGTCCCGAAATGATGCAGAAGATGCTGCGATACGGGCGATTGGATGCCATTCTGCTTGATAACTACTCGTTGTCGGTCACCGGTGGCGTTCCTGACGGATTTCAAGCTGTTCCTGTTGCGAGCCTTTCGGTTTACAGCTGGCTGGCTGCGGATCATGCCGATTTGCTTCCGGTCTTTGATAAAGGCACGGAACTGTTTTTACAGACGATCGTCAAGTGGCGCGAAAAGGGAAAATAACCTGCGGACGTTATCCGTTGGCCTATCCCGAAAGATAAAATATCGACATGCCGTAAAGGCACAGGATTGAAACGCTTTCCCAGCCGATATTGGCAAGTCCCCTGCGTTCGCGGTTGAGCATCCCCAACAGAAGGATGCCTGTCATCAGGATGACAAGGGCGATGGTAAACAGGTGCTGCGGACTGAATGCGGCGTAAATCGATCCATCGCGATAGGCGAAGTCCGATGCGGCTAGAAACAGAACATCAAACGCATTGCCACCGATAATATCCCCAACTGCCAGATTGACCGCTCCCATGCGGACAGCCGCAATTGCCGAAACAAGTTCGGGCAGCGATGTCGCAATCGCGGTCAGGAAGGTGCCAACTGCCGTCTCGCTAATGCCGGTTTTATCGACGATGGCCAGTCCGCTTTCACCAATAGTGTAACCGGCGATGGCTGTTATCGCGGCAAAGGCCAGAAACTCTGCCCACAGACGAAGCGTGCTTTCGGGATGGTAATCTGCGTCATCTTCCTTGGCATCCTCGTCGGTCAGGTCGGTTTTGCGCGGTAGCCA
Source organism: Thalassospira sp. MCCC 1A03138 (assembly GCF_002115785.1). Classification (GTDB taxonomy): domain Bacteria; phylum Pseudomonadota; class Alphaproteobacteria; order Rhodospirillales; family Thalassospiraceae; genus Thalassospira. The sequence goes on along the minus strand of NZ_JFJY01000001.1, from coordinate 386,586 downwards.
CATCGGTTGATGGCGGATTTCGGCAAGCAATGACAGGCCAAAGCCATACAGAATGAACAACAGGATGGATACCGGATGGATATGCAATATTGTCCAGTCTGGACCAGCATAGGCCAGAAGCGGCAGGGCAAGCATGCTGACCAGCAGGGTCGCCTGCGCCAAGCCGGTTGCGCTGGCCGCGGCATGTTCCAGATTACCCTTACGATATAGAAAATCGGTGATTGCCAGAAATGTTGTCTGGGCAGCAATGCCACCCAGCGCATTACCGATGGCAAGATCGCTGTGTCCTTGCCACGCCGTCGTTACCGAAAGCACACTTCCGGGCAGGCTGGTCGACATGCCGACAAAAACAGCACCGGCTATGATTTGTCCCATGCCGGTTCGTTCGGCGAGCTTGAGGGCAATCGTTGCCAACCGAGTTCCAGCGAAGCCGATCACCACTGCACAGATTGAAAACAGTCCGATAACGGACCAAAGTGGAAGGTTTGCAATTGCAGGCAGCATCAAAACGTCTTTTGTTCGGATCTGGCCGCATTTGCATCGGGGCGGCTTTACCTGAACTTTAAGACGCGTCGGGTGCTGTCATGTTCCATGATTGTGTGAAGTTAAAACACTTCGCCTTCCGGGCGTGTCAGCGGTTTGTTTTCTGAGTGTTCTATCGCTTCTTCGCGGGCGCGATGCGTGATGTCAATCGGCTCGCCCTGACGGTTATCGGGGCGAACGCGTCCAAAGAAATCGGAAAGTTCCTTGGCAACGGTTTCCGGTGCCGTGACTTGACGCAGTGTAAAGCTGTGCCCCAGCCGGTCGGTAACATGAAGATCGCCATAATCAAAGATATTGCCGATTACGCTTTTGCTGATCTGGGTGCTTTTGATCGACTCAAATCCGCGGTCATCCTGATCCTTGCGCAACACACCGCTTCGCGTGACGATGCGGTTGTTGGTGATAACGCGTTCAAAGAAAAACAGATCGCGAATGGCGGTCAGGGGCAAAAGGATGCTGTCGCGCGCCGCGCGCGTTGAAACGCCAAGGGCCCGTTTCAACAGCTTCCAGACAATCGAGATCAACGCGATGATCACACCAAACAAGGCAATTGAAAAGACGAATTCATATTCTTCCCAGACCCGGTCAAGTGCGGCAAAGGCTTCGGGCCCAGTCAGAAGTGCGCGGGCCTGTGGCATCAGAAAATCGTAAATTGCGCGCCAGTGGTAGGATGCATAAATCAGCACCGCAATCCAGATGATCTTGATGAGACCGGGGACAAGGATCGAAACCGGCGAAATCGGCAAATCCATGATGACCACCTCGCCGTCATGTAGATGGCGGCGAATGCCCTTGAACGGTTTGCTTTCCACAGTGGTGTCGTTTTTCCGGCTCATGCAGTCTGTCCTGTTTTATGCAATCGGTCCAACATAGGCCGCGATCCGAAGTTGGCAAGATACAGAAGGGTTTACCCGGTCAAAAGGCACTGTCTGCTGCAAAATATTCGGCCATGAAAGCATCGCGCGCAGCAAAACCGGGCGATTTTGCCGGGCGCGTGCTGTCATGGGTCAATCTGGCAAAGGCGACAGTCTGGTCGCCGCGTGTTGCCCAACCCACGAACCAGCCCCACGGTTGCCCCTTGATCGGGCGGCCATCGGCATTTTGCGACAGGCCTGCGCCGGTTTTACCAAATACGTGCCAGCCATTTGCCTGAACTCCCATGTCAAACAGCCCCATTGCCATTTCGCGGGCCTGTTTGCCGATGGGCAACTCGCCCCGGATCATTTTTGAAACGAATTCGATCTGTTCGGCAGGTGAGATTTGCAAGGACGAGCTTAGCCATGATCGCATCAGGCCGTTCTGTTTTGCAACGTCCCCTGATACATCGGCATTCCCGTAATCAAAGGACGTGACATAGTCACGAAACTTTGCCTCTCCCAGCCTGATATTGATCTGCTGCGAATACCAGACCACGGATTGTTCGATCCAGTATTGCGGATCCGTATCCTCGCGCCACGCGGCGCGCCAGTCTGGATAGCCTTCCTCGAACGACCATACGGGATGATGGGCATCGGTCAGGATGCCACTATCAAATCCCATCAGGCTGATGGCGATCTTGAAGGTCGAGGCTGCCGTTGCGCGGGTTTTACATTCGCCTTCCTCAACAATGGTCTTGCCGGTTTTGGTGTCCGAAATCAGGGTACAAACCGTTGTGGTTTCCGCCGTGGCATTGAAGGGGGTGAATATGACGCCAAGAAGAAAAATCAGGCCGTTACGCTTCAAAACGCGATCCTTGTGGATGGGTAAAGTTCGAAGGGTAGGGACGAATGCTGAAGGTTCATTTAATCGTTTAACCCATGTTGTCCTGGCCTTTATCTACGGGCGGAAATTCAGATTGCCAAAATGCAGCAAAGCGGGTTTATGTTCCCGGTCAGGTTGCGCCACAATCTGGCAGCCAAAAAAACAACAACGTCCAAGCAAGAGCCCCGCATGATCCCGTTCTTCGGTGAAGCAGCCGCCTTTACTGCAGCGATGGCCTGGGCGACGTCGAGCATGATTTTTTCCAACATTGGCGGCAAGGTCGGCGCGCAGACGGTCAATCGCGGGCGTCTGGCCTGCTCGATTACCTGTCTGACGGTGTTGCACTGGCTATTGGAAGGCCAGCCTTGGCCGAACGCAGTGACGTGGGAGCAGCTTGGCTGGTTGTCTCTGTCGTCGGTTCTTGGCCTTGTGATTGGCGATGCCATGCTGTTTCAGGCCTTTGTGACGCTGGGGGCCCGGTTGTCGATGCTGATGATGTCGACCGTGCCGATCATGGGAGCGGTGTTGGGCTGGTTTCTGTTTGACGAAGTCCTCAGCCCTCAGGAAATGTCGGGTATTGCGCTTGGCATTGGTGGCATTCTTTTGGTCATCATGATGAAAAAGGGGCGTCCTGTCGGGTTGGAAGGACGCAATTACCTGGTTGGTATCTTGTTTGGACTTGGCGGTGCCATTGGTCAGGTCGCGAATCTGGTGACGGCGAAATATGCATTGATCAGCGGTTATTCTGCGCTGTCGGCCACATGGATCAGAACCTTTGTCGCGGTTGTGATCATGTGGGGAATTGCGGTTGCCATGGGGCGTGCCCGACGCACGATCGTGGCGTGCAGTGCGCCGGATGTCGGGCGTTGGCTGTTTCTTGGTGCCTTTATCGGTCCTGCTTTGGGGGTATGGCTTTCGATGGTGGCGGTTCAGAATGCCAATGTTGGCATTGCCTCGACCCTGATGGCGTTGCCGCCGGTTCTGCTGATTGTTTACGAAGGCCTGATTTTGCGCCGCCCGGTCGGCCCGCAGGCCATCATCGGGACCTGCATGGCCTTTGGCGGGGTTGCCCTTTTATTCCTGCATTGATCGTTGTTTTTGCCGCTGCCTGAACCAGATCGGGATGAATGCCAGATTGGCAATCAGGCTGATCCCGAACAGGATTGCTGCCCATAGCGGAAGGTCAAGCAAGGCACCTGTGCCGCGAAGGCCCGGCGTTGCCTGTTCGGGTGTTGGTGATGCGTCTATTGTGTTTGGCGTGTCTGTCATATCTGACGAATGGGTCAGGGTGACCTGATGCCCCATGCCGTCCGACACCAGGATTTTCCAATCCGAACCGGTTTGCCCGTCACGTGGCTGGGGTGGCGTTGCAAGGGCAAAACGACCTGCACGATCCGTCCGGCCCTTTTGCCAAACCTTGCCATCCGGACCGGTTATCGTGACTTCGGCAAACATCATTGCTGTGCCGTCGGTATATCCGAACTGATAGACGGTGGCGGACTGGCTTTGGTCGATTTGCCATCCGGCACCGTGGGCAAACGCAGGCAAGGGCCCCGCCAGCAGCAGGGCCAAAGCCAGAATTCTGGGGCGAATAAATGCCATCATGACGGAATGTTATTGCGCAATGTCAAAGGTCATCGTGGCACGCAGATTGTGCACGCCCACACCTTCCTCGACATCGGGAAGATCAGCGGCAACACGAACCACCCATAGACCCGGCGCACTGATGCGGATTTTGGCAATGCCGCTGCCGCGATCGTCGCTCATGGTTTCGGTATAATAGGCATAGGAAGACGGTGTTTCGGTAAATCCGGCATAGGTTGCCAGAACGCTGGTCGAATAGGGCTGCCCGTTCAGCCGGACCTGAACATCGATATCATCGCCGATGCCTGTCGCGCGCGGATCGCTTAGGGGCACGATCTCAAGCTTGTGGCCGAGTGGTGTTGAAACAAACGCTGCATTTCCGTCACCGCCGGTCAGGTTTTTGGAAAACTTTTCAAAGCGCGAGGATGCAACGGCATCCGGGTTCACATCCGACCCGCCTTCTTTCCAGCCATCGGGTGTCTGTGACCAGATCACCGGAAGGCGATGTCCGACAAGCCATGCCGGTTCGTCGGAAAGGGTGAAGGTGCCAGTCAGATTGGGGGCATCCGCATTTTCGCTAACATCAAGATCGGTGGTGGCCGAGGGAGTGATTAATTGTGCGGCTACATGCTTTGGGGCTTCGGCTTCTTCGGCGGAGCCGAAAACATGGGTCGAATCGAGGGTGAATACAGCAGTGTTTTTGTCATTTGCGGGGTCGGTTGTGCTGCTGGCGATGAATTCGTGAGCCGTTGCACCATAACCAATCAGGCACCCCAGCGCGGCAATTGCAAGCGGGGTTGTGAACTTTGATTGAAACATCTGCTATCCTTTGGGAGATTAGGGAAGTTGAAAGGCTGTATGAACTTTTCAAAAATGTTCATACGAGTCAAGCTGATGATTCTGAAAGGGAATTCGTATGACCCGCGTGACCGTATCAATCGAAGACGATTTGATGGAGGCGTTCGATGCTTTCCTTGAGCATCGCGGCTACACCAACCGGTCAGAAGGTTTTCGTGACCTGATCCGGGAAAAGCTCCAGAATACCAAGCTCGACGAAGACACCGGCGGCGTTGGCATAGCGGTTCTGAATTATGTCTATGATCATGAAGAACGCATGCTGGCATCACGCCTGATGAGTGCGCAGCACGAACATCATGATCTGACCGTTTCGACCGTGCATTTCCATATTGATCACGATACATGCCTTGAAAGCGTGACCTTGCGCGGCAAGCTTTCCGATATTCGCAAATTCGCCGATCAGGTTCTGGCACAGCCGGGTGTCCGTCATGGGCAGCTTTATTCCGTTCCGGGGGAATTGCATGTCGAAGCCCACCATCATGGCAATGACGAACATGGTCATGCCCATCGTCATGAGCATCTGAAAATCACGACCTGAAGCGGTTTTGCCTGAATTCTTTCACGGGGCCTAGCATGGGCCCGAGGATAATTTGTTTTATATGGGTTCGAATTCCTCATGGGGTGAGATGAGAACAAACTTGCAACATCCATTTTTTTATGCAAATGTTCACATTATGTTCTCAATGCGTTTGCCGGAAAATGGTTGGCGTGATGTCAGTTATCCGGCGGGGCACCTAGCGGTGGCGTTCCGCATTTAGGACCGGGGAACCGCCTGCGTTGCATCCTACCCGGCCCTGTGGAATAAGAGAGTTCGAAAAATGATTCAGACCGCGCTGCATTTGGTGGATAAAGATACGATGGATAAGCAGAAGGCACTCGAAGCCGCCCTTGGGCAGATCGAACGCGCATTTGGCAAGGGCTCGATCATGAAGCTCGGCCAGCGCGATAGTGCGGTGGATATTTCAGCCATTTCGACCGGATCACTTGGCCTTGATATCGGGTTGGGGATTGGTGGTCTGCCGCGTGGCCGCATCGTCGAAATTTACGGTCCGGAAAGTTCGGGTAAAACCACACTGGCCCTGCACACCATTGCCGAGGCACAGAAACTTGGCGGGACCTGCGCCTTTGTCGATGCCGAACACGCGCTTGACCCGGGTTACGCCCGCAAGCTCGGTGTGAATACCGACGAACTTCTGATTTCGCAGCCCGATGCGGGTGAACAGGCGCTTGAAATCGCCGATACGTTGGTGCGTTCCGGTGCAATTGATGTTCTGGTCGTCGATTCGGTTGCCGCCCTTGTGCCGCGTGCCGAACTTGAAGGCGAAATGGGTGACACCCACGTCGGCCTGCAGGCCCGCCTGATGAGCCAGGCATTGCGCAAACTGACCAGCTCGGTCTCGCGTTCGAACTGCATGGTCATCTTCATCAACCAGATCCGTATGAAGATCGGTGTGATGTTTGGCAGCCCGGAAACCACCACGGGTGGTAACGCGCTTAAATTCTATGCGTCGGTTCGTCTTGATATCCGCCGTATCGGTCAGATCAAGGACCGTGACGAGGTCGTCGGCAACCAGACCCGTGTGAAGGTCGTCAAAAACAAGATGGCGCCACCGTTCAAACAGGTCGAATTCGACATCATGTATGGCGAAGGCATTTCCAAGATGGGTGAAATCCTTGATCTTGGTGTCAAGGCCGGGATCGTTGAAAAATCCGGTTCCTGGTTCTCGTATAACTCGACCCGTATCGGTCAGGGCCGCGAGAATGCCAAAACCTTCCTGCGTGAAAATCAGGAAATGACTGCCGAAATCGAACGCAGCATCCGCGAAAGTGCTGGCCTGATCGCCGAAGCAATGACCAGCATGAGCGATGATGAGCCGTCAAACGATGACGACGCGTAGTTAAAAGCCGATGGAATAATAAAACGGGCGCCTTGGGCGCCCGTTTTTGTGTCTGATCAGTTTTGTTGGCGGCGTGTGTAACGCAGGCAGGCATGGATTTCACGATATGGCGCGAAGCAGGTATCAGCGTTGCTGTGCTTCCTGTTGCCATTGGCTGGGCGTTTTGCCCGTTATCCTTAAGAATTCCCGATTGAAATTCGACTTGGTGTTAAAGCCGCTTGTCAGCATGGTCGTTGTGACAGTCTCGCCCTTGTCCAGTTCGCGGCAAGCATGTTCAATCCGGTACCTGTTGATAAAGCGCGAGACATTTTCACCGGTCGTGGCGTTGATCGCGGTCGAAATCTGTTTCAGCGGCACGCCCATACGTCGGGATATGCGTGCAAGCGTCAGATCCGGGTCAAGATAAAGTTGTTCGCGTATCTGCAAATCTTCAAGCCGGGCCATTATGGTCTGATGTCCCTGGTTGCTGGGGGGTGCCGGCACGTGATCGGAAGGCTGATTTTGATCCCCTGATTGGACATCCACATCCACATCAATTGCAATGTCGGGCGACAGGGACAGAAAGCCGATGGTCAAGAGTGCCAGAGATGATGTGATACTCAGGATCAGGCCGACAATCTGATCGTTTCCATCGATCTTGGCGACGATGATCAGCATGTCGCTGATGGCCGATGCGATCAGGGCGAAGGCGATGAAGCGCCAAACCAGTGCCGGGATATGGCCCGAGGTGAGGGGCATATGGGCAAAATCACCGCTCTGACGATGAAGCATCACCAGAATTGCCGCCCCGTATCCGACAAAAAGGCTGCAAAGCACAACATCAATGATCGCCGGTAAAACAAACACGCATAGGGCGACAACCGTCGGTACCGAGAAATGCACCCAATCCCGTATTTGCAAGCGCGCACGAAGACTTGCTTCCAGAAAGGCCATCCAGGCCAGAGCCGGGATAATGGATGCGGTGATGGGTTGAAGCCATCGCAGGCTGGCAAAGCCATAATACTGAACAATCCCGACCAGAATGCTTTGCCCGGCCGCGGCAAGCAGCAGCGCCATAAGCATCCTGGGGGTTCTTCCGCCCACAACCGCGCGGACAAAGAGAAAGCCTAAAACCAGGGCAACTATAATTGGGACGGGGAGGACAAGCATCGGACAGTCAGTTCCCGACAAAAGGTATCAAAACCGGTTTTTGGACGTTCACAAACCCGTTTGAGGACGCAGGAAATCCTGTTTTGGGCAAAAACGTTCCGGCACGCTTAACTTAGGACAAGGATCCTGATGATGAAACCGATATATCTTGCCGTCGCCTTCTTTCTGGCCGCGGTCTTGAAGACATCGCCTGTCTTGGCGGAAACGCAAACCGATTATGCCGGATATGACCGTTTTGATGTGCGCGCAGCCCATCGTTCCATGCCAATCGCGGCTTCGGTCTGGTATCCGGCAGATACCTTTATCTATCGTGCGCCGGTCGGCCGCAATATCATCTGGAAGGGAACAGATGCGTATGTCGGTGCAGCAATTGCGCCGGGGCAACATCCGCTGGTTCTTCTTTCCCATGGCTCGGGCGGCAATATGGATGGACTTGGCTGGCTGTCCTCGCAACTGGCGTTGCGCGGGGCGATGGTTGTTGCGATCAACCATCCCGGTACGACATCGGGGGATTCGTCACCGCGACGCACACCGCTTATCGGCGAACGTGCCGCAGATATCAGTGCCACCCTTGATCAGGTCCTCTCCAATCCGGCTTTTGCCCCCTACATTGATCGCCAGAATATTTCCGCGATCGGGTTTTCGCTGGGGGGTACGACGGTTTTAAACCTTGTGGGGGTACGGTTTGATCAAACGCTTTATGCGCAATATTGCGACAAATTCGGCAATGCGGCCCAAGATTGCGATTTTTTACGCAAAGGAGGTGTTGATCCTGATCATCTTCCCGATGACTTTGCTGCTTCCAGCCGGGACGACCGGATTGTTCGCTCTGTCGCGATAGAGCCAGGCATGGGGTTTGCGGCGACACAAACCAGTCTGGTGGAGGTAACTTCTGCCATGCTCTTTATCGGCCTTGGCGAGGAAAACAAATGGGTGGCTGCTGATTTTGGGCCGAACGGCAGTAATCTGGTCGCGCGGATCAAAAACGCATCTTCAGCAACGTTTGCGCCAGCATATCATTTGACGTTTCTTGGAGAATGTATGCCGGGGGCTGCCGAGATACTTAAAGAAGAAGATAGCGAGCCAATCTGCTCCGACCCTCCCGGCACGGACCGCGCTCGGATTCATCAAAAGATTGTTTCGGCGATTGCGGAATTCCTGAATTTGAGCGGTTCCTGACTAGGGGAATATAGATGCGGTTGCGGAAAAGAGGGCCAAAGCGTCCTCTTTTTTCAACTTGCCCCAAAATGATCACGATTGGCTACAGCCCGCAAAAACACAGGTGTTTGATCTGCCTTAATTGCGTCAGATCAGCAGCTTGGCAGCAGGCGAAGGAACTTTGTCTTTCCGGCTCCGTTATGGATGGTGTGAACAAAATCACGTTGAGCAAACAGGAGAAACCGAAATGTCCGACTTTTGGAAAAAGATTTTCGCCGTTGCTATGATTTCTGGCATGGGCCTTGGCCTTGCCGCTTGTGAAACCGCCGAAGGGTTTGGCCAGGATATGGAAAATGCTGGTGAAGCCATTCAGGATGAAGCCAGCGAGTAAGGCATCATCGCGGATTTTTCGTTCGCTGACGGGACTTTTGGATCAACTCCATCACCCGCAAGCAGCCAAAGCCTGAAAAGGAGATAACATCATGTTGGGTTGGGCAGTCTTTTGTCTCATTCTGGCGCTTGTCGCCGCCGTCCTTGGTTTTGGCGGCTTGGCAGGTACATTTGTCGGGATCGCCAAGATCCTGTTCTTCGTCTTCCTCGTACTGTTCGTGGTTTCGCTTTTGGTCAACGCATTGCGTGGCCGTCGCCCACCAGTCTGATAAAGCACACTAACGTTTTTTGATCCGGTTTTTGAAGTCGTCGGTCAATGACGGCACCATATTCCCGGACGAACACGGCAAACTGTTAAAACAGGGCATTTATGAATGCCCTGTTTTTTTCCGTTTTACTGATCTGGATTATGATCGGAATGGTGTCTTCGGGGTTTAATGCTCGCTGCTCAAAAACGGTTCTGATTGCGATATTGTCCAGATGACTGATCGTAAGACCCTGCTTCTGCTCTCTGTCAGGATCAATGTTCGCATTAATTTAGGCAGTTTATGCAGCATCGTGTTGATCGAAGTGGTTCCGTTTGTTTGAGCAAACAGGAGAAGACCATGTCTGACATCTGCAAGAAGATTTTTGCGATTGCCTTGATATCATTTATCGGATTTGGCATTGCCGCGTGCGAGACGGCAAACGGCTTTGGCCGCGATGTCGAGGATGCGGGGGAAGCAATCCAGAAAGGCACCGAATAGGATATTGTCGGGCTTATATGTTGCGCGGTCGCGGCCTCAGGATTTGACCGAAGCCAAAAGACATGATGCAGGTCAATGGGAACGGGTATGCGAATGCATGCCCGTTTTTGTTTGGCATTTGAAGTTACCTCGAAGGAAAGAGTTGCCAGCAGCACGTGACCCCGACAAGATAGCATCCGATTTCGAAAGCCATATGCCTTGCGTCAGAAGCAGGCCGCGGCCGCCTTCAAAATCAACATGTCGTTAAAGGCAGGAGCATTCAAACAATGTCTACCCTTGTGAAACGTATTCTGGCACTGGCTCTGATTGCGGGCTTTGGCATGTCGCTTGCGGCGTGTGAAACCGCTGCCGGATTTGGCCGCGATGTTGAAAAACTGGGCGAACAGATTCAGGAAGGCGTTGAAAAGTAACCCTTCCCCAAGTGCTGGAAAGCTCTCGCCGTGATCACCTGCTATCTGAAATACGTTATCGATATGCACAAAATCCCCGAGTTCGAGGTTTATGCCCGTCGCTGGATTCCCATCGTCAACCGGATGGGCGGGGCGCATCACGGCTATTTCCTGCCCCATGAAGGCGCCAGCAACATTGCCTATGCGCTGTTCAGCTTCCCAAGCCTTGCAGCATACGAAGATTACCGCAATCGGATGGCCGGAGATGACGAGTGTGTTGCGACACTCGAACTTGAAAAACGTAACCGCAGTATCATCAGTTACGAGCGCAGTTTCATGCGCCCGGTTCTTGATTAGGTTCGCATATCTGATCGTATCGACGCGGTGCCGGATGCAGAAATCGTCACTTAAACACCGCAAAGCCTTTCCCCGACTGGACAGCACAGGGCCGAGCCGCTAAATAGGGCAGTCGCGCCGCACGTTTGCGGCAGCGATTGTTCCGCGTTTTCCGGGTTGGAGAGAGATGCAGACCGTTAACGATATCCGCACCACGTTTCTGGAATTCTTCCGCAAGAACGGCCACGAGGTCGTATCTTCCAGCCCGCTGGTGCCGCGCAATGACCCGACCCTGATGTTCACCAACGCAGGGATGGTCCAGTTCAAGAACGTTTTCACCGGTCAGGAACACCGCGATTATTCGCGCGCGACCACCTCGCAGAAATGCGTGCGTGCCGGCGGCAAGCACAACGATCTTGAAAATGTCGGTCATACCGCCCGTCACCACACCTTCTTTGAAATGCTCGGAAACTTTTCGTTTGGCGACTATTTCAAGGAAAACGCGATTGAGTTCGCCTGGAATCTGATCACCAGGGAATACGGCCTCCCGGCAGACAAGCTGCTGGTTACCGTCTATCACACCGATGACGAGGCCCATGGTCTTTGGAAAAAGATCGCCGGTCTGTCCGATGACCGCATCATTCGTATTCCGACTTCGGATAACTTTTGGTCGATGGGCGATACTGGTCCGTGCGGCCCTTGTTCGGAAATCTTCTTTGACCACGGCGACAAAATCTGGGGCGGTCCTCCGGGCAGTGCCGACGAAGACGGCGACCGTTTCATCGAAATCTGGAACCTCGTCTTCATGCAGTATGAGCAGATGGCAAATGGCGAACGTGTGAATTTGCCAAAGCCGTCGATTGATACGGGCATGGGCCTTGAACGTATCGCGGCTGTGCTTCAGGGCAAACACGATAACTATGACATTGACCTGATGCGTGCGCTGATCGAGGCATCGGCGGACGCCACCAGCACCGATCCTGATGGACCGCATAATGTGTCGCACCGCGTGGTTGCCGACCATCTGCGTTCGACCAGCTTCCTGATTGCCGATGGCGTTCTGCCGTCCAATGCCGGGCGTGGTAACGTTCTGCGCCGTATCATGCGCCGCGCCATGCGTCATCTGCACATGATCGGCACCCAGGACCCGGTGATGTATAAACTGGTCCCGGCGCTGGTGCGCAAAATGGGCGGAGCCTTCCCGGAATTGGTTCGGGCGCAGGCATTGATCGAAGAAACCCTTAAGCTCGAAGAGCAGGGCTTTAAAACCATGCTTGATCGCGGCCTCAAGATGCTTGATGACGCGACCGATGGCATGGCCGAGGGCGCGACCCTTTCGGGCGATGTGGCGTTTAAGCTTTATGATACTTACGGCTTCCCGCTTGATCTGACGGCTGATGCGCTTAAACCGCGCAAGATCGGCATTGATGAAAGCGGCTTTACCTCGGCGATGGAAGAACAGAAAGCCAAGGCCCGTGCCGCATGGTCGGGTTCGGGCGAAGCTGCAACCGAGGAAGTCTGGTTTGACATCAATGACCGTGATGGCGCGACCGAATTCCTGGGCTATGAAACCGAAAGTGCCGAGGGCGTTGTCACGGCCCTGATCAAGGATGGTGCGGAAACCAAAACCGCAACCAAGGGCGATGAGGTTGCCATCGTTGCCAACCAGACCCCGTTCTTTGGGGAATCCGGTGGTCAGCAGGGCGATGCTGGCGTGATCAAAACCGAGAAGGGTGCCGTGATTGAAATCACCGACACCCAGAAGAAACTCGGTGCATTGCATGTGCATCTTGGCAAGGTTGTCGAAGGTGATGTTTCGGTTGGCGATGCCGCCGAATTCCGCGTCGATCATACCCGCCGTTCGTCCTTGCGCGCCAACCATTCGGCAACGCACCTTCTGCACGCGGTGATGCGCAAGCATCTGGGGGATCACGTTACCCAGAAAGGATCGCTGGTTGCCAAGGATCGTCTGCGTTTTGACGTATCGCACCCCAAACCGATCACCGCCGAAGAAGCCGCTATTATCGAATTCGACGTCAACCGTCTGATCCGCGAAAACAGTGAAGTCACCACCCGTCTGATGACCCCTGACGAGGCGATTGAGCTGGGCGCGATGGCCCTGTTTGGCGAAAAATACGGCGATGAAGTCCGCGTTGTATCGATGGGCCTGCCCGAAGCAAACGAACATGCTTATTCGCTTGAACTTTGCGGTGGTACGCATGTCAAACGGACCGGCGATATCGGTATGTTCAAGATCGTATCCGAAGGTGCGGTTTCAAGCGGTGTCCGCCGTATCGAAGCCCTGACCGGTTCGGATGCAGCAAGCTATATGGCGGCCCGCGATCAGCTTCTGCAAACCATTTCGGCCGATCTCAAAGCCGTTCCCGAAGATGTTCCGGCACGTGTCAAAGCCTTGCAGGATGAGCGTCGAAAGCTTGAACGCGAAGTTTCCGACCTGCGCAAGAAACTGGCAACAGCCGGTTCGGGCGGGACATCGGGTGCGGACGCGTTCAAGGAAGTCAATGGTGTCAAACTGGCCCTGCGTGTTCTGGACGGTATCCCGGCCAAGGAACTCAAGGGCATGGTTGATGAATTGCGCGATCAGATGGGGTCGGGGATTGTTGCCTTGATCTCGACGGACGGCGGCAAGGCATCTATCGTTGTTGGCCTGACCGAAGACCTTGCGGGTAAATTCAGCGCGGTCGATCTGGTCCGTGTCGGTGTCGAAAAGCTTGGCGGCAAGGGGGGCGGTGGCCGCCCGGATATGGCACAGGGCGGTGGCCCCGACGCCGATCAGGCCGAAGCGGCACTTGCCGCGATTGAGGCAACGGTTGCTGCCTGATCCGGTACGTTCGGATATGGAAACGAGAAAAGGGGACCTTCGGGTCTCCTTTTTGCGTCTGGCGTCGTGCTCTGAATTATTCGGCTGTATGACACTGGCTTGGTTTTGATCAGTTCCCAGCCAAGGTTCAGGCCGCTGAATAATCATCCTTGGCCTGTTGCTGTCGCAGGACGCGGTTAACGGCCCGTTCAACCGCCCTGCGATCCGTCGCATCGGGGACATCGCGCGCAGTTGCGCGTTTGATGAGACGGGCATGTTCGCGCAGGGTTTCCTGCTGCCCCGGGTGGCGGGCAAGCCCGACGAGACTTTCAAGGACTTCTGCCATTGGCAGAAGCACATCAGGCTTGGCTGTAGCCGATTGGCGGATCTGATCGAATGCTGCGTCCAGCATGCCACCGAAATCCGAAAGATGGGCGCATATGCGTTCCTTGCCCTGATCATCCTGCCAAAGTCCGAGTGGATAATGGAAGCTCATCGCTTGCGGCATCGCCCGGCCCAGACGATAGATCACAGCGACGGCGGTAAACGGGTCATTGATTCCTGGCGAAAGGGCGCGTAACGCAATCTCGACCAACTGACGCAGGGCGAATTCGATATCAAGCAGGGCCGTGCGCTGATTGCCGATCATGATTTCGGTGTCAATGTCTTCGCGGAGTTTGTCGGTGTCGATGTTGCTGTCGCGCGCCGTCGGGTAGGGGCTGATTTCACCGATAATGTCACCGGCAATAACATGCTGCCCGGCGCGGATCGTCAGGGCGATTTTGATGTCGGCCCGGATGGCAAGTTCAAGCAGATCGTCATAGGCAATTCCCTGAACATATCCCGATTTGGTGGCCCGGATGATCCGTTCGGATTGGATCGAAGCCGCGTCAGGTAGCGCGCATTTAATTTTTGCTGCCCGTTCAATGGGGGATTTCAGGGTCTCAAGCGACGAGGAAATCGTGGTTTCCAGATTGGCGCCGACATTGTGGATGACCTGATCGGCGACGATGGAACGGCCAAGATGATGCACAAACAGGATCAGCACGAACAGGCTTATAACAAAAAGTGCTATACCGGCCATTGCGGCAATTTGGGGTATCTGATCACCTTCTCCCTGTTCGCCCATGATGACAAGGGTCGTGATCAGAAACAGGATTGATCCGACAAAACTGCCAAGTGAATTCTGGGTTTTCGGGTCCCCCATGAAATTGCGGATGGTGCGCGGACCAAGCGATCCGGCAGCCAATGTCAGGACCACCATGGTCACCGAAAGGGCAAAGGTGGTCATCGTCACCAGTGTTGCAAGCAGGGTCGATGTCAAATCCTGCACGGTTTCAATCGTGCCAAAGCGTGGCCAGAAATCCGGAAGGCTGCCAACGAGGTCTTCGCCCGGTAAGCGTATGGCCAGTAGGGCAAGAATGGCGCCGCCAATCGCATAGAGCAGCGGGGTAAACCACAGGCTGTGGCTTATCATTTCCCAGAGCCGGATGAAGCGATGAAACATGTTTGAAGGAACCCCGTTCTTGTCAGGTGCTTTGCATGGCGACATATGCCGCCCGTTGGCGAAGCAAGCATCGGGCCTGCAGTGGTACAGCGATGATACTATAAACGTCTGAAGTATGAAGCCGGTTCCCAGCCGATGACGGGAATTCATACCAGAGTTATATCACGGCAATTTCAGTGCAGTCGCGGCCTTGGATGCCACCCATGCAAATTTCGCGGTTGCCGGGTTTTTGAAAATGAACCAAATTCGATTCTGCGTCATTTAATTAAACAGGCATGGCCATGACCCGGCAAGACATTCCGGAAAAACCACCCGTAACGCCACGGGTGAACCGCATAGAGAAGCGCCAGCAGCGCGAAGAACTGATTGTTCAGCGCGCGGGTGAACTGATTGCGCAATACGGATTTTTCGAATTGAAAATGTCCGATCTGGCACAGGCCTGCGATATTTCGGTCGGTACGCTTTATGCCCATTTCGCCAGCAAGGAAGACCTTTTGCTGGGGCTTGCCATTACAGCCGGACAGAAACGTGCGCGGTTTTTTGCTCATGCGCGCGCCCATGATGGCAGTGCGATGGAGAAGTTCATTGTTGCCAGTTTGCTGGATATCCGCTTTTCCCTTGAACATCCCGAATGGTTCGAGGCGGAATATCTTGCGCTCGCCCCTTCGATCTGGACGCGTGCGACACCATCCCACCATCAAGGTCAGTTGGCTGAGGTCGGCCGGATTACCGAGATGTTTCAAAGTTTCCTGTCGGCGGCGGCCGATGAACTTGGCATTTCGGGGGATGTGATCGCGCAGACCCGGAACCTCAACCTTGGCAGTTGGGGGCTTTCATTTGGCATGAATGCCCTGGCGCTTTCGGAAATTACGGACCGCCATTACGGCACCGAATTACGTAGCAATGCGATTGATATCTTTTGCGACAGTCTGGCCGATCTTCTGGCCGGTGCGGGATGGCATGTTGATGACGCCCGCCAAATCGTCCGTGACCTTGCCGCGCGTTATGCTGATCTACCCGAAGACACGAAATAACCGGCTGCGACGATTTTCAAAAAAAGCCACCACCAAAGCGCCCCGCGGAGTATTCGCCCCATGTCCCAGGAAATCAAAACCATGTCCGCGGTCTTTTTGACCGTGCTGTTCGGTTTTGCCGGGTTCAGCCTGCCTTATCCTGTTTTCAGCCCGATGTTTCTGAAACCCGAACTGGGTTTTCTTGACCCATCTGTGCCGACGGAATACCGCACGATGCTTTTGGGTGTCGCCATGGCGCTTTATCCCATCGGGCAGTTTATCGGCGCGCCGTGGCTTGGGCGGGTGTCGGACAAGCTTGGTCGTCGTCCGGTTCTGATGGCCTCCCTACTGGGTGCGGCCCTTGGCTATCTTGTGACGGCCTATGGGGTCGCCAGCGCGAATTTGCCGCTGGTTCTGGTTGGCCGGTTCGTGTCTGGTCTGTGTGAGGGCAATATGGCCATCGCCCAATCGATTGCATCGGATATCAGCCGTCCTGAAACCAAGGTGCGCAATTTTGGTCTGATTACGGTCGCGATCAATGTCGGCTGGATCATCGGCCCGCTGATGGGCGGCTTTTTCTCCGACCCGACCATTCATCCGTCCTTTAACGTGTCCTGGCCGTTCTATTTTGCCGCGGGTATGTATGCCTTTAACCTGCTGGTGGTATTCGTGATCCTGCGCATTCCTGAATATGCGCGCCGTCGCGGCACGCCAAAGGGTATGGTCGCACCGGCCACGCGCACGGTCTGGGCGACGATCAAGGACCCCGACCTTTTGCCGGGTTATGTGATTTCGTTCTTCAGCTATATCGCGGTTTATATCTTTTTTGCCTTTTTCGGGGTCTATCTGGTGCAGAATTACGACGTCACCAGCAGCTTCCTTGGCATGTGTTCGGCAATCATTTCGATTCCGCTGATCCTTGCCGGATTAACGGTTGATCGCGCGCAGAAGATTTGCGGTCTGATCGGTGTAGGCACGCTTGGTCATCTGTTTCTGGGGATCGGCCTGATCACGTTCCTGATCCCAGATGGGCTGGTTTGGATATTTGTGCCGATGTGTCTGGCGGCGTTTGGCATTGCCTGGTGCGAGGTGACGACCAGCCTGTTTATTTCCAATGCTGCCGGATCGCATGAACAGGGGCAGGCGCTTGGCGTTTATCGGTCCGCCCACGTTCTGGCCGAAGCCGCCGCCGTGCTGATCGGTGGGGTTCTGGCCGGTATCGCCAGTTACGCGCCCTTCTTCCTTGGCTTTATCGCCGCAATGCTATGCGTGATCGGCATTCTGGGCTGGTTGCGCATTCGGCAGGCAACCGCAGACGTTCCGGCAACATAAGTTTCAGATATCAATCGGTGTATGGGCGGCACGTGCAATCAGTTTTGCCGCCTTTTCACTGGCTTTCCGGTCTTTGCCGGGTAGTTTTGCAAGGTCATCGGCAAGCGCGCGGGTTTCGTCGATTCCGTCGAGATCGGCACTGATTTCCATCACCCGATCCCAGATCGCCTGATCATCCATACCGCCCATCACCGTCAGGGTGATCGCCCGGTTAAGGGTGGCTTCGGAGTTTTCGGCATCTTGGCTCAGGATCAGTTCGAACGCCTCAAACGCCGAAATCAGATGACCTTCGCGCAGATGGATAACGCCCAGATCATTTTTTGCCGCAAGTGACGCTGGATCAATGCGTAAAAGCTGCTCGATTGCGCGTTTTTCACTTTCCCGATCGTCGTTGGCGCGATGTGCCGCGGCAATCAACTGATGTATTTTTGTATCACCCGGCCGATGGTGGGCCGCGCTCTGAAAAGCACTCAGCGCATATTCGGGCTGTTCAAGGTCCAGCAATGCCTGCCCGCGCAGTACCAGCAAATCCGGGTCGGTCGGATGATGGCGCAAAACGATATCGACATGATTAAGTGCCGACCGGGCATCTCCATTTTCAAGCAGGGCGCGTGCAATGTGATGCAGGCATTCTTCGTGGCCTTCATCAGATTGCAGCACGGTGCGATATTCGCCAAGTGCTTCGGTCAGAGAACCTTTTTCATGAAGGGCACGCGCCAGTCCGAACCGTGCTTCAAGATTATCCTCATCCTCGCCAAGTGCCTGACGCAACATATTGATTGCGGCGTCATATTGGCGGCGTTTAAGCGCGGCAAGCCCCATATCCGCAAAGGACATAGTGGTCATGCAAATTCTCCCAACCTTGGTGTTCTTCCGTTGCCCGGAACATCAAATTTATCGAGTTTCGATGGGATTATAGGCGGTGGAACGATCATTTCCACCCCCGATCTGCAGAAAGTCTAACCTGCCGGCGACGGCAGTTCGCGATCATAAATTATTGCCGCTTGCGCAGGGTTTCAGACGGTAGAACACCGAACTGCCTTGCATAGCTTTGCGAAAAGCGTCCCGCATGGGTAAAGCCCCATTTCATCGCGATCTCGGCAACGCTTGATCCATTTTCTTCGTCAAGAAGGTCTTTATGTGCCTGATTCAGACGCACCGATTTCAGATACGCCATCGGCGATATGCCATAGGCGGCGCTAAACGCCGTTTGTAATGTCCGATAACCGCAACCCGCATGCTGCACCAGCGTTTCAAGGGTGATCGCTGTGTGGGCATGGGCGTGGATGTATTCGCGCGCCCGTTTCACATAATGTGGAACCGCGTTGGATTTTGGTTGCCCATGTAGAAGTTCCGAGCAGGAATTCGGAAGCATCATCAGGATATTGGTCAAAAGCAGATCCTGAAGACCATTCAGGACAATGACATTGTCGAGACCGTGCAGGGGGCCATCAAGTGCCTGCGCAATGTAATTCAGGGTATTGCAAACATGCCTACCCTGAGCGGAGTCCAGATCAAGACTGATTTCAAAGCCCGGATCCATGGCCGTGCCATCATTGCCCAAAAGCATTCGGCAATGTTTGGCTAGAATATCTTTGGGCAGCCGGACGCCAAGGCAGGCAAACCGGTCTTCGTCCGCGAAAAGAGGCATGCGCATGTCGCGGATAAGTCCGCGTCTGGTCGAAATCGTGTAATCCTGACCCTTATGCTCTACCGTCCCTCCACCTTCGGTCGGGATGATCATGAACAGCGCATCATTATCGCTTTCAGGTGTCCGAAGCTGAATGCGGCAATCGCCAAAAGACGAATGCAAAACCTGCAAATCGCCCAACGCTGTCCCTCGAACCGCAACATTGAAAAGTGCAGGTCGTTCGATCAGATCCAGTGAATCAATGGAATTCAAATCAGCCAGAAGGACACGTGTTTCGTTCAGATCACGTGATGATAAAACCTGATAGTTTTCAAGATATGTCACACAAGCGTCCCCGTGACGCATTGCAAAATTGCAATGGCGCAAGCTTTGTAACTCCCCCGGGCACCAAGACTTTATAACAGTCTGGAATTTGTATGATTTTCAATGATCGTAAGCTATTGGCTTTAACGGTACAAGCTCGTTGAACTGGGTCAGCCGTGAACTCGTCCCTTGCCCCGCGATCTACAACATCCTAGGTTAACGTAAACGTCAACTTATGTTGCAGGGCAAAATGAAGTTTCAGGGCACGGAAAATTATGTCGCGACCGAGGATCTGATGGTGGCAGTCAATGCCGCGATCACGTTGCAGCGACCACTTCTGGTCAAGGGCGAGCCGGGAACCGGCAAGACCGTTCTGGCCGAGGAAATTGCAAAATCACTTGGCAAGAAGCTGATTACATGGTCGATCAAATCAACCACGCGTGCGCAGCAGGGGCTGTATGAATATGACGCGGTTTCGCGCCTGCGTGATAGTCAGTTGGGTGATGCGCGTGTGCATGACATTGCCAATTACATCGTCAAAGGCAAGCTTTGGGAAGCGTTCGAGGATGAAAGCGCACCGGTTCTGCTGATCGATGAAATCGACAAGGCCGATATCGAGTTCCCCAATGACTTGCTTCAGGAACTCGACCGGATGGAATTCTTTGTCTACGAGACACAGGAAACCATCCGGGCCACAAACCGCCCGATCGTGATCATCACATCGAATAATGAAAAGGAACTGCCCGACGCGTTCCTGCGCCGGTGTTTCTTCCATTATATCCGTTTTCCAGATGCCGAGACCATGGCCGAAATCGTTGCTGTCCATTTCCCCGATATCCAGAAACGTCTGGTGTCCGAGGCATTGAACCTGTTCTACGACATGCGCGATGTTGGCGGGCTTAAGAAAAAGCCGTCAACTTCGGAACTGCTTGATTGGCTAAAACTTCTGGTGGCTGAGGATTTGCCACCCGAAGCATTGCGGGCCAAAGACGCCAAAACGGCCGTGCCGCCACTTCATGGGGCGCTTTTGAAAAACGAGCAGGACGTCCATCTGTTTGAACGTCTTGCCTTCATGGCGCGGCGAGAAGGGCGTTAGACCATCATGTTCACCGGCTTTTTCTACAAGCTGAAAGAAGCCCGCATTCCGGTCAGTTTGCGCGAATATCTGACGCTGCTGGAGGCCGTCGAAAAGGGCCTTGCGAACTATGCAGTCGAGGATTTCTATTACCTGGCGCGCGCAGCACTGGTGAAAGACGAACGCCATCTTGATCGGTTCGATCAGGTCTTTGGCGCCCATTTCAAGGGTATGATTGATCTGGCTGACGGTATGGATGAAGTTGCCAAGGCCGACATTCCGGAAGAATGGCTGCGCAAGCTTGCCGAAAAATTCCTGACCGACGCGGAAAAGGCCGAGATCGAGGCGCTAGGCGGTTGGGAAAAACTGATGGAAACCCTCAAACAGCGGCTTGAGGAACAGAAAGGCCGTCATCAGGGTGGGAATAAATGGATTGGCACCGCCGGGACATCGCCCTTTGGCGCCTATGGCTATAACCCCGAAGGGGTGCGGATCGGGCAGGATAAATCTCGCCACCGGCGTGCGGTCAAGGTTTGGGACAAACGCGAGTTTAAAAACCTTGATGATAGTGTTGAAATCGGCACGCGCAATATCAAGGTGGCCTTGCGGCGTTTACGCAAATGGGCGCGGACCGGGGCGGCAGATGAGCTTGATCTGCCCGGTACCATTTCATCCACCGCTCGTCAGGGCTGGCTTGATGTTCAAATGCGGCCCGAACGGCATAATGCGGTCAAGGTACTGATGCTGTTTGATATCGGTGGGTCGATGGATGACCATATCAAGGTCTGCGAGGAACTGTTTTCCGCGGTCAAAACCGAATTCAAGCATCTGGAATATTATTACTTCCACAATTGCCCCTATGAGGGGCTTTGGAAGGACAATGCGCGCCGCCGTACCGATCAGGTTTCAACATGGGATGTGATCCGGACCTATGGTGCGGATTACAAGCTGGTGATTGTCGGTGATGCCACCATGAGCCCCTATGAAATCACCTATCCCGGAGGTTCGGTCGAACACTGGAATCAGGAAGCCGGGGCGGTCTGGATGCAACGCTTGCTGGATCATTTCGAACATGCTGCCTGGATCAATCCGCAGGCGGAAAACTGGTGGCAATATCACGGCTCGATCCAGATCATGCACAAACTGATGGAAGGCCGGATGTATCCGCTAACCCTTGAAGGGCTTGATCGGATGACCGGTGCGCTAAACCGTTAAATGCCTGTCGGCCTTTGCTTGTCCGATATTTCAGGCAGGCCCCAGAAACAGATAGCTTTGGGTTTTGGCAATGCCTTCCATGGCGCGCACGGTCGTGACAACCTGATGAAAATCCGAAAGGGCGGGCACCTGAATTTCCGCGATCAGATCCCATTCGCCATTGGTGGTGTGAAGGGCGGCAAAGCCAAGATTTTTACGCAGGCTTGCGACCAGCGTTTTCACGTTCTTGCCCGATAGCTCGATCATCATCACGCCCCGAATGGTACCGTCCGACGCATCATCGCGCAGGCGCACGGTAAATCCGGCAATCACCCCTTGATCGATCAGGCGATCCATTCGGGTTTTAACCGTTCCGGCGGCAACCCCCAAAAGCTGCGCCAGTTTCGGGACGGATGCACGTGCATTGATGCGCAGTTCAGCAAGAAGGCGACGATCCAGATCATCCATGGCTTGGTTCCGCTTTGATGATTTCGTCAATTATCCCGATGAAATCATCAATTTCCAATCGAAAATTGTATCAAATTGGCATTTTAACTGTTTTCGGCAAAGCATATCCTGCTGTCCCGTCATCAGGGAGCAAACAAATGACCATGCCGGAAGATCGATGGGCACCTTATGCCCGTACTGCTGAAATCGCCGACCGCCTGACCCGTTTTGTCAGTGTTACCGGCAGCGCCGGGGAAGCCGATATCACAGGGCTGATCGTCGATATTTTGCGTGAAATTCCTTATTTTCAGGATAACCCCGACAATATCGCCGTGATCGACAGCCATCCGGTGGCGGGGGGCAGCCGGATGGCAAAAAGCGTTGTCGCACTGGTGCGCGGGCGTGGTCGCAAAACACTGGCGATGGCCGGGCATTTTGATGTGGTTTCGATTGAAAATTATCATGATCTGAAACATCTGGCTTTTGAACCCGATGCGCTGTGCGAGGCCCTGATTGCCGATCTTTCGGGCAGGGAAAATCTTAGCGATCCCGAGGCACTTGCTCTTCGCGATTTTCAGACCGGTGATTTCATCCCAGGGCGCGGGTTGCTTGATATGAAAAGCGGTGATGCGGCGGGCATCGCGTTTCTGGAACATTTCAGCCAGCAACCAGATCGGCAAGGCAATGTCGTCCTGTTCCTGACCCCTGATGAAGAACGCAATTCATGCGGCATGCGCAGCCTGCGTAACGCGTTGCCCGACCTGATCACACGCAGGGGCCTAGACATTGTCGGTGGGGTCAATCTGGATGCCAGCAGCGATACCGGCAATGGCGAGATCGGGCGCGCAATTTTCCATGGCTCGGTCGGAAAGCTTTTGCCCTTTGCCCTTGTTGCCGGTTTGCCAACCCATGTCGGTTATCCGTTTGACGGCATTTCCGCCCATGCCATCGCATCGGAAATCATGCAGGCGATCGAGGCCAACAGCGGACTGTGTGATCGTGGTATGCGTGAAACCGCACCACCCCCGGTCTGTCTTGAGGCCCGCGATGTACGCGATATTTACGAAGTCACCACGCCCGAACATGTCTGGATGGCGTTTAACTGGCTGGTGATGGGGAAAAGCTGTGCTGAACTGATGGGCGATTTCACCAACATTGTAGAGGATGCCGGAAACCGAGCGCTTGAACGGTTCACATGTAATGCTGCCCGTTATGCCAAAGCCAACGGGCAAGCCGCCCCGGTAGCTTTGCCGCCCTTGCGCATGGTAACGGTTGCCCAATTGCGTGACATGGCGTTTGCATCCGGGGGCAGCTATGCGCTTGACCGGATTGATGCCGTGGCTATTGAAACGGCACAGGATAACAATCCCCTGAACCGCACCCGCATTCTGGTCCGTGCGATGCTGGCCGAGGCGCATCTGCGCGGCCCTGCCGTGGTAACCGGAATGGCCGGTCTGCATTACCCGGCCGTGCATGTCGATACGGCAGAGGATATGGACCGGGAGTTTTTGGATGCGATTGGCAGGGCCCGCACCACGATAGAGGGCCGTCACGAAACGCAAATTTGTGACCGTGGTTATTTCATGGGTATATCGGATATGAGCTTTTTCGGCCATGCAACTGATGCAGGCGATGCCGAAGTCATCGCTGCCAGCACCCCGATAGCTGAACTGGTGGATCGTCCGGTTGACAATGCCCTTACCTATCCGGTGGTCAATATCGGCCCGTGGGGCAGGGAATATCATCAACGTCATGAACGGCTTTATGCACCATACGCCTATCATGTGCTGCCCGATTTTCTGGCCGAAATCGCGGGCGAGCTTTTGGGCTGAACAACCCGTTGCAAAGCAATCCATGGAAGGCGATCAGGCGTAACAGTTTCAAGAAACTTTGCGCTATCGCCTTCTGCCTTGTTCCTGCCGCATCGTTTCGTCACTATGCTGGACAAAACTTATGTGGAAATAAGGAGTTATGGGATGCTGATGAATTCTGCGCGTGCAGCCATTCTGGGAACTGCACTTGCCATTCTGCCTTTGTCGATCACACCGGCAATAGCACAGGACAGTACCCTTGAGCGGGTTGTGATCGCCCATCGCGGAGCATCGGGCTATCTGCCCGAACATACCCTTCCGGCAAAGGCGCTTGCCTATGGGATGGGGGCGGATTTCATCGAGCAGGACGTGGTGATGTCCAGGGATGGTGTGCCGGTTGTCCTGCATGACATCCATATCGATACCACGACCGACGTTGCCAAGAAATTCCCCGACCGCAAACGTGAAGATGGCCGTTATTACGCGATTGATTTCTCGCTGGAAGAACTCAAAAGTCTGAACGTTACCGAACGGTTCAAAGCCGATACCGGTGATCAGGTTTATCCGAACCGTTTCCCCGGCGAATACGCCATCTTCAAAATCCCGACCTTTGAAGAAGAAATCGCCATGATCCGGGGACTTAACAAATCAACCGGGCGCGATGTCGGCATCTATCCGGAAATCAAGGACCCGGCCTGGCACAAGTCCGAAGGACAGGATGTAACGGCCGCGGTCATCAAGATCATGGAACATTGGGGTTATGGCACGCCGGAATCCAATTCCTTTGTTCAGAGCTTCGACTGGGCCGAAACCAAGCGTATCCGGAATGATCTGAAATATCAGGGCAAGCTGGTTCAGTTGCTGGGCGAAAACAAATGGGGGGCGCCCGAAGGCACGGACTACGATTATCTGAAAACCGATGGTGGTGTGGCCGAAATGGCAACTGTGGTGGATGGTATTGGCCCTTGGTTGCCACAGGTCATCGAAGGGCTTAGTGCCGATGGCACGGCGATCATGACGCCAACGCTGATAGCCGCCCAGCGTGCGCAGTTGAAAGTCCATCCCTATACCCTGCGGGCTGACCAGTTGCCGAAATGGGCGGGCGATATGGATATCGCGCTTAAGGCGATGTTTGACGATGCCGGGATTGATGGCATCTTTACCGACTTTCCCGATCAGGTTGTCGAATACCTGGCGGTGAGACCGCAGCAGGACTGACTACGCTGGCGTGTCGCGGTTTGGAACAGTTTCGGGATGCGGGCGTTCTGATCCGGGTAGGTTAAGCGAAATAGACTGTTTCCAATCTGACTGTTTCCGTCAGGCGGCAGTTACCGCATGCTGATGGCGACGGATTTTCAACTCAAGGAGGCAAAATTGGCCAAGGTTCTGGTTCTTTATTATTCGATGTACGGACATATCGAAACCATGGCAAATGCCGTGGCCGAAGGCGCACGTGGTGTTGCCGGTACGCATGTTGACGTCATGCGCGTTCCTGAAACCATGCCCGAAGATGTCGCCAAAGGTGCTGGTGCCAAGCTTGACCAGGCGGCTCCGGTGGCGAAAGTTGACGATCTTCCGGAATATGATGCGATCATCTTTGGCGTTCCGACCCGGTTTGGCAATATGCCCGGCCAGATGCGCAGCTTCCTTGATCAGACCGGTGGTTTGTGGGCCAAAGGCAAACTGATCGGCAAAATCGGTTCGGTCTTTACCTCGAGCGGGACCCAGCATGGCGGTCAGGAAACCACGATTGTCACGACCCATACGACGTTGCTTCACCATGGCATGGTGATTGTCGGTGTGCCCTATAGCTGTTCGGGGCTGACCAATATGGACGAAATTACCGGTGGTTCGCCCTATGGCGCGGGAACGCTTGCCGGGGCGGATGGTTCGCGCACGCCATCGACCAACGAGCTTGATATTGCAAAATTCCAGGGCAAACACGTTGCCGAACTGGCGGCAAAGCTGGCTGGGTAATCATTGATTGCGTTCTATATCAGGGCCGTGCGGGTTACCTGAGCGGCCCTGATTCATTGAGAGGCACGAACATTTGTTATGATGTTCGTGCCTTTTTGATTGATTGGGATGTTATGGGAAACAATTCGATGCTTGATTGGCCATTGTTTCGCGACAGTTTTCTGCCAGATTGAGGGACATGAAAGTTTCACAGATCGCAGCCCGGTACATTCCCGGCTGCTGACAGGAGGACCCGATGTCTGAACAGGGCAAAAAACCGCGTGGTGTTGCGCGCGTACTTCGCGCGATGGACACATCCGACGGGGCAGGCGTATCGCTTAAACGGTCCGTCGGATCGCCGCAGCTTGATATGCTTGATCCGTTTCTGATGCTAGATTCAATTTCGACGGATAATGCCGACGAATATATTGCCGGTTTCCCCGAACACCCGCATCGTGGTTTTGAAACCGTGACCTACATGGTCGAAGGTGCCATGCGTCACAAGGACAGCATGGGTAATGAAGGTGTTCTGCGTTCGGGCGGAGTGCAGTGGATGACCGCCGGCAGCGGGATTTTGCATTCCGAAAGCCCGGAACAGGAAAACGGCCTTTTGCAGGGGTTCCAGCTTTGGATCAATCTGCCGG
Organism: Thalassospira sp. MCCC 1A03138; assembly: GCF_002115785.1. Lineage (GTDB taxonomy): Bacteria > Pseudomonadota > Alphaproteobacteria > Rhodospirillales > Thalassospiraceae > Thalassospira. The sequence continues at coordinate 360,041 of NZ_JFJY01000001.1, read as the reverse complement.
CCAAGGACAAGATGGTTACCCCGCGTTACCAGAATATTGAAGGCCGCGACGTTGCCGAATTCAGCCCCGAAGACGGTGTTGATCTGCGCCTTGTCGCCGGTGAATTCATGGACAAAACCGGCCCGGTTAACGGCATTGCGACCAAACCGGTCTTTATTGATGCCAAACTGGCGGCTGATCGCGAGGTGACCCTGCCGGTGCCTGAAGGCCACGCGGCCATGGTTTATGTCTTTATCGGGGATGCGATTGTTGCCGATAAAGACATCACCACGCATCATCTGGCTGTGCTTGAAGACGGTGACAGCATTACCCTTAAAGGCGGCCCCGAAGGCGGCCGAATGCTTCTGATTGCGGCCCGTCCGCTGCACGAACCGGTTGTTCGCTATGGCCCGTTCGTCATGAGCAGCAAACAGGAACTGATGCAGGCCTTCGATGATTATCAGCGTGGCCGTTTCGTCCGTGCGGCGGCGGCTTCCTGAAAAAGACATTCATAAAATGCGAAAAACCCCGCCAGTTCGCACCAGCGGGGTTTCATCATTCTGGCAAGATGTCGGGCAATCAGCCCATGGCAACTTTCAGGCCTTCGTCAAGTTTGTCGAGGAACTGCGTGGTGGTCAGCCATTTCTGGTTCGGACCGATCAGCAGCGCCAGATCCTTGGTCATGAAGCCAGCTTCGACGGTGTCGACGCAGACTTTTTCAAGGGTTTCGGCAAATTTCACGACTTCCGGCGTATCATCGAACTCGCCACGGTATTTCAGGCCCTGCGTCCAGGCAAAGATCGACGCAATCGGGTTGGTCGAGGTTTCTTTGCCCTGCTGGTGCTGACGATAGTGGCGGGTGACGGTGCCGTGCGCGGCTTCTGCTTCAACGGTCTGTCCATCCGGCGTCATCAGAACCGAGGTCATCAGACCGAGCGAGCCAAAGCCCTGTGCGACGGTGTCAGACTGAACGTCGCCGTCATAGTTTTTACAAGCCCAGACGAAACCACCATTCCACTTCATCGCGCATGCAACCATGTCGTCGATCAGGCGGTGTTCATAGGTGATGCCCGCAGCCTTGAATTTGTCGGCAAATTCGTTCTGGAAGACTTCCTCGAACAGATCTTTGAAGCGGCCATCATAGGCTTTCATGATCGTGTTCTTGGTCGACAGGTAAACCGGCCAGCCAAGAGCAAGGCCATAGTTCATGCAGGCGCGCGCAAACCCGATGATGCTGTCATCAAGGTTGTACATCGACATGGCAACGCCCGAAGACGGGAAGTCGAAGACTTCGTGTTCGATGGGCTCGCCGCCGTCTGCCGGCTGGAACTTGATGGTCAGTTTGCCTGCACCCGGAACCTTGAAGTCGGTCGCACGGTACTGATCACCAAAAGCATGGCGACCGATGACAATCGGCTGGGTCCAGCCCGGAACCAGACGCGGAACGTTCGAGCAGATGATCGGCTGACGGAAAACGGTACCGCCGATGATGTTGCGGATGGTGCCGTTCGGCGACTTCCACATTTTCTTCAGGCTGAATTCCTCGACGCGCTGCTCGTCAGGCGTGATGGTCGCGCATTTGACACCAACACGATGTTCCTTGATGGCATTTGCCGCATCAATGGTGATCTGGTCGTTGGTCTCGTCGCGTTTCTGAACCGACAGATCGTAATATTTAAGATCAATGTCGAGATACGGCAGGATCAGTTTGGTTTTAATGAAGTCCCAGATGATCCGGGTCATTTCGTCGCCGTCGAGCTCGACGACGGGATTCTTCACTTGAATCTTGCTCATGGAATACTCCCTTTCTGGCCGCGGCCAGGATACAGCGCGGCTGCCATTTGACATGTCATCCGGCGCGCGAGGGAGCGCCCTGGCCGCGTCGGGAGCCCGCAACATACAGGATGAAATCAGAAAATCAAAGAGGGCGGCGCAACATCCTTGTTAAGACTTTCGCGCAAGGCGAAAACTGGCGGGTTTTTGCGCTTGGACCGGTTACGAGATGACCCGGAAAAACGCTGGTTTGCCCGATATTTACACCATTACCTGAATTAATATGCAAAGGACGGGCAGGGGGCATGTCATGTGACGGCATATGATCCTGATCAAAGAAAACGGTTATGGAATGGGTCAAACTCGCATTTGTCGGGTTCAGGGGAAGACTCCGGCACCGTCAAACCGGAACCACTTGGGGGCTTCCATGAACCTGCCATATGAAACCAACATCATCATCGCGCTCTGCATTGTCGGCTTCTGCCTTTTGGGCGTTGGATACAGCTTCCGCGACCGGGGATGGGGGCTTGCCCTTGTCTGGATCGGGGTGATCACGATGATGGGGCCGATTGCCTATCGTTTGCTGATCATGTTCTGAGCGGAAAACGCCCGGTGCGGCAGACTTACGCCTGCATCGGGGTTTTCTGGTCGATGGTTGCCGGATCAAGTCCATAGCCACGCAGGAACATATCGACTGCGGCAATCACATGGCTATGCAAATCCTTTGCATGCGGTTCCCAGCCGACATAGGTCATCTGCCGGAAATCGTAATCGGCCTTAAGCAGGCTTGTGAAAAACACGGCCGCCTGTTTTGGGTCGCTCCTCGGGAAATTGCCTTCTTCCATCTGGCGTTCAAAATAGGATGTAATGATCCGGCGTCCGGTCATCAGGCCGCTTTCATAAAACACCTTGCCCAGATGCGGGAAACGCGGAACTTCTGACAGGAACAGTCGCATATAGCGGATGGTTTCCGGTGTCGTCAGAAGTGTCATCAGTGTTTCGCCAAAACGGATCAGGGCGGCGCGCAACGGCATCTGTGACAATTCCAGATCGGCCATGACCGCAACCACGCGGCCCGTACAGTTGCGAATCACCGCTTCGAATACGCCATCCTTGTTGCCAAACAGCTCGTAAATAGTCCGGCGGGACCCACCGGCTTCGGCGGTGATCATTTCAAGTGTCGTGCCCGAAAGGCCGTGCTCGCAAAAAAGTTCGCGGGCTGCATCAATAAGCGCTTCGCGGCGTTTCAGTGTTCTTGGGTCGATATTTCGCGTTTCGGACAAGCAACTGTTCCAATTCTGTACTTGACGTTTGGTACTGACTGGTACCATAAGGGATCAAATGGTACTGATCAATACCAAAAGGATCAAACGGACGATGAGTGTGAAAAAAGTCATACTGCCCCTGATCGCAGCGGCGATTATCGGTGGTAGTGGGTATTACGGGTTCTACTGGATGACCGAGGGTCGGTACCACGAATCCACTGACAATGCCTATTTACAGGCCGATGAAGTCGCGATTTCACCCAAGGTTTCGGGCTATGTCGGCGATCTTCGGGTCTCGGAAAACCAGCCCGTCCGCAAGGGCGAACTGATGTTATCTATCAAGGACGAAGATTACCGGGCCGAACTGAAGCAGGCCGAGGCCGCTCTTGATGCGCGCCGTGCCGCGGTTCAGACCATGGATGAACAGATTACCCTTCAGATGGCTGCCATCGATCAGGCAGCGGCCAATGTCCGCATTGCAAAGGTCGAACTTGATCGCACGTCCGAGGATTATACGCGTTACGAGGATCTGGTGAAAAAGGGGGCGGCCAGCCGCCAGAAATTCGATTACGCCAAGGCCGACCGTCAAACAGCACAGGCACAGGTCGCCGCCGCCAATGCGACGCTTGCGGTCGAGCAGGGACGGATTGGTGTTCTGCGTGCGCAGAAAATCGAGGCCGAGCGTGCCGTGTCGCAGGCCGAAGCATCACGCGATATCGCCCAGCAGGCGCTTGACGATACCCGCATCTATGCCCCCTTTGACGGTGTGATCGGCAACCGGTCGGTTCAGACCGGCGCACTGGTACAGCCCGGTGAACAGTTGCTGGTGCTTGTACCGTTGCCCGGCGTTTATGTTGTGGCGAATTTCAAGGAGACCCAGATCGGCCATATGGCACCGGGCCAGAAGGTCCGGATTGAAGTTGATGCCTTTCCTGATGCAGACATCACCGGACGGGTTGAAAGCTTTGCCCCGGCCACCGGCGCGCAGTTCAGTTTGCTGCCGCCGGAAAATGCCACCGGCAACTTCACCAAAATCACCCAGCGCGTCCCGGTGCGTATCGCCCTTGATAACAGCGACCTTGCCAAGGCTCTGCGCCCTGGTCTGTCGGTTGTTGTCAATGTTGATGTCCGCGATGACGATGGGGCAGAACATGCCTCGGGTACCGGCCTTGCGAGTGTCGTAACACCGGCACCGGAACTGTCGGAGCGTAACTGAAATGAGCAGTGCCGCCACCAGCCCCGGTTCCATAGCTCGGCCTGATGATCTGGTGCAGCATGTCGATACCACCAAGTTTATCGGTTGGGTCGCGATGGTGGTCGGCATGTTTCTGGCGATTCTTGATATCCAGATCGTCGCAAGCTCGCTTGAAAACATTCAGGCGGGTCTTTCGGCAAGTCCGGATGAAATCGGCTGGGTCCAGACCAGTTACCTGATTGCCGAAGTCGTAATGATCCCGCTTTCGGGTTTCCTGTCGCGCCTGATCTCGACACGCTGGCTATTTGTCGCATCCGCCATCGGCTTTACGATTTTCAGCATCGCCTCTGCCTGTGCCTGGTCAATCGAAAGCATGATCTGGTTCCGTGCCGCGCAGGGCTTTCTTGGCGGGGCGATGATCCCGACCGTGTTTGCCACGACCTATATCATTTTCCCGGCGGATAAACGTAATACCGCCTCGGTCATGATTGGTCTGATTGCCACTATGGCACCGACTGTGGGGCCGACTTTGGGCGGTTATCTGACGCAGTCGTTTTCGTGGCACTGGCTGTTTCTGATCAATGTTGTGCCGGGCATGCTGATTGCTCTTGTCGTCGCCGTAACGCTTGATGTTGATCGTGGCGATCGGTCGCTGCTCCGTGGCTTTGATCTGCGCGGATTGCTTGCGATGGCGGCTTTTCTCGGCAGTCTGGAATATGTGCTGGACGAGGGCCCAAAAGATGACTGGTTTGATGAACGCGCTATTGTTTATGGCACCATTATCTGCGTGATTTCGGGGCTCTATTTCTTTCGGCGGATGTTCACCTATGATCATCCGATTGTCGATCTACGCTCGTTCGGGGATCGCAACTTTGCCATGGGCTGCATCTTCAGTTTCACCCTTGGCATCGGGCTTTATGGCAGTGTCTATATCCTGCCGCTGTTGCTAAGCCGTGTACGCGGCTATGACAGTCTGGAAATCGGCACCATCATGGCGGTCACCGGCATTTGCCAGTTCATTTCTGCCCCGATTGCCGGGAAACTGACGGCGAAACTGCCTGAGCGTGTCGTGTTGGGCTTTGGTCTGGCGTTGTTTGCGGTGGGGGTTGCCCTGAACGGTTTTCAGAACAGTCAGGTATCGTTTCACGAACTGATCCTGCCGCAGGCTGTGCGTGGCTTTGCCCTGATGTTCTGCATGCTGCCGATCACCAATCTGGCACTTGGCACCTTGCCGCCAGAAAAGATCAAAAACGCCAGCGGCCTTTATAACCTGATGCGCAACCTTGGCGGGGCGATTGGCTTGGCTGCGATCAACACCATGCTTGATAAACGCACCGACCTGCATTTCGCCCATCTGGCCGAACATATCAATACGTCCAGCATGGCCTTCCAGAATTATCTGGCGACCATGACGGCACGATACGGCGCAATGGGGCTGCCCGACCCGCAGGCTAGTGCGATGAAATCCATTGTCAATATCGTCACGCGCGAAGCCAGTATGATTTCGTTCAACGACGTGCAGCTTGCCATGGCGGGCATCTTCATTCTGGCTTTGCTGCTTCTGCCGCTGGCACGTCCGGCAGGATCGAGCAAACCATCCGTCGACGCACACTGAAAACAGGATATTCCCCAACCAGACAGAAAAGGCCGCACATGTTCCCCCGACCCCGCAAGCGAAAGCTTGAGTGCGGCCTGGCCGGTCCCCGTTCCCCCGGGGACCGGTCTTTTTTAACAAACCAGCTTGATCACCTTCTGTGTGACACTTTCCGATCCGGGTTCGGCCCAGTAAAGGGTGGCGCTTATTTTGAGGTCACCATCCCGGCAATCGGCATTGATCAGCGCGAAATTGTTTTCCCCGGCAAAGCGGAACATCTGTTCAAACCGACCGCCATCGAACCCGTCTATATCGGCCGATTTTTGCATGGCGGCGGTGGCGATGCCCGGTGCCGGTTTGCGTGAAATCGCACTTGACGTCACATTGAACAACCGTGCCCCGGGATAGGTTTTGCCATGCGTGATCTGAAACGCGCTGGCGCAATGGACATCCCCGCTCAGGATCACAATCGGGATGCTGCTTTCAGCGGATCGCGCCAGCAGCAATTCAAGCATCGCATTTCGTTCCTTGTGGTTGGTTTCATGGCCCCATTCATCCATGAAATCATCCTTTTGACCGCCAAAATCGAGCGTGTTTACGGCGCTTTCCGTCCAGTGCACGACTGGCACGGGCGAACAGATAAAGATCGCCTTTTTCTTTTTGGTTGCGACCGAATTGATCCAGCTTTTGAAGCGTTCGAACTGTTCCGCCCCCAATAATCGCTGCCCGTCGGGTAATTCACAATCGTGATGGCCGCGCACGTCAAGCATGTAAAAGCCATAGGCCCCCTGATCGAATTTATAATCCCAATGGCTGGCATCGGGATCGCCATTGACGATCATGCTGTCAGGGTTATGCTCATGCTGATATTCAAGATAGGCCCTTGCTGCTGCCTTGAACATCAGCATCACAAGCGCGTAATTTGCGTCCTCGTCATCATCCTGAAAGAAATTGGCAAGTTTGGTCTTGCGCTCATCCGCGGTCAGCGAGCCCCAGCCGTCCATGATCTCGTGATCGTCCCATATCATGTATTGCGGGAAACGCCGGTAAACAGACAGCAGATGTTCGAACTGCCAGTAAATCCGGTAATAGGTGCGATAAAGCTTGGTGAAATAATCAATGATCGCGGGTTCGTCGAGGTTGCCATCAGGTGTGCGATAGGTGGCCAGCAAGGCGTTTTTGTTATTCTTCAGCCACACCCAGACGTCCTGTATGCGCGATGCGTGATTGGTATCACAATAAACCTGATCGCCGCCGCCAATGACAAAATCAGCACGGCGTTCGTTCAGGACATCATAAAACTTGTCCCAAGCGCCTTCGCTATTGGGTTTGACACTAAACGGGTCGTGGCAGGAATAAAACCCGAACTGCAATGACTGCGGGTTTTTGGGCAATGTCCGGAACCAGTAATCATGTTCGCCGCCCATCTCGATGCAGCGCTCAAGATCAAGCTTGTCCGATGCAAGGTAATAGTAATAGCGGGTATCTGGTTTAAGGTTGTCTACCTCGAACGTCATGGTCAGGTCGGTTTCGCGGGTGAATTCGCGTTCTTCCATGAAAACGATATCACTGTTTGCGGCCTTCATAGCAGCAAGGCTTTTGCCTGACAGATCATAGGCATCCTCGGGCAGTTTCTGCACACTGACAATCAGTGTCCAGCGCCCGGTCATATAGGCCCTTACCCAGATTTTCGCCGTGTTGTCGGTGGTATGGCCGACGATGGCGGCTGTATCGATTTTGGATTTGAGTGTTTCGTAATTGTCCGGCTGTTGCAGACTTGCCATTGGAAATCCCCGCTCTGTTTGCGCCCCTTTTTTTCGGGTGCTTGCTTGGCTCGTTATTGCCCGGTCTTGGTACAGACAGTTTAGGCCAATTTACGACGGTATCAATTTCAAGTTTTAGATGCTTGTTTGGGGCAATCTTATCGGGAAGTATCTGTTGCCATTAAACAGGAAACGCCCGGGCGGGGAACCCGGGCGTTTCGGTCCATCCGGAAGGGAGACCGCCGGATGGAAACAGGGTCGGACGGCCAATTTTTTGGGAGGCTGGCCGTTTGGGGATGCGGTCAGAAGAAAGGGGCTCCTGACCTCTGGGCGACCCTGCATTGGTGGCGCAAGGGGGGGGTATTGTTCTTTTTGTTCTCAGGCCGGGGCAGTGGGAGCTGCCGAGGCCGGGGTGACTGCACCAAGCGCCTTCAGGCGTCTGGAATGGCGACGTTTCGAATAGGTGATCTGAACAATGCCCAGCATCACCAGAAGGGCTGAAATCCAGAAAACGCTGTCATGGGTCGGGGCTGGCGTCAGGTCAAATCGCGCGGCCAGCATTTCAAGGCTCAGAAGGATGAAAGGCAGGATACTGGTCGCAAGGATGTATTTCTCCATCCCGGCTGTCTTGATCGACCGCAATGTCAGGACCATGGCAGGGCCGCGCAATAGCGTGCCAAGGATCAGACCGGCCAATATGGTTTCGATCCCGAAGAAGCCGTCAAGCGAGGTATAGGGGATCGGAACCGGGCTGATAAAGCCGATCAGCGGTGGGAAGATCAAAAATACCGATGCGGTAATCAGCAACAAAATCCCGGTAAACCGCAGATGGGACCACGCATCTTTGATCTGGTTGTCAGGGTGTTTTTCCGCCAGAACCGATGATGAAATCGCCGTAACCTCGGATGCCAGCATCAGCCACACCGCCGGATTGGCAAAGCCGTCGGGCAGATGCCAGGCAAGGAAGCCAGCCCCGGTAAGCAGGATTGCATGGCCGAACCATTCCGATTTGCCCGGTGCGCGGCCAAGGATAAAGGCTGCGGCAAGGGCTGCCATCGGCATGCCGGTTTGCGATAAGATTCCGCTTTCAGGCGCGCTGATATAAACCAGTGCCGCGGTCCAGCTGACCCCGGTCAGGACACGCAAAATTCCATAGGCCCAGTTGATCCGCAACGTGAATTGTCGCCACGGAATGGTCCGACCCGGGGCAAGCAACACCAGCGCCAGCCCGCCAAAGACGAGTTGCCAGCACGTCATGGCATAGACATCGACATCAAACGCCGTCAATGCGATTCGGTTGCACACCAGAAGCATTGCCCAGACGACAGTCGTGCTGACAAGCAGGATCAGAACCGGCATATGAAAAAACTTTAAAAGTTATGAACAATGACAGTCTCTTGGATTCAGGAATGAATAGCCATGCCCGATATTTAAGGGGTGCTATTCATATTTGTATCGCGGGGCAGGCTGCCGCCAGCCATGCGGACTTCCACAGGCGGCGGCTGTTAACCCGTGACACCAGGCCGTATGGTCAGCTAAAAATCAACGACTGATGCACCCCAACCCCGGCCAGAACGCCCGCGGCCGAGGCCAGTGTGGCATTATGGCGCGCAGTGGCGGCATCGCCCGCGGCAAAGACGCCGGGGATGCTGGTTTCCTGTGATGCGTCGACCTTGATGAACGGTCCGGCAAGGCCTTCTTCGAACCTGCAGCCCAGCATTTCCGCAAGTGGATTGGTCATTGAAACAGTTGGCCCGGCAAACAGGGCCTGAATGGGCTTGGTGCGCCCGTCGGCCAGTTTAACGGCGTAAAGCTCGGGGGCGGTGCCGATCAGTTCGACTATCGGGCTTTGTTCAATCGTGATGCCGCGCGTATCCATCTGTGTGCGGATTTCAGGTTCCGGTTCGTATTTCCCTTGGGTGAAGAAGGTCGTCGGGCCCCAGTCCGGGATCATCATTGCCTGATGGGTGGACATCGGGCCGGTTGCCAGCACGCCAAGTTCCCGGTCACGAACTTCGTAACCATGGCAATAAGGACAATGCAGCACGGTTTTGCCCCAACGTTGCATCAGACCGGGAATGTCGGGCAGGGCGTCAACCACGCCGGTAGCAAGGATCAGGCGGCGGGCCTGAAAGCGGCGGCCATCTTCCAGCGATACCTTGAAACGGTTGCTGTCTTCGTCCCCGGTTCCGGCGGTATCCGGTTCCAGTCGGGTCGCGGTTTTTGCCATGCCATGCGCAATGCTGACGGTGGGATAGGCGCGAATTTGCCCCATCGCCAGACGGGTAATTTCGTCCGGGCTTTTGCCATCCAGCCCGAAAAAGCCATGCGATGCCGTGGCAAAACGGTTGCGCGGCAATCCGGCATCAATGATGCAAATCTCTTTGCGGGCGCGGGCCAACTGCATGGCAGCGGATAAACCGGCAAAACCGGCGCCGATGATGATCGCGTCATAAAGTTTTTGCGGGTCCGGCATCGAAACTGGATGGCCAGATGATGAGGTTGCGGATGTATCGGACATATCGGGGCTCCGTGCGGTAACTGAAAATAAATCATGTAACTTTATAAGTATCGTGATTTTGCTGTGTCAAGGGTCTTGAAACTTTTGGTGTTGCGAATGCGCGCCAAAGCCCGATAGTCTGGTCTTGATATTGCCAGACCAAGGAAACCATCAATGCGCCGTGACAGTCGCCTTTCCCGCATGTTGCACGTCCTGATCCATATGGATCGGTTTGGCGGGGCGATGACGTCCGACATGATTGCCCGGATGCTTGATACCAATCCGGTTGTGGTTCGGCGCACGATGGCAGGGTTGCGCGATGCCGGTTATGTGCGATCCGAAAAGGGACATGGCGGCGGATGGGTGATTATTCGTCCGCTTTCGGAAATCACGTTTCTTGATATCCATAACGCGCTTGGCAATCCGTCGATCTTTGCCATGGGAGTTGCGGTCGAACATCCCGAATGTCTGGTTGAACAGGCGGTAAATGCCGCCCTTGGCTGTTCGTTTGACGCCGCCGAGAAACTTTTGCTTGAACGGTTTGCGTCGGTCACGCTGGCCGATCTTGCCGCTGACGTCGATCAGCGCTGGCCAACCGAGCCCGATGGCAAATGGACCGGACCGGGCAGCATTTTTGAACATCTGCCTCAGTCCGGCGATCCCGAATAATCATACCTTGCAAATACTTGTGGCTCTATGTCTGTACCCGCGCAACCATGGCTTGCGGGATTGGTGGTGATCCAATAATGAATAACAACGGGATTTTTTGATGATCCGTTATTCAATCCTGTATCGCGCCCCACCACCAACCGAGGCCCCCGATGACAACCAAAAAACCGGACTGGGATCATATACGCGTGTTTCTTGCACTTGCGCGCACCGGCAGCCTCAGGGCGGCCTCGCAAGAGCTTTGCGTCAGCCAGCCGACATTGGGGCGGCATTTGTCCGCCCTTGAAGATGTCGTCGGTGTGGTGCTGTTTGATCGCCTACCCGAAGGATTGCGCATGACCGAAGCCGGGCGCGATTTACGCCCGCGCGCCGAGGCGATGGAAGAAGCCGCCTTTGCCTTCCATCGGCAGGGTGATGCGATATCGGGCATTCGCGACCGGCAGGTCCGCCTGACCGCCAGTGCGTGGTCGGCCCTGTTTCTGGCAGGTCAGATTGATAGCAAACCCGATGGGCTTTACCTTGAAATCCGGCAATCCGATGATACGCAATTGCTGACCAAGCGCGAGGCGGACTTTGCCGTTCGGCATGGTTTGCCCCTGACCGGGGATTTCATCACCAAGCGGCTTGGCACGATTTCATGTGCGGTCTATGCGACCGAAAGATTGGCGTACGATATGCGGGGTATGGGACCGGATCGGGTATTTGCCAATGCGCCGTGGATCTGTTTTTCGGAAGAATTCGACCTTTATGAAAGCCAACGCTGGTTGCTGGCCCATATTGACGGCAATAAACCGTTATTTCGCGCGGGCAATACCGCGATGCTGCAAAATGCATTGCGCACCGGGATCGGGGCGGGAATTTTGCCGTGCTTTCTGGGCGACAGCGACCCGGCACTGGTCCGGGTTTCGCGGCCGATCGAGACGCTGGATTCTGATATCTGGCTGATTGTTCATCGCGATCTGCGGGCGGCCGAAGGTATCAAGCAGGCGACCAATTGGGTTGCCGATATGTATAAACGCCGGGTGATGCAGTTATCGGGTGCGCGGGCCTCTGGCGGCGAGGGAATGGAACTGAAATAGGCAAAAGAAATGCCGCCCGGGTTGTGTCGGGCGGCAGGTTCGCAAAGGGCGTGTCGGGGTTCGCTCCTTTGCGCGTACTTTCTGCTTTTCCACACCCCTGTGGGATCAGTTTGCGACCATTGCGGCCGGTTTGGGTGTGGTTTTGCTGCTGACCGGGAGGATCGGATATTCCACCCGCGGTGCTTCCCCGGTCAGGGTCATGAGGAAGGCGGTAATCGCCTTGATCTGGCTGTTGTCAAGTTCAGCGCCAAGCTGGCTTGATCCCATGATTGCAACCGCCTGCTCCAGGTCCCAGACCTTGCCGGAGTGGAAATAGGGGGCGGTCAGTTCGATATTGCGCAGCGGCCCCGCGCGGAACACATAGTCATCCGTTGCCGTCTGGGTTACGGCAAAGCGGCCCTTGTCATCGGGGGGCAGTATATCCGCGCCGGGTTGTTCGACTACACCAAACGGGTAATAGCCGGTGCCGCCGACATTCACCCCGTTATGGCAGGATGCGCAACCGGTATCGATAAACAGTTCAAGCCCGGCCATTTCGGTCTTGGTCAGGATGGCATCGTTACCTTCCAGGAACTGGTCAAACCGTGATGCCGGGGTGATCAGGGTTGCTTCAAACGCCTCGATTGCTCTGGCCATGTTATCAAACGTTACCGGATCTGCTTCGCCCGGGAAGGCGTGGGCGAATTTCTGTACATAATCGCCCATGCTTTTCAGCACTTCGACAACACGTTCGGGGGTGCTGGCCATTTCGACCCCCGCCTGAACCGGCCCCTTGGCCTGTGCTTTTAGGTCTTCCGCACGGCCGTCCCAGAACTGTGCTTCGTTAAAGACGGCATTTAAAACGGTCGGCGCGTTTCGCGGGCCTTTCTGCCAGCCATGACCGATGGATGTTTCAAGGTTGTCATCCCCTCCCATGCCCAGATTGTGGCATGTATTGCACGAAATCAGTGCACTGGCCGACAGACGCGGATCAAAGAACAGCATCTTACCCAATTCGACCTTTTCGCGTGTCACCGCGTTGCCTTTGACGGCGGGTACCATTGACGGAATGACTTCGAAATGTTCAAGGGCCGCTTTGCGTAAATCGACCGTTGATGGCGGTTCTGCTGCAAGGACGTTCCCGGCGACCCCCAGCATGGCAGCAACGGAAACAAGGCTGCCGACTAGACCACGATACGATTTCATTTGCTCTCTCCCAAATGATGGTAGTTCGGGAAGTAAAACAGCCAGCAAATGCAATCACGATGATGTATGTCAAGAAGCTAAAATAAATTTAATATCAGTATGTTAATTGTAATTTGACAAAGAAAAATCCGCAAGAATTAACGTCTTGCGGATTGGATGCTCTGATCGGAAAAGGCAGGCTTAAAGAAGCTTTTCGCGGGGGTCAAATTTCGGTGCCGGTTCGGCTTCAAGCTGTTCGAATACTTCATCTAGCGTGTCGGCAACTGTAAACAGGTTGCGATTGCTTTCACGAGCAAAGCCGTCTTCGATAATGCCATCAATCATATCAAGGCATTTGTCCCAATATCCAAGGGCGTTCATGAACACCAGCGGCTTGTCATGGATGCCAAGCTGGCGAAGGGTTAGCGCCTCGAATGCTTCGTCAAGGCTGCCAAGGCCACCGGCAAGGGTGACGAACGCATCCGAACGTTTGAACATTTCGACCTTGCGTTCATACATGGATTTGCAGACGATCAGTTCGCTAAGCCCCTTATGGCCGACTTCGATGTCATCCAGATGGGCCGGGATGATGCCGACGACCTTGCCGCCATTTTTCATGACCGCATCGGCAACTGCGCCCATCAATCCGATACGGCCCCCACCATACACCAGTGTTATGCCGCGTTCGGCCATCATTTTGCCAAACGCAATCGCGTTTTCCATGTGCTGGGGGTTTTTGCCGTTCGAAGCGCCGCAAAAAACACAGATCGATTTAACTCTTGTCATGGCAACCTGCCTCTTTGTTGTTATCTCGCAGGTAACTCTCGCCTGAACATCGCGCCATGTGGATGGTGCGTTTGTCGTCTGGCGACGTGGCCCGTCTATCTGCCGAGCATAGCCTATTGCGCGGTCACCCGGTCAATAGTTTCCTTTGCGAAGTTCCCATGACATCGGGTTATCGATATCATGTGATCCTTGCCGCATTTTTGCCTTGGCAATCGCCATGATCGGGCGCGATAAGCCGAGGTGATTTTTTCGCCGATGGTTAACAGGTTCTGAACCTGATTGTGGGATGGCTATTTGCATCTGCGCGCAGGCCATGTTCGCGCAGGTTGAAATGAAACAACAAGAAGGCAGGATCGCCCAACGTGTTTGTCGACAGTCCCTTTTGGCTCGCCATTCTGGTGTCCGGCGTTATTGCCACGGTCTTGATGCTTGCCCTTTGGCTGGGCCTTGACCGGGCCCTTGCGCGGCGCATGGTGCTGGCTGCGGTTATTCCGGCGGTGGTGGTTGCCGTCCCGGCGGCCATCGGTTTGCCTGCAACCGCCCGGGGCGGTGTGGGGGCAGCACTTCTGATGCTGGTGCTGGGCGGCGTTTGCGGCGCTATCCTTGATTTCGCACATTTGCGTGCGCGCGCTTGCGCGATTGTCGCAATTTTGTTGATGCTACTTGGTGGCTGGCTGGTTCTGGTGGCCCCGGTTACCGGGCTTTTGTATCATCCGGGCGGCTTGGTGACGCTGGTGTGGATCGCCTATATCCTGATCGGTGCGTCCTTTCTGTGGGTGACGCGTCCCAATTTTGACGAAGACGAAGACCCGGCTGTGACCAAGGGCAGGAGCAAAAAGAACGGCAAATCGGCAAAATCCGCCAAAACATCGACAAAATCTGTTGTTACAAGCGACGAGGATGCGGCGAAACCGGCCCCGGTTGCGACCTTTGTCGCGCTTGCCATCGGGCAGGGGATTATCGCAGCCCAGTTTGGTCTGCACGATCATGTGGTGTTTCAGGCCGGTCTTTCGGTGGCCCTTTTGGTGGCGCTGATTTCCGAAAAGGCCGCCCCGCAATATCGTGCCGCATTGTGGTTGGCGATCAGTACCGCCCTGATGGCAGGTGCATCGGGCGTGATGCTGGCGGCGCCGGGGGCGACGTTTGCCATGGCAGTTCTGGTTCTGGTGGTGTTTGCCGGGTCGGGGGCGGCGCGGATTGCCGCCCATTTGCCGGCCGATATGGGCGCTAATGCCGGGGCGGGCGGTGCGGTTCTGGCGATGCTGGTGCGGGTATCGGTTCTGGCGCTACCAGTGCTTGTGTCGGCTCTTGTGGCCTATATCGGGGCGACAATGCAGGCCATTCCGTAAGGAATTCGGCACAAGGCTTGACCAAAAGCGCTGATTTTATTCATCTTTGCCTAACTGTTGCACTGTAATCTCGGTTTGTTACGTTATGGAAACTGTGTGCTGAAAGTAGTACAAGGTTCTAATTAACGCGTCGGGCGGGGCGTTTGGGGGACTTAATGACTGATAGTTACAAGGTTTCGACGCCGCCCGTAATAATCATAACCACCGTTCAAGGATATTACCGGTGAAAAGACCTTATATCCTCGTCATCATTGGCGTGCTGCTGATTGTCGCTGCGATCTCGTTGAACTATATGCTGACACAGTCGGCAGATGAAGCCGATACACCGGCAAGAACAACAGCACCGCCCGCCGTGACACCGGATGCCGGAAATACGCCGCAGGTCGCGCCGGAACAAATCGAAGCCGCACCCGAAGTTCGCACGCCGAGCTTTGACGTTGTGCGCATTGGACCGGATGGCAATGCCGTGATTGCCGGTCGCGCCGCCCCCAACAGCACCGTACGAATCCGCGAGGGTGATGAAGTCATCGGGCAAGCGACCGCTGATGAACGCGGGGAATGGGTGGTTTTGCCCGATAAGCCGCTGGCAAGTGGTGACCGGGAATTGTCGCTTGAATCCGAAGACAGCACTGGCGAAGTCTACAAGGGCGATGACAATGTCGTGGTTCTGATCCCTGAAAAATCGGCATCAGGCGAAGCCGCAACGGCCGAACAGTCCGGTGACGCGGCAAAAGACGATGACAAGGCAGAACAGCCGATCATCGCCATGCGCGTCCCCAAGAAAGGTGGTGCCGCGAGCGTCATGCAGGGCCCGGCCCCCGAAGATATGAGCGAAGAAACCGCGCGCGAACTGGCCCAGGCGATGCCGGAAGGGTCGGAAGTTCCGGCAGCAGCGATGCCGCGCCTGTCGATTGATGTTGTCGATTATGACGAACAGGGCCGGGTTGCCATGTCTGGCAAGGCCGATGACGACACCAGCATTCGCGTTTACCTTGACAACAAATTTGTCGGCAGTGCCTCGACCGGGGATGACGGCAACTGGGCCCTGACAATTGGCGAACCGATTGAGCCGGGCCAGTATCAGTTGCGCGCCGATCAGCTTGATGCGTCCAACAAGGTGACCGCACGTGTTGAACTGCCGTTTGAACGTGCCCGCCCGGATCAGATTCTTGAGCCGGGGACACGTTATGTCGTTCAACCGGGCAACAGCCTGTGGCGTATCGCGCGCCGGACCTACGGTGATGGTCTGCAATACTGGGTGATTTACAACCAGAACCGCAAACAGATCCGTGATCCCGACCTGATTTATCCGGGCCAGATTTTTGCGCTTCCGGAAAATGGAACCGCCCAGCAGTAATTGCTGTTCTTTGCGAGGGGCAAAACACATGATAATGGTGTTTTGCCCCTTTTTTTATTCAGGGCCTTTCGGGTTGCGTTGCCCTTTGTCATCACTAGATGCTAAGAACGCGACCAACCGGTAGTATCGATACCGTCATTGTTATGCCCATACCCATGGCAACCAGGGAATAAAGACTTTGAAATCCGTTCTTGTGCCGATCAATCCCGAAGGCTGGAAATTCGTTGCGATTTTTGCAGCGATCACCGTGGTTCTGTTTCTGATTGCCGAACCGCTGGGCTGGATCGGTGTGATCCTGACACTCTGGTGTGCTTATTTCTTCCGCGACCCTGACCGTATTACCCCGGTTGACGAAAATCTTGTCATTTCCCCGGCGGATGGCCGCGTCTGCATGATTTCCAAGGCACCACTGCCCAAGGAACTTGAACTGGACGACAAAACGCCGCGTACCCGCGTTTCGATTTTCATGAATGTGTTCAACGTTCATGTGAACCGTTGCCCGGTCAATGGTGAAGTCGTCGGCGAGGCCTATGTCCCCGGCAAATTCGTTAATGCCGAACTCGACAAGGCATCGGAAAACAACGAACGCCAGATCCTTCTGGTGCGTGACAGGGAAGGTCGTGAGTTCGGTGTCGTCCAGATCGCTGGTCTGGTAGCACGTCGTATCCTTTGCGATGTCGGTCGTGGTTCGCAGCTTAAGGCGGGCGAACGTTTCGGCCTGATCCGTTTCGGATCGCGGGTTGACGTTTATCTGCCCGAAGGTGTCGAACCCAAGGTCATCGTTGGCCAGACCACGATTGCGGGTGAAACCATCCTTGCCGATATTGCGGCCAAGGGGGTTGAAGCGGTCGTCGGGGAGATTCGCTAATGGCAGGCGGCATCCGGCAAGATCATCGCCCCCGTCGGTTCAAGGCATTATCGCTCAGCCGTCTGGCGCCGAATGTCGCGACCCTGATGGGGATGTGTGCGGGGCTGACTTCGATCCGTTTTGCGATGCAGGATCGATGGGAAGCCGCGGTTGCCGCCATCCTGATCGCCGGGATCATTGATGGCCTTGACGGTCGTCTGGCCCGGATGCTGAACGCATCAAGCCGTTTTGGTGCAGAACTTGACAGTCTTTCGGACTTTGTCTGCTTTGGCGTTGCGCCAGCGATGATGCTGTATTTTTGGTCGCTGCATGAATTCGGACCGGTCGGCTGGGCCTTGTCGCTTCTGTTTGCGGTGTGCATGGCATTGCGTCTGGCACGGTTTAATACCCAGATGCTGGGTGAACCGGAATTGCCGACATGGGCCTATCGCTTTTTCACCGGCGTTCCGGCCCCAGCCGCCGCAGCTCTTGCGATGTGGCCGATTGTTCTGACCTTCCAGTTCGGACGGGGCGTGTTTGACAGCCCCTATATCGTCGCACCTTATGGTGTTCTGATTGCCGGACTGATGGTTTCGCGCATGCCGACCTATTCGTTCAAAAAGGTGAAAATACCGCGTGCCTGGGTCCTGCCGCTGATGCTGGCATTCGGGGCATCTGTGGCGTTTCTGGTATCGTCGCCGTGGTTGACGCTGTCGGTGATTGCCGCGATCTATTTCGCGACCTTCCCGCTGTCCTATCGGTCATATCGTCGGATGGGGGTTGAAAACCAGCAGGAAGAAGTCCGGGCCGAGGAAGAAGACGATGATGGTGAACCAGATGACGATCCCGACGAAGGATTGAACCGGGTTCATCAGAACTGATCTCGTCCGATCAAGACTTTCAGGCAGGCACCGTTTTGGCGGTGCCTGTTTTGTTTTATGGCCCTTATTGTACCGCCGGGATGTCACGGGCTGTTTTGAAATCCCGCAATGTTTCGCTGAAACGGGCGCGGTCGGCGTAACCGAGATAATCAACATAATAGTCAAGCCACGGCATATCGGGATTGGTCGCAAGGATATCATTGACCTTGGCGATCGCGTTAATCCCGGTTGGTGACCGGTTGCATGCAATGGCAAGGTCAAGAAACCGGGGCATACCCCCGATCGGCAGTGAAACCATATCGGAAACTTTGCCTTGCGCTCGGCGATGGGATTCTATTTCTGCCGGAAAGGCCAGCATCCAGTCGATCCGTCCCATTTCCAGCATCAGCGGAAAACTTGACTGATTGTCGGTGCGCAGAACATTGGGGGAATCAATCGC
Source organism: Thalassospira sp. MCCC 1A03138 (assembly GCF_002115785.1). GTDB lineage: Bacteria > Pseudomonadota > Alphaproteobacteria > Rhodospirillales > Thalassospiraceae > Thalassospira. The sequence goes on along the minus strand of NZ_JFJY01000001.1, from coordinate 341,401 downwards.
CTCTGCAAGGATGCGATCAATATCGGGACCGTAAGTGCGCGATTTTGCCAGCGCGGTATAGCGCGACGTGTCATCCAGCAGGGCTTCAAGGTCAATCGTGCCATCCCCGAACATATAGGGCCTGAACGACGTCAGCGCGCTGCTTGGCACGACAACTGATAACGGTAGCAGCGGAGCAACCGTGTTGCTGAGGATGAATTCACTCGCTCGTTCGGGAGTATTCTGAGTTCCGGGAATGCAGATCGTATCATCAGCTTCGGCGGTCATGCGCATGGCATCATAGGCACTACGCCGTGGCAGGATTTTTACCAGATGATGATAATCGGGCATGCGCGCGATAAACCAGTCCAGCATCTGTGCGCCGTAACCGTTCAACCCGTCTTCGATCTTTATGAAGCCGGGCATGGTGGCATCAATCGCCCAGATAATATCGGATTTTCTTTCGGGGGCTGATGGCAGCACTTGTTGCGCCATCACGCCTGATGGCGGCAAAAACAGCAATGCCGAGAGCATGGTAAGCATCATCGAACTGAGAAGTTGTTTGGCCATAAAAAAACGCCCGATCGCGGGTATGCGCGGTTCAATGCTTCAATTCATACTTATCCAAAAGTGGTGGATTGTTGGCGAAGTTCAATAGTCATACAATAGAAAATTACGCTAGTATAATGGCACACTGGGAACAATTGCCGATTTTGCGCGATTCATGGTTTTTTGGAAGTCCCGGGATTTTCAGGAGGCTATCCGTGTCGTGGATGGCTCTTTAGGATAGGGGGATGAGCGTTTCGTTATAAAGAAACGCGCCGCTGAAGCTACTTCTGTGGCAGTAGCAATGCTTCGAACTGTTTGGGATCAATGTATTGGGCGCGGGCAGCAAGGAACCATTCACGATCCTGGGGGGAAAGCCAGGCGGCATAGAAATTTGTCCACGGCATATCAGGATTGGCATCGACAATTTGGTTGATCCGCGCGATAGCCTGTTGGCCGATCGGTGTTTTGGCACAGCCGATCGTGGCTTCAAGCAGATTGGTATTGCCGCGGATCGGCAATGATTTGATCTGCTGGTTTGGCGTCACATCACGGCGGTAAAATTCTGCTTCGGACGGGAAATAGAATGTCCAGTCAATCCGTCCGAGTTCCAGTAGCCTTAAAAGTTTGCTGTCGTCGGCCACAGGCATGATTTGCGGCGCATTGCGATATCTTTCAACATAATTGTCAATCAGCGCACCATAGGACCGCCCGATGCGAAGGGCTGTCGCCATATCGCCATTTGCCATCAGCAGTCCAAGCTGGATATGACCTTTTTCATCCAGGAATGGTTTGAAATTTTCCTCGTCTTCGGCGCGAATGATGACCGAAATCGGCAGATGCAGAAGTATGGTTTTGGCAAAACTGATATAGTTGCGGCGTTCGTCATTGGGGATCAGGGTGGTGCTGCATCGGGCTTTGTTATGCCTGTCTTCTGCGTTGCTGCTATCACGCATTTCCGCCAGAAGCCGCGCCAGGGGGACTTCCTGAATTTTGTGCTGGTAGTCCCCTAGTCGGGCGACAAACCAGTTCTGGGTATCGGCGGCATATCCCGTCAGTTTACCATCTTCGGAAATGAAGGCGGGCGCAAATGGCGGCACTGTCCAGATCAGTGTGCCTGGCACATCGGCATTGGCCGTTGCTGCCATAAAGGGCAGGGCTAAAAGCCCCGTCAGGCCGGAAATTGCACCACATCCAAGCCGGAACTTCATCCGCAATCCCATGTTCAGTTCCCGAGTTTACAAGGATCGTTATCGTTTTGTCGTCAGGATAGTACCCAACTCATTATCAAATTATGTAATGGGTCCTATCCGAACGAAGGATTTATCCTATCACTTGGGGCGGTCTTGAAATGCGATGAGTGCTCCATCGAACTATGTCTTGACGCTCTGGATTTTCTGGTGTGTCCCCCAAAAGCGACCGGCCCCCGGTGCGTAGCCTGGGGCCGGTCAAACCGCGCGGCGGGGTCGGGGGGAATGTCGCGCGGTTTTTTCTGTTGTTTCTGGTTTGGTCGGGCTTAAGCCCCGTGATCAGCCGATTGTGGCGTGCCGCCCTTGCCAAATTTATCGGCCAACCGTGCCTTTAACTTCCGCCAGCCGATCCCCGCCTTGTAGCGCATCATTAGCGCGCAGGGGGTAAAGACCAGTGTCAGCACGGTGGCAAAGGCCAGACCAAACGCGATGGATGTCGAAAGCTGCACCCACCACTGGGTCGACGGGGCGCCGATCGACATGGAACGTTCCGCAAAGTCGATATTGATTTGCAACACCATCGGTACCAGACCAAGGATCGTGGTAACAGTGGTCAACATCACAGGTCGCAAACGTTGTGCCCCGGTTTGCAGGATCGCGGTTTCGATACTGTCGGCACTATGTTTGAGCCGATCAAACGTATCGATCAGAACGATATTGTTGTTCACAACGATCCCGGCTAGTGCAACAACCCCGATCCCGTTCATCACGATGGAAAACGCCTGTCCGGTGATCATCAGGCCAAGGAACACACCCGCTGTTGACATGATGATGGCCACCATGATCAGAAGCGAGCTTGAGATGCTGTTGAACTGGGTTACCAGAATGACAAACATGATGAACAGCGCAACAGAGAAGGCATTTTTCAGGAAGTCCGCCGACTTTTGCTGTTCTTCGTCCTGCCCCTTGAATTCGACCGAAACACGCGGGTCGATATCAAGGCTTTTCATCCATGCCTTGACCTCCTGCACCTTGGTATCGACCAGGATGCCTTCGGCAACGTCGGCTTTGACAGTCAGGGCGCGGCGGCTGTCAACGCGTGACAACGTACCGGTTTTGGGTTTCGCTGTACGTTTGACGAAGTTCGCCAGCGGTACCAGTCCCTTGTCGGTCACGATCTGAAGGCTTTGCAGTTCTTCAAGGGATCTGTGCTCGGCTGGATAGCGACCGACAATGTCAATTTCCTCGGTCGAATCATCCGGGCGATAGGTCGAAAAGTTGATGCCGTTGGTCACCAGCTTGATCACATTGCCGATCTGGTTGATGTCCGCACCAAATTTTAGCGCCTGCGCACGGTCAACCGTGTATTCCCAATCAATGCCTGGGGGTGATTTGCCGTCTTCGAAATTGTAAAGACCGCCCATCTCCTGCAACCCGGTCATGATTTTGGTTGCGGTTTCATCAAGCGCATCGGGATAAAGCGACCGTAACTGGATCTGGACATCCTTGCCCTGCGGCGGGCCTGCTTCTGCGGCACGGATTTCAATCTGCAACCCAGCCAGGTCGGCGGTTTCCTCAAGAATGCGATGTTCGATCTCGGTCGCCTTCGGGCGAGATTGCCAGTCGGCATATTCAAGCTGGATGACGCCAATTACGTCTTCGGGTGTGTCGTTGCCACCGCTGCTTGCGCTGCGGCCCGACCGGGCATAGACGGTATCAAACCAGTGTTCGCCTTTATGCTTGGCATCAAGGCCCAGAATGCGGTCTTCGACTTCCTTTAACAACGCATCCTGTTCGTAATAGGACATGTTGCCGCGTGCGCGGACTTGCACGGCGGCGACTTCGGGCTCGACCGCCGGGAAAAATTCCACCCCGCGACCAAACACACCAAACGCTGCCCAAACCCCGATCAGGATCACAAACGCCATCGGCACGACCAGCCAATGAAACCGCAACGAGCTTTTAAGCAGGCGGACATAGAAACCCGTGCCGCCCTTAAGATCGCGCAAACGATCCATCCGGCCAGCGGCGACCGCGTCCAATGCCTCGCTTGATGCCGAACCGGGTTTGCCAAACCATGCCCCGACGGTCGGCACAAAGATCAGCGCCATTACAAGCGACGCGGACAGCGTAAACAGAACCGTGATCGGCAGGAATTTCATGAATTCACCGACGATATCAGGCCAGAATGCCAGCGGCAGGAAAGCGGCAAGGGTTGTTGCCGTCGATGCAATGATCGGCATCGCCATGCGTTTGGCGGCCAGCGGATAGGCCTGTTTCCTTGGTAATCCGTCCAGCATTTTGCGATCGGCATATTCGGTGACAACGATCGCGCCATCCACCAGCATCCCGACCGCCAGGATCAGGCTGAACAGGACAACGATATTGACCGTCATGCCCAGTGCCCAAAGCACAAGGATCGCTGTCAGAAACGAGCCCGGAATGGCAAGCCCGACCAGAAGTCCCGACCGCCAGCCCAGCGACCAGATAACAACCACCATCACCAGCAGGATCGCGAGGATCACACTGTTCTGAAGGTCGGTCAGCATGGTGCGGATGTCTGATGATTTATCCTGCGAATAGCTGACCGTGACATTGGGCGGGAAGGATTGGGCGGCTTCGGCTGTAACCGATTTGATGTTATCGATTACATCAATGATGTTTTCGCCAACGCGCTTCGACACCTCGATCGCGATGGCCGATTGGCCGTTCAGACGGGCAAAGCTTTCGGCATCCTTGAAGGTTCGGCGGACTTCACCGATATCGCGGAACCGGATCACGGAATCCCCATCGACGACGAGCGGCATGTCAAGGATGTCATTGACCGTTTCAAATAGGCCCGGAACCTTGATGTTAAAGCGACCCGATCCGGTATCAATGGCACCTGCAGCCACCAGCGCGTTCGAGTTGCGTACCAGCGATACGATATCAACCCCGTTCAGCCGATAGCTTTCCACCTTCATCGGATCAATGACAAATTCGACCAGTTCTTCACGGTCACCTGCAAGATTGGCTTCGAGAACCGCGGGAATGCCTTCGATATTGTCTTTCAGATCGCGTGCCAGACGCAGCAGGGTACGTTCCGGCACATCACCGGCAAGGGTGACAACCAGAACCGGGAACAGCGACAGGTTGACCTCGTGGACTTCGGGATCGTCGGTTTCATCAGGCAGTTCCGATTTGGCAATGTCTACGCGTTCGCGGACATCAGCCAGCGCTTCGTCGATATCGACATCGGAATAGAATTCAAGCGTAACCGATGCACCGTCCTGATAGGACTGTGACGTCATTTCCTTCACGCCTTCGATGGTGCGGAGTTCCTGTTCCATCGGGCGCAGCAAAAGCCGTTCGGCATCTTCGGGCGAAATGCCGTCATGATGCATCGACACATAAAGGACCGGGATCTGCACATCCGGGTCGGCTTCCTTGGGGATCGCGTTGTAACCCACCCAACCAGCTGCCAGAAGCAGGATCAGGGTCAGGATAACGGTGCGCGAACGGTCAAGCGCAATATCAATGAGGGACATGTTTCTGTCTCCGGTTCCTCAATGCCACGCTTAACGCGCGACCGTTTCCTTTGGGGCGGCGGCCATGTTTTGTAAGTTTTCAGGGGCATCGCCAACTTCAATCCGGCTGACTTCGACCGTTGCGCCTTCCTTGACCCAGTCATGGCCGACCACAATCAGGTCGATCTTTTCCGGAAGACCACCAATCCAGATGCCATCACGATTTCCGCCCTGAAGTTCGATCGGGTAGAATGCAACCTTGTTGCCATCGACAATGCCACGGACACCGACCTGTCCTTCGTCATTCAGAGTCAGAACCGACGGGGCAACGCGGTGTGCCATCTTGGTGCCGATCGGAATTTGCAATTCGGATGTCATGCCATCGGGGATGCTCAGATCAGCATTGTCGATTTCAACTTCAACCCGGTAGGTGCGTGTCGAATTGTCCGATGCCTGTGAAACATACCGAACGACACCATCGGCCTCGCGTCCGTCAAACAGGGTGATATGTGCCAACTGGCCGGTCTGCACGCTGCCGATTGAATGTTCAGGGACGTGGGCAACCACCAGCATCGGGTCGGCCTGGATCAGGGTCGCGACGGGATCGCTAACGGACAGAAGATCACCGATCTCAGCCGGGCGGTCTTCGACTACGCCATCAAACGGAGCCCGAATTTCGGTATGGTTCAGTTCGATCTGTGCCAGTTTCAGGTCCGCCCGCGCTTCTTCCAGCAGGGCCTTGGTTTCTGCGACACCGGTTTTCGAACGGTAATTCTTTTCGGCAAGGCTTTTGGCGGCACTGTTTTCAAGTTCGCGCTGGGCGACAAGGGCACGCGCCTTTTCGACGCGCGCGGCACGGTCTTCAACCGCCAGCTTGACCAGAAGATCACCCTTTTTTACACGCTGGCCCTTGATTGCGCCGATTTCTTCGACCATGGCATCTATCTGGGCACGAATTTCAACGGAGACCACGGCTTCGGTGCGTCCGGAAATGCGTAGGACATCCACATGCTCGACAGCTTCGCTGGTTCTTACGCGGACCGCAGCATGTGGGGCATGCCCGGCGGAAGGTGATGTGGTAGAATCAGGCGCATCGCCATTTTCCACGACTTGCGCGCTGTCTGCGTTTTCGACCGCGGACGTCTGGCCTGTTTCGGCGGAATCGTCCCCGCCCAGTAATCCGGACCCAACCCAAAGTACCGCCCCGATGGCAAGTACGATGGCGATAAGGCGTGAAGCATTCATGGTTCTATTCCCTCAGATATGCCCAAACGGAATGCGTGTGGCACTGAATAAAGTGGCGCTTTGTGCTGAACCTTGCGGTTCTTGTTATTCTTGGTGGTCCTGTTGTTTTGGTATCAGCGGATCAGGCTTTCCTGTCTTTGCGGGTTCGCAATTCCTCGATCAAACCTGATTTGTTTTCGCGGATGAATTTCAGTGTCGCCTCGCACATTGCCTGCCCAAGTCCGGCGACGAAACGGCAACCTGGGGTCGGCTGCCCGTCTTCATCGCGTCCATGGGCAAGCGGACATTCATCCTTTTGCGGATTGTCCGGATCGATATCGAATTTCATCATTTCGTGGCGGGCGGCGAATTCATCGATCAATGCCTCGGTCAGCTCGATCGGCAGTTCCTCGGCAAAGGTCAGCATGAACAGAATATCGGACCGGTAACGATCTTCGCCTGGGCGTGTTTGCAACAATGTGCGCAGAAACGTTCGCCTGCCTTCACTGGTCAGCTGGTAAACCTTTTTGTCGGGACGATTTTCCTGTTCGCGTTCGACAAAGGTTACCATGCCGTCCTGCGTCAGCTTGGTCAGGGCCGGATAGATCGAACCAAGAGACGCGATCTGAAAATGGCTGAAAGTACCATCTTCAAACATTTTGCGAATCTCGTATCCGGTTGCTTCACCACCCATCAGGGCGCCAAGGCACAAAGTGCGCACATCCATATTCTGTTTGGTATCCATCCTGTTATGCATCTCGATCCGATTGCCATTCCGGCGGGGGAAAATGCTTGAATGACTATATCAGTTCGATATATATCGATTCTTAGTATATCGAATTGATATAGTCAATTTAATACGCGTTTTAGTTTCATGACGATCGGTGCAGGTGGTTTGTTACAAAACTGACGAATGTTTCATCATCCGTTTGGCGCAGCCATGCTGGTCCAAGAAGCAAACTGTCTGATTTCGCCTGTTCGGGCGTCCGGCTGTGCATTGTCGGACGCCGATTGTGTTTGTTTGTGCATATTGAAACGATAGTGCAGGCATGTGTGTCGGCTTAAAATCGAATGGCGAATAATTGCGGGTAGCTTGATATGATGGCGGAATTCGCCAGATACGCGGACATTACGATCGCAGCGGTTGGATTGGTGCAGGGTTTATTCCTTTGTTTTCTATTGCGCGCCGAAGGTGTGCGTGCGTTTGCTGCCAATCGCTGGATGATGCTTTTCCTTGGCGCCGTAATGCTCAATCTGTTTAACGATGTCACCAAGCGCATGCTTCCTGCCGAGGCGGAAGAAATGATTGTGCTGTTCTTCTTTCCGGCCAATTTTGTGATAGTGCCCGCGATATATCTTTATTTCCGGGAGATTTCCGGCACACCATCTGCACGGCCGTGGATACATTTCGTTTTGGTTGGTGTGATCTTTAACGTTATTGCCTGGCTTCTCAGTTTTGAAACTGATGGGCCGAACGCACCTTCCCGCGATGTTATGCTGTCATTTGTGATCAGGCGGGTTTGTTGGTTCACGTTTTTTGCGCAGTCGGCCTTTTATATTGTGCTGCTGTGGAATGTATCCCAGCGCTATTTTCACCAGACTCAGGAACAGCTTGGTGCTGATCGCAATGCAATGCGCCGTTGGATCATCGTCATTCTGGGTGGTGTAAGTCTGATTTTCGTAACAGTTTTACTAAGCTGGATTGCATCCCGTTATTTACCCCAAGACCTTGCCATGTCGGGTGCGGGGCTTGCATTTGTGATGGTGCTGTTTGCCATGACTTACGTGATCGCGACGCAGCCGGTGTTGTTTGTCATGGCTGACTGGCCCGGTGAGGGCGAGGTGATTGATATCCCCGATTCAGTAGATGCGGAAGATCCTCCTGCTGCCGGTCCGATCAACTCCGGATATGGGGAAGTTTCGCAGCCGGATATTCCGAGCTTTCCGCGCCCTTTGCTTGATGAGGACGGGGCAGCAATCATATGCCGACGGCTTGATGATATTCGCAAACGTGGAGACCTGCTGTTTGATCCCCTGATATCTATGCCAAAGCTTGCTCGTGCGGTAGGCGTTTCACCCAATCAGCTATCATATGTATTAAACCATCATATTGGGCAGAAGTTCTTCAACTACGTCAATAGTGCAAGGGTCGAAGAAGCTCGCGCGGTACTGATCGCCGAGCCGGACCGAACCATTCTTGATGTGGCGCTTAGTGTGGGTTTCAATTCGAAATCGACCTTCAATCTGGCCTTTAAGACGTTAACCGGAGAGACGCCAAGTGCGGTTCGGGATTCTGCGCGCCATGTGTCAGACACGACTGACCCACCACCCGAACAACAGTCTGATGATCAAACCCGGGTGCCGATTTCGCTTGGCCCGACATATTGACCAGACATTGAAGCGATAAATTTGGCGCGCGGTCTAGGCAGGCATGCGCAAATCCGAAAACTGAAAAGCACGGATAAGACAGGTTCATGAACGACATATATGACTATCTTGATCTGATTGTGGCTGTAGCTGGCATCGCGCAGGCAGCATTCCTTTGCCTGCTGTTGCGTTCCGAGGGCGCGCGCGCGTTCCGCGCCAATCGCTGGATGATGCTTTTCCTTGCCGCTGTGGCGTTCAACCTGTTCGAAGATGTCGCAGAGGTTTTCTTTTCGCAGCAAGGCTATCAGGTTGTCGAAATGATATTCATTCCGGCCAATTTCCTGATTGCCCCTGCTGTTTATCTTTACTTCCGCGAAGTTTCTGGCGTCCCGTCACGTCAGCCTTGGGTACATTTTGTGTTGGCAGGCGTGGTTCTGAACCTCATGGCATGGTCGATCACCAATGGCATGCCCATCTCGGATAATTTTCAACATAGTTTTACTGTTCCTGCCGCCATCAGCAGTTTCTGCTGGTTTGCGATTTTCGCGCAGGCGGGAACTTATGTTTTGCTGATCTGGAAGGTGGCGCATCGGTATTTCCGTCAGGCACAGGAACAGCTCGGAGCGGATCGCAACGCGATGCGCCGCTGGATGGCGGTCATTCTCGGCGGTGTCAGCCTGATCTTCCTGACGGCCCTGATCGGTAAGATTGCCGCATTTTTCTTTGTTGAAGACCTGGCGATGTCGGGAACCGGGGTGGCATTTTTGCTACTGCTGTTTGCGCTTAGCTATGAGATCGCGACCCAGCCGGTTTTGTTTGTCATGCCCGATTGGCCGGGCGAGGGCGAGGTGGATGAAGAGGACCTGACCGAACCAGTACACGGCTCGGAAAGCAATGCTGTTTCTGCGGCGGTTCCTGTTGCGCCTTCTCTGCCGGGCTCCGAGGTGGAACCGATCACACGGCCGTTGCTTGACGATGACGGCGTGGCATTGGCGCGAAGGCGGCTTGATGAGATTCGCAAGCGCGGAGAGCTGCTGCTGGACCCGCTGGTTTCGCTTCCGAAGCTTGCCCGTGCCATCGGGGTTTCACCCAATCAGTTATCCTATGTTTTGAACCATCATATCGGGCAGAATTTCTTTGATTATGTCAATGGGGCGAGGATTGAGGAAGCCCGTGCGGTGCTGATTGCCGAGCCGGACCGCACCATCCTGGATGTGGCGCTAAGTGTCGGTTTCAATTCGAAATCGACCTTTAATCTGGCGTTCAAAAAGCTGACTGGGGATACGCCAAGTGCGGTGCGGGCGAACGCGCAGGCCGTCGCAGAATCGCAAGCGTCCGGAGTGACACCGGATGGGTCGGATGGGCAGGGCCGGACGTCGGACGCAGCGCAATAGGGCAGGGTTGGCAGGATTTCAAAACAGGAACCTGCCGACATGATCCAACCGAAAAACCATTTCAAGCCGAGCCATAATGCCAGTAGCAAACCCGGCGAAAATAATGACCGAAACACGGTCGTTCGAGACGGCAACGTCATAAACGCCGCTGAGCGCCATGATGATGGTCTTCGGAATGTGCAGCGTATCCGCAAGCGCACGTTGCGGATCGGCGGTCTGATGATGCTTTTTTGGGTGATGCTCGCACAGGCAAGCTGGCAACGCACGACAAACATCCATGATGTGATCGAGGCGACCGGGATTATCGCCATCATGATCTGCATCGTTGGGCGTGGCTGGTGCGCGCTTTATATCGGCGGGCGTAAAAAGACCAAACTTGTGATGACCGGTCCCTATTCCCTGTGCCGCAATCCGCTTTATCTGTTTTCGATCATCGGTGCATTCGGCGCAGGGGCGCAAAGCGGCAGCATTGTGATTGCCGGACTGTTTGCCATTGTCTGCTGGATTGTCCTGCGCGAGGTGACCCTGCGTGAGGAGGCGGTGTTAAAGCAGAACTTCGGCCCGCGATATTACCGTTACCTGATTGCGGTGCCACGGTTTCGCCCGGCGATGTTCCGATGGCGCGATGAAAGCCCGCTGATCTGTCAGCCGCCCGTTTTCCTGCGCACCATTCGCGATGGCTGCTGGTTTCTGATCGCCGGGCCGCTGCTGGAGGGGGTAAAAGTCATGCAGGAACAGGGCTGGATCACGCCGTTGGTGTATTTACCCTAATGCTGGCTGGCGCCACCATTGGCAATCGGTGGTTTGGCGAGGGTGCCCGGCCTGCCAAGAAGGGCTTCGCGTTCTTCCTCGCGCAGCGGATCGGCATCAAGAACCAGTGCCGCATCAAGGGCGGCGGGATCGACAATCAGGATTTCTTCCTCCATGTCGCGGCTGCCTTCGACCAGAACCGGCATGCGGCATTCGATCTTTTTATAGGTCCGGGTAGCGGCCATCGCATCAAGTTCCTCGGTGGTTTCGACCTCGTAAATGCCGGGCGGAAACAGCCGGTCATGCCCGGCCAGACGAAACGGGTGATAGAAGGTAACACTGCGATGCGTGGTGCGGGTGATCGTCATGATCATGGCTCCTTCGGGCTTCCGGAATGGACCAAGGGCCAAGCTTCCGGCAGTTTCACGCGACCGTGTAACGAGCGGATTTAATCCGCTCCTGCTCGCCCCAAAACAGCATGATTGCCGGCCTTTGTGTGCGCCCTGCGCGAGAAGTCAAACCGGCTTTCTCTCTTAAATATGGTGAGTGCCCCGCAATTTCGCAAATGATCTGGTTCTGTTTGGCAGGATATGGGGGACGAAATAAGAAAAAATGCGGCAGTCATTCAGTTAGCGATCAGGCGGGTTCGCATCCTTAGGAGAGCAATGTGCCCGCCCTATCGCACAAAGCGACAGCCGCAAATCACATCCCGCGCAGGTTGCCCCAGACATGGACGTGCCATTGCGGCAGGACACGAATGTTAAACCAGCCGCGTTCTGATACCTGATCCACCAGCCAGCGATAGCGTTCCGTCAATCCCGCAATATCAACGCCATTTGCCCCGTCCGGATGTGGCTCGACAGGTGTGGTGTTGACCGGTTGCAGGCAGACCGGGATATCGGGGTGCAGTTTGCGGACATGGTCGGCAAACATCAGATCGGCATCATCGCGGACCGGGAATTTAAGCGTGATAACCGGGCCGTCAAGCACACCATTGGCGTGCGCCGCGGTGATGCAGGCGGCGAGGGCATCGGGGGCAAAATCGGTGCTGCTGCTTGGCGGTTTGGGACTTAGCGTCAGGTAATCAAGATGGGCAAACCAGTCACGTGCGATGCTGCCCTGTGTCTCGATGGCAAAGGTAAAGCCATCGCGTTTGCCAAGCGCAATCAACCCGCCCATCGGCTGGATCGCCGGGTTGCCACCCGAAAGGGTCACAAGGATCGGCTTGCCACCCGAAAGGGTGCGGACGCGGGCCATGACCTCGGCCGCCGTATGGGGTTTCCAGTCGGCACGAAAGGCCGGATCGACGGCATAAAGCGTATCGCACCATGAACAGCGAAAATCGCATCCCCCGGTGCGGACAAACACCGTCGGCATGCCGATCAGCGCCCCTTCGCCCTGCACGGTAGGCCCAAAAATTTCCGATATGCGGATTTTATCCGTCACAAGCTCTGGTTCAAGCTCTGGCGCAAGTTCCGTCCCGCTCATGGTCGGTATTCCGCCCATGTTTTCGGGGTTTCGGAAACCCGTACCGCGCTGACTTCGGGCCAGCGATCATGCGCCCATTCGTAAAAGAAAAGGGCAAGCCGTTCGGCGGTGGCATGATCGTGGCCAAGGACCTCGTTCAGGTGGCGGTGATCAAATTCGTCATCAATCATTTTCTTGAGCGGGCCCAGTTCACGGTAATCGCGCACGAACCCCCGCGCATCAAGCTCCATACCGCGAAGCTCGACCTCGACAATGTAATTATGCCCGTGCAGGCGCGCGCACGGGTGATCGGCATCAAGCCCGGCCAGTTGATGGCTGGCGGAAAAGGCGAATTGTTTGGTGACGGTAAACATCATAATGGCTTTCGATACGGCGCGCCCGTGCCCGCGATGCGGCGGAGGGCTTGCGGCCGGTTGGTTTTGTCTGGCTAGGTCGGTTGCGTGTGGTGATATGGACTCCCGCACAGTCGGGTATCCACTTAGTTCCCGGAAGCCCCAAGGCTACGCACCATATGCGCAGCCCTTGCCTGTTTCCAGTAATCGCGATCGACGTAAACCGTCGGATCGGGCACGCGGGCAAGTTCAAGCGCCTCGCGCCGCTCGACACAGGTACCGCATCGCCCGCAATGGGTTTCACCACCCTTGTAGCACGACCATGTGCGATCAATCGGAACGCCAAGCCGCCCGGCCTCTGCGGCGATATCGGCCTTCGACCCGTGAAGGAACGGCGTATAAAGCGACACATCCCGCACCCCTTCAAGGGCGTGGTTCTGCATGGTCTGGAACGATTTGATGAAATCGGGGCGGCAATCGGGATAGATGAAATGATCCCCGCCATGAACGGCGGCCGCCACTGCATCCGCCCCGGCCGATGCCGCAGCCCCGAATGCGACGGCAAGCATGATGGCATTGCGGTTGGGGACCACGGTGATGCGCATGGTTTCTTCGGCATAATGGCCGTCGGGCACATCGATATCATCGGATGTCAATGACGACCCGGTCAGGAGTGCGCCAACCGGCGTTAGATCAACAATGTGATGTTTGACACCAAGATCGCGTGCGGCCCGCGCGGCGTAATCAAGTTCCTTTTTATGGCGCTGGCCATAATCAAACGAAATCAGGGAGTGCAGTTTATGCTCGGCCGCAACCTTATGGGCCAGCGTGACGGAATCCAGCCCGCCAGAGCAGACGACGATCGTCTTCATATGTCATGTCTTTCGTGTTTTTAACCTGGTGCTACGACAGGGGAAGGAAACATCCCTTCCAAGGCGCGCGGTTTGACACGAAGGATCACGGAAATCAAGGGAAAAACGCTGGTTTCAGGCGCGGTTTACCCCTTCACCCCGACAAGTACATGAAAACAAATCGGAACCTGAAAATGCCCGTCCGTCACATAAGGACGGAGCGCTTCGAACATCGCGGCATCAATCGCCCCGCGTTCCGTATCCGTGGTGGCGCGCAATTGCGGCCCAAACAGCATTTCCATCTGCGGCTTCCAGAATGCGGCACGTTCCAGGATGCGCCCGGCGGGGCTGTGGGTGGTGATTGTGATGTCGCCAAACCCGGCGCGCGCCATGCGCAGGGTCGCCAATCCCGGATCGGCAAAACCAAACAAGTCAAGCCCGGCATCGGCAAATCCGGTGCCGAGCATATTGCCCAGAACCCCATCCATGGCGGCAAATAACGGATTATCGACCAGCGGTGCCCACAGCATCAAAGCCGCCCGGCCGCCTGTACGCAACACCCGGTTGGCCTCGACAAGCGCGGCATCGGGATCATGGCAGAACATCACGCCAAACCGGCACGAAATCGCATCCATGGTACCCGCCCCAAAGGGCAGCTTTTCCATGTCGGCGGCAACCACCGACAGATTGCCAATCCCCTCCGCCTCGGCACGTTCCGCCAACCCGGCACACATGCCCGGCACAATGTCGGAGGCGATCACGTGGCCGTGTAGGCCTAACTCATCCTCACCAGCCAGTATCCGCGCAATCCCGAATGCCGGTTCCCCAACCCCGGACGCCAGATCAAGCACGGCCAATCCCCGCCCGTCGGCGGCGCGCGCCAAAACCGGCAGATCAAGTGCCGCGATCAAATGCCGGTTGATCTTCTGTGCTGCGGGGGCGAGCTGATCGGCCCAGTTCAGCCAGTCTGAGGAGAGGTGGTGCCACACGTTAAAAATGCTCTTCAAAATTAAGGAGATGAAACTATTGGATATAAACCTAGATCGTTGCAAGGTTTCGTGGATTTGCTGGGAGATAGTTTCTTTTGAAAAGCGGAGCAGCGCTTGAGTGGCGTACGATTTTTCTTCTATTTAATCACCGCACAGGCAATTCGGTTTCCGGCATCGCCTGAGGGCTGGGATTTATAGTCGTCGGTGCCGGCATGGATGATCACGGCCTTGCCGTGGATGTCGGTTTCTCCAGTGCCGTCTTCAAAGCGCACGGCGTTATTGAGGATCTGTGCGTAAAGCGCGCCCTTGTCATTGACATACTGGTTCATCATGTCGCCCGCATGCGGGCCGTCGGCAAATTCGTGGCCGTGGGATTTGTTGGTTGGGTTGAAATGGCCGCCGGCGGATTTAAAGCCTCCTTTCGCATCGCATTCGCCATTTTCATGGATATGAAACGCCACCCACTGCCCGGGCGGAAGGTCGAGAAGCTCGATCTTCAGGATCGCGGCATCCGGCACGCCATTGACCGTCAACGTTCCGATTTCCGCACCACTTGCATTGATAAAGCTTGATTGGGCTTCTTCGCCCGCCCTGGCATGGCCGGGCACAAGTGCCATCGCTGCACCAAGGGCGAGAAGTGCTGCCGTGGCGGCGGTCGCCAGTACCATGTGGCGGGCATTATTGGCATTGGTGGTTGTGGGAATGGCGGAGGTATTTGGTTTCTGGCGGCAGATGTTTTCGCGATGGAACATGGGAAATCCTCTGCTGTTGCGGGCGTGCCGGTTGGGGCCGTTTTTTCTAACCTGTCTTTGTAAAACCGGCGGGGCCGGGTTTTGTTCCGTAAATCTTTGACCTGTTGGTTGAATTGCGGCCGGAGTATTGGCGGGGTTTGAGGCTATTTTTTGGGGGCGACGGCAAGTGCATGAGGGAAAGGCCGCTGTCACAAGGGCGGGGCCGGGAGCGTCAGGTTTGAGGCGGCGCGGGCCGCCGTGATCACGGCATAACCAGACGGAGTGCAGGCGCAGACCATGACAGAGGAGAATAACCGGCAATCTTCGGGGGCTCCGGCACGGCCGCCGTTATCTGATGCATCTGGCAGCGGCGTAGGCGCAAAAGGATTGGGCGATCTGATCCGGCGTGTTCTGTTTGGCCGGGTTTTATATGTTCGCGGGGCGGCGATTTTGGGCTCTGTCATGCTGACCGGGTTGGTGGTGGTTTTGTATGTCGGGTTTGTCGTGACCCTGTTTGCCGGATTTACCGCCGATATCCAGCGTGAGCTTTTAAGCCGCGAGCTTGAGCTTAGCTCGCCCGGCGATCTGGAGCGGCTGGTGTTTCAGGGCTATCATGAGGCGCAGCTTAAGGGTGATATCCATGCCATGCGCACCGAAATCCGGATGCTTGACGCCGCGTCGCTGAACGCTGCCCGGCAGGGATTGGCCCTGCGTCAGGACGCGATTGCCGCGTGGCGGGCGGCGTTCGATCTTTATTCCGGACTGGGCTCGATCGTGGCCGAGCAGCCCCAGCGGTTTGAAGCGAAATTTAGCACAGATTACCTTGCCGCGCTTAAGCAGGCCTTTGCCTTTCTGGCGCAAAGCGATTTCAGCGCCGAAGCGGGTCGACCATCGCCCGACACGGCGCGCACTGGCGAGGGCAAGGAGGTCATTGCAAACCTTGATAACGCCCTGTCGCAGATGACACTTGCGCCCGGGGTGAGCGAGGCTTTTGCAACCGATATCCGAAGCCGGATCAATGCAATCCGTAATGCGGTGATGAGCTTTGGCGAGAAGGCGGCACGCGCCCAGGTAGCCTGGGCCAATATCACCGCCGAGCAGGCGCAGGCCGAGCGGCTCCGGGCCAGCCTTATGGCGGAGCTTTCCGACCTGCGCGAAGAACATGCAGCCCTTTGGGCGGACGAAGATGCGACGGATGATGGCGGGCGACGGTCGCTGGTGGCATTGTTTCAGCAGCCGCTTGGTGGGGTTTTGTCGCTTCTGCTTCAGATGCCGGGAATTGTCCTGACGCTGCTGGTGACGGTGGCGGCGGGCGGGCTTGGCTCCGTCGTCAGTTTCACGCGCCGCTATCGCCGGGAAGGGCATGAGGGCGAAATGGCGCACAACGATGCAGCGGAGGGGGAGGTCACGTCGGTTGCCATGGTTGCGGTCGACGCCGTACCCGAAACCGGCTTTGCGGCAGCGGGCCGACTGATGGTGATGACCGGCGAGGGGATCGCGGCGGCGATTGCGATTTTCCTGTGTACCGAGGCCGGGATGCTGATGGTGACCCAAGGCGGCCCGGACGGATCGGGCAATATCGAAATCAGCGCGTTTCTTGTAACCTTTATGGCGTTTGTGTCCGGTTTCATGGCCGAGGACGCATTTAACAAGATACAGGATGCCGGACGGAAGCTGTTTCGCGTTGGCGGCGATGACGGGCCGGGATCGGCGGGGATGTGAGGGCACAAAACAAAACCGGCAGGGGATGCCTGCCGGTTTGAATGTTTGGGCCTGTGATCGCGAAGATCAGATGGCGGATGTGCCGTAACGCGGGGCGTTACGCTGCGCATTGGTTCCAGCCTCCGCATAGGCCTGACTTGCCTGTGCGGTCTGGGTGATCTGCGACTGCAGGACCTGTTCATCCCGATCCGGGGTGATGTCGGCCGCTTCCTTGGCCGGGCTGCTGTCAAACAGTTCGGTCAGGCGGGCTTCGATCGATTTCAGGCCTTCATTCAGGCGGTTTTCGGTTTCGTTGATATTGCCGTTGATCGTGTCATTAAGCGCGCCAAGCCCGTCAAGGAATTCGCGGGCCTGTTCCAGACCCTTGGCGATGCCTTCCTTGGCCTGATCGAAAATGTCGCGGGCTTCTTCGGGGCTACTGGCGTTCGAGGCGATCAGATCACCGACACGGGCCAGAATGCGATCAGCAACCGCTTCGGGGGTGTAATCGGTGGGATCGACGCCCTGGATCGACAGGCCGGTCGAAGACAGGCTTTCATTGATTGCCGAAACGATCTGATCGGCCGACAGCAGATTGCCCGATTGCGAGGACAGCGAAACCGAGGTCGCGCTGGCGAAAGAAGAGGCAATAGAATTGTTCGACCCGGATTTCGAGTCGTCATTACCGGGCAGGTAAGACTGCGCGCTGCGGCTTGAGCCGTTTGCTGCCTGCGATGTCAGTCCGCCGATGGTGATATCCATGCCGTCCTCCCTGGACGCGGGTTATATGTGTACAAGTCATTGATAGGGCTTGATACACGGTGATTTCCTGATGGCCTGCGCGGGTACCTGCTTGGTACGGATCGCGCGCCGGAAGTCTTTACGTGCGGTTAATATCGCACAATCAGGGCGAAAAGGCCATAGCCAGTTATATAGGGTCGGTTGGGCGATTTGCAAACCCGCCATGCGTGATACGCGGATTTTCGGACTTGCATCGGGGCCGGTTGTGGCGGTTATCCTGCACTCTGATATTGCAACAGGGGCCAAGCCCGATTATTGAACAGGGTTTGGTTGATCAGAATTTATCTGAATTGATGGAACCGGGGCGCGTCGAGATTTCCTCCGCATCCGGTATTTTGAGCTTAGGAGCTGTTTGACGGTGGCGAACTATCAGGAAAGTGCGCGCGAGTTTGAAAAGCGCTGGCAGGATTACTGGCGGGAAAACGATACCTATCGTACCCCCAATCCGGGCGATGCCGATTTCGACGCCGCCAAAAAGAAAAAAGTCATCCTCGATATGTTCCCCTATCCAAGCGGGGTTGGTCTTCATATCGGTCATCCGCTGGGTTATATCGCAACTGACGTCAAGGCACGGTTCGAACGCATGCGCGGTTTCAACGTGCTGCATTCGATGGGCTTTGATGCCTTTGGCCTGCCGGCCGAACAGTTCGCGATCCAGACCGGCCAGCATCCGCGCATTACCACCGAAGCCAATATCGAAAACATGCTACGCCAGCTTCAGGTGATTGGCCTTGGCCATGATCCGCATCGTCGCTTTGCCTCGACCGATGTCGATTACTATAAATGGACGCAGTGGATTTTCCTTCAGCTTTTCAACAGCTTCTATGATCCGACCGTTGAATGGAAAGGCCCGCAGGGGCAGACCATCACCGGGCGCGCCCGCCCGATTTCCGAGCTTCGCGGGCTCCTTGAAAGCGCGGAATGGCTGTTGGACGAGGACGGTGTTCCACAGCCAAAATCCGTCATTGGCGAGGGCACGAAGGCAGAAGGCAAAGAGATCGACCGCGCGATTGATCGTGGGCGTCTGGCCTATGTCGATGAGGTTCCGGTCAACTGGTGCCCGATGCTGGGCACGGTTCTGTCGAACGAGGAAGTCACCAACGAAGGCAAATCCGAACGCGGCGATTACCCGGTTTACAAGCGCCCGCTGAAACAGTGGATGTTGCGCATTACCGATTATGCTGATCGTCTGGTGGGCGACCTTGAAGGGCTTGACTGGCCCAATGGCGTTGTCGAGATGCAGAAAGGCTGGATCGGTCGTTCGGTTGGCGCACGGGTCAATTTCCCGGTGGCACTTGCCGATGGCGGCAAGGACAAGATCGCGGTCTATACCACGCGGCCCGATACCATCTTTGGTGCGACCTATATGGTGCTCGCCCCCGAACATCCGCTGGTCGATGCACTGACAACAGCCGATCATAAGGACGCGGTTGCTGCCTATCGTCAGCAGGTCAAACTGGCCGGTCCGGTATCGTCCAAGGATGAAGCCAACCGGGAAAAGACTGGCGTGTTTATCGGGGCTTATGCGACCAACCCGGCCAATGGTCAGAAGATCCCGGTGTGGATTGCCGATTATGTTCTAATGGGCTATGGCACCGGCGCGATCATGGCGGTTCCGGCGGGCGATCAGCGCGATTTCGAATTTGCCCATAAATTCGATCTGCCGATTGTCGCCACCACCAAACCGTCGGAAAGCTGGCTTCGGGCCAATGCACCGGATGATGCGGCGGATCTTGACGATGCGGCATTGCTGGCGCGCTATGAAACCGCACCGGGCGATTTCAAAATCGCTCAAACCGATATCGGCGATACGATCAATTCGGCCAATGACGAGGTTAGTCTGAACGGGCTCTCTACCCCGGATGCCAAGGCAAAAATCATTGAGTGGCTGGAAGCCAGAAACATCGGCCGCGGTCGGGTGCAGTATAAGCTGCGCGATTGGCTGTTTTCGCGCCAGCGTTATTGGGGCGAACCGTTCCCGGTTCTGTTTGATCAGGAAACCGGACAGGTGCATGGCGTGGCCGAGGCGGCATTGCCCGTCGTCCTGCCGGAAATGACTGATTTCAAACCGCAATCAAACGAAGACCCGAATTCCGAGCCTGAGCCGCCGCTGGCGCGCGCCAAGGAATGGATGGAAGTCACCGGGATCGTGCTTGCTGATGGTTCGGTCCTGCCGGTGAATGCGGCTGTTGGTTCGACCCACAGCCACGCAGGTGCGGATTACGAAGTGCGTTCGTTCCGTCGTGATGCCAACTCGATGCCGAACTGGGCCGGGTCATGCTGGTATTATCTGCGTTATTTCGATGCAAATAACGATCAGGCCTTTGCGTCGGATGCGGCGGCGGCCTATTGGGCCAATACCATAGATGAGAGTGGCAATGCCAAGCCCGGCGCGGTTGACCTTTATGTCGGTGGTGCGGAACATGCGGTACTGCATCTTCTGTATTCGCGTTTCTGGCACAAGGTGCTGTTTGACCTTGGCTATGTCGCCACACCCGAACCGTTCCAGAAGCTGTTTAACCAAGGCATGATCACGGCCGATGCCTATACCGATGCGCGCGGCGTTTATGTCGATATCCATGATGTTGAAATGCGCGATGTCGATGGCAAAAAGCAGCCATTCAATGCCAAGACGGATGAAAAACTGATCACCGTTCCCGGCAAGATGGGCAAGCGGTATAAAAACGGCATCCCGCCGGAAGAAATTTGCGATCAGTATACGATTGATACCTTCCGGACTTACGAGATGTATATGGGGCCGCTTGATAGCTCCAAACCGTGGCAGTCCGATGCGATTGTCGGCATGATGCGCTTCCTCTCCAACGTCTGGAAGGTCGCAACCCAGATGGAACGCACCAGCGACGTCGATGGCAAGATCGAGACGCTTTTGCATAAAACCATTGCCAAGGTGACAAACGACATCGCCGAACTGCGGCTGAATACCGCGATTGCGGCACTGATCGAACTGACCAACGCCATGACCCGCCAGAATGCGGTGTATGATGATCATGTTCGTGCGCTTGCCTTGATGGTCGCGCCCTTTGCGCCGCATCTGGGCGAAGAGCTTATGAGCCGTATGGCAGAGGCCGAATTTGGTTCCAAAAAATCGGTGATCAAGTTTGACTGGCCGGTATTTGATGCTGAAAAAGCCAAGGACGACGAATTTGAAGTCCCGGTTCAGGTCAATGGCAAAAAACGCGGCTCGATCATGGTGGCTGCGGATGCAGATCAGGCAACGGTCGAAGCAATGGCAAAGGCCGATGAAAACGTCGCACGCCATCTTGAAGGCATGCAGATCGTCAAGGTGATCTATATCGCCAAGCCGACCCCGAAACTGATCAATATCGTGGTTAAGGGGTAAACCCAGCCATAATCGTCAATGATGATGAAACGGGGTGCGTCAGATATGGCGTACCCCGTTTGGCATGAAGGGATCTCTGGCTGTTTAGCGGGTGGAACCCGGAAGGGAGGGGAGGCAGTCGTTACGCCAGCTTTCAGGTGGCAGATCACGTTCGAGCACGGAAATATCGGGCAAAACGTCGCTGCGTCCGAAAATTCTCGCCAGCGTTCCGTCACACAGCATGTCGTAAACAGCCCGGTTAAACATGGCGCGATTTTCAATACCTTCGCGGTTGGCCTGAAACAGGGAAAAGACATTTTCCGCTGTGAGCGGGATGTCGAGAGTATCGATAACCCCGGCAAGCCCGAGCTGATCGCGAATGTGAAACCCCGAAGACCTCTCAATGATGGCAGCATCAAGCCGGTTGTTGGCAATCATGCTCAGTAAGGAATGGTCGCTGGGAACCCGTTCGAAATCGACATCCTGACGATTGGTGATGGCGGGTGGATAATGATAGGCTGAAAGCCCGACCCGCAATCCGGCCAGACCGTCGGGTGAGGTGATCGCGTTCTGACCAAATTGGCCTGGTTTGTAGAAAATCAGATTCTCGCGCAGGTAATACGGCACGGATGCCAACGAAACCGGTAATTCGCTAAGCGACGGGAAGGCACCCAAGGCATCGTATTCGCCAGCAACAAAGGACTGTACCGCTCGGCGGGGTGGTAGAATATCAATGATGATTTTCTGACCGGTTCGCGCAGCCACTTCTTCATACATGCGAATGAATGTCCCAAGCGCCGGACTTTCGGCCATCATCGGGATATAAGGCATTACAACGCTTATGCGCGCAACTCCTGCCCGGCCTGTGGCGGGCATTCCAGCAACAAGACAAAACAGGAAAAGGCAAATCAGATAGGGGATTTTATGCATGGATAACAGTCTGATTTCGAGAACTCGCAAGTTAACACATATTTTGCGATTGCCTAAAGCGGATACCGTTCCTCTTTTATTGACGGTTGAGCATGTGCTGGCTAGAAGTCAGACAGAATTAAAATCCAAGGGTTGAGCAATGAGTCACGGGCGCAAGATTTCGGTTATCGGTCTGGGATATGTCGGTTTGCCGGTGGCGGTGGCCTTCGGGATCGAAATCGGACGTGTCGTGGCGTTTGATATCAACAATTCGCGCATTGTACAGCTTAAGGCAGGGCATGACTCAACTGGCGAGGTTGATGATCATGAACTGGCAGCCGCCGATTTGTTGCTGAGTGATAATCCCGAAGATTTGCGTCAGGCCGATTTCCATATCGTGACTGTGCCGACCCCAATTGATAAATCAAACCGCCCGGACCTGTCACCGTTGCGATCTGCATCGAAAACCGTTGGTGCAATCCTTAAGAAGGGCGACATCGTTGTTTATGAAAGCACGGTTTATCCCGGCGCGACCGAGGAAGAATGCGTGCCGATCCTGGAGCAGCTTTCGGGGTTGAAGGCGGGGATCGATTTCACGGTGGGTTATTCGCCTGAACGCATCAATCCTGGCGACCGCGAACATCGCTTTACCACCATAACCAAGGTTGTGTCGGGGCAGACGCCTGAAACGCTTGAAATCGTTGCAGCGGTTTATGGATCTGTCGTCAAGGCCGGTATTCACAAGGCACCGACCATCAAGGCCGCCGAGGCCGCCAAGGTCATTGAAAACACCCAGCGTGATCTGAACATAGCGCTAATGAACGAACTGTCGCTGATCTTTGATCGGGCGGGGATCGATACCCGTGATGTTCTGGATGCGGCGGGCACCAAATGGAACTTCCTGCGCTTTACGCCCGGCCTTGTCGGCGGGCATTGCATCGGGGTTGATCCCTATTACCTGACCCATAAATCCGAGGAACTTGGTTATTACCCGCAGGTGGTTCTGGCTGGTCGTCGGGTGAATGACGGCATGGGCGAGGTTGTCGCCAATAAGGTCATTCGGGCGTTGTTGCGCGAAGGAGCGACCAAGAACCCGACTGTGACGGTGCTTGGCCTGACCTTTAAGGAAAACGTGCCCGACATTCGAAATACGCGCGTGATCGATATCATCCGCTCGCTCGAAGATGCCGGGATAAATGTTCAGGTCCATGATCATCATGCCGATGCCGAGGAAGTTCTGGATGAATTCGATGGTCTGAAATTGTGTGGTGATGCCGACCTGAAACCGGCGGATGCCGTCGTGCTGGCGGTGTCACACCGAGAATATGTTGCCAAGGGTTGGCCGCTGGTACAGGGGCTTTTGAAGGATGGCACCGGCTTCGTTGCCGATGTGCGGGCCATTCTGCCGCGTGACGACGTGCCCGCAGGCATCGACCTTTGGCGCTTGTAAAAGCTGCGCCGTTTATTCCTGATACAGATTAAGCTCGCGCTGCATCTTTCTGGTCAGGCCGCGCGAGACGATTTTGTGGGATTCTGCCAAATGGTCGCGCAGGTTCGCATCATCAAGTCCCGGGGCGTCATAATGCTGGATCCATTTCATCCCGCGCGAGGCAAGATACGGGGCAGGGCGCAAACCGGGTTGTTCCTTCAAAACCTCGTAGGCGATGTCGGATACCTTGAAGGTAATGCCAAGCGTATGGCCCTTGGTCCAGCCGCCAATCGCAAAGACCTTGCCGCCGACTTTCCAGACATCGGCACCGCCCCATTGCACGACATGCGTTGTCACGGGCAGCGATTTGCAAAATGCGTTGAATTCATCGCGGGTCATGACGGTATCTTTCACGATTAAGGCTTGCCGGATATTTGGGCAGGCGTGGTTAAAGAGATCAAGAAATGATTTCCTTGATCAGTTGTTGAAGTTCCTTCTCAAACCGATCTGCCCGGAAGTGCTGGTTGCAAAAGGCCTTTGCAGCCCGCGCCATTTCGTGGGTCTCGGTTGGTTGGGTCAGGGAATCTGAAACAATATTTGCCAGCATTTCCGGATTGCCGGGCTGGCAGATGCAGCCTGTTTCGCCATCGCGAACGATATCAACCAAAGTTCCGATTGCGGAGCTGACGACGGGAACTTCTGCAGCCATGGCTTCAAGCACGACAAGAGGTTGTGCTTCGTTCGGGTAGCGTGACGGAAACAGAAAAAGGTTGGCGTTGGATAAAAGTTTGGTGCGGATATCCGCATCGACCGGACCGTGATAATGGCAGTGATCCGAAAGGTTCAAATTGTGGATCAATTGTGCAAGTTCGCAGGTTGAGAGGTCGCCTTCGGCGCCGGCGATATCAAGCGCGAAATCGATATTACGCTGTTTGAGAATTGCACAGGCCGCCAGCACATCATCGATACCTTTGCTGCGAAAAAGGTTTGATAGATAAAGCAGACGCGGCGTTGTGGTGCTGATCGGGTCGTGATTGATCATGAAGGCCGTATCGGGCAGGCAATTGGCGATGATTTTTGATCGGCATTGAAGACCATCAATTTCATTGCGCAACGCCTTGCCCAGAATAATGGCGGTTTGCCCGACAAAGGCATGGCGTTGCAAAAATGCGGTTAACCGGTGGCTGCGCCCGGTTTGCAATCCACGGCCATGCAGATGCAGTATGGTTGCGATACCAAGGATTCTGGCTGTCAGCACATAAAGACAATCGCGATAAAACGCGCCCCCAGTTGGGGCAAAGCAGATATAAAGTGCATCGGGTTTTCGCCGGAGTGCGAGCAATAGTTTTAGCCAAAGTCCCAGAGCCATAACCAGTTTACCCAATCTCATCCTGGCAATATCGCGGGGATTTTTGGCAAAGCGCATTTCAAGCACTGTCACATCACAGATTTTGCGAAGCGCGACCAAAGCCCGTTCATTCATGGTTGCCGCCCCGTGCATCGGCGGGGGCAGCTGCACCAAGGCAATGATCCGCGGTGGTTTCGTCATCGGCCAATCCCCGACAAACGTTTCAGATCGAAAATGCGTATCCAATGTGGTGGCGCGATAGCCAGGCGATGTCGGGCCAGAACAATGCGCAAAGTTTCCTGATAGACCGGGTCGGGGATGGATGCAAAATGGCGTGTTGCGGGATTAGTGTTTCGCGTAATCAGTTGTCGGCGAAACTGCCAGATGGAGGTCATGGGCAGACTTGCGGCGCGCAGATAAAAATCAAGATCGATGCAGCACGGCAGGGCCGGGTCATAGCCATTGGCCATTTCCCAGATATCGCGATGAAACGCCAATGACGAGTGATGCAGCGGGTTGCTGCGATAAAGCCGTGTGGCCGGGATTTGGTGCCACGGGTTGCGGGCGTTTGGCGTGGCTGTTTCCTGTCCTGTGGCGAAGGCAAGGGCGTTTGGATGATCCATGAGAAAGGCCGTCTGTATCGACAGGCGATCCGGGTGAGACACATCATCGATATCCTGAATGGCAATCAGGCGGGTTGTCGCATTGGAAATGGCAAGATTAAGGGCGGCTCCCCTGCCAATCGGGCTGCTGCAGATCAGTTTGATCCTTGTTGGTTGGTCGGGAAGCATGACCGGGTTTACCGAACCATCATCGACAAGGATGGCCCTATCCTGGGGGCGGAGAATTTTGTAAAGATTGGCAAAATAACCGTCCAGAAAGGCATCGCCATCCCGAACAGTGGTGATCACGGTGATCGCATCATCCTTGGTCATGAGGGTCTCCAGACGATGCGAAGTGTTGCGGTGCTATGGTTCGGGACAAAGATCGTTCTGACCGGGCCGGTCACGGCAAACAGGCCATCATCTGTGATATGGAGCGGATGCTCCGCGATCAGGTGTAGGTTCAAATCGGGGAAATCAATCCGGTTTTCGCCGGGTTTTTTGAAGGTCAAACCGGAGGGGACCAGCAGGCGGAACAGATGCAGATTGGATCGGCTATCTGTATCGACCTGATCATGGATGACAATTTCGTTCTCGTTGAATGTGATGTCGCGCTGGCCCCGGTGATCTGACAGTCTGAATGTGATCTTTGCGGTGCTATCGCTTATCGTGCCGGATGTGAAGGTGCTCCACGCCTGTTGACCGGCAAAGGCCGGAAGTGGCAGTGATGCCGGGCCATAAAGGCTTGAAAAGTCTTCTTCGCCGCCGGAGGGAGGTAGGAACACATGACCGTTTGTGATCAACACCGGCGCGGTGGTGATATCATAGGGCGACTTTCCTCGTAGGCACATACGGGCCTGATAATGGTCGGTGTCGTGGATCAGCAGGAAATCGGCATTGGCGCGAATTGTTGGTGCAGGTTCGGGCGAGCTATAGATTGCTGCGCGCAGCAGCCAGAAGCCGGTGAAAGCCAGATAATCGTAATGCCGGTTATAGCTGTACCAGCCCGGTGTTTGTGGATTATCCGGGCCGGGATTATCTGGCAAAGGATTGGGGGCAAGCAGGTTGAGTGGCAATGTTTCGGTTTGCAGCAAGGTCTGTTCAAGGCGAAACAGGATGGCTTCGGCCTCAGCGCGATAGCCGTGTTTGAGCAGGGCATAAAGGGCGGTCGTTGCGCCAAAGCTCTGTCCGGCACCGCGCCCGACAAGGTTGGGGATGCCTGTTGTTGCGCAACAAAGTCGGGCAATCAGATCAGTGGCCTTCGCCGCGATTTTGCGTTGGGCTGGCGTAGGGCTATCGGTCAGCAAGGCGGCGCAGAAGACATGATATTGCGCGGAAAAACAGCCGGGGCGATCCATGAAGACTGGTGCGCGCCAGAAGCGGGTACGAGTATAAAGCCAGTCCAGTTTTGCACGCAGTTTATCCCGCCATGAACCGGATTGGCGGATGCGCATTGCAAGGATGTGCCAGTTTGCGACATTGGGCGATTGGTATGGGGCGTTTCGCAAGATGGCATTACGGGTTTCGGCGTTCATGTCCGGGCAGTTTTCCAGTGCGTATTCGATGAATTCGCGATGATAACGGTGGTCCTGGATTTCGGCTTTTAGTGCATTGACGGCCGCCCTAATTTTCGCAGTGTAGTGATCGTCACCAAGGTTTTGCCAAAGGGCGATGGCATAGGCCTTGGCGTAAAAGCTGTGCTGGGGGAAATCGCCATTTTCGGACTGCTGATTGGCCAGTTGATCGGCAATCAAACGCGCAAGGCGAAGGCAGCGTTCGTGCAAATCAGATTGTACTAAACGAAGCGACATGTGACCTCCAGCATCAGGGACTGACTTGATTTCAGCCTGTTAAGCGGGACTGCCTGTATTTCAGGGCAGCGTCGGCCAAGTCGTTCGCGCAAGCGCCAGAAAGCAGCTTTGCCACCCGGAAAATTCCAGACCAGATGCGCCAGCCAATCCGGGGCGGACAGGGTGAAAAATCGGTTGGCCCAGCGCAACCAGACGTGATCAACCGGATCGATTGGCAGCAGGCGGGCGTGAATGATCCAGTGATCGCCGCGATCACGCAGATAAATGTAAGGTGCAAAGCGACCGGCTCCGTCATAACGATCAAGCGTGACGGAAATGATTGTGCCATCGGTTCCCATCAGTCGGACGGTGCGGACGGGATACAGGCGGTATTTGTCACTGTTGGTGTGGTGATGTTTGCGACCAGCAATTTCGCCGGTTTGAATGGTGGGTTTGTCAAAGATCAGCCGGATGACGGCATCCTGCAACTGACCATCGCAGCGGGCGGAGAGTGTTGCCCGGATGCGAAGCGTTGCGGGATCAATCTGGCTTGTGTGGTAATCAAGAGCCCAGTTGCCTTCGGCCAGTTGCCAGTGATCGCCAACCTGACATGTGTTACGGCATTGATCGCTGAGTGTGACGAAAGAGTGCCTATCAGAACATTCAAAACTCCATGGCCCGAAACGGATATCGCCATACTGGCCGGTGATGAGGCGGTTATTGATGATTTCGGCCTGCAATTTCTTCATGTCGGTTTGTTTCGCAAAATGGGATTGCGGTGACATATCGCGATCAAGATCAGGCAGAGGCTCAGGCGAAGCTGCATAATGATCACAGCATCGCTTTCATGAGGGGAAGCCGGAAGAAGCACACCTGAGACAACCAGAAGAGCAAGGCAAATCCAGCCGGCGAAGAACTGGTTTTCGGTTTCCTGCGATATAATGATTTGACGCGAGACCATCGCGAGAAGCAAAGGCCAGAAGGCCCCTGTGCGCAACAAGGCGACGAGGTCGGCATTGACAGTGCCGTAAAATAGCAGGGCAAGCGTTTCGGGCAGCATCAGAAGTATTGCAGTCATGGCAAGCGGTGGTGCGATCAGCCAGATATCGCGTAGCAGCCCGGCCTGCTTTTTGGCAAATAATGCCGCTGAAATGCTGGCGATGATCGCCGCCGTTATCAGGAAGATGCGTTGGGCCAGCATCAGATTGGCGTGCGCTGCGTCGGGCAGATTTTGGCCGAGCAGCACGAAATCAAGATTGGGGAGTGCGCCAGCCAGCAGGGTGAAGCCGATCAGATTGATCATCTGGCTGTGGGTGATTTTGGTTATGGCAGTTGGGTGAGTGGCATGACCGCGAAGGGCAAGGAGGGCACCAGCGGTCAGGCTTGCCAGTGAGATTGCTGGTGCGATGGCAAAGAGGGCCAGATTGCTTTGGGTGACGATGGCAACGAAAGCGACGGTGATTCCGGCGATTTGTCCCAGAACGGCGATCAGGGCGATTTTGGAAAGCTGACCGTGTGCCGTGATGATCCAGTCCGGGGCAAGAGCCGCGGCCGTGGGCATCAGAAGGATCGGCGATGGGGGGATGTCTGTCATGATGACGACAAACGCGGTTGCCGCGATAGCGAGTGTGAGGCGAAGCGCGCAAAGGGCGAAGGCGGCGCGGCGCTGGTGTGCCTGATAGAGCCGGATCAGAAGCAGGCCGCATCCGGCCTGCGCGATGGTTACGGCAAGGCCGATGGTGGCAACGGCCGCGAAATAGGCCCCTAACTGATCGGGGGCGAAATGATGGCCGATCAAAAGCAGAATGATCATACCGCCAAGGCGTGTGATCAGATTGGCTGAGAGCATCCAGAGCGGATAAATATACGTGCGGAACCTATGCATGGTGGGCAAGAACCCTTTCATAGGCGGCTTCGGATCGGGTGCCGTAATCCATGGTGATATTGGTTGCGATCAAGTCGCGGGCGGAGACGCCAAGTGCCTGAACACGTGCCGGTGCGGCATGCAGAGCCTGGATGGCGTCAATCAGAGCGTTGCTATCGCGGGGCGGGATCAGGAGCCCATTTTTTTGATGGGTAATTGGGCTTCCGGCATCTGGGGTCGTGATCACGGCACAGCCAGCCGCCATGGCTTCAAGTACAGCAAGGCTGCTGCCTTCGGACAGGCTGGGGAAGACGAATATACCGTGGGAGAGCAAGTGCTCGGCAAGCTTCGCCTGTGGCATTGCACCGTGCCAGACGCAACCCTGCGGCAGTTTGGAAAGATAGGCGAACGCACAGGGCTGTGCCGCACCGATCAGATCAAGCGTGATGGAAGGCCCATGACGGGTGCGCAGCGCACGGAAGGCTTCGATCAAAATTCGGATGCCCTTGGCAATCGAGATATTGCCGACATAGAGAAGGCGGGTGATGCCGGGATTTTGTGTTGGTCGTTCGGCCTTGACCAATTGAGAACACAGGCCGGACGCAAAGGGCACCAGATGAATGCGTGCCGGATCAATGCCGCATTCTTCGAGTCCGGCGGCAACCACGTCGGAGGGGGCAAAAACGCCATCGGCAAATCGGGCTTCTGCAATGCGGCGGCGGGCAAGGAAGTTTGATATCTCGCGATAACGCAAACCGTGATGGTGATATTCGTCGGCGAGCTGGCGATGGCGGACCGGGGCAAGCTGGCCGGTGACATCCGAAATGATCGTCATGCCATGTGCACGGGCGGCTCGCATGGCGGGAAAGCTGTAATTTCCCTGACCGTGGAGGATACGGGCATCGGGCATATGGAGACGCGCCAGCCATGATAGAGGCAGATCGGAATAGAGGTTTCGCGCGGGAAGGTGAAGTTTTTGTGCGAGCTTTCCCATAATATCGGGCATGAGGTGTCGGCCGGGAACAGTGGAAAGATGTGGTTCCACCCGCCGGGCCGGCGAGGTGAGAAAACCGCTGCCGTCATGACGCCAGAAACTGTCCCAGCGGACCAGCCGCTTATGGTGTGCTAGATGGGCGGCGAGAATGCGGAGCTGGTCATTGCGGCCAATCATCCAGACCGGGGCATCACTGACCAAAACGCGGTTATGCATCAGGCGCCTCCGCGCTGTTTGCCATCTTGCAAGCCCGTAAGATGGTTTCGGCGTGATGGGCGGGAGTGTTGTTGGCGATGCGGGAATACTGCCGGGCTTGGGTTTTCTGCCATGCGGCGCGATCACTTAGCAATCGCGCGCAGGCCGCCATCCATGCGGGCACGATGTTGCAAGGCAGAATTTCGGCGGTGCCGAGAATATCGGGAACGCAGCCGACCCGGTTGCTTGCGAGAGCGACGGTGCCGCATGCAATGGTCTCGATCACGGTGACGCCATAGGCATCATTGCGGCTGGGCAGGAGACAGAGTTTGGCCTGCTGATAGATGCTGGGCAATTTCGCCGGCGGGATTTCGGGTATATGGTGGGTGGCCTTGCTCAGACCTAGTCCCGCAAGCCGGTTTGCAAGGTCGTTCTGGTCGCAGGCCCCGACGATTTGTATACGCTTTGCGTGGCCTTGGCGGTGTAGTTCGGCTGCAATTTCAAGGAAGGTTTCGAAGCCCTTGGATAATGTTGGCCTTCCGCACCATAAAAGATCGACGGGACGGTCATCGAAGCCGTGAAGATGATTGGGAGCCGTGAAGGAAGGCGGGATCGGGGCGATCAGGATATTGTTTCTGACCTTGCCGGATTTGACAAACCAGTCTTGGCCATTTTCCCCGGCGGCAATGCAGATTTTGGCATGCGCGATCATCGTTTTCCGGATGCAATCGCGAAGACGGTTTTGATAGGTGGCGTCCGACCCGGCCCAACCATCAAACTGTAAAATGGTTGGGATATTGTGTCGGCGAGCATAAAGATGTGCCTGCCATTGTGCCAGTCCGAAACCGGCAAGGATCAGGACATCAGGCCGGGCGGCGTCAAGGGCGCGGATTAGACCGAAATTAATCGGGATCGTCCGATTTTCACCAAGCGGGATTTTGATGCCGGGTAGGATTGATTGGGCGAAATCGCCGGTCAGCATCGGCCATGCGCGTTGCGGTTCGTGACGGTGGGTGCAGATGACGTGGAAGCCGCCATCTGGATTGCGGGCCGGTTTGCAGGCATGAACAAGGCGGGCCAACATGCCATAGGCGCGTTGCCGGTAGGGCGGAACGATATTCGTAAGGAGAATGATCTTCACGCGCCATCACTCTTTGGTGTTTGTCTTGATGATAAAACAATCATAAGTTACTTTGAATTTCAATGCTTTGTCAGATGGTTGTCGGGGGCCGAACAATTGCAGCCATCATATAAAGGGACATTGGGGAGAGATCGGCGGGGATGACCAGCGACCGAGGGGACTTTTTCGGCCTGATGCTTGATCTGCGCAGGCAGGCGTCATTGGCCGATCACATCTGTTCCAATATCCATCAAGAAGGCTGTTTCCGCCATTTGTCGTTAAATGCGGTCAAATTCGCACAAGCGTGTCGGGATGGCGGTCTTTGGCGTGTTTTGGCACAGGCCGATTGCCTGTCGGCGGATGGGATGGGGATTGTCTGGGCGGCGCGATTGCTGGGCCTTGCGGTGCCCGAACGGGTGACAGGCATTGATTTGATGGAAAGCCTTTTGCCAAGGTTTGAGGCGGCGGGACGTTCGGTCTTTTTGCTAGGCGCACGCGATGATGTTCTGCATCGCGTGCAAGCACGCCTTCGCCGCGATTTTCCCGAACTGATCATTGCCGGGGGCCATCACGGTTACGACCCCGATGATGCCAAACTGGCCGAAAAGGTTCGGGCCAGCGGTGCGGACGTGGTGTTTGTTGCCCTTCCCAGTCCGCGCAAGGATGCGTTTGTGGTGAATTACGGGCCGAAAACCGGATGCCGTTTTATCATGGGGGTTGGGGGGGCGTTTGATGTGCTGGCCGGTGATATCAGGCGGGCACCGGCGATGATGCAGCGATGCGGGCTGGAATTTGCATGGCGCATTGCCATGGCACCGCGCGCGATGGTGCCACGGTATGGTCGTGGGCTTTGGCGGTTTGCCGGGGGTGTCATTCCGGCAATCTTGCGGGCATGGGCTAGACGATTTTACCGCGCGGCAGGTTGGGTCGTGATTGTCGGATTTACGATCTGGCTTGTGTTGACGCCCGCCGATGCCAGCGGACAGGTGGTTTTACCCTCACCTGAAATCGAAGTGGTCGAGGCAAATGCAAACCAGATCATGCAATTCCTGACTGATCAGCTATCCGAAGACGACACTGTAGAAATTGACGATACTGTCGATGCCCTGATTGCAAGATTGTTGGGGCGGGATGTGGTGACAAGCGAAGGCAATCTGGGGCCAGAGGATTTCAGGATGGTCTTACTGGTTCTGGATCGGGTTCTGGTCTTGACGCAGATGCTCATGCCCGGCGGGACAGGCAGTTTTCTGATGGAATTGATCGTTATGAAGGCGGTGCTTCGGGTGGTGGAAATGTATCCCGAACCCATGATGCGTGACGCGATGGCAGCAGGAACGATGCCTGAAATCTCAAGGCGGTTTTTTGATGCGGGATATCGCGAGCAAGCCGTCGCGTCAGAGACAACCGACAATACCAGTCCGGGATCGATATCAAAGCCACTCCAGCCCTTTTTGCCAATTCGTTTCAGCACGTATTACAGGCAATGGGACCCGGCGGCGGCGCAAAGCTGGAACACGAGCCTTACGGAAGAAAGGGCAGATACCGATCAGTCGGACTGGATTGAACAGCCATCGGTCAGCCCGCGATGAGGCATTCGGATCAACTGCAAACCGACAAGGATACAGACTTGACGTTGATCGATCTGTTCGCGGTGCTGTGGCAGCGCCGCGGGATTGTGATGCTGGTTTTTGTTGCGGTGTTGATGGTGGCCGCGGCTCTTATTCCCCGACTGATGCCAACCTATCGTTCGGTGGCCGAAATTGCCTTTGTGATCGATCGCGAAGATACCCCGATAGACGGGGGCGGGATCGCGCAGCATCTGGAAACCGCAATGGCGGAGCTTCGCGGAAATGAAGTACTGGCAACCGCACTTTCGGTCCTGCGCGGCGAGGGCGTTCAGATCGTGCCCGCGATTGACGGAAGTGAGGGAAATGAAGCAGGCGATAACCGCGTACTTGGTGCCCTGCGATCACGGATCGAGGTGGTGCGCATTGGCAATGCGTCCGTGATCGAGGTTAGTCTGACCGATCATGATGCGGTGCAAAGCCAGAAAATCCTGAATGCCGTTATCGATAGTTACCTTTGGCAGCGCGAAAGTGCACGCAAACAGGGACTTCGCGCGAGGTTGATGGAAACGTCCGAACAGCTTTTGGCCGCGAACGCAAAGCTGGCGCAGGCCGAAACCGATCTTTCGGTGTGGCAACAGCAGGCAGGCTTTATCGAACCCGATGAAAGCCGTTTGATGCTGGACCGGATTTATCAATTGAATGGCGCGCTGGAGGTTGCGCGGCGTGATCTGGAACGGGCACGCCTGATGGCCGATGCGCGGGCGAATGCGCAGTCGATTGATGCCCTTCTGGCCCTGCCACCGATTGCCAATAATGAAACGGTTCGACGGCTTTCTGGGCAATATGACGAGGTGCGTCGAAATCATGCGGCATTGGATCAGAGATACGGTCCCAAGCATCCGGCGATGATTGCTGTTCATCGCGAACTTGAAACCGTGCAGCGGCATCTGCGTGACGCCGTGTTGGTGGTGGCAGAGAAGATCGCGCTTGATCTGCGAGATGCGCAAAAACAATATGATGTGATCAGAAGCCAGCGTGATGACTGGCAGGAAAAATTGACTGTTCGCCATGAAAAGGCACAGGGGCAGGCCGCCCTTTTGCGCGCGGTGGAACTGATGCGCAGCGAAGCCGACACGCTTGGCACAGCGGAGCAGGAACTTCGCATCGCATTGGCTGCATTTCAAAGTGATGTGACGGTGATGCAGGCCGCAAGCCTGCCTGAAACGGCGGAGTTTCCGACCAGGCGCGATTTGTGGATGGCTTCAGTTCTGGTCGCGCTTTTTGCCGCCGTTGTTGCGGGGATGCTAAGACACTATTTCGATCAGGCGATCCATGATGACGGGAAGTTGGAAGACCGGTTTGGTATCCAGCTTTACGCCCGGACTCCGCAAGTTGATGACCCCTTTGCCAATGCGGTTTCGATCGAGGAAGCGGTTGGTCATCTGGCGGTTTTGATCAATATCCTTGCCAAAACGCGCGTGCATGCGGGCCGCGCCCATGTCAGTTGCATCGGGTCGGCTATGCCGGGGGAGGGAAAAAGCAGACTGGCGCGTGATCTTGCGACAAGCTTTGCAACTGCGGGGATGAAAACGATTTTGCTTGATGGCGATCTGCGCCACCCAACGGGATTTGCGCGTGTTGGCAACGTGTCGGATTTGACGGCGGTTCTGGCCGGTGACGGGACGTTGGAGGACGCCATTCAAAGAGGGGAAGATCGCGAATCTTTTGACTATATCGGTGCGCGGGCATCCGTACCGGGAAGCTTTGCAACCGGCTTGCTTCAGAATGGATTACTGGATGTTCTGGATCATCTGCACGGTCGTTATGACCGAATCGTGATTGATAGTCCGCCGGTTTTATCGGTGGCCGATGCGATATTGCTGATGGGGGCGGCGGATGCCCGCTTGCTGGTGCTGCGCCGTGGTTACAGCAAACGCCGCGATGTGCGCGATGCCATCAATCAGTTGAACGCCGCCGGGCTGGTGCCCGATGGTCTTGTCCTGGCTGCCACACGGGGCAGACCGGCGTATGGTCGGAACAATGCCGACAGGGCGGAGGACGGCTGATGCGTTTTCGCCTGATCCCTATATTTGCCGGGCTGGTGTTGATCGGGATCGGTTTGGGCCGCCTTGGGGCTGAGATGGCGGTATTGCGGAATGTGTCGGATATCGAGGCCGCTTTGCGTGATGGGGATGGATTTGCCGATTACGCAAAGCAGCAGGCGGTCACGGCAGCTTTTAAATCAGGCGACTGGGTGGCTTTGGAGATATTGACGAGTGCGGAGCTTTTGGATGCGCCGTTTGATCCGGTTTTGATGTCGCTTCGGGCTTTGGCACGGGCGCGGCAACAAGACTTTAATCCGCAGGCGATTGGCGAAGAACTGGATCGGGCCGCACGGATTGCTGGGGATCGTTCCGATATTGTGATGCTGCGCGGCTTTGTACTTTCGGCCTTGCTTCAAGCGCAGCGAGAAGGGACAGGAAGGGCAGAATGAGTGCAGGCATCGACGCGACCCAGCCGATGCTGGACATGATACCGATCAGAGCCGCAAGGCTGGTCATAAGCGTTCGATCCAGACGGTTTTCGGTTGCTCGGAAAGTGCGTGCCAGCCGATACAAGATAAAACCAGCCATCACCAGCGTTACGGGAATGCCAAAGATGAGGGCGGCATCAAGCCATAAATTATGGCTGCTGAACCATGCGGCTTTGCGGTTAAGACCAAGGGTTGCGAAATGATCCATCACCAGCGCAATCGCGTTCGGGCCAAAGCCGGTAAATGGGCGATGGGATATGGCGATGATGGCAGTGTGCCATGCGTCATCGCGCTGGATCAGATCGGGGCGGGCCAGTTCGGCAAAGCGATTGCCAAGATCGGGAATGAGCATGGCGATGACGATCAGGGCAGTTGTAACGCAGGCTATGATAAGAACGGGATAGGTGATGCGCGGCAGCAGGCGGTTTGCTTTTGGGCGAAGCATGATTGCAAAGGTGATGAGGGCAATCGCCAGTGCGAGAACCGCACTTCGCGAATGGCTGGCGAACAGGGCGGATGTGAAAATCAGCGCAAGTGCGATCCAGCCGGCCGCGTGATCAATCCGGCTTCCGATTGTGGCCGTGCCTTTGGCGAAGAAAAGGTAAAGGGCGCAGATCGCCGCAATCGTCATCAGGCCGCCAAAGGCGTTGCGATTGGCAAAGCTTCCGGTCCAGTCATCAAGATGGGCCTGCTTGGCAAACCAATAGGTGCTTTCAAACGAGAAGATATCGGCAAGACAGGTAAGTGCGACTTGCAGAATTGCCGCAATTATCACGGCCCATGCGATTATGCGGGTGAATTTATCGCCCTGCATTTGCGCGCATCCAGCGGCCAGCGCATAGATACCGACCAGCCACAAAACACTGCCGATCATTGGCAGGAAGGCGGTTGGGTAAAGGGCAAGGTGCGATGCGTTGAAAGGAGCAGGCAGCGTTGGCCAGATCGGTGCGGCCTGCACGGCCAGCCATACAGACAGGAGTGTCCCGGCAATGCCAACCTGTTTGATCGGTCGGGTCAGTTTCACGTTGCCGAACCATCCCGCCGCCAGCAACCCGATGCCGGTCAGGATGGTCAGAACCGCTATCGCCCAAGGTCGTGCACTGCCCAGCATGATCGGGGCCAGAACGATCTGGGATGTCAGGCAAAATGGCACCAGTCGCTGCATCAGCGTTTCGAAAATATCCATGATTTCAAGCTGATCACGATAGCGGAGTTTTTCGACTTTGTCCCGCAGCGTGGTGTGGCGTGGTGTCGCAGGGGCAATTCATGGCCGAAATGAACGCGAAGCCGGACACGGCCGGGGATGCGACGGGCTCAAACGTGCCCGTTCTTTTGCTGGGCATTGTGGCAATGCTGGCGTCCCTTTGGCTGACCGGGTTTGGCGGGATGCTGGCGAAGCTGATCCTGATCGGGTTTTGGGGGATTTGGGTTGGGCCTGCGATTTTGCGGGGGCGATTGACGGGGGATGGATTGGTCGCCATGCTTTTGCTGGCGGGGTTGGTCGGGGTTATTGGGCTTGGCGACGGAGGGACGGATGAGAAAATCCGGTTGATCGGCAATCTTTTGATCCTGCCGCTTGGCCTGATATGCGGCCTATGGCTGGGGTGGGATTGTTTGCGGGTGATGGTGCCAGCATTGATTTTGTATCTGCCGATGGCAAGCGTTTTTCAGATCACCCATGAAGGGTGGCGGCTTAATCATCCGTTTCTGTTTCTGGGGTTGTTTGCATTGACGTGCGCGATGCGGGGGCATGCGCGCGGATGGATTGGTGGGGTTGCAGCGGTTGCCGTGGTCCTGAGCCAGACGCGGATTGCGGTTTTGGCGCTGATGATCGCCTTCGTCGGTCGGGTTCGGTTTTCGCGAGCAATGACGTGGCTTTTCGGTTTGCCGACTTTGATTGCGGTGGGGGTGATGACGACGATCTGGCTGCCGCGCCTTTTGATGACGCATGGCAGTGGGCGATTGGTATTCTGGCGGATGTTCTGGGATGATTGGCAAACGGCATCCGCCGCGCGGCAATGGCTTGGCTTTGGAGCGGGCAGTGTCGAGGCGATTTTGCAGGATTTGCCGTCTGCGGCGGCATTCGGCGCGCTGCATAATGATCATTTCCGGATCCTGTTCGAGACGGGATTGATCGGAGCAATCCTTTGGCTGATGGGTTGGGGGATGCTGATCTGGTTTGCGCGGGGATCGCGGTTGGCGATGTGTGTTCTGGTATCAGTCGTGGTGACGATGGTGACGGACAATACACTGTCATACGGGCATTACCTGATTTGTTGCGGGATGGCGGCGGGGATTGCCATGCGGGAGAATGCCGATGCAAGGCAATGATCTTATTGCGGTGCGTGACCGCGTTCTTGCGGGGATTGTTCACGCCGACTTTGCCGGGGCCGATCCGTTTGACGGGCTCGAAAGCGGGTTGTTCCGTTTAAGCGGCTTGGGGCGGTTTCGCATGGCGCGGCTGGTGTGGTTGCAGGCGATAAAGCGTGGGCCACGGGCATTACGCCACATCGCGATGATTCCAGCATTGCAAAACCCGAAAACATTGGCGTTGCTTCTGGGTGCCGCCGACGGCGTGCGGCTTTGCAATGTGGCGGGCAGGCTTTGCCAGATGCAAAACGAGGATGGTGGTTGGGGATATCCGTTTGCGTGGCAGGCGCGCGCCTTTTATGTGCCGTGCGGTGCGTCCAATGCGATTGTCACGAGCTTTGCGGTTGATGCGCTAATGGCGCGCGGTATGTCCTCAACCGATCCGGTGATGCAACGTGCGGCGGGGTTTATGCGTGGGCTTTGGCGGGAGGGATATTTTGCCTATGTCGACCAAGGGAATGCCGAAATCCACAATGCCAGCCTTTGGACAGCGTGGGCGTTGCATCGGATTGATCCTGGTAATGAGATGAGCCAGAAGTCGGTTGCGCGGGTTTTGACTTCACAGCGGCCCGATGGGGCATGGGAATATGGCACGCGGGTGCACCATCGTTTTATTGATGGCTTTCATACCGGATACATCCTTGATCTTCTTGATCGGTTCCGCGCATGCGGGATGGTCGGGTTGGATGACGCGATCACGCGCGGATATGCGTTTTATCGCGCGGAATGCTTTGATGCGAATGGCCATCCGTGCAGCTTTGTCGGGCGGGAAGGTTATGTGGACTGTCATGCGGTGGCACAAGCCATAGCGACACTTTGCCGGTTTGGCGAACTGACAGCAGCACAGAAGATTGCAGATTGGGTCTGTGATGCATTGTTTGATGCCAAGCGCGGAGTTTTTTATGCTGGGCGGTGGCGGTTTGGTGTGGATCGGCGTAATTACATGCGCTGGACGCAGGCATGGATGGTCTGGGCATTGTCGATTGTGATAGAAAAGACCACGATGACAGAAGCACTCAACTCTGGCCAACCCTTGGTTTTCGAACATCCGGATCCGGCCCGGCTGGAGAAGGAGGAAGCCCTTCGTGCGCTTTCCGAGGATGCATTTCGCGACCTGTTTAAAGTGACCCGGATTGAAGCGCAGAAAATGCGGGTAAGCGGGGATATGGGAGCGCTTTATCGCCTGACGCGGGGGCTTAAAACCCTGCAACGGATTGGCGGGGAGCGGGGAATTATCCTGAAGGCGGGTCGGATTGAGGCGATTACCAGCGACACGTAACCTTGCCCGTTTGCGCATTTTGGGAAATAACCGGGGCAGATACCGGCCCCAAACCAGAAATCAGAAAGCCGTTCATGCCCAAAGCCTTTCCCGTCCTTCCGATTGATGCCGTTCTGCCTGATCTTTGTGTCCTGCTGGAAACCGGTACCAATGCGGTTTTGCAGGCCTCGCCGGGGACTGGGAAAACGACCAAGGTGCCCTTGGCGTTGCTGGAAAGTGCATGGCGGAATGATCAGAAGATCGTGATGCTCGAACCCCGGCGGCTTGCCGCGCGGGCGGCCGCTCGCCGGATGGCCCAGTTGATGGGCGAGGGCGTCGGCGAGACAGTCGGCTATCGCGTGCGGTTTGACAGCAAGGTTTCCGCCAGAACCCGGATCGAGGTCGTGACCGAGGGTATTCTGGTGCGCATGATCCAGGACGACCCGGAACTGTCAGGCATTGGCTGTGTGATTTTTGATGAATTTCACGAACGGTCGCTTGATGCCGATCTGGGATTGGCATTAGCGATGGAAACGCAGGCCGCCCTTCGCGATGATTTGCGCATTGTCGTAATGTCGGCAACCCTTGATGGCGATCCGATTGCGGCCCTGATGGGCGGTTGCCCGGTGATTACCAGCGAAGGCCGCGCTTTTCCGGTTGAAACAAAATATATCCCGATCCGCCCCGATGCGTGGATTGATCGGGAAATGACGGCGGCGATCCGGTTGGCACTTCGCGACGAAAGCGGGTCGATCCTGGCCTTCCTGCCCGGGCAGGGGGAAATCACGCGGGTTGAGGCGGCGTTGAAAGACGGGCTTGATCCATCGGTGATCATTGCGCCGCTTTATGGCGCGATGGAAACCAGGGCACAGGACATTGCGATTGAGCCCGCACCCGATGGAATGCGCAAGGTGGTGCTGGCGACTGCGATTGCCGAAACGTCATTAACGATTGATGGCATTCGGGTGGTGGTCGATTGCGGATTGCAGCGTTTGCCGAGATTTGACCCGGCATCGGGCATGACGCGGCTGGTGACGGTCAAATCATCGCAGGCCAGTGCCGAACAACGTCGCGGTCGTGCCGGACGATTGGAGCCGGGCGTATGTTATCGCCTGTGGGCAGAAGCCGAACATCGCGCCCGTCCGCCTTTTACCACGCCGGAAATTGCCGATGCCGATCTGGCGCCGCTGACGCTGGAGCTCGCCCGCTGGGGCGTGTCTGATCCGGCAAGCCTACCGTGGCTTGATCAGCCCGACGGGGCAAAGATCGAACAGGCACGTGATGTGTTACGGCGGCTTGACGCGATTGACGATGCTAACCGGATCACGCCAATGGGAACAGCGATGGCCGGATTGCCAGTGCATCCGCGGTTGGCACATATGATGTTGCGTGGTGCGCGCCTTGGACTGGACGAGGTTGCCTGTGCGCTGGCAGCACTTTTGTCGGATCGGGATTTCATGCGCGGTCGCGGCGCGGATTTACGGCTTCGGGTCGAGGCGATTTTGGCCCGCAAGGCCCCAAAAATGATCACGGAAGCCGCAAGACAGCTTGCACGGCGACTGGGTGAGGTCGCGAAGAAAGAAGTGGCGTCCGACGCAGGCAACATTGAGGCCGGCCCTGTGGATCATGCGGATCAGGTGGGGTTGGTTCTGGCATTTGCCTATCCCGACCGGATTGGCGAACGACGCAAGGGTACGGATGCGCGGTATCGCCTGTCGGGCGGGCGTGGCGGGATACTGGCCAATGACGATGCATTGGCGAACGAACCCTATATCGTGGTGGCGGAACTTGACGGGCAGGCGCGCGAGGCACGGATTTACCTTGCCGCACCTTTGTCGAGCGCAAGTCTTGAAACCCATTTTGCCGATCAGATTTCCGAAGGAACAGAGGTCTTCTGGGAAGTGCAAAGCGATGCGGTGCAGGCGCGCTGGCAACGGCGGATCGGGGCGCTGGTGCTTGACGAAAAGACCACCCGTGACGAAGCCGGACCTGATGCCATTGCGGCCGCGATGATCGAAGGCATTCGTCGTCTTGGCCTGCATTGTTTGCCTTGGGACAAGGCGGCCGAGGGACTGCGCGAACGGATCGCGTTCCTGCATCGGGTCGATCCGGAAAACTGGCCCGACATGAGCGATGATGCGCTTTTGGCATCGCTTGAGGATTGGCTGATGCCATATCTTGGCGGGATCAATAAACGCAGCCAGCTTAAACAGGTCAATCTGGCCGAGGCATTGGTATCAAGCATTGACTGGAACAGGCGCCAGGAGCTTGATCGTCTGGCGCCGACCCACTGGACCGTGCCAACCGGGTCACACATCCGCATTGATTATAGTGGCGAAACACCAGGGCTTCCTGTCCGGTTGCAGGAAATGTTTGGCGCGACCGAAACTCCCAAAATTGCTGGTGGTAAGGTGGCGGTAACGTTGCATCTGCTGTCGCCAGCACAAAGGCCGCTTCAGGTAACGTCTGATCTGGTGGGGTTCTGGAACGGCTCCTATGCGCAGGTTAAGGCCGAGATGAAGGGACGTTATCCCAAACATTATTGGCCCGATGACCCGTTGCAGGCAGAACCGACCAGACGGATCAAAAACCGGATGTGAGAAGACGGCCTTGTCGGGCGCGGTAGGGCTATACGCGTGTGGCTCAGGCGGGCATAATCGTGCCTCGATTTTGCGTTTAACAGGATCATGATGATCACAGCCGCCACACCGCTTCTGAACGTTGCCGAGATCAACCGCAGCATCGGGTTTTACCGTTTGCTGGGGTTTGAGGTGGTGGCGCGTACCTTGTCCGATCTGGATGAGCAACCGGTCTGGGCGATGCTGGAGGCAGGTGACGGGGATACCGGAATCCGTTTGATGCTTGCCGCGCATGGCGGTGTTTCGCATGAAGAGCGCCGGATGCGACCATCCTTTGCCGGGCAGGTCTGGTATCTGGAATGCAATGATGTTGACGGCATGTTTGACGCGCTAAACGATGCCGGGTTCAAACCGGAGCCGGTGACGGAGCTTGAGGACGGCACGCATCAGTTCTTTGTCCGTGATCCGGACGGATATGAAATCGCCCTGACCGGGGGATGATATCCGGTTACGGCTTTTCCCATTCCATGATGTGGAAATAAGGGGCCCTGCAGTATCGTTCGTACATACCACCATGTTCAGAACCGGGCAATGGTTCGTCAAAATGGCGCAGTATAAGATTGTGCGATAACAGAATTTTCATATAGCGGCTAAAGGGTCTATGCCAGTTTTTGATGCGAATGCCGCGCCATTGAACCCATTCCGAACGCTCTTCCATATAGCGATCAAGGCAGAAATGTTCGGATCCATTGTCACCTTTTACCCAAGTTGTCGGCGTTGCGGCTGTGCTGAAACTGTTCAGATTGGCAATGAGTAAGGTGCCGCCAGGACGCAAAACACGCACCATTTCAGAAACGGCAGCATCAATATCCGTAATGTCGATCATGCTAAGATAACTGGTTACAAGATCGAATGCTCTATCGGGGAGATCGAGCTTTTCAGCATAGTGAACATAGTATGCGCCGTTTGGGTCACAGGATCGGGCATGTTCGATCAGGCGTTCTGTGGGATCAATGCCGGTGGCGGCGATACCTAGGTTGGAAAGCATGCGACAAAAACGTCCTTCACCGCAGCCGATGTCCAGTGCAGTGGCAAATTTTTGTTTGTTAATGCGCTCAAGCATTGGGCGGTCGAGGACATGTTGGCGGCTGAAATCCCCATCGCCGGAGTTATCCGCAATCCATGCATCAGCAGATTCATTCCATCCATTAGACATTTGGGGCTCCGTTAGTGGCTGGTGTGATTTGGAGAATGTTGGTGGTTGGGCGTGTTGGAAAAGCAATGCGTGACGGTCGCGTGTGGCTGATACAGCGACAATTTACGAACGTGTTTAGCTTTTCGGATAGCTAATTTCGAGGACTTCAA
Organism: Thalassospira sp. MCCC 1A03138; assembly: GCF_002115785.1. Lineage (GTDB taxonomy): Bacteria > Pseudomonadota > Alphaproteobacteria > Rhodospirillales > Thalassospiraceae > Thalassospira. The sequence goes on along the minus strand of NZ_JFJY01000001.1, from coordinate 298,288 downwards.
GCTCGTCCTCGCCCGCTGGCGTGCGTAGCGTCACCACATCACCGACACCGGCTTTCATCAGGGCGCGCGCGACGGGGGAAATCCAGCTTATTTTGCCTTTGAGGCTTTCGGCCTCGTCCTCGCCAACGATGCGGATGGTGACTTCTTCGTCCCGCGCATTCACATAGGTGACAGTGGCACCAAAGAAGACCCGGCTGTGGTCGGGTTGTTCGCGCGGATCAACGACGACTGCGTCCTCGATCCGTTTGCGCAGATACCGCACCCGGCGATCAATTTCGCGCAGGCGTTTTTTGCCATAGATATAATCGCCATTTTCCGACCGGTCACCATTGCCTGCCGCCCATGAAACCACGGCAACGGTTTCGGGTCGTTCCTTCTTCCACAGGTGATCAAGTTCGGTGCGAAGGGCTGAGAGCCCTTCGGGGGTCATGTAAATCGGTCTGTCCATTAGCGGGTTTTAGCTTAACGCCGTGTCGCGGGAAAGAGGCGATTTGGGTCGGCGGTATAGCAGATACCGGGCATCTTGTTATTCATCAAGCGGCAGGCCCGCGACAAAATCGCGCAGCCAGCGTTGTGCGGGATGGACATCATTGCGGCGATGCCAGGACATGGTGAAGCCGATCGGATCAAGATCGAAGGGAAGCGGGCGGATGGCAAGAGCATCGGCCTGGCCAGACGCTGGAATGACGCCAGCCATCAGGGTCGCGATCAGATCGGAGCGCGCAATCACAAGCGGGGCGGCGTACATCGTTGGCAGGGTCACGGCAAGGCGGCGTTTATGGCCTATTTTTGCCAATGCCGCATCCACCAGACCAAAGCGGTCATTTTCCGGTGATACCAGCAAATGCGATAGCGACAGAAAGGCTGGAAGATCCAGCAGTGCCTGGGCAGCGGGATGGTCGCGACGCATCACGCAGACAAAGTTTTCGGAAAAAAGCGGCTGGCTCAGGATGCGGCCGGTTTCAGAAGGCGGCACGCCAATCGTTAGATCAGCTTCCCCCGCGTCAAGCAGGGTAATGGCGTCATCCCGCGCGGTGAAGCTACCGATCCGCAGCGTGATGCCCGGTGCCTTCTGACGTAGGGCATCAAGTAGTACCGGCAGCACCCTAAAGGTCGGATGATCGGAAAGTGCGATGGAAAAGGTCGCGGTGGACGTCGTCGGATCAAACGTCTGGGTGAATTCAAGCGTGCGCTGAATTTCGGTCAGTGCATGGCCGAGTGGTTCGGCAAGATCAAGGGCACGCGGGGTTGGCTGCAAACCCGCAGGGCTGCGGATAAAAAGCTCATCATTAAGCAACCCACGTAGTCGCGATAGTGCGGCACTCATGGCTGGTTGAGTGCGGCCAATACGTATGCCCGCACGCGTGACGCTGCGTTCTTTCATCAGCGCGTCGAAGGCCACCAGAAGATTGAGATCGATACCATGTAAATCCATGGAATGGATGTTGTCACATATTTTATATTGATTTCAAGTATGTCGAGAGGGTCGGTAGCATTTCCCCATATCCAACAATCCTGAATGGGAAATGAAAATGACGAATCAAATCAATACGCCCGCGATTGCCGGGGTATCAGCCCCGGATCGCAAGGCCATCGAAGCACTGTACCGGGCTTTCAGCGAAGGTGCCGACCTTTTGGATGAGGCGGTTACTCGTGATTGGCAGGATATCCCGCTGGCCCCCGGGCAGGAGCCGGGACGCGACGGTATGAAGCCGCTGATCAGGGCGTTTCATGCGGCCTTTCCAGACGTGAAAATCATCGTCCACGAAATGATTGGCGGACCGGGCCGGGTTGCCGTGCGCGCCGAAATCACCGGCACACATTCAGGCGAATGGTTCGGGATTGCGCCGACAGGTAGGGCTTTTCGCATGCCGATTCACGAATTTCATTATGTCGAAAGCGGCAAGGTGACCCATACATGGCATCTGGAAGACTGGCTTGGCTGGTTGTATCAGGTGGGCGCATGGCCAATCACCGAGCAGGAGGCCGCGCAATGAAAGCCATCAGACTTGATGATTACAATACCGCACCTGTCATCCGCGATATTGCCACACCGGAAATCGGCCCGGAGGACGTGCTGGTCCGGGTGGGAGCAGCAGCACTTAATCCGCTTGATATTAAATTGCAAAGCGGCGTGTTGCAGGGCTATTTCCCGCTCGAATTTCGATACACGGTGGGGGCCGACCTTGCCGGTATGATTGAGGATGTCGGGGCAAATGTGACTGGCTGGCAGAAGGGTGACAAGGTTATTGCCCGGCTTGATCCGGTCGCAGGTGGTGCCTTTGCCGGGTTCGCCTGTGTTCCGGCGAATTATCTTGTGAAGGTGCCCGAAGACATGCCGTTTGAAGTGGCCGCAGGCATTCCGACGGCGGCGGGAACGGCGTGGCAGGCATTGTTTGAGCTGGGTGATCTTGGTGTCGGGCAGACGGTTCTGATCCATGCCGGGGCAGGTGGGGTGGGTAGCTTTGCCATCCAGTTCGCCCGCGCGGCAGGTGCGCGCGTGATTGCAACCGCATCTGGGGACGGGATCGACATTGCCCGAACATTGGGTGCAGATCAGGTGATTGATTATCGACACGCCGATTTTGCGGAAATGCTTTCGGATATCGATCTGGTGATTGACACCGTCGGCGGTAAAACACAGCAAAAATCGTTCGGTGTTCTGCGAAGCGGCGGTAGGTTGCTATCGCTTGTTGCCCCGCCGGACGAGGCATTGGCACATGCGCACAATGTCAATGCGCAGTTTGTGTTTCATATGTCTGACGGGGAACGGTTGGCGCGGGTTGTTTCAGCGATACACGAGAATAAAGTGAAGGTCCTGATCGACCGGACCGTGCCAATTGATCAGTTCGGCGATGCCTTTACCCGGCAAGCATCGGGCCGGGCCCGCGGCAAGATCATTGTGACGATGGTCTGATATCAGAAAACCGTGACACAGACTGTCTGTGTCACGGCTTTTGCTTACTAAGGATCGTCACTGGTCAGGCGTTAGCTTCGACCCGAAGGGCTTTGTCGTCAATCGGCATATGCACGAGGGCGGCAAAGATGCCAAGCGCGATGGAAGCGATCCAGACGCCATCGAAACTGCCGGTCAGATCAAAGATGACCCCACCCATCCAAGCGCCAAAGAACGCACCGATCTGGTGGGACAGCATGACAATGCCAAACAGCGTTGCCATATAGCGCGGGCCGAAAACCTGCACGATGATGCCGCTAGTGAGAGGCACGGTTGACAGCCACAAGGCCCCCATCACCGCCGAGAACAGCCAGATGGTCTCAGCCGTTTTGGGGGCAATCATAAAGATCAGAATGACCAATGCGCGCATGCCGTAAATAAACGACAGGCCCCATTTCTTGCGCCATTTGCCGCCCGCCCAACCAGCCGTCAGGGTGCCGACAATGTTAAACAGGCCAACAATCGCAAGTCCCTGTGCCGCGACCGAACCGGGCAATCCGCAAAGCTGGGTAAAGGTTGGCAGATGGGTTGCGATCACCGCGATATGGAACCCGCAGACAAAGAAGCCGGCATTCAAAAGCAGGAAGCCACGATGTTTGCGCGCCTCGTGAAAGGCCGCGACCAACCCGGTCGGGCCAAGATCAGTACCACCCGAATTGGGGCCGTGGGCTTCGGCCTTGCCGGTAAGCGCAAAGGCAAAGGGCACGATGATCATCGACATGACGGCAAGAATTGCAAGGGCGGTGACATAGCCATAACCGTCATTAAGAAACTGGGTTGTCGGGGCCATGACAAACTGGCCGACCGATCCCCCGGCGGATGCCAGACCAAGGGCGAAGCTGCGTTTACTCGGCGGAAAGGCACGGCTGATGGCGGCCAGAATGACCGGGAAGCTGGTCGCACCGACACCCGCCCCGATCAGGAAGCCTGATGTCAGATGCAGTTCAAGTGGGGAGGTCGAAGTCCCCATCAGATACAGACCCAGCGCATAAAACAGTGCCCCGCCGATCAGGGTGCGGGTTGTGCCATAGCGATCGGCAAGGGCACCGGCAATCGGGGCGGCAACACCCCACATCAGGTTCTGAATGGCAAAGGCCAGACCAAAGGTGGAAGCACTCCAACCGGTGGCCGTCAGCATATCGGGGATAAACAGGCCAAGCGACGGTCGGATCCCAAGATTGACTGCCAGGACAAGACAGCCAGCGACAAGAACAAGCCAGGGAAACCATCTGGCGGTGCGAAGGGTGGGGCTCATCGGGCTACTCCGGAGCGGATTTCAATAATTGTTCCGATTTTGAACGCGATGGCGCAATGCGTCCAATTCATTCGACTTATTATGCTGATAACATTTGCGCATTATTATCTGCCGGCGGATCAGATATGGCCCCGGCTTCGACGACAATTTTGCCAACGGTATCAATGATATCATCAAGATCGGTATTGGCCTGACGGCGGATCAGCATGATCCCCATATCCCAGTTCATGCCTGGAATATCAAGGATGCGAATGCGGTTTGCCGCCGGACTGTGCATGCAGAACCGCCGTGCCATGATGCCGTATCCCGCACCGGCGGCGACCATTTCGATCTGCAATTCAAGGGCGGAAACTTCGAGCACGGATTTGAACTGTACCCCGTTCTGACGTGCCCACGCATTGCCAAGAGCCCGGAAAGTACAGCCATCAGGCATCAGAACCATTGGATGTTCGGCCAGTTCGGCAATGTTTTTCGGGTGGTGTTTGGCTGATCGTGGTCCGATGGCAACGATTTGGTCATCAAGAAGCTTTTGCGCGCGCAGACTTGCCGGAATATCTCGGACATCGGTCCCGCCGATTGTGCCATGTGGACCATCCAGCGACAGCATGGCATCAATTTCACCCCGTCGCATCAGCGGCAACAGCTCGCTTGACCAGCCGCTTTTGATCGTAAGCGACATGTCAGGAAAACGTGTGTGCAGGTCGCGCAGTTCAGGTGCCGCCAGCAGAGGCGCTGCCCCGTGGCTGACGCCCAGGCGGAAGGGACCCGTCACGGCATTGTTGCCAGTGATGCTTTCGGTGAAACCGTTAAGGCGGCGCAAAAGATCACGGGCTTCGGCCAATGCACGATGCCCGGCAGGGGTCGGTTGCAATGGTTTCAATGACCGGTCAAAAAGCTGTGTGCCAATGCGTTCTTCAAGGCGCTGGATGCGGCGCGTGATGGCAGGTTGCGTAAGGCCAAGGCGGGCGGCGGCCCCATGAAAGGATTTTTCATCGGCAACGGCGATCAATGCCTGAAGTTCGCGGGTATCCATGACGGTCACCTGTTGTCACAAAAGATGGTTCAGGATCGCGCAAACCGGTTTCTGATGCAAGAAAAGCATCGGTGTCGTTAAGTTGATGCGAGTTCTGCATGATTTGGTTGTGTCGGAAGCTTTCTCATCTTTGCTTTGCAGATGCTGGCCGCCGCGGTGTAACCGCCATCGGCTCCATCTAGGAAATGCAGGTGGGAGTCCGTTGCAATATCGGGAACGATGCAGGTCATCAGCGCTTCGTCCTGCTGTTTTATCCCAAACCAGATATCACCATTGTTTTCGGCATCCGACAGCAACGTTTCGATTTGTTCTGTTTGTGGTGTGGTGCAATTGACAGTCAACCAGATACCATCGCCAAAGCGTCGGAAATCAGTATTGAGTTTGGTTTGTTCGCGATAATGCACCGGATCGAAGTCGCCAAGATTCCGGCCAGTTTTAAACAGAAACAGGGCAACGCAGGAGACGAAAAGCGCCTTGCACCATGCGCGCAGTTTTGATCCTTCGGTTCCCTGTGTTGCCAGTGCTTCGAGGCGCAGGCTTTGCCAGCCAATCCGGAAATCGGGGCCGGATTCCGGGACCGGATTGCTGTCGCGACGGTCCTGTTCAAGGATGCCAAACAGGGCGTTTGCGCAACGGTCAAAACGGACGCGATCATCGCGGGGCAGCATGATTAGTGACAGGATTTTACATCCATCCTCCGCCCGGATCGGCGACCATCGGCACGAAAGTCCGGTCAGATCGGGCTGCGTGCCAGACGGCGCCGGGGTAATCAGGTTATGGCCCTGTTTCATCTGTTCTTCGGCCCAGGAAATGCCGCGCCCGGAAAATACCGCATAGGCCAGCTTTTTTGATGCGAGAAAACGGGCAACCCGGACGTTGTGACCACTTTTTCGGATTTCGTCGATGCGGACCAAGGCAACTCGCAAATCAAAACCCAGTTCTTCGCTTGCCCAGATGGCGGTTGCGGCAAGGGCATCCCGAACAGTGGGAACCTTGTCGGGTGGGCAGGCAATCGCGGCACCGTCCCCGCCAAAGATGAATGGAAAATCCGAATGTCCGATGGCATTGGTGGCTGCGGCAATGACCGACGCGCCGACCATATTGACTTCCTTGTAACGGCCTGCTTCGACCGCCTTGGTCGATCCGACGATATCGGATGTGCCAACCCACCAGTCATCGGGCAGTTCGCGATAAATCGACGGGTCAAGAACCTTGGCGAAATCGTCGAACACCGGGATGTCGAGATAGGGATTGGTCACGGGCATCTCTGGGGTTGGCGGGGCCAGTTCGTGGCACCATTAATAATGAGGCGGAGGTGCATCATCTTCTGGTGATGTACGCAGAAAATCGACAAGCCGTTTAATATCTTCGGCCATTAATTTGTTGCGCCGTTCCAGCAGGTCAATCCGGTCCCACTGCGATTTGATCATGTCGGACATGTCATGTATCGAGCTTTCGAGATGGGCGATGTGGATTTCGAGTTCGTCGATACGGTTGCTTGCGTCTTGGCTCATGGCGCGATGGTTGTCCCGCTTGGATGGGTGAAAACTTGCCGGGGACAATGCCCTGTGGCAGGAGTAAGACACCAACCTAGCACAGATCAGAAAGATTGGTTAGCTGGCCCATGAGCGAATTATCCATCCTTATCATTCTTGGCGTCGTTATCGCGCTGATCCTGATCTATGCCATCCGGTTGCGTACGGTACCGATGCCGAGCGGCCGCAAGGCACGTAACGAAATCATATCTTACCTGCCCAATGAGCCCTGCCGTGTGGTGGATTTCGGATCGGGATGGGGAGACCTGGCAATCAGTATTGCGCGCGCCCGACCCGACATCACGGTGACAGGGGTTGAATTATCGCCGCTGCCCTATGCGGTCAGCCGTATTCGTGCGCGGCTAGCGCAGCTTGAAAACCTGTCGCTGGTGCGCGCGGATTTTCGAAAGCGTGATCAGGATCCGGGGGATGTTGTGGTGTGCTTCCTTGATCCGCGCGTGATGGCTGATGTCGGCGATGTGCTAAATCAGCGCATGGCGCCGGGCGGGATTGTTCTTTCACGCGCCTTTGCCATTCCCGGCTGGCAGGCCTTCGGGGAAATCCCGATGCAGTCGGAATCGGATATACTTTACCTGTACCGAATTGGATCGAATCTGCCGGGATGAGGCGCTGCCTGGCTTGCAAAAAGCAGGGTCGCCCAAGGTCGCTCTGCTTTTTAAATGTCATTCTTCTTCGTAAATCTTGATCAGGGCGGAATGGTCAAGATCACCGCCCCCGATTTCGATCAGTTCTTCGTATAGTTCAAGGGCGAGCCGCGAGAAGGGCAGTTCAAGGCCCAGTTCGCCTTCGGAAAATTCAAGCGCCTGATACAGGTCCTTGCGCTGGGTCACGACCTTGCCACCTGGCTCGAAATTACGTTCGATCATACGTTCGCCGTGCTTTTGAAGGATCGCGGAATCCGCAAAGCCGCCGGTCAGCGCGGAGCGCAATTTTCCCAGATCTACACCGGCTTCGTCGGCCATGGAAAAGGCTTCGGCAATCGCACCGATGGTGATGCCAACGATCATCTGGTTGGCGGCCTTGGCGATCTGGCCGGATCCGATTTCACCGACATGGGTGACGCGTGATCCAAGCACGCCAAAGACACGCTGCACACGTTGAAAATCTTCTTCTTCGGCACCGACCATGATGGTGAGCGTACCGTTTTCAGCCCCGTGTGTTCCACCTGATACCGGGGCATCGATCCAGTGACCGCCGGCTTCTTCTACGGCATCGGCAAAGCGCCGGGTGGCGTCGATGGCGGTCGTGCCCATGTCGACAACGATGGTGCCTTCTTCCATGCCGTCAATCACGCCATCCTCGCCAAGCAGCACGTTTTCAAGGGCTTCGGTATTGGCGACACAGATGATGACGATATCTGCATCCGCCGCCGCATCGGCCGGGGTGGGCGCGGTAGCAACGCCCAGATCGTCAAAGGCATTGAGCGTTTCGGGATTTCGCGTATTGACGGTCAGGATCGCGCCAGCCTTTTCAAGATTGAGCGCCATGGGGCGGCCCATCAATCCCAAACCGATGAATGCGATATTTTCCCCGGCAAGTGCGGTCATAACGGTGTTCCTTCGTTTTGGCCAACGCGTGGGCCTTCAATGTGACGGTCAAAGCGATCAGGCGATCAAAAACATCCCGGTTGGTTGAACCGGGCGGGCAGCAGTAAAAATGCAGGTGCGGCCATAAGATGGCGGTCTAACAAAGAAAGCAGCAATTCAAGGCATTTGCCTGATGTTATGCGCGTTTCATTCGGGTTCCGTCACTATCGGCCGACGCTATGTTGTCGGAATGGAAATTATGTGGTCGTTCTGTGCCGTCTTTGCGCGATTGCCTAAAACTCGCCGGGGCGGACATACCGCGCGGCCATGGCGCGTTCAATCGCGGCACTCACAAGGCGGTCAATATCGAGCCGATGACGTATCAGTTCGAGAATACGAAGTTCTTCCTGACTGATTTCGCTGTCCGACAGGACAATTTCGCAGGCAAAGACATAAGCGGTTTCACGCAATTTGCGCGGCAGGGCTTCGCGGATCATGTCCAGCGTGCTGTCCAGGCCGTCTTCTTCGGCAAGCAGTTTGGCGCAATCGCGCGCAACCGCGGTGACACCGTCATTGTCAAAGCCGGCAAAAATCGGAAGATAGCGAACCCGACGCCCCATGGCGGACAGCTCCGCATCGGTGATGTCGTTATCCGAGGCCGAAACCATAACCATTGTGTAAATCAAGGCGTCCTGATGTGAGATCACGATGATTACTCCTTTTCCGGGTGACTGACCGTTAACGGGTATTCCCGCGAAACGTCGACGCACCGGTTGATGGCGTGTGACAACTCCGATGGACATAGAACCTAAGACGGTATTTGATCTCCGGCAACAGTTAACCGGTTAAATATTCACGATTTTAATGATTGCGTAGTGAAATGTGGGGCATCCTTTGGGCGTCGGAACACAGGGGGACTTGCTGCGCATGCATGTGCAGGGGCTGTGAACCGAAGGGAATGCTTAAAAAATTACAACATGTTAGCGTCAAGAACGCATCGCATTCTCTCTTGGGAATAAAATAGGCCTTTGCAGCGCATGGGGTAAAAGTTATGGTCTCGCAGCGATAACAAAAATGACGAATAAGCCGGGTATGGGAGTTATCATTTCAAGCAATGCTGCGGGGACTCTTGCGGCGTTGATTGGGCATCTTCGTGTGCCGTCGGGGGTTTACGATCCCATCGGCGAGAGCGTTCTTGTCAATGCGCCGTGGGTGCAGACGATTTCACCCGACCTTGCCGATGATACCTGGCACAAGATTGATACCCATCCCGAAATCGCCCGAAACATCCGCGAAATCAGCGCCGAAGCGCTTAATGCCGTCGGATATTTTTCACGTGTCGATAAAATCGATGGCCGCGATGTTCAGTTCTTTGCATGGCAGCTTTCACTTTCCGGACAGGTTTTCATTCGGATCATCGCCCTGCAGGATGCAGACGCAACGACAGGCACCGGAGTTCTGATTTCTCCGCAACCGGTTCTGGTGGTGGAGCGTGACGGCGGTTTGCGATTCTCCAACAAGGCAGCCGAGCAGGCCGCCCTTGAAATGGGGCTGCCTGGCGCATTGTCGCTGACTAAACCATCTGGCCAGCGTGCCCTGATCGAAGACGGCGAAAACATCGCCGACTGGGATGACATCCGCACCGTGCATTACGGGCAGCGGATTTATCAGTGGCAACGCATGCCGTTGCCGACACAGGATGCGATTGCACTTTTTGGGCAGGAACGCACCCGCGAGGAAAGCTATCGCCGTGCCCTTGAACATGCTGTGCATGGTATTATCGATCTGGCGGCTGATGGCACCCTGACCAGTGTGAACGAAGAAGCCGCAACATTGTTTGGCTATGACAATGTCCGTGAACTCCGTCAGGCCTATCTGACCAATCCCGAAAAGTTTTATGCCCGATCCGAGGATTTGCGCGATTTGCGCCGTGATCTTGTATCCGGCAACGGCATTCAGGCGCGCGATGTGGAAATGCGCCGTCAGGATGGCAGTCAGCTTTGGGTGCGGATCAACGCGACAGAAATCCGGGGCGAGGGCGGATCGCTTCTGGGGTATAGCGTTACCGTTACCGACATCACCAAAAGCCGTCAGGCGGAATATGATCTGCGCCGCCGTCAGGAACGCTATCGCGCACTGGTCCAGACTGCGGGCAGCGTGATCCTGTTCCTTGATAGCGAAGGTCGCATTCTGGAATATAACCGCGAATGCGAATGGACGTTCGGCTATTCCTGGATGGAAGCAGCGGGGCAGAATTTCTTTGATTTCCTGTTGCTTGACGGTGAACGCGATCAGGTGCGTCAGGGCATCAAACGCCTGATTTCCGGTGAGATCATCAAGGACGAAGTCATTTCATTCCGGCGCCGCGATGGCGAGGTTCGCCTGTTGCAATGGAATGCGCGTGCGCATTTCGGCGAGGATGGCGATGTATCGGGCGTGATCTGCATCGGGCAGGATGTCACCGAAAAGCTGTCGGTCGAACGTGCCCTTCGCCGGGCCGAAGAAAAATATCGCGGCATTTTCGAAAATTCCGCCGAAGGTCTTTATCAGAGCCGTCCGCTTGGCGATATCCTGTCTGCCAACCCGGCCTTCGTATCGATCCTTGGCTATGACAGTGCCGATGAATTGCTGGTGTCCCAAGCCGGGTTTTCGCAATGTTACCTGAACCCGACCAATCGTCTGCGCCTGACGGGTAAGCTTATGCGCGATGGGGTGGTTCAGGGGTTTGAGGCCGAGATGCGCCGACGCGACGGCAAGATCATCTGGGTCGAGGAAAATGCACGACTGGTTCGCGATGACAAAGGTGTTCCGGTTCTGATCGAAGGATCGATCACCGACATCACAGATCGCAAACGCAGCGAAGCACGTATCCAGTTTCTGGCCCATCATGACGGATTGACCGGACTTCCGAACCGCACCCTGTTTCAGGAACGCCTTGCAGCCGCGGTCAAACGTGGCAAGCATGAAAAACGCAGTTTCGTGCTGATGCTGTTTGATCTGGATAACTTCAAAGACATCAATGATACGCTTGGGCATCCAATCGGCGACCTGCTCTTACAGGGGGTTGGGGAACGAATGCGGGTTTGTCTGCGCAACGAGGATGTGGTCGCGCGCCTTGGCGGGGATGAATTTGCCGTCCTGATCCATGATCCGGGCACGGTCGAGGAAGTGACCCTTGTTGCACAGCGCCTGATTGAACGGGTTTCGGAACGCTTCATGCTGGACGGGAACGAGGTGCAGGCATCGACATCGGTAGGTATCTGCATGTTCCCGCAGGACGGGCGCGATGAAAAGGACCTGTTCCGCAATGTCGATCTGGCGCTTTATTGTTCCAAGGCGGAAGGGCGTAACCGGTATCATTTCTTCGAACCGCGTTTGCAGGTCGAAGTGCAGGAACGCAAGGCGCTTGAACGCGACCTTAGTCATGCGATTGAAAATGACGAACTGGAGCTGTTCTATCAGCCGATTATTGATATCGCGAACCACAAGATCATCGGAATGGAGGCGCTGGTGCGCTGGTTCCATCCGTCCCGCGGGCAGGTCAGCCCGGTCGATTTCATTCCTGTGGCCGAACGCATGGGCATCATCGCCGATGTTGGCCATTGGGTGCTTAATCAGGCTTGCAAACAGACCCGGCAATGGGTCGATGCCGGATATGGCGAACTGACGATTTCGGTCAATCTGTCGCCGCTGGAGCTTGCCCGGCACGAAGACCTGATTGAAAGTGTCGGCGATGTTCTGGAACGGTCGCGTTTGAACCCGACCCAGCTGCAGTTTGAAGTCACTGAAAGTGCGGTGATGGATAACCCGCGCGAAGCGGCGATCACGCTTGGCATTTTACGAAATCAGGGCATCCGGATTGCAATTGATGATTTCGGTACCGGTTATTCGTCGCTGGCATATCTGAAACGCTTCCCGGTCGACAAGATCAAGATCGACCGGTCGTTTATCATCGACCTCGACAGCCGCGATGGCAATGCGGCGATTGTGCGCGCGGTGGTGTTCCTGGCGCGGTCGTTTGGCATGGCGGTCAATGTCGAAGGGATTGAAACCGAAATGCAACTGGAACGCATCGTCTCTGAAGGCGTTGATGAGGTACAGGGCTTCTATTTCAGCAAGCCGATCCCGGCCAGCGATTTTGAAGTGCTGTTGAAATCGAACGTGACCATGCCGTTCGATGTGTCCTTTGGCGGGAACACGCGGCCGCACTGATCATGCAGGCGACCGCATTCCCGGTTTTCAACAGGTTTCGTCCGTTATCACGCGGCGCGGTGGTCCCAGAAATCACCGGCCTTCTGGCGCACGCGATCCCGGTCGATCACGACCGTTGACGGGCGCGACCGGCTTTTGCGCAAAACACCCTGACGGCGAAGATCGGCAATCATGCGGCTTGCTGTTTCGGTGGTTGTGGCAATGATGCTGCCCAGCTTGTCGCGTGTCGGCAGCGGGCAGTGATCATCCTTGGCACTCCAGAGCAGGAACCGGCAAATCCGGCGCATCGCCGATCCTGTCCCCAGATTGACCTTCCAGTTATAGCCATCGACAACCTCGCGTGCGAGCAGCCGCAGGATCGCCTGTTGCAGTTCGGGATTGGTCGCCTGCGCCATTCGGATGCGCGCAACCGGAATGCGCATCAGGACCGTTGGCGTCAGGGTTTCGCTGATCAGTGAAAGACCCGGTTCGACAACCGTTTCAAGCCCGATCAGATCACCGGGGCGGAACACGCGGCAGACCTGACGTTCGCCATCTTCGGCATAATGACATTGCATGACAAGGCCCGACAGGATGCGATAGATATATTCGCCTTCCTCTTCGTGGTGCCCGATGGCGGTATTGGCTCCTATATCAAGGGCCGGGTTTTCAGCAAGTTTCTCAAGATGTTTCAAGGCGTCTTCGTTGTTCATGGGGAACTCCCGATGGCACAAGGGAGATACGCGGCATGTTGCAGGGTGCCGCGTATCGACACCAGATCTTTTGCCCAGCCGGATGGCCGGGTTGCATTGTCTAACCTTTAGGCCGCGCCTAATGCCCGGGCGGGGCGGGCAACAAACAACCAGTCCAGCAACCAGATCACCAGCATGGATGCCCCAACGACCGGGTAAATTATGCCGCCAATCGCAAGGATTGCCGTGACTCCGACCAGACTTTTTGTTCTTCGTGGCAAGGGCGGTACGCCAAGCGACCCCGCAGGGCGGCGTTTCCACCACATCACCCCGCCCGAAACAGCCATAAAGACAATCGCGGTACAGACAATCATCAGGACAATCTGGTTGATCACCCCGTATTCCTGACCCATATGGACATTGATCGCCCATTCCATGATGCGGCCAAAGATGCCGTAATCCTGATATCCCATATCAATCAAAGGCCGACCTGAATATTGATCAAGATGAATGACGCGCTGCTGGGACAGGTCATCGGGATAGATTGATGCGCTGTAAACACCGGTTTCACTGCTTGGCAATGAAATCGCATAGCCGGGCGCAATGCCAAGTTCCGCGAACTTTGCCACGGCGGCATCGATGCCAAACGGAGTTGGTGTGCCACCATTGGCAGTTGACGTGCCATCAACCGATAACGGGATCTGGGCGTTTTCGGTGGTCCAGCCGGTTTCACCAAAAGCCTTGATCATCGGGACGGTCGAAAGGGGCACATCGACGCGAACACCCGATGGATAGCCGCTCGGCGTGCCATTGGCGAATTCGTTGGCATATTTGCCCCAGAATACTGACCAGAACATGCCGGTCGCGGCCAGAAACACGATAAAGAAGCCAACGAAAATGCCGGTAACCGCATGGGCATCGCGCCACCAGCGCCGACGCGCCGGGATATCGCGCACGGTTAGAACGCCGCCGCTTTGATTGCCACGTGGCCACCAAAGATAGGTGCCTGTCGCGACGAGAAGGATACTCCATCCCGCGGCGATTTCGATCAGGTAATTGGTAACGGTACCAAATTCGGCCAGACTGTGAATGCGGCGGATCAGCCACATGATCGTGCCGCGATCTGGCATCGATCCCAGCACCAGCCCTGTATAGGGATCGACATAAATCGACCGGCGATCACCGCCCGATGTGGCAATGACGATTTCGGTGCTACGGTCCGGTGAGGCCGGCGTGACGATTTTGACCGGTTTGTCCCCGACGAAATAGCGCACGGCATCAACCTGTGTGCTGATCGGAAGTGGCGGTACATCCAGAACATTGACGAATTTCAGGTCGGAATAGACCCAGTCATCGATTTCGTCACGGAAAAGATAGGCCGCACCAGTGACGGCCAGAAGAACCATAAAAGGCAGAACAAAAAGTCCGGCATAGAAATGCCAGCGCCAGACAGCGCGATAGAGGCTGCTTGTCCCTTTGGGCGCATTTTTGGCATGTGCCGATGCGTTTGGCATCACGATATCCCCAATTCGGTCGCGGGTCTGTCGGGATACGGACGCATTGGCCCGATGATCCCTACCCGGAACTCAAACAATCTGAAGTTGACCATGCTGGGCGGTCCGGGGCCAGTAAGGGCAACGGACATCATCCATCAGGCCGGGAAACAGTCAGACGGGAAAGGGCGGGGCGCGGGGCGATGCCGCAATCGGACAGAAATCATGCAGGCGTGCCGTGATATGAAGGGCGGTGACCGCATTGGACATCCGCACGCGATGGATCAACGGCAATTCCGGTTCGACGGGCAGGCCGACCGCATGATTGCCAAGGCCGCAAATCGCGCATTGGAATCCTTCATAGGCACTGGAGTGGGGTGATGATCCGCCTTCTTCTGTTGCACCAGCCGGGACAGATATCGTCTTGATGCCATTGGCGGTACAGATGATCAGCGGGATAAAGTTCTGATCGGCGTTGCCCCCGACAGCGGCCGGGGTATTGGCAAGCGCGACCGGCGCATGCATAAAGCCGAACATCAGGGCGTTTGCCAGCAAAAAGCACGCGACAGCAACCGACAGGCTGCGTCTGAGTGCCGAATATATCTGGCGGGTTCTGATCACGGCTTTCAATCCATTCCGGAAAGATACCTGCCTTCAATAATCCCTTGAAGGCAGGGTGTCAAAACTTGTTGGTGTGAACCACTTATCACCGATTTTTTATAATCGTTCCTATAACAATTGAAATTCGCTGATTTGACTTGGTTGCGACGAATTGCACTAACAGTGTTTTGGCATTTTGAAAGCCAAAAAATTTTATCTCAGATTTCGAAACACCGGTTGTGACGAAGGTTGGCAAATCTTCCAGCATGCGGTTTGCAAATAGTTTTCGGTAAAACTCCTGTTTGGGGCTAGGCTTCATTACCTGCTTTGGTCATTTGCGGAGAGCCCCCCCCTATGCCTGCCTATCAGCACGGTGTTGTGCCAGAACAGAAAACGCCCATATGGTCTGCGGTTCGTCTTAACCGGGCGGTTCTGATTTTGACCGTGGTCGGCATTGTCACCCATTTTGCCTTGATACCGGTTTCGATCTCTGTTCCGGTTTTCGGGCATGCCGCGATGGATTGGCCACTTTTTGCAGTGATTGCACTGGGCGGCGGGGTTTTGATTTTTGAAATCGTGCAAAAGGCGCTTGCCTGGGATTTCGGTGCGGATTTTCTGGCGGTGATTGCCTTTGTCACCGGTGTGGTGTTGGGTGAATATCTGGCGGCGGCGCTGATTATCCTGATGCTGAGCGGTGGGCAGGTTCTTGAAGCATTTGCCATGCGCAAGGCATCTTCGGCGTTAAATGCGCTTGCCGATCGGATGCCGCGTGTGGCGCATCGCAAAGACGGCGAAAACATCACCGACATCAGCCTTGATGACATCTTAATCGGTGATCTGATTGCGATTTTCCCGCATGATACTGCCCCGGTCGATGGGGTGGTCGTCGATGGTCATGGCGCCATGGATGAAAGTTACCTGACCGGGGAGCCGTATGTTGTGGCCAAGGCGCCAGGGGCATCGGTGCTTTCAGGTGCGATCAACGGAGATGCGGTTCTGGTCATTCGGGCGGAAAGGCTTTCAAGTGAGTCACGCTATGCCCAGATCATGCAGGTCATGCAGGAAGCCGAACAGAAACGCCCGAAAATTCGGCGGATCGGGGATCAGATCGGGGCGTGGTTCGCCCCGTTTGCCTTGCTGGTTGCATTTATCGCTTGGTATCTGAGCGGTGATTCCGTGCGGTTTCTGGCAGTCCTGGTCGTGGCAACGCCGTGTCCGCTTTTGATTGCCATTCCGATCACGATCATGAGCGCGATTTCCATGGCCGCCAGACGGGGCATCGTGATCAGCGATCCGACGGTTCTGGAACGGTTGCCGACATGTAAAACGGCAATTTTTGATAAAACCGGAACACTGACATATGGCCGACCTGAACTGGTCGAAGTTTTGCCCGCAAGCGGTCTCGGCGCGAACGAGGTTTTGCGCCTGGCCGCCAGTCTTGAACGGTATTCAAAACATCCGCTGGCAACCGCGGTGCTGGCAGCAGCAGAAAGCCGTAAACTGGCGCTTGGCGATGTGGCACGAGTATCAGAAAAGCCCGGGCAGGGGCTGGTCGGGGCAGTGGATGGTCAGGAGATTGCGGTGACCCACCGCAAAAAGCTGATCGCAAGTGACCCGGCCATGGCCGAAATCCTGCCGCCCGATGCCAGCGGACTTGAATGCGTGATCATGATTGATGGTGCCTATGGTGCGACATTGCGTTTCCGCGATAGCCCGCGCGCCGATGGCAGGAATTTTGTCGGGCATCTCGGGCCGGTTCATAATTTCAACAAGGTCATGCTTCTGTCCGGGGATCGCGCAAGCGAGGTCAGTCATCTCTCAAAGCTGCTTGGCATTGATGAGAGTCTTGCCTCACAAAGTCCTGAGCAAAAGGTTGAAATCGTGCGACGCGAAACGGCGCTTGCGCCCACGCTTTTCATGGGGGATGGCATTAATGATGCGCCCGCGCTGGCGGTGGCAACCGTTGGTATCGCCTTTGGTAAACACAGTTCTGTAACGGCCGAGGCCGCCGGTGCCGTGATCCCCGAAAGTTCGCTTCAGGCGGTTGACGAACTGTTTCACATCAGCATGACCATGCGGCGCATTCTGCTGCAAAGTGTGGTCGGTGGCATGGTGTTATCGATCTTTGCCATGGGCTTTGCCGCCATTGGCTACATCAGTCCGGTGGCTGGTGCCGTGCTGCAGGAAGGGATTGATGTCATTGCGATCGTCAATGCCTTGCGCCTTGCCCTGGCCGGCAATATCCGCGCCGATCTTGTTGGGGATGAAAAGCAGATATCCTGAACATATCATCGACCGGAACCAAGCTTTGATGGTGGCGTTTATACAAACGACGGATCATATTTAAAGAAATCGGTAAATGAAACCAAAGGGACAGATCCATGACACTCGTTGTAAATGACGGCACGCCGGAAATGCGCGCACTTCTGGAAAAGGGACGCAAACGGCTTCGGACTGTCGGGATTGTTCTGCTTTTGCTGGGGATTCTTGCCGTCGCCTTCCCGTTTGCCACGACGATTGCGTTTAAAACCGTGATCGGCTGGTTGTTTATCATCGGGGCTGTCGGGCATTTTTACGGCGCGTGGAATGCCGATACGCCAACGCGCCGCTGGATCGATGTGGTGCAAGGTGTTCTGTTCGCGCTTGTTGGTGGGTGGCTGGCGTTTTTCCCGGTGACCGGGATTGTGACCCTGACCGTGTTGCTGGCAATTGCCTTTATCCTGCAAGGATTGCTTGAACTTGCTATGGCGTTCCGGCTCAGCCAGTTTCCCGGCTGGAAATGGATGCTGTTTTCCGGCGGTATAGCAGTGCTTGCCGGTGTTTTAATATTCGTGGAATTGCCAAGTGCTGCCACTTGGGCGATTGGATTGTTGCTTGGGATTAATCTGATTTCGTCAGGTTTGAGCTATCTGATGGTGTCAATGGCAATGCGAACGGTTACCAAGAGCTAAGCTGCGATTTCTGTGCCGTTCAGGATCAGATCAACCGCCGTAGCAACACCGTTTTCATGCGAAATTTGTTTGGCAATTTGTTTTGCTGTTTCGTGAACCTGTGGTGTTGCCAGAATGTCGCTTATGGCGCAGGCAAGACATTTTGCATCAAGCTTCGATGAGGGGATCAACTGGTGGGCAACGCCGATCGTGTAAAGCCGTTTGGCCCAGAATGGTTGATCGCCAAAGAACGGTACAATAATGGATGGGCATCCCGCCCGTAATGCTGCTGCACACGTTCCGGCCCCCCCATGATGTATGGCGGTCTTTACATGTTTGAACATCCATTCGTGTGGTACTTCCCGAACGGCATAAATGTTGGATGGCCAATCAACATCGGAAGCAATGCCGCCCCAACCGGTTGCAATGATTGCCTGGACATTTGCCTGTTTGACCGCATCAATCAACATTTGGGCGGTCTTTTGCGGATTGGTGGCGGGCATGGAGCCAAACCCGATATAGATCAGTTTTTGACTGTTTTTGATAAAGCTCGTCATTTCGGCGCTTGGCTCGTACAAAGCATCATTTACAAACCAATAGCCCGTGACAGCAGCTTTTTTCGGCCAGTCATTTGGGCGCGCTATGATGGCGTTGCTATAGGCGTTTAGAACCGTGATGGCTCCGAACTTTTGTGATTTTAGGATATCAAATTTCTGATACGGGATGGCTTTATGCCGTTTTGATGCCCAATCGCGGAGGCTGTTGCGCAACGACAGATTAACCAACCACTTCACAAGCTTCCCTGTCAGAAGGTTATATTTCTGGCAATCCACCATATTGGGAAAGCCGATATGCGGATAGGCACGAGTTGGAATAAGTGCTGGTATCAACTGGGCCAGAATGGCTGGGATTGCAAAATGATCAGCAATTGCCAAGGCGCCAAAGGCTTTTGGATGAAATACTATTTTGTCTGGCCTGAGCCTATTAATGGTTTCAAAAATATCATCAAGAAGCGCACCTTGAAGGTCGCTTCCTTGCGCACGCAATTTTACGATGCTGCTTATTTTCTTTAGGAATCCGGTGCACGGATTTGACGCATTAGCAAACTGTGGATTGCTGGTCAGATTTGTTAACGCATCTGTTAAGGGCGCAAATGCGAGGCCGTGTTGTTGTACTAACGATTGGAAACGCCTAGGTGCGGCAAGTGTAACCATATGGCCGGTTTGTTGTAACCCGTACGCCAAAGCAATGAAGGGCTGGATGTCGCCACGTGTGCCATAGGTCATCAACAAGATATGCATATCGCGTCCTTCGGCGGAAAATGGGCGTATTGCAAAATTGATTTGTTGTCAGATGTAAGGTGAAGTTGACCCGCACAGATTACTTTAGCAGATTTCCATTGTCGGCGTTTGGCCTTAAAAACGCCCGTGTCTGTTCAATCGCTTCGCGCATGCCGACCCGTTGGACATTGACATCGTCGGGGAATGCACCCAGCAATCGCGACGGCATCCGGTTATCAAGCAGCACAAATACCCCACGGTCTTCCGCGCGGCGAACAAGGCGACCAAAGGCCTGCTTCATCCGCAGACGGGTCAGCATGTCGTCATAGCGCGCACCATGAAATGCTGCCTTGCGCGCCCGGTGCAGGATATCGGGGCGTGGCCATGGCACGCGGTCAAATACGATCAGGCGGAGGCTATCACCCGGCACATCGACCCCGTCGCGTACCGCATCGGTACCCAATAGACAGGCATCACGTTCAACCCGGAAAATATCAATCAGGGTTGAAACATCCATACCGTCAATATGCTGAGCCAAAAGCTGCAACCCGGCATCGTCAAGCGGCCCGGTCAGACGGTCATATACTGCGCGCAAACGGTTGATTGCGGTAAACAGGCCAAGCGCGCCGCCACCGGACGCCAGAAACAGCTCGCGATAGGCCGCTGCCACATGGTCGGGGTTATCTCGGCCAAGGTCATTGATGATGAAAACCTTGGTCTGCTTGGCATAGTCATAAGGGCTTTTCATCGCCGCCCGGATCGCAGGCATCGGCATATGTGATGCCCCGGTGCGATCTTCGGCGACACCCCAGTCAAACATTTCATCGCCCGTGCCGTCACGGAGCGTGGCCGATGTGATCACAAGCCCGTGGGCAGAGGGGGCAAGAGCCGCGGTCAGGGGGAGCGTCGGGTCGATATGATGGCGGTGCATGCCGACATCGAAATCGCGGCCAAACTGCCGTTCAATGGCAAACCAGTCGACAAATTCCGGCGGGGTGGCATCGACGAGGCTTTCAAGCATGCCGCGCCACGCCGCCACCTGCATGATCGCACGCCGTTCAAGGGAACGGATCGCGGCATCAAGACGCTGGCGTTCGGCACTTTCAAGCTCGTCTGCCTTTTCATCAAGCATATGGGCGATGATCTTGATCAGGGCCTTGGCCGGTTTTTCAAGGGCGGCCAGCGCACGATCAAGATCGGCCGCACTGGCCAGAACCGGGGCAATGGCCGGTTTGCAATCGGTTTCAATCGAATAACCCCGGTCGCCTTCGGCGGCACGTGCCATGACCTGTGCCCGAACATGGGCAAGGAACAGTTCCGCCGGGCCCTTGGCATGTTCGGCACCGTCATGAATACGCATCAGCCAGCCCTGTTCGGGCAGGCATTGGGCGGCGACAATCACGGCATTGACGGCATCACGAAGTTCGTCCCGATCCATGATCAGGGTTTCAAGCCGTTGTTTAAGCCCACGTGCGCGCGACTGGCCCTTGTTTTCGGCGCCCAGTAACCAGCGGCGTAATTCTGCCCCTTCCTGCCCGGTCAGATGGGCGGAAAAGGCTTTGTCGGCAGCATCAAAAAGATGATGCCCTTCGTCAAAGACATAACGGGTCGGCATTGATGCATCGTCAAGCCCGCCAAGGGCGGCCTGCACCATCACCAAGGCATGATTGGCGACCACGATCTCAGCCGACCTTGCGCGCCGGACGGTTTTTTCAACAAAACAGCGCGAATAATGCGGGCAGGCGGCATAAATGCATTCGCCGCGCTGATCGGCCAGTGCACCGGTAAAACGGTTGCCGATCAGTTCCGTCAGCCATGCCGGGAAATCACCGCCGACCATATCGCCATCGCGCGTTTGCGATGCCCAGCGCGCCATCAGCCCCAGCGGGATCGCCTGATGGGGTTGTTGCGCCAAGGGTCTCTGGGCTTCTTCGAAATTCAGAAGGCAGAGGTAATTTTCGCGACCCTTTCGGACAACCGCCTTCAGGCGTTTGTCCTTGGGATCGTCATAAAGACGGTTAAGTTCCTGATCGATCTGACGTTGCAGGTTACGGGTATAGGTTGAAATCCAGACCGCCCCGTCATTCTTCTGCGCCCAGATCGATGCCGGGGCAACATAACCCAGCGTCTTGCCCGTCCCGGTCCCTGCCTCGGCCAGAACAATATTGGGTGTCCCTTCGGCGGTGCGCGGCGCAAATGCCGAACAGACAGCCGATGCATAATCGGCCTGTTGCGGGCGTTCTTCTGCTCCTTCGCCCAGAAGCTTTTTCAGCCGTTCACGGGCATCCTTTGGATCGACCGGAATATTGCCGGGCGGCGGTGGTGGGGCATGTTCGGCCCATTCGCCCATTTTCTTCCAGACTTTAAGCCCTTCATAGACGGCAAATTTATGCGGCCCGTCGCCATCGGCACCAAGGGCGGCCAGAACCGGAACACCCCACATCCAATGTCCTCGTGCCATCGGCCATGCGATGGAAAGGGCACGTGCACGTTTTTCACGCGGCAGGGTGGCAAGTTCCTGTAACAACCGTTTCATCGCCTCGGCCAGGGCTTCGGCCTGGCCGATCAGATCATCAGACGCCCGCTGACCGGTCGCCATGGCAAGCCCGCGTGGGGTAGGGACGCAAAACTGCGCCGGGCGGACAAAGGCAAACAGTTCCAGAAGGTCATGGGCCGGAAACGGATCGGATTTCATCCGCCGTGCCGATGCCGGGGTATGCACAAGGATTGGACGTTGGGATCGCGCCCGTTTGGCCGCCGCCCCATGCGGCAATTCTTCTATTTCCCCGTCGGGCGAGAGGAAAACAGCATGACGCAATCCGACGACCATGACGGGTGCGTCGGGTGGCATGAATTTCGGCGTGGGATCAGAACGATCATCGAACATTTGGGGGACTATAATCAGGTCCGGCCACTGGTGCCACCGGGGAAATTAACCTATCTTCGGATTTTCGCGTTTTCATTCCCAAAGATGGTGCGGGCGTTTCAATGGGCAAGGCAAAATCAGATAACCAGTGTTTCTGGCGCGATGCCGGTCTGTCGTTTGTCGAGCTGCGTCGGGTCGATGATGGGCGTAATGTTTGCTATGAACGCCACAGCCACGACACGTTTTCAATCGGCATCGTCAAGGGCGGGCGCAGTACCTATTGGAACCGGGGGAAGACCCATGAAACCGGCAAGGGATCGGTTGTTGTTCTCAATCCCGAGGATGTTCATGGCTGCAACCCGGTGCCGGGTGGGGGATGGTGTTATGACATGCTGTTTGTCGATCCGGCATGGCTTCTGGATTTGCAGGTGGAAATCGATGCCGATGCCGCCGGGCGGTTTGCGATGTTTTCCGACACCATAAGCCATAGTCCAGTGCTGTATTCCGGTCTGCAAAGCCTTGCCGATACATTGATTGATCCCGATTGTGATCGTTTGGCCAAGGAAAGTACGATGGTATCGTTCTTTGCTGATCTGCATGTGGCGCTTGATCGGCGCGGTATCTTGCGTGGGATTGGCGGTGCGGCGGATAAAAACAAAATGGACCGGGTTGCTGACTATATCCGTGCCTATTGCACCGAAGACGTCAATCTGGATGACCTTGCCGCTGTGATCGGGGTTTCGCGATCCTATCTGGTGCGCGCGTTCAAACAGGCACATGGCATGACACCCTATGCCTATCTGATCAATTGCCGGGTGCAGAAGGCGCGCCATGCCCTAAAGCGTGGGGAGCGGATTGTTGACGTTGCCCTTGATTGCGGCTTTGCCGATCAGGCGCATTTTCAACGGGTTTTCAAACGCCTGATGGCAACCACGCCGCGCCATTATGCAATGGCGCATGTCGCCTGAGCCAATCAGGTGACGATCAGATAGGCCGCACTTGCCACAAGCAGCAATGCCATGATCCTGTTAAACAGACGGATATGGGCGGCATCGTTTAAAAACCGGCCCAGAAACGCCCCGGCATAGGCCCAGCAGGCGACCGAGGCAAAACAGACCACGAAATAAAGTACGGTGAATTCCCAGACCAGTGCCGGGGCACCATGGGCGGCATAGGCCCCCATGCCGGCAACCGCCGCCAGCCATGCCTTGGGATTAACCCATTGCAGCAATGCCCCGGTGATCATTGATGGCCCCTTGTCCGCACGGTTTTTGCCAAGCGTCCCCGATGCGGTGGCAAGTTTGAAGGCCATGAACAGCAAAAACGCCACCCCGGCCCATTGAATGACTGTCGTCAGGTTGGGAAAAATCACCAGCAATTCATGCAGGCCCAACCCGATCAAAAGCAGCAGCAGGCAAAAGCCGCTAGTGGCCCCGAGTACAAGCCGCAGGCTGGGACGGAAACCGTAATGCACGCCGGAACTCAGGATCAGGATATTGACCGGGCCGGGCGTGATGGAGGCGGCAAGCGCGAAGGCAGCCATCGACAGATAAAGGCTTGGGGCGGCGGCAAGCATGGGGTGGCGATCCTTTTAGTGGCTTTGCTGGATGCAACAATGCGCCGCAGGTCTTGGGGTTTATTGAACGATATTGCCCTGCCGGTTGTGATCGCCCATAAAAAACGGCATCCGGGAGTTGGCGCGGATGCCGTCTTGGACGGATCAATTACCTCGGGGGAGGGGATCCGCTTAGTTTTCTGTCAGTTTCATCAACTGACTTGCACAGGCGTCGGCGATTTCCGTGGTCGGGGCATCATTGCCGGGCATGGTGGCCCAGCCTTGAGCTGCGACGAAATCATCACGCTTGTAGGAGCTTTCCTCTTTAAGGGCGGCAAGCTGCATGGTCTGATTGGTGGGGGTCAGGGTTTTGAACTGCGCAACACAAATGGGGGCAAGGGCGGTAATGACTGCATCCTTGCTTTGCGTGTTGGCCATTTCGGTTGCGGTGCTGCTCGAAACGACCCAGCTTGCGCTAAAGCCGATGATCGAGATGGCAACGGCACCGATAACACCGCCCCAGATTGCGGGTTTTACCCAGATTGGAATTTCCATATTCATAATATATTCCCATTCATTTTGTGAAATTTATAAACAATTGCTCTTTTTTATTTCACTCAATGAAATCATGGGGGCGTAATTTTAGCAAATGAACTATATTTTTATATAATTGATGTGGCTATTGTATTTTCAACAATTTTCGCGTTTCGATTTTATTGTGTAGTTTGTTTTGATGAATATTATGATTAGCCAAGTATGTTGGCGATCCAGCCCACGCCACCGGCAATCATTGCATATCGTGCCGTCTTGCCAATCGTCACAAGCACGATAAAGGTCAAAAAGCGCATCCGCATGACACCGGCAAAGAGTGTTAGCGGGTCCCCGATTATAGGCAGCCATGCCAGCAAAAGCGACCAAAGCCCGTATTTGCCAAACCAGTGTGAAGCACGATCAAGGGCATCTGGCGATACCGGGAACCAGCGCCGATCCTTGAAATGATCGATATAAAGTCCAAGCCCCCAGTTGACGCACGAGCCCAGAACATTCCCCGCCGTCGCGACGACAATCAGCCACCACACCGCATGATCACCCGATGAGACAAGGGCTGCCAAGGTCACCTCGGACGTGCCGGGCAGGATGGTGGCGGATGTCAAAGCCGACAGGAACAAGGCGAAAAGCACGTATAAAGGTCCCGTTCAGGTCACATGGGCTGGATCAGGCGAAGGCGGGAATTAAGTTCAGGCTTCAGGACTTAACGGTGAATTTCTGAACGCTGACCGGTTCTGCCAGTAATTCATCTCCAAGGGCGCCAAAGGCGCGCAGGTATGGTGTTTCAAAATGAAGGGCGAGGTCTTCGTCAGAGCGCCAGTTTTCATAAGCCATCCAGATCGCCGGGTCTTCGTTGGATTGATGAATATCGTAACTGATGCAACCTTCTTCGGTGCGCGACGGTTCGACAAGTGCCAGAAGCTGTTTGCCAAGTTCGGCTTCCTTGCCCGGTTTGGCGCGTGCGATGGCAAGAACGGTAAGCTTGGTGATCATCAATGTTTCCTGTGGAATTTTTGCGATATTTTTGCTGCCACGGATCATCGGGGCAGAGGCCGCATCGGGCAACTGTTAAATGCCGACAAATAAAAGCCCGGTGCAGGGGAGATGCACCGGGCTTGGCTTCGGCATATACGGATCAGGGGAGGTTCCGTGCCGAAGAGGAGGCATTTTTCGATCAGGCGATGTGCGAGGTTACATCGACATTGCCGCGGACCGAGTTGGAATACGGGCAGATTTTGTGGGCTTCTTCGACCAGCTTTTCCGCATCGGCCTTATCAAGGCCCGGCAGCGAAATATGCAGGTCAACCGCAAGGCCGAAACCGCCAGCCGCACGTGGGCCGATGCCGACAACAGCCTTGACCGAAACATCAGACGGAACTTTCGGGCCGCCCTGAGAGGAGACGAATTTCATCGCGCCGATGAAACAAGCCGAGTAACCCATCGCGAAAAGCTGTTCGGGGTTGTTGCCTTCGCCACCTGCACCGCCGAGTTCCTTGGGCGTGGTCAGTTTGACATCGAGGCTGCCGTCTTCGGTTTTCGCACGGCCGTCACGGCCACCGGTTGCACTTGCTGTTGCGCGGTATTTGACATCTACAGACATGGTTTTCTTCCTTTGTTTGAACGTGATGGTTCGAAGGTTTCGATAACCCGGCTGATCAGGGCGTTGGTTCGGTTGTGCCTCAAGTGATATGTCGGCGGGTGGGCGGGGGCGCAACCGCGCCCCCGAAAGAAGTTGCAAAAAGTTCAGATCATTCGCCGTAGAAGGCGTTCTTCAGGAACTGGCTGGCCTGGGCGGTTGCGGCCTTGGCAGCCGGGGTGTCGGCGACGGCATTGAGCATGACGAAATCATGGATCGTGCCGTTGTAGCGAACCGTGGTGACATCCACCCCGGCCTGGCTGAGTTTGCGGGCATAGGCTTCGCCCTCATCACGCAGCACGTCGTTTTCATCGGTGATGATCAGGGCAGGTGCCTGTCCGGCCAGCAATTCCTGCGGGGCGTGGATCGGCGTAACTTTCGGATCGGTGCGGTCCGTACCTTCGGGCAGGTACTGGTTCCAGAACCATTCCATTGCCGCCTTGGTCAACCAAGGACCGTTGGCAAATTCGGTATAGGATCCGTTGTCAAAATTCGCATCAGTCACCGGATAGAACAGGACCTGGGCGATGATTTCAGGGCCTTTGCGCTGCTCGGCCAACAAGGAAACAACCGCGGTCATGTTGCCACCGACACTGTCCCCGGCAATCGCCAAACGGGTTGGGTCGACGTTAAGCTGTTCGCTGTGATCGGCGACATATTTGGTGACGGCATAATCCTGTTCAATCGCGATCGGATATTTGGCTTCGGGTGAACGTTCATAATCAACGAAGACGACGGCAGCATTTGCCTGTACGGCGATTTCGCGGATCAGACGGTCGTGGGTTTCCTTATCCCCCAGAACCCAGCCGCCACCGTGGAAGTAGACGACAACCGGCAGGCGGTCGGTGTTGCCTTCGGGGCGGACGATCCGGACCCGGGTTTCGCCGGTCGGACCGACAGGGAATACGGTATCGGTAACATCGGCGGCGCGTTTTGCAATCGGGCCTGCTTGTGCACCGGCCAGAACATTGCGGGCATCAGCCGGGCTGAGCGTGTAGATCGGCGCACCGCCCGAAGCGGTCAGAGCATTGATGAAGTTCTGGGTGTTATTTTCGAGAACCGGATTTGCCAATGCGGTCGTGGCGGTCAGGGTTGCTGCCAGAGCAATCGCAGCGGAGGCAACAGTCGTTTTGAATGTATTCATGATCTTGTTCCTTTTGGCTGTCTGGGTGGTGCCGCTGTGCGGCGTTTTCCGTTTCGATGATTGTGAGATAGCATGCGATTTAATCGTGCACGATATAAATTTGAGAATATGAGCTATGCAATTAAATCGCTTGTAATTAAATCGTGTGCGATATATTTATATGGGTTTGATTTGAAATCGGCCGTGTTACGAGCCGCAGAAGCAGCCCCCAGTGACTGCCCGTCGACCCGGCCCGATAGGACAAAGGAGAACGCCACTATGGACAATCATGATAACAATCCGCTCAGGCTTGAAAACTTCTTGTGCTTTTCTGTCTATGCGGCCAGTCATGCGTTTAACCGTATCTATAAACCGCTTCTTGACGCGCTTGAGCTCACCTATCCGCAATATCTGGTGATGGTGACCCTTTGGGAGCAGGATGATCAGCCGGTTCGCAGCATTGGTGAAAAGCTGTTTCTGGAATCCAGCACCTTGACGCCTTTGCTTAAACGGCTTGAGGCGGCGGGACTGGTTAAACGTACCCGCGATCCAAAGGATGAACGTTCCGTACGTATTACCCTGACAGCAGCGGGCAGGGAATTGCGGCAAAAGGCACTTGATGTACCGCGTTGTGTTGGCGAGGTGGCGGAACTTGATCTTTCGACAATCAAACGCCTGATCGATGATCTGGGCCAGTTGCGGGACAATCTTGAGGCAAATGCATCGCGGAAATAGCGATGAAAACGTTCAAGCAAGCGGCGACTAGCGTTTGGGTGTCGGTTTGCGCCGGTCCTGATGATAAGTCAGCGCCCAGCCAAGCACGGTTTTAATTGCTTCTTCGGGAAACGGGCGATCCAGCGCAAGCAGGATCGCCCGATTTCCTTGGCATTCCAGAACCTCGTCAAAATGGCTACGGACCCGATCAATCAGGTCGGTCTGGCAGTTGACGTAAATGGCGATCCGGTCGGGTGCCTTTGGTTTCCAGTCGGCCCGGATGGTCGTCCCCGACCCGGAGGGCGTTACCCATGCCGGTTCCCCCCATTTCAGGGTTTCCGTAATCGTTCCGATAGGGATCTTTGCCGCCAGTTCGAAAATCCACCCGCGAATTGTCATTAACGCCGAGCGGGCATCGTCGGGATAGCATGCGAATTTGGTCGAAAGGTCAGCGGCCAGTGTGGGAATTGTGCCGGAGTCAAATCGGCTTATTCTGAAGGATTGCGTCTGGTTCATATTCCTGCCCGGCATTGGATGCATCAACCAGACATCATAGCGCAGAAAAAGAAAGGGCGCGATGTCCTGGTGGATATCGCGCCAAGTTTGCTGTCAGGGACAGCAGGGAGGCAAAGAGAAGACGTTCAGGCGACCAGTTTGCGAACATGCTGGCGCATTTTTGCCAGGTGATCGGTATCCAGCGGCAGTTGGAGGACGCTGCAATCGCCTTCCTGACGAGCAACACGGGCGCGCAATGCGTCGGGCACGTTTTGCAGGTGCAGATCAACGATTTCGCCGGGCGTTACCGAAAGGGCCGGGCGCACCACCAGATGAGCGCAGGAAATTTCTGTGGCACTGCCTAGCCAGTCACCATCTTCACCCGATGTACGGGCATCAATCGAAATCGTGTGTCTTTCATAGGTGTCATCGTCAACATCGTTGCTTTGCATCGCGCGCAGGAAGATTTCGACTTCCCGGCTAAGCAGGGCGGCTTCGCCTGCGGTGGTGTTTGCGGCACTGTTGACTTCCTCTGCGTCGGATTTGACGTCTTCGATGCGCCCCCGAATGCCGGTGATGTTGCTGGCAACACGACGCGCACTTTCAGATACGAAATCAACACTGCGCGAGATTTCCTGCGTCGTAGCGTTCTGTTCTTCGATCGCACCGACGATGGCGGATACATATTGATCAATGCTGTCGACGATCCCGGAGACGTTTGAAATCGCCTCGGCCGAGCTATGGGATACCTGCTGGATGCGGGCGACGCGTTCCGAAATTTCCTCGGTCGCCTTCGCCGTCTGGTTGGCCAGCGATTTGACTTCACCCGCAACCACAGCAAAGCCCTTGCCTGCGTCGCCTGCTCGTGCAGCTTCGATGGTGGCATTGAGCGCCAGAAGATTGGTCTGTTCGGCGATTTGGGTAATCAGTTGCACCACCTGTCCGATTTCATCTGCAACGGTTTGCAGGCTCTGCATTTCGTTTTTTGAGGTTTCCGAATAGGTAACAGCATTGCGCGCGACGTCGGAAAACTGGGTGATTTGCGACGATATTTCACCAATGGCAGCCACCATTTCCTCAGTGGCAGCACTCAGTGCCTGCGCATTGCCCGATGATTCCTCGGCCTCGGTCGCAACAGATGCCGCAAGGTTATTGGTGTGACCCGAATTGGTGTTAACGGTATTGGCGCGTTTGACCATTTCTTCGGAACTGCCGAGGATACGGCCAAAGACCGCCCCGATGGAGGAGCCGAAAACTCCAACCAGATGGTTGCGCTCAGCCTGGCGCTGCTTTTGTTTTTCCTCGATCCGTTTGTGAGCTTCTTCAAGTTCTCGCGCCCGAATCATGTTTTCCTGGAAAACCTTCATCGCTACAGAAATTTCGGCAACTTCATCTTCGAAATGGCTGTTGGGTACTGGCGTGTTGAGCTTGCCATCTGCAAGTTCGCCAAGTGCTAGGGTCAGGCGTTTCATCGGAACAGAAATGCTGCGCCCCAAAAGAAAGGCCATCAGAATGCCAAGCATGGTCGCCAGAGAAGACAGGATGGCAATCATCATCTTGCCATTGCGTTCATCGGCAAGAGCCGTACTCATTGATGTGCGAGTGAAGCCTGAAATCTGGTTGAGCAGATTTTCGATTTCGGCGTTCAGGTTCTTCTGTTCTTTCTCTGTGCGGATGACCGCACTAATTAGCGCGGCACTTTCGATATCGCCGTTGGCAACGCTGTCAAAGATGTTTTCGACATGCTCTTCGTAAGCGCGATGTTCGGCTTCGATACGATCCAGTGCGCCCGATACAAGGTCGAATTCCAGTCGGGCTTCATCTGAAAGGGAGGTCTCCAGAAATTTGGCAACCATTATACGGGCGGATGCGATTTCGGCATCGGTGCGAGCTGCGATTTCTTCGAAATGGTGACGGACTGTCTCAAAGGTATCAGCTTCGTCATGTGCGGATACCCTGCCGATCCGAAGGGCGCGTTCCATAAGGATTGCCTGTTCAAGCTGGTGCTGCGTGATTTTTTCCAGAAGGGCGTTTAACGGCAGGTCGCGATCGGCAACTTCTTCCAGCTCATGGCCGATCTTGGTCATCGTATAGACGCCAAACCCGCCAACCAGGCAGGTCGATAAAATCAAAACCCCGACCAGACTGAACAGGCGGTGCGAAATCCGCAATTTCCTGATTGCTACGATCATCGAACTTTCCCTCCCCACATTGGCCTGCCGGGTGTGCCAGCAGGACCGAGGTGAATTGACTAAGCGGAAGTATAGATGTTTCCGCTTATCGCAATATCCTCATATGGGGAGGGTAATATCCGATGTGTTGTTTTTTGTGTTGATTGTTAAATCAAAGGTTGTTTCGAGCTGGCCCGTCTTTCAGATGCTTTGGATCAGAAGCCAGATCGCAGCACAGAACATGACAGCATGCTGTATCAGCATGGCGGGGGCGATCAGCGCAAGGGATGCGCTCAGGGTGCCCCAAGCGTGAAGAATACGCGCAATAATGAAGGCTCCGGCGACCAGCCAGATGATGCCGGATGTTGCCAGAACGGCTTCGAGGGCCAACACGACGAAAATGCAGAACGGTGCGTTTTCGATGAAATTGCCATGCGCGCGAACGCGGCGTTGCAGGGCTTCGTCGCCGCCATCGCCACGGGCCAGTTTAAGGTCGCGTCGCCGAAGGGAAACATTCAGGCTCAGAGCGATCAGCATCAGGGCAAAAATGCCGGTCACAAAGACGGTAAGGGGGATCGGCAGCATGTGCATGGTCCTTTAACGCGTTGCGATGGCACAAGCTTTGCCTGATTGTCCAGGTGATGCAAGGGGTGTCATGCAAACAGGCCGAAAAATTCCGGCCTGTTAGGTGATCGGCTTAACCGTATCTATCGGGTTATTCGGCGGCGCGAAGCATGGAGGTTTGGTATTGCGTCGGGAGGCCTTTGGCATTCATGCCGTCACCCTGCACGCGCTTCATCGCGGTGATGAAATCGCTGATCCTGCTGTTTAAGAAATCGGCCTGGTGGGCTGTGTGGTCGGCATTGTCATGCACCGTAACGGCACTGCTGCCAACATCGGCAACGCTGGACTGAATCGTTGTAACATTTTCCGAAACGCGTTTGGCACTTTCAGAAACGAAATCGACATTTCGGGCAATTTCGCGTGTTGTCGCGTTCTGTTCTTCAACGGCGCCGACAATAGCAGTGACATAATTATCGATGCTGTTGATCACCGTGCCGATATTGGTGATGGCGTTGGTTGAATTGCGCGATACGCTTTGAATGCGTTCGATTTTACGGGTGATTTCCTCGGTGGCCTTGGCTGTCTGATTGGCAAGGCTTTTGACTTCGCCTGCAACCACGGCAAATCCTTTGCCCGCGTCACCAGCACGCGCCGCTTCAATCGTGGCGTTAAGCGCAAGAAGGTTGGTCTGATCGGCAATCTGCGTGATCAGTTGCACAACCTGCCCGACTTCTTCTGCAACTTCCTGAAGGTTACGCATTTCGGTTTGAGAAGTGTTGGAATGTTCAACCGCATTGTGAGCAATTCCGGAAAACTGGGTGATCTGGGACGAGATTTCGTCGATAGCGGCGACCATTTCCTCGGTTGCGGCACTAAGCGACTGCGCACTTGCTGATGACTCCTCTGCTTCGGTCGCGACAGCACCGGCAAGCGATCCTGCTTGCCTGCTTTGGCTTTGCATGGTTTCGGCACGCGCGAGAACCTCGTTGGCGCTTTTCACGATATCGGCAAAGGTTTCAACAAGGGTTTCGCAGAAATCCTTGACCAGCCGGTCTGTTTCCGCCCGGCGCTTTTCATCGCGCTGGCGCTGGGCTTCCTGCTGGGCTTCGAGTTCGCGGGCCTTGACCATATCAGCCTGAAATACCCGCATCGCGTCGGCCATGTCGCCGACTTCGTCGCGGAATTTGGAAACCGGAACCGGGGTATCAAGCTTGCCCTGGGCCAGATCGCCAAGCGCATCGGTCAGTCGACGCAAAGGCAGCGTGATCGAACGCCCCAGAAGCCATGCCAGCAAAGTTCCCGACACAAGGGCGATTGCCGACAGGGTGGTGACCAGTGTTTTGCCCATCTGTTCATCGGTCAGTGCCTTGTTCATCGATGTTTTGGTATAGCTCGATACCTCGGCGACAAGGTTTTCGATTGCGGCATCAAGGCCGTTTTGCAATTTCTCGGTCGCGATGACAGTATCTGCGACGTCGGCCGGGCTTGCACCGTTATCAAGCGCTTTGAAAATGCCTGCGACATTCGCTTCGTAAGTGCGATGGTCTGTTTCTATACGCGAAAGAGCTGCTTCGACTGCTGCAAACTCTGCCCGATCGGCGTCATTTGAAAGCTTGGCGAGGTAGGTTTTGACCATATTGGTTGCTTCGCGGAGTTCCGCATCGGACTGGTTTGAAATTTCCTCGAAATGAACACGAATATCGCTTTCGCTTTCACTATGAGCGTCAACGTTTTGGAAACGCAGCGATTTTTCCATCAGGATGGCCTGTTCGAGCTGATGCTGTGTGATTTTCTCAAGCATCAGTGTCAGCGGCAGGTCCCGGGCGGTAACCTGTTCCAGCTCGTTGCCGATCACGGTCATTTTATAAGTGGCTATCGCGCCAAGCAAACAGGCGGTTAGCAGTAACCAGCCAGCCAGACTGTACATGCGTTGCGAAATATTTGATTTCCACACCCATCCAAGCATTTCTAATCCCTCGCGAAAGATACCACTTGTTTTTCTACTTAAGAGCTTCCGTATGTTATTCAAGATATTCGGAAGGGTGGCATGGCAACATCCCCATATGGGGAGGGTTTCATAGAACCATACCGGATTGGCGCATGAAAAAGGGCGGCATTCGAAAATGCCGCCCTTGCTGGTTTTTAAGCCAGAAACCTTTATATGTGACGCAACCGGTCAAGGAAGTTTTTGACCTGCGTGTCAAGGTTTCGCGCCTGTTCGGCCAGTTCGGTTGCCCCGGCCTGGACGTTGGACGCGGCCTCGCCGGTTTGCTGGGACGTGTTGCGCACGATCCCGATAGAGGAGGATACTTCGTTCGTGCCTGCGGCAGCCTGCTGGACATTGCCCGAAATTTCGGCCGTGGCAGCGCCCTGTTGTTCAACTGCGGCGGCAATCGCGCCGGTGATTTCATTGATGTTTGAAATCGTTTCGGTGATCTTTTCAATCGCGCCCACGGTGTTGTGGGTTTCGGACTGGATCGATCCGATCTGTTGGGCAATATCCTCGGTTGCCTTGGCGGTCTGATTGGCAAGGTTTTTGACCTCGCTTGCGACGACGGCAAAACCTTTGCCAGCTTCGCCCGCACGAGCGGCCTCGATGGTCGCGTTCAGCGCCAGAAGGTTGGTCTGGGACGCAATGTCATTGATCAGGCTGACAACCTGACCAATGCGATCAGCGGCCTCGGCCAAGCCAGTAACCATGGCGTTGGCACGCGATGCTTCATCAACCGCATTGTTGGCAATTTCCGATGATCGTGCGACCTGCGAACTGATTTCCTGAATGGAAGCGGAAAGTTCCTCGCTCGCCGAGGCGACGGTCTGGACATTTGCACTGGCCTCGTCGGCGGCAGCGGCAACCACGGTTGCCTGCTCGGAGCTTTCATCGGCCGCGCGGCGCATCTGGCGGGATACCTTTTCCATGTCGCCCGCGCTATCGGTAACTTTTACAACGATGGAGCCGACCGATTTTTCGAACTCGTCAGCCATCTGAAGGCGGGTGCGGTTGCGCTCTTCGCTGGCGCGATGTTCGGCTTCGCGTTTATCACGTTCGGCCTGCTGCATGCCGGCGGATGCTTCCTTGAAGGCTTCGAGCGCCTTGGCAATGGCACCAATTTCATCCGACCGGTCGTGATAGGGGACCGTGACATTGAAATTGCCCTTTTCCAGATCGGCAATCACGCTGGCAACGCGGGTCATCGGGCGGGCGACCATGGCATTGGTCGATAGCAGGATCACCGCGATTACCACCAGCAGAAGCACCACGCCGCCAATCAGGGTCGCATTGCGAAGGGTATTGGCCGGGGCGAAAACGGTTTCAAGCGGCACATTGACCACGACACCCCATTGATTGGGATATCCTTCGATGGCGACCGGAACGATCAGATGCATGAATTCATTATCTTCGATCTGACGGGGTTGGCCGGATTTCATGGCATCAAGAATGGCGGCATCGGTTGTTTTGGCAGTATCAAGTTTGGTGCCACGGATATCTGGATTTTCATGAGCGACCCATGTGCCTTGTGCGGAAACCAGATTGACCGTGCCGGTGCCAAACGGGGCAAGCTTTGCAAACCGTTCGGAAAGCGCAT
Organism: Thalassospira sp. MCCC 1A03138; assembly: GCF_002115785.1. Classification (GTDB taxonomy): domain Bacteria; phylum Pseudomonadota; class Alphaproteobacteria; order Rhodospirillales; family Thalassospiraceae; genus Thalassospira. The sequence continues at coordinate 263,516 of NZ_JFJY01000001.1, read as the reverse complement.
TGAGTTCAAGGTCTACACCCAGAACACCTAGGAACTTTCCGCCGCTGTCCTGAACCGGATAGACAAATGAAGTCAGAACCACATCGCGACCCTGAATGTCATAGGTGATGGCATCGGTCAGATAAGGCTGATTGGTGCGTTTGGGTTCGGTGTAATATTCATTGACCTCGGGATTATCGAGCCCGGTCAGGTGATAGGGGGTAATGCCGCCGCCGAAGTTATAATAGTAGGTGACGTATTTTCCGGTGCCGTCGCCAAACGGTTCGCCTTCGTTCTTGTAATCGGCGTCCTTGCCGTCAAGTGCGTTGGTTTCAAATCCGGACCACGCCCCGGCAAGGGACGGGTTATCCATCAGGGTGCGATTGAGGATTTCGTTATAAGCCTTGCGGTCTGCTCCGCCCTGTTCGCGAAGGGCGCGAAATGCACCGGCAAGATTTTTGGCAACCAGCATACCACCATTCAGTACGCGGCTTGCCTGCTCGGCGTGAAACTGGCCGACTGAACGCGCCTCGCCAACGGTCAGTTCCTCGGTTGTCTTGCTGGTTTCAAGCGTTTGCAGGAAGATGCCCACGATCAGGCAGAAGGCAATGGCAATCGCACTAACGAAAGTCAGCTTGGTGCCAAGAGACAGGTTGGAAAATCGCATTTCAAGGTCCCCTCAGATAACACTATACTTCTGAAGTATTCTTGGTGGTCCTTCCCTGTGCTGCTTGATTCAGAGGCTTAGCAGCTTTGACTAGCGAATAGTACCACGCACCCTATACTTTAGGTAAGTGATAATTATCTGATTTGAACAGGGCGGCTACGCGATTGTTTTATGAAATTTTCGTGTTTGGGTAGATGGACTTGAAAAGTTGTTCGGCGGGGACCGGTTTGCTGAATAGGAAACCCTGCAATTCGTTACAGCCCTGCCTATGCAGGAAATCACGTTGGGCGGTTGTTTCGACCCCTTCGGCAGTGACTTTGAGGCCAAGGGTCCGTGCCATGGCAATCATGGCTTCGGCAAGGGCGGCATCATCGGTATTTTGCGGAATGCCTTTGATAAAGGCGCGATCAATTTTGATGCGTTCAATCGGCAGGCTTTTGATGGACCGCAAACACGAATAACCCGTGCCGAAATCATCAATCGCGACCGATACGCCAACCGCGCGCAATTCATGCAGGGTATCGATCATGATATCTTCGTCCTGGATCATGCTTTCGGTGACTTCAATCTCCAACCATTTCGGATCAAGTCCGGTATTGGCCAGAACAGTTTGCACCGTTTTGGCAAAGCCCGGTGTGCGCATCTGGCGGACTGAAACATTGACCGCGATGCGGATCGGATCAAAACCTTCATCTTGCCAGCGGCGCGCCTGTGCGCAGGATTCTTCAAGAACCCATTGGCCGATTTCGACAATCAACCCGCTTTGTTCAGCAATCGGGATGATTTCTGCCGGACCAAGAATACCGTTTTGAGGATGTTTCCATCGGATCAGGGTTTCGGCACCAGACATTTCGCCGGTTTCTGCATCGACTTGCGGCTGATAATAAAGTGTCAGCTCACCCTTTTCCAGGCCGCGACGCAATTCCAGACTGCGCGTCATATAGTGCGTGGCACTTTCGGTCATTTCCGATTTATAAAACGCATAGGTGCGCCGCCCCTGATCCTTGGCGGCATACATTGCCGTGTCGGCCAGCCGGATCAGATCCTGCGGTGAATGGGCGTTTTCGGGATAAAGGGCAATGCCGATGCTGGCCGATAATGTCAGTTCATGGCCGAGGATGTAGAACGGCTTTTGCAGTTCATGAATGATGTGGCTGGCAAGGTTGCCTGCGGCGGCCTCGCTATGCATGTTTTCGCGGATAATCAGGAATTCGTCCCCGCCAAGGCGCGCGATGGTATCGGTTCGATCGGTCAGTGCCTTGATGCGGGTCGCAACAATCAGCAAAACCTGGTCACCGGCGGCATGGCCAAGTGTATCGTTGATATTCTTGAAGTCATCAAGATCAAGGAACAGGCAGGCGACCACCGACCCGGTACGTTCACAGCGTTCAATCGCACGGTTCAGTCGGTCGGTTGCCAGAAGCCGGTTGGGCAGGCCCGTGAGGCCGTCATACTGGGCCAGATAATGCAGTTCCTGTTCGGCCTGTCGGATGGCGGTGCGATCCGAAATCATCGCAACGAAATGGGTCAGGACGCCATCGTCGTCTTCGACCGCGATGATCTGCATCATGATGGAAATCGGATTGCCCGACATGTCCCGGGTTTCGATTTCGCGGTGCCATTGGCGGCGTGTGCGCAGCGTATGGAACAGTTCCTGATAAAAGGCGGGCGGGAAGGCTTCTGGCACGATCATATAGGGTGGGTTGCCGACAACGTTCATCGGGTCTGCGCCCGTAATCTGGCAATAGGAACGATTGGCGCTGGTGATGTTCAGGTCCGGGTCCAGTATCAGAATGCCATCCTGGGTGGTTTCAAATACTGTCATCGCCTGACGGAGCTTGTCATTGGTCAGACGTTGATCGGTGATGTCCTGCATCACGCCTATGATCCGTTGGGTGCCCTTGCGGTCATTGATATAGGACTTGCCGCGTGCGCGGAACCAGCTTTGGGTGCCTTCGCTTTGCTGACCGCGGAAAACGACGTCGTAGAATTCGCCATGCAGAACGGCATATTCGAATGCCTTGCGAACCATGTCGCGATCATCGGATGCAACACGATGCAGAAAATCTTCCCAGCTTTCGGTGATTGTTTCTGCACTTTGATTTTCGTCGGGTAAAAACTGTGCCAGACCGGTGCTGTGCATTTTGCGGGTACTGACATCCACCTCCCAGCAGCTCATGCGGGCAGCATGCATGGCAAGCGACAGCCGTTCCTGACTTTCACGAAGGGCAAGCTCTACCTCGCGGCGTTCCAGTGCCATCTGGATTGTCGCGTGCAGTTCACGTTCTGAAAACGGTTTTAACAAAAAGCCATAGGGCCGGGTTTGGCGCGCCCGTTCAAGGGTTGTATCCTCAGAATAAGCCGATAGATAGATGATCGGGATCATCAGATGTTCGGGGATGCCCGCCGCGGTTTCAATGCCGTCAAGATCACCGTCGATCCGGATATCCATCAGAATGATGTCAGGCGCATCGGTTTCAATCGCTTTTAAGGCATTGATACCGGCACTATGGACCGATGTCCGGTCATAACCGAGCCGGGCAAGCTGTTGACGCAAATGCAGTGCGACGATCCGTTCATCTTCGACAATCATCACATGGATCGGCTTGCGCATGGCGATCATCAATCCTTTATCGTGAAGCGAATAGTGATACGGGTCGGGTTGCGGGTGTGCATATCAAGCGTCCCGCCAAGCTGATCGGTCAGCAATTCAACCAGTTGCAGGCCAAGCCCGCTGCTGCTGTCGACACAGAAACTTTCCGGGAATCCGACCCCGTCATCGATCAGGCTGAGTTCGATCTGGTTCGGGGCGATTTCGGTGGCGGAAAGGCTTATTGTGCCCTGTCTGTTACCGGGAAATGCGTGTTTGAGCGCATTGGTGATCAGTTCGTTGGTAATCAGGCCGCATGGCACAGCCGTTCCGATCGGAAGCGAGACCGAACCCAGATCGCGTTCAAACCTGATGAGGTCGGGATTGGTGTTGAAGGTCACCAACAGCGAATTGATCAGCGCATCACAGAAATAGTTGAAATCGACGCGCGAAACATCTTCGTTTTGATAAAGGGTCTGGTGGATTTGCGCCATGGACCGGACGCGGTTGCAACTGTCGCGCAGGATTTCACGTGCCAGTTCGTCCTTCACATTGGCGGTCTGCATATCAAGCAGGCTGTGAACGATTTGCAGATTGTTTTTGACCCGGTGATGGACCTCCGACAGCAGGATTTCCTTTTCCTGCAAGGATTTTTCCAGCCGTTCCTGACGGCTTTTACGGTCCGAAATATCGACAATGGCGGCCAGGACCTGTACACGGTCGCCTTCGGCAATCGGGTTCAGACCGATTTCCACCGGAAACTCGCTGCCATCCTTGCGCAGGGCATAAAGATCCCGTCCCGGTCCCATGGGCCGTGGTCCGGGGGCGGCGATGAAACTGTTGCGAAGCCCGGCATGATGATGGCGGAACCGATCTGGCACCAGCACATCGACTGGCTGGCCGAGTAATTCATCACGGGTATAACCGAACACCTTTTCTGTTTCGGCATTGACCATTTCAATAAGGCCCTTGGCATCGACAAGAATCATCGCATTTGGCGCATATTCAACAACGCGCCGGAAACGATGATCTTCCTCGAATGCGACATGCGGTGCGGTCATCGTGCTGCCTGATCCATCGGCGTGCGACGCCGACAAGTCTTTCATGTCTGACGTTTCGTTCAATCATTTCTCTCCCGTGCAAGGCGGTCCCCCGCCTTAAGAAGGACAGGGAACCCCTGATCGTCGCCCGTTTTCTTCGCCCACTCCCGGCGGCTTTTTTGTTCCTGACTGCACGGACAAGTAACAGTTACGACATATCAGCGCTCGGCAAGCTGGTTTCAACCACCCGTCGGTGTAGGTTTGGTTTTTTTCTTATATTTGCTGTATCCTGCTGATCCGACGTGCGAATTTTGCGTGTTACCATGCCCGCCCTCTCTGTCAGGGTGGGAGAAGTGATGGGGTGCGCCGGTTAAATCGCGCGTTGCATTTCGGCCATGTCCGATCCGGACTTGATCTTGCAGGCCGGCGGGGATAGCTTCGCGCACGCGCGAAATCCGGGTGATTTCATGCGTGGCCGGATTTCCAGATAATTCAACGATACAACTGACAAACAAGGTTTCAAAAATGACAGCCGATCTTCGTGATGCCGCCCTTAACAGCAACGTCTGGGCCTTCCAGGAAGCCCGCAAGCTGGTTGAGCGGTACAAACAGAAGAAGCCTGAAAAGGGTTATGTGCTGTTTGAAACCGGTTATGGCCCGTCCGGCCTGCCCCATATCGGGACGTTTGGCGAGGTTGCGCGCACGACCTATGTACGCCGCGCGTTCGAACAGATGTCCGATATTCCGACAAAACTTTTCTGTTTCTCGGATGATATGGACGGTCTTCGCAAGGTGCCTGACAATATCCCGAACAAGGATATGGTCGCCCAGCATCTGGGCAAGGCATTGACCAGCGTGCCGGACCCGTTTGGCACCCATGAAAGCTTTGCGCATCACAACAATGCGCGGCTCTGCGATTTCCTTGACAGCTTTGGCTTTGATTATGAATTCAAATCTTCGACCGAATGCTATCGTTCGGGCATGTTCGATGCGGCTCTTTTGCGTCTTTTGGAGCGGTATGATGCGATCCAGAAAATCATGCTGCCGACTCTTGGTGAAGAACGTCGCGCGACATACAGCCCGTTCATGCCAGTCGAAGAAGGGACCAACAAGGTCTTGATGGCCAAGGTGACCGAGCTTAACGTTGAAGCCGGGACCATCGTTTACGAACATCCGGAAACCGGCAAGCTGGTTGAAACTCCGGTTACGGGTGGACGTTGCAAATTGCAGTGGAAGCCGGATTGGGCGATGCGGTGGTTTGCGCTTGGCGTTGATTACGAAATGGCGGGCAAGGACCTTATTCCGTCAGTCGAACTTGGCAACAAGATCGTCAAGGCGCTTGGCGGTACCCCGCCGGAAGGCTTCAACTACGAGCTGTTCCTTGACGAGAACGCGCAGAAAATCTCGAAATCCAAGGGCAACGGCATTTCGATGGAAGACTGGCTGAAATATGCGCCGGAAGACAGTCTTTCGCTGTTCATGTTCCAGAAGCCGAAAACCGCAAAGCGCCTGTATTTCGATGTCATCCCGAAGACGGTTGATGAATATCTGACCTTTGCCGACAAGCTGAAAACAGAAACCGACCCGGAAAAGCTTTTGCAGAACCCGGCATGGCACATCCATGAAGGCAAGGCACCGGAACGTGATATTCCGTTGTCGTTCGGTATCTTGCTGAATCTTGTTTCGGTTTGCAATACCAGCGACCCGGAACTGCTTTGGGCGTTCATTTCGCGCTATGCAAAGGGCGCAACGCCGGAAAATCAGCCTTATCTCGACAAGCTGGTCGGCTATGCGATCAACTATTACAATGACTTCGTCAAACCGACGAAAAAATACCGTGCTGCGACGGATGCCGAAAAGGCAGCCCTGACCGAGCTTCGCGATATGCTCAAAACCCTTGATGCCGACACCGATGGTGGTGACATCCAGACGCAGGTGTTCGAGGTGGGTAAAAACCACAATTATGAAAACCTGCGGGACTGGTTCAAAGCACTTTATGAAATCCTGCTGGGGCAGGAACAGGGCCCGCGTATGGGATCGTTCATTGCGCTTTACGGTATTGATGAAAGCATCCAGCTGATCGACCGTGCGATTGCCGGTGAAGAACTGGGCGCGTAAGCGTTCGGGTTTAAAGACTGCTGTGAAATACCAAGCGACCCGTCATCTGGCGGGTCGCTTTTTGTTTGATCGGGTGTCATTTCCTTCAATAAGTTTACCGCCTTATCGCCGATGGTTGCTCTTTTGCGTTTGACCAAAACGGAGTTGATGATGGGTTTCTGGCAAAAGACGATGATCGCAGTGGCGTGCAGCAAACCATTGCGCCGCGCGGGCGAGGCGGTCGGGCGGAAAACCGGGCTGGCTGCACAGTTCGTTAGCGGCGCGGATGGTGCCGAGCATGTGAAACGCACGCAGGAATTGGCAAAGCACGGTATTCGGGTTTCGAGCTTTTATCTGGGCGAATATGTGACCGATCCGGCACAGGTGGCGGAAACGGTTGATGCAATTACAGCCGTGATCCCCAAGCTTGATCGTGTTGGTTTGGATGTTCATGTTTCCATTGATCCATCGCAGCTTGGCTATATGCAGGATCCGGCGATGTTGGATGACAATGCCCACAAAATTGCCGGTTTGATCCGCGACGTCGGTGGTGAGAAAGCAGGTCGGCGCTGCTGCCGGATGATGATCGACATGGAAGATTTCGACATGGTCGATGATACGCTGGCCCTTCATGACCGGCTGCTTGAGACAGGGTATCCGGTAGCCCAGACATTGCAGGCGCGATTATTGCGAACCGAAGCCGACATGGCGCGCAAGATCGCACAGGGGGCCATGATACGTCTGGTTAAAGGGGCGATGGCCCCGCCCGATCATGTTGCCTTTACCCGGCGTCGCGACATCGACGAAAATTATCTGAAACTGGCGTCAATGATGTTGTCCGACGAGGCGCGCCTTACCGGATTTATGCCGGTTTTCGGATCGCATCATCGTGAGTTGGTTGAATATATCGCAAAGGTTGCAGACGAACGTGGGTGGGAGCGTGAGGCGTTCGAGTTTGAAATGCTTTATGGCGTCAATCAGCCACTTCAGCGGGATCTTGTGTCGCTCGGTTATCGGCTTCGGCTTTATGCGCCGTTTGGGGTGGATTGGTGGGCTTATGCGTGGCGTCGTGTTGGTGAAAACCCCCGCAATCTTGGTCTTTTGCTGCGTTCGCGGCTGAATGCTACGGGCCTGTAAATGCCAGCGGGGTGTGTTCGTTGCGTTCTGCCATGCATCTGCCCAAATGATAAGATGTAATGTAAAACAAAATCAGTCATTTCCGGTGTTTTGGTTAGGGCCATGCACCGGGAATGATCATTTAAACGGCGAGCACCGAAAGGAAGGCCGGATGAAGATGGTCAAGATCATGATGGCGGGGGCAATGGCGATGCTGCTGGCGGCCTGTTCGACCGGGCCGCGTGTCTATACCGATGCCGATCCGGCGGCCGATTTTTCGCGTTATCGGACCTTTGCCTTTTATGAGTCTGCGGGAAAGTCGGATGAAAAATACGCCACCCTGCACGGCCAGCGGATCGAGGATGCGGTTAGTGCTGCCCTTGAAGCGCGCGGTTATCGCGTTGACATCAACACCCCTGATATCCTGATCAACTATCACCTCAAGACCGAGGAAAAGACCCGGACATCGCCGCCGGTCTATTACGGCGGGTATTACGGCTATCGCAGCGGGATGTATGTCGGTTGGCCCGGGTATGTCGAGCCGGGATATGTTGACAATTATACCGAAGGCACGATTTCGGTCGATATGGTAGACCGCCGCACCGATCAGATGATCTGGGAAGGCACGGCGGTTGGCCGTATCGACAGTGAGTTTCGCAACAATCCCGATCAGGGGGTGCGCAAAGCGGTTGGCGCGATATTTGGCAAATATCCCTATGTCGCTGGCAGTAGTGTACCGGTGATGCCTGCTGTACAGTAATTACGGGACATTTTCCACGTGAGAGCTAAAAAACGGGCTGATCATAAGATCAGCCCGTTCTGCATTGTATAGATCGTTCGATTAGCTATTTTCCGCAAACGCCCAGTAAAGTTCCTGCGCGCGTTTGGTCATCGGGCCGGGTTGCAGGTTGCGGCCGTCGAGTTTGACGCAAGGTGCGACCTTGTAATAATTGCCGGTGCCAAAGATTTCGTCGGCATTTTCAAGTTCGGTATAGGTCACGGTTTTTTCGGTGACCTCAACGCCGTCTTTGCGCAGAAGCTTGATTACGCGCTGGCGGGTCAGGCCGTTTAAGAACGTGCCGTTGATCACGGGTGTAAAGACCTTGCCATCCTTGGCGTAAAACAGATTGGCATAGGAAAATTCCGCGACATTGCCGATCGGGTCCAGCATTACACCGGTATCAAAACCGTCTTTGGTGGCCTCTGCCACGGCGCGGCCGACATTGGGATAAAGGCAGGATGCCTTGGCTTCGGTCGGAGCACTTTCGGGTGAGGGGCGGCGGAAGCTTGATTTGCGGGCGGTAAAGCCGGTCTTGATGGCATCGGGCAGGTCGGATACCGAAATGCACAGCACGAATTGCGCGCTTTCTGGTGTCGGGGCAAGGAAGCCTTCGCCGCCATAGACAATCGGTTTGATATAAAGTGCCAGCGCCGGAGCGAATTTCTGAACGCCTTCGCGGACGAGAGCGACGATTTCATCGGTGGTGATCTGCGGGGCAAGACCCATCAGTTCGGCCGAACGCAGCACACGGGCGCAATGGGGCACAAGATCGGGCATTTTGCCATTGATGCGGCGCGCGCCGTCAAAGACCGTGGAGGCCATCCACATGCCGTGGGTTTGCGGCCCGATGATATGCGGGTTGCCTTCGTGCCATTCGCCCTTGTACCAGGTCCATGTGGTGACGGCGTTGGTGTCTGCGGTAGTGGCGTGACCCATTCTTCTTGCTCCTGATCGAATTTCGGGTGGCGTTTGCATATCGCGGGGCGATGCAAGGCGTGCAGAATAGGGTCTTTGCGCGATCATGGTCAAAGAAAACTGACAGGGTAAATGCCGGTTCGTGCCGTTTTTAAGTAAGTTGCGATAAATGACGGTTCTGTGAAATATCCCGCATCATGCACACGTGTGCGTTGGCGGGCCGGAAGGCCTGTGATATGTGTGTGACCGTGCTGCAAGACTGAAAACAGGCACGGCCAGACGGCGTAAAGAGGGAAATTGCGCGCATGACCGAGGGGAAACACACGCCTGCAAAGGGTGACGGGGCCGAACCTGGCCGCGATTTGCAGCATATCGTGACCTCGGCCGATGTTGCGCGCGAAGCCGGTGTTTCGCGGTCCACCGTTTCGCGCTGTTTATCAGGCGACCGACGGATATCGGAAGCCACCCGCCTGCGGGTACAGGAAACCGCCAACCGGCTTGGTTATCACGTCAATAAAATCGCCCGGTCGATGAATACGCGCAAAAGCGATCTGATCGGATTGGTGACATCGGGGCTTTCCGATCCGTTCCGGGTGGAATTCCTTGATAAACTGATCCTTGCCATTCAGCAGTCCGGTTATCGTCCGTTGGTGATTGATGTATCCGATCCCGCCCAGATGGGCACATCGATGATGCATCTGTTGCAATATCAGGTGGCCGGGGTGGTCGTGACATCGGGAAGCCCGCCGCCCGAGGTGGGTGTACATTTCCTGAAACGCAATGTGCCGGTCGTTCTGGTCAATCGCGCCGGGCGGCTTGAGGGCGCGGATGTTATCAATTGCGATAATGTGCGCGGCGGTGAAATGGCCGCCGACCTGTTGCTTGAAACCGGTAAAACCCGGTTCGGGTTCCTCAATGTCAAGGGTGGTACATTCAGCGGCAATGTGCGGGGCGAAACATTCGTTTCGCGCCTTGCACCGCGCCTTGCGAGCGGGGATATCAGTTTTACCCCGCTGGTCTGCGACAGTGCCGATTATGACGGTGGCTTTAATGCCGCGCTTAAATTTCTGGCAACGCCGGAAACCGCGCCAAACGCGATTTTCTGTGCCAAGGACCATATTGCGTTGGGTCTTCTGGACGCGGCCCGGTTTGAACTGGGCCTGCGCATCCCCGAAGATATTGCCGTGGTCGGGTTTGACGATATTGCCGCCGCCCGGCAGGGGGCGTATCAATTGACCACTGTTTGCCAAAGTGCGACGAAGCTGGCCGAAATGACGGTGGATCGGTTGCGTCAGCGCATCCGGGGCGATGCCCTGACGGATCAGCGGCTGATCCTGCCGGTGGAAATGACGTGTCGCCGGACGGCCTGAGCCGGTCTTTTTCACGGATTTCTGGCCTATTTTTCTTCGATTTCTGATGCAAAACGGCTGACTCGCGATGTTTCTGGGGGTTATGCGCACACGTGTGTGTTAAGTTTTAAGTCGGAGGCCTTGCTGAGGGCAGCGTATGGTTTTGCGATGGCGATTTGTGGGCATGAAATTTTTACATTTAAAAACAGATGGTTATTCGTGGATGGCGAGAGTTTTTTGGCTCTAAATAGAATTTTTCTGTCATTTCATGGAATTTATGATTAAATCATTCCAGCACGTGATTTGCGCAATGGTAATGCACACGTGTGCATTCAACGAAATGCAAACCGGGAGGAAACCCAAATGACGATCAGAAATTCTCTTTTTGCGACTGTCGCGATTTCAGGCCTTTTGGCTGTTGCGACCGCCGGTTCGGCCAATGCGGCCGGTCGGCTTAATGTCATCTGCTCGGCCGATAATGAATGGTGCGAGATGATGGAAACCGCGTTCGAGCTGGAACATGACATCGATGTATCGATGGTTCGCAAAAGTTCGGGCGAGGCTTATGCGCAGGTGCGTGCCGAAGCTGCCAATCCGAAACTGGATGTGTGGTGGGCCGGGACGGGCGACCCCCATCTTCAGGCTGCCGCCGAAGGCCTGACGGAAGAATATGAGTCCCCGCAGCTTGGCAACCTGAATGACTGGGCCGTGCGGCAGGCGAAAAATTCCGGCAATCGGACGGTTGGGGTTTATGCCGGTGCACTTGGCATTGGCTATAACAACGATCTTCTGGCGAAAAAGGGCCTTCCAGCACCGAAATGCTGGGAAGATCTGAAAAACCCGGCCTATAGAGGCGAAATCCAGATCGCCAATCCGAATTCATCGGGGACGTCTTATACCGCGCTTGCGACGCTGGTTCAGCTGTTTGGCGAGGACAAGGCGTTTGATCTGCTGAAGGAAATCCACAAGAACGTCAACCAGTACACCAAATCGGGTTCTGCCCCGATCAAGGCGGCCGCGGTTGGCGAAACCACAATCGGTATCACCTTCATGCATGACATGGTTGCCCAGATCAAACAGGGGGCGAACCTGACCGTGGTGTCACCGTGCGAGGGGACCGGCTACGAAGTGGGTTCCATGAGCATTATCAAAGGTGCGCGTAACCTTGAAAATGCGAAAATCTGGTATGAATTCGCACTTAGCCCGCGGACCCAGTCTATTGCCGAAGACGCGCACAGCTATCAGGTGCCGTCCAACAAAGAGTCCAAAATTCCCGATGGCGCGCCGCGTCTGAGTGAATTGAAACTGATCGATTATGACTTCGCGAAATACGGGGATGCGGAAACCCGCCGTCATCTTCTGTCGCGTTGGGATGACGAAGTCAAAACCGCGCCGCAATAAGCGCGATCTGCCTTAACGGTTCTGTCCGTCCAGTGTGATCATCGGACGGGCAGAACCAGACTTCCCAATTCGGCGTGCAGGAGAGTTTCGTGAACCGGATGCTTTGGTTCTGGCTGGTGATCGGCTGGATCGGTTTTGCAATTTTACCCTGGTATCAGCAGGAATACGGGTTCTGGACCCTGGAATGGCTGTATGACGGCTATCCGATGTATGGCGATTATGCGCCTGCAATCCTGCAAACGATTATCCATCAAAAATTCTGGCTTTTGTCGATTGCGGCGTTTCTGCTGGTGCCATTGGCGCTGGTGCGGACCGGGCGTGATCATCCGCATTATGCCCGTATCCTGATTTCATGCGGGCTTGGCGGTTTGATCTATCTGGTGGGGCAGGGCTTTTTTGTCGGCATTTCCGGCTGGGGATTTGGTTGGCTTGAGGCGATGTTTGGTCCGCTTGACGTCCGGCAATACGGGCTTGGCTATGGCGCGATGTTTGTTGCGGCCAGCCTGCTTGTGATGCTTTGCACCGGTCTTGCCGCAGCGGGGGCGATGCGGGGTGATGTGTTTGTTACCTCCGCCATCGGGACGGTTATTGCGCTAGTCGGGTTATTTGTGTTTTTCCCGGTGGCGCGCATTTTCATCGGATCGTTTGTTGATATTGATGGCAACCTTTCGGGCGTGGCCTTTATCCGCAATTTCCTTGATGACAGCATCTGGGGGCTGGGCTGCCTTGCCGGGGGTGTTTGCGGGGTTGCGTGGAATACGGCGTTTCTGGCGGTTCTGACCGCTGTTTCGACCACTTTGCTGGGGCTTTCATTTGCGCTTGTCGTGACGCGGACCGGGTTCCGGTTCAAAAAGCCGCTTCGGGTTCTGACGGTACTGCCGATCATCACCCCGCCATTCGTGATCGGCCTGGCATTGATCCTTCTTTTTGGCAGATCGGGGGCTGTAACGCAGTTCTTTGCTGATCTGCTCGGGGTGGAGGCAGGGCGCTGGCTTTATGGCCTCCCTGGAATCTGGCTGGCACAGACCCTGTCCTTCACCCCGATTTCTTTTCTTGTGCTGATTGGGGTGGTCGAGGGTGTCAGCCCGTCGATGGAAGAAGCATCGCAAACCTTGCGGGCCGGACGTTGGAAAACGTTTGTCAATGTGTCGCTGCCCTTGATGCGCCCCGGTTTGGCCAATGCCTTCCTGCTCGCCTTTATCGAAAGCATGGCCGATTTCGGCAACCCGATGGTTCTGGGTGGCAATTACGAAGTGCTGTCGACCGAGATATTCTTTGCCATTGTCGGCGCACAAAACGATGCCGGGCGGGCTGCCGTTCTGGCGATGATCCTGCTGTTCTTCACACTTTCGGCCTTTGCCGCGCAGCGGTTCTGGCTGGGCAAAAAATCCTATGCCACGGTATCGGGCAAGGCCGATAACGGTGCCCATGTCGGGCTTAATCCCGGTATGCGATTGGCGTGCTATTTCACCGCCATTCCGTGGGCGATATTTACGGTCGTGCTGTATGGCATGATTTTCTATGGCAGTTTCGTCAAACGCTGGGGCTTTGATAACAGCCTGACGTTCGATAATTACAGCGATGCGTTCGGTGTTGGCTGGAGCGAGCATGGCATCGTCTGGGCCGGCGCGGCATGGGACAGTTTCTGGACCACGTTAAACATCTCAGCGATTGCGGCACCCCTGACCGCAGCGGTCGGTCTGACGACGGCCTATCTGCTGGTGCGTCAGAACTTCCGGGGCAAAAGTGCCTTTGAATTTGGCACGATGTTAAGCTTTGCCATTCCGGGCACGGTGATTGGTGTCAGTTATATTCTGGCGTTTAACGTGCCGCCGTTCGAATTGACCGGGACGGGTGTGATTCTTGTGATCTGCTTTATCTTCCGCAACATGCCGGTCGGCGTGCGCGGCGGGATTGCCGCCATGAGCCAGCTTGACAAAAGCCTTGATGAAGCGTCCCTGACGCTTGGTGCCAACAGCTTTACCACGTTCCGCCGTGTGATCCTGCCGCTGTTGCGTCCGGCGATTGTTGCGGCACTGGTTTACAGCTTTGTGCGCGCGATCACGTCGGTCAGTGCGGTGATCTTCCTGGTCAGTGCCGACCATAATATGGCGACATCCTATATCATCGGGCTTGTGGAAAACGGGCGATACGGCGTTGCGATTGCCTATTGCAGTGTCCTGATCCTTGTCATGCTGACCGCGATCCTTGTTGTGAACGGCCTGATCGGGCAACGGCGTCTGCGCCGCGAGGACCGGGTTGAGGCAACACCGGACAAGACAGCGACAGGAAATCTGAGAGAGAAGCATTCATGAAACTGAAAACGCGTGCGGGTTCGGTCGTATTCGACAATGTCACCAAGACCTATGGTCAGGGGGCGGTTACCGCGATCGACAATGTATCTTTCACCATCAATCTGGGCGAGCTTGTCACCCTCTTGGGGCCAAGCGGCTGTGGCAAGACCACGACGCTCCGGATGATTGCCGGGCTTGAACATGCGACAAGCGGCCGTATCCTGATTGGCGGCAAGGACGTCACACAGCTTCCGGCGACGGACCGTGATGTCAGTATGGTGTTTCAGTCCTATGCGCTGTTTCCGCATATGTCGGTGGCGGAAAACGTTGCCTATGGGCTGAGTGTTACCGGCGTTGCCAAGGCCGAAGCCAGGGAAAAGGCCGAGGAAGGCCTTAACCTTGTGGGCTTGGGCGGTTATGGCAGTCGCCTGCCGTCCGAGCTTTCGGGCGGGCAGCAGCAAAGGGTGGCGGTGGCGCGTGCGCTGGTGCTGGAGCCCGAAGTTCTGTTGCTGGACGAGCCGTTATCAAACCTTGATGCCAAGCTTCGCCGTCATGTGCGGACCGAAATCCGCGATTTGCAGCAGAAACTTGGCCTGACCGCGGTTTATGTGACCCATGATCAGGAAGAAGCATTGGCCGTGTCGGACCGGATCATCGTGATGAACCGGGCGGTGATCGCGCAGCAGGGCACCCCGCGCGAATTGTATGAACAGCCGCAATCGGAATTTATCGCCGACTTTATCGGCGATGCCAATCTGGTTGACGGGGAAATCATTAGCATCGATGGCAATCACGCCCGCGTCGATATCGGGGGCGCGCAATGTAATCTGCGTCATCGCGGGCAGGCAAAGGGACCGGTCCGGGTTGCCGTGCGGCCCGATGCGGTGCAACTGACCGGATTGGCAGTGATTGCGGGCGATGTGCATGTCATTGAAACGTCGCTAAAAGGTCACATTACGCATGCAGCCTATCTTGGTAGTCAGATGCAGTATTCTGTGGCAACCCCGATTGGCGAGCTGTTTGTGATTGATCACCGGATCGATACACCGATCATCGCCGGTGAAGAGGTCGCCATCGGCTTTTCCGAACGCGGCATGGCCGTGGTTTCGGCAGAATAATCGATCAACAACAAAACTGTTTCAGGCAGGGACAAAGTGGAAAAAGCATTCTCGGGAATTGATATCGAGGCACGGTTTGAACATGCGCGCGACGTGATCCGCGAGGCGGGTAAACGCGCCATGGAATATTATGAAGGCGACGCCGCCGATCTTGCGATTGAAACCAAAACCAACGCGCTTGATATGGTCAGCATTGCGGACAAAAACGTCGAGGCGATCATCCGTGACCGGATCGGCGATGCCTTTCCCGAGGACGGGTTCCTGGGTGAAGAAATGGGTATCGAGAAGGGCGATAATGACTGCCTTTGGGTGATTGACCCGATTGATGGCACGGCGTGTTTTGTCAATCAGATGCCGACATGGTGCATTTCGGTTGCCCTTATGATCGGCAAGGAAGCCGTCATTGGCCTGATTTATCATCCGTGCAATGACGAGCTTTTCAGTGCGGTCATCGGCGACGGGGCGCGTGTGAATGGCGAACCGGTGAAGGCCAGCAATGCCAAACGGGTTAGCGATGGCGTGATGGGGATCGGCATGTCGCATCGCCTGCCAAGCAGTTCGATCGTGCCGGTTATCGGCCAGTTGCTGGACGAGGAAGGCATGTTCATCCGTAACGGATCATGCGCGTTGATGATGGCCTATGCCAGTGCCGGGCGTCTGATCGGCTATTATGAACCGCATATCAATCCGTGGGATTGCATGGCGGGGATTGTCCTGATGCGTGAGGCGGGGGGCTGGTGCAATGATTTTCTTGATCTGCCCAACGTGCTTGAAAATGGCGGGCCGATATTGGCCGCGGGCCCCAATGTTGCCAAACATCTGGCGGATATGATCGGGCTTTCGTATCGGGGCTGATCACACCTGATGGCGCGATATCGTATCCATGCTGACCGGTGCCGGGTTTATTCCCCAGTGCCGGTCAGTTGCTGTTTGCGTTCTGTCAGCATGCGATAATCAAGGCGTGCGAGTTCCTGATTGATGGCCTTGATATCGAGCGGCTTGGTGCAATGGGCATCCATTCCTGCCGCGCGAAATTCGGCCAGATTGTCGTTTGACGTGTCGGCGGTCAGAGCGAGAACCGGTATGGTTGCCTTGACCGGGTCGGCAAATTCGCGGATCTGGCGGGTGGCTTCGATCCCGTCCATGACGGGCATATGCACATCCATCAGGACCGCGTCAAAATCATGGGCAAGCAACTGATCAAGGGCTTCCTGCCCATTGGCGGCGGTGACGATTTCATGGCCCTGCTGTTCAAGCAGTTTCTGGGCGAGAATACGGTTGATCTGGATATCCTCGACCAGAAGAAGCTTCCGTCCCATGACGCGCGGTTTGTCCGGATCGGCGAGGCCGAGATGACGGTCGTCTTCGGCTTCGCTGCCAAGTTTCGGCGCGTCTGTCAGCGGCAGGTCGAGGTCAAACCAGAAGGTGCTGCCCTTGCCCTCGATGCTTTCGACGTCAATCGTGCCGCCCATCGCCAGGATCATTTTCTGACAGATCGCAAGGCCAAGGCCGGTTCCGCCAAAACGGCGGGTTGTTGATGTATCGACCTGTGTGAAGGCTTCGAAGATCGAACGGACCTTTTCAGCGGGAATGCCGATCCCCTCGTCACGGACAGAGATGCGGAACGCCATGCGACCGTTGGCGGTTTCCTGCCGGGTTACGACAACATGGATACTGCCGGATCTGGTGAATTTGATTGCGTTGGAAACCAAATTGGTCAGGACCTGCTTGATGCGGACCGGATCGCCGATCACCCAGCGCGGCATGTCGGCCGGGATATCAAGATGCAGGCGGTTATCCTGATTGCGTGCCGGGACCATCATCATGGAAACGACTTCCTCGCAAATTGCGTGGATGTCGGTCGGGACTTCTTCAAGGACAAGTTTGCCCGCTTCGATCTTTGACAGATCAAGGACATCACCGATCAGCGACAGAACATGCCGTCCGGCACCATTGATGGTCGAAAGATAGCTTCGGATGGTTTCGGACGGTTCGTTTTTATCGATGGCATCGCGTGCCAGCTGGGCGTAGCCCAGGATCGAGGTCATTGGGGACCTGAATTCGTGGCTCATATGGGCGATGAATTCGGATTTTGCGCGGTCGGCCTGCTGCGCCTGATTCATGGCGTTTTCGGCTTCCTGTCGGGCGTTATCAAGTTCGCTGGTTCGTTGATAGACCAGATCGACAATCCGCTTTTCGGTGCGGGTCAGCGACCGCAGATAAATCATCAGAAGGATGCTGATGGTGGCGCCAAACACAAAGATCGCCCATGGCTGCCAGTATAAAAGGCCATTCAGGCGGGCTTCGGGCCCGTGCAGGACAATGGTCCAGTCGCGGAAGCCAAAGGTAAAGGTCGATACTTTGGGGTTATATCCCCCCGTTATTTCCTGGATGATATGCGACATCGAATAGTCTGCACGGCGGTTGGAATAGATCAGTTGATTACCATCGGGTGCATCCATATCCGCCAGATGTATTTCAAAATCCGATGGCAGACGGGCGATGCGGGCGGCACGCGTGATCATATTGGTCAGACGCAATACGCCAACCGCAAGGCCAAGTGGCGCCTTGCCGGGATTGCGACGGTTCGGAACGCTTAAAAATGCCAGTGCGGTGATTTCGGCAGTTGCGGATTGAAGCAGATGGATTGGTTGGGTCAGGGTAATGTTACCTGTGCGGATCGCCGTTTGGAGGGCCTGCTTGCGGATTTCCTCGCTTGCCAGATCGAACCCGATGACGCTTTCATTGCCCGATTGAGGGAAGACGTAAAAGACCGGGAAATATTCATTACGTTCCGGGGAACGTTGCATTTCACCATCAATCAGATTGCGGATTTCAAAATTTTCAACTCCGCGAAGGGATGCGTTTTCTTCGATCAGGCCCCGCGCGCGGCCTTCGATATAGGGCACCCATTCCAGTGCGCCGACACCCGGCCTGCGTTCGACCCACGGGCCGATCATGGCGTTGAAGGTGGGGAATGACACATCACCGTGGACGTCAAACAGGGTGCGTACGGCGATCAGGCTATCGGTGGCGCGCCCCAGTTCTTCGCGAAGGGAGGCTTCGAAGGCGCGGCGATACTGTTCGGTCTGGGCGTCGGCGGCATGGTCGATCTGGCCGAATGTGTACCATGCGGCCAGCCCCGATATCGTAAAACCCGTCAGGCCGACAATCAGGGCAAGGTTACGGCGCAGACGGTGGATGTCACTTGAAATCCGGCCATCGCGGGTGCGCATGGTGACGACGTTGATTTTTTCGATCCCCGCGCCCAGCAACAGAGATGCGACCGAAACCACAATCACATAGCTGTATAGGTTTTCAAGGCCGACATTCATGTTGGTGGTGCGGATAAAGGTGCTGTCACCCAGTGCGGCAAACACGACGATATCAACGACGATCAGGGCATTGACCAGTGCTGCGCCAAGCAATCCGAAACGCACCGCACCCCACAGAACAAAGGGCAGCGAGACAAAGATGAAGAGATATTCCGGCTTGGAAATTAGCGGGGTGGTCTGAACCGCCGAGGATACAATGATGGTGGCGACACAGACAAAGGCTAGTTCGCCGTAATATGACAGGTTACGGGAACGCCATTTTTGATGGATCAGGCGCAAAACCAGCGGCCCGATCACCAATGCGCCCACCAGATCCCCAAGCCACCAGCCGCGCCAGATGGTGGTAAACTGATCGAAAGTGCCAATCGCCGTCAGGCTGAGGCTTGTTGCGCCACAAAGAGCGGCAAGTGCGGGACCGCCAATGCCGCCCACGATAATAAGGGTGAAAATGCCACGCGCGGTCAAAAGCGGGGACCGGTCGGACATCCGAACAACGATTATCGAGGCAAGGGTTGCGGCAAGCGTGTTGCCAATCGCGATCAGAATGTCGGTTTCAACCGGGGTTGCCGTTGTCAGGTTTACCAGCAGGGCGCCCAAGAAAACGGCCGGAAAATAACGCCATCCCCATGCAATCAAAGCCCCCAGCGCAATGCCGGATGGCGCCCAGATCAGGGTGACGCTGCTGCCATAGAAGGGGAACTGCAACCCGGCATAGCCAAAAACGAAATAGGTTAGCGCGATCGCCACAAAGCGGATGATGTGAAGAGGGGCCAAACGCAAATTCGTTCCTTCCCGGGGTTGGGCGCTTCTGATCAGATGGGAAGCCGGGCGCAAAAATGAAGACCCCGATCCCAATGTTTCGGGACGATTATCACGCAAAAATCTTAACGCACTATCCCCATTTGAGGAGAATGCAAAAAGGCGATGGTTGTTCTATTGGCTGACCCAAAGGACGCGGGCGATCCAGTCGATGTCGCGGGCCTCGACATAGCGGTCTTCATAAGCCGGGTTGAGGGATTTCAGTTCCACCCCCATCGCCCCGCGGCGGACCAGTTCCTTGGCCATGACTTCGCCCGATGTGGTTTTGACAACCACGCGATCCTGCGGGCGGATGTTTGATGCCGGGGAGACGACAATCAGATCGCCATCGCGAAATACCGGGGCCATGGAATCGCCTGCGATGCGCAGCCCATAGGCAGTCGGATCATGCAGGGCGGGAAAGGTGATGTCTTCCCATGCGCCGCCGACCGGATAACCGGCATCATCAAAAAAGCCGCGATTTCCGGCCTGGGCAAAGCCGATGACCGGCACGCGCCCGGCCCCGTTGCCATCGACAAGCTGGGCGAATTCCTGAAAGGTGACATTGGCCACCGAGAGCACCTTTGAAATGCTTTCGGTCGAGGGCCAGCGGGGTTTGCCCTGATTTGTCGTGCGTTTGGACCGGTTGAATGTGGTCGGGTCAAGCTGCGCCAAACGGGCCAGCCCGGAGGGGGTCAGCCCGTTATCTTCGGCGATCTTGTCAAGCGCGCCCCATATCTGTTCTTGCCGGATCATGCGTCATCCTAGCAGCCTGTTATTGCTTCGGAAACGGAATTAATTTCGGCTTTGGCAAACGGTGTCAGGAGGATTGCGGATTTTCGATGCGTGAAACGACCCTATCAAAAATATCGGCACTGCCCATCTGCCCGCCTTTGAGGATCATTTCGATCCCGTCAAGCTGCGGGTTGGTGCTGTGTGCCCGGATCACCGGCACACCGCGATCAAAATCGGTGACGAAGGACAGGCTGTCGATTGGCAGTTCGAGCACGGCAAGGCTTGATGTATCTCCGCCCGCAATCGCGAGGAAACCGACCGGGGCCTGCGATAAAACAGCGGCAATGAACCGGGCACTGGCCCTGGCCAGATCGTGGCCGCCAATGCCATGCGCCGCGTCATCGCCAAGGGTTGCCAGAACATGGCGATTGCCCAGAAGCATATCGCGGCAGGTTTCGACCTTGTGGGCAAAGCGGGTGTCATCAATCAGATCGGCCGGATTGATTTCGACTTTTTCACATAACCGGGTGGCGGCGACCTGCTGTGCGGTCAGCGATGAGCGGCTTCCGGCAAAGGCGAAAACCGGGCCGGTGCGCCGGGTTTGGCGTGTGGTCGGTTCGGTCGGTTGCAGGGCGGTTTTGCCGTTGGTGGCGGTCAAAATCTGCGCGACGCTGCTGGCACCCACGCACAGGATATTGGTATCCGCCGCAATCGCGCGGAAAGCCAGACCGATGATTTCAAGATCATGGTGCTCGCCGACATCAAACAATGTCTGTTTTTCCCCGGCCGCCAGCCGTTTGCGGATTTCGGTGGTCAGGAAAAGCAACCCGCGCCGGATCATGGTGACATCAATAAGCCCGATATCAGGCCAGCCCTGCGCGCCAAGATGGCGGCGAAGGTCGGCTTCTTTCATCGGGGTTACCGGATGATCGCGCATCACCGGATGGCGGTCGATGCGGTGGATGTTGCCATCGCCCGCGGCGGCAAAAAGATTGCCAAACAGGCAATACCGGCCAAGGGATGGCTGCCCGCCGATGATCGCCTGCCAATCGGCATTTATACCCTTGGCAAAACGGTCTGCCACCTGTGCGATGTTGCCGGTATCGAGGGCGCTATCGAAGGTCGAGCAGACCTTGAAATGATGGATTTTTCCGCCTGCCGTGCCAAGGCCAGCGACAAGATCATCCATATGTCTGACACCGTTTTCAACCGTTTCGGCGCGAAGCGAGGTGGCAACGCCAATCGCATCGAGGCCTTCGATTTCCGGGTGGTTCGAAAGACGGGGCGGGCTTAGATAAAGGCGGGCGGATTTACCGCCGCGCGCTAGTGTTGCCAGCGTATCGGACGCCCCGGTGAAATCATCTGCGCAAAAAACGATATCGGCCATCGCGATCAGGCCTTGTTGCCGTAAAAAGCCAGAGCCTCGGCCAAAGCGGGGCTGGTTTTGGCCTGTGCGTCAAGGCTTTGGCCCGTTGCGCAGGCTTCCCATGCGTCTTGCAGGCTGCGCACACCCGCCGCCGGTCCCGACGGATGGGCAAGGATGCCGCCGCCTGCAAGGAACATGAAATCAGCCGATCCGACAGCATCAAATGTTGCCGGGACGGTGCCCGCCCATTGACCCGATGAAAAGACCGGAAGGACGATATCATCCGTTTCACCGGCACAAAGCGGTTGCCCGCAAAGGCGCGCACTTTCGGTGACTTCGGCGTCGTCATCACAGAATTTGCCACCCATGCCATGCACATGCATGTGATCCACGCCCGTAAGACGATACAGCGTCTGATAGGCGGGGAAGGCCATGCCCAGAAGCGGATGGCGCGACAATGCGCCAAAGCCGTTGCGATGCCCGTGCAGGACAAGCGGCGTTGAAGCCCGCAGGGTCTGCATGGCAGAAAGCCCAACCCAGTTCATGCTGACCATGGCGCATGATCCGCCTTCGTCTTCGATCAGGTCGGCATGGCGGCGCATCGCATCGGTTTCGTCGGTGATGTTAAAGGCAATCATCACATCGCGCCCGGTACGGTCACGATATTTGCGCACCCGTTCCATGACGGCAGGAATACGGTCGGCAAGCGGGGCGGATGCCGGGTTTGCGCAAACTTCGTCATCCTTGATGAAATCAACGCCGGCCTCGCACAATTGTTCGACCAGATCGGCGATATCATCGGTGCGAAGACCGACATTTGGCTTGATGATCGTGCCAAAGAACGGGCGGCCTTCGACCTTCATGCGGCTGCGTGTGCCGCTGGTTCCGGCAACCGGGCGGTCATACAGATCGCGATAGGATGCGGGCAATTTGACATCCAAAAGCTTCAACCCGGTGATTTCGCCCAGATCATAAAGATTGCCCGAAACCGTGGATGCCAGTGTCGCCAGATTGCGCCCGATATTGCCGGTCGGGAAACCAACCCGGACTTCGGCGCGGCGATAGGGACCCCCGATGCCCTTGGCCTGCAAATAGGCACTTTGCAGGCTGGGTTCGGTCGCGGCATCCAGTTCGGTGACCGATAGGACGCGCGCCGCACAGCGTTCGCGCAGTTCGTCGGTTTCCCCGGCAACGCGCACGAATGTGCCGCTGCTTTGTTCGCCCGCGATGATGGCGGCGATTTTGGCCGGGTCCATCGGGGTTTCGATCAGGTAACGGGCTTCGATCAGGTCCATGGTTCAGATTTCCGAAAGCGACGGGAAGGGACGCACGGGATCATCGCCGTTCCAGCCGACGGATGCCTCGTAAATGGTTTTGAACAGGCGGCCTTTGGGACCGACGACCTCGGAAAGTTCGATCACGGTGCCGGGATGATCTTCCTTGTCGAAATAAACAAAGCGGCCATTTTCGCCGACCGTGCCGCTCATTTTGACCTTGAAGCCCTGTGCTTCCATAAGCGCCAGATCATTGTCGAAATCCTGCGTCCAGTAGGCGACATGCTGAAGGCCGGTATGGCCTGCTTCCTGAAAATCGCGATACATCGACGGTGCATCATTGCGCGTCTGGATCAGTTCGACCTGGACAAAGCCCGAATTAGCAAGGGCGACGGAATTGTGGACCTCGTAAGGTTTGCCGTCGTAACGGTAATCCTCAATCGGGACCTTGGGATTATAGTACCAGGGGCCGACGCCCATGGTGGTTGCCCAATATTCCATTGCGGCCTCGATATCGGGCACGACATAGCCGAGCTGGCGGATTTCGCCCAAAAACTTGCTCATAATTCCTCACTTATCCAAGAAGGTTTGGCAACCAGGTCGAGATTGCCGGTATGCAGGTCACCGCCAGAAGCGATAAAAACAGCGGGATCAGGAAGGGCAGTGCCCCGCGAATGACCCGATGCAGCGGCATTTTTGCGATGATGCTGACCATATAGAGGCTCATCCCGACCGGCGGGGTCAGAAGCCCGATCATCAGGTTCAGCACAAAGACGATGCCAAGTTGCAGCGGATCAACACCAGCAGCCGTCAGGGCCGGGGTGATGATCGGTGCAATGATCAGGATGGCGGCAATTGATTCCAGGAACATGCCAACGACCAGCAACAACACATTGACGATGAACAGCAAAATCAACGGATTGTCCGACAGGTCGAGGAGGAACGCACTGGCGGTTGCGGGCAGGCGATCCATGGTCAGAACCCAGGCAAACAGGGCCGCCGTGGCAACAATAAACAGCACGCTGCCGGTGGCATCGACCGTGTCACGGGCGGCGGCAATGATGCGTTTGACATCAAGTTCGCGATAGATGAATTTGCCGATAAACAGCGCATAGGCAACCGTCACCCCGGCGACTTCGGTCGGGCCGAAATAGCCCGAAATCAGACCGCCAATCAGAAGAACCGGGGCGGCAAGGGCGGGAAGGGATACCACGAATTTGCGGCCAAATGCGGCCCAGTCAAATTTGACCTCGTCACGCGGCAGTTTGTAAATCCGGGCCATTACGCCGACCTGCAACATCAGAAGAACCGTGATCAGAACCGCAGGCACGATCCCGGCAATCAGCAGTTTGACGGCAGATACATTGGCGACCGAGGCAAAGATGATGATCGGGATGCTGGGCGGGAAAATCGGGCCGATGGTGGCGGCCGCCATGGTGATGCCCGATGCAAATTCGGCACTGTAACCCTGTTTGCGCATCATCTTGATCTGGATCGACCCGAGTGCGCCGATATCGGCGAGGGCCGCACCGGACACACCGGAAAAGATCAGGCTGACCAGAACGCTTACCTGTGCGGTGCCGCCCCGGATCCAGCCGACCATCATGCGGACCAGTTCAAACAGATGGTTGGTGACACCCGATGTGCTGAGCAGACTTGCGGCGAAAATGAACAGCGGCACGGCCAGAAGTGGTGTTGAATCCAGCGCATTGACCGTGCGTTGCGCCAGAACTGTCATCGGCAGGTTAAACAGGATCATGACAACGGCCGAAGACAGGCCAAGGCAGATGGCAATCGGCAGCCGGATCAGCATCAGAACCAGAAACAGGACAAGAAGGGTCGCGCTCATCATGGGCGGGGTTCCTCGCGGGATACGGCAATCGTGGCGGCGGTATCGATAGCGTCGTTATTGTCGTCGCTGTCGTCTTCGTCGTCGTTATCGTCGGCTTCTTCGTGATGGGCGGCGGGTTCTGTGCCGGTGACAAGGCGATAAATCGCAACGGCGGCCAGCAATACAATGGCAATCACCGCCGGGGCATAGACGACAAGGTTCGATAGCCCCATCGAAGGCGTTGAAAATTTGCCCGCTCGCAGAAGAAACTTGTAAAGCGCAAAGAGGAATACGCCGGAAAAGGCGGTGATCAGGATGTAATTGGCGGTCCGCAGGATCGCCTTGCCGCGCGGGCGAAGCGCGCTATAGAGCAGGTCAATCGCGATATGGCGATTATGGAGCATCAGGGCCGGGACGACGAAAAACACCAGCGCGATATTGGAAACGCGCGACAGTTCATCGGCCCATGGCAGGCCAAGATCAAAGAAATTGCGCAGGATCACCTGACCGACCACGAGCACTGTCATCAATGCCAGCATCAGCATCGCAAGCAGTGTCAGAACCCGACAGATATGGTCGAATCCCCGATAGATCGGAGAATTCCGGTTCGGCATGACAAACCCCGGACAAGAAGCGGAAAAACGGAAAAAAGGCGAAGTTCGGAGCGGTTCGGCTTTGATCTTGGGGGCCGGACCGCCCGAAGCGCGATTACTTTACAGCAGCAATCTTTTCGTAATAGGCACCGTATTTCTCGTCGAAGCGTTCATGGACGAGTTTTTCAACACCACTTCGGAAGGCCGCAACGTCAAGCCCGTCATCCGGGCCGATGATCGTCATGCCCGCATCTTTGAGCTTCTGAAGATCACCGGCTTCCTGATCAAGGATCATCTGCGATGCCTTCATGCGGACAGTTTCTGCCGCCTTGTTAAGGGCATCCTTGATGTCTTGCGGGAAGCTCTGCCAGAGGTCTTCGTTGATGACGACGATTTCAGCAGCCGAAATATGGCCGGTCAGCATCATGTGCGACTGAACGTCATAAAGCTTGTGGTCAACAGCGACGTTTACCGGGTTTTCCTGGCCTTGAACGATTCCGGTGGCAAGGGCAGTCGGAACTTCGGACCAGTCAACTGGCACCGGCGCGGCACCAAGGCCTTCGACCGCAGTCAGGTAAACCGGGGACGGAATGGCGCGGATTTTGACGCCGGAAAGATCAGCAGGCGACTTGACCGGAAGGTTCGCGGTCAGTTGACGGGTGCCGAAATAGAAAGCGTAAAGAACACGCATCCCGGTATTGTCGATCAGGCCCTGATTAAGTTCGGCCATGACCGGGGAATTGATGTCGACCACTTTCATCAGGTGGTCATAGTCGCGATAAAGATACGGGGTATCAAGAACACCGAAATCTTCGTAAAGCGAACTCAGCGCACCAGCCGTATTGTGTGAAAGCGCGATGGAACCCATGGAAACGCCTTCGGCAAGTTCCTGAATTTTGCCAAGCTGGGATGACGGATAAACGTCAATCTTGACCGCGCCATTGGTGTTTTTGGCGACCTCTTCGGCCAGCCAGTCGGCCTGCATGCCCACGACACTGGTCGGGGAATTCATGTGGCCGTAATTGAGTTCGTATTCCTGTGCCTGTGCGCCAAGGGCAAACAGGCTGCAGGTGGCGACCGTCGCAACGGATGCGACGAAATGACGGAATTTTCCGTGAATGACCATTGTTTCCTCCCGAGATGGTCCGCAGGCCGTTATGGCCGAATATGAAGGGCTATTGTTGTTTTTCCCTTGAATAAAATGATGGTAGGTGAAAGTTTATCCCTCATCAAACATCATTAATTGATGTTTTTTGATGGTTTTGAGGGATAAATGCCGAAGACGACAGGCCCGGTAATCAAGGATATTGCAGCCCTTTCAGGGGTTTCGCCCGCAACAGTCGATCGCGTTTTGAACAAACGTGCCGGTGTGCGCGAAATGACGGCAAAACGGGTTTTGTCCGCCGCCGCCGAGCTTGGCTATCTGCCCGAATCCGATATGCAGGAAACATTGCGCCCGCGACCGATGAAGGTTGTTTTCCTTTTGCCGGCGGGGACCAACCCGTATCTTGGGCTTCTGGGTGAAACCATCAAATCCGCGGCCGAGCAGCCATCGGGCTATAACATCCGTGCGCGGTGCTTTTTCATCGACAGTTTCAATCCCAAACTGCTGTCGGATGCCATGCGCCAGCACGGCAAAACCGCCGATGGCATTGCGTTTATGGCGATTGACCATCCGCTGGTGCGTGAAACGGTTTCCGACCTGCAGGCCCAGGGCAAGCATGTGGTGACATTGGTGTCCGACATTGCCGGGGTGCGTCATTCGGCCTATGTCGGGCTGGATAACCGGGCGGTCGGCCGGACGGCGGGATATCTTTTGGGGCGGTTGACCCGGCAATCCACCGGCCGGGTGGCGCTGATCACTGCCAGCCGAACATACCGGGCGCACGAGGAACGCGAAATGGGGTTCCTTGGCCTGATGGATGAAAGTTTTCCGGGGATTTCGGTGATTGCCGCGCGTGAAGGCCATGACAATCGTGCGGAAAATTACCACCATACCGTATCGCTTCTGGCGGAATATCCCGATCTGATCGGGATTTACAATGTTGGCGGGTCATCTGACGGGATTGCACGTGCGCTTCGCGAAAGCGACCGGGGGCGCGATATCGTTTTCATCGGCCATGGATTGACCACCGATACGCGCAAATTCCTGCTTGAGGACATCATGGATGTGGTGATCACGCAAAGTCCCGATATCATCGTGCAGAACACCTTGAAAATATTTGACAATATCCGCAATGACGCGGCCGCGATGCAGGGGGTGGCGGACCTGACCATGCAGGTCGTGGTCAAGGAAAACCTGCCTTAGCCGGATGGTTTGCGGCCTGCTAAAAAAAATCAAAACCCCGGGCGGGATTGCGCCGGGGTTTTGTCTTTCGCAGAGGGGCTTAAGCGGTGGCGTCGTGCACCGGAACGTCTTTCGATGATTTCAGCAGATCGATGCTGTGGATGCAGTCGGCTTTGGCTTTGTAGCCCTCGCTGCTCATCGCGATTTTAAGGCCGTTGCGCGCGATATAGGTCCAGCGCCATTCGCCTTTCTTGTCCTTGTAAAGCTCGTAACGCGGGGACGGGGGATTTGCCATGGGAGACTCCTGACTGTCAGTGGATCGGCATGCAGTGGACCGCATGGCCGGTGATCGAAAATTGCCCGGTCGGGCATCCCCGGTCAGGCATCCATGAAGACAGTTCAGAAGCGGTTTTGTGATGAAACGGGGCAGGAAGAGCGCGGGATTAGCGCAGAAGCGCAATCCCGTCATCGTGGCCTGCCAGCAGGATCACATCCTTTTTCGACGGCGCCTTGCATTTCGTGGCCGGGCGGAGTGCGAGCAGGGAGGCGGCAATTTTCTGCGCGCCGGGGGAGAGGAAAAACGCGTCATCCGGCCCCAGTTCGCGCGAGCAGAAAAGGGCGGCGTCACGCGGTTTTCTGGCGGCAATGAACAGCTTTTCAAACGCATCGACAAAATCGGTCGATATTCCCATTGCTTCCTGTTCCGTCATTTTGATGCTGGCCCAGCTCATGGGAGTCTCTCGTCTGGTTGCGGATATCTGTAAGGCCATTATTCATCCGGTGACCGCCAAGTCGAGCATTTTTGCGGGCGTTCGCGTAATAGGAAATTAATCCTTTACAATGAGAACAAAAAGGGATTATAGCTTGTGGATCAACACCGGAAGTGCATCCGGAAATAGCTTTGATGCGGTCAGAATGGCGGAAAACGGCATATAAGCCGGGTTTTGCACGTATCACGTTGGCAATCTTTACATATCCGGCAATTGGCGGTTTTGCGCAGTCGATGATGCGCAAAAGGGAGATTTGCACGCTTTTTCGGGGTGTTGATGCGAGACAGGCAGTTCAGCAGGAGGGCGAAATGAGTGAACAGAGACTTTTTCCCAAGCCAATAGCGGACCGCGTGACGACCCCGTTTTCCAGTGCCATGCAGGCGTGGTTCTGGTTTGTGCGGTGCCAGGCGTCACGGATCGAAGGGGCGCGTGTGGTGGCCGATGCCAGCGACGTTGTGCGCCCGTGCGACCCGGATGATATCTATAACGCGGTCATGCGGCTTCGGCGTGAAAATGTGCTGGATGACCGGCATTTGCAGGTGATCGAATATTACGGGCTGGTGGAACGCACGCCCGATCCGCGCGATGGGCGTGAAAAGCCGAAATATGACCTTTGGTGCGATGCCATGGCGGCCTTGCAGGATGTGCTGATTGCGCGTGATATCGTCCTTCCGGGGGCCGAGGATGCCTTTCACCATCCCGAGAAAATGATCAAAATGACGGGGGAATTGCCGCCATGCAGACTTTGACCCGAGAGGCGATCACACCTGCTTTGGCAGCAGTGAAACAGCCCGCATATCCGGGTGCAAATCCGCCAACCGAACCCGTCATGCGTGATGTGCTTGTCGTGTTTGCCGATGCACCCGAAAAGCGGCTTTTGCGGTGGCTGAAACCCGGTTTCCGGCATTGTTTCGTGCTGATGTCGGGCGGACGTGCCGGGGAGTGGATCTGCCTTGATCCGCAAAGCCATCGTGTGGCGTGCGATGTCTGGCAATATTCGGTTCTGTTTGACCCCGAAGCCCATTACCGGGCGCGCGGATTTGACTGCATCTGGGTCAGTTATCCGGTGGAAGTGCCAAGGCGGGTGCGGTTGGGCGCGTTTACCTGTGTCGAGTTCGTCAAACGGTTGCTGGGCATTTCCGGGTTCTGGATCGTGACGCCGCATCAACTTTTTTGCGCGATTAAACGTGCGGAAACAAAGGCTTATCGTGGGAGAGTGTTTTTTTCTGAAAAATGTTCTTGATTTGTTCTTTTTTCTGTGCCATAAGGGAGAAGTCAACACCACAACTGCGCCCGCATCGCTTCATCGCGTTGCGGGCGTTTTTGTTTCTGGCCCCGGCTTGGGGCTTTTTTGTTTTAGGGCCCGGTTTGGGGCATTTGGTTTTTCAGGTCCCGTCTATGGGATGAGGCAGAGGGAGGCAAAAGGGCATCATGGGCAGTCTGTTTTCGACACCAAAACCAGCAGCGCCACCACCAATTGCCACCAGTTCGTCCGCAAACCCGCCGTCCGTCGATGACGTGGAAAGTGCGGCAGAAGCGGCGCGACGGGCGAGGTCCGAGGCGCTGGAGCGGCGACGCTATGGCCGGGCCGGACTGATCGGCACGGGGTTTCGCGGGTTGCTTTCGGACCGGATCGACCGTGCGGCGGGCGGCAAAAATCTTTTGGGGGACTAGGCGATGACAGAACGGCAGAACCGCAAAGCGCGCCCGGTCCGCCCGTCGAGGGCAGACCAGACGACGGCGAGATTTGGCCGGATGGCGAAGGAGCCGGTGGGCCGCCTTGGAGCAGGTGCGGGTGTGGGGGCGAGCGCCGGGGCAGGCCGCAATGCCGGAACCAAAACCGGCACGATTGCGATTGCCGATTTGCGGGCCCGGTTCCGGGCGGCGATGGGGCAGAAGCGCGGTTGGATGCGCCATTGGCAGGAATGTTATGAATTCGCCCTGCCGCAACGCAACGGTGCGAGCGAGCAACCGGTTGCATCGGGTGGGGAAAAGAAATTTGACCGGGTGTTTGATGCCACGGCCCCGGATGCGGTCGAGCAGCTTGCGGCCAGCCTGATGGCGGAAATCACCCCGCCGAGCGGTGGCTGGTTCACGTTTGAGCCGGGCGGCAATGTGGCGGATGCGGATCGGGACATTCTGACCGCGCGGCTTGCAAGGGCCGCGAGCATTTTGCAGGGGCATTTTGACCGGTCCAATTTTGCGGTCGAGATGCATCAGGCGTTTCTTGATCTGGTGACGGCGGGGACGGCGTGCCTTCGGCTTGAGGCGGATGATTTTTTAAGCCCGTCGGCGTTTCGGTTTGGCGCGGTGCCGCTTCGAGACGTGGCGTTCGAGGAAAGCCATGATGGCAGAATGGATGCGGTGTTTCGCAAGCTGTCGCTAACCCGGGACGAGATCGCCCGGCAATGGCCGGAGGCGAAATTGCCAAGGGATGACCGGGATGCGGGGGAGAGCCCGAAACGTTATGCGGTGGTCGAGGCGGTTTTGCCCGATCCGGGGGCGTTTGGCGGTTATCAGCTTTGCGTGTTTTTTGAGGATGGTGGGCAGGTTTCTGGCGGTTCGGCAGGCGAAGATGGGGTGATTCATCGGGACCGGTTTGAGGTGTCGCCCTATATCGCGTTTCGCTGGATGAAGGCACCGGGCGAGGTTTATGGCAGGTCGCCGGTGATGAAGGCGCTGCCGGATATCAAGACGGCGAACAAGGTGGTGGAGCTGGTGCTTAAAAACGCATCCATCGCGGTGACGGGCATCTGGCAGGCCGATGATGACGGGGTTTTGAACCCGGCGGCGATCCGGCTTGTACCGGGAAGCATCATCCCGAAGGCGGTCGGCTCGGCGGGGTTAACGCCGCTTGATGCGCCGGGGCGGTTTGATGTTTCCGATCTGGTGCTGTCCGATTTGCGCGATCGCATCCGGCGGTGCCTGCTGGCCGACCGCCTGGGGCAAAGTGACCATCCGGGCATGACCGCGACCGAGGTTCTGGAACGGGCATCGGAAAATGCCCGGTTGCTGGGGGCGACTTATGGGCGGTTGCAGGCGGAACTGCTTTATCCGCTTATTCGCCGTGCGATCCATATTCTGGTGCGGCGCGGCGAGTTGCCCGATATGCCCCTTGATGGCGATGTCGTGCAGTTGCGCCATAGCGCGCCGCTGGCGCAGTTGCCCAAACGGGTACAGGCCGGGCAGGCGATGGATTGGTTATCACGTATTGCGACGCTGGGGCCGGAGGCGCTGGGCGAGGTCGACATGCCGCACATGGTCCGCTGGCTTGCCGATCAGTTCGGGGTGCCGGACCATTTGCTCCGGCCGATGATGCCGGTTTTGCCGGTTGAGGCATCACTAGAGGCGGGCGTTTTGGAGGATGCGGTATGAATGGCTGGGACTGGTTTGAGGGCTTGGCGTCCGCCGCCGACGAAACCGAAGAGGTGGATCGGGCCCATTGGCGGCAATGTTTTGGCACGAGTGCGGGGCAGAAGGTTCTGGTGGAGCTTGAACGTAGCATCATCAAAACCGCACTTGGTCCGCAAAGCCCGGATCGGGCGATCTGGATGCGTGAAGGGCAGCGGGCGCTGGTTTTGCAAATGACGCGGCTTGCAAGGGGCAGCGTAAACGGAGGCGCGGCGGATAAAGGGTGAGGTTGCTCTTTCTGTTGGTGGTTCCGGCGGTGCCTTTGCCTGTGAAGCTAGGGTGGGTGGTGTGTTTGATGCCAGTTTGGCGCATGCAGCCCGATGGACTCCCGCGTTCGCGGGAGTGACGGAGAGGGTTAGGCGCGACTATTCGTTCCAGTCGTCATTCCCGCGAAGGCGGGAATCCAGACAGCGGTGCCGCGTCCACTATTTGGTGCTTAAGGCGGCGGATGATGGTCGGAGCTTGCAAGGGGCAGCGTAAAAGAATGCACGGCAGATAGGGGTAAGGTTGCCCGTTACTGCTTTTGGTTCGGCGCTGCTTGTGCCTGTGAAGGTGGGGTGCTTGATGTAAGTTTGGCGCATGCGGCTCGATGGACTCCCGCGTTCGCGGGAGTGACGGGGTGGGTGTGGTGACGGGAGAGGTTGGGGCGGTATCATTCTCTCCAACCGTCATTCCCGCGAACGCGGGAATCCAGACTTGGTGCCGCGCGTAGCGTTAATCAGGAAAACCGTAACTTTATGAACAGGAACCGGGCAGCAAAGAAGCTGCGCGGAGAGGGGAGAGTGCATCATGACTATTGAGCAGAACCCGGCACGGTCAGAAGCCGGGCACGGAGCAGAGGGTAATCTGTTGCGCCCGGCTGATGCGGCGGGTGGCCTGCCTGAGGTGTTGGAAGATGTGGTTTCTGATGTTGAGGCCTTGCCGGAAGGTGAGGTTGAGGTCGGTGAAGCCATCACGGCCCTTGATCCGGCCAGCATTCCCGAAACGCCCGACGGCTACGAGATTGCGGTTGATGAAGTGTTGGGGGCGGTTGATCCGGCGGTGAATGCGCGTTTGCATGAAGCGGGATTTAGCGGGGCGCAGGCGCAGCTTGTTTATGATCTGGCGGCCGAGGTGATCGGGCCGTTAATCTGCGAGGTTGAGGGCGCAGGCAAACGTGCCACGGATCGGGCCGCCCTGGTGGCCGAGTTTGGCGGGGCGGAGAACTGGAAGCGGATCGCGCCGCGGATTGAGAAATGGGGGCGCGAGAACCTGCCGGAGGCGGCGTTTGAGGTTCTGTGCCAAACGGCAGATGGGGTGCGCAGTATTCATCGGTTGATGAGCGGCGGGGCGGAGCCGGGATTGAGTGCCGGACGGCCAAGCGATGCGACAGGTGATTTACGCGCTGATATCCGGGCGAAAATGAATGATCCGCGATACTGGCGCGACCGTGATCCGGCGATGGTGGCCGAGGTGCAGGCAGGTTTTGACCGCCTGCATGGCATTTCCTAGTTCACCTGATAGCGGCCATCGGTTTTCTGGACTTCGGGGGGGATGCGGGTGCGCTCAAACGCTGCGTAAACGTCATAAAGCCCCGGTGCCGGGACGCTGGCAAAGGCGTCTTCGGTGAGGGTCACGGCATCATCCATGTTCTGGCGTTTTTCAAAGATATGGACGGGCACCTGTGCCTGACCGGCGCGAAGGGCCGTATCGATCAGCATATAGACCGGTTCGATATCGCCGTTTTCAAGGGCGATGCCGCCCGTGCCCTCGCAATTGCCGCGAAGGGCGGGTTGGCCGGTTTGGGCCTGTTGCTCGATATCCTCGGGTGTGCCGGATGTTAACGGGGTCAGGGCGATTTCAAGGTGATGCGGGCTGTTGGGGGCAAGGTCGTCGCGCGTGACATGGTAAACGCCAAGATCGGCAGCATTGCCGATGGTGGCACTATCGGCACCGGTGGAGTTGCCATCGCCGTCACTGGCATGGGTAATGGCATCGGCATCGCAGAAATTATAGCGGGTAAACAGGCGGTAACGGTTGTTTGCCTTGAGCCAGACTTCGATATCGCGATCGGCATTGAAGACGCGGACGAAAACCGGTGCGCCAATTGCCAGGTCGGCGTTGGACAGTTCGGCTTCGAGATCGGGCAGAACCCGGTTGCGGATATTTTCCGCACCAAACCCGGCAAGGGCCGAAACCCGGCTGGTGAAATCGTTAAAATAGCCGGGAACAGGGGTATAGGGCAGCAGGGTATAACCCGCTGCCCCAATCCCGATCAGGGCGATGGTGGCAAACAGTTTTGCGCGCAACGCAAACTCCAGATCATCAATTTTGCAACAGGTCCGGCCAAACCGGACAGGTGTTCGAAACCGGCCGAGCAGGCGGGGTTCCGAACGACAACACCAAACCACTCAACCATGACCGCAAGATGACCGGTTCGGGGTGCAAATAAGGCGGAATTGCCTGATTTGCCGCGCTGTCGGGCTGTTTCATCGCCACTGTGGTCGGAAAATTGTTTTAGGGCAGAAGGATACAAAACCAATGAGCGTGACAATCGATAAAAGCTTTGTCGATCATTTCCAGGCCGATGTGCATCAGGCCTATCAGCGGATGGGATCAAAGCTTCGTAATACGGTGCGGGTCAAAAACAGTGTGAAGGGGGCCAGTACGGTTTTTCAGAAAGTCGGCAAGGGCAAGGCGACCACCAAGGCACGCCATGGCAAGGTGCCGGTGATGAATGCCGAACATGAGGCGGTGCGCTGTGACCTTCGCGATTATTATGCCGGTGACTGGGTCGATGCGCTGGACGAGCTTAAGACCAATCACGATGAAAAGATGGTTCTGGCCAATGCCGGGGCTTATGCGCTGGGTCGCAAGACCGATGATCTGATCATCAATGCGCTGGCAAGCGGCGAGGAGCTTATTGATCACAATGATACCGGGTTGACCCTTGGCAAGGTGATGGCAGCCTTTGAAGGCATGGGCAACCGCGATGTGCCCGATGACGGGCAGCGTTATGCGATTGTCGGCTGGAAACAGTGGTCGGAATTGCTGCAGATTCCGGAATTTTCCAATGCCGATTATGTTGGTGATGATGATCTGCCGTGGAAGGGCACGCAGGCCAAACGTTGGCTTGGCACGCTGTGGATGCCGCATTCGGGGCTTCCGGTGGCGGAAGGCATCCGGTCGTGCTTCTGGTATCACAGAACCGCCATTGGTCATGCGATTGGGGCGGACGTGCAGTCCGACATTACCTGGCACGGCGACCATGCCGCACATTTCGTCAACAATTCCATGAGCCAGGGGGCGGTGCTTGTTGACGATGCCGGGGTGAGCTGCATCCGGGCCAAAGAGTAAGCCGCGGCTTTTGACGATTTTTCATACAGATAACGGAGACCAAAATGGCAGAAGGTTTTAAAGCCAGAAACCTCAGTGTTCTGGCCTATGCCAACGGCTTTACGCTTTGGCATTACATCACCCCGGATTTCGCCGCCGATGTCGATACGGCGGGTTACTTTGCCGATGCCCGCGACATGCTGCGGGTCGGTGACATCATCATCGCCAATACCAACCGCGATGCCAACATGTCAGGCGGGCTGTTCGTCGTGGCGAGTTCGGGGGCTTTGGGCGTTGATGTCCGCGATATGACGGCGATTGGCAGCTCGAATACGGATTGATCCGGGCCCGGCCCGCGCACGTCGCTGGGTGGTTTTTCAGACAGATTTCATCTTTTCCTCGACCCGTTTCTGCCCCGGCAGGAGCGGTTTTTTTATGTCCAAACCAAGGAGAATGCCCATGCAGGGTTCCAAACCAGTTGAATGCGAAGTGCTTAACGTTATCCAAGCGGCGGGTATCTGGCCGGATTGCGATGACAAGACCCAGTTGCTTCAGGCAATTCAGAAACTCATTCCGTCCGCTGTTTCTCAGCGCCAGTATTTCACCGAAGACGGATCATTTGTCGTGCCTGAAGGTGTAACCAAACTCCGTGTAACTGTTGCCGGTGCCGGTGGCGGTGGTGGCCTGAATGGCTACAGGGTCAGCGAACAATCCGAAGATGGTGAGGCGTCCAGCGTTACCTATAACCAGGAAGTAGTTATTGCTGAGGGTGGCAAAGGCGGCTGGTCAGCAAAAACAACGGCTATTTCTGCACCGCATGGCGGTGCAGCCAATGGTGACGTGAACTTTGTCGGTCAGGGCTCTCCGGGGGGCAACGGCACGACGTCGCAAGATGGCTTAACCGGTGGTGCAGGTGGCAATGGTGGACTAGCGGTTAAGGAATTCGACGTTCTGCCCGGCGAGACTTTGCAGATTGTTGTAGGTGCAGGCGGCACCAGCACTGCAGATCCTGCGCCGGATTACTCGGGTAATTATGGCGTTGATGGTTATGTGATCATCGAGTGGGTCTGATTGAACTATCCCCGGCAGGGCTTCCTTGCCGGGGTTTTGTTTTTTGAAATGACAGGAGAATGTCTATGTTGGGTTCAACCCCGGTGGATTGCGAAGTCCTTCACGTTATTCAGGCAGCAGGCATTACGCCCAATTGCGATGACAAAACCCAGCTTCTTCAGGCGCTGGATGCCCGCTATCTGGGACAGAATGGTGGTGCATCCGGTGGCACCGAGATCGGTGTGATCGCAGCTCTTGCCATGCCGACCCCGCCGGAAGGCTGGCTGGTCTGTGACGGTTCGGCGGTTTCGCGGACCGACTATGCTGATCTGTTTGCCGCGATTGGTACCGTCTGGGGCCATGGCGACCAGATTGCGACCTTTAACCTGCCAGACCTTCGCGGCGAGTTCATTCGCGGTTTTGATGCCGGTCGCGGCGTGGATGATGGGCGTGGGTTTGCGTCTGGTCAGCTTGATCAGATGCAGCGCATTACGGCTCGTGCGTTAGGCTACGGCACTGACGGCGGTATGTTTGCACCGTTTGCGTCATTTGATGGGGCGTTCAGTGAGGCCGAGGCTAATAACAATGGTAGAGCTGCCGTGGGCACCCATAGTGGTTTGGTGTCCGGGTTGGCATTTGACAGCGCTGGCTCGCCAAATGCCCGAGTTGGCGCCGAAACCCGCCCGCGCAACGTTGCGGTGACTTATGCGATCAAGGCGTTTTATCCGGCGGTGTAAGGCCAAGGGATTTGCGTTTCTTGGAACAAAGGGAGAGGGGCGCTTTATTGCGCCCCTTTTTCCGTCAGATATTTGGTGACCTGAGCGGATGCTCGGGCGCGTTGTTCGTAGGTGACGGAGGGGGCGGCGACTTCGATCCAGGTTTTGGCTTCGACATGATCGCGCGCGGCGGCGATGGACAGATAGTACCAGGCAAGTTCGAGGTCTTCGGTGGTGTATTCGCCGTAATAATGCATCCGGCCCATGGCGGCAAAACCGTTGATATCGTCAAGTTCGACGGCCTTCTGATACCAGACAATTGCGCCTGCCGGGTCTTCGGGGCCACCGATGCCGTATTCAAGGAAATGGCCGTAATGGTAAGGGGCGTCGGGATCGCCGTTTTCGGCGGCAAGCTTCATCCATTTCCGGGCCAGCATGGGATCGGGTTCAATGCCCTCGGCCCCGGACTGGTAGATGGCGGAAAGGTTGTATTGGGCGTAGGCGTCGCCGTCGGAGGCGGCCTTTTCATACCATTCGCGTGCGCGGGGCAGACTGACATCGACCCCGATGCCGTGCAGATAGCAATCGGCCAGATTGACCATGGCAGACACATCGCCCAGATCGGCGGCGCGCCGATAGTGATAGGCGGCTTCGGTGGCGTCGGGTGCGACGCCTGACCCGTTGAGATACATGACGCCAATCAGGTTGATCGCGCCGGCATGGTTATGATCAGCCGCCTTGCGGGCCAGTTCCATCGCGCGGGTGAAATCCTGCGGCACGCCATTGCCATGATAGGCGGCCAGCGCATCGGCAAAGAGTGGTTCGGTATCGGGTGCCGGGGCGGTCATCGCCGGTTCGGATGCGGGAGCCGAGGCAGGAACAGCAGGAGCCGGTTCGATCACGATGGATCTGGAGGATGTAAAGCGTTCGGTTATCGTGCCGTTGGCATCCATGGTGCGGTTGGTGAAGGGGCAGGGTTCTGATGCCGGGTAGGTCGTAATGGCATCGCCGTCGGCCAGAACCGCGATGGCCGGGGCGTAACCCTGTTTGGCAGCGCAATTGTACCAGCCTTCGGCTTCTTCGAAGGCATCAAAGAAAAGGAATTGTCCTTCGAGATATTCGGCGAGCGCGAACTGTGCGGCGGGGTCGCCATTCATGGCGCGGGCGCGCAGGGCGTCTTCATCGCCATCATAGCTGTTTGCGGTGTCGGAAATGCCTGGTGCGTTTTGCTTCTGGTCGGCGGTGTAACCGGCCCCGGTGTAATAGCATTCGCCGGTTTCGCTGATATCGAAATTGGCGTTGATGTTTTGCAGCTGATCAATGGCGGGCTGGTCACCCTGCAGGGCAGCACATTCAAGCAGGCGGGTGATGGTGAAATGTTCATCATCGTCAATGTGGCCGTCCTCGGCATAGTCGTAGGACAGTATGGCGCCCAGTATGCGCTGGGCCTCGGCATCGCCTGCGTAGGACTTGCGCCAGTAATCATCGATCAGGGGATCGACATCAGAATTCTGGGCGATTTCCGCAGCAGGTGCCGGAATGGACGCCAAGGCCGGGGCCAGTTCAGACAGGCCCAAGGTGCCCGCGAAAACAAGTGATGCGACATACGGGAACCGGGACATTCGTGCTCCATTCAAATTGCCCGGCCCTGTCACGGTCGGTTGATACGGATTTTGACAATATTTCAACGATATCGGCAACCGGGAATTGAAGGGAACGCGATATGGCACTGAGCGACATCGCACTTTGTGCGCGTGCATTGGTGATGATCGGGGCGGCACCGATTGTTTCGTTCGAGGATGACACCGCCGAGGCGGAGGTGGCGGGGATGCTTTATCCGGCCATTCGGGACGGGATGCTGGCGGCGTATCCGTGGCGGTTTGCGGCAAGGGGTGCGTGGCTGGCGCGGAAGGAGAGTGAGGACGTTTTGGGCGCTGGCGAGGGCATGTTTGTCCTGCCCGGGGATTTTATCCGGCTGCTGTCGCTTGAGACCGAGGGCGGGGCGGTGCCGGAATTTGAGCTGGTGCAGGGGGCGGTGAGGTGCGCGGCGGATCGGGCGTATCTGCGCTATGTCGGGCGAATGGCGGAGGGGGCATTTCCCGCGTTTTTCGATCTGGCGCTGATCACGCGGCTGGCTGCGGAGTTCTGTGTGCCGCTGACCGAAAGTACGTCGCGGGCGGAATATCTGTTTAAGCGCGCGGAGGATCAGTTTCGGAGCGCGAGGCTGGCCGATGCGCAGCAATCAACCCCGCGGGCGATTGGGGATTTTACCCTGATCGGGGCTCGGGGATAAGGGTTTGGGGATTGACCGGAGGGGATGGTTATGGCGCGCAGGGTCTTGGAAAAGACGACATTTTCGACTGGTGAACTGGCGCCGGAATTGTGGGGGCGGTCGGATTTGAATGCCTATGGCAATGGGGCGGCGCGGTTGCGCAATGTGTTCATTGAACCGAGCGGCGGGGTGCGTAGGCGGCCCGGTATTGCGTTGATTGATGCGGTGTCTGGCCCGGTGCGGTTGATCCCGTTCGAGTTCAATACCGAGCAGACCTATCTGCTGGTGTTTGGGGATTACGAGGGGACGGTTTATCGCGATGGGGTGGCTATTGTCGGGTTTGAGACGCCGTTTGGAACTATCCACCATGCGCTTCTGAACTGGACGCAAAGTGCCGATACGCTGCTTGTCACCCACCCGGAGGTCGAGCCGATGCGCCTGACGCGAAAGGCATCGAGGGATGGGGCTGGTGTTTGGGAAATGACCAACTGGGCGTGGCGCGAAACGGCGGTGAAGCGGTTTCAGCCATACTACAAATTCGGCGATCCGGCGGTTTCGATCACGC
The DNA here is from genome assembly GCF_002115785.1 of Thalassospira sp. MCCC 1A03138. Classification (GTDB taxonomy): domain Bacteria; phylum Pseudomonadota; class Alphaproteobacteria; order Rhodospirillales; family Thalassospiraceae; genus Thalassospira. Next base: position 223,851 of record NZ_JFJY01000001.1, on the reverse strand, counting down.
CTTCAGGGACCAGTGGTACGATCAGCATCACGGCCAGTTCGGCGCTTTTTGAGGCCGGGCATGTTGGCACGCGGTGGCGTATCCAAGGGATCGAGGGGCAGATTGCCGGGGTTTCGAGTGCGACACTGGCAACCATTACCTTGAAAGAGGCGCTTCCGAATGCCAGCACGACACAGGATTTCGAGGAACAGGTGTTTTCGCCGGTTCGCGGCTGGCCGCGCAGCGTGACATTTCATCAGGACCGGATGGTGATTGGCGGATCGCGGGATTTGCCTAACCGGTTGTGGATGTCGAAATCGGGGGATCTGTTCAATTTCGATCTGGGCGAGGGGCTGGATGACGAGGCGATTGAATTTGCCCTGCTGGCCGATCAGGTCAATGCGATTACCGGCATTTTCGCAGGCCGCCATTTGCAGGTTTTCACCAGCGGATCGGAATGGATGGTGACGGGGGACCCGTTGACGCCAGCCAATATTCAGGTCACGCGCCAGACCCGGATCGGCAGCCGGGCGGATCGCACGGTGCCGTTGGTCAATGTGGATGGCGCGACGATCTTTGCCGCGCGCAGCGGTCGGGAATTGCGCGAATTTCTGTTTACCGATGTCGAGCAGGCCTATGGGGCGGCGGATTTGGCCCTTTTATCGCGCCATCTGGTGCAGGGCCCGGTTGATCAGGCATTTGATGCGGATCGCAGGCTTTTGCATGTGGTGATGGGCGATGGCAGCCTTGGGACATTGACCCTTTATCGCAGCGAGGCGATCACCGCCTGGTCGGCGCAAGGTGTTGAGGGTGCGGCATTTCGCGCCGTCGCGGTGGCGGGCGGGGAGGTTTACCTTTGCCTTGAGCGGGACGGGCAATTTTACCTTGGCCGGTTTGATGAGGGTTGCGGGCTTGATCTTTCGATCGCCGCAGAATTGACCGAAGGCGAGGAACCGCGCCGCCATTGGGGCGGGCTGGATGATCTGGAAAATGTCACGCTGGCCGTGTGGGCCGATGGGCGGCTTTATCGCGATATTACGGTGTCGGGCGGCACGATCAGTTTGGCTGATGCGGTTTCAACGGTTGTGGCCGGATTGCCGTTTACCCATGAAATTGCCGCTTTGCCACCCGCCGGATCGGATGGCACGCGGGCACATGGGGGCAATGCGCTGCGGCTTGTTTCGGTGACATTCCGGGTGCAGCAGACCGAACAGCTGCGTGTTGATACCGGGCGGGGATTTCGCGATGTGACGCTGGGTAGAGGACGGAGCGAGGACGCGGCCTATAGCGGTGATGTCAGTTTGCGGGCCCTTGGCTGGCGGCGTGGTAGTGCCGGGCGGAACAATGATGGATTATGGCGGATCGCCGGGGATTTTCCCCGGCCTTTTTTATTGCTGGGGGTCGCCAGCGAATTGGGGGTGAATGACTGATGGGCGCGTTTGCATCCTATGCACCAATGGCACTTTCTGCCCTGCAAACCGGGCAGCAGATTTCATCAAACCGCGCGGATCAGAAAAGCCGCGCGGCCCAGACCGAAGCCAACCGGCAGGCCGATATTGCCAGCATCAATGCGAGCGAGACGGAGCGTGCGCGCGAACGGGCCGAGGAATTGCGCATCCGGCAGGCAAGGCTTCGCGCACGCCAGGGGGCGGCGGGACTGCAAAGCGGGGCGGCGGGATCGGCCAGTGCGGTTCTGGCCGGGCTTGAAAAACAGGCATTGTCGGAAACGCAGGCCGATGCGGATGCGGCGGCGCGCAAGCGGGCGGAGGTCAACCGGCAGGCAAGTTGGCGTGAAACATCGCTTTTGCGGTCGTCACAGGATGACACGGTGGCACGGCTTAATGCGTGGTTTGCGCGGCGGGATGGGTGGTGAGGGCTTAAGGGGTTCGTGGCGGGTATTGAGTGTACGGCACTGTTTTCTGGATTCCCGCGTGCGCGGGAATGACGGGGTTGGGGTAGGGCCTTTCCACCCGTTCGTCACTCCTGCGAAAGCGGGAGTCCATCGGGCTTGTGGGTTCGGTGGTTGGGTTTGAGGATGCGGCGCGGCTGACTGGATTCCCGCGTGCGCGGGAATGACGGGGTTGGGGTGAGGCCTTTCCACCTGTTCGTCACTCCCGCGCAGGCGGGAGTCCAGGGCTGGGGGTTCGGTTTCGGGTTTTTAGGGGGATGAGATGGGCGTGGTATTCAAGGCTACTGGCGGGGCGGGTGTCGGGTTTGCCGGCGACGGGGAGCGTACGGTTTTTCCGTTTCAGTTTGCGGTTTTTGGCAGTGATGATGTGGCGGTGCGCGTTGATGGAAAGCCGGTCACGACCGGGTTTCATGTGGCGTTAAATGAGGCGGAGGAAGCGCCCGGTGGCGAGGTGATTTTCGAGGTCGCGCCAAAGGTGGGGGCCGCGATTTCGATCCGGCGGCATTTGCGGTTACGGCGGTTGAGTGCGTATGGCGGTTCGGCATCGCCCCGCGGGGATGCGGTCGATCGGGATCTGGATTATCTGACCGCGGCCCTTGGCGATGTGGATCGGGCGATGGTGGGCAGTTTGCGGCTTGATCCCGCCGATCAGGACAAGGGTGATCTTGCATTGCCGCGGATGGAGCCCGGTCGGGCGTTGGTGTGGAACGATCAGGGCGACGGGCTGGCGAACGGGCCGGATGCGGGGGAGATTGCAGCGGCGGGGCGGCATGGTGCGATGGCGCAGGATGCGGCTAACCGGGCCGAGGCCGCCGGAACGCGGGCGGAAACCGCCCTTGCGGGGTTTCAGAAGCAGATGGCGGGGGCGGCGTTTGACCTTGATCTGCGCGCGCAAAACGCAACGCTTTGGCAGGATGAACGCCGCATGCCGGTGATTGATGCGCCGGGTGACCGGATCATGGATATCCGCGAGACGGGGGCGCTGGTGCGGTTATCGAATGGCGGGCGGTTGAGCCTTCCGGGGGTGAGTGCCGCGCGCAACGGGGTGCGATACCGCGTGGTCAATGGCGATGGCACGATGGTCGATGTCGCGGCGGCCAGCGGGGATCAGATTGTGCCGCTGGATGGGGCGGCGGTGCGCAGTGTTCATGCCCTGCCGATCCGGGGGGATTGTGTTGATCTGATCTGTGATGGGACGCGGTGGTTTGCAGCACCAATCGCCCAAAACGGGCCGGTGGTGAAGCTTTTGCGGACCAATGCGCAGGATATTCCGGCGGGCGGTTATTTCATTGTTGAATGGGATCATGTTGCGGAGGATAGCCACGGGCTTTATGACGCCGCCCTGCATGGGGTTGGGAATCTTCCACCCGGTTTTTACCATGTTGATGCCGGGGTGAATTTTGCCATTGGTGCGGAGGCGGTGGCGGTCAGTGCCTATGTCGAGCGCCTAGGGGCGGCGGGATGGAGCACGCATTTGCAGGCGTCCGATATTGTCGGGTCGGGCAGCAATGCGACGCAGAGTGTGCGGGTCAGCGGCATCGCCCGGATCGGGATTGCGAGCGATAATGCGCTTCGGCTGCGGGTGCGGCATTCGGACAGCATCACGCGCCAGATCGCGGCGGGGGCGGTGATGAGCTGGTTTCATCTGTGCCGGATTGGCGGGTAAAGGCGGCACTTTCAGCCTTTCATTTATTCAGGGACGGAGAATGCAAAATGGGCATGCGATATGCGCCATTGGAAAGCTGCCTGCGCGTGACGCGGGCGAGCCCCAAGATCGTGCGCGGATCAGACGGGATTCTGACCGAGATTGGGGCCGATATTCCCGGCCATGATCACGATGCGCTGGGCCGGGCGAAGGGGCTTTTGATCGAGGCGGCGGCAAGCAATCTGTTGCGCTATTCCACCGCGTTTTCCAATCCGCTTTGGGAGAAGGAAGCGGGGGTAAGCGCAAGCGCATCCGGGATTGAGGCCCCGGATGGGAGTATCACGGCCACACGCCTTGACCTTCCGGGCGGCACGGCGGGGCTTTATCAGCGGGTCGATGATTTGGTTGCGGGGGAGGTTTACAGCTTTGGCGTCTGGGCGCGGGCGGTATCGGGCACGGCCCAAATTACGCTGGGCGGGGTAAATGGGGCATCTGCCCATGCGGTGAGCCTTGATGAAAGCTGGCAACGGGTGGGCTTTGCGGAAACCGCATCAGGCACCAGCCGCTATCCGAAAATCAGCACCGCGATTTCGGGCAATCCGGCATCAATTCTGATCTGGAATGCGCAGCTTGAGTCCGGGCCGGTTTTGACCAGCGACATGATCAGCAAGGGCATTCCGGCGGCACGGGCGATGGATGATGTGATGCTGGGGCCGGGGGGCTGGTTCCGGGGGGCAACAGGGCGGGGGACGTTTGTGTTTGATCTGGAATTGCCTGCGGCCTGGAGCGGCATCTGGCGGATCATGCAGATGCATTCGGGGAACCTTAAAGATGATCATCTTGATCTTGGCTATGACAGTGCGGCGGATCAGTTGCGGATTTCACTGCGCAAGGCTGGCGCGCCGATCATCACCCAGTCGCTTTATGGCGGGCTTGTGCCGGGCGCGCGCACGCGGATTGTGCTGGCGTGGGAGGATGATGGGGTGGCGGTCGCCAAGGACGGGGCGGTTTTGAAATCGCTGGGCGGCTTTGCCATGCCACGCAATTTCAACGTGATCTGGCTGGGGAGTTATGCCGGGCAAAGCGGGGCGTTAAACGGGCATTTGCGCGGGGTTTCCTATTGGCCGGAACGGTTGGGGGATGATCGGTTGATCACCCTTTCGGAAAATTCGGGAAATTAACCCCATGGAAGCCAAATCGGGATCGGAGGACAGGATGGAGGAACTTGATACGGTGCGGGCGGAGTTTTTGCAAAGCCTGCCCGGCGATATCAACCGGGCGCGCAATGCCTATCGCCGGATGGCGCAGGCCGCGGCCCTCAAGATGGATGCCAAAAGCTTTGCCGCCCATCAGACGGCGTGCAAGGCGGGGCTTTCGCATCTTGAAGGGCTGATCAAACTGCTGCGCTGGGCGTCCGGCCCGGATGCGGCGGCGGAAAATGACAAGGCGAAGTCGCCTGCGATGGAAGAGGCGGAGATCAGGAGGCTGATTGCGGAGGCAAGGGGGGCGTTGGGAGGAAATTAACAGGCCAAAATAGCAAAGAATATTAGCCTGAATCCTTTGAAAAATCGTTTTAAATTAGGAAAAATTAATGGGCTTTGAGGAAACCCTATTAGCAAACTTTCTTTTATAGTAATACATCTTGTGGGAGACGTTTTACGGGAAAATCACTTAAAAGTAGCCATGGCATATACAGAAGAGCACACAAAAGAATCTCTGAGCCGCGCATATGTTTCGATCGTGGCTGGAATGGCGGGGATTATTATAAGTAAACCTGATCATGACTATGGCGTTGATGGTACCTTTGCGCCGGTGAAGGGAACGGTGGATGATGGAGATAGCAAAGAGCGGTTTTTAAAGGGAGCTTGTAAAATTGACTATCAATTAAAAGCCACAACCGTTTGGTCTTATGATAATGAAAAAAAAGAAGTAATTTATGATCTAGAAGCTAAAACTTACAATGATATTGTAAATAGAAGTAGTGATGATCAACCTTTGATTCTTATTCTAATGTGTTTGCCGAAAGATAAAGAAAAGTGGCTAGATATTTCATCAGAAGAGTTGATTTTGAGGAATTGCTGCTTTTGGTGGTTGTCTTCCGGCAATAAAACTAAAAACAGAGGAAAGGTCAGGATTAGAATACCAGAGTCAAATATACTAAATGTAGATGCGATTAAAAATTTACTAGATAAAGAGCGAGTTCGGAGAATGGAGTTTTTCTCATGAATAAGAAAAAAATTTATGAGAGTTTACCTCACATTTCTAACGTTCAAAGCTATCTTCGTGTGAGCGATTGGCTCATTGCAGGAAATTCAGAAAATTATACACTTTATAAGAAAAGCATTGAAGGTGCAGAGTTCGAGTTAATCGTTGCAAAGTCTGAAAACGTTCGAGGCTGGGAAAGGTCGCTTGCCGATGCTATCGAGCAGTTAGCTGACTATCTCGGAAGATCGATTGAAGAGATTATTAGTGCAATATTGGCGATAAAGTTTGATGTGTTTCGCTCTCGGATTGCAGATAGTTTAGTTAGGTATGATACCATAGATATGGAGACTGCCGTCGAGTATGTTACTTGCTTGAAATCCTTCATGGTTTCTTCGGCAGCAGCGGAGTTGAGAAGAGAGCAATTGATTAAGCGTGCTCCTCCCGTAGCCGCTGAATATGGGAGAAAATGCCGGTTTGGTCATACATTCAAAGGTAGTTTTGGGTTTGTTGTTGAATCACCGGTCCATTTTGAGGCGATACCAAAACCACTAATAGAGCCCTTGGATACCTCCGTCTTTACTGAACTGGAAGCACCGTTTGAGCGGAAGGTTATTGAAAGAATTGCTACTGGTATGAGACATCTAGATTTGGCGGCTAGAGAAGATACCACGTTGCCAATTACTGATGGTTATGAGCAGGGCCTAAATGCCAACATGCTTGATGACCTGTTGAACTTGCATGAGGCAGCCAAACTTAGTCGTTTGAGCTTTGATTTTCAGTGGTCACCTCAGTTGCCAGAAGTCAAAATAGAGCAGGGTTTCAATTTTGATTTTGGTAGTGAAAAAATTGAAATCATGGAAACGGCATCGAGAGAACTGAAAAGAACTACTGTCCCGGAAAGAGAAGCTGTTGCGGGGTACGTAACGGATTTGCATACAGACTTCGACTTGCGAGCATCGGATATTTTCCATGATGACCGTAAGGTGGTGGTTAAAATATCGTCCCAAGACTATACGCAAAGAAGGCTGCACATCTCTCTCAATGAAGAAGATTATGGGAAGGCATTAGCTGCCCACAAGGCAGGAAAGTTGGTCTCTGTTATAGGAAAAATGGAAAAGAGGGGTAGATATTGGTACCTCCTTGATCCTGAGAGATTTCAAATAATTTCTGAGTAATCAACCATAATTGGTTCGTTTTTTTGCAGCGTATTACCTCTAATAGATAGCTTTCGCACCTCAAATATCTCTCCACACGATGTTGTAAGTCAGCAAAAATGGAAGCTTGTTAAGCGTCTTTGAGTGAGGAGAGCCTAGTGTCGATCTCATTGACATATCCCAAGAACGTGTCGAAATTTTCCGGTTTTATCGACATGACGTGACGTGCGGCGTGCACGGCACAGCTGGCTGGATTCCCGCGTGCGCGGGAATGACGGTTTTTTTTGGGGGGGGGGTAAGGTCTTTCCATCCTTTCGTTATTCCCGCGCAGGCGGGAGTCCATGGGGCCGCGAGCGCGGTCGCTGGTTTTGCTATCCCGTCATTTGCCATTTGGCATAAAAATGCTATATTGATGCCAAATGGAGGTATGTGATGGAATTCGCGATTGTGGAGCCGGTCGGGGCGCGGCCGGATCGGGCGGTGATTACCGAGGATGAGGCGGCCGCGCTGGCGCGGGCCACGGTTAATCTGTTTGGTGTCTGGGACCTGAGCGATCAGGAAGCGCGGGTGTTGCTGGGCGATATGCCCGCGCGCACATGGGCGCGGTGGAAGAAAAAGGATATCGGGCGGATTGATCGTGATTTGCGCACGCGCATGGCGATGCTGATCGGGATTCACAAAGGGTTGCGATATCTGTTTCGTGAACCGGCACGGGGTTATGCGTGGATCCGCAAGCCCAATGCGGCGTTTGGCGGGCAATCTGCGCTGGAGATCATGTTGCGCGGCGAGATCATGGATATCGCCGATATCCGAAGTTACCTTGATGCGGAGCGTGGTGGCTGGTGAGCAGGAGCAGGCATGTTGCGTGGCCGCAATGCGTGCGGATCATCCGGTCGATCTATCCGCCGATTGACCTGTTTGAAGATATCGCCGATCCCGCCGATTGGGAGGCCCTGGCATCGGCCGAGGCCAAGATGAACCCGCGTATCCGCGATAGCATCGGCAATCTGGCCAAGGTGCCGGTCGAACGCCGGGTATCGGGGCCGGGGGCGAGTTACGTGATGGCGCCGTTTGTCCATTGTTCGCCCTATCGCCCCGGCCGGTTTTCGGATGGTACATACGGGCTTTATTATGCGGGGGATGGCCGGTCTGTGGCGATTGCCGAAACCGTGCATCACCATGCACGGATGATGCGGGCGACCGATGAGGAACCGGGCTGGACATCGCAGTTTCGCGAACTGGTCGGGCGGATGGATCATGTGTTTGATGACGTGAGCGATCGGGCGGATTTGCTGGATCCCGATGATTATTCGGCGTCGCAGAAATTTGGGGCGGAGCGACGCGCGGCGGGATCGGACGGGATTTACTGGCCGAGTGTGCGGTTTGACGGCGGGCATTGCATCGCGTCGTTCTGGCCCGATGTGGTGCCGATCCCCGTACAGGGCGATCATTTTTCCTATCACTGGAACGGGGAGGCGGTCGATTATGTCCGTAACCTTGCCAGTGGGGAGACGTGGAAGGTGATTTAGCGGCTGCATCGCGCAAACGATGCAGCCGATTTGTTTTCAGATGTTATTTGAGCGTGACATGGGCATGTGACGGGGCGTGATTGGCAAGGGCTTTGGCGGCGTTCGCCCATGACGTATCCGCGGGGTCAAGCGCGGATTTGAGGTAGGCCAGCGTCATGCGTTGGGTGATGGCAAGGCGGTCGGGATCTTCGTCGTCGGTTTCCTTTGCATCATATCCGGCAATACCGCCAAGGCCGTGTTTGCCGCCAATGAGGGTCAGCAGGGCGTCGGCACCGGGGCTGTGGTGGAACGGGTCGGTGTGCCAGGCGGGGCCACGGGTCGTCAGGTGCGGGTTGTCATCGGCATCGCCAGCAACGACGAGGGTTCTGGTCGTCAGGTGGCTGAAATCGGGGTTGAGCGACGTGTAGTTTGCACGTGCAAAGTCGCTGAGGCTATCCCCACCCTTGCCAGGGGCGGCCAGCAGCACGCCGGCCGTGATGCGCGGTTCGATCAGATCGACATTCTGTGCGGTCGGGTCGTTGATATCGGTCAGACGGGCACCAAGCAGCATGCCAACCGTCTGCCCGCCCAGCGAATGGCCGATGGCAGCAATTTTGCTGCGGTCCAGCCGCCCGGCGATTGCGGGGAACTGGTCCTCTATCGCGTCAAGCTGATCGAGGATGAGCTTCATATCCTGCACACGCGAGCGCCAGAAAAACGGTGCGCCCGGTGCATCGGCCGGAAGGCCCGCGACCTTGGAATTGCCATGGGTCGGCTGGATCACGACAAAGCCGTGCGCGGCATAGAAATTCGCAAGCGGGGCGTAACCATCCTTCGACGGGATATAAAGCGACGGCCCATGCCCGTGCGACAGCAGAAGGATCGGAAGGTCCCGATCATTCGAGGGCGGGGTGAGCGGCGCGGTGATGCGCAGTTCAAGCGGTTGGCCGCGATCCGGGGCCGGGAGGGTGACCGGGTTGATGCACAGGGTCGGAAAGGACGGGCCGGTCGGGATATGGCGGGCATCGGTAAGCAGATTGTTCATGACTTGGTGCCTTGTTTTGCTTGGCGAAGGTCGGGGGCTTCGCCTATATAGAAAAACGGAACGTTGATCCGATAATAAACGGAACTTTGTTCCACTTGATGAATCGTATATACGGAACGTTGTTCCGTATATCAAGGGTAATTGCGTGCGGGGTCTTTGGACCGGTCGGAAAAAGGAAGCCATGCGTGGCGGACACCATGACAAAACATGACTTTGACAGTGATGGTAACGCACCGAAGCGGCGGGTGCGCGCCGATGCACAGCGTAACGAGGATGCGGTGCTTGAGGCGGCCAAGGCGGTTTTTGCGACCGCGGGCGTGGATGCGCCGGTGCGCGAAATTGCCACCAGGGCCGGGGTTGGTGTCGGCACGCTGTATCGCCGTTTCCCGACCCGATCCGACCTTGTGGCGGCGGTTTTCAGGCGCGAGGTTGATGCCTGTGCGGCAACCGCAGAAACGCTGGCGATGGATTATCCGCCGGGCGAGGCTTTGGTGCGCTGGCTTAATCGCTATACCGATTTTATCGCGACCAAAAAGGGGCTGGCGGCAGCACTGCATTCCGGCGATCCGGCGTTTGATGCGCTGCCCGATTATTTTCGCGCGAAGTTCGAGCCGGTTCTGATGTCGCTTCTGGAAGCCGCGGCGGCGGCGGGCGAGGTGCGCCGCGATATTGCCGCCTATGACCTTTTGCGCGCGATTGGCAACCTTTCGGTCGCCGGTGTTGGCGATGAAGCGGGGGCGGCACATACGCGCAGCATGGTGGAGCTTCTGGTGGATGGGCTGCGGTTTGGGGCGGTGAAGGCGGGACGGTAGGGGCGGTTTGGATGAGCCGGCATTTCTAGCGGTAACGAAACGGGCTTCGGCCCGTTTTTTTGTTTTCGGGAGCTGGGTTACGGCAGTGTCTGGTGTGCCGGGAAGATGTTTACTGCCGGATTTTCCGAAATCAGTTTTCCCAAGCGATTGATCACAGGCCAATTGATGTTTCGTCCGAAACATACCGGCTTTGCATGACGCAGGCCGGGAAGGTTATTGCAGGCACCATCTGGTACCGAGCATAGCCGTTTTTTGAAAGGATGAAGTACGATGAAATCTTTGGCCTTAGTTTTGGCAGCGCTGCTGTTTGCAGCCCCTGCCTTTGCGTCGGATACCAAAGGTGGTGTTCAAACCCAGAACATCACAAATACCGATAACCGAGGGAACAATCCCAATGGTTCTGACGAGAGCAGTGATGAAACTATGGAGGATGAAGGCGCAACGGGAAGGCAGAATTGTTATTCTGCGAGAAAGTGTACCGGCAAGATTCTCAATCACAAAGATGCGCACAACTGCAGGAACTCAGGTGGAAAATCCTGGGAAAGCAAGTTTGGAGTTTGCACCAATCTTTGAGATAGGTTGCGAAGATTTTTCACACTCATACTGCCTTTAACAAGGTTTAGTTTTTGCTGTGAATTAAACAGGCCCCCGGGGGAAACCCCGGGGGCCTTGGTTTTTGGGTCCTGTTATCAGATGGGTGGGGAGCGGGCATGGCGCAGGTGATTGATCGGGGGCGGGCGAGATGTGCCGGGTTTGGCGAGTTTGTCTGGATCTGGAATGCGATGATGGGGCTGGGGTTGCCGGGGCATCATCGCGATATGGCGGCGTGGCTTGAGGATTGCTGGAAGGCGGGGAAGGGGCAGCTTTTGCTGATGGCGTTTCGCAATTCGGGCAAATCAACACTGGTCGGGCTGTTTTGCGCGTGGTTGCTGTATCGTGATGCGGATTTGCTGATTCTGGTTCTGGCGGCCGATCTGGGATTGGCGAAAAAGATGGTGCGCAATGTCAAGCGTGTGATCGAACGCCATCCGTTGCTGGCGGGGCTGTTGCCCGAAAAGCGGGTCGATTGGGGCACGCAGCGTTTTACTGTTGAACGGGCGGGTGTGTTGCGTGATCCGTCGATGCAGGCAGCCGGTATTGGCGGCAATATCACCGGATCGCGGGCCGATGTGGTGATTTGCGATGATGTCGAGGTGCCCAAAAACAGCGATAGCGCCCATAAACGTGCCGAACTGCGCGAAAAACTGGGCGAGATTGCCTATGTCCTGTCGCCCGATGGCACGCAGATTTATGTCGGCACCCCGCATAGCTATTATTCGATCTATGCCGACGAAATCCGGGCCGAAACCGGGGAGGCTGCATCGTTTCTGGCGGGGTTTGAGCGGTTCTGCCTGCCGATACTTGATGATCAGGGGCAATCGAACTGGCCAGAGCGGTTTCCGACACTCAAGATCGAGGAAATCCGCACCCATACCGGGGAGCGGAAATTTGCCAGCCAGATGATGCTGGAAATGATCGCCCCCAGTGATGGGATCCTCGACCCCGCGCGGTTGCGCCGCTATGGCGATGATGCGGTGATCGCGCAGGCCAATGGCGCGCTTCGGCTGTCCATCGGGGATCGGCAGATGATGGCGGGCGCGTGCCATTTTGATCCGAGTTTTGGCAAAAGCGGGGGTGTACCTGGTGGCGCAAATGAGGGCGCAAAGGGGGGGGATGGCGCGGTGATCGCGTGCGTTTATGTCTGTGATCAGGGGGAATACTGGCTGCATGATATGGCGTGGCTGACATTTGATGCCACACGCCTGCATGAAGCCGATGAAGCCAGCCAGATTTGTGCCGGGGCGGCGGCGTTCATCAAGGCGCATCATTTGCCATCCGTGCGGGTGGAGACCAACGGGATCGGGCGGTTTTTGCCCAATATCCTGCGGCGCGCCTTAAAGCAGGCCGACTGGGCGGCAAGTGTGGTCGAACATCACGAGGCGCAAAACAAGGATGCGCGGATTGAGGATGCATTTGGCGCGGCGTTGAGTGCGGGGTTGCTGCATGCGCATGAGCGTATCTGGCAAACGCCGTTCATCCGTGAAATGCGCGAATGGCGTCCGGGCGAGGGGCGGGGGCGCCGCCGGGGCAAAACGGGGCGGCATGATGACGGGCTTGATGCGGTTGCGGGTTGCCTTATTCATGAGCCGGTGCGCCTGCCACGGGTGGAAAAAGCCCGGTCGGAGGGCGACTGGCGGCCTGCCGGGGCGGCTTTTTCGGCCCAAAAAGGCTTTCAGCCCTAAAAAGTTTTGTTCATTCACAGATGCTTATGCAACCCGTCGGAGAAAAGAGCGAAAAATTTATGGAAAATTCAACTTTCGTGATTACGTTATCTATATGGTTGAATAGTTTTCTGTGATTTTTTCTATACTAAAGATTAGTTATTGCCGCCAGGGCGGTGTTGGTCAATTTAGCAGTGCCGGGAAAGGACACCCAAACGGAGATTGGCATCGGGTGCGCCGCGCTGCGCTGTCCCTTAAAGGAGGGCCTGACCATGTGGAAAACTGTAAGCCTGATTGCCGTAATGGCCGGTGGCATTGCCCTTGCCAGTCCGGTCGAAGCGCAGACCGTATCGCCGGTTTGCGGGGATCGCAGCAAGGTGATCAATAGCCTGAGTGCGAAATATTCCGAGGAACCGGTTGCGGTTGGCGTGACCGCCAATGGCGGCGTGATCGAGGTGCTTAAGGCACCCGATGGCAAGACATGGACCATCCTGTTTACCTCGCCCAACGGGGCAAGCTGCCTTGTGGCATCGGGTGAGGCGTGGCAGGAGCTGGAAGTGAAATTGAACGGGCCGCACGCCTGAGTTTCCGGCGCGCGCAGGCATGATCCTGCTGTTCGCGCATGATGTGAAGACATCGTTGGAGACACATGGCGACGCCCTTTGACGAGACACCGGCCCCGCATGAATGCCCTGATCCTCCCGTTCGGGGATGTTGTGCGGACCATGCCGGTGACCATTGAGACGACGGCTGATCTCATCTGGTTTTGATGAGTGACCTCCTTGACTGACCCGCAAGCCTTTCGGTTTGCGGGTCTTTTTTGTGCCGGGGCGATCAGGATTAATCGCGGTTAAAGTGCCTGATCATCAGAACGATGATCGGAACAAACCCGCAAAAGGCAACAATCGGCCATGCACTTTGGCGGGGCAGCAGGGTGACGGCAAGGGTGCCGAACCCGCCAAGCAACAGACCGCCAAGACAGAAATAAACCGCCGTGACCGTGCCTGCGATGTGATCGAAACCGCGAAGCGCGCCATTGGGGGCGACGGATACCGCCATCGAAATACCGACCCCGATCAGCCACATCGGCGCGATGAAGCCCATGATCGATCGGGGTATGAGGCTTTCGGTCAGGGCAAGCATCCCGGCCCCGGTCATCAGGCAGAACATGCCGGTCGCCATGATCCGCGCGATGCCAAAACGCGGCACCAGCCGCCCGACCAGACGGGCGGTTGCCATCATGGCAATCGCGACGGAGGCAAAGAGGAGGCTGAACAGGGTTTGTGACAGGCCATGCCGTGCCATCAGAAGCCACGGTGCGACCGAGAAATAGACAAAGAAGCTGCCCATTCCGGCCCCGTAGGACAGGGTGTATTGCCAGAAGTTAAGCCGACCAAGCGGGGCAAGAAGATCACGCCAGCGAAGGCCGGTTTCGGTTCGTTGCCGGGTTTCGGGCCACAGGAAAAAGGCGGCAATGACCGCAAACGCCATGGCAAGGCCGAGGAGCGCGAATATCGCCCGCCAGCCCAACCATATTTCGACAAGAGCGCCGAGTAACGGCCCGATGGCCGGAACCATGGCGAGCATGGATCCCAGCAGCCCATAGATGACGTTGCTTTCATCGCGTCCGGCATAGATATCGCGCACGGTGGCAAAGGTCGCAACCAGACAGGCCGAAGCCCCGGCCGCCTGCACAAGACGCAAGGCCAGAAACACATCGCCGCGTGTGGCAAGGGCAAGGCCAACCGATGCCGCGATATAGGCCATCGCGCCACCCAGCAATACCGGGCGACGGCCAAAACGGTCAGACAAGGGGCCAAAGACAAGCTGCCCGGCACCGATCAGGACCAGATAGAAAGTCAGGGTCAGCTGGATCAGAAGCGGGCTGGAGCCAAGAATGCCCGCCATGCGTGGCACCACAGGCAGATACATATCCATGCCAAGCGATGCCAGAAGATCGAATGGAGATAACAGAAGAACAGTGGCGGTAAGCGAATACCGCCAAGACAAGATATCAGAGCGCATCAAGCCGTTTCCTTGAAAAAGGGATCGGGCAGCGCTCCCAGAGCCAACTGGTTCTGAAAGAACGCCGCAACAACAAAAACCAAAGGGGTTGCTGCGGCTTATCTGTCGGCTTTTTTGCTGGTGCTCATGGCGGGTGTCTCCTGTCTGACGGCAGCATAAAGGGTGGCTTGAATTGAGGGAAGTGGGTTTTGAATTTGGCCTTGCCATGTGTTCGTCACCTTTGTGACAGCGCGGCAGGCCTTTTTCATGGGCGATTTATGCAAAGGGGCAGGAGGATGTGATGAGTGGACCGGTTGATCTGATCTGGTGGATTACGGCGGTGGAAATCCCGGCGGTGGCGAGCCTTTTCTGGCTGAACTGGCGGATGCGAAGCGAGCTTTCAGAGCGGCTTGAAAACCAGCGCGCCAGCCATGATGCGGAGATGATCGAACTTCGCGATGGTTTGGCGGATTTCAAGCTGGATGTGGCGCGCAACTACGTTTCGATCCCGTACCTCAAGGATATTGAAAAACGCCTGACCGCGCATCTGCTGCGGATTGAGGCGAAGCTTGATCACAATGCGCCAGCGGCATGAGGCCGGGCGCAAAACAGGATAAGGAAATAGCGATGAATGATGTTCTGACGATGGATGCGATCACCGATCCGCACGTTTTGCCGGTGGGTGATGTTCTGGCGCGGACCCTTTATGGCGAGGCGCGCGGCGAGGGATTGAGCGGGATCGAGGCGGTGGCCTGCGTGATCCTGAACCGGGTGGCATTTGCCAAAGCGCGCGGGCGTTATTGGTGGGGCAATACGGTGTCGCAGGTGTGCCTGAAACCGGGGCAGTTTTCATGCTGGAACGCAGGCGATCCGAACCGGGCGAAGTTGCTTAAACTCAGCGCGCGCGACCCGGCATACCGGCTGTGCAAGCGGGTGGCGACCCGCGCCCTTGCCGGGGAGATTGCCGACATGACCCAAGGGGCAACGCATTATCACACCCATGCGGTTGAACCCTATTGGGCGCGGGGGCATGTGCCGGTGGCCGAGATTGGCGGGCACCTGTTTTTCAAAAACATCGGCTAACCCGATGGTCGTTATTGCCATCATGGCGGGCTGCAAAGCCCCGTCTCAATTGGCGATAAAGGCACCGGACCACATATGGGCGATGTTCTGGAACGGGACGGGCTGGGTGAAATAGGCCAGCGGATCATTGATATAAAGCACTGCTGTCGGCCCCATCGGGGTTTGCACCCATGCCATCCCGCGCAGCACCACGACATGCCCGCTATAGGGGGTGTTTTGCAGTTTCAGGATGATCGGACGCCCCGATGCCAGGGTATTGTAAAGCGCCATCGGATGGGCGGGCAGGGCATAGCTGGCAACACTGTTGCTGACCATGTTCAGCAATTGCATGATTTCCTGGTCCTGCCCGGTGCGGATGCATTGCTGTGCCAGCATCGGATTGGTGTTCACCGCGGCAGCATTGCAACATAGGGGCTGCGGCATGCCGTTTGCGAAAGAGACAAGCTCACACTGATGCGGTGATGAATTCGGGTTTGTCTGGCTTTTCCAATGGGCGATCTGTTCGACGACGGCGACCCAGCACCAGACCTGTGTCTGTTGCGGGATGTTGACGATGCCAAGGTCGATTGGTGGCGGGAGCTGCTGCGCATTGGCCTGATTCACCCCCAGAAACAATAGCATTGCGACAAGAAATCTTTTCATGACGGCCCCCTGATATCCCCTGCATTAAAACGCGAACATTAGATTTGATAAATAAATCTATTGGTTTTTTATTTTCGCGTCAATTTATTCAGGGTTGTGTTGGCGGGGTAAGGAAACTGGCGAAACCGGCATTTTTAAAAGGAAGGAGGTATCACGTGATACCAGCATTACTGGCACAGATCGGCCTGCCGCTTTTGATGAAGGCGGTTGGGGCGGGGCTTGAGACCATTGATCATCCGGTCGCGAAAACCGCGGCCGAGGGGCTTAAACAGGTGGGCGATGCGGTGACAAAGGGGGATGTCACCCCGGCCCAGATCGCGGAGGCCAACCGCCATTCCGAACGTATGGCGGAAATCGAGCTTTCGCGGGACCGGGGGATTTTGACAACCATCAACCGCACCATCCGGGCCGAGGTGCAAAGCGAGGATGCGTTTGTGCGCCGCTGGCGACCGAGCTTCGGCTATGCGGTCGCACTCACCTGGATCATGACGATGGGATCGATTGCCGCGGCCATTATCCTGACCCCGCTTCAGGCCCCGGCGATTATTGCGGCATTGGTCAATACCAGCCCGATCTGGGGCATTGCGCTGGGCGTTTTGGGGGTCAGTGTTGTTAAGCGGAGTGCGGATAAGAAGATCGGGGAGGGTGGCGCGTGACGGGGTGGTGGCCTGTTTGCGGCGGTGGGGGCGGGTTGTATCGGGTTGTCTCGCGTGGTGTGGCTGATATGATCGACATCGCACCGACCCTTTGAACCTGATCCGGATCACGCCGGCGAAGGGACGGGACCGCCCTGGTCTTTCCCTTGCCGGGCTCCGCAGACGAGGCCGCCATGCCTGATAAGCCTTTATCGTCTCCATCATCACCATCACGAGAACGGCCAATTGCGGCGACAATTGCGGTTGTCGTGCGTGAACAGCAGGTTTTGCTGGTGCGCCGCGCCAATCCGCCCGATCAGGGCATGTGGGGATATCCCGGCGGCAAGATCGATGCCGGGGAAACCCTTGCACAGGCCGCGTTACGCGAACTTCACGAGGAAACCGGCATTTCGGCGGAAGCCATCGGTGTTTTGACGGCCCTTGATGCCTTTGATCGTGATGCGGACGGGCAGATAAAACGCCATTTTATCCTGATTGCGATGCTGTGCCGCTGGAAAGGTGGGGAGCCGGTTGCGGGGGATGACGCACTGGAAGCGCGATGGTTCCCGGTTGCCGGGCTTGAGGAAAGCGGGCTTGAGCTGAGTCAGGATGTGGCGTGGGTGGCGCGGAAGGCTGCGGATGTTCTGGCAAAGGGGGAGGCCTGATTTGCAGTATCCTTCGTGAATTCAGGCTGTGGCGATTATTTCCGGTGCTGATTAGTGCAAGTTCGACCTAGGGCATTGTGCCTGGCGTTTTGAGGGGAGTGTTGTTAAGCGGAGTGCGGATAAGAGGGGGCTCATACAGTTCTTGCTTACAGGGCTTGAATTTTATAGTAGGGTGGAAAATACCGTATGAATTTGCGGAATTTTGACAAATTTCGCCAATATTTTTACCGATTGGTAAATCTAACAGGAGCCGAATGGTGATTTTGCGGTTCAGCGTACAGAACTATCTGTCATTTGATGAAGAGCAGGAAATCTCTTTCATTGCCAGCAAGCTGCGCGACCGGGACGATGGCCTTATTGATTTGGGGCATGTTTCGTCCGGGTTGCAGGGGCTTCCTGTGGCTGTGGTTTATGGTGCGAACGCATCTGGTAAAAGCAACTTGCTTCAGGCGATTTCAAATATGAGGCAGCTTGTTTTGTTTTCTCATCGTGCCAGTGGGCCGGGAGAAGGCATTAAACGCAGTTTTTTTGCGCTCCGCAGCGACTGCAAACAGGAAGAAACGAAATTTAGCATAGACTTTTTACTGAATAACGTTCGCTACCATTATGGTTTTTCGTTTGATAACGAGATGTATCGAGAGGAGTGGTTGTACTTCTATCCGGAAGGTTCGCGCCGTGTCTTGTTCGAGCGAGAGGCGGGGGAATCAATAAAATTTGGTCCGTCTTTCAGGGGAGAGAAAAAAACGCTTGAGAATCTGACGCGGGAGAACAGTTTATTTGTTTCTGTTGCTGCCCAGAATAATCATGACGTTCTGGGAGAAGTGTTTCAGTTTTTCCAAAGAACAAATGTCAATATGGATGTATATGGGCAAGGAGGGATTTTTCAAATTAATACAGGCGAAATTGATATTGACAAAAGATCAATCAATTTCTTGAGTTTAATAGGTACAGGAATCACAGGATTCCGACGTCAGAAGAAACAGGTTTCTGATGAAGCTATTGGTATTCGGGGAAGTTTATCAAAAATTATAGATCAATACATTGGAGGGAAGGTGAGTGAAGAATATCTGAAGTATATGTCAAATTATCAAGATGTAGAATTTGAGCATCAGGGTGATAATGGAACAAGTTCTTTTCTTAAAATAGCGCAGGAAAGTTCCGGAACAAGAAGATTGATCAGCTTACTCAATCACGTTTTCTATGTGCTCGATCAGGGTGGTTTTATCGCGATTGATGAAGTGGACGTCAGTGTCCATTCTCAAGCGACGGAAGCAATTATTGCTCTGTTTTCTAATAAAGAAACCAACCCCAACGGGGCGCAGCTTCTTGCGACGACACATGACACTAACCTGATGAACTCTAAAGTGCTGAGGCGTGACGAGATTTGGCTTGTGGAGAAAAATCGGGCAGGGATGTCCCAACTTTTCCCGTTGACAGATATTCGGACCCGCAAACAAGATAATATTGAAAAGGGTTATCTGGAGGGACGTTATGGTGCGGTGCCGATGGTCGATATTCACGATTTAATTGCCGAGGTTGGTTGTGGCGCGGAAAAGTCCTGATCTTCATCGACGTGGTCCGCGGTTAGAGCCCAAGAAAACCTTTTATCTTTTCTGTGAGGGAAAGAATACCGAACCGGATTATTTCCGAGCACTAAAACGTAAGATCAGAGATCCACTGATCAAGATTGTTGATAAACCTGCTGCTGGTGTTCCGATGACAATCGCAAATCTGTCTGTCGAGCAGGCAAATGCCATCGGCAAGGGCGCAAAACGCAAACGGGTCAAGCAATCTTATCAAGAGGCGGATGAAGTGTGGGCCGTGTTTGATCGTGACGAACACCCTCATATTCAGGAAGCAATGCAACTTTGTGATTCAAACAATGTCGGTATTGCGTTTTCCGATCCATGTTTTGAGCTGTGGCTGATTTTACACATTCATGACTTTAATCGTGCATGTAATCGTCATGACATCCAACGTGCATTGAGTGATGTTCTTGAGGGTTATGAGCGAGGCAGAGGTAAAACCGCTGATTTTTCGGTGCTGCTTGAGGATATCGAAAATGCGGAAAACAGGGCGGAAGTCTTACTTGATCGTCGGCATGAAGAGGGTGGAGATACGAATCCTTCGACCACGGTGTTCAAATTGACGCGTAGAATTCGAGCTGCTGCCAAGTAACTGTTTTCACTTTTCTGGTCGCAAAATGATTTGCTCAGAGAGAATAGCCAATCATCCCGCCACTGATTGGCATAGAGCAGGTTGTCTTCATGCAACCAGTCATAGGCCGTAATGATATCCGCTACGGCTTTGGGCGATATGACGACCCGATAATGCTTCATTTATGCCGGGTGGAGAGGTCGTTAAAGAAGCTTTCCGCGTCCTGTCCCTGACCGTCGGCAATCTGGTTCAGGCCTGTGCGGATGCCCGCAACCGTCTCGTTATATTCCAGACGATTTTGCATGTCCTGCCACGCCTTTGCATCCATCACCACCACCGAGGCCTTGCCATTGACGGTCAGGATCGCGGGTTGCTGTGTTTCACGCAGGCGTTTGGTGAAGGTCGCCGTATCGCGTTTGAATTCGGTCAGCGGACGAATATCCTTGGTGATATCCATATTTGCACCTTTAAAGCATCGAATTGAATGCGAATTTAGCATGTTTTTCGTGGTGGTGCGATGAAAATTCCCGTTGAAACGTCAATGCTGGCTTAGCCCCCCTGAAACAAAACCACCCTTGTTTGCGTTGCAGGGACAACGTGATTTTGCAAACAGGCAGCGAGGGTTGGCATGACGGACGCAGGGCCGGTTTCCGTGGGCGAGATTGTCGCGCGGATCCGGGATCAGGCAGCGGGGCGGCGCGCGGTTTCGGTTGAGGATATGGTGGCGGTGCTGGGGCGGCGGAGTTACGGGCCGTTTTTACTGGTGCCCGGTCTGATCGGGGTGACGCCGTTATCAGGTATTCCGATGGTGCCGGCGGTTTTGGCGGTGATTGTCGCGCTTTTTGCCATTCAGATCGTGTTCGGGCGGTCGCATTTATGGTTACCCGACATTCTGGGACGCCGGTCGTTTGCAGCAGGGCAGGTGCGCGATGCGATGGCGCGGATCGAACCGGTTGCCGACAAGCTGGATCGCTGGTTTTACGGGCGGTTGCCGGGTTTGACCGGGCGGCATGGGGTGCGGATGGCTGCTGCGATGTGCGTGGTGCTGGCGGCGTTCGTGCCGCTGTTTGAAATGGTGCCGTTTGCCGGGATCGCGCCGATGAGTGCGATTGCCGCCTTCGGGCTTGCGATCCTTGTGCGCGACGGGGCGCTGATGCTGGCCGCGATATTGATTTCGGCCGGGGCGGTCGCGGGGCTGGCGTGGGTTCTGCTGTGACGGGGCCGGTAAGGCAGCCAGCTTATTAGCGGGTGCAGTCTCAGGATATAAGTCGGGCCAGTTCGCTATAAAGATAAAACAGGACGCAGGCGGTGCCGATGGCCGCGATCAGGCGGGCGACAAGCCGGGGCAGATGGACTTTGGGCCAGATATCAAACGCGTTTGAGCCGCCGCAATCCTTGTGAATATCGATGATTTCGGGTGTTGCACGGGTTGAGCGGCCTGAACGGGCGGGATGGGACCGGCGGGTTGGCCGGGGCGACTGGGCCGGGCGCACCGGACCTTGCGCATCGCGGCGGAAGGCGGCCGGTTTCGCGGCCTGGTCATTTGAAACCCATTGGCGGGTGGTGTCGGGAAGGTCTACAGGGGCGCGTTTGGCCTGTCTGGTCGTCATGTTCTGCGTGCTCGTGTCCGGTTTGGTGGTATGGTCTTCTGATTTTGCCGGATGATTTTAACTGGTATAATTTAACTATACGTAAGTATCTTATTTCCTCTCATCGGTATAGGGTTCTTGTGCGGAACGCAAGAGGGAAAAAACATAAAGCCGGTTTTTTTGTCGTTTGGCATTGCGGCTGCTTGCCGAACGGGCCGGGCGACCTTATTTTCCCCGGATGACAAATTCATCACACACCATGATTTACCGCGTATTGGGCTCGGACGAGTGGGCCGAGGCGCTGGCGACCGGGCATTATGCCGGTGCGCCGCACGATATTGCGGACGGTTTTATCCATTTTTCGACGATTGATACGCTGGCCGAGACGCTTGCGCTGCATTACCCGAAACGCGGGGGCCTGCGGCTTTTGCATGTGCCGGTCGAGGCGGTCGCGGACAAGCTTAAATGGGAACCGGCGCGCGGTGGTACGCTGTTCCCGCATCTTTATGATGCGCTTTCGGTCGAGCATGTCGCACGGGTCGATGACCTTAAGCTTGATGATAACGAGGTTCACATCCTGCCCGAGGATCTGCGCCCCGACTATATGCGCAGAGGGTAATCATACCCGGAGATAGACGCGCCCGCCGCCACGCTTTTGGCCGGTATCCTCTACCGTGGGGAATTTACCGGCCCGCACGGCATTGAGAAATTCCCGCCCGATCCTGACCTTGTCCCCGATATAAAGCGTATCCCATCCCGCCCCGTAAATTTCCGGAAAGTGAAACGCGCCGGGATCGCGGGCGGCAATGCGGCTTTGCAGGCGGGTGATTTCGTTGGCATCCATGAGGGGTTCCATCATCGGTTCCTGCGGTTGGTTCTTTTCCCTGAAATATGTCGTGGGTGGCAAAAAGAAAAGGCGGCACCGATGGGCGCCGCCTTTTTGTGGTTGGTCGGTCGGGGTCGATCAGACCAGTTCGCCCAGCGTTGCTGGATCAAAGCCCAGCAGGGCATCGGTTTTATTGTCGCGCACCTTGGCGGTCCAGGCGGCATCGGTGATCAGCGCACGGCCGACCGCGATCAGATCGAACTCATCGCGTTCCATGCGGCTGACCAGTTCATCAAGCCCGGCGGTGGCCGAGCCTTCGCCGGCAAACGCGGTCATGAAATCACCGGAAAGCCCGACAGAGCCGACCGAAATCGTGGCCGCCCCGGTCAGTTTTTTCGCCCAGCCGGCAAAGTTCAGGCCGTTTTCGCCGTCCAGTTCGGGGAATTCCGGTTCCCAGAAACGGCGTTGGGACGCATGGATGATATCCACCCCGGCATCGACCAGCGGGCCGAGCCAGTCGGTCATTTCATCGGGGGTTGTTGCCAGACGGGCAGCGAAATCCTGCTGTTTCCATTGGCTGACGCGCAGGATGATCGGGAAATCCGGGCCAACAGCGGCACGCATGGCGGCGACCACTTCGCGGGCAAATGTCGCGCGTTCGCGGATGGTTTTGCCGCCAAAGCGATCCGTGCGCAGGTTGGTGCCCGACCAGAAAAACTGATCGATCAGGTAGCCATGTGCGCCATGAATTTCAAAGGTATCGAAACCGGCATTTTTGGCATCAAGCGCGGCCTGGGCGAAGGCGGCGATGGTGTCGGCGATATCGGCATCCGACATGATATTGCCGCGCGGCTCGTTCGGCGCGACAAGGCCCGACGGGCTTTCGACCGGGGTATCGGGCACCCATTCGGTCTGGAAGCTTTTGACCGATCCGGTATGCCAAAGCTGCGGACCCATCTTGCCACCGGCACCATGAACGGCATCCGCCACGGCCTTCCAGCCGGAAAGCGCATCCGCCCCGTGGAAGAACGGAATGCCCGGATCGTTACGCGATGAGGGGCGGTTGATCACGGTGCCCTCGGACAGGATCAGGCCGACACCGCCTTCGGCGCGCTTGCGATAATAATCGGCATTGACCGGGCCGGGGATGCCGTCAACCGCGTGCGAACGCGTCATTGGTGCCATGACGATGCGGTTGGGAAGCTCCAGGGTTTTCAGCTTGAAGGGTTGAAAAAGAACATTGGTATCTGACATCGGCTATTCTCCGATTGGAATTGGGTGTATGGTGGCTACTAGATATACGGTGTATACCTACTGTCAATCAGGCACCTTGAAGTTACCAGGTATACTTGAGGAAACCTGGATGGCCCCGAGCCGGTGGAAATGAGGTGGAAATGAGGTGGAAATGCCATGGTAATGAAAGAATGTTCGATCGAGATGTTCCGCTCGAACTGTCCGAGCCGGGAGCTTCTGGACCAGATTGCCGACAAATGGTCGATGATGATCCTGGCGGTTCTGGCCCATGGACCCTTGCGGTTTAACGCGATCAAGCGCGGGCTTGAGGGGATTACGCAGAAGGCGCTGACGCAGACGCTGCGCAAGCTTGAACGCAATGGCATTGTCGCGCGCCACGTGATCGCGACATCGCCGGTCGCGGTGGAATATGAAATCACCGATCTTGGCCGGTCGCTGGTGGAGCCGTTCAAGGCGCTTTATACGTGGACGCGCGATAATTACGACGAAGTCGAAAAGGCGCGGGTGGCGTTTGACGCGCGGATGGAGGAGCGGGTTTAGGCTCTAAGCTAAATCGCCGATGACTGAGATAAATGTCTCTGTGTTATCGGCGATAGATGCTTTCATTTGGGTAGGGCTCGTTGCTGTTCCTAGCGCAACCTGTGAACCATTTACAAAAGAAAAAATTCCATAATTTTTTCCTGGAACTAGAAATGGATGATCGAATTCGACGTACTCGACAGAACCATTTTGCTCAATAATTCGTCCTGTTAATTTTAGAGCCTCATGGGAATCCTGTGTGCCAGATACCTCACATATAAGGTTTATTGTGATTCTCTCATTGTTGCTTGAGTCTCTTTCTCCCGTATCGACTATGCCGGATACATTGAAAGATTCCGTTATTTTCATTGCAGGCATCTCTAATACGAGAAATGCTGACGATGTGTTGTCTTCCGGCATTACATGGGACCTTCTCTAGCGCTTAGCTCTTTTTTTGAAATGGTCAGGTCCTTGTCGTTTGTCAATCAAGCGCACACTGATATCTGCGGAGGTTTAGGGAGCGGGCTCTAACAGTAAATGGTTTTGCCAAATTCCATTGATCCTTGCCCCATCCTCCCTCACAGCGTAAGAACAAGGCAGGTATTTACAAGCACGGAGCAGGTCGCGTGGGGTGGTACAAGTCACTGGTTTTGCCGGTTGTGCGCTGGATCGATGCGGAGACTGCGCATGGTCTTGCGATTTGCGCGCTGAAAAACAATCTGGTGCCGCGCGATGATGATGCGCTCGATGCCACGCCGATCCTTGAGACCGAGGTTTTCGGGCGCAAATTTGCCAATCCGGTCGGGCTTGCCGCGGGGTTTGATAAAAATGCCGAGGTCCCCAATCAGGCGCTTTCCCACGGGTTCGGCTTTGTTGAAATCGGATCGGTCACCCCCGAACCGCAACCGGGCAACCCCAAGCCCCGGCTTTTCCGGCTTTATTCTGACCGGGCGGTGATCAACCGCATGGGCTTTAATAACGAGGGTGCCGCCATTGTTGCCGAGCGCCTGCGCAAGCGCGCGCGCAAGGGCATTCTGGGTGCCAACCTTGGCAAAAACAAATATTCCGAAGATGCGGCAGCGGATTATGTGAAGGGTGTTGCGGCCCTTGGCCCCTATGCCGATTATCTGGTGGTCAATGTATCCTCGCCCAATACGCCGGGGCTGCGCGCACTTCAGGGGCGCGCGCCGCTTGAAAAGCTTCTGACGTCGGTTCTTTCGGCGCGCGATAGCCATGCCAAGGGTGTGCCGGTGTTGTTGAAGGTCGCACCGGACCTGACGGAGGAAGACAAGGCCGATATTGCCGCGGTGGTATTGAAGCTTAAGCTTGATGGCATGATCGTTTCAAACACCACGATTGATCGGCCGGTCGGGCTTAATTCCTATGATCAGGATGAAAAGGGCGGTCTTTCCGGCCCGCCGCTTATGGAGCCCTCGACCAAGGTTCTGGCCGATTTTTACCGCCTGACCGAAGGCAAAATTCCGTTGATCGGGGTGGGCGGGATTGCATCGGGCAAGGATGCCTATGAGAAGATTCTCAATGGGGCGTCGCTGGTGCAGCTTTATTCCGCCCTTGTCTATCACGGGCTGGAGCTTGTGACCGATATCAAGGAAGATTTGGCCAGACGCCTGCGCAAGGATGGTTTTGCCAGTGTTGCCGATGCGGTTGGGGCGGCCTATCCGGAAATTTCCGGGCGCAGCGCCCCGGTGGATGAAGCGCGCGCAGCCAAGGCGGCGGTGACGGCGAAGGCGGAACCCGCCCAGGCCGAGGTGGCGAAAGCGGCTCCGGCGGCTAAAACGGCGGCCAAGAAGCCAGCGGCGAAGACTGCTGCCAAGAAGCCTGCATCCAAGCCCGAGGCGGCGAAAAGCAAGGCTGCGCCGAAGGCGGCACCAAAGGCCGAGCCAAAGTCCGGGCCCCAAAACGGACCGGCGGAATAGATTTACCTGTGGCAATCTGGACTCCCGCGTGCGCGGGAGTGACGGTTTGGGTGGGATGGCTTTGGGCTTTCCCATCAAGCCCGCCGCGAGGATGACGACGATTTTAACATGAAGTGGAATGCGTGAATGACGGTTGGCACCAGCTATCAGATGATCAACGGCCTGTCGGAAGTGATCGAACAGTACGATGCGGTGATCCTTGATCTTTGGGGCGTGGTGCATGACGGGGTCACACCCTATCCAAGCTCCATCCCGGCGATGGAGGCGTTGAAAAAGGCCGGTGTGCCGGTTGCCCTTCTGTCGAACGCGCCGCGCCGATCCAGCGTCGTGGTCGCACGGATGGAAGATATGGGTATCGCGCGTGACCTTTATGGTCCGGCGGTGGCATCGGGCGAGATCGCCTATAGCCAGCTTCTCGCACGCTCCGACCCATGGTACGCCAAGCTGGGGCGCCGGGTGATGAGTGTCGGCCCGGTGCGCGACATGTCGATGTTTGAAGGGCAGGATGTTGAAATCGTCAAGGATGTTGCCGATGCCGACTGGCTTCTGGTGACGGGGCCTAATGACGATTATGACGCGGTTTCGGTTTATGAAGATCTGCTGCATGCCGCCAAGGCGCGCGACCTTCCGATGCTGTGCCCGAACCCGGACCGCGAAGTGATCCGCGGCGGGGACCGCATCATCTGTGCCGGTGCGATTGCAGCCCGTTACGAGGTGCTGGGCGGCAATGTCCGCTGGGAAGGCAAGCCGCTGGCGAGTGCCTATGATTTCTGCCTGCAGCTGTTTGACAAGGGCCCGGATGCGAAGCTTCTGGTCGTCGGCGACAGCCTTTCGACCGATGTTGCCGGATCAAACAATGCCGGGCTTGATGTGGCGCTGGTGACCGGCGGCATCCATGCCGAGGAACTTGGCGCACCGCGCGGGACATTGCCGGAAAAGGGCAAGCTTGATGCGCTGCTGAACGCGACCGGGCGCAGCATTACCTATGCGGTTGGGGATTTTTGTTGGTGAGATAGAACTAAGCATTGATTCAGGCGATGTGGTGCGGGGTGAAATGTCTAAATCGGATAAGGTTTGGGGACTGATTGCTGTTATCTTTTTTGGTGCAGTCGCAATCGCGCACATCGTTAAAGGTGTTAGGTACGTTGTTGATGATGACTATCGTAATCAACGCATTGCCAGTGAAAATGCAAAAATGAATAAGCAAATACAAAAAACGGTGGAGAAGACTACAATCAGGTGGAATATTAATGGTTGTAATGTTCCGGGTGTTTGTGACGAACGTGGTTACAGGTTGGATGGTGACTACTCACGAATGTTGCACTACGAGATGTCTAAGGATAAGTAGTTTCAAACGTTAGTCTAACCTGCACTAGAACAGCTATGCGCGAAATCACGATTGAAGAATTGGCAGCACGCATCAGCCAGAAACGGGCCGAATTGGGCCTGTCTGGCAAGGGTGACGTGCAGCCAAATTCCGGCAGTCAGCGCACCCAAAGCAAGCGTAATCTGTTGCGCAATATTGCCGAGCTTGCCGCAAGGGACGGGCGAGAGCCGCCTTTTAAGGCGAATTACTGATTTGCTGTAATTCCGTTTGCACCCGCCTTTCCCGTTGGAAGGCGGGTTTTGTTTTTGTGGTTTCGGGATTGCGGTGGCAGAGTATTGGCGCATTAACAAACCGGAAAAACCATGCTTCTGACAGATGACATTCGCGATTATGCCGGGCGGTCGGTTTTGTGCTGGCTGGCCAGCGTTTCCGAAGACGGGCCGTCGGTCAGCCCGAAGGAAATCTTTGCCTGTTATGGCGAGGACCGCATCATCATTGCCAATATCGCATCCCCACAATCGGTGAAGAACATTCGCCATAACCCGCGCGTCTGTGTCAGTTTCGTTGACGTGTTTTCGCAGAAGGGCTGGCAGCTTTATGGG
Source organism: Thalassospira sp. MCCC 1A03138 (assembly GCF_002115785.1). GTDB lineage: Bacteria > Pseudomonadota > Alphaproteobacteria > Rhodospirillales > Thalassospiraceae > Thalassospira. The sequence goes on along the minus strand of NZ_JFJY01000001.1, from coordinate 196,093 downwards.
CGGGCCGTGCTTCTGAAAAACGGTGACGACGGCTTTGCCGATCGGCAGGCGATCCTGCAGAGCATGGCGGGCGATGCGTTTAAGGTCGGCATGGTGATTGATGTGGCAATCGATCAGGCACGCGAGATTGTTGCGCCGAGTTATCGGTTCAGGGCCGATGTTAACGAGGCCGACATGCGGACCGGGGCGATGGCGACTTATGGGGTGAGGCCGGTGGATTAGGCCCTGCGTCCTTCGGCGGTGGATGAGGATGCGGCACGGAGGACTGGATTCCCGCGTTCGCGGGAATGACGGTTTGGGGCAGCATCAGCTTTCGGCCACGCGCTTTTCGCGGAAGATGATGAAAATGCCGCTTCCGGTGATGATGGCCGCCCCAACAAAGGTCAGAAGATCGGGCGTTTCGCCCCAGAAAAACCAGCCAAGCCCGGTGGCCCAGACAAGGGCGGTGTAATCAAACGGGGCGACGGTTGGCGCATCGGCCACCCGGAAGGCCTGGGTGATCAGGGTCATGCCGCTGGTGCCGACAAAGGCGATGGCGATGAAAAGCCCGATATCCTCTGCCCGGATCGGGGTCCAGAAATACCAGACGGCACAGGCGCTGAGCAGGGTGCTGGTGAAGCTGAGGTAAAACAGAAGCGTCCACATGCTTTCGCGCGGGTCAAGCAGCCGCGCGCTTAGCATCAGAAGCGCATAGGTAAAGGCGGTCGCCACCGGCAAGAGCGAGACGGGTTCAAAGGTTGCCGCACCGGGGCGCACGATCACCAGAACACCCAGAAAACCGACCATCACGGCCACCCAGCGCCGCCAGCCGACCCGCGCAATCAGCACCGATGAAATCGCGGTAATGAAAAGCGGTGCGACAAAGGCAAGGGCCGTGGCCTCCGCCAGTCCCATCAGATGGATGCTGGTAAAGAACATGATGGTTGCGGCGATCCAGATGACGGTGCGCATGAAATGCACGCCAATACGATTGGACCGCAGGCCGCCAAACCCGACCATTTTTATGGCCAGCAGGGCGGCAAAGGGCAGGGCAATCGAATTGCGCAGAAAGATGATCTGGATCGGTGAATAATGATCCATCAGTCCCTTGGCCAGGGCATCATTGACACACAGCAGGGCGACACCGGCACACATCAGAATGATGCCGGTCAGGTTGTGCGGGGGCTGTTGTGCATTCATGGTTCGTGGCGCTTTCCCTGTGTGATGGTGGGTTATCGCAATCACCATCTGTTTTCTGAGCTTTAGGGCAAAGTGCCGGTTGAGGCCAGCAAAGAAAGCGGTTGGTTGGGCTTCGGAGTAGGACGGTTAGGAGGTTTGTAGTCAGTATTAGTAAAACAGTATATGGTGGTGGTCTTGTGGAGAGATGCACTGTTGGCGGGTAATTTATGTTTGTTGCATATCGAGGTGGAGAGAAGCTTAGAGATGAGCAAGAACTCAAAGCTCATTTGGCGTCTATTTTAAGGCTTGAAAATGTTGGCCTCCTTCTCGGCGCTGGCGCTTCTGTAGGGGCTGGGGGGCATACTGTTGCCCAATTATGGAAAAATTTTCTTGAGAACAGATATGCTGATGCCCAATGGCTTCTTGCGCAAGGTTTTGTAACCGAAGAAGAGATAGTCGTTGACGGAGATTCACAATCGGAAATCCCGAATGTTGAGACCTTGCTGGATACTCTCGCAATATCCATCGCTGAGTGGAAACGGATTGGAGATGATAAACACGGCGATGCTGTTTCTGTGCGATCCAATCTTTTTCGCGAAATTGTAGAGGCCGCAAAACTGGATGTTGATTACTGGGGAAATCGTGGTGGTGCACTAGAAAGTAGGGGCCTGTCAGATCATAGAACAGTTTTGCAGAAATTCGTCTCGGCACGCCAACCCGGGCAACCCGCACCTTGGGTTTTTACTACCAATTATGATCTAGCTGTGGAATGGGCCGCAGAATCAGTTGATATGTCTGTAATTAACGGCTTTGTTGGCTTGCATAGCCGTCAATTTTCTCCGCAGAGCTTTGATCTTGCATATCGCAACAGGCAGGCATTGGGAGAGGCTAGATTTGGGGTTTATAATATCTATCTAGCCAAATTGCACGGTTCGCTAACGTGGAAAGAGCTTCCTGATCGGACGTTGATAGAATTGGCTGCCCCACATGCGTGGCCAAGTATTGAGCATTTTTTAAATGCTGACGAAGAAGAACTTGGTTTTATGGTGTTACCTAGTGCGGCCAAGTACATGCAAACGACTGGTTTTGTGTTGGGCGAAATGTTTCGCCGGTTTGCCGAATTTCTTGCTCAATCGCAAACTAGCTTGGTGATAAGCGGTTACGGTTTTGGTGATGAACATATTAACCGGCTTATTTTATCTGCACTTCTGAACCCTACACTTCAGCTTGTTATCTATTTGCCCGAATTTGCACGGGTGGATCAGCACGGTTTGCCCCGTTCGTTTAGAAAACTTCTAGAGCTGAAAAATCCTCGAATCACCGTCGTAGGAGGGCAGCCAGAGGCATATTTCACTAGTTTGGCAAATCATCTTCCAGAACCGACTCTTTATGATGAAAATTTGATTGGGTTACGTCGAGCTATTAAGGAGATGGAAGATGATGGGGGGCATGTTTAATGCCCAAGTCTCGTCTGCCTATTGGCTATGTTGTTCAAGTTGATGGAAGTGAAGTCACCCTAAATCTATTGGACAAGCATCGGGGGAGTTTGGCATCGCACGGCTACGGAGTTTCAGTCGTCACAGAAGTTGGAAGTCTGATTTCGATTGAAGCAGGTAGCAATTTGCTTGTCGTGCGGGTGCTGTCGGTGAGTTTTGCCGAGCCCAGGGAGGTGCACCGTGCTGCACGAGGAAAAATGTATGATGCAGCCGAGCCATTGCGGCATCTACAGGGGGTTGTGGTTGGTAAACTTATTAGGCAAGGCGGTACGCTGAGTTTTCTTTCCGACTCACTCTCTACTCCGACACTCGGGGCAGAGGCATATCCGCTTGTGCCAGAAGAGTTGAGTTCCGTTCTTGGAAAGGTTGGCGATGCTAGTAAACCAATATACCTTGGCGATGATTTGAGGGGCGGCGGCTCTTTGCATATTGGATTACAAGACTTTATCAGTCGTCATGTTGCCGTTCTCGGTAGCTCAGGTCAGGGAAAAAGTTGCTTTACTGCGGCTATACTACAGCAGATTGTAAATTTAGAAGATGCACGTGTTGTAATATTCGATATTAACGGCGAATACTCGGACGCATTTAATTCAGATAAGTTTGACGACGATTGGATCAAAGTTACGCAGTTGGGGGGAGACGAGGCAAACTCGATTAAAATTCCCTATTACGCCCTCGGTCGGCACGGCCTGCATAAGCTCTTGATGCCAAGTGATAAAACTCAGCGTCCTGCCTTAAACTTTGCGTTGGATAACCTAAATAAGGTTCGTTGGTTTCCCCTGCATGGAGGAGCTGGCTTGGTGAATGATGCTCAGCCAGTCTTGTTTGATGATTGTCGCCAACAGGGAGCTGCTGAGGCGCAAGTCAGAATCAATACGCTCAGAAATAATCAAGCAACAGATGCAAATCAGTGGCCTCATATGAAAGCGCTTTCTGCATTGGTTGCAGACAGTTACTCAATTGGAACAAATAATAGAGGTGGGTTTGAGCGTAACGCATTTAACTACAATAATGTGCAGCCGCTGGTTACCCGGATAAACAGATATATCGAAGATGAAATGTTTTGCGATGTTGTTGATGTTCAGGGAGGAGTGCCCAACGGAGATAGGTTGCGTTGGTCAGATGAATCTAGAGCATTGATCACAAGGGTATTTGGAGGTCAACGAGAGAATTGGCGCGTACACATCGTTGACCTGAAACGCGTTTCGCAAGATTTGATGCCTTTTATTTTGGGCGCACTCTTGGAAATGTACGCCTATGAGCTCTTTCAGAGAGGGCAGGAGAATAAAATTCCAACGCTGTTGGTTCTGGAAGAGGCACATCATTATCTGAGACCGATGGGAAGTGGTGATGAGGCTTCTACAAACGCGCTGGCATATGAAAGGTTGGCTAAAGAGGGGAGAAAGTTTGGTTTGGCTTTGTGGTTAAGTACCCAGCGTCCATCCGAGGTTTCTCCAACAGTTTTGTCGCAATGCAATAACTGGATTTCATTTCGTCTTTCTTCGGAAAAAGACTTGGCAACGATACAATCTGCAAGCGAATGGGCAGACCGGAGAGACGTAAAACGGATTGCTGGTTTACCGAGACAAACGGCGATGGTTTTTGGTGGTAGCATTCAAATGCCGACGTTGATTCGAGCTCCGGTGGCTGATCCCTTGCCAAGGTCTGAGGACGCCAATTTTGATAGCTGGGGTGGGTAATCGTTTGATTTCATAGCTTCAATAGGCTGCTGCTTACCGAATGATCCCTTCAAAGGCATGACAGCGAGGCCTAGGCTATTTCGGACAAACAAAAAAACGCCGCCCGGTAAAGGCGGCGTTTTGCGTTTGGGACGCGAGATGCTGATGGGTCAGATCGCGGTGGCGCGGTTGGCGTCGATATAGATTTCGCGCAGGCGCTTGGCGATCGGGCCCGGCGTGCCATCGCCGATTTTCTTGCCATCGACTTCGGCGACCGGGCAGACAAAGGCCGAGGCCGAGGTCGAGAAGGCTTCCTTGGCGGCATAGACTTCATCGACCGTGAACAGGCGTTCTTCGACCTTGAGCTGCAATTCCTCGGCACATTTCAGGACGGCCTTGCGCGTGATGCCATGCAGGATGTCGTTGGAAAGCTGCCGGGTGACGATGACGTTATCCTGCGTCACGATATAGGCGTTGTTTGACGAGCCTTCGGTGATATAGCCATCCAGCACCATCCACGCATCATCAGCGCCCTTGGCGGCGGCTTCGGTTTTGAGAAGCGACGCATAAAGAAGCTGCACGGTTTTGATGTCAGACCGGCGCCAGCGGACATCCGGATAGGTCAGGATTTTCTGGCCGCGTTCGGCGAGCGGCGATTTGATCAGGGATTTGGACTGCGTGAACAGAACAACCGTGGCCGGGGTGTCATCCTTGATCGCGAAATCACGGTCACCGGCCGACCCGCGCGAGATTTGCAGGTAAACCAGCCCCTCGGTGATGTCGTTGCGTTTGACCAGTTCGCGGTGGATTTCAAGCAGTTCGTCGATATCGGCCTTGTAGGTAAAACCCAGTTCCGAGAGCGAGCGCGCCAGACGGGTCATGTGACCGTTGAAATCGATCAGCTTGCCATCAAGCACCGAGGTGACTTCATACACGCCATCGGCAAACAGGAAGGAACGGTCAAAGATCGAAACCTTGGCTTCATTTTCCGGCAGATAGTCGCCGTTCACATAAACAGTACGCATGTCATCTTCCTGTCTGTTCGGGAACCGTCGAAAGGCAATGCCGGAAATCCGGTTTCCGTGCGGGGCCATTCACGGGCGATAAAATATACCTTCAGGAAATATCATAGATCGGCTGGTTTTGTCGCGCCACGCTTTGATTGTTGCGTGTAAAAGGTGAAATGTTGCTTTGGTGGTGCCAGTTATGGCTGTTATATCGTGGCTACAGGCGGATATTGCTGTGATTTTCGAATAAAATTCGGCGGGTATGGGTGGAGGCGGATATTTATCCTGTCGCAATCAGCTTGGGTGTTTGTGTGCGGAAAAGGTTTGAATGCTCCAATCTATGAAGGCGCGAACCGTTGGGGAAATATGACGGTTATGCGGATACATGATTGAAACAGGTTCTGGCGGCGCGGTGTTTTCGGGCAGTACCTCGCACAATGCGCCGCTTTGTATAAGTGGATCAACGATATAGCTGGCGGCACGAATAAGGCCAAGACCGGCAAGCGCACAGGATATATATGCATCGGTGTCATTGACGATCAGCCGGTCGTTTGCGGGAATGTGGCGTTGCTGCCTGTTGACTTCGAAGGTCCAGTCAATCGGGCGCCCGGTCGCGCTGGCGACATATCCCACCAGATGGTGTTTTTGCAGATCGTCAAGGTTTGAGGGGCGACCGTATTTTTCGAGATAGGACGGGGCGGCGCAAACAACCCAACGAAAAGAATGAAGGCGACGGGTTATCAGGCTGGTTGTGTCTGCGGGAATGCCGGTGCGAATAACGCAATCAATGCCGTCCTGAAACAGATCAACGACATTATCACGTGCCGTCAGAAACAGCTTAACGTCGGGATAGCTTTCCTGAAAATCCTGCAATCGCGGCACGATAAAATGTCGGGCGATTGATGCCGTTGTATCGACCCGAAGAATGCCCTGTGCACGACCTGCACGACCGGGGAAGGATGCCTCGACGAGTTCAATTTCATGAAGGACGCGCTGGCAATCGGTAAAATAGGAAGCACCATCGACGGTCAGGCTGAGTTTCCGTGTGGTTCTGTTTAACAGGGACACGCCAAGATAGTCTTCCAGTTCCTTGATCGCGCGTGTCACCGTCGAGGGAGGAAGGGACAATGTTTCGGCAGCCTTGCCAAATCCCCCAGCCTGAACAATGCGAACAAATATTTCCATCGCTTTCAAACGGTTCATTCTTTCCCCGGTCATAAGAGAGGTTCAGCGGAGGGCTCACAGGTACCACAATAATTGCATCATATGGATAAATATGGCGTGATTTTTATGGGTGGAAAAATGGGTAGTAAAATAAGTATTTTATATCAATTAGTTATATTGATATCCGGTTTTCATGATTTTTGATTATTCCATTTTTGAGAATTAACTGCGCAGGATTGCTTCATAGTCAATGGCGGTAAAGCTGCGTATCCAGCACCTATCAGTTATCGGGATGATCCCGGTTGTTTGAAAAGGAAATGGATATGACAGACAAGAATGCAGCACAAAAAGAACCCATACTCGTGCTTGGTGCAGGTCAGCTTGGATTTTCGGTTTTGCGCGAACTGGCACCGCAACTTGATCCGGAAAAACAGCCCTTGTCCGTGCTGGTTGCGCCGGGGATGACCCGCTCGGAAAAGGAAATGGACCGTGAAATTGTCGCGCAATTAAACCAATGGGGCGCGGAGGTTATCGAGGCTGATTTGCGCACTGTATCGGTTAGTGATCTGGCGGACCGGTTTCGGTCGTTCCATACGGTCGTTAGCTGTACCGGTTTCGTCGGCGGCAAGGGCACGCAGCTTAAAATTACCAATGCGGCTCTTGATGCCGGTGTGACACGATATTTCCCGTGGCAGTTCGGTGTTGATTACGACATCGTCGGGCGTGGCAGCCCGCAGGATGTTTTTGACGAGCAATATGATGTTCGGTTGTTGCTTCGCGCCCAGAACAAAACCGAATGGGTTATTATTTCGACCGGTATGTTCACGAGCTTTCTATTCGAGCCAAGCTTTGATGTCGTAAATCTTGACGAGAAAACGATAAATGCGCTGGGGAGCTGGGAGACAAAGGTCACGGTCACAACACCGGAAGATATCGGCATATTGACCACCAAAATCATTCTGGCAAAGCCACCTTTTGCCAATGAAGTTGTTTTTGTGGCGGGTGACACCGTTTCCTATGGCCAGCTTGCTGCGATTGTTGAAACCGTGACTGGCGAGGTATTCCGAAAGACAGAACTGACCCACGAGATTCTTGGGGAATTTCTGAAACGTAACCCGAATGATGTCATGGGCAAATATCGCGCGGCTTTTGCGCAAGGGGACGGCATGCATTGGGATAAGGCCAAAACGTTTAACGCTGCCAACAATATCCCGACAACCGATGTTGAACGCTGGCTGCGTGCACACCTTGGCGATCAATAAGAGTTCGGCAGGTTTGGATTTTTCGGCCGTCTGACTAGGTGATACGGCGAGGGATGGCTCACGGCGCCCTCGCCAGACGGCCAAGAGACCAGGGTTGCAGAACATTCGATGAAAACTTTTTGAAATTAGTGTTTGACCTGAACTTAACTTGAGGTCCTATGGTCCTGCTCCAGAAACGGAAGTCCTGATTACATCACGCCCCAAACGGACAAGACACGGAGCCCCCCGATGAATACGCATCTGCCGATGAGTGCCCCCAAATTCGATGATGCCGCAATCACTTCCAGTGTGCAGAACGCGATTGACGCAAGCTGGGCAAAGCCCTTTCCGCTGCCTGAGCCGCAGGTCGATCTGGATGCCTATTTTGCCCGGATCGGCTATGACGGCCCGCGCGAGGCGAGCCTTGAGGTTTTGCGCGATCTGCATGCGCTGCATCCTGCACATATCCCGTTCGAGGCGATCAATGTGCTGTGTCGCAAGGGCGTGAGCCTTGCGCCAGAGGATATCGACCGCAAGATCATTCTTGAAGGACGCGGTGGTTATTGCTTCGAGCAGAACGGCCTTTTCCGCCGCGTGTTGCGCAGCCTTGGCTTTGAGGTCGAAAGCCTCGCCGGGCGGGTTTTGTGGGGTTATAACGAGGGCGATGGCCCGCGGCCGCGCTGCCACATGGCGATGCGCGTCACGCTGGATGGCGAGGCGTGGCTGGTTGATGTCGGGCTGGGTGGCTGTGTACCGACCGCGCCGCTTTTGCTGGGCGTTTCGGTGCCACAGGTCTCCCCGCATGATACCTTCCGGGTGCGGGAACGCAATGGCCGTTACCTGACGGAGCTTGAACGCGATGGTGTGTGGAAGCCGGTGCATGAGGTCGATATCGTTCCGGTCGAGGATATCGATTACGAGGTGATGAACTTTTACGCCAGCACCCATCCCGAAAGCGGCTTTGCCAAGGTTCTGATGGTGGCGCGAAGCGCCCCGCATGCAAGGTTCACGTTGCTGAACAATCGCCTGACCATCCGGCTGCGCACGGGCGAGGAAGAGGTACATCACCTTTCAGTAGGCGATGTCGAGCAGACATTGACCGATATTTTCGGGATTACGGTTGATCCTTCGTGGCGGAGTTACCTTGAAGATGTGGTCGCCAGTGCGGAGGCCGTGCGCAAGCAGGGGTAAGAACGCCAGGAAATGCAAATATTCAGGGGCCGTGGCAAAGTGCTGCGGCCCTTTTGCATGTGGGGTCAGTAATTGACCGTCAATTCATGCCGGTTCATCAGGCTTTCAAACGTGCCGTTCTGCTTGACGGTGGCAAGGGCGGCGTTGAAGCGTTCGAGCAGTTCATCGCCGTTCGGGTAATCCTTTGAGGTCATCAGGAAAAGCCCCGATCCTTCAAGCAGCGGTTTTTCAATTGTATAGAATTTTTCGACTTCTTCGGGTGGAAACAGGTTTCGGATGGTGTACCAGCCGACGGAGCGCGCGGTGGAGAACAGGTCAATCCGGCCCAGTTGCAGCATTTTGAAATTCTGTTCTTCGGACAGGGCATATTCGACGGAAAGCCCGGCTTCTTCGAACCATGGCTGATAATAATATCCCTGTATCCCGCCAAGGCGGTAGGGTTTGAGATCGGAGAGTTCTTCATAGTGAATGGCCGGTTTGCGACCGTTCGCGTTATAGGCGAAAAACGGGGAATCTTCGATATAGAGTGCATCAGAGAAATTGAATTTTCGCGCGCGTTCTTCGGTGCGGCGATAGGGCAGCGTGCCCCATGCTTCGAGATTTTCAACATCCTGTTCGCCGCGCTTCCACGGTTTGAAATGAAATTCAAACGTGACATTCATTTCATGGCCGATGGCCTCAAACAGATCGGGCAGGAAGCTTCCATCCGCGTCGGCATGCGCATAGGGCGGGTAATCGTTGGTGACGATCACCAGCGTTTCATCTGCATGTGCCGATGGCAGTTCATGCGCGTTGGCGTGCGTCTGAACGTTTGTCTGGGTTAGCAGCAAAAGGGCGGCTGCTAGCCCAATTTTGCGAAAAAATGTCATCCGTGTCCTTTTCCCGGTACCCCGGGCGATTGGCTGCGGCGTTTTTTGGGGGGCCGCAATTCAACCGTGTGTTCCATTGTATATGGGTAAGGCAAAAGAACTTTGCAGGGGCAAATGCAAAAGACAAAGGCCGCAGAGGGAGAGCTGCGGCCTTTGAGCAGATGCGCCGTGGTTCGAAGGGTGCAAACGGCGCGGGAAAATCGGGTGCGTGCCTAGGCCGTTTGGGGGCCGTGGGGTTCGTTTTCCGGGGGCAGGCGCAATTCGGTTTCGGTGTCAAAGACGTGGATTTTTTCCATGTCGAACGCGATATGGATGAAGCTGTCGACGGCGAAATCCGGACGGTCGAGGGTAAAGATTTTGACCGGATTGCCCGCGAGTGAGACATGGACAAGGGTTGAAAGCCCCATCGGTTCGATCAGTTCGACCCGGGCGGGAATGCCTCCATTTTCACCATTTTCATCGGCAGCAATCGCGATATGTTCGGGACGTGCGCCAAGGGTGACGGCCTGATTGGCCGTTGCCCCACGTGCGGGCAGGACGGGTACAAAAGACCCGTCGGTCAGGCGGATGCCAGCCGTGCCGTTCTGGGCGACTTCATAGGCACCTTTGAGGAAGTTCATCGCCGGTGATCCGATGAAGCTGGCGACAAAGATGTTGGCGGGGCGGTCATAGATTTCGACAGGGCTTCCGACCTGCTGAATGATGCCGTCATGCATGGCAACGATCCGGTCGGCCATGGTCATGGCTTCGATCTGATCATGGGTGACATAGACCGAGGTCGCACCAAGGCGGCGGTGCAGTTTGCGGATTTCGGTGCGCATCTGTTCGCGAAGCCGGGCATCAAGGTTGGATAGCGGTTCGTCAAACAGGAAGGCCTGTGGTTTGCGGACAATGGCGCGTCCCATGGCAACACGTTGGCGCTGCCCGCCCGAAAGTGCCTTTGGCCGCCGTTCGAGAAGGGCGGTCAGGCCAAGGATTTCGGCGACATTGGTGATCGCATCTGTGATTTTTTCCCGCGCGGTTTTGCGCAATGTGAGCGCGTAGCTCATATTTTCGGCGACCGACATATGGGGATAAAGCGCATAGGATTGAAACACCATGGCGATGTCGCGGTCCTTGGGCTGCAATTCATTGACCACCGTGCCGCCGATGGAAATCGCGCCTGATGTGATGTCCTCCAGCCCGGCAATCATGCGAAGCAGGGTCGATTTGCCACAGCCCGACGGGCCGACCAGAACGATGAATTCGCCATCCTGGATATCAAGGTCGATCCCATGCAGGACATCGACCGCGCCATAGCTTTTGACGGCATTTGAAATTTCAATGGAAGCCATTTGGGTCCTCTTATCCTTTCACAGCGCCAGCGGTAAGCCCCTGCACCAGATAACGCTGGATCAGCAGGAAGAACGCACAGGCCGGGATCAGGGCCAGCACACCGGCGGCCATCATCTGACCGAAATCAACACTGAATTTTGAAACGAATGACAGCAGACCGACCGGGAAGGTCGAGGCACTTTCGCTGCTGACCAGCATCAGGGCGAACAGAAGCTCGCTCCAGGCGGCGGTGAAAACAAAGCCGAGCGTTGCCGCCACACCGGGAAGGGTAAGCGGCAGAATGATGCGGCGGAAGGCCTGAAAGCGGGTATTGCCATCGATCATCGCGGCTTCTTCGAGATCCTTGGGAATGCCGTCAAAGAAGGACTGCATCAGGAAGGTCGCGAACGGCACATTGAACGCCGTATAGACGATGATCAGTCCGGTCAGACTGTCGGTCAGGCCAAGCGGGGCCAGAATTTTAAAGATCGGCGCAATCAGCATGACCAGCGGGAACATCTGGGTGATCAGCATCAGGGCGACGATGATCACCTTGCCGCGAAAGGCAAAGCGCGAAAATGAATAGCCGGTCACGGCGGCGACCATGGTGGTCACAATCGCGGTGGTGCCCGCAACGATCACGGAATTCAGGAAATAATGCGGAAAGTTGCTTTGGGTCAGGACGAAGAAATAGTTTTCCCACGTGGTGCGTGACGGCCACATCCGCACGCCTTCGGTATACAGGATGTCGTTGGGGGTGACCGATACCTTGAGCAGCCAGTAAAGCGGGAACAGGGCAAAGACGACAAAGGCCCCGATCATCAGATAATGACTGCCCCAATAGACCAGTTTGCGGGCGGGTGAATTTCCGGAAACGTTCATGTTCTTTGATCCCTTGCCCTAGCTGTCGGCATGCGTCATGGCGCGGCGCAGTGCAATCACACCCAGCGCATAGGCCAGCAGCAGAACCAGAAGGACGGCTGCAATCGCCGAGGCATAGCCGAAATCAAGGCGGCGGAAGGCCTGGGTGAAGATGTAGGAGGCGACGATCTGGGTTGAATCCGCCGGGCCGCCATTGGTCATGACGACAATCAGATCGGCGAAATTGGCAATCCAGATGGTGCGCAGCATCAGCGTGATCGCAATGGTCGGGGCCAGAAACGGCAGGGTGATGCTGATGAATTGCTGGCGGGTGGTCGCGCCATCGATTGAGGCGGCTTCGTACAGTTCCTTGGGGATGGATTGCAGGGCGGCCAGAAGGGTGATGGCAAAGAACGGAATACCAAACCAGATATTGGCAACAATCGGCCCCCACATCGCAAGGTCCGGATCGGACAGGATGTTAAACGGGGTTTCCATCAGGCCAAGGGCGGTAAACCAGTGCGGCAGCGGTCCGACGACGGGATTGAACATCCATGCCCAGTTCAGGCCCGACAAAAAGGTCGGCACGGCCCATGGGAGGAAGACCAGCGCCTGAACCAGCCGACGTCCAAGGAAATCCCGGTTAAGCAACAGGGCAAGGATCAGGCCAAGCGTGAACTGGAATAACAGGGAGCCGAAAGTCCACCACGCGGTATTGACCAATGCGCCAAGAAACGCATCGTCGGTGATCAGGGTCTGGAAATGGGCCGTGCCGACAAAGCCGCCACTGAACGGATTGAGGATACGGATATCGCGAAAGGCATAGCTTAGCCCCAGAACAAGGGGCATCAGCATCACCGCGATGATCAGGATCAGGGCGGGGGAAACATAAAGATAGGGTTCAAGAATGCCGGACAGTCTTCTGGAGATCACCCCCCGCCTTTCGACGGGGAGTTTTCCGGCCTGCATTGCAGTGGTCACTGATTTGCCGCCATCCATTTTTTCTGTGCCGGGGTCAGGTATTCTGCCCACTGTTTCGCCAGTTCTTCGGGCGTGATACGGCCAAGCATGGCTTCCTGACTGGTGCGGATCACAAGGCTGTCCTTGAAGAAGGCGAATTCTTCAAGATGGGTTGGCATGACGGTCGGATGAACGTCAGGATCGGACAGTTCGTTAAACCAGCCTTCGAATTGCGGGCTGGCAAAGAACGGATCGCTTTCGGCACCATTGTGGATCGGCAATGCCCCGATGCGCTTGTTCCAGGCAAGGTTGCTGTCCTTGGATTCAAGATGGGCGATGAGGTCCCATGCCTCGTCCTTGTGTTCGCTGTTGGCAAACATCGACCAGCCGGCATAGCCGATGGTCGGGAAGGCCTTACCCGACGGGCCCTTTGGCATGGTGGTTACGCCGAAATCCTCTTCCTTCATGCGGCTTGAAATCGCGATCAGGGCGTCGGGGTCCTGATCGAGCATCGCACAGGTGCCGGAATAGAACCCGGCGACGATTTCGTTAAAGCCCCAGTTCAGGCTGTCTTTGGGGGCCAGTCCGTCCTTGTAGATATCGATCAGATATTCAAGACCGTCGGTCCAGCCCTCGGTGGCAAAGGTGCTTTGGCCGTCTTCGGTGAAGAATTCGTTCGATCCGGCGGCGGTCGCGCCAAACATCACCCAGCCATTCAGCCCGCCGGGCCCGCCGCGCATGCAGTAGCCATATTTGCCGGGAAGGGCGGATACCTTTTCGGCAGCCGCGCGGAAGTCATCGAGCGTTACCGGGACTTCGGTCACACCGGCTTCTTCAAACAGCTTTTTGTTATAGAACATCGCGCGCAGATAGAAGCCATAAGGCAGCATATAGGCGGTGTTGTTGGCCGAGCGGGCAAATTCAAGCGCGCGGTCATTAAGCGTTTTGCCGCCGTCCCATTCCTTGATGTAAGGTTCGAGACTTTCGAGCGCGCCGTTATTGGCATAGAGGGTCAGCCACGTATCGGGCATTTCAACGATATCGGGGGTTTGTCCGGCCGATACCATGGTGGCGAATTTTTCAAAGGCCTGCCCCCATGGAAGGGATGTGATTTCGACGGTCACACCGGGATTTGCCGCCTCGTATTCCGCGACCAGGCTTTTGAGCGTTTCGGTGCGTTCCGGGCTTGTGATGACTTCGACAAGTTTCAGCGTGGTATCGGCATGGGCCTGACTTGTCAGAACGAGAGAGGTCACACCTGCTAGTAATGTTGTTTTCCAGTTCATTGTGAAGTTCCCTGTTTTTAAAGAGTATTCTTACTTCAGGCTTGCCCCGATCGCCTGTGTCAGGTCCGCCCGGAGGTCTTCCGGGCTTTCGAGGCCGATATGCAGGCGGACCAGATTTTCCGGTACGCCAAAGCGCAGTGCGGAATTGGGCCCGCCGACTTGTGCGCGCGTCACCAGCGCAGGCACAATCAGGCTTTCGTGTCCGCCCCATGACACGCCGATCTTGAAGATGCGCAGCGCATCGACAAATTTCGGGATATCGACATTCGGGGTGAACTCGAACGAAAACAGACCGGATGATCCGGTCAGGCCGGGGGGCGTTTGCCCGCCCAGACGCGGATGGTGAACCGCGATGACTTCGGGGTGGTCGGCAAGGAAACCGGCAATGGCCAGCCCCGATCTTTCATGTTCATGCATGCGGGCCGACAAGGTGCGAAGCCCGCGCAGCAAAAGCCAGCCGTCAAAGGCCGAAAGCTTGGCCCCCAGATAGGGCAGGATGGTGGTGCGGACATTGCCGATGAATTCGGCCGATCCGGCAATCACGCCTGCGACGACGTCGCTATGCCCGCCAAGATATTTGGATGCGGAATGAACCACGACATCGCAGCCCAATGTTGCGGGCTGGCAGAAAATCGGCGATGCCCAGCTATTATCAATGATTGATACCGCCCCGGCATCACGCGCAATATCGCAAAGGGTTTTGATATCGTGGGTGTGGAAGGTCCAGCTTGTCGGGCTTTCAAGATAGAGGACCTTGGCACCGGGAATGGCGGCGCGCACCGCATCGATATCGCGGCCATCGACATAATCGACCGTGACATTCATATCGCGCAGGAACATCTCGAAAAACCGGAAGGCATCGGGATAAAGATGTTCGACCGCAACGATCCGGTCCCCGGGGCGGACCACCGACAGGACGGCGGATGATATTGCGGCCATGCCGCTGGCGGTGCCCAGGGCGTCTTCGGTTTTTTCAAGGGCGGCGATTTTTTCCTCGAACGCGCGGACGGTCGGGTTGAGGCCGCGCGAATAGACCGGGCGGGTTTTGCGCCCGGCGTAGGTTTCGACCATTTCGGCGAAGTTTTCGAACACGAAAAGCGAGTTCTGGAAAATCGGCGGTACGACCGCATTGGCGAAATGGGTTTCGTCATAGGCAAGCCGGGTCGAGGGGGACAGGACCTCGTTTTCATTTCTGCTGTTTGCCGGTTTATCGGAATTATTGTTGTTCATTGGACATTCTCACGATGTCGTTTTCGACGATTTCAAGGATGGCAAGCGTGTGCTGACGGGCGGCTTCGGGGTCGCGCGCGACAATCGCGTCAAACAGCATGCGATGAAATTCAAAGGATTCCTTGGCGAAGTCCGGGCGGTTGAACGGCTGGGCAAAGAAGCTTTCAAACGCTTCGCGCATCTGACCCAGCAACTGTTCAAACAGGGGATTGCCCGACGCCTTGTAGATCGAGAGGTGATAGACAAGATCGGCCTGGCCGGCGGTGCCAAATTCCAGATGTTCGGCTTCCATCGCATCAAGGGCGGCGCGCATTGCTTCGATATCCGCATCGCTTGCGCGTTTGGCGGCCAGCATGCTGGCTTCGACTTCAAGGCCGCGGCGGACTTCAAGAGTTTGCAGCAACCCATCACGCTGGGTGGCGATGGAAAGCGGCATGAACAGGGTCTGTTCACTGACCGGGCGTTTAAGATAGGTGCCCGATCCGCGTTTGATTTCGACGATGCCAAGGGCCTGCATATGGCCGATTGCCTCGCGGATGCTGGATCGGCCGACCTGAAGGCCCGCCATCAGTTCGCGTTCGGGTGGCAATTGATCGCCGGGTTTCAAATCCGACTGCACGATGAATTGCGTCAGGGATTCAAGGATCGCATCGCGACGCCCCGATGTCTGTATGGGTCGGATAGTGGCACCTGCCGATTGCGACACTTCACACCTTTATCTGATTTTTACATCGCCCCGGCGACCGGTTATGTGGTCAGCCATCAGACGTCAGACCAATTTTGGAATTGAATCGGTTCAAGTCAAGCGGAAATGAAAAGAACGATGATGTTTTGCAATCGCGAATGGCGGCAGCGTACCGGTTTTCAGGCCTTTGGCGGGGAGCGGAATGGTGCGGTGGGTGCGCTGCAAATCCGGATGATTCGGGGCGTTTGACCGAAAGATTCCGTTAAACGGCGTGCGTGCGGCAGGGAGTCGGTGCAAAGGGCAGCGAGATCTGGCGGTGAGGATCGGAGCGATGGTGCCGACGGTGCCGATGGAGAGGTGGGCTGAAGGGGAACGAGCAGCGTGGCATAAAAAACGCGCCGCATGGGGGATGCGGCGCGTGAAGTTGGGCAGATGTTGAGGGAGGCAGGCGTTAAGGGTCAGTTGGCGTTGGCGGCCTTGAGGATCAGGTCGGCAACTTCCTTGGGGTGGGACACCATGACGACGTGGGATGCGCCATCAATCACAACGGTTTCCTTTGAATTGGCGCGTTTGGCCATGAATTCCATTGCGGCGGGCGGGATGTTTTTATCGGCCGTGCCATAGATGTGGTAGGACGGCACATCCTTCCATGCGATATCGCCAGACGGTTCGTTCAGCGCAAAGTCGGTGACCGGGCGTTGGGCAATCGCCATCAGGCGGGCCTTTTCAGCCGGAACGTCGGCGGCAAATTGCGCGTGGAACTTCGCCGGATCGATATAAAGGTCATTCACACCGTTGCCGAGCGGAACCGGGGCTGCCAGGGCTTCACCCAGGGTGCCGCCGGGGAATTTTCCAGCCAGTTCGGCAATGGTTTCACCCTTTTCCGGGGCGAAAGAAGCGACATAGACCAGTGCCTTGACATTGGCTGCACCGGTTGCGGCGTTGCTGATGACCGGCCCGCCATAGGAATGACCGACCAGAACGACTTCACCCGGAATGCTGTCGATAAGCGAGCGGGTATAGGCGGCATCGCCGGATACACTGCGCAGCGGGTTGGCGACGCTGATGACGCGATATCCTTCGTCCTGCAGGATCGGCGCGACACCATCCCAGCTATCAGAGGCGGCAAAGGCGCCGTGGACCAGAAGGATGGTCGGTTTGGTGTTGGCGGCATTCGCGGCCGCCGTGTCAGCCGCGAAGGCCGGAGATTGCGCGGCCATCAGGCCAAAAGCAAAAGCGGTCGCCTTGAGCAGGTTTTTCACATTCAGCATTTTCATCTTCCCTTTTCCCGGTTTCGCCGGTGACCGGCCAAACGTTGTTTCGATGAGATGCTTGTAGCCGTGAATTTATGATCGTGCAATATTAAATCGTGTGCGATTTAATCACGTGAGATCACATGAGCGTGAGATGGTAGTTGCGGTGGGTTGTTGTGGTCGTGGCTTCGGCGGAAATGACGAGTTAGGCCTTGATCATCGTTCACCTCTTTGGGCCGAATAAAAACGCGCCGCAGAAGAATGCAGCGCGTTTTCGATTGTTGAAGGGACAACAGGGTTGGAGGAAATCAGAACTTCATCCTGAACCCGGCACCGAAGGCATGTTCGTGGCTGTTTTCCGAGATCGAGGGCTGGTAATCGGCGTAAAGGGTCCAGCCGTCGTCATCGGCAAGGGCAAAGCCGAGATTGCCGACCAGCCGGTCGCGGTCGGTTTCGCTGCCCGAGACGGTGAAGGACGGGGTTCCGGTAAAGGCAAGCGTGGTGCTGTTGGAAACCGGGCCGATATGATGATCCCATCCCAGACGGAATTGCGGGATCAGGGTTTTGCCATCGCCGGTATCGATCATGCCAGCGAAGCGCACGCCAAGGCTTGCGGTGCCTGAAAGGTCGTCATCGGCCGCGCGCGAGATATTGGCCGAGCCAGCCCCGGTTTCGGAAAAGCTGCCATAGCGGTTCCAGGTCACGCCAAGCCCGCCATAAGGTTCCGCCCGCCAGTTTGGCGCAAGCGCAAAGCCCTTTGCCAGTTCGATATCGGCATTGAGCGCATTGTCGGTATAGTCCGCCGTGGCGGTGCGGTCGATGCTGCCGAAGTCAAGGTTGCGGCTGCTGTCGATGCCAATGCGGGTCCATCCGGTCTGCCCGGACAGGCGCCAGTCATCGCCGAGATCATGGGTGCCATAGATCCCGGCCATGAGATTGGCGGAATCAAGGGTGGCGTCACGGCCACTTTGGCGACTGTTGCCGTCGGCATAGCCGAAATAGATGCCAATGGTGGTGGTTTCCGACAGGCGGGTATCATAGCCGCCGATCATGCCGGCCCATTTGTAATCGGTGGCATCGATATTTTCATCGCCGTCAACCCGGCCTTTGCCGCCAATCGCCTGAAGCCAGATGGCAGAACCGGTCTGGGATATGCCGTCATTGCCAAGGGCCAGAAGGGGCGTGTCCGCATCGGTTGCGACATGGTCGGACGCGGCCGGACCGGCGGAAGCAAACCCCGCCAGTGCGGCGGGCGAAAGTGTGCCTGCGGCGACGAGGGTTCCGGAAGTGCCGCTGTTGCTGTTAAGGGCGGCCAGACGACCGCCGATCTGCCCGCCGGCCTGACGGGCGATCTGGCCGTTGATGGCGGTGGTGCTGGCGTGAACGTCGCCCGAAAGCTGTTCATAGGCGCGCTGGACTTCGGCGGTGGTCAGCCCCTGAAGGGCGGCACGGATGGTGGCACCATCAGCCCCCGGAAGATCATCGATGACAGCGGCGACCGCCGACTGGTTGCCGGTGACGGCATGATCGGTAAAATCGGTGTCGTTGCGTGTGAGGCTAAGTGTTACATCGTTGCCGGTGCCGCCACTATAGGCAACAGAGGCATCATAAAAGGCAAGCTGGTTATTGATGCTGTTGAAAGTACCGACAACTGCATCCACCCCGTCATTGGCGATGATGATGTGGGTATAATTGTCCTGACCGGACATATCATTATCGGGCAGGCCCAGAATGCGAAGCGTCGCGCCGCCAAGATCAACCGCCCCGTTGACGATCACCTGATCGGCATCGCCTGCGGCATTGACTTCGATCGCGAGGATCGAGCCACTGTTAAGGGTATAGTTGCCATTGACGGTCTGGGTTCCAATCGAATTGCCTGGGGCGTGAATACCGCCTGATTGCAGAGTGGTCGCCCCAACAGGACCGGTCCCGCCAAGGGTGGCGCCGCTCCGGATTGTGAAAGCCGAGGAACTGGCCGCGCCATTGACCAGCAAGGTGCCGCCCCAGACGGTGGTGGTACCGGTATAGGTGTTGGTCCCTGACAGGGTCAGTGTTCCTGCCGCCACTTTGATGACATTGCCAGCGCCGGAAATGACACTGGCATAGGTCTGGTTATCGCTGCGATTGAAGATAAGTGTTCCGAGGCTGGTGACGTTGAAGTTCCCGCCAAGGGCCCCGGTGGTGCCGCCATTGCCGATCTGCAGGATTCCCTGTCCGACATAGTTGTTGCCGGTAAAGCCAGATGAATCGCCGGTCAGGATTTGCGTATGGTTGCCGTTCTTGTTGAACTGCCCATTGCCCGACATGACGCCAGAATAAGTACCGGAACTGGTGGATGTGATGGTGAAGGTGCCGGTATTGACGATGTCGCCGATTAACTGACCCCCGTTTACCGCGGCGGTGCCGGTGTTGTTGAAGGTGCCGGTATTGTTCACCGTGGCCCTGATCGTCATGTAACTGTTGTTGACCAGAGTCCCGCTATTGTTCAGCGTCGCGCTAACATCGAAGGTGCCGTTATTGGTCAGTGTGCCGATATTGTTCATGGTGTCATTGGCTTCAAGCGTGCCGCCGCTTTGGATGGTGCCACCGTTGAAATCACCGGCAGGATATTGGTTGGGAACGGTATGGGTATCGCCGTCGGGTACATTTATGATCGATTGAGCTTTTACCGCGTGCGGCGTCGCAAGGATGCCAAGACCCCCGGCAGCAGAAATACAGCAGAGCACAGTGATATCGCGCAGCGCAGCACGAAGGTGGCGCATCGATAGTGGATTTTGCATGGTTATCTGCCCGTCAGTCCCAAATAGTCCCCAAGTCGGGCAGTTTTGTTTCCGGGTTGTTTCCCGACTGTCCCGTGTTCGGCTTTAGGCGGCGGGGAAAAGATACGCAACTGGAAATGGACCAACGAACATGCAGTTTCGACGAACCGACAAAACGGTACATCAAAATCAATCAGATAGGGTATTTGGCGGCTGGACTGGATGGGGAGGGGCTGAAAGCCCTAAATGCGATTCAGACGCCGAGCTTGCTGCGCAGTTCCTGGCGGTAGGGGCGAGAGACGCTTCGAGTTTGATCAAGAATACGCAGGCTGACTTCCCATCGGTCGCCGCTGCTGCCTGCATGGCGGTTGAGTTCCGCGACATGATGCAGATTGACAATCGTGGTGCGGTGGATGCGGTGAAAATGGCCCGGCGGGAGCATTCCCGCCCAAACCGAAAGAGGGCGCAGGTCCGTCATGGACGACCCGTCCGAGAGAAACAGGGTGGTATAATCCCGTGCCGAGCGCAAACAGACGATTTCAGCCGATGTTACACCCCGGACCCGCCCGAAGGTACGGATATAGATCAGCGGATCGGCTGACAGGCGGGCAACCGGTTGTCTGTTTTGTTGGGCGGGGATGTTGTTGCCATAGCGCGCAAGCGCAATCAGGTTCGCACAACGGTAAAGCTGTGATGTGATTGCGCCATCCCAATGCGTATGTATGCGGGTGGCATCAAAACCGATACAGGCGCGCAGGCGGTCTTCGAAAAAGACCGGGATGCAAAGGACGCTTTTGTCATTCTGGCGCAGCATTTCGGCCTGAAGATCGCGGGCGGGACGTGGCAGGGTGCTGACATCGTTAATCATGACGGCCTGATTGGCCGCAATGTATTGTTGCAGCCAGGCGATCATGGTAACGGGGGTGTCCTGCAGATCGGTGACGTGCGAGGTAACGGTTTCGCGGCTCCATTCATGGGTGTTGCGAAAGCGCAAAAGCGTTGCGTCATATTCGAACATCCATGCCCGGTCCGCCCCGGCGGCAAGTCCGGTCAGTTCCAGAATACCGGTAATTGCCTGATCACACGGTTCTGCCAGCAGCATCTGTGCCGTTTGGAAAACCCATTCGTCGCACCGGGCATCCTGAATGTTTCGGCAATCGGGCGACAATGGCAGGTCGGAAATTTCGAAAGACGGGCGCGCTAAAACCTGCGTGCCGGAATGCGACGCGTCCAATAGCATGGCTTGTGTTACCCAACCTGAATTTTTTCAGATGGTTACACGTTTGCGAGTGGATCGCAAGAGGTCAGTGCGCGGTGTGTCGCCATGGAATGCTTTAGAATTTCATTCTGAACCCGGCACTGGCGGCATGTTCGCGGCGGCTTTTGGAGATCGAGGGCTGGTAATCTGCATAGAAGCTCCAGCCATCGTCATCGGCAAGGGTCATGCCGAGATTGCCGACCAGTGTATCGCGATCGGTTTCGCTGCCTGCGACGGTGAAGGAGGATGTGCCGGTAAAGGCCAATGTGGTGCTGTTGGCTGTCGGGCCAAGGTGATGGTCCCAGCCAAGCCGGAATTGCGGGATCAGGGTTTTGCCATTGCCGGTTTCAAACATGCCCGCCATCCTTAGCCCGAGGCTTGCGGTTCCGGTCAGGGTGCTGTCAGATGCGCGTGACAGATTGGCCGAGCCGGCCCCGGTTTCGGTAAAGGCGTCATGATCGTTCCAGAGCACGCCCAGCGCGCCATAGGGCACAACCCGCCAGTTATGGGCAACGTCAAATCCCCTTGCCAGTTCAAGATTGGCATTGAGCGCATTGTCGGTGTAATCCGCCGTGGCGGTACGATCAATACCGCCAAAAACAAGATTACGGCGGCTGTCATTTGCCGTTCGGGTCCAGCCGGCCTGCCCGGAAAGCCGCAAATCATCGCCAAGGTCACGCGTGCCATAAAGCCCGGCCATGAAATTACGGCTATCGAGGGTGGCATCCCGGCCAGCCTGACGGTTCGTGGCGTCGGCATAACCGAAATAGACCCCCAGAATGGTGGTATCGGAAAGCTGTGTGTCAAAGCCGCCAACCATGCCGGTCCATTGGTAATCGGTGATGTCGGCATTGCCATCACCATCGATCCGGCCGGTTGCGCCGATGGCCTGAAGCCAGATGGCGGATGCGGCCTGTGGTGCATTTTCAGCCCCCAGCGAGAGCATGTTTGCATCACTGGCATATATTTCGCTGTCACTTGCCATCGGGCCGGAACGGGCAAAGCCGGTAAGTTCGGCGGGGGACAGGGTGCTGGCGGCAACAAGGGAGCCACTGGTGGTTTCGGTAACGCCGCGGTTGCGGTTCAGATCGGCAAGGCGCGCGCCGATCTGGCCGGTGGCCTGATGGGTGATGCGGGCATTCATGGTGGGGCCCGAGGCAAAGATATCGCCCGATAGCTGTTGAAAGGCGTGCTGTGCCCCGGCATTCGTCAGGCCGAGAATGGCGTTGCTGATGGTGGTGCCGTCCGTGCCCGAAAGGTTGCCGACCTGGCCTGCGACGGCTTTTTGATTGGGGGTCGTGGCAATGTCGGTAAAGCCGTTGGCGTTGCGGGTCAGTGTCAGGGAGACATCATTGCCGGTGCCGCCGACGGTTGAACGGGCGGCGTCATAAAAGGCAAGCTGATTGTCAATCGCTGCGAAATCGCCGGTAATTGCATCAACGCCATCATTTTCGATGATCACATAATTATAGGTCGTTTGACCGGAGAAACTGTTCCCCGATACGCCTTTGACCCGCAGCGTCGAGCCGGTGATATCGACCGTGCCAGTCACGATGACCTTGTCGGAATTGCCAGCACTATCCACCTCAATCTCAAGGATCGAACCGGCATTGAGAACATAGGCGCCATTGACGGTTTGTGTGCCGATGGAATTACCCGGCGCGTGAATGCCGCCTGATGAAATGCTGGTTGCCCCGACGGTTCCCGTGCCGCCAAGGGTGGCACCGTTCGCGACCGTGACGGCAGAGGCAATTGATCCATTGACCGAAAGGCGGCCCGCAGAGACGGTCGTGGTCCCGGAATAGGTGTTGGCCCCGCTGAGTGTTACGGTGCCGGTTCCGGTTTTGGTCAGTGCGCCGGTCCCGGCCAGAACGGCACTGATGGTGCCCGACTGGGTCGCGAAAGTGCCCGATGATGACAATGTGCCGTTTGACACGGTCGCGCCATTGAGTGTGATGGTGCCGGTGCGGGTCTGTGTTGTCGTGCCGAGATCAAGCGTTCCACCGGTCAGGTTAAGTGTGCCTGCGGCATCCCCGAGTGTTCCCGATCCTGACAGGGATAATGTGCCCGCCGAAAGAGTTGTCGCGCCGGTATAAGTGTTGGCAGCACTCAGCGTGACGGTGCCGGTGCCGGTTTTGGCAAGCGCCCCGGTTCCGGTCAGAACGGCACTGATGGTGCCTGATTGGGTATCGAAGGTTCCCGATGATGACAATGTGCCGTTTGACACGGTTGCGCCATTGAGTGTGATGGTGCCGGTTCGGGTCTGTGTCGTCGTGCCGAGATCAAGCGTGCCGCCGGTGAGGTTAAGTGCGCCTGCGGCATTTCCGAGTGTTCCCGATCCTGACAGGGATAATGTTCCCGCCGAAAGGTTTGTTGCGCCGGTATAGGTGTTGGCGGCACTGAGTGTCAGGGTGCCTGCGCCGTTTTTGGTCAGTGCCCAGCTTCCGGTGCCGCCCGATCCGGCCTGATCGGTGATGGTATTGGCAAGGGTTTGTGTATCGCCGGTATCAGGATTGAAGGTCAGGGTGCCGCTGCCTTGCAGGAAAACGCCGTCGCCAAAGGCAGAGCCGTCCTCGGCCGTGCCCGCCGCACCGGTTCCGCCGTTTCCGCCGGTGACAGTGTTGTTATTGACGGTCAGGGTTCCGGCGATTGTCAGGGTTGCGCCATCCATGACAAAGATGGCACCCCCGGCACCAAGGCCACCACCCCCGGCGGCCTGAGAGATGGTGCCGCTTGAGACACCGTTGCCCGCGCCAAATCCGCCCTGACCGATAGCGGCGGTCAGGCCGCCGCCGCCACCCCCGCCGCCAAAACCGCCATCGCTCCGGAATGCGCCACCCCCGCCGCCAAAACCGCCATTACCGGCTTTGCCGCCGCCGCCGCCAAAGCCGCCATCGGGGTCGTCGGTAAACGTGCCATCAATGCCGTTGACACCGCCGCCGCCGATCGACTGGTCGCCAGATCCACCGCCACCGCCATTGTTGCCGCCCGTACCACCGCCGCCGCCGAGATCGGCGCCATCCCCACCGGCACCTTCGCCCTGGGCGATCCCGTCACCACCATTTCCAACATTTGATCCACCGGTTGCCCCGCTGCCAAGGCCGCCACCCCCGCCGGAGTTGCCAGCGACAGCAACGCCGCCATCACCCCCCATGCCGCCGCCGCCGCCGGTGATCCCCGCTGTGGTTTGTGCACCGCCATCACCGCCGGTTGCTGCGTTGTTTTGCGCGACAAGGTTGCTGATGGTGACATTGGCGCCATCCTTGACGAACAGCGCCCCGCCAAGCCCGGCCCCGCCGCCGGCGGCCTGACCTGCATCGCCGCCCGAAGCAACGGCGTTTTCAATGGTCAGGTCGTTGATTGCCACGGTGCCGGAATACACAAACAGGCCGCGAAACGCGTTATTACCACTGAGCGTATTGCCATTACCGTTCAGCGTGATGTTGCTGTTTAACGCGTTCAGATCGCCGCTGGTCAGCGTAATGGTGCCCAGGCCATTTTGGACATCGATGGTGTTGGTGCCGCCCGCAGCGTTGGCATCAAAAATCGCCTGCCGCAGGGAACCGGCACCGCTATCGGCGGTGTTGGTGACATTGAACGTTGCGGCCTGTGCCGATCCGATTGGCGCGGTGGATAACAGGATCAGGGGGACAAGACCGTATCGGGTGTGCGCAAAGATACCGCGCCAGCACGAGAATTGACGTGCCCGCCGGGATGGTTGATGCGGATCCATGTAACAGCACGCCTTTGGTCATGAGAAATAAGGGGTTCCCATTCCTTTGGGCGACTTTTGCCAAGGGGACAACCCGCTATCTGGGGCCTTAGGCTTTATTCTGCGCAATCTGGATAAGGGGTTGCGCAAAGTGGATATTTGGCAGGTTTTTCAAAGATAAAAAGACCATCCGCCGGGCCGGATTATTCGGGATCAGTTCGCCAGTCTGGCATCGGCCCGTTGGGAGAGATCGTCAAGATAGGCGAGAAGATCGGCGATGGTTTCAGGGGTGAAGGTGAATTCCGGCATGGTCAGTTGATCGTGCGACACGGTGATGCCTTCGGCAAGGGCCTCTTCGAGGTTTTCAATCGGCCAGCGCTGACCGAAGCTTGCGAGTGGCGGGGCGGTGGTGATCGCCGGGTCGGGATAGGGATCACCGGCAAATTCCATATGACAGCGCAGGCAGGTCTGTTCGGCAATCGATTTGCCGCGCGCGATATCGCCCTGTTCCTCGCCGCGATGGGCCAGCTGGTTGCTGACGATCAGGAAGGTGGCGGCGGCGGCCCCCGTGATCAGGATGACAAGGCTGCTTTTGCGTATCATGGCGGTTCCCCTTTGGTCTTTGCCGCGATGATAGGGCCATTTGGTAAAGGAACGTTTTCGAAGATGGTGGCAATATTGCGAAAGATATTGATAATCAGTCTTAATATCTGCTAGTGACGTTTCTGGTTTCCGATACGCCATTGTTTGTGCCGGTCCAGAAGGAAGATACGGCTTTGTCCGCGAACCCCAATGCCCTTGTCCTGTTCATGTCGCATCGCCCGGCACTGGTGAATTATGCCAGCAGCATCACGGGCAATCGCGTGCAGGCCGAAGACCTGGTGCAGGAAGCATGGTTGCGGTTTGACGCGGCATCGGACCGGCGGCTGATCGAGGATGCGACGGGGTATCTTTACCGGATCGTGCGCAACCTGGCGCTCGATAGCAAACGCAGGCTGGCGCGGGAAAACCGCGTGACCAGTGCCGGGGATTTTGACGAGGCGGCCCGGATATCGGCCGATATCGCCCCGGACCCGGAAACCGTTGCCCTTTACAAGGATGAATATGCGATCGTGATGGCGGCGATGGATGAATTGCCCGAACGCACCCGCATTGCATGCGAGATGCATCGGTTTGGTGGCGCGAAGCTTAAGGAAATTGCCGCCTTCCTCGATATTTCCGTGCCGCTGGCGCACAAGCTGGTGGCGGACGGGATCGAGCATTGCAAACAACGGCTGGATCAGGCATGAGCCGGGTTCACAATATTTATAGAAAAAAGTTCCGCAAATGCGTTTAGTAGTTGTAGGAGTTTTCGGGGCAGGCCGGTGCGCACCCGCAATCTGCGATACCGACCGGGAATAGAGACGAGAATGGCAGCGAACACAGATGCGATCCCGCCGCAGGCCTCACGGGAGGCGACCGACTGGCTGATCCTGTTGCAGGAAGAGCCGGACGATCAGGATATTCTGCGCGCATTTGCGGAATGGTGCGAACGTGACCCCGCACATATGCAGGCATGGAATGCCACGCGCCGGGCGGCGGATGTGATGGCGGCAGGCGCGCCTGAACATGCTGATCGCTGGCAGCCCTTCGTTCGTGAGATGCGAACGGGGGGTGAAGGATCGTCTGTTTCATCATCATCGCGCAAAGACAATGTCGTGCGCCCGGCTTTCGGGCGGCGAAAGATGTGGCTTGGTGGCGGGCTTGCCATTGCCGCATCGCTTTTTGCAGCAGTAATCGGGCCGGGGATCGTTACCCGTGCCGTCACCGGCTGGCAGGCCGATTATGTGACCGATACCGCCGAGATGCGCACCATCACCCTTGCCGATGCCAGCACGGTGACGATGGCACCCGAAAGTGCGATCCGGGTGCGTTACGAGGCGGGCGAGCGCCATATCGACCTTTTGGGCGGCGAGGCGTTTTTTGAGGTCACCCCGGATGCCGAACGGCCCTTTACGGTTTTTGCCGACGAGGTTGGCGTGACGGTACTTGGCACCGGGTTTGACGTGCGGCGCAATGAAGCGGGCACAGATGTTGCGGTCGAGCATGGTCTGGTGCGGGTCGGGTTTGATCAGATCACCCCGCCGGTCGCAGAGTTGCTGGAAGCCGGGCAAAGTGCCAGCGTAACATGGCAGGGGGCGGTGGCGCGTGGCCAATTGCCCGCAGGTCAGATTGCCGCATGGCGGCAGAACCAGTTGATTGCACAGGATCAGCCGTTGGGTACCGTGATTGACGGGCTGCGGCGCTATTATCCGGGCCGGATCATCATCACCGATGATGCGCTGGCGACCCGGCCGGTTACGGGGGTCTATAACCTTGCCGATCCGCTGGCGGCTCTTCGCGGGATTGCACGGGCGCAAAATGCGGTGGTGCGGCAGGTGACGCCGTGGGTTTTGCTGGTGTCGGCATCCTGAGAACGGCCTGAAACAGGCCGTTTGGCAAAAATCTGAAAAATTTTCCGAAGTTTTTTTGAAAAAAAATCCCCGAGGCGCGTTTTGTGTTTTAAGCGCAAATGAGAAGCGTTGTTATTCTCATTTGTGATCATGTATATGACGCAGAACGGAGATCCATGGAATGACCACAGGGGGTAAGGCGGGTATGCGGAGCCGCAGCAGACAGACGGTTTTTGCAAGCGCGCTTTTGGTGACAAGCGCATTGGTGCCGGTATTGATCGCGGCACCGGCGATGGCGCAGGCACAGGTGGCGCAAAGCGGGGCGGGGGTCCTTGCCGCGTCACATGCATTTGAGATTCCGGCGCAATCCATGACCAGCGCGCTGACCCTGTTCGGGCAGCAGTCCGGCCTTCAGATCACGGTTGATGGCGCACTTGTGCGCGGGGTTGATGCGCCAGCGGTCAGCGGCAGCATGACATCGCAGCAGGCGCTGGATCGGCTGTTTGCCGGAAGTGGCCTGACCTATAACATTTCCGATGACGGCACCGTGGTGGTCGAACAGATCGCAACCGGTGCGGCGGCGGCAGAAGGCGAGGTTCTTGATCCGATCCGGGTTGAGGGCAATGCAGAGGGGGTCTATGGCCCGATGGGCCCGATAAAGGATAGTGTTGTTGCCAGCCGGTCGCGCACGGCATCGAAAACCGATACGCCGATCCTTGATGATTCCGCCGCCGTGTCGGTCGTGACGCAGAAGGAACTGGAAACCCGCAATGTGCAGGACGTGCAGCAGGCGGTCGCCTATAGTGCAGGCGTGCAGGCGGGTGAATACGGATCGGATGTGCGGTATGACTATATCCGTATCCGTGGGTTTTATTCGTCGCTTTCGACCTATCGCGATGGATTGTCGTCACGGAACTATAACTTCACGACCGCCCGCCAGGAGCCCTATGGGCTTCAGCAGGTCGATATCCTGAAAGGATCGACATCAAGCCTGTTTGGCATGAACGGGCCGGGAGGCTTGGTCAACCTGATTACCAAACGCCCGCAGGACGAAGCCGGTGGCGAGGTTTTCACCACATTCGGCGAAGATCACGTACGGGGTGGCGGTGATGTTACCGGCCCGGTCGCGGAAGACAGCAACTGGACATATCGCCTGACGGGGCTTTGGCAGGATGCGGAACGCGAACAGGATTATTCGCAGGATGACCGTGTGTATATTGCGCCGGCCTTTACCTATAAGCCGAAGGCGGGAACGGAACTGACGATCCTGACCAGTTACAGCAACCGCGAAAGCAGCTTGGGGTATGGCTTCCCGACCGGGATCGAAACCAGCCGCAATGCGTTTTTCGGTGAACCGGATTTCAACCGTTTTGATACCGAAGAAACCAATATCGGGTATGAGTTCTCGCACCAGATTACCGACAAACTGCAATTCCGCCAGAATGCGCGATATACCCATGTCGATCTGGATTACGAGACGGTTTATCTGAACGACACCACGCCGCTTGGCAATCGTTGGGCTTTTGCGATTTACGGCGAGCTTGACCGTTTCGCTGTCGACAACCAGGTGCAATATGACACTGCCCTGAATGATACCTTCGACAGCAAGACGCTGGTGGGCTTTGACTTCAACCGTGATCAGAACCGCGAAAAGCGTTATGACGGGTCGGCATCGCCGATTGATCCCTATAACCCGGTTTATTGCGGGCTTTCGTGTGTGAATATGAACTTCACCTCGGACACGGAAATCACGCAGGCGGCCTATGGTCTTTATGCGCAAGAGCAGTTGACGATTGCCGATGACTGGATCGCGACCGTGGGCGGGCGCTTTGATTATGTTCAAAGCGATACGGATACACTTAGCAGCGGAGCAACCGAGGAACGCGATGACCATAAATTCACATCGCGCGTCGGCCTGACCTATAAGGCGACGGACGAGGTTTCGGTTTACGGGAACTATTCGGAATCCTTCCAGCCGGTTTATGGCAGTGCCGCATCCCGCCCGAATGGAACCGCACCACAGGAAGGCACGCAGTATGAGATCGGCGTCAAATATCAGCCGACGGCGATTGATGCGATGTTTACTGCGGCCCTGTTTGACCTGACGCAGGAAAACGTTTCGCAATGGAATTCGACTTCGGCGACCTATCAGCAGATTGGCGAGATCAATTCGCGCGGGCTTGAGCTTGAAGGCAAGATGTCGCTTGATGAGCGGACCAATCTGACGCTGGCCTATACCTATCTTGATGCCGAAATCAAAGACGATGTGGTTCGCGGGAATGTCGGCAATCGTCCGTCAAACGTTCCTGAACATAATGCATCGGCGTGGCTGGATTACACCATTCCCGAACATGGGGTGTTTGGCGACCTGACGATTGGTGGTGGTGTCCGTTTTGTCGGGTCACGCTATAACAACGACGCCAATACCGATCTGCTTGGATCAAACACGGTGGTTGATGCCATGGTGAATTACATGGTGACGGACAATGTCAGCCTTGCGGTCAATGCGACCAACCTGCTTGACCGGGAATATGTATCGTCCAACACGTTCGGCAGCCGTTTCTATGGCGAGGGCCGCACGGTTCTGGCGACGTTGAAATATAGCTGGTAAGCCAAGGTGCTTTGAAGCATCCACCGGTTTGCAAAAGACGGTCGTCCCATCGGGGCGGCCGTTTTGGTTTGCGAATTTTCGCGCCGGAATGGGTAGGAAGTGAACTGGTTCACCGATAGCGGATTTGTGATTTGTGTGATGGCCGGGAATGCAGAAAACTTTTCGCATTCCTGCCACCAAACTCATGATTTCCGCCCCGGTTAATACCGAAGGGAGCCTATGATGAACCGTTTGACGGCCAAAGATTTCTCGCCGCAATTGCTTGAGCTTTATGATTTTTATGCGCACGGAATCATTTCGCGGCGCGAATTCCTTGACCGGGCCGCGAAATATACCGTCGGCGGGGTCACCGCGATGTCGGTTCTGGCGTCGCTTAGCCCGGATTATGCGCTTGCGACACAGGTCGAGTTTACCGATCCCGATATTGTTGCCGAATATATCATGTATCCGTCGCCCAACGGCCATGGCGAGGTGCGTGGCTATTTCGTCAAACCGGCGAACGCGACCGACAAGCTGCCCGGTGTGGTGGTGGTGCACGAAAATCGCGGGCTTAATCCCTATATCGAGGATGTCGCGCGCCGGGTGGCCAAGGCGGGCTTCATTGCCCTTGCCCCGGATGGTTTGACATCGGTTGGCGGCTATCCCGGCAATGATGACAAGGGGCGCGAATTGCAGCGTCAGGTCGACCCGACCAAATTGATGAATGATTTCTTTGCCGCCATCGAATTCCTGACCGCGCATGAGGCGACAACGGGCAAAACCGGCATAACCGGTTTTTGTTATGGCGGGGGTGTTTCGAATGCGGCGGCGGTGGCTTATCCGGAACTGGGGGCGGCGGTGCCGTTCTATGGCCGTCAGGCGGACGTGGCCGATGTGCCGCGCATTCAGGCGCCGTTGCTGTTGCATTTTGGCGAGCTTGACGAGCGGATCAATGAAGGATGGCCTGCTTATGAGGCGGCATTGAAGGAACATAACAAGGTCTATGAGGCCTATATCTATCCCGGTGCCAATCACGGGTTCCATAATGATTCAACGCCTCGCTATGACGAGGAGCAGGCCAAGCTTGCGTGGGATCGCACGATTGCGTGGTTTAATAAATATCTGAGCTAGGCTGCGGTGCAGCCCGCACATTCGCAGCAGCCCGGCGGCCAATATTCCGCCGGGCTGTTTTGTTTTCGATGTGTGCTTGACGGGAACGGCTTTTACGATACATCATAAGTTACGTGATTTAATATGGCTTGTGATGAAGGAGCATTTCCGATGCAAAACGCGACCGAAAGGGCGGAAAACCCGGTTGAATTCTGGGAAGATCATTACCGGACAAAAAAGACCGATTATTCCGGCAATCCGGGGGAATTGCTGGTGCGGTATGTGGCCGACCTGACGCCGGGGCGGGCATTGGATATTGGCTGTTCGCATGGGGATGATGCGCTTTGGCTGGCCGGGCGGGGTTGGGATGTGACGGGGGTGGATATTTCGCAAACCGCGATAGAGCGGGCGCAGAAGCGTCTGGTGGGGAGTGATTTTTCTGGCCGGGTGCTGTTTGTTGCCTGCGATCTGGAACGCGAGATGCCGGACGGGGAATATGACCTTGTCACCGCATCCTATTTCCAGTCGCCGGTGGCCCTTGCACGGGCCGACATCCTTCGGCGTGCGATGGCAAAGCTGGTGCCGGGCGGATCTTTCCTGTGTATCGCGCATGCATCGGCCCCGCCGTGGCGGAAGGGAAATGGCGAACACCAATTCCCGACCCTTCAGGAAGAGCTCGACGGGCTTGATCTTAGACCCGATGAGTGGATTTTGCACAAGGCCGGGTACGCGGTGCGCAACGTTACCGGGCCGGAGGGGGAGAAAGCGGAAGTGAAGGATATCGTGCTGTTTTTGCAGCGTGGTTGATAGCAGCAAAATAGCAAAAGGGCGGGATCATGTGACCCCGCCCTTTGTTTTCTATTCGCGGAACTTTTCGCGGGCTGGGGCACCGCCGCGACCGCGTTTGAGGCTGGGCAGGGCCAGCATGGCGAGCACGAAAAGCCCGGTTGCCAGTTTCAGATCGGGCGGAGGCATACCCGCCGCCAGGCAGAGCGACACCAGCTGATAATAGATGATCGCGCCGACAAACGGGGCGAGGAGCTGTCGGAAGACGCTGTGTTTGCCAACAATCGCCTCGCCGATCATGAGTGCGGCCAAGCCATTGATCAGGATGCCAAGGCCCATATTCACATCGGCAAAGCCCTGTGACTGGACCATAAGCGCGCCGCTGGTGGCCGAAAAGGCACTGGCGAGGCCAACGCCGCCGATGGTCGAAACCCAGACGGAAATGCCTTGGGCCTCGGCCATGGCCGGGTTGGCCCCGACCGCGCGCATGGCCGTGCCCTTTTCGGTTTTGAAAAACCAGTTGAGCGCAACGAACACCGCAGCCCCGATGATCCCGGCAATGATGATTTTGGCCGCCGGGAAGCCCGGCGTGACGAAGGGCGCCCAGTCAAAGACCGAACCGGTGCCAAAGATCGACAGGTTTGATTTGCCCATGATGCGCAGATTGATGCTGTAAAGCATCGTCATCATCAGGATACCGGCCAGAAGCGTGTGAATGCGAAACCGCAGATGAATAAGCGCGGTACAGCACCCCGCAGCAAAACCGCACAGAAGGGCGGCGACGATCGCCAGGGCCGGATTGACCCCGGCGGCAATCAGAACCCCGGCAACACAGCCGCCCAGCGGATAGGCGCCTTCGCTGGTGAGGTCGGGGAAATGCAGGGTGCGGAACGGGATCATGATGCCCATAACGACGAAAGCCAGAATAAGGCTTTGGGCCAATGTTACCGGGACCAGTGCCACATAGCTTGTGAAGGTCGAAGAGAGGAATTCCATCATCAATCAGGCCCCCAGCAACATGGCGTCAGACTTGACCGAGAAATGATCGATCAGCTTTGCCACCGTGACATCGGCCTTTTCTTCGCCGCCGATTTCCAGTTTGACCTTGCCCGCGTCCAGCATGATGACGCGGTGGCCGTAATCAACCGCGTGCTGCATGTTATGGGTGACCATCAGGGTGGTGAGTTTAAGCGCATCAACCGCGCGCACGGTTGCCCCCATGACAAGATCGGCAGTGCGCGGATCAAGGGCGGCGGTATGTTCATCAAGCAGCAGCAGATCGGGCGATCCGCCGACCGCCATGATGAGCGACAGAGACTGACGTTGCCCGCCAGATAGCAGTTCAACACGGGTATCAAGCCGGTTTTCAAGGCCAAGACCCAGGATCGACAGGCGTTCCTTGTAATCCGAAAGGCGTTTGGCATTCAGCCCACAGGCGAAGGTGCGGCTTTTGCTGCGCAGTTCGGCCAGAAGCATGTTTTCGGCAACCGTCATGCTGGCAGCAGTACCCAGCATCGGATCCTGAAACACACGCGCAATGCGCATGGCACGTTTATGCACGGGCGTGTTGGTGACATCATCGCCATTGATAAGAATCTGGCCGCGATCAAGGGGCATCGCGCCGGAAACGGCGTTTAGCATCGTGCTTTTGCCCGCTCCGTTGGAGCCGATGACAACACCGAATTCGCCGGTCTGGAGAGTGAGCGACAGGTCGTCCAGCGCGATCTTTTCGTCGGGCTGGCCTTTGTAAAAGGTTTTTCGTGCAGACCGGATTTCAAGCATCCGTATCCTCCGTAAAGCAACATTGGCGCCCCCCGGACAGGCCGGAATGCGGGGCGCCAACAAAAAGACAAGGCCGGAACTTATTCGACGATGCAACCGCAATCGTTGAATTCGGCCGGGATTTCGATGCCAAAGGCGGCGGAGGCCTTTTTCGAAATCATCGGGGCATGGTTTTCATAGGATGGTGCGGATGGCGGAATGGTCACCGGGTCCTTGCCATTGAGGATTTCGGCCGCAATCTTACCGGCATTCAGGCCGACCTGTTCGTAATCGACCGAGAAGCTGGCGGGCACGGTGCCATTGGCAACGGCGGAGCTATCGGAATTGACAATCGGAACGCCGATCTGACGCGCAGCGGCGGATACCGCAGCAATTGCCGGCTGGATCAGATTTGATGCCGGGGTATAGATGACATCAGCCTTGCCCGCCACGGCGGTGATGCGTTGCTGTATGTCATTGACGTTATCGATGCCGACCGGAACAACGGTAAAGCCCGCGGCGGGGGCGAGTTCCTGTACCTTTTCAAGCAGGGCAACATCATTGGCTTCGCCCGGGTTATAGGGCACGGCAAGGCGTTTGGCATCGGGCAGGAATTTGTGGGTGAATTCAAGAACGGCTGCGATGTCCTGAAGATCGGACGCGCCGGTCATGCCTTCGTCGCCCTTATCCCATGACGGGACCAGCTTGGCGGCCACCGGATCGGTCACGGCGGAAAACACGATTGGAATGCCCGAACCCGCCAGTGCCTTTTTGGCGATCTGGGAGACCGGGGTGGTGATGGTATAGATCAGTTTGGGGTTTTCGGCCTGCAATTTCGCGATCATCTGGGGCACCAGAGACGTATCAAAATTGGTGTGGCTTTCGGAATAGACAACGTCGGTGCCCTCGGCAAAGCCGTTGGTGGCCATGGCTTCCTTGAAGCCCGCGATGGACGCGTTAAGCTGCGGATGTTCACCGAAATTGGCAATGCCGACCTTGATCGGTTCGGCGGATGCGCTGTTCATGGCGGCAATCATTGTGCCCGCGATCAGAAGGCCTGAAAGCGCACCGGATTTGAAAAGTTTCATTGAATGAGGCTCCCTGATTTATTGGGTCGGCATGTGGCAGGCCGACCGTGCCACCGGATCATGCGAAGTTCGGCACGGCCCGTCAACAGGATGTCACATGATCGGGTGTACAATTATCAGGAAAAGGGAATGTTGTTATTCGGCGGCCTTTGTTGCGGGGATTTGTTCCTTTGCGCTATCGCGGTCGGTGGCGGGCGGCATGCCGAACATGCGGCGATATTCGCGGGTGAATTGTGACACGCTTTCATAACCGACATGGTAGGCCGCACTGCTTGCTGTCATGCCTTCGGCCATGATCAGGCGGCGCGCTTCGATCAGGCGGAGCTGTTTTTGGAACTGTCGCGGGGATAGCGAGGTGACGGTTTTGAAATGCTGATAAAACGAGGATGGGCTCATGCCAGCAGTTGCGGCAAGCCGATCCACCGGCAGGGGTTTGCTGAATTCCTCGCGCAGGATGGCGACCGCACGTGCCACGCGCTGGCTGTGGCTGTCGGGCCAGCCAAGCTGGCGGATGGCGGCACCATGCCGACTGGTCAGAAGCCAGTAATGCAGTTCGCGGATCAGGGATTGATGGAGCATCGGAACGGCATCGGGACGATCAAGCAGACGCATCAGGCGAAGGGCAGTATCGGCGACCTCGGCATCGGTGGGGGCGACAATGACGGCGGCATCATCGCTTTGCGGCGGGGTGCCCATCTGCAATGACAGGTCGGCGATAACCGATGGATCAAGATCAAGCACAAGCGACATATAGGGCGTATCGGGACTGGCATCGGTAATCTGGCTTACGGTCGGGACATCGGCCGTGATCAGAAGGGTATCACCCGGGCGCAGGGTGAAGGTCCGATTGCCAAGGGCAACCTGTTTGCAGCCCTGAAGGATCAGGCAAACCAGCGGGCGCGAGATCGCATAATCCAGCCCGCTTGGCGTGACCGACCGGATGGTAGTCAGGCCGGGAATGGGCGTCTGGGCCAGTCCGCTGTCGATGGCACGGGTATCAAGCCAGGACCGGACCGAGGTGAGAAGCGCGTTTGACATGCCGTGATCCTAATCCCGATTGATATCGTCGTAAATATGGTTTGGAGGATTAGGCTAAGTATGCCGAGGTTCCGGCAACGACGGGCGGGAGGGGGCAGCAGTATAACGGACAACACCAAACAGCGTGAACCAACATCACCAAACCAAGGAGTTGTCCGATGACCAAGATTTCAATTGTAACCGGTTCCAGCCGTGGCCTTGGCCGTAATACCGCCCTTGCCATCGCCCGCCATGGCGGGAATGTGATCGTGACCTATCACAGCCGATCTGACGATGCCGATGCGGTGGTTTCGGAGATTAAGGCAATGGGACGGAAGGCATTGGCCTTGAAGCTTGATGTTGCTGACATTTCCAGCTTTGCCGGTTTTGCCGAAAACCTGCGCATCGGATTGCGCGACGTCTGGGGCCGGGACACGTTTGACCATCTTGTCAATAATGCCGGTCATGGTGACATGGCGTCGATTGCCGAAACCACCGAGGCACAGTTCGACAAGCTGGTTGATGTGCATTTCAAAGGGGTTTTCTTCCTGACGCAGGCTCTGTTGCCGCTGATTGCCGATGGCGGACGGATCGTCAACCTGTCTTCCGGGCTGACCAAGGGGGCATTCCCCGGATTTTCCGCCTATTCGGCGGTCAAGGGCGCGGTCGAGGTGCTGAGCCTTTACATGGCCAAGGAATTTGGGGTACGCGGCATTGCGGTCAATACGGTCGCACCGGGCGCGATTGAAACCGACTTCCTTGGCGGTGCGGTGCGCGATACCCCGGATCTGAACAAGGTATTTGCCGAAATGACAGCCCTTGGCCGGGTGGGCGTGCCTGATGATATCGGGCCGATGATCGCCAGCCTGCTGTCAGAAGACAATCGCTGGGTCAATGCCCAGCGGATCGAGGTTTCCGGCGGGCAGGGTATCTAAGCCCCGTTAGGAACCGACTGCAAAGGCCCGGCTGGAAATCGAAACCGGATTTCCGGACGGGTCTTTCATATTGGCGAACTGATAGCCATCCGCCTGATGGATCGGGCCGACATCAACGCCGTGGGCAACCAGTTGTTTGCGGAAGACTTCAACATTCTTGACGTCAAAGACCAGTTTGATGAGCGACTGGCCTT
Organism: Thalassospira sp. MCCC 1A03138; assembly: GCF_002115785.1. Lineage (GTDB taxonomy): Bacteria > Pseudomonadota > Alphaproteobacteria > Rhodospirillales > Thalassospiraceae > Thalassospira. The sequence goes on along the minus strand of NZ_JFJY01000001.1, from coordinate 159,057 downwards.
CTTTCTGGCCCTTGCCCGCGGGATGGAGCATCAGGATCAGTCCATCAAGGGCGGGTCTGAGTTCGACGATGCGGTCACCTTCGAGGCGGATGGCCTGATAGACGAAAAGATCGCAGTAGAAATGGATCATTTCGTCGATCTTTTTCGTGTAGATCACGACCCGGTTGCATGTTGTCGGCATCAGGTTTTCCGTTGCTATCAGCTGCCACTTGCGGCGCTGAATACCGTGACGCCATTCACGACAATCCTGCCATCGCGCAACAGTTCTACATCATAATTCGTCATGCCCTGTTTGCCCGGTTCACCAGCGGCAAGGCCATCGACGGCAAAGGGCACCAGCGCGCCCAGCAGGGTCGGGCTTTGCGGGGTGCCGATCAGATCCTGAAGGCGTTCGCGCCCGATCAGGTCGACGTCAAGTTGGCCCGAAAATCCATAACGGGCGGCTTTCTGGGCGATGAATTCACCCTTGCCCAATGCTTCGAGGCCGCGGCCTTCGACATAGATTTCATCAATCTTGACCGGTGCGCCATTGTCGGCGGCCTTTTGCCAGAGGTCATTGGCGATCTGGCGACGTGCGGCGCGCGGGGCAAGGCCGGTCAGCATATCATTGAAGCCCTTTTCAACGATTGGCTTGGCTTCGGCCCAGGGCAGGCCGGTGCTGCTGCTTTTGATGCGCACGGTGCGGGGTTGCAGCAGGCTTGGCAACCACAGACCATCATGGGCGTAATCAAGATGGGTTTCACCGTTGGGGCCGGGATAAAGCAGGAAGCTTGTCGATTTGACTGCGCCAAGTTTTTCCCGGTTCGGTCCGGTCCATTCGGCGGCCTGCCAGGAAATGCGGGCTTCGTCGGGCATCCAGCGAATGACAAGCCCGTTCATCAGCCAGTGTTTGCGCGTGATCGGTTCATCGCCAATCAGGAAATCGGCCGCACCCGTGAAATTGACCGCGGTGCCATTGACATGGTTCCACCGCAGGCTTCCAACGGCCTTGCGCATGGTCAGTTCGCGCTGGTCACTGGTGGCATCGGCCAGCATTTTTCCGCGTTCGGGCAGGGCAATGTCGATATCGACCTGATTGGCGATATCGGTATCCTTGAGCGTCACGCGGACACCTTCAAGGGCCAGTTCACGCGCGGTACTGTAACCGCTGAGATCAAGGCGCACACCGTCATAGGTAAAGGTGACGTCGCCATTGCTGTTTTCCGCGGATGTTTCGGTTGCGGAAATGCCGTTTTGCATCAGGATTCCATCCATGATTTCGCGCGCCCTCTGCGTTTCAAGCGCAAAGGCATTCGCGCCCGTGGCGCAAATTGAAATCAGAGAAACACCAATGCCGATGACAATACGGCGTACAGGCATGATCGAAGCCCCTTTTGGGTAATGGTTTGAACGGTTCCAGTGTGTCGTGCAAATTTGGTGAAGATGGGGCACGGATTGCGGTATCAGCATGCCGAAGGCCCCCGAAACGCGCAAATGTGAAATGGATCACATCTTTCCCGAACTGTCATCTGGAAAGCATGGGGTATGTTGCGGCTGAGTGCGGCTGGTGGGGAGCGGTCCGGGTTGACGATCAGTCGGTGGCGCAGCCGATTTTGTCGCGCTTGCTTTCGACGGTCACACCACACAGGAAGACATCGACGGCGCGTTTGACCCTTATTGTGATCTCTTCCTCGCTGAGTTTGGGCGGGGAGATCATTTTCATCACCTGATTCTGCCAGTCGCCGACAATCATTGCATCGAAGATTTCGGCATAATGATCAGGGTCGTCGATGACAAGATTACCAAGGTCATTCTGGCGTTTCAGGTAGTTTGCAAGGCGTTTGCGCGTGCTTTCGGGACCGACTTCAAGGAATTTCTCAACCATTGGTATAAAATGCTGTCCTTCGGAGAACAGAATCTGCGTGAAGCGAACGGCTTCCTCGGTTAGTATCTTGGTCGATAGTTTAAAGGCGAAGTCGGTCAAAGCGTCACGAGGAGGGAGATTGGATTCCAGCGAAATATGCAGTTCCGCGGAAAATTCCATGCACCGTTCTGTCATGACGGCAGTCAGCAACCCATCCTTTCCGCCAAATGCCTCGTAGAGAGTTGTACGTGAGCCACCGGATCGAGAAATTACGTCATTTAGCGTAACGCCAGAAAAGCCTTTCTCCAGCAAAAGCTGCCATGCAGCATCCATCATCGCGCGTCGCCGTGCGAAGCCGCGACTGGATTGTTTTCCTTGGATTTCTGACGTTTCGCTCATGGTTTTTCGATCTTTTCTGTCGACGTTTCTTTTGGCTCTTGATCGTGCAGCGCACAATGTGTACTGTACCGTACAGTATTTAATAATTCAATGGCAAAGCTGCCTGATATTCCCCGGCACGGCAGCGCTGCTTACAGGACTGTGAGAAGGAAAATCATTTTGTCGATGCGATCTTGTTTGAAACTTGCAGGCGTTGCTGTGCTTGCATTGATGGTTGCGGCCTGTGACGAGCAGAAAGAAGCGCAGCAGTCGGATGCCAGCGCACAGCAGCAGCCGCAGGCAACGCCGGTTGGTACCTTGACACTTGAAGCGCAGACCATTGGTCTGATCGAGGAAATGCCGGGTCGTACCGTTGCCTTCCGCAAGGCTGCCGTGCGCCCGCAGGTCGATGGTATCATCAAGGAACGCAACTTTACCGAAGGCGCGTTTGTTGAAGCCGGTCAGCAGCTTTATATGATTGATCAGGCAGTTTACATGGCGGAACTTGACGCGGCACAGGCGGAACTTGCCAAGCAGCGCGCGACCCTTGATCAGACGACGAAAACCCGCAAGCGATACGAAAGTCTTGTGAAAACCCAGGCGGTTTCCGAGCAGACCTTTGACGATGCGATTTCGGCAGAAGCACAGGCGAAAGCAGCGGTTGCCGCAGCACGCGCGCAGGTCGATCAAGCACGTATCAATGTTGAGTACACCACCGTAACCGCCCCGATTTCCGGCCAGATCAGTTCGTCTGATGTGACCGAAGGTGCGCTTGTGACCGCCAACCAGACCGAAGCACTGACCACGATCACCCAGCTGGACCCGATCTATGTCGATGTGACGCAGGCGGGTGGCCGGTTAATGAAGATCAAGCAGGCGATCCAGAACGGCCGCATTCAGGGTGTTGAAAACGGCAAGATCGAAGTTGCCCTGATCATTGATGCGACCGGTGTTGAATATCCCCATACCGGGACTTTGCAGTTTTCCGACGTATCGGTGAATGAAACCACCGGAACGATCCGCCTGCGTGCGGTTTTCCCGAACCCGGATGGTGTGTTGCTGCCGGGCATGTTCGTGCGTGGACAGGTGCGTCAGGGCAAACTTGATGGGGCCTTCCTTGTGCCGCAGAAAGCCGTGATGCGCCGTCCGGATGGCACGGCATATGTTTACACCATCGGTGACGGCAAGGTCGTTTCCAAGGATGTCCAGATCGAACAGTCGCAAGGCGAGAACTGGGTCGTGACAGACGGTGTTTCGGATGGCGAACAGCTGATCGTTGATGGCATTCAGCGTATCGCACCGGGGGCGCCGGTAACGGCGCAGCCTGTCGAGAATGCGAATGCTGGCCAGGGTGCCGCCCAGGGTTCAGCCCAGTAAGCTGACGATTAAGGACGATTTCTAATGGCAAAGTTTTTTATTGATCGCCCCGTCTTCGCCTGGGTTGTGGCCCTGGTGATCATGCTGGCGGGGGGGCTGTCCATTTTGCAGCTGCCGATCGAGCAATATCCGTCGATTGCGCCGCCATCGGTGCAGATCGAGGCAACCTATCCAGGTGCTTCGGCGGAAACCGTTGAAAACACGGTGACGCAGGTCATCGAACAGGAAATGAACGGGCTGGATTTCCTGCGCTATATGTCGTCGAACAGTAGTGCGACGGGTAGTGCATCCATCACCCTGACCTTTGAACCCGAAGCCGATCCCGATATCGCGCAGGTGCAGGTGCAGAACAAGTTGCAGGCTGCCATGTCGCGCCTGCCAAGCGAAGTTCAGCAGCAGGGCATCACGGTTTCGAAATCGAGCGGTTCGTTCCTGATGGTGGCGGGCTTTGTGTCGGCCGATGGTTCGATGAATGCCGAAGACCTTTCGGACTTTGTGGTATCGACCATCGAAGACCCGATTGCACGTGTGAACGGTGTTGGTTCGGTTCAGGTGTTTGGGGCCCAGCATGCGATGCGCATCTGGCTCGATCCGAACAAGCTGATTTCCTATAACCTGACGGTTTCCGATGTCAGTTCGGCAATCGAAGCGCAGAACACGGAAGTCACGGCCGGTCAGATCGGCGGTGCGCCGTCGGTGCCGGGCCAGCAGATCAACGCGACGATTACGGCGCAAAGCAAGCTTACGACCGTTGACGAATTCGCCAATATTCTGCTGCGTGTGAATACGGATGGTTCGCAGGTCCGTCTGGGCGATGTGGCGCGCATCGAGATCGGTGGCGAAAGCTACGAGGTCGTTGCGCGTTATAATGCACAGGCCGCAACTGGTATTGGTATCAACCTGGCGACCGGGGCCAATGCGCTTGACACCGCCGAGGCGGTGAAAGCCCGCCTTGAGGAGCTTAAACCTTTCTTCCCGCAGGGGATGGAAGTTGTTTATCCGTATGACACGACCCCGTTCGTCAAGGTTTCGATCGAGGAAGTGGTCCGGACCCTGTTTGAAGCCATCGCGCTTGTCTTCGTCGTGATGTTCGTGTTCCTGCAAAACTGGCGCGCGACCCTGATCCCGACGATTGCTGTGCCGGTGGTTTTGCTCGGTACATTCGGCGTTCTGGCGGCGTTCGGATATTCGATCAACACGCTGACCATGTTTGGCATGGTGCTGGCGATTGGTCTTCTGGTCGATGACGCCATCGTTGTGGTCGAAAACGTCGAACGCGTGATGCATGAAGACGGCTTGCCGCCGCGTGAAGCAACGCGCAAATCCATGAGCCAGATTACCGGTGCGCTTGTTGGTATTGCGCTGGTTCTTTCGGCCGTGTTTGTGCCCATGGCGTTCTTTGCCGGGTCGACCGGGGCGATTTATCGTCAGTTCTCGATCACCATTGTTTCGGCGATGGTGTTGTCGGTGATCGTGGCGATTGTCCTGACACCGGCCCTTTGCGCGACGATGCTTAAGCCTTCCAAAAGCGATCCGCATGCCAAGAAGGGGTTCTTTGGCTGGTTCAATCGCGGGTTTGATAAGACCAACAATTTCTATCAGGGCAGTGTCGGTCATGTTGTGAACCGCAAATGGCGTTACCTGTTCGTGTATGGCATTCTTGTCGGGGCTTTGGCCTTCCTGTTCGTGCGTCTGCCGGGTTCGTTCCTGCCGGAAGAGGATCAGGGGATCATGTTCTCCATGGTTCAGCTGCCGGCCGGTGCCTCGCAGGAGCGTACGGTCGAGGTTCTCAAGAAGCTCGAAAAGCACTTCATGGAAGACGAGAAGGAAGTGGTGAACGGTATCTTTACCGTGGCTGGTTTCTCGTTTGCCGGGAGTGGTCAGAATGCGGGTATCGCCTTCGTCAACCTGAAAGACTGGTCGGAACGGACATCGCCCGGTCAGTCGGTTGAGGCGGTGATCGGGCGGGCCTATGGTGCCTTTGCCCAGATCCGCGAAGCCATGGTCTTTGCCTTTGCCCCGCCTGCGATTATCGAACTGGGCACGGCGAACGGCTTTGATATGCAGTTGGTGGACCGTGGTGGTGCGGGGCATGATGCCCTGATCGCGGCACGGAACCAGTTGCTTGGCATGGCGGCACAGGACCCGCGCCTTGTCGGGGTGCGTCCGAACGGCCTGAATGACACGCCGCAGTTTGACATCAATATCGATCAGGAAAAGGCCAGTGCGCTGGGTGTCAATATCGCCGACATCAACCGCACGCTGGCAACTGCCTGGGGCTCAAGCTATGTCAACGACTTCATCGAGAAGGGCCGTGTCAAGCGCGTCTATATGCAGGCAGATGCGAAATATCGCATGATGCCCGAAGATATGGATCATTGGTATGTCCGCAACAGCTATGACGAGATGGTACCGATTTCGGCCTTCTCGACCACGCAGTGGACTTATGGCTCGCCGCGGCTGGAACGCTTTAACGGTCTTTCGTCCGTCAATATTCAGGGGCAGGCGGCACCGGGCGTTGCATCGGGTGATGCGATGAAGGCAATGGAAGAAATCGTTGCCAAGCTTCCGGGTGGCATCGGCCTTGAATGGCAGGGGCTTTCCTATGAAGAACGCGAGGCAGGCGAACAGGGCCCGGCCCTTTATGCCCTGTCGATGATCGTGGTCTTCCTGTGCCTTGCCGCATTGTATGAAAGCTGGGCCATTCCTGTTTCGGTGATGATGGTCGTGCCACTGGGCGTTTTGGGTGCCGTGATTGCAGCCTTGCTGCGCGGGCTTCCCGATGACGTGTACTTCCAGGTGGCGATCCTGACCACGATTGGTTTGTCGGCCAAGAACGCCATTCTGATCGTCGAGTTCGCACGCGAGCTTTATGATCAGGGGATGGGCCTGCTTGAGGCAACGGTCGAGGCCGCGCGCCAGCGTCTGCGTCCGATCATCATGACCTCGATGGCCTTCACGCTTGGTGTTCTGCCGCTTGCGATCAGTACCGGTGCCGGTGCGGGGGCGCGTATCGCGGTGGGGACCGGGGTGATGGGCGGCATGATTGCGGCCACGATCCTTGCGATCTTCTTCGTGCCGCTGTTCTTCGTGCTGATTGTTGGCACCTTTGCCAAAAGCCGTTCGAAACGCGGCGACGTCAAGGCCGCCCACGAACATCCGGCGGAATGAACCAGAAAGCAAAGCCGGTCTGAATTAACAGACCGGCTTTGTCGGCGCGCTCGCGACGGTTGCAGACTTGTCTGCGCAGTCCCCCGACCCCGCCGTTGCGCGTGCGTAAGAAGGGCTGGTGCATTGCACCGGCCCTTTTGTTTTGACCGTAACGCCGATGGACGTCAAGTCGCTTGCACAAGGCAAAGGTCATTCCGGGGCCAATTCCTTGATAGTTTTTCAATAAAAAAGCCCCCAACTCGGGGGCTTTTACGTTTGTTTGGCAGGTGATTTGCTACTTTCGTACCAATACTGCCAAAAGCTTGTCGAGGAACTTTTCGCAGCGCGCGAGCTGGTCGAGTTCGATGAATTCGTCGGGTTTGTGGGCCTGTTCGATGCTGCCGGGGCCGCAGACGACGGTAGGGATATCGCCCATCGCCGAGAATACACCGGCTTCGGTGCCGAAGCTGACCTTGCCGGTGGTGTTGGCCCCGGTCAGTTCCATGACCAGTTTTGTGACTTCCTCGTCATCGCCGGTGGCGAGGCCCGGCATGTCGGAGACGACTTCGATTTCGACCCCGACATCGTCATAGGTTTCGCGCATTTGCGGGATAAGGGTGTTGTCGAGGTAATCGAAAATCAGACCTTTGAGTTCGTTGCGATCATGATTGGGAAGATTGCGGAATTCGAAATCGACATAGCAATTCTGCGGAATGATGTTGAGCTGTGTGCCACCATGGATAACCCCGCTGTGGAAGGTCGTGTGATTGGGCACGAATTCATCATCATGCGGGCCTTCATTGCGGAATTTTTGGCCAAGGCGGCGCAGGAACACCACGAATTCGGATGCGAATTCAACCGCATTGACACCTTCGCCCGGCAGCGACGAATGGCCCGATCGGCCGGTGAAATGCGCGCGGGCGGAATATTTGCCTTTATGCTGGGTGATGACCTGCATGTTGGTGGGTTCGCCCACGATGCACATGGCGGGCTTATGGGGCAGGGCGTTGATCGCCTCGACCAGGCTTGGCACACCAAGGCAGCCGACTTCTTCGTCATAGGTGAAGGCCAGATGGATCGGCACGCGCAGATCGGCATTTTTGAAGATTTCTGCCTTGGCCAGCAGACAGGCCAGGAAACCCTTCATATCGCAGGCCCCGCGGCCATAAAGTTTGTCGCCGCGGATATCGGTGGTGAACGGGTCGGATGCCCAGTTCTGGCCTTCGACCGGGACCACGTCGCTGTGACCTGACAGGATCACGCCGCCATCGACCGCCGGGCCGATGGTGGCATACAGGTTGGCCTTGCTTCTGGTTTCGTCAAACACGACCGCGCACAGATAGCCAAGGCTTTCCAGATAGCTTTGCGCCTGTTCGATCAGGGCAAGGTTCGGGGTCAGGCTGACACTTGGATGGCTGATCAGTTTGGCAAGCCAGTCAAGGGTTGCAGCAGACGGCATAGCGGTGGTGTTGGCGGCACTCATTCGACGAATTGTTCCTTAAGAATGCGTTCTTCCAGATTGTGTTCGGGATCGAACAGCAATTTGATTTTCATGTTGCTGTCTTCGCGGATGATCACGCGCGAGACATCGCGAACCTCGGTATAATCGGCCACGGCGGAAACCGGACGTTTTTGCGGATCCTGCACATCAAAAACGACTTCGGCCCCATGCGGCAGAAGCGCGCCGCGCCAGCGACGCGGGCGAAACGGGCTGATCGGGGTCAGGGCCATAAGGCCGCTTCCCATCGGCAGGATCGGACCGTGGGCCGACAGGTTATAGGCCGTACTTCCGGCCGGTGTGCAGACCAGTGCGCCATCGCACACCAGTTCGGCCAGCCGTTCGACCCCGTCGATCTTGATGCGCAGTTTTGCCGCCTGCCGGGTTTCGCGCAGAAGCGAGACTTCGTTGATCGCAAGCGCACACATGCTTTCGCCCTGCATGGTGTGGGCTTCCATCTGAAGCGGGTGCAGTTGCACGGTCTGGGCCTCGGCAATGCGTTCGGGCAGGTCCATTTCACGGAATTCATTCATCAGAAATCCGACCGTGCCCCGGTTCATGCCATAGATCGGCACCTTGCGCCCCATATAGCGATGCAGGGTTTCCAGCATGAAGCCATCCCCGCCAAGTGCGACAATCACATCCGCCGTTTCCGGCGAGACATGGCCATAGCGATGCTTTAACCGGTACATCGCGTCCTGGGCAATTTTGGTGTCGGCGGCGACAAAGGCGATGGAATGAATATGCATCTGCTTTCCGATCGAATGCGATCCTGTGATCGCATGCCACCATAATCGTGTCAGGGTGGCGTTGGGCGTGGTTCCGGGCGTGGTTCTGAACGTTTCCGGTTTTATTTCTGGCCGGATATGGGGGCCGTATCACCGGCCCGCAATCCCGTAATAGAGACTGGTTTACATGTAATTGCAAGGGGCTGGATCATCGCACGCGCGGGGATACTGTGCGCAAGGTCACGTTGGGTTCGATGTGCTCTCATATTGACCTTGGGGCAAAAACAGGGGAACCTTGGACAGCCTTATCGAACATGGCACAAGATATAAAAATCATGAGCAAACCGCCCTTTAGCATTACTGCCGCACTGGCCCGGATCTCCCATCCGGATGATCCGGTCGATGAGGGCACGATTGAAAATGCCATTGCCGACCATGCGCAAAATGCGCTGGCGACGACCCGACAGCCCCGCAATCCGCAGGCAACCCGCAAGCTGATCCTTGATGCGGCGTTTTATGAAATCCGCATGGCCGGGTTTGCCGGGGCATCGATCAATCAGATCCTGGAACGGACCGGCACGACCAAGGGCGCGCTTTATCATCATTTCCCCGGCAAGGCCAAACTTGCCCATGCCGTGATCGAGGAATGCCTGCCGCAATATATTGATGATGTTTGGCTGCGGCCGCTTGACGGGGCGGATGATATCCTGCCGGTGATGATGGGGCAGGTGGATTGCCTTGGTACCAAGGATGCGCCGAAACTGCTTGAAGGCGGTTGTCCGCTGGCACGGCTGGCGTCGGGGGCGGCGGAACTTGATGAAAATCTGCGCAAGCGGATTGATGGAGTTTACCGATACTGGCGGCGCGGTCTGGCGCTGCATCTGGGCCATGGACAGTTCAATAAAACCATCCGCACCGATATCGAACCGTCTTCGGTGGCAGAATTCATCATCGCTGCCCTGCATGGCTTCCTGACCCGCCCGCCTGCCTTGCGCAACAGCGAAACCCATGGCGCGTTTGCGCGCGAATATGCGCGGTATCTTAATGGGTTGCGGCCCTAGCGTTTAAAGGTTGCGGGGGATGCTCAATCACTAATGTTTGTCATTATAACAAAAAATAACTGTTATTATATATTAATTGACATCAGATGTATGGTGATTATATAGATTTCACAAATTTCTAATTCACCACATCGGAGACAGGCCCCATGCGTTCTCTTATTCTTTCTGCCGTTGCGGCAGTGGCGATTGTCTTTGCGGGTTCTGCCGCTCAGGCCGAGCGCCTGACCGAAAAGCCGCTGGTTGATGCCGCGTGGCTTTCGGATAATCTTGATAACCCGTCTTTGGTGGTTGTCGATATCCGGTCGCTGAACAAGGAAGGCAGCCCCTATGATGCCGGGCATGTTCCCGGTGCGGTTTTTGCGCCCTATGGCAAGTTCGGCTGGCGTGCCAAGGTGGGTGATGTTGTCGGCCAGTTGCCGCCGGTTGATGTGATTTCGGCCCGGATCGGCAGCCTTGGCATTGATAATGACAAACAGGTTGTTGTCGTGCCGGCCGGTCAGAACAGCTCGGATTTTGGTTCGGCGACCCGTGTTTACTGGACCTTTAAGGTGCTGGGCCATGATGCGGTGACCATTCTTGATGGCGGGCAGCGTGCCTGGGAAGCAGCCGGCAAGCCGGTTTCAACCGACGCGGTCGCCCCGCAGGCTGTGGCATTCAATGCCAATTTCCGCCCGGAGCTTCTGGCGACGGCCGATGATGTTGCCAAGGCGCGTGAAAATGGCGTCGCGCTGGTTGATGCGCGTCCGTCGGCACAGTTCCGCGGTGAACAGACCAGCCCCGTCGTGGCGCGTGCCGGTGCAATCCCCGGTGCGGTCAATATCGAACAGTCGGCGTTTTATGATGATCAGAAAGGCCAGTTTGTTGCATCCGATGTGATCAGCGGCCTTGTCGAAAATGCCGGTGTGTCGAAAGACGGTGATGAAATCACCTATTGCAATACCGGCCATTGGGCATCGGTTGCGTGGTTTGGCCTTTCGGAAGTGATGGGCAACAAAAACACCCGGATGTATGACGGCTCCATGACCGAATGGGCGGCTGATCCGTCGCGCGACGTGGTTGTTCCGGAATAATTCGGAAATACGGCGTAACACCCCTATAATGCACGATGTTTTGACGGAACCGGTTTGCCCGGTTCCGTTCGTTATCAGGTTTCCAGTCAGATAGAGCGTCACCACCATGTCTGAAACGACCCTTAATGTCCGTACTTCGGGCTTTAGTTTTGACAAAGGGCCCGCAGCCGTCACGGCGATCCTGTTTGTGATTGTCGCGGTGCTGATTGCGCAGGCCGTCGATATCCATCAGGCCGTGCTTTATGGCCTTGGCGGGTTGTTGGGCATTGCCCTTTATCATGCGTCATTCGGTTTTACCGGCGGCTGGCGGCGGTTTTCGGTCGAAAAGCGCGGCCGCGCGATGCGGGCCCAGCTTTTGATGATCGGCATTGCCGCGGCGGCGTTTATTCCCTTGCTTGCCATCGGCGCACCACTTGGCACTCCGATTGTCGGCGCGGTGGCACCGGTTGGTGTTTCGGTTTTGGTCGGCGCGTTCATGTTCGGCCTTGGCATGCAGCTTGGCGGCGGATGCGGATCGGGGACGCTGTTTACGGTTGGCGGCGGCAGTGCGCGCATGTTGCTGACGCTTGTGTTCTTTATCGTGGGCGCTGTGATCGGCACCGCACATTTGCCGATGTGGCTTGAACTGCCTTCCATGCCGCCCATGAGCCTCGGAACCGAATTTGGCATCTGGGGCGGGTTGGGCGTGACCTTTGCCGGTCTGGCTTTGGTGGCGTTGATCACGATCTGGGTTGAAAAACGCGCCCATGGTTCGATTGAAACCGCACCGGTGGCACCGCGTGCGGGCTTTGCCCGGTTGCTGCATGGTCCGTGGCCGTTGGTCGGGACGGGTATCCTTCTGGCCGGGCTTAATGTTGCAACGCTTCTGAGTGCGGGGCATCCGTGGTCGATCACGTTCGGGTTCGGGCTTTGGGGGGCGAAGATCGCCCAAGGTATCGGCATGCCGGTTGAAACCTGGGAATTCTGGAACTGGGCCGGTCCGGCCAAGGCGCTTTCAAATTCGGTGCTGGCGGATAATACGTCGGTGATGAATTTCGGCATCGTGATCGGGGCGGCATTGGCCGCAAGCCTTGCGGGCAAATTCGCGCCCAAAGTGAAGGTGCCGTTTGCGTCGCTTCTGGCGGCGGCAGTTGGTGGGATTTTGATGGGCTATGGCGCGCGGCTGGCGTTTGGCTGCAATATCGGGGCGTTGTTTAGCGGCATCGCCTCGGGCAGCGTGCATGGTTGGCTCTGGTTTGTGATGGCCTTTGCCGGTAGCTGGATCGGTATTGCGCTGCGCCCAGTATTTGGCATGGACGGATTTAAAAAGTCATGAGCGAGAAAAATACAATCCTGTTTGGCGCGGTGTTCCTCGCGGCCAGCGGTGCGGTGGCGTTTGATCATTATCATCACACCAGCGCGCCCGCCAATCCACCGGCAATATCGAACCCGGCCAACAATCCGGCGGTCGGGTGTAATCCGTGTGCGGGTAATCCGTGCGGATCGAACCCCTGTTCGGCGAACCCTTGTGCGGGCTATAACCCATGTGCTGCGAATCCCTGTGCGGGTTATAATCCTTGCGCAGCAAATCCATGTGCCGCAGCGCCGTGCGGTGCCAACCCGTGTGCGGCGTTTAACCCGTGCGCAGCAGAAAATCCGTGTGCGGCATATAATCCTTGCGGGGCAGGGAGCCCTTGTTCTGCCAACTAGGAACAAGAATATTTGCAATCAAAACAAGCCCGCGCTGCTTAAGTGACGGGCTTGTTTGCAAATTAAGCGTGGCCCATGACAAACATGGTGTTTGACAAGCAGACAAAACTCTGCGCATGTTGCCCTTGTTATCTGATCGCTCCAGAAGCGTAGAGGGGACTTTATTGGCCTCGCCTGTTGAGTGATCTACCGGAAAACCGCATTGAAGGGCCCTACTACGCGGGCTTTTCCGAAAGAATATGCAAGGCGCAGAGCTGACGTAATACATTCAAGGGCCGATTCCCTTCCCTCTGCTGCCGCAATACCAAGAGATACTTTTATTTGACCCAATTTTCGGATCTCGGCCTGGCCGAGCCCGTCCTTCGCGCTCTCAAGCATGAAGGCTATGATGCGCCAACGCCGATCCAGGCACAGGCCATCCCATCTCTCCTTGAAGGCAAAGACCTTCTGGGGATCGCACAGACCGGCACTGGCAAGACCGCTGCTTTTGCACTGCCGATCTTGGACCGTCTTTCCAAAAACGAAACCCGTACCCCGGCGAAATCATGCCGTGTGCTTGTGCTGGCGCCGACGCGTGAACTGGCCGCCCAGATTGGCGACAGCTTCCGTGCCTATGGCCGCTTCATGAACACCACGGTTGCTGTTGTTGTTGGCGGGGTTGCGCATGGTCCGCAGATCAAGGCGATTACGCCGGGTGTGGACGTTCTTGTCGCAACGCCGGGCCGTTTGCTTGATCACATTGATGCAGGCAAGCTGAAACTTAACAATGTTGATGTCGTCGTGCTCGACGAAGCCGATCACATGCTTGATCTTGGCTTCCTGCCGCCGATCAAACGCATCATCAAGATGTTGCCGCGTGATCGTCAGAACCTGTTCTTCTCGGCCACCATGCCGACCCAGATTGGTCAGCTTGCCGGTGATATGCTTTCCGATCCGGTCAAGGTTTCGGTGACCCCGGTTGCCACGACCCAGGAACGTGTCGAGCAGTCGGTCTATATGATCGAGAAAAACCGCAAGCGTCAGCTTCTGGCAGAATTGCTTGATAACCCGCTTTTCAAACGTACCCTTGTTTTCACCCGCACCAAGCGCGGGGCCGATCGTGTGGCGCGTCATCTTGAAAGCTGCAAGATCAGTGCTGCAGCGATTCATGGCAACAAAAGCCAGAATCAGCGCGAACGTGCCTTGAACGCGTTCAAGGATGGTCAGATCGGCGTTCTGGTCGCAACCGACATTGCCGCACGCGGTATTGATGTCGACGGTGTGACCCATGTTGTGAATTTCGAACTTCCGAATGTCCCGGAAAGCTATGTGCACCGTATCGGTCGTACCGCCCGCGGTGGTGCCAGCGGTTCGGCGATTGCATTCTGTGACGAGGAAGAACGCGGTCTTCTGCGTGATATCGAAAAAACCACCCGACAGTCGATCCCGGTAATCGATCGTCGCGATGCCAAGGCAGCCGCCGAGCAGGACGCGATTTCAAAAGCCGAACGCGATGCCAATCCCGATCGTCGGGCCAGCAATGGCAATGGGCGTGGCCGGAATGGCGGAGGTCGTCCGGGTGCAGGTGGTCGTAACGGTCAGGGGCGCAATGACGCCCGAGGTCGTAATGATCGCAATGACCGGAGCAATGATCGTCGTCGCACCGAAGAAACCACGCGCGATGTCGCCAGCGGATCGGAAAATTCCGGCCGTTACAAGGGCGGCATCAAGGGGGGTGCGGATCGCAACGATCGCAATAACGAGCGTACTGATCGCGCCGCAGCGGCCCGTCCGCAGGCCCGAGACGGCGCGCGTCGTGAAGGTCGTGATAGCCGCGATGCCCGTGATACCCGCAGCGCCAATGGCGATAACCGGGTTCGGACACCGAAAAAGGTGACTTCGAACGGGACGGGCGGCGGTGACAATCGCATTGCATCCAACCTTTCATTCCTTGGCAGCTCGGACGAGCGCCGCACAACCGGCAACGGTGCGACTGCAAATGGTAAGCCGGGTCAGCCCGGCAAACCGGCAGCCCGCAACGCACGTCCTGGTCGTGCGCGCCCCGGCAAGCCAGTAGGTGGTCGTCCGGGCGCGCGCCCGAATGGCGAACGCCGTTCTGAAAACAATTCCGGAAACCGCAGCAGGCGTGAAACCGCCTGAGGCAGCTTTCCAAACTGATTGGTGCATCCACGCGGGATGCACCGTAACGCCAATCGACACTCTAAAGGAGATTTAAAGATGGCAACTGGTACCGTTAAATGGTTCAACGCAACCAAAGGCTTTGGTTTCATTCAGCCGGACGAAGGCGGAAATGACGTATTCCTGCACATCAGCGCCGTTGAGCGCGCTGGCATGAATCACCCGCAGGAAGGCGACAAGATCAACTACGAACTGCGCACCGACTCACGTTCGGGCCGCGTTTCGGCTGACGATCTGACCGCTGCCTAATTCGGTTTGCCTTCGCTTGCGAGGGCGCTGATTTGCGAAACCCCCATCCGGGCAACCGGGTGGGGGTTTTGTTTTATCTGTACGTTTTACGTGGCCATACCCTACGGGCGCAGGAAGGCAATATTGGCCCGGGTCGCGGCACTGAGTACGTGGAAATGCATGGCATCGCGTGCACCTGATGGATTGCGGTCACGTACATAGCGCAGGATCTGTTCATGTTCGCGCAACGGTGCCTTGATCGCGGCCGCATTGGCAAAGGGCAGCATCTGGTTTTCATGGATGGTTTGCGCCGTCGGGAAGATCGCGGCGGCAAATAGCGGATTGCCCGATGCGGACAGCAGGATTTCATGAAATTCGGTATCGGCATTGGCGGCCGTGATCAGGTCGTCAGCCTCGAACGCGGTTTGCATGTCGTCGATGCTGCGTTGAAGGGCGATCAGATGATCGCGGGTGCGGGCCTGTGCGGCGAGGCCCGCGACATAGGGCTCGATCGCAAGGCGGAACTGATAGACCTGCGCGGCCTGACGTTTCTGATTGTCATCGCGCGGCATTCCGTCATGGGGATCGGCGACATAGGCGCCCTTGCCGGCCTGAACCCGGATCAGTCCCATGGCTTCAAGCGTTGCGAGCGCCTCGCGCAGGCTGGCGCGGCTGATGCCAAGGGTGGCGGCCAGTTCGCGCTGGGCCGGTAAAGAGTCGCCGGGACCTAAGCCGTTGCTTTTAATCAGGTTGCGAATGGCGCGCGCGGCGCGTTCCGGGGCGGTTTCAGTGCGTGTCATGCGTTTCCCATAACTGGTCTGACCAGTTGTATCAAAATTTATCCGGTGCAAAAATCCAATATATTTAAGGGTTATAGCTTTAATCAGCTTGTGATTTTTCGCAAGTACGAAATTTATCCATGGACAATAGCATAAATTTTATGCAGTTATTTTATGCAGATTAAAAATAAGTCTAATAATCCACTTTCATACGGGTAGAGGCAAATGAACAAATTTCTGAAATCAACCATCGCCGCGATTGCCATGATTGCGGCCCCGCTGGCAGGCGTATCAGCAGGGGCGCTTGATAGCATCAAGGAAGCCGGCGTTTTGAAAGTCGCCGTGCCGCAGGACTTTCCGCCGTTCGGAAGCGTTGGTACCGACATGCAGCCCAAAGGCTATGACATCGATATGGCGGCCCTGATCGCAGACGATCTTGGTGTGAAGCTTGAACTGGTGCCGGTCGCATCGAGCAACCGTATCCCGTATCTGACCACCGGCAAGGTCGATCTGGTGATTTCCAGCCTTGGCAAAAACCCGGACCGTGAAAAGGTGATTGATTTCACCGATCCGTATGCACCGTTCTATAACGGCGTTTTTGGTCCGGCTGATATCGATGTCAAGGGTGCCGAAGACCTTGCGGGGCATTCGGTTGGTGTGACGCGCGGTGCGATTGAAGATCTGGAACTGACCAAAATTGCCCCGGCGGATCTCGAAATCAAACGTTATGAGGATAATAACGGCACGATTTCGGCCTTCCTTTCAGGCCAGGTTGATCTGATTGCGACTGGCAATGTCACGGCAGCGGCCATCATCGAACGCAACCCGCCGCGCAAGCCGGAACCGAAATTCCTGATCAAAAATTCGCCTTGCTATGTGGGGCTGAACAAGGAAGAGGACGCGTTCAAAGCCAAGGTCAATGAGATCATTGCGGCATCGATTGCCGATGGCCGTCTGAACGCGATTGCCGAAAAGTGGCTTGGCATTCCGCTGCCGGAAAAGCTCTGATCCTGACTTGATTGACTGATGGCTTCACCCCTGACCGGATTGCTTGGTTTCAATGGCTTATGAATTCGATTTCGGTGCAATTGTCCCGCATTGGCAATTGCTGCTTGACGGGGTTGTCCTGACAACCGAACTGACCGTCATCGGAGCTGTGGTTGGCGTCAGTCTGGGGACTTTGGCGGCGTGGGCACGCGCATCGCGTGCCCCCGTCATCAGCCAGATCGTCGGCATATATGTGGAACTGATCCGCAACACCCCGTTTCTGGTGCAGTTGTTCTTTATCTTTTTCGGGCTCCCGGCGCTTGGCGTGAAGCTAAGTGAATTTCAGGCTGCGGTTCTGGCAATGATCGTCAATCTTGGGGCCTATTCGACCGAAATCATCCGGGCGGGTATCCTTGCGATCCCCAAGGGGCAGATCGAGGCCGCCCAAAGCCTTGCGATGAACCGGGTGCAGATTTTCCGCTATGTCATTATCCGTCCGGCGCTCAAGAAAATCTGGCCGGCATTATCAAGCCAGATCGTGATTGTCATGTTGGGATCATCCGTCTGTTCGCAGATCGCGGCCGAGGAACTGACCTTTGCGGCGAACTATATCCAGGCCGTCAATTTCCGTGCCTTCGAGGTCTATTTCGTGGCGACCGCACTTTATCTGGTGATGTCGGTACTGCTGCGCTGGGGTTTGAAGATATTTGGCAACTTCCTGTTTGAACGGCGCAGTCATGTCTGAATTCAGCCTTTGGGATATTGTTTATAATCTGCTGCTGGCCGCACGTTGGACGGTGTTGCTGTCACTTACCGCCTTTGTGCTGGGTGGGATTGTCGGGCTTTTGCTTTTGATGGTGCGGACCGCCGGTAATCCGTGGGCGATGCGTTTGGTGCGCGGCTATGTCGAACTGTTTCAGGGCACGCCGCTTTTGATGCAGTTATTCATCGTGTTCTTCGGTCTGCCATTGATCGGGATTGATGTGTCGCCCTGGATCGCGGCGATGTTGGGGTTAACGCTGTTTACCAGTGCGTTTCTGACCGAAATCTGGCGGGGGTGCGTTGAATCCATAGGGCTTGGCCAATGGGAAGCATCGGCAAGCCTTGGCATGAATTTCCGCCAGCAGATGCGCTATATCATTCTGCCGCAGGCGCTTCGTATTGCGGTGCCGCCGACGGTCGGTTTTTCGGTGCAGGTGGTCAAGGGGACGGCGGTTGCGTCGATCATCGGGTTTGTCGAACTTACCAAGGCCGGGACCATGATCACCAATGCGACCTATGCGCCCTTTACGGTCTATGGCTGTGTGGCCGTCATGTATTTCTTGATCTGTTTCCCGCTTTCGCTTTATGCCCGCCATCTGGAAGGAAAACTTCGTCATGTCGCTCGTTGAACTGCACGCTATCCACAAAAGCTTTGGCGAGCTCGAAGTCCTTAAAGGCATTGATCTTAAGATCGAGGAAGGGCAGGTGATTGCCCTGATCGGGAAAAGCGGATCGGGCAAAAGCACGCTTTTGCGCACCATCAACGGCCTTGAAACCATCAATGACGGGACGATCATGGTGGCGGGCAAGAAGGTTGGTGACCGCGATACGGATGTGCTTACGCTTCGGCTTAACGTTGGCATGGTGTTTCAGCAGTTCAATCTGTTCCCGCATTACACAGCACTTGAAAACGTCATGCTGTCGCCGCAGGTCGTGAAAAAGCAGTCAAAGGCCGAAGCCAAGGACGTGGCCGAGGAAATGCTGGCCAAGGTCGGGCTTGCCGACAAGATGATGCATTACCCCGATCAGCTTTCAGGCGGGCAGCAGCAGCGGGTGGCGATTGCGCGTGCCCTTGCCATGAAGCCGCGTGTGTTGCTGTGTGACGAGGTCACATCGGCCCTTGATCCAGAGCTGGTGAACGAGGTTCTGGCTGTCGTGCGCCAGCTTGCCGAGGAGGGCATGACATTGGTGATGGTGACGCATGAAATGCGTTTCGCGCGCGAGGTTTGCGATAAACTGGTTTTCATGCATCAGGGCCGCATTCATGAAAGCGGTGCCCCCGAAGATGTTTTTGCCAATCCGAAAACCCCGGAACTTGCCAGCTTTGTCGGTGGGCTTGCCTGAGCCGGTGGTGCGATTTGTGACAATTTCACAGGTTTGCAATTAGGGCTATTTCCTGTTGATGGTTGATCATCTAAAACGTGCCTTGGGCTTATGTCGAGGGCGAGGGCACGAAATTGCGCGATCAGACCGGTACATCTCAGGGTGATGGACATCCTGAAAGCGGAAATCTTCGGCCGGTATCTGGCGTAACCGCCTTTCTGGATCGCTATCCGTTTCTGGTGTTAGGCCTGCTTTTGATGGG
Source organism: Thalassospira sp. MCCC 1A03138 (assembly GCF_002115785.1). Classification (GTDB taxonomy): domain Bacteria; phylum Pseudomonadota; class Alphaproteobacteria; order Rhodospirillales; family Thalassospiraceae; genus Thalassospira. The sequence goes on along the minus strand of NZ_JFJY01000001.1, from coordinate 139,744 downwards.
GGCGTTTACCGCGTCCTCGGCAGCGCCACTTGGCGGGCTTTATATCATCGAAGGCATGGGGGAGCCGCCATGGAGGGTCAGCATGGTGGCGATTGTTCAGGTTGTTGTCACACTTCTGACCAACCGGGCATTTGGCCGCGCGATTGACCGGGCGTTGCCAATCAAGGCGCTTCTGATCACCAGTATTGTCTGTTTTGCCAGTGGTATGGCGATGCTTGCGACGTTTCAGATTTACTGGGTTTATCTTTGCTTTGCTTCGATCCTGCTTGGTGTCGGGTCTGGCGCGCTTTCGGTGATGTATTCGTTTGGCCGACTGTTTGCCGAGCAGACCGGGCGCGACGTTGTCAAATTCAACGGGTTCCTTCGGATGCAGACATCGCTTGGCTGGATGGTTGGCCCGGCGGCGTCATTATCGCTGTTTGGTGCGTTCGGTTTTACGGTGACCTATTACAGCATCGCGACCCTTGGGGCGGTGTGGTTTGTCGTGTGTCTGTTTATCGTCCCGGCGGCGTTCAAAACCCATCATCCCGGTTCGCTTGTGACGGGCAAGAAAATCCCGTTCAATTTCGGATTGCTTCTGGCCTGTGTGCCGGTGTTTTTCATCGGGGCGGGGAATGTTGTTTTCGTAACCGCCATGCCGCTTTATTTCACGACTGAAATGGGGCTAATCGCATCGGCGGCTGGTTTTGCCCTGACGGTGAAATGCTTTGTCGAGGTGGTGGTGATTTATTACTGCGCGCATCTGATCAGAAAGATCGGCGAGCGCGGCGGCATGATACTGGCCGCCGTGCTTGCCGCGGTCTTCTTCGGGCTGATCTATAACGCGACCAGCCTTGCCGATGTGCTGGTTCTGGCGACGCTGGACGGGATTTATTATGGCATTTTTGCCGGAATCAGTATGACCTTCGTGCAAAACTTCGCCCCTGATCGCCCCGGTGTTGCGACCAGTTACTATGTCAGTACGCTTTTCGTCGGCGGGCTTGTTGCCAATCTTGCAACCGGCTTTATCGCGACCTGGTATTCGTTCCAGGCAACCGTTCTTGTCGCGGGTGGGTTTGCGCTGCTGGGTGGGGTTGTTTTGATGATGATGAAGGATGCCAAGGCAGCACATGAAATGCCAACAATCGCCTGATGGCTTGACTTTATTGTTTGCGTGACGATTATCGCGCCATGTCTGAAAACACACCCAATAAAGCGGCGATGCGGCCGCGTATCCTTGTCGATGCGGATGCCTGCCCGGTGAAGGCGGAATGCGAACGTGTGGCCGAACGCCATCGTCTGGAAATGATCATGGTGTCAAACGGCGGTATTCGCCCGTCGCGCAATCCGTTGGTCCGGATCGTGATTGTGCCGCCGGAACCCGATGCGGCCGATGACTGGATTGCCGAAAATGCCGTCAAGAACGACGTGATCGTGACCAACGATATTCCGCTGGCATCGCGAGGGCTTGAAATCGGTGCGCGCGTGTTGCGTCCGAATGGTCAGGAATTTACCGAGGCGAATATCGGCAATGCATTGGCCGGCCGTGAAATCGCCGCCCATATGCGCGAAGTCACCGGGGAGCAGGGCCGCAATGCGGGCTTTACCCAAAAGGACCGGTCGCGTTTTTCCAACATGCTGGAAGTCACGATACAGGCCGCCCTGCGCGGTTAAGCGTAAGGCGGCCTGCCACAGGTCCCTGCCGATCATCTGAGGGAGTGCGACCGGGCTTCCCCCCTGCGGAACTTAATATCTTTAGAACGGATAGTGGCGTTTGCCGCTTTGGATCGTGATCCAGCGCATTTCGGTGAATTCATCAATTGATGCCTGCGATCCGAAGCGGCCATAGCCGCTGGCTTTTACCCCGCCAAACGGCATCTGGGCTTCGTCCTGAACGGTCGGGCTGTTGATGTGGCAGATGCCGCTTTCGATCCGCTTGGCGACTTCCATCGCGCGCGGGATGTTGGTGGAAAAGACCGCCGATGACAGACCATATTCGCTGTCATTGGCGATGCGAACCGCTTCGTCTTCGTTGCCGGCACGGATGACGACACAGACCGGACCAAAGCTTTCCTCGGCATAAATCCGCATCGCGGGGGTGACGTGATCCAGCAGGGTCGCATCCATCAGAACGCCATCGCGCGCCTTGCCGGAACCAGCGACCAGTTTTGCCCCCTTGGAGACGGCATCCTCAACCAGTTCTTCGATCCGGTTGACGGCTTCGACATTCACGACACCGCCCAGAATATGTTCGGCCTTTGCCGGGTCGCCAGCGGTCAGCGTTTTGGCCTTGGCGGCAAGTTTGGCCACGAAATCATCGGCAACCGCATTGTCAACGATCAGGCGTTCGGTCGACATGCAAATCTGGCCCTGGTTCATATAGGCCCCGAATGCCGCGCCATTGACCGCTTCGTCAATGTCGGCATCGTCGAGCACAAGGAACGGCGCCTTGCCACCCAGTTCAAGCAGAACCGGTTTAAGGTGTTCGGCCCCTAGTTTGGCGATGATGCGGCCAACGCGGGTTGAGCCGGTAAAGTTGATGCGGCGCACCGCCGGATGAGCGATCAGGGTTTCGACGATTTCCGGGGCATCTTCCGGGGCGTTGGTCACGACATTGATGACACCGGCCGGGGCGCCTGCCTCGACCAGGCATTCGCCGATTAGGCGATGCAGGGCGGGGCACAGTTCGGATGCCTTGAGCACCACCGTGTTGCCACAGGCAAGCGGCATGGCAATCGCGCGCGTGCCAAGGATGACCGGCGCATTCCATGGCGCAATGCCCAGCACCACGCCAACCGGTTGACGAATGCCCATGGCCATCAGGCCGGGTGTGTCGGACGGGATCAGGTTGCCCTGAATCTGGGTTGTCATTGCACCGGCCTCGCGCAGCATATTGGCCGCAAGATGGGCGTTGAAACCGCCCCACATGCGCGTACTGCCGGTTTCTTCAAGGACGAGACGACCAAACTCGTCGCCTTTGTCTTCCATGATGTCGGCGGCTTTGAGCAAAATCTTGCGCCGTGCGCCCGGACCCATTTTTGACCATTCCGGGAATGCGGCGGCGGCGGCATCGGCGGCCTTGCGCGCATCGGCGGGGCTGGCGGCAGCAGCAGAGGTTGCGACCTTGCCGGTGACCGGGTTCTTGCGTTCGAATGTCCGGTTGTTGGTGGCATTCACGGCTTCGTTGTTGATCAATAGCTTGGCATCGTTCACGACGTTTCTCCTGATTTCTTCTTTATGTTCTGCTGTGCGGCGGCGAAAGGCAGCTTTGCGCCGGGCAAGACCCGGAAAGGTCTTTGGGCAGAGATTCCGGTTTTCCCGCTTTGGCGTTACCTCAGGAAGATGGATACAGAAAATCTGTTATCTACTTTGATGTTCAAAGTAAAAATGTGACGTATCCTCCTGTCCGTTTACTCGCATGTGCAAAATAACGGAAACGCATTGTTCAATATGTCTTGTTGTTATTGGCGGTTGCTTTGACCGCAATATTAGTAAGCGCTGTAAGCGTTCCGATGTAAAGATGGTCAAGTTGACATTTTAAGACGAAAAATTGTACTATTTTACATATAACCATTTGGAATGTTTCAGGATCAAAAAGGCATGGTTACGCCGGTGATTGCAAAAAATCAACGCCCGGAAGCGTTTGGCATCCAACCGTTCGGTGATCGGGTGCCGGTCACGACACAGGCAGTGATGTACCGTTTTGATCATGCATTGTCGTCCCAGGACTGGGTGATGAATGACCGGGCGCGTCGGGACCGGTGCCATGCGGTTTTGATGCTGTCGGGGCGGGCGCATATCCGGTTGCGTCAGGGCACGATTGACTGTCATGCCCCGGCACTTGTGTGGTTGCCGCTGGGCGAAACGCAGGCGATTTCGGTTTCGGCCGGGGCGGACGGCTATCTGCTGTCGGTTGTGGATGATCTGGTGGCGCGCCATTGCGGGGGTAGTTCAACCAGCATATCCGTACCACCCTTGCCCGGCGGGGGGCTACCGTTACGGTTTGCGGCCGATATGGTTCATAACGTCACCCCGGCCGAAGGCAGTAACAATCTGGCGTTACTGGCGCGCAGTTTTGATGCGATCCGGGCGGAGCTTATGCAGAACGCGTTTGGGGCGGGGATGGTGGTCGGTGCGCATCTTCAGATCATCCTGACGATGGTTCTGCGTCTGACCGAGGGTGTGATGGAACAGCGTGACAAATATCGCCCCGGTTCGATCACGTTTCAGCGGTTTTTGCAGGCGGTAGAGCTGCATTTTCGCGAACACTGGAACATTGCCGATTATGCCACGGCCCTTGGCGTCAGTGAGCGGCGGCTGGGGTCAGCGGTGATGCGGGCGACGGGCAAGCCGCCCCTGACGCTTGTGCATGAACGTGTCATTCGCGAAGCCTGCATGCGGCTGGAACAAAGTCCGCTGGCGGTCGCACAGATCGCCTATGGGCTTGGTTTTCGCGATCCGGCCTATTTCAGCCGTTTTTTCAAACGTTACATGGGCGAGGCACCGGGCGCTTACCGCCGCTTGCGCCGGGCCGAGGAACGAGCGCGCGACCATACCTTTGCCGCGTGGCCATAAGGGGACGCAAGGCAATTGTCGCAGAATTGTCGCAAAGCCTCACCGTTTTTTGATGCTGCTTTGCAAACCAATTGCCATTTTTTGATCTTATTTGTCGTTTCACATCGTAACATTAATGAAACGTGACATCTGACAGGATTGATTGGTGAGAAAAGGCAGAAATTTCATTCTGGGCCTTCTGGCGATGCTTGTGCTGCCGTTTGGCATCAGCCTTGCGCAGGACCCGCCCGCCGAGAAGGCCGAAAAACGCCAGACATGGCGTAATGCGCCGCGACATTCATCGGGTGTAGCTCCTGATCCAGCGGCAAATGCCGATATTGCGATTGTGCAGGTCATGGCAGCCCATACCTATGGCTGGCGCGGTTATTTCGCGGTTCATCCGTGGATCATCTATAAACGCGCCGGTGAAACCAGCTATACGCGGTATGACGTGGTTGGTTGGGGCGGTGGCAATGTCGTGCGCAAGAATTATGCCTTGCCCGATGGCTTGTGGTTCGGGTCGGAGCCACAAATTCTGGCCGATCATCGCGGCGAGGGTGTGGATGATCTGATTGACCAGATCGAAACCGCGATCAGGGATTATCCTTATCCGGATCAGTATCGCAGCTATCCGGGGCCAAACAGCAACACCTTTGTCGCCCATATCGGGCGCAGCGTGCCCGACCTTGATCTTGATATGCCGGCGAACGCGATTGGCAAGGATTTCCGTGCGATCACCGATCCTGTCGGATTGTCATCAAGTGGTCAGGGTATTCAGGCCAATCTTTTGGGGCTGCTTGGTTTTTCCATTGGTCTTGAAGAAGGGATCGAGTTGAACCTGCTGGGTCTTAACCTTGGCATTGACTTCAATCGCCCGGCCCTGCGCCTGCCGTCTGTCGGGCGGTTGGGCATGGATAATGTTGCCCCGGTTGGCGATGTTGAGCCGGTGAAAGCAGCGGATGCAGGCGGTGCGGCGCCTGCGTATTGATTTCATCCATCCTACGATAAAGCCCCGCACATTTTGATGTGGGCGGGGCTTTGTCTTTTCGGATGCTCTGGCGGATCAATCAGCCAGCTTCACCAGCATCTTGCCGGTATTCTTACCTCTGAACAGATCGATAAAGGCTTCGGGGGCGTTTTCCAGCCCTTCGATCACGGTTTCACGGCTTTTGAGCCGCCCGCTTCGCACCAGATCTGCCCCTTCGCGGACGAAATCGGGGTAACTGCCCCAATGGTCGCTGACGATGAAGCCTTCCATCTTTGCGCGTTGTGTCGTCAATCGGAACAGGTTGCGTGGGCCGGGTTGCGGGGACTCGTCATTATAGTGTGAAATCATGCCGCATACGGCAATCCGCCCGCCAGTATTGATATGATCAAGGGCGGCCTCAAGATGCGCACCACCGACATTTTCATAATAAACATCAATACCCTGGGGGGCGACTTCGCCAAGGCTTCCTGAAAGATCGTCGGTATCGCGGTAATTTATTACCGCATCAACGTTCAATTCGGTGCGCAACCATTTTGCCTTGTCCCTATCCCCGGTCGATCCGATAACCCGGCATCCCTTGGCTTTGGCGAGTTGACAAACCACAGATCCGACCGCCCCGGCGGCGGCGGAAACAAAGACGGTATCGCCCGCCTTGCAATTAGCGATCCGGTTCAACCCCACCCATGCCGTCATGCCGGGCATGCCCAGCACGCCCAGAAACTTTTCGGGTGGAATATCAGGCATATCGGGGATGGGATGCAGGTAATCACGTTCAAGCAGCGCATGGCTGCGCCAGCCGGTCATCGAGGTAACAAGCGACCCTTCGGCAAAGCGTGGGTCGCGGCTTTGTATGACCCGGCCAATCGCGTGACCTTCAAGCGGGGCATTCAGTTCGAACGGCGGGATATAGCTTTTGCGTTTGGTCATGCGACCGCGCATATAGGGATCGACCGACATCCAGATATTTTCAATAAGGACTTCTCCGTCAAGCGGACTTGGCAGGACGCTGTCTCTTACCGCGAAGTCGTCCCTGGTGGGAACGCCATCGGGGTAATGTAAAAGGTGGATTTCCTTTGCTGCAATGTTCATCTGGGCCTCCTCGGTCGGTTTTACGCAGGCTAAGATGTGCCCGACGTAGGATTCCGACCGTCATTTCGCAATGGCGGATTTCGGTCGAATATCAAAAGCCCTCTGGTTTCAGGGGTTAAGAAAATAAATCGATCCGTTCAGCAATGTAGCGAAGCCAACCCACAGTGCATAGGGCACCAGAAGCATCCCCGCCAGACGATCAATCCGCCAGAACATCGCGCAATTAATGATGATCAGGATCAGAAGCGGGATGATATCGACCAGCCCGAGAAATGGTGACTGCGCCCCGAAAAACAGAAACGACCACAAAAGGTTCAGCGTCAGTTGGGCGGCGTAGATGGCAAAGGGGGCCTTTGCCCCGTAAATCCCGCGTTTAAGCCAGATGCGCCAGCCGCTAAAGGCGATCAGGAAATAAATCAGGCTCCATACCGGACCAAACAGCCAGTTTGGAGGATTGAAAAACGGCTTTTCCAGTGTCGGATACCAGTCATGGACGCTGGTTGCCGTGACGGCCCCGCCTGCTGCCGAAATAATCAGACACAGTACCATGAACGCAATCAGCGCAAAAACGCGCGTGCGGTGATTGGGGTTGAAGATGGTGCCGGTGTGATCGGTCATGGTTTTATCCCTGTTTGCTGCCATTGGACATCCAATAGATCGGACCAGAAGGCTTATCCGCAAGGGAAGGGAAACCACGCGGGTATGAAGCCACAATAAATATAGCCGCATAAGTGATTAGTATCACAGCTGAAACATGTCTGGATATTGTATGCGCTTGCTATAATCTGATTATTCCCACTGCTGGAAATGTAAAATACGGTGCACTGGTGGTGGGATACTTGAAAAGAACAAAACGTTGCCAACATGTTGGCAACGTTTAGGCACTGGCTTATGGGGATGGAAATGTTCAATCTGAATTCAATGAAGATCGGCACGCGAATGCTGATCATCGTCGCGGGGGCGATCCTTGCGGCACTGCTGGTTGGGGCGTTCGGTCTGACCGAATTGCGCAGCAATATGCTTGAAGATCGTAAGGCAAAAACGAAAAATCTGGTTGAATCAACAATCAGCCTGATTGGGCATTTCCATGCAATGGAACAGTCCGGCGAAATGACCACCGAACAGGCGCAAAATGCGGCCAAGGCGGCGGTGGCGGCCCTTCGGTATGATGAAACCAACTATTTCTTTGTGTTTGATTACACGCCGGTGGTTCTGATCCATGACATCAAGAAGGATCTTGTTGGCAAGAATCTGAGTGATGCGGTTGATGGATCGGGTAAACACCATTACCGCGAATTCGCCCGTGTCGCCAAAGAAGAGGGGCAGGGCTTTGTCGATTACACCTATCAGGTGCCGAATTCTGATCAGCTTCGCCCGAAGCTTTCCTTCGTCAAGGCGTTCAAACCGTGGGGCTGGGTTGTTGCCACAGGGATCTACATTGATGACGTAAATGCCGTCTTCATGCAGAGCATGCTGGTGATGGGACTTGTGGCATTGGCGGTCTTGTGTGCGGTTGTCGGTGTTTCGCTGATGATCAGCCGGGGCATTACCCGTCCGCTTTATGCCATTTCGGAAAACATGCTGCGTCTGTCGCAGGGTGATCACAAGATCGACGTCAAATATACCGATCAGAAAAGCGAGATCGGCGATCTGGCCCGCGCCATGGATATCTTCAAATCGAAAACAATCGAAATGGAAGAAATGCGCGAAGCGCGTGAAGAGCAGGAGCGTGTTGCCGAGGAAGAAAAACGCGCCGCACTTCGCAAAATGGCCGACAGTTTCGAGGCCAGCGTCGGGCAGGTGGTTGCACAGGTTATTCAGGCATCGGGTAACATGCAGCATTCCGCCAATGCGATGACCGATACCTCTAAACAGGTCGGACAGCGTTCGACCATTGTTTCCGCGGCTTCGCAGGAAATGTCGAGCAACGTGGAAACCGTTGCATCGGCAGCCGAGGAATTGAGTGCCTCGATTGCGGAAATCAGCAATCAGGTCGCGCAATCATCCAGCATTGCCAATGGTGCGGTTCGCACATCCGAAGACACCCACCAGAAGATCGAACTGCTGGCCGAGGCGGCAAACCAGATTGGCGAGGTCGTTTCGCTGATTACCGATATTGCCGAACAGACCAACCTTCTGGCGCTTAACGCGACCATCGAAGCGGCACGGGCCGGTGATGCGGGCAAAGGCTTTGCCGTGGTGGCCAACGAGGTCAAGAACCTTGCCAACCAGACCGCACGCGCAACCGAGGATATCCGATCCCAGGTCGGTGATATTCAGGTTGCGACATCCAACGCAGTGACGGCAATCGCCGAGATCGCCGAAACCATCCGCCGTCTTGACGGTGCGACAACCACGATTGCAGCCGCCGTTGAAGAACAGGGTGCCGCAACCCAGGAAATCGCACGCAATGTCGAACAGGCCGCACATGGCACCCGTGATGTTTCGGAAAACATCACGGGCGTTTCATCGGCCGCGGATGATGCTGAAAAGCTTTCGAACGAGGTGCTTGGCCTTGCCGAAGGTCTTGGGCGTCAGGCGGCGGTTCTGAACGATGCCGTCGAAGCCTTCCTGACCGAGGTTCGCAGCGCCTAAGTTGCGGGTTCGCAAAGGTCATTGACGCCGCCAGCCTTTTAACGAGGCTGGCGGCTTTTTTATGCTCCGGCTTTGCGGCCCCAAACCGGGAAGGGATCGGGCAGGGATTTATAGCGGGCGGGTTCGAATTTTCCGGCATTAATCGCCTCGTCCTCGTCTATCAGGCAGTCTGCAAGACGTGCGCGCAGGGCGGCTTCGTTCATCTGATCGGCAAGGCCGATAAAGACGATTTCCTGCTGACGGTCGCCAAAGGTCGGATCCCAGTTTGATAAAACTTTATCGCGCCAGTCATTGTTGTCGGGCCAGCGATCACGCGGTACGGCGCACCACCATGTGCCAAGGGCCTCGTGCTTTACCGCAGCCCCGGCCTGACTGATTTCGCCAACCCAGTTCGGGCGGGTGGCAATCCAGAAATGCCCCTTGGCGCGCACGATGCCCGGCCATTCGGAATGGATGAAATCGTAAAATCGTTTGGGGTGAAACGGCAAGGGGGTGCGGAAGGTAAAGCTTTTGATGCCGTACTCTTCGGTTTCGGGCAGATGGTCAGCAAAGCCATATAGTTCCTTGGCCCAAAGCGGGTGATCCTGTGCACGGTCGAAATCAAACAGGCCGGTATTCAGGATGTCACGCGGATCAACCTGGCCATGATCCGTTTCGATGATTTTGGCATCGGCATTGAGCGCGCGAATGATGCCAAGCACGATTTTGCGTTCGTCTGCACCAATCAGGTCAAGTTTGTTCAGCACAATCACATCGGCAAATTCGATCTGATCGACCAGAAGATCGACGATGCTGCGGTCATCATCGTCGCCAAGGCTTTCGCCCCGGTCATTAAGGAAATCGGTGCTGCTGTAATCGGCAATCATGCGCGCAGCATCAACAACCGTCACCATGGTGTCAAGTCGGGCAATATCGCCAAGAGACTGGCCGGTTTCATCGCGAAAATCGAATGTCGCGGCGACTGGTAGCGGTTCGGATATGCCGGTTGATTCGATCAGCAGATAGTCAAACCGGCCCTCTTCGGCCAGACGGCGGACCTCGATCAAAAGATCGTCACGTAGCGTGCAGCAGATGCAGCCATTGGTCATTTCGACCAGCTTTTCATCCATGGCCGAAAGTGCTGCCCCGCCATCACGGATCAGGTCGGCGTCGATATTGACCTCGCTCATATCATTGACGATTACGGCGACTTTCAGTCCGGCACGATTGTTCAGCACATGATTAAGCAGGGTGGTTTTGCCCGCACCAAGAAACCCGGACAGAACCGTAACAGGAAGGCGTTTCATAGCGGTTCCTTTTGAATGTTATGTTATAACATAACATTTATCGGGTTTTGAGATATGAGGCAATAATGAAAATGCTTAGGTGGGATCTATACTGGATCAACGCTGTGACGATGTCATCGCCATGCCGGCGCATGAGGGCTGGGCATGGCGACAAGGACAAGGATCATGGCTGGCTGGTAACCGTGCGGATATCGGCAAGCAGGTTGTTGAAATAGGGGTTCCATGTCAGGCGGGCGTGATATTTGCCCGGCGTTATCTGGCCCCATGCCCCGAACCACAATGTTTCTGAATCCTCTGGCAGGGGAATGTCTTCCTGGCCGTTTTCAAAAATGATGTGACTGCCACGCCTGCCATAATAGGGGTTATCTGGCGCAAACAGCACGTTCATGTGGGAAAAGGTGCTTATGCGGTCATCAAGCAGATTACTGGAAAGCACGGTCACACGGGGGGCGTCAAGGTTTGGCGGTGTTTCGCCGTACCAGACAAAACGCGACCGGGGATTGGTGAAGCGGCTTTGGAAGGCTTCAAGTGTGGCAGTGGGATCGAGGACGCTGTCATGCTGGCTCATCGTGATCAGCACCGGGCGGTTAAAATCCGCGCGGGTCAGATCGTCCTGTACCCTGCCGACGGTTTGATAATACAGGCTGGCCCCGTGCGACGGCAGGGATTGGTAATTGGGAATATTATCTTCGGTATCGATATCAACCCAGTCCCATAGATATGAAATTACCGGCGTGAGAAACAGATACCCGTTTGACGGATAAAATCCGGGCGAAAACAGCAGAAGACCGTTTACGTCGGGATCATGCGTGGCATAGCTGGTTATCAGATTTCCACCGGTTGAAAACCCGCCCAGCCAGACTTCATCAACCTCGCTTTTGAGCAGCTTTGCATGATGGGCAACCGTTTTCTCCCAATCCTCCAGATCCGGTAGCATCAGGTCGGCGGATTTCGTCCCGTGGCCGGGCAAAAGGATTGACCGGACAATCCATCCATCCTTTGCCATGGCATTTGCGATATCAATGAAATACCACGGGCTGGAACCAAGCCCGTGCACAAACAGAATGCCGCGCCTTGGTGTGGTTTTCGGGCGCATTTCAAAGGGCGCATTCATATCGACTTCAAGATCGTGGTCGTCGCTGATGAAGGCGCGGCGTTTGGAAATCCACGCGCGGTTTTCGCGCACATAGTCCGCAAAACTGTCCTGCTCAAAGGGTGGAAGACCCGTGGAAGGTTCAAAGCGCGGGGAATCTGGGGGCACCGCACAGGATGCCATCAGCAAAAGACCGGAAATCAGCAGACAAAGGCGGGGAAGCATGAGCCCTCCATCAATGTTTGTTCGTGCCATCGGACAGAGAGTCACAAACGCTCCCTCCGACCTGATCTGACGGATAGTGCGTTGGCTAATGTGAATGCTTACGTTTTCAATGATTTGCGGATCAGTTTAAAGGTGTGTTCGATCGTAAGTCAATTACGTCGAATTCGCCATTACCCTTGCATCCCCCGCCCTTTAATGGACGGGGGATGCAGATGGATGATGTTGGGATCAGGCGTTTTTGCCGGTTTTTGCCGTCTGGCCAAACAGGACTTTCTTGTCTTCCTCGCTCAGTCCGTCTTCCTTGCGAAGACCTTCGCCGGCTTTATAGGCCGCGATGGTTGCCGGACGGGCTTTGATGTTTTCAAACCAGCGTTTCAGATTGGGGAAATCATTCAGGTCCTGCTGCTGTTTTTCATGGCTGACGATCCACGGATAACAGGCCATATCGGCAATCGAATAATCGTCACCAGCGATACCAGCGATAAAAGTGCGACCCTCAAGGCGCTTGTTCAGCACACCATAAAGGCGATTGGTTTCGTTGACATAACGCGTGATGGCATAGGGGATTTTTTCCGGCGCATAACCGCTGAAATGATGGTTCTGGCCGGCCATCGGGCCAAGTCCGCCCATCTGCCAGAACAGCCATTCCATCACGGTTTTCTTGCCCCGCACATCGGTCGGTAGGAATTTGCCGGTTTTTTCAGCCAGATATTGCAGGATCGCACCGGATTCAAAAACCGTGATCGGATCACCGCCATCTGCCGGGTTCTGATCAATGATCGCAGGCATGCGGTTATTGGGTGAAAAGGCCAGGAATTCCGGTTTGAACTGATCCCCGGCACCGATATTGACCGGGTGGATTTTGTATTCAAGTCCAGCCTCTTCAAGGAAAAGCGTGATTTTGTGGCCGTTCGGGGTTGGCCAGTAATAAAGATCAATCATGGGGCGAAGCCTCCTTTGACTTTCATGATGTGTGGCTCATCTCAAACTATGACCTTGCCAACACGTTTCTGATACGTCAATTTAAACTGATCGTTCCATAATTCAAGGGCAGGCGAAAAACACGGTTTTGCCTCCTTATCAGGAGACCTCGATGATCCGCTTTTACTTCCACCCAACCCCGAACCCGGCCAAGATTTCGCTTTTCCTTGAAGAATCTGGTTTGCCTTATGAAATCCATCCGGTTGACACCAAAAAGGGCGAACAGCACAGCCCGGAATTCCTGGCAATCAACCCGAATGGCAAGGTCCCGGCGATTGTTGACACCGATGGGGCGGGTGGAAAGGAAACCCGCGTTTTTGATTCGAATGCCATCCTGATTTATCTGGCTGAAAAGACCGGAAAGTTCCTTGGTACGGCGGAAGATCGCGGTGAATTGCTGTCGTGGTTGATGTTCATTGCATCGGGCTTTGGCCCGTTTTCCGGGCAGGCGGTGCATTTTCAGCATGTGGCACCGGCGGGCAACGATTACGGTGTGAACCGCTATCGCAAGGAAATCGAACGCCATTACAAGGTGATGGATGATCACTTGGCCCAGCGCGAATTTGTTGTCGGTGACAGTTACACCATTGCCGATATGTCGCTTTGGGGCTGGATCGAACGTGCGGCATTCGTCATGAAAAATGATGCCCCGCTTGATCCCTATCCGAACCTGAAAAAATGGTATCAGGGCATCTGTACCCGCCCTGCGGTGGAGAGGGCACGCAAGGTTGGCTGTGACCATGCCTTCAAATCGGAAATGGATGACGTTGCCAAACGTGCACTGTTCCCGTCGAATTACATCTGATAATCCGGTTTTAACAAAAACACCCCCGGTAGACGACTGCCGGGGGTGTTTCGTTTCACATCGGGAAAGATCAATCAGTCGGTGTTTTTCTGTCCGAACTGCTTGTTGAAATGCAGGACGAGCAGAGTGACCGCCGCCCCCGAAAGCAGATACGCCCCAACGCCAATTGGGCCATAAGCCACGCAGAGCAGAAGGGCAATCAGCGGTGCGAAGCCGGCGCCGAGCAACCATGCAAGATCGGATGTCAGGGCAGAACCGGTATAGCGATATTCACGTTTGAAGTTCGATGCCAGTGTGCCGGCCGCCTGACCAAAGCACAGACCCAGAACCGCAAAACCGCCCAGAACGATCATGCCTTCATTGATGATGTTATAGGCGTAAAGAAGCGGGGTCAGAAGGGCGCCGGCTGCAATGATGGCAGCCGAGTAACCCAGCAGGCGACGACGGCCGATCTGATCGGCGATGAAGCCTGATGCGATGATGCCAAGCGCGCAAAGCACCGCACCAACACCCTGGGTCAACAGGAACTGACCCGGATTGGCGGGGGTATAAAGCACGACCCAGCTGAGCGCGAAGACGGTGACCAGATGGAACAGCGCGTAGCTTACCAGCGGTACAAGCGCGCCAAGAAGCACTGTCCGGCCGTTATGGCGGATGGTGTCGCGGACACGGACGGCCTGCAATTCGTTCTTTTCAAGCAGGCTTCCGAATTCGGACGTTGCCACCAGGCGCAGACGGGCAAACAGCGCCACCACGTTGATTGCAAAGGCTACAAAGAAGGCAAAGCGCCAGCCGAATGCGAGGAAATCCTCGGACGAGAGGGTCAGGATCAGGTAGGCAAACAGCGAGGATGCCAGAATGAAGCCAAGCGGCGCACCGAGCTGGGGCATCATTGCATACCAGCCCTTGCGATTATCAGGCGCGTTGAGTGCCAGCAGGGAGGCAAGACCATCCCATGCGCCGCCAAGTGCCAGCCCCTGCGTAAAGCGAAGAACGCACAGCAGATAGATCGCAAACATGCCCGCACTGTCAAAGCTTGGCAAAAAGGCCATCGCGGCGGTTGAACCGCCCAGCAGGAACATGGCAACCGTCAGCTTCGTGCCGCGGCCATACCGGCGGTCGACCGTCATGAAGACGAGGGAGCCGATCGGGCGGGCGACGAAAGCCAGCGAGAATATAAAGAAGGAATGGATGGTGCCGACGATCGCGCTTTCGCCGGGGAACAGGAGTTGGGGGAACACCAGCACAGAGGCGATGCAATAAACGAAGAAATCGAAAAACTCCGATGACCGGCCGATAATCACGCCAAGCGCGATCTGTCCGGGGTCGTTGACTGTGCCAGCCGAGTGTTGGCGTGCGTCGCGTTCCAGTCCCGAGGAGGTGGAGGTCGCTAAGGTATGAGTGGGTTGGTTCACGCCTGTCTCCCTAATTATCTGACTTCATTGCTTCTCATTGGACCCATCTTGATTGGATCGAGTCTAATTATAGACATGTGAATTGCAAACGTCAGTGTCAATTATTGTGTTGCGTTGCACAACGCATGGTTTACAGCTTTTTGATAATTGTCATAAACACCAACCGATGTTTGGCGGCCTGCTTGACATTGTTGCGGCGCAGCTATAGCTAGTGAGCGAAATTTTCTGCTGGTGATCTTTAAGAAAAAAGTTCGCCAAATTTGTGTCTCTTCCGTGGAAGTTTGGAATTTTAATTCCTATATGCCGCTACGGTTGGGGTACGACGTGTGCCGGTCCGGTGGGCTGGTTATGCGGCTCGCAAGCATATGGTTGTTTGTGAGAACATCTTCCAGAGACTGACAAAGTAGAAGCGCATGCTCTCAAAACTTGCACGCGGCGTCGCAATTGCTTCTGTGTTCACGTTACTGACCGGATGTAATCTGGTCGTGATGGATCCGTCTGGCGATATTGCGTCACAGCAAGCCGACCTTATCGTTGTTTCCACGATCCTGATGCTGATCATCATCCTTCCGGTGATGGCGCTGACAGTGTTCTTTGCCTGGAAATATCGTCAATCCAATAAGGATGCAGAGTACGATCCTGAATGGCACCATTCCACCAAGCTGGAAATTGTCATCTGGTCGGCCCCGCTTGCGATCATTATCGCGCTGGGTGCGATCACCTGGGTCAGTACGCACACCCTGGACCCATACCGCCCGCTGGATCGTATCGATGCGGAACGTCCGCTTGAAAAAGATCACAAGCCGATGGTGGTAGAAGTCGTTTCCCTCGATTGGAAATGGCTGTTCATCTATCCCGAGCAAGGGATTGCGACCATCAATGAGTTGGCCGCACCGATTGATACGCCGATCCAGTTCAAAATCACCTCTTCGGGGATCATGAACTCCTTCTATGTTCCGGCACTGGCCGGGATGATCTATTCGATGGCCGGTATGGAAACCAAGCTCCATGCCGTGATCAACGAGGAAGGCGTCTATGACGGGTTTTCGGCGAACTATAGTGGCGAGGGTTTCTCGCATATGCGCTTCAAGTTCCACGGGCTGAGCGACGCGGGCTTTGATGACTGGGTTGCCAGGGTCAAATCCGATAGCGCCACTTTGGGCCGTTCGGAATATCTGGAACTTGAAAAGCCAAGCATTGCGGAACCGGTCCACTATTTCGGTAATGTCGATCCGGAACTTTACACGGCCATCCTGAATATGTGCGTCGATCAGTCGAAAATGTGCATGAACGAAATGATGCATATCGACAAAAATGGCGGTGGCGGACTTGCGGGTATCTATAACGTTATGTCGTTGACATACGACACCCCGCGTGAACGTGGCAGCCAGCCTTTGCCGTTGACCGAGTCATTCGTGGCAACGCTTTGCACGACGCCGACAGGCGGTCTGAGCCAGGAAATTTCTTCGATCCCGCTGTTTGAAAACGGGTCTGAAGACAGCCGGTTCAGTCCCGTTCCTGCCAGCGTATCGACAGGGTTCTGAAGCAGTGCCGGTTGATGTAAGTCGACCGGCCCTTCGCGGTTCGCGCACCGGCCTGGCCGGTGCGTTGCCGCATCGAAAAGAAGAGTAATCCGATGTTTTCAAATCCGGACCTTTTGCATTTTATATTTGGCCGGCTTTCACTCGAATCCTTCCCGATGTTCCACGAGCCGATCCTGGCCGTGACATTCGCGGGGGTTGTTCTGGGTGGTATCGTCGTTCTCGGCGCGCTGACCTATTTCAAGCTTTGGGGATATCTCTGGCGCGAGTGGATCACATCTATCGATCATAAAAAGATCGGTATCATGTATATCATTCTGGCTCTTGTCATGCTTCTGCGCGGCTTTGCCGACGCGATCATGATGCGTGCCCAGCAGGCGATCGCCTTTGGCGATGTTGCTGGTTACCTGCCACCAGATCACTACGACCAGATCTTTACCGCCCACGGCGTGATCATGATCTTCTTCGTGGCGATGCCGCTGGTGACGGGGCTGATGAACTTCGTCGTGCCGCTTCAGATCGGCGCACGTGACGTTGCCTTCCCGTTCCTGAACAATTTCAGTTTCTGGATGACGACGGCCGGTGCGATCACCGTCATGATCTCGTTGTTTGTTGGCGAATTCGCCAAAACCGGCTGGCTGGCCTATCCGCCGCTTTCGGACATTGTTTACAGTCCGGGCGTCGGGGTAGATTACTATATCTGGGCCTTGCAGATTGCAGGTGTCGGTACATTGTTGTCGGGCGTAAACCTGATTGTGACCATCGTCAAGATGCGCGCACCGGGCATGTCGATGATGAAAATGCCGGTCTTCACCTGGACCTCGCTTTGCACCAACATCCTGATCGTTGCGGCCTTCCCGGTTCTGACTGCGGTTCTGGTTCTGCTGTCGCTTGACCGTTATGTCGGCACGAACTTCTTCACCAATGATCTTGGCGGCAACGCCATGATGTATGTGAACCTGATCTGGATCTGGGGCCACCCGGAAGTTTACATCCTGATCCTGCCGGCGTTTGGCGTGTTTTCGGAAGTGGTTTCGACCTTCTGCCGCAAACGGCTGTTCGGTTACAGCTCGATGGTTTACGCGACGATCGTTATTACCATCCTGTCCTATCTGGTCTGGCTGCACCACTTCTTCACCATGGGGTCGGGTGCCAGTGTGAACGCCTTCTTTGGCATCACGACGATGATCATCTCGATCCCGACGGGCGCCAAGATCTTCAACTGGCTGTTCACCATGTATAAGGGCCGCATCAGCTTTGACGTCCCGATGCTGTGGACGATGGGCTTTATGCTGACCTTCGTGATTGGTGGCATGACCGGTGTGATGCTGGCAGTTCCGCCGGCCGACTTCGTGCTGCATAACAGCCTGTTCCTGATTGCGCATTTCCACAATGTCATTATCGGTGGTGTGGTGTTCGGGATGTTTGCCGGTATCGTGTACTGGTTCCCGAAGGCGTTCGGTTACAAGCTTGACCCGTTCTGGGGCAAAATGTCCTTCTGGTTCTGGCTGGTCGGGTTCTATTTCGCCTTCATGCCGCTTTATGTTCTGGGCCTGATGGGCGTTACCCGCCGCATGAACCATTTCGATGACGGCTCGCTGCAAATCTGGTTCATCATTGCTGCCTTTGGTGCGGTTCTGATTGCCATCGGTATTGCATCGTTCCTGATGTCGCTGGTCGTGTCCTTCATCAAGCGCGAAGAATTGCGTGATGAAACGGGCGATCCGTGGGATGCACGTACGCTGGAATGGTCGACTTCGTCGCCGCCTCCGGCATACAACTTTGCCTTCACCCCGGTCGTTCACGATCTTGATGCCTGGGCTGATATGAAGAAACGCGGCTATGTCCGTCCGACTTCCGGGTTCCTGGACATTCACATGCCGAAAAACACCGGTGCCGGTGCGATCCTTGCGGGTATGTCGCTTGTCCTTGGTTTCGCGCTGATCTGGCATATCTGGTGGCTTGTCGCCGTCAGCTTCATCGCCCTGATCGGTACCGCGATTGCGCACACCTTCAACTACAACCGTGATTACCACATCCCGGCTAGCGAAGTTGTTGCAACCGAAGAAGAGCGTACCGCCCTTTTGGCAAAGCAGCAGGCGTAAGGGAATGACAATGGCGAATACAACTGCCTCTCAGACCGAAGCGCCGGTCTTTTACCTGAAGGAAGAGCATCACCCGCAGAACGGGACGATGCTCGGCTTCTGGCTTTATCTGATGAGCGACTGCCTCATCTTTGCGATCCTGTTTGCAACCCATGGCGTGCTTGGCCGCAATTATGCGGCCGGGCCGGCACCGGTGGATCTGTTTGATCTGGAGCTGGTTGCGATTAACACCTCCATGCTGCTGTTTTCGTCGATCACCTATGGCTTTGCCATGCTGGCGATGGAAAAGGGCAGCATCAAGGGAACCCAGACGTGGCTGGCGATTACCGGCCTGTTCGGTATTGCCTTCGTCGGGCTGGAACTTTATGAGTTCCATCACCTGTGGTATATCGGCGCCACACCGATGCGCAGTGGTTTCCTGTCGTCGTTCTATACGCTGGTTGCGACGCACGGGCTTCATGTGACGTTTGGCATCATCTGGCTGGTCACCCTGATGGTTCAGGTTGCCAAGCGTGGTTTGATCGTCGAAAACAAGCGTCGTCTGATGTGCCTTTCGCTGTTCTGGCACTTCCTTGACGTGATCTGGATCGGCGTATTCTCCGTTGTTTACCTGTTGGGAGTTCTGGGATGAGCACGCATTCTCATGCACATGATGACCATCACGGTCACGATCATGGTGACGGTGCCAGCCACGGCACTTTCAACAGCTATCTGATCGGTTTCATCCTGTCGGTGATCCTGACGGCCATCCCGTTCTGGCTGGTAATGGATGGGGTTCTGGACAGTAAGGTGGCAACCGCGGCCTGGATCATGGGTCTTGGTGTCGTGCAGATCGTTGTCCATATGGTCTACTTCCTGCACATGAACACCAAGTCCGAAGGCGGCTGGAACATGCTGGCGCTGATCTTTACCCTTGTGATCGTGGCGATCGCCATCGCCGGTTCGCTGTGGGTGATGTATCACCTGAACACCAACATGATGCCGCAGATGGATCATGAAATGATCCGAAGCTTCGGCTAGGTTCTGCTGATGTAATCGGGGGCGCGATACTTTCACCGGTATCGCGCCCTTTTTTGTTCCGATGATGTTTTGAAGGTCATGAAGATTATGGCTGATACGGATATGTCTACCGCCAAGGGGCCGTCGATCAGGACCCGCATCGTGGTTTGCATTCTGGCCGCGATCCTGTTTTCGGGCTTTGCGGCACTTGGTGTCTGGCAGGTTGAACGTCGGGCGTGGAAGCTTGATCTGATTGAACGTGTTGATGCCCGCGTTCATGGCGATCCGTTAACCGCACCGGACCGGGCCGACTGGGAAAATGTCACCCGTGAACGCGACGAATACCGCAAAGTCACCCTGCTAGGCCGTTATCGTAACGATCTGGAAAGCCACGTTTATGCTGCCACGGATTATGGTGCGGGATACTGGGTCATGACCCCGTTCGAACGGGTTGATGGCACCATTATCATGATCAATCGCGGCTTTGTCCCAACCGACCGCCGTGAACCCGATAGCCGGGCCGAGGGCACGGTTTGGGGCGATACGAGGGTTACCGGCCTTTTGCGGATGGATGAGCCGGGCGGTACCTTTATCCGGGACAACGTGCCCGACGAAGACCGTTGGTATTCACGCGATGTGCGCGCCATGGCCGCGAAACGCGGCCTTAACCCGGATGATGTCGCACCATATTTCATTGATGCCAATGGAAGTAACAATCCCGGAAAACTGCCGGTTGGCGGGCTGACACGGATCAGTTTCCCCAACAATCACCTGATGTATGCCATCACGTGGTTTGGCATGGCGGCGCTGACGCTGGTGGCGGCATGGATTGTGTTGCGGCGACGGCGCAACAAGGATGATGGTGATGACATCGACGATGAATAAGTACCTGTGATGCACCCTTTAAAACCCGGTCAGTCAGACCGGGTTTTGCTTTTGCCGGGCGGTGACGTCGCAATTGCAGAGCGACAATGCGCGCATCAGGTATGGATGATCTCCTGCCATACTGCTGTCAGGAACCTGTTTGCGATGTGATTTACATTGTTCAGAAACAAGGGGAATTTGCCACGCGACAAAAGCATGACCCATGAGCAAACGCAGGAGACATAACAATGCGATCAGATCGGCAATTGACCTTTTACCACGCGGTTCCTTCCCGAAGCGGAACGGTACACTGGATGTTACAGGAACTTGGCATTCCGTTTGACGTCAAGTTGCTGGACATTCGGGGCGGGGCAGGACAGACACCGGAATTTCTGGCAATCAATCCGCTGGGCAAGGTGCCGGCTATTGTCCATGGCGATACTGTTGTGAGCGAAGCGGCGGCAATCTGCTGTTATCTTGCCGATGCCTTTCCCGATGCAGGATTGGCCCCGGCCTTAGATGATCCGGCACGCGGGGAATATTTACGCTGGTTGTTCTTTTCACCATCCACCATCGAACCGGCTTTTGTTGATCGCGTGCGGCAGTATGAGGCACAGGACAGCAGTCAGAATTCCTATCGTGACTGGAATACGCTGGTTGCGATGCTGCTTGATGTTGTTGGTAAAGCGGACCCGTGGCTTATCGGTGAGAACTTCACGACGGTTGATGTCGTGATGGGGGCTACGATCCGGTTTGGGTGCATGTTTGACATACTGCCAAAAGACCCGGTCTTTAATGATTACATTCGCCGGATTGATGCGCGCCCGGCCTATCAGCGCGCGCAGGAGATTGATGCACCGTATTTTGCCGCTACAATGGCGGGCTGAAGACGTTCTGATAGTCTTGCGGGGAAAAGGCCGGTTTCTGTGAAATGAAACCGGCCGGTTTCGTTTTAAGGGTGTCCCGAAGGGCGATCAGGCATTGGTATGATCAATCACTTCGCCACGTGCCGGATAGTTTTTGGCAATCACGAAATCAAGCGCGCCAAGGATTTCAGCAAAGGCCGGACGGGCGAACGGCATTGTTTGTACGGTGCCGAAGTAAAGCGTGCCATCGGGCCGGACAAGGAACAGGCCCGGCTCGGAGAACAGTGCCGGTTCTTCGAACCCGGACGACGTCACGCCGTTGCTTGACGAAATATACAGGCCCCATTCGCGGGCCTTCTCAAGGCTTAGACCATAGCCGAGATCAAGGTTTTCAAGTGCCCATTTTTCCTTGGCAGTTTCGGCGCGGTCCTGTGTATCCGATGACAGGACAATCACATTCACACCACGTTTGTTGAAGTCGGCCAGCTTGTTATCAAGGTCTTTAAGGTATTTGCCGCAGATCGGGCAATGCAGGCCGCGATAGAACACGACCATGGTGAAGTTTTCTGGCGCCTGACCGGCAAGCGACCATGTGCCACCACCGACAAGCGGAACCGACAGGGATGGTACTTTCTGGCGGGGAAGTAACGGGGTAATAGCAGACATTATGGTCCTCATGAATGATGTGTTATGGCTTTGAAGAATATAATGGAACGATCATTCTGAAATGGCAATCAGCAAAGGACGGCATCACCGAACTGTGATCGCGTTGAAGTCGGTCCGTCAGTCGAGGGTGGACAGGATGGTATCGACGTAATCGTCCAGAGTGTCTTTATCCGCACCACGGCGTGCCATCAGGTGCACGCCCTGAATAGAGCCAGCCAGAAAGCGTGACAGGGATCGGATATTCTTGTCCCTGCCAATCGTGCCGTGTTCTACGCCACGTGACAGTGCGCGCACAAACATGTCTTCGACCCGGCGAAATGACGCCTGGGCAATTGATGCTGTCTCTGGATCATGCGGTGCCAGTTCCATGCCGGAATTGACCATCAGGCACCCCTTGTGACGGCCTTCGCCGCATCCAACGCGACTGGCATCGCGAAACGTTGCGATGATGGCTTCGCGGCCATCGGCCATTTCGCGCAGCTTGGCAAACCGGGTCGTGCTGATTTTCTGGCTGTAATGGTCAAGAACACGCAGGAACAACGCCTTTTTGTCGCCAAAGCTTGAATACATGGACGCGCGGTTAAGCCCGGTTTCCGCGACAAGGTCTTGGATCGAGGTTGCCTCGAAGCCCTTGCTCCAGAAAATGTTCATGGCGTTATCAAGAACGCTTTCTTCGTCAAATGCGCGGGGGCGGGCCATCGATGATCCTTTCATGTTCCAGTAACTGGAATGAATGTTCTGAAACTTATGTAAAAATAGGCGCGAGAGCGCGCAATATCAACTGACAAAGTCAGAAACAAAAGGTATTGCGCGCATCCCTGATGTCTAAGTTCGCAAATGGCGATTACGATTCCTTGCGGGTTGCCAGCAGGTCACGGATTTCGCGCAGCAGGGCGACATCCTCGGGGGTTGCGGGCGGCGGTGTTTCACCGGCTTTTTCGTCTTCTTTTTTCTTGGCCTTGTTGATCGCCTTGACGACAAGGAACAACACCCAGGCAATGATCGCGAAGTTAAGCGCGATGGTGATGAATGCGCCATAACCGATCACGGCACCCTGTGCCTTGGCGTCTGTATAATTCGTTGCCGTCACCGCGTCCGACAGGGCGATGAAATAGTTGGAAAAATCGAGACCGCCAAAGATATAACCGATCACCGGCATGATGACGTCCCCGACAAGGGATGTGACGATCCGCCCGAATGCCGCCCCGATGATCACACCGATTGCCAGATCGACAACATTGCCGCGCAGGGCAAACTTCTTGAATTCTTCAAACATGTTTACCTGTCCTCTTTCATTCTTGGTTTTATCGGGCAGGCGGTTTGTTGCCCTGCCGACGAAAAACTTTAGAATTGAAATGCGAAAACAGGAATTGTTTTGTTTGGTTGAGTAAGGCTATCCGATCAGCCCGCCACCCGGAGGCGATTTAACGTTACAAAGCTGTAATCCGGTCCACCGGGATTTTTAATGGTGGCACGCGCGGTTTCCTGCCATTTTTCGGCGGGCAGGGGATCAAGAAACGCATCGCCATCAATATCGGCATGGACTTCGGTCAACTCGTATCGCGTGGTGTAAGGCATGGCGAGTTTGTAAATTTGCGCGCCGCCGGCAATGATGACCTCGTTGACATCATCCTTGGCCGCGATCTGATCTGCCAGTTTGATTGCACTTTCAATGTCATGGCAGACGCGGACATTTTCATGATCAAACGTCCAGTCGGTATCGCGTGTCACGACGATGATTGTGCGTTTGGGAAGCGGTTTGCCAATCGCTTCGAACGTCACACGCCCCATGATCATCGGCTTGCCAAGGGTAAGCGCCTTGAACCGTTTAAGGTCTTCGGGCAGGTGCCAGGGCATCCAGCCATCCTTGCCAATCGCGCCGTTTTGAGCGGCGGCAACCACAGCAACCCGTTCGATCCGGTCGTTATTGTTCGCTGGCATCAGACGGCCACCTTGCCCGCGATATGCGGATGCGGGTCATAGCCGGTCAGTTCGAAATCGTCATATTTGAAATCAAAGATCGATTTGACTGCTGGATTGATTTTCATGGTCGGCAACGGGCGCGGTTCACGCGACAGCTGCAATTCGACCTGTTCAAGGTGGTTGGTGTAAAGATGGGCATCGCCCAGCGTGTGGACGAAATCACCAACGCCAAGATCGCAGACCTGTGCGATCATCATGGTCAGCAGGGCATAAGACGCGATATTGAACGGCACACCCAAAAAGATATCGGCACTGCGCTGATAAAGCTGGCAGGACAGTTTGCCATCCGCGACATAGAACTGGAACAGGCAGTGGCAGGGCGGCAGCGCCATGTTGGGTACATCTGCCACATTCCATGCCGAAACGATCAGGCGGCGGCTGTCGGGATTGTTTTTGATCTGGTCGATCAGTTGGGTGATCTGGTCGATTGTTTCGCCGTTCGCCCCGCGCCATGACCGCCACTGACCACCGTAAACCGGGCCAAGTTCGCCGTTTTCATCGGCCCATTCGTTCCAGATGCGTACACCATTGTCCTGAAGATATTTGACATTGGTGTCACCGGCCAGGAACCAAAGCAATTCATGGATGATCGATTTCAGATGCAGCTTTTTGGTGGTGACCATCGGAAAGCCCTTTGACAGGTCAAACCGCATCTGGTGACCAAAGACCGATACCGTGCCGGTGCCAGTGCGATCTTCCTTATGGGCGCCGGTATCGCGCACCAAACGCATCAGATCGAGATATTGCTGCATGCCGCATCCTGTTGTTCGGAATCGTGTTTGGGGCAGCATAGTTGGCAATGGATGGGGCGGCAAGTCACCCGGTGACGGTATCAGGGCTTGGGTGCTGTACGGCAGAGCGTTGTTCGTTTGCTTTGTCGGCTTAAAGGTCGACCCGGTGAAAGTTTTTGCCAATTCCCTTGCGAAAGTAGACCCATTTGACCTATATAGGGGCTGTCGGGGCAACCTGACTATGGCGTTACACGACTTGGCAGAATAGACATTACGGACCCGGGGGCGGTACCCGGCGGCTCCACCAACTTTCATCTATCTGACTTCGTCCGACTCAGGCGAAGATGTTGGGGCCGAAATAGGATCGACGTGTGTAGTAAAAGCCTCTGTTGGCGCTCGGCATGGTACCACCGTTATCGGGCTAATGTTTGTAAACGCAAACGACAACAATGCTCCGGTTGCTGTTGCCGCCTAAGCGGTACTAGCACCAAAGCGAAATTCCGATTGCCGGGAGCGGTAGTCTGGTGGGGGATGGGGCACCTAGCAACAGAACGCCCCGCTCTTGTATTTTTTCCCCTCTCCGTTATGAATAGAAGCAATTCAATTGCGTCATCTGCAAATGACGCGATCAGGTGCCATATATAAATGACGGGCATATCCTGAAATCATCAGGGAACCCGCCAGACACAGGATTATCGATGCAGGAACCGGAAGAATTCCGTTACGACCTTATGGTCGATCAGGCGCTGCGCGGCGTGGTGAAGCAGATCCTTTCGCGCGTGGCCGAAGAAGGCCTTTTCGGCGAGCATCACTATTACATCACGTTCCAGACCAATCATCCCGGCGTTGCTTTGCCTGAAGGACAGCGCAAGGCGCACCCGGATAATATCACCGTTGTATTGCAGCACCGGTTCTGGGACCTGAAAGCGGAAGACGATCATTTTTCGGTCGGCATGAGCTTCGATGGCATGCCAACCACCGTGGTTGTCCCGTTTGATGCCATGCTGGCCTTTGTCGATCCGTCTGCCAATTTCATGCTGACTTTCAGCGTCGAAGAAGAAATGGGCGACGATGATTTCGATTACGACGAAGATGACGATCTTGACGCCGATCTGGTTGATGGCGATGAAGACGCGACCCCGCAGCTGGTGACCGAGCCTTCAAAGCGCGGCAAGAAAAAGCCCGCCGAACAGGGTGAAACCGGTGAAGTCATCGCACTTGATGCGTTTCGAAAAAAATGAGCTTCAAAGGGGCGGGCATTTGGCTCGCCCTTTTTTCTTTCCCGCATGCCCGGTCCGGTTTCCCGCCGATTGCCGGAAGTCTGTTCATCTAATGTATCGTGGAAATTTGCCGCGTTTGGCGTTATGAACGGCACAAATTAAAACAAACCCACCTTGTTTTTGAGAGAGACGAGAACTTATCCCATGAGTGATTTTGTCTATAAACCCATGTTCGAGCAGGGTAAGGACACGACCCCTTACCGCAAGATCGGTGACGAAGGCGTTTCAACCGTTGAGGTCAATGGCGAGACGTTTTTGAAAGTCGAACCCGAGGCGATTGAGAAACTGACGCTTCAGGCGTTTTTCGATTGTTCGCATTTGCTGCGCCCGGGCCATCTCGAACAGTTGCGCAAAATCCTTGATGACCCGGAAGCAACGCCGAACGACAAGTTCGTTGCGATGGACCTTCTGAAAAACGCCAATATCGCATCTGGCGGCGTTTTGCCGATGTGCCAGGATACCGGTACGGCGATTGTCATGGGCAAGCGCGGTGGCAAGGTCATCACCAATGGTGCCGATGAAGAGGCGCTTTCAAAGGGTATCTGGCGCGCCTATCAGGAACATAACCTGCGTTATTCGCAGGTGTCGCCGGTTAATATGTTCGAAGAAAAGAACACGGGTTCGAACCTTCCGGCCCAGATCGATCTGTATGCGACGCCGGGCAATGAATATAAATTCATGTTCATGGCAAAGGGCGGCGGTTCGGCCAACAAGACCTTCCTGTATCAGCAGACCAAGGCGCTTCTGAACCCGGAAAGCCTGCGGAAGTTTTTGGACGAGAAAATTAGAACGCTGGGTACTTCTGCCTGCCCGCCCTATCACCTTGCCATCGTGATTGGCGGAACATCAGCCGAGGCAGCGCTCAAGACCGTTAAAATGGCATCGGCACGTTATTACGATAACCTGCCGACCGAAGGCGGTGTGCATGGCCAGGCCTATCGTGATCTTGAATGGGAACAGAAGGTTCTTGAGATGACGCGCGAAATGGGCATTGGCGCACAGTTCGGCGGCAAGTATTTCTGCCACGATGTCCGTGTGGTCCGCCTGCCGCGCCACGGGGCAAGCTGCCCGGTGGCCATCGGCGTTTCGTGCTCGGCCGACCGTCAGGTTCTGGGCAAGATCACCAAGGACGGCATTTTCATCGAAGACCTTGAACACAACCCGGCAAAATATCTTCCGGAAGTGTCGGACGAACATCTTGATGACAATGTGGTCAAGGTTGACCTGAACCGTCCGATGGATGAAATCCGCAAACAGCTCTCCGAGTATTCGGTCAAGACGCGTCTGGCGCTCACCGGGACCGTGATTGTGGCGCGTGACATCGCGCATGCGAAGATCAAGGAACGCCTTGATGCTGGTGAAGGCATGCCCGATTACATGAAAAACCATCCGGTTTATTATGCGGGCCCGGCCAAAACGCCCGAAGGCATGCCGTCCGGTTCGTTTGGCCCGACCACGGCGGGACGTATGGATGCCTATGTCGAACAGTTCCAGGCCGCAGGCGGATCGTTCGTCATGCTTGCCAAGGGCAACCGTTCGAAACAGGTCAAGGATGCCTGCAAAAACCACGGCGGGTTCTATCTTGGTTCCATCGGTGGTCCGGCAGCGCGCCTTGCGCAGGATTGCATCAAGAAAGTCGAAGTCCTTGAATACCCTGAACTGGGCATGGAAGCCGTCTGGAAGATCGAGGTCGAAGATTTCCCGGCCTTTATCGTGATCGATGACAAGGGTAATGACTTTTTTGCCGAATTTGGCATCTGATTTCGATATTACTGATTTGAAACAGGGCAGTGCGGGCAATCCGTGCTGCCCTGTTTTTGTTTGCGGCCGGTTATGCATAGCTGACCCACGGTCAAAATTCTTGCCTTGATTGGGGCTGCGTGGTCTGATTTTCGCAAAATCAACCCTTTAGCGGGAATGCTGATATGTCTCGAACTTCTGCTGTTGCCATGAACAGTGCAACAGAAAGCCGTCTGGTCGGTGTGACATCGGCCCTGGCGACGGTGGCGATCTGGGCGGCGTGGCTGATTGTCACGCGCTATGCCATGACATCCGATTTTACCGCGGTCGATATCGGGCTTTTGCGCTTTGTCGTGCCGTTTGTGTTGCTGGCCCCGATCTGGCTTAAACGCGGGATCTGGCCCAAGGGGCTCTCGATTGCCAATGGCCTGATCATGCTGGTGGGATCAGGCGCGTTTTATACGCTTCTGGTGGCCAGTGCCCTGCAATATGTTCCGGCAAGCCATGTGGGCATTTTGCTGCCCGGTGTGATGGCGGTCTGGGCGGTTCTGATTGCGGTTGTGATGTTCGGTGAACTGCCGGGCTGGGTCCGGCTGGCGGGTTATGCCACGGTGATTGCCGGTATCGTCCTGTTGGCGGTGCTTAAACCCGGCCATTCGACCGGTGACACGATCCTTTATGGCTATGGTCTTGTGTCGGCCGGGGCATTCATGTGGGCATGCTATACCCACGCAATGCGTCAAAGCGGCCTTGGTGCGCTGGAAGCGGCGGCATTTGTCGGCTTCTGGTCGTTTGTGATCATGGCGGTGGTAGCCCTGTTTACGGGCACGCACATCCCTGATGCGCCCATGGATGACGTGCTGCTGTTGCTCGTCACACAGGGCCTGCTGGCGGGATGCGTTGCGGTGGTGACCTATGGGCTTGCGGTGCGTCATATCGGGTCAACCGGTGCCTCGGCCTTTGGCGCGATGACCCCGGCATTGACCGCATTGGGCGGTGTGTTCCTGCTTGGTGAGGAAGGCAATCTTGCGCTGGCGATTGCGGTGGCATTGGTGATTTTCGGTGTGATGGTTGCATCGGGTGTTTTCCGCAAGGTTTTGCGTTAGTCCCCTGTTGCCAAAGACATGTTTGAAGGTACCGGCGGCGGGATAATTCAGCCCGCCGCTGGTGCCTTTTTTCTTTGGGATGCGCAGTTCTGCCGATGCGCACAGAAAATTCTTTTCGCAGGTGCAAAATCACGTTAGCATCATATTCGTGATTGCAAAGGCGCAGTCACGAACAATCGGCAGGCAACGAGGCTTGCAAGACAATCGCGCGACCGGATGGCGTTATGCACGGTCGATTTCAGATGTCCCATGCCTCGGAGAAGTTCAATGTTTGCCGGTTTCATGCGTTCCGTTTCCCCCGATGAAGACAGCCGTTCAAAACAGGGCCGCGAGGCCGGGCTTGGCGATATTCTGCGCCTGTTGCGCACGGTTGGGACAATTGCCGATGATGCACGACAAAGTGACGCGGCGATTGCCGGTATCCTTGATGCGGTTTGCGATTATTGCCACTGGCCGGTCGGCCATGCCTATCTGCTTCGCGAAGACAATACGCTGTCTTCGGCCAAAATCTGGTCGATCGGGCGGGGTGTTTTGCCCACAGATCTGACCGATTTTCGGTTGCAGTCAGAGGCCACGGTTTTCACCATCGGGCAGGGCCTGATCGGGTCGGTTGCAAAGACGGGGGAACCTGTCTGCATCGAAAACGTTGTTACTAAGGACGGCTTCCTGCGCGCCAGCGGGGCTGCCCGGAACGGGTTGCAGGGCTGTTTCGCGCTACCGGTCAAAATGGCCGGTAAAGTGGTGACCGTCATCGAATTTTTCAGTCGTGATATCGCCCGTCTTGATGACGAGATGCTTGAACTGCTTGGCTTTGTTGGCGGGCAGGTCGCACGCGTGCTCGAACGTGATGCGGCACTGGCCGTGCGCGAAAAACTGGCATCGGATTTTGAAAGCCAGGTGCAGGGCACGGTCGGGATGCTGGGTGCCGCGGTCAGCCAGATGCGCAGTGCGCTTGATGTGCTGGGCGATAGCAACCGGCGGACGGATGCATGTGGCAAGGGGATAGATAAGGCGGCCCATGCCGCCCTTTCCCGGATTGAAAATGTCGCCGGGCAGATGGATGCGCTTCAGGTGGCGTTGACCACGATTGGTGATGATGCGGGGACGAATGTGGAAACCACCCGTGCATTGGGAGCGCAGGCACGTGACATGCGCGATGAATTTGCCAAATTGCAGGCGCGTGCAGCCGATGCGGGCAAGATGCTGGCGACGATTTCGGCCATCGCCAGCCAGATCAAATTGCTGGGGCTGAATGCCTCGATCGAGGCGGCACGTGTTGGCGAGGCCGGGAAGGGCTTTGCCATCGTTGCCAAGGAAGTCAAGGCGTTGGCGGGGCAATCCGAAGCCGCAACTGCCGAAATCGCCCAATGGATGGATGGTGTCACCGGGGCGATTTCAAAGGCTGGTGGGGATATCGACCGGATTTCCGATGCGATGGGCGACTTGCAAGCGCGTGCCGAAATCACCGCGGATCAAACCGGTGGGCAGGTTGAAATTTGTCGCACCGTTGCGGGGGATGCGCTTGATGCGTTGAAACAGGCGCGTGTGGTTGGTGCCAGTGTTTCCGATATTGCAGAAGCAATTTCCCATAACGGGCAGGTCGCAGGCGAACTTTCCGATGCTGCGCGGAATCTTGAAACACAAGGATCGGACCTTAGCCACCGGGTGGAGGGCTTTGTTGGTCTGATCCTTGCGATGTGAGTGTTAGACTATCCTGTCGGGGAATTTCGACGTGCGCTTTGCCACCATGCGGGCCAATGGCGGACCAAACAGCAGCACCATGAAAAAGCGCGTTGCCTGTAACACCAGGATGAAGGACAGGTCGACATTGGTGCTGGCCGCGATGATGGCGACCGAGTCAAGCCCGCCGGGACTGGTGGCGAGATAGGCGGTCAACGGATCAACATCCATGAAAATCACCAGCAAAACCGATATCCCGGCACAAAAACCGATCAGAACGAAAATCGAAATCAGGATTTTCGGCAGGGCATAGGCTGCGTGACGCAAAACCGAAGGCGTGAATTTCAACCCGATCATCCAGCCGATCACGGCATAGGTCAGACCAAGAAACCATTCCGGCAGGACGATATCGACCATACCGGTGATGCTTAACACCATGACGACGATCATCGGCACAAGAAGCGGCCCGGATGGCAAACGTGACTTTGCCCCGAGAATGCACAGGATGACGGCGATTGCCAGTGTGATGCCGAAATCGCCGATATCAAACGGGCTAAACCATTGATGCGTATGGGCCGCCGCCAATGCCGGATCGACCCAGAAATTGGCAACACTTGATGCCACGGCAACCACAATCACCACCCGGACATATTGCATGAAGGCCACTAGTCTGGCATCGGCGCCAAAGGCCTCTGCCATGATGACCATGGCAGATGCGGCACCCGGCGATGATCCCCAGATGCCTGCCGTTCCCGGCAGGACCTGCTTGATGCACAATATCCAGCCCAAAAAGCTGCTGGCGATCAAGGTCAGTGCTGTAACACCCAGAACCAGCGGCCAGTCATGCATGAAGGATGTGATGATCCCGGCGGTCATTGACCCGCCGACCATGCAGCCGAGCACCGATTGCGCGCCAAGATAAATCGGCTTTGGCATGGCGATGGTGGCGCCATTGGTACCCAAGACAATGCCGACAATCATCGGGCCGAGCAAAAGGGCGGCCGGGATATCCGCATCATGCAGGATCACGGACAGCACAAGCGAAACGCCAATCAGCAGTCCCCATTGCAGAAGATGCGGCATTTTGCCGAGCTTTTCCCGATCAGGGGGCGAATTGGGTTTGGGGGACTTGGGTGCGTGGGGCGCATGGGGCGAGGTATCTGGCACGGGAAAGCCTTTTTTTGGGGCAGCAGGGTTATGGGGTGGTAAAGGTCAGTTCGGTTGATTGGCGGACACGCGCAATGCGCGGCAGGATTTCGGCAATTGAAAACTGGTGCATTTCGACCGATTTGGTGGCGGTGGTATCCTCGGCAATCACGATGTTATAACCGTGTTCCCACGCCGACCGGGCGGTGGATTCCACGCCGAAATTGGTGACGACACCGCCAAGGACGATGGTATCGATCCCGCGGCGGCGAAGCTGAAGATCAAGATCGGTACCGTAAAACGCACCCCATTGACGTTTGGTAATGACGATATCGCCGGGTTGTACGAGTTCATCCACAAGGGTGCCCCAATCTTCGGGCGGGCATTTCGCCGGGACGGATGGCAGATCGACCATCTGCTGCGGGGCATCGGCCATGTCAGAAGACCAGTAAACGCGGACCAGAACGATGGGGGCGTTGGCCGAACGGAATTTGGCGATCAGATTGCGGGCATTTTCAAGCACCGCATCACCGCTTCGCGGATGCAGGGACTGGGCCAGAATGCCATTCTGCAGGTCGATCATGACAAGGGCGGTACGCGCCGGATCCAGCAGGATTTGGTCTTTGGGCATGGGGCACCTGATTGGGGCAAGGTATCGGATCGGGGCAGATGGTGACGCCATTTGGGTTGGCGCAGTGCTTTGGGGAGTGTGATGATAAACCGAAATATACTGATGTGGCGAGTTTTTCGGATGAATAGCGGGGAAACAGCGGGAGGGTAGGGGATTGGGACTTGGCCCGGTTAATCGCGATGGCTTATGTTTTTTAACGCCACAGGAACAGGGATACCCGATTGCCATGACCATCGATTTTATCTTTGACGGACCTGATGATTTCAGGCTGACCATTGTGCTGGCGCATGGGGCGGGGGCCGCGATGGATAGCCCGTTTATGGATGAAATGGCCTTGGGACTTGCCGGGCGTGGTTATCGCGTGGCGCGGTTTGAATTTCCCTATATGGCGAAACGTCGGGTTGACGGGAAAAAGCGTGGGCCGGATAGGGCCCCGGTTCTGATCGAAACTTATCAGCAGGTTGTGGAACAGCTTGGCACACCTGAAAATCTTGTGATTGGTGGCAAATCAATGGGTGGGCGAATCGCCAGTATGGTGGCAGATGACCTTGGCGTGCGCGGTGTCGTGTGCCTTGGCTATCCGTTTCATCCACCGGGAAAGCCTGAAAACCTGCGGACTGCGCATTTACAGAAAATGAAAACGCCAACCCTGATTTGTCACGGAACGCGTGACCCGTTTGGCAGCGCGGACGAGGTGGCGGGTTATGGTCTTTCGGATGCGGTGGCGGTGCATTGGGTTTCTGACGGCAACCATGATTTCGAAGCGCGCAAGAAATCCGGCCACACACAGGAAGGCAATATTGCGGGTGCGGTCGCCGCGATTGATGACTTTGTCAAGACAACGGGATGATGCAATGACTGCACCATCCCGCTTTTGATGTTTGAGGCAAAAGCATCAATTGGTTGTGACGCGAAGGGGATCAGGCCAGGACGCTTTCGACCGGCATAAGGAAATCCTTGGCATATTCATCACTCATTGCCGCTTCCTGACTGGCGATATCGATCCTGACTCCATTAGGGTCCAGTAGGGTGAAATGACGTTGGCCCCATGGTTCATCGCGCAGTTCAAGGGCGAATTCAAAACCCTTGGCACGCAATTCATCGGCGGCAGACTGGGCGTTTTCGACACTGATGCC
Organism: Thalassospira sp. MCCC 1A03138; assembly: GCF_002115785.1. Taxonomy (GTDB): domain Bacteria; phylum Pseudomonadota; class Alphaproteobacteria; order Rhodospirillales; family Thalassospiraceae; genus Thalassospira. The sequence goes on along the minus strand of NZ_JFJY01000001.1, from coordinate 106,260 downwards.
AAAGATGCTGCCTTCACCCATCGTGCGGCCCTGAAACAGGGGCGGCTGGGTTGGGTGGTCTGGCTGCATCAATCCGATCTGCACTTCCATGCAGTCGGGCCAGACAAGCTGAATGTACCAGTTGCCGGCAAAGACAGCGACAAAGCCCAGTTTTTCGTAGAATGAGCGGCTTTCTGTCAGTTTCTCGGTGACAATAATCGGAAAGGCGCTGGTGATTTTCATTGGTTTGTTCCTGACGAATGTTGAAACCCTGTTCCCTATAATTGTCATGTTTGCACATGCCTCCTGACAGGAGCCTGTCAGGAGCGTTATGATAAATTCTCGGTCATGCTGAGAAAGGAGCGAACATGAGAAGGGCCGACCGACTTTTCCGTCTTGTACAGATTTTGCGCCGTCGCAAACTGTGCCGGGCGCGCGAACTTGCCGAGGAACTGGAAGTTTCCGAACGCACGATTTACCGCGATATTCGTGATCTTGCCGCGTCCGGTGTTCCGGTCGAAGGCGAGGCGGGGGTGGGATATATCCTGCGCGATGGATATGACCTGCCGCCATTGATGTTTGATGCCGACGAGATCGAGGCACTGGTGGTTGCCGCACGCATGGTGCAAAGCTGGACCGATCCGCAAATGGCGCGGGCCGCGGGCGATGCCCTGACCAAGATCGAGGCGGTCTTGCCGGAAAAAATGCGGGGTCTTATTGGCGGGGTGCCGATTGCGATTGCCGAAATCGCACAGGCCCCGATTGCGATTTCGATGCCCGATTTGCGTCGTGCCATCCGTGAACGGCACCTGATCAACATTGATTATACCGATGCCAAGGGGGATGACACCAATCGGCGGGTCTGGCCGTTGGGGATGCTGTTTTTTGGTACCATCTGGCTGTTGGCAAGCTGGTGCGAACTTCGCCAGGCCTTCCGCGTTTTCCGTGCAGACCGGATCAAGAACATGCAGATCACCGCAGATCATTTCCGACCGACACCGGGGCGGACATTACGTGACTACCTGATTTCCGAAGGCGTCGAGGGGGAAATCCTCAATGGCATCGGCCGATAACGAATTTGTCCAGATGGTAAGCGAATTGTTATCCCCACTGGGAAACATCCGCCCGAACCGGATGTTTGGTGCATTCGGGCTTTATTGCGATGGGGTATTTTTTGCGATCATTGATGACGTTGTGCTGTATCTGAAAGGCGATGACCAAACTGCCGGGGCCTACGATGCGCAAGGTATGGCACCCTTTTGTGTGCCATCAGGTCGCCCGATGACACTGTCTTATTTCGAGGTTCCGGGTGACTGGCTGGACGAGCCTGATCAATTGATGGAATTTGCCCATATGGCACTTGGTGCTGCGCATCGTGCGGCAGCAGAAAAGGTGGCCAAAGCCAGGCGCAAAAAATCGAAAACCGGCAGTAATGGGTAAAAGTTTTCAGGGAGATCAGGGACAAAATCATCCGATTGTTTGAGGTCGCACTGAAAGGGCTGCATTTGCCGCAGATTTTCGTATAAGATTTTCCTGTAGTAAGAAAACCACGGGGAAAGCGCATCGGTGTGGCGTTAAAGGATTTGTGCCGGAGCATTGTCGGGACGTTCCGCGTTCGGGAAGATCAACCCGAACTGGTTCGCGCGCAGGTCAAGGCCCTCTCCCGTCAAATCCCGTTACTTTACATCCTGCTTTTTGCCAACGCGGTCGCGCTGGCTTTCACGCATTACGGAACTGCACCCGACTGGATGACGGTTTATATTCCAGCGGTTCTGGGGATTGTCTGTCTGATCCGCGGGCTTGCATGGATGCGCTTGCGTGATACGGCAAATGATTTTGCCAGTGCGGTGCTGCATTTGCGCCGTATCCGCATTCTGGCCGCAGTCATCAGCGTCGTCTTCACCGCCTGGGCGATCAAGATGTTTGGTTATGGTGATGCCTATCAACAGGGGCATGTCGCCTATTTCATCTCGATCACCGTGGTTGGGTGCATCTTCTGTCTATTGCATTTTCCCCCGTCAGCCCTTTTGGTCGTCATCATCGTTCTGGGATCTTTCATCCTGCATTTCGGGTCTACGGGGAACGAGGTTTACGTCGCGATTGCGGCCAACATGGCGATGGTCTCCTTGATGATTGTCCAAATCATCCGAAGCTACTACGCGGCGTTTTCCGGACTGGTGGAATCGCAAATCGATCTGGAAAAGCAGCACACCAAAACCATCGAGCTTTCCAATCAGAACCGTGAACTGGCCTTTCGTGATGCCTTGACCGGGCTTTCCAACCGCCGCGCATTCTTTTCCCATCTTGACGAAGCGGTGGCGCGCGCAAAGGATAGCGGACGTTTTGCGATTGCGATGATTGATCTGGACGGGTTCAAGCCGGTCAATGACGTGCATGGCCATCCGGCTGGTGATGATGTGCTGGTCAAAGCCAGCGCCCGCCTACGCGAGATTCTGGGGCCGGATGTCCTGTTGGCGCGATTGGGCGGTGATGAATTCGGTGTGATCCTTGACGGTGTCACGGATGCAACTGAACTTATCCGCATCGGACGGGAGTTGTGCGGAACGTTAAACGATCCGTTCGAAGTTGGCGGGGGTACGGTACAGCTTTCCGCATCGCTTGGTTTTGCGACTTATCCCGCGGTAGCGCGCGAACCCAATGCCCTGTTCGAGCGGGCCGATTTCGCGCTTTATTACGCCAAGAAAAACATGCCGGGCCATCCGGTTTTGTTTGCCGCCCATCACGAAACCCTGATCCGTCATGACAGCCAGATCGAACAGGCCCTGCGCAAGGCCGATCTGGAAAGCGAATTGTCGATCCACTATCAACCGGTTTTTGATTTGCACAGCGGCAAACTGCATTCGATCGAGGTGCTTGCCCGGTGGGATAACGACAAAATGGGGCGGGTTTCACCCGAAATGTTTTTCCCGGTGGCCGAAAAAACCGGGCAGGTCGGAACTTTGTCAATGATCCTGTTCCAGAAGGCTCTGAAATCCATGATCGCCTGGCCACAGGATGTACCGTTGTCGTTTAACCTGTCGGCCCGCGATATAGTTCTGCCCGACATGGCGCACTGGCTGATTGATCAGATCAAATTCTTTGGGATTGATCCTGGACGTCTGACATTTGAAGTGACGGAAACGGCTTTGCTGCGCGATTTTGTGTCGGCCCGTGCCAGCATCCGCTATCTGCGCCGCCACGGTGCAAAGGTTGCGCTGGATGATTTCGGGATCGGGTATTCCAGCTTGCGCTATGTTCATGAACTGGAATTCGACTGTCTGAAGATTGATCGCAGTTTTATCGAACCGATTGTTACCAGCGAACGCAGTCAGCGGATTGTCAAAACCGTGATCGATATGTGCGATAATCTGGGCACGGATTGCGTGATCGAAGGGATCGAGACACCCGAACAGCGTGACGAGGTTCTGCGTCTTGGCGGGCATCTGGCGCAGGGATATTTCTTTGCCCGGCCATCGGCTACGATTGATTGGGATGCGTTACCCAATGTGGCAGGTCTGGATCGGGCAGATCCACCATTAGCTCCCCGACCGGCAGACGCAAAATCATAACGTCCCATCATCAGATACGTGATCGCAAATAGGGCAAAATCGGCTGCATATTTGCCCTATAGATGTCGGTTTCCCGGTTAATCTTCCTGCAACCCAATCAGGGTATTCTTCTGGTCATCCGGCATGACTGATGGTGGCATATACCCGCGTCGCGGGCCGGAAAGCACCGAATACTGATTTTGCGGTCGATCTAAGCAATTGAAACGACTCGTTGTTTTTATTGGCTCTTGCAAGGATTCAGGCGAGTCGTTACGATTCGCCATCTCAGACGGGAACAGGGCTTCGGACAGATGTCAGGCCAGATACACATTTCATCCCAGATACCGGCGGTCACGATTGACGGCATTGATCTGGCGCCTGAAATTCGCACCCGTCTTCGCAATATGATTGATACACTGCCTGACCAACCCGCCCGATTGCGGGTGATGGGACATGTGCTGCTTGATCTTGGTCTTGGCAGTCTTGCACTTGACGCGTTTGGACGGGCGCTGTTGCTTGATGATCTTGATCCGGCAACGCATCTGGGACTGACCCGGACCTATTTGCAGAGCGGATCGCGCGATACTGCACTTGAACATCTGGAAATCGCAATCAGCCTGCGGCCCGACGCCCGCGAGCTGCGCGTGGTGGCCGCCGATCTTGTCGGTTGCCGTGACCACATGAAGGCATTTGATCAATTAGGGGCGGTCCTGTCGACAGATCCTGATCACGCAGGCGCGCGTAAGGGGCTGGCGGCACTGATACGCTCCGTGATCACAAGCCGTATTCAGGAAAGCAAATCTTCTTCATCAAAGCCTGCGATTGATACCGCCCATGTCTGGGACTTGCAGGATCATATGCCGGAACGGGAACTTTCCCCGCCTCAGCCTTGGTTCCTGAATTAGCCTGATCATTCCTGATGTTGTTTTGTCGTCCGGGCAGAGGGATTGGGCTGCAATGACACGACGGTGAAGTCATCATGCAGCTTGACCGGTGCGCGGTCCATGAATTGATCGGCGAGGTGGGATGCCAGATCGGTCATGCCGCCAGTTTCGGAAATAATCGCCTGTACCATTTTCAAAAGGCGTTCACCTTCAAGGAACGCACCATCATCAAGCACGGTTTCGATCAGGGCATCGCTGTAAAGCAGCAGGAAATTATCAATCCCGAAGGGCATTTCACGGGTTTCATATCGGGCATCGCGGATAACACCAAGCGGAACGCCGGAACCGTCAAGAAACGTGGTTTCACCGGTTTTGATGTTACCCAGAACTGGCGAGGTGCAGGCCGCACTGGCGTAGCGGAATGTTTCGGCGGTTCGATTGATAACACCATACAGCATCGTGGCGTATTGCCCGACCGGGAGCAGACCCTTGAGGTGGCGGTTAAGGGATTCCAGATACGCGCCTGGATCATCATCATGTCGGTCGTCCGACCAGATCAGGGAGTGAAGGCGAAATGTATTCAGCGCTGCACCAAGGCCGTGACCGGCGAAGTCAACGATGTAAACACCAAGCCTGTCGTCATCAATCGGGGCCAGTCCCCACATATCACCGCCAAGTTCGGATGACATCTGGAAGCTGGCGCTGATGGTCATGCCATATTCAAGGCCGGTACCCCGATATTGTTCCGCCTTGGGGATCAGCATTTCCTGCATGTCACGCGCCATTTCCAGTTCGGACTGCGTACGTTCCTGATAGGCCTGCAACTGTTTGACCAGTAGACGATTTTCAAGATGGATACGCGTACGCGCGATCATTTCCGCCTTGTTTAGCGGCTTTAAAATAAGGTCGGTCGCACCGTCCTCGAAAATCCGCGTGCGACCTTCGTTTTCTTCAAGTGCGGTCTGGGCGATGATCGGGATTTCGGCAAATAGCGGATTGGTACGTAAAGCCTTGCATACCTCGTAGCCATCCATTTTGGGCATGATGATATCAAGGATGATCAGGTCGGGACTGTGTTTGTGGGCCTGTTCCAAAGCATCTTCACCGTCCTTGGCGAAAACCAGATTTGTAAATCCGTCCGAGCGTAAATAGGACGCGATGATTTCACGCGATATCATCGTGTCATCGGCGATCAGGATCGTCGCATCACGCGGGTTCCGAAGATCACCTTGTTCGGCGGCCTCCAGACCTGCGACAAAATTGGTATTAAGCGGCAAGGCTGCCGATGCATCGGGGGCAAAAGTCAGCCGGATTGTCCGCCCGCCACGATCAAAGGTGACATCGTGGCAAAGGCTTCTGATCAATGGCAGGCCACGGCCAAAGGTGGATTCAGCACCGGGTAATGTTGGAACCGGGGTCTCATCGGGCGGGACAAAGCCGCTGCCCTGATCATGGATCGAAATTTCGACATTGCCATTGCGCCGCTTTTTCGCCGTCAGCATGATTGCGCGGCCACCATGGATCAGTGATGCCAGGCGGCGCGCCGTTTCCTCGCCCAGTTCATTGAAGCGGTCCATCGACAGATGGCCGGTCGTATTCATTTCCAGATTGCCGTGGATCATCGAATTTGCAAACGCTTCCTGCACGGCCATTTCGACCGTCGGTGCGATGGTATCGTGAATGATGCCGCGATGGCGAAGGGCTGTCACGAATTTGCGTGCCATCGGCAGTTGATAGGCACTTTGCGTCGACATACAGACCAGAAGATCCCAGTTCGCACCCCGCTTGGCGGTTCGCAACGGTCCCAGATCACCCAGATCAAACCCGTCATAGCATTCGACAAAATAATTGCAGTTCAGGCGGACCAGCGCACCAAGCCATTCCCGGCCGGTCTCGGACGGTATCAGGCATAATTGGTATCGGTTGCGGTGTTCAAAATCTTCGGGGCTTCGGCCAAAGAAAAGTTCCGCATGCGCGCCTGCGCCATCACCAAAAATGTGCCGCCCGCCAAGAATCTGTGCCGCACGTGTTTGGTCAAGCGGTTCGGCAACAGCAACAAGGGGGCGTGGATGGGCCTCGCCGGTTGCAGGCATGTATCAGTCTTCCAGCTTGAACAGGGTATCGAAGCGGGCAACTTCGAGCATGCGTTTGACCTGTCCCTGCGCGCCTTTGAGAATGACCGTCGCACGCGACTTCTCACCTTCGTCACGGGCAAGTAGCAACATGCCAAGCCCGGCTGAGTCGATGAACTCGACCCCGGAAAGGTCAAGGATTTGTGTTTCGGCTTCCTGACTGCGGATTTCTTCGATCAGTTTGCGAAAACTGGAATGGTCCCCAAATGTAAATCGGCCATTCAGTTCGACCTTGATCGTGTCGCCGGATTTTTCGGTGGTGTAATTCAAGCCGTGATACTCCCGGATGCGAGCAATGTTACTGAAACTATGCCTTTTTTAACCAAAAGCTGATTTCTATGAGATAACGAATCAGCTGACTAGAGGTTAGCAGTTGTGCATGTAATGTCACTATCGGTATGGTTCCGGTAGATGAATAGATCGGGACGTGAACGGCAAAATGCCAGAACAGGCACGCATTATTGTTGTTGAAGACACGCTGTCGCTTGCGCGGGTGTATCAGGACTACTTGCGCGCGGATGGCCACAAGGTCGAGCATGTCGTCACTGGTCGTGATGCTATTCAAAGACTGCGAAATGATCCTCCTGACGTTCTGGTTCTTGATCTTATCCTGCCGGACATGGATGGGCGTGATGTTCTGCGCGCCGCCCATCAGGCCGCACCGGAATGCAAGGTGGTTGTGATTACCGCCCATGGTTCGGTCAATGTAGCGGTCGAGGCGATGCGTGACGGGGCGTGGGATTTTCTTCTGAAGCCTTTTACCGCCGACAAGCTTCGGATCACGGTCAGTGATGCCTTGGAAGGGCGGTCCGCGATCAGTCATGCGGTCCAAAAATCTGATGGCGTCGATACCGTCGACGAGATGTATTTTGACATCATCGGCGCGTCAGACACGATGCATGATATCTATCGTATCATTGAAAATGCAGCCCCCAGTCGGGCAACGGTTTTCATTACTGGTGAGTCAGGGACCGGTAAGGAACTTGCGGCAGAAGCCATTCACCGTCGGTCCGAGCGGGTTAACGAGCCATTTATTCCGCTAAACTGTGGTGCGATCCCCAAAGACCTGATGGAAAGCGAGATTTTCGGTCACGTCAAAGGCGCGTTCACCGGTGCCGTAATCGACCGCGAAGGTGCCGCCCACCGGGCCGATGGCGGAACCCTGTTTCTGGATGAAATCTGCGAGATGGATCTGGACCTTCAGACCAAGCTTTTGCGGTTCATTCAGACCGGGACATTCCAGAAAGTCGGTGGCAGTTCGATTGAAAGCGTTGATGTAAGGTTTGTTTGTGCAACAAACCGTGATCCGCTTGAGGAAGTACGTGCCGGACGTTTCCGAGAAGATCTGTATTACCGTCTTCATGTAATTCCGCTTCACATGCCGCCCTTACGTGATCGCGATGATGATATCCTGCAAATCGCCAATTTCTATCTGCAACGCTTCACCCGTGAAGAAGGACGCGATTTTCAACGCTTCAGCCCCGATGTTGCCGCCCTGTTCGCGCGCTATGCCTGGCCGGGCAACATTCGCCAGCTTCAGAACATCATCCGCAACATTGTCGTTCTGAATAATGGCACCGAAGTCACCATGTCGATGGTGCCCCGACCGGTTAACAGCGGCACGGACGACGAACGTTTTGGGTCGGGATCCATCGAAGCACCGCCCCCCCATCCGGTCGTCTCAAACGGGTTGGAGGATGCCGGTCGCTTTTGGGAAGGGGACCCGGATGCGTTGGCCTTTTTGGCCGGTGCGCGCAACCTGCGCGACGGGGTGGAACCAAAGCATATGGATATGGCACCGGCCATGATTGGCGCGGACGCTCGGTTTGGCATGGCTCCGATGCCAGCCGGTTTGCCGATGGACAACAGCTATGCCGGGATCAAGCCGCTTTGGCTGGTGGAAAAGCAGGCGATTGAAGAAGCAATTGCGAGATGCGGTGGATCGATCCCGCGTGCAGCGGATGCCCTGGGCGTCAGTCCATCGACGATTTATCGCAAGAAACAGGCGTGGGAAGAAAACGGGGCGAAATAGACAAGACAGCTTTTAATTGATTGTCTTTAAAGACCTGCCAGCGCCTTTTCCAGTCTGATCCAGTCCTTTTCCGTACCCGGCAGACCAAACCGGACACGGTCAGCATGATCATCAAACAACCGGACCAGAATGCCCTGCGTGCCCAGATGGTGCGCAAGCTTTGCGGCATTCTTGCCGCGATATAGCCGAAACAGTATGGTGCCGCCGACCCGTTCCAGATCGGTCAGGCTGGCAATCAGATTATCAAGGCGGTTTGCATTGATTGACAACTGAAGGCACATATCGGTTTGCCACACCCGATCTTCAAATGCCGCCCGCGCGATGGTCAGTGCCGGACCCGCGATAGCCCATGGACCGATCCGGTCGGTTAGATCAGCCGCCAGTTCCGGGGGCATGACGGCACATCCAAGACGTAATCCTGCAAGGCCGAAAAACTTGCCAAATGAACGCAGGACAATCATGCGTTCGAATTTATGGCATTGTCTGCAAATGCTATATTCCGGGCTGCAATCCATAAAGGCCTCGTCAATCAGAAGCCATTTGCCATGTTCTGTTGCCATTTGGGCAAGTTCTGTCAGGGTGGTCTGGTCTATCAGGCCGCCATCGGGATTGTTCGGATTAACCAGAATGACAATGTCATCGCGGCCACCAGGGGATTGCAGGATATCGGCCATGTTCGATACCCGGTTTTCCGGTGTTGTTGTGACGGTTTCCGTTCTGAACCCCGCACGTTTCCAGCCCAGTGCATGTTCGGCATATGTCGGGCCGATAATGTGAACGGTTGCGGTTCTGCCCTGATCGGCAAACCAGAAGGGAATGGTCTGGATCAATGCCTGCGTTCCCGGCGCAAAGGCAATCTGGTTGGGATGTGAAATGCCGTAATAGTCCGCTGCGGCCTGTTTCAGGGCGTCCAGTTCACTTGCCAGCGGCAATCGTTGCCAATGGATGGCATCAATCGCTGCAATCGGCCAGGCGGTTGCATTGATCCCCGTCGACAGATCAAGCCAGTCCGGTGCGGCAATGCCGTATTTTTCGGCCGCCGCATCAATAGCGCCACCATGGGATGGGGGGTGCAGGATCATGAATGTGCCTTTGGCCCGAAATGGGGATACAGAGCGGTGAAACTTAATGCTATCTGCGTAACGCGTGACAGGATCGGGCGCAAGTCGGACTTGCGCGGCAGCAGGTGACTTCGTATCGTCCGCCAGACCCTGCATTGGATTTTCCGACATGATGACTGCGTTTCAGGCCTGCCAACGTGAAAGTTGGCTTTCGATCAACCCGCAACTGACAATTTCCGCCGCCGGTGCGGGGATCCGTTATGTGCCGTCGGTCGGTTATGACAAGGGCGGATTTGATGGTTCGGCGCATTCCGACCGGTTCTGGCAGGATGGATATTTCCTGATTGATGATCTGTTGCCTGTTGAAAGTCTGGCGCAATTGCGCACCGGGATTGAAACATTGGTGCTCAACGGTTTGCCGCCAGCGATGATCTATCTGTATGACGAGGCATGGCAGGTTTTCATGCGGCTTCGCCCGTTGCTGACCCATTTTCTGGGGGATCGGGTAAAGCTGCTTCCGCATTTCTGGGCATGGCATGTCGATCCGGGGCAGGGCGGGCGCGGGTGGCCGCCGCATCGCGATTATCAGGGGGAAAGTGTTATTGGCGATGACATGCTGATCAGCCTGTCACTTTGGGTGCCACTGGGCGTTGCAAGCCCCGATAACGGCTGTATGTACGTATTGCCGCGTTCATTTGAAAAGTGTTATCCTTGCCCTGTTGCTAAACCGGAAGATGTTGTTTTGCAAGATGTTCGGGCACTACCCGCGAGACCGGGGACCGTGATGGGATGGCGGCAGGATTTGTATCATTGGGGTGGGCGCGCCAGTACCTTTGCCACTGAACCAAGGATCAGTCTGTCGCTTGAATTTCAGAATGCAGCATTTGATCCCCTGGCGGATCGTCTGCTTGATCTGGACCAGCCACCGGCGTTTCGTGAACGGCTTGAACTGATCGTGCAGCAATTTGCGAAATACCGGCATATGCAATCGATGGACGACGATATCCTGCTATGGGCAAACAGCATTCATGCCGAACTGTCAGGTTGGGCATGACAAAAGCCCTGCATCGCGTTCTGAATGCCGGAATGGCACACTAACAACGGTCAAAAAGACCAGAACCGGGGTCGATGCCAATATGCCAAAAATGCTGAGCCTTCCCGGTGTCGCATTTCTTGCCTTCTGTGCCATCGCTCCTGTGTTTCTGCTTTTCTCGTCGCTTGATGACGATCTGGTGTCGGGCATTACCGTTTCAGTTCTGGTGGTCGTGGAATTCATCGCGCTGCTGTCGATGTGCATTGGCTGGATCCTGTTCGACATCACCAAGCGCAAGCAGATTTTCTATTTGGCGGCCGCGATGGGAGTGCTGCTAATCAGCGACCTTTTGGGTATTCCCAACCTTCTTGCGGCCCGCAGCGTGTTGGGGCAGGAACAGGCACTTGGTTCCTTTACCGGCCTTCTGGTTCTTGTGTTGCGACTGGGCTCTTTCTGGCTGGTTGTCATGAGCTGGCATGTCGCAAACCGTCACGAAAGCCGTCAGGGTAATGATCAGGTGTGGGCAATGGTGCCCGGGCTGATCATCGCCGGTGTCGCGGTTCAGGCATTTCTGGTCTGGTTCATGCCCGGTGTTTCAAGCGATGTCAGCGGGGCATTGCAAAATATCAGCACGCTTATCCTGTTTCCGACGACAATCATGATTGTTGCCGGGGCGGCGGGGTATCTGGTGCGGTGTCATTACCGGTTTTCCCTTTCCGAAAGCCTGATCTGTTTCACGTTGCTGATTGGCTGCTTCAATCATCTGGCATTTTTCGTATTCGGGCCGGAACACGCCGATATTGTCGCGCGCTTCATCATTCCATCGCGCCTGATCAGTTACAGTTTTGCCTTGGCTTTCATGTTGCTGGAATTGCGCAGTCATTATCGACAGTCATTTCAGGCAAGTTCGGCCAAAAGCGAATTTCTGGCGACCATGAGCCACGAAATCAGAACGCCGTTAAATGGCATTTTAGGCATGGCGCAATTGTTGCGGCAAAGTCAGCTTGACGATGCGCAAAAGGAACGGGTGAGTGCGATCTTGTCATCCGGGCGTGCGCTGATGGCGCTTTTGAACGATATCCTTGATATGAGCAAGATCGAGGCCGGTCGGGTCGAGTTGGAAAAACGTCCCTTTCACCCATCCGATATTACCTATGATCTGTTTCGTGCGATTGCCGACATGGCACGCGAAAAGAACCTTTCCCTGCATTGTGATGATGCGCCGTTGGCAACACGGATGTTTATCGGTGATGAAGTCCGGTTTCGCCAGATCCTGTGGAACCTGTTGTCAAATGCAGTGAAATTCACCCGGAAGGGATCGGTAAGGTTGGAAGTCACCCGGGAGGAAAATGTACCGGAACGGGTGCGCGACCTGATTGCGAATGAGGAAGTTTACCATTTCGCCGTTATTGATACCGGTATCGGAATTCCGCAGGATCGTCAGGAACAGATCTTTTCCCCCTTCAGTCAGGCCGATAATTCCACCATGCGGCAATATGGTGGAACGGGGCTTGGGCTCTCGATCGCGCGCAGTCTGACGGAATTGATGGGCGGCTTCATGATGGTCGATAGTACCGAGGGCAAGGGAACGCGATTTGACGTGTGGCTGCCGTTCGAAGCCCGGCAATCCGAACTGCATGAGCATGGTACAAGCCAGATCGCCGAGGGCAGTGGAGAGAGCATTCTTTCGGGAAGTCGGATTCTTGTTGCCGAGGATAACGAGATTAATGCCAACGTGATCCGGGGCCTTTTGCTGCGTCACGGATTGGTTGTCGATATCGTGCCTAACGGCCGCGAAGCGGTGCATGCCTTCCAGCGGAATGACTATGACGCGATCCTGATGGATGCCCATATGCCGGTTCTGGATGGCGAAGGGGCCACCCGCCATATCCGTGAACTTGAACGCGTCACCAGAGGCGGGCGAATTCCGATCATCTGTGTAACGGCCGAAGCATTCAGTGATCGCCATCGTGATTTTCTGGCTGCGGGCATGGACGAGGTTATGACCAAACCTGTCGAAGAACGAAGGCTTTACAGTGTGTTGTTACGCTTCCTCAGAAGATGTGCAGCGTTCCGTCCGGCGATTGCCGGTTCGCAGGGAAAAGAAGCCGCTGCGGAAGTGAGCGTTTTACCGTTGCCACGCGTAAAACAGCCGGAGCCAGCCCCGGAAACATACACAACCGTATCAGTCAAAGAGACCAAAATGGATTTGATCGACAAATCGCGCTTCGATGAAATGAGCACTGCCCTCGGGGCGGAGCAGATGGCGGGCTTGATTGAGCTTTTACCGGTGTCCTATCAAGAAGAGCGTGAAAAGATCATTGCCGCAATTGCAGACGGCGACCGCGAAAGCCTTCGCCGGGCTGCACATACCATCAAGGGAATGGCGGCAAACCTTGCCGCGGAAAAGCTCGCGGCCGATGCCCGCCAGCTGGAACTTTATGAAGGCGATTTTGACGTCGTGATCCGTGACAGGATTGCCGAACTGGATCGACTTGCCGAAGACACGGCAGATGCCATGCGCAAGGCGTTACAGGATTGACAGCCGCGACAGGAAAAAAGGCCAGCATCAATTCGAGCTGGCCTTTTTGTCGAAGGTTATTTCATATGTCAGCGCGTAATCAGGTCGAGTTGATGGCGCGATATGGCTTCGTTGCCTGTATCGGTAACAATCACCGAATGGCCGGGACACATGGCGATGCCGCTTTCGCTGTCCATCAGGATCATGTGCAGGAAGTAAACCATGCCCGGTTCCGCGATGACCGGATTGCCATGATAAAACATCGGCCAGTCCATCCAGTTCGGGGCAAAGGTCGTCCCCATTGAATAACCGCACGCGTTTAGGCGGTGGGCTTTCATGCCGCCTGCATCGCAAACCCGGGCATAGGCATCGAATACCTTGCCGATTGGTTCGCCCGGTTTAAGAGCATCGCGGCAGGCGACCATGGCTTCGGTTGCGACCTTGTGCATTTCAATGTGGCGCGATGTTGCCTTCCCGACTGGAATGGTGCGCATCATCGCGGCATGGTAATGCCGATAGGCTCCCGCCCATTCCAGCGTGATCTGATCCGTATTAGCCAGATGTTTGCGCCCGGTGAAGTAACGGCAAAGCAGCGCATCGCGTCCGGCGCCGATAATGAATTCATTGCCGGGGTAATCGCCGCCGCCTTTGAAGATTGCACCCTGCATGGCGGCAAGAATATCGCCTTCGAAGGCACCAGCATGGACGGTTTCAAGGGCGGCATCCCACGCATCATCAGCAAGGCTGGCGGCAGTGCGGATATAATCCAGTTCGGCCGGGCTTTTTACAACGCGCAGTTCCGATACCAGACGGGATGCATCGGTAAGCGTGCAGAAATCGTCAAGGGCGGCCTCAAGCTTTTTGCCATTGGCAGCCGTCAGGCCATAGGCATCGTATTCAACGCCAAGCTTTTTGCCACCACAACCAAATTCGGCCAGCATGTCTCGCAGTTGCAATGCGGGATTCACATCAGGACCATCGACCCAGATACGGATATCGCCGATGTCCGATGTGTGTTGTGCCTGACGCAAATCGGGTGCGCGGGTGATCAAGGCAACCCGGCCGTCCGCGCCCAGATACAGGCACTGGAAGAAGACATAGCCGAACGTGTCATATCCGGTGAGATAGAACATGCTTTCCTGACGAAACATCAGCAGACCATCAAGTCCTGCTGCTTCAAGACGGGCAACCGTCCTTACGCGGCGGGCCGCCAGTTCGTCGCGTTCAAAATGCAATGCCATTGGGGCTTCCCTGATTGTGCTTGTTGATTTGCCAACGACGCTAGCAAACTCCGTGAACGGGAAATAGGAAAAAATATGATCCGATGATGTTTTATTGATAAATTATAATTGTTGTATGATGCTGCTTTCGGGATTTTCGTTTCAGATCATGATTTTACCGGAAGAAATCAGTAAATTTTGTTCGAAACCGTAGACATTCTGTCATTCTGTCCCACATGAAATGTAATGGCAGTGTCACAAAGGGCATTGAAATTGCCCGATGCCAGTTCCGCTTAAGACCATCCCCCTCAGGAGGCAAAAGTGGCTAGCTATCAGAAATTTTCTGGAAATGCGCCGGCAACGTCATCGCGAGAAAGGCAGTTTGAACCGGCATATGAAAAATGGCGACGTGATGATCTTTATCACCTTGCCAAGCAGCACGGGATAGAGAACCGCGCGAGTATGTCGACCGACGAACTGGCCCGGGCGTTGCGCGATATTGGTTAGACGGGGTTTCTTTTCAGCGACTTCACGGCACCCTGCTGATAGCGGGATGCATCGTGATGATTTTGCCTGATTTCTTCCGGAAGCAGTTTCGCAACGTAACAGTAAGGTTAAATTGGCTTGGCATGCTTGCCGGGGGCGCGACTTGCGACCTACCTTCCCTATGGCCAATCAAGCCATATGGAGGGTCCCGTGAAGCCAGTACAACTTGTCTATCACCGTGGCGACAGCCTCAATGCACCGGAAAATACCTTTGCCAGTGCTGAAAGTGCTATTGCGGCCGGGGCAGATTTCATCGAGTTCGATGTGCATCAGTCCGCGGACGATGTTCTGTATGTCATCCATGACGAAACGGTTGATCGCACGACCGATGGCACAGGTGCCATTGCGGAAATGACCAGCGCGGAAATTGACCGGCTGGATGCAGGGGCCTGGTTCAACCCGGCGTTCGCTGGCGAACCGGTTCCAAGGCTTGAAGATTTTCTGCGCCGACTGAAGGAACGGGTTAAAATCTATTGCGAGATCAAGCAGGCAGACACGGGAAGGGTTGTCGAGATGCTTGATGATTTCGCTTTTGGAAATGACGTTTTTGTCAGTTCCTTTTCCGCCGCCATCCGCGAAGATCTGCGCCGGATTGCACCCGATCTGAAACGCAATGTGCAGCTTCATGTCGCCGGTTCGCTGGAACAAGCAATTCATCATGAACAGGCCCATATTTTCGAGTTTCTTGAGGAAAATGTGACCTGCGAAGCAATAGAGGAAGCAAAAGGCCATGGTCTTGAAACGATGATTTTCATCGATACGCCCAATGCGGAACTTTTCGCCAAACTTGTCGAATGGCAGGTCGACTATGTCAATCTGGACTATGCGGCTCTGTTCCGAGCGGTTCAGCATGAAGTTTTATTGCGTTTCGATGGTGCGGGACTGGCATCATGATCCTTACGTATGGGCTTAGTTGATTTGACCTTGCCCGCGATATTGGTTATTGCGGCGGCACTGAAAATAAACAGGCGATTGTCGCATTGATGCGGCGCCAACGTCTTGTGACCGGTGTCGGGGGAATGATCTTTGAAGCTTGGATGTTGGCTTGCCGCATTATGCCTGCTTTTTGTCGCATCCCGCGCCGAAGCAAGCGGGACAGATGGTTTAGCCGTACCGCGTATCGCGTTTATAAATCCGGGCCATGGTGATCACGGTTTCTGGAAAGATGTGCGTGACACAATGCAGGCCGCAGCCGACCAGTTTGGTTTTGAGCTGACTGTCTTTGACAGCAACCGTAACTGGAAACAGATGGCCGAAAGTGCCAATCGCGTTTTTTCCATGAACCCGCCCCCCGATTACATCATTGCGGTTAATGAACATCAGCAAGGCACCCGGATCATCCTTGAGGCCCAGGAACGCAACATTCCCGTTCTTATGCTGCTCAATGATCTGACCGATGAACAAAAACAGCGATTTGGTCGACCGGGTAAAGAGCTTGGTTTCTGGATTGCGACGCTGGTACCCGATAACGAGCGTGCCGGATTTGAAATTGCCCAATCTTTGGTTACGGCTGCACAACATGCAAACAGTAATGGGGCGAGCACAAATCTTTGTCTGCTGTCTCTGGCCGGCGATAGCCTGACGCCTGCGTCACTGCAACGGCTTAAGGGACTTGATGTCGCACTGGAAAGATATCCCGAGCTTCGTGAACAGCGTCGTCTGGTGGCCAATTGGTCATTTGATGAAGCCTATCGCAGGACTGCGGAATGGCTTGCCAAGGGGGGCTGTCTGGATGCGGTATGGGCCGCGAATGACAGTATCGCCTTGGGCGCAATCAAGGCAATTGAAGAAGCCGGAAAAGTGCCGGGGAAGGATGTCTTCGTTGGTGGTTTGAACTGGTCCGTCGAAGGACTGAAAAACGTTGCCAATGGCAAAATGACAATGACGCATGGCGGGCATTTTCTGGCCGGTGGATGGATTATAGTATTGTTAAAAGACTATCTTGAAGGCATTGAAAAATTGCGGAAAAATCCCAATGTGCCTTTCCGGATGCAGGCAATAACGCGAGACAATATCAAGACCTACCAGCAGGTTCTTGGAGACCGCAACTGGGAGAAGATTGATTTTTCACAGTTCAGTCTTGTCAACAAACCGGAACAAAGGGACTATCGGTTCAGGATCGAGGAACTGAATTCGGCGCAGGAACGTGATTGGCCAATACCGTCGCGCTGATTGGACTGTCTTTAATGGAAAGGGTGCCGTGTGTCTAAGACAGGAAAGGATACCGTTCAGGACCTGTCTGGACTGAAGCTTGGCAGTTCTGTTGCGACAAGGCAGCTTAAATATTCCCTGTTTGCCGCAATGCTACTTGGCCTTGCGATCACGGCGTTTCAGATTTTCAGCGACTATCAATGGCTTGGGGGTGTCTATCATCAGGCCAATCAGCGCGTTGTCGATAGTAGTATTCCCGTTGCAACCGAAGCCGTGACAAAAAAGGACGCGGCATTGGCGGAGGCCATGGCGCGCGGCATGATGCTGCAAAGGTCTGTTTCCAGTGTCAAAATTCAGCTTCAGGATGGCTACGTTCTTTATCAGGTTCGACGTCCGGTGGGAGAGATACCAACCTCGCGATGGGCGGAAAAGTTGTTCGGCGGTTTGAAGCAACTTGAAATCCCGCTTCAACAAACGGCCAACTCGTCAGATAATTCAATGGGAACGCTGGTCGTTGGCCTGAACCCACAGGTATATGTAACCGCGTTCATGTCCCGGTCTGCTTGGTCATTTTTGGCCAACATGGTTTTCGCCGTCGCCATGGCTGCAGTATTCGCTGCGCTAAGTTATGTTGTTTTCTCCCGCCCGCTGGTGAAGCTTGCCTATTACATTGTCAATTCCGATCCGATGGATGTGAAGCGGTCATTGGAAATGCCGCCAACCTATCGTCATGACGATGAAGTCCAATTGCTGAGTTCGGTTACTGTCGGTCTTTTTGGCATGATACGGGGGCAAATCGGGCAGCTGCAGCGCGCGCGTGATGATTTGCAGGATGCCAATGTCAATCTGGAAACACGGGTTGAAAGCCGGACGCGTGAATTGAATGAAGCCATGGGCAAGCTTGAAGTTCTGGCATCAACCGACCCTTTGACCGGTCTTGCCAACCGTCGTGTCTTTATGGTGCGTCTTGAGGAAAACCTGTCAATCTGGAAACGCCGCGATACGCCGATGAGCATCATCCTGCTCGATATCGACAGGTTCAAGCTGTTGAACGATACCTATGGTCATCAGGCAGGTGATGCAGTTCTGGTATCACTGGCAAAGCTTTTGAAAAGCAGCCTGCGCGATATCGATTTACCCGCACGACTGGGCGGGGAGGAGTTTGCGGTTCTTCTTCCGGGGGAGGGGGCGGAAGGTGCCATGGTCCTTGCAGAGCGTCTTCGGAGCGCGGTTGAACATGATGCTGTTGCCTTCGGCGGCAAGCATTTGAGCTACACGTCAAGTTTCGGGGTGATATCCCTGCCTGCACAGGGGACGGTTGGCAAATTGGGTGCGCAAGTTGCCAAAAACGTTGCATTGCTGAAATCCCACGAAAACACAGACGTTGCCGACATTCTTTATTCGCTGGTCGATGCCGCACTTTATCAAGCCAAGGAAACAGGGCGAAATCGCTGTGTGCCTGTCGATCTTGTCAATCTGGCCGATCAGATCAGCGCCTGAGTTGGGGGCTATTGACGGCCGTCGTCATTTCCCTGTCTTGAAATCCGTATATCGCGGTGGATTGATACACTCATCAGAAGGCCAAAGCTGACAAGAATGGTCATCATCACCGTGCCGCCATACGATACCAGCGGCAACGGAACACCGACCACAGGGATAAGTCCCATTACCATGGCGATGTTGATGAAGACATACAGGAAAAAGGTCGAGGTGATCCCGATTGCGACAAGGCGACCGAACTGGTTGCGGCACCGAAGCGCAATCACATAACCATACATGATCACCATGGTATAAAGCAGTAACAAGGCCAATCCGCCAACCAGCCCGAACTCTTCACCCAGCATGGTAAAGATAAAGTCGGTCTGTTTTTCCGGCAGGAAGTTCAAATGGCTTTGCGATCCCAGCATATAACCCTTGCCAAACAGGCCGCCCGACCCAAGGGCAATCTTTGACTGGGTAATGTGATAGCCCGCGCCAAGCGGATCATTTTCAGGGTTCAGGAACGTCAGAACGCGGTTCTTTTGATAATCGCGCAGAAACTGCCAGCCTATGGGAATGATTGCCAGAACCGCGCCAAGTATCAGGGCGAATTTCCACATCCGAACCCCGGCAAGCCAGAAGATGACGCCGCCACCGGCAATCAGCAATAGGGCAGTACCCAGATCAGGCTGGCGCAGCACCAGTGCCGCAGGAGCCAGAACCATTAAAAGTGGCGGTATCAAAAGCGGGATGCGTCCCACTTCTTCGACAGTCAGGCCGTGGAAATAACGCGCAAGTGCCAGCACAAGCGAGATTTTCATCAGTTCGGATGGTTGCAACTGGAAGAAACCAAGATTGATCCAGCGTTGCGCCCCCATGCCAATATCCCCCTTGATTTCAACCCCGATCAGAAGGATCAGCGCGACGAAATAGGAAAAATAGGCAAGTTTCAGCCAGACACGGACATCCGTAACCGCGATGCCAATCATCAGGAGGGCACCAACCGCAAAACGCATCATCTGACGTTCCGCCCATGGTTCAACCGAACCGTTGGCAGCCGAATACAACATGGCAAAACCGATCCCCGACAGTGCGGAAATCAGCAATACCAGCGTCCAGTTAAGCATTAAAAGACGGCGACCGATTGGCACGTAATCCGGATCTTCGCCGATACGATATCTGCGGCTTGCCATCGCTCTAGCCTTCTTCTTCGCGGTCTGTCTGTGACGGGCGCGACAATTGCGCGGTGGATTGAATGTTGGCTGCCGATATCCCCGGGCGTGCGGATTTCAGTTCCTGCGCCTTGATCAGAATGTCACGCGCAATCGGTGCGGCGATGCCTGAACCGGATCCGCCGTGATCAACAACAACCGCGCAGGCATAGCGCGGATTATCAACCGGCGCAAAGGCAACAAACAGCGCATGGTCACGGTATTTCCACGGCAGATCGGCGTTATCAAGAACCCCGGTGGTCTGGCGTTCGCGCATGGTAATGCGGCGGACCTGACTGGTGCCGGTTTTTCCGGCCATCTCCATGCCCTTGATATCAATCCGCGACCGATGTGCCGTGCCGCGCAATTCGTTGGTGACACCATTCATGCCGTCGCGAATACGCGCGAGATGGGCACGGTTGACCTGAAGTTCGGGGAATTCCTCACTCGCCCGGCTGGTGATGCCTTCTGCGGTTACATGATCGCGTGTCAGGTGCGGCTTAACAGCCTTGCCCGATGCAATGCGTGCAACCATGGTCGCCAGTTGCAACGGTGTTGCCAGAACGTATCCCTGACCGATTGACGAAATCAGGGTTTCACCACCCTGCCAGCGTTTGCCGAGCTGGATTTCCTTCCAGTCCTTGGTCGGAATCAGGCCGGAACGTTCATTGGGCAGGTCAATGCCGGTCAATTCGCCAAGGCCCAGTTTATTGGCCATGGCGGCGATGCGGTCGATGCCGATCTTTTGCGATATTTCATAGTAATAAACATCGCAGGAATGTTTCATCGAGTCATGCATATCGACCCAGCCATGCCCGCCACGTTTCCAGCAATGGAACCGTGCATTGCCAAGATCAAGATGACCCGGGCAGAAGAAGCGCTGATTGGCTGTAACCACACCGGCTTCAAGTCCGGCAAGGGCGACACACATCTTGAATGTCGAACCCGGTGCATAGGTACCGGTGACGGCCTTGTTAGACAGTGGTGCGTATTCGTTGTTGACCAGACTGTTCCAAAGTTTGTGCGAAATGCCGTTGGTAAAGGCGTTCGGGTCGTATGTCGGATGCGATGCCATCGCAAGCACTTCGCCGTTATGAATATCAAGCACAACGGCAGATGCGCTTTCCTTGTTTGACAGGCGCTGGTTGGCGTAACGCTGCAATTCAAGATCAAGGGTCATGACAACCGTGTTGCCACTGTCGCCTTCTTCGCGGTCAAGTTCGCGGATGACACGGCCAAGTGCATTGACTTCGACTTGGCTGGTGCCGGCACTGCCGCGAAGTGCCAGATCGTAAACTTTCTCGATCCCGCTTTTGCCAATCCGGAACCCGGGCAGTTCAAGCAATGGATCGCCGGTCAGTTCTTTTTCCGACACGGCCGCCACATAGCCCAAAGTATGCGCCAGATGAGGACCTTCGGGATAATCGCGCGAACGACCGGCATCAATGATCAGGCCGGGTAGGTCCGGGGCATTAACGCCGACGCGTGCAACTTCTTCCCAAGTTAAATTGTCGCGGACCGTAACCGGGACAAAGGATCGTCTGCGCGCGACGTCACGTTCAACCCGTTCAATCGTGTCGGGGCCAAGCTCGATGATCTGACCGAGTATTTCAAGGGTACGCCGAACATCCTGTGCCTGTTCGCGAACGATCATGATGTGATAGTTCTGCCGGTTTACCGCGACCGGAGCACCAAAACGGTCGGTAATCAGGCCGCGCGGTGGCGGCAAAAGGCGATGGGATATCCGGTTTTCATCGGCAAGCACCCGGTAACGGTCGCTTTCCATTACCTGCAGATAGTACATGCGTGCGGCAAGACCGGTCAGCAATATACCCTGCCCCGCGCCGAGCATCAGGGCGCGGCGGGTAAACATGCGATATCTGTCTGAGTCACGGTGCCACATCGGCGTCGTCAAACCTGCTGGTCGGAGTGCCCCGCCGGAATTCCGGAAACTTGCGTGCCCGTTTTATCCTGTGCGGTGCATGTTGAAAACTGTCTTTCAAGCATAGCCGGTAGCTATTGCCAAAACATCAATATTGATCCAGCTGGTGCTGTTCTAGATATGGCGCAGAAGCGTATTTTGCGCCCGTGCCAGAACCCATGCAACAAGCGGGAAAAGTGCCGCAGTCAGTACATAGCTAATCAATGTCGACTTGATCGGCAAGAAGGCCCCGATTAATGCCGAACTCAAAAGCCACTGAACCAGCAGTGCCGGGATCGCGACCAATGCAAAGCCCCACCACATTACGCTGAACGGCTTGTTATGGAAAAAACGACCCTGGCTTGCAGATCCGGTCTGCACGAGCAGCAAGACCAGCGAGCTGACACCAAGGGGCAGGCCTGTCAGCAAATCCTGCAACAGTCCAAGAAAGAATGCCGTCAGCGCGGTTAGCAAATCCGGGCGGTTCACCGACCAGTAGAATACAGCCATCAAAGGCAATGCAGGTGATGCGGTGCTGAGCAATGGCACGCTGATCGGCAGCAGATTAAACAGCAACAGAATGAAAACGCTGAATGCCGGAAATAAGCCTCGCGCAATGACATCCAGCCTGTGCCAGACACCGGGCTTCACGGAAGTCGATCCGTTGGCTGTGCGGGGCCGACCGTTGGCATATTTGCTGCTGCATCGTTCCCGTCATTGGGTACGATGCCAACCCCGTTGGGGATAACGCCATCATTCTGCTGATCACGGCGCATGACCTGATCGCTCAGGATGCCTTGCAGGCCATAATCCGCGACGCGCAGATATTCAAGTTGGTGGCGGCGGAACAGTGGCGCGACACGCACAGCATTTTCCGAAACGGATGAAACGACACCAACCGGAATGCCAGGCGGGAAGGCACCACCATGACCGGATGTCAGAATGCGATCGCCCGGCGCAACCGCCGCATCCGCAGTCAGGAAGGTCAAAAGCGGGCGGTCTGTGTTGTCGCCCGACAGAAACGCACGGTCACGCGAATTTTCAACAATCACCGGGACGCGTGAATTGATGTCTGTAATCAACAGAACGCGTGAAGCCTGATAGCCTGCTTCGGCAACACGTCCGACAAGCCCTTCGTCGGACATAACTGCCTGTCCTTTGATCACGCCATCGCGCGAACCGGCCGATACCATCAGGCTGTGTGCATAGGCACCGCCCATATCGGCAATCACGCGGGTGGTGACAAGGCGCAATGGCGGCGGGCTTGTATAATCGGCAAGGTCGCGCAGGCGGGCATTTTCATGCGCCAGATTACGGGCAACCTGCTGCCACGCCAGCAATTCGCGGTTTTCGCGACGCAGGCGTTCGTTCTGTTCATAGAGATTGAAGATATTGGTCGCCTGTTCCGTCAGCTCGTTGATGCTGGCGGCGGGACGGGAAACAACATTCATGATCGGGGATACAAGATCGGCCGAAGCAGCTCGTATTCTTTCGATCAGAACGGTATCAGCCTTGCCCAGAAGCATAAGGCCAAACGCCGAAACGATCAGAAGGATGAAGGCGAAGCGGTGAAGCGCCGTACGTAACGGCGAAAAGATACGCTGCTGCGGACCGCCATGCTGAGCCACTATATTCCCCGCATTAGATCAGAAAAGTTGTCCCGAAATCCCCGTGGGATATTCAACCTTAACGAAATCACCGAGTCGCGTCCAGTCAGGACATGACCCGGTGAGATGTTTTTTGCCATTTCGCCTTAGTAGGCGGTGTGCAACACGTTTCGAAGCATCTTCTTTTCTTCGAGTGCACGCCCCGTACCAAGCGCAACGCAGGACAGGGGGTCATCGGCAATCGAAACCGGAAGGCCGGTTGCATGGCGCAGGACATAGTCCAGATTGCCAAGCATTGCGCCGCCACCGGTCAGAACGATACCCTTGTCGACGATGTCGGCTGCCAGTTCCGGCGGGGTCTGCTCAAGTGCGACTTTCACCGCCTCGATGATTGCCGAAACAGGTTCTGCAAGGCTTTCTGCGATCTGGCGTTCGGAAATGATCAGTTCCTTCGGAACGCCATTCATCAGATCACGGCCACGGATTTCAACCGTTGCACCATCACCATCGTCCGGTGCGCAGGCCGAACCGATTTCTTTCTTGATGCGTTCTGCAGTGCTTTCACCAACCAGCAGGTTATGGGTGCGACGGATATAGGCGATGATCGCCTCATCCATTTTGTCGCCACCAACACGCACCGAACGGGCATAAACGATACCGCCAAGCGACAGGACCGCGACCTCGGTGGTGCCACCGCCGATGTCGACAACCATGGAGCCGGTTGGCTCGGTGACTGGAAGACCGGCGCCAATGGCGGCTGCCATCGGTTCGTCAATCAGCCAGACCTTGCGGGCGCCGGCACTTTCAGCACTTTCCTGAATGGCACGGCGTTCAACGGCGGTCGAGCCAGACGGAACGCAAATGATGACTTCCGGGCTTGCGAAGTTGCGACGGCCATGCACTTTACGGATAAAGTGTTTGATCATCTCTTCGGCGATGTGGAATTCGGCAATCACGCCATCGCGCAGCGGGCGAATGGCCTGAATGTAACCGGGCGTACGCCCGAGCATCTGCTTAGCTTCTTCCCCGACGGCAAGTACCTGTTTCTTGCCTTTTTCGTCGGTGATGGCTACCACGGATGGTTCGTTAAGGACGATGCCACGCCCTTTGACGTAAACCAGTGTGTTGGCGGTGCCCAAATCCACCGCCATGTCGGAGGATAAAACCCCAAGAAGCTTGGAAAACATTCCTGCCCTATGCCCCGGTTAATAGTAAAATCTTGAATACGAATGTACCGGCTTTGATAGCGTAACGCGCCAGTCGATGCACGAATAATCTGCTCAGGGAATTGAGGAATAATTAAGACGGGTCACAAGACTTGAAATAAGATGCAAAAAGATGATCCGCCATATGGTGTTGGCGTTTTCATTCAAGGTTTATCGCCCTTGAGAATTATTCCAGTTTTACGCAAGAAATCCATGATCAGGGCAGTTGTCTGTGGTTCGGTTTCTACTTTCAGAAATTTGCGAGTCGCTTGTTTTTCAGGTGTTTCATCACTTTGAAGCATCTCAAACATTACCGGTTCGCGATCTGCGCGCAGGTCCCGGTCCATCCGCCACTGGCACCATGCCGGTGGGTTAAGCCGATCCCCCTTTACCGTCACCAGCAATGCGGGAACGAAATTATCCATTTCCGACATGCATTGGGCACGCAGTCCCACCATCGAGACGAAATGGTGATCAAATCGTTTGGCGTGACCATGTCGATAGATTGCAAATTGTGCGGCGGCGGCACCATATCCGTAACCGAAAATCGCAATCCGGTCCGGGTCGATGCCGTTTTGCCCTGCCAGAAAATCAAGCGCGCTTAGGGCATCAAAGGCCCAGTAGGTAACCCCATGCTTCGGATTATCAAGTGTTCCGGCCGTGCAATAGCTTTGCGAAGGGTGGGCTTTTCCGGGCGATATGCGAAGAACGGCAAGGCCTGCATCATGTAGGGCGTCAATCCAGTCTTCCGGAAAGCGATCATCACAATCGGGGACAACAATCACCGCAGCGGTTTTGGTATGTCCGTCCATTGGCGGGTAATAGAGGCCTGGAATATCGAATTGCAGGCTGCTGTCGACTTCGGGAATGGCTTTTCCCGCGTCAATCAAACGCTGCCGCAGTCCGCTTATCGGATAAGGTTGAGATGGTATGTCGATTTTCTGCACATCATTGATCGCAGCGGCTTTTGCGTGTGGCGTCATAGCGACAATCACGACTGCACAAAACACCAATACCGTAATGGCAACAGATCGGTGATGAAACTGAAGAACAGGCTGTACGGTCATGGCTCTGGCCCCTTCGTTCAAGACGCATAATGTATCACAGAATGCGCGGGTTCACAGCAATCATGCCTGCTAAACAGCGGGGGTCTGACGGAAACCAGCCCTGAAACGGAAAAAGGGGCGGCAAATACCACCCCTTTATTCTCAAAATGCAGAATGCCTGATCAGGAAGCCATGGCGTCCGGTGCCGTTTTCTGGCTTTTCTCGATCAGCTTGTTAACAGCGGTGACATAGGCCACGCAGGATGCGACAACGGTGTCGGTATCCGATGCATTGCCAACCACGGTACGGTCTTCACCATCCAGTTTGACGGTAACCGTACCCTGTGCGTCCGTGCCTTCGGTGACAGCATGAACCTGATAGAGTTTCAGCTTCCAGTCATGTGGATAGATTGCCTTTATGGCGTTGAAGGTTGCATCAATCGGGCCATCGCCGGTGGTTTTGGCAGTGCGGGTTTCCCCATTCACATTCAGTTCCAGTTCGGCGGTCTGTGGACCTTTGGAGCCACAGGTGACAGCCAGCGACACGAACTTGATATGTTCGTTATCACGCATGCCATCATCGACCAGTGCGACGATGTCGTCGTCATAGACTTCTTTCTTCTTGTCTGCCAGTTCCTTGAAGCGGGCGAACGCGTCTTCGATGGCATTGTCGCCCAGTTCGGCAAAGCCCAGTTCCTTGAGCTTTTCCTTGAAGGCATGACGGCCGGAATGCTTGCCCATCACCAGACTTGATTTGTTCAGGCCGATGCTTTCCGGTTTCATGATTTCATAGGTTTCGGAATTCTTCAGGAAGCCGTCCTGATGAATACCGCTTTCATGGGCGAAGGCGTTTGCGCCGACAATCGCCTTGTTCGGTTGTACGACGAAGCCCGACACAGCCGACACCAGACGTGATGCGTTCATGATTTTGGTTGAATCGATCCCGGTTTCATACGGGAAGGCATCGTTGCGCGTTTTCAGCGCCATGACGATTTCTTCCAGTGCCGCGTTGCCAGCGCGTTCGCCCAGACCGTTGATCGTGCATTCGATCTGGCGGGCACCAGCATGGACAGCCGCCAGCGAGTTCGCAACCGCCATACCCAGATCGTTGTGGCAGTGAACCGACAGGATGGCCTTGTCGATATTCGGCACACGGTTAAACAGCATGGTCATCAGATCGGCATATTCGGTAGGGGTGGTGTAGCCAACCGTATCGGGGATGTTGATGGTGGTCGCACCGGCATCAATCGCGGCTTCAACGCAACGGCACAGGAAGTCATGCTCGGTGCGCGATCCGTCCTCGGCCGACCATTCAACGTCGTCGGTAAATTTGCGTGCCAGTGTGACACTTTCAATCACCTTTTCCAGAACGCGTTCCGGTTCCATCTGCAATTTGAATTTCATATGCAGGGGGCTTGTGGAAATGAAGGTGTGGATGCGTTTGTTTTCTGCCGGTTCCAGTGCTTCGGCAGCCCGTTCGATGTCGCCTTTGGCCGCACGGGCCAGCGAACAGATGGTCGGGCCCTTGATTTGTTTGGCGATTTCATTGACTGACCGGAAGTCGCCATTCGATGCGATGGCAAAGCCTGCCTCAATGATGTCGACTTTCATTTCTGCCAATGCGTGTGCCACACGCAGTTTTTCATCGAGCGTCATTGATGCACCCGGGGACTGTTCGCCGTCACGCAGGGTGGTGTCAAAAATGATGACGCGATTGTCGTTAGCACTAGCCATTACCGTAATTCCTGATCAAGCGGGACTTTGCCCGAAATTTGAAACGTCAATTTGGAAAGAGTGCGGGCCTTGTGGCGCGACTTGTTCCCCTGAGCTGCGGTAAATGGATTGACCTATTTGGTAATCCGAACCGTCTTCGTACGCTCAGGGGCGGGTAAGTCGTAGCGACCCGAGCGCTGCGAGACCAAGAAGACCGAGAATTAGGTTTAGAGCAGACAGCACAAAGGCACCCGAAGCATCGGCTTCGGTGCGATCGGCAATTGCAGGAATGTTGCAAATGTCTGCGGTCATCGGTCTTCATCAAATGGTATCGAAGTGCCAGGCTGTGCTGGCGACGCACCCAATTTCATCGGACGGCCCGCCAAGGTCAAGTAATTTTTGTATCTTTGATGCGCTTTTAAGGGTGGAAATTAGCGCGACGGTATTGTCGCAGGCCCATATGGCGGCGTGCAGCATAGGATAGAGCTACATTGATCAAATACGAGAATGACAAACCACCCAAGCCAAAGATTGCACTTGAAGTGTTCAGATTCTTGGTTATCTGTTGCTGTATCGATGCGAAATGCCCCAGAAAATTTTCCGATAACGTTTCGTATCAAGTGCCGCCACCAACTTACGGATATACACGATGGTAAGCCTGTCTTTGATCGGGGCCTTTATCCCGACGGCCTTCTTTGTCTCGATCACGCCGGGCATGTGCATGACCCTTGCGCTGACAATGGGAATGACGATTGGCGTGCGCCGTACCGTCTGGATGATGATGGGCGAACTTGTGGGCGTTGGGATTGTCGTGGTGGCCTCGGCCCTTGGTGTTGCAACGGTGATGCTGGAATATCCGGCGGTCTTTGCTGTTTTCAAATATGTGGGTGGTGCCTATCTGGCGTGGCTGGGTATCCAGATGTGGCGTTCGCGCGGACGCATGGCATTTAACGCTGAAATTGACGCCTCCCGCCCCGCGACCCCATTTGCGCTTGCTTCTCAGGGGTTTGTGACGGCAATTGCCAATCCGAAGGGCTGGGCGTTTATGGTGGCTTTATTGCCGCCCTTTATCAGCCTTGAACATGCTATAGCGCCGCAGCTTTCCGTGCTGGTGGCAATCATTCTGGTGACAGAACTGATTTGCATGACGCTTTATGCTTCGGGCGGCCGGTCGTTGCGACACTTTCTGGAAAAAAGCGGCAATGTCCGTATCCTTAATCGGATCGCCGGGACGCTGATGATCGCGGTCGGAATCTGGCTGGCGTCAAGTTAGGGGCCTATTTGTTTGTAAAACCTCTTTAAATCGGATTATCCTGCCTTATATCGTTGTATAAGTTTATTTGCAGGAAGAGCCATTATGCGCGAATTGCGCTGCATCATTTTCGAGGAAAGCGAGCTGATCAAGGCGCTGGTCGGATATCGCCGCCGCACCGGAAAGCCGTTGCCGCCCGGTCAGATCGGGAGGCTCGAAATTGAAAAATCTCCTGAAATTGCCGCACGGCTCAATATCATTGCCGATCATGGTGATCCGATAATTGTCCCGGCAGCAGGTGCAGAACTGGCGGCAGCCCTGATTGCCTATTGCATTGATGTGCGCGTGCCGGTACCGGCATCGTCGAAAAAGTCGATTACCATGATTGATGGGCATGTCGCGCTAAAGATCATGAAGCAATAGGGACGACTTTAACGCCCAAAAGAAAAAGCGCGGCATTGGCTGCGCTTTTGCAATTGAGGGCAGGGCGATCAAGGTCGGATCAGTGTTACCACTGCATCATCTTGCCTTTGAGAGCGCCCATGCGTTCGTCTTCGTTCTTGAAGCTTTGGCCTGCGGCAATCCCGTCCTGCACCTTTGTCATCATCAGCCATTCCTTGACCTTCATGAAACGTGGGGCAAGGAACTGATATGTATCGCGGACCAGACGCACCGCCGGTGCGCCCCGTTCCAGTGCCATCGTATCCCAGCGTTCAAAAAGCGGTTCCCATGCCCGCAGACGGCGATACAGATCATCGCGCTTGTTGCGGATATACTGGCGCTGGGTCGTGAAGTTACGCAGGACTGACATGATTTCGCCGGTATTGGCGTCAATCTCGTCAAAGCTGGTTTCAAACTTTTTCATCGCATCATCAATCAGGCGAATGACCTGTGTGACCGTTTCCAGAACGCCCTTTTCATGTGCATAGATACGGCGCAGTTCCTGCAGCTTCGTGTCGATCTTTTTCACATTGCGGTACTTGTCGCGCAGCGTTTCGACATAAGAAAGTTCCTCGGCGACCTGATGAACCAGATTGACGACTTCCTCGCGGTTTTCGCGGCCGATATTGAGTTTATCGGCGACTTCGTCGAATGCCTGATTGATCTTTTTCTTGGTGCCGGGGTCCTCGGCGATCTGCATCAGCTGTTCGGGATCAGTGATCAGTTCTTCATTCCCGGACATCCAGGTGACAAGCTGCATGGTCAGACGGTTATAGGCGATCGCACGGTGATCTTCATCGACATCCCACGACGCCTCGCCCGTCAGAACTTCGAGCGGCAAATCATCGCCGGGGCGCAGCACATTGACGAAATCCAGTGACTTGTCGACAAGGCCGATCAGTTCACCATCATTTGAATCCGGGTCTATCCCGAATTCCTTGCAAACCGCCTTAAGGGGCAGGGATACAACCGATCCTTCGGCCATTTTCAGCACAAAAAGAGCCTCGTCCGAAAGGTCAGACTTTTGGAAATGGCATTCCTCGAACGATTTAAAGACCTTGTGTTCAAGATCAAGTTTCCGTTCGCGCGTCGGTTTGTTCATTTATTTGCTCCGCCCGGATTGGCACTGCTGGTCTGATTTATCGTCAGCTCCTGCGATAGGGCTGACAGTCAGTTTATTGCAGCAGCCCCCGGGACTGGTAGTGTCCATATTCTCATACCGATAAGGTTGGGAGAACGTATCGATGTTTCCAGTCTCAACCTGACAGATATGTCACATTATCATAATGCAGGTATTTCTGCCTTCCTGTTTGGCTTGATAAAGCGCGCCGTCAGCACGGTCAACAAACTCCAGTATATTCTCGCCAAGCTTATAAGACGTCAAGCCGATTGAAACGGTTAACTTACCGAAATCCTTGCCTGTTTTCTTATTGATAATTCTTTGACCTGAAACATTGTCTCGCAATTTGTTGGCAAGTTTCGTGGCGTTTTCCAATGTCGTGTCGGGCAGGATCACGGCAAATTCTTCGCCACCATAACGCGCAACGGTATCCGCCCCTTTGGTCGAATTGACCAGAACCCTTGCAACAGCCTTCAAAACCCCGTCCCCGGCACGATGGCCGTGATTGTCATTGAAGTTTTTGAAATGATCGATATCGATCATCAAAAGGCTTAACGGGGCGCCGGTTTCCATCGTTGTCGTTACCGCATCACGAAGCGATGCATCAAAATTCTTACGGTTGGCGATCCCGGTCAGGGTATCGGTCAATGCATCACGGCGCACCAGTTCCAGTTCGCTGCGAACCCGGCGAACTTCATTGTGGTACTCGTCAAGGCAACCGTTGAATTCACTGTAACGACCATGGGCATCTCGGGTGGCACTTGAAAGTTCGCGGGTAACATCGCGCGCGACTTCAAGCGTAATATCGTCCGAGCTTAACTGATCGGATGCATTGTCCAGATGCTCGCAGAAGCCTTCGGTTTCACGAAGGACGCTGTGAACAGCTTCTTCTACCCGTTCGACCGCAGCCTGCAATCCTTCGACCCCCATATTCAGTCGCTGTTGCAGGGCATGTGTCCCGAGGAATTTGTGGTAAATCCGGAAAACGGTCTCTTCATCCAGTTCCTGGGTGTTGCGGATCAATACCTTGATCAGTTGGCTCAGTTCGGGAATCTCATCAGTCAGATAGCTGTAAAATACGTGATAAACCTGCGGCGTGGGCTGCAGATTCAACTCGGCGATCAGCGTCATGACATTGTGCGCAATGTCGCGTGGATTGGCGATCTTTGTCGTGGCAGTCAATTTATGTTTTCCGATCCGGTCTTCGGCTTAACCTTTTTACCAACTGCTTATGTCCCAATCCGTCCGGAATTATCCGGTTTGCTCGTTTTTTATATGTTGTGACTGCGTGCTGCTTTTTACACATTTATTTCTATCTTCAACCGAATTGCCTCTGCTTGTCACGAGAAACCGCGTCAACAATTATGACAAAATCGAACATTCGAAATACGAACGGACAGGGACGCCAGAAATCCTAACGGCTACAGGTGGTTGGTTCTTTTGATTGAATATTGATGTTTTATATTCCCGGTTTTGTTGTTCGGGGAAAGTACCTTGTATTTGCGGGTGGCACTTCGTATGGAGCCGTGGCAAGTACCATGTGATTCGCTTTTGGCCTGTCCGTTTGGTTTTGGAAAACTATCTAGGGACTCGGCGCAATAAAATGATTTCTGACATATGTCGGAGCATTGAAAAACAGTCTTTATATGTTCAGTTTTGTGAAAATGTTCACATTTGTCTGTCGCGCCTGATGCAACGGATGGTCCGCTCTGTTGCTTGTTAAATCCGGTATGGCCAGATTGATCCGGCCTGTCTTCTTGCGTGGGGGGCTGAATGGGGATGGTGACTTATCTGCTGTCGGAAAAATGTGGTTCGAATGATGCTGCTTCCGTCTTGAGACAAGTGAAATCCAAGCGTTTTGGCCGGGTTCACTGATCTTGATCAGGTTGCCAGACGGTAGCTTGTCACGACAAGGCAGGTCAAAATTGAAATTCGTTCGAAATCAATGTGCCCCCGGCGCGATCAGGTTGTGCTGAAAGTTGAACGTCGATCAGCAAGCAATATTCGCAAAATACCGGCTAACCATCAGCGTTGAATAAAGAACTTCAAACACGAATTCGTTGCGTGAAGGTCCAAATTCGCGTAAATGTTGAAACGATGCAGTGCATCTTTGGTCTGTGTTGTTGCCTTCTGGTTGAGGGTTCTGACGCTGGTTCAAAGGCGTATTGC
This sequence comes from Thalassospira sp. MCCC 1A03138, assembly GCF_002115785.1. Taxonomy (GTDB): domain Bacteria; phylum Pseudomonadota; class Alphaproteobacteria; order Rhodospirillales; family Thalassospiraceae; genus Thalassospira. The sequence goes on along the minus strand of NZ_JFJY01000001.1, from coordinate 73,990 downwards.
AGGGACGTAACTTAAGCATTTTCCGCGCTTGGGAAATGCGATTACCAAAACTAAGGACGACTACGGATATGGCTACCGGAACGGTTAAGTGGTTCAATGCGACCAAGGGTTATGGCTTCATCACCCCGGACGAAGGCGGCAAAGATGCATTCGTGCACATCACCGCTGTTCAGCGCGCTGGTTTGCAGGGACTTGATGAGGGTCAGAAGGTTCAATTCGAGCTGATTGAAGGTCGTAACGGCCGCATGTCGGCAGAAGAACTCTCCATCATGTAATTTGATTTTGGATTGCAGCTTTTGCTGACAACCGTTAACGCGCCGGTCTCCGGCGCGTTATTCGTTTCAGGACCTTTTTACGATAGGATTGCTATCGCACCTGTTTCTCTAATCGCCATCAGGTTAAGCCCCATGACCCGGATCATTTTGCCCGCCCCACCTGAAAAGACCGACGATATTGCGATATCCGGGTGGCGAAAGGCGGTGCGCAAGCAACTTCTGGCGTGGCGGAGTCAAATGGATCCGGCGATTTACGCGGAACGATCAGCTGCCGTTTGCATGGGACTTGCCGATATCCTTGCCGTGCGCCCCAACGCCACAATCGGCTTTTACTGGCCGATACAGAATGAAGTCGACCTGTGTGGTGTGGTCTCCGATCATATTGATCGCGGTGGAAAGGCCGCCTTGCCAATCGTACCGGGCAAGGATCAGCCAATGGTGTTTCATGATTGGGCACCGCAAACAGAAATGGCGCCTGGCTTTGCCCGAATTCCTGAGCCGGTTGGAACGGCGGTCGTGCCCGTCCATGTCATGATCGCGCCATTGGTCGGGTTCGATGGCCATGGTTATCGTTTGGGATATGGCGGCGGTTTTTTTGATCGAACACTTGCCGCAATGGTCGTTCGTCCTCTTGTCATCGGTGTCGGATTTGAAGCGACGCGCATCGCTGACATCTTTCCGCACGAATATGACATTCCGGTCGATATCATTCTGACCGAGGCGGGCATGCGGCCAGTGAGCGAAAAGGCCACCAGCGATATCAACAGGGCGGAAGGATCATCGCCGCCCTGTTTCCTGTCATCCTGATCGGGTTATTCGGCGGCCCTGATTTTGTGGCGGCCGGTCCGAACCGGAACAATATCTTTGTCTTTGCGCGTTGCCAGAAAGTTCGGGCGTGGCTTCGTGCCGCCAAACGGCGCAACCAACCTGTTTGACATCGCATTATAAACGAAAAACAGGTTCGACCGCGGGTAGGGGGTGATGTTGTTGCCCGACCCGTGCAGCGTATTACAGTCGAAAATCAGAATCGATCCGGCGGGGCCGACAGGTGCGACAATCCCGCACTCATCAACCATTTCCGAGAGGTTTTTCTGATCAGGAGTGCCGATTTTCTGTATCTTGAGCGAGTTTTTGTAGTTCTGATCGGGAGTTTCTCCGACGCAGGAAATGAACTTTTTATGCGATCCCGGGATCAACATTAACGGGCCATTATGGGCCGAGTTATCCGTCAAAGTGATCGACATCGAAAGGGCACGCATGCGGGGCATGCCGTCTTCGGTGTGCCAGGTTTCAAAATCCGAATGCCAGAAGAATTCCTTGCCCTTGAAGGCAGGTTTGAAATTGACCCGTGATTGATGAATGTAAACATCGTCATCAAGGAAATGTTCGGCAATCGCAACCAGCCGGTCATCGGATATCAGGCGCTCGAACACGTCACTTTTATCATGGACGCGGAAAACGCTGCGCACTTCATCGCTGCCCGGTTCCGAAATGACCTCTTCGTCGGTCGGGTCGGAATTTTCGACCAGCCCGGTCTCGCGGCGGAGCTTGGCGATTTCGCCATCGCTGAAAACATTTTTCAGAAACAGAAAGCCGTTCTTTTCATAAAACTTCTCATCCTCGGCCGTGATCATCGGGCAATGGCCATGATCGGACCAGATTACCGGATCAACACGATCGATGACGGTTGGATGGGAAGCGCTTCGGGATCGGTACATATCGGTAAGCATCTCATGCTCCTTTGTTGCCAAATGTGCATTCGTTGCCTGTGATTTGTCACAGATCGTGATAGCCCCAACGTGCCACATGGGCGACAGGTTCCAAAAAAGCGTGGAATATCTTTTCTCTGCGTTCCCGGTTTTCCTGCCTGACAGGAAAAGAACTGTTGCACCACATAAGACAATCATAGCCTTGTGCGGCAAAAAAAATTGTGGTTCGGGATATGCAGATCAGAAAGATGGCTGGGGAACCTGGACTCGAACCAGGACTAGCGGAGTCAGAGTCCGCGGGTCTACCATTAACCTATTCCCCAGCAGGGGTTTTTGGTGCGGTTTACTGTTCGGTACATATTTGTACGAGCGAACCTCACCAAAGCTTGCAAAGTAAGCAAAGGCTGGCTGGGGAACCTGGATTCGAACCAGGACTGACGGAGTCAGAGTCCGTAGGTCTACCGTTAACCTATTCCCCAACAGAGCCTTGAACGCCGTGTGGCGTGGGCCGCTATTTATTAAACCGATGGCACTTTGGCAAGACCTTTTTTGCCCGTTACGTCTTTGGGCACGGGGGTGAAGTCGCTGCTCCATGAGTTAAATGCATACGGGATTTGCCTTGTGCAACATTGTCGGTAAACTCATATGTGTGATTCGCAGGAACGTCATATAATTGTCGTGTTGATGCGATCAAAGAATTTGTAACCGACAAGCAAGGCAGATCAGAGCAGGTGAAACAGGTATCTCCCCATAGCGACACGCACAGGGTCATCCGCCCTGAAGGCGGTGCTGCCATGGCTGGAAGTGCCGTGATGGATGCGCCGTGCGTTGCGCCATCATCGAGTTTGCCTGCCGACAGCCTTGTTGTGGATCGCCCGCTGCCCCCCACGACCAGTCATCCCCCGCTTTATGCCGCGATTGATCTGGGCAGTTCGAATTGCCGTCTGCTGGTCGCGCGCCCTTGCAAAGACGGGTTCAAGGTGATTGATGCGTTTTCGCGCGTTGTGCGTCTTGGCGAAGGTGTGCGTGAAAAAGGTTATCTTTGTCAGGCGGCAATGGATCGTGCGATTGACGCGTTAAAGGTCTGTTCGAAAAAACTGCGCAAGCATCCCGGTGCAAAACTGCATGCGGTGGCGACAGAAGCCTGCCGAACGGCCAAAAATCGCGATGAATTTGTCCGGAAGGTCTTTGACGAAACTGGTATTGAACTTAAAATCATCAATCCGGACGAAGAAAGCCGTTTGGCACTTCAGGCCTGTTCTGCCTTGCTTGACGAGCGCCCCTATGCGGTGGTGTTTGACATTGGTGGTGGCAGCACGGAAATCTGCTGGATCAAGGTCGACAATATGGGCCAGACCCAGTGCATTGAAACGCTTTCGATGCCCTGCGGGGTTCTGTGCCTGACCGAACGTTATGCCGGGATCGAACAGCGCCGCGAACGGTTCGAAGCAATGCGCACTGAAATTCGCGACCGCCTGCGCGATTTCGCCAGCCGCAATTGCTGTTCGGACATTCTTGACGATGGCAAGGTGCAGATGGTTGGTACGTCGGGCACCGTGACCACATTCTGCGGTATTGCTCTTGGCCTTGAACGGTACGAACGTCACAAGGTCGATGGATCGGATTTGCGGTTCGATGATGCGGAACGCGTTACCGAATTGCTGCTGCGCATGGAAGCCGACAAACGCAAAGGCCATCCCTGCATCGGGAACCAGCGGGCAGAACTGATGGATGCGGGGGCGGCGATCTTTGCCGCGATTCGCGATATCTGGCCGCTGGCGACGCTAAAAGTTGCCGATCGTGGCCTTCGCGAGGGAATATTGGTCGATTTGATGCGCGCAGACGGTCATGCTATTGACCCGTGCGATGCGCGACGTCATACAGTGTCCCATATTTCGGCCAATCCATGATCGGCGTCGCGCCATCGGATCGTACTGGCCTTTAACACGTTTCAGTTCAGGTAAAGAACATGACCGACAATAGCAGCGGAAAAGGCGGGACGCGCCGCCGCAAGGGTTCAGCCATTGCCGCGATCGATACCGGCGCCCGGCGCGGGCTGCGGACGCGCGTCAAAAGTGCCAAGGGACGCAAGATTTCCTCGACCCGCTGGCTCGACCGGCAGCTGAACGATCCTTACGTGCAGGAAGCCAAGCGCCTTGGCTATCGGTCGCGCGCGGCCTTCAAGCTGATTGAAATCAACAACCAGTTTGATCTGCTGCGTCCGGGCATGCGCATTGTCGACCTTGGCGCTGCACCGGGCGGCTGGACGCAGGTTGCGGTTGACATGGTCGGTTCAAAACAGGGACGTGGTCAGGTCGTGGGGCTTGATATTCTGGAATGGGAAGGTCTTTCCGGTGCAACCTGTTTGCAGGCCGACTTCCTTGATCCGGCGGCGCCTGACATGATCAAGCAGGCTCTTGACGGGCCGGTTGATGCCGTGATTTCCGATATGTCGCCCGAAACCACCGGCCATCGGCAGACCGACCATATCCGTATTATCGATCTGGTCGAACATGCCCTGCTGTTTGCCGAGGAGGTCCTTGCACCGGGAGGGATTTTCATCGCCAAGGTGTTCAAGGGCGGTACGGAAAATGATCTTTTGAACCGGGTCAAAAAGAACTTCCGTGTATCCAAACATGCCAAACCACCGGCGTCACGCCCCGAAAGCCCGGAAGCCTATCTGATCGCCACGGGCTTCCGCGGGCAGAACAATGCCGCCGATGACATTGCCAATGCAGAGTTGCGCGAAGACGATGGCTGGTCGCCGGTCAGCTAAGCCTTTGAAAAGCCAAAATCCAAAGCGCGCCAAATGATCGGCGCGCTTTTTTATTTGCAAAAATTCGGTTTCATCCCGTTTAGGTTGTGCCGAGGAGAAAATATTCCGCAAACCGATTGCGCTAAGTCAAGAAGTTGCGATCTGGCATCCTCTATACATTGGTTTAGCAAATAGTCTCCGCACCGGATGAAATTGACGCAGAATTGCGCGACCCGGGCGGGGTTTCGCTATGTCAGGATCGGTTGTGGGACCATTGATCCGTGAACGGGGTGCAATTGATGAAACAGGATCAGCTTTTTCTGACCGGTGTTGAACGTCATTTTGGTGATGATGAAATCATTGTCAGCAAGACCGACACCAAAGGGCGTATTACCTACGCAAATGACGTCTTTCTGCGGGTAGCAGGATATCGTGAAAAGGATATTCTAGGCCAACCGCACAGTATTATCCGCCATCCCGATATGCCACGCTGCGTGTTCGCCTTGCTGTGGGACACAATTTCCAAGGGCCGCGAGATTTTTGCCTATGTGATCAATCGCTCGGCAAACGGGGATCATTACTGGGTGCTGGCCAATGTCACGCCGACCTTCGGGCCAAACGGCAACATCATTGGCTATCATTCAAACCGCCGGGTTCCGCGCCGCGACGCGGTCGAACAGGTTATTCCGCTTTATGCCGATCTTCGTGCCGAAGAAGAACGCGAACGCAATCGCAAGGACGGTATGGCGCGCAGCACGCAAAAACTTGGCAATCTCCTGGGGCAGGCAGGCATCGACTATGATCAGTTTGTTTTCACTCTCTAATCTGCGACGGATTTTGATTTCCGGCCTAGTGCTGGCCTTTGGGTTGATCGGCAGCCTTCTGTTGGCACCAACCCATGCACCGCTTGTTTCCACGATTGCGATTGCCGGTCTTCTGGTTCTGGCTTTGATTGGCACGATTGCCATTACCCGCCACAAGCGGATCATTGACGAATTGCACGATATCGTCCATGACGCTGCCGATGGAAAAATGGGTGTCAGGGTCAATAATCGTCAAACGCAGGGCTATCTTGCGCCCCTGCAAAATGCGGTGAACCAGCTGCTTGATCTGACCGAGGCCTTCGCCAAGGAAGCCGCAGGCGCCATGGGTCACGCGTCGCGCGGATCCTATTATCGTAAAATCCTGCCAAGGGGACTGCGCGGTGATCTGATCGGCTATGCCGGAACGGTCAATGCGGCCCTTGATGCCATGCATGAAAAGACCAGGAGCTTCAGCTATAGCGCCGGTCGCATCGGTGATGATATCCAATCGGTGGTTGGTTCGGTTTCGAACAGCGCAAAACAGCTAAGCGACAGTTCTGATTTCCTGTCCCGGCAGGTCCGCCGCATTGCCGAGCAGGCCAACGATATGCGCGTTGCTGCTGACGACAGTACTGACGCCCTGAACGGCATCGCGGTTGCCACCGAACAATTCAGCGCATCCATCCGTCAGATCGGCGCACAGATCAATGGTTCTGCCGAACTGGCCGAGGCGGCGGTCAGTCGGGCCCGCGTTGCCGATGATCACATCACGCGCCTTGATGACATGGCGCTTCGTGTGACCAAGGTGGTTGAACTGATCACCGATGTTGCCGATCAGACTAATCTTCTGGCCCTGAACGCCACGATCGAGGCCGCCCGTGCTGGGGAAGCAGGCAAGGGGTTTGCCGTAGTCGCGACCGAGGTCAAAAACCTGGCGTCCCAGACATCGCGTGCAGCTGAACAAGTGATCGGCGAAATCGGTGAAATGCAGGCAATGACCCGCGAGGCGGTTTCATCTGTGCGCGAGATCAATGAAAAGATCAGCGAGATTGATAGTGGTGCTCGTCTGGTTGCCGAGGCCGCCCGCGAACAGACCGAAGTTGTCGGTGCCATCAGTGACCGGATCGATCAGGCGGTTCGACGGATGCAAACCATTGCGGCCATCCTCGCCGACGTCGCCAGCGGCACGACCGAGTCCGGCTCTGTCGTCCTGCAACTCCATAGCGAGGCGACAAATCTTCTGGGGCAGGCCGATTCACTTGATGGTGATGTGCGCCGGTTTATCGACAAGGTGCTCAACGTTCCGGATGCTGCGACCGCGTGAAACAGGGGGCGGGCAGCTTTCGCGATTGCGGCAAACGCTTGGTCTGCCTGGCAAAATTCGGGGGTGATCCGGGCATGAAAAAGGGGCTGCGCCAGATAGCAGCCCCATCTACCAGTTTCTAACGGAACTGCCCGGATAATGCAGCAATAAAATAACAGGGCTGCTATGGGCGCAGAAAACTTGGCATAAAGGCCATAACGTGTATAAGTTCCGCGCCAACTCAGATTAACGAGGTGGCCCCATATGACCCGCATTGCAGAAGCCCTGACGTTTGACGACGTTTTGATCAAACCCGCCGCCAGCGAAGTGCTGCCGGCACAGGTGCAGACCAACACCCGCATTACCAAAAATATCGACCTGCGCATTCCGCTTCTGTCGTCCGCAATGGACACAGTGACGGAAAGCCCGATGGCGATTGTTATGGCACAGCATGGCGGCATGGGGGTCATTCACAAGAACCTCGATATCGCACAGCAGGCCGAACAAGTTCGCCGCGTAAAGAAATTTGAATCCGGTATGGTCGTCAACCCGATCACCATTCACCCGGATCAGACGCTCGCCGATGCGCTTGACCTGATGGACCTTAACCACATTTCCGGTATTCCGGTCGTCGAACGCGCCAGCAACAAGCTGGTCGGCATTCTGACCAACCGCGATGTGCGTTTTGCATCCAACCGTTCCCAGCCGGTTTCCGAACTGATGACCCACGAAAATCTGGTCACGGTGACGGAAAACGTCGAAACCGAAGAGGCCAAGAAACTTCTGCATCAGCACCGCATTGAAAAGCTTCTGGTGGTTGACGAAGCCTATCGCTGCACCGGGCTGATCACGGTCAAGGATATCGAAAAAGCCAAACTTCACCCGAATGCCTGCAAGGACGAAAGCGGTCGCCTGCGTGTTGCTGCGGCAACCGGTGTCGGCGAAAGCGGCTTTGAACGCGCAATGGCGCTGGTCGAGGCCGGTGTTGACGTGCTGGTCATCGATACCGCACATGGCCATTCGGCCGGTGTGATCAAGGCAGTCGAATATATCAAATCAAAGATCGGCAATACCCAGATCATCGCCGGTAACGTTGCCACCCCCGAAGCCGTCAAGGCACTGGCCGAAGCCGGTGCGGATGCGGTCAAGGTCGGCATCGGTCCGGGTTCGATCTGTACCACTCGTATTGTTGCCGGTGTCGGTGTCCCGCAATTGACGGCAATTCTTGAATGCGCGGAAATAGGTCACAAGCTTGACGTTCCGATCATCGCCGATGGCGGCATCAAGTTTTCGGGTGACATTGCCAAGGCAATGGCTGCGGGTGCCAGCACCTGCATGGTTGGCTCGCTTCTGGCCGGTACCGACGAAGCCCCGGGTGAGGTCATCCTTTATCAGGGCCGTTCGTACAAATCCTATCGCGGGATGGGCTCGGTCGGTGCCATGGCACGCGGGTCGGCAGACCGTTACTTCCAGCAGGACGTTCAGGATAACCTGAAACTCGTCCCCGAAGGCATCGAAGGCCGCGTCCCGTATAAAGGTCCGGCCGGTCAGATCATCCATCAGATGGTTGGCGGGCTCAAGGCATCGATGGGCTATACCGGTTCGGCAACGCTTGCCGACTTCCGCGAACGGGCCCAGTTCGTCCGCATCACCAATGCGGGCCTTCGCGAAAGCCATGCCCATGACGTAACCATTACCCGCGAGGCCCCGAATTACCGTCCTGGTAACTAATCGGGGCACGCTGATCAATTGGCTGGGCTGCCTTGCGCTTGTCGCTGTTGGCGAATGGCCCAACCCATGATATCAGCGGGCACAAATTTCAGGTGGCGGCAGGCAATCCTGCCGTCATCGCCTTTTTTATCGTATGGTGTTTGCTTGAGTTCCCATATCGGGACAGGAACATCACACTCAGACAGGTTGGACATTCGTTTTGAAACCCGGTGCACGTATCGCGGCTGTCATTGAACTTTATGACGGCTGGACCCAGACCAGAGACGACGCAGACCGCGTCATTTCCGGCTATTTTGGCAATCGCCGTTATATCGGTGGTGGCGATCGTCGCGAGATCAGCGAACGTTTCTATAACCTGATCCGCCATCAGGCGCGTCTAGGCTGGTGGCTTGCCGAATGCGGATATGAGTTTCAGGACGGTCGTGCGCGCATGATCGCCGAACTGGTCTTGCAGGACAAACGCAAGGCCGAAGACATTTCAAACATGTTCAATGGTGAAGAGTTCTGCCCGAACCCGCTGCATCCGGCAGAAAATCATCTGATCAACAAGCTGACCGGCAAGACGCTTGATCATGACGGACAGCCAGGTGCGGTCAAAACCGAATTGCCGAAATGGCTTTATGCCGAACTGCTGAAACTCCATCACGAAAACCTTCCGGCTGAAATGGCGGCCTATAATCAGCCCGCCAAACTTGATCTGCGCGTTAACCGCCTTCAGGGCACGGTTGAAGACGCAATCAAATCGCTTGAAGCCGATGGCATCCACAATATCGAAAGAACGCCTTATGCGCCCAACGGCCTGCGTCTGCCGCTTGGTGTGAATATGCTGGTTACGGCGGCCTATAAGGATGGCTTGATCGAAATCCAGGACGAGGCATCGCAGATTTGCGTGCGGCTGGTCGATGCCAAGCCGGGCATGCATATCCTTGATATGTGTGCGGGCGGTGGCGGCAAGACGCTTGGCATGGCATCCGACATGCGCGGCAAGGGCCGTATCCTTGCCTGCGATACCCATGGCGGTCGTCTGGATAATTCGCGCAAACGTGCCAAACGTGCCGGTGCCGGGGACTGCATCCAGCAGCGCATCATTTCCGATGAACGTGATAGCTGGCTTCGCAATAAGTCCGGCTTCTTTGACCGTGTTCTGCTTGATGTTCCCTGTTCGGGGCTTGGCACCCTGCGCCGCAACCCGGCGCTGCGCTGGCGCATCGGGCAGCGCGATATTCGCACGCTGATGGCAAACCAAAGCAAGATTTTGAAGGCCGGTGCGGCAAAGGTCACCAAGGGCGGGCGTCTGATTTACGCGACCTGTTCGATCATGCCCGAAGAAAACGAACGCCTGATCGAAACCTTCATGCGTGATCGCAAGGATTTCCGACCGGTCCCGATCAGTGAAATCTGGCCCGACGCCCCGAAATCCGTTCCGGTCCCCGGTGGCAAGGACAAGCCGTGGCTTCGCCTGTCCCCGAACGAGCATGGCACGGACGGTTTCTTTGTTGCGGTGTTTGAACGCACAGCCAAAGGCAAGGTGAAATAATGACAATGGCGGCCATGGTCATCGCAAACAACCCGATGTCCGATGCCGCCCTTGGTCTGCTTGCAAACTGTAAAATTGCGGCAAGAAAAATGGCCCTGTCCCGAATGGGGACAGGGCCAGTTCTTTTCACAAGTGCATTTTACCGTGAACGCTATGTGAAGATTGGATCTTCCACAGTTTACCCGGCCGGTTTTTTATTCCGTCTTGGGGGCAGCTTCCCCACCGGTGGTGCCGCCATCATCCTGCGGCATCAGTTCCAGCGGGCTGCTATCTTCGCCTGCATTGCCATCAAGACCCTTCATGCCCGGAACTTCCTGATTGTCGTCCGGCAGGACGGTGTTCGGCGCTTCGCCGGTTTCGGCCGCCGGGGCATCAGGTGCCGGGGTCATGGTATCGCTGTTCTCTGTACCGGTTTCAGTGCCAAACAGCGACGCCGGGTTATTGCTCTCGGACTGGGTCATTGCAATGGCCGTTGCCGCACCAGCGACCAGAAGAAGGCCAGCGACGGCAAGCGCGATTTTACTGCCTTTGTTCTGTGTCATTTGTCTGTGTCCCTTTGCATGGTCAAACTTGATTTGCTCATGATTTCTAATTCTGTCGGACGCGGTTATCTCCGTGCTCCGTTGGAAATCAAGTTACAGACGCATTGCGCAGGAAAAAGGGACCAATTGTGCTCTTTTCGGGGGCGTTCCGGCAGGAAAAGGCCGCAATTGTCCCCAAATGCCGGAATTCGGCATCAGAATTTCATGAATGCATCCCAAGGTAACCGTTTGCGCCGGGTTGCCGAGACGGATGGTTTGGCGTATGTACGGCGCAACCCCATACTCGACGGAGATACGGCCCGATGACAGATCGCGTGCTGATTATTGATTTTGGATCGCAGGTCACCCAGCTGATTGCACGCCGCGTGCGCGAAAGCGGTGTCTATAGCGAAATCCACCCCTTCAACAATGTCTCGGATGCTTTCCTTGACGAATATGCGCCCAAGGCCGTGATCCTGTCTGGTGGCCCGGCATCGGTCCATTGGGACAAGGCACCCTCGGCCCCGGCAAAGGTCTTTGAACTTGGCGTGCCGGTGCTTGGCATCTGCTATGGTCAGCAGACCATGGTCAACCAGCTTGGCGGCAAGGTTGCGACGTCCGATCACCGCGAATTCGGTCGTGCCTTTGTTGATGTGATCGAAGACTGCGCGCTGTTCACCGGCATCTGGGCCGAAGGTGCACGCGAACAGGTCTGGATGAGCCACGGTGACCGCGTCGATGCCCTTCCTGACGGGTTCCGAGTTGTTGGCAAATCCGAAGGCGCACCGTTTGCCGCCATCGCCAACGACGAAAAGAAATTCTACGCCGTGCAGTTCCACCCCGAAGTGGTCCACACCCCGCATGGCGCGCAGCTGCTTAAGAACTTCACGCACGGTGTTGCCGGTTGCTCTGGCGACTGGACGATGAACGCCTATAAAGACGACGCAATCGCCAAAATCCGCAAGCAGGTTGGTGATGGCAAGGTCATTTGCGGTCTTTCGGGCGGCGTTGACAGCTCCGTCACCGCGGTTCTGATCTACGAAGCGATTGGCGATCAGCTGACCTGCGTGTTCGTTGATCATGGTTTCATGCGCTCGGGCGAGGCTGATCAGGTCGTCACCCTGTTCCGTGACCATTACAACATTCCGCTGGTCCATGTTGATGCGTCCGAAACCTTCATCGGTGCGATCGAAGGCGAAATTGATCCGGAAACCAAACGCAAAACCATTGGTCGCCTGTTCATCGAAGTGTTCGAAGAAGAAGCTAGGAAAATCGGCGGTGCTGATTTCCTTGCTCAGGGGACCCTTTACCCGGACGTCATCGAAAGCGTGTCTTTCACCGGCGGCCCGTCGGTCACCATCAAGTCACATCACAATGTTGGCGGTCTTCCGGAACGCATGAATATGCAACTGGTCGAACCGCTGCGCGAATTGTTCAAGGACGAAGTCCGTGACCTTGGTCGTGAACTGGGTCTGCCCGACAGCTTTGTCGGCCGTCACCCGTTCCCTGGACCGGGCCTTGCCATTCGTATCCCCGGCCAGCCGATCACGCGCGAAAAGCTAGATATCCTGCGCAAGGCCGATGCGATCTATCTCGAAGAAATCCGTAATGCCGGTCTCTATGACGCCATCTGGCAGGCCTTCGCGGTGCTGCTGCCGGTCCGTACCGTTGGTGTGATGGGCGATGGTCGTACCTATGACTATGCCTGTGCGCTCCGCGCGGTCACCTCGACCGACGGCATGACCGCCGACTTCTTCGCCTTCCCGCCGGAACTGCTTGGCCGCATCGCCAACCGGATCATCAACGAGGTCAACGGTATCAACCGCGTCACTTATGACTACACCTCGAAACCACCGGGAACGATCGAGTGGGAATAAGTTTTCCGATCACCGGAAACAACAAACGGCGCGTCCATTGGACGCGCCGTTTTGCTTTGGGCTGTTCTAATAGCCCGGCCCATCCGAGCCGCAATCCCCTGTCGAATTGCATGCATTCGATAAAACCTGCTGAACGCTGCGTTGCCAGTTAAAGGTCAGGCAGGAAGATAGCGACAGGGTCGCAAATAGTGCGGCGATAAGGGCAAGGTGGCGCATGGTGGCCCCCGTTTCCTTTGGATGGTTCAAGCCGGTATCAGACGACGACATTATACCAGAACCCGGTCGCAATGTCGTCGGCGCAGAGTTTACAGGGCGAAGCCCGCAATCAGATCTTTTTGACGAATTCGGATTTAAGCTTCATCGGGCCAAATCCGTCGATCTTGCAATCGATATTGTGATCGCCTTCGACAAGGCGGATATTCTTGACCTTGGTGCCGACCTTAAGCGGTTGTGACGCACCCTTGACCTTCAGATCCTTGATGATCGAAACCGTATCGCCATCGGCAAGGATATTGCCATTGGCATCCTTGTATTCGGTTTCGTCTCCGCCTGCTGTGGTTTGCTGCGACCATTCATGGGCGCATTCCGGGCAAATCAGCAATTCGCCATCTTCGTAGGTATAGGGCGACTGGCATTTGGGGCAGGGGGGTAACGTGCTCACGGCAGATCCTTGGGTAAAAGCGTTAAGTCATGACCCTACCCGTTCCGGTTTGGCCGCCTATCTCGTAACGCCCGAAACCCGACTTGTCGAGAGTTTGCGCCGACAATTACGACCAGAATAATTGCAAGGCAAAGACAAGCATCGCAAACAGGCTGACAAAATAGGCAATGGATCGCACGCCATTGATCCCCGGAACGCGCGTGATCCCGGCAAAATAGAACCCGGCATGGGCAAGGCGGGCGATGGTAAAGACAACCGCGCAAGCCACGGTGACAGTGTTTGAAATACCGATGGCGTGCGCGACCAGAGCGATGATCGCAAACGGCACCAGATTTTCCAGATGGTTCTGATGGGCACGAAGGCCGCGCGCGGCCAAGCCCTGCCGTTCGGGCAGGTTGTCGCGATTGCCCATCAGGCGTTTGCCACCGACCTGCCTGCCATAGGACCAGTTGTAAACCCACGGAAATGCAAGGCAGAAAAGAGCATTGAGGACGAGAAGGGCAAGTTCGATTGGCAAGGAAATACCTTTGAGTGGTGGCGTTTCCCTGCCATACGCAGGAAGAAGGGAAAGCGATCACACTTTTGCGCAATGAAGCTTGCACATTCAGCCAAAGGTGATCGCCTGTAATTGCTTATTCTTCGGCAGCCTTGCGAAGGGCCGGAAGCCCGACACCAGCCGTTTCAAACCCGCCATCGGCGGCGATCACCTGACCGGTAACGTAGCTCGCTTTGTCGGAGCACAAAAACGCAATCACTTCGGCGATTTCGCGTTCGCTGCCATACCGGCCAAGCGGCATGGCATCAAGATAGGCTGATATGATTTCCTGCGAATGCACGGCCATGGCAAGCTTGGTTTTGACCGGGCCGGGGCAGACGCAATTGGCCCGGACACCAAAATCACCAAGCTCGATCGCCTGCTGTTTGGTCATGTGAATGACAGCCGCCTTCGATGTGCCATAGGCCACCCGGAGGGTTGATGCCCGAAGCCCGGAAATCGAGCCGATATTGACAATCGCGCCCTTGGTCTGCTTGAGCGCTGGGATTGCCGCCTGCGAAACAAGAAAGGTCCCGTCAAGGTTGGTTTCCATGATCCGGCGCCACGCGCTAAAATCGGTTTCACCAATTGGCAGGAAATCGGCAACCCCGGCATTATTGACAACCGCATCGATCTGTCCGAATTCGGTCAGGACCTCGTCGATCATCAGATCGACCTGCTCTGGGATCGATACGTCACATTCAAATGCCTTGGCATTTGCGATATCGCGACATGCGTTGCGAAGTTCCGCGCTGTCGCGATCAATCATCGCAACCTGCCAGCCCTGTTCAATAAAAAGATGTGTGGTGGCAAGTCCGATGCCGCGCGCGGCACCTGTTACGAGGGCAACCTTGTTTTCCATTCACGTCTTCCCTGATAACAGCCGTTAAACAGGCTGCTTTGTTTCTTATGAAGGACGGCCCCGTGTTAACCGGGCCGTCATGATCACAAGAGCTTACAGGTCGTCGGCAACGAATTCCAGAAGATCACCGGGTTGGCAATCAAGTTCCCGGCAAATCGCGGCAAGTGTTTCAAACCGCACCCCCCGCACCTTACCCGATTTCAGAAGCGACAGGTTCTGTTCGCTCACCCCGATCCGCGCAGCGAGGTCCTTGGACTTCATCTTTCGCAGGGCAAGCATCACGTCAAGCCGGACAATGATCGCCATCAGACGAAGCTCCTGTTCTCGTCCTCGATCCGGGTGGCTTCACCCAGTACCCACGCAATCACCAAAAGCAACCCACCCAGAAACAGGGTGCTGGCCTCGGCATCACTGAGCCCGATAGACAACATCCTTTCGCCTTCAGGACGGGTTATGGTTGCCAGTACGGATGTCAGTGCGCCTGAAAGCGGCTTGATCAGGGTTTGCGCCATAAGGGCCACGGAAAATGCTTTCAGATGGGCAATCGGGGCAGGCTGGAAAATATGGTTTTCGGCAAAGGACAGGAACATCTTGCGCAATCGCCAAAGCCCATAGGCCATAACAAGTGTCGGCAGCATCATCGATGCCATCACGGCATATTTCTGCCATCCGGAAAGGGCGCGCAATTCTTCAATGCTGATGGTCATCTGGCTGGCGCTGGTATCAATCCAGCCATCGACATGCCATATCAGCGGCACGAGACAGATTTCGAAAACAACGCCGATAAGGCACACCCAGCCAAGAATGCGGCTGACGGTGCGGACATTTTTCAGGGTGTCGGACATGATGGGGCTCCATCCGGAAACAATCGGGGGACATTTTAATGACGAATCAAGTTTATTAATTAAAGTAAAACATGAATTTTTTATCGAAATGAGTCAATCCGGATTTTTGCCCGTAGTCGCGCTTTGATCGTCAGGCGGGTGATGCCCGGCCAAAATTCAGACAAAAAAATGCAGCCGGGGCGGTTGAAACACCCGGCTGCAGGAGGAATGGCGGGGAGGGGAGGGAAACCCGCCAGGGAAGAGAGGGAGACGAAAAAGTCTGGCTGCTTCCAGCGCGGCGTCGTTAATGCCGTTTGGAAGAGATCATCGCGTCCCACGCACCTTGCAAACGTTGTTTGGCTTCACGAAAACGCTGCAGGGATTCTTGCGGGATATCACCGCTATGATCCTTGATCTCGCTCCAGGCGGCATCCATGTCATCCCACGCCTGAACAACCTCGCTTGGCAGTTGTTCAAGCCCGGCTTCGGATTCCTTGCAATGGGCCGCAAGGCCGAATTCCCAATCCTTGAATTCCTGATGGAGCTTGGCGTGCTCCGGAAGGGGACGGGCTGTCATGGGAGCCTCCTTTTGCTTTTCCAGACAGGTTCAATCTGGCGTGTAATCATGTCATCGATTTGCAATGAAAAGGCGATTTTGGGGCATTTGGGTTGCCGGACCTGAAACCGGTCATTTACCCACCATGTTGTCCCATGCCTTTTCAAGCTTTGCAGTTGCCTTGTGGAATTGCTGCGCGGTGGCGTTGCTTGCGCTTTCACCCTCGGATTTAAGCTTTTCCCAAGCCTCGTTCATTTCGTCATATGGGCCGGAAACTTCCTTGGGCAGGTTGCCGACCTGCATGTTGTTGTCCTTGCAATAACCGGCAACATTCTTTTCCCAGCTATCGCGCGACTGCTGCAGATTAAAAAGATCAAGTGCAGTTTGCTCTTGCATCGCTGTTTCTCCTCGGTTTCAGGGGCACATTTGATGGTGTCTTGTCCATGAAACGCCTCCTCATGGCCGGGGTTCCATGGCAACCGCGATCAAGTCCCCTTGCCAAGTCATTCAGGGCATGGAAAATAGGGGCATGTCACAAAGCAAAACAAATTCCCGCAAAGTCGAAATTGCCCCGACGCGTCCCGTGATAGCTCGGGATGAAAACGGCGACGATTGTCAGGAATGCGATACAGCCGCACGTCTTGGCCTTTCCACCGAACAGGGGGAAGCCGTAACGCGTGACGCGTCGCGTGCGACCGGTCATAACCTGTCGCTGCCCGATATCGAGGCGGCGGCAAAAATCTTTGCGCTTTTGGGGGATGCCGGGCGGTTGCAGCTTGTTCTGCGCTGCATGGAAAAACCGCAAACCGTCGGCGAACTGGCCGAGGCATCAGGCATGTCACAATCGCTTACCAGTCATCATCTGCGTCAGTTGCGCGATCAGCGCATTCTGGCATCGGAACGAAACGGGCGTCATATCTTCTATCAGATTGATGACGAACATATTTCCCGTGTTGTTCGGGACGTCTTTGCCCACGTCACGCACGATTAGGCCTTCTGCCCCGGGGTTTGGGGGCGGATCGACAATCGGGCGAATATGTTCGACGAATGATCACCCGGCCTGCGTGGTTTTCACATTGCACTTGCGCCAAATTACCGTCATAAACGAATGGCTTGGTTTTTCCCGCTCTGCTCGGGGTTGGGAAACGAAGAGGGAATTTGGAAAGCCGTCTGTTTGACGGCCAAAGCCAAAGCCGCCCCCGCGACTGTATGCGACGAGTGCCCGCCATCATACCACTTGCGAAAGCAGGGAAGGTCGGCGACGCATGAAGACCCGCAAGCCAGGAGACCTGCCAGGCATGGACCCGAACCGACTGTCGGGTGTGACAGCAAAGGAGATTTCTATGACCACGCAGACCGCGGCATTTGCCGCTTCGAAAAAATCCGTTCTTCTGCCGATCCTTGCCTGCGCCGTTTTCGGCCTTGCCGTTGTATTTGTCACCGGCCACGTTCAGGCGGACCTGCTTCATGACGCGGCACACGATGTGCGCCACGCGACCGGCTTCCCCTGCCACTAAGTCATGTTCACACGCATAGTAACCAGCGCGTTGTTCGCTGGTGCTGCAGCGGGGCTTATTGCGGCCCTGCTACAGCTGTATTTTGTGCAGCCCGTTTTGCTGCATGCGGAGCTGTATGAAACCGGTGCCCTTGTGCATTTCGGCGGTGACGCGGTTAGCGCGCATCAGGATGTCGGTGGCATTGATCCGCTGCGTGACGGGCTAAGCGTCCTGTTCACGATGCTGGTCTATACCGGGTATGCACTTATACTGGTGGCGGCCATGGCCTTTGCCGAAAACCGTGGTCATGTGGTGACGGCGCGCAATGGCATCATTTGGGGCATTGCCGGTTTTGTCATCGTGCATTTTGCACCGGGTTTCACCTTGGCACCAGAGGTGCCCGGTGTTGCCGCGGCCGATGTCTATGAACGGCAAATCTGGTGGTTTGCGACTGTGGCAACCGCGGCACTTGCGGTTTGGCTGATTGCCTTTGGCCGGAACTGGCTCGCGTGGGCGGCGGCGGTTGTTCTGCTTCTGGCGCCGCATGTTATCGGTGCACCGGAACCCGATCAGTTCACCGGTCCTGTGCCGACCGAACTTGGTGCGCTGTTTGCCGCGCGTGCCTTTGGTATCGGGGCGGTGGCCTGGGTATTGACCGGCTTGTTTGCCGGGCATTTCTGGCGGCGTGAAGCCGACCGGCAAGCGTAAACGCAATCACATTGATCAGGCGCGGTATATTCCGCGCCTGTTTTCTTTCATTGATTTGTCTGGATAAACGAAATGTCACGTTCACTAGCCCTTTTTGGGATCGGGCTTGTTTTTGGCGGCGGGATTGGCTTTCTGGTGGCGGCGGGCAATGGCATCACCCTTGATGGTCATGACCATTCCGATCCGCGCGCACATGGGGAAAGTGCCCATGGTAATATGCATGACACGATGAATGTCAGCGGTGCCCACGCCAGCCATGATGCCACCATTTCGCTGCCCGATGCCGTTGATGTGCCAAGATTTGATGTTGCCATTGCGCCCGATCCGGTCAGTGGCTGGAACCTGCATCTTTTGGTGCAGAATTTCCGTTTTGCCCCCGAACATGCCAGCAGTCCCCATATCCCGGGCGAGGGGCATGCCCATGTCTATGTTAACGGCACCAAGATTGCCCGCCTGTATGGCCCGTGGCTTCATATCGCAGATCTTCCGGCGGGCGATAACGAGGTCACGGTCACGCTGACGGCCAATGATCACAGCCAGCTTGCTGTTGGCGATAAACCGTTGCGTCAGACAATGACAGTTTCGGTTAAACCTTAATCAAAGTGCTGGAATACGGGCCTTAAGGCAAAATCGAAGACGTCCGCAGCCGCGTGCGTCTTCGATCCATCCATCCGGGGCGTTCAGATACGCCCGGCAGGTGGCAATGATATCATCAATATCACGATGTGCCGATAATCCGGCAAAAAGATAACTTGCCCGCCCGGTTCCCTGAAGTGCAACCGATGTCGGGTCGCTGCATGATCCCATGCAGTCAACCTGTGTGATTTCAAACGTTTCGGGCAATTCCGCCTGATCAAGTGCCGTACCTAACTGCCGCGCAAAACCATCCGCATCGACAAAATCCACCTTTGAGGCCGGATCAGCATCGGGTGCTGGTTGGCAGGTTTTGCAAATGACAATACGGGGCATCTGGCGGTTGGCCTTGGTTCTTAAATCGGGTGGTTACTATGGCCGCAGTGCTGGCGTAATTCATCAACTTTTTCGGGGTGTCGGGCATTGTGTGTGATAACATTCAAATCATGGTTTGAATGTTCTTGACTCCACAACATATGAATTGTTATTTGAATATAACGCATGAATGTAAATTTGAATGTTGGCGAGGTCCAGAATGTCCGTCATCGCAAAATGGGATCAGTTCCCGGCCATTGGAAATTGTGAAAGCTGCAAGTCATCGCTGATTGCGGCTCTGAACGACGCCGCGCCGGGGCAAAGCTTTATTGCTGCCGCCGATGGCCTGCACGCGCAATCCGAACTGAGTGGCAGGGAACAGGGCACGGTTGATGATGTGCTGGCCCGCCATCGTGATGGCGTTTCGCATCGTCATTGGGCCGTGTCGGGCATGGATTGCGGGTCCTGTGTGGCGAAAATCGAAACCGCGCTTTCCAAACGTGATGGCGTGCAATGTGTTGATGTATCGATGATGCGTGAAACGGTGACGCTGGGTCTTCGCGACGACAGTGCCGAAACGCGTTCCGATATCAGCACGATGCTGACCAAACTGGGTTATCCGGCAAAGGAAAAGGTAATTCCGGGGGCGGCGAAATCATCCGAAGCCGCTTGCTGCGCTGGCGGTTCCTGTGGTTCTGCCAATCCGGCTGCGACGGATAATGCCGCGTCGGAAGATACCGATGCCGATGACAAATCCCTTCTGCGCAAACTGGCCCCCTGGCCGGAAGCCGGGGACGAAATTGCATGGGCGGCGGTCTGGCTTATGCTGGGCGGGCTGGTTGGCTGGCTGGTTCCGGTCACCGATGCTTATGCCATGTCCATTGCCTCTATCATCGCGGCATTGCCGGTGATGAGAACGGCGTTCCGTCTGGCGGCAAGCGGCGCATTCTTTTCCATCGAACTGTTGATGAGTGTCGCGGTTCTTGGCGCTGTTGCGATCGGCGAAAGTCTTGAAGCCGGTATGGTCGTCCTGCTGTTTGCGATTGGCGAAAGCCTTGAAGGTGTTGCCGCGGGGCGGGCACGCAGCGGGGTTAAATCGCTGATGAAACTGGCCCCGGAAACCGCAAGGCGGATTTCGGCATCGGGTAATGTGTTTGAAACGGTCGCCCCGTCCGCGCTTGCACTGAATGATATTGTCGAAGTTCGCCCAGGCGAACGTATTCCGGCCGACGGTGTCCTGACCGACGGGGCCGCCGAAATTGACAACAGCCACCTGACCGGTGAATCCGTGCCCGTCCCGTCTGAACCGGGGGACGAGGTTTTTGCCGGTGCCATTGTCACCGATCGGCCCGTACGCCTGCGTGTGACCCGTGCGGCGGGGCAAACCATGCTGGATCGCGTGATCGAGCTGGTTGAACAAAGCGAAAAGCACAAGGCACCGGTCGAGCGTTTCGTGGCCAAATTCGCTCGTATCTATACGCCAATCATAATGGCGCTTGCCGCCCTGACGGTCGTCATTCCGCCGGTCCTGTTCGGGCAGGGTTGGGAAGAATGGATCTATCGCGGATTGGCCCTGCTTTTGATCGGTTGCCCCTGTGCGCTGGTGATCTCCACCCCGGCGGCGGTCACGTCGGCGCTGGCCCGTGCGGCCAGAATTGGTCTGCTGGTTAAAGGCGGTGCCGCGCTTGAGGCCATCGGGGCGGTTCGTACCATGGCGTTTGATAAAACCGGCACGCTGACCGAAGGCAAGCCGAAGCTGACTGCAATAATGTCGGTGGGCGATATGGACGAGGACCGGCTGCTTGCGATTGCTGCTGCGCTTGAAACCGTGACCTCCCACCCGCTGGCAAAGGCGGTGGTTCATGCCGCGACGGAACAGAAACTTGACCTGCCGGAAATCACCGATGCGCGCACCATTGCCGGTGCCGGGGTCGAAGCCCGGATTGATGGCACGCTTTATCGCGTCGGGGCGGCCAAACGCCTTGATATCAAACCGGCTGCCGAAGTTGCCGATTGGCTTGCCGCGCAGGAAGACGCCGGCAGCACGGCCGTTGTAGTCCTGCGCGATGGGGATGTCATTGGCGCACTTGCGCTGCGGGATACCGCGCGTGCGGATGCCCGGGATGCGCTTGCCAAGCTGAACGCCTTGGGCATCAGTCCGGTGATGCTGACGGGCGATGCTGAACGCGTTGCCAAACGCATGGCGGGTGAGCTTGGTATGGAATACCGGGCGCAGCTTCTGCCCGAAGACAAGCTGAACGTGCTGGCTGATTTGCGCAATGATCCGGCGCGGAAGGGGCCGATTGCCATGGTTGGTGATGGTATCAACGACGCCCCGGCGCTGAAATCGGCTGATGTCGGCATCGCCATTGGCGGGGGCACCGACATTGCCCTTGAGGCTGCCGACGCGGTGGCGGTTAAGGACCGACTGTCGGATGTCGTTAATCTGGTAAAGCTGTCCCGCACCACGCGCCGCGTAATCCGCGAAAACATCGGGCTGGCACTGGGGCTTAAGGCTGTCTTTCTGGTCACCAGCATCACCGGTCTGACGGGACTTTGGTTGGCGGTGATGGCCGATACCGGTGCAACCGTTCTGGTGACACTTAACAGTCTTCGTCTGCTGATCGCGCTGCACAACCGCTGATCTCCCAGCCGCGCAAGCTACTCCAGAAAATTATCGAAAGTCGGCCGCTATTGCATCTCGTGATAGCGGCCGAATTCTTTTTTGCTACCTCGCGCGCGGCGACTCCCGATCTTCTCCGTGTTCGTGTTCGCCGTTTCGCGCAGAAATACTCGGAAAACGCCCTGCTCTGACGGGATGTGCAGGTCATCACTTCCATAAAAGTCCTCACATCAGATCGTCCGGGTGCCGGGGTCACTACATTTCGAAAGCCAAGGAAAACTGCGGGTTTCGCAAAAGAGAATTGACATGGCTAGATTTTGGTTTCAAGTTAAATCCGTAACAACGATATTAATTCCGGTATAACGGAATTAACCGGGACTCATCAAAAACGGTTGGCTCTTTTCATCAGTGGAGACAAACATGACCTTCTTAAAAACAATCGCAGTCGCGGCGCTTATGACCGCAACTGCCGGATCGGCCATTGCACAGGAAGCCAGCAAGCTCCAGCAGGTCCTTGACCGCGGTTACCTGATTTTGGGGACCGGCTCGACCAACCCGCCATGGCACTTCATTGACTCGGATAACAAGCTTAAGGGCTTTGACGTTGATATGGGCCGCCTTGTCGCCAAGGCCCTGTTTGGCGATCCCGATAAAATCGAATATGTCCAGCAATCCGGCGATGCCCGCATCCCGAACCTTGTGACCGACAAGGTCGATCTGGCCTGCCAGTTCATGACGGTTACCGCCGAACGCGCCCAGCAGATCGAATTCACGATCCCCTATTACCGTGAAGGCGTTGGTCTGTTGCAGATGGAAGGTGGCGAGTACGCCGATTACGAGGCGCTCAAAGCTGCCGGATCGGATGTTACCGTTGCCGTTCTTCAGAACGTCTACGCCGAAGAAATGGTTCACGCTGCCCTGCCAGAGGCAGAAGTTGATCAGTATGACAGTGTCGATCTGATGTATCAGGCGCTTAATTCCGGGCGTGCCGATGCCGCCGCAACTGATCAGTCGGCATTGCGCTGGTTCATGGTCAAAAACCCGGGCCGTTACCATGACGCCGGATATGGCTGGAACCCGCAAAGCTATTCCTGTGGCGTGAAGCCGGGCGATCAGCGTTGGCTGAACTTTGTAAACACGGTTCTGCACGAAGGCATGACCGGTGTTGAATTCCCGTTCTACGCCGACAGCTTCAAAACCTGGTTCGGCACGGAACTGTCGGTGCCGCAGATCGGCTTCCCCGTCGAATACAAATAACCTAGCAGCATCCGGGAAGAACCGTTTTGAACTACGATTTCAATTTCAGCGTCATCTGGCGCAATTGGGAGCTGCTGGCGCAAGGGCTTGGCCTTGGCTTGTTCCTTGCCCTTGTTTCGATTGCAATCGGTTGCGGGATAGGGCTTCTGGCGGCTTTCGGGATGCTGTCCCGTCATCGGGTTTTACGCTGGATCGCAGTGGCTTATGTCTCTGCGATCCGCAATACTCCGATCCTTGTCCTGATCCTGTTTTGCTATTTCGCATTGCCTCAGCTTGGCATTGCGCTTGATAAAATACCGTCCTTCATTTTCACGCTGTCGATTTATGCCGGTGCCTATCTGGCGGAAGTTTTCCGTTCGGGCCTTGTGGCATTGCCAAAGGGCCTGCGCGAAGCCGGGCTTGCCATCGGTCTGACGGAACTGAAAATCAAAATCCACATCATCATTCCGGTGATGTTGCGCAATGTGTTGCCGTCGCTTTCGAACAACTTCATTTCGCTGTTCAAGGACACGTCGCTTGCGGCCGCCATCGCGGTTCCCGAACTGACGTTTTATGCGCGCAAGATCAATGTCGAAAGTTTCCGTGTGATTGAAACATGGATGGTTGCGTCACTGATTTACGTGGTGGCCTGCTATGTCATCGCGTGGTTCCTGCGCCAGCTTGAACAACGTCTTGCGGTTCCGCGCTGAAAGGCTTTCACATGAATTTTTCTCTTTTCCTGACCGAATTGTGGAATGCCCGGATGAACCTGCTGGCCGGGCTTGGCGATACGGTTCTGATTTCCGTCGCATCCGTGCTGCTTGGAACGTTCCTGGGCGTTTTCGTTGGTCTGGCGATGACATATGGCAATAAGCCGACCCGGTTTGGGGTGCGCCTTTATATCGACTTCCTGCGCGGTACGCCGGTTTTCGTTCTGATCCTTGCCTGTTTTTATATTCTTTCGGTTGTCGGGCTGGATCTTAGTGCGTTTCAGGCTGGTGTGCTTGCGCTGACGATGTTCTGTTCGTCCCATGTCGGGGAAATTGTTCGTGGTGCGTTAAAGGCAATCCCGGCCGGTCAAACCGAAGCTGCCAAGTCAATCGGGCTGACTTTCGGGCAAACCTTTGCCTATGTCCTGCTGCCCCAGGCCCTGCGCCAGATACTGCCGACCTGGGTCAATACCGCGACCGAAATCGTCAAGGCATCGACACTGCTGTCGATCATTGGTGTGGTTGAATTGCTGTTGGCAACCCAGCAGGTCATTTCGCGGACCTATCTCAGCCTCGAATTCTATCTCTTCGTTGGTTTCGTCTATTTCATTCTGAACTTCCTGATCGAACAGGCCGGCCGTGCTGTCGAACGCCGCATCTCGATCCCATAATGAGGCAGCCATGTCCCCCATTCTGACAATTACCGATCTTCACAAAAGTTTTGGTGATCTCGAAGTCCTCAAGGGCATCGATATGACCATGCAAAAGGGTGATGTCGTCTCGCTGATCGGATCATCGGGTTCGGGCAAGACAACCCTGTTGCGCTGTGTGAACCTGCTTGAAGATTTCGAACGCGGTTCCATCGAACTCGACGGCGAAGCCATCGGCTACAGACACGAAGGTAGCGAACGCCGCCGCCTTTCCGAACGTCATATTGCGCGTCAACGCGCCATGACCGGCATGGCGTTTCAGCAGTTCAACCTGTTTCCGCATATGACCGCCATTCGCAATGTCATGCTGGGTTTGACCAAGACCAAGAAAATGGCAAAGGACGAAGCCTATGCCATTGCCGAAAAATGGCTTGAACGGGTTGGCATGATTGAACGACGTGATCATTTCCCCGGTCAGTTGTCAGGTGGACAGCAGCAGCGTGTCGCGATTGCCCGCGCGATTGCGATGAACCCGCGCATCATGCTGTTTGACGAAGTGACATCCGCCCTTGATCCGGAACTGGTCAAGGAAGTTCTGGCCGTTGTCCGCGATCTTGCCGACGACGGAATGACCATGCTGCTTGTCACCCATGAAATGCGCTTTGCCCGCGATGTTTCAAGCAAGGTCGTGTTTATGCATCACGGCCGTATCCACGAAGAAGGTCCCCCCGAACAGATTTTCGGCGCACCGGAAACAGACCGGTTGCGGGGCTTTCTTGCAAATTCTGAAATGTGATTGAAGACCAGGAGATATTGGATGACCATCAAAAGACACGGTGTCGGTGAAGCAAAAGGAAACGGTCAGAAGGCACTGCCTTTTGCAAAGGCTACGGAAGCCGATGGATGGCTTTACGTGTCCGGACAAACGCCGATGCGTGATGGCGAAGTCGTTGGAAACGGGATTGTCGAGCAGTCCCGTATCGCTATCGAAAACATGCTGAAAATCGTCGAGGATGCCGGATATAGCGCAAGCGATATCATGCGCATTGGCGTCTGGCTTGATGATGCCCGTGATTTCTGGAGCTTCAACGGCGTCTTTCAGGAATATTTCGGCGATCATCCGCCTGCGCGCGCTTGCGTTCAGTCTTCAATGGTGGTGGATTGCAAGGTCGAGGTCGACTGCATTGCCTTTCGCAAGGCATAAGAACCTCTATCCAAAGAACTGATCGCTAGCGAAGAGGGGACTTATGAAAGAAGGGCAAATACGGAAACGGGCGCGCGGCATTGATCGGGCGTTTGATATTCTTGATCATTTGCGCTCTGTCAAAGTCTCGCAACGGCCTGCCGAGATCGCCCAGGCGCTCGGCGCGCCGACCTCTACGATCTATGATCTGATCAGCGTTCTGCTGGAACATGGCATGCTCGAGGTCACCAATGCCAACGGATCGGTGTTCCTTGGGCGTCGTGTCTATTTCCTTGGGCTGGCCTATCGCGAATATTTCGATCTGACCCGCGAAGCCGGTGTGGTGCTGGATGAAATCACCGCCACCACCAAGGAAACATCGCAGTTCTGCATGCTGGACGGCAACAAATATACCGTCGCCCTGCAACGCGAAGGTAGCCGTCCATTCCGCATCAGCGCCAATGTCGGGGAACGCACTCCGATCCCATGGACGGCATCGGGGCGGCTGTTGCTGGGCCATTTTTCCGATGATGAAATCCGCGATCTGATTCCGGCAGACGATTTTGTCCTGCCCGATGGCAGCCATACCGATTTTGATGCCTATATCGCCGAAATCCGGCAGGCAGCAAAAGACGGGTTCTTTTCCTTCGACAGCATCGTTGACACCTTCACACATTGCTTCGCCGCCCCGATCCACGATCAGAACGGCGTGTGTGTTGCAACGGTATGTATTGTCGCACCCAAGGATGATGCCCGCAAAAACTATGCGCAATATCGCGATGCGCTAAAATCCGCCGGTGACAAACTATCCCATAACGTCTGATGTCTTATCCGTCCGCGCGCAATATCTGTGCGTGGAGCAATGCCGGTTTCTTTGTGCTGAAAAGAGAAAGCGGCGGTTATCGTTTCCCGCATCGATAACCACCGCTGTTCCACCTTGAGAGGCCTGCGGGGAGAGAGACCCGCAGGTGAGAGACAAGCCTTTTGGGGACAAGTGCGAATGGGTTGCATTCGCGGGCTGTGTCGAGACCCGTTATAGGTCAGGAAAAATGACTGCGCAAGTGAAAATCGTTCGCATTTGCATAAAATTTTTGGTTGAGAGTTTAGTGGTGTTTCTATCCCGACTAAAATGGTTGGTTAATGTCGCGGTTTTCTGCGGATTTCAGGTCGAAAATGCCAAAAAGACCGCACGAATTGTGCGGCCTTCCGGGTTGGATTAAACGACGGTATTTAGATGGAAATACGCCGCAGATGATTGTCCCAATGAAGCGATTTAAGCGAATCGTCGGGTAATTCGACGCGGTTTCGGCGAATCGCATCCATGCGCCACCCATTGCCAAGGCCGCTGGTACCAACGAACTGGCCTGCAACATCTGTCGCGGCAAGGCCGCAGCCATCCGGGGCGGCGATATGGGTCAGGAAGTCCGATGTTTTGACATCCCAGAATGTGATCAACCCGCCGCGTGGGCAGGAAATGCCAAATACCTGTCCCGATGCGTCAAAGCGCACCGATCCGCAATATTGCCGCATGCGCAGCTGGACATTATCCGGGGCTTCGATCGGGCGGATTTCGCTACCTGGCTGCCATAGCCCAACCAGCGGTACCTGATCGGTCAGTTCCCCCTGATACTGGAAGCCCGCTGCAATTGTCCCGTTGGGGGCGACATCAAGATGGCGGATGGATAATTGATGCCAGTCGGCTTTAAGTGCCGCCTGGTGGATCAGTTTTCCGGTATGGCGATCAATGATCGACAGGTTCGGTTCCATACTGTCGATATTAAGGGCCGTCCGGCCATCAAAGTCCGGGTGGGTGTGCAAGCCACCATTGGCGATGACAAGGCTTTCGCCGTCGGGCATCAGGTGCAATTCATGCGGTCCGGTGCCAAAGCTGTCAAATTCGGCAATGCGGCGATATCCGTCTTCGGCATCCCAGACAGAAACAACCCCGCGGGCATGGTCGAAATCATTCTCAGTGATATACAGAAACCGCCCGTCATCGGAATAAACCGCGTGCCCGTAAAACCGCCGGTCTTTCGGGCAATGCAGCTTGGCGCGGACCTCCCCGCTATGGCGATCAAGGATCAGGCCATAAAGACCCGGCCTGCGTTCAACTGCGGCCACATCGACATGGTTCGGGCGCAGGCCAAGGTCATGACCCCGGCCGGGCAGGGCCTGTTCAAACAGGATCTTGCCATTGGCGTTGAACGCGCTGACATAAAAATCATCATGATCCCCGGCACTGGCGGAAATATAATGCGCCCGGTCTTCAATAGATGTTGGTGCGGCGCCACGCGCAATGCTGATCGGCAACAGGGTAAAGGCCCCGCCAACACCCATGAGTTTCAAAAACTCGCGTCGTTGATGTTTCATTTTCTGACCTCTTGTATGCCTAGTCACCGTCAAGCGCGTTAAACCCGCCGCCCAACTGTGTCGTGCCGCCAACATCGCCTTCGACCAGCGTATTGACGAAACTGACCTGCCCGGCAAAGTCGGCGAGTTTCTGATAACCGTCTGGCTGATCCAAAAGCTCGACAATCGATGGCGGCAGTTTATCAAGCGCATCCGCCATGGTTTGCCAGTTCAGCCGGAAGGACCGATCCAGAAGGCTGCTGTCGATCAGAGCTGACAGGCCTTTGCCTTCTTCGCCGGTATCACCCCACTTGCCGTCATAAATCGCAAACAGCCCGGTCAGGTTATGGGTGATATTGCGCAGGGACCGTTTGGATGTCGGGCTTTCGGCCCGGCTGGCTTTGCCGTCCTTTGGTCCGTCGCCAAGCGGACGGCCAAGTTTCTGACTGACAATGATCAGAAGTCCTTCGTGAAGCGCACGATAAAGGTCGGTCGCGGCAAATTTGGCATCCGGGTAATCCATGCTGTCCGGGCCGGCTTCCATCATGCCCTGGGCAAAAGCTGGCCATTCGTCAACCAGTTCACCGGTCATGCGTTCCAGATTGGCGCCAATGGCCCCGCCATAACCGCACAGGAACACGCCATCCTCGTCATCATCCAGAAGCTTGGGTGACAGCTTGTCGTCAAACAGGACCTGCTCAAGCGCCGGGAACCCCTGCAACGCAGCACTGGTTTCGGCTATTTTTTCCCGGTCGGTATAGATCGCGGGCTTGTCAAACATCAGCTTGCGAAACTGCCTTGTCGCCGTACCATGTTTGTCAGGCCAGTATTCGATATGCTGATCGCGACCATTGGCCACCATCGGCCCCATGCGCCACGGCTGCACTTCCTGCCACACATCCATGGCCGCGTGGAAATCCTCGCGCACCTCGTCAAGGCCATCCTGATCGGGCTCGGCACAGAAATCATCGATTTCGTCGGACAGGTTTGCGGTCGCGTCATGCAGCGCATCAAGCTTGGGCGGCATGACCACGCCCAGAAGATGTTCAAGAACCGGACGGTAATTTTCATCGGGGATATCGGCACGTGCACCGGGCGGTGCCAAGCCCACTGTCAGCAAGGCAGTTGCCCCCAAAAGGGCGGCTTTGCGAGTGCGACACAGGAAAGGCATGATATCCCCCGAACAGTAAGGCTTATAAAATAACGCTTATAAAGAATTCAAAAACGCGATCAACTTGCTGCGATCCGATGATGGCAAGAATGTGACGGCGTCGCGCGCGGGTTTTGCCTCGCCCCCGTGCCACAGAACCGCTTCCAGAATGCTGCGCGCACGCCCGTCATGCAAGTAACCGGCACGTGAATCTACTTCCTGTGCGCGGCCCAATCCCCAAAGGGGTGGTGTGCGCCATTCCGTACCGCTCGCCTCGGCTTCGGGCCGATGATCGGCAAGCCCGTCACCCATGTCATGCAAAAGCAAATCGGTATAAGGCCAGATCATCTGCCCGGATTGTTCCGTCATATCGGCACGTTCTGGCAATTGATAGCTTGGCGTGTGGCAGGATGCGCATCCGATTGAATTGAAAATCTCGCGCCCGGCCATGACATCCGGATCGGATGCGTTTTGTCGCATCGGGGGAGCGATGTTGCGCGCGTAATAAAGCACAAGATCGGTAATCTGGTCATGGGCCTCAAGATTATCGAACTCGGGATCGTTGCCATCCGGCGCACCGCGACAAAGGCTCTGGGCTTCGGTGCAGTCGCCATATCCGTTCGGATAAAGCGGGGTTGAAAGGCCGATATCGAACTGGAATGCATTCTGGTTCTGCTGATCAAGGGTTGGCATTCCGGCCTTCCAGCCAAACCGCCCGATGGCGAGCTCGTCCTTTGCAATATCCCAAACCCGGTTGACCCGGCCCGATATGCCGTTCCCGTCGCGATCCTTCGGATCGGCGTTGGCAAGCAGGACCTCATCTGGAATGGCTTCCAGCAATCCCAGCCCGATCATTGGCGGGGCAATGCGCGGTGAAATCATTACATCATCATGCAATGGCCCATAGGCCAGATCAGCCATGCCATAGGTTGGATGACGCAATTCGACCATGGCGCCATCGGCAAGCTCGATGGTCTGGGTATCATAACGGACTGTAACCTTGCCCTCGGCCGGGACGGACGGGATCGAAAAATCCTGAAACTGTCCGCCATAAACCGGATCGGGCAGGGTCGATAGACGCCCCGTTGCCAGCAATTCCCGATCCGTATCATTTTGCGGCGGGATCGACAGGCGCAGCAACATGGATGTTGCCCCGGCTGATGGATCGTTTTCATCGACCGGATGGCCGCGGCCATTGCGGATATGGCACCCGTTGCAGGCGCGCGAATTAAATAGCGGCCCCAAACCGTCTGCTGCCTTGGTGCGCGTCGGGGCGGTTACCCAAAGCCTTTGAAAAAGGGCCTCGCCAAGCTTGAAAGCAAGCCGCTTTTCAAAGGTCATATTTGCCGAATGATGGGTGAATGCCATTCGCCCGGTTTTCTTCTGCCATGTCGTCGCCCCGCCCGGCAGGGCATCGGCGGGCAACGTTTCGTCGGCAAATGCCGGAGTCATTGCCCCGAAGACAAGGGCGGTCGCAATCATGAAACGGGAAAGGTGCATGGCGGGAAGCTGCATGGAATTCTTCTAATCGTAAAAGCGAAACGGCGGGAGAAAAATTCCCCCGCCGTCGGACTCATTTGGGGCATGACCCCGAATGCGGATCGTATCTGATCAATTGATCGAGGTCGGATTGTCAAGGCTGTCCGAACCTTCGAACTCGATCCCGTCAACGCCAATCGCGGCAACGATCTGTTCGATCGATTTGGTCTGATCGACAAGCGCATCGACAAAGGTCTGAACAACGGCATTGCCGTCTTCATTGTCCATCGCGATCAGCTGGTCGAAATGCTCGCCCGCCTGTGCGCGGCTGACCATGGCTTTACCGGCCAGAACCGATGCCGCCAGTTTGGCGCGCAGTTCGGTATCAAGGCCTTCATCCTCGGCGGCAACCATGTCCGAAAGCGATGGGCCTTCGACGACCGAACCGTCAACACGGTTATAGCGGCCAAGATAAACGTTCTGGATACCCAGCGCGTCATAGTAGTGCGAATTGTGGGTATTGTCCGAGAAGCAGTCATGCTCTTCTTCCGGATCATGCAGCAACAGGCCAAGCTTGGTGCGCTCGCCTGCCAGTTCACCATAAGAAAGCGAACCCATGCCGGTCACAATCGCGGTCAGGCCCGGAACGCCATCACCTTCAAGGACGGTTGAGCGTGCTTCGCCACCATCGGCCCACTGTGCGGTCATCCATTCCAGATCGGAAACCAGAAGATCGGTTGCGGCTTTAAGATAAGTGCCACGACGGTCGCAATTGCCATTGGTGCAGGCATCACCCGCAGCATAATCGGTCCAGGCGCGAGCACCGGCACCGGCTTCGGTTCCGTTCAGGTCCTGGCCCCACAGAAGGAATTCAATGGCGTGGTAGCCGGTGGCAACGTTGCTTTCAACGTCGTCAATTTCATGCAGGCTTTCGATCAGCGCGCCATCGATGGTCGACGCATCAAGGGTTTCACCAGAAATGCTAAGGCTCGGATTGGCAACCACATTGGCAGTATAAGCCGGGTTTTCTTCGTTTTCTTCGCCGTAAAGATCGGTTTCGACATAGTCGATCAGACCTTCGTCCAGCGGCCATGCGTTAACCTTGCCTTCCCAGTCGTCGACAATCGCGTTGCCGAAACGGTAAACTTCGGTCTGCTGATAGGGCACACGTGAAGCCAGCCATGCGGATTTCGCTGCATCGAAAGTTGCCTGCGACGGATCAGAAACCAGCGCGTTGACAGCAGACTGAAGCTGCTTGGCGGTGGTAACCGAGTCTTCGTAACCGGCATGTGCGATATCGGCATAGGTGGTCAGGACGTCTTTTGCGCCCGGCGCGGCATAGGCCTGTGCGCCAAGGGTGGATGCCAGTGCAGCCATCCCCAGAATTTTAACGAGTTTCATAGGAGTTCCCATCTGTCCCTGAAGGTGAGCCAAGGGCATAGCCCATCATGCTTCCGCATAATAGTTACTGCTTGTGATAATGATTTGCAAACTTCAAATATCTCAACAAGCAGATTTTCCACATTTTTTGCTGTGATAACCGGAATTTGACCTGCACTTTCGGCCGGATCGGGGCATCATCACAATCTTGCATTATTTGCCCGCGCAAAAAGCAGAAAAGGGGACCTGCGTATGAGCGATCAGATTGAACCGCAAAAAACCGTCCGGCTTTGGGATTTTCCCGTGCGCCTGTTTCACTGGGCGCTGGTGATCGCGATTGTGACATCCTGGTGGTCCAATCAGGAAGTCATGATCGATATCCATGCGATTTCAGGATACAGCGTGCTCGCACTCGTACTTTTTCGCATCATCTGGGGATTTGTCGGCAGTTCGAACGCGCGCTTTGCCGGTTTTGTCGCCGGACCGCGCAAGGTGATCGGCTATATGCGCAAACTTCCAAACGGCTCGGCCCGCGACCTGACTTATCCGGGGCATAACCCGGCGGGCGGCTGGATGGTTGTTGTGTTGCTCGTACTGGTCGCAGTCCAGGCGATAAGCGGCCTTTTCACCAGCGAGGATACCTTCCTGTTCTTTGACGGTCCGCTGGTTGCCTATGTCAGCTCCGATGTCGCCAGCACGATGAATTTCATTCACCACACCAATATCAATCTGATTTACGCCGCGGTAGCACTGCATGTTCTGGCAGCGATCTTCTATCTGATGATCAAGCGCGAAAACCTGATCGGTGCAATGATCACGGGTGTACGCAAAGTCCCCGAAAGCATGGTAACCGGCTTCATGCAAATCCGGTTTGCCTCCCCGGTCCTCGGGATTGCGATTCTCGTGGTTTGTGGTCTGGCAGTGTGGGGAATGGTCACACTGGCCCGCGGATAAAGAAATCCCCGAAAGGCTTTTCCTGTCGTGCTGCCGGGGGAAGGCAGCAAGGGGGGGATGACAGGACCTTTCGGGGACGTCCGAGCTTGCTCGTGCCCGGTATCTTCGATCTGTTACTTCGAACGGTATTCGTCGTGGCAGCCTTTGCAGGATTTGCCAAGTTCGCCAAGGGCAGCCCCCATCGCTCCCTTATCCCCGGCGGCAGCGGCAAGGTTCAGGGCTGCGGTTTTCAGTTCCGGGAAGCGACCGGAAAATTCATCCCAATTGGTCCAGACGTCTGGCTTCGCGGTGGTCTTTACCGATGCGTCTGCGGTGTTCTGTTCGAACGCGGCCGGGGCGGCAGTGGCGGAAAACGCAATGCCATTGGCAAGGTTGCGGATCACGCCATCAGGCAGTTCGCACTGGCCCTTCATGTAGCAGCCAAGTGTCCCCATCGCACCACCGATGCCATCCATCAGCATCTGACGGGTTTGAACGGTTTCGTTATCCATCGCCTCGTCGGCCTGTGCAGTACCAAATACCCCCAGACCAAGGGCAAGGGATGCGGTCATCAAACCGGCGGTCACAATATGCTTCATGGCTCTCTCGTTGGTTGTCTCTCTGAAACTCTCTGACGGATCGGGGTGTTGCGAGCGACCCCGGGTCTTTTATTTCTTATATTAAGGTCACAAGCATTGTTGCCTATGACTTACCGCTGCGCTTAGTCTCCCAATTGCGCCCCGAAATTCGGAATCACAACCGCGTGATCACCGAATAAATTATTGTAAATGACGTGCACAAGGAAACGCCCCCAAATGTCCGCTGTGTCCAACGCCGCCCCCGATGCCAGCCAAACCGCCATTTCCAATGGCAGATCGCGCGCCCGCAGGCTGATCTCCGACTGGAACCTTGATAAGGCATTTATCAATGGCGAATGGGCACGTGCTGATTCGCGCGAAGCCATTGATGTGTATGATCCGGCAACCGGCAAGGTGATCGGGGATGTGCCCTTCATGCGCACATCCGAGGCACGGCGCGCGATTGATGCGGCGGATGCGGCGTTTCCGGCATGGTCGCGCATGCTGGCAAAGGAACGATCCGGCTACCTCAAACGCTGGCGCGATCTTTTGGAACAGTATCAGGATGATCTGGCCGCTCTTATCACGCTTGAACAGGGTAAGCCTTATGATCAGGCATTGCGCGAAGTCGTCGGCGCCATTGCCTATGCCGAATGGTATGCCGAGGAAGCCAAGCGCGCCTATGGCCAAACCATGCCCGCGACCCAGCGCGACCGGCGCGTAGTGGTGCAAAAGCATCCCGTGGGTGTGGTGGCGGCGATCACGCCATGGAACTTCCCGTTGACGATGGTCGTGCGCAAATGTGCCCCGGCGCTGGCGGCGGGGTGCACAATTGTTGTCAAACCGGCCGAAGATACCCCGATTTCCGCCCTGGCCGCCGCCAAACTTGCCGAAATGGCCGGTTTCCCGGCGGGGGTGTTTAACGTCGTGACCGGCCAGCCCATGCCGATTGGCGAGGCCCTGACAGGAGATCCGCGTGTGCGGATGCTGTCCTTCACCGGCTCGACCGAGGTCGGCAAACGGCTGATGGTGCAATGTGCGCCGACGGTTAAGAAACTGTCGCTGGAACTGGGCGGCAATGCGCCTTTCATCGTGATGGATGATGCCGATATTGATGCCGCCGTGGCCGGGGCCATGATTTCCAAATTCCGCAACAGCGGCCAGACCTGCGTCTGTGCCAACCGCATTTTCGTGCAGGACGGGGTTTATGAAAGCTTTGTCGAAAAATTCATCGCCGCAAGTCATGCGCAGACCATCGGCAACGGCTTCATTCCCGGTACGGATATTGGCCCGCTGATCAATCGTCAGGCGGTGGCAAAAGTTGAACGATTGATCGATGATGCGAAAAAACGTGGCGCGACCCTGCATTACGGTGCTGACCGCCCCGAAGAAGGCCATTTCATCCGGCCGCTGGTGATGACCGATGTATCCCTTGATGCTGATTGCTTTAACGAGGAACTGTTTGCCCCGGTTGCGCCGATCTATCGTTTCAGAACCGAGGCCGAGGTGATCGAACTTTCCAACCGGGTACGTGCCGGTCTGTCGTCTTACCTTTTCAGTCGTGATATCGGCCGTATCCAGCGGATCGCCGATGGGCTTGAAACCGGGGTGGTTGGTATCAACGATGGCACCACGTCCCACGAAGGTGCGCCGTTTGGCGGCGTGAAGGAAAGCGGGCAGGGCCGCGAAGGTGGTCATTGGGGGCTGGAAGAATATCTTGAACCCAAATATCTGAATTATGCCCTGGGCTGAACCCTCGAATATTCGCTGACTTTCGTGCAATAATTCTAAGATCGCAGAACGGCAATTTTGCGCACCACTATTGCCGTTCTGCGATTTCTTAATCAGCCATGCAAAATTGAACGGTGTGCAGTTCCCGGAATCGAGTCTGCAATTTAAAGCCGTTTTGTCGGCAAATTGCCATTTAAGACCCCGTCTGAAGCATCAGAAACGCCCTGTTTGATCTGCCTCAATCCCTTTATACGCAAAGGATAGAGGTCTAATTGATCCGGCCTGTTCGGATTGTGTTTGAACTGTGTAAAACAGGTCGGGGAAAATTTCGTTCAAGTTGAATGGCTTATTTGTCATGAGACAATCATGCGTCTTTCGCATGAAATGATTATGACGGACTTGTGTCTGGATATGCGTCAAATGCATGGGTGAGGTGAAAAAACTCGTCTCGTAGGATCGAATAAACAGGCGTACACCGGCTTCAGAACAAATCAACGCGAAACCGGAGCGCACATAGCTCCGCCTGTTATGGAAAGGATAAAGCCATGCGTCGTTATGGTGATTACGATCTGACCACGCTGCAGCGCGAAGCCGAAAAACTCCGTGCTCAGGCGATCCGCAAAGCCGTTGTTACTTTGGCCCGCAAAATTGCTTCCCTGTTTGGCGGTAACCGCCTTCCGGGTGGCCGTCCGGCTGGTGCCTAAGCTTAACGCTTGGCGATGAATACCGGGTCGAATGACCCAAGAAACACCCCCGCATTCCTCCCATGCGGGGGTGTTTTGATTCCCATTCCCACCACAGGGCTTCACGCCACCGTCCGGTCCCGCTATTAAAGGGAATAACCAGATAACCCGATTGCGGAGCGTGCCTGATGAAACTTGCCCATTATGCCTTTGGCGAAGAAAACCGTGACAATGGCACGCTTGTGATCCTGCACGGGCTGTTCGGGCAGGCGCGTAACTGGACCGCCATCGCGCGGCGTCTGGCGGAAAAGTATCACGTGGTCACCGCAGATCTTCGCAATCATGGCCGGTCCGACTGGGACATGAACATGACCTATCCGGCGATGGCATCGGACATCGCCGAGCTGATCCGGGATGTTGCCAATGGCCCGGTCCACCTGATCGGACATTCGATGGGAGGCAAGGCATCAATGGTGCTGACCCTGTCACAGGATGCGGATCTGGTAGCCGATCTGGTTGTGGTTGATATTGCGCCTGTGATCTATGATCATGACTATACCGGCTATATCAGTGCCATGAAGTCTGTGGATTTCGATGCGGTATCGCGGCGCGCCGAAGTCGAAGACGCACTTGTCAGTGGCGTCTCGGAAAAGGGTGTGCGTCAGTTCCTGGCGCAGAATGTCGCGACCGACAAGGAAACCGGCAAAATGTCATGGCAGGTCAATATCGATGCCATGGCCAACCACCTTTCCGACATTACCGGTTGGCCTGAAACGGTGGGGGGCAGTTTTGATCGCGATGTGCTGTTCATATCCGGTGCCAATTCGCATTATGTCGATCCCAAGGATCGCGATCACATCAAATCGCTGTTTCCCAAGGCAGCCTTTACCAGCATCAAGGGCGCAGGCCACTGGGTCCATGCCGAAAAACCCGATGCGGTATTGTTGACCCTGTCTGCTTTTCTGAACCGCTGACGGATATTTTGACATGACCGAGCTTCCCAAAGGTTGGAACTTGCCGGAAAACGACGATATACGCGTTCAGAATATCGAATGCCTGTCGGATAACTGGTATCACCTGTATCGCGTCAGCTTTGATCTGCGCCGAAGCAACGGCGAATGGCAGTCCCAGCAACGCGAAGCCTATGACAGGGGCAACGGGGCGGCCATCCTGCTTTATAACCGCGCGGCTGGCACCGTGATCCTGACACGGCAATTTCGCCTGCCATCCTTTGTGAATGGCAATGAAAACGGCATGCTGATCGAAGTTCCGGCAGGGTTGCTTGACGATCGCGATCCGGCATCCGCCGTGATTGCCGAGGTCGAAGAAGAAACCGGTTACAGGATCGGCAAACCGCAGAAGGTCTTCGATCTGTTCATGAGCCCGGGTTCGGTTACCGAACGTTTGCACCTGTTCGTGGCCGAAGTCACAAGCGATCATCGCGCGGGCGAGGGCGGTGGTTTGCATGAAGAGGGCGAGGATATCCACGTGCTTGAAGTGCCTTTCAAAGACGCATTGGCCATGATATCGGATGGCCGCATCAGGGATGCCAAAACCGTCATTCTGTTGCAGCATGCCGTGTTAAACGGCCTGTTTGATTGATGTTTTTGCAGCGTTACCAAGGTAATTCGCTACCATCATAGGCAAAGAAACCGCCGCTTTGTGATGGTTGCAATCCGTCAATCACCATCAACATATTGGCCGTTGCCTGATCGGGGCTTTGTACATTGAGCCCCGATTTGGCAAACGGGCCAGAAAGGCCGGTATCAACCGTGCCAGGATGCAGGGCGACGCAGATGGCATTGCGTTTGCTGCGTGCAAGTTCGATGGCGGTGCATTTGACCAACTGGTTCAATGCGGCCTTTGCCGCCCGGTAACTGTACCAGCCGCCCATCCGGTTATCGCCGATGCTGCCGACCTTGGCCGACAGGGTGGCAAAGACCGATTTGCCGTCGCGCGGCAATAACGGCGTGAAATACTTCATCAGCAAAGCCGGACCAATGGCGTTGATCAGAAACGATTTCGCCATGTAATCGGCATCGATCTGGCGCAATGATTTTTCCGGCTGAAATACCTCGTCATGCAGATAACCGGTGGCATCGATGATCAGGCGAACGGATTGGTTCTGGGCAGATGCCTGATCGCGAACAAAGGCGGCGGCATTTTCGATGCTGCCGGGATCGGCAAAATCAATGGCGGGTTCGGTGCTGCGCGATAGTTCGATCACACCATCAAACCGGCCACAATCGCGAAGATGTCTCACAAATGCCCGACCGATGCCGCCGGTTGCCCCAATTACAATTGCGATGCTGGCAGCATCAAAGCTTTGCAGTTTGGGTGCGGGTGGTGTCGACATGATCTGATCCCCGATCTGGTTTTTTATTCTGTCTGTTTTACGGAGGCAGAACCGTGTTGGTTTATGGATTGTCACAGTAGCGGATTACACTCGTCTCAGATGCGTCAGTTATCCTTTATCTTTCGCAAATCAGGGACAATCCAATGCCATATGTTTTTAGCCAGGCCGCCGATACCGAAGCCATCGCCGAACGGGAATGGGGCAAAGCGGCTCAGATCATGTTTACCGGCTTTTCATCGTGCATCGGGATCATGGCAATCAAGAACAATGAGGTCATCGGTGTGCATCTGCCTCTGCGCGATGGGAATAACGCGGTGACCAATGACGATATCGATACGGCAATCGGATTGCTGGATGGTGGGGCGTATCCTGTCGTGATCGGATCGATCAGTGCATGGGAAGCATCGGCGTCTGCAGTCTATCAGCATCTGGTCGATACACTGCATCCGGTTGAACAATATGCCTATGGTGATGGTACCTATGGCGGTGAAATCGTCAATGGCCGGATTCAGCCGCGCTTTTAACGTCAAATCATCTGAGGATTTGATGAGGGAAGGTTACTGTATTCGCAAAGAGCTTTCCCAAAAAACAAAAGCCGTCCTTTCCGGGGCGGCTTTTGGCTGTTGCAATTGTACAAAGGTTATTCGGCGGCTTCGATCCGGGTCATGTCCGGTGCGCTTTTGCGGCCCTTGCCCTGCTGATCGTGGCGGCGGATGAAATCCTTGATCCGTGGGCTGATCTGTTCGCGCCA
The DNA here is from genome assembly GCF_002115785.1 of Thalassospira sp. MCCC 1A03138. Classification (GTDB taxonomy): domain Bacteria; phylum Pseudomonadota; class Alphaproteobacteria; order Rhodospirillales; family Thalassospiraceae; genus Thalassospira. The sequence goes on along the minus strand of NZ_JFJY01000001.1, from coordinate 35,097 downwards.
GCGACGGCCATTAAACACGCCGTAATGACCAACGCCCTTCTGGATGTGATGCATGCGCATATTGTCGGGCAGATTGGTGCAAAGCTTGTGGGCCGCGCGTGTCTGCCCCATGCCGGTGATATCGTCGCGTTCGCCTTCGACCGTCAGAAGGGCGGTCTTGGTGATGGCCGATGGTTCAACCGGAACCCCCTGCCAGCGCATGGTGCCCTCGGGCAGCTGATGTTCGTGGAACACGGCTTTCAGCGTCTGAAGATAGAACTCGGCACTCATATCCATGACGGCCAGATATTCGTGATAGAAATTGCGCTTGGCATCGGCACTTTCGCCGTCCCCCTCGACAAGATGGGTGAACATCTCGTGATGGGCGGAAACGTGCTTGTCCCAGTTCATGCTCATGAAACCGGCAAGCTGCATGAAGCCCGGATAAACGCGGCGCATCACCCCGGCATGGGGCAATGGCACATGCGTAATGACATGGCGTTCAAACCAATCGAGGCTGTGCTGCTTGGCAAAGTTGTTGACCTCGGTGGGGTTTTCACGGGTATCGACCGGGCCGCCCATCAGGGTCATCGATGCCGGCTGGCAGGGCTCGTTCCCGGCGGCCATCAGCGATGCGGCCGCAACCACCGGAACCGATGGCTGACAGACCGCCATCAGATGGGTGTTCGGGCCAAGCTTGCGCAGGAACTGCATGACATAGTCGATATAGCTATCAAGATCGAAATGACCCTGATGCACCGGAACCATGCGGGCATCGATCCAGTCGGTGATGTAAACATCATGATCGGGCAGCAATGCCTCGACCGTGCCGCGCAGAAGCGTTGAAAAGTGACCTGACAACGGGGCAACGATCAGAAGCCGCGGATCGTCCGGCTGATTTTTAAGGTGATCGGTTTCGCGTTTGAAATGCAAAAGATTGCAGAACGGTTCACTATATACTATTTCCTCGGTCACGGCGACGGTTTCACCATTGATGACCGTGGTATCAAGGCCGAATTCCGGTTTGCCATAACGGTGCGTGATGTGGGTGAACACATCAAACGCGGCGGCCGCCGCACGGCCCTGATGGGTATAGGCAAGCGGGTTGACCGGATTGCGCAGCCACTTCTTGCTGGCATCTGCCGCCATCCGCAATGGACTGATGGTGGCGTGCTGCAGTTCATAGAGATGGTACAGCATTAATCTCTCACTCCCCGGTGATGCAAAGGTTCGGTGGTGGGGTGCATCGACCGTGTTGGTCCCCGGCTGCATTTTTCCGAAAGGATTTCCGGTGGGCAGGCCTTCTGATTTTCGTAAGTTCTGAACCCGCGTCCGGCCGTTTTTTTGCGGGTGACCATCCGGGGATCAGATCATTGCGGGCTAAGGCACCGCAAAATCACGATAAACAGAAATCCTGCAATTCATCAGAATCCTACGATACTTCAGGTTTCAATCAATAGCCTAAAAGTATGATGAATTTCCAAACTTTCGTTTTTCACCTTGATTCAAACCAACATTAGGGGTGCTGTCGAGTGAAATTTTGCAATGCAGCGTAAGTTGTTGCGTTGCAATAATAGTTTTTCCCTGAAAGATGGGGGAAATCCGTTTTGATATATACAATAGTCTAGTATCTGCGGGACTCGAGGTCCGAAAGAACCAATCAAAGAAAAACGCTGCTGTCGGGGAAACAGCAGCGTCAAGTAGCGCGGAATAACGAAAGTAATATGCAGGTTACAATTTACGTGACCCGGACCGATGGAAGAGGGACGACCGACAGACGGGACAGGGTATGGGTGCGGGGTTGCCTGCCGGTCGTCACCTTGGATGGGAAGTCCATCCGGGTCTCGTAAAAGGTATGAGCTTTGATCAGATCAGACCGCGAAGGGTTTGCGCCATTCCCAGTCCGATAACGAACAGGAAAAATCCGGTGCTTCCGACCACGGCAACCGTGCTGCAAAGCTCGTTCAGGCGGTTCGGATTTTCAAGCAACTTCATCATGGCTGTGTCCTCCTCAATCTGTCTGAAGAAACCATACTGATCCTGTTTTGTTCTCACAAGAACAAAATTAGAACAAAAGCCGATAAAATATTTAAGTTATTGATTTTCAATGAAATTTATATGGTCTCGATGTTCTTGTCTTTCGAAGGAAAATGAGAACATCGGCGGTGCATGACCGGTATCAGGTTGAATGAAACCCGCAGAAACCAACGCTTTGGCGCGAGTCTTCGCAAGACGGTGTACAAACGCGGAATGGCAACCTCAAACTGCTGCGCGATTTACGCAGGAACTTCATGAAAAATTGAGTTTCTCGGGGATTATATGTTGCATGATGGCGTTGTCACTTTATATGCGCGATCGATTAACTGAAAGATATGACGCATTCTCCGGCTGTTTGGGAGAGTGCTATCAACAGGGTCTTTTTCCCGGTAAAATCAATTTATTGCGGGTTTTATGCTGCGTTCTATCGGTGATTTATTCCCCTGGTTGTTATGGTCCTTTCGCAACAAACTGTTACGGTTAAACTGGATTCCGGTAAAGAGGTGGCGCTGCCTGTTGATGGCAGTGGTCTTGACGCCGGAGATCGTGTAACAGTGGGCATCAGACCGGAACATTGCAGCCTTGCCGATCAGGACACGGCATTGCTGTCAGGTACGGTCGAAGTGGTTGAACATCTGGGCGAGGCGGGGCTCGTCTATGTGCAGGCCGATGGTGATGAACTGTTTGTTGCCCGTGTCACGGGTGACACGGCAATTGTAACAGGATCATCCATTGGCATTCATGCCCGGGTGGAAGATTACTATCTGTTCGATCAGAACGGACAAGCCAGACGGCGCCTTGATGTGGATAACGAACCGCTCAGAGCCCAGCTGGCAACAGGATAGGCGGTGACGGGGCGAAAACCCGGCGCCTGCCAACACGGTAAATACCGTGGCCCGGTCGTTTGCCAGAGCCCTTCGGGCTCGGGATCCCACCTTTACGACGGGGAGGAAACGAGTGAGAGCAAAGCAGTTCGCTTGGAAGGCTTAGGGCAAGATGACACAAACGACGACGCAGCGCCAACGGCTGAAGCATCGTATCGCTGATATCGTGATTTTCGGTGGGACCGGAGATTTGGCGTTACGCAAACTTTTCCCCGCGCTTTACGAAATGGAACGTACCGGGCGTTTCGATGATTCCACCCGCATTTTCGGCGCCTCGCGCAGCGAACATTCCGATGACGAATTCCGCACCAAGTTGGAAGAAGCCGGAAAAAAATACATTCCCAAAGGCGAATTTGACGCCAAGGTCTGGAAAAAGTTTGCCGCGCGCATCGCCTATGTTCAGGTATCCGCCGGGGATGAAACCGGCTTCAAAATCCTGCATGAAAAACTTGCCGATCAGCCGGATCGGGACCGTGTCTATTATTTCTCGACCAGCCCGTCGCTGTTTGCCGATATGGCCTTTAACCTCAAGAAAGCCGGTCTGGTAACGCCGAATTCGCGCGTTGTGCTTGAAAAGCCGCTGGGCCACGATCTTGAAAGCTGCCGTGAAATCAACGGCCAGATCGGTGAAGTCTTCGAAGAACACCAGATATTCCGTATCGACCATTATCTTGGCAAGGAAACGGTGCAGAACCTTCTGATCCTGCGCTTTGCCAATGCGATGTTCGAGCCATTGTGGAACAGCGCGCATATTGATCACGTGCAGATCACGGTTGGCGAGGAAGTTGGCGTCGAAGGGCGCTGGTCCTATTATGACGATGCCGGTGCGATGCGCGACATGGTTCAGAACCATATGTTGCAGCTTCTCTGCCTTGTCGCGATGGAAGCCCCGCATGTTCTCGATCAGGACGCGGTGCGTGATGAAAAGGTCAAGGTGCTCAAGGCGCTGAAACCGATCAACGATTCCAATATCGACAGCGCAACCGTGCGCGGCCAGTACCGCAATGGTGCCGTCGGTGGCAAGGAAGTCCCGGGCTATCTTGAAGAAGAAGGCGCCAATATCGACAGCACCACCGAGACCTTTGTGGCCATTCGGGCTGAACTGAACAACTGGCGCTGGGCTGGTGTGCCGTTCTATCTGCGGACGGGTAAACGTTTGCCGAAACGTCATTCGGAAATTGTCATCCAGTTCCGCGATGTGCCGCACCAGATTTTCCCGCTGGCAAAATCCATGACCAATTATCAGGCCAACCGCCTTGTTCTGCGCCTGCAGCCTGATGACGGCATCCATCTGGTTCTGAATACCAAGAATCCGGGGCCGGGCCTTGTGCGCCTGCGTCCGACGGCGCTTAACCTGTCCTTTGCCGAGGCATTCGGCGGGCGCAGCCCGGATGCTTATGAACGTCTTTTGCTCGATGCGATTGATGGCAATAACACGCTGTTCGTCCGCCGTGACGAGCAGGATATTGCCTGGCAGTGGGTCGATGCCATTCAGGAAGCATGGCAAAGCAATCACATCACGCCCAAGGGATATACCTCGGGCACGTGGGGGCCTTCGGCGGCCATTGCGCTGATCGAGCGTGACGGCCGGACCTGGAACGAAGAAGCCGGGTTCTGATGACATGCGGGTCGCAACACCTTTTGGTGTGGCGGCCTTGCGTGACGATGAACCGGTTCCCAATTTTCTGGACGAAGACATGACAAACGAACGCATTTTCCAAAGCGGCGATGACATGCTTGCGGCCATGGTCAAGGAAACCGTGGAACGCCTTGAATTCGCCATTGCGACCCGCGGCCATGCCAGCATGGCGGTGGCCGGTGGACGTTTTCCCAAACCGCTTTTTGAAAAACTCTCGACCGTCAAACTGGACTGGTCGAAAGTCACCGTGACTCTTGGCGATGATCGCTGGGTGGGGCTGGATGACGATCAGTCAAACGAAAAGCTGGTTCGCGATCATTTCCTGATCAATGAAGCCCAGCATGCGCGTTTTGTGTCGCTGAAAACCGGCGATGCCAATCCCGAAGACGCAATTTCAACGGTTTCAAGCCGCCTTCGCACCGATCTGAACTGGCCGCTTGATATCGTGTATCTGGGCATGGGGGATGATGGCCACACGGCATCCCTGTTCCCGTCATCCGCGCCCGATGCCCTGCAAAAGGGACTTTATCCCGCCCATGGCGAACTGGTTGCCGCCGCGCGTCCTACCGTATCCCCGGTCCCGCGCATCAGCATGACTTTGCCCGCCATCCTTAATGCCCGGTATATTGGCATCCATATTACCGGACAATCCAAATGGTCGACCTTTGAAACCGCGAAAAACGGCACCGAGATCGAAGAAATGCCGGTTCGCGCAATCTTGCAGCAGACTGACATCCCCGTCGATCTGTGGTGGAGCGCCGAGAACCCGAAAGGCTGAACCCCATGAAACGTGAATTAGAACAGATTACCAAACGCATCATCGAACGTTCCAAGCCCACCCGCGAGGCCTATCTGGAACGCATCGAAGCCGCCGCGTCCGACCGCCCGCATCGCTCATCCCTGTCATGCGGCAACCTTGCCCATGCGTCTGCGGGCTGCAGTGCGGCGGACAAGGAACGCATCAATGGCGACGAGGGTGCCAATCTGGGCATCGTGACATCCTATAACGATATGCTGTCCGCCCATCAGCCGCTTGGCGTCTATCCCGACCGCATCAAAAAGGCTGTGTTCGAAGCCGGCGCAACCGCACAGGTTGCCGGTGGCGTGCCCGCCATGTGCGATGGCGTGACGCAAGGCCGCCCGGGCATGGAACTGTCCCTGTTTTCGCGGGATGTGATTGCGATGTCGACGGCGGTATCGCTGTCCCATGATGTGTTTGATGCCGCTCTTTATCTTGGTGTCTGCGATAAAATCGTACCGGGTCTGGTGATGGGCGCACTTGCCTATGGCCACATTCCGGCGGTGTTTGTCCCTGCCGGTCCGATGCCGTCCGGTTTGCCCAACAATGAAAAGGCCCGCATCCGGCAGCTTTACGCTCAAGGCAAAGTCGGCCGCAAGGAATTGCTTGAAGCGGAAACCGCGTCCTATCACAGCCCGGGGACCTGTACCTTCTATGGTACGGCGAACTCCAACCAGATGCTGATGGAAATCATGGGCCTGCATTTGCCCGGTGCGGCGTTCGTCAATCCGAACACCGACCTGCGTGATGCCCTGACCGAAGAAGCCGCCCGTCGTGCGCTTCAGATCACCAAACTTGGCAATGATTACCGTCCGGTTGGCAAAATTCTGGATGAAAAGGCATTCGTGAACGGCATTATCGGTCTGCTTGCGACCGGTGGGTCGACCAACCATACCCTGCATCTTCCCGCGATGGCGCGCGCGGCGGGTATCGAACTGCGCTGGGAAGATTTCGATGAATTGTCGAAACTTGTGCCTTTGCTGTGCCGCGTTTATCCGAACGGGCAGGCCGATGTGAACCATTTCCACGCCGCGGGCGGCATGGGCTTTGTGATCAGCGACCTTCTGAAAAACGGTCTTCTGCATCCCGATCTTCAGACCATCCATACCGGCGGCATGGCGGCCTATGGGACCGAGCCGTATCTGGATAATGGCAAATTGTCGTGGCGCGATGCCCCGGCCACCAGCCATGACGAGGAAATCCTGCGCCCGGCCGAAAAGGCATTCAGTGCCGATGGCGGCCTTCGCATGCTGTCGGGCAACCTTGGCCGTTCTGTGATCAAGGTCTCGGCTGTGAAGCCTGAAAACCGCGTGGTCGAAGCCCCGGCTGCGGTCTTTACCTCGCAGGAAGAAATGATGCAGGCGTTCAAGGACGGCAAACTGCATCGCGACGTTGTCTGCGTCGTTCGTTTCCAGGGTGCCAAGGCCAATGGCATGCCGGAACTGCACAAACTGACTCCGCCGCTTGGCGTATTGCAGGACCTTGGTTACAAGGTCGCCCTTGTCACCGATGGCCGCATGTCGGGCGCATCGGGCAAGGTCCCGGCGGCAATCCATGTCACCCCCGAAGCCATGATGAATGGTCCGATTGCCAAGGTGAAAGACGGCGATATCGTGCGTCTTGATGCCGAAACCGGCGAACTGATCCTGAACGTGACCGAGGCCGAGCTGGCCAAACGTGACTTCGCCACCTTTGATAACAAGGCCGAACATCAGACCGGTTTCGGTCGTGAATTGTTCGGTGTCTTCCGCGAACATGTCGGACTGGCCGAACTAGGTGCCAGTGCGGTGCTTCCGGGGGCAGCCGAGGTCGAGGTAGCATAATGCGGCTGGTTGGTGATATCGGCGGTACCAACGCCCGCTTTGCCTGGATTGACGAAAATGGAAATCCGCAATCACCGATGACATTGCCGGTCCGCGATTATGCGACCATCGGCGATGCCATGCGGGATTTCATGGTGAAAACCGATTGCGCGAATCTGAATGAATTTGCGGTTGCCGTGGCCTGCCCGGCATCCGCAGACATCATCAAATTCACCAATAACCCGTGGGTGTTTTCCAAAAACGCGCTCAAGGCCGAATTTGGTCTGGACCGTCTGGTGGTGGTCAATGACTTTACCGGCCTTGCGATGTCCGTACCCTATCTTGGCGACGAAGACCTGATCACGCTGTTTGATGGTCCCGGGCGCCCGGGATTGCCATTGGCGGTGATCGGGGCGGGGACCGGGCTTGGCGTTTCGGGGCTTCTGCGCCATGACGATCACTGGATTCCGATTCAGGGAGAAGGCGGCCATGTGTCGTTGCCCGCCGTGGATGATCTTGATTATGAAATCGTCAAATTCCTGACGGCTGAGCTGGGTCGTGTGTCGGCTGAACGCATCCTGTCGGGCATGGGGCTTGAAAACCTCTATCGCGCGCTTGCTGCCATTGACGGGATTGATGTGACACCGCTCAGTGCCGCTGAAATCGTTGAAAATGCCATGCAGAAAAATGATCCGCTTTGCCTTAAGGTTCTGGATCGGTTCTGTCTGTTCATGGGCGGGGTGGCCGGTGATCTGGTCCTGACGCTTGGCGCATTTGACGGCGTATTTATCGGTGGCGGTATTGGTCCGCGCATTGCCGACTTTATGAAACAAAGCGGCCTTAAGGATCGTATGATCGCCAAAGGCCGTTTCCATGATTTAATGAATGATGTGCCGGTGCGCCTGATGACGGCGAAATACCCGGCCCTGCTCGGTTGTGCCAAGATTTTGACGGCCTGACCGAAAACTGGAGGATACCTTATGAGCCTTTCGTCACGCGAAATTCTGTCCAAGGCACCGGTCGTGCCGGTTCTGGTGATTGAAGACGTCAATGATGCCGTTCCGCTTGCAAAGGCGCTGGTTGCCGGTGGTTTGCCGGTGCTTGAAATCACCCTGCGCAGTGCCGCGGCCGAAGAAAGCATCCAACGCATCATCGCCGAAGTGCCAGATGCGATTACCGGTGCGGGCACCGTGATCAATGCCAAGCAGATGGAACGGATGGCTGAAATCGGCTGTGCCTTTGCTGTTTCCCCCGGTCATACCGACGGCCTTCTGAAGGCTGCCAAGGATACCGGCGTTCCATTGCTGCCCGGTGCGGGCACACCGTCGGAAATCATGAACCTGATCGATCATGGCTATGACATGTTGAAATTCTTCCCCGCCGAACAGCAGGGTGGTGTTTCGATGCTCAAAGCCCTGTCCGGGCCACTGCCGCAGGTCAAATTCTGCCCGACGGGTGGTGTGTCGCTGGCAAATCTTGGTGATTATCTGGCCCTGCCAAACATCATCACCGTCGGCGGTTCATGGGTGGCACCCAAGGATGCGGTCAAGGCTGGTGACTGGGCAACCATCACCCGTCTTGCACAGGAAGCGACCGACAAGGTTGCCGAACTGCGCGGCTGATTGCCCCTGATAGACGACTGCAAAAAAGGAGCCCGTCACGGGCTCCTTTTTCATTGGTGGGCGGGGGGATATTCATCAGACAATGCGTGTAACGCGCCACTGGTTGCCATCAAATGTGCGTTGCAGGCCAACATCGCGAAGCTGATCGTCGCTCAGATGCGCCATCACTTCGCGTTCGTTTTTGCGTTTGCGGGCTTCGAGCGAATAGTTTGCGATCTTGTTGATCAGGCGGCCAAACGGGACGCGGTTGGCGATCGGGTCGGTGCGGATGTTGAAGTCCTGTGCTTTGGTCGGGGGCTGATAGGCCATGATGTCCTCCTGATTTTCCAAAAGGTCGTGTTCTGTTGATGACCTGATCCTCTCATATGCAAAATAAAACGGGAATTTGGTTGTTTTGCATATTTAATGTGCAAAAATAGACGGAACTGTTGATCCACGATCATATGGACTGGTCATGCACATGAACTGGAACGACCTGCGCTATTTCCTGATCCTTGCCGAGGAAGGCAGCCTTTCCGGGGCCGCCCGACGGTTGCGCAAGGAACACACCACCGTCGCCCGCCGGATTGAGGCGCTTGAAGACGCGGTGGGGACCAAGCTGTTTGATCGTCTGCCGCGCGGCTGGCAACTGACGGCTGCGGGGCAGAACCTTGTGCCGGTGGCCGAACGGGTCGAGGCAGAGGCGCTTGGTTTTGAACGGCAGGCCAGGGGCGATGAAGCCGCCCACGGTGTGGTGCGGATATCCGTGCCCCCGGTTGCCGGACGGGTTTTGTTTGCGCCCCGTCTGGCGCAATTGCTGACCGCGCATAAGGGGCTGGAATTTGAAATTATCGGTGCGTCCAACGTGGTCAATCTGGCCCGTCGGGAAGCCGATCTTGCGGTGCGCATGATTACCCCGCGCGAACCGGGCCTGATTACGCGCAAGCTGGTCGAACTGGGGGTCGGTCTTTATGCCGCACGCGGATATCGTGACCGCGTCCCCGAACAGGATTGGGAATTCTGCGGGTACGAGGACACGTCCTATGGGGCGGCCAAAAAGGAATGGGTGCGTAATATCATGGGGCGGGAATTGCCCTGCCGGTTTCGGGCCGATGATACGGAATCGGTGCGGCAATTCATCGCGGCCGGGCACGGGGTGGGGGTGTTGCCACGCTACCTTGCCGATGGTGACGAACGGCTTGAACTGATCCGGGCCGATACGGCGGGTGAAAGTCGCGAAACCGCATGGCTGGTTGTTCATCCCGATATGCGCCGCTCCCCCGGTGTGCGGCTTGTCATGGATGCCCTGATCAAGGCCGCCGACAGCATTTCGGCAGAATTTCAGGTGTGAAAAACAAAAAGAGACCCCGTGTGGGATCTCTTTTGCTGCCTGAGGGAGGCATATCAAAGCGTGTCGATTGCCGGGTAAAACAGGGATCACAATCCCCTGATATTGTACGGCCGCTTTGAATTCGATGTAGTCACCACATTCTTTCGCGCAGGTTACCATCTTGGGTGCGCTCCAGACCCATATCGCGCAGTTGGTATTCGTTAAGTCGCATCAGAGCCGCATCGGTTTTATGGCTTTTATAGGCTCTGATTACGAAATCGGCGGCGGCGCGAAGTAGGCGGCCAAGCGTCAAGGTCTTGGAATTCGCCGATTTCTCTGCGCGGTTGCCCATGGTTTCGCATGCCGTGCGCGCTTCCAGGCTGACTTGTCCATTCATCATCTGGCCTCCTGTGCCACGAATGTTTGATGTCCATGAACAGACTTTCTCATGCGCAGAAAAATTACGTAATCCGATTAATTTGCGCTATAGTTGTGCAAATTTGCGCAAGTTGGGGCGAGGCATCATGAACTGGAATGATCTGCGGTATTTTGTTGTCCTGGCTGCTGAGGGAACCCTTTCCGGTGCGGCAAGACGCCTTAAAAAGGATCACACCACCGTAGCACGCCGGATCGAAGCCCTTGAGCAGGATCTGAATTCCAAACTGTTTGATCGACTGGCAACCGGATGGACTCTGACCGAGGCGGGGGAAAATCTTGTGCCCGTGGCGGCCAAGATCGAAGAAGACGTTCTGGCGTTTGAACGGCAGGCACATGGCGACGAAACCGCCTATGGCGTGGTGCGTATCTCGGTGCCTCCTGCTGCGGGTCGGTTGCTTTTTGCGCCGCGTCTGGCCGAGGTGCTCAAAGATCAGAAACATCTGCAATATGAAATTCTTGCATCAAGCATTGTGGCCAATCTTGCCCGGCGCGAAGCAGATGTTGCCGTGCGCATGGCTCAGCCCGACCAGAACGGTTTGGTGGTGCGCAAATTGACCCATCTGCGGATGGGGATTTATGCCTGCCGGGGATATTGCGAACAAACCCCGCCTGATGAATGGGAATTTTGCAGCGAGGAACGCAATTCCCGCGGTGAACGGCAACAGGGATGGGTGTGGAAAAAACTGGGGCGTCAATTGCCTGTCCGCGTCCGCGCTGACGATACCGAAACAGTGCGATCCTTTATCGTCGCCGGATATGGATTGGGTATTCTGCCGCGCTATATCGGGGACGAGGACAAGCGCCTTGAACTTGTCCTGCGCGATGATGACTGCGAGATCAGCAGATCAGTCTGGATGGTGGTCCATCCTGATATCCGTCGCTCCCCGGCGGTGCGCATCGTGATGGATGCGCTGGTGCGCGCGACCGAGAACATCAATCCGGAATTTAAACACGGCTTTTAGTGATCAGTCTGCCGCCGTGTTTCGTAAATACTTTTGGCTCGGGATCAAACATCCCGGAAAATGGTACATTGGTTCGTCGCAGGGTTGCGGCGGCGATAATTGGCGGATGGCATGGGGACATCAACCCGGGATCTGGAACAGTTTCTGGCACGTGCGGCCGACGGCGATATGGACGCCTTCGGGCATCTTTATCATGCGACATCGGCGAAACTTTTCGGCATTGTCCTGCGTATCTTGAAAAACAGGGCCCAAAGCGAGGATATCCTGCAGGAGATCTATGTGCGGGTCTGGGAACGTGCCGGGGACTTCGAACCGGGCCGTGCGTCGATCATCACCTGGATGGCAACGATTGCGCGGAACCGGGCGATTGATGCGCTGCGCCGTGACAAACGTCATGACGCGGTGGTGGATGATTTCGATATCGATCAACTGGCCGATCACGATGATCTGTCGGTTGCCGATGATGCCGAACGCAATGATGACCTGCGCCAGCTTGAAATCTGCCTTGGCGGGCTGGATGATGATCGCCGCTCAATGGTCAGGCTGGCCTATCTTGACGGATTTTCGCGTGCCGAACTGGCAGAACGGTTTGCCCAGCCGGTCGGCACGATCAAGACATGGCTGCATCGCAGCCTGAAACAGTTGAAGGAATGCCTCGGATCATGACCGACCGGGAAGATATCGACATGCTGGCGGCGGAATATGTGTTGGGAACGCTTGATCCCGACATGCGCCGCATTGTCGATGAACGGCGGACAAATGAGGATGACCTGAATGCCGCGATTGCCGATTGGGAAAAACGCCTGTCGCCGTTAAATGCACATTACCGTGATGAAATGCCGACGCGTGATCTGTTTCCCGGTATCCGTGCGCGGATAGAAGGGGCCCGGATCGAGAGGGAGCGTGTGCAGGCGGATAATATTGTTGAGATCGATCTGCTTAAACGCAAGCTCGCCCGCTGGCGGATCGGGACGTTTGCCACCGGTGCACTGGCGGCAAGCCTGATGGTGGCGGTGCTGGTATCGGATTTTGCCGCCCCGGTTTCGGATCGGCAATTTGTCGCCGTGTTTCACCGTGACGATACCCAGCCCGCCTTTGTCATGAGCATTGATCTGGATACCCGTGCGGTGATCATCCGTCCGGTTTCGGCAACATTGCCCGAAGGCAAGACCTATCAGTTATGGATTGCATCCGATGAGTTGGGCCCGGCACCCAAATCGCTGGGGCTGCTTGAAAACGCATCCGCGCCAACAACCCGGTCGCTGGGTGAATTTGATCCGGCCCTGCTGCGCAATGCGACCTTTGGTATCAGTCTGGAACCCGAAGGCGGATCGCCAACCGGGCGTCCGACGGGGCCTGCCATTCATGGCCGTCTGATCCCGGTCGAACACTGATTTCAAAAAAAGTTTCCCGATCTGAAACCCGGCCGGTCTCGTCTGCGTAGCTTCGATGTGCGCAACAAAGTGCGACACGAGCGGACGGCAGACAAAAGCCTGTCCCGGTTTAACAGACAAGGAGACTTCAAATGCTGGTGACCAAAAAGATGTTCGGTATTCTCGGCGGGGCGCTGATGGCTGGTGCCCTGACCGCCGCCATTCCGGCGGCTGCCAATGCCATGGGGCCGATGGTCGATGCGATGGATCAGGATGTTTCGGGCGGAACCGTCAGTGCATCGAAAATCATGGCCGAAGAAAATGGCTGGCTGGTGGTGCATCGCACCGATTCCGCGATGAAGCCGGGCCCCGTTGTCGGTTATGCGCCGCTGAAAAAGGGCGAGAACGTGGACGTTACCGCCATCCTGCAGGAACCGGTCAAATCCGGTGAAATGCTGATGCTGATGATCCATTCCGAACAGGGTGGTATGAAAACCGGCTATTTCGAATATACGCTGGGTGCCAAGGAAGACGGCCCGATCAAGCCGGATGGCAAACTGGTGATGAAAGTCGTGACCGCCGAATAATCGGGGTGGTCCTTTAAATCAAACGGCCCGCAGGCAATCTTGCGGGCCGTTATCTTTTACAGCCAGCCAAGCTGCCGGGCTGCCGAAAGCAGCAGCAACAGGCCAAACAGGGTGATCAACGCGGCCCCCGCCAAGCCAACCCCGCGCCGAAGCCAGCCCGATGTGCTTTCCGAAACACTGAAAAGATGCTGCGTGCCGGTCCGAATGCCGATGGCCGCCAGCCCGATCAGGCTGATGGTCAGCGCCACACCGGCCGCCATGGCAAAGGCCGATGCAACCCCGATCAGGAACAACCCGTTGGCCAAGGTAAACAGCAACACCAGTATCGACCCGGTGCAGGGACGCAGGCCGACCACAATCCCGCCCGCAATCATCTGCCAGCGGGACTTGGTGATGGCGTGGCTATGCTCATGATTGTGATGCTGATGGTCTGCATGTTCGTGATCGTGGTCATGATGATGTGCGTGGTCATGTGCACGGTGGTGATGGTGATGGTCATGACCGCCGTGATCGCAACAATCATCACGTCCCTGCAAAATACGGATACACATCAATCCGCCCAGCCCGGCAATCAGGGCATAGGACACGGCTTCCAGAACCAGTCCGTTCTGCGTAATTGCCGCCGGGCCAAGATTAAGGATCAGGGTCAGCGACCCGACAAGAACGATGGCCGTCACCGCCTGAACGCCAGCAATCAGGCTGCCCATGGCAACACCCTGTTTCCATCCGGCATCGCGCGACAGGAAATAGGTGGTTGTGACCATTTTGCCATGTCCCGGTCCGGCGGCATGGAACACGCCATAGGCAAATGACAGGGCAATAATGGTCAGTCCCGGCCACCACGCATCGCCGGTTTTGGCACTGCGCAGTGTTGCGGTCATTTGCCGGTTAAGCTGTGTCTGAATCACTACCACCTGACCGACAATATCCGATAGCCATCCCGGCAGGCTGATCAGGCTCTCGCCGTCATTTTGTGTCGTCTGATCGGGAGTATTCGGGGCCTGTTCGCTGCTGGTGCCGCGGCCCAGAAGATTACTGGCCTGAGCGAGCGCCTGATTACTCGGCAGAAACGAAATCGCCAGCAGAAAGGCCCCGATCAGGACTGGCAGAACCGGCATCCGCAACCTCGTTCTGGCAGGCAAGGTCAGCGCGTATTGGCGAAACCAGATCAAAATAGATGCGGTTCTTTTCATCTTCGCTCATTTCATAGTGGCATTTGAGATGGCGGTTACCCTTGAACAGGATCGGATCAACCTGGGTAAAGGCAACATCAATATAGAATTCCGCATCATAGACCGACAGGGCAATCGCATCTTTTATCGGGTCAAGCGGCTCTTTAAGCGTCAGGGTGAAATCGTAACTCACCCGACGGTCATCGGTGATATCGGCCTTGAAGTCCGTTGCCCCGGCAAAGGTCACAAGCTCCTCGTTCCGGCGCAGATGCGTCAACCATGAAACTTCGGAAAGCAATGCAAACGCATTGTCGTGAATGTCGGTGTTTTCTGCGTCAAAGAAACGCAAATCGTGATTTTTGTCGAACTGGTCGATCAGCGTCAGGCTAAACAGATCATCAAACACCCAATGCAGCCGGATTGCGGTGATCTTGTCGTCTTCAAAAATCATCTGCGCATCGGCGTCGATCCAGACATGCGGATGGGCCGATGCCGGTACGCCCGATCCGGCCCAAAGGACGGATGCAAGCATACCGGCAACAAACGTCTTAGGACTGCGACAGGCAGTCAACCAGTGCGCCCACGTTCTGGCGCAGGATGTTCTGATAGGCATCCGGTCCTGCCGGAATATCCGCGCCCAGCGGGTCAAGCGTTCCGATATGCGCGCCGGTATCGGCAACCACGGCCTCGACGATGGCGGGGCGGAATTGCGGTTCGGCAAAGACGCAGACAGCATTGCTGTCCCGGATTTTGTCTTCGATCTCATGCAGGCGCTTTGCTCCGGGTTTCTGTTCCGGTGAAACAGTGATCGAACCAACCGCATTCAGGCCAAATCCCGCTTCGAGATACTGATAGGCATCATGGAAAACGACGAACGGCTTGCCGCGGACCGGTGCGAGCTGGCTGTCCAGATCATTCCCAAGTGCATCAAGGCTGGCAAGGAACTTTTTCAGATTGTCCTGATAGGTGCCTGCATGGTCCGGATCAATTTCACCAAGTTCGTTGGCAATTGCCTTTGCGATGGCTGCCCCGTTGGCCGGATCAAGCCAGAGATGGGAATCAATACCGTGTTCATCATGATGGTGACCTTCTTCACCTTCGTGCTCATGCTCGTGGTCATGATCATGGTCATGGTCATGTTCTTCGGCATGGGCGTGATCCTCATGCCCGTCATGGTCATGGGCATCATGATCATGTTCGTCATGATGTTCATCTTCGTGATCATGATCGTCGTGATCATGGCCGCCATGGTCATGGCTATGGGCTTCCCACGCGCCGCCTTCACGCATTGCCAGGATGGTCAGGCCTTCAATATCGGCCAGTTCAAGCTGATGGGCACTGCCCGAAAGGGTTGCCAGCGGCTTTTTCAGGAAGCCCTCAAGGCCGTGGGAGACATAAATCACCAGATCGGCTTCCTGAAGCGACCGGGCTTCGCTGGGACGCAGCGAATAGGCATGCGGTGATGAGGCACCATCAAGCAGCAGAGCCGGTTTGCCAACGCCTGCCATGATTGCGCTGGCAATGCCGTGGATCGGCTTGATCGATACAACGACCGACGGATTTTCGGCTGCCTGCGCCCCATAGGGCAGGGCAAGCAGCGGCAGGGCAAGCAGGGCGCGACGAAGGGCAGAAATTGGCATGACATCAATCCGGTTCGAAACGGGGGAATGGCTATTGGTGAGGTATTATTTGTTATGTTATATCATAACGATTCGTCAAGCGATAAATCCCCTCGTGATCTGGTTATGCCTGTTTGAACCTAATAGGGTTTTCTGTTTGATCCCGATAAGCAAGTTTCGATTTCGTAACGAAAAATCCGCATCCGTAGTTGAAGGCGCATTTTTTGCCGATTTCGGTGCAGAACAAATGTTGGGGAATGGTAATGATGCGGTGCCATATGCGATCTGAACCCGCAAGAAACAATCCGCATCGAAGACGGTTCCATCTTTTCGGGCCGGTTAAAATATCTTGCCAGGGTGTTACATCCGGCACGGAGGACACCTCAAATCCGGGTTGCCGGTCGCGCGATCCGTATGCAAATCAGAAACGTTTAGCCAGAAACGGTCATCGATGTTTCTTGTCGTCTCACTCATGATGGTATTTTCGATGTTGAAAACGTGCCGCCGTTCTGTTTTCAGGGCATCAAGGGCGCGTGCAATCGCCGGGGCATTGTGAAAATGTTCCATGAAGGCACCGGTTCGATACGCTTCAAGAAGGCCGTCTGTAATGGTTTGCCATAGGGCGCTGTTTTTCCTGTTCACATAGATGAAAAAGTCGAACGGATAAACCAGCATGACGGTGTCATTCAGAACCACATCCGGATATTGCGCCTGGATTGCGGGCAATTCCCGATAGGCTTCGTGAACGGCACGGGTTAAAGCATCAAACCGACTGTTTTCCAGCATTTCCCAAAGGTTGTTGCGCGGGCCGCGTTCAACACAGAAACCGTTATCTTCCATAATGTCGGCATCGGGCCAGTCGGACCCCACCCCGATGCAGAACTGGCGCAATTCATCCAGGGTTTCGACATTCCGAAGCGCCTCTGCCCGGTCCTTTTTGACCATGAAAACACGGTGCCCCAGAATGCCGCGCGTGATGGGAATATTGACCTGGCGAAATCTGCTTTCACGCTCCGCACTGTAACCGGCAAACATCACATCGATATCACCGGCCAACAGCATTTCGCTTATGCGTGACTGTGTCGCGCCTTTTAATTCCTCGATATCCAGAACGTAATCAGTGCCCGACAAGTCCAACGCCATTTCGATGACGCCGAATTCATAGGCAAAAAATTTCTTCAGACCCTCGGGGAAGGCCATTTTGATGGTTCTGGTATCGGCCTGTGCGGTTTCCTGTAGCAAAAGGCAAACACAAACGACCCAAAATGCAAAACGCAGGATTTTCAAAACATTCGCCCATATACCGGTCGCAGAAATCTCAACTTGGGATGTATATTGGGTGTGCCTTGGGATGTTAAAGAGACCGCTATCGAATATTATATACCCTGCATCAGATCGTCGGGGCTAAAGTCCATTTCATGCAGGATTTCACCGGTTTCATTGTCAACCGCCTGCAAGGTCACGCCATATCCCCATAACTGCCCGATATAGCCCAGCGTCATCTCTGCTTCGGACTTTTCAAGCCGGACACCGTCATGTTCGGTATGCTGGATGTAAAGTTGCCGGTTGCCGCGCAGGTCGACATCAACCACCTGCATATCCGGTTCGCGGACCGAAATGTCATGCATCCGCGCCAGGGCGCGGCGCACTTTGCGGTATCCGTTATCGTCATGGATGGCGGCAACTTCCAGATGCGGGCTGGAGCTTAGATCGTCGATCAGAAACATCCGCATGTCGCGCATCAGTTTGGGTGACAGGAATTGCAGGATGAAACTTTCGTCGCGGTAATGCGCCCATGCTTCTTTTAACGTCTCGACCGGCTCATTATTACCGGCGATATCGGGGAACCATTTGCGGTCTTCCTCGGTCGGGTCAACACAGATGCGGTGAATATCCTGCATCATGGCAAAGCCAAGCGCATAGGGGTTGAACCCGGAATAACGCGGATCGTCATATTCGGCCTGAAACACCACGCGCGAATGGTAATCGATGAATTCCATCATCGCGCCTTCGGAAATCAGGCCCTTGTCATACAGGCTGTTCATGATCGCGTAATGGACATAACACGCACAGCCTTCATTCATCATCTTGGTCTGTTTCTGCGGATAGAAATACTGTCCGATATTGCGCACGATGCGCAAAATCTCGCGCTCCCAGGCTTGCAGGGTCGGGGCGTTTTTCTCCAGAAAATACAGCAGGTTTTCTTCGGGTAATCCGAACTGGGCCCGGCGTTCCTCGACCCGCATCTTGCGACGCATTTCATCAAGGTCCTCGTCGTCCTTTTCCGCCTGCGGCAAGGTACGCCACAGATCGTTATAGGTCTCGTCCTCGTATTTCGCGCGTTCGCGTTCACGTTCCAGTTCTGCCGCCAGATTGGGTTTTTCCGGGTGGGAATACCGGTTTACTCCCTGTTCCATAAGCGCATGCGCCGCATCCAGAACCCGTTCGACCGCATCAAAGCCAAACCGGTCCTCGCATTTGGCGATATAGCGTTTGGCAAATTGCAGATAATCGAGAATGCCTTCCGCATCGGTCCATTGCTTGAACAGGTAATTGCTCTTGAAAAAATGGTTATGGCCAAAGGCGGCATGGGCGATCACCAGGGCCTGCATGACGATGGTGTTTTCTTCCATGACATAGGAAATGCAGGGGTTGGAATTGATCACGATCTCGTATGCCAGGCCCTGATATCCCTTGCGATACATCACATCGTCGCGCACGAACCGTTTGCCGAACGACCAGTGATGATACATCAACGGCATGCCGATGGATGAATAGGCATCCAGCATCTGCTCGGACGTGATTACCTCGACCTGATTGGGATAGACATCAAGCTTTAGCTCGTTGATCGCGATATCCTCGATCGCGTCATAGGTGGCTTTCAGGGTGTTGAAATCCCAATCGGCACCGGAAAACAGAAGTTCGGGGGCGGTGGCTGGTTCGGTCTTTTTGCTCATCCTTTGACCCCGCTCAGTTTTTCGGCACGATTTTTGGCAAACAGTTCCCGGAAGACCGGGAAGATATCGGCGGCCTTGGTCACCCGTTTAAGGGCAAATCGCGCATTGGCGCGGGCAACCGGGGCATAGGCCTTCCAAAGGGCAGTTTCCCCTTCGGCGGAGGAGAAAATCTCGGCCTCGCGCTCGTCGGTGATTTCGATATAGGCGTAATACTGGCATTTCGGCAAAAGGTCCTCGGCCAGCAAGGCCGTGCATTTCGCACCGTCATTGGAATAATTGTCGCCGTCCGATGCCTGGGCGGCATAGATGTTCCATTGATCGGTCGGGTAACGATCTTTCATCACCCGTTTCATTTCTTCCAGCGCGGTCGAAACGATGGTGCCGCCGGTTTCGCGTGAATAGAAAAACGTTTCCTCGTCGACTTCGGCGGCGCGTGATGTATGGCGGATGAACACCACATCGACATGATCATATCTGCGATGCAAAAACAGATGCAGCAACATGAAGAACCGTTTCGCCAGTTCCTTCATCTGTTCGGACATCGACCCGGACACATCCATCAGACAGAACATGACGGCCTGGGTGTTCGGATCGGGGATTTGCTGAAACTGGTTGTATCGCGTGTCGATGGGATCGATGAAGGGGATCGCCTTCATGCGGCGCTTGGCTTCTTCAATATCTGCCAGAAGCATGTGAAGCGTATCTTCATCGGGCTTGGTCAGTTTGCCGGACGGGCGTTTTTCGGCCTTGGCCTGAAGGGCGGCGATTTTTTCTTCAAGGTCGCGGATTTCGGCGGTTTTCGGGCGGCGCAGGCCAATCCGTCGCGCCAGGGAATTGCGCATGGTGCGCACAAGGCTAAGGTTGGCGGGCGTCCCGTCCGATGAAAAACCCGCACGCGCCGTGCGAAAGGCCGTCGTCTGTTTCAGGCTTTTTTTCAAAAGATCGGGCAGTTCCAGATCTTCGAAAAAGATATCCAGAAACTCGTCACGCGACAGGGTGAACTGAAATTCGTCTTCACCGTCGCCATCGGGGCTGGCCTGTGATCCCCCCGCACCGCCATCACCACCCTGCGGGCGGGCAATCCGGTCGCCGGGGACAAACTTTTTATTGCCGGGCAGGACATAATTGCGATCCCCGCCGCGCCGCGCATGGTGAAAACTCGGTTCATGCAGGGTCTTCCCCGGAATGGTGATGGAATCGCCGCTATTGATATCGGTAATGCCGCGGGTGCGAATGGTGTCTTCTACCGCCTTTTTGATCTGTGCCTTTGCACGCCGCATAAAGCGCTGCCGGTTGCCAAGGCTTTTGCCTTTCGGGTTCTTGCGGCGGTCGACGATATAAAGCATGGGCCATCATATCCTTGCTTGCGCACGTATCGTTTCGAGAACCCCGGCCGACGGATCGTTGGAAAACCGTCGACCGGGAGCTCGGTGCACCGGGCGGACAAGGGGACAAACCGCCCGGTGCGGGTCGGCAAAGCCGCAGCTTGGGCTTAACCGGCCTTATTGACACGCATGTACCATTCGACCAGACGGCGGGTCTGGCGCTCGGTATAGCTTCGATCAATCATGCGTTTGACGAACTCGTTGTGTTTCTTCTCGGTGTCGCTGTCTTTTTTCGATCCGAAGGAAATCACCGGCAGCAGGTCTTCGACCTGACTGAACATGCGTTTTTCGATGACTTCGCGCAGTTTTTCGTACGATGTCCATGCCGGGTTCTTGCCCTTGTTATTGGCGCGCGCGCGCAGGGCAAACTTGACCACCTCGTTACGGAAATCCTTCGGATTGGCGATGCCCGCCGGTTTTTCGATCTTGGACAGTTCCTGATCGATGATCTTGCGATCCAGCAATTGACCGGTATCGGGATCCTTGAAGTCCTGATCCTCGATCCATGCATCGGCATAGGCGACATAACGGTCAAACAGGTTCTGGCCGTAATCGGAATAACTTTCGAGATAGGCCTTCTGGATTTCCGCCCCGATGAACTCCGCATAGCGCGGGGCCAGTTCGGATTTGATGAAATCCATGTAATCCTTTTCGCGTTCTTCCGGGTATTGTTCGCGCCGGATCGCCTGTTCGAGCACATACATCAGATGGACCGGGTCGGCCGCAACCTCGTGGGTGTCGTGGTTAAACGTTTCCGAAAGCACCTTGAAGGCAAACCGTGTCGAAATGCCGTCCATGCCTTCGTCGACACTCGCGGTATCACGATATTCCTGCATCGATTTGGCTTTGGGGTCGACATCCTTCAATGTCTCGCCGTCATAGACCCGCATCTTGGAATACAGGTTTGAATTTTCGTGTTCTTCAAGGCGCGACAGAACCGAAAACTGTGCCAGCATCTTAAGCGTGCCCGGTGCGCAGGACCCCTGTTCCAGTTCGGATCCCTGCAACAGTTTTTCGTAAATCCGGGTTTCTTCTGTCACCCGCAGGCAATAGGGAACCTTGATCACGCTGATACGGTCGATAAAGGCCTCGTTATTCTTGTTGGCCTTGAAGGTTTGCCATTCCGCCTCGTTCGAGTGCGCCAGAATGAGGCCCTGGAACGGGATCGCACCAAGGTTTTCGGTGCCGATATAGTTGCTTTCCTGTGTTGCGGTCAGCAACGGATGCAGCATCTTGATCGGGGCCTTGAACATCTCGACAAATTCAAGAAGCCCCTGATTGGCGCGGTTAAGGCCGCCGGAATAGCTGTATGCGTCCGGGTCGTTCTGGCTGTAATATTCAAGTTTGCGGATATCGACCTTGCCGACCAGTGACGAAATGTCCTGATTGTTTTCATCGCCCGGTTCGGTTTTGGCAATCGCAATCTGGCGCAGGCGCGACGGGATCAGTTTTACAACCGAGAATTTCGAAAGATCGCCGTTAAATTCATCAAGCCGTTTCACCGCCCATGGCGACATCAGCCCGGTCAGGCGGCGTTTGGGGATGCCGTATTTGTCCTCGATCGCATCACCCATCTTGGCCGGGTTAAACAGGCCAAGCGGACTTTCGAAAACCGGGCTGATCTGATCGCCGGCTTTCAGAACATAGATCGGCTCGACCTCCATCAGTTCCTTTAACCGTTCGGCAAGCGAGCTTTTACCGCCGCCAACCGGGCCCAGCAGATAAAGAACCTGTTTGCGTTCTTCCAGTCCCTGGGCGGCATATTTGAAGAAACCGACGATGCGTTCGATGGTTTCTTCCATGCCAAAGAAATCTTCAAAGGCCGGATATCGTTTGATGGTGCGGTTCAGGAAAATTCGGCCGAGACGGGAATCGGTCGAGGTGTCGATCATTTCGGGTTCGCCGATTGCCTTGATCATCCGTTCGGCTGCGGATGCGTAGGCCGATGGATCATCGCGACATAGATTAAGATAGTCCCGGATGGTTAGTTCGGTTTCGCGTTTTCCGTCATAGCCTTCCGCATACAGCTCGAAGATGTCCTTGTCTTCAGCCATGGCGCGGTCTCCTTTCCAACGTTATCGCACTTCTGTCAGATGTCGTTTCCTGTGTTCTTTTGATCTTGGGGCTTAACCGGCATGATGGCCGGATTGCCCGATCCTGTTGCAAGACGGCAGCGGCTTTGCTGCACTGCGGTGGCATTGAAAATAGCCGCCGTTCATTCTGTCTACGCCCGAAATAAACGAATCGTTCAATCGGGATGTGATTAAATAAAATAATGAACTTTATTTAAGGTTCGTTTAAAGGTCTGCCAGATGATGGCAAAGAAAATGGGTTTGATGACTTCTTAGAATGGCTTGCAATATTTGCAACCGGCAATGGTAATAGTCAAAGTCCCGCTTTGCGGCGACCCAAAGTCACTTTTTTCTGCGGGCGGATGTGGCCGGTGAATGCACCCGGATAAGGTCCGCTCCTGTGACCCTGTCTCTTTGACGTGGGGCTTCCGGCTTCATTCCGCAATGCCCAACTTACGAATATTGTTGGTAAAAACGCATGCGAAACGATCACTTCAAAGTGACCGGCCCCGACATCGGGAATAGCTTGGCCGGTCGACGAAAACATCCGCCGTACCCATTTTGCAATTGCACAGTCAAACAGCAAAATTATATCAGTTCTGTATTTCTACTGTGCGCCAAACCTGCCCCGAAGGGAAGTATCGAATGACCGATGGTAGCGTGAATTTCGTCGAAAGTGGTGAACTCGATCACCTGATCGCACAGGGTAACGTGACCCTGATTGACGTCCGCGAACCCGACGAATTCAAGTCCGGCCATATCAGCGGGGCGATCAATATGCCGACCTCGACTTTCGACATTCCGGCACTTGTCGACCTTGCCGACGATACAGAGACGGATTTCGTGTTCATTTGTGCCGTCGGACAACGATCTTTCGGTGCCGCCAACGCCGTTCTGCCCCACCTCGACTGTCAGGTGATGAACCTCAAAGGCGGCCTGCAAAGCTGGACCCGCGACGGATTTGACCTAACCTAAGTCTAACAAACGCGCCAGGTCCCTTTCCCTCTATCCGCCCTCGTATCCACAGCCCGAACACCCTCTCCTTTCCTCATCCTCATCCCTTCCTTGTCTTTGTCCTTGTTCTCGACCTCGTCCTCGTCCTCGTCCTCGTCCTCGTCCTCGTCCCTCCACTCCCGCTCCATACGCCACCTCCTCCAACAACCACATCGATTCTCGTTGACGATTTCTCATATGTGGGAATAATTCCCTAATTTTTGAACTTGAGGTGGTGGGATGATGGATCGGAGGATTGCGGAGCGATTGGGGGCGCTGCGGGCGGAGCGGGGCTGGTCGCTGGAGGAGCTGGCCGCGCGCAGTGACGTCAGCCGGGCCAGCCTGTCGCGGCTTGAGAATGGCGAGGTCAGTCCGACGGCGCATGTTCTGGGCAAGCTTTGTGCCGCCTATGGCCTGCCGATGTCACGCCTGATGCAGATGGTCGAGGACGAGTTCAAACCGCTTGTTTATCGCGGTTTGCAGCGGATCTGGGCCGACCTGGAAACCGGCTTTTTCCGACGGACGGTTTCGCCACCCGCGCAGGGGCTGATGGCGGAAGTCATCGAATGCGAACTCGATCCCGGCGCACGGATCGAATACGAGGGAACGCCACGCCCGGGGCTTGAACATCATCTGGTGATGCTGGCCGGGCAACTGCATATCACGGTGGAGGGCAAGGCCTATGTGCTGAATGTCGGGGATTGCCTGCGATACCGGCTTTCAGGCCCCAGCAGCTTTGAAGCCCCCGCCGATAAAGGCGCGATCTATCACCTTTTCATCGTATGAAAGTATGAGGCCCCCAAAAAAATGAGCGACCAGATCACCATTGCAAGCTTTGACGCCGATCAGCTTGAAAGCCACCTGGAGGCGTTTGGCGAGATGCTGCATGCCTGCGTGCATGACGGAGCCAGCATCGGATTTATCGAACCGTTTGATGCCGCCGCCGCAATTGGCTTCTGGCGCGATATGGTCCTGCCCGCGATGCGGGGCGGCAGGCGCGATCTGTTCGTGGCGCTGCTGGACGGCAGCAAGGTGGTCGGAACCGTGCAGCTTGATTGCGCCACCATGCCCAATCAGGTCCATCGTGGCGAGGTCTGCAAACTGATGGTGCATCCGCAATATCGCCGCATGGGCGTTGCGCGAAAACTGATGGAGGCACTGGAAAAACGGGCGTTTGCGAAAGCACGTCATCTGCTGACACTTGATACGAGAACAGGCGACAGTGCCGAGCCGCTTTATGCCTCGCTCGGTTTTGAAACGGCGGGCGTGATCCCGGCCTATGCCCGTGATCCGTTTTCCGAAAAGCTGAGCGCAACGACGGTGATGTATAAGCGGCTTGCCAATTAACGCGCAGGTGAACGATTCCCGTATTCTGTATTCAAAACCGTTTTTCTGGCATGCCAGATTACGTAGAAAAAGTGAATAATCAGCCCGATTATTCACTTTTTGCATTGCAGCATGTGATTGCCCGATAGGGCGCTTTCCCCCGGAACAGAAGACCTTCATGCTGCTGTGCAGCGCACTAAGGGTTAATGCGTGTGACAGTGGTATGACCAAAACATCTTGAATGCCAAACCGGGTTGAGCGCATCTTTGCGCCTGAAAGCTTTTGTATAAAATAAAAAAACCCGGAGGACGTTCGTCATGAAGAAATTTGCCCTTGCGGCGGCCCTGATGGCTGCCGTTGGTTTTACCGGCATGACCCATAGTGCCATTGCAGCCGATCTGACATTGCGGATTTCGCTGCAACTGCCGATGAAAAGCCACCTTGGTCAGAACCTTTTGATGTTCAAGAACGAGGTCGAGGAAAAATCGAACGGCGATATCGCGGTCGAGATTTATGACAGTGCACAGCTTTACAAGGACAAGGAAGTGCCCGCCGCTGTCGGTTCCGGGGCGATTGAAATGGGTGTGGCGTCGCTGACCCGTTATGTCGGTGATGTGCCGGCGGTCGATGTGTTCTATCAGCCGTTCCTGCTTGATTCCGAAGAGAAAGTCCGTGCCGCGGTTGCCAAGGGATCGCCGGTACGTGGCCCGCTTGACGACGCGATTGCCGATACCGGTGCGACCGTCCTGTGGTGGCAGGCATATGGCGGATCGATCATGCTGTCGAACGGTGGCCCGATCAAAGGCCCGGAAGGTCTTAAAGGCCAGAAAGTCCGCGTGTTTTCCAAAACCCAGGGCGATTTCATTTCAGCGGCTGGCGGTGCGCCGACCCTTATTTCCGGGTCCGAGCAGTATATCGCCTATCAGCGTGGCACGGTTGATGTGGGCATGACCGGCATGTCGGGCGTCAAATCCCGCCAGCTTTGGGAAGTCATGGATACGGTGACCGCCACCAACGATGCCGATGTCGAATTCATCGTGGTGATCAATACCGATTTCTGGAACGGCCTTTCGGATGCGCAGCGCGACATCATTTCGACCGCGGCGATGAATGCGGAAAAAGACGTGCGTGACCGCATGTCATCGATCGAAGCCGAAGCCTACGAAGAAGCCAAAGCCAACGGCATGACCGTCTATACCCCGACCGAAGAGGAAATGGCGGCATGGCGTGAAGTTGCCAAACCGGTTTACGAGGAATTCCTTAGCCATACCGGCGATCTGGGCAAGCAGGTCTTTGACGCGGCCAGCAAGCTTTAAGCCTTGTTCGCGGACGATAGACTGAACTGCCAATAAAGAAGACATCACCGCATTTTCGACGGCCCCGCCGTTGCGGTGATGTCTTTTCATCTATTCACCAGTCTCTCTTTTCAGGAGGCGGTCGGGACCGGAGGCCACCATCCCGGTACGGCCAGGATTTTTATCATGTTTGATCGTTTGATGCTTTTGCTGGCCTGGATCGCGGCCCTGCTGTTTGTCGCAGCGGGTGTGATGCTGACCTATGAGGTCGTGGCTCGGTATTTCTTTATTCGTCCCACCATCTGGGCGGCAGAGCTTTCGCAGCTTTGCCTGATCTGGGGATCGTTGCTTGGCATGCCCTGGGCATTGGCGGCACGGCGGCATATTTCCGTCGATGCGATCACCCGGCTTTGCAAGCCGGGGATGCGCCGTTTGCTTGAAATCATTGCGATGGCGGTGGTTCTGGTGTTTTCCGTCATGGTGACGTTCAAGGGCTGGGAAATTTTCCTTGAAAGTTTCGAGCGCGGCCGCACCAGCGGCACGATGCTTGACCTTCCGGCGTGGGTTGCGGAAATCCCGGTCGTGATCGGTTTTGCGCTTCTGGCTGTTCAGGCCGTCATTGAAATTGTCGGCGTGATCCGCGGCAAGGATATTCCGGAAGGGGCGCACGAATGACAATTATCCTGACACTTGCGGCAATGTTCGCCTTGCTGCTGATCCGTGTGCCGGTGGCCTTTGCACTGGGCGGGCTTGGACTTGGCATGCTGATCATTGGCGGGTTTTCGCCGCTGATGGCGCCGCAGGCGATCCTGTCGACACTGGATGGTTTTATTCTGCTGTCGGTGCCGCTGTTCCTTTTGATGTCCAACATCCTGCTGCGCGCCGGGGTCGGCAATGACCTGTTTGCCGCGGTCAGTGCGTGGGTCGGGCATTGGCCGGGCGGGCTTGCGGTGGCAACCATCCTGTCGTGTGGCGTGTTTGCCGCGATTTCGGGGTCATCGGTGGCAACGGCGGCCACGATTGGCACGGTCGCCATCCCGGAAATGGTCCAGCGCGGCTATAACAAGCGTTTCGTCTATGGCCTGATGGCGGCGGGCGGCACGCTTGGCATCCTGATCCCGCCATCGATCCCGATGATCATTTATGGCTTCGTGACCGAAGAATCCGTGATTGCGCTTTTCCTTGCCGGGGTCGGGCCGGGGATTGCGTTGCTGTTGCTGTTTATCGTTTATTCGATGATCTATGCCCGGTTTGGCGGGCAGGAACGCGAACCCAAACGCGGCTGGGATGAGCGCAAGCGCGCCACGTTAAAGGCGCTGCCTGCCGTGCTTCTGGCGGTGCTGATCATATCGGGGATCTATTCCGGGGCCTTTACCCCGACCGAGGCCGCGGCCATCGGTTTTGCCGCTGCCCTTCTGATTACGGCAGCGATGCGGGTTCTGACCTGGAAAGCGTTGAAGCTTGCGATTTTCGATACCATGGCGACCACGGTTGCGATCATCCTGATCATTGCCGGGGCCAAGGTGTTTGGCAAGGCGATCACGCTGTATCGCATCCCGCAGGATATCTCGATGATGATCAGCCAGGGGATCGATACCGAACTTGGCTTTATCCTCGTCGTGACGGTTGTATTGCTGATCATGGGGCTGGTGTTCGAAGCACTTTCAATGGTGCTGATCATGACGCCGGTTCTGCTGCCGGCGGCCTTGGCCCTTGGCTTTGATCCGATCTGGTTCGGGGTCTATATGGTGATCATGGTTGAATGCGCGCTGATCACGCCACCGGTGGGGCTTAACCTTTATGTCATTCAGTCGGTGGCGAAAACGCGATTGGGCGAAGTGGCGCGCGGTGTGTTGCCGTTCCTGCTTCTGATGTTCCTGACTGCGGCCATTCTGTATGTCTGGCATGATCTTGCCCTGTATATCCCCTTTAAAATGTGACGCTTATGACCAAACAAATCTCTCCTGCCGATAAACTCCGTGCGCTTCTGGCGACCGGTGATCTGATTACCATGCCGTGCTGCTTTGATGCGCTGTCGGCCAAGCTGATCGAACAGGAAGGCTTTGGCCTGACTTTCATGTCGGGCTTTTCGGCCGCTGCATCGCGGATCGGCGAACCTGATCTTGGCCTGATGTCTTATGGCGAAGTTCTTGATCAGGCGCGCAACATCACTGATGCGGTTTCGATCCCGGTGATCGGTGATGGTGATACCGGATATGGCAATGCGATGAATGTGAAACGCACCGTTGCCGGCTTTGCCAAGGCAGGCTGTGCCGCGGTGATGATCGAGGATCAGCTTGCGCCCAAGCGTTGCGGTCATACCAAGGGCAAGGAAGTCGTTGGCCGGGACGAGGCGTTTGATCGTATCAAGGCCGCCGTCGATGCAAGGGAAGCCGGGGCGGATATCCTGATCCTTGCGCGGACCGACGCCCGTCATCAGCACGGCCTGAGCGAGGCGATTGACCGGGCCGCGAAATTTGCCGAACTGGGGGCGGATATTCTGTTTGTCGAGGCCCCGAAAACGGTCGCGGAAATGCGCGAGATTTGTGCCGCCCTGCCGGGGCCGAAGATGGCCAATATTGTCGAAGGCGGCGAAACCCCCGATCTGACACCCGAAGAACTGAGTGATATCGGCTATCAGATCGCGGCCTATCCATTATCGCTTATGGCAGCGGCAATGAAGGCGATGGTTGAAACCCTGCAATTGATGAAAGCCGGCAAGCCACGCACCGATATGCTGATGGATTGGGGCCAGTTGCGCAATCGCATCGGCTTTGATGCCTATTACGAGGAATCGGAACGCTACGCGACCTCGAAGCGCAGGTAGGTGTTCGCGGTCATCTGATATTCCGTCAAACGGCGCGATAAGTTCTATCGCGCCGTTTGACGTTTTTAATCCTGTGATCTTTAGTCCGGAATGCGGGCGATAACCTTGATTTCGAAATCAAACCCGGCCAGCCAGTTCACGCCGATTGCCGTCCAGTTCGGATAGGGGGCTTTTGGGAAGACGTCACCCTTTACCTTCATGATCGTTTCAAACTGGTTTTCGGGATCGGTGTGGAAGGTCGTGACGTCGACAATATCGTCAAGCGTGCAGCCACCAGCCTTGAGCGTTGCTTCAAGATTGGCGAATGCCAGACGTACCTGTGCCTCGAAATCCGGTTCGGGCGAACCATCAGAGCGGCTGCCGACCTGACCGGAAACGAACAGAAGGTCGCCCGATTTGATCGCGGCGGAATAACCGTGTTCGGCATAAAGGGCATGTCGGTTGGCGGGGAAAATGGCGTTACGCTGTGCCATGGGGATTTATCCTTTTATCTGGGTGTGCAATTTCACATACGATGCGTATATAAAACTCAGATACATGGCGTATGTCAAGTTCTATATACGTGACGTATGTGAGATGATATGTGTCGGGTAATTGACCAAGGAGGTTTGCAATGGCCGCACGGCGTCGCCAGGAAACGATGGAAGAAAACCG
The DNA here is from genome assembly GCF_002115785.1 of Thalassospira sp. MCCC 1A03138. Classification (GTDB taxonomy): domain Bacteria; phylum Pseudomonadota; class Alphaproteobacteria; order Rhodospirillales; family Thalassospiraceae; genus Thalassospira. The sequence continues at coordinate 5,366 of NZ_JFJY01000001.1, read as the reverse complement.
CGAAAAGCTTGTTTCGGCGGGGCGCAAGGCATTCGGATCGCAGGGATTTGCCGCGGCGTCGATGGATGAGCTGACGGCATCGGTTGGCCTGACGCGGGGCGCGCTTTATCACAATTTCGGCGACAAGAAGGGGCTGCTTGCCGCCGTTGTCGCGCAGGTCGATGGCGAGATGGCTGCGCGGGCACGCGCCGCAAGTGCCAGTGCCGGGGACGAATGGCAGCAGCTTCTGGCAGAGGGGGCGGCCTATATCGCGATGGCACTTGATCCCGAGGTCAGAAGAATCGTTCTGCTCGATGGGCCTTCCATTCTTGGCGATCCGTCACATTGGCCAAGCCAGAATGCGTGCCTTGAGGCGACCAAAGAAGCCGTCGAAAGACTGATTGCCGCGGGGATCATGAAACCGGTTGATATCGATGCCGCCGCTCGCCTTCTTTGCGGTGCCGCCCTGAACGCAGCCTTGTGGGTCGCAGACAGTGATGATCCGAAAACAGCCTTGCCCAAGGCGGTTGATGCCTTCAGCCTGATGGCCGAGGGATTTCTGATCGAGAAACGATAGTATCGTTTGGCTGTAAGACGGTAATGCCACCGTATTGAGTTTGTTGCACCGCTGACTGGATGCCCGCCTTCGCGGGCGTGACGTTTTTTGGGGGGCACAAATCTGCTCGTCATTCCCACTGAAGTGGGAGGCGTCGGGGCGGGGAGAGATCGGACGGGATTCCCGTTCCCGTTTTATCGGAAAACTGGCACTATTCGGTAAATCCCACATGACGGTCCAAGTCGCCAGCCACCACAAGTTTCGAGGACGTGATGGAATATGTCCCCTATCTGCTCACCGCCTATGCGATTTTTGCCATGGCGGTCATGTCGCCCGGTCCGAATTTTCTGGCAGTGACCAGTGCCTCCATGACGGTGTCGCGCCGGGCGGGACTGGGGATTGCGCTTGGCATCGGTACGGGCACGATCTGCTGGTCGACGATGACGGTCATTGGGTTGACCGCCATCCTTGCCGCGTCCGAGGAAGTGGCGATTGCCCTGCGCTGGATTGGCGGTGGGTATCTGATCTATATGGGGTTCATGTCGCTACGCAGTGCCTATAAAAGCCGGGGGCAGGGGCTTGAGGTTCCGGTGTCGGATGCGAAGGCGGATCGTCCGTTATGGCGCTATGTCCGGCGCGGACTTCTGGTGCAGATGAGCAATCCCAAGGCCGCCCTTTTCTGGTTTTCGATCATGTCGATTGTGCTTCGCCCCGATGCCCCGGGCTGGGTCGGGCTTGCGATTGTGCTGGGCACGACGACGTTTTCATTTGGCTGGCATCTGGTGCTGGCATCTGGTGCTGGCGTGGTTCTTTTCAACCGAGGCCGTCATGCGCGTTTATCGGCGGGCCTACCGCGCCATTCAGGGCGTGATGGGGACGGCGTTTGTTTTGCTGGGCGGGCGGTTGATCGCGAATTAAACAAAACGATTTTCGGCTTGATCATATTACCAAGCGAGGATGCGTCGGCCAACGGCAGCACCGAATGCTGATACGATGGCGATGGCAAAGGGATACCAGATCAGCAAAAAGAGGCCTGAGTCGTTTCGGCAGGTAATCGTATAGGCCGTAGCTGCAAGAGCACCCGCCAGCATACCGGCAATTGCACCCGCGCGCGTCGGAGCAATCGGGGCACCAAGCCTTAGCAACCCGAAAATAATCGCCAGCGGCAGAGCCGCAGTGATGATGATGGTCAACACGCAGGATATGACGGCATATTCAGACGCCCCCAGCCACGATGCGCCCGACTGATCTGTTACTGCGCGCAGTACGATAATGGCCACGGTTGGAACAAGCAGTATCGATGAGGCACTTTTGCGATCAGGCGCAATCGCGCGACAGGTCATGAAAAGAGATGCGACAGCAAGGCTGAGCATGGCTGCAAGTTTAAAATATGTCGCTGGTTCATGGAGAGCAGCGGATAAATCGTTCCTGGCACCAAGCACCAGCAGGATTGCGGCAAAAAGAACTACAGTTCCGGTAACCGAACCGAGTGCGAGCATAAAGCCAAGCCGACCGGGCGAGGGATAAACAGATTGTCCCGCCTGTTTCGCAAGAGAGTTAATCAGCAAATCTGTTTTAGCCGTTTCCATGAGCCATCCCTATTTGTCCTGATCCGAGCGGGAGATCGCAAAAAGCCGACTTAAAGCACGGCTGAAAGTCACGCGAACCGCTGCTTCGCTACGATCAAGTTTTTCAGCCGTTGTGCGAACACTTTGCCCCTCAAGTGCGAGTGCTCTGACAACCTCGTGCTGTTGCGGAGGTAATTTTGCAAGGTTACGTTCGGCATCAATCGCCTTCGAGGGATCGGGCGTCGTGCCGACCATTTCGGCCAGTTCTTCGATTTCGATATCCGCATGTTTCGACCTTTCACGAGATAAACGTCGCACCGCATCGGTCAGTTTGTAGCGAACAATTCCTGCAAGCCACGGCTTGAACGGTCGCGTAGAATCCCATGTATGGCGCTTGTTGTGCAGGCCAATCAGGATTTCCTGCACGATGTCCTCGGTCTCTTGCGGATCAATTCCCATGAGCCTCAGCTTTCCGGGAATGGCGCTTCGAAGGCTGCGGGCAATTTCGCCAAGCAAATTGCCATATGCCTTGGCATCGCCCCGACGTTCGGCAAGCATTGCTTCTTCCCAACCGGTCTTACTTTTATCCAACGAACATTACTCAATGCAAAGGAAGTCAGGGTGGCGACGTCGCGGTTTCGTGATCGCTTGTGAACACTGCCCATGTTTCATCGAGGGTTGCACATCCGAAAACTTATAGGAAGCGCATTTGAGACGCTTTGATAAGCATAAGGTGTGAATATGAAATCCATGATGATTAAAATCGCCGCAGCTGCTGTTGCCGGTGTTCTGGTTATAGGCAATGCATTCGCGCAAGACGCGGTTGCTACTCTGACCCCGGCTCCCGTGAGAGCTGAAAACGTTGTTCTGGTCCATGGGGCATGGGCGGACGGTTCAAGCTGGGCGAAGGTGATACCAATCCTTCAGAAAGCGGGGCTGAAGGTTACAGCGGTTCAGAACCGGTTGACGTCCCTTGAAGATTCGAACGAAGACGTCCTTCGGGTGCTTGAACAGCAGGACGGTCCCACAGTTCTAGCGGGACATTCGTGGAGTGGTACAGCGATCAGTGATGTCGGCGATGCAAAGAATGTATCGGCGCTTGTTTACGTCGCGGCACGTGCTCCGCAGGCAGGGGAGGACTTTGTTGCTCTTCAGAAGACATTCCCCGATACCCCGGTAAGAGCGGGTGTCAAAAAGGTCGATGGTTTCACGACTGTTTCCGAAGATGCATTCCTGAAATACTTCGCGAATGGCATTCCTGAAAGCGAAGCCAAAGTTTTCTACGCGGTACAACAGCCAACGGCAGCATCTCTGTTTTCCGAAAAGACAACGCACACGGCCTGGAAGAACAAGCCGAGCTTTTATGCCGTGTCGGCAAACGATATGACGATCTCGCCCGAATTCGAGCGATTCCTTGCTAAAAGGATGGGGGCTCAGACCGTCACGCTGGATGCAGGGCACCTTCCGATGGTCTCTCATCCCCAGGAGATTGCTGATTTGATCCTTAAAGCAGCAGGTCGTTAAGGATAAGCCGTTCCGGAATGTATTCGGGATGATTTCAAATCGGGATATTGCCGGTCAAAAGAGGCTGGCGATATCCCTTATCAACAAAAGAAAACCCCGCAGCCAAAAGGCGATGCGGGGGTTTCTTTTTAATGGTGCCGGCAGAGAGACTCGAACTCCCAACCTTCGAATTACAAATCCGCTGCTCTACCAGTTAAAGCTATGCCGGCGTGGGCGGCGCGAAACATAGTCCGGGATGCGCGCGATTGCAAGCCTTTGATGCAGGGAAAATAGCATCAAATTTTGCGGCATATTTTCCCTGCTTCTGGCGGTGCCCTGGCTGCGGGGAATCCCGGCTTTGGGCCTTGTTCCTAGCGGCGATACAGCTCGTACAGGGCAACCGCGGCCGCGTTCGAGACGTTGAGGCTTTCGATGCGGTCCGACATCGGCAGTTTGACGAGGAAGTCGCAATTTTCGCGGGTCAGGCGGCGCAGGCCTTCGCCCTCGGAGCCCATGATGATGCCGACCCGGCCCTTGAGCTTGGCTTCGGCCAGCGTTTGTTCGGCGTAGCCATCCATACCCGCCAGCCAGAAATTCGCACCTTTAAGTTTCTCGATGGTTTGGCTGAGATTGCCGGCATGAATATAGGGCACGGTTTCGAGCGCGCCGCTGGCCGATTTGGCCAGAACGCCGGTTTCGGGCGGGGCGTGACGGTCCGGCACGATGACGGCAGCGGCACCAAAGGCCGCCGCACTGCGGAGAATCGCACCGACATTGTGCGGATCGGTGACCTGATCAAGGATCAGAACCGTGCATTGTTCTTCATCCCGGGTATCGGCGATCAGTTCTTCGACGGAAATCTGGGGCAGGGGCGCGCAATGCATGGCCATGCCCTGATGGACGGTGCCCGGCGGCAGCATTTCATCCAGATCGGTGCGCCCGGCAGCGTCAAGCTGCACATCGGTGCGTTCGGTATCGGCAAGGGCAGCAACGATTTCATCGCGCACGGCCTCGGACGCCCAGATTTTGTGAATCGTGCGTTGCGGATTGTAAATCGCGTTCAGAACCGGGTGACGACCAAATAGAATCAGGCGCGAAGCCCCACCGGCATTGCCGCCGTCACGACCGCGTTTTCGTCCGCGACGCGAATTGCCGTCACGTTTATCATCGTCTTGCGGGAAGCTGTCGCCCGGACCCGTTCCGGTCGAACGGTTGGCAGAACGTGAATTGTTGCGACGCGACATAATGGCGGAAACCTCCGGACGGTAAGGGTGTGAATGCACTTTGTTTCGCTTTGGAACGAAAGCATGGGGAACATATAGGAAAGGAAATACGATTTCGTGTTTTTTTTGCTGTTGACAAGGAAGGGCCCTGCAACGTATTCCCTCCCTCGCCGAACGAAGCCGGGGTTAACCCCGACAACGTTTTGACCCTGATGGAGGGGTGGCAGAGCGGTCAAATGCAGCGGACTGTAAATCCGCCGACTTAGTCTACGCAGGTTCGAATCCTGCCCCCTCCACCATTCTCTCGCCCTCGCGAGAGCTCGCAAAGAGAATATGCGGGTGTAGCTCAATGGTAGAGCAGAAGCCTTCCAAGCTTACGACGAGGGTTCGATTCCCTTCACCCGCTCCAGATTTTATATGATCCCGTCGGCTCGTGCGGTGGGTTCTTACGTGTTTTTTTTGGTTCGGATTAGGATCTGAGTGTAATGGCTAAAGAAAAGTTTGCGCGTACAAAACCGCACGTGAACGTTGGCACCA